>CAVRRZ010000005.1:0-1629140 GCA_963723745.1 uncultured Actinomycetota bacterium
GCGCGCTCGCGGGCTCGTCGCTGCCCCTGGACCCCGACGCGGTCGCCGCCGAGCTCGGCTTCGACCGAGCGGCCGACAACTCGATCGACGCGGTCAGCGACCGCGACTTCGCCGCGGAGTTCTGCTTCGCCGCGGCGCTGATCGGGGTGCACCTGTCCCGGCTGGGGGAGGAGGTCGTGCCTCTGGACGTCGACCGAGTTCGGCTGGGCGCGTCCTGGACGACGCCTGGGCGACCGGGTCGTCGATCATGCCGCAGAAGAAGAACCCCGACATCGCCGAGCTGGCCCGCGGCAAGTCCGGCCGCTTCGTCGGCAACCTGACCGGCCTGCTGACCATGCTCAAGGGCCTGCCGCTGGCCTACGACCGCGATCTGCAGGAGGACAAGGAGCCGGTCTTCGACTCCATGGAGCAGCTGATGCTCCTGCTGCCCGCGGTCACCGGCATGGTCGCCACGCTGACCCTGCGGCCCTAGGTGCTCGAGGCGGCAGCACCTCAGGGCTTCGCTCTCGCCACCGACGTGGCCGAGTGGCTGGTCACCACCGGCGTCCCGTTCCGCTCGGCGCACGAGATCTCCGGGGCGATGGTCGCCTTCTGCGAGAAGGCCGGCCTGGAGCTCGACGAGCTCGACGACGAGCAGCTGGCCGAGGTATCGACGAGCGCCTGACGCCCGACGTCCGTTCGGTGCTGTCGGTGCCCGGCGCGCTGGCCGCTCGCCGGACCCGGGGAGGGACGGCGCCCGAGCGGGTGGCCGAGCAGCTGGTCGCGCTCACCGAACTGGTGGCGGGACACCGGGCCTGGGCAGCGGCATCGCCCGTGGCGGCCGCGCTCTGAGCGCGGTGGACCCCGCGGACGACCTCCCGATGCCCGGGCCCCTCCTGGGGCCCGCTGACCTGCTCGGACCGGTCGACGAGGTGGCACCCGCCCTGCTCGGCTGCTGGGTCGTCACCGACCGGCCCGAGGGAACGGTCGCGCTGCGGCTGACGGAGGTGGAGGCGTACTCCGGGGAGGGACTGGACCCGGCCTCGCACGCACACCGCGGCCCCACCCCCCGCGCGGAGATCATGTTCGGCCCGCCGGGCCGCCTGTACGTGTACTTCAGCTACGGCGTGCACTGGTGCGCCAACGTGGTCGTCGGGCCCGAGGGCCGCGGCTCCGCGGTGCTGTTGCGCGCCGGTCGAGGTGGTGGTGGGGGAGGGGCTGGCGCGGTCCCGCCGTCCCGCCGCCCGCGCCGAGCGCGACCTGGCCCGCGGGCCGGCCCGGCTGACCCAGGCCCTGGCCATCGGCCCGGCGGACCGCGGAGCCGATCTGCTGGACCCGGGCAGCGCCGTCCGGCTGCACCGGGGCGCGGCGCCGGCGTCGGTGTCGGCGGGCCCGCGCGTCGGCATCAGCCAGGCCACGGACCTGGCGTGGCGGTTCTGGGAGACCGGGGCGCCGTCGGTGAGCGCGTTCCGGGCGGGTGGCAAGCCTCGGGCCCGGGCCGCCGGGCAGGATGGCTCCCCGTGACACTGCCTTCCGACTCCGGAGTGATCGACGACCTGCACCGCCGTGGGCTGATCGCCCAGAGCACCGACGAGGCCGCGCTGCGTGCCTCGCTCGACGCCGGCCCGATCGCCTACTACGCGGGCTTCGACCCGACGGCGCAGAGCCTGCACGTCGGCCACCTGCTCCAGTTCATGGTGCTCCGGGCGCTGCAGCGCGCCGGCCACCAGCCCGTCGTCCTCGTCGGTGGTGCCACCGGCCTGATCGGCGACCCCCGACCGTCGTCCGAGCGGCAGCTCAACGACCGCGACACCGTGGCCGAGTGGGTGGGACGCATCCGCGACCAGGTCGCGCCCTTCCTCGACGTGCCGGCGGAGACCGACGGGCTCAAGGGCCCGATCTACGTGGACAACCTGGACTGGACGGCGCCGATCTCGGCGATCGACTTCCTGCGCGACATCGGCAAGCACTTCCGGGTCGGCCGGATGCTGGCCAAGGAGGCGGTCGCCGCGCGGCTGAACTCCGACGCCGGCATCAGCTACACCGAGTTCAGCTACCAGATCCTGCAGGCCAACGACTACCGGGAGCTCCATCGCCGGCACGGGGTGACGCTGCAGACGGGCGGCTCGGACCAGTGGGGCAACCTCACCGCGGGCATCGACCTGGTCCGCCGCACGGAGGGCGCCACCGTCCATGCGCTCGCCACCCCGCTGGTGACGAAGTCCGACGGGACGAAGTTCGGAAAGAGCGAGGGCGGCGCCGTCTGGCTGGACCCGGCCCTGACGTCCCCGTACGCCTTCTTCCAGTTCTGGCTCAACGCCGACGACGCCGATGCCCGTGCCTGGCTGCCGCTGTACTCGGAGCGGCCGGCCGACGAGGTGGACGCGCTGATCGCCGAGAGCGTGGAGCGGCCCGCCGCGCGCACCGCGCAGCGGGCGCTGGCCGAGGAGCTCACGCTGCTCGTGCACGGCCCCGAGGAGCTGCGCCAGGCCGAGGCGGCCGGCCGAGCCCTCTTCGGACGCGACGACCTCGGCGCGCTCGGCGCCGCGACGCTCGGCGCCGCGCTGCGCGAGGCGGGGAGCATCACGGTCAGCGGCCCGACGCCGAGCATCGCGGCCCTGCTGCAGCAGACCGGCCTGGTGAGCAGCCTCTCGGAGGCGCGCCGCACGGTGAAGGAGGGCGGCGCCTACCTCAACAACGAGCGGGTCACCGAGGCCGAGTCGGTGCCGGCCGAGGACGCGTGGCTGCCGGGCGGCTGGCTGGTCCTGCGACGTGGCAAGCGGTCGATCGCGGGTGTCCGGCGAGCCGGCGTCTGAGGAGCGGACCGGGGTGTCCGGGGTCACCGTCCAGGCGGTTTGACACCGGCCCCGGACGGACGTAGTTTTCTCTATGCGCCGAACGCGCCCGGGAGGGCGGAGGCCAGCACCCCCCGGGGCCGCTGACCACTTCGGACGGCGTAGAGTGGGACAATCCGCTGACGATGAAGCCCGAGAGGGTGGAGTTGTTGTGCGTCCGCTCCTTGAGAACTCAACAGCGTGCCGAAAGTCAGTGCCAAGTAATAACCCCGTGCCGGGTGCCTTCGGGTGTCTGGTGGGGATTCCTTTGGTTGATTGATATCGAGAGTGCTAGCTCTCGGTTCTCAGCTGCGTATCGAATTCATCTACGGAGAGTTTGATCCTGGCTCAGGACGAACGCTGGCGGCGTGCTTAACACATGCAAGTCGAACGAGGCCCCGCCTTCGGGTGGGTGTTCTAGTGGCGAACGGGTGAGTAACACGTGGGCAACCTGCCCCCGGCTCTGGGATAACTCCAAGAAATTGGGGCTAATACCGGATATGACCGCTGACCGCATGGTCTGGTGGTGGAAAGTTTTTCGGCTGGGGATGGGCCCGCGGCCTATCAGCTTGTTGGTGGGGTAGTGGCCTACCAAGGCGACGACGGGTAGCCGGCCTGAGAGGGTGACCGGCCACACTGGGACTGAGACACGGCCCAGACTCCTACGGGAGGCAGCAGTGGGGAATATTGCGCAATGGGCGGAAGCCTGACGCAGCGACGCCGCGTGGGGGATGACGGCCTTCGGGTTGTAAACCTCTTTCAGCAGGGACGAAGCGAAAGTGACGGTACCTGCAGAAGAAGCACCGGCCAACTACGTGCCAGCAGCCGCGGTAATACGTAGGGTGCAAGCGTTGTCCGGAATTATTGGGCGTAAAGAGCTCGTAGGCGGTTCGTCGCGTCGGCTGTGAAAACCTGAGGCTCAACCTCAGGCCTGCAGTCGATACGGGCGGACTTGAGTGTTGCAGGGGAGACTGGAATTCCTGGTGTAGCGGTGAAATGCGCAGATATCAGGAGGAACACCGGTGGCGAAGGCGGGTCTCTGGGCAACTACTGACGCTGAGGAGCGAAAGCGTGGGGAGCGAACAGGATTAGATACCCTGGTAGTCCACGCCGTAAACGTTGGGCGCTAGGTGTGGGGGCCATTCCACGAGTCTCCGTGCCGCAGCTAACGCATTAAGCGCCCCGCCTGGGGAGTACGGCCGCAAGGCTAAAACTCAAAGGAATTGACGGGGGCCCGCACAAGCGGCGGAGCATGTTGCTTAATTCGATGCAACGCGAAGAACCTTACCTAGGCTTGACATGCACGGAAATCTCGCAGAGATGCGGGGTCCGTAAGGGCCGTGCACAGGTGGTGCATGGTTGTCGTCAGCTCGTGTCGTGAGATGTTGGGTTAAGTCCCGCAACGAGCGCAACCCTCGTTCCATGTTGCCAGCGCGTAATGGCGGGGACTCATGGGAGACTGCCGGGGTCAACTCGGAGGAAGGTGGGGATGACGTCAAATCATCATGCCCCTTATGTCTAGGGCTGCAAACATGCTACAATGGCCGGTACAAAGGGCTGCGATACCGTGAGGTGGAGCGAATCCCAAAAAGCCGGTCTCAGTTCGGATTGGGGTCTGCAACTCGACCCCATGAAGTTGGAGTCGCTAGTAATCGCAGATCAGCAACGCTGCGGTGAATACGTTCCCGGGCCTTGTACACACCGCCCGTCACGTCACGAAAGTCGGTAACGCCCGAAGCCGGTGGCCCAACCCTTGTGGAGGGAGCCGTCGAAGGCGGGATCGGCGATTGGGACGAAGTCGTAACAAGGTAGCCGTACCGGAAGGTGCGGCTGGATCACCTCCTTTCTAAGGAGCACTGGCCACACCTCCCACCTTCGGTGAGGAGCCTGTGTGGTCCAGAGCCGCGCCCGCACCGGGATCGGCCACTCGTCTGGAGTGGTCGGCGTGTGTGTGGGGTGGTGCTCGAGGGTGGAACGCTGACCAGTTCGGCCGGCTCGCGTGGCGGGCTCCTAGTACTGCTTGTTCCTTCGGGGGTGGGTGTGGATCGGGGTCGGGTGCGTGGGTGGGTGGTAGGCACGCTGTTGGGTCCTGAGGGAACGGGCGACCGTTGTTCCTCGGTTGGGTCAGGGCTTCCTTGTCCTCGTACCGCTTGCATGGGTCCGGTTGGCGCCGGGTGGGTGTGGGTTGGCGGGGGTGTGTGGGGGTGTCTGGTTGTTGGTTGAGAACTGCACAGTGGACGCGAGCATCTTCTGACTCTGTTTTGCAGGGTTTGTTTGTAGGGCCGCACATTCTGTTTCCTTCCGGGGGTGGGGTGTGCGGTGTTTGTTGTGTGCAAGTTGTTAAGGGCACACGGTGGATGCCTGGGCACCAGGAGCCGATGAAGGACGTGGGAGGCTGCGTTAAGCCTCGGGGAGCTGCCAACCGAGCGTTGATCCGAGGATGTCCGAATGGGGGAACCCCGCACCAGTCATGTGGTGTGACCCGCGCCTGAACACATAGGGCGTGTGGAGGGAACGTGGGGAAGTGAAACATCTCAGTACCCACAGGAAGAGAAAACAACAGTGATTCCGTGAGTAGTGGCGAGCGAAAGCGGATGAGGCTAAACCGGTCGCATGTGATACCCGGCAGGGGTTGTGTGGTCGGGGTCGTGGGACGACTCAGCTGGTTCTGCCGGACCGGCGGGGAGTGAGAAAGCGTCGTGGTTAGGGGAAGGCCTCTGGAAGGGGTCGCCGTAGAGGGTGAGAGCCCCGTACCCGAAAGCCTGGCGCCTCCCGAGTTGTATCCCAAGTAGCACCGAGCCCGTGAAATTCGGTGTGAATCTGGCGGGACCACCCGCTAAGCCTAAATACTTCCTGGTGACCGATAGCGGACAAGTACCGTGAGGGAAAGGTGAAAAGTACCCCGGGAGGGGAGTGAAATAGTACCTGAAACCGTGTGCCTACAAGCCGTGAGAGCCGCAGCCGGTTGTGCCGGCACGGTGATTGCGTGCCTTTTGAAGAATGAGCCTGCGAGTTAGCGGTACGTGGCGAGGTTAACCCGTGTGGGGTAGCCGTAGCGAAAGCGAGTCCGAACAGGGCGATCGAGTCGCGTGCTCTAGACCCGAAGCCGAGTGATCTACCCATGGCCAGGTTGAAGCGCGGGTAAGACCGCGTGGAGGACCGAACCCACCAGGGTTGAAAACCTGGGGGATGAGCTGTGGGTAGGGGTGAAAGGCCAATCAAACTCGGTGATAGCTGGTTCTCCCCGAAATGCATTTAGGTGCAGCGTCACGTGTTTCTTGCCGGAGGTAGAGCACTGGATGGCCGATGGGCCCCACAAGGTTACTGACGTCAACCAAACTCCGAATGCCGGTAAGTGAGAGCGTGGCAGTGAGACTGCGGGCGATAAGGTTCGTAGTCGAGAGGGAAACAGCCCAGATCATCGGCTAAGGCCCCTAAGCGTGTGCTAAGTGGAAAAGGATGTGGAGTCGCAGAGACAACCAGGAGGTTGGCTTAGAAGCAGCCACCCTTGAAAGAGTGCGTAATAGCTCACTGGTCAAGTGGTTCCGCGCCGACAATGTAGCGGGGCTCAAGCACACCGCCGAAGCCGTGGCATTCATGCGTTAGCCCGTCGCCTGCCCTTGTGGCCGGCGGCCAGGTGCGTGGATGGGTAGGGGAGCGTCGTGTGGCGGTGGAAGCGGCGGAGTGATCCAGCCGTGGACGCCACGCGAGTGAGAATGCAGGCATGAGTAGCGAGAGGGGAGTGAGAACCTCCCCCGCCGGAAGACCAAGGGTTCCTGGGCCAGGCTAATCCGCCCAGGGTGAGTCGGGACCTAAGGCGAGGCCGACAGGCGTAGTCGATGGACAACGGGTTGATATTCCCGTACCCGCGAAGGAGCGTCCATGCTGAACCCAGCGATGCTAACCGCCCGAACGCTCGGTGGGATCCCTTCGGGGTGACCGCCGGGTTCTAGCGCGGGACCCGGACTGGTAGTAGGCAAGCGATGGGGTGACGCAGGAAGGTAGTCCTACCGGTGAGTGGTAGTACCGGTGCAAGGGTGTGGCCCGCGGGGTAGGTAAATCCGTCCCGCACGAGGGTGAGGCCTGACGCATAGCCGAATGAGGCGAATGGGATGATCCTATGCTGCCGAGAAAAGCCTCTAGCGAGTTCCGAGCGGCCCGTACCCCAAACCAACTCAGGTGGTCAGGTAGAGAATACCGAGGCGATCGAGCGAACTGTGGTTAAGGAACTCGGCAAAATGCCCCCGTAACTTCGGGAGAAGGGGGGCCCTCTGCTGTGAACGCCCTTGCGGCGGGCAGCGGTGGGGGGCCGCAGAGACCAGTGAGAAGCGACTGTTTACTAAAAACACAGGTCCGTGCGAAGTCGTAAGACGATGTATACGGACTGACGCCTGCCCGGTGCTGGAACGTTAAGGGGACGGGTTAGTGCCTTCGGGCGCGAAGCTCAGAACTCAAGCGCCAGTAAACGGCGGTGGTAACTATAACCATCCTAAGGTAGCGAAATTCCTTGTCGGGTAAGTTCCGACCTGCACGAATGGCGTAACGACTTCTCAGCTGTCTCAACCACAGGCTCGGCGAAATTGCACTACGAGTAAAGATGCTCGTTACGCGCGGCAGGACGGAAAGACCCCGGGACCTTCACTATAGCTTGATATTGGTGTTCGGTTCGGCTTGTGTAGGATAGGTGGGAGACTGTGAAGCGGGCACGCCAGTGTCCGTGGAGTCATCGTTGAAATACCACTCTGGTCGAATTGGATGTCTAACCTCGGTCCGTGATCCGGATCAGGGACAGTGTCAGGTGGGTAGTTTAACTGGGGCGGTTGCCTCCCAAAATGTAACGGAGGCGCCCAAAGGTTCCCTCAGCCTGGTTGGCAATCAGGTGTCGAGTGCAAGTGCACAAGGGAGCTTGACTGCGAGACCGACGGGTCGAGCAGGAGCGAAAGCTGGGACTAGTGACCCGGCACCGGCATGTGGAAGCGGTGTCGCTCAACGGATAAAAGGTACCCCGGGGATAACAGGCTGATCTTCCCCAAGAGTCCATATCGACGGGATGGTTTGGCACCTCGATGTCGGCTCGTCGCATCCTGGGGCTGGAGTAGGTCCCAAGGGTTGGGCTGTTCGCCCATTAAAGCGGTACGCGAGCTGGGTTTAGAACGTCGTGAGACAGTTCGGTCCCTATCCGCCGTGCGCGTAAGAGACTTGAGAAGAGCTGTCCCTAGTACGAGAGGACCGGGACGGACGAACCTCTGGTGTGCCAGTTGTACCGCCAGGTGCACTGCTGGTTGGCTACGTTCGGCAGGGATAACCGCTGAAAGCATCTAAGCGGGAAGCTCGCTTCAAGATGAGGTCTCTCACCGGGTCAACCGGGTAAGGCCCCCGCCCAGACCAGCGGGTTGATAGGCCGGAAGTGGAAGCACCGCAAGGTGTTGGAGCTGACCGGTACTAACAGGCCGAGGACTTGCCACAACCCCCCAACAGGCGGGGCCCGGCGAGCCAGAAACGAAGAAGCCTTCGCGTCCACTGTGCGGTTCTGAACCCGCAACCACACCCGGCCCCTGGCAGGTGTGTGTTTGTCATGTTCACAGCGTTACGGCGGCCATGGCGAGAGGGAAACGCCCGGTCTCATTCCGAACCCGGAAGCTAAGCCTCTCAGCGCCGATGGTACTGCCCTGGAGACGGGGTGGGAGAGTAGGACGCCGCCGGACAACCATTACCGAACGGGGGTCAGAGCCCAGTGCTCTGACCCCCGTTCGCGTTGTCCGGTCACTGCCGCCGGTCGCGCTCGTCCGGAGCGCGGCCATCATCGATGAGGTATCCAGAGGTCATGACTGCTCCACGGCGCGGCAACGGCGGCACCCCCGGCCATCGAGGGTCGGGCGTCGGCCGCGGCTCGAGCGGGGCCCGCTCCGGCGGTCCTGCGCGCAGCGGCGCGCCCACGGGCAAGGGCGGCTACCCGCGGGGCGGGGCCGGTGGCCGGACCGGTGGCCGGCCCGCAGGCGGCGAGGGCCGGCCGCGATCCGGGGACGAGGGCACCGGCCGACCGGATGGCCCCCGCGGGAGCGCGCGCTCCGGTGGGGCCCGTGACGACAAGGGCCATGTGTCCTCGGGCCGCCCCAGCGGGGATCGCGGACAGCGACCGCACGTCGACGATCGCCGGTCCGCCGAACGTCCTCAGCGGCCCGCGGGTGCGCGGGGTGAGCGGCCGTCGTGGCAGGACCGGCGTCCGCAGGGTGAGCGGCCCGCGGGTGCGCGGGGTGAGCGGCCGTCGTGGCAGGACCGGCGTCCGCAGGGTGAGCGGCCCGCGGGTGCGCGGGGTGAGCGGCCGTCGTGGCAGGACCGGCGTCCGCAGGGTGAGCGGCCCGCGGGTGCGCGGGGTGAGCGGCCGTCGTGGCAGGACCGGCGTCCGCAGGGTGAGCGGCCCGCGGGTGCGCGGGGTGAGCGGCCGTCGTGGCAGGACCGGCGTCCGCAGGGTGAGCGACCCGCGGGTGCGCGGGGTGAGCGGCCCACTGGTGACCGCCCGTGGCAGGACCGGCGTCCGCAGGGGGATCGGCCGGCGGGTGCGCGCGGTGAGCGGCCGTCGTGGCAGGACCGGCGTCCGCAGGGGGATCGGCCTTCGGGTGCGCGCGGTGAGCGGCCTACTGGTGACCGCCCGTGGCAGGACCGGCGTCCGCAGGGGGATCGGCCCGCGGGTGCGCGCGGTGACCGGCCGTCGTGGCAGGACCGGCGTCCCCAGGGTGAGCGGCCCACTGGTGACCGCCCGTGGCAGGACCGGCGGCCGCAGGGGGAGCGGCCTTCGGGTGCGCGGGGTGACCGCCCGTGGCAGGACCGGCGTCCGCAGGGTGAACGGCCCGCGGGTGCGCGCGGTGACCGGCCGTCGTGGCAGGGCCGCCGTCCGTCCGACGACCGCCGCGGATCCTCGCGTCCGCCCGAGCGGGCCGACCGGCGGCCACCGCTGCCGGCCGGGCCGGAGATCCCCGAGTGGGTCGACATCCGTGATCTCGCCCCGGCGGTGCGAGCGGCTCTGCGCGGGCTCGACCCTCGCAACGCCGATCGGGTCGCCGCCCATCTCGTGGCCGCCGGCACGCTGGTGGACGAGGACCCCGACGCGGCACTCCTGCATGCTCGCGCGGCTCGTGACCGGGCGTCCAGGGTGGCTCCCGTCCGGGAGGCCGTCGGCGTCGCCGCGTACCACGCGGGTGACTACGCCGAGGCGACCCGTGAGCTGCGGGCCTACCGCCGGATGAGCGGCGACTCCGGATACCGCGCCGTGCTCGCGGACTGCGAGCGCGCCCTGGGGCGGGCAGACGTGGCGCTGCGGCTGGTCAGCGAGGCGCTCGCCGCGGAGCCTGACGCGGAGGAGCTGGCCGAGCTCCGGCTGGTGGAGGCCGGTGCCCGGCGCGATCTGGGGGAGACGGCCGCAGCTCGGCTGGTGCTCGAGGAGGCCTTGGGCGGTCGCCCCCGGCCCGAGGCGCTTGCCGATGGCGACTCGGCGCAGCTGCGACTGGCACTCGCCTATGCGGACCTGCTGCGGGCCGAGGGCGACGAGACCGCGGCCGATCGATGGGTGGAGGCCGTCGCCGAGGTCGACCCCGATCTGGTGGAAACGGCGACCGGCCGCGTCGACGTCGAGTTCGCCGATCTCGGGGACGGTGACGACGTGGCTGACCAGGACGAGAACGTTCCCACCACACCCGGCGAGGTCGACCAGGCTCTCGTCGAGGCTGAGGTGGACGCTGCTGAGGTCGACTCGCTCGAGGAGTTCGGCTCCGGAGCGAGCTTCGACGAGGAGGTGGAGGCCGAGGTGGCCGAGCTCCTCGGGGAGACCGCCTCCTCCGACGAGGGCACGGACGAGCGCGCGGACTGACGATCCGGCGAGACGTGTCCACATCCGAGGGGGCTGTCCACAGTCCTTCTCCGAGCCTGGTCCGGAGGGCTCTCTGCAGCCAGGCTCGTCGGCATGAGCGTGGCCGTGATTGATCGCAATGACGTGGTGCTGCGGGGGCGACTGTCCGCGCCGGCGGAGCTGCGCACCTTGCCCAGCGGGGACACGCTGGTCAGCTTCCGGCTGGTCGTGCGACGCCCGGCGCCGCGGGTCCGCGGCCAGTCGGTCGACGTGCTCAGCTGCATCACCTACGACCGGGCACTCCAACGCCGGGTGGCGGCGTGGCAGCCCGGTGACGTGGTCGAGGTGGAGGGTGCGCTGCAGCGGCGGTTCTGGCGCACCGGCTCCGGGACGGCGTCGGTCTGCGAGGTCAACTGCCGGCGCGGTCGGAAGGTCACCAAGGCCCTCGGCGAGGGTGCCGGCAAGTCCGCATGACCTCGTACCCCCACCGGCGGCAGCTCACCCCGACAGTGGGCGAAGGACCAGGCCGGTGCGCGGTTTGGGGACGAAAAGCGTCGACTTGCGGGGCATCCGGGCACCGGCGCGAGCGACCGCCGCGACGTCGCCCGGCGACGGTGGCCGGAGCAGCACGGCCGTCCCACCGCGCTCCCGTGCCTCGCGCAACGCGACCGGGATGTCGTGCGCGATGCCGACGGTCGTCGGTGTGTCGTCGAGGCGCCAGAGCCGGTCGAACAGGCCGTGGTGCGCCAGCACCACGTCGAGGGCCCGCCACGCCGGCGGCGCCTCCTCGGGCACGGCGTCGAGCACGTCGGCCGCCGGATCGGACAACGCGACCAGGCGCTGACCGTCGCTGAGCAGGAGACTCCCGCCCGGCGCGGCGGACAACCACCGGGCGGCCACCCCCGCGGTATCGACACCCGGGGTCGCCGGCAGCTCGGTGACCGAGAAGCCGGCGCGGGCAGACGCGACGGCGCGGTCGAGCGGGAGGTCCGCGATCACCCGGTGGATCGCCTCCACGCGCAGCCCGCCCGGGCCGCTCGAGGTGACGAGCGCGAGCACGGCGTCCGCGCCGGCCAGGTCGGGCGCGCTGCGTTGGTGTGCCTGTGCCGCGGCGAACCGGTGGTGCCCGTCGGCGATGACGGCACGCGTACGGCCGAGGGCCTGCACCGCTGCACGGATCAGCACCTGGTCCGCGACCCGCCACAACCGGTGCCGCACGCCCTCGGCGTCGGCCACCTCGAGGGTCGCCGGGCCACGACGCGCCCGCTCGGTCACCGACGCGACCGACGGCTCCGGGTCGTGCGCCAGGACGATCGGCTCGAGGTCGGTCCGGGTCGCGGCCAGCAGTGCACGGCGGCCCTCGACCGCCGCCGGGTAGGTGTCCTCGTGCGGCAGTACCGCCGCCGAGCCGCTCGGGGGCAGGGCGACCGCGCCCAGCCACCCGACCGTCGGAGGAGTTCCGTCGACGGGCGCGAGCTCGTACACCCACAGCGCCCTCGTGTCGTCCAGCGCGAGAACGCCCGCAGCCGTCCAGTCGCGCAACGTCTGGGCCGCCTGGGAGGCCCACGACCGGGGCGCAGCGGAGTCCTCGCCGGAAGCGGGGCCGACGGCCGGCAGGATGAGCCGGACCACGTTGTGCGGATCCGCCGCAGCGAGCCGTTCGCGACCCTCCGGCGTCACCAGGTCGTAGGCTGGCGAACTCACGCGGGACAGGTGCCCGGGGTCGCGGCGGCGATAGGTCAACGCCCGGAACGGACGGATCTCCAGTCCGGCCAGGACCGGTGCACGGGAGTCCGCGGACGACGGGGGCACGACGATCATGCTAGGAGCGACCGGCCGGCGGCCGCTGTCGCCCGAACGGGCGGGAGGAGGGCGATGAGCGAGGACGGCGCCCCTGGCGGGAACGTCTACGAGTGGTTCCGGCGGGGCGAGCAGCTGCTCGACGACCGCAACCCGGAGGCCGCCGCGACCCTGCTCGCTCGCGCCGCCGAGGCGGAGCCCGGCTCGCGCAGTGTGCGCGAGGCCCTGGCCCGCGCCCAGTACGACGCCGGCCGGTACGCCGAGGCCATCGAGAGCTTCACGGCCCTCATCGTCGACAACCCGACCGACGACTACGCGCACTTCGGGCTCGGACTCGCGGCCAGCCGGGCCGGCGAGCTGGGGCTCGCCGCCGAGCATCTCGCCCTCGCGGTCGCCATGCGCCCCGACAAGCACTCCTACGCCCGGGCGCTGCGCGGCGTCCGTGCCCGGCGCGCGGCCGACCCCTCGTGAGCACCCTGACCGGGGGGTGCCCCGTGCCGCCGGCCGAGCGGTACGACGTCGCGCTGCTCGACCTCGACGGCGTCGTCTACGTCGGCCCGCAGGCCGTGCCGGGTGCCCCCGAGGCGCTGGCCGCGGCGCGATCGGCCGGCATGCGGCTGGGCTTCGTCACCAACAACGCCGCCCGCACGCCGGAGGAGGTCGCCCGCCACCTCACCGAGCTGGGGGTCGCCGCCGGTCCGGACGACGTGATCACCAGCTCCCAGGCCGCCGCAGCCGTCGTGCGCGAGCAGGAGGGGGCCGGCGCGCGGGTGCTGGCCGTCGGCGGTCCCGGTGTGGCCGCCGCGCTGGAGGCCGCCGGGCTCACCGTCGTGACCCGCGCGGAGGACGAGCCGGTCGTGGTCGTGCAGGGCTACGGCCCCCGGGTCGGCTGGACCGAGATCGCCGAGGCCGTGGTCGCCGTCCGTAACGGAGCCCGGCACGTGGCCACCAACCTCGACGCCACCATTCCCTCGCCGCGGGGTCCCCTCCCCGGAAACGGCGCGCTCGTCGGCGTCGTCGCCGCGGTGACGGGTCGGTCGCCGGAGTCGACGGGCAAGCCCGACCCGGCCATGCACGCCGAGTGCGTGCGACGCACCCGCGCCCGCCGGCCGCTGGTGGTGGGTGACCGGCTCGACACCGACATCGAGGGCGCGAACCGGGCCGGCGCCGCCGGCCTGCTCGTGTTCACCGGGGTGACCGATCCCGCGATCCTGCTGTCCGCCGAACCCTCCCAGCGCCCCGACCTGATCTCCGCGGACACCTCCGGGCTGCTCCGGCCCCACCCCGCCGTCACCCGCGCGGGCGGGCGCTGGACGTGCGGTGCCTGGACGGTCCGCACCGGCGAGGCGGCCG
Source organism: uncultured Actinomycetota bacterium (assembly GCA_963723745.1). Lineage (GTDB taxonomy): Bacteria > Actinomycetota > Actinomycetes > Mycobacteriales > Geodermatophilaceae > CAVRRZ01. Next base: position 13,810 of record CAVRRZ010000005.1, read on the forward strand.
ACGTCCTCCAGCTGTCGTGCGGCGGGGGAGCCGACACGGGCGACGGCCTGGACGGGCTGCGGGCGCTCTGCGCCGCCGCGTGGGACGGGCACCCCACCGGTGCCCCCGCGGTACGGGTCGTCGCCGGCGATCCGGTGGCGGGGGCGGCCGTGGCCCGCTGGGGGCTGCCGGAGGGCTGAGCCGCCGCGGGCTACAGCAGCGAGCGCAACCGCAGCATGTCGCGCAGCCCCGCCTCGAAGCGCACCCGGCCCGACGCCCACGCCGGGCCGAAGGCCAGCTCGCCGTTGGTCAGGGCGACCAGGTCGTCGCTGGTCATGGTCAGCCGGATGTCGGCCTTCGGCCGCTGCGGGTCGTCCGGCAGCACCTCCAGGTCACGGACCGACCCCGCGGCGAGCCGACCGACGACGACCTGTCCGAGATCGGTCAGCCGGCAGGACAGCGAGCGGTCGAGTCCGGCGGCGGCCTTGTTGGCCGCGATCGGGCCGAGGACCTTCTTCAGGGCGGTCAAGCACTCGTCGATCGTGGCCACGCCGCGCGCGTCCCTCCCGTGTCCGGTTCCTCGTCCGGCTCCGGACGCTACTGCCACCGCGGGACTCCGGCTCGTCCGGTCCGTGCGCGCACCGCTGCGCGTCGCCCCCGGCCGGTAACCTCGCTCGGGCAGGGCGTCCACGCGTCCGCGCCCGAGATCGACGTCCACCGGCCGAGAGCGAGCACGTCATGTCCGAGCCCATCTCCCCGCGACCGGTGCCGGGGCCGGGACCGGGCGTGCCCGGGCCCGGCACCGTCGACGGAGACCGACCCGTCGTCCCCGGCGCCGACGGCGGGCGTGCCGACGACTCCTCCGACCGCTTCGCCGGACTGGCCGAACGCCCGGTCTCCGAGCACGTCGAGGTGTTCGAGGCCGAGCACGGTCGCCTGCAGACCGAACTCGGCACCATCGACCGGCTCTGATGCCCCGACGCACCCGGCTCGACGCCGAGCTCGTGCGGCGCGGCCTGGCCCGCTCCCGCGAGCACGCCGTCGCGCTTATCGCCGAGGGGCGCGTCGCCGTCTCCGGCCGCGCCGCCACCAAGCCCGCGACCGGCGTGGCGGCCGATACGCCGGTCGTCGTCCGCACCGACCCCGACCAGCCCACCTGGGTCTCCCGGGGGGCGCACAAGCTGCTCGGCGCCCTCGAGGCGTTCCCCGTGGCCGTCGAGGGCGGTCGGGCGCTCGACGCCGGCGCCTCCACCGGCGGCTTCACCGAGGTGCTCCTGTCCCGGGGTGCCTCGGAGGTGGTGGCCGTCGACGTCGGCTACGGCGAGCTCGCCTGGTCCCTGCGCACCGACGACCGGGTGCGGGTGCTGGAGCGCACCAACGTGCGCAGCCTGACCCCGGAGCAGATCGGCGGGCCGGTCGACCTCGTCGTCGCAGACCTGTCGTTCATCTCGTTGCGACTGGTGCTGCCGGCCCTGCTGGCCTGCTCGCGGGACGAGGCCGACGTCCTGCCGATGGTCAAGCCGCAGTTCGAGGTGGGCCGGGAGCGGCTCGGCGCGGGCGGTGTCGTCCGCGATCCCGAGCACCGGGTCGACGCCGTCCTCGGCGTCGCCCGAGCGGCCGCCGACCTCGGGTGGGGCACCGCCGGGGTCGTTGCCAGCCCCCTTCCGGGTCCGGCGGGCAATGTGGAGTTCTTCCTCCGGCTACGCCGCGATGCCGCCCCGCCGAGTGAGGACGACGTGCGCCGCGCCGTCCAGGATGGACCGCAATGACCGGACAGCACCCCATCGACGAGGGAGATCGTGTGGACGACGCGAGCGGGGGGACGCCGCGGCGGGTGCTGTTCGCCGTGCACACCGGACGGCACGACATCCTGCAGCTGGCGCGCACCGCCGCCGCGCGGCTCGCCCGCGCGGGCATCGCCGTCCGCGTGCTCGAGGACGAGGCCGCGGACCTGGACATCGCCACGGCCGAGGTCGTGGCCGCCGGTGAGCACGCCGCTCGCGGCGCCGAGATCGTCATGGTCTTCGGCGGCGACGGCACCTTCCTGCGCGCGGCCGAGCTGGCGCGGTACAGCGACGCCGCACTGATGGGGGTCAACCTCGGCCGGGTCGGGTTCCTCGCCGAGACCGAGCCCGAGGCGGTCGAGGAGACGCTCACCGCCATCGAGAAGTGCGAGTACTCGGTCGAGGAGCGCCTGGCGCTGGAGGTCGACGTCTGCGATGCGGCCGGGACCGTCGTCGGCCGCACCTGGGCGCTCAACGAGGTCTCGGTGGAGAAGGCGGAGCAGTCGCGCGTGCTCGACGTGGTGCTGGCCATCGACGGGCGGCCACTGACCAGCTTCGGCTGCGACGGCGTGCTGTGCGCGACGCCCACCGGGTCGACGGCCTACGCCTTCTCCGCCGGGGGACCGGTGGTCTGGCCCGACGTCGAGGCGCTACTCATGGTCCCGAGCAACGCCCATGCGCTGTTCTCCCGCCCGCTCGTGACGTCGCCGGACTCCGTGCTCACCGTCGCGGTGCCGGCCGACGGCAACCGCGCCCGCATCTCCGCCGACGGACGGCGCACCGTGGAGGTGCCCTCCGGCGGGCGGGTCGACGTCCACAAGGCGGGGCACCCGGTCCGCATCGCGCGCGTGCACGCCACCCCGTTCAGTGACCGGCTCGTCGCCAAGTTCGGCCTGCCGGTGCGCGGCTTCCGCGACGCCCGGCACGCCGGCCCCGGCCATGAGCTCTTCCCCAGCCGCAGCGTTCTCGACCGGCAGTTCGTCAGCGGCGATGTGCCCGCCCGCGGGCCCGATGGCGAGGTCGGGGAGGTGCCGGGTGGTTGCCCGAGCGACGAGGAGTGAGCCACGGGCGGCGCCGGCGACCGCCCCGCCGCTGGGCCGGCTCACGGAGCTGCGCATCCGCGGCCTCGGCGCGATCGACGACGTCACGCTCGAGCTCGGCGCCGGGCTCACCGTCGTCACGGGCGAGACCGGCGCCGGCAAGACCATGGTGGTCAGCGGCCTGACGCTGCTCTTCGGCGGCCGGGCCGACGCCGGACGGGTCCGAGCGAACGGACGCGCCGGGGTCGAGGGCCGGCTGCTGCTGCCGCCCGCGTCGCCGGTCTGGGAGCGGGCGGCCGACGCCGGTGCCGAGCCCGACGACGACGGCAGCCTGATCCTGGCCCGCACGATCAGTGCCGAGGGCCGCTCCCGGGCGTTCCTCGGCGGCCGCAGCGTGCCGGTCGGTGTGGTGGCCGAGCTCGCCGAGGGCCTGCTGGCCGTGCACGGCCAGACCGACCAGCTCCGGCTCTCCCGCCCGGCGGAGCAGCGGCGCGCACTCGACCGCTACGCCGGACCGGACCATCTCGCTCAGCTCGACCGCTACCGCACCGCCCACGCCCGGTGGCGCGAGCTCACCGCCGACCTCGACCGCCGCCGGAGCCAGGCCCGCGAACTCGCCCAGGCCGCCGACGTGCTGCGCCACGGGCTGGCGGAGATCACCGCCCTCGCGCCCGAGGCGGGCGAGGACGAGGCACTGGACGTGCAGGCCAGGCGGCTCGCGGACGCCGACGCGCTGCGCGCCGCCGCCGACGAGGCGCGGCTCGCGCTGGTCGGTGACGTCACCGGCGACCTCGGCGGCGGCGATCTCGCGCCCGACGCCACCGCCGCGCTGGCCACCGCCGAGCGCGCGCTGGCCGGCTCCGACGACCCCACGCTCGTCCTCCTCGCGCAGGATCTCTCCGACGCCGTGGCGGTCGTCTCCGACGTCGCCGGGCAGCTGGCGAGCTACGTCGCCGACCTGGACGCCGACCCCGCCCGGCTGGCCGAGGTGCTCGACCGCCGGGCCGCGATCACCGGCCTGGTCCGCAAGTACGCCGATCCCGGGCAGGGCCTGGCCGGGGTCCTGGCGTGGGCCGAGGAGGCGGGGCGGCGGCTGTCGGAGCTGGACGTCTCCGACGAGACCCTCGCCGCCCTCGAACGGGCTCGGGACGACGCGCGTGCCGAGGTCGACGAGCTGGGCGGGACGGTCTCGGCCGGCCGGCGGGCCGCAGCGGAGGGGTTCGCCGCCGAGGTCGGTCACGAGCTGGCCGGGCTGGCCATGTCCGCGGCGTCGGTGTCGTTCCGGATCGACAGCCACGCCGACGACCCGGGCGTCGACGGCATCGACGAGGTGGCGCTGCTGCTCGCGGCCCACCCCGGTGCGCCCCCTCGCCCCGTGCACAAGGGCGCCTCCGGTGGCGAGCTGAGCCGCGTCATGCTGGCGATCGAGGTGGTGTTCGCCGGAGCCGACCCGGTGCCGGTCATGGTCTTCGACGAGGTCGACGCCGGGGTCGGGGGCCAGGCCGCCGGCGAGATCGGCCGCCGCCTGGCCCGGCTGGCCGGCACCCACCAGGTCGTCGTGGTCACGCACCTGGCTCAGGTCGCCGCGTTCGCCGACACGCACCTGGTGGTCGACAAGTCGGCCGACGCCGCGGCCGGCTTCACCGCCACCGACATCCGGGCCGTCGAGGGCGAGGACCGCGTGCGCGAGCTGGCCCGCATGCTCTCCGGGCTCGCCGACAGCGACACGGGGCAGGCGCACGCGCGCGAGCTGCTGGCCGTGGCCGCCGGGGCGCGGTCGTGACCGTGCAGCCTCCGCCGGAAACCCGATCGGCTGGTTCGCCGAATGCGGCGGCAGGACCCGGGGTAGGGCCCTCCCGTGCTCCCGCCCCGCCGGATCGACCGGTCGCCGTCGCCCGTCCCCCAGCCCGCCGCGGGCCGGGCGGCGTGACCTTCGACTCGGCGGACGAGTCCGCCCACTACGGCTTCTCGGTCTGCATGCTGCTGTCGCACTATCGCGAGCGGCTGCAGTGGGAGGACGGCGGTGTCGTCGAGCTGGGCACCGGCGACGCGACCGCCATCGCCGACGTGGTCGCAGCCCTCCCGGACCTGCGGGTGCACAGCTTCGACATCAGCCCGGCCGCGGTCGAGCGGGCGCGCGAGAACATCGAGGCCCGCGGCGTGGCCGAGCGCTACACCGTGGAGCTGGGCGACTTCTTCGACCAGGCCGACGCCGCGGGCGGTCCGCGGGCCCGCACCGCGATCGCCAACCCGCCCTACATCCCGGCCCCCGACCGCGACATCCTGCTGCCCGAGCTGTGGGGTGGCCCCTACGGCAACGACCTCGTCCTGCAGCTGCTCAAGGCCGGCTACGAGTCGGTCGTGACCGCCGTGGCCAGCTACTCCGATCCGGCCATGACCGTGGCCACGGCGCGCGACCTCGGCTACCGGGTGGTCAACTTCCTCGCCATGGCGCTGGACTTCGGCCCGTACAGCAAGGAGCCAAAGGTGCGCGCCCGCATCCGCGAGATCTGCGCGGAAGGGCGTGGCTGGGCGGACGAGGACGGGTACATGGTCGGCGTCGCCCTGTTCACCCGCGATCCCGACCTGCCCGGTGACCGGGCCGAGCAGCTCATCCGAGCCCTGCAGCTCTGAGCTACCGCCGCTTGGCGTAGCCGGCCAGGCCGAACTGGAGCAGCGACAGCCCACGTCCGCCGCGGCGACCCAGCTCGGCGGCCAAGGAAGGACCGGTGACGCCGGCCAGCACGCGGTCGCGGGCCAGCTCGAGCAGGCCGGCGTAGAGGCCCAGGACCGCGTGCGCGGTCAACCACGGCTCGAGCTGGCCCGACTGCGCGTCGGTCTCCTCGGCGATGAGCTCGGCGAGCGCGTCGGTCATCTCGACCAAGATCTCCCGCTCCCGCACCTGCAGCGTCCGGCTGGACCGCACGATGCGCGCCATCCGGGCCACGCCTTCGGCCGCCTCGGGCGTTCCGAGCCGGCTCATCGCGGAGACGACGAAGCTGCCGGCGGCCGCCGACACCGACTCGCCCGCGGGGCGACGGCGGACGGTCTCGAGCAACGCCGTGCGCATCGGCGGATCCGCGTCGAAGACCAGCCCCTCCTTGACCGGGAAGTGGTTGAAGACGGTCTTCTCGACGACCCCGGCGCGCCGGGCGATCTCGACGACGCTCACCGCGTCGAAGCCGCGCTCGGCGAACAACTCGGCGGCGGCGTCGACGATCCGCGCCCGCGTCTCCTGCCGGCGGAGTTCCCGCTTGTTGGGCCGGGCCGGCGCGACCGTCGGCGCACCCGGCCCCGGGCCCGGGGGCCCCGCCGGTGCCGCGGACGGGGCCACGGTCCGGGCCGGCGGGGTGGACTCCGGAGCAGGGGCCGGCTTCGGCCGGGCCTCGATCGGGACGACCCGGACGACGGTTCCCGCCGGCTCGGCAGGGAACGCGGCCGGTGCACTCGCGCCGCCGTCGGGTCCACCGGTCGGCAGCGGAGCCCCGGCGTCGCTCGTCGTCCGGGGTACCGCTCTCGCCACTCCAGTCACGTCGGCCACGCTAGCCACGGCGAGGACCTCGTCACGCTCGCTGGCCGGCGCGACCGGGCCTGGCGTGTCGGTGCGCCTGAGGGTGTCGGACACGGTGCGTGACCGGTACCCCACCTTCGGCAGGGTCGTCGCGCGTCGGACGTCGGGGCCCTCAGGCACGCGTGGGACCATGCAGGCCATGCGCATCGGCACTCTTGGACGTGGCCGGGGCTCCGACACGGCGTCCGGCACCGTCGGCACCGCCCGACTCGACCGTCGGACCAAGACGCTGACGAAGCGGCTGCGCCCCGGCGACATCGCGGTCATCGACCACGTCGACATCGACCGGGTCAGCGCCGACGCGCTCGTGGCCTGCAAGGTCGGCGCCGTGGTCAACGCGGCGCCGAGCATCTCCGGCCGCTATCCCAACCTCGGGCCCGACATCCTCGTGTCGGCCGGCATCCCGTTGGTCGACGACGTCGGCCAGGAGGTGTTCGCCAAGCTCAAGGAGGGCACCGAGGTCCGGCTCGAGGGCAACCGCCTGATGGTCGACGACGACACGGTCGTCGCCGAGGGCGTGGCCCAGGACGCGGCGACGGTGGCAGCGGCGATGACCGAGGCGCGTGCGGGCCTCTCCGCCCAGCTCGAGGCCTTCGCGGCCAACACGATGGAGTACATGAAGCGCGAGCGCGCGCTCCTCCTCGACGGCGTGGGCGTGCCGGACGTCACCACCAGGATCGACGGGCGGCACGTGCTGATCGTCGTCCGCGGCTACGACTACAAGGCCGACCTGCACGCCCTGCGCTCCTACATCCGCGACTACCGGCCGGTGCTCATCGGCGTGGACGGCGGGGCGGACGCGCTCATCGAGGCCGGTTACCAGCCCGACATGATCATCGGCGACATGGACTCGGTCAGCGACGGCGCCCTGACCTGTGGCGCGGAGGTCGTCGTCCATGCCTACCCCGACGGCCGCGCCCCGGGGCTGCCCCGCGTGCAGGAGCTCGGCGTGGACGCCATCACGTTCCCGGCGGCGGCCACCAGCGAGGACATCGCGATGCTGCTGGCCGACGAGAAGGGCGCCAAGCTGATCGTCGCCGTCGGCACCCACGCCACGCTGGTCGAGTTCCTCGACAAGGGCCGCGGGGGCATGGCCTCGACCTTCCTCACCCGCCTGCGGCTGGGCGGCAAGCTCGTCGACGCGAAGGGCGTGAGCCGGCTCTACCGCAGCCGGATCTCGACCCTCGCCCTGGTCGTGCTCGTCATCGCCGCGCTGGTCGCCATCGGTTCGGCGATCGCCGTCTCGGCCGCCGGCCGCGTCTACTTCGGGCTGTTGCTCGACCAATGGAACAGCTTCGTGTTCTGGCTGGAGAACCTCTTCTCGTGATCGATTTCCGCTATCACCTCGTCTCGCTGATCGCGGTGTTCCTGGCCGTCGCGCTGGGCATCGTCATCGGCACCACGGCGCTGAACAACCCGATCTCGGCCGACATCGAGGCCCGCGTCAGCCAGCTCGAGCAGGACAAGCGGCAGCTCGAGGACCAGACCCGGGTCCTGACCGAGCGGCTCGAGACGGCCGACGCCTTCGAGCAGGGCGTCGCACCGGCCCTCGTCGAGGGCACGCTGGCCGGGCGCGGCGTCGTCCTGTTCGCCACCAGTGAGGACGTGACAGCGGAGACCGTCGAGGAGGTCACCGCGCTGATCGAGGACGCCGGGGGCGCCGTGACCGGCGTCGTGCGGCTGCAGCCGGCCTACACCGACCCGTCCACCGAGACCGGGCTGCTGAACTACGTGACCAGCTCGGGCATCCCGGCCGGAATCCAGCTGCCCGAGACCGACGACGCCGGTGTGCTGATCGGGTCGCTGCTCGCCCAGACGCTGATGATCCCGCCGGTGGCCGGCGGTGCCGTTCCCGACAGCGCGACGGTCTCCTCGGTGCTCGCGGGGCTGACCGCGCTCGACGTGCTGACCGTCGAGAGCTCCGAGGTCACGCCGGCGGACCACGCCGTCGTCCTGTCCGGCGCCGGCTTCGAGGCCGACGCCGAACAGCGCAACCAGACCCTGGTCGAGCTCGTGACCGCGCTGGACGCCGCCGGCTCCGGCGCAGTGGTCGCCGGCGCCGCCCCGTCCGCGCGCGAGAACGGTCTGGTCGGGGTCATCCGGGCCGACCCGGACCTGGCCGGAGTGGTCTCGACCGTGGACAACGTGGACACCGCCGCCGGCCGGATCAGCACCGTCCTGGCGCTGCGCCAGGAGGCCGAGGGGACCTCGGGCATGTACGGGACGGGCGAGGACACCCAGCCCGTCCCGCCGGTCCCGGCCGCCGCCGCGCCGTGAGCGCCGCGCGACCGGTGCTGTCCCGGACGGCGCTGGCGCTGGTCGGTGTCGCCGGCACGCGGGCGGCACTGGCGGCCGCCGCGGCGCTGACCGCCCGTGACCCGGGGAAGCCCTGGCGGCGCACCAACTACGCCGACCGGCCGGTCACCCTGCTCGGGGGCCCGGCGTTGGCGCTGCCGGCCACGGTGAGCGCCGCGCTCGGCGCGCCGCCCGGCACCCGGGCGGCTGCGGCGGTCGTGGGCGGTGTCTCGGCCCTCGTGGGCGGCTACGACGACCTGGCCGGGGCCCGCCCGGAGCAGGCGGGGGACAAGGGACTGGCCGGCCACCTGGCCGCCCTGCGGGCCGGGCGCGTCTCGGCCGGGGCGGTCAAGGTCGCCGGCATCGGAGCCGCCGCCGCGGTCTCGGCCCTGCTGACCGGGCGCGGCCACCGGCGAGCACACGGCACCGGCGCGCTGGCCGACGGCATCCTCACCACCGGGCTCGTCGCCGGCACGGCGAACCTGGTCAACCTGCTCGACCTGCGGCCGGGCCGCGCCGCCAAGGCAGGGGCGATCGCCGCTGCCGCGACCCTGGGCGGGCCCGCGGGCGGCCTCGTCGCCGGCCCCCTCGGCGCCGCCCTGGCCGTCCTGCCCGACGACCTCGGCGAGAAGGTCATGCTCGGCGACGCCGGGGCCAACGCCCTCGGCGCCCTGATCGGGCTCCGGCTCGCCGCCGTTTCCGGCCGTGGCACCCGGACGGCGCTGCTGTCGGCCGTCGTCGGGCTCACGCTGGCCAGCGAGCGGATCAGCTTCACCACGGTCATCGAGTCCACGCCCGGGTTGCGAGAACTGGACCGGCTGGGGCGCCGGGGCTCGTGAGGTCGGGGGAGTCGGGGGCTACCCCGTGAGGTCGGTGCGGTGACCCGCCGGCAGGTCGTCCAGGGGGTCGCGGGTGCGGCGGCGCTGATCGCCGTGCTGACCGTGCTGGCCCGCCTCGCCGGGTTCGGTCGCACGCTGGTGTTCACCAACACCGTCGGCGCCGACAGCACCGGTGACACCTACCTCGCCGCGAACAACGTCCCCAACATCGTCTTCGAGGTCGTCGCGGGCGGAGCCCTCGCCAGCCTCGTGGTGCCGATGCTGGCCGGGGGAATCGTCGCGGGCAACCGCGAGCAGGTCCGCGCCACGGCCTCGGCGCTCCTGGGCTGGAGCCTGCTGGTGCTCACGCCGCTGGCGGTGCTGGTGGCGGTGTTCGCCGAGCCGATCGCCCGGCTGCTGCTCGGTGGCGGGGACGAGGCCGAGGTGGCGCTGGCCGCCCGGTTCCTGCTCGTCTTCTCACCGCAGGTGGTGCTCTACGGCATCGGCATCGTGCTCACCGGCGTCCTGCAGGCGCACCGGCGTTTCGCCGCGCCCGCGCTCGCGCCGCTGCTGTCCAGCCTCGTGGTGGCCGGCGCCTATCTGCTGTTCGCCGGCATCGGTGGCTCCAGCCGGGCTGCCGACCTGTCGACCCCCGCCGAGCTCGTGCTCGGGGTGGGGACGACGCTCGGTGTCCTCGCGCTGAGCCTGAGCCTGCTCGTGCCGCTGCGCCGCCTGGATCTGCAGCTTCGGCCGCGCCTGCGCTTCCCGGTGGGTGCGGCCCCCCGCGTGCGCCGGCTGGCCCTGGCGGGGGTGCTCACGCTCGCCGGCCAGCAGCTGCTCGCGGCGGTCGCGATCCGGCTGGCCAACTCGGGGGCGCCGGACGGCACCCAGGTCGTCTACGCCGCCGGCCTGACTCTCTTCCTGGTGCCCTGGGCGGCGCTGGCGGTGCCGCTGGCGACCTCCGCCTACCCGGGGCTGTCGGAGCGCGCCGAGGCCGGTGACGAGGCCGGGTACACCCGGGCACTCGCACCGGTCGTCGTCCTGACGGTCGTGACGGCGGCGGTCGCCGCCGCCGCGCTCGTGGCGATCGCCGGGCCCATGGCCCGGATCTTCCTCAGCGGGGGAGATGCGGGCACCGTGGCGGCGTTGCGGAACACGATCGTCGCATTCGCGCCCGGGCTGCTCGGGTACGGGCTCGTCGCCGTCCTCACCCGGGCTCTCTACGCCCGGGGGCTCTGGAAGGCTCCGACGGTGTGCGTGGTGTCCGGCTGGCTGCTCGCGGTGGCCGCCGACGTCGTCCTGTCGGCCGCGCTGCCCCCGGAGGACCGCGCCATGGCGCTCGGGCTCGGGCACACCATCGGGGTGGTCGTCGCCGGGGCCGGCCTGCTCGCAGTGATCGCGCGAGTGTCCGGACGTGGGGCGCTGCGCGGGCTGCCGCACGCGGGGAGCGCGGCGCTGCTGGCCGCCGGTGCCGCGGGTGCGGCCGGCCTCGCGGTCGCCGGCGTGCTGGGCGCCCACCCCACGCCCCCAGGCGGGGTGGGGGCGGCGCTGGTCGCCGGCGTGGCCTCGGGCGGCACGGTGCTCGCGGTCGCGGTGGCGGTCATGATGGGGACGGCGCGCGGTCCGTTGCGGACGGCGCTGCGGGAACTACGGACGTCGGGTCGACAGGAGGAGGTGCTCGATGGCTGAGGCGCACCAGCCGGGGCAGCCCTCCCTCGCGCCACCGCTGGCCGGCCGCCGGGTGGCCGAGGTGCTGGCGACCAGCACCGGCGGGGTCGGGACGCACGTGCGGTCGGTGCTGCCGGCGCTGCGCGAGGCCGGTGCCGGCGTCGTCGTGTGCGGGCCGGCCGCGACGGAGGACCTGTTCGCCTTCTCGGCGACCGGAGCCGCCTTCCGACCTGTCGAGATCTCCGCCGGGCTGGACCCCGTCGCCGACGCGCGCGCCGTCGCCGCCCTGCGCGCGGCGACGCGGGACGTCGACGTGGTGCACGCGCACGGGCTGCGCGCCGGGCTGGTCGCCGCGCTGGCCCGCCGACTCGGGGGCCGCCGGGTTCCGCTCGTGGTCACCCTGCACAACGAGCTGCCCGACCGGTCCGGCCTGCTGCGCCGAGTGCTGCAGCTCGCCGAGCGGGGCACGGTGCGCGGCGCCGACATGGTCCTGGCCGCGTCGGGCGACCTCGCCGCCAACGCGCGGCGACTGGGCGCCCGCGACGTCCGGACCGCCCCCGTCTCCGCACCGCCCCTGCCGCCGCCCACCCGGTCCCGCGCCGACGTGCGGGCCGAGTTCGGCCTCGACGGGGACCGGCCGCTGGTCGTGGCGGTGGGGCGCCTGCACCAGCAGAAGGGCTACGACGTCCTGCTCGACGCCGTCGCCCGGTGGCAGGCGCGGCTGCAGCCCGAACCCTTGGTCGCGGTCGCCGGCGACGGCCCGTTGCACGACGAGCTGCAGGCCCGGATCACGGCGGCCGGGCTGGCGGTGCGGCTGCTCGGACGGCGCGGCGACGTGGCCGACCTGCTCGCCGCCGCCGACCTGTGCGTGCTGCCCTCGCGGTGGGAGGCGCGCTCGCTGACCGCCCAGGAGGCGCTGCGCTCGGGTACCGCGCTGGTGGCCACCCGCACCGGCGGGCTGCCCGAACTGCTCGGCGACGCAGCGGTGCTGGTGCCGGTCGGCGACGCCGCGGCGCTGGCCGACGCCGTCGTCCGGGTGCTCTCCGACGACGCGCACCGCGCCGAGCTGGCCGACGCCGGCCGGCGGCAGGCGGCCGGCTGGCCGGACGAGGAGGGCACTGCGCGTCAGCTGGTGGCGGTGTACCGCGAGCTGCTCGGTCCGCCGGGGACCGCCGGCCGATGACGGCGCGGACGGCGGTCGTCGGGCTGCTCACCGGCCTGCTGGCGCTGCTGACGGCCGGCGTCGGACCGGCCGCCGCGGCCGAGGCGCCCGGTGATCCGTGGGCAGCCGACCAGGTGGTCGTCGTGGGCGTCCCGGGCCTGTCGTGGACCGACCTGTCGCCGGAGCGGACGCCGGAGCTGTGGTCGTTGGCCGAGGACGCGCCGGTCGGTGCGCTCTCCGTGCGGTCCGCCCGCTCGATCACCTGCGTGCTCGACGGCTGGGCGACCCTGGGCGCGGGCAACCGCGCGCGCTACCCGGGGCCGGAGGAGGCGCCCGAACCGGTGCCGGTGCCGACCGTGCCGCTCCCGGACGAGGACGCCGAGGACGGCGGGGAGGGGGGCACGGCCGTGGGCATGAGCCCGTCGTCCCTGTGCGACCTGCAGCAGCTGATCGGGACGGTGGACATGGCCGACCCCGAGCACGCGGTCGGTCGCGTCGCCGAGGACGAAGGGACCCTCCGGTTCGGCGCCGAGCCGGGCGCTCTCGGTGCCCAGGTCGGCTGTGCCACCGCGGTCGGCCGGCCGGCGACCCTCGCCGTGGCCGCGCCGGGTGTCGACCTCTCCGCGCGGGTCGGGCTGCCGCCCGACCCCGACGAGGTGACGGCGCTGTTGCGCGGCTGCCCGCTCACCGTCGTCTCGCTGCACGGGCTCTTCGACAGCTCCGATCTCGGGCCGGACGAGCCGGGCCCGCCGATCAACGACGTCACCGTGTCCGCTCCGCGGGCCGCGGGCCTGGCCGATGTGGACGAGTCCGTGGGCCGGCTGCGCGAGGCGGTCGACGCGTTGGAGGGCGACACGCTCCTGGTCATCGCCGGCCTCTCGGAGGTGGACGACGAACGGGCCCGGCTGCACGTCGGCATCGTCGCCGGTCCGGGCTTCGAGCGGCCGGGCTGGCTCACGTCGGCGAGCACCGGCCGGGTGCCGTACGTGCAGCTCATCGACGTGGCGCCGACCGTCCTGCGGGCGCTGGGACTGGAGGTGCCGGGGTCGGTGAACGGGCAGCCGATGCGGGTGAGCGGGCAACGCCCGCCGCTCGCGGAGGCGGTCGAGGAGCTCGTGGAGCTCAACGTGGCCGCCCGCGCGCACTACCGCAGCACCGGCATCATGTTCTGGACCCTCGTGGGCGGGGTGGCCGCGGTGGTCGTCCTCGGCGTGCTCGTGCTCGGTCGACGAGCAGGGGAGCGGGTCGCGGGGGAGCGGAGCCGGCGGGCGCTGCGCATCGGTGCCCTGGCCGTCGCCGCCCTGCCGGTGGCCAGCTACCTGGCCAACCTGGTGCCCTGGCCCGGTGCGGGTGCACCGCGGCTGGTGCTGCTCGTAGCGGTGCTGGGCGCGGACGCGGCAGTGCTGGCCCTCGCCCTCGCCGGGCCGTGGCGGCGCCGCAGGCTGGGGCCACCACTGGTCGTGCTGGGTGTCACCGCGGCCACGCTCGTCGCCGACGTCCTCGCCGGATCGCCCATGGAGCTCAACGGGCTGCTGGGCTACGACGCGATCGTGGCCGGGCGGTTCACCGGCTACGGCAACCTGACCTTCGGGCTGCTGTCGGTCAGCGTGCTCCTGCTGGCGGCTGCGGCGGCCACCGCTGTGGCGCGTCGCGTCCCGCCCGGGCGACGCCGGCTCGCCGTGCTCGGCACGGTCCTCGTCATCGGCCTGGTCACCGTGGCCGTGATCGGTACCCCGTCGCTGGGCCGCGACTTCGGCGGGGTCCTGGCGGCCCTGCCGGCCTTCGCGCTGCTCGCGATGCTGCTCACCCGCACCCGGGTGACGGTGTTCCGCGCGGTCGCAGTGCTCGGCGCCGCCGTGCTTGCGGTCGGGGCGGTCGCGGTGCTCGACTGGCGCCGTCCGCCCGGCGACCGCAGCCACCTCGGCCGCTTCGTCGAGCAGATCCTCAGCGGCGACGCGCTGACGGTCGTCCTGCGCAAGGCGCAGGCCAACCTCGACATCCTGCTCGGCAGTGCACTGGTCTGGACGCTGCCGACGGCCGCGCTGGCGGCCTACTGGCTGCTCCGCCCCGGGGGTCTGCTGCGCAGCCGCACCACGGGCGACGGGACGACCGCGTACCCCGGAGGTCTGGACGCCGAGGACGCCGACGCCTTGCGGGCGGGCCTGCTGGCCGCCGCGACGAGCCTGTTCATCGGTGCCGCGGTCAACGACTCCGGTGTGGCGGTGCCGGCAACCGCCGCCGCCCTGCTGGTGCCGTTGCTGGTGTGGCTGGCCGCGGCGCCCGTGGCGGGCGCGACCAGCGGGTCGGCAGTCGACGGCACTCCCTCACCGGGGCCGGGCGACGGTACCGACCGTGTTACGGTTGCCTCCCGTGGGTCTTCCGTCTGGAACACGTGACCAATCCGGGAACATCAGCCTTCTGCACAACACCCAGCCGACGAAATTCGTCTTCGTCACCGGCGGCGTCGTGTCCTCGCTCGGCAAGGGACTGACCGCCAGTTCGCTGGGCGCGCTGCTGTCCAGCCGCGGCCTTCGGGTCACCATGCAGAAGCTCGACCCGTACCTCAACGTCGATCCCGGGACGATGAACCCGTTCCAGCACGGTGAGGTGTTCGTCACCGAGGACGGCGCCGAGACCGACCTGGACATCGGCCACTACGAGCGGTTCCTGGACACCGACCTCGACGGCCGGGCCAACGTCACCACCGGCCAGGTGTACTCCGACGTCATCGCCAAGGAGCGGCGCGGCGAGTACCTCGGCGACACGGTGCAGGTGATCCCGCACATCACCAACGAGATCAAGGCGCGGATCATGGCCGGCGCCGCGGGGCCGGGCCGGGTCGACGTGGTGATCACCGAGATCGGCGGCACGGTCGGCGACATCGAGTCGCTGCCGTTCCTCGAGGCCGCGCGGCAGGTGCGGCACGAGATCGGCCGTGACAACTGCTTCTTCCTGCACATCTCGCTGGTGCCCTACATCGCGCCGTCCGGCGAGCTCAAGACCAAGCCGACCCAGCACTCGGTCGCCGCGCTGCGCAGCATCGGCATCCAGCCCGACGCGCTGGTCTGCCGCTCCGACCGCGAGATCCTCACCGGCCTCAAGCGCAAGATCAGCCTGATGTGCGACGTCGACGAGGAAGGGGTCATCTCCTGCCCCGACGCGCCGTCGATCTACGACATCCCGAAGGTCCTGCACCGGGAGGGGCTCGACGCCTACGTCGTCCGCCGGCTGGGCCTGCCGTTCCGGGACGTCGACTGGACCGTGTGGGGCGACCTGCTCGACCGGGTCCACTCGCCCAAGCACACGGTGACCATCGCGCTGGTCGGCAAGTACATCGACCTGCCCGACGCCTACCTGTCGGTGACCGAGGCGCTGCGCGCCGGTGGCTTCGCCCACCGGTCGCGGGTGCAGATCCGCTGGGTGCCCTCCGACGACTGCGCCACCCCTGAGGGCGCCGCGCAGGCGCTGGCGGGCGTGGACGGGGTCTGCGTGCCCGGCGGGTTCGGCGTCCGGGGCATCGAGGGCAAGCTCGGCGCGCTCCGGTACACCCGCACCAACGGCATCCCGACCCTGGGGCTGTGCCTCGGGCTGCAGTGCATGGTCATCGAGGCCGCCCGTGACCTCGCCGGCCTCGAGAAGGCCAACTCGGCCGAGTTCGACCCCGACACTCCCGACGCGGTCATCTCGACCATGGCCGACCAGGTCGACGTCGTCGCCGGTGAGCGGGACATGGGCGGGACCATGCGCCTGGGCAGCTATCCGGCCGCCCTGGACAAGGGCTCGGTCGTCGCGGAGGCCTACGGGTCGACCGAGATCACCGAACGGCACCGGCACCGCTACGAGGTCGCCAACGCCTACCGCGACCGGCTGACCGAGGCGGGCCTGGTGTTCTCCGGGACGTCACCGGACGGCCGGCTGGTGGAGTTCGTGGAGCTGCCGCGCGAGGTGCACCCGTTCTACGTCGGCACGCAGGCGCACCCGGAGCTCAAGAGCCGCCCGACCCGGCCGCACCCGCTGTTCCGCGCGTTCGTGAAGGCGGCGATCGACTTCTCCGAGTCCACCCGGCTCCCGGTCGACGTCGAGGAGACCGAGAAGGTCGGCATCTGATGCCGTGGACGACGGGCGAGCGATGACCGTGCCGGGCGTGGGGGAGCGGCACGACTACGAGGTCCTCGACCGGGAGACGGTCTTCGACGGCCCGATCATCTCGCTGTACCGCGACCGGGTGTCGATGCCCGGCGGCGGCGACAGCATCCGGGACGTCGTCCGTCACCCGGGCGCCGTGGCCGTCGTGGCGATCGACGAGCAGGACCGGGTGGTGCTGCTCCGGCAGTACCGGCACCCGGTCGCCACGCACCTGTGGGAGCTGCCCGCCGGGCTCCGCGACGCCGACGGGGAAGCGCCGCTGGAGACGGCCCGGCGCGAACTGGCCGAGGAGGTGCAGCTGTCGGCGTCCCGCTGGTCGCTGCTGGCCACCACGTACAGCTCGCCCGGGTTCTCCGACGAGGAGGTCCTGGTCTACCTCGCCGAGGACCTCGCCGACGCCGAGCGTCCCGAGGGCTTCGTCGTCGAGCACGAGGAACTGGACATGACCGTCGAGCGGGTGCCGCTGGCCGACGCGGTGCAGTGGGTGCTCGACGGCGTCATCCGCAACTCGTCGGCCGTTATCGGGGTGCTCGCCGCGGCGCAGGCCCGCAGCACCGGCGCGCGGCTCCGGCCGGCGGACGGGGGCTGAGCCCGGCGGTCATCCGGACTCGTCGGCACCCGGTGGGTGCATGCCCAGGCGGCGCAGTTCCACGGCCGCCAGCGCCCTGGTCGCCGCCGGGTCGCCCGCCCGCCAGGCGGCGCCGGTGCCGGGCGGCAGGGTGGCCAGCGCCGGCAGGGGAGCGGTGGCCGCGGCCCGGGCGGCCAGCAGCTCCAGGTCGGGTACGCCGCCGCGGAGCAGCCTCGCGGCGGCCTGGCTCTCCCGTGCCCACCTCAAGCGCCACGGCAGCCAGCGGGCCACGGCCCAGCCCGCCGGGAGCAGCACCAGGACGACGGCGAGCGTCCAGGCCAGCGTGCCGACGGCGTCCTCCGCTGCCGACCCGACGCCGCCCACCGAGTGCCCGGCCGCGCCGAGGGCGGTGAACGGGGAGGACAGCTCGTCGCCGACCAGGGGCACGCCGCGGGCGGCATCCGCGGCGGAGGCCATGTTCCCGCTCACCGAGGTGCCGAGATCGGCGATCGCGCGGCCTGGTTCGGCGAGCACCAGCACCGCGCCGTGCACGGCTCGCGCCACCAGCAGCCAGACCAGCAACCAGGTGAGCAGGGCGGCGTCGGCGACGACCTGGCGCCCACGGAGAGCAGGGGACACGGCGTAGAGGCGCACGGCGCTGCCATGCCCGGAGGCCGGACCGTCGACTCATCCTTAAGCTGGCCGGGTGCTGAACTCCGACCAGGCCATGTCCCTGCTCACCGCCGCCCGCGAGGAGTCCACCCGCGTGGGCATCCCGATGTCGTTCGCCGTCATGGATCCCGGTGGGCACCTCGTCGCACTCCTGCGCATGGACGGTGCCCCGTGGATCTCCGCCCAGGTCGCCCAGGGCAAGGCGTGGACGGCCGCGGCCTACGGGGCTCCCAGCGCGGCCCAGAAGGCCAAGATGGAGGCCATGCCGCTGTTCGCCACCGCGCTGAGCACGATGACCCACGGCACCTACACGCCGCAGCCGGGTGCGGTGCCGGTCTACTCCGGCGGGCAACTGCTCGGAGCCATCGGCGCCAGCGGTGGCACCGGCCAGCAGGACGAGGACGTGTGCAGCGCGGCCGTCTCCTCCTGCGGGTTCACCACCAGCGCCTGACCGGAGTCGCTCCCTCGTCGTCCCGGCGGCGGCGAGGGGTCGATGTCGGGTGTCGCGGCCGCGTGGTGCCTAGACTCCGCGCCAGGCACGCCCCGACCGGGCGGCCCACGACGCGGTGGGCGCGGCCCCGTCACCTCGGGGTGCGGACCCGCCCAGCACTCGAGGAGTTGGCGGCAGCATGCGGGTCGGGGTTCCCCAAGAGGTCAAGAACAACGAGTACCGGGTCGCACTGACCCCTGCCGGCGCCACGGAGCTGGTGCGCGCGGGGCACGAGGTTCTGGTCGAGCAGGGGGCGGGCGCCGGCTCGTCGATCCCGGACGCCGACTACGTCGCCGTCGGCGCGCGCATCGTGCCCGACGCGGACGACGTCTGGGCCGAGGCGGACCTGCTGCTCAAGGTCAAGGAGCCGGTCGAGGAGGAGTACCACCGGCTGCGCGCCGGGCAGACCCTGTTCACGTTCCTGCACCTGGCCGCGTCCAAGGCGTGCACGGACGCCCTCGTCGTGTCGGGCACCACGGCGATCGCCTACGAGACGGTGCAGACCGCTGACGGCGCGCTTCCCCTGCTCGCCCCGATGTCCGAGGTCGCCGGCCGCATGGCACCCCAGGTGGGGGCGCACTGCCTCGAGCGGGCACACGGCGGTCGTGGCGTGCTGCTGGGCGGGGTCTCCGGCGTGTACGCCGCCAAGGTCGTCGTGATCGGGGCCGGGGTCGCCGGCATGAACGCGGCCACCATCGCCCTGGGCATGCAGGCCGAGGTGATCGTGCTCGACGTGGACGTCGAGAAGCTGCGCGCGGCCGACCGCGACTACCGGGGACACCTGCAGACGGTGACCTCCAACGCCTACGAGCTCGAGCGCGCCGTCCTCGACGCCGACCTCGTGATCGGGGCCGTGCTGGTGCCCGGGGCGAAGGCCCCGACACTGGTGAGCAACGAACTCGTCTCGCGGATGAAGCCGGGCTCGGTGCTCGTCGACATCGCCGTCGACCAGGGTGGCTGCTTCGAGGACACCCGGCCGACCACGCACGACGACCCGACCTTCCGGGTGCACGAGTCGATCTTCTACTGCGTGGCCAACATGCCCGGGGCGGTGCCCAACACCTCGACGTACGCGCTGACCAACGTCACCCTGCCCTGGGTGATGGCGCTGGCCAACGAGGGCACCGCCGCGGCGGTACGCGCGCACCAGCCGCTCGCCCTCGGCGTCAACGTGGTCGACGGGCAGGTCGTGCTCCCGGAGGTCGCCCATGCTCACGGGATGCCCGCGGCGGCCCTCTCGGAGGTGCTCTCCTGACCAGCACCGCGCCCACCCGCGGGCGGACCGCCGACCCCGAGCGGGTGGTCCGCGGCTACCTCGACCACCTCACCGTCGAGCGCGGCCTCGCCGCCAACACCATCAGCTCCTACCGTCGCGATCTGCGCCGATACACCGAGCATCTGTCGGCGGCGGGGGTCGAGGACCTCGCGGAGGTGGCCGAGTCCGACGTCGCCGGGTTCCTGACCGCGCTGCGGGAGGGCGGCGAGGTGCACCCGCCGCTGTCGGCGACCTCGGCGGCCCGGGCCGTGGTCGCCGTCCGGGGGCTGCACCGCTTCGCGCTGCTCGACGGATTGGTACCCGACGACGTCGCGCACGAGGTGCGCCCGCCGACGCCGGCGCGCCGGCTGCCCAAGGCCATCCCCGTCGAGTCGGTCGTCGGCCTGATCGAGGCCGCCGGGGCCGTCGACGGGCCGCGCGGGCTGCGGGACCGGGCGCTGCTCGAGGTGCTGTACGGCACCGGAGCGCGGATCTCCGAGGCGGTGGGGCTGGCCGTCGACGACCTCGACCGCGGTCAGGCCACCGTGCGGCTGGCCGGCAAGGGAGGCAAGCAGCGGGTCGTCCCCGTGGGCAGCTACGCGGTCCGGGCCGTCGAGGACTACCTCGTGCGGGCGCGACCGGCGCTCGCTTCCGCCGGCCGCGCCGGCGTCCGGGGGGCGCTGTTCCTGAACGTGCGCGGCGGCGCCCTCTCCCGGCAGAGCGCCTGGGCGATCCTGCGGTCGGCGGCGGAGCGGGCGGGGGTGTTCGCGGACGTGTCACCGCACACGCTGCGGCACTCCTTCGCGACCCACCTGCTCGACGGCGGGGCCGACGTCCGCGTGGTGCAGGAACTGCTCGGACACGCGTCGGTGACGACCACGCAGGTGTACACGCTGGTCACCGTCGACCGGCTGCGCGAGGTGTACGCGACGAGCCACCCCCGGGCGCGCAGCTGACAATCGCGCTCCTCCTTGCTCGGCACATGTCTCCACCACTTTCGGCTTGACGTGCCGTTTTCATAGGCAAGCTTTGCCAGCGAGATGCGACACCCGGCGTGCCTCCCTTGGAGTGCCGTGCACGATCCGTAGCTTCATGGTCACCCGAGCGGGCAGGACGGCTGACCGCGACCGGAACCGACCGGATCGGGCACGAGCTGGAGGCATTCGACCCATGGCGATCCGAGCGGACGCGGCCTCTGCCGTCGCGCGCCCGCACGACACCGACTCCGCGATGGGCGCGCAGCTGGGCGGCGCCGCCTCGCGCACCGACCCCGCGCGCGCCCGCCAGCGCCCCCTGCCCGAGCCGCCCCCGCTGACGCAGCACGGCCCCGCCCGCGTGATCGCGCTGTGCAACCAGAAGGGCGGCGTCGGCAAGACGACGTCGACGATCAACCTGGGTGCCGCGCTGGTGGAGTACGGCCGGCGCGTGCTGCTGGTCGACCTCGACCCGCAGGGCGCGCTGTCGGTCGGCCTGGGCGTGCCGGCGCAGCATCTCGAGCGCACCGTCTACAACGCGCTCATGGAGCGGGGCACGACGCTGGCCGACGTCCGGGTGCCCACCGACATCCCCGGTCTGGACCTGGTGCCGAGCAACATCGACCTGTCCGCCGCCGAGGTCCAGCTGGTCAGCGAGGTGGCCCGCGAGCAGACCCTGATGCGCAAGCTGGCCTCGGTGCGCAACGAGTACGACTACATCCTCATCGACTGCCAGCCGTCCCTGGGCCTGCTGACGGTGAACGCGCTGACCGCCGCGCAGGGGGTCGTGATCCCGCTGGAGTGCGAGTTCTTCTCGCTGCGCGGGGTGGCCCTGCTGGTCGACACCATCGACAAGGTCAAGGAGCGGCTCAACCCGCAGCTGGAGATCTCCGGCATCCTCGCCACGATGTACGACGCCCGCACCGTGCACTGCAAGGAGGTCTTCAGCCGCGTCGTGGAGGCCTTCGGGGACACGGTGTTCCAGACCGTCATCACCCGCACGGTGCGCTTCCCGGAGACCACGGTCGCCGGCCAGCCGATCACCACGTGGGCCCCCACGTCCTCCGGTGCCTCCGCGTACCGCGACCTCGCGAAAGAGGTGATCGCACTGTGATCGAGATGGCGAGCTCACGGACGGGTGCGACGACTCGGGCCATGCAGTCGACGAGTGCCAGCGGGGAGACGTCGGCATGACGAGAAGGCCCGTGCTCCCCGGCGCCTCGGAGCTGTTCCGGCGCACGGACACCCGAACCGCCGACAGGGAGGCACCGGAGGCCGAGGTCACGGAGCTGCCCAGCGTGAGCGCGACGACCAGTTCGCCGGCGCTGCGCGGACGCCGCGCCGACGAGGCTGCCGACACGATGCCCGGCATGCCCCTGACCCTCGTCCCCGGCGGCGCCGGCCCCTCCGGCGACGACCTCGCCGCTTTCCGTGGTGCCCCGGCTCCCGCAGCGCCCGCGCCCGGCCCGCTCAAGCGCGGCCGGCCCGCCCGGACCCGCGTCGAGCGCACCAAGCACGACGAGAAGATCACCGTCTACATCTCCGCGGACGAGCTGCTGGCGCTGGAGAGCGCCCGGCTCACGCTGCGGGCCCAGCACGGCGTGGCCGCCGACCGCGGCCGCATCGTCCGGGAGGCGATCAACGTGCTGCTCGCCGACCTCGCCGACCGCGGTGACGAGTCGGTCCTCGTGCGCCGGCTGACGGGCGACTGAGGCTGCTGCGGCTAGCCTCGGCGCCCGTGGGGGTGCGCGCAGTTCCGGACGACGGAGCCGTCGAGCCGGCGCGGTTCACCGTGCGCCTCGACAACTTCGAGGGCCCGTTCGACCTGTTGCTGCAGCTGATCGGCAAGCACAAGCTCGACGTCACCGAGATCGCCCTGTCGACGGTCACCGACGACTTCATCGCGCACCTGCGGGCGCTGGGCGGGCAGCTGGACCTCGACCAGGCCAGCGAGTTCCTGGTGGTGGCCGCCACGTTGCTCGACCTCAAGGCCGCCCGGCTGCTGCCGGCCGCCGACGTCGACGACGAGGAGGACCTCGAGCTGCTCGAGGCCCGCGACCTGCTCTTCGCGCGGCTCCTGCAGTACAAGGCCTACAAGCAGGCCACGGAGTTCCTGCGTGCCCGCGACGCCGACGCCGCGCACCGCTTTCCGCGCACCGCCGGCCCCGACCCGCGCTTCGCCGACCTCGTCCCCGAGGTGCTGCTCGACATCTCGGCGGCCGACTTCGCCGCGCTGGCGGCCCGGGTGCTGGCGCCGCGGACGCCCGAGACGGTCAGTGTCGCGCACCTGCACGCGCCCGCCGTCAGCGTCTCCGAGCAGCTGGTGCACGTGCGCAGCCATCTGATGCGCACGGGCGGGGCGACGTTCCGGGCGCTGTCGGCCGACTGCGGGCACACCCTCGAGGTCGTGGCCCGCTTCCTGGCGCTGCTCGAGCTCTACCGGCAGCAGCAGGTGACCTTCGAGCAGGTGACCCCGCTGGGCGAGTTGCACGTGCGGTGGACCGGGCCGACGGTCGCCGCCGAGGCAGGGCCGGTGGGCGGCGAGCCGGTGGACGTGGACGGGGAGTACGCATGATCGACGAACGCCCTCCGGACGACGAACGCCCTCCGGACGACGAACGCCCTCCGGACGACGCGCGCGCCACCGATGAGCAGCGCGGTGCCATCTCGTGGGAGGCGCTGGCCGCCGAGCTGGCCGCCACCCGCGCCGAGGCCGAGGATCGGGGCGAGGCCGATCCCGCCACCTGGGACGCGGTCGCCGCCGAGCTGGCCACGCGCGTGTCCGAGCTGCCCGCCGAGGCGCCGCCGCCGCTGGTCGTCGTCCCCCCGGAGCCGGAGCCCGTGGCCTCCGTCGGACCCGGGCCGGACCGAGAACCGGCGCCCGAGCCGGCCGACGAGCCGCTGGTCGCCCTCGACCCGGACGAACTGCAGGCGAGCCTCGAGGCGCTCCTCTTCGTGATGGACGGCCCGGTCGACGAGGAGACCCTCGCCGCTGCGCTGCGCTGCCCGCCCGAGCAGGTGCCGGCCGGGCTGGCCGATCTCGCCGCGGACTACGACTCCCGCCGCGCCGGGGTGACGCTGCGCCGGGTGGGAGAGGGCTGGCGGCTCTACACGCGGGACGAGCATGCCGCCGTCGTCGAGCGGTACCTGGGGGAGGGGCAGCGCAGCCGGCTCAGTCAGGCCGCGCTGGAGACCCTCGCCGTCATCGCCTACCGGCAGCCGGTGACCCGGGCCCGGATCTCGGGGATCCGGGGCGTCGGTGTCGACGGCGTGATGCGCACGCTGCTCGCGCGCGGCCTGGTGCACGAGGTGGGCTCGGATCCCGACACCGGCGGTGGGCTGTACGGCACGACGCCGCTGTTCCTCGAGCGCCTCGGCCTCACCGGCCTCGACGAGCTGCCCGAGCTGGCGCCGCTGCTGCCCGAGCCCTCGTCCCTGCTCGACGAGCACCCCGACTCGTAGGGCCGCTCGGTACCGGCGCTCCCATCGCCCCGGCGACGGGAGCCGCGGTGTGGAGCCGGAGGCCACCGCCCTCCGCGGCTGTCGGCAGCACGCGGCGGCTCTGGTCGCGAGCACGACCGTTATCCCCAACAGGAATACGCCCTCGACCCCACGACGGGACGAACAGCGTCGACGGACGGCGGCGGCCCGCGACACGGGTGGGAGACTGGCGCGGATGAACACCGCCCCGCCCGACGAGAACCCCCGCGACGTCGCCGCCGAGCTCGCCGACGAGCTGACCGACGAGGACGACACCACAGAGGGCGGCGAGGGCTGGTCCGAGGCCATGGAGCTCGCGCCCGCGCACCCCGCCGACCGGCCGGCACGGCATCCGGACGACGAGCGGCAGGGTGAGCGGCTGCAGAAGGTGCTGGCCCGCGCCGGCATCGGTTCGCGCCGGGTGTGCGAGGACATGATCGACCAGGGTCGGATCAGCGTGAACGGTCGACCGGTGACGGTGCAGGGCATGCGCGTGGACCCCGAGAACGACCACATCGCGGTCGACGGTGCGCGCATCGAGCTCCGCGACGATCGGGTCACCTACGCGCTGAACAAGCCGTTCGGCGTGATCACCGCGATGAGCGACGACCGCGGCCGCCCGACCGTCGGTGAGATGGTCGGCGACCTGGCGCCCGGACTGGTGCACGTGGGCCGGCTCGACCAGGACACCGAGGGCCTGCTGATCGTCACCAACGACGGCGAGCTGGCCCACCGTCTGGCGCACCCTTCCTACGAGGTGCCCAAGACCTACCTGGCTCAGGTGTCCGGCTCCGTGCCGCGCGACCTGCCCCGCCGCCTGCGGTCGGGGGTCGAGCTCGAGGACGGCCCGGTCAAGGTCGACTCCTTCAAGGTGGTCGACACCCACGCCGGCCAGTCGGTGGTCGAGGTGGTGCTGCACGAGGGCCGCAAGCACATCGTCCGACGGCTCCTGGCGCACGTCGGGCTGCCGGTGTCGCGGCTGACCCGGACGGCCGTGGGGCCGGTTTCGCTGCAGCGGATGCGCTCCGGCACCATCCGGCGGCTGACCCGCCAGGAGGTCGGTGCCCTGCAGGAGCTCGTCGGGCTCTGACCCGCATCCCACGGCGCCATCGGCAAGGCCCGGGCCTTGTCGACGTTCCCGCGGGAACGTCCTGGCGCGGGCTACCTAGACTCGGACGGGCTCCCGGACACCACCGGTGGCCGCAGCGAGCGAGGAGAGTGCATGGCCGTCCGAGCCATCCGGGGTGCGACCCAGGTCGAGGCCGACGACCGCGAGGAGATCCTCGCGGCCACCCGGGAGCTGGTCAGTGCGGTCATGGAGCGCAACGGGCTCGACCACGACGACGTGATCAGCATCCTGTTCACCGCCACACCCGACCTGACGTCGGAGTTCCCGGCGCTGGCCGCCCGCGAGCTCGGGATGGGCGACGTGCCGCTGATGTGCGCCACCGAGATCGACGTGCCGCACGCCCTGCCGCGGGTGCTGCGACTGATGGCCCACGTCGAGACGCCGCGCCCCCGCGCCGACGTCCAGCACGTCTACCTGCGCGGAGCGGTGGCGTTGCGTCGGGACATCGCCCAGTGAGCGAGCGCCAGGGAGTGGACAGTGATCGCCCGGTGAGCGAGCGCCGGCGAGCGGACGGTGATCGCCCGGTGAGCGAACGGGGGTTCCACGGGCAGGTCACTCTCGACGGACCGTCGGGCACCGGCAAGTCCAGCGTCGCCCGGGACGTCGCCCGGCGGCTGGGAGCCACCTACCTCGACACCGGCGCCATGTACCGCGCCGCGACGGTCGCCGTCCTGGACGCCGGGGTGAGCCTCGACGACAAGGTTGCCGTCGCCCGCGCCGTCCACGACGCACGGATCGAGGTCGGCACCAACGCCCGCCGCGAGGTGGTCAAGGTCGACGGCGTCGACGTCCGCGACCGCATCCGCGGGGCCGAGGTCACCCGCGCGGTCTCTCCGGTGTCCGCCGTGCCAGCCGTCCGCCGGCAGCTCGTGGCCCAGCAGCGTGCCCTGGTCGGCGAGGCCGACGCGGTCGTCGTCGAGGGCCGCGACATCGGCACCGTCGTCCTGGCCGACGCGACGCTGAAGATCTACCTCACCGCCTCGCCGGAGGTCCGCGCCCAGCGCCGGGCCGGCCAGCTCGGCGTCACCGACCCCGACAAGATCGCCGCCCTGGCCCAGGACATGCGGCGGCGCGACGAGCACGACAGCCGGAGGGCCGACAGTCCGCTCCGGCCGGCCGAGGACGCCGTCGTCGTGGACAGCACCGACCTCGACCGCCGCGCCGTGGTCGACCGCATCGTGGAACTGGCCTGGGCGTCCGTGAAGGAGCAGGCATGACCGAGACCGGTAGCGGGCCGCTGCCCGTCGTCGCCATCGTCGGACGGCCCAACGTGGGCAAGTCGACGCTGGTCAACCGGATCCTCGGTCGCCGGGCCGCGGTGGTCCAGGACGTCCCCGGGGTCACGCGCGACCGCATCTCCTACGAGGCGCTCTGGAACGGCAAGAGCTTCACCGTCGTCGACACCGGCGGCTGGGACCCCAAGGCCATCGGCCTCGGGGCCTCGATCACGCGGCAGGCCGAGCACGCCATGCGGACGGCGGACGTCATCGTCCTCGTCGTCGACAGCGCGGTCGGCGCGACCGAGACCGACCTGGCCGCCGCGCGCGTGCTCCGCCGCGCCGACCGGCCGGTGATCGTGGTGGCCAACAAGGTGGACGACGAGCGCAGCGAGGCCAACGCCGCCGAGCTGTGGTCCCTGGGCCTTGGTGAGCCGCAGCCGGTCAGCGCGCTGCACGGCCGGGGCAGCGGTGACCTGCTCGACCTGATCCTGGACGCGCTGCCCGAGGCGCCCCGCGAGCAGCTCGAGGAAGGCGGCCCGCGCCGTGTCGCCCTCGTCGGCCGCCCCAACGTCGGCAAGTCCAGCCTGCTCAACCGGCTGGCCAAGGACGAGCGGTCGGTCGTGGACTCGGTGGCCGGCACCACGGTCGACCCGGTCGACTCGATCGTCACCCTCGGCGGCGAGGACTGGCGCTTCGTCGACACCGCCGGCCTGCGCCGCAAGGTCAACACCGCCAGCGGCATGGAGTACTACGCGAGCCTGCGCACCGAGGCCGCCATCCAGGCCGCCGAGGTCGCCGTCGTGCTGCTCGCCGCCGACGAGGTGATCAGCGAGCAGGACCAGCGGGTGATCACCCAGGTGATCGAGGCCGGCCGCGCCCTGGTGATCGCGTTCAACAAGTGGGACAAGCTCGACGAGGACCGGCACGAACAGCTGGAGCGGGAGATCGACCGCGACCTGTCGCGCATCAAGTGGGCCAGCCGGGTGAACATCTCGGCCCAGAGCGGCCGCGGGGTCGAGAAGCTCGCCCAGCACCTGCGCGCGGCGATCGCGTCCTGGGAGCACCGGGTGCCGACGGCCGAGCTCAACACCTACATCCGGGCGCTCGTGCAGGAGACCCCGCCGCCCGCCCGCGGGGGGCGCGCCCCGAAGATCAAGTACGTCACGCAGGCCGACGTCCGTCCGCCCCGGTTCGTGGTGTTCTCCACCGGCTTCCTCGAGGCCGGCTACCGGCGCTTCCTCGAGCGCAAGCTGCGCGAGCGTTTCGGCTTCGCCGGCACGCCGATCGAGGTGTCGGTCAAGGTGCGCGAGGGCCGAGGAAGCGAACGTCAGCGCAGCTGACCACCGTCGGATCGGCGGGTGCCCGTGCGGTAACCTCGACGCGCGGTCGATCGCCCTGACAGGGGCTTCGGCACGCGGGCTGTAGCGCAGCTTGGTAGCGCACCTGACTGGGGGTCAGGGGGTCGCAGGTTCAAATCCTGTCAGCCCGACAGTGGAAAGTTGCAGGTCAGGGGCCGTTTCGGAGTGATCCGGAGCGGCCCCTGTGCTGCGGGGCCACGGGTTCCGCGACCGCGCTTGAACCGGTGGTGCCTCCTGCGACCCTGTGGGTAGGCAGCCGATCGATCCAGGTGACCCATGGCGTTCCAGAGGAGTGGCGATCGTGTTCGAGACCAACCTGTTGATCGGTTCCGAGGAGCGTGCCGCCCGCACCGGGCGGACCTTCGACCGTGCCAACCCCGTCAGTGGCGAGGTCGTGACCCGCAGCCAGGCCGCCGGCGTGGAGGACGCGGTCGCGGCCGTCGACGCCGCCGCCGCGGCGTTCGGGGGCTGGGCGGCCACCACACCTGGCGAGCGCCGGACGAAGCTGCTGAAGGCCGCCGACCTGCTCGAGGCCAACGCCGAGCGGTTCGTCGAGCGGATGGCCGCGGAGTGCGGCGCCACGGCCGGGTGGGGGCAGTTCAACGTCCACCTCGCCGCGGGCATGCTCCGCGAGGCGGCGGGCCTGACCACCCATGTCGGCGGGCAGGTCATCCCGTCCGACGTACCCGGGAGCCTGAGCATGGGGATCCGGCAGCCCGCGGGCGTGGTGGTCGGCATCGCCCCGTGGAACGCGCCGGTCATCCTCTCGACCCGCGCGGCCGCGTTTCCGCTGGCGGCCGGCAACACGGTCGTCCTGAAGTGCTCCGAGCTCTCCCCGGCGACCCACATGCTGCTCGGCGAGGTCCTCGTCGAGGCCGGCCTGGGTGAGGGCATCGTCAACGTCATCACCGTCGCTCCGGAGGACGCGGCCGAGGTGACCGAGGCCATGGTGGCGCACCCGGCCGTGCGCCGCCTGAACTTCACCGGCTCGACCCGGGTCGGCCGCATCATCGGCGAGGTCTGCGCCCGCCACCTGGTGCCCGCGGTACTGGAGTTGGGCGGCAAGAACCCGCTGCTCGTGCTCGACGACGCCGACGTCGACGCCGCCGTGCAGGGCGCGACGTTCGGTGGCTTCGTCAACCAGGGGCACGTCTGCATGTCGACCGACAAGATCGTCGTCGACGAGTCGATCGCCGACGAGTTCGTCCAGAAGCTCGTCGAGCGCGTCCGCTCGCTGCCGTGCGGGGATCCGCGCAAGGAGGACGTCGTCCTCGGGTCGGTCATCGGCATCGGCACCGTCGAGCACATCCAGCGGCTGGTGGACGACGCCGTCGCCAAGGGCGCGAAGGTCCTGACCGGGGACCAGCCGCAGGGCACCATCATGCCCGGCGTCGTGCTCGACCACGTGACGCCCGAGATGGACATCTTCCACGAGGAGATCTTCGGCCCGGCCGTCACCGTGACCCGTGTGCGCAGCGAGGACGAGGCGATCGCCGCGGCGAACGACAGTGCCTACGGGCTGGCCGCGGCGGTGTTCACCCGGGACGCCGCGCGCGGCTTCCAGGTGGCCCGTCGGATCGAGTCCGGCATCTGCCACATCAATGCGCCGACGGTGCACGACGAGGCGCAGATGCCCTTCGGCGGCGTCAAGGACAGTGGGTACGGCCGCTTCGGCGGCCTCGCCGGCATCGAGGCCTTCACCGAGCTGCGCTGGATCAGCATGCAGACCGAGCCGCGCGTCTACCCCTTCTAGGCTCGGCAGCCCGGGGTTGGCCTTCCGAGCATCGGCCCTGGCCAGGGACTGCGTAGCGTAAGGCGGGCAGCAACGCACCCGACGTGTCGGCGAACAGAAGGAGACGCTTGGTGGAGCAGGAGCGCGAGAAGTCACGGACCCGTGAGCAGACGGCACAGAACGTGCACGTCTACGACGACCACTACAAGAAGGAGCGCATCTACGTCCGGCAGTTGGCCAGCAACCGCTACACGCTGACCGAGGAGCGCCGCGAGCGAGTCACTTCGGTGCCGCGGGTCTGGACGCCGACCCTGGGGGAGGGGCTCAGCCTCAAGGAGAACTGGAACATCATCGACCCCGGTGACGAGCAGTTCCGCACCCAGAGCCTGCACCTGCACTTCGTCGCCATCACGCCCAACGGGCGCAACGACGGCCACGGCCACCAGAACGAGGCCTTGTTCTACGTGCTCGAGGGCAACGGCTACGAGACCCACGACGGCAAGGACTACCCGTGGAACACCGGGGACGCCGTGGCCGTGCACAACGACTGCGTGCACTGGCACAACAACCCCGACCCGGAAGAGCGCGCGGTCTGCCTGGTCATGAAGCCCAAGCCGCTGTCGCTGTTCCTGGGCCTCACCTTCCAGGGCAAGATCGGCACCAAGCCGGCGGACGAGGACCAGTGGGAGCCGCGCAGCGAGTGGCTGACCGCCCGGCCCGAGGGCGACGAGAAGATCCCCAAGGTGCTCAAGCCCGGCGACACCACGTGGGAGTGGACCGAGTTCGGTCTCGTGCGGCAGATCGCCGGCAAGGGCGCGCCGCTGCGGATCAAGGGCACCGACGCCTACCTGCACGAGATCCCGGCCGGCAGCCGGTCGGGTAAGCGCTGGCAGATGCCCGACGAGGCGGTGCACGTCCTCGACGGCGAGGGGTACGACCTGCACTGGGACGTCGAGGCCGAGATCGCCGACCAGTTCTACGCGCGGGTGGCGAAGAAGCCCACGAAGTGGGAGTGGAAGAAGGGCGACATGATCTGGGTGCCCCACAACACGATCGTGCAGCGGTTCAGCACGGGCACCGGCCCGGCGAAGTTCGTGGGTGCCTCGAACAGCATCTACGCGCAGCTCGGCTACTCCCGCGTCGTCCACTTCGAGAACGCGCCCGAGTTCGACGACGCCTCGCTGCAGCCGGCGACGCCGACCTGGTGACCACGGGCTGAAGCCCGGGCGGGGTGGCGCCGCGGACCGGGTCCGCGGCGCCGCCTCGCCCTCCGGCGCCGGCTCAGGCCGGCGGCGCCGCCTCGCCCTCCGGCGCCGGCTCAGGCCGGCGGCGCCACCTCGGGGAGCACCGAGTCGAGGGTCGCCACGGTGAGCGCCGGCTCCGGGTCGGCCTGGTCGAGGTCGAGCGCAGCCAGCTTGGCGTTCTGGACGAGGAAGGACAGGTCGGCGCCGGTCATCCCGGCGGTGCGGGGCACGAGGTGGTCGACCAGCCGGTCGACCGTGAGGTCGCCCGCCAGGCTCGCCTCCGCGAGGTGGATGCGCAGGATCTCCGCCCGCCCGTCGTCGTCCGGCGGCCCGACCTCCAGGTGGACGCCGAACCGACCCGGGCGGAGCGCAGCCGGGTCGACCATCGCGAGCCGGTTGGTCGCACCCATGACCAGCACCTGGCTGCGCCGCTCCATCCCGTCGAGCTCGGCGAGCAGCTGGTTGACCACCCGCTGCGGCGCGCGGGTGCCCTCGTGCTCGAGGTCGCTGCGCTTGGGGACGACGGCGTCGAGCTGGTCGAAGAACACGATGCACGGAGCCGCCCGGCGAGCGACGTCGAAGATGTGCCGCACGCTCTCCTCGGACTCGCCGAGCCACTGCGAGAACAGCTCCGGGCCGTTGATCGGCAGGAAGTTCACCCCGGACTCGCGGGCGACCGCCTGCGCGAGCAGCGTCTTTCCGGTGCCCGGCGGCCCGTACAGCAGCACGCCGAGGTTGCTCGACAGCCCGATCCGCTCGAACAGCTCCGGGTGCCGCAATGGCTTCTCGACCAGGTCGCGCAGTCGAGCCTTGACGGCGTCCAGGCCGCCGATGTCGGCCCAGGTCACGCGCGGGTAGGTGATCAGCGACTCGCGCATGGCGGCCGGCCGCACCGACCCCAGGGCCGCCTCGAAGTCGTCGGCCGTGACCACCAGGTCCTCAGGCGCCGGGTAGGACGACATCGAGGGCGACTCGACGAAGCGGGCGGAGGCCCGGCGCAGCGCGTTGAGCCCGGCCTCCCGGCTGAGCTCCATGATGTCGGCGCCCACGAAGCCGTACGCGCGCTCGGCGACCGACGGCAGCGCCGCCAGGGCGTCGTCGTCCAGAGGCATCTCCCGGGTCTGCACCCGGAGGATGTGCTCGCGCGCGGGCAGGTCGGGGGTCGGGAAGTGGATCTCCCGGTCGAACCGGCCGGCCCGGCGCAGCGCCGGGTCGATCGCCTCGACCCGGTTGGTGGTCCCGATGACCAGCACTCCCTCGGCCTGCTTGAGGCCGTCGAGGAGCGCCAGCAACTGCGTCACGGTGCGCGCCTCGGTCGTGCTGGTGGCCATGCGCCGGGTGGGGGCGATCGCGTCCAGCTCGTCGATGAAGACGATCGACGGCGGGTTGAGGCTGGCCTCGGCGAACACCTTGCGCAGGTTGGCCTCCGTCTCGCCGGAGAACGTGCCGACCACCTCGGGGCCGTTGATGTAGAAGAGCTCGGCGTTGATCTCGTTGGCCACGCTGCGGGCCAACAGGGTCTTCCCGGTGCCGGGGGCCCCGTGGAAGATCACCCCCCGCGGTGGGCTGATGCCCAGCTGCCGGTAGACCTGCGGGAAGATCAGCGGCAGCTCGACGAACTCGCGCACCTCGCGGATCTGGGTGGTGAGCCCGCCGACGTCCTCGAAAGTCGTGTCGAGCACGGTCTCCGACGCCTTGTCGTGGTCGTGCTCGTGGTCGCCGGGGCCGTGGTGGTGGTCGTCGGAGACCAGCCAGATCGTGGTGTGCTCGTTCACCACGCCTTCGCCGTCGCCCGCGGCCGCGGCCGCCGGACCGTCGCCGACGAAGTGCACCTCGTAGGTGATGCCGGCCAATGCCTCGGTCGACCGGACGTAGAGCAGCATCCCCGGACGGACGGCGACCGACTGCTCGGCCAGCACGCGCTTGAGGGCCGGGACGAGCTTCGGGTCGAACCGCTGGCTCAGATCGATGCTCGGCACGAGGGCCAGTTCCGCGGCGGGCTCCGGCGCGGCCGGCTCGACGGTGACCTCCTCGTGTGGATAGGCCTTGAGCGCCTGCCGGGTGAAGCGGTCGATCCGGATCGACCCGCCGTCCGGGTCGTCGGCGGAGGTGCGGACCCGGCAGAGGACGCTGCGTCCCCGTTGCGTGCTGATCCGCAGGACGTCGCCGTCCGCTGCTCCCAGCGGCCCGCGCACGTCCGGGCCGAGCAGGACCGTGCACAGGTGCGTCTCGCGGTAGTCGACCGGCCGGGAGTCCAGTACTGCACTGAGGGGCATCGATGCTCCATAGGGCACATGGCTCCCCAGGGGCGCGGGAACCTGCCGGCGGGTGCGCCGCCGACGCGGGATGAGCGTTGCCCCCCATCTTGCCGAACGGCCGGACGACGAGGTCCGGCCACCGGCCCACACACCACGGAGGTCGCCCCGCCGCGACGGGGCGACCTCGATCGTGTGGAGTGTCAGTCGATGCGCAGCGTCCGGGCGCAGGTCTCGCCGTACCGGGCCTTGGCGACGACTCGCATGCTGTCGTCGTCGTCACCACGGTTGGTTCGGCTGACCAGCAGGTCACCGCTGCGGTTGGCCGACCCGGAGACGGTGCTGAGGTACGTGCCGTTGCGGAAGAAGGAGAAGGACCAGCCGGCTCCCGCCCGCTGGCCGTTCACCCGGAAGTACGTGACCAGTCGGTCGTCGTTCCGCTCGACGACCGTCATCTTGTATGTGGCCGAACCGCTGCACGTGCCCGATCGGGAGATGCGGTCGTCGTCCGCCGCGGCCGGGGAGGCCAGCGCGACGGTGGCGGCGAACATGGTGGCAGCGGCCGTACCGGCAAGGATCTTGCGCATGACGGGTCCTTCCTCGGGGTGTACGGCGCGCCTGCGCCGCGCACTCACGGTCGGCGCCGCCCATAAGGTGCCGATGACGCCGGGATGAGGACCCCCTCATCCGCGATCGGACGAGCCCGAGCGCCCCGGGACGGACTGACGAAAGGACGCCCGGTCACGGGTAAGGCCCTTGCCCGACGGCTCGCCGTCGGGGGAGGCTGTGATCCACAACACAGACCGGGATGCCTGCCGGAGGTCGCCGTGGAAGCTCATGTCGGGGACAGGATCGTCGTCCACTCGACCCACCAAGGGGAACCGGACCGCATCGGGGTGATCCTCGAGTGCTCCGAGCCCGGCGGGGGGCCGCCGTACCGGGTGCGCTGGGAGCCCGACGGCCACACGGGGCTCTACTTCCCGACGGCCGGGACGGCGGCCGTGGTCGCCCACGCCGGCCCCTCGGAGAGCTGAGGGGCAGCCGCCATGGCGAAGGACAGCGGGGCGGCCCCGGCGCCGAGACCGGCCGAGAAAGTGCGCAACGTGGCGCTGGTCGGCCACTCCGGGTCGGGCAAGACCACCCTCGCCGAGGCGCTGCTCGTCGGCCACCGGCGCCTTTCCCCGGATGGGCCGGATCGAGGAGGGCACCACCTGCCTGGACACCGAGGAGGTGGAGATCCGTCAGCAGCGCTCGGTGTCCCTCGGCGTGGCCACCGTCGAGCACGACGGCCACCGCATCACGCTGCTGGACACCCCGGGGTCGCCCGACTTCGTCGGCGAGCTGCGGGCCGGGCTGCGCGCCGCTGACGCGGCCCTGTTCGTCGTCTCGGCGGTCAACGGGGTCGACGCCACGACCGTGCAGCTGTGGGAGGAGTGCGCCGCCGTCGGCATGCCGCGAGCGGTCGTCATCACCCAGCTCGACCGCGCGCGGGCCGACGTCGACGACGCCGTCCGCATGTGCCAGACGATGCTGGGCGAGGGCGTCTACCCGCTGCACCTCCTGCAGCGCGGCCCCGACGGATCCGTGACCGGGCTGGTCTCGCTGCTGGAGCCCCACCACGACACGGCGGCGGATGTCGCCGACGCCGACCGGCTCCGCGCCGAGCTGATCGAGGGGATCATCGGCGAGAGCGAGGACGAGACGCTCATGGACCGCTACCTCGCCGGCGAGGAGCTCGTGCGTGGCCGACCTCGTCTCCGACCTCGAGACCGCGGTGGCGCGCGGGCACTTCCACCCGGTGCTCTGCGTGGCCCCGCTCAGCGGAGTCGGCGTCCCGGAGCTGCTCGACCTCCTGGTGGCGGCTTTCCCGTCCCCGCTCGAGCACGGCTGCCCCAGGGTCACCCGGCCGGACGGCTCCCCGGCGTCGTCCCTGGCCTGCGATCCCGAGGGCCCGCTGGTCGCCGAGGTGATCAAGACGACGACCGATCCCTACGTCGGCCGCGTGTCCCTCGTCCGCGTGTTCTCCGGCACCCTGCGGCCGGACACGGCCGTCCACGTCTCCGGGCACGGCATGGCCGACCGCGGGCATCCCGACCACGACGTCGACGAGCGGGTCGGCGCGATCACCTCGCCGCTCGGCACCGCGCTCCGGCCGGTCGCGGCCTGTCCCGCGGGCGACATCTGCGCCGTCGCCCGCCTGGCCTCGCGCCGAGACCGGCGACACGCTCTCCTCGCCCGAGGACCCGCGGCTCGTGCCGCCCTGGGACCTGCCGACGCCGCAGCTGCCCGTCGCCATCGAGGCGGCCACGCGGTCGGACGAGGACCGCCTGGCCACCGCGCTGGCGCGGCTGGTCGCGGAGGACCCGACGCTGCGGCTGGAGCGCCGTCCCGACACCGGTCAGCTGCTGCTGTGGTGCGTGGGTGAGGCCCACGCCGAGGTGCTGCTGGAGCGGCTGCGCACCCGGCACGGCGTCGCGGTGAGCACCACGGCCGTGCGCGTCCCGATGGTCGAGACGCTCGCCGGGTCGGCCCGCGTCACGGGCCGGCACGTCAAGCAGTCCGGCGGGCACGGCCAGTACGCCATCGTGGTCATCGAGGGGGAACCCGGCGAGCCCGGCTCGGGCATCGTCTTCGAGCAGAAGATCGTGGGCGGCACGGTGCCCAGCCAGTTCCACGGCAGCGTCGAGAAGGGCGTGCGCACCCAGGCCGAGCGCGGCCTCGGCGGCGACCGCCCGATCGTCGACGTGCACGTGACCCTGGTCGACGGCAAGGCGCACTCCGTCGACTCCTCCGACGCCGCCTTCCAGGCGGCCGGCGCGCTCGCCCTGCGCGAGCTCGCGGCCGCGGCCGGCACCCGCGTCCTCGAGCCGTGGTGCGAGGTGCGACGTCGTCGTGCCGGGGGAGTACGTGGGCGCCGTCATGAGCGACCTGTCCTCCCGGCGGGCGCGGGTCACCGGCAGCGAGGCCGACCACCGACCGGGACCGGACGACGGTGCGCGCGGAGGTGCCGGAGGTCGAACTGCTCACCTATCCCGGCGTGCTCCGCTCGATCACCCACGGCACCGGCAGCTTCGACCGCGGACCGCTGGGCTACGAGCCGGCACCCGCGTCGGCGACCGCAGTACCCGCCTAGACCCGGCGCCGAGCCGTCACGGGGAGATCACCGGACTGCAACGTTCCGGAGCGTCCCGTCGCGCTGTCGGCGCGGGACACTAGCCTCGGGCACAGGTGTGCTGGGGCGGGAGGGAACGTGACGTCGTCGAAGGGGCCGTCGGCTGCCGTGCCGGCGCCGCCGGACGGTGCTCCGCCGACCGCAGGGACCGCGCGGGCCGGAGCAGACGTGCCGCGCGAGACGGCGACAGGGGGTGAACCGGTGACGTCGACGTCGACGCCGCCGCCGTCCGAGCCGGAGCCGACCGGACGCCGGGTCCTCCCCAACGACCCGCGGCCCGAGTCGATGCGCCCCGTCGAAGCAGTGATCGGCGTCGACCCGGTGTTCGGCATCGCCGAGGGCCTGGCGCGCGACCGGATCTGGACGGTGCCGAACGCGCTGTCGGTGCTCCGGCTGCTCGGCGTCCCGCTGTTCCTCTGGCTGCTGCTCGGCCCGCAGGCCGACGGCTGGGCGATCATCGTGCTGATGCTGGCCGGCATCAGCGACTGGGCCGACGGCAAGATCGCCCGGGTCCTGGATCAGGGCAGCCGGCTGGGCACGCTCCTCGACCCGGCCGCCGATCGCCTCTACATCGTCGCCACGCTGGTCGCCCTCGCCCTCCGCGACATCATCCCGCTCTGGCTGGTCGGACTCCTCGTGGCTCGCGAGTTCGTGCTCGGGGCGCTGCTCCTGGTGCTGCGCCGATACGGCTACCCGCCCTGCAGGTGCACTACCTGGGCAAGGCGGCGACGTTCATCCTGCTGTACGCGTTCCCGTTGCTGCTGGTCGCGCAGGGGGAGGGGGCGGTCGCTGCGGTGTCCCAGCCGATCGCCTGGGCGCTGACCATCTGGGGCACGGTGCTGTACCTGCTCGCGGGTGCCCTGTACGCCATCCAGGTCGTCAGGCTCGTCCGTGCCGAGCGGGCGCTGCGCGCCGGCAGGGCGGCGTCGTGACCGCTGCCCGTGCGGGCGGTGGGGTGCGGGCCCTCGGTGCCTCGCTGCTGGACCAGGTGCTCGCCGAGACCCTCGATCCGGCCTACGCGCAGGCGGCGGCCGACCGTGCCGCGGGCGACCGTGCGCCCACCGGACGCCGTCGGCTCCGCCGGTCGCTGGCCGTGGGTGTCACGATGGTCCTCGCCGGCCTGCTGGTGGCGCTGTCCTACAACCAGGCCGCGGCCGGCTCGAAGGGCCGCGAGCAGGTACGGGCGGCGCTCATCGCCGACATCCAGGCCGAGTCCGCGGTGGGTGACGGGCTCACCGCCCAGCTCGAGGAGCTGGAGTCGGAGGTCAGCCGGACCCGCGACCACCTGCTCACCGCCACCGCCGAGGGGCAGCGCGCGCTGGACCGGCTGGCCGCCGCCCGGATGTTCGCCGCCGCCCTTCCGGTCACCGGCCCGGGGCTGCGGGTCACGCTCGCCAACCCCGAACCGGACGCCGACTCCGACGTCGTCGGCGGTAACGGCGAGGGAGATCCGCGCGGTCGGGTGCGCGACGGCGACCTCCAACTGGTCGTCAACGCGCTCTGGGCCGCCGGTGCCGAGGCGATCAGCGTCAACGACCGGCGGCTCGGTCCCACGTCGGCCATCCGCTTCGCCGGTGAGGCCGTGCTCGTCGACTTCCGCCCCGTCACCGAGCCCTACGAGATCCGGGCCGTGGGCGACCGCAGCCGGCTCTCGGAGAGCTTCCTCGCCAACCCCGAGGTCCGTGCTCTCGCCTTCATCTCCGAGACGTTCGGGCTGCGCTTCGACTTCGCCCAGGAGGACGAGCTGACCCTTCCCGCGGCCAACCCACCGGAACTGCGTCTCGCAGATCCCCTCGCGGACGACCCCGCCGACGACCCGGGTGCCACCGAGCCGGGCGCCACCGAGCCGAGCTCCACCGAGCCGACGGACACCGAGCCGACGGACACCGGGCCGACGGACACCGGGTCCGCCGGCGCCGGCCCGGGGGAGGGCGCTCCGTGATCCCGATCATCGGCCTGGCCGTCGGTGTCGCGCTCGGCCTGGTGTTCAACCCGACCGTGCCGCTGTGGCTGCAGCCCTACCTGCCGATCGCGGTGGTGGCCGCCCTCGACGCGGTGTTCGGCGGTCTGCGGGCGCGGCTGGACGGGATCTTCGACGCGAAGGTCTTCGTCATCTCGTTCGTGTCCAACGTCGTCATCGCCGCGCTGATCGTGTTCCTGGGCGACCAGCTCGGCGTCGGAGCGCAGCTGTCCACCGCCGTCGTGGTGGTGCTCGGCATCCGCATCTTCGGCAACGCCGCCGCCATCCGAAGGCACGTGTTCCGCGCATGACCGATCAGCCGCGCAGCTCCGAAGGGCCCCTCGAGCCACCCGACGACGCGGTGCGCGAGGCCTCCGCCGAGGAGCCCACGGCCGCCGAGGTTCCGACGGCCCCGGAGGAATCGATGGCCCCGGAGGAATCGATGGCCGCCGGGGAGCCGAAGCCTCCGGCTCGCCGCCGGGACCCGTTGGCCGCCGTCCTCATCGGTGTGCTGACCCTGCTGCTGGGTTTCGCGTTCGCCGTGCAGGTCCGCAGCACCGACACCGACGAGGCGTTGGCCGGCGTCCGCGAGGAGGACCTCGTCCGCATCCTCGACACGCTCAACACCGAGGAGGAGCGGCTCCGGGCGCAGATCGCCGAGCAGCGCAGCGCGCTCCAGCAACTGTCCAGCTCCGACAGCCAGACCGCCGCCGCACTGGAGGAGGCCCGGCAGCGGGCCGAGGCGATCGGCATCCTCAACGGCACCGTCGCCGCCACCGGGCCCGGGATCACCCTGCTCATCCGCGACACCGCGCTCGGAGGTGCGGGTCGCCGACCTGCTCGACGCGATCCAGGAGCTGCGCGGGGCGGGCGCGGAGACCATGCAGATCGACGACGTCCGCGTCGGTGTGTCGACGGCGATCACCGGGGAGCCCGGGGACCTGCGGGTCGACGGCCGGCCGATCAGCTCGCCGTACGAGTTCGTCGTCATCGGCGATCCGCAGAGCATGGAGACGGCCCTGAACATCCCCGGCGGGGTCGTCCAGCGGATCACCAACCGCGGCGGCACCGTCGCGATCACCCAGTCCCGCGAGGTCGAGGTGGACGCGTTGCGGCCCCTCGACACGCCTCAATACGCTTCGCCGAAGACCGACGGCTGAGCCGGCCCACCAGCTCGAGCCCTCGCACCACCCCCGGACCCAGGAGACGACAGCGCATGGCCACACCGGACGACCGCCGCTACACCGACCAGCACGAGTGGGCGCTCGTCCAGGGCGGTGCGGGCGACACCGCCGTCGTCCGGGTGGGCATCACCGACCACGCGCAGGACGCGCTCGGCGACATCGTCTTCGTCCAGCTGCCCGAGGTGGGGGAGGAGGTGACGCCGGGTACCGCGATCGGCGAGGTCGAGTCCACGAAGTCGGTCTCCGACGTCTACGCCCCGGTCGCCGGCACCGTGGTGGCGGTCAACGACGTCGCTGGCCGACGCGCCGGAGACGATCAACGCCGACCCCTACGGCGGCGGCTGGCTGGTCGAGATCAGCGTCGACACGGGACGGCGGGCGACCCCACCGGCGACCTGCTCGACGCCGCTGCGTACCAGGCGCTGGTCGAGGCAGGCTGAGTGATCGGGGGTTCCGGCGCACCCGCGCGACGACGCCGGTCACTATGCTTCCGCGAGGGCACGGAGACGCATGGTGAGTCCGGCGTAGACCGACCCTCGACCCTGAACGTCCGGTTGACCCTCTGGGCCGACCGCTGGTTCCATGACCACGGCCCGCCGCTCCCGCGGCGGCCGACCCGCGGCGGGCCGTCCGGCCCGCCGTCCGCCGGCCGCCCGCGGCCCGTCATTCGAGGCCCGCGGCGCGGCCCCTCGCAACCGGAGGAGACGCAACGTGCACTGCACTCGATGTGGCCACGAGAACCCCGAGGGCAGTCGCTTCTGCGCGCAGTGCGGCTCGGCGCTCTGCCCAGGAGCGGGTCGGCGAGTCGACCAGCGTCATCCCCAAGGTCGGCGGGGACGAGACCAGCGACCGAGCCGGAGCTGCGCCGAGGCTCCGGCCGACGCGCACGCCGGGGCGGTGGAGTCGCTGCCCGCGGGATCGGCGCTGCTGGTGGTCAAGCGCGGCCCCAACGCGGGCAGCCGCTTCCTGCTCGACCAGGACGTCACCACCGCCGGGCGGCACCCCGACAGCGACATCTTCCTCGACGACGTCACGGTCAGCCGTCGGCACGTCGAGTTCCACCGCGAGGGCGGCGGCTTCTCGGTGCACGACGTCGGCAGCCTGAACGGCACCTACGTCAACCGCGAGCCGGTCGACGTCGCCACCCTGGCCGGGGGTGACGAGGTCCAGATCGGCAAGTTCCGCCTCGTGTACCTGACCGGCCCGCGGACCGGCGAGCCGGCCGCTCGCTGAGTGGGCCGCCCCCGCACCATCGAGCACGGGCGCCGCCGAGACAGGGTACGTGACGGCGGTGCCCGAACCGCGCGACAGCGCGCTCGGGGACGCCGACGACCAGCACACGCCCCGGCTGACCATCGGCGAGGTGCTGGCCGTCCTCCGCGACGACTTCCCCGACGTGACGATCAGCAAGATCCGGTACCTCGAGTCCGAGGACCTGGTGCACCCGCAGCGCACGCCGTCGGGCTACCGCAAGTTCTCGCGGGCCGACGTCGAGCCGGCTGCGCTACGTGCTGGCCGCACAGCGCGACCAGTACCTGCCGCTGCGGGTGATCAAGGAGCACCTCGACGCCCTCGACCGGG
Source organism: uncultured Actinomycetota bacterium (assembly GCA_963723745.1). Taxonomy (GTDB): domain Bacteria; phylum Actinomycetota; class Actinomycetes; order Mycobacteriales; family Geodermatophilaceae; genus CAVRRZ01. The sequence goes on from CAVRRZ010000005.1 coordinate 54,547, forward strand.
GTGAGCCGCTGCCCGGGCAGGCGCCGCCATCGGCCGCGGCACCCGCCGCCGATCGCCGACAGCGCCGCCGCGCAGGATCGCCCCCTGACGGCCGACCAGTTCGCGCGCGCCGCCGGCCTGGAGCCCGAGCAGCTGGCCGACTGCGTGCAGTTCGGACTGCTCGCGCACCGACGCCGACGGCCGCCATCCGGTGGCGGACCTGCCGATCGCACGTGCGGCCGCAGGACTGGCCCGGCACGGCATCGAGCCGCGGCACCTGCGGGTCTACCGGAGCGGCGTCGAGCGCGAGGCGGGGCTGGTCGAGCAGCTGGTCGCGCCGGTGCTGCGTGCGCGGTCGGAGGAGGCGCGCACGCGGGCGACCGAGAAGCTGCGCGACCTCGCGGCGCTGTCCGCGCAGCTGCACATCGCCCTGCTGGAGGCACGACTCCGGGATCTCCTGCGTCCCTGAGTCCGGCGTACCGTGAGCACGGGTGATCGGAAGGGCCGCGGACGTCGGCCAACCGTCCGGGATCGTCCCGCCCGCACCCCCACGGGCGACAGCGGAGGGAGCCGTACCGTGCAGGAGCTTCGAGTCGTCGGTGTCCGGGTCGAGCTGCCCGGCAACCAGCCGATCCTGCTGCTCAAGGAGACGCAGGGCGAGCGGTACCTGCCGATCTGGATCGGCGCCGTCGAGGCGGCCGCGATCGCCTTCGAGCAGCAGGGCGTCCGCCCGGCCCGGCCGATGACCCACGACCTGCTGCGCGAGGTCGTCCGCGCGCTCGGCGCCGACCCTCGAGGCGGTCAACATCACCGAGATGCGCGACGGCATCTACATCGCCGAACTCGTGTTCGGCGACGACCGCGTGGTCAGCGCCCGCCCGTCGGACGCCGTGGCCCTCGCCGTCCGTACCGGGGCGCCGATCTTCGGCGCGGAGGACCTGCTCGACGAGGTCGGCATCGAGATCCCCGACGAGCAGGAGGACGAGGTCGAGAAGTTCCGCGAGTTCCTCGACCAGATCTCCCCGGAGGACTTCGGCGCCGGCTCCGGGTCCGGGGCTGGCGAGGCAGCCGCGGGGCTCGCAGCGAGGACGAGCGAGGACCGTATCGGGTCTGGAGTCAGCCGACCGGCATGCTGACCGAGCTGCGGGAGGCCATCCTCTCATCGGCAGCCGAGGGCCCGACTGCACCGAACGGACTCCACTCGAAATGATGAGCGCGGCGACACGCCGCCCCGCTCAGTTGACCGGCCCTCAGCCCCGGCTTACGGTCGGCGAACAACAACGGTGTGACACCTGAGGTCAGTGGGTGCAGCCGCCGTCGACCCGTGACGCGGACGTGCGACGCGGGACACAGAGGAGGACGCCGGACGTGAGCGACCAGAGCAACGGCTCCCAGGGTCAGCTCTTCAGCGACGCCGCCGTCGGCGCGCCGGCCTACGACGAGGTCGACACCGACCTGGTCGGTTACCGCGGTCCGACGGCCTGTGCCGCTGCGGGGATCACCTACCGGCAGCTGGACTACTGGGCCCGCACCGGCCTGGTCGCCCCGTCGGTGCGCACGCGCCACCGGCTCGGGCACGCAGCGGCTGTACTCCTTCCGCGACATCCTCGTGCTGAAGGTGGTCAAGCGCCTGCTGGACACCGGGGTCTCCCTGCAGAACATCCGCAAGGCCGTCGACCACCTGCGCAACCGCGGGATCAAGGACCTGGCCAACGTCACGCTGCTCTCCGACGGCGCCACCGTCTACGAGTGCACCTCCGCCGAGGAGGTCGTCGACCTGCTCGCCGGCGGCCAGGGTGTCTTCGGCATCGCCGTCTCCGGCGCGCTGCGCGAGCTCTCGGGCGAGCTCGCCGAACTGCCGGCCGAGCGCATCGACGGCGCGGCACGGTCACCCACGCCGACGACGAGCTGTCGATGCGTCGCCGCCGCCGCGCCGCCGTCTGAAGAACGCCCCGTCCTCCCGACGCTCAGGGTCGGACCGGGCTCGGGCGCCTGCAGCCGGGCCGGCACGGTCCCCGTCGCCTGCCGCTGGTAGCGTCGCAGCAATGGTCGACCGTGCCCCGCTCGCCGGGTCGCTGCCCTCGCTGAAGTCCCTCCAGCCGGCCGGCTCCTTCGCCGCCCGGCACATCGGTCCCCGGCCCGGTGACACCGCCGAGATGCTGGCCGCGATCGGCTACGACGTCGCTCGAGGCGCTCGTCGACGCATGCCGTTCCCGAGGACGTGCGCGACCGGACGCCGCTGGCCGTGCCCGCCGCCGAGTCGACGAGGCCACCGTGCTGGCCCTGCTGCGCGAGCGCGCCGCCGCCAACGAGGTCCGGACCTCGATGATCGGCCTGGGCTACTACGGCACCGTCACCCCGGCGGTCATCCAGCGGACCGTCCTGGAGAACCCGGCCTGGTACACCGCCTACACGCCCTACCAGCCCGAGATCAGCCAGGGCCGACTCGAGGCGCTGATCAACTTCCAGACCATGGTCGCCGACCTCACCGGCCTACCGGTCGCCGGCGCCTCGATGCTCGACGAGGCCACCGCCGCGGCCGAGGCCATGACCCTGGTGCGGCGCGCCGGCCGGGCGAAGGCAGACGCCGTCTTCGTCGTCGACGCCGACACGCTGCCCGCAGACGCTCGCCGTCCTGGAGACGCGCGCCGAGCCGCTGGGCATCGGCCTGCACGTCGCCGACCTCTCCGCCGGCTGGCCCACCGACCTGCCCGAGGCCGGCGCGTTCGGCGTGCTGCTGTCCTACCCGGGCGCCAGCGGCGCCGTCCGCGACCACCGGGCGCTGGCCGACGGCGGCCCACGAGGCCGGTGCCTCCGTCGTCGTCGCCGCCGACCTGCTGGCGCTCACGCTGCTCGAGGCGCCCGGGGAGTGGGGCGCCGACGTCGCCTGCGGCAGCAGCCAGCGCTTCGGCGTCCCCATGGGCTACGGCGGCCCGCACGCCGGCTACCTGTCGGTCCGCGAGGGACTGGCCCGGCAGCTGCCCGGCCGCCTGGTCGGCGTCTCGGTCGACGCCGACGGCGACGTCGCCTACCGGCTGGCCCTGCAGACCCGCGAGCAGCACATCCGCCGCGAGAAGGCGACCAGCAACATCTGCACCGCGCAGGTGCTGCTCGCCGTGATGGCCGGCGCCTACGCCGTGTACCACGGGCCCGAGGGGCTGGCCGCGATCGCCGCCCGGGTGCACCGCAGCGCGTACGTCCTGGCCGGCTGGCTGCGCGCCGGCGGCCTGGAGCTCGTGCACGAGCAGTTCTTCGACACCCTCGCCGTCCGCGTGCCCGGGCCGGGCGGCCGAGGTCGTCGACGCGGCGGCGGAGCGGCGGCATCAACCTGCGCCTGGTCGACGCCGACACCGTCGGCGTCGCCTGCGACGAGACGACGACGCCGGCGGTCCTCCGCGCGGTCGCGGAGTCCTTCGGCGTGCCTGCGGACGACGCCGCCGGCGAGGACGGCGGGGCCGACGCCCTGCCGGCCGACCTCCGCCGCCGGACGCCGTACCTCACCCACCCGGTCTTCTCCGCGCACCGCTCCGAGACCGCGATGCTGCGCTACCTGCGCGCGCTCTCGGACAAGGACCTGGCGCTCGACCGCACGATGATCCCGCTGGGCTCCTGCACGATGAAGCTCAACGCCGCCACCGAGATGGCCGCGATCACCTGGCCGGAGTTCGCCGACCTGCACCCGTTCGCGCCGGTCGAGCAGGCGCGCGGCTACCGCGCAGCTCGATCGACGAGCTGTGCAGCGCGCTGGCCGAGGTCACCGGGTACGCCGCGGTCAGCGTGCAGCCCAACGCCGGCTCCCAGGGCGAGTTCGCCGGCCTGCTGGCCATCCGCGGCTACCACCGCTCGCGCGGCGAGGCGCATCGCGACGTCTGCCTGATCCCCAGCTCCGCCCACGGCACCAACGCCGCCAGCGCGGTCATGGCCGGCATGCGGGTCGTCGTCGTCGCCTGCGACGAGGCCGGCAACGTCGACGTCGCCGACCTGCACGCCAAGGTCGACCAGCACGCCGACCGGCTCGCCGCGATCATGCTCACCTACCCGTCGACCCACGGCGTGTTCGAGACCGACGGTGCAGGAGATCTGCGCGGCGGTGCACGACGCCGGTGGCCAGGTCTACGTCGACGGTGCCAACCTCAACGCGCTGGTCGGGCTGGCCAAGCCGGGCCGGTTCGGCTCCGACGTCAGCCACCTCAACCTGCACAAGACGTTCTGCATCCCGCACGGCGGCGGCGGCCCGGGCGTCGGTCCCGATCGGCGTCCGGGAGCACCTCGTGCCCGTTCCTGCCCGGGCACCCGCTGGTCGACACCGGCGGCCAGGGGCCGGCGGTGTCCGGCTGCGCCGTGGGGCTCGGCCGGGATCCTGCCCATCTCGTGGGCCTACCTGCGGCTGATGGGCCCGGACGGCCTGCTCGCAGGCCACCGAGCACGCCATCCTCGCCGCCAACTACGTGGCCGCGCGGCTGCGGGAGCACTACCCGGTGCTCTACACCGGCGCCGACGGCCTGGTCGCCCACGAGTGCATCCTCGACATCCGGCCGCTGACCAAGGCCACCGGCATCACGAACGACGACATCGCCAAGCGGCTGATCGACTTCGGCTTCCACGCGCCGACGATGAGCTTCCCGGTCGCCGGGACGCTCATGGTCGAGCCGACCGAGAGCGAGGACAAGGCCGAGCTCGACCGGTTCGTCGAGGCGATGGTCGCCATCCGCGGCGAGATCGAGAAGGTCGCCGTCGGGGGAGTACGACCGCACCGACAACCCGCTGCGCAACGCCCCGCACACGCTGGCGATGCTGGCGGGGGAGTGGGAGCGGCCCTACACCCGGACGAGGCCGTGTACCCGGCGCCCTCGCTGTCGGGGCGCATGTACCTCAGTCCGGTGCGGCGGATCGACCAGGCCTACGGCGACCGCAACCTGGTCTGCTCCTGCCCGCCCCCGGAGGCGTTCGAGGAGTGAGGCGGCGTGGATCCGTCGGGGTTCCCGACGAGTCCACTCCGCTCAGGCGGGGGTCAGCCAGGTGTGGTGGTCGGGTACGGCGCGGCCGTCGGGCAGCAGCTCGCCGTCGTCGTCGAACAGGACGACGCCGTTGCACAGCAGCCGCCAGCCCTGCTCGGGGTGGCTGCGCACGACGGCCGCGAGATCGCGGGCTTCGCTGTCGGCATCGGGACACGGCTTCCGGTGCTGGCACATCGGGTCCCCCTTCCTGTCCGGCTCTGCGCCGGGTGCGTCGGTGTTCCTGCACCTGGAACATCGGCGCGGAGGGGGCCGGACTGGAGCCGAAAGCGTGATCGGGGTCACCCGATCACCCCCAAGGGGCAGCGCGCCGCGACGAGATCTGCACACTCGTACGCATCGGAGGCCCGATGCGTACGAGTGTGCAGATCTCGGCGTCGCGTCAGAGCTTGCGGAGCAGGACCCGGCGCACGGAGTGGTCGGCGGCCTTCTGCAGCACCAGCCGGGCCCGGGACCGGGTCGGGGCGATGTTGGTGCGCAGGTTCGGCCCGTTGACCGCCGACCAGATCCCGAGGGCGGTCTCCCGGGCCTGCTCGTCGGTCAGATCGGCGAACCGGTGGAAGTACGCCGAGGTGTCGGCGAACGCGGTGCGCCGCAGCGCCAGGAACCGGTCGACGTACCACTGCTGGATGTCGGCCTCGGCGGCGTCGACGTACACGGAGAAGTCGAAGAAGTCGGAGAGGAACACCTCGGGGGCTGTGCCGTCGGCACGGCGACCGGCCTGCAGCACGTTGAGCCCTTCCAGCACGAGGATGTCCGGCCGGTCGACGACCTGCGGCCGCTCGGGGACGATGTCGTAGGACTGGTGGTCGTACACCGGAGCGAAGACCTCCTCCCGCCCGGACTTCACGTCGGCGAGGAAGCGCAGCAGCGCCCGCCGGTCGTAGCTCTCGGGGAAGCCCTTGCGGCCGAGGAGCCCCCGGGCCTCCAGGGCGGCGTTGGGCAGCAGGAAGCCGTCGGTGGTCACCAGGTCGACGCGCGGGGAGCCGGGGCCGGCGGCCAGCAGCGTCTGCAGCAGCCGGGCGGTGGTGCTCTTGCCGACGGCGACGCTGCCGGCGACGGCGATGACGAAGGGGACCTTCGCCGTCGAGTCGCCCAGGAACTCGCTCTGGGCCGCCCACAGCCGGCGGCTGGCCGCCACGTGCAGGCTCGAGCAGTTCGGCCAGCGGCAGGTAGACCGTGGCCACCTCGTCGAGGTCGATCCGGTCGCCGAGGCTGGCGAGCGCGTCGAGCTCGGCCTCGTCCAGCGGCAGATCGGCACCCGCGGCGAGGGCGCGCCACGACGCGCGGTCGAACACCGCGTAGGGCGAGACCGAGGGCCGCGTACCTGCCGTCACGGCGCCCATCGTGCCGTCCGGCCCGGCGGCCGCTCGTCCGGGTCACCCGCGCGGGTGGGCCCGAGCTGCGCTCGGCGGGCGGACTCCGGGGCCGGAGCGCGGGGCCGCGTCTAGGGTGCCGGTGTGCCGACCCGCCCGGGCCTGCTCGACTGCATCGAGCGCTACTTCGCCGCCGCGCCACTGCCGGACGCGCGGATCGAGGCCGTCGGCGCCCTCGACGTCCCGGTCGGCGACTCCGGCCTGGCCGCTACCCGGCGCGTCCTCGTTCCGGCGGCGGCCGGGTCACCGCGGACGACGTCCGGGCCGCCGTGGCGCTGCAGGAGGAGGCGGGCCTGCCGGTGGCGCTGGAGTGGGTGCTGCGAGCGCTCGCCCGGAGCTCGCCGCCGGCCGCCCGCGCTGCGGGGCTGACGGTGGACGAGCTGCCGCTGCTGGTGGCGGCCGACCCGGTCGAGCTGCTGCTCCCGGCCGGGGTGCGGCTCTACCTCGTGGGCGCCGACGACCCCGAGCTGCCGCGAGTACCAGCGGGTGGCGGCGATCGCCTTCGCGCACCCCGGCGGCCGCGCGGACGTCGGAGAGGCGCCCGCTGGACCGGTCGCCCGCGGGGCGCGGCCCGCACGGCCGTCGCTGCGCGAGCGGATCGCCGCCGGCCGCACGGTGATGATGGTCGCGGTCGAGCGCGGGTGTCCGGTGGCCGTGGGCTCGCACCAGCCGGTCGACGTCGACGGCGACGAGGTCAGCGAGGTGGTCGGGTGTCGCCACCCTGCCGCGGCTGCGGGGCCGCGGACTGGGCGCCGGGCTGGCCTCGGCCCTGGTCGCGCACGCCCGCGAGACGGCGGACCTGGTGTTCCTCGCCGCCGGGGACGACGACGTGGCCCGCATCTACGAGCGGGTCGGGTTCGCCCGACTGGCCACCACCGGGGTCGCCGACCCCGGCCGACCCCGGGGGCTGACACCGGGTCAGGGCACCCGAGGTGCGGGCAGCGTGCTCGCGGCCGCGGTGAGGGCGGCCCGGGCGGCGTCGTAGCCGATGTCGGCGTCGACCTCGCTGAGCAGCACGACGACGGTCCGGCCGACGAGGCCGACCGAGTGCACGTGCCGGTGACCGTCCACGCAGCACATCCAGCCCTGCTTGACCCCGGCCTGTCCGTCCACGCCGAACAGGCCGAAGCTGCTGGTCGAACCCGTCGGCGGCGGTCGGCGTCGCCGCGGCCATCCAGCCGAGGAGCGCGGCTGCGTCGCGCGGGTCGGCCACCGTCGGCAGGAGGGTGAGGAACCGCGCCATGTCCTGCGCGGTGGTGACGGTCTGGCCCCACTGACCAGGGATCGGCGGGGGAGCGGTACCGGTCAGGTCGTACCGGCGGACCACGTCGCGCACGATGCCGTCCCCGCCGTAGCGGACCCACAGCGTCGAGGCGGCCGGGTCGTCGGAGCTGGTGATCATGTCGCGCAGCAGTGCGTGGTCGTCCGCCCGCGGGTCGAGCCGCCCGGTGCGCACCCGGTGCAGGATCTCCTCGGCCATGAAGAGCTTGACCATCGAAGCGCTGGGAAAGGCCCGGCCCGCCGACGGACCGTTGTCGGCCCACCGATCGGCGAGGCGCTCCCGTCGGGCATCGGCCGCCCGGGGCGTCATGCCCGTCGCGGGCCGCTGTTGGGCGGCGACGACGACTCCCAGGCGACCGAGGTCCCCGTAGGTGCCGACGAGGGCCGGCACGACCTCGGCCGGCGCGATGCCGGCAGCCGCGGGAGGGAAAGGCGCGACCAGGCCGGGGACGAGGAGCGGCGCGAGCGCGGCGAGGAGGACCAGCCGGCGCAGTCCAGAGGCGTGGCCGGTCGACGGAAGGCGTGGGGCTGCCCCTGCCGGCATGTCGCCATGCTCCGCCGGATCCGTCGCCGGTCACGTCGTCCCGGGGGCCGCCCGCCGCGTCGTCACCGAACAGCGGACCGGTCCTACTCTCCGTCCTCCTCGTAGGTGGCGACCAGGACGGCGCGGGCGAGCGTGTGCCAGAACAGGTTGAACCCGTGGAAGGCGCAGGTGGCATCTGCGGGCACGCCCATGTCGGGGGTGTCGAGCGCATGCACGACGATGAAGTAGCGGTGCGGGCCGTGCCCCGCACGGGGGAGCGGCACCGACGAAGCCGGGGAAGCCGCCGTCGTTGCGCAGCTGCCGGGCGCCCTCGGGGAGGCCCGAGCCCTCCTGGTCGCCGGCGCCGCGCGGGAGCTCGGTGACCGACGGCGGGGATGCCGGTGACCGCCCAGTGCCAGAACCCGCTGCCCGTCGGCGCGTCCGGGTCGAAGACGGTGACAGCGAAGCTCTGCGTGCTCTCGGGGGGAACCCGGACCAGGACAGCTGCGGGGACACGGTCCTCGCCGCCGGCCCCCATCACGCCGCTGACCTGTGGCTTCGGCAGCGGCTGCCCGTCGGTGCAGTCGGAGCTGGTCACCGTGAAGCTCGGCACGGGCGGCAGGAAGTCGTAGGGGTTCGGCGGGACGGGCCGGTCGGCCATGGGGTCTCCTCCTCGTCGGCGGTAGGGCGGCGGGCGCCGTCCACGCCGCCGACCCTAGGGAGATCGGGCCCGTTCCGCCCGTTTTCCTGGCGCGGGAGCGGCGGGTCCGGTGGGACGCCCGGGACGACGCGGCGTTGCGGCGCGGAGAAGAGGCGGGGGACTACGCGTGTCCGCGCGGCCGCAGGGTTAGCGTGGTGTGCGTGCTCGGCCTCCCGGACCACATCCGCGCCTGCCTGTTCGACCTCGACGGCGTCCTGACCCGGACGGCGACGGTGCACATGGCCGCCTGGAAGCGCACGTTCGACGAGTTCCTGCGCGCGCGACGATCCCCGGGCGCCGGAGTTCAGCCAGCCGACTACAACCGAACTACGTCGACGGCAAGCCCCGCGCCGACGGCGTCCGCGACTTCCTCGCCAGCCGCGGCATCACGCTGCCGGAGGGCTCGCCGGACGACCCGCCCGGGGCGGCGACGGTGCAGGCCGTCGCCACCCGCAAGAACGAGCTGGTGCTGCGTGGAGCTCGAGGAGCACGGGGTCGAGGTGTTCCCCGGGCTCGATGCGCTACCTGCGCGCGTGCAAGGACGCCGGCCTGCCGACCGCCGTGGTCACGGCGTCCGCCAACGGGGAGAAGGTCATCGCCGCCGGCGGGCTTCGCCGACCTGATCGACGCCCGCGTCGACGGCGTGGTCGCCGAGCCGCGACGGGCTGCGGGGCAAGCCCGCGCCCGACACCTTCCTCGCCGGTGCCCGCCGCTCGGCGTCGAGCCGGCCGCGGCCGCGGTCTTCGAGGACGCGCTGTCCGGTGTGGCGGCCGGCCGCGCCGGTGAGCTTCGGTTTCGTCGTCGGCGTGGACCGCGTCGGGCAGGCCGAGGCGCTGGCCGCGAACGGCGCCGACGTCGTCGTCACCGACCTCGCCGAGCTGCTGGGGACCCGGCCTCGTGACCGAGGGGCGGGCGCACTTCCCGATCGAGCCGTGGGCGCTGACCGAGGTCGGTCTCGACCACGCCTCCCTGGGGGTGCACGAGTCGGTGTTCGCGCTGGCCAACGGGCACATCGGCATGCGCGGGTCGTTCGAGGAGGGCGAGCCGGTCGTCGTCCCCGGCACGTACCTCAACGGCTTCTTCGAGGAGCGGCCGCTGCCGCTACGCCGAGGCGGGGTACGGCTTCCCGGAGCAGGGCCAGACGGTCGTCAACGTCACCGACGGCAAGCTGATCCGGCTGCTGGTGCGCGACTCCCCGCTGGACCTCAACTACGGCGAGATCATCGACCACCGGCGCACCCTCGACCTGCGGGCCGGGGTGCTGCGCCGATCGACCGAGTGGCGCTCGCCGGGTGGCCGGACGGTTCGGGTGACCAGCACCCGGCTGGTGTCGCTGACCCGCCGGTCGATCGCGGCGATCGAGTACCAGGTCGAGGTCACCGACGACCTCGGTGACCTGTACGTGGCGCTGCAGTCGGACCTCCTGGCCAACGAGGGCGGCGCCGACCGCAGACCGACGACCCGCGCGCGGCGGCGGCCCTGGCCAAGCCGCTGCAGTCGGAGATCGCCGTCGCCCGGGGACGGCGGGCCGTGCTCGTGCACCGGACCCGCCGCAGCCGGCTGCGGCTCGCGGCCGGCATGGACCACGTCATCGAGATCGCCGGACACCAGCACCGAGGACATCGAGGCCAACGGCGACCTCGCCCGGTACACGCTGGCCGCCCGGATCCCGCAGGGCGGCGCGCTGCGGCTGGTCAAGTTCCTCGCCTACGGCTGGTCGTCGCGCCGGTCGGACGCCGCCGTCCGCGACCAGGTGGAGGCCGCCCTGGCCACCGCCAAGCTGGCCGGCTGGGACCGGCTGCTGCGGGAGCAGCGCGAGCTGCTCGACCAGCACTGGGACGAGGCCGACATCGAGATCGACGGGCGACGACGAACTGCAGCAGGCCGTCCGGGTGGGCATGTTCCACGTCCTGCAGGCGGGGCTGCGCGGCGAGCGTCAGCCCATCCCGGCCAAGGGGCTCACCGGCCCCGGGTACGACGGGCACACCTTCTGGGACACCGAGACCTACGTGCTGCCGGTGCTCACCTACACCGCTCCGCAGCGCCGCCCGGGACGCGCTGCGCTGGCGGCACTCGACCCTGGACATGGCGCGCGAACGCGCCCGCGTGCTCGGGCATGCGCGGGCGCGGCCTTCCCGTGGCGCACGATCCGCGGCGAGGAGACCTCGGGGTACTGGCCGGCGGGGACGGCGGCCTTCCACATCAACGCCGACATCGCCGACGCCGTCGTCCGGTACTACAACGCCACCCTGGACGAGGAGTTCGACCGCGACTTCGGCGCCGAGCTGCTCATCGAGACCGCGCGGCTGTGGGCGTCGCTGGGTCACTTCGACCCCGAGCACGGCTTCCGGATCGACGGCGTGACCGGGCCGGACGAGTACACGGCCGTGGTGGACAACAACGTCTACACCAACCTCATGGCGCAGCGGAACCTGCGCGAGGCCGGCCGAGGCGGTCAAGCGCCAGCCCGACGTCGCCGGGCGGCTCCAGGTCGCGCCCGAGGAGGTGGAGGAGTGGCTGCGCGCCGCGGCGCTGATGGCCGTGCCGTACGACACCCAGCGCGGGGTGCACATGCAGTCCGACGCGTTTCACCCACCACGAGGAGTGGGACTTCGAGAACACGCCCCCGGAGCACTATCCGCTGCTGCTGCACTACCCCTACTTCGAGATCTACCGCAAGCAGGTGGTCAAGCAGGCCGACCTCGTCATGGCCCTGCACCTGCGCGGCGACGCGTTCACCCTCGAGGAGAAGATCGCCAACTTCGCCTACTACGAGGCGCGGACGACGCGTGACTCGTCGCTGTCGGCGACCCAGCAGGCCGTGGTCGCCGCCGAGACCGGGCACCTGGACCTGGCCTACGACTACTGGGCCGAGGCGGCGCTGACCGACCTGCAGAACCTGCACCACAACTCCGGGCACGGCCTGCACATCGCGTCGCTGGCCGGGGGCTGGACGCGTGGCCGTCGCCGGTTTCGGCGGCATGCGCGACCACGACGGGCGAGCTGACGTTCGCGCCGCGGCTGCCGGCGAGGCTCACCCGGCTGCGGTTCCGGGTGCTCTACCGCGGTGCGCAAGCCTGTCGGTGACGGTGACGCCCGAGACGGCCACCTACCGGCTCTCCGAGGGCGACACCCTCGACATCCGGCACCACGGCCGCCAGGTGACCGTGGGGCCCTCCGACCTCGTGCTGGAGATCCCGCCGCCGCCGCAGGTGGAGCCGGTTCGCCAGCCACCCGGCTGCGAGCCCCGGCGCCGCCGACGCCCCTCCTGACGGGCCCGCCGGTCAGAAGGTGGCATTGACTGGACTAAGTCGGACTAAGTAACCTCGATCCATGGCTGTCGTCGTCAACATCCACGAGGCGAAGACGCATCTGTCCCGGTTGCTGGAGCGGGTGGCGGCGGGGGAGCGGGTCGTGATCTCGCGCGCCGGCGTGCCGGTTGCCGATCTGACTCCACACCGGGCGCGCCCCGTCACGTTCGGTGGGCTCCGCGGGCGGATCCGGCATGACGACGCCGCGTTCGAATGGCCGGACGAGGACATCGAGGCGATGTTCTACGGCGGTGACCCAGCCGGCGCGGAGTCGGGGGAGGGAGACCAGCCGGGCAGCGCCGATGCTGCTCGATAGCCAGGTCGTCGTCTGGCTCCTGGACGACGATCCGAGGCTCGGTGAGCGCACTCGTCGGTCGATCGCCGACGCCACGTTCGTCCATGTCTCGGCAGCGACCGTGTGGGAGCTGACGATCAAGACGATGCTGGGCAAGCTCGACCTGCCGCCGGACCTGGACGACGTCCTGAGCGAGCAAGGCCTCGTGTCCTTGCCCGTCACTGCCGCCCATGCGAGCGCCATCCGCGACTTCCCGACCATCGCCCGGCACGACCCGTTCGATCGGTTGCTGGTCGCGCAGGCTGCTCGCGAAGGGCTCACGCTGCTCACCGCAGACCGGGTGTTGTTGACACTTGGGCTGCCCTTCGTCGTCGACGCCAGGCAATAGCGGGTTCAGGCGATCAGCCAGCTGCCGCCCAGGACGAGTGCGCCGACGTCGACCAGCAGGAACGCGCCGACCCAGACCAGGGCGGGGATGCGGGTGAGCCGGGCCAACTGGTCGGCGTCCGAGTCGGGGGAGCCGCGGCGCCGGCGCACCGCCTGGAGCTCGACGACTGCACGGGGTGCGGCCAGTAGCAGGAACCAGGTGGCCGTCGCGGCCACGGCGAGCTGACCGTCGGCCGGCAGCCACCAGGTGGCCGCGAACAGCAGGCCGCCGGTGACCAGCACCGACCACAGCCCGTACCAGTTGCGGATCTGCACCAGCAGCAGCGCGAGCAGTGCCAGCAGGGCCCAGAGCAGCCCTACGGCGTAGCCGCCGGCGAGCAGCGCCGCGGCGCCCAGGCCGAACAGTCCGGGCCCCACGTAGCCGGCGAAGACCGTGAGCACCATGCCCGGGCCGCTGGGCCGGCCGGCCGACACGGTGAGGCCGGACGTGTCCGAGTGCAGCCGGATGCCGGACAGCCGCCGACCCGCGAGGACGGCGACCAGCCCGTGCGCGCCCTCGTGGGCGATGGTGACCACGTTGCGGGTGAGCCGCCAGACCGGCCGGAACACGACGAGCAGGGCGGCGGCGACGAGCGTGGCCAGCAGCAGTTCGGTCGGCAGGTCCGGCACGGGTGTGCTCACCTCGCGCCAGAACCGCTCGACGACGTCCACCCGGTGGAGTCAACCGGACCGACCTGGCAGGGCGCTGGAGGCGCTCCCGGGGGATAGGTTCGGCCGGTGACGACGTCCGAGCCCGAGCCGGACCGGTCGATCCGGCAGATCGAGGAGTCGGTGCGCACCGACCTCCGCGGCACGATGAGCTACGGCGGCTACCTCGACCTGGACCGCCTGCTGGCCGCGCAGCACCCGCGCAGCCTCCCGGAGCACCACGACGAGTTGCTGTTCATCGTGCAGCACCAGACGAGCGAGCTGTGGCTCAAGCTGATGCTGCACGAGCTCCGGGCGGCCGGCCGCTACCTGGCGGACGACGACCTCGCGCCGGCGCTGAAGTGCCTGGCCCGCGTCAAGAACATCCAGCGCACCCTCACGGAGCAGTGGTCGGTGCTGGCCACCCTCACGCCGCACGAGTACGCGCAGTTCCGCGGCGCGCTGGGCAACGCGTCGGGGTTCCAGTCGCACCAGTACCGGGCGGTCGAGTTCGTCCTCGGCAACAAGAACGCCGCGATGCTCGCGGTGTTCGAGGCCGAGCCGGACGCGCGCAGCCTGCTCGCCGAGCTGCTGGAGAGCCCCACGCTCTACGACGAGTTCCTCCGGCTGCTCGCCCGCCGCGGACTCGCCGTCCCCCAGCAGGTGCTCGACCGCGATGTGCGCGAGCCGTGGGTCTTCCGCCCGGAGCTGGTCCCGGTGTTCAAGGACGTCTACGAGGCCGCCGAGGAGCACTGGGACCTGTACGAGGCCTGCGAGAGCCTGGTCGACGTCGAGGACGGCTTCCAGTACTGGCGGTTTCGGCACCTGCGCACCGTGCAGCGGACGATCGGCTTCAAGACCGGCACGGGTGGCTCCTCCGGCGTCGGGTTCCTGCGCAGGGCGCTGGACCTGACGTTCTTCCCGGAGCTGTACGCGGTGCGCACCGAGATCGGCACCTGACCCTGCGGTAACCCGGTCGACCGGGCCGACGGGCGGGTGCGACCATTCCCTCCCGTGGATGTCCTCGGGTCTCTGCCCGCCTTCGTGCTGGCGGTCCTGCTGATCTCGGCGTCGCCGGGGCCGGCGATGGCGCTGATCTTCCGGCGGGCGGCGCTGAGGGGGCTGCGCGGCGCGGTGCCCACCGTGCTCGGCCTGGAACTCGGCCTCTACGTCTGGGCGCTGATCGCCGGCCTGGGCTTCGCCGCGCTGGTGGCGGCGTCGGAGGTCGCCTACCTGGTGCTGCGGATCGTCGGGGCGGCGGTCCTGCTCTGGCTCGGGATCAAAGCACTGCGGACGGCGTGGCTCGAACGCCGCTCGATGGCGGCGGTGGGGGAGGAGATCCCTGCTCCCGGACGGCGGAAGTGGTGGGGCGCCTTCGGCGAGGGCGTCGTCGTGCAGCTGGCCAACCCGAAGGCCGCCGTCTTCATGATCGCGTTCTATCCGCAGTTCGTGCCCGCCGACGGCCCGGTGTTCGCGACGACGGCGCTGCTCGGGCTGCTGCAGATCACCATCGAGACCGGGCTCTACCTGGCCCTGGCCGCCGGCATCGCGCGGGCGGGGGACTGGTTCCGCCGGCCCCGCGTCCGCGGCCGGGTGGAGGCGGTGAGCGGCACCGTGCTGGTCGGCCTGGGGCTACGGGTGGCGTTCAGCGGCAGGTGACGCCGACCTGCGGGTCCGCGCCGGCGTCGGGTTGCTTCGCTCGTCGACCAAACCTGTCCCGTCCGGCGCGGAGCATCGATGATGCGACATCTGTGCCACGACGGGCCGGCTCTCACGGAAGGGACCCACGATGGCGATCCAGCGGATGGACCACGTCAGCGTCGTCGTCGACGACCTGGAGGCTGCCCAGGCGTTCTTCCTCGAGCTCGGCATGGAGCTGGAGGGCCAGGCGCCGATCGAGGGTAGGTCGGTGGACCGGCTGAACGCGCTCGACGGCGTCTGCGTCGACATCGTGATGATGCGGGCGCCGGACGGCCACGGCCGGCTCGAGCTGACGAAGTTCCACACCCCGGAGGCCCTCAGGGGCGAATCGGCGAACGCGCCGGCCAACACGCTGGGCCTGCGCAGCATCATGTTCGCCGTCGACGACGTCGGCGCCACGCTCGCGGGTCTTCGAGCTCACGGCGCGGAACTGGTCGGAGAAGTGGTGCAGTACGAGGACAGCTACCGGCTCTGCTACGTCCGCGGCCCGGCGGGGATCATCGTCGCCTTGGCCGAGCAGATCGGCTGACCCCGGCCTCACCGCGCCCCTGCGGCTGCCGGCACGTGGAATCTCCGTCAGACGGCCCGGCGCCTCGGAGTGACCCGCGTTCTCGACACTGCGAACCGGCCGAGACGTTCCCGCGGGAACGCCGTCAAGGCGGGTGGCGTGACGACTTCCGGTGGCGCCGGGTCCGCGGCCGGGTGGAGGCGGTGTGCGACATCGTGTTGGTCGCCATGGGCCTAGGTGTCGCATTCACCAGTCGCTGATCCGGAGCTCGAGCGGTCACGTGAGCGCGGCGGTCAGCCGGCGCACCAGTTCGCGGGCGGGCCATCGCCGATCGCCCTGGCGGGCCCGCAGACTCACCGCGGTGGTCTGGTCGCCCCGCTCGCGGGACGTTGTGTTGGGTCAGGAGTCGTCGCGCTTCTTCTTGCGTTCGAGCGCCCGCCCCCCGAGGGCACACGCCAGCACGATGGCAGCCGCCGCGACGAACCATGCGAGGTGGAGGTCGAAGAAGATGGCGCACATTCCCAGCGCTACACCGCCGAAACCGCCGAGTTGGAGGTGCCAGGGCTTCATCGGCGGCGCCGTCACTTCCGCCGCTTGAAGAACGCGATGGCCATATAGATGGCTACGGCCACAAAGACGATGAAGAAGATCGTCACGCCGACAGGGCCGACAGGCCAAGTGCCAGGCGCTGCGGCGAGCACGTCGGTCGATCCCCTGGCCGTGCTCTCGACGTTGTCCCACATGTCGTGAATCTTGCTTGGCGGCCAGAGCCAGCGCACTTGCTGACTCGTCGAGGGTCGCTCATTCCAGCGACAAGGGCTCCGCGGCGCGGGTTGCCCCAAAGCCGGGTATTCCTCCGGGATCCGGGTGCCGGCTCATGTCGCCGCCGGTACCCGCGAGCCCGCGGCGGATAGGCGCGCCCCGACCGACAGGAAGCGTCACAGTGACGTTATGCCGCAGGTCTGCGTGGTCACAGCTGCTGGGTCAGGTTGACGACGTTCCCGTCCGGATCCTTGATGTGCGCCACCCGTTGACCCCACGGCATGTCGTTGGCCGGGCCGCCGACGCTGCCGCCGAGGTTGGCGACCCGCGGCAGGAGAGCATCGACGTCCGCGACGTCGATGCTGAGCAGCATCCGGCCGGGAGAGCCGCGCTCGACCGAGGTGTCGGAGGACAGGCCCAGTTCCGAGTCGCCGATCTTCAGACCGATGTAGAAGGCGGGGCCGTCGTTGGGGTAGCGGAAGATCTGCTCGGCGCCCAGCAGGCCGGTGTAGAAGCCGACCAGGTTCTGAATGTCCGGCGTGACGATGATCGGGCGGACCGTGTCCATGCGACATCCTTTCGCTCAGTGGTGACTTCCGAGAGGAGACCCGGCTCGTCGCCCCGACTCATCGCTCACAGGAACTGGGCGCCGCCGTTGACGACGTAGGTCTGGCCGGTGACGAAAGAGGCGTCCGGCCCGAGCAGGAAGTTCACGACACCGGCGACGTCGTCGGGCTCGCCGATGCGGCCCATCGGGATGCGCGCGGCCCGGGCACGCATCTCGTCCTCGGAGCGGCCCTCCGCGCGCACCATCGGGGTGTCGGTGATGCCGGGCATGACCGCGTTGACCCGGATGGTGGGCGCCCACTCGAGCGCCAGTGATCGGGTCAGCGCGATGATGCCGGCCTTGGAGGCGGAGTAGTGCGAGCCGCGGGGTGCGCCGCCGATCGCCCGGCCCGACGCGATGTTCACCATGGCGCCGCCGCCGTCGGCCAGCATCCGGCGGGCGAAGCAGCGGCTGACCAGGAACGCACCGCCCAGGTTGACCGTGATGACCCGCATCCAGTCCGCGAACGGCATGTCGACGGCAGGGGAGTGGGGGAAGATGCCGGCGTTGTTGACGACGGCGGCCACCCGGCCGATCGAGGCCAGCCGCTCGGCCGCGGCCTCGACGGCTGCCTCGTCGGAAACGTCAGCGCGGACGACGTAGACCTCGACGCCGGTGGACCGGAGGTCGTCGAGCGTGGCCGCGTCGACGTCCTCGGCGTCGATCATGGCGACGTCGTACCGGCCCTCGCGGACCAGCCTCCGAGCGATGGCGAGGCCGATGCCTTGGCGTGCTCCGGTGACGACAGCAAGATCCCTCATGGGGCGCAGTCTGGTGGAGCCGTCGGGAGAGCGCTCGTCCGGGTCCCGTCCAGATGAGTTGACATAATGTGCATTATCGGCGCTAGCTGACGAAGGCGGAAAGGGGGGCCGTTGCGGCCCCACCTGCTCCTGCGGATCCACGCGCCACTGCCCCGACCGTCCGTGACGCGCTCGATGCCCGCGTCGCGACCGCAGGCAACTCTGCCGGCCCGTCGAGCCCCGACCTGTGTCGCGCCGGCGCTCCGCGTCCGGTCGTCCGTGTCAGATGTCGATCTTGTCGCTCGACGTTTGCGGATCTTGCTCACCAGGCCCGTGCTGATCTTGATCGCCGGGCCGCTGCTGATCTTGGTCACCGGGTCGATTCGCCCTCGGCGCCGAACCCACCCCCCGACTCCACCCGGTCACCCCACCGTAGAAACGTCACTGTGACGCAATGACGCCGGGGTGAGCGGACAGCCCGTCGGCGCTTCACCTGCCGACATAGGCGGCCAGGTGTTCACCGGTGAGGGTGGAGCGGCCCGCCACGAGATCGGCGGGAGCGCCCTCGAAGACGATCCGGCCGCCGTCATGGCCGGCGCCGGGACCGAGATCGATGATCCAGTCGGCGTGGGCCATGACCGCCTGGTGGTGCTCGATGACGATCACCGATTTGCCGCCGTCGACGAGCCGGTCGAGCAGGCCGAGCAGGTTCTCGACGTCCGCAAGGTGCAGGCCGGTGGTCGGCTCGTCCAGGACGTAGATGTCGCCCTTGTCGGCCATCTGGGCGGCCAGCTTGAGCCGCTGCCGCTCGCCGCCGGACAGGGTGGTGAGCGGCTGGCCGAGCGGGAGGTAGCCGAGCCCGACGTCGGCCAGCCGGTCGAGGATCGTGTGGGCGGCAGGGGTGCGCGCCTCGCCGGCCCCGAAGAACCTCTCGGCCTCGGCCACCGACATCGCGAGCACCTCGGCGATGTTCCGGCCGCCGAGCGTGTACTCCAGCACCGAGGCCTGGAAGCGCCTGCCCTCGCATTCCTCGCACGGCGACTCGACGGTGGCCATGACGCCCAGGTCGGTGTAGATGACGCCGGCGCCGTTGCAGGTCGGGCAGGCGCCCTCCGAGTTGGAGCTGAACAGCGCCGGCTTCACGCCGTTGGCCTTGGCGAACGCCTTGCGGATCGGCTCGAGCAGTCCGGTGTAGGTCGCGGGGTTGCTCCGCCGCGAACCCCGGATCGCGGCCTGGTCGACCACCACCACGCCGTCCCGGGGCGCGACCGAGCCGTGGATCAGCGAGCTCTTGCCGGACCCGGCGACGCCCGTGACGACGCACAGCACCCCGAGCGGGATGTCGACGTCGACCCCTTGCAGGTTGTGGGTGTCGGCGCCGCGCACCTCCAGGGCTCCGGAGGACGTCCGGACGGTCTCCTTGAGCGCCGCCCGGTCGTCGAGGTGCTGTCCGGTGAGGGTGCCGCTCCCCCGCAGTCCCTCGACGGTTCCTTCGAACACCACTTCGCCGCCCCCGGTCCCGGCGAGCGGGCCGAGGTCGACGACGTGGTCGGCGATCGCGATCGTCTCGGGCTTGTGCTCGACGACGAGGACGGTGTTGCCCTTGTCGCGCAACTGCAGGAGCAGGGCGTTCATCCGCTCGATGTCGTGCGGGTGCAGGCCGATCGTCGGCTCGTCGAAGACGTAGGTGACGTCGGTCAGCGACGACCCCAGGTGGCGGATCATCTTGGTGCGCTGCGCCTCTCCCCCGGACAGCGTTCCCGCGGGTCGGTCGAGCGAGAGGTAACCCAGCCCGATCTCGGTGAAGGAGTCGAGCAGGTGCTGCAGCCCGGCCAGGAGCGGGGCCACCGAGGGCTCGTCGAGGTCGCGCACCCACTCGCGCAGATCGCTGATCTGCATCGCGCAGAGGTCGGCGATGTTCTTGCCCCTGATCGTCGACCCCAGCGCCTCCCGCGTGAGCCGGGTGCCGCCGCACTCGGTACAGGTCGTGAAGGTCACGACGCGCTCGACGAAGCGCCGGACGTGCGGCTGCAGCGCGTCGATGTCCTTGGAGAGCATCGACTTCTGGACCTTGGGGATGACGCCCTCGTACGTGAGGTTGATGCCCTCGACCTTGATCTTGGTCGGCTCCTTATAGAGGAGGTCGTGCATCTCCTTCTTGGTGAACGTCCCGATCGGCTTGTCCAGGTCGAGGCCGACGCCCTGGAAGAGGCGGCCGTACCACCCGTCCATGCTGTAGCCCGGGACCATCAGGCCGCCCTCGTTGAGGGACTTCGACTCGTCGTAGAGAGCGGTGAGGTCGAAGTCGTTGAGCGAGCCCATGCCCTCGCACTTCGGGCACATCCCCCCGAGGCGGGTGAACGTGGCCTTCTCGGTCTTCGTCTTGGCGCCGCGCTCGACGGTGATCGCGCCGCTGGCCCGTACCGAGGGCAGGTTGAACGAGTAGGCGTTGGGCGAGCCGAGATGGGGCTGCCCCAGCCGGCTGAAGAGGATGCGCAGCATGGCGTTGGCGTCGGTGGCGGTGCCGACGGTGGACCGGGGGTTGGCACCCATCCGTTCCTGGTCGACCAGGATCGCCGTCGTCAGACCCTCGAGGACGTCGACCTCCGGGCGTGCCAGCGTCGGCATGAAGCCCTGCACGAACGCGCTGTAGGTCTCGTTGATCAGCCGCTGCGACTCCGCGGCGATCGTGTCGAAGACCAATGAGCTCTTGCCCGAGCCCGAGACGCCGGTGAACACGGTGAGCCGCCGCTTGGGGATCTCGACGCTGACGTCCTTGAGGTTGTTCACCCGCGCCCCCACCACGCGGATCAGGTCGTGGCTGTCGGCGGAGTGCGAAGCCCCCGCCGGCGCGTCCGTCCTGGTGGCCGTGCTCATGCGATCTCCCTCGGTCGGACGCCGCCCCCGGCACGCGTGCAGGCGGCCCCGGCCGCCGGGCGTCTCAGCGCAGTTCCTGGATGCGGATCATGTTGCCCGCCGGGTCGCGGAAGGCACAGTCACGTACCCCGTACGGCTGGTCGGTCGGTTCCTGCACCACTTCAGCGCCCTGGGCCTGCAGCCGGTCGAAGAGCCCGTCGAGATCCTCGGTGGCCAGGTTGACGCCGAAGAAGCTGCCCTTGGCCATCAGTTCGAGGATGGTGCGCTTCTCGTCGTCGGTGAGACCCGGGGTCGCCGTCGGTGGGTGGAGCACGATCGACGTGTCGGGCTGGCCCGGCGGGCCCACGGTGATCCAGCGCAGGCCCTCGTACCCGACGTCGAGGCGCACCTCGAACCCGAGGGTGTCGCGGTAGAAGGCCAGGGCGGCGTCCGGGTCGTCGTGCGGGAGGAAGCTCGAGTGAATGCTGACGTCCATGGCGGTCACGCTAAGGACCACTCCTGACCCTGCGCTTCTCTGTTCCTGATCGATCACGGAGCCTGACCGGTCTGGTCACCTGCTTGGCCACGCACGCCGGCATCCCCGCCGTCGCACGTGCGCCCGCGCGCCGGTAGACGCTGGGCGGCACGCCCACCAGCTCGGTGAACCGCGTGCTGAAGGTGCCCAGCGACGAGCAGCCGACCGCGAAGCACACCTCGGTCACGCTGAGATCGCCGCGACGCAGCAGTGCCATGGCCCGCTCGATGCGCCGGGTCATCAGGTAGGCGTACGGCGATTCGCCGTAGGCGAGCCGGAACTCGCGGCTCAGATGACCGGCGGACATGTGCGCGCCGCGGGCCAGCGCCTCGACGTCCAACGGCTGCGCGTACTCCCGGTCGATCCGGTCGCGGACCCGGCGCAGCCGCGCCAGATCACGCAGGTGCTGCTTCTCGGCCCGCCGGTCGCCGTCCGTCGGCCCGGTGCCCTCGCCCGGCCTGCTGGTCACGGCCGGATCGTGCCATGCGCCGCAGACGATTCTCGACAGGCGGCGCGGCCCACTCGTTCGTAGGGTCGAGACATGCGCATCCGACGTCCGATCGCCGCCCTGTTCACCGCGCTGGCACTCTTCGGCGGCGGCACCGCGACCCTCACCGGGTGCGGTGGGCCCACCAGTCCCGGGGAGGGCACGACCGACGATTCCGGCGAGCAGGAGAGCGGCGGTGACGGCGAGGGCGGCTCCGACGAGGAGGAGGACCTGCCCGACAACAGCGACCCGGAGCAGGACGGCGAGGACGGGGACGACGACACCGTGGACCCGGACTGACGGGTCCCGGCGCGCCGGTCGTGTCGCGGCTCAGCCGGAGCGTTCGGTGACCCAGAGCCGGTCGAGCCGGCCGGTGGAGCGGACCAGGTCGGCGAGGGACCGCTCGAGCTCGGCCTTCGTCGGCCGCTCCTCGAGCAGCGTCGCGACGTCCTCCAGGGCGCAACGCAATTGATAGAGCCGGTCCTGCAGACCGTCGAGGTCGGCGCGGCTCACCAGGACGACGTCGTCGGGAAGACCGGCCTTCGCCGTCGCCGAGCGCTGCTCGTAGGCCCGCTGCCGGCAGGCCTGGCTGCAGTACAGCCGTGGGCGGCCCACGGACCCCTGCTGGGCCAGCACGCGGCGGCACCAGCCGCATCGCTTGACGTCCCGGTCGGTGCTGACGGACTCGTGCCCGGCCGGGCGCGAGAGCTCGGCCACGGCGCCGGATGGCTGCTGCTGTCCCACGTCTGCGCACGGTAGACGTCGGTGCCCCGGATCCGTGGTGACACGCCTGAACCAGCAGTCACAGCGGTTCGACGGCCCGCCGGGGGTGAGCCCTCGCCCCTACTAGCCTTGCCTTCCGTGCCCGGTTCCCGCTTCGCCTACCTCGACGGCGCCGTGCCGTTGGCGATGGCACACCGGGGCGGGGCGATCGAGCACGTCGAGAACACGATGCCGGCTTTCGAGGCATGCGTGGCGATGGGCTACCGCTACCTCGAGACCGATGTGCGGGTGACGGCCGACGGTGTCCTGATCGCCTTCCACGACGCGATCCTCGAGCGCGTCACCGACTCCTCCGGCCGCGTCGACCAGCTGACGTGGGCACAGGTGTCGCAGGCGCGCATCGGCGGCCGGGAGCCGATCGTCCGGCTCGACGACCTGCTCGGCGCCTGGCCCGACGTGCGGTTCAACCTCGACATCAAGGCCCCCGGGGTGATCGCGCCACTGGTCCACACGATCGGCCGGGCGAAGGCCCACGACCGGATCTGCCTCGCGTCGTTCTCCGACGCCCGTGTCGCCGCGGCGCGGCGCGTGTTCGGCCCCTCCGTCTGCACCGCTCTCGGTCCGCGTGGGGTCGCCGCGCTCCGGCTGTCCTCCTACTCCCCCCGGGCCGCGGGCCTGGTCCGCATCCAGGCCGGCTGCGCACAGGTCCCGCTGCAGCTCGGCGGCCGCGCGCTGGTCGACGAGCGGTTCCTGGCGGCGGCGCACGCGCGCGGCCTCCAGGTGCACGTCTGGACGGTCGACACCGCGCAGGACGCCACGGCGATGCTCGACCTCGGCGTCGACGGCCTGATCTCCGACCGCCCCGCCATGCTCCGCGACCTGCTCCAGGAGCGCGGGCAGTGGAGCCCGCGGTGACCGGTGCGCTGCGACGGGGCACGGCGACTGGCGCCCCCGGACGCCTGCGCTGCCCGAGCACCTGCGTCCCCGGTGGTCAAACTTCTCTGACGATCCCGACTGGTTCGCCGGCGGTCCCGAGGACTGGCCAGCTGCTGCTCGCGGCCAACCACATCGGCGACTTCGACCCGTTCGTGATCGCGGTCGCCCTGCACAGGGCCGGCGTGATGCCACGGATGATGGCCACCGGCGGCATCTTCGATGCGCCGATCGTGGGCCCGTTGCTCGAGCGGACCGGTGGGATCCGCGTCGACCGCGGCACCGAACTCGCCCGCAACGCCGTCCGGGTCACCGAGGTCGCGCTGGTCCACCGCGGGCACGTCGTCGCCTACCCCGAGGGCCGGATCGGGCTGACCGCCGACGGGTGGCCCGAGCGCGGCCGAACGGGCATGGCCCGGCTGGCGCTCGGGGTCGGCGTCCCGGTGATCCCGGTCAGCCAGTGGGGCGCGCACGAGGTGCTGCAGTACGCCAACGACTGGGGCAAGCTCCGCACGGTGCTGCGGGCGCTGGTCCGCCGGCCGGTGCTCCGGGTGCACGTCGGCCCACCCGTGGACTTCGGCGACCTGCGGATGGGGCGGGTGGGCGACGCCAACCGCGCCCGCTACCGGATCACGGCCGCGATCACGCGTGGACTGGTGCCGCTGCGCGCCGATGAGGCGGACCGGCCGGCCTTCGTCGACCGCACCCGGCCGACCACGGCGGTGGCCGCCTTTCCCGGCGGCGTGGTGCCGGCGGAGATTCCGTGATGCGACAGTGCTGGATCGGAACCGGGTCGCCTGACAAGGTGCGCCGGTGACCACCGCTGCACCCTCGCAGGACCCCGACGTCCCGGTCGCCGACCGTGCTCTGCGCAAGGAGCGCTTCGGCTGGTACTCCTACGACTGGGCGATGTCGGTCTTCAACACCTCGGTGACGACCGTCTTCCTCGCTCCGTACCTCACGTCGGTCGCCGAGGCCGCCGCCGACGCCGAGGGGCGGATCCACCCGCTGGGCATCAGCATCCCGCCCGGCAGCCTCTTCGGCTACGTGCTCTCGCTGTCGGTGATCCTCCAGGTGCTCGTGCTGCCGATCACCGGGGCGTTCGCCGACCGCACCGGTTCCAAGCGGCAGATGCTCACAGGCTTCGCGACGCTGGGCTCGCTGTGCACGATGGGGCTGTTCTTCGTCGCCGACGGCCGGTACCTGCTCGGTGCGGCGCTGTTCATCGTCGCCAATCTCTGCTTCGGCGCGGCGACGGTCGTCTACTACTCGTGGCTGCCCGACCTCGCCGGCCCCGACGAGCGGGACGCGGTCTCCAGCCGCGGCTGGGCGTTCGGCTACCTCGGCGGGGCACTGCTCCTGGCCCTCAGCCTGGCCCTGTTCACCCGGTACGAGTCGCTGGGGCTCACCGAGGGCGAAGCGGTGCGGATCTGCCTGGCCTCGGCCGGCATCTGGTGGGCCGGGTTCACCGTCGTCAGCGTCACGCTGCTGCGCAACCGCCGTCCCCGGGAGGTCGTCGACCGCGGCGCCGGTGCCGTGTCCGGCAGCTTCAGGCAGCTCGGGGCGACGCTGAAGGACCTGCCGCAACTACCCGCTGACGCTGTGGTTCCTCGCCGCCTACCTGCTGTTCAACGACGGCGTGCAGACGGTCATCGGGGTGTCGGCCCAGTACGGCGCCGAAGAGCTGGAGCTCTCGCAGACGACGCTGGTCTCGGCCATCCTGCTGGTGCAGGTCGTGGCGTTCTTCGGCGCGCTGGCGCTGGGCCGCGTCGCCGCACGAATCGGCGCCAAGCGCACCGTGCTGGGGGCCATCGTGGTGTGGACCGGGGTGCTCGTCGCGGCCTACTTCGTGCAGGCGGGCGCCGCCGTCCAGTTCTACCTGCTGGCCGCGGTCATCGGCTTCGTCATGGGCGGCACCCAGGCGCTGTCCCGCTCGCTGTTCAGCCAGCTCATCCCGCCCGGCAAGGAGGCCGAGTACTTCGGCTTCTACGAGATCAGCGACCGCGGGACGAGCTGGCTGGGGCCCTTCATCTTCGCGCTGACCTACCAGCTGACCGACTCCTACCGGTACGCGATCTTCAGCCTGGTCTTCTTCTTCGTCGCCGGCGGGATCCTGCTGGCCAAGCTGAACATGCGCCGGGCCATCCTGGCGGCCGGCAACACGCCCCCGGAGCGCCTGTGAGCGTCGACTCCCCGCCGCCTCCCGTTCCGCTGCCGGTGCCCTCCGCGGTGCCGGCGTCCGGTGACCGTCGCCGGCATCCGGCGCCGGCACACCTGCGCTTCTTCCACGGGCCCATGGACTGCGGCAAGTCCACCCTGGCGCTGCAGGTCGACCACAACCAGAGCCGCCAGGGCCGGCACGGTCTCCTGGTCACCCAGGGCGACCGGTCGGCGGCGCCGCAGATCAGCTCCCGCGTCGGCCTCTGTCGCGACGCGCTGGAGATCGACGCCGGCACCGACCTGCGCCTGCTGGTCCGCGACCGGTGGGCGGCCGGCAACCGGGTCGACTACCTCATCGTCGACGAGGCGCAGTTCCTCGACCGCCGGTCCAGGTCGACCAGCTCGCCGAGCTCGTCGACGAGTCGCACGTCGACGTCTACGCCTTCGGGCTCACCACCGACTTCCGCACCCGGCTGTTCCCCGGCACCGCAGCGGCTGCTGGAGGTCGCCGACGACGTCCAGCGGATCCAGGTCGAGGTGCTCTGCTGGTGCGGGCTGCCCGGCCTGCTCAACGCCCGCGTCGTCGGCGAGCGGAATGGTCCGCGAGGGCGCCACGGTGGTCGTCGCCGACACCGCACCGGCCGGCGCCGATGAGCGAGGACTCACCCGCCGTCCGCTACCAGGTGCTCTGCCGGCGGCACCACGTCCGCGGCGAGCTCGGTCCCACCCCGGCCGGGCCGGGGCAGCTCGTCCTCCCCTGACCCGGCGCCCAGCGGAACGTGATCAGGGCGCATGCTCTCGGGGAGTGCAGCTGGCTGCGTCCCGGTAGGCGGCGCCGCTCACCCGTGCGAGGGGCCCGACCGGTGCCTCCCCTCCCTCGTGAGGGGGTCCGTGGGCGCCGGAAGTCCCTCCATGCGATGATGAGCAACCGATTCGGCGGAATCTCTCCGCGAACTCTGTCGTTGATCCTGATGATTCCCGTTCGGCCTGGGTATGCCCTGGCCGGTCGTCGAGTCCCGATCGACACTCGAGCACGAGAGGACGGTGTGCCATGGGCGAGCGTTCCCTGCGCGGCAGCCGACTGGGCAGCGTCAGCTACGAGACCGAGCGGAACACCGCGCCCATCGAGCGGCAGTACGCCGAGTACCGCTGCCCGTCGGGTCACCTGTTCACGGTGCCCTTCGCCGACGACGCCGAGCTCCCCGACACCTGGGAGTGCAAGTTCGACGGTTCGGCCGCCAAGCTGGTCGGTGGAGCCGAGCCGGCGCCGAAGAAGGTCAAGCCCCCGCGGACCCACTGGGACATGCTCCTGGAGCGCCGTTCGGTCGAGGACCTCGAGGAGGTCCTGGCCGAGCGCCTCGAGGTGCTCCGCGGACGGCGCACCCGCGCCAGCTGACGAAGCAGTCCGAGAAGGGCCCCGGTGGAGCGATCCACCGGGGCCTCTTTCGTGCCTGCTCCCAGGCTCAGGCCCGGCCTCAGGCGTCGGGGCGGCGGCGCGGCCCCTCGATGACCTCGCCCTCGATCACGCGCGGCGGTTCGCTGCCGTAGGTGGGCGCGGTCGGATCGTGATCGGGCACCTCGGGGGCCCGGTCGCTGCGGATCCGGACCGGCCCGCGGAGCTCCTCGGGCAGGCGACCGACGACGACCCTGGCGAGCAGCGCGCGCACCAGGCCGCGGGTGCCCGGCAGCAGGCACAGCAGGCCGAGCAGGTCGCCGATGAAGCCCGGCAGCACCATGAGCAGCCCACCGACGGCGACCAGCCCGGCGTCCCCGAGCGCACGGCCGGCGCCTTGCCGCGTACGCGCCCGCTCGCGGAGCTCCGCCAGCGCCCGCAGGCCCTGGCGGGCCAGCAGGATCCAGCCCAGCGCGCTGGTCGCCAGGGCGGCCAGGATCGTCCAGCCGAGCCCGATCCAGTTCGCCACGAGGACGAACACGGCCACCTCGGCGAGGGCCCACAGCCCCACCAGGAGCCGTAGGCGCGTGCCGGCCAGCAGGTAGATCACGGTTCCTCCGCTCTGCCGCGAGGAAGCGACCGGACGCCGGTCCGCGTCAGCGGGCCGCGCTCGACCGCCCGCCGTCGCGGACACGTCCCGGTACGGGCCGGCGGACCAGTCGCGGCAGGCGGTCGGCCAGCCGGTCGCGGATCCCCCACAGGGTCACCCGTACCAATGCTTCCCCAACGATCGAGCTGCTCATCTTGCTCCGGCCGTAGATCCGTTCGGTGAACGTGATCGGCACCTCGACGATCCGGGCCCCGTCGCGCGACCGCCCGCCAGGCCCAGTCGACCTGGAAGCAGTAGCCCTGGCTGGCGACGTCGTCGAAGGGCAGCCGGTCGATCAGGCTCGCCCGCGCGGCGCGGAACCCTCCGGTCGCGTCGGCCAGGGGCAGGCGCAGCGCCCAGCGGGTGTACCGGTTGCCCGCCCGCGACAGCGCGAGCCGGTGCGCCGGCCAGTCGACGACGCTGCCGCCCGGCACGTAGCGCGAGCCCAGCGCGAGCTCGGCGTCCGCGAGGGCGTCGAGCAGGCGGGGCAGCTGTTCGGGCGCGTGCGAACCGTCGGCGTCCATCTCCACGAGGACGTCGTAGCCGCGCGCCCGCCCCCACCGGAACCCGGCCACGTACGCCGGGCCCAGGCCGGCCTTCGTGGGCCGGTGCAGCACGTGCACGCGCGGATCGCGCTGGGCCAGCTTGTCGGCCAGCTCGCCGGTGCCGTCGGGCGAGGCGTCGTCGACGACCAGGGCGTGCGCCTCGGGCACGCTGTCCTGCAACCGGCCGAGAATGGGCTCGAGGTTGGCGATCTCGTTGTAGGTCGGCACGACGACCAGCACCCGCATGCGCCCGTTCACCGCCGGCGCTCCCGCCGGCCGCGGAGCAGCGCGGCCGCCAGGGCACCGGCGCCGAGGGCCGTGAGCGCCCATTCCGGGCCCTGGCCCAGCCGGGTGGCCACCGTGGTCGAGTCGCGCTGCGCGATCTCCTCGACGAGGACGGCCGGGGTGAACAGCTCGGTCTGACCGGACGACGCTGCCGTCCGGTGCCACGACCGCCGAGATGCCGCTGGTGGCCGCGATCGCGACGGTGCGGCCGTGCTCGACCGCCCGGAGCCGGCTCAGCGCGAGCTGCTGCGCGCTCTCGTCGGTGAAGCCGAAGGTCGCGTTGTTCGTCTGGACGACGAGCATGCCGGCGCCGCCGCGCACCACGTCGGTGACCAGGCCGTCGTAGACCACCTCGAAGCAGATCAGGTCGCCGAGGGTGACCCCGCCGACGTCGAGCACGCCCGGCTCGTCGGCTCCGTAGAAGTCGCGGCGGATGCGGTCGACGTCCTCGCTGAACAGCCGGAAGAAGGACCGGTAGGGCACGTACTCGCCGAACGGGACCGGGTGCCGCTTGACGTAGGTGTCTCCCGGGCCGGTCGAGGGGTCCCAGACGATCGCGGTGTTGCTGATGTACTCACCCGGGCCGACGGTCACCGCACCGACGAGGATCGGCACGCCGATCGCCGCGGCCGCGCGGTCGATCTGCCGGGCGGCATCCTCGTTCAGGTACGGGTCGATGTCGGAGCTGTTCTCCGGCCAGAGCACGACGTCCGGCTGCGCGGCGTCGCCCGCCGCGACGTCCTCGGCCAGTTCGATCGTGCGCTCGACGTGGTTGTCCAGCACCGCCCGCCGCTGCGCGTTGAAGTCCAGGCCCGCCCGAGGCACGTTGCCCTGGATCACCGCGACGGTGGCCGTCTCCCCGCCGTCGGTCAGCGACGGGCCGGCCAGCGGCAGTCCGGCGAGCGTCCCGACGAGCGGCACGGCCAGCGCCGCAACGGTGGCCGTCGCCGTCCGCCGCAGGGCGGGAACCCGCCCCTCCCCCGCCGCCGCACGCCAGGCGGCGACCGCCCGGACGACGGCAGCGGCCAGCAGTGTGCCGCTCAGGGCGACCGCGAGGCTCACGAGGGGCACCCCGCCGTACGCGGCGAACGCGAGCAGCGGTCCCTCGGTCTGGCTGAACCCCAGACGGCCCCAGGGGAAGCCGCCGAACGGCAGCCGGCCGCGTGCGGCCTCGACGGCCACCCAGAGCGCCGCCGTCCACAGCGGCCACAGCGGCAGGCGTGACACCACCGCGGTCGCGGCACCGAGCAGTCCGACGAACAGGGCCTGGCTGACGGCGAGGGCCAGCCACGGCACGGGACCGACGTACACCCCGCTCCACGAGAGCAGGGGGACGAAGAACACCGACCCGGCGACCAGCCCCAGCCAGAAGCCGGACCGGGCGCGTTCGTGCCGGACGGCGAGCGCGAGGAGGGCCGGACCGAGGACGGCGAGGGGACCAGGTCGTAGCCCGGAAAAGCGAGCAGCGTGGTCAACCCGGCCAGGGCGGCCAGCAGGGTGCGCCAGGGCAGGCGGCGAGGGGACGACGGCGCATCCGCGCCAGGGTGCGCTCCACCGGCGAGCGGTTCGCGGGTCAGCGTGCCCGTGCTCCCCGGAAGTGCCGGCCCGGCACCCGGAGGCACCCGCTCGACTGCCGGCACGCACTGCCTCCCGCATGTCCGCCGCCGGGCCGGCCGGGGCGACGCTGCCCCGTGCCGGACGGCCGGGGTCCGGACCGACGCGGCCACGCGCGGTCCGGGACCCAGCATCCCACCCCGGTTCGTCCCGGCCGAGGACCTTGGTCCGATTGCTCGGCCCTCACGGGACGACGTGCGGTGTCCTCCGGTCCGCGCCGACGGCTCCGCCCGTACCGCTCGCACCTCCGGGCCGGGCGGCAGGTCGCTGGCGGCGACCGGCGCGTCCGTTGTCTGATGGTGCGCGCGTTGCGGGGGCTCCGTCGGAATCCCGGCGCGGGGTTCCCGGACGCACCGCCGGCCCCCGCGACCCGGTGACGCGGGAGCGGTTCTGCGCTCCGCGCCGGCCGAGGGGCCCGCACGACACATCCGGACATCCGCACACGGTGCTCCCGGATGGAACTGCAGCGACTGTAAGAACAGCCCGCTCTCACGCCGGTACATACGGTGATCGCGGGAGGCACTGTTACCTGATCGTTATATGGGCTCCGGCGGGCGCCTCAGCCGGGGACGACGAGCGTGGCGAGGGCCTCGACCACCGTTTCCGGCGGGTCCAGCACGCGGGCCGCCGAGGGGCCTCGCTCCGGCTCCGCACGCGCGACCACCCGCGCCGTGCAGCGCAGCTCGCGGCTGCGCCGGCCGACGCGGGTCACCTCGCACGTCGCCTCCAGCACGTCGCCGGCGCGGACCGGGCCCAGGAACCGGACCTCCGAGTAGCCGGCCAGCAGGCCCTCGTCGCCGTCGGTGCGGATGGCCACCTCGGTGGCGACGTCGCCGAACAGCCCCAGCGTGTACGCGCCGTCGACCAGGTTGCCGCCGTAGTGCGCGTGCGCGTAGGGCACGTACCGGCGATGGGTGACGGTCAGGCCCAGCCGGGGATCGGGGTCGGTCACGGTGCCTCCTGGGTATCGGGTGGGGCGGGCGGAGCGACGAGCGCGTGCACGAGGTAGCTGGCGACCTCGCCGGGCGTCGTCCCCCGGCCGAAGACCTTGTCGACGCCCAGGTCGGCGGCCATCGACGGGTCGAACCGTGGGCCGCCGACGACGACCAGCGGCCGGGACTCCCCCATCGCCTCGCGGAAGGCCGCGGCCAGCTCGCGGGTGTTGCGCAGGTGGGCGTCCTTCTGCGTGACCACCTGGGAGACCAGGACGGCGTCGGCGCGGGCGGCACGGGCCTCGGCGACCAGCTCCGGGACGGTGACCTGCGCGCCGAGGTTGGCCACGTCCATCTCCCGGTAGTACTCCAGGCCCTTCTCCCCCGCGAAGCCCTTCAGGTTGAGGATCGCGTCGATGCCGACGGTGTGCGCGTCGGTGCCGATGCACGCGCC
This sequence comes from uncultured Actinomycetota bacterium, assembly GCA_963723745.1. GTDB lineage: Bacteria > Actinomycetota > Actinomycetes > Mycobacteriales > Geodermatophilaceae > CAVRRZ01. Next base: position 85,985 of record CAVRRZ010000005.1, read on the forward strand.
GAGAACGACGAGCTTTCGGTGCAGGCCGGCGCGGATCGCGCTGGTTCACCTCGGACGGCGACAGCAGCGGGTAGGCCCGCTCCTCGACGTGGACCGCGTCGAGGTCGACCAGGTGCCGCACGCTGCCGTAGACGACGAAGAACGTGTAGCCGCTGTCGATGGCGTGGCTGTGCACGACCATCGCGGGCTCGATGCCCATCTTGGTCGCCAGCTGCAGTGCGGCGCCCTCCGCCCGGGGACCGGCCGGCACGGGCAGCGTGAACGACGTCTGCACCATGCCGTCGCCGGTCGTGTCGCCGTACGGCCGGACGATCGTCCCGCCCCGGCCATCATGGCCATAAGTGCCGCGGGTCGGCTCAGGCATCTGCGGGCTCCCGGTCCAGCAGGTCGAGCGCGGGGTTGTAGGCGCCCTCGGCGAGGCGGACGACGCCGTCGAGCCCCTTGCCGCTTGTCCGGCGGCCGCTTGGTGATGCCGAAGGTGCCGTCGGCGATGGCCTGCATCAGCCCGCCGGCGTGGTCGACGATCCGCTCGAGCAGCTCGACGGCCTCGCGCAGCACCGTGTCGGCCCGGCGGTCGATGAACCCGCCCTTCGGCGGCGCGAAGTCCTCGGCCAGGTCCCCCGGCGGCGTCCAGCACGTAGCGGACGTTGCGCAGGGCCAGGTCCCGGTCGGACAGCCACGGCGTGACGACGGCCTCGGTCATCATCCCGACCAGCAGGATGCCCTGGCCGGTGAGCGCCCCGGCGAGGTTGAAGAAGCCGTCGAGCAGGTAGCCGCGGAAGACGTCGCCGGTCATGTGCTTGGTCGGCGGCATCCACTTCAGCGGCGCGTCCGGGAAGAGCGCCCGGGCCAGCAGCGCGTGGGCCAGCTCGAGCCGGAACGACTCCTCCCGGTCCGGGTCGATCTCGAACGCGTGCCCGAGGCCGAGCTGCCAGTCCTCGAGGCCGGCCTCCTTGGCAAGCGTCTCGTTGAGCAGCTGGCTGACGGTGACGGTGTGCGCCTCGTCGACGGCGTCCGCGGTGGTGAGGTAGTTGTCCTCGCCGGTGTTGATGATGATCCCGGCGCGGGCGTGCACCATCCGGCTGAACCGCTGGTCGACGAAGGTGCGCTGCGGGTTGATGTCGCGGAAGAGGATCCCGTACATCGCGTCGTTGAGCATCATGTCCAGCCGCTCCAGGCCGGCCAGGACGGCGATCTCGGGCATGCACAGGCCCGACGCGTAGTTGGTCAGCCGGACGTAGCGGCCGAGCTCGGCGCTGACGTCGTCCAGGGCGGCCCGCATCAGCCGGAAGTTCTCCTGGGTGGCGTAGGTGCCCGCGTACCCGGTGCGGGTGGCGCCCTCGGGCACGTAGTCCAGCAGCGACTGCCCGGTCGAGCGGATGACGGCGATGACGTCGGCGCCGGCCCGCGCGGCGGCCTGGGCCTGCGGGATGTCCTCGTGGATGTCGCCGGTCGCCACGATCAGGTAGATCCAGGGACGGCGCGGCGGGTCGCCGTGGAGGGCGACCAGCTCGTCGCGGCGCCGCCGGTTGGCGTCGATGCGGGCGATGCCCCGTCCGACGGCCGCGCGGGCGGCCTCGCGCGCGTCGTCGGCGGTCGGAACCCGTCGGGCAGCTCGAAGCGGGCGGTGCCGGCGCCGACCTGCTCGGCGAGGGCCTGCAGGGACGGTGCCGCGCCCGTGGCGAGCGCGTGCCAGACGGGCAGCGCGACGCCGCGCTCCAGGCCGACCTGGTCGCGCACGGCGTCGACGACCCGGTTGACCCAGGGCACCGGTGCTGTCGGTCGCCGCCGTCGCCCGTCACCGGGTCGGTGCCGGTCAGGCCGGCCAGCCGCAGCACCGCCCGCTCGACGGAGACGGTCGTGTGCCGGTGGGCCAGGTCGACGACCGGCTGGGCCGCGCGCGCGGCCAGCTCCCGGGCACGGGCGACCAGCGTCGGGTCGAGCTCCAACCGTGGCGTCATCGCTCCCCCATCCCGGCCTTTATGGCCATAAGTGCCGCTGGGCGGCGCGGGAGCGCCCCGGCGGTACCGGCACTTATGGCCATAAAGGCCGTCGGGGTCGTCATGGCATGTCTCCGATCGGTTCGCCGGCCACGAGCAGGAGCCGGCAGTCGGGGCGGGCACGGGCGGCCAGGACGGCGGAGAGCGTCTCCGGGGTCGCCCACAGCGCGAGGTCGCGCGGGTGCGCCGACGGCCAGCGGGCCGGCGGCGGTGCTCGGCGCGGACGGCGTGCCAGCCGCCGTGGGTGGCGGCGTCGAAGGCGTCGAAGGGCCGCAGCCCCGAGCCGGGCGTGCGGTGGTCGACCGCGGCGTGCACGCCGCCCCACGGGTCCAGCGGGGTCACCGGGGCGTCGCTGCCGAGCGCGAGGGCGACGCCCGCGTCGGCCAGGTCGGCGAACGGGTTGGTGGCCAGCGCCCGCTCGACGCCGAGCCGCTCGACGTACATGCCCGCCGTCACCGCCCCAGGCCGCGTCGAAGGCCGGCTGCACGCTGGCGACCATGGCCCAGTCGCGCCATCCGCGCGACGGCCTTGTCGTCGGCCATCTCCACGTGCTCGAGCCGGTGCCGGCAGGCCCGGACGGCGGCGCGGCCCAGCTCGTCGACGACCGCGCCGACCGCGTCGAGCACCTGGCCCACGGCGGCGTCGCCGATGACGTGGAAGCCGGCCTGGACGCCGGCGGCCGTGCAGGCCCGCACGTGGTCGATCAGCTGGCCGATGTCGAAGCGCAGCGCGCCCGTGGTCTCGGGCCGGTCGACGTAGGGGCGTGCTCAGCGCGGCGGTGTGCGAGCCGAAGGCGCCGTCGCAGAAGAGGTCGCCCCCGGCGCCGGCCAGCCCCAGCTCGCGGACCACGTCGAGGCCGCCGCGCTCGGACAGCTCGCCCCAGTAGCCGACGCACCCGCGGGCCCGGGCTGCTCGCTCGCCGAGCTCCAGCAGGGCCGGCAGGTCGTCGACGCCGGAGACCTCCGGGCCGGCCATCTCGTGCACGGTTGCCGATGCCGAGCGCCGCGGCCGCGGCCGAGCGTCGCCCGCTGGGCGGTGCGCCGCTGGGCGGCGTCCACCGGCCGTAGGCGGCCCGCCGGACGGCGTGGTGCGCGTCCAGCCGCAGCTGCCCGTCGGGGCTGAAGCCCGGCAGCTGCGTCGATCCCCGGGACCCGGTCGAGCAGGGCCGTGGACACGGTGGCCGAGTGGACGTCGACCCGGGCCAGGTAGGCCGGCCGGTCGCCCACGACGGCGTCGAGGTCGGCGCGGGTGAGGCCCGGCCCTCGGGCCAGCCGGTCTCGTCCCAGCCGGTGCCGAGCACGATGCCGGTCGGTGCCGCCGCGCGTGGTCGGCGACCGCGGCGACGGCGTCCGCGAAGGCTCACGCTCGAGTGGAGGTCGAGACCGGTGAGGGCCAGGCCGGTCGCGGTGGCGTGCACGTGCGCGTCGACGAAGGCGGGCGTGAGCAGCGCCCCCTCCCCCGCGACGACCCGGCCGGCCGCCGGCGCCTCGGCGGCCGGCGCCCAGCCAGGCGATCCGCCCGTCGGCGACGTGCACCGCGCGGCCGTGCCGGTCGCCGACGGTGACGTCGGTGAGCAGCAGGGTCATGCCTGCACCCGAGGGTCGATGAGCGCCCGGACTCCCGGCGTCCGCCGGTAGAGGTCGAGGGCCAGTGCTGCGTGCCCCGGCGTGTAGCCGTTGCCGACCAGCATCGTCACGTCCGCCGCCATCCCCTCCGCGTCCGAGCGCCGCCGCCGAGAACGACGTCGCCATGGAGAAGAAGACCACGGTGCCCCCGTCGGCCGTGGCGAGGATCGCGCCGTGCTCGGCGCCCGGTACGTCGACGCAGACGACGGTGACGTCGACGGGCGTGCCGACCGCCGCGGCCACGGCCAGCGGGTCGGTGGCGTCGGCGACGACCACCCGGTCGGCCAGGCCCGCGGCGCGTCAGGGCCGCGGCCTCGGCCTCGTCCCGCACCAGTCCGGTGAGCTCGCGGGCGCCCGCGGCACGGGCGGCGGCCAGGCTCAGGCAGCCGGACTTGCCGGCGGCCCCGAGGACGACGACCGACCGCGCGCCGCGCTGCGCTCGACGACCCGGGCGGTGGCCGCCGGCGCCCCGCAGACGTCGAGGACGGCGAGCGAGACCGCGTCGGGCAGGTCGTCGGGCAGCACCGCGGCGATGGAGCGGGCGAAGAGGATCGCCGTCCCCTCGGCCGGCACCTGCTCCGACGCGGCCGTCCCAGCGGGCCAGCCCGTCGGTGAGGCGCAGCGGCGTGAGGGTGAGGGAGACGAGGGTGGCGACCCGCTGCCCGACGGCGCAGGCCCAGCGGCGACTCGGGGCCGACCGCGTCGACGACGCCGATGAGCATGCCGCCGGAGCCGGTGACCGGGTTCTGCATCTTGCCGCGCCCGGCGACGATGCTCCAGGACGGCGGCCCGGACGGCGGCGCCGTCGCCGGCGCAGGCCTCGGAGAGCTGGCGGAAGGAGGCGGCGTCGAGGTTGAGTCGCTCGACGGCGATCCGCACCTCGTCGGGGCCGATCGCCGGGGTCGGCGTCGAGCCGGCGGGCCGCCTGGGGCAGCACGCCCGCGCGGCTCGAGCACCCGGTGCACACCGAGTGCCCGTTCCGGCCGATCCGCCCACGAGTCTCTCCCGTCTCACCCGTTCGTTGCAGAAGAACCTATCGCGTCAGGCGCTATTCGCCGAAGATTCTCCCGTAGGGTCACCCGTGTTGCGGAGAGCCGCAGCGCGACCGAGGCAGGAGGCACCGTGCTCGAACAGCCCTACGAGTACTCGGCGCGCGAGCTCGTCGAGCCCGACTGGCGGCGGCTGCCCGGCTTCGCCGACGTCACCGAGCGAGCAGTGGCGCAGCGCCCAGTGGCAGCGCGTCAACTGCGTGAAGAACCTCCGTCAGCTCCGCGGGGTCTACGGCGACCTGCTCGACGAGTCGCTTCTACGCCGACGTCGAGGCCGACCAGGCCGGCCGCGCCACGATGTCGCTGCTCCTGCCGCCGCAGATGCTCAACACGATGGTGCCCGGTCGCGGTGCCGACGACCGCCGCGATGCTGGCCGACCCGGTGCGCCGCTACATGCTGCCCGTCGCCTCCGACCGGCTGCCCGGCGCCGCCGCCAGCCACCCGTACGCCGCCCGCGACTCGCTGCACGAGCACGAGATGTGGGCGGTCGAGGGGCTGACCCACCGCTACCCCACCAAGGTGCTCGCCGAGCTGCTCTCGACCTGCCCGCAGTACTGCGGCCACTGCACCCGCATGGACCTGGTGGGCAACTCGACGCCCGCCGTCCCGAAGCTGAAGTTCGAGCTCAAGCCGGTCGACCGGCAGGGCCTGATGCTCGACTACCTGCGCGCGCACCCCCGGCGTCCGCGACGTCGTCGTCTCCGGCGGCGACGTGGCCAACCTGCCGTTCAAGAACCTCGAGGCGTTCGTCGCCGGCCTGCTCGAGATCGAGTCGGTCCGCGACATCCGGCTGGCGACCAAGGCGCTCATGGGCATGCCGCAGCACTGGCTGCAGGACGACGTCGTCGAGGGCATGACCCGGCTGGCGACGACCGCCCGGGCCCGCGGGCGTCTCCCTCGCCGTCCACACGCACGTGAACGCCGCCCAGTCGGTGACCCCGCTGGTGGCCGAGGCCGCGCAGGCGATGCTGGCGGCCGGCGTGCGCGACGTCCGCAACCAGGGCGTGCTGCTGCAAGGGCGTCAACGACTCGGCGGCCCAGCTGCTCGACCTCTGCTTCGCGCTGCTCGACGGCGCCGGCGATCACGCCCTACTACTTCTACATGTGCGACATGATCCCCAGCGCCGAGCACTGGCGGGTCTCGCTGGCCCAGGCGCAGACGCTGCAGCACGACATCATGGGCTACCTGCCGGGCTTCGCGACGCCGCGGATCGTCTGCGACGTGCCCTACGTCGGCAAGCGCTGGGTGCACCAGGTCGCCGAGTACGACCGCGAGCGCGGCATCAGCTACTGGACGAAGAACTACCGCACCGGCATCGAGCGCACCGACGAGGCCGCGCTGGACCGCCGCTACACCTACTACGACCCGATCGCGACGCTGCCGGCGAGCGGTCAGGCGTGGTGGGCGGAGCGCGAGCACGACCCGGTGGCCGCGGAGCTGAAGGCCGCGTCGTCCCGGGCGGCGTCGGCCGCCGACCTGCCGAGCTGACGCCGCGCGTGTCGGCCGCCGGGGGCCGCCGGGGTAGCGCCCTGCGCGGTGACGGTGCTGCGCACCGGCCGGCTGCGGCTGCGGCCGTGGACGACGGCCCCGGCCGACCTCGCGCGGCTGACCGACCTCTACGGGCGGCCCGAGGTCACCCGGTGGCTGGGCGGCGCGTCCCTCGGTGCCGCCCGCCGACCTGGTCGCCCGCTGGGCGCAGGTTCACGAGCGCGACGACCGGTTCGGCTGCTGGGCGATCGAGCGGGCCGACGGGGTGGTGGGGCGCGAGGGACCGGCCGTGGTCGCCGGCACGGTGCTGTTCAAGCCGCTGCCCGACGGTGTGGGCGAGATCGAGGTCGGCTGGCACCTGCATCCCGACTCGTGGGGGCAGGGCTACGCGACCGAGGCCGCCGCGGCCGTCATCGAGCGCGGCTTCGGCGCCGGCGTGCCCGAGGTGTATGCCGTCGTCCGGCCCGGCAACGTGGCCTCCACGGCGGTCTGCCGCCGTCTCGGCATGGCGCCGCTGGGCCGGCTGTGCCGCTGGTACGGCGTGGAGCTGGACGCCTTCCGGCTCATGGCCCCCGTCGTGGTGGAGTAGCACCGACGTCGACGAGGGAACGGGGTCCGGTGGCGAGCTGGCAGATGTACGGGATCGGTCTGGTGCTGCGCGCCACCCGCCGGCGGCCGTGGACGACCGCCCAGCGGGCTCGTCGTCGCATGGCGGCGCCGAAGCGCGAGGCCCGGCCACCTCGTCGGCTGACCCGCGCGCACGAGGTGCGGCAGCGGACGGTCGGCGGCTTCCCGTGCTGGACCGTGCGGCCGCGCCGGGCGTCGGGCGTCGTGGCGGTGTACCTGCACGGTGGCGCGTACGTCTCCGGGATCGCCCCGCAGCACTGGTCGCTGATCGGCCGGCTGGCCGACGCCGGCGTCCACGTGGAGGCGCCGCTGTACCCGCTCGCGCCGCAGCACACCTATCGGGACGCCTATCCCGTCGTCTCCGAGGTCTACCGGCAGGCCGCCGCCGACGCCCCGCCCGGGGGCCTCGTCCTGGCCGGCGACTCGGCCGGCGGCGGGTTCGCGCTCGGGCTCGCGCAGGATCTGCTCGGCGGCGACGTCCGTCGTCCCGACCGGCTGGTGCTGCTCTCCCCGTGGCTGGACCTGACGCTCGGCCATCCGCGCCTGCCCGAGTTCGAGCGGCGCGACCCCTGGCTCGCCAAGCCGGGTCTGGTCGAGGCCGGCCGCGCCTGGGCCGGCGGCGACGACCCCACCCTGCCCCGGCTCAGCCCCGGGAACGGGCCGGTGCAGGGGTTGCCTCCCGTCGCGCTGTTCGTGGGCTCGCGTGAACTGGCCTACCCGGACGCGGAGTCCTTCGCCCGGGCCGCCGCGGCAGCGGGTGTCGACGTCGACCTCACCGTCGCGGACGGCGCGCTGCACGTGTACCCGCTGCTACCGGCACCCGAGGGCGCCGAGGGCACCCGCGCGGTGGTCGCCGCGGTCGCCGGCCTGCCGGCGCCCTCTACCGACGCCGTACGGCGCGCCTGACCCGCCCCGCCAGGCGGAGCGGCAACGGCGTGCGCTTCGGTGCGACGACGGCGCCGCGCGCCCGCTCGGCGTCGGCGACCGCGGCCTCTTCGGGGCTGGGTGCCGTACCGCCGAGGTGGACCGGCAGCCACCAGCGGTCGTCGGGACCGGCGGGCTGGTCGGGGTAGCTGCGCTGCGCCTCGTCGAGCAGTGCCTCCATGGCGGCCCTGGTCCGCCGCAGCAGTGGCTGGGCCTTCTCCCCCGGTTCGGGAACGATCGGCTCGCCGAGGATGACGGTGACGGGCACGCCTCGGCGCCACTGCACCTTGTGTCCCTTGGTCGCGACCCGGTGCCCGCCCCACACGGCGGCCGGGATGATCGGCACACCGGCGTCCAGTGCCATGCGGGCGGCACCGGCCTTGAGCTCCTTGACGGTGAAGCTGCGGCTGATGGTCGCCTCGGGGAAGACGCCCACCACCTCGCCGTCCTTGAGCGCACGGACGGCGGACTCGAACGCCGCCGCGCCGGCCTTGCGGTCGACCGGGATGTGCTGCATCGAGCGCATGAAGGGGCCGGCGAACCAGTGCCCGAAGACGGCGGCCTTGGCCATGAACCGGACGAGGCGGTGCCGCGGCAGCGCGCCGAGGCCCAGGAACGTGAAGTCGAAGAAGCTCACGTGGTTGCTGCAGATGATCGCGCCGCCGGTGGCCGGCACGTGCTCGGAGCCACGGACGTCGAACCGGAAGCCGAACAGCCGGAAGACGACGAGGCAGACCCGGATGATGAACCGGTAAGGCCGATCGCGACGGTCCGGTGCCGTTCCGAACAGGTTCGGCCGGACGACGTCCCGCCAGCTGGCCGTGTACATGGCCGGAATCTAACGGGTGGCCGACGACGGCGCCCGTGCGGCCTGCCCGCCTCCGGCGGGATCGACGACAGGAACGTGGACGACCGTTATCGCCAACGTTGATCGAACGACATTTTGCTGCCGGCTGCGGCCGTCACCACAGCCACCGAACCGGCATCTCCGGCGGCGCAATTGCCGCGCCCGGAGGGCGCCGCTGTGCCCGTCTTCCGGTTGCCACCGGAAATGCGAATGGCATTGCTGTTCGGGATAACGGTAATGTGCCGCCATGGTGGCGGTGTGGCAGCAGCCATTGCCCGAGATGCCCGCGCTCGCTCCGCAGCGGGCGTGGCGCCGTCTGCGACCTCCACCCGGTTACGCGGACCAGTGGCGGCGCATGGTCGAGGCGGCCCTCGAACTCGGCCTCGGGCCCGACGACGTCGCCGACGGGGCCCTGGACACGATCGCCGCGGCGCGCGGGTGGAAGCCCGCGACCGTGGCGCTGTACAGCAAGGTCGCACGCTACGGCGGGCTGACCGTCGCGCACGCGCCGACACCCGAGCCCCGGCCGGAATCGCTGGACCTCCGTCCGCTGACCCGGGTGCGCAGCGAGGACCCGGAGCACCTGCGAACGGTGGCTTGGTGCGCGCTGGCGCTGGGCTGGCCGGGCCAGGTGGGCGCGTTCCGGTCGCTGCGCCGGGACCAGGTGCGGCCGACCGCGCGCCGGCTGGTGCTGCACGTCGACGACGGCGAGTGGCCCGTGCCCGGCGGGCTGACCGCCTGGCACGCGTGGGAGACGGTGCGCAACCGGTTTCCGGCGCTGGCGGCCAGCCCCTGGGTCCTGCCGGCGCTGCGGCGTGGACCCGGGTTCGAGTCGCGGATCGGCGGCCGGTTGTCCAGCCAGGCGCTGCAGGTCACGTTCGCCAAGCACGCCGTCCGGACGGCGGCGCACCTGCGGGCCACGGCGCCGCCGTCCCGCCGCGACGAGGCGGAGGCACTGGCGGCGGAGTACGCGGTGCTCTCCTACGACTCGTTCCGCCGGCTGGCCCTGGCCGCGGGCGCACCGCCGGTCGCGGCTCGCGGTGCCGTGCGCGCCGGCCGGGTGGTCGCCCGGTCGCTGCGCCGTACCGGCTGAGCGGTCAGCGGTAGCGGATGTCGGCCATGTTCTCGCGGGCCGCGGCGGCGACGTCGGCGTGCTCCGCGAGTTCTGCGTCGCGGGTGCCGGGCTCGAGCAGTCCGGGGCCGCCGCGCAGCCCGTCGCCGGGGCGGTGCGGCGCGAGGTTGAGGTGCAGGTGCGGCACCCGATCGCCGAACACGTAGACGTAGGCCAGTTCGGCCGCCGCGGCATCCTTCAGGGCGCTCGTGGCGCGCGCGAGCACGGGTCCGAGCGTGGCGGCCTCCGGCCCGTCGAGGTCGGTGATGTACGGGATGTGCCGCTTGGGTTCGAGGTGGGCGAAGCCCGGAATGGCGCCCTGCAGGACGGCGGAGAGCCGCCACAGCTCGTCCTCCCAGATGCGGGTGCGCTGGAACTGGGCGTCGGCGACCTCGGGACGGCAGAGCAGGCAGTCGTCGGGCGGACCTTGCGACACGGCGGTCAGCGTGCCAGGGGCGGCAGCCTGGCGGGAGGCGCGCGGTGACGTCAGAGGAGTGCCAGTTGCTCCGGTGCGTCGTCCGACGGTGCCGGTGAGGGCTGTCCCCGGTTCTCCTTCGGCCGGACGCCGGGCATGCCGCCAGTGGGCAGGCTCCCGGCGGGGAACCCGACTTCCCCGTCGCCGGGGACCCCGGTGGCGACGGCGTCGTCCGCCTGGCGGGCCGCGCCGCCCGACTGCCGGTCGAGGCCGTGCCTGGCCAGGAGCGGTGCGACCCGGCGGGACAGCCAGGTGCGGTACTCGGCGGGGACGTAGGCCCGCCGGGCGTAGAGCTTCTCGTAGCGCGGCACGAGGTCGGGGTGCGCGCGGGCCAGCCAGGCCATGAACCACTCGCGCGCGCCCGGACGCAGGTGCAGCGGGATGACGGTGACGCCGGTGGCGCCGGCCGCCGCGATGGCGCCGATCGCGGCGTCGAGGTGCTCGACGCCGTCGGTCAGGCCGGGCAGGACCGGGGCGAGGAACACGCCGCACGGCAGGCCGGCATCGCTGAGGGCCTTGACGAGCTCCAGGCGCGCCCGAGGAGTGGGCACGCCCGGCTCGAGGGCTGCGTGCAGGTCGTCGTCCCAGATCGCCATCGAGACGCCGAGGCCGACCGGCACGCACTGCGCCGCCTCGACGAGCAGCGGGATGTCGCGGCGCAGCAGCGTGCCCTTGGTCAGGATGGAGAAGGGCGTGCCCGAGTCGGCCAGCGCCCCGATGACGCCGGGCATGAGCTGGTAGCGGCCCTCGGCGCGCTGGTACGGGTCGGTGTTCGTGCCCAGCGCGACGTGCTCGCGCGCCCAGGACGGTCGCGCCAGTTCGCGCCGCAGGACGTCGACGAGGTTCGTCTTCACGACGATCTGGCTGTCGAAGTCGCGGCCCGAATCGAGCTCGAGCCACTCGTGCGTGCGGCGGGCGAAGCAGTTGTGGCTGATCACCCCGTTGGCGATGAAGTCGCCTGTGCCGGTCGTGATGTCGTACATCGGCATCTCGAGCCCGAGCGCCTCGACGCTCGTCACGCGGAGGTCGGCGCTCACCTTGACGTCCAGAGCGTCGAACGGTTCTCGGTGGCCGCGCAGCGCCTGTCCGAAGCCGGCCAATTCGTCGAGACCCGCCTCAAGATCTGTCTCGTGGCTCCACCGCACGTGCCTCCACCCCCGACCGGTCAGGAATCGGTGGTCGCCACTGGCCACGATCCGTGTGCCGTCGACCAGCGTCACCTGATGCGCCGGCTTCACCGTGGACCAATGCGCCAGCACTTCCGTCGTCACGTAATGCCGGTGCGTGCCACTGCTCTTCGTGCCGACGATCCGGTCACCGACGCGGAGTTCGGCGATCGGTCGTTGCCGCCCGTCAGCCATGAGCACGAGCGTGTCGCCTGCCAGGCAATAGACGCACGAATGGCTACAGCCCCTGTAAGGATTGATCGTCCAGGGAAACGGCATCGCCGACTCCCCCGGCACCCTGTTCAGCGCACTCTTCGACCGCACCTCGTGGAAGGTCAGCCCGGGGAACTCCGGCACCTGGACGCTGCGCAACAACCCCCGGATGCCGGGCATGCCGGGCAACGTTGAAGGGTCCTCGATGTCGAGCCGCTGTGCGTCCCACCGCATGACCTATACGAACACACGTTCGATCAGTTGTCCACCCCCGTCGCCGGCGCGGGACACCCCGCGGCGGGTCATTGTGCGCAGTGGGGCCGTTCTCGACCTACGAACGGCCCCATCGCGCACAGTTGCTCGGCCGCCGAAACGTCTCGGAAAACCGACGCGTCGACCAGCGGCTCCGAGACTTCCTCCACCTGGGCCCCCGGCCTGGCCACGCATGGCCCGAAGTGCGCTGTTCGCTAACGCCTCACGCGGTACCGGAGGGCGGCGACTCCCGAGCTGAAGGTCCGGGTGTCGAGGAGTTCGAGATCCACCCGACGCTCGCCCTGGGGGAAGTACGGCAAACCGCCACCCACCAGCACCGGGAAGATTTTGGGCCGGTACTCGTCGATGAGATCCAGCGCGGCGGCCCCGGCCGCGAGAGTCGCGCCGCCGATCGCGATGTCGCCGTCCCCCGGCTCGGCACGCCACCGCTCGATCTCCTCCGCGAGCCCGCCGGCAGCCAGGCGGGCGTTACCCGTCACCTCCGAGAGAGTGGTCGAGAACACCACCTTGGGGAGCGCCTTCCAGATCGCCGCGAACTCGAGCCGCAGGTCGTCGAGCGAAGGGTCCTGGTCGGCGGTCTCCCAGTACAGCATCGACTCGTACAGCCGGCGTCCCAGGAGGTGGACGCCGAGCTCCCGGACCTGGTCGGTCGCGAAGCGGAAGAGGTCGTCGCCCCCCGGCAGCCAGTCGAAGGTGCCGTCCGGCCCGACGGTGTAACCGTCGAGCGAGACTCCCAGGGCATAGGTCACGCTGCGCACCGGACGTCCTCCTCGCTCACACGTCCGTCGTCGCGCCGGTCGGTGCGGGAGGGTCCTCGTACCGGCGCAGGGCCTCCTCGAGCACCCGGGTGGCCTCCCGCCGTCCCTCCCAGCCACGGGTCTCGCTCGACTTGCCCGGCTCCAGCGCCTCGTAGATGCCGAAGAAGTGCCAGATCTCGGCGATCTGGTGCATCGGGACGTCCCCCAGGTCCTGGCGGTGCAGGTGCCGGGGGTCGGTGGCCGGCACGCAGAGCAGCTTGGCGTCCGGTCCCTTCTCGTCGTGCATCCAGAACACGGCGATGACCCGTGCCCGGACCAGGCACCCGGGAAAGGTGGGCTCGTCCAGCAGCAGGAGGGCATCGATCGCGTCGCCGTCCTCGGCCAGCGTGTTCGGCACGAACCCGTAGTCGCCGGGGTAGCCGGTGGAGGTGAACAGCATCCGGTCCAGCCGGATGCGGCCCAGGCGGTGGTCGTACTCGTACTTGTTCCGCGAGCCCTTGGGGATCTCGACGATCACGTCGACCTCCACGGACACCACCCTCCGTTCCCCGGCCAGGGAACCCTGGTCCGGGGAACGTCGCACGTCAAGTGCGGCTGCCGCGTGGATCAGACGGGCGGGCGGTCCTCGTAGAACGTGGACAGCACGACCGTCGTCCGGGTGGTGACGTTGGCCGCGGCCCGGATCTCCTGCAGCAGCGTCTCCAGGGCGTCGGGCGAGGGCACCCGCACCTTGAGGATGTAGCTCTCCACCCCGGCCACCGAGTGGCAGGCCTCGATGGCGGTCAGGTGAGCCAGCCGGGCCGGGGCATCGTCGGGCTGGGCCACGTCGATCGGCGTGATCGAGACGAACGCGGTCAGCCCCACGCCCACCGCGGCCGCGTCGAGCACGGCGCGGTAGCCCTTGATCAGCCCGCGCTGCTCCAGCCGCCGCACCCGCTGGTGCACGGCGGAGACCGACAGCCCCACCCGCTCGGCGAGGTCGGTGTAGCTGGCCCGCCCGTCACGGGCGAGCGCGGCCAGCAGCGCCCGGTCGACGTCGGGAGCCACGACCGGCGCGGCGCCCGGCTCAGCCGGCGAGTTCGATGAGCTCACGGGGACCCTCGTTCAGCGTGCGGACGCCGTCCTCGGTGCAGACGACGATGTCCTCGATGCGGGCGCCGCAACGCCCCGCGAGATAGATGCCCGGCTCGACGGAGAACGCCATGCCCGGCCGCAGCGGCAGGTCGTTGCCGGCCACGATGTAGGGCGCCTCGTGGGTGTCCAGGCCGATGCCGTGCCCGGTGCGGTGGATGAAGTGCTCTCCCCAGCCCGCGTCGTCGATGACTCGTCGGGCGACCGCGTCGATCTCCTCGGCGGTCACCCCTGGTCGCACGGCGGCCGTCGCCGCCTCCTGCGCCGCCTGCAGCACGCCGTACCACTCGGCGACCTCGCCGGACGGCGGTCCCCCGACCACGTAGGTGCGCGTGCAGTCCGACCGGTAGCCGGTGTCGGTCATGCCACCGATGTCGACGACGACCAGGTCACCGGCCTGCACGGTGCGATCGGACAGCTCGTGGTGCGGGCTGGCCCCGTTCGGCCCCGAGCCGACGATGGTGAAGTCGACCGCGACGTGGCCCTCGGCGAGGATCGCCGCGCCGATGTCCGCGCCCACCTCGGCCTCGGTGCGGCCCACCCGCAGCCACTCCCCCATCCGCGCGTGCACCCGGTCGATGGCCGCGCCGGCGGCGGCGAGCTCCTCGACCTCGGCGGCCGTCTTGACCATGCGCAGCCGGTCGACGACGGAGTTGGCCAGCTCCAGTGCTGCTCCGGCCGCGGCGCGCTGGACGCCGAGCGCGTGCTCGGCCCACGTCCGCCCGCCGACGGCGATCCGCTGCGGCTGCGCACCGAGCCGGCCGTGGGCCGCCGACACCAGCAGCGCGAACGCGTCGTCGGTCTCGTCCCAGGCCAGCAGCTCCAGCCCGAGAGAGGCCGCGGGACTCGCACCGACCATCGGCGCCTCGAGCCGTGGGACGACGAGGAACGGCTCACCGCGACGCGGCACCGCCAGCGCCGTCAGCCGCTCCATCGCATGCGCGTGGTAGCCGGTCAGGTAGCGCAGGTCCGAGCCCGGCGTGAAGACGAGCAGGTCGATGCCGGCCTCGTCGGCGAGGTCGCGCGCGGCGTGCACGCGGTCGACGCTCACCAGCGGCTGCGCGGCGGCATCGTGCGTGGTCAGGGGGGCGGACACGCACTGCAGCGTAGTCAGGCGCCCGCGCGGTTCTCCGTGATCGTCGCCGGACCGCTACCGTCCGCCACCGTGACCACTCTGCTCCTGGACGCGGCCAGCCTCTACTTCCGCGCCTTCTACGGCGTCCCGACCAGCGTCACGTCCCCCGACGGCCGGCCGATCAACGCCGTCCGCGGCTTCCTCGACATGTCCGCTCGGCTGATCACCACCCACCGGCCCGACCGGATGGTCGCCTGCTGGGACGATGACTGGCGCCCGGCCTTCCGCGTCGACGCGCTGCCGTCGTACAAGGCGCACCGCCTCGCGCCCGACGGCAACGAGGAGGTCGTGCCCGACGAGCTGAGCCCCCAAGTGCCGGTGCTCGTGGACGTGCTGGCCGCCGTCGGCATGGCCCGCGTCGGGGCCCCCGGCTACGAGGCGGACGACGTCATCGGCACGCTGGCCACTCGCGCCCGGGAACCGGTCGACGTGGTCACCGGCGACCGCGACCTGTTCCAGCTGGTCGACGACGAGCGCGGCGTCCGGGTGCTCTACACCGCGCGCGGCATCACCGACATCGAGGTCGTCGACGAGGCCGCCGTCGCCGCGAAGTACGGCATCCCGGGGCGGGCCTACGCCGACTTCGCGGTGCTCCGCGGCGACCCCAGCGACGGCCTGCCCGGCGTCCCGGGCGTCGGCGCGAAGACCGCCTCGGCCCTGATCAACGCGTTCGGCAGCCTGGCCGGCATCCGCGAGGCCGCCGCGCGCACCGTCGTCCCGAAGCCCCCGCTGACCGCCGCGGTGCTGAAGAAGCTGCACGCGGCGGCGGCCTACCTCGATGCCGCGCCGGTGGTCGTGGCCGTCGCCTGCGACATCGATCTGCCCGCCGTCGACGGCGAGCTGCCGCGCTCCCCCGCCGACCCGGCCGCGCTGGCCTCCCTGGCGGCCGAGCACGGCATCGAGTCGTCGGTGCGCCGGCTGGGGGCCGCGCTGGGCTGGCCTCAGGAGGTGCTCCCCTGAGGCGGGCTCAGGGCTGGACCTCTCCCCAGGTGTAGGTGCCGTCGAGGGAGTCGTCGATCCGGATCTCGATCTCCACCTGCTCCCCCTGCGGCGTCGAACCCGAGCAGCGGTAGACCTCGCCCGAGGCGACCTTCATGTCGTCGGGGCAGCTGAGGTCGAGGGCGATCTGGTACCTCTCCTCGAACAGCGCGGCCACGTCACGCTCGACCCTCGACGGGTCGAGGGTCGTGAAGCTGAGGACGTACACCAGCCCACCCACGGCGGCGGCGATGGCGACGATCAGCACCGCGAGTGCGGTGAGAAGCCTCCTACGCGTGCGGTCCCGGGGCGGTGCTGCCGGAGCGGAGACCGGCGCCCAGTGCTGTCCGGACGGCGGACCGAACTGGCCGGGCCCGCCCGGCCACGGCTGCTGGCCCCACTGCGGCTGCTGCGGCTGGCCCCACTGCGGCTGCTGCGGCGGGCTCCACTGCGGCTGCTGCGGCGGGCTCCACTGCGGCTGCTGGCCCCACTGGGGCTGCTGGTGACCCCCATGCTGCTGCGGTGGGCTCCACTGCGGCGGCGGGTTCCACGGCGCCCCGGGAGCGGCGTGCTGCCCCTGAGGTTGCCCCTCCGGTGAGGGCGGCCACGGACGGGCCCCGTACTGCTCGCCCGCGTCGTCCGACGGCCCCGTCGGGGGACGCGGGTCGTCGCTCGACGGCGGCGTGCTCATGCGATCTCCCGGTCGGTCGGTCGGCGCCCCGGTCGCCCAGGGACGGGGCGATTGTGCCTCACCCGAGCAGGTCGTCGGTCCAGGCGACGGCCGGTGTCAGCCCGACACGGCGACGGACACGACGCCCCGGCGCACCCGCTCGACCGCGGCCCGCGCCGCCTTGGCGACGGGCCCGTCCGCCACCTTGGCCAGCTGGTCGAGCAGGTCGATCAGCTGCCGCGCCCAGCGGACGAAGTCACCCCCGGAGAGCTCGGTGCCGGCCTGCTCGGCGCCGGCCAGCACCCGGTCGAGGCTCTGCCCGTCGGCCCACCGGTAGGCGGCCCAGGCGAAACCCAGGTCGAGGTCGCGCGACATCGGCACCTCGTGGTCGACCTCGACGTCGGCGAGCCGGGCCCGGATGCGGCGCATCTCGGCGATCGCGCCGGCCACCTTGCCGGCGGGTACGGCCGGCTGCCCCGGCGTCTCACGGCGTGCCTCGAACACCAGCGTCGAGGTCACCGCCGCGAGCTCGGCCGGGTTCAGGCCCTTCCAGACGTCGGCGCGCAGGCACTCGGCGACCAGCAGGTCGGCCTCGGACCAGACCCGCGCCAGTCGCCGTCCCTCGGCGGTGACCAGCGGGACGTCGTCCTCGGCGCCGATGACGTGGGTGTCGGCCGGCACCAGCGGGGCGATGTCCGGCACGAGATAGCCCAGCTCCTCGAGCACGTCGCAGGTGCGGTCGAACTGGCGGGTCAGCGATCCGGTGCGCTCGGCCATGCGGTGCTGGAGGCGGTCGGCCTCGGTGACCGACCGCAGCCACCGCTCCGCCGTCCGCACCAGCTCCTCGCGGTCGGGCAGCGCGTGCACCGGGTGCGTGCGCAGCTGCTGGCGCAGGTCGTGCAGCACCGGGTCGTCGGCCGCCGCCGAGCGAGCCTTCACCCGGCGCGCGCCGAGCTCGTGCTCCACCCGGGCGTTGCGCAGGGTCGAGGCGAGGTCGCGGCGGGCGTGCGGGCTGCGGTGGTTGAAGTTGCGCGGCACCCTGACCCTCGCCAGCGCGGTCACCGGGGTCGGGAAGTCGACGGCGCCCAGCCGGCCGGCCCACTTGTCCTCGGTGAGCACCAGCGGTCGCGGGTCGGCCAGGTCGGTGATCCCGGCGTCGAGCACGACCGCCAGCCCCTGCCGCCGTCCCGACGGCACCCGGATGACGTCGCCGGGCCGCAGCGCGGCCAGCGCGTCGGCGGCCTCCATGCGGCGCCGCGCCTGCGTGTCCCGGGAGAGCTCCTTCTCCCGGTCGGCGATCTGCCGGCGTAGCTGGGCGTACTCGCCGACGTCACCGCGGTCGGAGTGCATCTCGGCCGCCCAGCGGGCGGCGTCCTGCTCGTGCCGGGCGGCCGACCGGGCCAGCCCGACCACCGACTTGTCGGCCTGGAACTGGGCGAAGGAGCTGGCCAGCAGCTCGCGGGCGCGGGCGCGACCGAAGGAGCCGACCAGGTTGACCGCCATGTTGTAGCTGGGCCGGAACGACGACTTCAGCGGATACGTGCGCGTGCTGGCGAGGCCGGCGACGACGGAGGGGTCCATGCCCGGCGCCCAGACGACGACGGCGTGCCCCTCGATGTCGATGCCGCGCCGTCCGGCCCGCCCGGTGAGCTGGGTGTACTCCCCCGGCGTGACGTCGACGTGCGCCTCGCCGTTCCACTTGACCAGGCGCTCGAGGACGACGGTGCGCGCCGGCATGTTGATGCCCAGGGCCAGGGTCTCGGTGGCGAACACCGCCTTGACCAGCCCGCGGACGAAGCACTCCTCGACGGTCTCCTTGAACGCGGGCACCAGGCCGGCGTGGTGCGCGGCCAGGCCGGCCAGGAGCCCCTCGCGCCACTCCCAGAAGCCGAGCACGTGCAGGTCCTCGTCGGGCAGCGAGCCGGTGCGCCGGTCGATGATCTCGGCGATCTCCGCGCGCTCGGCCTCGTCGGTCAGGCGCAGACCGCTGGCCAGGCACTGGTGGACGGCGGCGTCGCAGCCGTTGCGGCTGAACACGAACGTGATGGCCGGTAGGAGGCCGGCGCGGTCCAGCCGCTCGACGACGTCCGAGCGGGCCGGCGGGCGGTAGCGCGGCTTGTGCGAGAAACCCCCGCGGCGCGGGCCGGTGTCCCAGCCGGCGACGCGCCGCTCGTACTCGCGCACGTAGCGCACCAGCTCGGGGTCGACCACCGACGCGCCGCGGTCGCGGGTCGACTGCCCGCGGGGTGTCTCCTCCGCGTCGGCGGCGTGCGCGGCCGGTCGCAGCGAGAACAGGTCGAAGACCCGGTTGCCGACCAGCATGTGCTGCCACAGCGGGATCGGCCGGACCTCGCTGACCACCACCTTCGTGTGGCCGCGAACGGTCACCAGCCAGTCGCCGAACTCCTCGGCGTTGCTGACCGTCGCCGACAGGGACACCAGGGTGACCGACTGCGGGAGGTGGATGATCACCTCCTCCCAGACCGCGCCGCGGAACCGGTCGGCGAGGTAGTGCACCTCGTCCATGACCACGTAGCCGAGGCCGCCGATCGCGGGCGACTCGGCGTAGAGCATGTTGCGCAGCACCTCGGTGGTCATCACGACCACCGGGGCATCGCCGTTGATGGCGTTGTCGCCGGTCAGCAGCCCGACCTTCGCGGCGCCGTAGCGCTCGACCAGGTCGTTGTACTTCTGGTTGGACAGCGCCTTGATCGGCGTCGTGTAGAACGCCTTGCGGCCCTCGGACAGGGCCTTGTGCACAGCGAACTCGCCGACGACGGTCTTGCCGGCACCGGTGGGCGCGCACACCAGGACGCCCGCGCCCTCGTCCAGCGCCTCGCACGCCTCCACCTGGAACGGGTCCAGGGAGAACCCGAGTTGGGCGGTGAAGTCGGACAGCGTCGGGTGCGCGGTGCGCCGCCGGGCGGCCGCGTACCGCTCCGCGGGGCTGGACATGCCCCCCACGTTAGGCGGGCGGGACGGCAACGGCGCGCCTGCCCTGCGGCGGACACCGGCAGAGGGGCCGGCCGCGCCGCGGTGTCGCCGTCCACGCCGCCGGCCGCGCGGATTGCGACACCGGCGCGCGGATCGCGATCGCGGGGCCGTGCGCGGCGTCAGCGGGCGGCGCCCACGACCTGCAGGGCCCGGGGGACGCACTCGGCGACGGCGGGCAGCGGCGCGACGGGCTCCCCGTCGGCGTAGGTGTTCACGTCCTCGCCGCTCAGTTCGATGCGCGCGGCCCGGTGCACCGTGACCGACGGGTGGTCGACGTGGGTGCCGGCGGTGAGCAGCGGCCGCGACCGCACCAGCTCGCGGCGGCTCATCGGCCCCACGACCGTGACGTCGAAGAACCCGTCGGCGGGGTCGGCGCCGGGGCAGATGCGCATGCCCGCGCCGTACCAGCAGGTGTTGCCGACGGCGATCAGCGTCACGGGCACCGTCCGCGCCTCGCCGTCCAGGACGAGGGTGACCTCCCGGGGCCGCAGCCGCGCCAACTCGGCGAGGATCGCCACGTCATAACGGCGTGGGCCGCGCGGCCACCGCAGCCGGTTGGCCCGGTCGGTCACCGCCGAGTCGAAGCCGCAGCACAGCACGGTGGCCCACCACCGGTCGCCGGTACGCCCGGCGTCGACGGTGCGCACCTGCCCTTCGACCAGGTCCGCTGCCACCGCGCGCGCCGCGGCGACGGGGTCCCGCGGTACGCCGAGGGCCAGCGCCAGGTCGTTGCCGGTGCCGGCCGGGACGATCCCCAGCGGTGTCGCCGTCCCGGCGACCGCCTGCAGCGCGGCGTGCACCGCGCCGTCCCCGCCGACCGTCACCACCGCCCGGGTGCCCTCGGCGACCGCCGCGGCGGCCTGCATCTCGGCATCGTCCCGGGTGGCGGCAGCGAGCACCTGGGGCCGCAGGCCACCGTCGCGCAGTGCAGCCAGGACCCAGTCCGCCGCGGCACGGGCCCGCCCGCGTCCCGCGGACGGGCTGATCAGCACGGCGACGTCGCCGGCGGCGGGGTTGCCGGCCGGGAACGCGGTCAACGGTGCGACTCGGACGGGGCCGGCTCGTCGAGGGACGACGGCCGGGCGTCGAGCGGCGACGCCTCGTCGTCCCCCAGACCGTGGAAGTGCTCGATCGCGGCCCGCTTGGCCCGACGCCTGTCCACCAGCCGGGCGACCTGGATGGCCAGCTCGAACAGCAGCGCCATGGGCAGCGCCATCGCCAGCATCGTGAACGGGTCCTGGGTGGGCGTGATGAAAGCGGCGAAGACGATGGTCAGGAAGTAGATCCAGCGACGCGACTTCGCAAGTGTCGCGTAGGACAGGACGCCGACCAGGTTGAGCGCCACCGCGATCAGCGGCAGCTCGAACGACAGCCCGAAAGCCACCAGCAGGCTGATCACGAAACCGAGGTAGTCCGGCGCGGTCAGCTGGAACGCGACCTCGTCGCCGGCCAGCGAGAGCAGCAGCTCCAGACCCTTCCTGAGGGTCAGGTAGGCCATGAGGGCGCCGAGCGCGAACAGCAGGCTGGAGACGACGACGAAGCCGACCGTGTAGCGCTTCTCGTTGCGCTTGAGCCCGGGGGTGATGAACGCCCACAGCTGGTAGAGCCAGAAGGGCGCCGACAGCACCGCACCGGCGATCAGGCCGATCTTCAGCCGGAGCAGCACGCCGCCGAAGACGTCGAGCACGACCAGCCGGCAGTTCTCGTCGCCCTGCAGCCGCAGCTCGCCGGGCAGCGCGCAGTAGGGCTCGGTGAGGAAGGTGAGCAGGCCCCGGTCGTACCAGAGGAAACCGACGACGGTGCCGAGAGCGAGCGCGATCAGCGCCTTGACGATGCGGTTGCGCAGCTCGGTGAGGTGCGCGACCAGCGACATGGTCGCGTCGGCGTCGCGCGGACCCCGCCGACGCCGCAACCGTGGCATCCGGCGTCCGTTCGAGGTGGCTCCCGCGGTCACCGTCGCTGCGTTCGGTCCGGCCGGCTCAGCGGCCGCTGTCGGCCGACCGTGCCCGCTCGGCGCGCTGCCGCGCCTCGGCGGCACGGATCTCGGCCTCGCGCGCCTCGGCCTGCAGCCGCTCGGTCAGATCGGCGTTGCGGGGGCCCGCGGGCGGGACGATCTCGCCGCGCACGGGGGTCGCCGTCGCGGCGTCCTTGGCACGGACCGAGTCGGCCGCGTCGTCGTCCTTCATGCCCTTCATCTCGCCCTTGAAGATGCGCAGCGAGCGGCCGAGCGAGCGGGAGGCGTCGGGCAGCTTCTTGTACCCGAAGAGCAGCAGCACGGCCAGGATGATCAGGCCGATCTCCAGTGGGCCGAGGTTCATCGGGTCCTCCAGGGTCGGTGTCTCGGGCGATGCTACGCCGCCGGGTGCTCCGGACCGGGCCTTCGACCCGTCGCCGGAACGGCTGTGGCGCGGGTGGTCAGTCGTTGTCGGACGCGCGCTCCCGGACGGCGGCGGCCCGGACAGCACTGCGCTGGGCCTGCTCGAGCACGGGCTGCACCTCGCTCTGGAAGGCGGCCACCTCGCGGCCGAGCCGGCGCAGCGAGCTGACGACACCGAACAGCACGCTGCCGAGCACCGCCAGGACGACGAGCCCGGCGACGATCCACACGATCAGCAGCAGCACGCCGACGACCCTAGCTGGACACCTGGCCGCCGGCCGGCGGGGCGGCGTCGTAGCGGGCCAGCGCCGCCCGTGCGTCGGCCACCACGGCGTCGGTCAGCTCCTGCGGCTCGTCGACCAGGGCCGCGCCCCCCAGCGAGGAGACCAGCCGGCGTGCCCAGGCCAGGTCGCCGGTGCGGACGGCGACGGCGAGCCCGCCGGGCGGGTCGTCGACGGGGCGCACGTCCTCCACCGGGTAGTAGTCGGCCACCCAGCGGGCGCCG
The DNA here is from genome assembly GCA_963723745.1 of uncultured Actinomycetota bacterium. Lineage (GTDB taxonomy): Bacteria > Actinomycetota > Actinomycetes > Mycobacteriales > Geodermatophilaceae > CAVRRZ01. The sequence continues at coordinate 108,333 of CAVRRZ010000005.1, forward strand.
CGATCCAGCCGCAGCCGCACCACCGGCGACCCCGGCTCCGGCTGGTACACGCCGGAGTCGACGTCGCGCCCGTGCGCCTCGGGGGGCGGGGCCGCCGGCTCGTCGAGCACCCGCACCGCGTCGACGCGGTCCAGCCGGAACAGTCGGGTGTCCTCGACCCGGCGGCACCAGGCCTCGAGGTACCAGCGGCCCTCGACCAGGTGCAGCCACATCGGGTCCACGTCGCGCTCGGTGCGCTCGTCGCGGCTCGGCACGTAGTAGGTGAGGTGCAGGGCCCGCTGCCGCTCCAGGGCGTCCCGGACGACGGCCAGGGTCTGCTCCTGGGCGTCCACCGACAGCACCACCGGCGCGGCATGATCGGTGGCCGAACCGGCGACGGCCGAGACCTTGACCAGTGCCCGGCTGACCGCCTCGCGCTCGGCCAGTCCGGGCAGGTCGAGCAGGGTCCGCAGCGCCACGGTGAGCGCGACGGCCTCGTCGGTGGACAGCCGCAAGGGCCGCACCATGCCGGCGGTGAAGGTCACCCGCACGCGGTCGCCCTCGAACGCCAGGTCGATCAGGTCACCGGGGCCGTACCCGGGCAGGCCGCACATCCAGAGCAGGTCGAGGTCGGCACGCAGCTGCTTCTCGGTGATGCCGAAGTCGCGGGCCGCCTCCGCCAGCGGAACCCCGTCGGGCCGGGCCCGCAGGTAGGGCACCAGCGCGAGCAGCCGGGTCATCCGGTCGGCCGTGCCGGCCGCGGTCACGACCGCTCCCCCGTCGCCACCAGGCGGGTGAGCCGCTCGACCACCAGCGTCCGCAGCTCGGGCGGCGCCTCGACCACGACGTCCGGGCCGAGTGCGGCCAGCTGGTCGGCGAGCACCGCGAACTCCGGCGTCCGCAGCTCGAGCCGATCGTCGCCGTCCTCGGATGAACCGAGGGCCGTCGCGTGCCGCCGCAGGCCGATCGCCGTCCCGGGCCGGGCCCGGACGATCGCGACGCGCTCCTCGCCGCCCGTGGCGGAGCTGGCGACGGCGGCGGCGAGGTCGAGGTCGGCGGGCGGCTCGAAGGCGTCCGCCGGGCCGACCGGCTTCGGCGTGCCGACGACGCGGGAGAGCCGGAAGACGCGGGCATCCTGCCGGTCGAGGTCCTGACCCACGAGGTACCAGCGGCCGCGCCACGCCACCACGCCCCAGGGGTGCACCCGGCGGCGGGCCGGGGCGTCCTCGTCCGGACGGCGGTAGTCGAAGACCAGCTCCCGGCGGTCGCGGGCCGCGGCGTAGCAGCCCTCGAAGGCCGGCTCACCGGCGTCCAGGCGCGGCTGCAACGGCAGGCCGCGAGCCGGGTCGACGTCCACACCGGCGGCCTTGAGCTTGACCAGCGCGCTGTGCGCCGGGCCGGCCAGGCGTGCGGACTCCCAGAGCCGCAGCGCGAGACCCACGGCGGCCGCCTCCTCGCCGGTGAGCGTGATCTCGGGCAGCTCGTAGTCGGCGCGGGCGATCCGGTAGCCGTCCTCGGTGTCGAACACGCTGGTGCGCCCCGTCTCGAGCGGCACCCCCATCTCGCGCAGATCGGCCTTGTCCCGCTCGAACATCCGCTTGAAGGCCTCGTCCGCCCGCGGCGTGCCGTCGTCGGGCTCGTAGCCAGGCACGATGGCGCGGATCCGGGCGGCGGTCAGGAACTGGCGGGTGCCCAGGAGCGCGATGACCAGATTGACCAGTCGCTCCGCCCGCTTGGCCGCCATGGCGCTCAGGCTAGTCACGACCCTGCCCGAGACCTGCCGGGGTCGGTCCGGCTGGTTAGCCTGCGGGGCGTGACCTCTCCACCAGACTCCCGCATCCGCTGGCGCCGCGGGCGGGTGACCGCGACGGGCCGGTCGTGGCGCGACGCGCTGGAGCTGACCGTCGACGTGCCCGGCGATGGAGAGATGCGGGCGCTGGCCTATCCCTCCCTGGTCGGCTCGCCCGAGCCCGGCGACGACGTGCTGCTCAACACGACGGCGTGGGCGCAGAAGCTCGGTACCGGCGGCTACGCACTCGTCGTCGCCGTCCCCGACCGGCTGCCGCCCGACCCGCAGGGCTCGGGCCACCTGGTCAAGGCCCGGTACACGCCGCTGCAGGTGACCGTGCAGGGCGTCGACGAGCAGGAGACCGAGCACCACTCCGCCCTCGCCGAGGCGGACTCGCTCGAGGGGATGCCGGTGGTGGTGGCCGACCTGCACTCGGCGCTGCCGGCGGTGCTCATCGGGATGCTGGCCACCGACCCCGACCTGAAGGTCGCCTACGTCATGACCGACGGGGGCGCGCTGGCCGCCGGCTTCTCGCGCACCCTCGGCGCGCTGAAGAACTCGCTCGCCGGGGTGGTGACGGTCGGGCAGGCGTTCGGCGGCGACCTGGAGGCGGTCACGGTGCACACGGGGCTGCTGGCGGCTCGGCACGTGCTCGGCGCCGACCTGGCCATCGTCACCCAGGGCCCGGGCAACCTCGGCACCGGGACGCCGTGGGGGTTCTCCGGCGTGGCCGCCGGAGAAGCGTGCAACGCGGTGAGCGTGCTCGACGGCCAGGCGATCGGGGCGCTGCGCATCTCTGAGGCAGACCCGCGCCCCCGGCACCGGGGGGTCTCGCACCACTCCCTGACCGCGTTCGGGCGGGTGGCGCTCGCCGGGGTGACGCTCGTGGCGCCGCGTGGGCTCGGGTCGGAGCTCGGCGCGCAGGTCGACGAGGACCTCGCCGGCCAGCCGGAGCGCAACCCGGTGGTCTGGGTGGACACCGAGGGCCTGGACAAGGCGCTGTCGCTCTCGCCGGTGCCGCTGTCGACGATGGGCCGCGGCTACGACGAGGAGCGGGCCTACTTCCTGGCGGCGGCCGCGGCGGGTCGCTACGCGGCGCTCGCCGTCCCGGCGCCGGACGTGGACGCGGACTCGGACGCGGACGGCACCGGCTGAGGCCTGCATTGCACGCTCTTCGCACCGATTGCACGTGCTACAGCGCGAGCATTGCCGTCGAAGAGCGTGCAACGGGCGCGATGACGGGCCCCTGACGAGCTCGCTACATGCTGGCGATGAGCTTGTCCACGCGCTCGTCGACGGCCTTGAACGGGTCCTTGCACAGCACGGTGCGCTGGGCCTGGTCGTTGAGCTTGAGGTGCACCCAGTCGACGGTGAAGTCGCGCCGCTTCTCCTGGGCCTTGCGGATGAACTCACCGCGCAGCCGGGCGCGGGTGGTCTGCGGCGGCACGTTCTTGGCCTCGAAGATGCGCGGCTCATGGGCCACGCGCTCGACCTGGCCGGCCCGCTCGAGCAGGTAGTACAGGCCTCGGGTGCGGCTGATGTCGTGGTAGGCGAGGTCGAGCTGGGCGATCCGGGGGTGGCTCAGCGGCAGGTCGCGCTTGGCCCGGTAGCGCTCGATGAGGCTGTACTTGGTGGCCCAGTCGATCTCGCGGTCGATGAGCGAGAGGTCCTCGCTGTCGACGGCCTTGAGCACCCGCCCCCACAGCTCCAGCATCTGCCGGTGGACCGGGCCGAACCCCTCGCGGTCGGCGTACTCGACGGCGCGGTCGTGGTACTCGGTCTGGATCTCCAGGGCCGACATCTCGCGGCCGTTGGCCAGGCGCACCTTGCGCCGTCCGGTCATGTCGTGGCTGATCTCGCGGATCGCGCGGATCGGGTTCTCCAGCGACATGTCCTTGATCGGGACCCCGGCCTCGATCATGCGCAGCACGAGGTCGGTCATGGTGACCTTGAGCAGCGTCGTCGTCTCGCTCATGTTCGAGTCGCCGACGATCACGTGCAGCCGCCGGTACCGCTCCGCGTCGGCGTGCGGCTCGTCGCGGGTGTTGATGATCGGCCGCGACCGGGTGGTGGCGCTGGAGACGCCCTCCCAGATGTGCTCGGCCCGCTGGCTGACGCAGTAGATGGCCCCCCGCGGGGTCTGCAGCACCTTGCCCGCGCCGACGATGACCTGCCGGCTGACCAGGAACGGGATGAGGACGTCGGCCAGCCGGCTGAACTCACCGTGCCGGCCGACCAGATAGTTCTCGTGGCAGCCGTAGCTGTTGCCGGCCGAGTCCGTGTTGTTCTTGAACAGGTAGATGTCGCCGGTGACGCCCTCCTCGCCCAGCCGCTGCTCGGCGTCGACGAGCAGCCCCTCGAGGATCCGCTCCCCCGCCTTGTCGTGGACCACGAGCTCGGTGAGGTCGTCGCACTCGGCGGTGGCGTACTCGGGGTGGCTGCCCACGTCGAGGTAGAGCCGGGACCCGTTGCGGAGGAACACGTTGGAGCTGCGCCCCCAGGACACGACCCGCCGGAACAGGTACCGGGCGACCTCGTCCGGGGAGAGCCGGCGCTGCCCCTTGAAGGTGCACGTGACGCCGTACTCGGTCTCGATGCCGAAGATCCGTCGGTCCACGGCCCGAGCCTAGGCGCCCGGGACGACGAAAGCCGCCTCCCGGACGGCGGCGTCGTCCACTCGGTAGGTCGGCATGTCGCTGTCCTGCCCCGCCGTTCCCCGGGTCAGAAACCGAACAGCAGGCCGAGGCCGGCGACGGTGAACGCGACCATGACGACGACCAGCGGCAGCTGGTCGGAGGCCCGGGCCCGCGGGGAGGACCGCAGCGCCCTCTCGTGGGCCAGGACGACGCCGAGGACGTGCCCGGTCACGACGGCACCGACCTGCACGTAGGCGATGGCGTCGGGGCTGACGGCGGCCAGGTCGACGATGTTGCCGGCCGTGCCGAACAGGTCGACGCCCGGGACGCCGAACGGATTGCTGGCCAGGATCCAGGTGGTCTGCCCGTCGAGCAGCAGCAGGCTGAAGTAGTGCGCGACGGTGTAGCCGAGCGCGATGGGGACGACGCCGGCGGCGTAGCGGCGCGGCTGGACACCGGTCGGCTCCCCCGCCATCCGCCCGGAGAGCCGGGTGCCGACGACGTAGAGCACCCCCACCAGCGCGATGCAGCCGAGCAGTCCGAGGGTGCCGGACACGGCGTCGCCCGCGCGGCCGGGGCCGGTCTGCCACCACGCCGTCCGGGACAGCCCGTCGAAGCCGGTCGAGCCGAGCAGCACGACGACGACGGCCGCCAGGCCCCGCGTCTCCGGCACCGCGTTCGCGTTGGCCAGCGGGTTGCGCAGCACCAGCTGCCCGTCGTCCCGGCGTCCCCACGGCGAGAGACGGGCGAGCAGCGTCGAGTACACCTCGAAGCCGTCGCCCCGGGCGAACCAGCCGGCGCCGAACCACGCGGCCGACGCCAGGTGGACCGCGCCGTACGCGACGAGGAAGCCGCCGACGACGATCGGCTCGGCGCGGGCGGGCAGGACGAGCTCGAACCAGAGGAAGACGGTCAGGGACACTGCGGCCGGCCACAGGCCCAGGGCCGATAGCCGCCCGGCGCCCGGTGCGTCCGGGAGGACGGGACGCAGCAGGCGGTGCAACAGGCGCAGCGGGTTCACCGTCCGCCAGACGGGCCCGAGCAGCAGGCTGGCCGGCACCAGGCCGACCCAGAACGTCACGTACAGCGCCCAGGGCGCCAGGTTCTCCGACGTCTCGGCGGGCCCGCCGACGGCCACCGCGGCCACCAGCCCGACGACCGCGAGCGCGACCGTCTGCAGCGAGCGGTGCCAGGCCGGGGAGTCCAGGAGCCGCTGCAGTCCGGCCGGGAGCGGGCGCCCGGAGTGCTCGTCGCCGAGCTGCGGCGAGCGCCAGAACAGCAGCAGGACAGCGAAGCCGAGCAGGATCGCCGCCCCCGCCCCGTAGAGGGCGAGCCCGAGCGGGATCGGCAGATCGGTGCGGGAGCCGACGCCGTGGGCGAGGACGCTCACCCGACCTGGAGCGAGAGCAGCACGGTGCCCGCGTCGTGCAGCTCGACCTCGAACACTCCGGCCAGCGTCGCGTCGAAGCGCAGCGTCGCCGGTTGCCCGGCCGCCAGTGGGGCCGTCAGGTCGTAGCCGTGCACGTGCAGCTCGTCGGCGACGTCGCTGGTGACCACGAGCTCGACCTCGGTGCCGATCGAGAGGGGTACCCGGCCGGTCGCACCGGTCACCTCACCGCCGCTGACCCCGACCTCGATCCGCTGCCCCGAGCCGCTCTCCGGCGCAGCGCTGGAGCCGGCCCGTGCCGGCGGCGACGAGGCGGGCGGTGACGCGCTGCTCGCGCCGGAGGCCGGCCCCGCGGCGGCGTCGTCCGGTGCCCGCCCGGCGCAGCCGGACAGCAGCACGATCCCGCTGAGCGCGACCGCGGCGAACCGGGCGCTCATCGGCGGCCCCCGGCGCCCGAGGGAACGTCCGAGTCTGCCGGCACGTCCGGCCACGGATCACGCACGGCGGCCCGGCGGGCGTACCGGCCGACGCCCCAGCCGATCGCCGCGATCAGCGCCAGGGTGCACGCGAGGACGACGAGGTTGGACACCAGCCAGAGACCGCCGCCGGACGAGTTCAGCTCGCGCTGCAGGATCTCGATCTCGGGGATCGCCGCTCGGGTCATCCCGTCCTCCGCCGGGATCTCGTCGGCCGGGATCGCGTCGTCCTGCGGCAGGTAGATGGGCACCGCGGTCAGCGTGCGGCCGTCGTGGATGCGCAGCAGCGTCTTCCAGGTGCCGTGCAGGGGCACCGGTTCGGTGGTCCGGTACTCGCCCTCACCGGTGCGCTCCAGCTGCGTGACGACCAGGCCGTCGCCCTGCCAGGAGGTGATCTGCACCCACGACGGGTCGTCCACGAGCTCGGCCGGGTCGAGGCGGACGCCGATGTGCGCCGTCCGCGGATCGGCCTGCACCTCGTCGATGGTGAAGGTCGCCTGCAAGTCGTCGGGCACGGTGGCGACCAGGCCGTTGGCCACGCCGGCCGCGAGCGCCACCAGGCAGCCCACCAGGACGGCCCGCGCGACCGCCGGCCGGGGCAGCCGACGGCGCAGACCCGAGGCGAGCAGCGCGCCGAGCAGGCCGCCCGAGACGCCGCCGAGGATCGCCATGAGGGTGCCCTCGACCAGGGTGTCGCCGTTCCACGAGAGGGTCTGGACGAGCTGGGTCCAGCCGGCCTCCGTGGCGTGGCCGACCGTGCCGATGGCCACACCGGCCACGGCGCCGAACAGCATCGGGCGCCGGGCCAGGGGCAGCAGGAGCGCGAGCAGCTCGACGACCAGCGCGGACCCGAGGTACAGCGGGAAGGTCGGCAGCACCTCACCGAGTCCCGGACCGACGATCAGCGCGATGGTGCCGCGCACGGCGAGGAAGAACCCGACGGCGGCCAGTGCGCCACCACGGCCGATGAAGAGGCGGGCGGCGACCAGCGCGAGGCCGGCCGCGCCGGCGATCATCAGCGGCTCGAGGACCAGCCGGAACTGCGGGACGTCGAAGTCGTACTCCCCCTGGAAGACCGACAGGCCCAGCAGGAGGCCGCCCATGGCCGAGGCCTGGCGGACGAAGCGGGCGACGGTGCCGACCTTGCGATCGCCGTCGTCCGTCGACAGGCTGCCGTGGCCCTCCTGCTCGAGCACCAGGAGCCCGACGAGGGAGAGCCCGGCGCCGGTGATCAGCATCAGGTGGGTGGGGCCCCAGAGGGTCACGTCCTGCCCGAAGAGGCGGTGCCAGACGTCGTCGAGCGGGAAGCCGAGCAGCGCGTAGGCGCCGGCCGCGGTGATGAGGATGCCGCCGACGGGCACGTCCCAGCCCTGGATGAAGCGGACGGCGGCCGGGCCGGGGCGCTCGTCGAGCGGCATCGCGCAGGCGAGCACGCCGCCGGCGAAGACCCCGAAGAGCCCGAAGAGGATGAGGTAGTGGGCGGGGTTGGCCAACGGCCCCTCGTCGCGGCCCACGCCGATGTGCAGTGCGATGTCCCAGAGCATGCCCAGCAGGGCCACCAGCAGCGATCCCGCGGTGAGCACGGTGGGCACCGCCACCCACGCCGGCACCCCGGTCGCCGCGCCCAGCGTGTCGCCGAGACGTGTCAGGGCGGTGGTGCGCCGGGTCCGGTGCAGGAACACCAGCCCGAGCAGGAGGACGGTGAGCCCCATCCCGAGCGCGGTGGCGAGCAGGACCTCGTCGAGGGCAGCACCCCCCGCCGGTCGGGTTTCCGCAGCCAGCAGCACGCGATCTCCTCCACCCATGGAGCTATGGAACACCCGTCACGGTGACATCGACAACTGATACATAGAACGACGGCGTTACCGTGGAGGAAACGGGGCACAGGAGGTGGCAGTGGTCACGACGGGCGACAGCGGAGGCGAACTGGACCTCACCGTCGACGAACTGGCCGCTCATGTGGGCATCACCGTGCGCAACGTGCGCGCGTACGCCGCACGGGGTCTGCTCCCCCCGCCGCGCATGGTGGGCCGGACCGGCCACTACGGCCGCGAACACGTCGCTCGTCTGCTGCTGGTCCGGGAGATGCTCGGCGAAGGCTTCTCGCTGGCGATGATCGAGCGGACGCTGACGACCGCCCCCGCGACGGCCAGTTCGGCGACGCTGGCGCTGCACCGGGCGCTGCTGGCGCCCTGGCTGCCGCCCGAGCCCGAGGAGACCACCGGGGCGGAACTGGCCGCCCGTGCCGGGATCGCCGAGGACGCCGGGGTGGTCGACCAGCTCGCGGAGCTGGGTCTGGTCGAGCGGCTCGAGGACGGCCGGCTCCGGGTGAACGACCCGGCCCTGCTGGTGGCCGGCCTCCAGGTGGTGCAGCTGGGCGTGCCCCCGTCCGCGCTCATCGCCGCGCAGGCACGGGTGAACGAGCACGTGCAGGCCATCGCGCGCCTCTACGTGCAGCTGTTCGTGGACACGGCCTGGCGCGACTTCGTGGGCGCGGGCGCGCCACCCGAGCGGTTCGACGACATCCAGGGCACCGCCGCTCGCCTGCAGCCGGTGGCGGCGCAGGCGCTGCTCGCCGCCTTCCGGTCGGAGATGTCGAAGGCGGTTGCGGCCGCGGTCGAGAGCGAGCTCAGCCGTCTCGCGGACGGGAACGGTCGGTAGCGTCGGACCGTCCCGGCCGCGGAGCATCGTGCTCGCGGGCATGCAGGCGGCGGTCACGGATGACTGCCCCGACGACGAGGGCGATCAGGATCGCCGCGGGCACGAAGAAGCCGACCGTGCCGATCAGGCCGAGGCCATCCATCGCGACGACGTCAGCGGTGGCTGCCATGCGCCCATGTGACACCGCTCGGTGTCGAGGTGTCAAACGGGGCCCGCGCCGGGCGCACGCCGGTCAGGCGTCGTCGCCGGGCCGCTCGGCTCGGTCGGCCGGGGTCGGCTGCGGACCGGAGCCCTCGCCGCTGCCCTCGGTGCCGCCGGCGGTGTCGGGTGCGGCCGGGTCGCCGAGCCCGGGCGGGGTGCCGGGCTGGGAGACGCTCGGGGTGTGGGCGGCGGTCGCCGCTTCGGGGGCCGGCGCGCCCCCCTCCTCGCCCAGCAGGGTGCGCAGGGCGGCGCCGACGATTCGCCGGAAGGCCCGCTTCGGCCGGCCGCGGTCGAGCACTGCGACCTCGAGCTGGGCGGACGTCAGCTGAGTCGGGCCGCCGTTGGCGGCCCCGGCCGTGACCGGGCTGACCGCCGAGAGCGCGCGGACGCCGACCTGCAGGGCCTCGGCCAGGCCCATGCCGGAGTGGAAGTGCTCCCGCAGGTGACCGGTGACCGCCTCGGCCTGGCCGCCCATGACGACGAAGTCGGGCTCGTCGACGACGGAGCCGTCGAAGGTGAGCCGGTAGAGCTGGTCGCTGTCGGGGGTGTCGCCGACCTCGGCGACGCAGAGTTCGACCTCGTAGGGCTTCATCTGCTCGGTGAAGATGCCACCGAGCGTCTGCGCGTAGGCGTTGGCGATGACGCGGCCGGTGACGTCGCGGCGGTTGTAGGAGTAGCCGCGGACGTCGGCCAGCCGAACCCCGGCGACGCGCAGTGCCTCGAACTCGCTGTACCGGCCGACGGCGGCGAACCCGATGCGGTCGTAGATCTCGCCGACCTTGTGCAGGGTCGAGCTGGGGTTCTCGGCGATGAACAGGACCCCGTCGGAGTAGGTGACGACGGCGACGCTGCGGCCGCGGGAGATGCCCTTGCGCGCGTACTCCGAGCGGTCGCGCATGAGCTGCTCGGGCGAGGCGTAGTACGGCATGGTCATGGCGATCAGCCCTGCCCCTCGGCGGCGGACCGCTCCTCGATGATGGTGGTGGCCACGGCCGCGACCTCGTCGTCGGTCAGCCGGACGGCGCCCTCGGCGTCGACGCGGTAGACGATCGGGTACAGCCGGCGGACCGGGTCGGGCAGGCCGGTGGCTGAGTCGTCGTCACCGGCGTCGTAGAGCGCCTCGACGACGGTGCGCAGCGCGGCGTCGGCGGGCAGGCCGGGTCGCCAGGTCTTCTTCAGCGAGGTGCGGGCGAACAGCGAACCGGAGCCGACCGTGGAGTAGCCCTTCTCCTCGTAGTTCCCGCCGGTGACGTCGTAGCTGAAGATGCGGCCGGGGCTGGTGCCGGGGGCGGCGTCGAGGTCGTAGCCGGCGAACAGCGGGACGACGGCGAGCCCCTGCAGGGCGGCACCGAGGTTGCCGCGGATCATCTGGGCGAGGCGGTTGGCCTTGCCGTCGAGGCTGAGGGTGAGGCCCTCGATCTTCTCGTAGTGCTCGAGCTCTACCTGGTAGAGCCGGACCATCTCGATCGCGATGCCCGCGGCGCCGGCGATGCCGATGACGCTGTAGGAGTCGGCCGGGTAGACCTTCTCGATGTCGCGGGAGCTGATCAGGTTGCCCATCGTGGCGCGCCGGTCGCCGCCCATGAGGACGCCACCGTCGAAGGTGGCCGCGACGATCGTGGTGCCGTGAGGGGCCAGGTCACCCACGGGCAGGTGCGGGACCGGACGGCGGCCGGGCAGCAGGTCGGGAGCGGCGCTGGCGAGGAAGTCGGTGAACGACGAACCCACCCGGTCCAGGTACGCGGGCGGGAACCCGCTCCGGCCGGTTGACGACTCGTTCACCCATCAGTCCTCTCCCGCCGGCTCGCGCCGGCGTGACCCGCTCTTCCTGCCCGTGACGCGGTCGCCCCGCGGCCGCTCCGGACGTCCCTGCGACCCTACCGGCGGCTCCCCCAGCCGGACGGCTCGCACCGACCCGAGGCCGGTGGCCGCAGCCGCGGCGACCACGCGCTGCTTCAATGTGTGGAAGCGGACGTACTCGGCTGCCGCACGCAGCGTCTCCGGGTCGTCCCTGAACTGGCCCAGACCGCCGTTGCAGTTGAAACAGAGCAGAGCCCGGACGGCGCCGGTCGCATGATCGTGATCGACATGCCCCGCTGGGGCCACTCCGCAGATCGCGCAGACCCCGCCCTGAAGGGCCAGCAGATGGTCCGCCTCCGCCGCTGTTATTCCATATCGGCGAGTCAGGTGATATGTGCGCGAACCGCCCAGCTTCTCGCGCGACGCACGCGACCTGGTGTTGTGGCACGGCTTGCAATAAGCGGCGTACCCACTTTTCGACTGGACGGTCCGAACGAAGTCAACGAGCGGCCGCACCGCGCCGCAGTCGGGGCACCACTTGCTGCCCGACGGGACGTCCAGGTCAGCCGGCGGCACGCGCCGAACTCTTGGCCTTGTTCGTCGTGCTTCACGACTGCGGAGCGATCGCTGCGCGAGGTGCTCGCGGCAGTAGAACGCTAGCCCATCACGACTCCGCGCATTTCGTGTAAAGTCAGAAACAGGCCGGCAATCGTCACAGTCCCGACAATACTTGTGCCCCATCATCTATTTTGCACGCAATTATCTATTGGCCCCCTTTTTGTATGTACTGCCTCACGAATTCTTCCGAATTGGACTCGAGTACTTCGTCAATTTCATCGAGAATTGAGTCGATGTCCTCGGTCATTTCCTTGTGGCGCTCGGCCACCTCGGCGTCGACCGACGCCTCGACCTCCTCGGTCTCTTCCCGAGACCGGGTCGCCTTCTGCTGCCCGCCGGTGTCCCTCGTGGCCATGGGTACCTCCAAGGTCCGTGCATCGAGCCCGATGCAAGTGCTGGTGCGAAGCTACCCGCGAACGGTGACATTTCGGTCACCCTCGCGGGGTGTCTGGACACGTGCGGGTCGTCAGCCGCCGGTGATCGTGTCGACCAGCTCCTGCGCCGTCGACGTGGCCTCGAACAGCGCCCCCACGTGCTCGCGCGTCCCGCGCAGCGGCTCCATGGTCGGGATCCGCACCAGGTTCTCCCGGCCCAGGTCGAACACCACCGAGTCCCACGACGCGGCGGCGACCTGCGCCGGATAGCGCCGCAGGCACTCGCCGCGGAAGTACGCACGGGTGTCCGACGGCGGCGTGGTCATCGCGCGCGTCACCTCGTCGTCGCTGAGCAGCCGCTGCATCGAGCCGCGCTGCACCAGCCGGTGGTACAGCCCCTTCTCCGGCCGGACGTCGCAGTACTGCAGGTCCACCAGCTGCAGCCGCGAGTCGCCCCACTCGAGCCCGTCGCGGGAGCGGTAGCCCTCCAGCAGCCGTAGCTTGGCCGGCCAGTCCAGCCGGTCGGCCAGCCGCATGGGGTCGTCCTCCAGCCCGTCGAGCACCTCGGCCCAGCGGCGCAGCACGTCACCGGTCTGCTCGTCGGCGTCGGCCTGCAGCCCGCCGGCCACGAACTTCTCCGCGTACTCCAGGTAGCACCGCTGCACCTCGATCGCGGTCATCCGCCGCCCGTCGCGCAGCCGCACCAGGTGGGTCAGCGACGGGTCGTGGCTGACCGCCTGCAGCGCCGCCACCGGTTCTTCCAGGGTGAGGTCGTGGGGCAGCGCCTTGGCCTCGATCATGGCCAGAACCAGCGACGTCGTCCCGACCTTCAGGTAGGTGGACAGCTCGGCGAGATTGGCGTCCCCGATGATCACGTGCAGTCGCCGGTACTTGTCGGCGTCGGCGTGCGGCTCGTCGCGGGTGTTGATGATCGGCCGCTTCAGCGTCGTCTCGAGGCCCACCTCGACCTCGAAGAAGTCGGCCCGCTGCGACAGCTGGAAACCGTGGGTGCGGCTCTCGGTACCGATGCCCACCCGCCCGGCGCCGGCGAACACCTGGCGGGTCACGAAGAACGGGATCAGCCCGCGGATGATGTCGATGAACGGCGTCCGCCGGTCCATCAGGTAGTTCTCGTGCGCCCCGTAGGACGCACCCTTGCCGTCGGTGTTGTTCTTGTAGAGCTGGATGGGCGCGGTGCCCGGGATGCGCGCGGCCCGGCGAGCGGCCTCGGCCATCACCATCTCCCCCGCCTTGTCCCAGAGGACGACGTCGCGCGGGTTGGTCACCTCCGGCGTCGAGTACTCCGGGTGCGCGTGGTCGACGTAGAGGCGGGCCCCGTTGGTCAGGATGACGTTGGCCATGCCGGTGTCGTCGTCCAGGTCGTTGTGGTCGAGGGCCTGCGCCGGCGAGAGGTCGAACCCCCGCGCGTCGCGCAGCGGCGACTCCTCCTCGAAGTCCCACCGCGGACGCCGGGGCGTCGGCGCGTCGGCCACCGCCCAGGCGTTGACCACCTGGCTGGACAGCGTCGTCGGGTTCGCCGTCGGCTGCCCGGGCACTGCGATTCCGTACTCGACCTCGGTGCCCATGATCCGACGCACGCTCATGGGCCAACCCTAGGCGGGATCCGGCGACCGGGAGGATGTCCGGGTGCATGTCCGGGTGCAGCGCCCTCCGCTCGGGATCCTCCTCGACGTCGACGGCCCCATCGCGGACCCGGCCACCCGAACGGTGGCCGCGACGCTGCTCGACGACGTCGGCAGGCTGCTCTCCGTCGGCGTGCCGGTGGTCCTCAACACCGGGCGTTCGGTCGACTACGTCCGCGCGCACGTGCTGGACCCGCTCGCCGGCCGTGGCCTCCCGCCGGAGGCACGGCTGCACGCCGTCTGCGAGAAGGGTGCGGTGTGGACGACGGCGGGCGACGGGAGCACCGACGTCCACGAGGACGCCGCGCTGCGCGTGCCGGACGCCGGGCGCGACCTGCCGGAGGCGCTCGTGCGCGACGGCTACGGCGACACGATGTTCGTCGACGGCACCAAGCGCCTGATGGCGACCGCCGAGGCGCGCACCGACCTGCCGGACGGGGTCTTCGCGGCGCGGCAGGAGGCCTTCACGGCCGACCTGCTCGCCGGGCTGCGTACCGCGGGGCTCGGCGTCCGGCTGCGGCACGAACGGTTCCCCGACGCCGACGGGCGCTGCCCCTGGCGGATCGACCCGTCGGTGATCGCGACGGATCTGGAGTCCGACGACTCCGGCAAGGCACTCGGCGCCCGCCGGGCGCTGGAACTCCTCGCCGAGGACGGTCCGCTCCCCCGCGCCTGGCACACCGTCGGTGACTCGCGGTCGGACTACGCCATGGCCGACCACCTGCACGAGGCCGGGTACGACGTCACGCACGTCGACGTCGGTCCGCGACCGGCCCTGACCGACCGTCCCTACGCCGTCGAGGTGCTCCACCACCTCGCCTACGGCGCCGCCGGAGGTGCGCACCTGCGCTCGCTGGCCGACCGCTGGGCCGGCTGAGCGCACGCGCGGAACCGTCGGCGACCCGGAGCGGTCCGGGCCGCCGACGGTCGGCGGACCGACGGTCTACAGGTACTGGCCGGTGTTGGTGGCGGTGTCGATGGCGCGGCCCGACTCGTTGCCCTTGCCGCTGATGAGCGTGCGGATGTAGACGATCCGCTCGCCCTTCTTGCCCGAGATCCGTGCCCAGTCGTCCGGGTTCGTCGTGTTCGGAAGGTCCTCGTTCTCCTTGAACTCGTCGACGCAGGCCTGCATCAGGTGGCCGACCCGCAGGCCCGCCGTCTCGGTCTCCAGGTGCTCCTTGATCGCCATCTTCTTGGCGCGGTCGACGATGTTCTGCAGCATCGCGCCGGAGTTGAAGTCCTTGAAGTACAGGACCTCCTTGTCACCGTTGGCGTAGGTGACCTCGAGGAAGCGGTTCTCCTCGCTCTCGGTGTACATGCGCTCGACGGTGCGCTGGATCATCGCCGCGATGCAGGCCTCACGGCTGCCGCCGTGCTCGCGCAGGTCGTCGGGGTGCAGCGGCAGCTCGGTGGTCAGGTACTTGGAGAAGATGTCACGCGCGGCCTCGGCGTCCGGACGCTCGATCTTGATCTTCACGTCCAGGCGGCCGGGCCGCAGGATCGCCGGGTCGATCATGTCCTCGCGGTTGGAGGCGCCGATGACGATGACGTTCTCCAGGCCTTCGACGCCGTCGATCTCGCTGAGCAGCTGCGGGACGATCGTCGACTCGACGTCGGAGCTGACGCCCGACCCACGGGTGCGGAAGATCGAGTCCATCTCGTCGAAGAACACGATGACCGGCGTGCCCTCGCTGGCCTTCTCGCGTGCCCGCTGGAACACCAGCCGGATGTGCCGCTCCGTCTCGCCGACGTACTTGTTGAGCAGCTCCGGGCCCTTGATGTTGAGGAAGTAGGACTTCGCCTGGCCCTCACCCTTGACCGCGGCCACCTTCTTGGCCAGCGAGTTGGCCACGGCCTTCGCGATCAGCGTCTTGCCGCAGCCGGGTGGGCCGTAGAGCAGGATGCCCTTCGGCGGGCGCAGCCGGTACTCGTGGAACAGGTCGGCGTGCAGGAACGGCAGCTCGACCGCGTCGCGGATCTGCTCGATCTGCCGCGACAGACCGCCGATGTCGGAGTAGTCGATGTCGGGGACCTCTTCGAGGACGAGCTCCTCGACCTCGCTCTTCGGGATCCGCTCGTAGACGTAGCCCGACCGCGTCTCGAGCAGCAGCGAGTCACCCGCGCGCAGCGGCTGGTCGGTGAGCGAGTCGGCGAGGTAGACGACCCGCTCCTCGTCGGTGTGGCCGATGACCAGGGCCCGTGGCGTCACGCCGTCGATGGGCTCGAGCAGCTCCTTGAGCATCACGACGTCGCCGGACTTCTCGTAGCCCCGCGCCTCGACGATGTTCATCGCCTCGTTGAGCATGACCTCCTGGCCCGGCCGCAGCTGCTCGCCCTCCACGTTGGGCGAGACCGAGACCCGCAGCTTGCGGCCGCCGGTGAAGATGTCGACCGTGCCGTCGTCGTGCCGGCCCAGGAAGACGCCGTACCCGGACGGCGGCTGGCCCAGCCGGTCGACCTCCTCCTTGAGCGTGACCAGCTGCTCCCGCGCCTCGCGCAGCGTGCCGGCGAGCTTGTCGTTGCGCTCGGAGAGGAACGCCGCGCGTCCCTCCGCCTCGGCGATGCGCTCCTCGAGCGCGCGCACCTGGCGGGGGCTGTCGGCGACCTTCCGCCGCAGGAGTCCGATCTCCTCCTCGAGGTAGGAGATCTGGTTGAGCAGGGCGGCGACATCGCGCTCGCGCCGCGCCCGCATCTCGTCAGGACCACTTCCAGAACCGGGACCCATCGCGCACCTCCGCACACATCGGGGGAGCCAGGACGCAAATCTATACACGCGGACCGACACGACGCCCCGGGCTCGCGGCACGTCCGTGTGAACGCTCACCCCACCCGACCCAGGAGTGCGCAGGGCGCCCGCCGTCGTCCGGCCCCGCCGGTCAGCCTTTCTGTGCGCGCCGTTGCCGGACCGGTGCCACGACCCCTTCGGCCAGGCGCCGGACGGTGACCAGGAACGCGGTGTGGGCCACCATGCGGTGCTCGGGACGTACGGCCAGGCCCACCGCGTGCCAGGGCCGCAGGAGCGACTCCCAGGCGTGCGGCTCGGTCCAGACACCCTGGGCGCGCAGCGCCTCGACGTAGGTGGACAGCTGGGTCGTCGTGGCGACGTAGCCGACCAGGACGCCGCCGGGCCGCAGGGCGGCCGCCACGGTGGGCAGCACGGCCCACGGCTCGAGCATGTCCAGCACCACGCGGTCGACGACCTCGTCGGCGGGGTGCTCGGCCAGGTCGCCCAGGCGCAGCGACCAGTTGGCGGGGACCTCGCCGAAGAAGGCGCCCACGTTCGAGCGGGCGACGTCGGCGAAGTCCTCCCGCCGCTCGTAGCTGGTGACCGCTCCCCCGCTGCCGACCGCGCGCAGCAACGAGCAGGTCAGGGCGCCGGAGCCGGCGCCCGCCTCCAGCACCCGCATGCCGGGGCCGATGTCACCGAAGCCGACGATCTGGGCCGCGTCCTTGGGATAGATCACCTGCGCACCGCGGGGCATGGACAGCACGAAGTCGGCCAGCAGCGGCCGGAAGGCCAGGTAGCCGGTGTTGGCGGTGGAGAAGACGACGGAACCCTCGGGTGCACCGATCAGGTCGTCGTGCGCGATCGCCCCCCGGTGGGTGTGGAAGGCCTTGCCCGGCTCCAGGACGACGGTGTGCAGCCGGCCCTTCGGATCGGTGAGCTGCACGCGGTCGCCGGCGGCGAACGCTCCGGGGACGGGTGCGTCGGGTGGTGACTCGGGGGCCGGCTGGGTTTCCACAGGACGCCAGCGTACGGAGCGGTGCGACACATCTCGGCGCGCGCTCTCGGAACTGTCGGTGGTGCGACCTAGCCTCGCACCATGACGGCGATCGAGACCCCGACGGCGCTCGGCCCGGCCACGGCCGACCCGGTGCTCACGGACGACGCCGCGCCAGAGGGCCCACGCCGTCCGGCGCTGTCGCCCAGCCGGGCGGCCGACTTCAAGACCTGCCCCCTGCTCTACCGGTTCCGCACCATCGACCGGCTGCCCGAGCGCAAGAGCCGTGCCGCCGTCCGCGGCACTCTCGTGCACACGGTGCTGGAGCGGCTCTACGACCTGCCGCCGGCCGAGCGCACCGTCACGGCCGCCCAACAACTGGTCGCCCCCGCCTGGGCGGAGCTCCGGGAGGAGCCGGGCGTCGCCGAGCTGTTCGAGACACCGGAGGACGGCGCGAGCTCCGACGCCTCCGCCGCGGAGGAGACGGTCGAGACCTGGCTGGCCTCGGCCGGCCGACTGGTCGAGACCTACTTCCGCCTCGAGGACCCGACGCGGATCCAACCCCACGGTCGCGAGGAGCTGGTCGAGGTCACGCTGCCCGACGGGCTGCTCCTGCGCGGGTACGTCGACCGGCTCGACGTCGCACCGAACGGGGCGCTCCGGGTGGTCGACTACAAGACCGGTTCGATCCCCCGCGAGGCCTTCGAGGCCAAGGCGCTGTTCCAGATGAAGTTCTATGCGCTGGTGCTCTGGCGCACCCGCGGCGTGGTGGCCTCCCAGCTCAAGCTGATCTACCTCGGCAACGGCGACGCGCTGACCTACTCGCCCGACGAGGGCGAGCTGGTCCGCTTCGAGCGCACACTCCAGGCCATCTGGTCGGCGATCGAGCGCGCGGTGTCCACGGGCGACTTCCGGTCCAGCCCGAGCAAGCTCTGCGGCTGGTGCGACCACCAGGCGCTGTGCCCCTCCTTCGGCGGCACTCCCCCGCCGTTCCCCGCAGAGGCCGCGGCGGCCGCCGGCTGGGCCACCCTGCCCGTCATCGAGCGGGACTGACCGAGGGTCGTCCTCCCGAAGGAGCGTCCGCCGGTCAGACGCCGGTCGTGCCGTCCAGCAACTCGCGCGTCGCGTCGACGTGCCCGGCGTGCCGCGCGGTCTCGTCGATCATGTGCAGCAGCACCCAGCGCAGGTCGCGCCCCGTGCCGTCGCGCGCAGGAGTGGTCAGTGGCATGGCACGGACCGCCGCCTCGGTGAGGGTCGCCCGTTCCCGGTAGCGGGCCACGGCGTGGGCCACGGTCAGCTCGGGGCCGGGGCGGAACTCCTCCTCGCTCCTGCTGGTCACGGTGCCGGTCATACGGCCGTCGATCCAGCGCTGCTCGACGTTCGTGAGGTGGTTGACCACGCCGATCACCGACATCAGTCGGCCCTCGGGCGTCCAGCGCGCCTGGTCCTCGTCGAGGTCTTCCAGTTTGCGCAGGATGGAGACGCGCAGATGGGCCAGGAAGCCCAGCAGCAGTTCCCGCTCGTCGTCAACCGGATCGGGGTGCGGCGTCTTGACCCACTCACTCATGCGCGCACCGTAACGGCAGGGGCCTGGCCCCTGCCTCAGTGACGGGTCG
The DNA here is from genome assembly GCA_963723745.1 of uncultured Actinomycetota bacterium. Classification (GTDB taxonomy): domain Bacteria; phylum Actinomycetota; class Actinomycetes; order Mycobacteriales; family Geodermatophilaceae; genus CAVRRZ01. The sequence continues at coordinate 127,235 of CAVRRZ010000005.1, forward strand.
CGGTGCGATCGCCCAGCAGCGCGGCGAGATCGGTCACGCCGACGCCGACCAGCCCATCCCGCAGGGTGAGCCCCGGTGCGGCCGACACCTGCTGCAGCATCGGCACCCCGAGCACCGTCGCGCCCGCGGCCAGGCCCGAGGCGATGCCCGCCGCGGAGTCCTCGATGACCACGCAGCGGCCGGCGGGCACGTCCAGTGCGGTCATGGCCTGCAGATAGGGCGCCGGATGCGGTTTGCGCTCGGGCACCTCGTCCCCGCACACGGTCAGGTCGAACGCGGGCCGGCCGGGGGCGATCTCGCCGATCTGCGCCAGCACGAGGTCGGCCAGTCTCCGGGGCGTGGTGGTCACCAGCGCACTGCGCAGCCCGGCCTCGCGGACGTCGGCGACGAGCTCCCGGGCACCGGGACGCCACGAGACGCCGTCCGCCATCAGGCGTGCGGTCTCGTCCTCGACCCACCGGCCGTCCGCGAGGAGGTCCTGCTCGCTCCGGACGACGCCGATGTCCTCGTGCAGGATGCGCATGGACACCCGCATGCTGGTTCCGACGGTGCGCTCCCGCGCGGCCTCGGACATCCGCCCGCCGAGGCGGCGGGCCAGGCCGAACAGCGCCTCGCCCCAGTACTGCTCGGTCTCCACGAGCGTGCCGTCCATGTCGAACAGCACCGCGGACAGCATGCTGCTCATCCCGATCCTCCCCCGCTCCGTCCGCCAGGCACGTCCGCCAGGCGCAACCGTCAGGCACAACCGTCAGGGGCGCCCGGGATAGTCCCGACGGCGAGCTCGGACACCAACCGGCCGGCCCGCGAGTCGCGGGCCGGCCGGTTCGGTCAGCGGTAGTTCACGTGCGGATGGTCCATGTGGTTGGCCGTCGGACTGCCGCGGTCCTCCATGTAGCTCCAGGACCCACCCGGCGAGCTCAGCATCCGCTGCTGCCAGATGATGTAGTCGACGCCGAGCGCGTCCCAGTTGGCCACGTGGTAGGCGACGATGGCGTCACCGAGTCCGGCGTTCGACCCGACCATGTAGTCCAGGGCCCGGCCGGACGGGTGGCCGCCCGGATCGGCGGCGCTGGCCCGGGTGCCCCCGATGGTGATGCCGGCCGCGCCAGGCACGTTCGACACGACCGCGTTGGCCGCGGCCTGGGCCCGTCCCGTCACGGGACCGGCGGAGTTCGAGATCTGCGCGACCGCGGTGGTCACCGGCCCGGCGGGTGCCGCGGCCGCGGCCGCGGTCCCGGCCGACGCGCTGGTCTCGGCCTCGGCCCGGGCGGCCTCCTCGGCGGCCTTCGCCTTCTCCTTCGCAGCGGCCGCGGCCTTCGCCTTCGCCTTCGCAGCGGCCGCGGCCTTCGCCTTCGCCTTCGCAGCGGCCGCGGCCTTCGCCTTCGCCTCTGCCTTGGCCTTCACGGCGGCCTGCTCGGTCTCGGCCTGCGCCACAGCGGCGGCGTCCTGCTCGGCGTCGCGCTGCGCGCGGCTGGCGGTCAGCTGGCCGAGCAGCTCGCGGTCCTCGACCGTGGGCCCGTCGGTGCCGGTGATGCCGAGGGCGTCCGCGACGGACGAGGCCTCCTGGGTGCTCGCGGCCGACGTGGCCGGCGCACCGGCCGCCAGGTCGACCGCCGCGAGCGCGCACACGGCGGCGAGGCCGAGGGCCGAGGCGAATCGTGAGTGCGGAGCCGAGATGCGACGTCGTGCGTGCTTCGGGTGGTTCAGGGGCGCCACAGGCGCGGCTCTCCGTTCTTCCTCAGCCGCCTACCGAGTTAGCTGACGGGTTCGGGCCGGAAGTCGCCCTACCTGCTGCGCGCAGGATTCACCCCGAGGGATCCATGGGTCCCCGGTCCACGCGCGACTGGCGGTCGCGCGCGATTCGGCGGTGTCCGGTCGGGGTCCTCGGTCGAGGAGCGGGGCCCGGCGGACAGATGACGAACGTACAACAGGACGTCATCAGATCGACATGTGTCCTTGTCGACATGACCACTCGTAGCCGGGTCGTCCGGGTGCTCGATCGCGCTGCTCTCGCGCCCCGAACTGCACCGTCGCGCACGCCGTCCGGGCTTCCCGACCCGGCCGCGCAGAGCGCCGGTGGGTGACCGTTGTCACTCGTCCTCGGTGCGGTAACCCAGGTTGGGCGAGAGCCATCTCTCCGCCTCGGCCACGGTCCAGCCCTTGCGCCGGGCGTAGTCCTCCACCTGGTCGCGGCCGATCCGCCCCAGCACGAAGTACTGCGATCGGGGGTGCGAGAAGTACAGCCCACTCACTGCCGCACCCGGCCACATGGCCATGCTCTCGGTCAGCTCGATGCCGGTGTTCGTCTCGACGTCGAGCAGTTCCCAGATCGTGCGCTTCTCGGTGTGCTCCGGGCAGGCCGGGTAGCCCGGTGCCGGCCGGATCCCGGCGTACTTCTCGGCGATCAACGCGTCGTTGTCCAGGTGCTCGTCGGGCGCGTAGGCCCAGAACTCCTTGCGTACGCGCTCGTGCAGCCGCTCGGCGAACGCCTCGGCGAGCCGGTCGGCCAGCGCCTCGACCATGATGGCGCTGTAGTCGTCGTTGTCCTTCTTGAAGGCCGCGACGCGCTCGCCGGCGCCCAGACCCGCGGTCACCGCGAACGCGCCCACGTAGTCGCGCAGACCGGTCGCCTTCGGTGCCACGAAGTCGGCCAGCGACTTGCGCGGGGAGCCGTCCCGCCCCTCGGTCTGCTGCCGCAACTGGTGCAGCGTCGTCCGGACGGCGGTGCGCGACTCGTCGGTGTAGATCTCGATGTCGTCGCCGTCCACCGCGTTGGCCGGGAACAGCCCGAAGACGCCGTTGGCGCGCAGCCACTTCTCCTCGACGATCCGGTCGAGCAGCGTCCGGGCGTCCTCGTACAGGCGCCGGGCCGCCTCCCCGGTCGTCGGGTTGTGCAGGATGTCGGGGAAGCGGCCGCGCATCTCCCACGCGTTGAAGAACGGCTGCCAGTCGATGTAGCGGCGCAGCTCCTCGAGCGGGTAGTCGGTCAGCGTCCGCACGAACTGCGTCACCTGGCCGTGCCGGTGGTCGCACGACGGGCCGGCGCAGACGTCCCTCTCCTGCTGCAGCAGCATCCGCGGCCGGGGCGGGGTGTAGCCGCGCCAGTCGACGTCCGGAGCCGCCTCGCGTGCTGCCGCGAGCGGCAGGAGGGTGCGGCTGCCCTCGCGGGCGGCGTGCCGCTCCCGCAGCGCCCGGTAGTCGGCCTCGACGTCGGACAGGAGCCGCGGCCGCTGCTCGTCCGACAGCAGTGCTGCCACGACCGGTACCGAGCGCGAGGCGTCCTTCACCCAGATGACCGGGCCGTGGTACTTCTGCGCCACCTTGACGGCGGTGTGCGCCCGCGAGGTGGTGGCCCCGCCGATCAGCAGCGGGATCTCGAAGCCCTGCCGCTCCATCTCCGAGGCGACGTTCACCATCTCGTCGAGGGACGGCGTGATCAGGCCGGACAGGCCGATGATGTCGGCGCCCTCCTCCTTGGCCGTGTCGAGGATCTTCTGCACGGGGACCATGACGCCGAGGTCGACGACCGTGTAGTTGTTGCACTGGAGCACGACACCGACGATGTTCTTGCCGATGTCGTGCACGTCGCCCTTGACGGTGGCCATCACGACCTTGCCGTTGCTGCGCTCGGCGTCACCGGGCCGCTTCTCCGCCTCGATGAACGGGATGAGGTGGGCCACGGCCTTCTTCATGACCCGGGCGGACTTGACCACCTGCGGCAGGAACATCTTTCCCTGCCCGAACAGGTCGCCGACGACGTTCATGCCGTCCATCAGCGGTCCCTCGATGACCTCGATGGGCCGGCCGCCGCGCGCCGCGATCTCCTGCCGCAGTTCCTCGGTGTCGTCCTCGGCGAACTCGTCGAGGCCCTTGACCAGGGCGTGGGTGATCCGCTCGGCGACCGGCAGGGCGCGCCACTCGTCGGTCGCCGCCTCCCGCACCGATCCGTCACCGGCGAAATCGGGTGCGATCTCCAGCAGCCGCTCGGTGCTGTCGGGGCGACGGTTGAGGATCACGTCCTCGATCCGCTCACGCAGCAGCGCGGGGACCTCCTCGTAGACCTCGAGCGCGCCGGCGTTGACGATGCCCATGTCCAGGCCCGCCGCGATGGCGTGGAAGAGGAAGACGGCGTGGATGGCCTCGCGCACGGGGTTGTTGCCCCGGAACGAGAAAGAGACGTTCGAGATGCCGCCGGACACCAGCGCGCCGGGCAGGTTCTGCTTGATCCAGCGGGTGGCCTCGATGAAGTCCCGGCCGTAGTTCGCGTGCTCCTCGATGCCCGTGGCGACGGCGAAGACGTTCGGGTCGAAGATGATGTCCTCGGCCGGGAAGCCGACGTCCCTGGTCAGGATGTCGTAGGCCCGGCGGCAGATCTGGATGCGCCGCTGGAGGTCGTCCGCCTGACCGTCCTCGTCGAAGGCCATGACGACGACGGCGGCCCCGTACTGGCGGCACAGGCGCGCCTCGCGGACGAACTTCTCCTCGCCCTCCTTCAGGGAGATCGAGTTGACGATCGACTTGCCCTGGACGCACTTGAGGCCGGCCTCGATGACCTCCCACTTGGAGGAGTCGATCATCACCGGCACGCGGCAGATGTCGGGCTCGGTGGCGATGAGCTTGGTGAAGCGGTCCATGGCCGCGACGCCGTCGATCATCCCCTCGTCCATGTTGATGTCGATGACCTGTGCACCCGCCTCGACCTGCTGGCGGGCGACGGCGAGCGCCGCCGGGTAGTCGCCGGCCTTGATCAGGTTGCGGAAGCGGGCCGACCCGGTGATGTTGGTCCGCTCCCCCACGTTCACGAAGAGGCTCTCCCGGGTCACGGTGACCGGCTCGAGGCCGGACAGCCGCAGGGCGGGCAGGGCCTGCGGCGGTGTCCGCGGGTCCTTGCCCTCCACGGCGGCGGCGATGGCCGCGACGTGCGCCGCCGTGGTGCCGCAGCACCCGCCGACCAGATTGACGAAGCCCCGCTCGGCGAACTCCTGCAGGACCCCGGCCGTCTCCTCCGGGGACTCGTCGTACTCGCCGAAGGCGTTGGGCAGGCCGGCGTTCGGATAGCAGGAGACGAACGTGTCGGCCACCCGGGCCAGCTCCGCGAGGTAGGGCCGCATCTCCTCGGCCCCGAGGGCGCAGTTGAGCCCGACGAGGAGGGGCCGGGCGTGCCGCACGCTGTGCCAGAACGCCTCGGTGACCTGCCCGGACAGCGTGCGGCCCGAGGCGTCGGTGATGGTACCCGAGATCATCACCGGCCAGCGGCGGCCACGGTCCTCGAACAGGGTCTCCAGAGCGAAGATCGCGGCCTTGGCGTTGAGCGTGTCGAAGATCGTCTCGATCAGCAGGACGTCGCAGCCGCCGTCGACCAGCCCCTCGGCCTGGGTCCGGTAGGCCTCGACCAGTTCGTCGAAGGTGACGTTGCGCGCGCCCGGGTCGTTCACGTCGGGCGAGATGGACGCCGTCCGGCTGGTCGGGCCCAGCGCGCCGACGACGAACCGCGGCTTGTCCGGTGTGCGCGCGGTCATCGCGTCGCACTCGCGGCGGGCGAGCCGCGCCGAGGCGACGTTGAGCTCGTAGGCGAGCTCGGACATGCCGTAGTCGGCCAGCGAGATCGCCGTCGCGTTGAAGGTGTTCGTCTCGATCAGGTCGGCGCCGGCCTCGAGGTACTCGCGGTGGATGCCGGCGATGAGCTCGGGCTGCGTCAGGCTGAGCAGGTCGTTGTTGCCCTGCACGTCGGTCGGCCAGTCCGCGAAACGCTCTCCCCGGTAGCCCGCCTCGTCCGGCCGGTTGCGTTGGATGGCGGTGCCCATGGCGCCATCCATGACCAGGATGCGTGCCTCGAGCAGGGCGGTGAGCTCTGCCGTGACATCCGGGCGGAGGAGCGGGGACTCGGACAAGAGGGTTCCTCGGGGCTCGATCGGAGCGGGTCGGCGCCTCGGGCGCCGGCACATCGACGGGCCGGCCAGGCCCTGCACGAAGGCGAACGTCGTCCCCCCATCGTCTCATCCGGCGCCCGCCCGGCACCCTCCGCCGTCCATAGGGGTGACACGGGCGTCGCGCTCGCCCGCCGGGCCACGCGGTGCGACGTAGGCTCGGAGAGGTGATCGAGCCCAAGGATCGTGCCGACGGCCTGCCGGAACTGACCGACCCGGTCGTGGTGGTCGCGTTCGAGGGCTGGAACGACGCCGGCGACGCCGCCACAGGGGCCGTCGAACACCTCGAGCTCATCTGGGACGCCAAGCCGCTGGCCGCGCTGGACCCGGAGGACTACTACGACTTCCAGGTGAACCGCCCCACCGTGTCGCTGGTGGGCGGGGTGAGCCGCCGCATCGAATGGCCCACCACCCGCGTCTCCGTGGCCACACCCCCGGGGGTGGAGCGCGACGTGGTGCTGATCCGCGGGATCGAGCCGAACATGCGTTGGCGCAGCTTCTGCGAGGAGCTCATCGAGCTGTGCCACGAGCTCGACGTCTCGACGGTCGTGGCGCTGGGCGCCTTGCTGACCGACACCCCGCACACCCGCCCCACCCCGGTGACCGGCACGGCGTACGACCGGGAGTCGGCGGAGCGGTGGGGCCTGGACACGTCCCGCTACGAGGGGCCCACCGGCATCCTCGGCGTGTTCCAGGACGCCTGCGTGCAGGCCGGGCTGCCGGCGATCAGCTTCTGGGCCGCCGTGCCGCACTACGTGTCGGCGCCTCCGTCGCCGCGGGCGACCATCGCGCTGCTGCAGCGGGTCGAGGAGGTGCTCGAGCTGCCCGTGCCGCTGGGGGCGCTGCCGCAGCAGGCCGACGAGTGGGTCAAGACGGTCGACGAGATGGCCAGCGAGGACGACGAGGTCGTCGAGTACGTGCGCTCCCTGGAGGAGAAGGCCACCGAGGTCGACCTCTCCCAGGCCGACGGCGACCAGATCGCCCGCGAGTTCGAGCGCTACCTCCGGCGTCGCGGGCCGCAGTAGCACTCCGACTCTCCGGATCGCACCGCGCTCAGGTGCCGCCCCCTGCTGCCCGGAGCCGCTGCGTCGCTCGAGCCCGGAGGCACTCCGGGTCCCCAGTCCTCACGACAGGGGTGAGCCCCGTCGGAGCAACGGCGTCAGCTGCGAGCCCGCGTCGCCGTCGAACAGGCGGTCGTGCGTGGTCAGGGCGAAGCGGTCGGTCATGCCCGAGACGTAGTCGACGACCTGGGTGAGCAGGTCGGCGTCCGGATCCCGGTAGGACTCCGGCAGCTGCTCGGGGTGGGCCAGGTGGTGGTCGACCAGCCGGCGGATGACGTCGATGGCCACGTGCTTCTGCCCGGCCGCGGTCTCGCTCGCGTACACCCGCTGGAACATGAACGCGCGCAGCTCGTGCATCGCCTCGAGCTTCTCGGGCGTCATGACGACGGCGCCGGAGGCGTTGTCCGGTGACAGGCTGCCCTCGACGACGGCGTCGATCATCGAGCCGACCATCTCGCTGCCCGGCTCCCCGAAGACCCGGTGCGGCCGCTCCGGCAGGTCGTCGGGGCGCAGGACTCCCGCGCGGACGGCGTCCAGGGCGTCGTGGGACAGGTAGGCGATGCGGTCGGCGTACCGCACGCACTCCGCCTCGCGGGTGTCCGGCGGCGGGTCGATCTTCCAGCTGTGCGCCCGGATGCCGTCGCGGACCTCCCAGGTGAGGTTCAGGTGCTCGAGCACCTCGACGATCCGCACCCCCTGCGCCGCGTGGTGCCAGCCGCCCTCCACGTAGGGCTCCAGCGCGTCCTCGCCGAGGTGGCCGAACGGTGAGTGCCCGACGTCGTGTCCCAGTGCGATCGCCTCGGCCAGCGTCTCGTTGAGGCCCAGCGCCCGGGCGAGGGACCGGGCGATCTGGGTCACCTGCAGGGTGTGGGTGAGCCGGGTGACGAAGTGGTCGCCGTCGGGGTTCAGGAAGACCTGGGTCTTGTGCTTGAGCCGGCGGAAGGCCTTGGCGTGCAGGATGCGGTCCCGGTCGCGTTCGAACGCCGTCCGCAGGAGGTCCTCGGGCTCGTCCTGGGCCCGGCCCCGGGTGGCCGCCGACCGCATGGCGGCGGGGGCCAGCAGCTCCTCCGCCCGCTCCCGGGCCGCCCGGTCGGTCGCCCGGAAGCTGCCGCCGCCGGTCACGCCGGCGACCGGGCGCTGTCGGCGTCGCGGCCCGGCAGCCCGGCGGCCGAGTCGAGGGCGACTCCGAGCAGCGCGTCCACCGCGTCGCACACGATGGCCGGCGACTCCTCCTCGGCGTCGTCCGGCCCGCCCGCCAGCGTCTGCTCGGCCCACCGGTCGACCACGGCGATCGCACCCGGGCTGTCCAGGTCGTCGCCGAGCCGCTCCCGCAACGCGTGCAGGACGGGGCCGGCCGGGGCGCCGGCGGCCGCGGCGACGGCACGCCGCCAGGTGGCCAGCCGTCGCTCGGCCTGGGTGAGCAGGTCCGGCGTCCAGAAGCGGTCGGTGCGGTAGTGCCCCGACAGCAGGGCCAGCCGGATCGCCATCGGGTCGACCCCCTCGCCGCGCAGCTTGGAGACGAAGACCAGGTTGCCCTTGCTCTTGCTCATCTTCTCGCCGTCGAGACCGATCATCGCCGCGTGCACGTACGAGCGGGCGAACGGCTTGGTGGCCGTCAGCGCCTCGGCATGGACGGCGGAGTACTCGTGGTGCGGGAACACCAGATCGCTGCCCCCACCCTGCACGTCGAAGCCCATGCCGATGGTCTCCAGCGCGATGGTGGCGCACTCGATGTGCCAGCCCGGTCGGCCGGCCACGCCCCGCGGCCCGGGCCACGACGGCTCCCCCGGGCGCTCCCCGCGCCAGAGCAGCGGGTCCAGCGCCTGCCGCTTGCCGGCCCGGTCGGGGTCGCCCCCGCGCTCGGCGAAGAAACGCAGCATCGTGGCCTCGTCGTAGCCGGACTCCTGGCCGAAGCCGGGCGCCTGGCTCACGTCGTGGTAGACGTCACCGGTGCCGTCGTCGAGCGCGTAGGCCAGGCCCTCGTCGAGCAGCGTCTCGACGTGGCCGACGATCCGCGGGATCGACTCCACCGCGCCCACGAAGTCCTCCGGCGGGAGCACCCGCAACGCCGTCATGTCCTCGCGGAAGAGGGCCGTCTCCCGCATGCCCAGGACGATCCAGTCCTCGTGGTCGCGTTCGGCCCGCTCGAGCAGCGGGTCGTCGATGTCGGTGACGTTCTGCACGTAGTGCACGGCATGGCCGGCGTCCCGCCACACCCGGTTGATCAGGTCGAAGGCCAGATAGGTGGCGGCGTGACCGAGGTGCGTCGCGTCGTACGGCGTGATGCCGCAGACGTACATGCGCGCCGTCCGATCGGGGCTCGTGGCCACCACTTCTCCGCGGGCGGTGTCGTAGAGCTTGAGCACGGGGCCGGTCCCGGGCAGGGTCGGCAGGAGCGGAGCAGGCCAGGCGAGCACACCACGAGGGTAGAGCGGGGTGCCGACGCTCCCTGGCAACGGGCAGGGAGGAGCGACCGTGCAGCTGGACGAGTACCTGCCGGTGCTGGAACGGACCAACCGCCGGTTCGCCGACGCCGCGGCCGAGGCCGTGCTGGCACACGGGTGGAGCGCCCGGGTACCCGGCTGCCCCGACTGGCACCTCGACGACCTGGTCTGGCACCTGTCGGAGGTGCAGCACTTCTGGGCCTGGGTGGTGGGGCGGCGCGCGCAGGACCCGACCGACTACGTCGCACCGCGCCGCCCGGACCGTGACGAGCTGCTCGGTTCGGTCATGGCGCACGCCGCCGAGCTGGAGGCGACGCTGCGCAGCGCCGACCCGGCCGATCGCGTCTGGACCTGGGCACCCCGGAAGGACGTCGCCTTCGTGCTCAGGAGACAGGTGCACGAGGCCGTCGTGCACACCACGGACGTCGAGGAGCTGCTCGGCGACGTCCGGCCCATCCCCGCCGACGTCGGGCAGGACGGGATCGACGAATGGCTGGAGGTGATGGTGCCGGCACGTCTCCCCGACGGACCCCCTCCGTCGGCGCACCCCGTGGTGCTGCACGCCCTGGACGCCGACGCCGAGCGGGTCCTGTTCCCCGGCAGCCGCGACTTCCCGGTCGCCGTGCTGACCGGCACCGCCGGAGACCTGCTGCTCGCCCTGTGGCGGCGGGTGCCGATCGAGGTGCTGACCGTGCACGGCAACGCCCCCGAGGCCGCCGCGATGATCGGCCTGGTCGCGCTCGACTAGCCGCGGCAGGAGTTGATCATCGTCTGCGTGCACGGTCCGTGGGCGCGTCCGTCCGTGTCCCGTGCACACCGACGATGATCAACTCTGGAGGGGACGTCAGGGCCAGGTGCGGGCGTGCTTCTCGAACAGGTCGCCGGTCTGGATGCCGACGACGCAGAACACCAGCCCGGCCGGGTCGGTCATCTGCCAGAACGAGCCCATGTCCCGCAGCCGCCGCGCGCCCAGGGCCTCGAGCCGGGCCACCTCCGCCGGGATGTCGTCGGTCTCGATGTCGACGTGCCAGCGCGGCGGAGTGCCGGGGCCGGTGCGCTGGACCTCGACCGTGAACCCGTCCCCGGACGTGCCGAGCGACGCCCAGTCGTCGTCCAGGGAGTCGGGCTCGATCGGTCGCCCCGTGGCCCCGGACCAGAAGCCGATGCCGGCGGTGTGCTGCTCCGGGGGCAGGTCGAGCAGCAGGATCGCCAGGCGCGAGCGGTGCGGCATGCCTCGGACGCTAGAGGCGTCGTGATCAGAAGGGTGGCCAGGGCAGCGCGGGCCACTCACCGCTGGGCTCGGGGTGGCGGCCGGTGCGCAGCATCTCGGCGACCCGCTTCTGGGTGCAGCGCACCTCCAGCCGGGTCAGGTGCTCGTGCAGCCGCTCGCCGAGGCCGCCGCGCAGGTCGTCGGCGAGCTTCTCGAGCACCTCGACGGCCTCGCCCGGCAGCGGCGTACCGGCCCAGCGCCACAGCAGGGTGCGCAGCTTGGGGTCGGTCGAGAAGCAGATGCCGTGGTCGACCCCGTACACGTGGCCGGCCGGCGTCGGGATGATGTGCCCGCCCTTGCGGTCGGCGTTGTTGACCACCGCGTCGAAGACCGCCATGCGGCGCAGCGCCGGAAGGTCGCGGCGGACGAAGGTGGCCAGGTCGACGTCGGCGTCGCCGTCGACCCACAGCTGCACCATGCCCTCGCCGAACGGCCCGTCCCGCAGCACGGTCGGCGGCACGATCCGCCAGCCGGTGGCCTCCGACACCAGGTAGGCCGCCACCTCGCGGCCGGCGAGGGTGCCGTCGGGGAAGTCCCACAGCGGCCGCTCCCCCATCACCGGCTTGTAGACGCACTCCGCGGCCAGGTCGCCGAGCCGGATCGCGCCGACCAGGGTCACGTTGGACGCGTCGAGCAGCCGGCCCTCGAGGTCGATCTCGCCCTCGAGCAGCAGTCGGGCGGCCTCGTCGTCGGAGACGGGGCTCCGCACGTCGCCTGCGGCCTGCGGTTCGCTCATCGACGCGCCACGCTCAGCGCCGGTAGCCGTTCTGCCGCGGGCAGACGTGGCCGGTGGGGTCGAGCGGCATCGAGCACAGCGGGCAGGAGGGCCGGCCGGCGGCGATGACCCGGCGGGCCCGGGCGATGAACGCGCGGGCGACGACGGGCGTGATCGTCACCCGGAGCGCGTCGGGGCCCTCGTCGCTGTCGGAGAGGATCGCGTCCTCCTCGATCGGCTCGTCGCCGGCGGCCACGGCCTCCACGACGACGGCCTGCGCCGCCGCGTCCCAGGCCAGCCCCATGGCGGCGACACGGAACTCCTCGTCGACGGGGGCCGTCAGCGGCTCGAGGTCGTCCAGCCGCGCGTCGGGCGGGATCACCGTGCCCGGCCGCTCGGCGATCTCGTCGAGCAGCTCGCTCATGCGGTCGGCGAGCACCTGCACCTGCGTCTTCTCCAGCGCCACGCTGACCGTGCGGCCGGATTCGTCGGATGCCTGCAGGTAGAAGGTGCGCTCGCCGGGCTGACCCACGGTGCCGGCGACGAACCGGCTCGGGCGTTCGAAGAGATGGACCTGGCGTGGCACGCCGATCAGGTTACGCGGCGATACCGACGGGTCCAGCCTCTGACGCGGAGGCGGAGAGGCAGGTCACGGGCGTCTCAGACCGCCGTCCCCGCGCCCCCGCCCACCACGGCATCCGACGACGGCCTGCGCCGGCGCCGCCTCGTGGGCGGGATCAGCGCGGACACGTCGCCCCCGGTGTCGTTGACCCGGACGACGAACGGGCGGGTCTCGGTGTAGGTGATGACCGAGAGCGACGCCGGGTCGACGACGATCCGCTGGAACGAGTCCAGGTGCAGTCCCAACGCGTCGGCGAGGATCGCCTTGATGACGTCGCCGTGGCTGCAGGCCAGCCAGACGGCGTCGGGCCCCAGCCTCGCGTTCCACTCCCGGACGGCGGCCACCGCTCGGGCCTGGGTCTGCGCCAGCCCCTCCCCGTCCGGGCCGGGGAACACCGCGGCGGAGGGGTGCTGCTGGACGACCTTCCACAGGGGGTCCCTGGTCAGCTCCTTGATCGCGCGGCCGGTCCAGTCGCCGTAGCGCGCCTCGCCCAGCCGGTCGTCGGACCGCACCTCGAGGGACCGTCCCCGGGCCACGGTGGCCGCGGACTCCTGGCAGCGCTCCAGCGGGCTGCTGACGATACCTGCCAGCGGCACCGCCGCCAGCCGCGCCGCCACCGCCTGCAACTGCTCGCGCCCGGTCTCGTCCAGCCGCACGCCCGGCGTCCAGCCGGCGAGCACGCCGTCGGCGTTCGCCGTCGTCCGGCCGTGGCGCAGGAGGATCACGGTGCTCACGACCGGCGAGCCTAATGTCGGCCTCGTCCAGAGCACCGCTGCGAGCCTGCGAGGGGCAGGGAGGACGGGGTTCTTCTCAGCGCGGTGCCGGCGAAGGCGACGGCGCGCAGCTCACGAGGGGGCCAGGACTCCACCGAAGACCAGGCCGAGCACGAGCAGGCCTACGACGATCCGGTAGACGACGAACGGGGTGAAGCTGCCCCGGTCGAGGTAGCGCAGCAGCCAGGCGATCACGGTCAGGCCCACCCCGAACGCGAGCGCGGTGGCGAGCAGCGTCGGGCCCCAGGAGACACCGGCGCCCACGACGTCGCCGGTCAGCGACTGGTAGGCCTGGAAGAACCCGGACCCGAGCACGGCCGGGATCGCGAGCAGGAACGAGTACCGGGCCGCCGCGGCGCGTGAGTACCCCAGGAACAGGCCCATGGTGATCGTGCCGCCCGAGCGCGAGACCCCCGGGATCAGCGCTATCGCCTGCGCGAACCCGAAGGCGATGCCGTGCCGCATCGTCAGGGTGTGCAGCCCGCGGTTCTTCGCGCCGACCCGGTCGGCCCAGAACAGCACCAGGGAGAAGAGCACCAGCGCGGTGGCCACGATCCGCAGGTCGCGGAAGGTCGTCTCGATCTGGTCCTGGAACAGCAGGCCGAGCACCACGATCGGGAGGGTGCCGACGAAGATCAGCCAGCCCATGCGGGCGTCGGAGTCCATCGGCACGCCGTCGGCCCGTCGACCGCGGCGCACCGAGCGCAGCCAGGCCACCACGATCCGGGCGATGTCCTTGCGGAAGTAGAGCAGGACGGCGGCCTCGGTGCCGATCTGCGTGATCGCGGTGAACGCCGCGCCGGGGTCGTCCCAGCCGAACATCTCCCCCACGACGCGCAGGTGGGCGCTGGAGGAGATCGGCAGGAACTCGGTGAGCCCCTGGACCACCCCCAGGACGACGGCTTCGATCCAGCCCATCTCAGCGCGACCTGGTGGAGCGGGGACGGGAGTCGCGGACGAGCGGCCTCAGGCAGCAGAGCACGAGGGGTCACCCTAGGCGGACCGAGGCCGCGACCCGCCGCGCCGCCCCGATGTCCACGGTGCTGCCCGGTGCGAGCCTGCCTGCGCCGGTAGGTTGGCCGGTCGTGGAGCAACGGGCGCTGGGCCGCAGCGGACTGGTCGTGTCACGGCTGGCGCTGGGCACGATGACCTGGGGCCGCGACACCGACGAGGACGAGGCCGCGATGCAGTTGACGGCGTTCGTCGACGCCGGCGGCACCCTCGTCGACACCGCCGACGTCTACTGCGACGGCGACAGCGAGCGCACGCTCGGCCGGCTCCTCACCGACGTCGTCCCCCGCTCCGACGTGCTCGTCGCGACCAAGGCCGTCGGCCGCACGGCGCCGGGCCCGATGGGACGCGGCGCGTCCCGCGGGCACCTGCTGGCGGCGCTGGACGCCTCCCTGGAGCGACTGGCGCTCGACCACGTCGACCTCTGGCAGCTGCACGCCTGGGACGACGCGACCCCGATCGAGGAGACGCTGGCGGCCTGCGACCTCGCGGTCTCCTCGGGGCGGGTCCGCTACGTCGGCATCAGCAACTTCACCGGCTGGCAGACCGCGCAGGCCGCCACCTGGCAGAAGGCCTGGCCGGGGCGGGTGCCGCTGGTGTCGACCCAGGTCGAGTACTCGCTGCTGCAGCGTGGGGTCGAGCGCGAGGTCGTGCCCGCCGCCGAGGCCCTCGGGCTGGGCATCCTCGCGTGGTCGCCGCTGGGCCGCGGCATCCTCACCGGCAAGTACCGGCACAGCACCCCGACCGAGTCCCGTGGCGCCTCGGCGCAGTGGGGCGGGTTCATCGACGGACTGCGCTCCCCCAAGTCCGACCGCATCGTCGAGGCGGTCATCACCGCCGCCGAGGGCCTGGGGACCAGCCCGCTGGGCGTCGCCCTGGCCTGGGTCCGGGACCGCCCCGGCGTCGTCGCGCCGGTGGTGGGCGCCCGCACCGCCCAGCAGTTGCAGGCCTCTCTGGACGCCGACGGCGTGCGGCTGCCGGCGGCCATCCGTACCGCCCTCGAGGACGTCTCCGCACCACCGTTCGGCTATCCCGAGCGCCGTTCGGACGCATGACCGCCCCGGCCCCTGGCTCCGGAGGCTCTCCGTCCCGAGCCTCCGGCGACGCCGTCTTCGTCGCCTTCTGCACCGCCGGCCTGTGGCCCGGCCTGGGCAAGCGTGCCGCCGCCGAGCTGCCGGCCGCCGGCATCACCCGGGCCGACGACGTGAGCGCGGCAAACCTGATCCGGCTGCCCCGGGTGGGCAAGCAGCGGGCCGAGCGGCTGTTCTCGTCCTGGCTGTCCGCCGCACCCGTCTACGAGGTCGTCGAGATGCTGGTCGGCGCCGGGCTGGAGGCCCGGCTCGCCGCCGGCGTGGCCGACACGCTGGGGCCCGACGCCGCCCGCCGGCTGCGCGACGACCCGTGGGCCCTGCTGGGACTGCCGGGGGTGTCGCTGACCGACGCCGACCGGCTGGCGATCGCGCTGCTGCCGGGGGTCGACCGGCAGGACACCCGGCGCGGCCGGGCGATCGTCGCCCAGACCCTCCGGACGGCGACCCGCGACGGCCACACGGTCCTCCCCGCCGACCTGGTCGTGGCGGCGCTGCAGGCCGAGGGGGTGACCGACCCCGCCGCCGCCGTGGTGGCCGCGGTCGAGGGCGGTGAGGTGCTCGAGCACGAGCCGCCCGAGCCGGAGGACCCCGAGCAGGAGCCCGACCCGGCCCTGCGGATGCTGTCGCTGGCGCGCTACGGCATGGCCGAGGAGGCCGTCGCCGAGGCCGTGGCCCGGCTGGCCGCCACCGCAGGCCGGATCGCCGACCCCGCCTCGGTCCGCTCGGTGGCCAAGGGGCTCGACGAAGCGCAGAAGCAGGCCGTCGCGCAGGTCCTCGGGTCCGGCGTCAGCCTGCTCACCGGTGGCCCCGGCACCGGCAAGAGCCGCACGGTCGCGGCCGTCGTGAAGCTGCTGCGCGCCAAGGGCGCCGAGGTCGCGCTGGCCGCGCCGACTGGTCGCGCCGCCAAGCGCCTGGAAGAGCTGACCGACCACCCGGCGACGACGGTGCACCGGCTGCTCGGCGCGCAGGGCATGACCGGCGAGTTCGCCCGCAACGACGAGTGGCCGCTCGACGCCGAGGTGGTCGTCGTGGACGAGGCCTCGATGCTCGACGTCGAGCTCACCGCGGCCCTGCTCGAGGCCTGCCCGGACGGCACGCACCTGCTGCTCGTGGGCGATCCGGCGCAGCTGCCCTCGATCGGCCCCGGTCACCTGCTGGGCGACCTGATCGACTCCGGCGTCGTCCCGGTCACCGAGCTCACCACGCTGTACCGGCAGGCCGAGGGCGGTGCGATCGCCCGACTCGCCACGGGGGTGCGCGGCGGCGAGCTGCCGCAGGTCGACTCTCCCGACCGCGAGGTGGTCGTCGTCCCGGCGACCGGTTCGGCGGAGGCGTCGCGCCGGGTGGTCCAGCTGGTCACCGACTCGATCCCGCGGGCGCTGGGCATCGAGCCGGGATCTGTGCAGGTGGTCACGCCGGTGCATCGGGGGCCTGCGGGCACCATCGAGCTGAACAAGGCGCTGAAGGCGAAGCTGAACCCGGGCGACGGCACGGTCTGGGGATTCGACCCCGGCGACCGGGTGGTGGCCACGGCCAACCACCTGGACCTCGAACCGGTCGGGTTCGCCAACGGCGAGGTCGGCGTCGTCGTCAAGGCCGGCGACGGATCCCTCGACGTCGCGTTCGCCTCGGGCCCGGTCACCGTGACCGGGACGGCGTTGGCCGATCTCAAGCACGGGTGGGCGATCACCGTGCACAGAGCGCAGGGCTCGGAGTGGCCCGGCGTCGTCGTCGTGCTGCCACCGGAGGCCGGCGGGATGCTGTCGCGGCCACTGGTCTACACGGCACTGACCCGCGCCCAGCAGCACCTGTCGATCGTGCACGCGAGCGGAGCCGCCCTGGCCCGGGCGGTGCGCGAGGTCGACGTCCGGCCGCGGCGCACCCGGCTGGCCCGCCTGCTGGCCGAGACGTCGACCTGAGCCGGGCCATTTGTCGACAAATGGCCGGGAACGCGTCAGGCGCGGCGCACCGGTTGCCGGTGCACCGCGCCTGACGACGACCGGAGCTGCGATCAGCCCTTCAGCGTCTCCGCGAGGTCGGGGTTCTCCTCGAACCAGGCGTCGACGGCCTCCTCGTACTGGCCCTCGCCGTACTCGTTGACGACGAGGTTCTCCAGCGAGCCGTACTGCTCGTCGGTGAGCGTGAGGTCACCCATCAGCGCCGCCACCTCGGCGCAGTCGTCGGAGAAGCCGGCGCGGGCGATGTTGTGCAGGCCCTCGCTGTCGCCGAGCGCGCCCTGCGGGTCCTCGAGGTCCTTCACCGGGAACTCGCTGTTGGCCCAGAACGGGCGCCACAGGGTGACGACGATGTCCTCCTCGGCCGCCACGGCGGCCCGGAGCTCGGCGAGCATGGCCGTGGTAGAGGACTCGACGAGCTCGTAGGAGTCGAGGCCGTAGGCCGGCATCACGCTGTCCTTGGTGGTGCGGGTCAGGCCGGCGCCCGGCTCGATGCCGACGATCCGGCCGCCGAACATCTCCGCGTTGTCCGCGAGGTCCTCGATCGAGTCGACGTCGGTGTACTCGGGGACGGCGAAGGTCAGGACGGCGCCCTCGTACCAGGCACCGAGATCCTCGACGTCGTCGCCGTACTCCTCCATGTAGTCGGCGTGCGTGATCTCCGACCAGGCCGACGGGTAGACGTCGACGTCACCGCCGGCGATGCCGGCGTACAGCGGTGCGGCGTCCGAGATCTCCTCGAACTCGACCTCGATGTCGCGCGACTCGAGGACGTTCTTCCAGAGGTGGGCCATGCTCAGGCCGTCGGTCCAGGAGGGGATGAACCCCAGGGTGACCGACTCGCAGTCGCCCGAGCCGCCGTTGCCGCCGGACGCGGCACTGTCGGTGCCCTCGTCGCCGCCGCAGGCGGTGGCGGTCAGGGCGACGGTGGCGAGCCCGGCTGCGAGCCGGATTCCGTGCTTGCGCAAGGGGTGGTGCTCCTTCCGTTCGATGCCGACCCGCGAAGGTCACGGGTCGTCGGACCGCGGATCTGTCCACCGGGCACCCCGCGGGGCGCACCGGTCGTCAGGCGCGTGCGGTCGGTACCGCCGGCGCGGGGGCCGGCTGGACCTGGTCCGGAGTGGCGTCGTCGGCATCAGCGGCCGGCGACGAGCGGCGGCGGGTGAGCCGCAGCCGCGACGAACGGCCCGACCGGTCCCCGAAGGACGCGGTCAGCCGGTCGAGATAGATGGCCAGGATGACCACGGAGATGCCGCCCTCGAAGCCGAGGCCGACGTCCAGGCGCGAGATGCTGGTGACGACGGTGCCGCCCAGCCCCCCGGCGCCGATGAGGCCGGCGATCACGGCCATCGACAGCGCCAGCATGATCACCTGGTTGACGCCGGCCATGATCGTGGGCCGGGCCAGCGGCAGCTGGATCCCACGCAGGATCTGCCCGGGTGAGCTGCCGAACGCGCGGCCGGCCTCGACGGTCTCCCCGTCGACCTGCCGGATGCCCAGTTCGGTGAGGCGGACACCGGGGGGCAGCGCGAAGATGATCGTGGTGACGATGCCGGGCACGAGCCCGATGCCGAAGAACGTCACGGCCGGGACGAGGTACACGAAGGCCGGCATCGTCTGCATGAAGTCCAGGACGGGCCGGACAGCGGCGCTCACCCGGTCGTTCCTGGCGGCGGCGATGCCCACGGGTATCGCGATCAGCACCGCGACCAGCGTGGCCACCAGGACCAGGGCGAGGGTCTCCATGGCCTCGTCCCACAGCTGCATGCTCTGGATCAGCAACAGCCCCGTCAGCGCTCCGGCGCCGAAGGCCACGGAGCGGACGACCAGGCCCAGCGCGGCCAGCAGGACGGCGAAGAGGATCGCGGGCGGCAGCAGCAGGAGGTCGGTGAGCCCGTCGACCGCGGCCTCGGTGACGGTGCTGACCGCCTCGAAGACAGGGTCCAGGTTGTCGGTCAGCCAGTCGAAGCCCGTGTCGATCCAGTCGCCCAGCGGCACCCGGGGCAGCTCGGCGGCCTCGGCGGTCAGGACGGCGGGGTGCTCAGCCACGGACGCCTCCGGCGAGCTCGGTGCGGAGCGGGGCCGGCTGCGGGCGGCCGCTGTCGGACGGCGGCAGCCCGCCCAGGGCCGCGAGCACCGCCGTCCGGGTGACCACGCCCAAGGGGCGGTCGTCGTCGTCGACGACCAGGAGGGGCAGCTCCGACTCCGCGGCGGGGGCCAGCAGATCGGCCAGCGCGGTCCGGCGGGTGACCCGCGCCGCAGGCGTGGCGACGTCGCCGTCGGGCAGCGCCGTCATGACGTCCTCGGCGGTGAAGACGCGGGCCCGGTCCACGTCGGCGAGGAACCGCTCGACGTACTCGTCCCCCGGGTCGACCAGGATCGACTCGGGCGTGCCCAGGCGCACGATCCGGCCGTCGCGCATGACGGCCACCCGGTCACCGAGCCGCATGGCCTCGTTGAGGTCGTGGGTGATGAAGACGATGGTCCTGCCCAGCCGTGCCTGCAGCTCCAGCAGCTGGTCCTGCATCTCGCGCCGGATCAGCGGGTCGAGGGCGCTGAAGGCCTCGTCCATGAGCAGCACCGGCGCCTCGGAGGCGAGCGCGCGGGCCAGTCCCACGCGCTGCTGCATGCCGCCGGAGAGCTCGTCCGGGCGGTGCTCCGCCCAGGTCTCGAGGCCCACCATGGCCAGTGCCTCGCGGCCGGCCGCCTGGCGGGTCCGCCGGTCGACACCGCGGACCTCGAGGGCGTACGCGGCGTTGTCGAGCACGGTCCGGTGCGGGAGGAGCGCGAAGTGCTGGAACACCATCGAGATCTGTTCCTGCCGCAGCCGCCGCAGCGACCTGGCGTCGAGGGCCGTGACGTCCTCGTCACCGACGAACACGCGCCCGGCCGTGGGCTCCAGCAGGCCGTTGAGCATGCGGAGCAGCGTCGACTTGCCGGATCCGGACAGCCCCATGACGACGAACGTCTCGCCCGGCTGCACCGTGAACGAGGCGTCGATGACCGCAGCCGTGGCTCCCTGTGCCTGGACCTCCGTCGCCGACGCCCCGTTGCGGAGCCGTTCGACCACGTCGTCCGGTCGTCGTCCGAAGACCTTGTACAGGCCCTCGACACGTACTGAAGCCACGTCGTCCTCTCGCCGTCGGGTTCGCAGGCACCGGCCGGCCGGCGGCACGGTCCGTGCCGCCGGCTTCGGGGAACCGGTGTCCACCGCCGCCTTCCCCGTGGCAAGGCGGCGCGGAGACGTGCAGTCGCGCACGCCGGGCTCCCCGCCGTGCGCCGCCGCCGCTGCCGCGGTCGACGGCCACCACCGGAGGAGACCCGTCGGCCACCTAACCCCGGCCCGGGACTCCGGCGCGGCGGAAACGGCCCGGATCGGCCGGGATGTCACGAGACCGTCATGTCCCGTCACCCGCGCGGGTGGCGCAGGTCTCCTCGGGATCAGTCGTCGGTGTCGCGGTCCCCCACGGGGACGTCGGTCTCCTGCTCGAGCACGTCGGCCTCGTCGGCCTCGCGGTCGGCGGGGCGGTGCTGGGTGCCGCCGGTCCCGCGCGGACGGGCGACCAACTGCTGGTCGAGGGCATCGGCCTCGGGCACGTCCGGCGGCGGCGCGGTGGCGTCGGCGGCGATCGACACCTCGGGCGGGTCGACGAGGGCCTCCTGCTCGGCGCGGTCGGCGTCCGGCACGCTCGTGGGTTCGCTCACGTCGTCCTCCCTCGGTCGTGCGGGCCCGTGGGGCCCATCGTGGCCGATTCGCGGCAGCACGGCAGGTCGGGAGGCGGTGCCGGTGACGACAGGGCCGGGCAGGGTGACCTATCGGGAGCGGACATGCACAATCGCAGAGCATGGAGGCTGGCGCGGATTACGAGTTCGCGCCGCTGCGGATCCCGCCGGGCACGTCCCGGTCCGCAGCGGCGACCATGTTGAGCCTGCAGGCGGACACCGGGGGCTGGGAGTTGGCCCGCCTGCAACTGCACCCCGACGGCACCCGCAAGGTCATCCTGCGGCGCCGTTCACGGCTGTCCTACCTGCCGGGCCCCGTCATCTAGGGGCTGCCGCGAGGGCCCGACATCTGTCATGGTGTCGGGCACACCGCGCGAAAGGGCGCCCGTGGCGGCACAGGGACCGACCCTCATCCAGTCGGTGCAGCGCGCCCTGCGGCTGGTCGAGCTCATCGCCGAGCGCGACGGCCGGCGGGCGCACCCCAAGGAGATCGCCCGTGCTGCCGACCTCCCCCTCGCCACGACCTACCACCTGCTGCGCACCTGCGCCCACGAGGGATGGCTGCAGCGGCTGGCCGACGGGTCCTACGTGCTCGGCCACCGGCTCGACGTCATCCGCGAGCACGGGATGGCGTCACGCGGGCTCGCCCAGGCCCGGCCGGCTCTGGAGTGGCTGCGGGACGAACTCGGCGGCGCGGTGTACCTCGCCCGCTACCTGGACGGCGAGATCGTGGTCGCCGAGATCGTCGACGGCCCGCGCGCCCCGAGGATCGACCTGTGGGTGGGGATGCACGACGCCGCGCACGCGACGGCGCTCGGCAAGTGCATTCTCGGCCACCTGACGGCTCCTGAGCGCGAGGACTACCTGGCCCGGCACCCGCTGCGCGACCTGACCCCGCGCACGGTTGTCGATCGCCGTCGCCTCCGATTGCCCGGACCGGGCGAGTTCGCCATCGACGAGGGCGAGTACGCCGTCGGGGTCACCTGCTTGGCCGCGCCGGTGCTCACCGGGCGGGAGATCGGGGCGGTCGCGGTCGTGACGGGACGGTCGGCCGCCCACCGGCGACCGCCCGCGCGCGACGCCGTCCGCGGCGCCGGACTGCGCCGCAGCCTGCAGACCGGGGCGGCGCGGGTGTCCCGCGCGCTGGCGATGACCTGACCGGCGCCCGAGCCGTCGTCGCCAGCATCTGAAATACGGCATCTTCCCGGCCGCCTCCGGAGCGCCGGACCATGTGCCCATGTCAGGACTCGACGCGCCGGAGTGGGCGGTCGCCGCGCTGAAGGACGTCTTCGACCCGTGCTGCGAGGAGAAGGGCATCTCGGTCGTCGACATGGGCCTGCTGCGCTCGGTCAGCCTCGAGGACGGGCACGCCCGGGTGGAACTGCTGCTCACCTCGGGTTGGTGCCCGTTCGCCAGCCGGGTGCTGGCCGACGTCCAGGAGGCGATCTGCGCGGCGCCAGGCGTCGACAGCTGCGCTGTCGAGGTCGTGTGGGACGAGGCCTGGTCGCCCGACCGGCTCTCCGAACCCGCGCGGCGGCTGCTGCGCTTCCTGCCCGATCCGGCCGCCGTGGGCGACCGGGATGCCTACATCTCGTCGCACGCCTGACGGAGGACGGTCATGATCGGTGACGCATTCGTGTTCGACGGGGTCGCCCACCCGTTCAACTTCACGCCCAAGAACGCCTACGGCAAGCCCGGCGAGATGTTCGCCCAGCACCTGTACGCGTTCCACGCCACGCTGACCCCGGAGGGGCAGCCGGTCATGTCGGCCGAGGAGTTCCTCAGGGAATGGACGCCCGCCGATCTCCAGCAGATGGTGTTCGACGAATCCGACACCGACATGCTCGTGGCGATGCCGCTGCCGCTGACCGACCTGTTCCGGGACGGGCTCTCGCCGTGGGAATCGTGCGCCGAGCTGTCCTCCCGCAACCCCGACCGAACAATGTTCTGGGGCTCGGTCAACCCGCTCGAGGGGCGCAAGGCGCTCGACCTGATGGAGCGCCAGGTCGGCGAGTTCGGGGCCAAGGCGTTCAAGTTCTACAACGTGCGCTACGACTACGGCTCCCCGTTCCCGTGGCGGATGGACGACCCGAAGATCGCCTTTCCCATCTTCGAGAAGGCCCAGGAACTCGGCATCAACCTCATCGGGGTGCACAAGGGCGTGCCGCTGGGCCCGCAGCCGGTGGAGGCCACCCAGACCTGGGACATGGACGGCGCGGCCGCGAACTTCCCCGACATCAACTTCGTGATCTTCCACGTCGGGCTGCCGTTCATCGACGAGACCTGCTGGCAGCTGATCCGCTTCCCCAACCTGTACGCGTCCCTGGCGGCGACGGTCAACTTCGTCGTCCGGGCACCCCGGCTGTTCGCCGAGATCCTGGGCAAGCTGCTGTTCTGGTGCGGCGAGGACAAGATCATCTATGGCTCGGAAGCGCCGATCTGGCGGCCGCAGTGGGCGCTTCAGGCGTTCAAGGATTTCTCGATCCCGCAGGATCTCTGCGACGGCTACGGCTACCCGCAGCTCACCGACGTCGCCAAGCGCAAGATCCTCGGCGAGAACCTGCTGCGGCTGCACGGCATGGACGTCGAGGAGACGAAGGCGCGCCTCGGCCGCCCGCAGACCCACTGAGTCTCGGCCCTGCTCAGGGCCGGAGGACGACCTTGCCGACCGTGCCGCGGTGCGCCAGGGCGGCGAGGGCCCGCGGCGCTTCCTCGAGCGGCAGCACCTGGCTGACCAGCGGATCCACCCGGCCATCGGTGACCAGCCGGGTGAGCTCCTCGTGCACGATGCCGATCCGCAGCGGGTCCATCTGCCGGTACAGGCCCCAGTGCAGCCCGACGACGCTGTAGTTCTTGACCAGCAGGTGGTTGGCCGGGGCCTCGGGGATCCGGCCGCTGGTGAAGCCGACCACGACCAGCCGGCCCTCGAAGGCGATGCACCGGCGGCTCTTGTCGAACACGTCGCCGCCCACGGGGTCGTAGATCACGTCTGCGCCGCGGCCCCCGGTGAGGTCCTTGACCGCCGGCACGAAGTCGTCGGCGGTGTAGTCGATGACGTGGTCGGCGCCCAGGTCGCGGCAGACCTGCACCTTCTCGGGGCCGCCCGCGGTGGCGATGACGCGCGCACCGGCGGCCTTGCCGAGCTGGATCGCGGCGCTGCCCACCCCACCGGCGCCGGCGTGGACCAGGAGCCACTCCCCCGGCTGCAGGTGCGCCCGGCGGTGCAGGCCGACGTGGCCGGTCTGGTAGGTCAGGTACAGGGCTGCGGCCTTCTCGTCGGTCATGCCCTCGGGCACCGGCCAGGCGCCGGCGGCGTCCATCAGCGCGTACTCGGCGAACGCGCCGGGGCCTCTGGACGGCGACCCGAGCACCCGCTGCCCGGTGCCCTCGACCACGCCGCACAGTTCGACGCCGGGCGTGTAGGGCAGCGGCGGCCGCTCCTGGTACGTGCCCATCGCCATGAGCACGTCGGGAAAGTTCAGCGCCGCCGCGCGAACCCTGACCAGCAGTTGCCCCTCGCCCGGCGTGGGGGTCGGGACCTCGTCGAGGGTCATCGAGGAGGGGTCGCCCAGCTCGTGCACCCGCCATGCGCGCATGGCCGGGACCCTACGGGGGCCGGCTGACCTCAGCCCGGCGCCGTGGGCCCGGTCACGACCCGGTCACGACCCGGTCGCGCAGCGCCCCGTTCATGGCGTCGAAGCCGGCGCGGACGCGCGTGTCGAGCCATCCGCGCAGCGGCCGCACCAGCACCCCCGTGAAGACCTCCCCCGCTTCCACGCGCGTGCCGGCACCGGTCGGGATCAGGTCGAAGCGGTGCCGACCGTCGAAGAGGCCGGGGACGCCGAGGTGCCCCAGCCACTCGAGCGCGACGCCGGGGCGGGCCTCGGTCACCCGCGGACGGATCGGCGTCGCGCGACCGCCCGGGGGCCGCAGGCGCAGCGACAGCCGGCGGCCCACCTCGGCGGTGCCCGAGGCCGACGGGATGAAGGGGTTCCAGTCGCGGTACGCCGGAAAGTCCACCAGGTGCGCCCAGACGGCCTCGGGTGGCGCGGCGATGTCGACGCCGGTCCGGAGTTCATGCCGCATGCCGCACCTCGTCCCGAGAGCCCGGTCCCGAGAACGCGCCGGGCCCTGGGCCCGTAGGCTCCTCGCGGCGGAGGAGCGGGTCAAGCCCGCGGCGGTGGGCGCAGGACGGCGGGGACGACGGCGGTCTCGCCGGTCGCGGTCTTCGCGCTGGGCACGCCCTGGAATCGGTAGGGCACCGCGCCGATGCCGGGCTGGACGACATAGGCGGCGCCGGGCTCGCCGGCAGTCCACGCGGCTTCCATGGCGGCGGCTACCTCGTCGGCCGAGAGGACCGGGAAGCCCGCGGCGTCGAACTCGGCGCGGATCGGGTCGATGATCGCGGTGTCGGCGAAGCCCGGGCAGATCGCGGTGATGCTGATGCCCTCGGCGTCCAGCCGCGGAGCCATGGAGCGCACGAACGCGACCGCACCGCCCTTGGCCACGCTGTAGCCGGGGTCTGTGGCCATCGGCGACAGGCCGGCCAGCGAGGCGGTGACGACGATCGCCCCGCCCCCGGCCCGGCGGAGCGCGGGCAGTGCGGCCTCGGCGCCGTAGACGACGCCGAACAGGTCGACGTCGATGACGTGCAGCACGTCGTCGACGTCCAGGGAGTCGTGTGCCGTCCCGGCGATGCCGGCGTTGAGGAAGACCGCGTCCAACCGGCCGTGCGCGGCCTCCACGTGCGCGACCACCGCTCGGTTCGCCGCCCGGTCGGTGACGTCGAGGACGACGAAGGAGGCGCCCAGCGACTCGGCGGTGGCCCGGGCGTCCGGGCCGTCGAGGTCGGCGAGGACGACGGTGACCTCGTGGTCGCGGAGCCGGGCGGCCAGGGCGCGGCCGAAGCCGCCGGTGCCACCGGTGATCAGGGCGACGGAGCCGGGTGCGGGTGCGGTCACGGGAGCCATCAGATCAGGAGGCGCGCAGGAACCGGTCGAGCACGCGGACCCCGAACTTCAGCGATTCGACGGGCACCCGCTCGTCGATGCCGTGGAACAGGGCGGCGAAGTCGAGGTCCGGGGGCAGCCGCAGCGGCGAGAAGCCGAAGCAGCGGATACCGAGGCGCTCGAAGCTCTTCGCGTCCGTACCGCCGCTCATGGTGAAGGGCACCGGACGGGCGCCGTCGTCCTCCGCCTTCAGGGCCGTGACCATCTGCTCGACGAGCGGGCCGTCGAAGGTGGTCTCCACCGCCTGGTCGTGGACGATCCAGTCGCGGCGGATGCCCTCGCCGGCCAGGACCGCGAGCTGGCGCTCGAACTCCTCGGCCTGGCCGTGCAGGAACCGGCCGTCGACGGTGGCCTCGGCGGTGCCCGGGACCACGTTGGCCTTGTAGCCGGCGGTGAGCATCGTCGGGTTCGCGGTGTTGCGCAGGGCGGCACCGATCATGCGGCTGATGCTGCCGAGGCGGCCGAGCGCAGCCTCCGGGTCATCGAGGTCGATGTCGACGCCGTAGGCGTCGCTGACTGCGTCGAGGAAGGCGCGCATCGGCGGGGTGAGGACGGTCGGGAACCGGTGGCTGCCGATCCGCGCCACGGCCTGGGCCAGCCGCGTGACCGCGTTGTCGTCGTGGACGAACGAGCCGTGCCCCGGCTTGCCGGCGGCGGTGAGCCGCATCCAGGCCAGGCCCTTCTCGGCGGTCTGGACCAGGTAGAGGCGCAGGTCGTCGCGCACGGTGATGCTGAAGCCGCCGACCTCGCTGATCGCCTCGGAACAGTCGGCGAACAGCTCGGGGTGCTCGTCGACGATCCAGCGGGCGCCGAGGGTGCCACCGGCCTCCTCGTCGGCCACGAAGGCCAGGACGATGTCGCGGGGCGGCCGGGTACCCGTGCGGGCCCAGTCGCGCACCAGCGCCAGCACCATGGCGTCCATGTCCTTCATGTCGACCGCGCCGCGGCCCCAGACGTAGCCGTCGCGCTCGTCACCGGAGAACGGGTGCACGCTCCACTCGGCGGGGTCCGCGGGGACGACGTCGAGGTGTCCGTGGATCAGCAGCGGCGGCCGGCTCGGGTCGGTGCCCTCGATGCGGGCGACCAGGCTGGCCCGTCCCGGTTCGGACTCGAAGATCTGCGAGCCGATGCCGACCTCGTCGAGCTTGCCGGCGACCCACTCGGCGGCCCGCCGCTCCCCCGCACTGGACGACGTCGCGCCGGTGTTCGTGGTGTCGATGCGGATGAGGTCCGACAGCAGCTCGGCGACCTCCGCCTGGGCACCGGCGAGGGACGGAGGTGTGGTCTCGGCCATGCGGCGATCGTGCCACCGACCCCGGTCTGCCCCTTCGGGGTGATGCGGACCTCCGAGGGCGGCGGCCCGGTGCCGATGTCCCACACATGAAGCGGACGGGCGGCACGCGGGCGCGCGACCCGCAGGCGGCCGCGTACAGCGCGCGGCTGATCCTGCTGGTCTGCGCTGCCGTGCTGGCAGGCCTGACGCTGCTGGGTCAGCAGGACATCAGCGCGCCGGCGCTCTTCGCGTCCTGGGCCGGTGTCGCCGTCCTGCTCGGCATCGCCGTCGTCTGCACCGTGGTGCCAGCGGAGCTGCTCGACCGGCTGCGGCTGCACGTGGTGATCGCGCTCATCGGCATCGCGATGACCACGCTGCTCAACCTGGCCACCACCGACAGCTCGGCGGCGGCCCAGGCGTTCTACGCCTTCCCCGTCTTCTGGGCGGCATCGCACGTGCGGGCCGCCGGGGTCACGGTGGTGACGGCGGCCGCGGTGGTCGGCAACCTCGTCGGCCTCCTCGCGCTGCTCCCGGTGGACAAGGCGCTGCTCGACGGCCTGCTGTTCGGCTCGGTCATGGTGCTGATGGCGGTGATGCTCACCCGCGCCAACGCCCGCCAGGAGCGACTGGTCGCGGCCCTCGAGGCGCAGGCCCGCGTCGACACCCTCACCGGGCTGGTC
The DNA here is from genome assembly GCA_963723745.1 of uncultured Actinomycetota bacterium. GTDB lineage: Bacteria > Actinomycetota > Actinomycetes > Mycobacteriales > Geodermatophilaceae > CAVRRZ01. The sequence continues at coordinate 154,789 of CAVRRZ010000005.1, forward strand.
AACCGGCGGGCCTTCGACGACGCGCTGGGGACGACCCTGCACCGCCCCGACTCCGCCGGCACGGCCCTGGTGCTGATCGACGTCGACGCGTTCAAGTCGGTCAACGACGCCCACGGTCACCCGGTCGGCGACGCGCTCCTGGTGCACCTGGCGGGCGTGCTGCGCGACCAGATCCGGGTCGAGGACGCCGTCGTCTCGCGGCTCGGCGGGGACGAGCTCGCCGTCCTGCTGCCCGACTGCCCGCCGGACGTCGCCACGCGCCGAGCCGAAGAGCTGCTCTCCGCCGTGCGCGCCGCTCCCTTGCCCCTGCCGGACGGCACGCTGCTGGCGCTGTCGATCAGCGTCGGCGTCGCCCACGCGACCGGCGCGACCGGCGACCTCGAACAGCTGTACCACGACGCGGACGCCGCCCTGTACGAGGCGAAGCGGGCAGGTCGCGGGCGCGTTTCCGTCTCCGCGGGCTGATCTTCCCGTTGCGCGGGGGGTGCCCGGGGCACGGTGCAGCGTCTAGTAGTCTTGGCCCGCACTCGTCCGGGTGGCGGAATGGCAGACGCGCTAGCTTGAGGTGCTAGTGCCCTTTATCGGGCGTGGGGGTTCAAGTCCCCCCTCGGACACTCCTCACGGGGAAGCTTCCCCAGCACTACGTGACACAGGTCACGCGATATCGACCCCCAGGTCTGCTGACAGCGGGATTTCGTCCGGCACCAGTCTTGGGGTGCCAACCCCCTCTGGCCTGATTCGGGCCAAGCAGACCGAGCGGCTGGTCGCTGCGCTCATCCCGCCGACCACCGCTCCGACCGTCGCCGTCCCTGACGGTGCCGCGACGGTCCTGCCGCTTCCGGCGCTGGCTCCGGTCCAGCCCGCGCGGTTCGTCCATCGCACCGCCCTGCTCGATGACCACGGCCGGGTGCGCGAGGCGACGCTCTTCGCCCTTCTCGGCTGGAAGCCCCAGCAGACCGTCGAGGTCGTCGAGCACGGCGACGGCCTGCTCGTCCGCGCCACACCCGACGGCCCGGTCGTCCTCGACCCGAAGGGTCGCGTCCGCGTTCCGGACGCCCTGCGGAAGTTCCGCGGCTGGGCCGCCGGCGCGGTGCTGCTGCTATCGGCTTCCCCCGCCGACGGCGTCCTCGTTCTCTCCTGCACTTCCCTCCTCGACTCCCTGGTGGTGCTCGATGCCTGCGCCTGACTCCCTCACTGCGGACGACCTCGCGGCCCTGCTCGCTGACCCGACCGCCGCCGGGGTCATCAAGGCGCTCGCGGCCGGCCTCGGACTCCAGCCGGCCGCAGCCTCGACGGTGCCCACGGTCCGCGAGTACCACCCGACGGTGCTCGCGGCGGCTACGCCCGGCGCTCGCCGGACGTACTCGACGTACTGGAACTTCCTGGTCCGCGAGCACGGCGACGACCGCATCACCGAGGTGACCACGAGCAAGCTGCGCGCCCTGGCGCAGTCGGCCCGCGCCAACGCCGTGCGACGCCGCAACGGCCAGGGCGGTGCCAGCGCCGAGGAGAACTGCGTTGCAGCCCTGCGCGCGTTCTTCCGCTGCGCGGTCGAGGACAAGTACCTCACCGACAACCCGGCTGCCGCGGTCCAGAAGCCGGTGCGGCCGCCGAGCCAGCGCCGGGCGCTCACCGAGTCGGAGTTCCGCGAACTAGACCTTCCGGAGCACGGGTCGAGGTGACAGGTGGGGCGCTCGGCTGCGCTGTCGTCAGGGAGTCTGGCAGAGGGCGTTGCGGGCGGTGATCGCGTGCAGGACCTGTCGGGGGCTGCGGCCGCGCATGTAGTCGCCGTGGTTGCGGCGACGGCCGTTGTAGTCGGCGACCCAGGTCTGCAGCGCGGCGTCGAGGTCGCTGATTCGGTCGACTCGTCCGCGGTGAAAGAAGGGCCGGTAGAACTCCTGCAGCACGGTGCCCTGGACGCGTTCGCAGACGCTGTTGTGGTTCGGGCTGCGCGGTGGGGTGCGGTGATGGTCGATGCCGAGATCGGCGGCGTGGTCCCGGAATGCGCGGCCGATGAACTCCGGGCCGTTGTCGGTCAGCACGCCGGTCAGCTCGACGTCGATCTCGCCGAGGGCGGCGGAGACCTGGTCCAGGAAGCGAGCGGCGACCGGCGCGCCCTTGTCCCCGACGATTAGCCGGACGACCAGCCAGCGGGTGGCCACGTCGATCGCGGTGAGCTGGTAGACCGCGCCGACGCCCTTGAGCTTGCCGACGTAGAAGGTGTCCAGGCAGACCAGCTGCCCCGGGTCGCTGGCGGCCAGGCAGAACCCGAAGGGTCCTTCCAGGGCCGCGTCGGTCAGCTGGCCGGTCTCGGCGGCGGTCAACGACGCCAGCGCCGCGATCCGCTGCCGGCGGGTGCTCAGGTTGTGCCGGCGCAGCACCTTCTGGATGCCGGAGGCCGAGCGGTGCACCCCGGCGGCGGCGAGGTGGTCGACCAGCTGCCGGGCGCCGAGCGTGGCCTTGGCGACTGCAGTGGCCAGGATCGTGCTGACCTCCTCGGCGCTCATCGCGTTGGGCATCACCGGCGGGCGGCGGTCCTTGGGCATCAGCGCCGACAGCCCGTACTTCTCGGCCTTGGCCACCCACCGGTAGTAGCTGGTGCGCGAGACGCCGGCGGCCTTGCAGGCCGCGGTCACGTCGGTCAACGCGGCCTGCTCCAACACATGGGCACGCCGAGCATGGATGATCTGGTCAGGGGTCACGGGGAGGGTCTCCTTCTGGTCACCGAAGCAACCGAAGGCTCCCACCCCGTGACCCCCTCAAGATCGAAGAGGTGTCACCTCAACCCGTGATCAGCAAGAACTAGACGAGGTCACACGCACCGGCGGGGACGACCCCGTGCTCGACACCCTGCTGCTCCGCTTCCACGCGGAGACAGGCGCGCGGCGCGGCGGCGCGTTGGCACTCACCCTGGCCGACCTCGACGAGGCGCGCCTCTGTGTGCGCCTGCGCGAGAAGGGCGGCAAGGCCCGCTGGCAGCCGGTCAGCCCCACCCTGTTCGCGGCCCTCGTCGAGCACGCCGCCGTCCGGGGAGCCCGAGACCTGGACGAGCAGGTCTTCCGCTACCGGCCGCGTCGCGGCCAGGAGCAGGGCGCGCCGCTGACCCGTCGCCGGTACAACACCCTCGCCGACCGCTGGCAGAGGTCGCTGCCCTGGGCGGCGCAGTACGGCGTCAGCCCCCACTGGCTGCGGCACACCGCACTCACCGCCGCCGAGCGGGTGGGCGGCTCCTACGGCATTGCCCGCGCCTACGCCGGCCACGCCGAGCCGGCCGACGCCACGACCACCTACATCAAGGCCCAGGTGGGAGACGTGGCCCGGGTCCTGGCTGCCATCACCGGTGAGCCCCACCCGCTGGCGCAGTCGTGAGTTGCCTCAGCGGTCGGGCTCTCGTCGGCGTCGCTTCTCGCGGGTGCTCGGGTGCCGACGGAGGGCTTCGTCAGGGTCTTTGAGCCACTCGGCCCGGTTGAGGGCCACGAGGTCATCCTGCGTGGGGCGTCGTTGGCCCAGCGCCTTTTCCTGGCCACGCCGTTCGGCGAACGCCGCCCGATAGTGCAGGTGACTCGCCCGGGACTCCTCCAGAGCATCGAGTGCTGAGAGGAGTTGGGGCTCAGTCCACCGCCGCCTTCCGGTGACGCCGGCCAGCACGTAGAGGCGGTCCCGGGTGCCCAAGAAGCCGAACGGGGCGTGGTGGTTCGCGATGAGGGAGTGAAGAGCCACCACCCGCTGGGGCATCGGAAGCCCCGCGTTCCTGACGCGGCGCGCCATCACCGCCCAGCTCACGACGGGGACGGTATCGCGACGACCGTGCCCCTCCTGGCCACTGCCCTGCTCGCCGTGCCGGTGTCGTTGCGCTGACGCCTCCGTGCAGTTCTCGGTCACCGCAGGACGGTCCCGGCGGTGACCGCCACCGAACACGCCCACACCAGCACCCACGGCCCCTGCGCCCGGCCCGTCCAACTGGCCGGCACCGAGTTCGATGCCTCGACCGGTGAGAAGCTCGGCCGCAAGACCGTCGAGCGCCGCTGCGGCAGCCGGCTCGCCTCCCAGTGCCCGTCCTGCTCGGCCCTCTACGCCGCCGACGCCCGCGCCCTCATCCGCGCCGGGCTGACCGACCCGGACACCGGTCGGCCGCTGGCCGCCACCTTCGTCACCCTCACCGCTCCCGGCGCGAACGTCTTCGGCCAGGTCCACTCCCAGCGGCGCAGCGGCGGCAAGCGGGGCAAGGTCCGCAACTGCCGCTGCGGCCGGCGGCACCGCGACGGCGACCCGCTCCTCGGCCTCCCGCTGGACGAGGCCACCTACCGCTACGACCTCGCGGCCGCCTACAACGCCGCCGCCGGCCGCCTCGCGGCCGTCACCTGGCAGAAGCTCGGCCGTGTCCTGGGCGAGCGTCTCCGCGTCGTCCGGGTGATGGAGTACCAGGCGCGCGGCCTGGTCCACGTCCACGCCCTCGTCATCGGCACCGTCTCCCAGACCGACCTGGACCTCGTCGTCTCCGGCGGCACCAACCCCCGCACCGGCCGGCGCATCGCGCCGGTCCGGCACGGCCGGTGGAACTGGGGACCGCGCTGCCACGCCCGCCCGGTCCGGACCGGCCACGCCGACCGGCTGGGGGCCTACATGAGCAAGGTGACCGCCTACGCGGTCAAGGCAGCGGGTGAGGACCGGCCCAGCGGCGGATTCGCCGAGAGGATGGCCCGAGCCGGAGCCGCCGGCTGCCGGTGCTCGCACCCGCGCCCCGACTGCTGCGACGGCGAGCGCACGAGCATCCTGACCGCGGCTGACGGCAACCCGGTCACCGTCGTCTGGCAGTCCCGGCCGTCACAGGTCCCCTGCCGCCGGCACAAGCTTGCCCGTCGCGGCTGGGGGTACCGAGGTCACGTCTTCGCGGCCTCCCGGAACTGGGGCACCACCTTCGGCGAACTGCGCGCGAAGCGCGCGGCGTGGGCCGCCGGCCGGCAGGACGGCGCGTCCAGGCCCGCGGTCGTGCTCTGGGAGCCCCCGCAGTACCGCACCGACCTCCCAGGACCAGGCGCAGCCTGGTCCCTTGATTCCGTAAGGAAAGTCGTCACACCAGGACCCGGAAGGCCCACCGGGGCGGCTACTGGCACCAGCGAACAAGCCCCGGACGGTGCCCAGTGGTCGGCGACCGCCGGCCCCGACACCCGGAGGCCCTGATGCTCCTGCCCATCGACACCACTCCCCTTCGCTTCCTCCTCACCGGAGAGCCGACCGCCGTTCTCGACTACGAGACCCGCCTGCCCCGCACGGACACGGCTGGCCGGCCGCTGCTCCGGGTGCCCGTCGTCGTCACCGGCACCGGTGAAAAGCGCGCGCCAGCGGTGGAGGTGACCGTCCCCGGCCCGCTCCCCGAGGTAGAGCTGGGCAGCCTCGTCGCCTTCGCCGGCCTCGCGCTGCGCACCTGGTCTGTTCGTGGCACCGACGGCCGCGAACGCAGCGGCACCAGCCTGCGCGCCGACGCGATGGACCTCGCGTGAGCCTGCTCCTGCGCGGCCTCTCCCGCGTGACCTCCCCGCAACTCCTCTGGCCCACCGCCGCCCGGGAGGTCGGGCTGCTCGGCACCCGCGCGGTCGGCTGCCGCCCCACCGCCCTCGGGTGGGAACTCACCCTGCGCCTCCGCCCACCGGCGACCGCGGCCGTCCTCGACGCCTACGCGGAGCCGCTGGCCACCGCCTTCGGCATCGCCCGCGTCCGGGTCGCCCCCGACCCTCTCCGGGCCGACCGTGCGACCGTCGCCCTCGACCTGCGGCCGTCGCTGGGAGCCGTCGCCTACCCCGAAGACAGCCGCCTGGTCTGGCTGCCTCGGGACAGCGCCACCCCCGTCCCACTCGGCATCGACGAGGACGGCGAGGAGGTCTGCCTGCCGCTGTACGGGTCAAGCCTGCTCGTGGCCGGCAGCCCGGGCTCGGGGAAGTCCACGGCGCTGCGCGCGGTGCTGGCCGGACTCGCCGGGCAGCGCGACACCGCCCTGGTCGGCATCGACCCCAAACGGGTTGAGCTGACGCCCTGGCGGGACCGGCTCAGCGCCCTGGTCGTCGGCAACGAGGCCGAGCCGACTCTCCGCCTCCTCCGGGACCTCGTCGCTGAGGTCCAGCACCGCGCCGCACGGCTCGCGGACCAGGGCCTCGTCGAGGCACGGCCGGACCCGGAGACGCCCGCGCTCGTGCTCGTCGTGGACGAGTGGGCCGAGCTGGCGGCCGAGGGGACGAGCAAGCAGCGCGCCGAGGCGCACGACCTGCTGCGCCGCTACGTCTCGCTCGGGCGGGCGGTTGGCTGCTCCGCCGTCCTCGCCACCCAGCGGCCGACCAGCGACACCGTGGACACCGGCACCCGAGCACTGCTGGCCCACCGGCTCGCCCTGCGCTGCGGCGACCGGTGGCAGTCCGAGGCCATCCTCGGCCAGGGCAACGACCAGGCGGCGCGCATCCCGCTGTCCTCGCCCGGCTGGGGGCTGCTCGCCAGTGGTCCGGAGGTGCGCGGCGTCCAGGTCTACGACCTCGACTCGGCGCGCATTCCGCAGCAGCAGTGCCGCGCGCTGGCCGTGCTGCCACCCTGGTGAGCTGGCGCACGGCGATACTGCTTGCTGTGACCTCGGAGCCCGCGACGCTACGGCTCGAGCCGGCCGTCCACACGCACAACGTCGTGGACGGCCGCGTGACGCGACACCCGCAGTCGCACTTCCTGGACTTCCTCATCGACGGCGTCTCACTGCTGAGCACGGCGCAGGAGCAGGACGACCTCGTCACCGACCTGAACCGGGACTGGGTCCCGGAAGCTGTCGCCCCGGCCGTCGAGACACTCCTGGGCCGACGCGCCAGCCCAGACCTCGACCCGGGTCGAGTCCCACTCCTCGTCTGCGGGTCGTGCGGTGACCTGGCCTGCGGCGCGGTCACCGCCAAGCTGGACGTGGGGACGAAGGATGTGACGTGGTCGGAGTTCCGATGGGAGAACGGGTACGAGGACCCGGAGCCCATCGACTCCCTGCGGGCTCCCATCACGTTCGACCGCGCCCAGTACGAAGCCGAGCTGGCAGACGCCGCGCAGCGGGTGGCCGCACTTCCCGTGAGCGAGCCGCGCTTCCTGGAGCGGCCGCGCCGCTGGCCCTGGCAGCGGCGCAGGGACTGACGCTGCGCCTGGACGGGCGCGGGCCAACCCCCGGCTACAGTCCTCAGCACAGGAGGTGTCCACCGTGGAGAGCTCGACCACGGGGAACCTTCCCCACGTAGAGGACACAAGTCCCCCCTCGGACACTCAGAGGTAGGCAGCTGCCCACCTCCCCAGCCTGGATCGGGCCCTCTCGATCAACCGAGCAGCGCGGTCACGTCGCACGGCCGCCTCGGCCAGTGCGGCGGCGCGAGATCACGATCGTGTCCGTCCGGCGCGCTGCGTTCCGACGAAGACCATGAAGCCGCGCGCACCGCGCCACTCCCTCGGTCGATGTCGCGACGGCATTTCGCGTGAAGCCGGCGCCCTGACCTGCCGAAAGGTCACCTGACGGGCCGCGCCAGCGCGCTGGTGTTCCTACCTGGAGGTTAGTTGAAGCGTCGCAGGATCCGGCTGTTGGCGGCCGGTCTACTCGGTGTGCTGCTCATGTCCGCCGGCGGCGCGCTCAGCGCCACCGCGGCGGCCACGCCCGGGGGCGTGCCCGTGGCAGGCGTGCAGGGGACGGTCGAGGCCTGGGGCTTCAACGACGTGCGACTGGACGTTCCTCCTGGGCTGGACGACGTCACCGCGATCGCCGCCGGCTACACCCACACCCTCGCGCTGCGGGCTGACGGCACCGTCGTTGCCTGGGGCCCGAACAACGCGCTGGAGAACAACGTGCCCCCGGGGCTGAGCGACGTCGTCGCCATCGCCGCCGGCCCGTACCAGAGCGCCGCAGTCAGGTCGGACGGCAGTGTCGTCGGGTGGGGGAACAGCACGGTGCCGGCCGGACTGACCGACGTCACCGCCCTTTCCCTCAATTCCCTGAACGGCCTGGCGCTGAAGTCCGACGGCACCGTCGTCGCCTGGAGCGACCCATTCTTCTTCCCCCCTCCCGAGGACCCGGCCGTGGTGCCCGTCGGACTCAGCGATGTCATCGACGTCTCCGCCGGCGAGGGCATCAGCCTGGCGCTGAAGTCCGACGGCACCGTCGTCGCCTGGGGCCTGAATGACCACAGCGCGGTGGACGTCCCGCCCGGGCTCACCGACGTCGTCGCCATCTCCGCCGGTCGGGACACCAACCTGGCGCTGAAGTCCGACGGCACCGTCGTCGCCTGGGGCGACAACAGCTACGGCCAGCGGGACGTCCCCCCCCGGGCTGACGGACGCCGTTGCCATCTCCGCGGGCTACCACCACATGCTCGCGCTGAGATCCGACGGCACCGTCGTCGCCTGGGGCGAGAACAACTACGGTCAGGCAACGGTCCCTCCGGGACTCGCCGACGTCGCCGCCATCTCAGCAGGCGGCTTTCACAACGTCGTAATGCGCGACGAGCGGGTGCCACCCTCGCTGACCGCGGCCACTCCCCCGTCGAGCGGCACGGTCGGCGTGGCCTACCCCGGCTACACCTTCACCGCCACCGGCGACCCCGCACCCACTTTCGCCGTCAGCTCCGGCGCATTGCCGCCCGGGCTGACCCTCTCCTCCGGCGGCAGCCTGACCGGGACCCCCACCGCCGCAGGGAGCTGGACCTTCAGAGTCAGCGCCACGAACGGGAAAGCTCCCGCCGCGGTCACTCCCCCCATCGACCTCACCATCGCCCCAGCCCCCACCCCGCCGGTGACCACCCCGCCGGTGACCACCCCGCCGGTGACCACCCCGCCGGTGAGTGGCCCGCCGACCGGCCCGCCGACCAGCACGAGCTTCACCCCGCCGGCGACCCCGCCGGCCGGCGACGGCGTGCTGAAGGTCGCCAGCGCCACCGGCTCACTCATCTCCACCGCTCGCCCGGGCGCCCAGCTCACCCTCACGGGCACCGGCTTCGCCCCCGGCAGCGCGGTCACCTTCGTCGTCTACTCCACTCCCCAAGTCCTGGGCACCGGCACCGCCGACCCCTCCGGGGCCGCCGTCCTCGCGGTGACTCTCCCGACCGACCTCGAGCCCGGCCGGCACACCCTGGTCGCCTACGGGACGGCCGCCGGGGGCGGACCGCGAGCCCTCACCGCCGGTTTCACGCTCACCCACGCCTCCGCGACCCCAGCCACGCTGGCCAGCACCGGCACGGACATCGCCGTGCCCCTGTGGACCGGTCTCACCTTCCTGACCGTCGGCGGCCTCGCCCTGATCGGCGCACGGGGACGCGGTCGCCGATCCGGGCAGGCGCCCCGCCCCGGTTCCTGAGCCGTCCGCGCTGCTCCTGCCGGTCGACGGTGGTGCCCCGCTCCCCGTGCCGCGTGTCCGCCCCGGCTCGGACTCGCGACAGTCCTATCGACTGCCAGAAGTTGAGAGCGCGAACCGCGTCACCCGAGGAGTCTTCCGGTTAGCCAGATGCCTGGGTCACCGGGTCGGGCGGCGATGCGTACCGACGCACAGGTCCGGGCGGAGAACGCCCCGCGGACGCCGACGTGTCCTTCGTGGTCCGACGGGTAGCGCGGGTCCATGTCCTCCATGCCCCCGCCCATGCCCGACCGCGACCTGCGGAGCAGCGACCTCGAGGAACTGCTCGCGGAGATCGCCGACCGCTCGCGCCACCTCGCCGAGCAGGGCGAGGTCGAGGAGCAGCCCGAGGAGCTGCCCTCGGCCGAGTCCACGCGCTTCGCCCTCGCCCTCGTGGACCTGGACGGGAACGAGTACGTCACCGGCGACGCCGACGTCGGCTTCGCGGTCCAGAGCGTGGTCAAAGTCCTCGCGCTCACGGCCGCCCTCCAGACCGTGGGTGAGGACCTGTTCAGCCGGGTGGGCCGTGAGCCGTCCGGCGACCCGTTCAACTCGCTGGTGCAGCTGGAGCACGAGAGGGGCGTACCACGGAACCCGTTCATCAACGCCGGGGCGCTGGTCGTCTGCGACGTGCTGCTCGACGCCGCCGACGACCCGTACGGCGCCGTCACCGGGCTCCTCGAGAGCCTGACCGGCGAAGAGGCCACGGAGAACCGCACCGCGCTGGACGCCGAGCGGGAGAGCAGCGCGCTCAACCGGGCCATCGCGCACCTCATGCAGTCCTTCGGGAACCTGCACCACCCGGTCGACGAGGTCGTCGAGCTCTACCTCCGCCTGTGCTCCCTCACGGTGACGACACGCGTGCTGGCCCGCGCCGCTCGCTACCTCGCCAACGACGGTGTCGAGCCGCGGACCGGCTCGCGCGTGCTCTCGGAGCCCCTCGCCCGACGGGTCAACGCGCTGATGCTGACCTGCGGCACGTACGACGCGGCCGGGCAGTTCGCCTACGACCTGGGGTTCCCGTGCAAGAGCGGGGTGGCCGGAGCGGTCACGGGCGACGTGCCGGGACGCTTCGGCGTCTGCGCGTGGTCACCTCCGCTGGACGAGAAGGGCAACTCGCGGGCCGGCCGTGCCGCCCTCCACCTGCTGTCCGAACGGCTCCACCTGTCACTGCTGTGACCTCAACCGAGCGCCCAGGTGCAGCGGGCGCCGGCACGGAGCACCGTGCAGGATCGAGGGCATGACGGTCGTCCTCGCGCTCAAGTGCGCCGACGGGGTGGTGCTCGCCTCCGACTCGCAGGTCACCGATCCCGCCCGAGGCCTGAGCTACCCCGCCCAGAAGCTGCACCCCTTCGGTGAGACGGCGGCGTGGGGTGGCAGTGGGGCCCGGGCCGTGCTGCTCGAGCTCGAAGGCGAGTTCGAGCGGGGAGCCGCCGCGGTGCTGGGCGCCGACAACGTGGGCCGCGAGCTGCAGGAGCGCGTCGTCCCCCTGCTCCGCCACCACTACGACAGGTTCATCGAGCACGTGCCGGCGCAGGAGCAATCGGGTGCCACCCCGGCCACGTTCGTGATGGTCGCGGGCTACGCGCGGGGCGAGCCGTTCATCGTCGACATCGACCCGCACGGGCTCGTCGGGCGCTACGAGGACCTGGGCTTCCACGCCATCGGCAGCGGCTCGGCCATGGCCCAGCAGGCGGGCGCGTTGCTCGCCCACTTCAGCATGGCCGAGCGCGACGTGGACCACGGCGTGCTGGCCGCGGTGCGGGTTCTGGACGCCCTGCGGCTCACCGCGCCCAGCGTCGGTGGGCCGGTCGACGTCTACCGGATGACGCCCGAGGGAGCCCACGCTCTGTCCGAGAAGGAGCTGGATCAGGTTCGCAAGCGGGTACGGCGCTGGGCGGAACTCGAGAACGAAGCCCTGGACCAACTGCCTCGGTCGTGAGATCGGTCCCGTCTGCCACCGACGGATGCGCTGCGTGGTCGGGACGCACATGACGACGACGGCAGGCGGGCGAGACCCGATGATCGTCCAGAGCCGCTGTCGTCAGGCGCGAATCTCGTGCGTCCGTAGCGTGCGCCCCCTCGGACACAGAAGCGAAGGCCCCGCCGATCGGCGGGGCCTTCTCGCTGTCCAGAGACCTCACGCGGTGATTGCCGACCGTCTTTCCACGGGAACGGGGTCGAAGCCCGCGAACTGCGCGCCACGCCAGCGACGCCAGCTCTCTTGACGGGATGTGAGGCGCCTCACTAGCCTCATTCTGTACTCGACTACAGATGATGAAAGTTGCTGTGGTCGCACACCGTTCGCGAGAACACTCCATCCACTCAGGAGCCGGCCATGAGACCCGCTGCACTGAAGTACGCGCGCGCAGCCAGCCTGTCCGATGTGACGGCGATGCTGACCGGCGACGCCATCCCGATCGCGGGGGGGCAGGGCGTCATGCGCGACATCAGAGCCCGCAGGCTCCGCGTCGGCACCCTGGTCGACATCTCACGCATCCCGGACCTCGACTACATCCGCCGCACCGAGGACGGGCTGGAGATCGGCGCCGTCACGACGCTGGCCACGGTCGCCGCCGACCCCACGGTCCAGGCCGACCTCGACGCCCTCGCGACGGCGGCAAGCCGGGTCGCCGACGTCCAGATCCGCCACCGCGGGACGGTCGGAGGCAACATCTGCGGCTCCTGGGTGCCCTCCTGGTGGGGCAACGACATCGGCACCGTGCTCGCCGCGGCCGGCGGTGAGATCACGGTGCTCGGGCCGGGGGGCACGCGGACGCTGCCCGGAGCGGAGTACGTCGCCTCGGAGCGCAACCCGCTCTCGCCCGGCGAGTTCATCACCGCCCTGCGCTTCCCGAGGTGGGACGGCTCGGCGTACGTCCGCCTCTCCCGGCAGTGGGCCGACGCCGGAATCGGCAGCGCCACCGCCTGCGTCCGCCGCACCGGCGCCGGCGTGACGGTCGGCCTCGCGGTCGGCCGCGTGCACCACCGCAGCGTCCGCCTCGACGAGGTCGCCCGGGCCATCGAGTCCGACGGGCTCGACGCGCCCTCGGTCCGCACCGCGATCGCCGACGCCGCCCGCGGCTTCACCGTTCCCAGCACCACCCACGCCGACGCCGACTACCGGCGCGCCGTCCTACCGGTGCTCGTGCACCGGGCCGTCTCCGCCGCGCTCCACAATGGAGGGATCCGATGACCAGCCTCGCCGACCGGAACGACACCGCGCCGGAGACCTTCGCGCCCGAGGAGGAGACCCAGACCGTCGACATCACGGTCAACGGCCGCTCCCGCCGGGACGTGGTGCCGAGCCGCGAACTGCTGGTCGACTACCTGCGCAGCGACCGCGGCCTCACCGGCACTCACGTCGGCTGCGACGAGGGCGTCTGCGGGGCGTGCACCGTGCACGTCGACGGCAAGCCGATGAAGTCCTGCATGATGCTGTGCGCGCAGGCCGACGGCTGCGAGGTGAAGACCGTCGAGAGCCTCGGCACCCCCGACGCCCTCTCGCCGCTGCAGGCCAACTTCAAGAAGTTCCACGGCCTGCAGTGCGGCTACTGCACCCCCGGCATGCTGATGTCCGCCCAGGCGCTGCTCGACCGGAACCCGAACCCCACCGAGGACGACGTCCGCAAGGCGATCGCCGGCAACCTGTGCCGCTGCACCGGCTACCAGAACATCGTCGACGCGATTCTCGCGACCGCTGCCCAGGCGCGGGGCGAGACCTACACCGCGCCGCTCGGGGCCGGCGCGCACCCCGAGGAGGGCGAGGGCTGGATCGGCCGCTCGGTCGAGCGGGCGCAGGACGACCGGCTGCTCACCGGGCACGGCCGCTACACGGCCGACCAGCTGCCGGCCGGCACCCTGCACGCGGCGGTACTGCGCAGCCCGCACGCGCACGCCCGCATCGTGCGGATCGACGCCTCGCGGGCGCTGGCGCTCGACGGGGTCGAGTACGTGCTGACCGGGCAGGAGGCCAAGGAGACGTGGAACCCGTTCCCGCCGACGATCAACCTCGGCTACGTCCTGAACACCTCCTACGCCCTCGCGGTGGACAAGGCCGTGTACCAGGGCGAGCCGATCGCCGCCGTCGCCGCGCGTGATCCGTACCTGGCCGAGGACGCCCTCGCCCTCATCGACGTCGAGTACGAGGTGCTGACGCCGATCACGAGCATCGCCCAGGCGCTCGAGGGCACCGTGAAGGTCTACGACGATTGGGACGACAACGTCGGCATGGACGTGTCGTTCACCGAGGGCGACGTCGACGGCGCATTCGAGCGGGCCGCGCACGTCGTCCGGCACTCCTTCCACCACCACCGGTACACCGCTGCGCCCATGGAAGCCCGCGTCACGCTCGCCTCCTTCGACGTCGGCACCGGCGACCTGCGCATCGACATGTCGACCCAGAGCGCGCACCAGTGCCGGACGCTGTTCGCGCAGATGCTGGGCATGCCCGAGGGGCGGATCCAGGTCGTCGCCAAGGACGTCGGCGGCGGGTTCGGCATCAAACTGCAGATCTACGACGACGTCCTGCCGGTCATGCTCGCCCTCAAGTGCGGCCGGCCGGTCCTGTGGGTGGAGACCAGGGCGGAGAACCTCCTTTCCGGCATCCACGCCCGCGACTACGACGCCGACCTCGAGGCCGCGTTCGACGCCGACGGCCGGATCCTGGCCCTCAAGGCGGACTGGCTCGGCGACGCCGGCTGCGACGGCACCAACCGGGCGCACGGCATCGGGCAGCACCACGTCGCGCTCTTCTACGGCAGCGGCAACTACAAGGTGCCGGCGTACCGGGCCCGGGCCCGCGGCGTGGTGACCAACAAGGCGCCGTACGGCCCGTACCGCGGCTACGGCAAGGACGTGGCCAACCAGAGCATCGAACGGCTGATACAGGTCGCCGCTCGCCAGATCGGCATGGACCCCAACGAGCTGCGACGGCGCAACTTCATCCAGCCCGACGAGTTCCCCTACGAGATCCTCACCGGGCCGATCTACGACTCCGGCAACTACCCCGAGCTCGTGCGCATGGCCGAAGAGGCCATGGGGCAGGCCACCTTCCGGCAGCGCCAGCAGGCCGCCCTGGCCGAGGGCAAGTACATCGGTCTGGGTTACGCGATGATGCTCGAGCCCGCCGGAGGGTCGGTCCCGAACTCGGTGTTCAACGGCAACGAGACCGCGACGCTGCGGATGATGCCAGAAGGCGACTTCGTGCTGCTCACGGGCATGCAGGACATCGGCCAGGGCATCACCACCGCCTACGCCCAGATCGTCGCCCAGGAGATGCACGTCGACCCCGAGCAGGTCAAGGTCATCTGCGGCGACACGGACAAGGTGCCCTACGGACTGGGCGCCTGGTCCAGCCGAGGTGCCGCCTTCGGCATGTCCTCGGCCGCCGAGGCCTCGCGGGCGCTGCACCAGAAGCTGCGCAAGATCGCGGCGCAGATGCTCGAGCTCGACGACCCGTTCCAGCTCGAACCGCGCCAGGGCGGCTTCGACGGCCCCGGCGGCAAGTCCATCGACTACCGCGCGATCGGCAACGGCGTGCACCTGTGGCCCGGCCCCATCGCGACGGTGCCGAAGGGGGTCATGGCCAACCTCGAGGAGACCTACACCTGGCAGTCGAAGATGGTCCGCTGGATCCCCCGGGAGAACGGCTCCCTGTCGATCTACACCAACCACAGCAGCGGCTGCTACGCCGTCGAGGTGGAGGTCGACATCGAGACCGGCCAGATCAAGCTCAGCCGGATCTACGTCGCGCACGACTGCGGCAAGGTGGTCAACCCGATGATCGTCAACGGCCAGGTGCACGGCGGCGTCGTGCAGGGCATCGGCGGCATCCTCGAGGAGGAGCTCCGCTACGACGACCGCGGGAACCTGCTCAACACGGGGCTGTTCACCTACACCATCCCCGAGGCGGTCGACCTGCCGCGCATCGAGGTGGGGCACCTGGAGTCACCGTCGCCGTTCACCACGCTCGGCACCAAGGGCATGGGCGAGGGCGGGCCGGTCGGCGTGCCGGCCGCGGTCATGAACGCGGTGGAGGACGCCCTGGCTCCGCTCGGCGTCGAGCTGACCGAGACGCCGCTGTCGCCTGACCGGATGCTGAAGATGATCGCGTCGGCAAAGCAGGAGGTGTAAGCCCGCTTGTACAAGGTCCACCCGCTCGTCGTCGGGCAAGCGCATGTCGGCGCCGTCCTGGACGTCTTCTGGAGTCTCACCCGCCAGCAGGGACTCGTCGAGGTGCCCATCCTGGCCTTCCTCGTCGAAGGCGGCCCGGAGCCGATCCTCGTCGACACCGGCATGCGCGAGCCCGAGCGAGCGAGCGGGGTGCACAAGCTGGGGCCGCACAGCAAGTCGCGCGAGCAGAGCCTGCAGGCCCAGCTGGCGCTGCACGGCCTCGAGCCGGGCGACATCCGGACCACCCTCATCACGCACCTGCACTACGACCACGCCGGCGGGATGGAGCTGCTGCCCAACTCCCGGTTCGTGGTGCAGCGCAGCGAGATCATGGCCGCGGCCGCGCCGATGGGGCCCGCGGAGCTGGAGATCGGCAGCAAGGACATGTTCTTCGACCGCAAGGACATCGCCGCCGTCGTCGACTCGTTGTGGGACCGCGTCGACATGCTGGAGGGGAACAAGCAGGTCCTCCCCGGCATCGAGGCCGTGCTGTATCCGAACAGCCACACCCCGGGCAGCCAGTGCTTCTACGTGGAGACCGAGGGCGGCACGGTCGCGCTCGTCGGCGACATGGTCCGCAAGGTCGACCTCAACGTCGGCAAGGCGATCCCGCCGGGACTGTTCTACGACCTCGAGTCGATGATGCGCGCCCTCGCCGACATCAAGGAACGGGCGGACCTGATCTACCCCGCCCACGACCCGCACATCGCCCGGCTCGGCACCGGCTACACCGGTCCGCTCGACAGCTGAGCTGCTCTACGGCCCCGGCACGCGACGACGCGTGCCGGGGTGCCCGATCCAGGCCGATCGATCAGCGGCTCTGAACCCCCATCGACATTCCGAAAGCTTCCGGAGGAAACATGCTCGGCGACGAACTGACCGTGACGGAGGCGTACCGCCGGATGGCGTTGATCCGCCGCTTCGAGGAACGCGTCCTCGACCTGTCGGCGGAGGGCGTGGTCGCGGGGTCGGTCCACCCCTGCCTCGGCCAGGAAGCGATCCCGGTCGGTGCGACCGCCGCGCTGCAGCCCCAGGACCGGGTACTCGCCACCTACCGCGGCCACGGCTGGGCCCTGGCGTGCGGCAGCGACCCGACGGCGGTGCTGGCCGAGATCGCCCAGAAGGCCGGGGGCGTCAACGGTGGCCGGTCCGGCTCGGCGCTCCTGAGCGACCCCGACACCGGCTTCCTCGGCGAGAACTCCATCGTCGGCGCCGGCGTCCCGATCGCCGCCGGCGTCGCGCTGGCGGCGCTCGCCCAGGGAACCGACCGGGTCGTGCTGACCTCGATCGGCGACGGTGCCATGAACCAGGGCGCGACCACCGAGGGCATGATCTTCGCCGCCGCGCGGAACCTGCCGGTGATCTTCGTCTGCGAGAACAACGGCTGGTCGGAGATGACCCCGATCGCGTCGATGATCCGCGGTAGCGACCTCGCCCAGCGGGGCGTCGGGCTCGGCATCGAGAGCCACGTCGTGGACGGGTGCGATCCGTTCGCCGTGCGCGACGCCGTCGCCGCCGCCGCCGAGACCTGCCGCGCCGGGCAGGGCCCGGTGCTGCTGGAGTGCAAGACCGTCCGCCTCCGCGGCCACTACAACCGCGACATCGAGCACTACCGGCCGAAGGACGACATCGCCGCGGCCACGGCCGGCGATCCCCTCGACCGCCTCCTCCGGACCCGGCTGGCGACCGGCGAGCTCGACGAGGACACCGTCGACGGCCTCGACGAGGAGATCGGCGCCCTCGTCGAGACCATGACCGCAGCGGTTCGCGGCATGCCGGCTCCGGACCCGGCAACGGCCCTCGACCACCTGTACGCCGAACCGGTCGCCGTCCCCCCGGCCGGCCCGCGCCAGCCTGCCCGGGAGCTGACGTACCAGCGCGCGATCAACCAGGCGCTGAAAGAGGAACTGGAGGCGCGCCCGGAGCTGCTGTGCTACGGCGAGGACGTCGGCTTCGCCGGCGGCATCTTCGGGGTGTCCCGCGGCCTGCAGAAGCAGTTCGGGTCCGACCGCGTCTTCGACACACCGATCTCCGAGTCGGCCATCCTCGGCTCGGCCGTGGGCGCCGGGCTGGAAGGCATCCCGACGGTCGTGGAGATCATGTGGGCCGACTTCCTCTTCGTCGCGCTCGACCAGATCATCAACCAGGCGGCGAACGTCCGGTACATCAACCGCTCGCGGCTGCACGCACCGATGACCGTCCGCATGCAGCAGGGCGTGACACCGGGCTCCTGCGCGCAGCACTCGCAGAGCATCGAGGCGCTGCTGGCGCACGTGCCCGGGATCAAGGTCGGGCTGCCGGCCACCCCGCAGGACGCCTACGACATGCTCCGGGCGGCGGTCGCCGACCCTGACCCCACCGTGATCATCGAGCACCGGGCCCTCTACCAGCACAGTGACGAGGTGAGCACCGGCGGCGAGCTCCAGCGCGCCGAGGGCGCGCGGCTGCACCGCAGCGGCGCCGACGTGACGATCCTGACCTGGGGCGCGATCCTCGGTGACGTCCTCTCCGCCGCCGAGCAACTCACCGCCGAGGGCATCGAGGCCACCGTCGTGGACCTGCGCTGGCTGCGCCCCCTGGACGACGCGACGATCGCGCAGGCCGTCGCCGCCGGCTCCGGCCGCGTGCTCGTCGTGCACGAGGCGACGACGAGTGGCGGGTTCGGAGCCGAGGTCGCGGCGCGGATCAGCGAGACGCACTTCGACACGCTGACCGGACCGGTGCGCCGCCTCGGCATGCCGGACACGCGCATCCCGTCGGCACCCGTGCTGCAGGAGGCGTTGCGCCCCTCGGTGGCCGACGTGGTCGCCGCCGCCCGCGAGGTGGCGCGGTCCGTGCGGGCCGACCGCGTGCCCGCGGGGATCACCGGCTGAGTCCCGATGGAGTTCCTCACCGAGGTCCTGCTCACCGTGCCCCCCGGCACGCCCGACGACGAGGTCGCGCGGCGCCGGGCGGCCGAGGGCGCGCGAGCCCGGGAGCTGGCCGGACGGGGCCATCTGCTGCGGTTGTGGCGGCCGGCGGAGGACGGCTGGCGCAACATCGGCCTGTGGTCGGCGAGCGACGAGGACGAGCTGCGGACCCTGCTGGGGACACTGCCCCTCTTCGACTGGATGACCGTGTCGATCCGGCCCCTGCGCCCGCATCCGAGTGATCCCGGATGACTCCACAGCGCGTTCCGAGGGGCCACGGACATGCAGCCGACAGCGCCCCTCGTCCTATCCTGGCCACCGTGAGCAGCCCCGAGAAGCCGACCGGGAAGACGACGATCCAATCGGTCAGCCGCGCCTCCCGTCTGCTGCTCGCGGTGGCCGCCTGCCCGGACGGGCTCTCCGCCAAGGCGGCCTCCGAGCAACTCGGGCTGTCGATGCCCACGACCTACCACCTGCTGACGACGCTGGCGGCCGAGGGCCTGCTCGTGAAGGACGCCCGGCGGCAGTACATGCTCGGTCCCCGTACCGCGCTCCTGGCCGCAGCCATCAGCCGGGACAACCGGGCCCCCGAGTACTACCTGCAGCCGCTGCGCGACCTCGCGGCGGCCACCGGCGAGACGGCCTACCTCAGCGCCTGGCGCAACGGCTCGATCGCCGTCCTGCACGCCGTCGAGGGCGCCCACGCCGTCCGCGTCGCCGGCCTGACCGCCGGCTACGGCGACAATGTCCACGCTCGGGCGAGCGGCAAGCTGCTCCTCGCGTTCGCCTCGGCAGCCGACCGCGACCGGATTCTGTCCGCCCAGCCGCTCCGAGCGCTCACGCCGCAGACGATCACGGATCGGCGGCTGCTGGAGGCGGAGTTCGAGACGATTCGCCGCGAGGGGATCTCCTTCGACCGAGGCGAGTTCTACGAGGGCGTCGACTGCGTCAGCGCGCCCATCACCGAGGACGGTGTCGCCGTGGCCTGTTACACGGTGTCCGTCCCGTCCGCACGCTGGATGATCGAGCGCGACCAGATCGTGAACGAGGTCCAGCGGGCGGCCGAGAAGGCCAGCAACCTTCGCATCGTGGACTAGCCGGTCGACCTTCCCTGGGTCCAGACCCACGTCCCGGGACCGGCTCGTCGTGGAGCACCCGCTGGGAGCGGTTCGTGGCCGGACTCCGACCGGACCGTGGCGCCTGGCTCCGCGGCGGCGTAGCGTCGGGCCCGGCCGACTTCGGGTGACACCCCGCCCGCTCCCGACCTCATCGCTGCGCCTCCGGCCGGCCACCCGCGCAGCGCCTCCAGAGGAGGCGACACCGCGTGACGAATGCGGCCGCCTGCAACCAACACCGGTCCGCCGACCACCAGCACGTCCACGCCGAGGGCTGCGGTCACGAGACGGTGCAGCACGGAGACCACGTGGACTACGTCCACGACGGACACCGGCACGCCGACCACGCGGGCCACTACGACGAGCACGGCGACTCGGACTGAGTCAGGCTGGCGGACGGCGGTGACCTGAGAAGCGGGTCCCGCCGGTCGGAACCCCTTCGATGGGGCGTGCGCGGTACGACCACGTTCCGAGAGGACGCCGATGGGCGCCGACGACCCCACTGCACCACTGCGCGAGGAGCTCGGGCTGGTGGAGGAGGAGTTGACGCGACTCCGCACGACCGCGGCCGGGCTGCGGGCCCAGATCGGGGGGCGCAGCTACGGACCCACCGACTCTGCGGAGCGATCGCTGCTGATCACCGAGGCGGAGGAGCAGGAGGCCCTCGTCGCAGTGCTCGAACGACGGCGAGAGGAACTGCTCCAGCGCCTGCGCGAGCCGCGCTGACCCCCAGCGGGTCAGGGCCCGATCGCGCCGCAGACGATACGGGCGCCGGCGTCACCGCCGCTGCGGGTGTCCTCGTCCGGTTCCTCGGGGGCGTAGCGCGAGGGGATGTGCCCCAGGTTGTCCGGCGCCTCGTGGATGATCAGCGACGTCCCGTCGCCCTCGAGCAGGTCCTCGACCTTCGGCACGGCCACCAGTGAGCTTCCCGCGCCGACGCCTCGTGGGGTCATCAGCAGGGGCGGCAGGTCGCCGGCATGCTGGCCGTGAGACGCGTCGGCGCTGCCGAGATGAGGGCCTGCGGAGAAGAAGTCGCCGCTTCGGGACGGCTCGTCCGGGTCGGGGCTGTCCGCCTCGCAGAGGCCGACCTCGTGCAGATGCACGCCATGGAACCCCGGGGACAGGCCGGTCACCTCGAGGCGCACCTCGATCCCGCTGCGGGTGTCGGTGAACGTCGCGTGTCCCACGACGCTGCCCCCGGGATCGGTCAGCTCGGTGGACACCTCGCCCACGCTGGTCGGCTGCGACTCCTCGGTGGTCTCCGCGCTGGGGGCACTCTCCCCCTGGTCTGCGTCGCCACCGGTCGCGCAGGCCGTGACGACCAGCATCAGCGCCACGGGCGCGGGGGCGAGCTTCCGGCGCATCTGGGTCTCCTCGGTCGCGCGAGGTCCTGCCCGGAGGGTCCCCCGCTGACAGCCGCCCGGGATCCGCGGGCCCTCGGGTGCACACAGGAGGGCCCGCGGAGTCGGGCTGTGCCCGACTCGTTCTCGCTCCCCTCGGTAGCGGGTCGTGCGGCCGATGCCCAGCATCTGGCAGGCGGCAACGCTCCTGCATCGGCAGTGCTGCCCATTTCGCCCGGCAGGCGGCGACGCCGCGGCCGCCGGGCTCTACCGTGGGAACGTGGTTCCAGTCGGCCTGGTCGGCGCGGGCGCGCGAGCGGCCGGGTGGTACGCCCCGGCACTCGAGACCTGCCCCGAGGTGGATTTCGCGGCGGTGTGGGCGCGCTCCGCCGATCCCGTTCGGCGGATCGCCGAGCGGCACGGCGCGGTGCCATGCGCGCGGTTCGAGGACCTGCTGAAGCGATGCAGCGCGGTGGTCTTCGCGGTTCCTCCGGCCGTCCAGGTCGAGTACGCCACGAGCGCCGCCCGGCATGGCTGCGCGCTGTTGCTGGAGAAACCCGTCGGCGGCGACATCGCCGGCGCCGAGCAGCTGACCTCGGTCGCCCTCCGCCAGAAGGTGCCGACGATGGTCGCGCTGGCCTGGCGCCACACCGACGACGTCCGCCGGTTCCTGGCATCCGACGTCCCCGCCGTCGATCCGGTCGGCGGCGTGGGGCGGGTGCTGTCGGGGTCGCCCGACGGCGGAGCGCCGGCTTCGCCGTCACGCATGGCCCAGGGGGTGCTGCGCACCTACGCGGCGGACCTGTTCGACCTCCTGGAGGCGGCGCTGGGGCCGGTCGTCGGCATGCACGCCCACGGGGATCCGCGTACCTGGGTCGGCATGTCCCTCGATCACTCGGTGGGGCGGTTCTCCGAAGCGTCGCTCTACGGTGGGCGCACGCGAGGCACCGACGTCGCCGTCGTCGAGGTCAGCGGCCCGCAGGGGACGGCGGGCGTCGAGCCGCTGGGCGGTCTGGGCCCGAGCGCCTACCAGCGGATGGTGGCCGAGTTCGCGGGCACCGTGGCCGACGGCCGATCGCACGCACTCGGCATCGAGCACGGTCTCCACCTGCAGCGGCTGGTCGAGTCGGCGGAGACCGACCTGCTCCTGCACGGGTGACGCTGATGGTTCACGGCACCTGACCGTCGTCGCTCGGTCGGCGCAGGCTGACCAGGGTCGTCGTCCCGGCCTCGTCGATGACCTTGAGGGCGGCACCCTGCGGATCCTGGTCGACGACCAGTTCGCGCGGGGCGTGGATCAGGTGGCGCAGCACGACCGGGTAGCGCTGGTCCTTGCCGCCGACGGCGACCACCAGCACGTCGTCCTTGTGGTCGTAGGTGACGGAGTCGAACGGCAGCCGCTCCACCAACTGGTTGTCGCCGATGTCGGGGGCGAGCACCTCGATCGTCACGTCGCAGCCTGCGTACTCGGCGCTCAGCCGATCGCTCAGCCTGGTCCACTCGGTGCGTTGTTCGGGCGAGACCACGACCATGAGAGCCCTCCTCGGGGGTTCCCGGCACCCGTCCCCGGGGCCGGCGACGTCGACGTCCTAGAGCAGCAGCCGGAACAGATCGAAGGCCCGGTCCCAGTGAGCGGTGGAGGGATTGCGCGCCTCCGGGTCGATGACCCGGAACGACCGGGCGAGTGCGAGGCTGATGCCGCCGAACACCTCGATGAGGACGTCCTCGGTCTCCTCGCCGAAGGTCACGTCACCGGGGGGACGGCGCAACGACTCCCGCAGCAGCCGACGGAGCTCGTCGGCCTCGTAGAGGCTGCTGAACGCACGCATCTGCTCCTGCAGCCCCTTCGTGATCGGGAGGTCCTGCGGTGCGATCACGTCGTGGCCGTTCCACCGGGCGGAGTCACGGCCGGCTATCGCGATGTCGTCGACCTTCTCGTCGACGAACTCCCAGTACCTCTTCACATCGTCCTTGTCGACGTCGACGTCTCCCGCGACGCGGAAGAACCTCCTGACCTCGGGGATCCCCTTCACCCTTCCTCCTCGCGTCGGTCGGTCTCCGCGTGTCCGTCACCGTGGTCGCCAGGTACTCGTGCACCGGACGGCACCACCACCGCGCCTTCCCCCACCCCGAGGCCATCCCGGCGAGCGCTTGCCGCTCACTGCAGGAGACACGCGGCCTCGAGGCTCGCTGTGGTCGGCAGGGCGCGTCCATCCCACCCTGTCGGCAGGCCTGAGCACATCGGCAGCGTTGCCGATCTCGGACTCCGTCGCCACAGCCCGGCCCGGACGGACCCGCGTCACGCCCGCCCGGGGTGGGGTCCGGCCGGTGCCGGCACGGTGACGTCGTCGACGAAGCAGTACCCCCAGGTCTCCTCCGGCTCGGCGGAGGCGACGAGCGGGTGGTCCTCGGCGTGGGCGTGCTCGCGGGCATGCCGGTTCGGGGAGGCGTCGCAGCACCCGACGTGTCCGCAGCTCAGGCAGATCCGTAGGTGTACCCAGTCCTCGTCGGCCCGCAGGCAGGCCACGCAGCCGGGTGCCCTGGCGAGGACCGGTCGGGACGCGTCCTCGTGCTCGCACCGGTCGGTGTCGGGCCAGGGGTACCGGACCACCCGGGCGGTGTCCACGACCGTCCGGCCGTCGGACGCCGGTTCGGTGTGGCCGAGCACGGCCAGCACCGCCCGTGTCAGGACCTGCCCCGAGACGTGCCGGGGGTCCACGACGTGGTCGGCCCCGGCCGCGGCCAGCAGTGCGGCGTCCGCCTCACCCAGGGCCGGGTGACGATCGGCGCCGACGTCAGCGCGCGGGCGGCACTGATCACCCGGAACGCCTGCTCGTGGCCGTCCTCGGCCACGACGACCAGCCGTGCGGTCGGCACTCCTGCGGCCCGGAGGATGGCGGCTTTGGTCGGGTCGCCGCGGACCACCCGGATCCCGGCGGCCTCGGCCTCGGCCGCGCCGTCCGGGTTCAGCGTGGTGAGGACCACCGGGACGCCACGCCGCCGCAGCGTCTCAGCGAGGTCGAGCGCGGTGGGCCCCCAGCCGATGATCACCACGTGGTCGCGAAGAGGTGCGTCGGGGTCGACGATCTCCTCCTCGGTGGCCGCCCCGCCGCCCGGCAGGTCCACCCGCGCCGCCGCCGCGGCCAGCGCAGGGCTGCCCAGCATGAGCAGGACGGTCGTGGCGACCACCAACTGCGATCCGTCCTCGCCGCGGCCCAGCGGGGCGAGCCCGGCGGCCATGCCCACCGTGAGCAGGACGAAGGAGAACTCGCCGATCTGCGCCAGCAGCAGGCCCGTGGCCGCCGCCGTCCGGGCCGGGACGCGGGCCGCCGCGGCGGCCGCCCCGGCGGTCAGCGCCTTGACCACGAGCACCACGACCGCCGCCCCGAGCACCAGGACGGCGTTGTCCAGGACGAAACCCAGATCGAGCAGCATCCCCACGGAGATGAAGAACACGGCGCTGAAGATGATCTGCAGCGGCAGCACCTCCGCGAGGACGTGCGTGCTCGCCCGGCTCTCGCTGACGACCAGGCCGGCGAGGAAGGCGCCCAGCGAGACGCTCACGCCGGCCAGCGCGGTCAGGTAGGCGGTGCCGAAGCAGACGGCGACGACCGTGAGCAGGAAGACCTCGGGCAGACACGTGCGGGCCACCACGTCGAGCAGCGGGGGCATCACCCGCCGCGCCACCAGGAGGACGGCGACGACGACGCCGACGGCGGTCAGCAACGCCTGTACGAGCGAGCCCCAGCCGCTCTCGCCCTCCCCGGCGTCCGGACCCAGCAGCGGGACGACGAGCACCATCCCGACGACGGCGAGGTCCTGGCTGATGAGCACGGCCACCGACAGCCGGCCCCGCACGGTCGAGGTCTCCCGCCGGTCGCCGAGCAGTTTGAGCACGATGGCCGTCGAGGACAGCGAGACCAGGAACCCGGTGAAGAGCCCGTCGCGCCAGTCGCCACCGAGGGCGAGCGTCAGGAGCAGGCCGGCCCCGGTGGCCAGTGCCAGCTGAAGACCTCCGGCGACCGCGATCCAGGTCCAGACCTGCGCCAGCCGCTCGAGCGAGAACTCGATGCCGATCGTGAACAGGAGCAGGATGACACCGATGTCGGCGGCGGCCTGGACCGTCTCGCTGTTCTCGACGAGGCCGAGCTGGGCGGGCCCGAGCAGGACCCCGGCGACCAGGAACCCCACGATCGGCACCACCCGGGCGCGTGCGGTGAGATACCCGATCACCGCGGCCGCGACCACCAGGGCGGCGACCGGCCCCAGGAAACCCGGCACCTCCCCGGCTGCCAGCACCGATTCCCCCGGCGCCGGCGGGTGGGTCACCGCGGGACCGGCTCTCGACAGGGGTGGGCGGGGACGGTTCCGGTCCGCGGGGGTCGCCGGGTCACGCTGCGGTCAGACCCCTCAGCGGGCCCCGGTAGCGGAACGTGCCCCTGCCCACCACGTCGGGCACGCGCACGGTGAACAGGCGGCCGGCATCGGGCTGGACCGCCCGGTCGACGTCCGGCAACCCCTCGACCGCCGTGGTGACGACCAGGACGTCCAGCGCAGGACCGATGAACGTGCACCCGGTCGGCTGCGTCGTCGGCACGCGCACCACCTCCTCCGGCCGACCTGCGGAGCTGTACCTGCGCACCTGGCCGCCTCCGGTCAGCGGGACCCAGAGGTGTCCTGCCCGGTCGACGGCCAGCCCGGCGGGGACGGCCGGCTCGTCCATCGGGAAGTCGACCAGGATCCGCGGCCGGTCCGCCGTGCCGAGGTCCGGGTCGTAGTCGTAGGCGGTCACCGTGCGCGCGCCGGAGTCGGTGAGGTACAGGACGTCGTCGTCCGGCGACCAGGCGATCGCGGCCGGCTCCTCGAGACCGGTCAGCGCGATGCTGACCACTCCGTCGACGTCGACCCGGTACACGGCTCCCACCCCGCGTGTCTCGGGCAGGCCGGTCACCCCGGCGAAGAACCTGCCGGCCCGGTCGCACGCGCCGCCGCACATCCGGGCCGGCCCGTCGAGGTCCAGCACGACACCGACCTCCCCGTCGGGGGTCAGCCGGCGCAAGCCGCTCCCGGCCGCCAGCAGCCAGCCCGGGGCCGTCGTGAGGGCGACGGCGCCCACCGGTTCGCCGACCGGCCGCACCGCCAGGTCGCTCAGCACCCCGGCCGGACCGACCCCGGCCCATCGGACCCAGCCTGCCGCGTCCACCCACACCAACTCGCCGGCGCCGTCGTCCCAGACCGGTCCCTGCCCGTGACGGGCGGGACGGACGGGCATGGGCTCGGCCTCGAGAGGCACCACGAGAGGGTTCTGCCCAGGACGCCGGTCGGCCACACCGGTCGGACCCAAACCGTTCGGACCCAAACCGTTCGACCGTGCTCTCCGCGGGTATGGGGCGCTGCATCGGCCGGTCCCGGAGGAGACGGGTGTTCGCCGCTCGCCGAGGAGGCAGCGCATGGACCGTGATCAGTTCATCGAGCTCGTCCGCGCACGAGCCGGAGTTCCGGCCTCCCGGCGGCTGGACGGGCTGCCCCTGACCGACGCCGAGATGGCCGAGACCCTCGTCCGTGCCACGTTGCAGGTCCTCGCGCAGCGGATCAGCGGAGGCGAGGCCCGGGACGTCGCCCGCCAGCTGCCCCCGCCGCTGGACGACTGGCTGCGGCCGGAGCTCGAGAAGGCGGAGCCGTTCGATCTCGAGGTGTTCGTCCAGCGCGTGGCCGACCGGGCCCTCGTCGACTTCGACGCGGCGTGGGTGGGCGTGCGCGCCGTGTTCCGGACTCTCCGCGAGGCGGTCACGGGCGACGAGTTCGAAGACGTACTGGCCCAACTGCCCCGTGAGTACACCGCACTGCTGGACGAGAGCGACTGAGACGGTGGACGAGAAGAGCTTCTACGCGACCGTTGCCGAGCGCACCGGGCTGTCCAAGTCGGAGGCCGCGGATCTGACCCGCGCGACCTTCGAGTCGATCGCCGCTCAGGTCCCCGGTGGCGAGCTCGACCAGCTGGCGACGGCGTTGCCGGACTGGGTCCGCCCCCACCTCCCCCACCACCACGAGGCGGCGCGGCCCACGCCGCTGCGCGACGTCGTCCGGGAGATCAGCAAGCGAACCTTGCTGAAGGAGGAGGAGGTCCAGCGCGGCATGAGCGCGGTGCTGTCCCTGCTGCACGAGTCGATGGACCCCACGCACCTGGATCATGCGTTGTCGCTGCTGCCCGCGGAGTACCGCAGCCTCGCGACAGGCTGATCCGTCCTCCCGTGTGCCCCGGGCCCCCGGGGTACCGCAGCGGTCGACGTCAGACCGCGGTGCCGTCGGGCCCCTCCGTCTGGAGAGATGCATGAGCCGCCTGTTCTCGCCGCTGACGCTGCGCGGCACGACGTTCCGGAACCGGGTGTGGGCCGCCCCGATGTGCCAGTACAGCTCGGAGCTCGGCTTCCCGAACGACTGGCACCTGGCCCACCTGGGCGGCCTGGCGCGGGGCGGGTCGGGGCTGGTCATGCAGGAGGCGACCGCGGTGACCCCGGGGGGCCGCATCTCCCCCGCGGACGCAGGCATCTGGGACGACGAGCAGGCCGACGCCTGGGACCGGATCGTCTTCTTCGTCCGCAGCCAGGGGGCCGTCCCCGGGATCCAGCTCGCCCATGCCGGACGGAAGGCCTCGACCGAACGGCCCTGGGTCGGCGACGGCTACGTCTCGATCGAGCAGGGGGGCTGGGAGACGGTCGGCCCCTCACCCGTAGCGTTCGGCGACTGGCCGGCCCCGAAGGAGCTCAGCACCGACGAGATCCTCGGCCTGGTGCGGTCCTTCGCCGACGCCGCCCACCGGGCCCGTGGCGCCGGCTACGTCGTGGCCGAGATCCACGGCGCGCACGGCTACCTGCTGCACCAGTTCCTCTCGCCGCTGGCCAACCACCGCACCGACGACTACGGCGGCGACCTGGAGGGACGCAGCCGCTTCCTGGTCCAGGTCGTGGACGCGGTCCGGGAGGTCTGGCCGGAGGACCTGCCGCTGTTCGTCCGGCTCTCGGCCACCGACTGGGCGCCGGGCGGGTGGGACGTCGGGGAGACCGTCGAGCTGGCCCGCCGACTCGCTTCGCACGGTGTCGACCTGGTCGACGTGACCAGCGGTGGTCTCGTGCCCGGCGCCAGGATCGAGGTCGAGCCGGGCTACCAGGTGCCGTTCGCCCGGGCCGTGCGCGAGGGGGCAGGCCTCCCGGTGTCGGCGGTCGGGTTGATCGTCGCCCCGGAGCAGGCCGACCAGATCCTGGTCAACGAGGCGGCGGACGCCGTCATGCTGGCCCGGGAGCTGTTGCGCAACCCGCACTGGCCGTGGACGGCCGCCCGCGCCCTCGGCGACCAGGTGCCCTGGCCGCCGCAGTACATCGGCGCGCAGCGGCGCCGGTGACGGCGCGCGCCGGCGGATCCCCATCGAGACGGCGGTTCACTCATCCCCGCCCGTCGCCACCACTGCCGGGCCACTGGCCGGTGCGAACGAGCTGCTCCGCCAGCACGTGCACTCTCACGTTGGTCGCCGCCGACTCCTCGGTGAGCGACCGGAAGGCATCCTCGGCGGTCAGCCTGCCGCGTTCCATCAGGATGCCCGTGGCCTGCTCGATCACCGCCTGGGACGTCAGCGCGGTGTGCAGGCTCTCGACCTGGTGCCGGGCCCCACGGTAGGTGGAGACGCTTCCTGCTGCAGCGGCCGCGAAGTCGGCGACACGGGCGGCGGCCGCCCGACCGGCGGAGTCGAAGATCTGCGGCCCGGTCGCGTAGATGTTCAGTGATCCGGTGACCGGTTCGTCGGCGTGGATGACGAGCGGCACGGACAGGACGGAGAGCGCGCCGCGCTCGGTGGCGCTGCGGGCGAATGCCGGCCAGCGGGACTCCGTGCGGCTGTCGGGGATCTCGGTCAGCTCACCGGCGCGGGCGGCGTGCAGGCAGGGGCCGTCGTCCTGCTGGTACTGGCATGCATCGAGCTCGAGGGCGAGCTGTCCCGTGCTGGCGACGGTGCTCGCCCTGCTCTTGACCAGCAGCGTCACCGACACCTCGGCAGCTCCGGGTACCGACGCCTTCGCCACGTCGGCGACGGTGACCAGCAACCGGGCCAGCGACTCCTCCGGGCCTGGTCGCCCGGGGAGGCGCCGCGACGGGGCGCCCACGCTCGGAGAAGAGGAGGGCGGGCTGGGCAGCGGTCGCCGGAAGGCAGCGAGGAAGGCGCGGCCCGCTGCCCCGCGCAGCGCCTCGTCCCGATAGACGACCCCCAGCTCCCACCGGGGCGCCCCGGCCAGCGTCGCGATCTCGACCCGATCGAAGACCTCACTGTTGGCACTCGACGCGGGGCCGTAGGAGATGCCCATGCCCTGCTGCACCAGGGCGAGGACGCCGAGCCAGGTGTCGACCTCGAGCCGGACCTCCCGCTGCAGTCCGCGCTCGGCCAGCAGGGAGTCGAACAGCTGGCGCGCGAGCTGTTCTCGCGGCAGGTCGACGATGGCTTCGCCGATGAGCTCGCGAGGATCGACGTCGCGCGCGCCGGCCAGCCGGTGATCGGCGGGGCAGAGGACGACGAGCGGGTCGGGAGGCAGCGGCTCGAAGCGGAGCGCGGAGCCCGGGCGGTCGATGCGGGGGGCGAGGGCGAAATCGACCTAACCGCTGGACACCAGGTCGGGGACGGCCCTCGCATCGACCGGGAACAATCGGACCTGGACGCCGGGGTGCTCGTGCTGGAATCGGCGCAGCGTCTCGACCACGTCGACGATGCGCGGCGGGACCGCGAAGGCGACGCGGACCGTGCCGCGCAGCAGACCCTCGACCTCCGCGACCGCGTCCCGCGCACGCCCCGCCTGCTCGACCGTCGCCCGAGCCGGCGCGAGGAAAGCCCGGCCGGCGTCGGTCAGCTCGGCACCGCGGCGGCCCCGGATGAACAGGTTCGTGCCCAGCTCGCGTTCGAGGGACAGCAACGAGGCCGACAGGCTCGACTGCACCATGTAGACCCGTGCCGCGGCGGCGGTGAACGACCCCTCCTCCACCACGCTCAGAAAGTGCTCGAGCTGTCGCAACTCCACTCGACAAGATGCACACCCCGGGATCGGCAGAGCAATCACCGGTATTCACTGGGCGCCATCGACGCCGACGATGGATGGGCGCCGTTCCCGCTGCTCAGTCCAGCCGTAGCCGTCCGTCGACGACGTCGCGAGCCACGTCGGTGAGCGTCCGGTCGGTCACGAACGCGCGGGCCCGGAGTGCGCTGAGCGCCCCGTCATTGGCGAGCCCCAACTGCGCCGAGACGATCCCGACGGCGAGTGACACCTCGCGGTAGGACCCGGTCGTGCCATCCCGTGCGAGCAGCTCGGAGTCGATCCGGTCGAGGTCGGCGAGCACGGCCACCCCCGCCAGGTCGGCGAGCACCGCGGCGTCGATCCACTCGTCGGGGCCGGCGGGCTCCGGGGCGCGGCGGTACATCGTCAGTGTGCCGAGGACGGTGCCGGCGACGGAGAGGGGGAACGCCCATACGCCGGTGAGCCCGGCGGACCCGGGCATCCTCGCGAAGCCGGGCCAGCGGCCCCGCTCCGTGGCGACGTCGTGGAAGACCGGCGCCCGGTCGGTGAGGGCGGTGAGCGTGGGGCCCTCGCCGAGGGTGTACTGCAGCTCCTCGAGGGCCGCCGTCGTCCGGTCGCTCGTCGCCAGGAACTCCTGCAGGCCATCGCCGAGGCACGCCGTGACCGCCGCTCCGTCGACTCCCGCCAGGTTCGTCACGACGGCACGGCACAGCGCGTGGGACCAGCCACCCCAGGCGCGGTCGCCGACGCGGTCGCAGACGGCCTCCCACAGCTGCCGGCGCCGCACGACGGCGGGTGAGACGCCGGCCGGTCCCCGTGCGACGACCAGCGCCGTCAGGGCTTCGCGCAGTCGTGCGGCCTCCACGGCTGCCCCCGGTGCCGGGGAGGGCGCGATGAGGTGTGCCAGCGCGGTGATGTCCTCGACGCGGTGCAGGATTCCTGTCACCCGGTCTCGCTCGTCCAGGACGGGGATGTTGACCGGGCTCCAGGTCCGCTCGACGAACAGTCCCGAGCCGCGGACCGGCTCGACGTCGTACCGCTGCACCTGCATGGTGTGCGGTCGCGCCGAGCGCAGCACACGGGTCAGGGACGTGGTGAGGTTGCGCACCCCGTCCGCTGCCGGGGTGTCGGGGTTGTCGGGGAACGCCTCGACGAGGATCTCGCCGAGCAGTGCCGTGCGGTCCCGCCCGCTGGCGGCCAGATAGGCGTCGTTGACCGCCCGGATCCGCAGGTCGACGTCGAGCAGCACGTACGCGGCCGACGCGTCGAGGAACTCCGGCCTGCCGGCCATGGCCCTCAGCACGTGATGCACGGCGACCTCCTGCGAGCACGGCGCACGGACCGACCCGTCCGATGGCCCGGCGGCGGGCCGAGAATACGCAGCACGGCGCCCTCGGCGGGCGCGCCATGGCGGCCGTCGCCGACATGAGGCTGCGTGACGTGACCGGGGAACAGTACGCCGTCGTCCTCGTCGTGCCGTCGTCCTCGTCCGCACCGGGTCGCCGGCGGGAGGGCGAACGGATCCGGCCCTCTCCCCCGCCGGTCGTCCCGGAGCGGCTAGAACACCAGCAACAGCGAGCCGTACAGAAGGACGGCGAACAGGAAGGCGGCATAGGAGTTGTCGTTTCTCTCCGAGAACTCGTCCTGAATGACCATCAGCACGGCGCCGCCCGCGACGAACGAGACCAGCATGGCCAGCACCTCGGGGGCGATCTCCACCTGCGTGCTGAGAATCCATCCGACGAGGAAGGCGCCGCTCAGGATCCATCTACCGATCCGGTGGTAGGCCGAGCGGTGCATCTCCAGCAGGTGGAAATCGATCACCAGGAAATGCATCGTGATCGCGAAGGCGAAGATGAGGAGGCCGGACACGCTGGTGATCTGGCCCATCAGGTAGCCCAACAGGACCTTGTACAGCGACAGGCCGACCATGTGCACCCAGAAGTGCACCGGACGCGCCGCCCCGTCGCTGGCCCCGTGGTCGACGGGTCGTTCGAACCCTCTCTCCAGCCCGTAGAAGAGCGCGAACCCCACCAGCAGGGGAAGAAAGGGGTTCTGCTCGCCCCAGGCGGAGAGCGCCTCCAACCACCCGGAGAACCTCAGGACATAGGGCTCGTCCGGATGCAGCTCCTCGTCAGCGAGGTGCGTGACCTCGGGCAGCAGCTGAAGGAAGATGTAGGTGATGGAGATGCCGTCGGCGAACGGCAGCCAGTACCTCGAGTCGATGTACTTGCCGGGGTGGACGTAGGGCGACCAGACGTGCAGGAACGCCAGCAGCAGGCCGATCGCCAGGGTGAACCCGAGGTTCAGCACGTCGTGCTCCCGTCACCCGGTGCAGGACCGGACGTCACCCCGACCGGCATCCGGACTCAGTGATCTAGATGTACTGACCCGCCAGGTTGGTGACGCGGGCGGCGGGAGGTTGTCCGCCGAGTGCGGTGTGGCCGCGGTGATGGTTGTACCGGTGCAGGAAGTCCGGATAGGCGGCGACGCGCTCGGCCTCGCTGGCATAGGGCCGCGCGTAGGCCCACTCCTCGAGCAGGGTGCGGTTGAACCGCTCCACCTTGCCGTTGGTCTGCGGCCGGTAGGGCCGGGTCCGCTTGTGCGTGACCGCCGTTCCGAGCGCGGCGGCGAACAGCCTCGAGCGGTAGGCCGAGCCGTTGTCGGTCAGCACCCGCTGCACGGTGATGCCGCGGTCGGCGAACCAGGCCTGCGCGCGGGCCCAGAAGGCGACCACGGTCTCCTTGCGCTCGTCGGTGAGGATCTCGGAGTAGGCCAGCCGGGAGTGGTCGTCGACGACGTGGTGCAGATAGGCGTAGCCCGGGGTCGTGGATTTCTTGATCTTCTGGGCGGCCGCGCGGCCGTGCACCCGGTGCCCGCCGCCATCGGGAATCCGGCCCAGCTTCTTCACGTCCATGTGCACCAGCTCGCCGGGCTTCTCCCGCTCGTAGCGGACCGGCGCGGGCCGGCTGCCGCGGATCCGGGTACCGGTGGCCGGATCGGTGAAGCGCAGCGGCGGCGCGCCGTAGCGGCGCAGCACCCGCCCGACCGTGGAGACGGCCAGCTTCAGGTGGAACGCGATTCGGGCTGGACCCCAGCGGCGGGTCACCCGCAGCCCCAGGATCCGCCGCTCGACGCGGGTGGGGGTGCGCCGCGGGCTGCGATGCGGACGCGAGCAGCGCCCGGTCATGCCGGCCGCCCCCAGAGCGCGGAAGCGGTCGGCCCAGCGCTTGGCCGTCGTCACCGACACCCCGAACCGCTCGGCGGCCCGGCGCAGCGACCAGCCGTCGACGACGACACAGCGGGCCAGCAGCAGACGGCCGCGCGGGGTCAGGGTGGCGTTAGCGTGGGACACGAAGACTTCCGGGTTGAGGAGCGGTTCCTAGACAGCTCCACACCTCACCCGGAGGTCTTCCTCATGTCATCGACCCACGCCGCCCGCCGTCACCAACGTCCGTGGTCAGAACATCTAGAGCTTGCTGATCACGGGTTGAGGTGACACCTCTTCGATCTTGAGGGGGTCACGGGGTGGGAGCCTTCGGTTGCTTCGGTGACCAGAAGGAGACCCTCCCCGTGACCCCTGACCAGATCATCCATGCTCGGCGTGCCCATGTGTTGGAGCAGGCCGCGTTGACCGACGTGACCGCGGCCTGCAAGGCCGCCGGCGTCTCGCGCACCAGCTACTACCGGTGGGTGGCCAAGGCCGAGAAGTACGGGCTGTCGGCGCTGATGCCCAAGGACCGCCGCCCGCCGGTGATGCCCAACGCGATGAGCGCCGAGGAGGTCAGCACGATCCTGGCCACTGCAGTCGCCAAGGCCACGCTCGGCGCCCGGCAGCTGGTCGACCACCTCGCCGCCGCCGGGGTGCACCGCTCGGCCTCCGGCATCCAGAAGGTGCTGCGCCGGCACAACCTGAGCACCCGCCGGCAGCGGATCGCGGCGCTGGCGTCGTTGACCGCCGCCGAGAGCGGCCAGCTGACCGACGCGGCCCTGGAAGGACCCTTCGGGTTCTGCCTGGCCGCCAGCGACCCGGGGCAGCTGGTCTGCCTGGACACCTTCTACGTCGGCAAGCTCAAGGGCGTCGGCGCGGTCTACCAGCTCACCGCGATCGACGTGGCCACCCGCTGGCTGGTCGTCCGGCTAATCGTCGGGGACAAGGGCGCGCCGGTCGCCGCTCGCTTCCTGGACCAGGTCTCCGCCGCCCTCGGCGAGATCGACGTCGAGCTGACCGGCGTGCTGACCGACAACGGCCCGGAGTTCATCGGCCGCGCATTCCGGGACCACGCCGCCGATCTCGGCATCGACCATCACCGCACCCCACCGCGCAGCCCGAACCACAACAGCGTCTGCGAACGCGTCCAGGGCACCGTGCTGCAGGAGTTCTACCGGCCCTTCTTTCACCGCGGACGAGTCGACCGAATCAGCGACCTCGACGCCGCGCTGCAGACCTGGGTCGCCGACTACAACGGCCGTCGCCGCAACCACGGCGACTACATGCGCGGCCGCAGCCCCCGACAGGTCCTGCACGCGATCACCGCCCGCAACGCCCTCTGCCAGACTCCCTGACGACAGCGCAGCCGAGCGCCCCACCTGTCACCTCGACCCGTGCTCCGGAAGATCTAGAGGACGTCGAGCGGGACCTTGCTGAACGGCGGTGGGAAGAGCCGGTCGAGCTGGTCCAGCTCCGCCTGGCTGAAGCCGATCTCCAGGGCCGCGCGGTTCTCGATGACGTGCGCGCGGGTCGAGGCCTTGGCGACGACGAAGACGTCGGGCAGCCGCAGCACCCAGGCGATGGCCAGCTGGGCCGGGGTGACCCCCTTCTCCGCGGCCAGGTCACGGACGGCCCGGTGCTCGAGGAGCCGGCCGTGGTCGACGGGCGAGTACACCATCAGGGGCACGCGCCGGGCACGGCACCAGGGGATCAGGTCGTACTCCGGGCCGCGCCGGGCCAGGTTGTAGAGCACCTGGTCGGTCTGCACCCGGGCGCCGCCGGGGAGCCCGACCAGCTCGTCGAGGTCCGGGACGTCGAAGTTGCTCACGCCCCAGGAACGGATGAGCCCGCGGGAGATCAGCGCCTCGAAGGCGGCGACGGTCTCCTCGACCGGCACCCGGCCGCGCCAGTGCAGCAGGTACAGGTCCAGGTGGTCGGTGCCCAGCCGGCGCAGGCTCCTCTGGCAGGCGTCCACCGTGCCCTGGCGCGTGGCGTGGTGCGGCAGCACCTTGCTGACCAGGAAGACGTCGTCCCGCCGACCGGCGATCGCCCGGCCGACGAGCTCCTCGGCAGCGCCGTCGCCGTACATCTCCGCGGTGTCGATCAGCGTCAGCCCGATGTCGATCCCCGTGCGAAGAGCGTCCAGCTGGATGTCGCGCCCGTCGGGGTCCTCACCCAGATACCAGGTGCCCATGCCGAGGGCCGGGGCGGCGGCGCCGTCGGGCAGGGAGACGGCGCGCATCGTGGGTGCGGTCATGCGGGGGCTCCTTCGTGGGCAGTCCTGCCGAGGAGTGGCGTGGTCCCCTACTGCCCTACCCGTCCTGGGTCGGGATCTCCATCGGTCATCCTGCCGAGGCACCAGCCAGGGTCGACGCCCTGCACGACCTCGACGCCGGCAAGGTGCGCGGCCGCGCCGTCCTCGGGCCCTGACGGCCCGCCACGCTCAGGGATGAACGTGGCGGACCGGAGCCGCGGGCCGCGTCGATGACCCACCGTCGGCGCCGGTGCCGACCTCGAGCAGGCCGCGGCCGAACGCGTCGACCCGGCCCCACCGTCCGGGGATGTCCAGCAGCTCGATGCGGCCGATGCCGACCGGCACCGCCGGCTCGACCACCAGGTGGTCCCCGTAGGGCTCCAGGCCCAGCATCGTGCGCAGGTACAGCAGCGGCGCCCCGGTGGACCAGGCCTGCGGGCTGCAGGCCGTGGGGAACTCGACGGGGTATCTGGTCAGAGTGCGCGCGTAGCCGCCGAACGCCTCGGGCAGGCGGCCGTGGTAGAAGTCCGCGGCGTCCAGATTGCCCGCCGCGACCCGGGCCGCCTCGACGGGGAAGCCGTAGCGGCGCAGCCCCCAAGCGATGAACGAGTTGTCGAAGGGCCAGACGGTGCCGTTGTGGTAGCCGATCGGGTTGTACCGGGCCTCGCCTTCGGCCAGCGTGCGCACCCCCCAGCCGGAGAACAGCCGGGGGCCGAGGAGGTGCCCGGCGACCGCCGGCGCTCTGTCGTCGTCGACGATGCCGCTCCACAGCAGGTGGCCGATGTTGGACGACAGCGCGTCCACCCGGGTCCCGTCGGCATCGAGGGCGAGGGCGTAGTACTGACCGTTCTCGATCCAGAAGTCGCGGTTGAACCGGTTCTTGAGGTCGGCCGCCGCCCGCTGGAGGTCCTCGGCGTAGGCGGGGTCGTCCCAGAACTCCCGCGCGAGGCGGGCACCGCGCATCTTGGCGTCGTAGGCGTACCCCTGCAGCTCGCAGGTGGCTCGCGGGAATCCGGGCAACCGACCGTCGTGGTACGAGATCCCGTCCCAGGAGTCCTTCCAGCACTGGTTCTCCAGGCCGGTCTCCTCGTTCCGCCGCTGGTAGGCGACGTAGCCGTTGCCCTGCAGGTCCGCATACTCGTCGAGCCAGCGCAATGCCGCGCGCAGCTCCTGCTCGTACTCGCGGACCAGCTCGGCGTCGCCCGTCCACCGCTCGTACTCGTCCATCAGGACGACGTACAGCGGCGTGGCGTCGGCGCTGCCGTAGTAGGGGGTGTGCGGTCGCTCCTGGAACGCGCTCAGTTCGCCGTAGCGGACCTCGTGGAGGATGCGGCCGGGGTCCTCGTCGCGGAAGTCGTCGACACGATTCCCCTGCCAGTCACCCAGCACGCGCAGCGTCGTCCGGGCCAGTTCCGGAGCGAAGGGGAGGGCCTGGAGACTCGTGAAGATGCTGTCGCGGCCGAACATCGTCATGAACCACGGCAGACCGGCCGCCGGCAGGCTGTGCGGACCCGCGATGATCGGCGAGAACCGCAGCGCCGCGAGGTCGATCAGGCTCCGCCGGTAGGTCGCGACGAGGGAGTCCGAATCGCACGTCAAGCGCGGTGCCCGGGCGACCCAGCGCTCGAGGTCCTCGCGCATCTCCCGCCGCACGTCATCGGCGGCCGCCGCTGACGTGAAGGGGCGTTCGCCGGGTCCCAGGAGCACCGCGCGGATGGTCAGCTCGGTGCTCCAGGAGCCGTGCGGCTCGACGTGGATGGTGAACGTCAGCCCGTGCTCGTCGACCTCGGCCGGTTGCGTCGAGATCACCGTCGTGCTGCGGTGGAACGTACCGCGTCGGTAGCTCATCACCAGTTGCCCCGCCACCGCCTCGACGGAGTACGAACCCTTCTTCTGGAGGGCGTCCTTCACCTCGAACAGATCGGCGAAGTCGGCCGCCGCCTCGATCCGGATCGTCAGTTCGACCGGCTTCACGTCGTGGTTGAGCACGGTCAGCTGCTCGAGGAAGCCGTCGGCGACCGCACGCTTGCGGATGACCGTGGTCTTCGCGTCGACGTAGACCGTGCCGGTGCCCGGGACGAGGAAGAACCGGCTCTCGAAGTACTGCAGGTCGTCGGTGGAGAGGGCGGTCAGCCGCTCGCCGTCGACCGTCAGCACCCACCGCGACAGGAACCGCGTGTCGAACGCGAACAGCCCGGTCGGGTCGGTGGGCGAGACCTCGATGTCGCCCCGCCTGTCGCAGACCACGAACGTGCTGCCGTCGAGGATCCGGACGACGTCCGTGCTCACGACGGCCGCCCTCCCCCGGGGGTGACGGCGCGACCCGCCGAGGCGCCCGGCGTGCGCGGGAACAGCCGCTGGGCCAGCACCATGAGCTCGAACTCCCCGTCGACGGAAGCCGCCCCCCGGAGCAGCGCCGCAAGCGCGCTCGTCCGACCGATCACGACGTCGTCGCAGACCGCGCGCTCCGCGGTGATCACGCAATCGGCGGGCTCGTCGCTCACAGCCACCCGGAGGTCGCCGTGGTCGATCCGGACCAGCCGGTGCTCGGTGTGGTCGCCGTCGAGGATGTCCCAGCGCACGGTCGCGCTGAGCCGTCTGAGCATCGGTTCGTGTCCACGGCGTTCCAGATCTGCGAAGAAGTCGTCGATCGCCGTCATGGAGGAGCTCCTGCGCCCGAGAACGGGTGAGCGGCCGGCCCCGGCGCGGCCGCGTCGAACCCCGCGTCTCCTCCGCGGGCCCGACGGCCCGAACCTACCGGCGTGGGGGTGCGGGCGTCTCGGCCGCGGGGTCAGTGACCCCGGAAGGCCTCCTCGAGCCACCACGCCGGTTGGCTGCGGGCCACCTTGGCGTCGACGAGCAGGGGTGCGCTCCGCGGGCCGGCGACCCAGGACGCCACGCCGGCGAGGTCCTCGACGCTCCGGACCGTGACAGCGTCGAATCCGTGACCGCGCGCTATCGCCGCGAAGTCCGTCTCCGGAAAGCGAACCGTGTCCAGGACGTGCCCGTCGGGGCCGAAGTGGTGCACCTCCGCTCCGTAGGCCGCGTCGTCGTAGACGACGACCACCATCGGCAGCCCCAGCCGGACGACCGTCTCCAGCTCGGCGGCGCCCATGAGCGTGCCCCCGTCGCCCAGTGCGGCGACCGGTACTCGGTCCGGCCGGGCCAGGGCGGCGCCGATGGCCGTCGACAGGCCGAGCCCGACCGACTGGAACGCCTGGGTGAAGCAGAAGCCGTGCTCGTCGGGCACGTCGAGGAACATGCTGGGGTAGCCCATGAAGTTCCCGGAGTCCACGGCGACCACCCGCTCGGCCGGCAGCACGTCGTCCAGCGCGATGGTCAGCGTCCGCGGGTCGATGAACCCGGGCTCTCCGGCCTCCTCGAACGGTTCGTCGCGCCACCGGCCGCGCCGGGCGAGCTCGGCCCGCACCTCCGGCGCCCGGTAGCCGGTGCGCGGCTCGCCGAGCTGCGCCGCCACCGCCTCGGCGACCCTCCGGACGTCACCGACCACCCCGAACGCGACGTCGCGCTGGGCACCGATGGCGTCGGCCGCCACGTCGACCTGGACGACGACGGCGTCGTCGGCGACGAGCCGACCGTGCCGCATGGTCCACATGTTCAACGCGCAGCCCCACCCGACGATCAGGTCGGCGCCCCCGATCAGTTCCGCGGCCAGGGGCGTGGCGAATCCCCCGGACACGTCAAGATCCCAGGCACTCCCCCGGAACAGGCCCTTGGCCACCGCAGAGGTCGCCAGCAGCGCGCCGCAACGTTGCGCCAGCTCCTCCAGCGCCGCGCGCCCACCCCGGCCCCGCGACCCGCGCCCGGCCACGAACACCGGGCGGCGCGCGGCCCGCAGCGCCCCGGCCAGCCGCTCGACCGCCGCCGGGTCGAGCGCCACCGGCGACGGGGCTCCCCCGACCGGCCGCTCCGTGGACGGCGCCGGGCGGGTCTGCACGTCCAGCGGCAGGTTGAGGACGACGACCCGTCGCTCGTCTCGAGCGGTCGCGACGGCCGCTACGCTCCGGGCGACGGCGTCCTCGGCCGTCGTGACCCGCATCGGCACCGCCCCCACCGCCTCGGCGAGGGCTACCTGGTCGACGAAGAAGTTCGACCGCGGCGACGTCGCCTCGGCCGTCACCACCACCAGCGGCGTGCGGCTCTTGGCCGCCTCGGTGATCCCGGTCAGGGCATTGGTGAGCCCGCAGCCCTGGTGCACGCTGAGCGCCGCCACTTCCCCGCTCGTGCGGGCGAAGGCGTCGGCCATGGTGGCGGCGCCGCCCTCGTGTCGCGCCGCGACGTACCGGGCTCCGGCGGCGACCATCGCGTTGGTCACCGCGAAGTTGCCGGAGCCGACCACACCGAAGACGGCGCCGACGCCGCAGGCGACGAGGGTGGCACCGACGGCATCGGCGACGGTGCCGTCGGCCGGGCTCATCCGCGGTCGACGAGCGCCAGCACGCGCGACGGGGACCCGGAACCGGACACGATCGGCAGCGGGGCAGCGATGATCACCGCTCCGGTGGGCGGGAGCGCGGCGAGGTTCTGCAGCTGGGTGAGCCCGTACTTGCCGCTCCCCATGAGCGCCGCGTGACACGGGAAGGGCGGGTCGAACGAGTGCGCCGCCCCGGCGTCGGTGCCCACCGTCTCCACACCCAGGCCGATCACCGGCGACTCCTCGGCCAGCCACCGTGCGCAGGCCGGCGACAGACCCGGGGTGTGCGGCCCGGTGTCATCGGCGTTCAGGAAGTCCTGCTGGGAGGCCGAGCGGGCGTCCCAGCCGGTGCGGTAGAGCAGCCACCCGTTCTCCGGCAGCGGGCCGTGCTCGGCCTCCCACTGCCGCACGTGCTCGACCTCCAGCAGGAAGTCGGGGTCGTCGGCTGCCTGCGCCGAGAAGTCCAGGACGGCGGCCGGAGCGACCAGCCGGCGCGCAGGCACCGACGCCACGTCGTCCCCCTCCCGGCCGGTGACCCAGTGGTTGGGCGCGTCGAAGTGCGTGCCCGTGTGCTCACCTGTCCGGAAGTTGTTCCAGTACCAGGCCGGGCCGCGGTCGTCGTACCGACTCAACTCCTCGAGCTCGAAACGGGCGCTCTGGGCGAACTGCGGCGGCAGCTGGATGACCGGTGTGTCGGCGGAGAGCGGTGCGGTGAGGTCGATGACCTCGATCCGGCCGGTGGTCACAGCCTCGGCGAACGTGCTGAGAATCGACATCGTCGTCCCTCGGGCAGGGGGGCGGAAACCGCCATAGCCAACCAGACGACCCACCGCCTGCACGAGACGGTCCCGAGACCGTCGATCCGGCCACAGGGCCCCCGCGGGCCGGTCCCCCGCTCACGACCGCAGCTGCGCTCCGCCGCAACCATTCGTGCCCGGCCCCGCGAACCTGCCTGGGGCTAGATCCGGAAGAACAGGTTCAGGTACCGGTCGGCCACGGTGCGGTCGCCGCGAATGGTGCCGGCGTTGCTCCGCCCGAACGCCGTGAGCACGAAGCTGCCGGGGTCGAACTCGAGGACGGCGGACAGGTCGTCGACGCTCCCCGGCTGGTAGTCCATGCCACCGGGGCCGACCGAGACGCGGGTGTCGCCCGCGTTCGGCCCGCTGGTGATCCGAATCCCGAGCTCGCACGGCTCCGCGTTCCCGGCAGCGACGGTGTACTTCCACAACACGAACATGAACGGGGTCAGCAGGTCGGCCGCCTCGCCGTCGAGCCCGTGCGCGCGGCCGGTGCCCTGGCGGACGTCCCAGGAGTGGACCCCGTAGTCCATGAGCTGGAACGCCGGGTAGAAGAACGCCGGAAGCGGGCCCATGTAGAAGTGGGAGACCAGCAGGTTCGTCCAGTCGTCCTCGGACAGGGCCTCGAAGATCTCCATCATCTTGTCGCGATCGGCGCGCAGCCGTTCCACCAGCGCCGCCCGGGGTTCGCTGCGGAGTGCTCGAGCCTGGGCGTCGACCCGGGCCGCCATGCCGGGGAGCCCGTAGGCGGGGTCCATCTCGCCGCCGCTGCGGGCCGCGTCGAAGGCCACGAAGTAGGCCTCGGTGGTGTCGACGATGTGCGCCACGAGGTCGCGGACCTGCCAGTGTCCGGCACCGGTCGGCGCCTCCCAGACCGCATCGTCGTCGACCAGCTCGAAGAACTGGTCGCCCTCGGCGCGCACCACCCGGAGAATCGTGTCCTTGGCCTCGTAGGACATGGCGTTCCAGCTGCTCATCTCGGCTCCTTGCCTCGGTGATGAGAACTCGGCAGCGGCTGCCGGGAGGCCTGCGACTCCCGGCGAAAGTCGATGACCGTTCAACTTTGCCCCCCTGTGGGGCGCTGCACCAGAGCCTCCGACGCGATCGTCCGGCGCCGGGCTCGGGGAACGGCACGAGGCGAGGCACGGGCCCTCCGTCGCACGTCGCCAGGGACCAGCGACGCGTCGGCGATGACATACGTCACTGGTGGGTCCGGTCGCCCAGGACCAACGCTGTCCGGGTCCGCCGATGGCTCCTCGCCACAACGGCCCGAGGGTCAGGTGGGGCCCCCGAGGGCAGCGCCCCCGGACGAACCGCGGCATCGCCGGAAGGGGTTCCGATGGCTGCCACCGTTGTACCGACGCGGCCCAGCTCCGAGACGCGCACCGCCGCTCGGACCGTGGACGCGAGCAAGGTCTACGGCAAGGGATCGACCGAGGTGCGGGCGCTGGACGGGGTCACCGTCGAATTCCCCACCGGGGCGTTCGGCGCCATCATGGGCCCGTCGGGCTCGGGCAAGTCGACCCTGCTGCACTGCATCGCCGGCCTCGACTCGCTCACCTCCGGCTCGGCCTTCGTCGGCGACCAGGACCTGTCCACCCTCGACGACCACGACCTCACCGTGCTGCGGCGCGACCGGATCGGCTTCGTCTTCCAGTCCTTCAACCTGATCCCGACCCTGAGCGCCGGAGCCAACATCGGCCTGCCGATGCGCCTGGCCGGGCGCACGGGTGACCAGGCATGGATCGACCAGGATCACCTCGACCCTCGGCATCACCGACCGGCTCGACCACCGTCCGGCCGAGATGTCGGGCGGGGAGCAGCAGCGCGTCGCCGTCGCCCGCGCGCTGGCCAGCCGGCCGGAGATCATCTTCGCCGACGAACCGACCGGGAATCTGGACTCGAAGGCCGGCACCGAGGTCCTGCGCTTCCTGCGCCAGGCCGTCGACCAGCTCGCCCAGACCATCGTCATGGTGACCCACGACCCGATGGCGGCGAGCATGGCCGACCGGATCCTGTTCCTCGCCGACGGCCGAGTCGTCGACGAGATGCACGAGCCCACGCCGGACCGGGTGCTCGAGCGGATGAAGCGCTTCGGGGAGTGACCGACGATGCTGTGGATCACTCTCCGAGGGCTCGTGGCCCACCGGTTCCGCCTGTTCGCGACCGCCCTCGCGATCACGCTCGGCGTCGCGTTCACCGCCGGGACGCTCATGCTCACCGACACCGTCGCCCGCACGTTCGACGACGTCATGGGCGAGGTCTACGCGGGCATCGACGCCGTCGTCCGCGGCGAGGAGCAGTTCGAGGGTCCGATGAGTTCCGGGGCGCAGCGCGCCCGGGTGGACGACGCGCTCGTCGACGACGTGCGCGGCGTCGACGGGGTCCTCGCGGCAGAGGGGTCCGTGCTCGGCTACGCACGCATGACCGGCGAGGACGGCGTCGCGCTCGGAGATCCGGCGAGCGGCGGACCCACGATGGGACTCACCTGGTCCGACGACGACCGGCTCAACCCGCTGGTCATCACGACGGGCCGGGCGCCCGAGTCCGCCGACGAGGTCGTCGTGGACGGCCCGAGCCAGGAGAAGTCGGGGATCGCCCTTGGGGAGTCGATGACCGTCCTCGTCCAGGCGGGTCCGGTGGAGAAGACGGTCGTCGGGACCATGGCCTTCGGTGACGCGGAGACGATCGGCGGGGCGACGATGGTGGCCTTCCACCACAGCGTCGCCCAGGAGTTGCTCGCCGAGCCGGGCACGTGGGACGAGATCTCCGTCGTGGCCGAGGAGGGCGTGTCCCAGGAGACCCTCACCGCGCGGCTGGCCGAGGTCCTCCCGGCCGGCGTGGAGGCGGTCACCGGAACCACCATCGTCGAGGAGAACCAGGAGTTCACCCGAGAGGCGATGTCGTTCTTCACCTACTTCATGAACTTCTTCGCGATCGTGGCGCTGCTGGTCGGGGCGTTCATGATCTTCAACACCTTCTCGATCACGGTCGCGCAGCGGACCCGGCAGAACGGGCTGCTGCGCGCGCTCGGCGCGACCCGCCGGCAGGTGCTCGCGTCGGTCTTGATCGAGGCCCTCGCCATCGGGGTACTCGCCTCGGCGCTGGGCCTGCTCGCCGGCGTCGGCATCGCCACCGGGCTCAAGGCACTGCTCGACGCGCTGGGCTTCGGCATCCCGGCAGGCGGGCTGGTGCTGGCGCCGCGGACCGTCGTCGTCGCCGTGGCGGCCGGGATCCTGGTGACGCTGGTCGC
Source organism: uncultured Actinomycetota bacterium (assembly GCA_963723745.1). GTDB lineage: Bacteria > Actinomycetota > Actinomycetes > Mycobacteriales > Geodermatophilaceae > CAVRRZ01. Next base: position 198,712 of record CAVRRZ010000005.1, read on the forward strand.
CGCGATCGCACCGGCGCGCAAGGCCGGCAAGGTGCCGCCGATCGCCGCGATGTCGTCCGAGGTCGTCGGCAGCAGCGGCTACGGCTCGCCGGCGCGCATGGTCGTCGGCGGCACCTCGCTGGCCGTCGGGCTGGCCGCGACGCTGACCGGCCTGTTCGGCGACCTGCCCAACGGCGGCCTTCTCCTCGGGCTCGGCTGCACCGCCGTCTTCCTCGGCGTCTACGCCCTCGGCCGCACGATCTCGCTCCCGCTCAGCCGGGTGATCAGCGCGCCGCTGCCGCGGCTGCGCGGCCTCCGCGGGGAGCTGGCGCGGGAGAACGCGATGCGCAACCCGAAGCGCACGGCGGCCGCTGGTACGGCGCTGATGCTCGGCGTCGGGATCGTGGTGATCGTCAACGTCTTCATGGCCTCGACCAGGGCGACCGTGGACGCGACCATCGACCGGGCGTTCACCGCCGACCTCGTCGTCGACTCCGGCGCGAGCTTCAACGGTGGCATCGACCCGTCGCTCGCGGCGCGGCTCGGCGAGCTGCCCGAGGTGGCTGCGGTGACCGGTCTGCGGGTCGCGCCGGCCGAGATCGACGGGAGCTCGGTGCTGCTCGGCGCGGTCGACCCCGCCACGGTGTTCGGCCTGCTCGACCTGCAGCCGCAGGAGGGCACCGCCGAGGCGCTCTTGGCGCCCGATGCCATCGCCGTCCACGACGAGACGGCTCGGGAGCAGGGGCTCGGCCTCGGCTCGACGGTGCCGGTGGTGTTCAAGGACACCGGTCCGCAGGAACTCACCGTCGCGATGATCTACGGCGAGGAGCTCGAGGCGAACGGGCCCGTGGGCACGTACTTCGTCGGCACCCCGACCTACGCCGCCAATGTCGCCAACGACGTCGACTGGAAGGTCCTCGTCCAGAGCTCCCCGGATGCCACCCTGGCGCAGGCGCGCGCCGCCGTGGACGAGGTGGTCACCGGCTACCCGGGTGCCGAGACGATGGACAAGGCGGCGTTCGCCGAGTCCGTCTACGCGCCGCTGGAGCCGTTGATGGCCCTGGTGTACGCCCTGCTCGGCCTCGCGATCGTCATCGCGCTGCTGGGCATCGGAAACACGCTGGCGCTCTCGACCGTGGAACGCATCCGAGAGATCGGGCTGCTACGGGCGGTCGGCATGACCCGCCATCAGCTGCGCGGCACGATCCGCTGGGAGTCGGTGATCATCGCGATCCAGGGGACGCTGGTCGGGCTGCTGCTCGGGCTCTTCCTCGGCTGGGCGCTGGTGACCGCGCTGGAGGACGAGGGGCTGAGCCTCTTCTCCGTCCCCTGGCCGACGCTTGCGCTCGTGGTCGTGCTGGCCGGGCTGGCCGGCATGCTCGCCGCGGTGCTGCCGGGTCGCCGTGCTGCACAACTGGACATCCTGCGCGCGGTGCACGCGGAGTGAGGCCGGGCAGGCCGAGCACCTCGGCCGGCCGCATGACGCGCGTCCGGTCAGGGGACGACGTCGGGGACGATCTTCTGCATCGCGATCGGCGGCCGGACGTAATCGTCCTTGACCTTGGGCCGTGGGCGCAGCTTCGGGGGCACCGGGGTGAGGTCCTCGTACGGCACCTGGCCGAGCAGGTGATGGATGACGTTGAGCCGGGCGCGCTTCTTGACCTCCGCGTCCACCACCCACCACGGCGCCTCGGGGATGTCCGTGCTCGCGAACATCGCATCCTTGGCACGGGAGAACTCGACCCATCGGGTGCGTGCCTCGAGGTCCATCGGGCTCAGCTTCCAGCGCCGGGTCGGGTCCTTCAGCCGCGACTGGAAGCGCCGCTCCTGCTCGGCGTCGCTGACGGAGAACCAGTACTTGATCAGCGAGATCCCGCTCCGGACGAGCATCCGCTCGAACTCCGGGCAGGAGCGGAGGAATTCCACGTACTCCTCGTCGGTGCAGAACCCCATGACCCGTTCGACCCCGGCGCGGTTGTACCAGGACCGGTCGAAGAGGACCATCTCCCCCCTGGCCGGCAGATGGGCGACGTACCGCTGGAAGTACCACTGGCCCTTCTCCACGTCGCTGGGTGCCGGCAGGGCGACGATCCGGGCGAACCGCGGGTTGAGCATCTCGGTGATGCGCTGGATCGCGCCCCCCTTGCCCGCGGCGTCCCGGCCCTCGAAGATGACGACCACGCGCAGGCCACGAGCGCGGATGTATTCCTGCTGCTTGACCAGTTCCACCTGCAGCCGGGCGAGCTCCCTCTCGTAGTAGGCGAGGTCGACCCTGCGGGTCGCAGTCGGCACCTGTTCGACGGACGACTTGGATTCTCGAGCTCCGGCCATGATGCCGAGGGTCGACCTGCTCCCTGCATGGCGACAACCATGTCCGGCGCGGTCAATGGCGACCACCGGCACCGGAGCGTCAGCCGGTGAGGCGCCGCACCGCCGTGATCGGCTGCCGCGCGCACCAGCGGGCGACCCGCAGGCCCAGGCGCCAGAGGTCGGCCCACTCGGCGGGCCGGGCGGGGCGAGGCGACGGAGGGTCGGGCTGGACGGTCCGGGGCTGTCCCGACACCAGCAGGTCGGCCGGGGACGGCCGTCCTCCGCGCCGGAGCGAGGCGAACGACGGGATCGGCGGGGCGAGCGCCGACGTCTCGTCGTCCGAGGTCCGGTGTCCCACGCCACCCGACGCTAGTCGCTGGAACCAGGCGAGACGCATCCGCCTGTCGAACTGTCGAACCGTCGGCGAACGGACGGGCATCGGCGGCCTCTGTCACCCGGTCCGCCGCGGCCGCGCTCTCCCCTTCACCGGCTCCTCGAGAGCATGGCGCTCGAGAGCATGGACCAGGGCGCGCCGCGGCCCCAGACTGATGCCCCGCAGATCAGGAGTCCGCGCATGGATCTCGGCATCGATCTGGGCACCGCCAACACGGTGCTGAGCCACGTCCGCCGCGGCATCGTCTTCGATGAACCGAGCGTCATGCTGGTGCGCCACGGTGGCGGGCGCAGACCACAGCTCCAAGCCGTCGGGAGAGAAGCGGCCGACCTGCTCGGACGCGTCCCGTCCCGGTTCGCCTCGGTCCGGCCGCTGCACGACGGGGTGGTGACGGATCTGGAGACCGCCCGGCTGTACCTCCGGGCGGTGCTGGCGCGGGCGGGACGCCGGCCCTGGAGCCCGGTCCGCGCGGTCATCGGGGTGCCCGCCGACTCCACCGGGCTGGAGACCCGCGCGCTCCTCGAGGCAGCGCAGGACGCGGGCATCCGCCCGGTGACAGCGCTCGACAACCCGGTCGCGGGCGCGGTCGGCTGCGGCCTCGACCCGCTCGAGCGGCGTGTGCACATGGTCGTGGACGTCGGCGGCGGCACCTCCGAGGCGGTGGCCTTCTGCTTCGGTGGGGTTCTCGCCCACCGGACCAGCAAGGTCGGCGGTGACGAGATGACGGTGGCCGTCGCCCGCTACCTCCGCGAGCAGCACCAGCTGCACGTCAGCGAGCTGGAGGCGGAGCGGGTCAAGGTGCTCTCCGCAGCGACGGACAACGGCCCGATGGTGGTGCACGGCCGCGACGGCGGGACCGGCCGGGCGCGGCTGGCGACCGTGCAGGCGGCGGAGGTGGCTGCCGCCGTCCGGCCGGTCGTCGGCGAGGTCGTCCGGGCGCTCACCGCGTGCCTCGACGACCTCCCCCCACAGGCCCTCGCGGACGTGCTGGCCGAGGGCGTCCTCGTGTTCGGCGGCGCCTCGCTGGTCCATGGCTTCGCCCAGCAGCTCGAGTGCGAGCTGGGCCTACTCGCGAACAGCATCGACGTCCTCGTCGTCGTCCTGATCCTCGGCGGTGCCTACGTCGCCGCGGCGGCAGTCCGGTTCCTCCTGGGTCCTGCGAGCTTCCGGTTCCCCCTGCCGTCAGCCACGCTGCTGCTGCTCCTGGGGTTGTGCATCCAAGCCGTGTACTTCGCGATCACCTGGGCCGTCGTCGGGGGCACCTACGGTGATCGACTGCTCGGCCTGCGCGTGACCGACGACGGCGGCGCCAGGCTCCGTTGGGGGCGCTGCGCCGCCCGCGCCCTCACCTGCACGATCTTTCCGATCGGACTCGTGTGGGTGCTGGTGAGCCAGGAGAACCGCTCCGTCCAGGACCTCGTGCTGCGCACGTCGGTCGTCTACGACTGAACCGTCCACCTCCCGGTCGGGCACTCGTCCCTCCGGGACGATGCCGGCGGCGACGGCGGACGTCAGGCTGCAGTCCCCGGACGGCGACGCGTCGCCGTCCCGGACCTCGCACCCCGAACTCCGGACGGAGCCGGACGACACGGCAAGGAGCACGGTTCACCCCCGAGGGAGGCCCCCGATGACAACGACCGCTCCGCCCCGGGAGGACTTCGTCATGCTCGACCGGCTCATCTGGTCCGCGCTCGGAGAACTGCGACTCGCGCGCACGGCCACCGCGAGGATGGGCAACCGCCAGAACCTCGATCGCCAGACCCGGGCCGAGGAGCACCTCAACGCGCTCCTGGAGTACCGGCACGTCGCCGTGCGGCGGGGTGCCGGGCGACCCGGCTGACCGCACGAGGGTTCGCCCGGCCGGCGGCGGAACCTTCGCGGTGTCGTCCCGCTCGCCGTCGCTGGACGCTGAACCACCTCGGCCGCCGATCCGTGGAACTGTGCACAGGCAGTCACGGAGGCACGATGGACCCCGCCCTCACCGAGCGCGACGACCGTCGTCCGCAGAGAGCGGGTGGAGGACGGCCACCCGCCGGCCCGTACGGGCTCGCAGCAGGGCGTGGCCGTGCGCACCGAACGGTGGAACAGGATCCGCGCGCCGCGTTCCTCGCCGGACTGCAGCGGGCGCGGGAAGCCGCCTACCCTGCGGGCGAGTACGTGGGTCAGGAGAGCTTTCTGCGCGCCGGCGAGATCCGTCGCCTGAGCCGCCGTGCGGGTATCGGCTCCGGCGTGTCGGTGCTCGACCTCTGCTGCGGGGTGGCCGGTCCCGGTCGATTGATCGTGGCAGAGCTGGGCTGTCGCTATCTGGGGCTGGACTGCTCCGCGATCGCCGTGCAGATCGCCCGCGACCTGGCGGGTGACCTGCCGAGCGTCTTCGAGCACCGTCAGGTTCCGCCGCTGCCGGAGGGCCGCTTCGACGTCGTGCTCCTGCTGGAGACCATGCTGGCCTTTTCCGACAAGAGCGCTCTCCTGCGCGAGGTCGTTCGCGTGCTGGAGCACGGAGGCCGCTTCGCCTTCACCCTCGAGGAGGGCTCGCCACTCACGCCGGGAGAGCGAGCCCGGATGCCGGCCGCCGACACCGTGTGGCTCGTCGAGCACGCGGAGATCACCGCCCTGCTGCGCGAGGTCGGGTTGACGGTGACCTGGCAGGAGGAGTGGAGCGCCTCCCATCAGGCGATCGCGACGGCGCTGCTGCAGCAGTTCCGAACCGACGCACCTGCCATCGCCGGCCGGATCGGGCCGCAGGCCCTCACCGACCTGATCGCCGCGCACGAGCTGTGGAGCGACTGGCTGGGCTGCGGACGGGTGCGCAAGTTCGCCCTGGTGGCCCAGAAGCGATGAGCTACCCCTACGCCCGCTACCTGGCCGCGAAGAGAAGCGTCGACGACCGGGCCCTCAATCGCCGCGTGCTCGACGATCTGCGCCGCATGATGCCGTCGCCTTCCTGCCGGGTGCTGGAGGTCGGAGCCGGTATGGGAACGATGGTGGCGCGCCTGCTCGAGTGGCAGGTCGTCACCTCCGGGGAGTACGCGCTCCTGGACGTCGATCGACAGCTGCTGCTCGATTCGCGCACGTGGCTCTGTGCATGGGCGCGCGATCGGGGCCTGGCGGCCCGGGAGCTCCCGGACGGCATGCAGCTCGGCGGTCTACGAGTGCGGCTCGTGGAGGCCGAGCTGGGTGGCTACCTGGAGACCGGGCTCGCGACACCCGTCGATCTGCTGGTCGCCAACGCCTTCCTCGACCTGGTGGACGTGCCGGCCACCCTGCCCGGCCTCCTGCGGCTGCTGGTCCCGGACGGCGTCTACTGGTTCACGATCAACTTCGACGGCGAGAGCGTCTTCCAGCCCGACCACCCCCACGACGACGACGTCCTGGGCGCCTACCACCGGAGCATGGACGACCGCGTCCGTTACGGCCGGTCCGCCGGGGAGAGCCGCACGGGTCGCCATCTGTTCGGTCACCTGCGCGCCGCCCGCGTGCCCCCTCTGTCGGCGGGCGCGTCCGATTGGGTCGTCCTGGCCGGCCCGGACGGCACCTACCCCGACGACGAGGCGTACTTCCTCGCGGCCGTCCTCCAGACGATCCAGCACGAGCTGGAGGGCCCCGCGGCGCCGGACGGCCTCACCGACTGGCTCGCCGTCCGCCGCCGACAACTCGCCGGCGGTGAGCTGGTCTACCTGGCCCACCAGCTGGACGTCGCGGGGAGAGCGCCGCGGTGGTACCGGAGGGTCGGCGCGTCGACCGCGGCCCGGTGAACCGTCGCGGCCGCGGATCCGTGATCCCGGGTGACGGCAGCGGATCGTCACGGAGGCGCCGTGCGTTCGTTCCGGCTGGCGGCCGCCCTCGGCTCGCTCGCAACGCCCATCCTTCTCGGCGTCCTGTCCGCGACCACCGGCCTCGGCGCCGCGGGTTGGGGCATCGGCCTGGCCGCCGGCTGGACAGCAACCGCACTGCTGGTCGCCGGGCGGTTCGGGGGCGGGCAGCAGATCCTGCCGGCGGACTGGATCACCCTGACGCGGGCGCTCCTGAGCGCCGGGGTCGCGGGGCTCGTGGCCGATACCTGGAACCGGCCGCTGCAGGTGACCGCGCTGGTCGTCCTCTCCTCCGTCGCGCTCCTGCTCGACGCCGTGGACGGGCGCGTGGCGCGCCGAACAGGGACCGTCACACCCTTCGGGGCCCGGTTCGACGGCGAGGTCGACGCCTTTCTCATCCTCGTGCTGAGCGTCGCAGTCGCGCGGGACTACGGCGGCTGGGTACTGGCGATCGGCGCCGCCCGATACGTGCTCCTCGTCGCCGGCTGGATCGTCCGGTGGCTGGCCGCACCGCTGCCCCCGCGGTACTGGGGCAAGGTCGTCGCCGCTGTCCAAGGGGTCGTCCTGACCGCTGCGGTCTCCGGGGTGCTGCCCCGCCCGGTCGGCATGATCGCGTTGGCCGCCGCCCTGCTCCTGCTGGCCGAGTCGTTCGGCCGCAGCGTGATCTGGCTGTACCGCTCGGGAGCCGGCCCGCGCACCCGCCGGGCACTGCGGTTGGTCACCGCCGTGGTCGCGGCAGCTGTCGTCTGGGCGGTCCTCGTCGCGCCGAACCGGCTCGACCACCTCACCCCGACAGCGTTTATCCGCATCCCGCTGGACGGGCTGGTCCTGGTCGGGATCGGGCTGCTCCTTCCCGCCCGGCCCCGGCGGATCGTGGCGTGGGCGGCGGGACTGGCCCTCGGACTGCTCGCGGTCGTCAAGCTCCTGGACGCCGGCTTCACCGCCCAGCTCGGCCGGCCGTTCAACCCACTGTTCGACTGGGGTTCGTTCGGGCCGGCGATCGGCGTGGTGCGCGACTCGGTCGGGACGGCCGCGACCACCACCGTCCTCGCCCTGGCCGGTCTGGCCCTCGCGCTGCTGATCGTCGTGGTCATCGCGTCGACCGTCCGGCTCAGCGGCGCCACCGCCCGGCACCGGCGCCGCTCGGCGCGCGGAGTCGCCGTCCTGGCCGGGGTGTGGGCGCTGTGTGCCGCCCTGTCGCTGCAGGTCGCCGCGGCGGGGCCCATCGCCTCGACGGGCGCCGCGGGTCTGGCCGTGGCGCACGGCCGGGATGTCCGGGCGACCCTGCAGGACCAGCAGCGCTTCGACGAAGCCAGGCGCTCCCCCGACCCCCGGGCCGCGCTCGCCGACCCGGAGCCCCTGGCCGGCCTGCGCGGCGCGGACGTCCTCGTCGTCTTCGTGGAGAGCTACGGGCAGGTCGCCCTCGAGCACGCCGACGTCGCTCCCGGCGTCACCGCCGTCCTGCGCAGCGGCACCACGCGGTTGGCCCGGGCCGGGCTCGAAGCGCGCAGCGCCTTCCTCGACTCCCCCACGTTCGGTGGCGCGAGCTGGCTGGCTCACGCGACCCTGCAGTCGGGACTGTGGGTCGACAACCAGGCGCACTACGACCAGCTCCTGGACAGCGACCGGCTCACGCTCAGCGGCGCCTTCCGCGACGCGGGCTGGCGCACCGTCGGCTTCAGCCCCGCCAATGACGAACCGTGGCCCGAGGGCACGTCCTTCTACCGTTTCCACCAGCAGTACGGTCGGCACGACCTCGGCTACCAGGGACCGAGGTTCAGCTGGGCGGTCATGCCGGACCAGTACGCCCTGGCCGCCTTCTCGCGCCTGGAACTCACCCCGGGGCACCGCCCGCTCATGGCCGAGATCGACCTCGTCTCCTCGCACCAACCGTGGACGCCGCTGCCCGCCATGGTGCCCTGGGACCAGCTCGGAGACGGCTCCGTCTTCGACCCCATGCCCGCCCGGGGACTGTCGCCGCAGGAGGCCCTGCGCGACCCCGACACGGTCCGGCGGCTCTACGGGCAGTCCATCGAGTACTCCCTGGAGGCGCTCCTCTCGTGGGTCGCCGACCTGCCCGACGACGATCTCGTCCTCGTCCTGCTCGGCGATCACCAGCCCATCGCGCTGGTCAGCGGCCCCGACGCCACCCACCGGGTGCCCATCTCCCTCGTGGCCTCGGACCCCGCCGTGCTCGATCGCATCGATGCCTGGAACTGGCAGGAGGGGCTGCTGCCGAGCCCCAGCGCGCCGGTGTGGCGCATGGACGCCTTCCGGGACCAGTTCCTCGACGCCTTCGGCTCGCCCGCCGCACGGCAGACGCTCCGCCCGCCCCGGTGAACGCCGAGCCCGAACCGGTCCGCGCCTTCTGGGTCCGGGCGCCGGGAGCCGGGGAGATCCGTGCGGTGCGGCTCCCCGTGCCCGGCCCGGGGGACGTCGTCGTCCGCGCCCTGCACTCGGGCATCAGCCGCGGAACCGAGACCCTCGTCTTCCGCGGCGAGGTGCCCGAGAGCCAGCAGGGGGCGATGCGTGCCCCGTTCCAGGAGGGGGAGTTCCCGGGGCCGGTCAAGTACGGCTACCTCAGCGTCGGGGTCGTGGAGCACGGTCCCGGAGACCTGCTCGCTCGCACGGTCTTCTGCCTGCACCCGCACCAGACGGCCTACGTGGTTCCCGCGGCCGCCGTCCTGCCCGTCCCCGACGGCGTCCCGGCCCGGCGCGCCGTGCTCGCCGGAACCGTCGAGACCGCGGTCAACGCGCTGTGGGACGCCCCTCCGCTGCTCGGTGACCGCGTCACCGTCGTCGGGGCCGGGATGCTGGGGTGCTGCGTGGCGCGACTCCTGGCGCGGTTCCCGTGCACCGAGATCGAGCTGGTCGACGTCGACAGGGGCCGGGCCGACGTGGCCGCGCGGCTCGGGGTGCCCTTCGCCGTGCCCTCCACTGCCACGGCCGGACGCGACCTGGTGGTGCACGCCAGTGCGACTGCGGCGGGGCTGCAGCTGTCCCTCGACCTGCTCCGGGCCGAGGGCACCGTGCTCGACCTCAGTTGGTACGGCGACCGCGAGGTAACGCTGTCCCTCGGCGGGGCCTTCCACTCGCGCCGCCTGGGGCTGCGCGCGAGCCAGGTCGGCACCGTGGCGCCGGCGCGCCAGGGGTCGCGGAGCGCCCGGGACCGCCTGGTCCTCGCCCTGGACCTGCTGCGCGACCCGGCGTTCGACGCGCTGCTGACCGGGTCGTCGCCCTTCGACGACCTGCCCGACGTGATGGCGCGGCTGGCCGACGGCCGGCTGGCGGGCCTGTGCCACACGATCGCCTACGACGAGGAGGACGCCCGTTGTTCAGCGTGACGGTTCGCGACCACATGATGGTCGCGCACAGCTTGACCGGCGCGGTGTTCGGCCCGGCCCAGCGACTGCACGGCGCCACCTACGTCGTCGACGCCGCCTTTCGCCGTGCCGGGCTGGACGACGACGGGCTGGTGGTCGACATCGGCGCCGCCGCCGGACTGCTGCGCGCGGTGCTCGGTGAGCTGACCTATCGGAACCTCGACGACGATCCCGACCTCGCCGGCCGGAACACGACGACCGAGGCGCTGGCGCGTGTGATCGCCGACCGGCTGGCCCTGCGCATCCGCGACGGCGCACTCGGTCCCGGCGGGGGCGCCCTGGAAGCTCTGGCGGTCACCCTCCACGAGTCCCACGTCGCCTGGGCGACCTTCGAGCGCCCCCTCTGAGCGGCATCCAGCCGTGCGCAGCGTCCACGTCGTCGTCCCGGCCGGGATCGACGACCCCGCGCGAGTCAGTGGCGGCAACCGCTACGACCGGAAGATCTGTGACGAGCTCCGCGACGCCGGATGGAGCGTGTCCGAACTCGCCGCCGAAGGCGCGTGGCCGCGGCCCGACGCACGCGCGCGGACGTCGCTGGCGGGGGTGCTCGACGCCCTTCCGGACGCCGCGACCGTCCTCGTCGACGGGCTGGTGGCCGCTGCGGCCGGCCAGGTACTCGTGCCGCGTTCGAGGCGGCTCCGGTTCGTGGTCGTCGTGCACATGGTGTTCGGCGGCGGGGCCGTCCCCGAGCGCGACGAGTCGGCGGTGCTCGCCGTCGCGAGGGCCGTCGTCACCACCAGCGCGTGGACCCGTGCGGGCCTGCTCGAGCGGTATCCGCTGGCGGCGGACCGGGTGCACGTCGTCCGCCCGGGCACCGACCCGGCGCCCGTGAGCCGTCCCTCGGCGAGCGGTGGGCGTCTCCTGTGCGTCGGAGCGCTCTCGCCGCTCAAGGGTCAGGACCTGCTGCTGGCGGCGTTGGGGAGCCTGCACGCCCTCCCCTGGCGGTGCGCGCTGGTGGGGCCGCTCGACCGGGACCCGCCGTTCGTGGCGTCGTTGGCGCGCCAGGCCACGGCGGCCGGCATCGCCGATCGCGTGCGGATGCCCGGCGCCCGCACCGGGGCGGCACTGGGGTCTGCCTACGGGGACGCGGACCTGCTCGTCGTCCCCTCGCGTGCGGAGACCTACGGAATGGTCGTGCCCGAGGCCCTGGCCGCCGGCGTGCCCGTGGTCGCGACCGCGGTCGGCGGCATCCCGGAGGCCCTGGGGCAGACGCCCGACGGTGTGCCCGGTCTCCTGGTCCCTCCGGAGGACGCCGCCGCGCTGGCCGCCACGCTCACCCACTGGCTCGTCGACCGTGGACTGCGCCGTCGACTGCGCGGCGCCGCGCTCCGCAGGCGGGAGTCGCTGCCGGACTGGCGCAGGACCGGCGAGTGCATCGGCTCCGTTCTGGCAGCGGTCGGGGCTGAACCGGATCACCCGCATGTCCGTGTTGCCAGTCATACGGACGGAGGCCGGTCGGCGTGAGACGACGTGCGTGGGCAGCGGCACGCCTCCTCGGCGGTGTCCTGATCCTCGCGGTCGTGGTGTGGCGTGTCGGCCCGGGCCCCTTCCTGGACGGTCTGCGCGGACTCGGTCCCGGCACGCTTCTCGCCGCGATGGCCATCGGCGCCCTGACGACGTTCTTCTCGGCATGGCGCTGGCGTGTCGTGGCCGAGGCGCTCGGGGCCGGCCTGCCGATGGCCGATGCCACTGCGGCCTACTACCGCTCGCAGGTGCTCAACAGCGTCCTACCCGGCGGCGTGCTCGGCGACGTCCACCGCGGGCTCCGGCACGGGATCGATGCCGGGGACCTCGGGTGCGGCCTGCGCGCCGTGTTCTGGGAACGGGTCGCCGGGCAGATGGTCCAGGCGGGGGTCGCCGTAGTGGTCCTGCTGGCCCTCCCCTCGCCGGTGCAGGCGGCGACGCCCGCCCTGGTCGCGGCCGGGGCCGCGGCCGCGGGCATCCTGCTGCTCAGCGGTCGCGGGATGGTGCGACACGGCCCGGTCCGCCTGGCCGGGGCGTTCCACGCAGCCGCGGTCGAGGGCCGCGGCGTGCTGCTGCGGCCGCCGACCGTGCGGCCGGTCCTGATCACGTCCCTCCTCGTGGTCGGCGGGCACGTGGGCGTGTTCCTGCTCGCCGCCCGTGCCGCCGGGGTGGACGGCACCCCGCAGCAGTTGCTGCCGTTGGCTCTGATCGTCCTGCTGGCCGCCGGGATCCCGCTCAACGTCGGGGGCTGGGGGCCCCGCGAGGGCGCGGCCGCGTGGATCTTCTCGGCCACCCAGTGGGGAGCCGGCGCGGGGGCGGCCGTGGCCACCGCCTTCGGCGCGCTGACGCTGGTGGCGGTGCTTCCAGGCGCCGTCCTGCTGCTCGCCGACCGGCGGCAGTCGCGGCGGCGGGCCGTCCGGCCGGCGGGCCGCCGGCCCGCACCGCCGGACGACGTGGTGCGCAGTGGAGCCCGAGAGGACGGTGCGGCGCATGGCTGATCGGCCCTACACCCTGCTCAGCTGCGGCATGTCGATCGACGGCTACCTGGACAGCACGGACGTGACCCGCCTGCGCCTGTCCAACGCCGACGACTTCGACCGGGTCGACGCGGAGCGGGCTCGCTGCGACGCGATCCTCGTGGGCGCCGCCACGGTGCGCAACGACAACCCGCGCCTGCTGGTCCGCTCGGCGTCCCGGCGCGCCGAACGTCTGGTCCGCGGGCTGCCCGCATCGCCGGCCAAGGTCACGCTCACCAGGCGCGGGGACCTGGCCGCGACGGCAGCCTTCTTCACGACCGGGGACTCGGACAAGATCGTCTACTGCCCCAGCATCGCCGCAGCCGTCGTCCGGGCCCGGCTCGGTGCGATCGCCACCGTCGTCGAGACCGGTCCGGCGGGAGACGTCGACGTGGCGGCCGTACTGGAGGACCTCTCGGCCCGTGGCGTCGACCGTCTGATGGTCGAGGGCGGCGGGACCGTGCTCACCCAGTTCCTCACCGCGGACCTCGTCGACGAACTGCAGCTCGTGGTGGCTCCGCTGTTCGTGGGCGACTCTCGCGCGCCCCGGGTGGTCGGCAACGGCCCCTTCCCCTGGAATGCCTCCCGCAGGGCGAACCTGGCCGGGGTCCGCCAGATCGGCGACGTGGCCCTGCTCCGGTACGCGATGTCCGAGCGGTTCTGCCACGAACACGCCGCCGGGACGAGCTGATGGCTGCCCGCCCGCCCGAGGCCGCGATCCGCACCCAGGTCCGGGTACCGCTGCGCTTTCCGGACGGTTACGCCACCACGGCCCTCGTCACGAGCTTCCGAGGCCTGGCCGACGGCCGCGAGCACGTCGCGTTCACGTGCGGCAGCCCGTCGGCCGTCCCCCTGGTCCGCCCGCACAGCGAGTGCCTGACCGGGGACGCCTTCGGCAGCCAACGCTGCGACTGCGGCCCCCAACTGCGGGAGGCGGTCGAGCGGATCACCCGTTCCGGCGGCTACCTGCTCTATCTCCGCCAGGAGGGACGCGGCATCGGTCTGTACGACAAGCTCGACGCGTATGCACTGCAGGACGCCGGCCTCGACACCTACCAGGCGAACCTGGCGCTCGGCCACGCCCCCGACGAGCGCGACTACACGGTCGCCGCACAGATGCTCGGGGCGCTCGGCGTGTCCACGCTCGCGCTCCTCAGCAACAACCCGGACAAGGCCGCGCAGCTCGAGCGGCTGGGCATCACCGTGGCAGCGCGGGTTCCCACGGCCGTGCACCTCTCGGAGGCGAACGCGAGCTACCTCGTCACCAAGGCTCGCAACGGACACGACGCCCTGAGCTCGATCCGGCTGTCGGGGGGTGAGTCCCCGTTCCGAGGCTGAGGCTGGCCGCACGCCTCGGCTCTGAATTGCGCCCTCCTACGGATATCTGCGGCTATCCATGCCCGGATGACCGCAGATATCCGTATCGCGGCGAGCCGGCCCCCAGGCGTCAGGGACGGACCAGGACCTTGAGCGCCTCGCGCCGGTCCATCGCGCGGTAGCCCTCCGGGGTCTCGTCGAGGCCCACGGTGCGGTCGAAGACCCGGCCGGGCTCGATGCGGCCCTCGAGCACGTCAGGAAGCAACTCCTCGACGTACCGGCGCTGCGCCCCGGGCCCGCCGGTGAGGGTGATGTTGTGGCGGAACAGGCTGGATCCGGACGGGGCCTGGTCGTACTGCGGCACACCGACCCGGCTGATCACGCCACCGGCGCGGACGACGCCGAGGGCCTGCTCGTACGCCGGGAGGTGACCGACGCACTCGAGCACGGCGTGCGTGCCCCCGCCGCCGGTCAGGTCGCGGACCATCGCGATGCCCTCCTCGCCGCGCTCGGCGACGACGTCGGTGGCCCCGAACTCCCGGCCGAGATCGGTGCGGCTCCGGTGACGGCCCATCAGGATGATCTGCTCGGCGCCGAGCCGCCGGGCGGCCATGACCGCCAGCAGACCCACCGCGCCGTCGCCGATCACCGTGACCGATGTCCGGGCGTCGACGCCCGCCGTCACGGCGGCGTGGTGCCCGGTGATCAGGACGTCGGACAGGGTCAGCAGCGCGGGCAGCAGCGCCGAGTCCTCCCCCACCGGCGCCTTCACCAGGGTGCCGTCGGCGTGGGGCACGCGGACCGCCTCGGCCTGCGTCCCGGAGAAGAACCCACCGTCCAGGCAGGAGGTGGTCAGGCCCTCGCGGCAGAACTCGCAGGTGTTGTCGAACCAGGCGAACGGCGCGATCACGAAGTCGCCGGGCCGGACCGCGGCGACGTCGGTGCCGACCTCCTCGACCACGCCGACGAACTCGTGGCCCATCGGCCGGCCGCGCTCCGACACCGGCATGGAGTGGTACGGGTGCAGGTCGCTCCCGCAGACGCAGGCGCGCACCACACGCACCACCGCGTCCGTGGGGGCCTGCACCGTCGGATCGGGCAGGTTCTCGACCCGCACGTCACCGGCGCCGTACATGACAGTTGCTCGCACGAATCCGTGCCTTCCTGTTCGAGGGACGACGGGCAGCGGCGGGTGGGGACCGCCGGCGCGATCGCGCAGCTCCACCCGACGACGACGGGCGTCTCGACCGGGTCGAGAGCCCGAGCGGACCCGGTCGCGGACCCACCTCTCGCTCAGGTACCCCACCGTCAAACCCGTGCCCGGCCTGAGCACCCAGCGCGCGTGGTCGTCCGTCCCGCGGCGCAGCCTCGTCGTGGCCCAGAGCTGGGAGGCGAGCAGGTGGGAGGCGAGCAGGTGGGAGGCGAGCAGGTGGGAGGCTGCGCCGTCACGGGAGGATGCAGCACATGTGCACAGTCGTGGTGCGACGAGCGCCGGACCGGCCGGTGCAGATCCTCGCGATCCGCGACGAGCTGACGACGCGCGACTTCGACGTGCCCGGCCGCTGGTGGCCGCAGTTCCCCGACGTGGTCGGCGGCCGCGACCACGCCGCCGGCGGCACGTGGTGCGCGACCCGGGTCGGCACGGGGGTCACGGCCCTCGTGCTCAACCGCCACCACGAGCGAGCGGCCGCTCCCGGCGCCCCGAGCCGGGGCGTGCTGCCGCTGCTCGGTGCCGTCCACGGGCCGGACTGGACGGCGCACGTCCGGCTCCCCGGGATGGCCGGCTTCCTCCTGGTCCTGGCCACGCGGGACCGGCTGACCACCTGGGAGTACGACGGCGAGCGGCTCACCGAGACCGAGCACCCCGAGGGCACGCACATGGTGACCTCGGGCGGGCCGGAGGACCGCAAGACCGAACGGTGGCGGGACACGTTCGCGGACTCGTCCTTCCCCGACGGCTGGCGCCGCCTGGTGCAGGGCCGGCCGCCCGCCGACGACCCCTCGGACCTCGTCGTCAGGCACGAGCGGGACGGCCAGGTGTACGGCACCGTGCTGGCCGAGACCCTCGACGCCCGTCCGGGTCTGCTCCGGCTCGAGTACAGCCGTCGACCGGGGATGCCGGCCCGCTGGGACACCGCCACGTTCGCGCGGTCCTGAATCCGGAGTCCCGGGGAGCGACCGCGGCCGCCGCAGGCCGCTACGGTCGGCTGCCATGGGCGAGGAGGCCCGGGTCGGTCTGGTGGTCGCCGGCGCCGGGGCGCGAGGGGCGTACGAGGCCGGGGCGCTGTCCGGCCTCGTGCCCCGGATGGCCGAGGACGGAGCACCGCCGGACGTCCTGGTCGGGACGAGCGCCGGCGCCCTGAACGTGGTCGGCCTCGCCGGCTTCGCGCACGAAGGCTGGTCCCGCGCGACCCGGCGGCTGATGGACCTCTGGGCGTCGGTCTCGCTGCCGCGGATCGTGGACGTCGTACCGGGTGTCGCGGGCACGGCGGGGCGCTACCTCGGACAGCTCGCCGGGCTGCCGATCGGACTGCCCAGTCTCTTCGACACACGGGTGCAACGGGAGACGCTGACGGAGCTCCTGCCGCTGGAGCAGATGCACGCGAACGTGGCGTCCGGTGCGATCGACGCGGTCGCCGTCGCGGCGACGTCGACCCGCACGGGCGGAACCGTCGTCTTCGTCGAGGCCAACAGCTCGGTGACCACCCCCGAGTACGACCCCGCCCGCAACATCCGGTACGTCCGCACCACGCTGACGGTCGACCACGTGCTCGCCTCGGCCGCCGTCCCGGTGGCGTTCCGGGCGATCCGCATCGACGCCGACCCGGCGGCGGCCGAGGAGCGGCCACCCGGCCACGGCGACTGGTTCGTCGACGGCGGCGTCCGGCTGAACGTCCCCCTGAAGCCCGCGCTGAAGCTGGGGTGCGCACGGCTGGGCGTGGTGGCGACGCATCCGCCCTCCTGGCCCGAGGAGCGAGAGCAGGACGGCGACTCCCCCGACGTGTTCGCCGTGACGTCGCTGGCCCTGCGGGCCCTGCTGTCGGACCGGATGGTGGAGGACCTGCACACCTTGTCCAGGATCAACGGCCTGGTGACGGGGCGCCCGGTCCGGACGACGGGCGGCGGCCCCTCCGAGGCCAGGGAGGTGCCCTTCCTGTTCGCCGGGCCGCAGCCCGGTGAGGCCGGTGCGCTGGGCCTCCTCGCCGGCCGGGCCCTGCGCGAGTCCCTGGCGTCCCCGGTCGCAGCGGCGCGCCGGACGGATCTCTGGGTCCTCGACCGCCTGATCGGGGGCCGCGACACCGATCGCGGTGAGCTGCTGAGTCTGCTGTTGTTCGAGCCGTCCTTCACCGTCCCGGCCGCAGAGCTCGGCGCCGAGCACGCGGGGCGACTCGTCCAGGCGCAAGCGGCCGGCAGAGCGGACTGGCCGACCGCGCTGTGACGAGCCACCCCGGCGTCGTCCACGCGGCATCGCCGCGCGGCGGACCTCCGGCACGGTGTCCGAGGGACCTTGGGACGTTCCGGCAGTGGCACGGCCCGGCGAGGCTCGCGGGACCGAGAGACCGGTTCGAGCCGTACGAGGAGGCGCCGTGAACGTGGACGAGGTGAGGCGCCGTGAACGTGGACGAGGTCATCGGCGGAGCCCGCGACGCGATCACCGTCAAGCGCGTGTTCGCCGAGCCCTACGAGAAGGACGGCGTCACGTTCATCGCCGCCGCGGCCGTCGGTGGTGCCGGGGGTGGAGGCGGCGGTCACGACGAGAAGGGGCAGGAGGGGCAGGGAGCCGGCTTCGGAGTCGCCGCACGGCCCGCTGGTGCCTACGTCATCAAGGGCGGTGAGGTGCTGTGGCGCCCAGCGGTCGACGTCAACCGGCTGGTCACCATGTCGGCGCTGGTGCTGATCACGCTCTTCGTGACCCGGGCGAAGGTCGCCCGATCGCGGGCCCGCCGCCGCGGCCCGCGGCGCAGCTCGGGCTGATCACCCGATCGCCTTGTGCGCAGGCTGCCTGCTAGCGGGCGGCCGTGGCCTCGACCGCGGGTGCCTGCGCGGCCGGCGACCCGTTCGGCTGCTGGCCGGCCGGCCCCGTGCGCGCCGGCATCATCGGGCCCTCGCCGGCCGGGTCGAGCACGTCGTCCTCGAACCATGCGTAGCGGCCCGACAGCACTTGCTGCGCGGCCCGGTACTGGGCGTCGTCGTCGTTGGCCCACAGCTCGTCGAAGAGCCGGTCGGCCCGGCGGCGGGCCTGGCCGCAGAACAGGTCGGCCAGCTCGAACGCCTCCTGCCGGCGGTCGGGCCGCTCCCGGGCGATGGTGTCGGCGTAGACGCAGGCGCACGAGATCGCGTACAGCTCGGCGCCGATGTCGACGATCCGGCCGAGCAGGTGCCCCTTCTGCTCGAGGCGCGCCTGGTAGCGGCCCATCGCGTAGAAGGTCGAGCGCGCGAGCTTGCGCGCGTGAGCGCTCGACGTAGCGCAGGTGCTTGGCCAGGCCGCCGAACTCGGCGAAGGAGCCGGGGCGCTGCCCGGCGCCGGTGGTCAGCGTCGGGAACCACTTCGCGTAGAAGGCGCCCGCCTTGGCGCGCGGCCTTCGCCCGGTCGCCGATGCCCAGGTCGCCGAGGACGATGTCGCCGGCGACCTGCAGGTGCTGGTCGACGGCCTCGCGGGCGATCAGCAGGTGCATGATCTCGGTCGAGCCCTCGAAGATCCGGTTGATCCGCATGTCGCGCAGCATCTGCTCGGCCGGCACCGGCTTCTCGCCGCGCCGGGCGAGCGACTCGGCGGTCTCGTAGGCGCGGCCGCCGCGGATCTGGACCATCTCGTCGACAGCGGTCCAGCCGAGCTCCGAGCCGTAGAGCTTGGCCAGCGCGGCCTCGATGCGGATGTCGTTGCGCTTGTCGTCGGCCAGGCGGCTGGACACGTCGAGCATCGCCTCGAGCCCGAACGCCGTCCCCGCCAACCAGGCCAGCTTCTGCGCGATCGGGTCGTGCTTGCCGATCGGCTGGCCCCACTGCTTGCGCTCGGACGACCACTCGCGCGCGATCTTGAGCGAGTACTTCGCGGCGGACGAGCAGAACGCCGGCAGCGACAGGCGGCCGGTGTTGAGCGTGGTGAGGGCGATCCGCAGGCCCTTGCCCTCGCCCCCGATGACGTCCTCGGTGGGGATGAAGACGTCGTCGAAGCGCGTCACCGAGTTCTCGATGCCGCGCAGCCCCATGAAGGCGTTGCGGTGCTCGACCGTGACGCCGTCGCGGTCGCAGGGGCAGATGAACGCGGTGATGCCGCCCCTGTGCCCCTCGGACCTCGGGACGACGGCCATGACCACCACGACGTCGGCGATCGCGCCGTTGGTGGCCCACAGCTTCGTGCCGCTGATCCGGTAGCCCGTGCCGTCGTCGGTCGGCACGGCGGTCGTGCTCATGCGCGCCGGGTCCGAGCCGACGTCGGGCTCGGTGAGCAGGAACGCCGAGACGTGGTCCCGGGCCAGCTTGGGCAGCCACTCCCGCTTCTGCTCCTCGGAGCCGAATCCGCGCAGCGGCTCCGGCAGGCCGATCGACTGGTGCGCCGACAGCAGCGTCGAGATCGACGCGTGCCAGGTGCCGGCCATGGCCAGCGCCTTGTTGTAGTAGACCTGGCTCAGCCCGAGCCCCCCGTACTCCTCCGGGATCTTCATGCCGAGGGCGCCCAGATCCTTGAGCCCTCGGAGGACCTCGTCGGGGATCCTGGCGTCGCGCTCGATCTGCCGCGGGTCGACGTGCTCGGTCAGGAAGGTCGCGGAGGCGGTCGAGGAACGCCTCGCCCTTGCGCACCGCGGCCGCATCGAGCTCCGGCTGCGGGTGGATCAGGTCGAGGCGGAAGTTGCCGAGGAAGAGCTCCTTGCCGAAGGACGGCTGCGTCCACTCGGTCTCGCGGCTGGCCTCGGCGACCTGCTTCGACTGCTCGTACGAGGGATTCGACGCCATGCGCCACGATCGCCCGTTCCACGCCTCCGGACAACCCCACCTGCAACCCCACCCGCAGCCCCGCCGGCGAGCCGACCGTGCGGGACGTCGCTAGGACAGCGCGTCGGTCAGCAACGTGACCAGCGCCTCGAGCTGCACGTCGGACGACGACACGTCCTCCCCGGAGCCGTCGAGCGCCCGCGCGGCGAGCCCCGCCTTGCTGTCGATCAGCTCGGCGATGCGGGCGTCGATCGTCTGCGCGGCGATGATGCGCCACGCGGTCACCGGCTCGGTCTGACCGATGCGGTGGCTGCGGTCGATGGCCTGGGTCTGCTCCGCGTCGGTCCAGGACAGCTCGGCGAGCACGACGTTGGAGGCCACCTGCAGGTTGAGGCCCACACCGGCCGCGGTCAGGGAGCAGACCGCGACGGCGACGTCGGGGTCCTTCACGAACGCGTCGATGTTCTTCTGCCGCGCCGTCGGCGTCTGGTCGCCGCGGATCGACGAGAAGCGGACCCCCTGCGTGGTGAACACCTCCTCGGCGGCGTCCATCACGTCGACGTGCTTGGCGAAGAACACGACCTTGCCCGCGCTGCGGGCCAGCTGCGCGGCGTAGTCGGCGGCGAGGCCGGCCTTCGCCTGGCCGATCCGCCGCATCATGCTGAACACGTTCTCGCCGGACTTCGTGGCCGCGTCCTTCAGCTCCGAGCGGGCCACCCGGCGCACCAGGTCGAGGTCGATGCCCACGACGGCGGCGTCGGACGAGCGGTTCGCGAGTGCGGACTCGTACCGCGCCACCATCCGGCGGGCGAGGTCCCGCTCGGCCGCCCGGATCGACCGCCCGGCCGGCCCGTCGAGCTCCACGGGGAGGTCGGCGATGCGCCGGGCCGGGATGTCTGCGGCCACGTCGACCTTGCGGCGACGGACGATGCCGAGATCGACCACGCAGGCGCGGGCGGCCGGATAGAACCCGGGGTCGGCGGGGGTAAGCCCGGTGTCCTCGAGGGCATCCATCAGGTCACCGAGCGGCTTGGTCTCGTCGATCCAGCCGAGGAACTGCCAGATGGCCCGGAAGTCGTCGATGTCGTTGATCAGCGGCGTGCCGGTCAGCGCCATCAGCAGGGGGCGGGCGACCCGGGCCCGGATGCGCTCGGAGAGCTCGAGGACGTGCTGCGAGCGCTGGGAGGTCTTGTTCTTGATGAAGTGCGCCTCGTCGACCACCATGCCGCGGAAGCCGAAGTCGCCGATCCACCCGACGTGGCGGTCGAGCACCTCGTAGTTGACGACGACGATGTCGGCGAAGCCGTCGATCGTCTCGCCGTTGCCGTGGATCACCGTCGCCGAGCGGCGGGGTGTCCACCGGCCCGCCTCGCGCGCCCAGTTCGTCTTGACGACGTTCGGGACGACCACGAGCAACGGATAGGCGTTCGCCGCCTCCGCGGCCAGCAGAGCCTGCGCCGTCTTGCCCAGGCCCGGCTCGTCGGCGAGCAGGAAGGTGCGGTGGCCGGTGGCCGCGGCGGCGATCACCTGCGCCTGGTGCGGCATCAGCTCGAGACCGCCCGGGGCCTGCAGGGAGGACGGCGCGGGCAGGGTCATGCAGGCCGAGGCGCCGGCGCCGGCGCGTTCGAAGGAACTCAGGAGCGGCCCGAGCAGCTCCCATCCGGCCAGGCGGTGCGCACGGACCGGGGCCGGCCGGACGGCGTCGAAGTCGGGGGCGAGGAAGGGGTTGGCCAGCTGCCTGGACACCACCGACTGCGGCACCACCCGTCGCTCGGTCGCAGCCGGCGTCGGCACCTGCCTCGGCGGGGCGGGCACCTCGGCCGGCGTCTCGATGCCGGCCGCGGCCAGCATGTCGCGCTTGAGCGACCGGGCCGCGTCGGAGACAACGGCATCGTCGGCGAGGAGCGCGAGGAGACCGGGATCCCGGACGGCGGTCTTCGCCAGGATCGTCGCGATCCCGTCCAGCCGCTTCTGCTGCTCCGCCCGGCGGGCCTCCCCGCCGGCCCCGTCGGCCCGGATCCGCGCGTGCTCCTCGCGCACCACCAGCGCGACGGCCTGGAACCTGGTGCGCACAGCGGGGGTCGCGGGCCCGCGCTGGACGGCCGCCTCGACCTCCCGGACGGCTCGCGCGAGCACCGAGATGACGTCGTCGCGGCCGCGCCGCTGGGTGCGCGGGGCGGAACGGCGAGAGCGCGCCTGGCTCTGGCCTCGTCGGGCCAAGGACTCCTCCTCTGCGATACCCCGGCGGGACTGCCGCGGGCGGTTGCCCTTGCGCAGTCCTGCATCCGGGGCGGCGGGTGTCGCGAGGAGAGGCCCTGGACGGACTGCTCCGGAAGCGACCGGGCGCCACGGATCTGCGAGAGATCGACGCCCCGGGGGCCGGTTGGCCCGCCACGGTGGGAACTTCGACCACCAGTCGGTGGCCGGGGCCCCGACTGCACAGGACCAGCAGTCGCCGGACGGGGCGACGGCCTGCCTGGAGCCGGTGCCGGACCCATCCTAGCGTCCTGCGGCCGTCATGCCGAGCGGCGCAACCCGTACCGACGACCGGCGAGCCGGCGCGGGCCCGGGCGCGCCGCGGCCTCCCTCGCCGATTCCTGCGCCTGTGTCGTCTCGATCCAGGCGTCGATGGTCTCCCACCAGTGGTAGAGCCACTCGGTGCGCTCCGTCTCGCCGTCCGGCACCTCGGCAGCCGGGACGAACCACCAGCGCAGGTGCAGGGTCTTGTCCATCGGCAGGTACCGCCACACGTCCCGCACGGTGCTCAGGTGCTCGAGCCCGGTGTGCGCGACGAAGACGACGTCGGCGTGGGGGGCGGCCCCCAGCGCGGCCAGGACCCCCGCGGGACGGGGCGGGAGGAGGTGCCGCATGGCCTCGGCACGACGGGCCGCGGCCGCGTGCCCGCGGTCGCGCAGGCGCTGGATGGCCCGGAACCGGCGGCGCGGCGTGACGTTCGCCCCCTCCGGGAAGATCAGCAGGGCGTCCTCCTCGCCCAGACCCCGGGCGAGTTCGGCGATCGCCTCGGCCGAGCCGGCACCCGCCGCCGGGCCGGGCCCGACGAAGGAGTTGGGCAGCCGGTTGAGGTAGACGTCGATCAGCGGGTCGAGCTGCAGCACGTCCTTGAGGACGATCCGCGGCCGGCGCAGGTGGTCGCGGTCCATCAGCGTGTGCACGAGGAGAAACGAGTCGCCCGGGCCGGCGTGCCGGGAGAGCACCACCATGGCGTTCGTCGAGCCGGGCACCCCGTCGTCCAGGGGTGACCAGGAGGCGCCGTCGGTGACCAGCCGGAGGGCGAACAGCCGTCGCGCCACCCGCATCAGCACGTCGAGCAGTAGCCGCAGCGCGGTGTAGTGGGCCGCCTGGTAGGCCGGGGCGCCGACCCGGCGGCCGAAGCCGCTGAGCACCCACAGCACGGCCGCCACGACGAGCCCGGCCACCTGCAGGCCCAGGTAGACCAGGGCGAAGCACAGCACCCGCAGGCCGCGCCACCGCCCGGGCAACCACAGCGAGGCCACGGCCGCGACCACGACCAGCACCGGCAGCAGTGCCACCGCGGCCACCAGGGCGACGATCAGCAGTGGCCCGGCCAACCGGCGCACGGAACGGGGTGGCAGCACCTCAGGCCGCCCCGTCCCCGGCCGCGACGGGCCGGTCCAGGTAGTCGCCCGCCGCTGCGTGGGCCCGTTCGACGCGGCCGGGCACGTCGGCGAAGTTGCGGTAGCGCAGGTTCCGCAGGTCGCCGGCCGCCGGTGCGGCCGCCTCGCCCGAGGGCAGGACGTGCACCCGGACGCCTGGGGGCAGTTCCGCGAGGTCGGCGGCGAACCGGTGCCGCCGGGCGATCTCGAACGCGACCAGCGCCACCTCCCACGGCCGGGACGGCGGACGCAGCGGCCGCTCGATCCGCCCGACGTGCAGCACGTAGATGGTGTCGGCACCGAGTGCCACCGCGCGGCCCACCGGGATGCTGTGCACCAGTCCCCCGTCCAGGTAGTGCTCGCCGTCGACCTCCACCGGCGGCAGCAGGCCCGGCACCGCGCAGGACGCGAGGACCGCCTCGATCAGCGGCCCCTCGGTGAACCAGTGCTCGGCGGCGCGCTCGATGCTGGCCGCCACGCACTGGAAGGGCACCTGCAACTCGGCGAAGGTCGGCACGGGCAGGTGCGCCTGCAGCAGGTCGCGCAGGGGCTCGCGGGAGTGCACGTGGGTGCGGGTCCGCACCAGCGTGCGCGCGCGGGACAGCACGGACCCGGCGAAGATCCCCTCGGAGGTCATCTCCGACCAGACCCGCCGCAGCCGCTCCACGCCGCGCGTCGTGGGGTCGGCGGCGACGAGCGCGCCGTTGATGGCACCCACCGACGTACCCACGATCAGGTCCGGGCGGACGCCGTGCTCGAACAGGGCCTGGAGCATCCCGACCTCGGCCGCGCCGAGCACTCCCCCGCCCCCGAGCACGAACGCCGTCGCCCCCCGCGCCCCCGGGCCCCGGGTCGATGCCGTGTCCGCTGATGCCATGACCGCATCGTGCCAAGCAGCGGATGCCCCGGCGCGCTGGTTCACTCGTGGCATGGTTGCGCCGTTGCCCGAGCCGGAGCCGGAGCTCGACCCCGACCAGCCCGTTCCCGACGACCCGGGCGAGCTCCTCCCCGACGCACCGCAGCCGCTCCCGCCGCCGCCCATCGAGGCCACACCGGACGATCCCGGCGGTGACCCGGGCGGCGTTCCCGAGCCCGCCTGATCGAGCCGTCAGGCCGATCCGCGCAGCGGGCGCGGCGCCCGGCCCCGGGTGGGCCGCCACGGACGGCGAGCGCACGGCCGCCTGCCCACGGAGGCTACTTTCGAGACCATGTCGCCCTGCCGCGAAGTACCGCTCCCCCTGCCGCTCCGCTCGGGCCGGTGCTGAACCGTGGCCGTCGCTGACCGGCGCACCGGGCGGGCGCCGGCCGCCGACCGGGACGACGACCTGCTCGCCCCGGACGACGGTCTGGTGGCCGCGCTGGACGGGGCCGCGCCCGGCGGGGTGACCGCCCGCGCGTCCGACCGGCTCTCCTTCGCGCACGACGCGTCGCACTACCTGCTGGTGCCGCAGGCCGTGGTCACCCCCTGGGACGCGTCGCAGGTCGCGGCCCTGCTGCGCGTCAGCGCCACCCGGGGCGTGCCGCTCACCTTCCGCTCCGGCGGCACCAGCCTCTCCGGCCAGGCGACGGCCGGCGGGGTGCTCGTGGACACCCGGCGCAACTTCCGGGGCATCGAGGTGCTCGACGAGGGCACGAGGGTGCGGGTGCAGCCCGGAGCGACCGTGCGGGCGGTCAACGCCCGGCTGGCCCCGTACGGCCGCAAGCTCGGCCCCGACCCGGCCAGCGAGTCCGCCTGCACGATCGGTGGCGTCGTCGCGAACAACTCCAGCGGCATGGCCTGCGGCACCGAGCTCAACACCTACCGGACCCTGGAGTCCGCCGTCCTGGTGCTGCCGAGCGGCACCGTCCTCGACACCGCCGCGCCCGACGCCGACGAGCGGCTCCGCGCGCTGGAGCCGTCCGTGTACGAAGGGCTCGCCCGGCTGCGCGACCGCGTGCGGGGCAACCCGTCGTCGGTCGCGACGATCGAGAAGCTGTACTCCCTGAAGAACACCATGGGGTACGGGGTGAACTCCTTCGTCGACCACGACCGCCCCGTCGACGTGCTGCTGCACCTGGTGGTCGGCAGCGAGGGCACGCTGGCCTTCGTCGCCTCGGCCACCTTCCGCACCGTCCCGGCCCACCCGTACGCCGCGACCGCGCTGCTGATCTTCCCCGACCTGGCCGCCGCGACCGGCTCGCTGCCCGCGCTGGTGGACACCGGGTTCGCGACCATCGAGCTGCTCGACGCCACGAGCCTGCGCGTCGCGCAGGACCTGCCGGACGCCGGTGCGCAGCTGCGCGCGCTCGACGTGCGCGGCCACGCCGCCCTGCTGGTCGAGCACCAGCAGCCGACGACCGGGGAGCTCGACGACCGGGTCGCCGCCTCCGTGCGGGTCTTCGCCGACCTGCCCCTGGCCAGCCCGGGGGCGCTGAGCACCGACGCGGCGGCCCGCGCCGCGCTGTGGCACATCCGCAAGGGGCTCTACACCTCGGTCGCGGGTGCGCGGCCGTCCGGGACGACGGCGCTGCTCGAGGACGTCGCCGTCCCCGTGGCGCGGCTGCTCCCCACCTGCCAGGAGCTCATCGGCCTGTTCGACCGGCACGGCTACTCCGGCAGCGTGATCTTCGGCCACGCGAAGGACGGCAACGTCCACTTCATGCTCAACGAGGACTTCGACTCACCCGAGAACATCGAGCGCTACCTGCGCTTCACCGACGACATGGTCGACCTGGTGCTCGCCGCCGACGGCACCCTCAAGGCCGAGCACGGCACCGGCCGGATCATGGCCCCGTTCGTGCGCCGGCAGTACGGCGACGAGCTCTACGAGGTCATGCAGGAGACCAAGCGGCTGCTCGACCCGCACGGCCTGCTCAACCCCGGCGTCCTGCTCGACGAGGACCCGGCCGCGCACATCAGCCACCTCAAGTCGACGCCGACCGTCGAGGTCGAGGTGGACCGGTGCGTCGAGTGCGGGTTCTGCGAGCCGGTCTGCCCCAGCAAGGACCTCACCACCACCCCGCGCCGCCGCATCGTGCTGCGCCGCGAGATGGCCCGCGCCCGGGAGACCGGCGACGGCGACCTGCTGGCCCGGCTCGAGGACGAGTACCGGTACGACGCGATCGACACCTGCGCGGTCGACGGGATGTGCCAGACCGCCTGCCCCGTCCTGATCGACACCGGCGACCTGACCCGCCGGCTGCGCGCCGAGCACAGCGGCCGGGTCGAGCAGAAGGTGTGGGCCGCCGCGGCACGGCACTGGGACGGCGCCACGCGTGCGGCCGCGACCGCGCTCACCGTCGCGAAGGCCGTGCCCGCACCCCTGCCGCGCGGCGCGACGGCGGTGGGCCGGGCGCTGCTCGGCGACGAGGTCGTGCCCGCCTGGTCCCCGGACCTCCCGCGCGGCGGCAGCCGCCGCCGACCACGGCCCGACGACGCCGCGCAGGCGGTCTACTTCCCCGCCTGCATCTCCACGATGTTCGGCCCGGCGGAGGGCGCCCCCGGCGTCCGCGACGCGTTCCTCGCGCTGTGCGAGCGGGCCGGCGTCCCGGTGCGGGTGCCCGACGGGATCGCCTCGCTGTGCTGCGGCACCCCGTGGAAGTCCAAGGGGCTCACCACCGGCTACGCCGCCATGCGGGAGCAGGTCGCGCCCACCCTCCGGACGGCGTCCGACGGCGGCGCGCTGCCCGTCGTGGTCGACGCGGCGTCCTGCACCGAGGGCCTGATCCGGCTGCTGGACGACGAGGGCATCCCCGTGATCGACGCGGTCGCGTTCGTCGACGCCACCGTGCTCCCCCGGTTGCCCGCGGCCCGGCGGGTGGCCTCCGTCACCGTCCACCCGACCTGCTCGTCCACTCAGCTCGGCATCAATCCGGCGCTGCTCCGGGTGGCCGCCGCGGCGGCCGATGAAGTGGTGCAGCCCGAGGACTGGCTGTGCTGCGGCTTCGCGGGCGACCGGGGACTGCTGCACCCCGAGCTGACCGCGTCGGCGACGGCCGCCGAGGCGCGGGCGGTGCAGCGCCACCCCACCGCCGCGTACGCCTCGGTCAACCGCACCTGCGAGCTCGGCCTGTCCCGCGGGACCGGGCACGCGTACCGGCACGTGCTCGAACTCCTCGAGGAGGCGACCCGGCCGCTCCCGGGCTGAGCCGCGCGGCCCGCGTCGTGGAGGCACGTACGGTCGGGGGCGTGAGCATCGCGCCGCCGCCGACCGTCCGCCTCGGCGACCGGTTCGCCCGATCCCTGCCCGAGCTGTGCCTGCCGTGGCAGGCCGAGGCGGCCCCGGACCCGCGGCTGCTCGTGCTCAACGGACCGCTGGCCACCGAGCTGGGTCTGGACCCCGAGTGGCTGGCGACGCCGGACGGGGTGCTGCTCCTCGTCGGCACCGGCGTCCCCGACGGCGCGACCCCCGTGGCGCAGGTCTACGCGGGTCACCAGTTCGGCAACTACTCACCGCGCCTCGGGGACGGCCGGGCGCTGCTGCTGGGCGAGCTGTCCGACACCGACGGCGGGCTGCGCGACCTGCACCTGAAGGGCTCCGGGCGCACCCCGTTCGCCCGTGGCGGCGACGGCCTGGCCGCGGTCGGCCCGATGCTGCGCGAGTACGTCGTCAGCGAGGCCATGCACGCCCTCGGCATCCCCACCACGCGCTCGCTGGCCGTCGTGGCGACGGGGCGCCCGGTACGCCGCGAGTCCCTGCTGCCGGGTGCCGTGCTGGCCCGGGTGGCGCGCAGCCACCTGCGCGTGGGCACCTTCCAGTACGCGCGGGCCACCGGCGACGTCGACCTGCTGCGTCGCCTGGCCGACACCGCGATCAGCCGGCACCACCCGCACGCCGCGCGGGCCGACCAGCCCTACCTCGCCCTGTTCGAGGCGGTGGTGAGCGCCCAGGCGTCCCTGGTGGCGCGCTGGATGCTCGTCGGCTTCGTGCACGGGGTCATGAACACCGACAACATGACGATCTCGGGCGAGACGATCGACTACGGCCCCTGCGCGTTCGTGGACGCCTACGACCCCGCCACCGTCTACAGCTCGATCGACACCGGTGGGCGCTACGCATTCGGCAACCAGCCGGTCGTCGCCGAGTGGAACCTCGCTCGCCTCGCCGAGGCCCTCCTCCCCCTGATCGACGAGGACCAGGAGCGCGCGATCGCGGCGGCGGTCGAGGCGCTCGGCCGGTTCCGGCCGCAGTACGAGGCCGCGTGGGAGGCCGGCATGCGCGCCAAGCTGGGGCTGCCCGCGGACGACACCGACCCCGGGCTGACCGGCGACCTGGTCGCGCTGCTCCAGGCGGACCGGGTCGACCTCACGTCCTTCTTCCGCGCGCTCGGTGCCGCCGCCCGCGGGGACGCGAGCCCCGCGCGCAACCTGTTCCTCGACCTGGCGGCCTTCGACGAGTGGGCGACGCGCTGGCGCGCGCTCGGTCCCGACCCAGACGCCATGGACCGGGTGAACCCGGTGTGCGTCCCCCGCAACCACCTCGTCGAGGAGGCTCTCGATGCGGCGACCGCCGGCGACCTGGTGCCGCTGCACCGCCTGCTGGACGCCGTGACGGCGCCGTTCGAGGCGCGGCCGGGTCTGGAGCGCTACGCCGCCCCGGCCCCCGACGGCTTCGCGAGCACGTACCGGACCTTCTGCGGCACCTGACGTCGCGGCCGCCGACGTTCGCACCCCTCATGCAGCGCCGGCAGCATGCTGCGTGTCCTTGAACGGCCCACTGAGGGACATGGACACCTGCCGGTCGGACTGAGGTAGTAGCGGCGGGGTCCGCCGGCATTAGCCTGCCGCTGTGCTGAGGGACCCGTCGCGGCTGTTGGCGGCTGCAACACGTGTGCAGGCCGATCTGAGACGAACGACGGGGAAGCCCTGGACTTGCTCTGTAGACCCGGACTACGTCCTTCACGTCTCCGACGGCGTGGTTGGCGAGCAAGTGCTGCTGGAGTCCGAAGTCGAGGACGAGGACTGGGTCGCGCCCTCGGAGGCGAGCCCCGATGAAGTCATCGGCGGGCTGAACGCTGACGCGGACGAGCTGGTCGCTTCCGAGGCCGCAGAAGTGCTGAGGAGCCTCGGCGAGACATGGCCGGTCTGTCCACAGCATCGCCGAGTGATGGGCATGTGTGAGGGTTGGTGGTACTGCGAGGGCGAGCCGTACCACGACGTCGCGGAAGTCGGCTCTCTCACGACCGGATGAAGGGTGACTGTCCCTGCTAGGCGTTGGCCAGCGGTTCCAGGTGAACGGCCAGTCGGCGCGCTGAGAACAGCAGCTCCGTGTTCACGGTGCCAAGAGAGAACACGTTGGTCGGCGAGTGGTAGTCCAGCCAACGGACCTGACCGCGCACATCGACTGGCGTTTCGAACAGGTCGTAGTCGTCCTCCCACTGCCAGACCTGCACGCCACTGAACCGGAAGACGGCGACGGGGGTCGCGCGGGCCTCGGGGGGAGTCCACTGAGAATCGGCGTAGACGAAACGCATGGTCAATTCGGCGGTTAGAACCTCGTAGCCGAACCCGCTGAACTGCATGTCGTGGAGGCGAACCCCAGACCCCACCCTCCGTCTGGAACTCGTAGGGCGTGAAGTCCGGCCGCTCCATGTCGCTTGTCGCGATCCCCAGGTACTCGACGGGCGGCTGCTCGACTTGGGGCCACGCGTGTAGCGGCGACTCGGTCGCGGGAGTCGGCTCGCTCGGCTTCGGTCGTTTCCGGAACAGCCCCACGGCAGGACGCCAACTGGCGCAATGCCAACGGCCCGGGAACCCGCGCCAGGACCTAGGACGACTGGTGTCCCATAGGCCGCCCTCTGAGCTGGCCGGACGCCGATGTCGCTGAGCGGTCCACGTAGGGACACACCGTGTCCTGCCCGCGGGCACCACTTGAGCACGGAGTCTCGTAGTCCGTTCGACGTGCTTCGTCGGCGCGTTCGCGCAGCCGCGACGGCCCTGTCGGCACAATGCCGGAAACGGCTGGTGCGTCAACGGGGGGTAGCGGTGCCGCGGTTCCGCATCGTCGAGGTCTACCCGATGTCCGGGTGGTGGGGCACCGCGTGGGTTGAAGGCGACTCTGACGGGGATGCCTTCGCGAAGGTTTCTCGTGGGATCTGCGACGTCTACAGCTCCGCACTGGCCGATGCCGGCCAAGAGCACAGAGTCTCCTCGCTGCGCATCTTCATCGACACGGAGCGTCGCCTGGTTCCAGGCACACCAGATGCGCAGCAAACCGTGGTGCTGTCGCCCACCCGCACCGACAAGGTGTTCGAGGGGTTCGAGCAGGCCGCGGTTCGGGTCGGCGCCGGCTTCCCCGCGCTGAGCGTCGAGGAACAGCGCCGGGTCGCCCTCGACGCCGTGCACGCGGCCGCGCGCGGCATGGCCGAGTTCCGGGGGTTGGATCTCGCGGCCTTTGAGCAGGCCCGGGCAGCGGTCGTGGCGGCGGACTACACCTACACCTGGACCAGCGACTGGAAGTCCGCCCCGGGACGGCGTCGGCGCGCCAGGTGCACCTTCCGCACCATGACGGACGGCTTCGGTCGGCTCACCGTCGAGGTGGCCACAGCCGACGGATCGGTGAGCGCCACGTCTTCGGAGCAAGTCGCCTGGACGACGATGGAAGGCTTCGCCCGCGCGGCCAAGACCCTGCGGTGGGCCGGGCCCGACCGCGTCGAAGTGGTGCCGAGCGTCGACTCGTTGGGTTACAAGACCGGCATCTTCGTCGTGGAGATCGGCCAGCCATCCCCGACGGAACTGCGGCTCGAAGAGCCGGAGGCGGCAGGACCCCCCGAAGGCACGGTGCCCTCCGGGCAGCGCTCCGCGGAGTCGTCTTCTGCTGCCAGCGCAGCCTCCGCTCGACCTGCCGCCGAAGCATCAGCGCCGCCGGTCTTGTGGGTCGCCCCCGACAGGACCGCACGACGGATCCGCCCCCTCGGTGGGGGCGACATCGGCCTCGTGCCGCGCGAGTACTTGGAAACCCTGAGCGCGCTCTTCGCGCAGCTCCGCGGACCCGACTGGCACGAGTGGTGGGCCCCGGCGGACCTTCCGGTGCTAGAGATTGAGTGGAGGGCCTGGCACGACTTGCCGGACAGGCTGTTCGTGCGGCGCAGCAAGGACAAGGTGATCGCCCGGATCGAGCGGACCAGCGACGCCCTCAGCGATATCGACCCCGTCCAGGCAGCGCGCGACGACGTCGCAGGCCTCATGGCCGCCGTGCAGCGCCGCATGGGACTGGGCACCCCACCCGACCTGCGTTGAAGCCGCCGCCCTCCGGGTCGGATCAGGGCGAGTGTCTCTGAGCATCCAACTTGAGGGCACCTCGTCCCACAGCGAAGGGCAGACTGGCCCGGTGACACAGGATGGTCTGGAGACTGAGGCTGTGGTCGCCGGCTGGTGGAGGTACCAGCGGCTGGCGGTCGGCAGTCGTGCCGAGCGGAAGGCGTTAGAACTCGGCGAGCCCGGACCTGCCGTCGCTGCGGCGGAGGCGGTCGAGGACCGTGTCCGCAGCGGTGGTCCCGAGGCGTTGCACCTGGTGGCGGCGCTCGTCCGCGCCGCGGAGACCGATGACGACCTCGCTCGCGTTGGCGCTGGCCCGCTCGAGGATCTGCTCACCCGCAACGGTGCCGCGCTCGTCGACGACATCGACGACCTCGCGCGCCGGGATCCACAGTTCGCCCAGGCCCTCACCGCTGTCTGGTGGTCGGCTGAGGACGCCGGCCCCGAGGTGACGGTTTACCTTGGGCGGTGGATTCCCGCTCTTCAGCGGTGACCCGAGTGGTGTCCCATCGCGGCCCACTCTGGGACAGTGCGGTGACCGAGGCATCCCACGAGATTGACGCGCCGCCCGCCAATCCTCAGTCGGGTGTGCGACTCAACCGGCGGCCCAACACCCACTCGCGGTTGTCGACCACGATCCTCAGCACCGAGTGCGAACGGAATAGACCGCGCTTGTGCTCGACGCGCCCCTCACCGCGGAGGTAGGCGCGGAGGACCAGCGCAAGCTCGCGCAGCACGGCTTCCTTGGCCTCTTCCTCGTCGTCGTACTCGAACAACGTTGTAGAGACACCGAGGTCGAAGATGGTGGCATCGAGCCACTCGTATGAAGCACGCAGGCCCGCGCGCCGCGTGCCACTCGGGTCGGTGAGCTGGACGCGATGCAGGTGCCGGTCGGTCGAGTACGTCGCGTCGACGTCCGCGTCGAAGACCTCGTCGACTACCCGTCGCAGCAGCGTCCCAATGTCGATGACCACGGGGAGGCAGCCTGCCACTCAAAGTGCCACGCCCGGAAAGGCGCGGGCCCGAGCGGCTGAGAGGGTGTCCCATAGGCCGCCTTAAGGGCGGGGATCGTGCATGAGGCGCTGCTACAGCAGCAGGGGTGCGCCGATGAGGATCTCGGTGCCGTCGGGGCGATAGGTGTGCCATCGGCCGTCGGGATCTCGTTCGATCCGGAAGCCGTGGTGCACCTTGCCGTGGTGCCGTTCGCACAGCAGCGCGGAGTTCTCCAGACATGTCTCTCCGCCATCAACCCAATGCAAAACGTGATGTACCTCACACCACCAGGCGGGGGCGTCGCAGCCGGCGAACACGCAGGTCTGGTCGCGCAATTCGACGGCCCGGCGCAGCTGCGGGGAGACCAGGCGCAGGTCGCGGCCGTGGTCGAGGACGGTGGAGTCGGGGCCGAGAACGATGCGGGCCACGGTGGAGTCGCAGGCGATCCAGCGGGCCCGGGCCGCGGAGATGGCCGCACCCAGGGTGGTGGTGGCCGCGCCCTTGCCGGTGCCCGGGTCGGTGAGGTCGTCGAGGCCGACGAGCACCCCGACGTGCGGCTTGACGGTGCGCAGGATCGGCAGCTGACCCGACGCCAGGGCCAGGTCGGCGAGCTGGACGAGGGCGTCGGCGCGGGTCTGCGCGGCCGTCCGCGGGTCCTCGGCGACCCGGGAGGCCGCGGAGATCGATTGGATGCTGGTGGCGACCTTGGCCCCGCCGACCGCATCCAGGGTGCCCGAGACGGTCCAGGAGCCGTCGGAGTGCTGGGACAGGGTCAGTGACCGGCCCTCGGTGGGGTCGGGTTCGGGTCCGTCGGGGTCCAGGCGGTCGAGGTAGAGGTCGACCGCGCTCTTCAGCTTCGCGAACGGCGCGGCCGCGGCCACCGCGAGCAGCGCACGCTCGATCTCGGCCAGGTCGATGCCCTGCGCGGCGGCGGCGGCCAACTTGTCCGGGGTGACCGCCCTGGCCAGGACCGCGGCCTGCTCGACCGTGACATGCCCGGCGGTGCAGGCGGCGTCGACGGCCGGCAGGTGCGCCAGCCCGCGGCCGGCGGCGATCAGCGTGTTCACCTCGTGCCCGGACAACCTCGGGTGGGCGCGCAGCCACGAGCCCATCGTCTTCAGCCCGTCGCGCTCGGGGGCCTGGGTGACCTCCGCGCGGCGCACCCGCCGGGCCAGCGCGGCGTCGATCTGGTTGCGGGCGGCGAGCAGGTTCCCGATCCCGTCGAGCAGGTCGGCGTCGGAACAGCCGAACAGGTCCTGGTCGGCCAGGGCGGGGCCGAGCGCGTCGAGCACCGATGCCAGCTCGCCCACAACACCTCCCCAACTACTCGAACGTGCGTTCGAAGTCTACGTCAAGCAGGAGGTGCCCGTCAACACATAACCGCTGGTCACAGGCCGATTTCATGCCAAGGCGAACTGTGCCGGACGGGGCCCTCGACGCGCTGCCTCCGGCCGGCGGCAGGTCGTCTCAGCCCGGACGCTCCGGGGTGCGCGCCATGCCCCGCTCCACGGCGGCGATCAGCCTCGGACGGAGTTCGGCCGCCGGGATGATGTCGTGCACCGAGCCCACCCGGCGGGCGCGCTCGATGTCGTGGATGGCCTCGAACTCGGCCGCCACCTCCCCGAGCTTCTCCGAACGGACGGCGGCGCGGAGCGTGGCCAGCTGGGCCCGCAGATGCGCCTGGTCCACCGGGTCGGCAGTGCTCGCGCGCTCCTCGAGTTCCCGCACCCGGGGGTCGGCGGCGGTCCGCTTGTCGACCTCCCGGGTGAAGACCACGGCGGCCGCGGGGGCGCCGCCGATCACCGACGCGTAGGAGCCCTCGACGGCGAGCACCTGCATGTTGTCGTTGAGGACGCCGGAGAAGACGACGAAGGCACCACCGTGGTACCGCGAGATCACGCAGAACACGATCGGGCCGTCGAAGTTGACGATGGCCCGCCCGATCTCGGCGCCGTACTCCAGCTGGAGCTGGCGCAACGACTCCGGAGACCCGTCGAAGCCGGACAGGTTGGCCATCACCACCAGCGGGCGGTTGCCGCTGGACGCATTGATGGCGCGGGCGACCTTCTTCGACGAGCGCGGGAACAGCGTGCCCGCCGTCCACTGGTCGGGCCCGTCGGCGGGAACCCGGCCGCGCCGGGGCAGCGGCCGGGACTCGATGCCGATCACGGTGACCGGATGACCGCCCAGGTGCGCATCGAGGACGACGGCGGTGTCGGCGTCGGCCATGCCGGCCCACCGCTCCAGCAGCGCGTGGTCCTGGTCGGTGACCGCGCGCATGACCGTCCGGATGTCGAACGCCTTCTTGCGCTCCGGGTTGGCGGTGGCGGAGAAGATGTCACCGACGGTCGTGAAGTCACTGGCCGGGTGCCGGTGCGGGAAGTCCCGCACGTCGCGGTCGCGCGGGTCGGAGGTGTCGGCGGGCCGCGGCCAGCGCTCCCCCGGCGCCACGTAGGAGTGGTCGTAGTGGCGCAGCAGCAGCTGCCCGGCCGCGAGGAGGTCGGGGGCCCAGTACTGGGCCTGCCCGTTGGGGCCCATGATCCGGTCGTAGCCGCCGATGCCGAAGTTGTCCTCGGCCGACACCCCACCGGAGTAGTCGAGGGAGTGCTTGCCGGTCAGCACCATCGCGCTGTCGGGCGTCATGACCAGGATGCCCTTGGTGTGCATGAGCATCGTCGCCTCGGCGTTCCAGTACGGCTGGGCGCCCACGTTGATCCCGGCGACGACGACGTTGATCTCCCCGCCGTCCTGGGTGAACTCGATGATCCGGCGCAGCGCCCGCGCCACCCAGTCCATGTTCTCGGTGCCGCTGTCCATGGAGATGCGTCGCCCCGGACGACAGGGCGAACCACTCCACGGGGAGGCCGCGCTCGTCGGCGAGGTCGAGCGCCGCGATCACCCGCGCGCACTCGGGC
Organism: uncultured Actinomycetota bacterium; assembly: GCA_963723745.1. Taxonomy (GTDB): domain Bacteria; phylum Actinomycetota; class Actinomycetes; order Mycobacteriales; family Geodermatophilaceae; genus CAVRRZ01. The sequence goes on from CAVRRZ010000005.1 coordinate 234,101, forward strand.
TCGGCCACCGTGCCGAGCGCCTTGGTCGGGTCGCCGAACAGGGCCACGCGTGTGCATGCCCTCGGGGTAGCGCGGCGTCGGCGTGCTCACCACCCCGGCGACGATGCCCGCCCGGTTGCGGCCCGGCGGGCGGTCGACGGGCACCAGCCGGCCGTCCTCGTCCAGGTCGTGCTCGACGAACGACCCACCCGCGCCGGCGAGCAGCGGGGCCAGCTCGTACGGGTACACCGCACCCCGGGCGCGCGAGCTCAGGACCTTCTCGGTGTACTCGTCGAGCGGGACGCATCGGCTCGGTCGGGCCGGTCGGTGAGCTCCATGCGGACGCCGGTGCCGGGCCGGTACGAGAACCGCAGCGCCACCTCCTGCGGCGCTCCGCCGTCCTCCGGCTGCAGCCGGGCCAGCAGCATGATCTGGTCCAGTCCCGGCACCGACGGTCATCGGCGCGAGCGTCCGGGCGATGCCGGCCAGCTGGTCCAGCGGCATCTCGATGGAGGGCCAGGCGTACAGGAAGATCCGGTTGTGCTCCAGCGGACGCCGTGACCGCCGCAGCGACTGCGCCCGCCGGATGCCGTCGAGGCATGCGGTGAGCTGCCGCTCGACGGTCGGGAAGCCGAGGATCTCGCCGTTCTCGTCCCGCAGGAGTGCCGTCGCGTCGCGCACCTCGGCCATGGCGATGAGACGCTCGTCGTCGGGGTTGCCCTTCGCGAAGACGTGCAGCAGGTAGATGTCCTCGGCCGAGGGCAGCCGGTGCCCGTCGAAGTTCTTGAGCCGCCACAGGTTGAGCCGCTGCGCGGTCAGCGGGTGCAGCCCGCGGATGATGCGCTCCTCGGCCAGGCCGTCCGGCCCGGGGCGGAAGGTGACGGTGTCGACGTCGCCGTCCGGCGTGCAGACCGTGACCGTCACCCGCCGCACGGCCTCGGCCTGGGGCGCGGCGGCGAGCACGTCGCGCAGCTGCGCCGCCATGGCGTCACCGTCGGCCGGCCGGTCCGGCCAGGACACGTAGAGGTCGATCAGCAGGGTCGAGGAAGGATCGGGGACGTCGGCGACGGCCGCACGCAGCGCGGCGAGCGCCGACGGCAGCGACTGGCGGTCGACCATCAGGGCACTGAGGTGCAGAGGAACCCCGTTGAGCTCGAAGCCGGCCCGTGACGCAGGCTGTGCCCGTCGAGCAGGAACGAGCGCACGTCCTGCAGGCTGCGGCTGCGGTAGTAGCGCCGGGTGAGGATCTCCAGGATCGGGTCGGGCCGGGATCCCGTGCGACCGAACCGCTGCGCGAGCAGCCGGATCAGCGGCTCGGGGCTGGCGACCAGGGCCTCGATGCGAGCGATGTCCAGACCCCTGTCGGCCCCGGGGTCGGCCTCGTCGAGCTCGGCCAGCAGGCGCGACGCCTCGGCCGAGCGACCTGCTCGCGGGCGGCCAGGACGACCGGCTCCTCGAAGTAGCGGAACCGGACCGCGCGGGCCAGGTCACCCACGTCGGGGTAGCGCAGCTGGGTCGCGACGACGAGCCGGTCGAGGACGTCGGCCACCTCCGCCCGGGACGCGGTCGGCGCCGGCACGGCGGTCAGCCAGCGGTCGAGCAGCGCGAGGACGGCGGGCAGCTGGTCGGCGATGCGCTGCTGGGCCAGGAAGATGCGGTGGACCGCCTCCTCGAGCGCGGGGCCGGGCTCGAGGTCGGACGACGCCGTAGTGCAGCAGGGCACGGGACAGCCGGGCGCGGAAGGTCTCGGGCAGGGCCTCCCGCTCGACGTCGAGCGAGTGCAGGTACGAGTGGAAGTACTCCCGCGGGCTGTGCACCTGCTGGTCGGCCTCCTCCTCCGCGCTCGCGGGGCGGTTGCGCGAGAGCTCGGACAGGTCGGCGAAGGTCGTGAGCACGGTCAGCTCGCGCGTGCAGCAGTTCGGCGTCGTCGACGGGCAGCTCACCGCGGGCCGTGCCGTACTCGGTGACCAGCTGCTGGGCGTACGCCGCGCTGACGTCGTAGCCGGTGATGAGCGCCTGCAGGGCGGTCACGAGGGACAGCGCCCGGTCGCGCGGGCTGCGTGCCCGGGTGTCGGCTCCGCGGAGTTCCACGCGGTCGCCCGCCGCCTCCGGGGCGTCCCCGCCGGTCCGCTCCAGGTTCAGCAGGGCGGCGCCGCCGTCGACCTGGGCGTTCACCGCCACCAGGACGTCGCGGACCCGGCCGGCGAAGGGCGCCCGCACGGCCGTCTCCATCTTCATGCTCTCCAGGACCGCGACGGTCTGCCCGGCCTCGACGTCCTCGCCGACCGCCGTGCGGATCGCGACCACGACCGCGGGGGCCGGGGCGCGGACCACTCCCCCGGCGTCCCTCGTCACCCGGTGCGACACCCCGTCCACCTCGACGAGGTGAGGAGCCGACCGCCGTGCACGGAGACGACGGAGAAGCGCTCGGCGCCGACCAGCAGCCGGCTCTCGAGCGCGCTCGAGCCGGTCGACCTCCGACGTCGACGTGGCGCCCGTCGAGCTCGACGCGGTACCGGTCCGCGCCCGATCTTGGTGACGCGCCAGCCGGTACACCTGGCCGCGGTAGCCGAGCTCGACCGTGCGGCCGACCTCGTGGCGGGCCCGGGGACGGCCGCCGCGCGCGGACGCCAGGAAAGCGGCCCGTTCCAGCGCCTCCTCCGCGTCCGAGACGTCGATCGCCACCTGGATCAGTGCGACGCGGCCGCCGATGGCGACGTCGCGGCGCTCGCTGCCGGTCCCGGCGCGGTCCAGCCAGCCGGTGTCCGCGGTGCCGGCCACCACCTCCGGCCGGTCGAGCAGGTCGAGCAGGAACGACTTCGTCGTCGTCCCGCCGCGCAGGACGACCGTCGTCTCCCGCAGGGCGCACCGCAGCCGGGCCAGCGCCTCCGGCCGGTCCCGCCCCCAGGCGATGACCTTCGCGACCATCGAGTCGTAGGTCGGCGGGATCACGTCGCCGACGCTCATGCCGGTGTCCACCCGGACGCCCGGGCCCGTGGGCAGCCGCAGCAGCTCGACCTGGCCCGGGGCCGGGGCGAAGCCCTGCTCGGCGTCCTCGGCGTTCAGCCGCGCCTCGACCGCGTGGCCGACCTCGGCCGGCGGCTCGCCCTCGAGCCGCCCCCCGGCCGCGACGTGCAGCTGCAACTTGACGATGTCCAGGCCGGTCGTCTCCTCCGTGACCGGGTGCTCGACCTGGAGCCGGGTGTTGACCTCGAGGAAGGTGAACAGCTCCTCCTCGGGCTGGTACAGGAACTCCACCGTGCCGGCGCCGACATAGCCGGCCGCGGCGACCAGGGCCTTCGCCGACTCCCGCAGGCTCCGGGACTGGGCCTCGGTCAAGGCGGGCGAGCTGGACTCCTCGAGGACCTTCTGGTTGCGTCGCTGTACCGAGCAGTCCCGGACGCCCGGCGCCCAGACGTTGCCGTGCTGGTCGGCGATCACCTGCACCTCGACGTGCCGGCCGCCCTCGACCAGCCGCTCCATGAACACGGTCGCGTCGCCGAAGGTTCGCTGCGCCTCCTCCTGGGTGCGGGTCAGCGCCTCCTCCAGCTCCGCCTCCGAGCGGACGATGCGGATGCCGCGCCCGCCGCCGCCGCTGCGCGACTTCACGATCAGCGGATACCCGATGGTCTCGGCATGCCGCAGTCCGTCGGCCACGCCGTCGACCGGCCCGCCGCTCCACGCCGCGACCGGGACCCCGGTCCGCTCCGCGAGCACCTTGGCCTCGATCTTGGCGCCGAGCAGGCGCATGGCCTCCGGCGGAGGGCCGATGAAGGTCACCCCGAGGGAGGCGCAGAGCTCGGCGAACGCCGGATCCTCGGCGACGAACCCCCACCCGACCCAGGCCGCGTCGGCCCGCGCGGTGCGCAGCGCCCGTCCCAGTTCGTCGTGGTCGAGGTAGGGCGTGCCCGGTCCGGTCTCGGCGAGCACGACCGCCTCGTCGCACGCGCGCACGAAGGTCGCCCGGCGCTCGCTCTCGGTGTGCAGCGCGATGACCGTGATGTCGAAGCCGTGCTCGGCGTTGAGCTCTCGCACGGCGCGGACGAGGCGCATGGCCGGTTCACCCCGGTTGACGATCGCGATCCGGCTGAACATTCGGGGGCCTTCTTCCGGTCGCTGGGTCGGGGCAGTACGGCGGTGTTCGTCCTGGCAGCCTGCTGGCGAGGGCCCCGGACCGTCAAACGAGGTCGACGCGGCCGGGCGGTCAGTCCGGGGACGGCTGCACGTTCTCCGTCCACACGTCCCAGCCGACCCGGGCGATCAGCGCCGTGACGACGATCAGGAACGCGATCCTGATGAACCGGCTGCCGCGAGCCGTCGCCGTCCGGGCACCCAGGTAGCCGCCCACCATGTTGGCCGTGCCGAGCAGCAGGCCGAGCCCCCAGAACACCGATCCGTGCGGGACGAAGAACAGCAGCGCCCCCAGGTTGGTGGCGACGTTGACGATCTTGGCCTTCGCGCTGGCGGACAGGAAGTCGTAGCCGAGCAGCGACACCATCGCGAAGACGAGGAACGACCCCGTCCCCGGCCCGAGGATGCCGTCGTAGAAGCCGACCGCCGCACCGACGGCGGCGGCCACGCCGTGGTGCCGGCGGCCGACGTGCCGCAGGGCGGTCACCTCGCCCAGCGTCGGCCGCCGCAGCGTCAGGACGGCGATGCCGATCAGCGCGACCACGATCACCGGCTTGAACACCGTGGCCGGCAGCAGCGAGGCCACCGAGGCCCCGGCGAAGCTGGCGGCCAGCGCGATCGCCGCCATGGGCAGGGCGGTGCGCAGGTCCGGCTTGATCCGCCGGTAGTAGGTGATCGAGCTGGTCGTCGTCCCGAAGATGGAGCCCAGCTTGTTGGTGGCCAGGGCCTGGACCGGCGTGATGCCGGGCACCAGCAGCAGCGCGGGCAGCTGCAGCAAACCGCCGCCGCCGACGACCGCGTCGATGAAGCCGGCCGCCAGCCCCGCGAGCAGCACCAGCGCGAGGGTGGCCGACGAGATGTCGTCGGGCAGCAGGTCGAGCGCCAGGACGTCGGTCATGCCGGGAGCGGGGTCATCGACGTCCGGCCGCGCAGTCGCCCACGGGCTCCTCCTGTCGATGTCGCGTTGCCGCCGGCACGTCCCCGGCGGGCGGCCCGGACGAGCGTAGGTCGCCGCTGCGCCCGGGCACCCACGGGGCGGCGCTTCCGGGCGTGGCCGGTCAGGCGTCGGCCCACGACTCCCCGACCGCGACGTCGAGCGGGAAGTCGACCGGGAACGACCCGAACAGCAGGCGGCCGGCGGCGGCCGCTGCCTCGCGCACCTCGACGGCCACGGCCGCGGCGAGGTGCTCGGGGGCGTGCACGACCACCTCGTCGTGGAGGTAGAAGACCAGATGCGGCCGTTCCGCCACCGTCCCCGAGCCCAGCCGCCACAGCCGGTTGCGCAGGTCGGCCAGCCAGCACAGCGCCCACTCCGCGGCGGTCCCCTGGACGACGAAGTTGCGGGTGAACCGACCCCAGGCGCGACGACGGCGGTCGTGCTCCGTCGGCGAGCCGGTCGGCTCCGGCGCGTCGCCGAGGTCGACCTCGCCGTCCGCCCCGCCCCCCGGTCGGGGCGACCCACGGCCGAGCAGGGTGTGCACGACCTCGCCGCGCTCCCCTGACCGGGCGGCCTGCTCGACCAGGCCGATCGCGCGGGGGTAGCGCCTGGTGAGCCGCGGCAGCATCCGCCCGCTCTCGCCCCGCGTGCCGCCGTACATCGCGCCGAGGATGCCGACCTTGGCCTCGGCGCGCGTGGTCACCGCGCCGGCCGCGACCATGCCCTCGTACAGGTCGGTCGACCGCGCGGCCTCGGCCATCGCGACGTCTCCGCTCATCGCGGCGAGCACCCGCGGCTCGAGCTGTGCCACGTCGGCGACCACGAACCGCCAGCCGTCGTCCGCCCGTGCCGCGGGGCGCACCGCCGCCGGCACCGACAGGGCGCCGCCGCCGTTGGTGGCCCAGCGGCCGGTGACCACGCCACCGGGCAGGAACCACGACCGGAACCGGCCCTCGCGCACCCAGGCGTCCAGCCAGGCCCACCCGTAGGCGGTCATGAGCCGCGCCAGCTTCTTGTACGCCAGCAGCGGCGCGACGACCGGGTGGTCGAGCCGTTCCAGCGTCCCCGAGCGGGTGTCGGCCACCGGCAGGCCGGCTAGCTGGAGGGCACGGAGCACCTCGGCGGGCGAGTCGGGGTTGAGCGCGGGGAGGCCCAGGGCGGAGCGGATCTCGGCCGCCAGCCGCTCGAGGACGGGCGGCCGGTGCCCGGGAGCCGGGCGAGGACCCAGGAGGTCGGTGAGCAGCCGGTCGTGCAGGTCGGCCCGCCACGGCAGCCCGCAGTGCGTCATCTCCGCGGCCACCAGCGCGCCGGAGGACTCGGCGGCGAGCAGCAGGGCGAGTCGCCCCGGGTGCGACGACGCCCCGAGAGCAGCCTGCTGACGCGCGAGCTCGGCGCCCGGGTCCAGCCGGTCGGCCGGGTCGGCCAGCGGGAACAGCGCGGCGTCGGGCGCGGTGACCGGTTGCAGCGCGTCCCAGCCGGCCGTGTCGTCGCCGGTGAGCAGCGCCTGGTCGACGAACGGCGTCCGCCGCAGGATGGCGTGGCGCAGCCGGAGGTCGCTGCACCGCTCGACGCGGACGCCTGCTGCCAGCAGCGCCGGATACCACCGGGTCGTGTCGTCCCAGATCCAGCGGATCCCGTCGCCGGCGCGTTCGGCCACGAAGCGGGGCAGCTCCTCCTCCGCGAGCCGGGTCGGTGCCGCCGACCTGCCGTCGTCGCCGACGGCGCGGGCCTCGACGACCCCGCCTGCGCCGCGCACGAGCAGGATCCGGTCCACCGGCGCAGTGTCGCCGACGGGTCCGACACCCGGGATGACACCGGACCGGACCGCCCGGATGATCAGGTCGCCACGAACAGGAGGAACCCGTGCGACCAGAGCTCCCGCCGCTGCCCACGATGATCGTCGGCAGCCTGCCCCAGCCCGACTGGCTGATCGACCGAGACCGCCTGGGCCATCAGTTCCCGCCGCGGGTGCGCGCCCGGGAGCTGTGGCGCATCCCGGAGCCGTTCCTCCGCGAGGCGCAGGACGACGCCACGCTGGTCACGATCCGGGCCCAGGAGGAGGCCGGCCTCGACGTCCTCACCGACGGGGAGATCCGCCGCGAGTCGTACTCCAACCACTTCGCGACCGCCCTGTCGGGCGTGGACGTCGACCACCCCGGCACCGTGCTCAACCGCTCCGGTCTGGAGATCCCCGTCCCGCGGGTGACCGGGGAGATCCGGCGTCCGGGACCGGTCCAGGTGGACGACGTGCGCTTCCTGCGGGCGCACACCGACCGCGCCGTCAAGATCACGGTGCCGGGGCCGTTCACCATGGCCCAGCAGGCGCAGAACGACCACTACCCGGACGACCGCGCGCTGGCCATGGCCTACGCCGACGTCGTCCGCGAGGAGATCGCCGACCTGTTCGCCGCCGGCGCGGACATCGTGCAGATCGACGAGCCGTGGTTGCAGGCCCGGCCCGAGGTGGCCCGCAGGTACGGCGCGGAGGCGGTGACGCGAGCGGTGTCCGGCGCCGCCGGCCCGGTGCACGTGCACCTGTGCTTCGGCTACGCGGCGATGGTCGCCGACCGCCCGGAGGGCTACTCCTTCCTGCCCGAGCTCGCCGACGTCCCCGCGGACACGATCTCGGTCGAGACCGCGCAGTCACGGCTGGACCCCGCGACCCTCGAGCCCCTGCGCGGCAAAGGCATCGCACTCGGCGTCCTCGACCTGTCCACGCCCGAGGTGGAGACACCGGCGACGATCGCCGACCGGGTGCGGCGGGCGCTGGACCACGTCGACGTCGACCGGCTCGTGCTGTCCAGCGACTGCGGGCTCAAGTACCTGCCGCGGGCCTCGGCCGCCGGCAAGATGCGCGCGCTCGCCGAGGCCGCGGAGCTCCTGCGCGCCGAGCTGTGACCGGCGTCATCCCCCGTCCGGGCGGCGTCCGTTCGCGGCGCCGATTCAGGGTCGGATAGGTTCCGGACAGCGGTCCGCATCGGTGCGGTCGCGCGCAGCTGACTACCGGGGAGTGTCGTGGCTGACATCGACGTCGTTCTCGACGAGGCAGGACTCACGAACGAGCGCGTCCGTGACTACGTGCGGCACTGGGCCGGGGTCACCGGCGCCGAGCGCATCGAGGTGATCAACGCCTCCGACGACGCCCGCCTGGTCCAGGAGGCGCTCGACGCCGGCGAGCTGCAGCCGGCCGGCGAGGGCCGCTACTACTCCCGGAGCTACGTCAAGGACACCGCCCGCTCGGAGGAGCGGACCGTCGTCGCGACGAACGACCCCGCCGACAAGGGCATCTACAACAACTGGCGCCCCGCCTCGGAGATGCGGCCGCTGCTCGAGGAGCGCATGCGCGGCGCCTCGGCCGGCAAGACGATGTACGTCGTCCCCTACCTCATGGCGCCGCCCGGGTCGCCGCTGGAGGCCTACGCTGCCGGCGTCGAGCTCACCGACACCCGCACGGTCGTGCTGCACATGATCCGCATGGCCCGGGTCGGGGTCTCCTACATCAACGACCTCGCCGACCAGGACAGCTTCGTGCGCGCGGTGCACGTCACCGGGGACCTGGAGAACCTCGGCCAGGGGACGCCGGACGACCAGCGCTACTTCGTGACCGTCGCGGACGAACGGACGATCCTGCACTTCGGCTCGTCCTACGGCGGCAACGCGCTGCTGGGCAAGATCGCCCACGGTCTGCGCCAGGCGACCTACGACGGCTGGGTGTCCGGCACGTTCCTCGCCGAGCAGTTCATGCTGCTCGGGATCACCGACAACCAGACCGGCCGGACCTACCACATCTGCGGCGGCTTCCCGAGCGCGTCGGGCAAGACCAACCTCGCGATGATGCTGGCGCCCGACGCCCTCGGCGACCGCTACAAGGTCCACTTCTACGGTGACGACATCGCCTGGCTGCGCGTCGACCCGGAGGACGGCCGGGTCTACGCCATCAATCCCGAGTTCGGTGCCTTCGGCGTCGCCAAGGACACCAACGAGGTCACCAACCCGACCGCGGTGGAAGCCATCGCCGAGGGCACCGGCACGATCTTCACCAACGTCGCCTACAACGAGCAGAGCCAGGACGTCTGGTGGGAGGGCAAGACGCCCGAGCCGCCGGCCGACGTGACCGGCTGGCGCGACTGGACCGGTGAGCTGATCAGCGAGCGGACGCCGGAGCAGAAGGACGCTCCGTGGGCACACCCGAACAGCCGGTTCACCACGACGCTGGCCAACGTGCCCAACATCGCCCCCGACTACGAGACCCCGCGCGGGGTGCCGGTCGACGCGATCATCTTCGGCGGCCGCACCCGCGACCGCGAGCCCCTGATCCGGGCGATCAGCGACCTGGCCGAGGGCGTGTACGACGGGCTCACCCTGGGCGCCGAGGCGACGTTCGCTGCCGAGGGCACCGAGGGCGTGCTGCGCTACGACCCGATGTCGATGCGGCCGTTCATGGCCTACCCCGAGGGTGCCTACGCCGCGCACTGGCTCAAGGTCATCGGTGCGGCGACGGATCAGCCGATGTTCGCGCACGTCAACTGGTTCCAGCGCGACCCGGAGGACGGCTCCTTCCTGTGGCCGGGCTACCGCGACAACCTGCGGCCCCTGCTCTGGCTGGCGCGGCTCAAGCACGGTGAGGTCAGCGGCCGGCCGACGCCCGTCGGCATCCTGCCGACCGAGGAGGAGCTCGAGCTCGAGGGCATCGACCTGCGCCCGGGCGACCTCGACACGCTGCTGACGATCGACGTCGAGCGCTGGCGGCAGGAGATGGCGAACCGGGAGAAGCACCTCGCCCAGTTCGACGGTCTGCCGGAGGAGATCTGGGCTGCCCACCGCCGGGTCGCGGCCGCGCTGGACGAGCACACCGGCAACTGAGGGCCGGACGTGCCTCCCCGCCCTCCGTCGAGGGCTGGGAGGCGCGTCCGGGTTCACAGTCAGCGCCGGCCGAGCACCCCGCGGAGCCGGGTTCTGTCGTAGCGGGCTGCCACGATGGCCCCGTGTTCCTCGCCGACGTCGTCGCCGCATCGACGCAGGTCGCGGGTACGCGGTCGCGCACCGCGAAGGCCCGCGCCATCGCCGACCTGCTGCTCGCGGCAGGCCCGGACGAGGTCGAGCCGGTGACCGCGTGGCTCTCCGGTGAGCTGCTCCAGGGCAGGCTCGGGGTCGGCTGGCGGACCCTGCAGAACCTGGCGGAGCCACCGGCGGCCACCCCTGCCCTGACCGTGGCCGAGGTCGAGGGCACGCTCGCCGCGTTGTCCGCGACGACGGGCGCCGGCTCGGGCGTACGACGCGAGCGCCTCCTGCGCGACCTCGTCGCGGCGGCGACCGCGGACGAGCAGCGTTTCCTGGTCCGGCTGCTCACCGGCGAGCTCCGGCAGGGCGCGCTCGAGGGCGTCGTGCTCGACGCGGTGGCGCTGGCCGCCGACGTGCCCGCCCCGGCGGTCCGGCGGGCGTTCATGCTCTCCGGCCGGCTGCCCGCCACCGCCGCCACCGCGCTGCGCGGAGGCCTGACGGCGCTGGAGGCGGTGGGCCTCGAGGTGGGCCGTCCGCTGCGGCCGATGCTGGCCTCGCCGGGCTCGTCGCTGGCTGCCGCCCTGGAGTCGCTCGGCAGCGACGTCACCGTGGAGTACAAGCTCGACGGCGCCCGCATCCAGGTCCACCGCAACGGCCCCGACGTCCGGGTGTGGACGCGCAACCTGCGCGAGATCACCGACGGCGTCCCCGAGATCGTCGAGCGCGTCCGCTCCCTGCCCTGCCGCACCGCCGTGCTCGACGGCGAGACCCTCGCCCTGGACGACGACGGTCGCCCGCGCTCGTTCCAGGACACGATGAGCCGCTTCGGCACCGAGGTGCCCGGAGACCCGGCGGACGCCGCGGCCGGTGTGCTGCTCAGCCCGTTCTTCTTCGACCTGCTGCACCTCGACGGCGCGGATCTGCTCGACGAGCCGCTGCACGTCCGCCTCGACGGCCTCGCCGGCCTGCTCGCCGCCGACGCGCACGCCCCGTTGCGGATGCCCGGCGTCCGGCGGCCGACGCCGGAACAGGCCGCCGAGGTGCTCGACCGCGCGTTGACGGCCGGCCACGAGGGGGTGGTGGTCAAGGCGCTCGGTGAGCCCTACGCCGCCGGCCGGCGTGGCAAGGCCTGGCAGAAGGTCAAGCCGGTGCACACCTTCGACCTGGTGGTGCTCGGCGCGGAGTGGGGGTACGGACGGCGCTCCGGCACGCTGTCCAACATCCACCTGGGCGCCCGCGATCCCGACGGTGGCGAGCCGGTGATGGTCGGCAAGACGTTCAAGGGAATGACCGACGAGCTGCTCGCCTGGCAGACCCGGACCTTTCCGCAGCACGCTCGCGAGCAGCACCCGTGGGGCGTGCTGCTGCACCCCGAACTGGTCGTCGAGGTGGCCCTCGACGGGGCGCAGCGCAGCCCGCGCTACCCCGGCGGGGTGGCGCTCCGCTTCGCCCGCGTGATCAGGTACCGGCCGGACAAGACACCGGCGGAGGCCGACACCATCGACTCCGTGCGCGCACTTCTCCCCAGCTGAGCCGGCGCCGGGTCAGGCCCCGGCCACCCTGGGCGCGACCTCGGTGCCGAGCAGCTCGATGCCGCGCAGGAGGTCCTCGTGCGCGAGGCGCGGGTTGGTCATCTGCAGCGCCACCCGCTCCACCCCGCCCAGCTGCTCGGACACCCGGATCAGCTTGCGTACCACGGTGTCGGGATCGCCCATGAAGAACGCCCCGTCCGGACCGCTCGTGGCGTCGAACTGGGCCCGTGTCGGCGGGGCGAAGCCCCGCTCGCGGGAGACCGTGCTGAACAGCTCGTGCCAACCGGGGTAGATCGTGTCGGCGGCGGCCTGCGTGCTCTCGGCCACGAAACCGAACACGTGCAGACCCACCCGCAACGCCTCCGGTGGGTGGCCGGCCTCCGCCCCCGCCCGCCGGTACAGGTCCACCAGCGGCGCGAACCGGCGGGGTTCGCCGCCGATGATGGCCACCATCAGCGGCAGACCCAGCAGCCCGGCGCGGACGAAGGACTCGGGCGTGCCGCCGACCCCCACCCACACCGGCAGCGGGTCCTGCAGCGGTCGCGGGTAGACGCCCTGGCCGGTGAGCGCGGGACGGTGCCGGCCGGACCAGGAGACGTGCGAGGAGTCGCGCAGGCGCAGGAGCAGGTCCAGCTTCTCCTCGAACAGCGTGTCGTAGTCCTCCAGGGCCAGACCGAAGAGCGGGAACGCCTCGATGAACGAACCCCGGCCGACGATCAGGTCGACCCGGCCCCGCGAGATCAGGTCCAGCGTGGCGAACTGCTGGAACACCCGCACCGGGTCGGCGGCGCTGAGCACGGTCACCGCACTGCCGAGCCGGATGCGCGAGGTGAGCGCCGCGGCCGCGCCCAGGATGACCGGCGGCGCCGAGTCGTAGTACTCCTCGCGGTGGTGCTCGCCGATGCCGAACGAGTACAGGCCGACCTCGTCGGCGCGGGTGATCTCCTCGAGCAGGTGCGCCATCCGTTCCTCGGGGCCGATCCGCCGATCCGTTCGCGGATCGGTCACCGCCGAGACGAAGCTGTCGACGCCGATATGCATGAGAACCGGTCCTTCCCGAGCGGCCGGGCGCCGCGCCCGGCCAGTCAACCAACCGGCCGGCGCCCCTACTCCCGCAGGGCGCACCGGCGTAGCGTCGCCGCGTGGCGCTACCCGCGGGGACCGTCACCTTCTGGATGACGGACATCGAGGGCTCGACCCGGCTGCTCACCGAACTCGGCGAGGAGTACCGCACCCTGCTGCGCGGCCACCATGCGGTCGTGCGGGCGGAGGTCGCCCGCAACGCCGGCGTCGAGATCTCCACCGAGGGCGACTCCTTCTTCTGCGTCTTCCGCTCCGCGGTCGACGCCGTCCGCGCCGCCGCCGGCGTGCAGCGCTGCCTGGCCGTGCAGCCCTGGCCCCGCGCAGCCACCGTGCGGGTCCGCATCGGCCTGCACACCGGCGAAGGCGCGGTCGACGGCGAGGGCTACGTCGGCATGGACGTGCACCGCGTGGCCAGGGTCTGCGCCGCCGGCCACGGCGGTCAGGTCCTGCTCACCGCCGCCACCCACGCCCTGCTGGAGGGTCACTGGCCCGACGGCCTGAGCGCCCTGCCGCTGGGCGCCCACCACCTCAAGGACCTGCCGGCGGCCGAGGTGCTCTACCAGCTCGCAGGCGACGGGATGGCGACGCGCTTCCCTCCGCTGCGCAGCCTCGAGACCCCGGAGTACGACCTCCCGGCGCCGATCACCCCGATCTTCGGCCGGAACCGTGACGCGGCCCGGGTGGTCGAGCTGCTGGCCGATCACCGGCTGGTCACCCTCACCGGACCGGGCGGCATGGGCAAGACCCGGATGGCGCTGCACCTGGCCGCACAGCTGCGCCCGACCTTCCCGGACGGCGTGGTGTTCGTGCCGCTGGCCGAGATCCGTGACGCCGAGCTCGTGCCCGACGAGATCGCGCGCGCCCTGGGCCTGCCGCCCGCGTCGTTCGCCGGCCACGACGGCGTTGCCCGGCTCGCGGCCCACCTGCGCGGTCGGCGGATGCTGCTGGTCCTCGACAACATCGAGCAGCTCGACGGGGGCCCCGACGTCATCTGCGACCTCCTCCACGCCGCCGCCGGTCCCAGCGTGCTGGCGACCTCGCGCGGACCGCTGCACCTGCGCGAGGAGCAGCAGTACCCACTGCTGCCGCTGACCACCGAATCGGCCGTGGCCCAGTTCACCGAGCGGGCCCGCGCGGTGCGTCCCGACCTGCGGCTCGGGGAGCGGGAACTGCAGGCTGTCACCCGGATCGTGGGCGGCGTCGGCGCGCTGCCCCTGGCGGTGGAACTGGCCGCCGCGCGCGTGCGCACGCTGAGCCCGCCGCAGATCGCCGACCGCCTCGACCGCCAGCTCGGCCTGCTCAGCGGCGGACCGCGCGACCTCCCGCGCCGTCAGCAGACGGTGCGCAGCACCCTGCTGTGGAGCTACGACCTGCTCGACGACGAGGCGCGCCGGGCCTTCGCCGCGTTCGCAGCGCTCCCGGGCGGCGCGACCCTGGAGGCGCTCGAGGACCTGCTGCCCGGCCTGGATCAGCTGACGGCGCTGGAGGCGCTGGCCGACCAGGGCCTGGTCCGGAACGGCCGACCGGAGGAGGCAGGCAGGTTCACGATGCTGCCGGTGGTCCGCGAGTTCGCCGCTGAGTGCCTGACCGCCGACGGCGACGACGAGACCGTTCGGCGGCGTGCCGCCGAACGCATCGCCGAGCTGGTCGCGACGGCGGGCCCGCGGCTCGTGACCGACGAGCGGTCGAACTGGCTCGACCGGCTTCAGGCCGAGCACGACAACCTGCGTGCCGCCCTCGCCTGGGCCACCGAGCACGCGCCGGTCATGGCCGCGGCGATCGCCGGGCATGCCTGGCGGTTCTGGCAGATGCGCGGCTACCTGCGCGAGGCGCGCGCCGCCTTCGCCGCGATCGGCCGGCGGCTGCCGGACGACGAGCTCTGGGCGCGCTACGAGGTGTTCACCGCACTCGGCGGGGTCGCGTACTGGCAGCGCGACCTGGCGGCCGGCGAGGACGCGTACGCGCAGGCCGTAGAGGTCGCCGAACGGCTCGACGATCCCCGGGCCCTGGCCGAGGCGCTCTACAACCTCGCCTTCCCGGTGTGGCAGCAGCAGAACCTGGAGGAGGCCAAGCGGCTGGCCGACCGCAGCCACGAGCTGTTCGCCCGCCTCGGCGACGACGACGGGCGCGCCCGGGTGCTGTGGCTGCACGGCGTGCTCGCCGTGCTGACCCGCGATCTGGAGGCGGCCGAGGGCCTGCTCACCGAGTCCGTGCGCCGGCACCGGGCCGGCACGGACGCCTTCCAGCTCGGCTGGTCGCTGCGGATGCTCGGCCGGACCTACCTGCTCCAGGGCCGGGCCGAGGAGGCGCGGACCGTGCTGGAGGAGAGCCTGGCAACTTTCGCTCCGGCCGGCGACGTCTCGGCGGTCGTCCTGCACCTGTCGGACTTCGCGATGCTGGCCATGCTCGAGGGGGACGTCGAACGGGAGGTCCGGCTCGTCGGCGCCGTCCGGCGGCTGCAGGCCCTGACCGGCACCGATCTGGTGGACCACCCCATCAACGAGGTGCCCCGCCTCGCCGAGACCCTCGCCGAGCTCGGACCTGTCGGCGACCGGCTGCTCGCCGAGGGCGCCGCGATGACCGACGAGGAGATCGTGCGTTACGCCCTGGAGCCTGCGGCCCCGCGGGCCCGGCCCGATCCGCCGTCGTCCGCCGTGCCCAGCCCCCGGACCGGGACGCACCGACGCACGTCCGCCGGCACCGCATCCGCCGGCACCGGGGGGCGCGGCTCCCGGGCGTAGCCGGAGGCCGCGTGTCGTGACGGACGCGCCGAACTGTCGCTGCTCAGGGGCTTCCCCGCACCCGTCGTTCCGTGATCGACTGCAGGTCACCGCCGTGACGGCGATCACATCAGCGAGTCGGGGGCACCGATGTCACTGGAACAGGACGTGGCTGTGGCGCGAGCCGCGGTCGAAGACCTCGAACGGGCCGTGGCCCGGATGACCGGTCACTACCGGGAGAGCGTCGACTCGCGGCGGCTCAAGATGGACGTCGGCCGGATCCGCGACGACATCGACCTGCTCGTGGGCGGCCCCCCGGCGGCCGCCCGCGAGCAGCAGTTCACCAGCGCCATCTACGACGACGGCTACGACGCCCCCGGTACCCCGTGACAGCCACCGCCCCACGGAGGACCGGGGCGGTCACGCCCGGTCGCGGGAACGGGGAGCACCCGCCCCGTCGCGCGGCGATCGCCGAGCGCACGCTGCGCACCGACCGGTGGTGGCTGCAGCCACTGATCACCGTCGTCGTGCTGGTGCTGTTCATCGTGTACTCGACGTTCCGCGCGTTCCAGAACGCGCACTACTTCGCCGAGCCCTACATCTCGCCGTTCTACTCGCCGTGCATCACCACCCGGTGCGAGGGCGACACCTTCCCGGAGTTCTTCACCGGCCCGGCCTGGATCTCCCCGGCCCTCTACATCCTCGTGCTGCCGCTGGGCATCCGGCTGACCTGCTACTACTACCGCAAGGCCTACTACCGGTCGTTCTGGCTCGTCCCCGCCGGCCTGCGCGGTCGCCGAGCCGCACCGCCGCTACACCGGTGAGACCCGGCTCCCGCTGATCGGCCAGAACATCCACCGGTACTTCCTCTACGCCGCGCTGGTCTTCAACGTGATCCTCTTCTACGAGGCGTTCATGTCGTTCCGGGACGAGACCGGCGAGTGGGGCCACATGGGCCTGGGCACGCTGATCCTGCTGGTCAACGCCGTGCTGCTGTTCCTGTACTCGCTCTCCTGCCACTCCTGCCGGCACATCGTCGGCGGCCGGCTGAACACACTTCTCCAGGCACCCGCTGCGCTACAGGGCCTGGGGCGTGGTCTCGAAGCTGAACGCCCGGCACATGCAGTTCGCCTGGATCTCGCTGTTCACGCGTCGCCTTCGCCGACTTCTACGTCTTCCTGCTGGCCACCGGCACGATCACCGATCTCCGGTTCTTCTGAGGAATGGGAACCTGCTGATGGAGCTCGAGCGGCACGAGTACGACGTCGTCGTCGTCGGGGCGGGGGGTGCCGGGCCTGCGGGCCGCGATCGAGGCCCACGAGAACGGCGCCCGCACCGCCGTCGTCTGCAAGTCGCTGCTGGGCAAGGCGCACACCGTCATGGCCGAGGGCGGCATCGCCGCGGCCATGGCCAACCTCTAGCCCGAGGACAACTGGCGGGTGCACTTCCGCGACACCATGCGCGGCGGGAAGATGCTCAACCACTGGCGCATGGCCCAGCTGCACGCGCAGGAGGCGCCGGACCGGGTCCGCGAGCTCGAGGACTGGGGCGCGCTGTTCGACCGCACCCCCGACGGGCTGATCAGCCAGCGCGACTTCGGCGGCCACCGCTACGCCCGCCTGGCCCACGTCGGCGACCGCACCGGCCTGGAGCTGATCCGCACCCTGCAGCAGCGCACGGTCGCCCTCGGCATCGACGTCTACATGGAGTGCACGGTCACCCGGCTGCTGACCGGTCGGCCGGGGGCGGGGGGCGGGCGATCAACGCGGCATCACCGGCGCCTTCGGCTACTGGCGGGAGTCGGGGCGGTTCGTCGCCTGGCAGGCGCCGTCGGTCGTGCTGGCCACCGGCGGCATCGGCAAGTCCTACAAGGTCACCTCGAACTCGTGGGAGTACACCGGCGACGGGCACTCCCTGGCGCTGCAGGCCGGCGCGACGCTGGTGAACATGGAGTTCGTCCAGTTCCACCCGACCGGCATGGTCTGGCCGCCGTCGGTGCGCGGGATCCTGGTCACCGAGAGCGTCCGCGGCGACGGCGGCATCCTGAAGAACTCGGCCGGCAACCGGTTCATGTTCGACTACATCCCCGACTTCTTCCGCAAGGAGACGGCGGAGACCGAGGACGAGGCCGACCGCTGGTACGACGACAAGAAGAACAACCGGCGGCCACCCGAGCTGCTCCCCCGCGACGAGGTCGCCCGCGCCATCAACAGCGAGGTCAAGGCCGGCCGCGGCACCCCGCACGGCGGCGTCTACCTCGACATCGCCTCGCGCCGGTCGGCGGAGTACATCCGCAAGCGGCTGCCGTCGATGTACCACCAGTTCAAGGAGCTGGCCGAGGTCGACATCACCGCCGAGGCCGATGGAGGTCGGGCCGACCTGCCACTACGTGATGGGCGGGGTGGAGGTCGAGCCCGACACCGAGGCCGCGCGCGTGCCGGGGCTGTTCGCGGCCGGCGAGGTGGCCGGCGGCATGCACGGGTCCAACCGGCTGGGCGGCAACTCGCTGTCGGACCTGCTGGTCTTCGGACGGCGGGCCGGGCTGGCCGCCGCGGAGCACGCCCTGCCGGCGGGTGGGCCGGGTCGCATCTGCACGACGACGCGCTGGCCGACGCGGCGCGTGCGGCGCTGGCCCCGTTCGACCGCGAGGGCGGCGAGAACCCCTACACCGTGCAGCACGACCTGCAGCAGACGATGCACGACCTGGTCGGCATCATCCGCACCGCGCCGGAGATGCGAGCAGGCGCTGGAGCGCATCGCCGCGCTCAAGGAGCGGGTCGCCAACCTGTCGGTCGAGGGCCACCGGCAGTACAACCCGGGCTGGCACCTCGCCCTGGACCTGCCGCACATGCTGCTGGTCAGCGAGTGCATCGCGCGGGCCGCGCTCGAGCGGGAGGAGAGCCGCGGCGGGCACACCCGCGACGACTTCCCGGCGACCGACGCCGAGTGGGCGCACGACCAACCTGATCTGCTCGCGCGCCCCCGACGGCTCGGTCGAGCTGACCCGGCAACCGCTGCCTCCGATGCCCGCCGAGCTCGCCGAGATCTTCGAGGAGGTCTCCTCGCTGTGAGCTACGACGCGACGTTCCGGGTCTGGCGCGGGGACGCCGCCGGCGGTGACCTGCAGACGTTCACGGTCGAGGTGAACGAGGGCGAGGTGGTCCTCGACGTCATCCACCGGCTGCAGGCGACCCAGGCCGGCGACCTCGCCGTCCGCTGGAACTGCAAGGCCGGCAAGTGCGGGTCGTGCAGCGCCGAGATCAACGGCCGGCCGCGGCTGATGTGCATGACCCGCATGAGCACGTTCGCCGAGGACGAGACGGTCACCGTGACGCCGCTGCGGACGTTCCCGGTGATCCGCGACCTGGTCACCGACGTGTCCTTCAACTACGAGCAGTCGCCGCGCGGATCCCGGCGTTCACGCCCCGGCCGCGGGACGCCGACGGCAACCACCGGATGCAGCAGGTCGACGTCGAGCGCTCGCAGGAGTTCCGCAAGTGCATCGAGTGCTGGCTCTGCCAGGACACCTGCCACGTCATCCGCGACCACGAGGAGAACAAGGCAGCCTTCTCCGGGCCGCGGTTCCTGATCCGGCTGGCCGAGCTCGACATGCACCCGCTGGACGTCGTCGACCGGCGGGACGCCGCGCAGGACGAGTTCGGCCTCGGCTACTGCAACATCACCAAGTGCTGCAGCGAGGTCTGCCCCGAGGGCATCCACCTCACCGACAACGGGATCATCCCGCTCAAGGAGCGGGTGGTGGACCGCCGGTTCGACCCCGCTCACCTTCCTCGGCTCGATCCTGCGCCGCCGCCCGCGCGACTGATCGGGGCGCCGTCACGCGACTGATCGGGGCGCCGTCACGCGACCGTCCGGAGGAACCTCCGTACCTCGGCGTTGAACGTCTCGGGGGCCTCGAGGTTGGTGACGTGGCCGATCCCGGGCAACCAGACCAGGTGGGAGCCCGGGATCCCGGCGTGCAGTGCCTCGGCGACCGCGGGCGGTGACCGCACGTCCTCGGTGCCGTAGAGCAGCAGGGCCGGGACGGCCACGGTCGGCAGCACGTGCCGCAGGTCCGCGTCGGCGAAGGCGCTCAGCATCGCCATCGTCCCGGCGGGCCGGACCTCGAGCATGATCGACCGCACCAGATCGACGGCCTCGGCGCTCACCGGCCCGGCGAAGAAGCCGGGCAGGTAACCGTCGATCCACGTGGCCGGCGGGCGGCCGAGTTCGGCGCCCAGCCGGCTCAGTCGTGCGTCGACCTCGGCCTGCGCCAGCGAACCCTTCCATCCGGCGTAGGCCGAGGCGAGGACGAGGGACCGGACCGTCCCCGGATGGCGTCCGTACACGGCCAGGGCGAGCCCGCCTCCGAAGGACAGGCCGCACAGATGCGGCCGGTCGAGGTCGAGGGCGGCCACGAGCCCCGCCACCGCGTCCGAGTACCCGGCCATGTCCATGGCCCCGTCCGGGTCGTCGGAGCCGCCGCACCCCGGGGCGTCCCAGGCGATGACGTCGAACTCGTCCGAGAGCCCCTCCAGCTGGGGGCGCCACTCCCGGCCGTCGCTCCATCCGCCGTGCAGCAGGAGGAGCGGGGCACCCCTGCCGGCCCGGTGGTACGCGACGGTCCGTCCGCCGACCTCGACCGACTCCATCCCGGCCTCGTCCCGGTCGCCCGGACGGCGGTCAGCGCGCGTCGATGACCGCGGTGCCCGTCCCGGCCGGGCCCGCCGTCGGGGGGCCGCCGTCGGTCATCAGGCCTCCGCTGCCGCCGTCCATCGCCGGCCGCGGGCTGACGATGTTCGGTCCCTCGGCACCCTCGGCCATGACGACCTTCTCCTCCAGCACGGCGCCACCCAGGCCGTCGCCGTCCAGCGTCTCGAGCCCCGGTCCGACGGCCTCGACGATGCCGCCCCACTCCCCCGGGATCTCCTCGGCCGCGGGGAGGTCGCCGGCGTCGGCGCCGTCCAGCAGTGCGCCGGCGGGCGGGTTCACCTGCTCGAAGTCCACCAGTCGCAGGCCCTGCCCGGCGAACTCCTCCCACTTGGCGCGGAAGCTCTCCCACGACACGTTGGCCCACAGCGCGTGGCCGTCCTGGCCGGGCCCGAACACCCCGGAGAAGCGGGTCTCGTTGCCCACCCGGTGCAGGTTGATGTCGATCAGCCGCAGCCCCTGCCGGGAGAACTCCTGCCACTTGGCCACGAAGCTCGCCCAGTTGGCGTTCACCCACAACCCGTGACCGCCGCTGCCGGGCAGGAAGACGCCGGTGTAGCGGTCCTGGCCACCGACCTGGTGCACATGCAGGTCGTGCAGGCGCAGGCCCTGCGCGCTCCACTCCTCCCACTTGGGCTTGAAGGTCTCCCACGGCACGCCGGCCCACAGGCCGTGGCCGCCGCTGCCGGCGAGAAAGGCCCCGGTCCACCGGTCCTGGCCGCCGACGTTGACCACGTGGACGTCGTGCAGCCGCAGCCCCTGCCGGCTCCACTCGTCCCACTTGGCGCGGAAGCTGTCCCAGGTCGCGTTGGCCCACAGCGCGTGCCCGCCACTGCCGGGCAGGAAGACACCCGAGTAGCGGACGCCGTCCCGGACCGGACGCACGTGGACGTCGACCAGGCGCAGCCCGTCGGCGCTCCACTGCTGCCACTTCTGCTGGAAGCTCTCCCAGGTGGCGTTGACCCACAGCCCGTACCGGCCGCTGCCCGCGCGCCAGACGCCGGTGTAGCCCTTCTCGACGAAGCGCTCGTACATCTTCGCGACGGTCTGCCGGTCCCCGAAGCTCATCGCGGTGCGCTGCCCGATGGTCACGCCCGGCTGCTTGGGGGTGATCGTCGGCTTGGACGTGTCGATGGCGAACGCCGTCCGGCCGTAGTGCATGAGCGAGCCGTAGTCGTAGGTGAAGTAGTCCACCGAGCCGGGCTTCATCTGGAAGTTGCCGCGCCGATCGACCGGGACGTTGCTCAGGTCGAGGGTGACGAAGGAGTCGCGGTCGGACCGGGACTGCTCGTGGTAGACGCCGAGGGCGTGCAGGAACTCGTGCACCAGCACCGGCCAGCTGTGCCCGTCGGCCAGCCGCAGGATCTGCCGCCCGCCCTGCATGCCGACCTGCGAGGAGCTCGACGTCGCGGCACCGTTGCTGACGATGTCGATCCAGTTGGGCCACGACGCGGCGTTGGCCGCCGTGCGCAGGGTGAACCGGATGCCGGTGTTCTGGTGCAGGTGCGCGATCGCATCGGTCACCCGCTGCTGGTTGGGCACGCCGGCGTCGACGGTGTAGGCGACCCGCCCGTTCGTCCACAAAAGGCTGGAGTCCCCGGGCAGGCCGATGCCGTGAGCCACGTCGTCGGGCGTGGCGCCCTCGCTGCCGGCATAGGGGGTGGTCAGCAGCAGCTGGCGGCGGGCGTCGATCTCCGCCGTCTGCGCCTCCACCTGCTCGACCGGACCCATGTCGATGCAGCCCTCGTGGATGGCCCTGCCGTCGACGACGGCGTACTCGACGGGGAACTCGACGAGCCCCGGCCCGGTCAGGTAGCCGTGCCCGGTGAGCGGCGCATCCGCCATGTGCTCGGCGGCCGACTGCTCGGGGGCCGGCCGGCTGTCGTCGGTGGTCATGTCCTTCTCCGATCGTCCGTGGAGTGCAGCGGGTCATGCGATCCGGGTGAGCACGACGGGCACGGGTCCGCCCGACGCGGTGCCGGCGGGGGTGGCCGTCATGTTGAAGAACTCGATCCGCTCGTTCTGCGCCGTCCGTCCCCGGACGCGCACGAGCAGGCCCGGCCGGGTACCGGGCAGGTCGGCCGGCAGGTCGACCGACACCCGCACCGTCGACCGGCCCGGTGACACGGTCAGCGCCGGGACCGTGGCGGTGGGCCCGTCGGCCGCGGCGTCGGCCATGGCGATGTCGTCGACGAGGACGTCGAGGACGGCGTCGAGCAGGTCGTCCTGGAGACCGTCGAAACGGAGCTCGAGGTCCATGCCTGCGATCTCCGTCCTCGAGCCTGTCGACTCCGGCTGCGGGAGTGTGCCGCCCGGCTCGTCACACGACCGTCACAGGAACCGCTCCGGACGGCCGTGGGCGGGACTACGCTCCGGCGCCGCACGCGAGTCACGGGGAACCGATGCGTGGACGGAGAAGGACATGCCGCTCTACCTGACCAAGTTCAGCTACACCCCGGAGACCTGGGCGCGGCTCATCGCGAACCCGGAGGACCGCCGGAGCGCGGCCGCGGCCTACATCGAGTCGGTGGGCGGGAAGCTGCACGGGGGGCACGGCGCGTCGTCCGTCGGCCGCTGCGAGATGTGCGGCGTCCGAGTATGCCCGCGCCGCAAGGCCCGAGGACGCAGCGAAGTCACGGCGGCGGCGGGTCGGCGAGGCCCTCACGGAGTGCTTCGGCGACGGAGAGGCCGCGCCCGGAGTCCACGCCGGCGTCCCATGCCGACTCGCCGACGGTCGCCCGGGCGGGCCCGATGCCCTTCTCGAGCACGGCGGCGTCCGGCGCGTCGATGGGCAGCTCCAGCGTCTCCCGCATGGCGGTGGCCGCCCCGAGCAGCCGCGCGGCACGGTGCGGCGCGCCGAGCTCCGCCAGTGCGACGGCGATGAGCTCGATCAGCGAGACCGACATGTCCGGGTCGCCGAGCCCCTCCCCCGTGGGCGCGATCGAACGCAGCGTCTCGAACGCCTCCCGCGGCCGGCCGTCCTCCAGCAGCGCGCCGGCGATGTTCACGTGGTCGGCGACCACGGCCCAGGTGTCCCCGCGATCGCGGTCGAGCACGAGCGCCTCGTGCAGCCGCCCGAGCGCGGTCGCCGGCTGTCCCTCGTCGACGTCGAGAATCGCCAGGTTCGACAGCACCGCCGCCTGCCGCTCGCGGTCGTCCGACGCCCGGGACAGCTCGAGTGCCTCGGTCAGGTGCGACCTCGCGAGAGTCGGCTCGCCGAGCGCCCGATGCGCGATGGCCAGGCTGCTCAGCTCGCGGGCGATCGTGCTGGCATCGCCCCGCCGTCGCCAGAAGTCCAGGGACCGGCGCAGCGCATCCCGGCCCCGCTCGGGCTCGCCCTGCTGGATGAGCAGGACGCCGAGGCCGTGCAGTGACGTCATGACCTCCGGGCTCTCCTGGCCCGCCGCAGCCGCCACCACCCGCGACAGCCACCGACGCCCCTCGACCGCGTAGCCGCAGGCGTACCAGCACCAGTAGAGCTCCTGCGCCAGGCTCAGCCCGATGTGCAGCTCCGCAGGCACGGGCTCGCCCTCGGCACGCGACTCGGGGACGGTCCACTCGAGCACGGCACGGATGTTGTCCATCTCCTGCTCGATCCTGTCCTTCGCGGTGAGATACGCCCCGGTGCGAAGCTGGGGCGCCTCGGCCCGCACCACGGCGAGGTAGTGCTCGGCGTGCCGCCGCCGCACCTCCTCCAGCTCACCGGCCGCGACCAGCAGCTCCCGCGCGTACACGGCGATCGTCCGGAGCAGCCGCACCCGGACCTCGCCGGAGGGTCGCTCGACCACGGTCACCAGGCTGACGTCGACCAGGGCGTCGAGCGCGGCCAGCGCGTCGGCGTCGGGCCCCAGCACCGCCGACGCCGCGTCGAGGTCGAAGTCCCCGGCGAACACGCCGAGATCCCGGAAGGCGCGCTGCAGGTCGTCGGACAGCAGCCCGTAGCTCCACGTCACCGCGCTGCGCAGCGTCCGGTGCCGCTCGGGCCGGGGGGTCTGGCTGACCGCGAGGTCGAGGTCCGCCGCGAGCCGGTTGCGCAGCGCGCGCGGTGGGAGCAGCTTCAGCCGCGCCGCCACCAGTTCGATGGCCAACGGCAGCCCGTCGACCAGCCGGCAGATCTCGGCGACGTCCGCGGCATTGTCGGCGGTGACGCTGAACCCGGGGCGCACCATCCGCGCCCGCTCGACGAACAACCGGACGGCGCCGGACTCCTCGTCGGGCTGCGCGGACGATCCCTCCGGCAGCGTCAGCGGCGGCACCGGGTGCTCGTGCTCGCCGTACACGTGCAGCGACCGCCGCGAGGTCGCGACGAGCCGGACGCCCGGCGCCTCCTCCAGCAGCCTCCCGACCACGACGCCGGCCTCGGTGAGCTGCTCGAGGTTGTCCAGCACCAGCAGCAGCCGCTGGGCGGCGAGGAAACCGACGATCGCGGCCGGATCCCGCGCCTCACCGGGAAGACCCAGGGCCTCGGCCATCGTCGTCCAGGCGACGTCGGGCGAGCGGGCGCTCTCCAGCGCAACGAAGAAGACGCCGTCCGGACAGTCCTCGCCGAGCGCGTCGGCGACCGCGATCGCCAGGCGGGTCTTGCCGGAGCCGCCCGGACCCGTGAGCGTGACCAGCCGCGCGCCGCCGACGGTCAGCAGCTCGACGAGCTCGTGCAGCTCGCCGTCGCGCCCGACGAGGCCGGCCGCGGGCAGCGGCAGGTGGGTCCGCTCGCCCAGGGTGCGCAGCGGCGGAAAGCTGCCGGGCAGCCCCTCGGCGACGACCTGGAACAGGTGCTGCGGCTCCGGGATGTCCTTGAGCCGGTGCCGCCCGAGGTCGGTGAACGAGGTACCGGTCCCGGAGCCCACGACGCCCCGGGTCGCGTCGGTCACCACCACCTGGCCCCCGTGGGCCGCAGCGGCCACGCGCGCGGCGATGTGCACGTCGAGACCGACGTAGCCGTCCTCGTGCCGGCTCGGCTCGCCGGTGTGCACGCCGATGCGCACGAGGACCCGGGACCCCTCGGGCCAGTCGTGCTCCGCCAGGCTCCGCTGAGCGTCCACCGCGGCGGCGACGGCCTTGCCTCCCGACGGGAAGGCGACGAAGAAGCTGTCGCCCTCGGTGCCGAGCTCGACACCCCCCGAGCGGGCCCAGGCACCGCGGAGCAGTGCGCGCTGCGCCGACAGGACGTCGGCGTACCGCTCACCGAGCTGCCGCAGCAGCGACGTGGACCCTTCGATGTCACTGAAGAGCAGCGTCACCGTCCCCGTCGGCAAGGGCGCGACCACGCCCCGGAACCTAGGCGATCGGCAGGGCGCCCAGGGCGGGCCGCGTCACGGCGGACCCGTCCGGCCCCGGCTACGACTCGTCGGTCAGCGCGATGGCCACGGTCGGGCAGCTGTGGGCGGCCCGTTGCAGGAGCGGCCAGTCGGCCTCGGCCGCGCCGGGCAGGACGCGGGCCAGACCGGCGTCCTCGTCGACCTCGAAGGCCTGCGGCGCGACGTTGGCGCAGTCACCGGAGCCGACGCAGCGGTTCTCGTCGACCGTGATCCGCACGCTCATCGGGCCCTCCCCGCCAGCGACACCTCGCCGACCGGGTCGGCCGCCCGGTCGGAGAAGATCACGGGGAAGCTCAGCCAGCGCGAGCCCCGGGACGTACGGCCGTCCCGCTCGGGAGCCCGGTCGGGATCCAGCCCGACGACCCGCGCGGCGAGAGCCTGGACCATGAGCGCGATCAGCCCGTAGAGGTGGCTGCCCCCGACGCCGTCCCGCAGCATCGAGCCGGTCAGCGGCAGCCCGCCGGCCACGCTGCGCCCGATGCAGATGTGCGGGCCGGCGCCGAACGAGTGGCCCCAGAGCGCGACGTCGTCCCGGATCTGCCGGTCGGGGTTCCAGCTCTCGGCGTCCGCCCCGAACAGCTCGGGGTCGCGGTTCGCCGTCCGGGCGTCGAGGGCGACCGTGGCGCCCTTGGCGACCGGGCAGCCGGCCACCTCGGCCTCCTCCTCGGCCAGGCGCTTGAACTCCGGCGTCGTGGGGATCAGCCGCAGGGTCTCGTGCACCGCCTTCTGCGCGTCCAGCCGGCTGGCGGCCACCCGGCGCAGCCACTCGGGGCGGGGACCGTCGCCGTCGAGGCCGAACAGGAAGGAGAAGACGTTGCACGCGGTCTGCGCGCTGGTGTGGCTGCCGCCGTGCAGGAACAGCCCCACCTCCCGCACCAGCAGGGCGTGGTCGGCGAACATCGGGTCACCGGCCCGGAGCTTGCGCAGCGACTGCGTGAGCAGGTCGAACTGCGGCTCGGCGTCGCTGCGCCCGGCCTCGATGTCGTCCAGCATGGCCTCGCGGCGGCGGCGGGACGGGGTGACGTAGTCGCGGTCGAACTCCGCCAGCTTGGCGATGGTCTCCGCCTGCACCTTGTCCTTGTCGCCGACGATGTCGTGGATCGCCGCGGCCTGCGCGATCTGCTTGACGTGCTCGAAGAGGTCCGCGAGCTGCTCGGGGCTGCCGTCGTGGTCGACCCCCGCTCGGCGGGCGGCCAGCACCACGGCGATCGAGCCGGCCAGCTCGAACAGGTCCACGGCGCCGACGGCCTGCCGGTCGAGCATGTCGTCGAGGATCCCGGGGAACAGGTCCTGCTCGTACTCGACCAGCGCCGAACGCCGGAACAGCGGGTTCTCGAAGCGGCGGCGCTCCTTGTGCTCGTCGCCGTGCAGCAGGCTGAGGATGCCGGCCCGCGGGTTGCCCTCCTCGTACGACCGCTTGTCGAGCGTCCGCGACAGCGCCGGGTTGTACAGCGCCCTGCGAACCGCTTCGTAGTCCTCGAACGTGATGACGTCGCGCGCCATACGGAGTGCCCCCTCTTCCTCGCCGAACCGACCGGGACTGGTGCAACGTCCTGTGACGGGGGTCGCAACCGGTCTAAAGGTAGGACCATAATCGTTCGCACGGCGAACGGGAAGGTTCGACCGACCTACGACACCCGGAACCAGGACGTCCACTCCTGCGCCGGCCGGTGCCGGTGGCCTCGGCATAGGAGTCAGCCGCCGTTGACGGGGGTAGCGCAGCGGCATGGCGCTCCCCCGTGTCCTCGTCTTCGTGCTCGCCGGCGGCGCCGGCAGCCGTCTCGAACTGCTGACCGAGCAGCGGGCGAAGCCGGCGGTGCCCTTCGCCGGCCTGTACCGGCTGATCGACTTCCCGCTCAGCAACTGCCAGCACAGCCACATCGCCGACGTCTGGGTGTCCATCCAGTTCCACCCGGCGTCCCTCACCCACCACCTGGCCAACGGCCGCCCGTGGGACCTCGACCGCACCAACGGTGGCCTGATGACCATGCCGCCGTTCCGCGGCACGGACCGCGGGGGCTGGAACACCGGGACGGCGGACTCCCTGTGGCGCCAGGCCGACCTCATCCGCGGGTTCGACCCGGACGCGCTCGTCGTGGTGAGCGCCGACGCGGTCTACAAACTCGACTACCGGGAGGTGGTCGACGCCCACCTGCAGTCGGACGCAGAGGTCACGATGGTGACCACGCAGGTCGAGGCCGACGACGCGTCGCGGTACGGGATCGTGCAGGTCGGCGCCGACGGCCGCGTCCGCGACTACGCCTACAAGCCCGACGACCCGGACGGCACGACCGCGACCAACGAGGTCTTCGTCTTCACACCCCGGCCCACCCTGGACCGGCTGGAGGCACTGGCCGACGAGGCCGGCGAGGAAGGGCTCGAGGACCTGGGCACCATGCTGCTGCCGGCGCAGACCAAGGACGGCCTGGCCCGCGCGTACCCGCTCGAGGGCTACTGGCGCGACGTCGGCACGGTGCCGGCGTACTGGCAGGCGCACCGCGACTTCCTGGCCGAGGAGCCGCCGATCGACCTCGACGAGCGGTCGTGGCCGGTGCACACCCGTGGCGGGCGGCACAGCGCCGCACGGATTCTGCGCGGCGCCACGGTGGAGGAAAGCCTGATCTCGGGCGGCACGCGCGTGGCCGGCGAGGTGAGCGGCTCCGTGCTCTCCCCCGGCGTGGTGGTCGAGGCCGGCGCGTCGGTGCTGGACTCGGTGCTGCTGCCCGGGGTGCGGGTCCGGGCCGGTGCCCGGGTCGTCCGGTCCGTCCTGGACGACCGCGCCGACGTCGGCGAGGGCGCCGTGGTCGGTGGGGACGGCGACATCACCCTCGTCGGCCGGCAGGCGCGCGTGGACGCAGGCAGCGAACTGCCCGCCGGTGCACGCCTGCCGGAGCCGGACCGGGAGGAGTGATCCGGTCAGACCGTCAGCACGGTCTTGCCGCGCGCTCGGCCGGCCTGCAGGTGCTCGATCGCCGCGGCCGCCTCCGCGAGCGGCAGGGTCCGCTCCAGGTCCGGGCGGACCCGGCCGGCCTCGACGAGTTCGGTCAGGACGACGAGGTCGGCGGCATTCTCCTTCGCGATGAACGTGCCGAGCGTCTGGCGGGTGAAGGGCGACAGCGCCATCGCCCGGATCTGCCGCTGGGTGCCGCCGAGCCAGCGCCCGCCCGTCTCGCCGCCGACGATGACCAGCCGACCGCGGGGGGCGAGCACCCGGCGCAGCCGCCGGATCGGCCGGTTGCCGCCGATGTCGAGGACGACGTCGAAACGCTCGTCGCCGGCGGTGGGGTCCTCCGTCGTGTAGTCGATGACCCGGTCGGCACCGAGCGACCGGACGTGCTCGACCTTCCCGGTGCTGCACACGCCCGTGACCCGGGCCCCGAACGCCTTCGCGATCTGGACGGCATAGCTGCCGACGCCACCCGAGGCACCGATGACCAGCACGCTCTGCCCGGGAGCCACCCGCCCGTGATCACGGACCGCCTGCAGCGCGGTGAGCCCCGAGACCGGCACCGCGGCCGCCTGCTCGAAGGACAGGCTCGGCGGCTTGGGTGCCAGCTTGCCGATCGGCACGCGGGCGTACTCGGCGAAGGAGCCCGCGCCGATCCCGAAGACCTCGTCGCCGGGTCGCACGGAGGTCACGTCCGGGCCGACAGCCTCGACGGTGCCGGCGAGGTCGCTGCCGGGCACCGGGTTCACGGGACGGCGGACCCCGAACCCCGCCAGCCGGATCGGATAGGGCAGCCCCGCGACGACGTGCCAGACGCCGCGGTCGACACCGGCGGCCCGGACGGAGACGAGGACCTCGCCGGGGCCCGCCTGCGGGCGGGCGATCCGCTCCACCCGTAGGACGGCGCCCGGTTCGCCGTAGACGTCCCGGACGACCGCGGTCATCAGCGATGCGCCCGGAGCGCCGGGGGGCGTGGCGGAGGTCAGTGGTCGGCCAGTCATGTCGTCCTCCGTCGTTCGAGGGAGCTTACGTTGTAAGTCTTACGCTTACATCGTAAGCTGGTCAAGAGGTTCGACGACGGGAGCGATCGATGGCGGCAGGCCCCACGGCACGGGGGCGGCTCAGCCGCGAGCGGGTGCTCGCGGCTGCCGTCGTGCTCGCGGACACCGGCGGGATCGAGGCGCTCACGATGCGTCGGCTGGGCGAGGATCTCGGCGTCGAGGCGATGTCGCTCTACCGACACGTCGCCAACAAGGACGACCTGCTCGACGGGATGGTCGACACCGTGTTCGCCGAGATCGAGCTGCCCTCCGGCGACACCGACTGGCGGACGGCGATGCGCCGCCGGGCGGTCTCGACGCGCACCGCGCTCACCCGCCATCCGTGGGCGACACCCCTGATGCAGTCCCGCAA
Organism: uncultured Actinomycetota bacterium; assembly: GCA_963723745.1. GTDB lineage: Bacteria > Actinomycetota > Actinomycetes > Mycobacteriales > Geodermatophilaceae > CAVRRZ01. The sequence continues at coordinate 263,872 of CAVRRZ010000005.1, forward strand.
GACGCCCGGACCGGCCACGCTGCGGCACCACGACGCAGTCATCGGCGTCCTGCGCGGTGCCGGGTTCCCGGTCGCCCTGGCCGCTCACGCGTTCTCGGCCATGGACAGCTACATCTACGGGTTCGCGCTCCAGCAGAAGGCCCTGCCGTTCGAGTCCGGCGAGCAGATCGCGGACCTGGCGCAGGACATCCTGGGCCGGTTCCCCGTGGATGCCTATCCGCACCTGGCCGAGCTGACCGTCCAGCACGTCCTGCGCCCGGGCTACGACTACGGGCACGAGTTCGATTTCGGCCTCGACCTCGTCCTCGACGGCCTCGACCGGGCGCTCCGGGCGGACGCCTGAACGCACTGCAAGGGCCGAGTCGCAGGACGCGCGCTCCCGCCCCTGGTGACGCGACTCACCCGTTCGGGGACCACCTCCCCCCACCGCGGGGACCGGACAGCGTAGAGTTCGGGCCGTCGCCGCTGTGCCTCTGCTTCGTTCTTGGACGTCCGCAGTCGTCTCTGCCTGACGTTCCCTCTCGGTCCTGCCGGTGGTGCGGCGACCCGCGATCGGCGACTGCCGTCGCGGAACCCCAGCACGGAATGAGAACAGCATGGCTCAGGGCACTGTGAAGTGGTTCAACGCGGAGAAGGGCTTCGGGTTCATCGCCCAGGACGGCGGCGGCGCCGACGTCTTCTGCCACTTCTCCGCCATCCAGGGCGACGGCTACAAGTCGCTCGACGAGGGGCAGCAGGTCGAGTTCGACGTCACGCAGGGCCAGAAGGGCCCGCAGGCGGAGAACGTCCGCCCCGTCTGATCGCGGGTACGGAGGGCCCGGAGCGCACTGCGCTCCGGGCCCTCCGTCATGTCCGGGGCGGGATCGTCGTCGCCGCAGCGGGCTGCCGGGTGAACAGCACGAGGGCGACCGCGGCGGGCACCAGCGGCAGAGCGGCGAGCATCAGCAGCGCCGGGTGGTCCTCGTGGAGGGCGACGACGGCGTCACCGGCCAGCGGGGCGAGGAGGCCGGCGCAGCCCCAGGCGGTGAAGACCCGCCCGTACGCACGCGAGAAGGCGTCGGCCGGGACCCGGTCCGCGGTGGCGGCCGACACCAGGGACGACACCGCGCCGTAGGCCAGGCCGGTCCCGAGGAAGCCCGCCGCCACGACCACGACGTGCACGGGCACGGCCGACCCCCCGATCGAGACCGCGCCCAGCGACACCGCCCCCAACGACACCGCCCCCAACGACACCGCCCCCAACGACACCGCCGCCGCCCCCAGCGCGACGGCCAAGGCGCGGGGACGCCCGATCCGGTCGGACCACCAGCCGGCGGCCAGCCGCCCGGCGAGGTTGCCGGCGGCCAGCGCCGATACCGCCAGTCCCGCGGCCCCGGCGTCCAGCCGTGCCTGCTCGGCCAGCGGCACGGCGTAGGCGAACAGCAGCAGAGCCGGCGCGGCGCCACCGGCGAAGACCAGCCAGAGCAGGACCACGACGCGCCCCGGCGGCCGCCCGGCCACGGCGCGCCGATCGCCGCCCGGCCCGGCCCGGTCCGGCGTCGCCAGCAGGGCCGCGGCCAGGAGCAGTACGGCGACGGCGCACGCGAGCACCGCCAGGCACGTCCGCCAGTCGGCAACCGCGAGGACGGCCGGTGCGATCAGCCCCAGCACCACCGGCCCGGCGGCGTACGCGGCCACGACGACCCCGGTGGCCGTGCCGCGGCGGCGCGGGGACTGCGTGGCGAGCCTGATCGCCACCCCGTAGGCCAGCCCGTTCGCGGCACCGAAGAGCAGCGCGACGCCGCACCACAGCGCCAGCGGGCCCCGCGCGGACGCGGCCAGCAGCAGCCCTCCGCTCCCGGCGACGGCCGCCGCGAGCAGCAGCCGCCGGGGGCCCAGCCATCCGGGTGCCCGACCGGCGGCCAGGAGCACGGCGGCGAAGACTGCGATCGCCGAGGCGAAGACGACCCCCGCGAACCCCCTGCCCGCTCCGACCCCGGCGGCCGCCTCCTCGGCCACCAGGCTCCACGCGAACAGGGTGCCCACGGCAAGATTGGCGACGGCCCCGGCGAGGACGGACCGGACAGCCGCCGCCGCGCGGTCCGTCTGCACGCAGCTCCTCCCCGCCGTCACGCCACAGGTGCCGCCGTCGGACCCAGGCCCCGGACGCCGCACGGGCGTCCGGGACCGTGGCCGGCGTCAGGAAGTGTGGTGCACCTCCTGCAGCCGGTACACCGGCGTCGGGATGCCCTCGTACCGGGCCTTGAGCTGCAGCGCGAGGTACAGGGAGTAGTGCCGGGACTGATGCAGGTTGCCGCCGTGGAACCAGAGCGCCTCCTGCTGGGTGGGCTTCCACATGTTGCGCTGCTCGCCCTCCCACGGCCCCGGGTCCTTGGTGGTGTCCGATCCGAGGCCCCACACCTTGCCGACCTTGTCCGCGACCTCCTGGCTGATCAGATCCGCCGCCCAGCCGTTCATCGACCCGTAGCCGGTCGCGTAGACGACGAGGTCGGCGGGCAGCTCCGTGCCGTCCTCCAGGACGACGGCGTCCTCCGTCAGGTGGTCGACCCTGCCGTGGGCCAGCTTCACCTTGCCGTCGGCAACGAGGTCCGCAGCGCCGACGTCGATGTAGTAGCCCGAGCCGCGGCGCAGGTACTTCATGAACAGACCGGACCCGTCCTCACCCCAGTCCAGCCAGAAGCCGGCCTTCTCCAGCCGGTCGTAGAAGTCGGCGTCCCGCTCCCTCATCTGCTCGTACAGCGGGATCTGGAACTCGTGCATGATCCGGTACGGCAGCGAGGCGAAGATCATGTCCGCCTTCTCGGTCGTCACGCCGGCGGCCACGGCCCGCTCGGAGTAGAGGTCGCCGAGACCGACGTCCATCAGGGTGTCGCTCTTGACGATGTGGGTCGAGGAGCGCTGCACCATCGTCACGTCGGCGTCGTGCTCCCACAGCGCCCCGCAGATGTCGAACGCGGAGTTGTTGCTGCCGATGACGACGACCTTCTTGCCCGCGTAGGCGTCCGGCCCGGGGTGTGCCGAGGAGTGGTGCTGGTCGCCGCGGAACACGTCCTGTCCGGGGATGACCGGGACGTTCGGCTTGCCCGACATGCCCGTGGCCAGGACGAGCTGCTTCGGCCGCAGGGTGAGCGCCTTGCCGTTGCGTTCCAGCTCGACGGTCCACTCGCCCTTCTCGGGCGAGTACGTCGCCTTCGTGGCCACCGTGCTGCCCCAGTACGGGATCTCCATGACCTTCACGTACGACTCGAGCCAGTCACCGATCTTGTCCTTGGGCGAGAAGACCGGCCAGTTCTCCGGGAACTTCAGGTAGGGCAAGTGGTCGTACCAGACCGGGTCGTGCAGGCAGAGCGACTTGTACCGGCCGCGCCACTGGTCGCCGGGGCGCTCGTGCTTGTCGACGACGAGCGCCGGGACGCCGAGTTGGCGCAGGCGGGCGCCCAGCGCGATCCCGCCCTGACCGCCACCGATCACCAGCACGTGGGGCTGGACGCTGATGCCGAGCTCGGCCTCCTCCCGCTCCCGGCGCTCCAGCCAGGTCGTGCGCCCCCTGTTCGCCCCGTGCTCGGCGCCCATCGGCCGCGCCGGGCCGCGCGGCTCCTCGAAGCCCTTCAGCTCGTGGAGCGTCGTGAGGAACGTCCAGGCCTTGGCCTCGCCGTCCTCGTCGATCAGCCGGACCAGCCCGCGTCCCCGGCCGACGGCGGTCTCGAAGGTGAACCAGGCGGTGGTCACACCGCCGGCCTCGTCGGGCGGCTCCTCGACGGCGAAGGACGTCGGGTCGGCACGATCGAGCGTCTCGGTGAGCAGGTCGGCGACGCCGTCGGGGTTCTCGACCGTCGTGATGTTCCAGGTGAAGGAGACCAGGTCGCGCCAGAAGCTGGTGGCGGCGAACATGCCTGCCGCGCGCGCGACGTCGCGGGCGCGCAGCGCCTCCTCGAAATCGCGGAGCCAGCGTTCGGCTCGCTGCGCGGGCGCCTGCGCCGGCGTCTCCAGGGTCTGCGTCATGCGCTGTTCCTCCTGCGTCCACTGATCGGCCGTTCCACAGAACGGCATGGTGTGATGAGCAGCACACCGTCCCGCGGTCGGCTGGGAAAGCGTTGCAGCGTGTTGCATGCCGCCGGACCGCGGTGCCGGCCGGAGGTGGAGGTGCTCGTGACCGGCTACTCGGCGATCTCCCCCGGCACCGACCTGTCCCAGCACGCCCGGGTGCTGGTGCGCGTCCACGACGCGGTCATCGGCGGCGGCAGTCCCCCCGTGCGGCCCCGGGGCGTCGTGGCCCGCTCCTGGTCACGGGTCCTGGGGCTGGGCCTCGACGCCTCCCGCACCAACGCCCGGGAGCCGCTGCCGTTTCCCGAGGTCGAACGGCGTCGCCGGACGTCACCGCTGTCGCTGGTCATCGCCGAGCTGCGGCAGGTGCTGGTCAGCGTCGCCGACGCGTCCTCGTTCCTCATGGTGGTCACCGACGCCGACGGGGTGATCCTGTGGCGCGAGGGCTCGGCCCGCGTGCGGCTCCGGGCCGACGCGCTCGGCTTCACCGAGGGCGCCCGCTGGACCGAGGCGACGGTGGGCACCAACGCCATCGGGACGGCGCTGGCCGAGGCCGCACCGGTGCAGCTGTTCTCGGCCGAGCACTTCGAGCAGGCGCAGCACCCCTGGTACTGCACCGCGGCGCCGATCCACCACCCGGTCAACGGCGAGGTGCTCGGCGTCGTCGACGTCAGCGGGCCCGCCCTGACCCTGCACCCGGTCATCGGTGCGCTGGTCGAGACGGCGGTGAAGCTGGCCGAGTCGCAGCTGTGGCGCCATCACGAGCGACGGCTGGAGCGCCTGCGCCAATCGGCTCGCGGGCTGCTGGCGACGGTTCACGGGCCGCTGCTGCTGGTCGACGACCACGGGTGGGTGGCGCACCAGTCGGGGATCTCCGTCCGTGACCGGGTCGAGGTGCCGCGCGCCGACCGGCTGATGGCCGTGCCCGGGCTGGGGCTGTGCACGCCGGAGCGCCTGGCGGAGGGCTGGCTGGTGCGCCCCCGCACGGCCCCCGAGGCCCTGGTGGCCGAGCTCGATCTGACCGGCGCTCCGGTTCTCCGGGTGCACTCCGACACCGGCCCGTGGCGGACGCCGCTGACGCGCCGCCACGCGCAGATCCTGGTCGCGCTGCACGACGCGGGCCGGGCCGGGCTTCCCGTCGGCCGGCTCAGCGCGATCCTGTACGGGGACGCCGAGCACGCCGTGACCGTGCGCGCGGAGGTCTCCCGGCTGCGCCGGGTCATCGGCGCCCTGGTGACGACCAATCCCTACCGGCTGGCCGACGGCGTACGGCTGTCGATCGTCGCGGACGGGGCGGGGCCCGGGTCGGCCTGAGCGCGGGAGGGTGCGCTCGCGGCACCACCGTCCGGGGCGATCTCCCGCCCGCGTCAGGCCCGCTTGGTCAGGTCGACCAGGAGGTCCCGCGTCGCGCCGGCGATCCGCGGCTCGACGCCGAGGTCCCGGAGCTGCTCGGCGGCCGCGGCCATCTCGTCGGAGCGCCGGCGGGCGTGCCGGCGGGTGCCGTCGAGCAGCCGGTCGAGGGTGCGCTCGTCGAAGCCCGCGAGCTCGGCGCGGACGTTCTCGCGCAGCCAGTCGGCGCAGCCGGCGGCCTCGGCTCCCTCGACGGCCTCGACCACCGCCGCGGCGAGCCCCTTGTAGAAGACGCTGCGCAGCAGCTTGCGCGAGATCGCCGCCCCGGCCGGGCCGGGCTGGATCGTCACCAGGACCCCGAACTCGGCCAGCATCTCGGCGTAGCGCTGCGCCCCCTCCCCCGCCACGACCATCGGCGTCCGCAGGCCGTTGCCCGGGACGACGGCCATCAGCGCCACGTCGACGACGGGCACACCGAGGTCGGCGACGTCCGCGGCCAGCTGCGCCTTGACCCCGGGCGACGCGGTGTTCAGGTCCGCCCACACCGTGCCGGCGCGCAGCCCGGGCCGGGCGTTTGCCAGGGCGACCGGGGCGTCGTGCGCGCTGTTCACGCTGAGCACGAGATCGGCGTCGCGCACGGCGTCGGCCTCGTCGTCCCGCGGTTGCACGCCGTCCGGCGGCGCGACCGCCGGGTCGTACCCGCGGACGTCGGCACCGGCGGCGACCAGGTCGCGGGCGATCTCCGAGCCGGCCTCACCGAGGCCGAGGAGGGCGATCCGCACGGTCACGGCCGAGACACCGGGGATGACACCGGGGAGGGCGCCGGGGAGGACACCGGCGGGGTGCCGTGGGTGTGGAAGGACTCGATGGTCTTCAGCCCCCACGCCTGCCCCTTGGCCCGCTCGGCCTCGGTCCAGTCCACCGGCTGCCAGTCCGGGGCGAGCACCAGCCGTGCTCCGGCGTTGCACAGCTCGATCCGGTTGCCCCCGGGTTCCCAGACGTAGAGGAAGAACGTCTGCTGGATGGCGTGCTTGTGCGGGCCGGTCTCGAGGTGGACGCCCTGCTCGAGCGCCAGGTCCGCCGCCCGGAGGATGCCGTCGCGGGTGTCGACGGCGAAGGCGATGTGGTGCAGCCGCCCCGGAGTACCGGTGCGGTCGCGGGTGTACACGGCGTCGTAGCCCTTGTTCGTGAACGTGGTCCAGGAGCCGGCGATGGAGCCGTCGTCGAGCACGATCTGCTCGGTGACCATCGCGCCCAGGTCGTCGCGGAGGTGGTCGCGGTTGCGCTCGACGTCGACCCCGAGCCAGTTGATGTGGTCCAGCCGCCGCACGCCGACCCCGTGCGAGGGCGTCGCCTGGGCCTGGTTCTTCAGCGAGGGCCGCAGCCCGTCGGGGGCGCGGTACCACTGGGACTCGTAGTAGAGGCCGAACTCGTGCCCGTCGGGGTCGCCGTAGACGTACGTCGGGCCGTAGCCCGGGTCGCCGTCCTGCCAGCCGCCGCCCAGGCCGGCCGCCTCGATCGCCGCGACGCGCCGCTGCAGCGCCTCCGGGCTGCTCGCGCGGAAGTTGGTGCGCCCCACGCCGGAGGTCGAGTGCGCGGTGAGCTTGAGGGTGACGTTCTCGTAGTCGTCGAACGCGCGGAGGAAGACCGAGTCGCCGGTCGAGCCGGTCTCGGTCAGGCCGAGGTAGTCGACGAAGAAGCGGAGGCTCTCGTCGGGGACCGCGGTCCGCAGCTCGACGTGTCCGAGATGCGCGACGTCGTGGAGTGGCGGCACCGGGCCTCCCTGGTCATGGGGTGTGTCTTCCGGCGCCCAACTTGCCACGCCCTCGCCCCGCGACCGGCACCACCCCGACCCGGGCCACACCCACCCGCACCGCCCCGACGGCACCGAGATCCCATCGGCCCGCACCGCTGCTGCTGTAGCGGCCGGGAGACCGTCCGCGCGGGAGGGACGCCGCGCGTCCAGGGTTGATCAGGGTTCGACGGTGACCTTGATCGCCTCGCCTCGGGCGACGATGTCGAACGCCTCGAGCGTCCGCTCCAAGGGCAACCGTGCGGTGATCAGATCCTTGACCGGGACCTCGCCGCTGGCGATGTACTGCAGCGCCCGCTTGTTGTGCGAGGGCGCCGAGCCGTTCGCGCCCATGATCATCAGCTCGCGATAGTGCACCAGGTTGGAGTCGCACGCGATGATCGGGTTGGTCTTGGGCAGCCCGCCGAAGAACGAGATGCGCCCCCGCCGCGCCGCCATGCGAATCGCCTGCTCCTGCGCGACGTTGGCTGCGGTCGCGGTGATCACCACATCGGCGCCCCGGCCGTCGGTGAGTTCCTTCACCCGCTCCACCACGTCGACCTCACTGCCGTTGATCGCCTCGTCGGGGCGCACCGCATCGGCTGACATCTTCAGCCGCTCGGCGTTCACGTCGATGAGGAAGACCCGGCTGGCACCGTTGGCGCGAGCCAGACGGATGTGGATGCACCCGATGGGTCCGGCGCCGAAGACGACGACGGTGTCGCCGTCCCCCACCCCGATGAGCTCCTGCGCATTGATCGCGCACGCGAACGGTTCGGCCACCGACGCCTCGTCGTAGCCGATGTTGTCGGGGATGCGGTTGAGCCCGTCGACCTTGAGCACCTGCCGGGGCACGATCAGGTACTCGGCGAAGCCGCCGTCGTACTGGTAACCGACCGAGGTCTGGTTGGCGCAGACCGCCATCCAGCCGCGGCGGCACTCGTAGCACTCGCCGCACGGCACGGCCGCGATCACCTGGGCCCGGTCCCCCACGCTCCAGCCGTCGACGTCGGCTCCGACCTCCACCACCTCCCCGGCGATCTCGTGCCCCAGGGTGCGCGGCGGGCTGAGGTTCTGGTGACCGTTGTGGAGGATCTTCACGTCGGTTCCGCAGGTGGAACAGTTGCGGACCCGCAGCTTGACCTCGTCCGGCCCGCACTGCGGTTCAGGGACGTCCTCGATGCGAACGTCCTCTGGTGCGTAGAAGCGGACAGCCTTCATGAGCTCGGGTTCTCCTCTCCTGATGACGTTCTGGAACGGCCACCGTTCAGGGTCCCGCGCCGAGCGTGCGAGGCGTGGGGGGAACGGTGGTCCTTCTACTCGTTGACCGCCTGCAGCAACGAGTACAACTCCTCGGCGGACCGTGCGGCGAGCAGCTTGTCGACCTCGCTGCTGTCGGAGAACACGATCGCGATCTTCCCGAGGATCTCGAGGTGGCCGTTCTCCACCCCGGCGATGCCGACGGCGAAGCGCACGTCGTTGCCGTCCCAGTCGATCGGCTGGTCGTAGCGCACCACGGAGATCGCCGAGCGCCGGATCGAGTCCTTGGCCTCGTTCGTACCGTGCGGGATGGCCAGGTAGTTACCCATGTAGGTCGACACCGACCGCTCGCGTTCGAACATGGCGTCCACGTACGCGGCGGAGACCGCACCCGCGTCGACCAGGATCTGCCCGGCCTCCCGGATCGCATCGTTCTTGCTCCGGGCCTCGCCCGGCAGTTTCACCTGCGTCGGGCTCATGACCTCGCTCATGGAGTTCCCCCCGGGGGGCTCAGGTGGCCGGCCGGCAGCCGACGGATGCCGGCCGGCCGCGTCGGGATCAGGGTGCAGACGACGTGTTCTGCGCGTTCGTGGTCGTCAGCTCCTCGACGATCGCGTCGTACTGCGGGCTGTTCATGAAGTTGTCGACCGACACGTGCTGGGCCGACGGGCTCATAGTCCGCGCGCGGGGCGTGAGGTCCTGGTGCGTCACGACGATGTCGACGTCGTCGGTCAGGTTGGCGATCGCCACGTTCTGCACCTCCACGTCGGCGAAGCCGGCCTTCTTGATCTTGTTCCGCAGGACCGATGCGCCCATGGCGCTCGACCCCATGCCGGCGTCGCAGGCGAAGACGATGCGGTGGATCGGCCCCCGGTGGACGGCGTCCGGGTGGACGACCCCGGCGGCCTCGAGCTGGTCCTCCACCGCCTCGTCGGCCGGTGACAGGTAGCCGGCCACGGAGCTGCGCTTCCCCTTCAGCGCCTCCATCTCGGCGGTGGCCTCCGCCAGGTCGACGCCCTTCGTGCGGCTCATCTTGAGCAGCAGCGAGCAGATGACGAACGAGGTCGTGGCGGCGAGAAGCACCGAGAGGATGACCCCGGCGAAGCTTCCGCCCGGCGTCTGGGCCAGCACCGCGATGATCGAGCCGGGGGCTGCCGGCGCGCGCAGGCCGGCGTCGAACAGCACCAGGGTCCCGATTCCGACCATGCCACCGGCGATCGTCCCGAGCAGCAGGATCGGCTTCATCAGCACGTACGGGAAGTAGATCTCGTGGATGCCGCCGAAGAAGTGGATGATCGCCGCGCCGGGCGCGGTGCTACGGGCCATGCCCGTGCCGAAGAACGTGTAGGCGAGCAGGACCCCGAGGCCCGGGCCGGGGTTGGCCTCGAGCAGGAACAGGATCGACAACCCCTCCTCCGCCGCCTCCTGGACGCCGAGCGGCGTCAGCACACCGTGGTTGATCGCGTTGTTGAGGAACAGCACCTTGGCCGGCTCGATCAGCACGCTGGCCAGCGGGAGCAGGCCGTTGTCGACCAGCCAGTCGACCCCGTTGCCGGCGGCGCGCGACAACGCCTCGAAGACCGGCCCGAAGGCGAAGAAGCCGGCGACCGCCATCGCGGCCGAGGCGATACCGGCGGAGAAGTTGTTGACCAACATCTCGAAGCCCGGCTTGATCTTGCCGTCCCACAGCTTGTCGATCTGCTTCATCACCCAGGCGGCCAGCGGCGCCATGATCAGCGCGCCGAGGAACATCGGCTGGCCGGTGCTGACGATGACACCCATGGTCGCGACGGCGGCGACGACGGCACCACGGACGCCGTAGACCATCCGGCCGCCCTGCACCGCGATCAGCAGCGGCAGCATGAACCGGATCATCGGCCCGACGAGCCCGGTGTTCGGTTCACCGACGTCGTCGACCCCGAACCCGCCGATCCCACCGACCGGGAACGGCCCCTTCTCGATGAACAGCGCCGTGATGAAACCCCATGCGATGAACGCCGCGATGTTCGGCATGATCATTCCGGACAGGAAGGTGCCGAACTTCTGCACCCTGACCCTCGCCCCGGACGCCTTCCTCGGCGCTGCTGCAGTCGTGCTCACCGGACTTCCTCTCGAGAGCTGGACGTCGACCGTGGACGCCGAGCGGAGCGGGGAAGAGGACCTCACTCGGCCGAGCAGTGATGAGCGTCACGTTCCGCGCTAGAGTTGTCAACGGTTTCCCACGCGAAAACCAACAGGACCGCAAGAAATCCCACCGCATTGCAAGGTTCCGTGACTGAGGGAGGTGGCGGCGCTGTCCCCGGAAGAGCGTCAGCACACGATCGCCATGCTGGTGGCCCAGCGCGGTAGGGCCGGTGTGGCCGAGGTGGCCGGGCAGTTCGGCGTCACCACCGAGACGGTGCGTCGTGATCTCGCGGTCCTGGAGCGGTCCGGGGTGCTGCGTCGGGTTCATGGCGGCGCCGTGCCGGTCGGGGCCCTCGCTCCCATCGAGCTGGGGCTCGGCGAGCGGATCGGCCGGCTGGCGGAGCAGAAGCGGGCCATCGCGCAGGCCGCGCTCGACCTGCTGCCCGGCGCCGGAGGCAGCATCGTCCTCGACGGTGGCACGACGACCGCTGCGCTCGCGGAGAGCCTGCCGGCCGATCGCCAGACCCTCGTCGTGACCAACGCCGTGCCGATCGCCGCCCGGCTGGCGAACACGCCTGGAGTCGACCTGCACGTACTCGGGGGCCGGGTCCGGGGACTGACCCAGTGCGCCGTGGGTGAGCCGGCCACCCGCGCGCTGGCGGATCTCCGCGTCGACGTCGCCTTCCTGGGCACGAACGGGATCGTCCCGAGTCACGGCTTCAGCACGCCGGACGAGGCCGAGGCCTCCGTCAAGCGAGCCATGGTCCGCGCCGGGCAACGCGTGGTGGTGCTCGCCGACTCGACGAAGGTGAACCGGGAGAGCCTGGTGCGCTTCGCAGCCCCGGAGGACGTCGACGTGCTGGTGACCGACGACGGCGCGGATCCGCTGGCGCTCGCAGCGCTCGAGGCGGCGGGCGTCGAGGTCGTCACCGCCCGGGTCGAGGCGGGGAGTCATCCGGCTCACTGATCCGGGGCATCGCAGCGCAGCTGCGACCGCGTCACGGAGCCGGACGGCGACGACCGACAGGCTCTGGCTCGACCGGCCGCACGTCGTCGACCGACCCGCCCCGGCGGGCCCGCGAGCTCAGTGGGCTACGTGGAACCTCCGGCGGCGGTACCGCGGCTCCTCGATCTCGTCGACGACGGCCGTCGCGAGATCGGCGCCGGAGATCGTGGACACCCCCTGCTCATCGGTGAGCAGGACGTCGTCGCTGACCCGGTAGGCGCCGGTGACCGGCGCCGGGACCCACGCGCCGAAGGACGCGGCCGGGCTGACGTAGAACCAGTCGAGCGTCTCCGGTGCGCTCTTCAGGGCCTGCAGCACGTCGAGACCGGTCTGCACCTCCGGCAGGATCTCGGCTGGGGTGTCGGCGACGTCGAACAGCCGCGGGCCGCCCTCGGAGACCTGCATCGAGGACGCGCCGCCGAGCACGCCCAGCCGCACGCCGGCCTCGTCGGCGAGCCCGATCAGCGCGTCGACGACGCCCTCGACCTTGCCCTGCATGTCGCCGCGCGGGGACAGCGCCTCGAACACCACGTCCGCGTCCCGGACGCTCTGCGCCAGGAGGTCCGGCTCGAGCACCGAACCCGTGACGTAGGTGACCCCGTCCACGGGCTGCTCCGGGGGACGCCGGCTGTACGAGGTGACGGTGTGCCCGCGGCGGGCGGCCTCGCGGACGACGGCCTCGCCGCCGTACCCGGTGCCGCCGAGGACCGTGATGCGTGCCATGACGAGTTCTCCTTGCTGTGGGAGTGGCCCAGCCGCGGCCCGAGGACGGAGCTCGTCGGCACCGCGAAGGCTCACGCCGCGAACGCTAGCGCCAGGTCGTCACACGGCGGGCCACGGCTGCCCCACCAGCTCGGCGTAGCAGCGGGCCAGGTCGGGGAGCCGGTGGTGGGCGTTGAGACCGCTGGGGTTCGGTGCCACCCATGTGGTCACCCCGCCGATCCTCTCCGGCTGCCGGCCGAGCACGGCGGCCGGCCGGTCGAAGGCCCGCCGCCACGCGGTGACGCCGAGGACGGCGAGCACCCGCGGCCGGTGACGGGCGACCAGCCGGGCGAGCGCGGCTGCGCCCTCCCGCAGCTCGACGGTGTCCAGCTCCGCCGCCGTCCGGGTGGGCCGGTCCACCAGGTTGGTGACGCCGATGCCATGACGCGGCAGGTCACGGTCCTCGTCCGGGGTGAACCGGTGGGGGGTCAACCCGGCCAGGTGCAGGGCCGGCCAGAAGCGGTTGCCGGGCCGGGCGAAGTGGTGCCCGCGTTCGGCCGACATCAGCGACGGGTTGATGCCGCAGAACAGGACCTCGAGGTCCGGGGCGAGGACGTCGGGCAGCGGCTTGCCGCGCGCCTCGAGCACCGTGCCTCCGTCCGCCGTCGTCCCCGGCCCGCCGGGTCGCGCACCCGGCCGCCGGGACGACGCACGGCCCCGGCGCGGGGGTTCGACGACCACGCCGGGACCGGTCGAGTCGCTGCCCTTCCCACTGCGCCCACCCGGCAAACCAACCCCTGGCCACGGCCGCCGGGAGGCAGAACCGCATCGTCCGGTGGTGGCCGGAGCCGATCAGGGGCAGCCTGGACACGAGAACGCATAGTCGGGGGGACGACGGAGCGGCCGGCGACGGCAGCTTCGCCGCGACGTGCGATCGGCGTGCTCGATGGCGCGCGTGACCTCCCGGCCGAGCCGGAAGGAGTGCGCACGACGGGCGGCCGGCGCCGGCCGCCGTCCCGACCGATGGTCGATCGAGCGAAGGAGACCACGTGCTGTCCGACCGTTCCCGTCCGGTGATCGAGGCGACGCTGCCGGCCGTCGCCGACAACATCCAGGAGATCGCGCGCCGGTTCTACGTCCACCTGTTCGGCGAGCACCCGCAGCTTCTCGACGGCGTCTTCAACCGCGGCAACCAGGCCGAGGGCACCCAGCAGGTGGCGCTGGCCGGATCCGTCGCCGTCTTCGCCAGCTCGCTGGTGAAGACCCCCGAGCAGGTCCCCGAGCACCTGCTCTCCCGGATCGCCCACAAGCACGCCTCGCTCGGCATCACCCCGGCGCAGTACGACGTCGTGCACGCCAACCTGTTCTGGGCCATCGCCGACGTCCTCGGCGACGCCGTCACGCCCGAGGTCGCCGCCGCATGGGACGAGGTCTACTGGCTGATGGCCTACGCGCTCATCAACCAGGAGCGCGGCCTCTACAGCGCCCGCGGCGTGCGGCCCGAGACCGTCTGGCGCGAGTGGCAGGTCACCGAGAAGATCCCCGAGACCGCCGACGTGGTCACCTTCCGCCTCCGGCGCACCGACGATCGTCTGGTCCGGACGTCGCTGCCCGGCCAGTACGTCACCGTCCAGGTCCTCCTTCCCGACGGGGTCCGGCAGCCCCGGCAGTACAGCCTGACCCGCGCCGACGACGGGGAGCACCGCCAGTTCGCGGTGAAGCGGGTGCGCGGCGACGGAAGGCCCGACGGCGAGGTGTCGAACCACCTCTGCGACCACGTGCAGGTCGGGGACCGGCTGACCGTGTCGCTGCCGTTCGGCGACGTCGTGCTCGACGACTCGCGTCCGGTGGTGTTCGTCAGCGCCGGTATCGGGATCACCCCCATGGCGGGCATGCTCTCCCACCTGGTCGCGGCGGGCTCGCGGCTGCCGATCACCCTGCTGCACGCCGACCTGGACGAGCAGTCGTTCGCGCTGCGGCGCCAGGTTCTCGACGACCTGCGGGCGCTGCCCGGCGCGACCGCGCACGCCTGGTACGAGCGCGGGGGCGGCACCGACCTGCCGGTCGACGGCGTGCACTCCGGCGTCCTGGACCTCGACGCGGTCAAGCTCCCCGACGACGCCACCTACTACCTGTGCGGGCCGCTGCCGTTCATGCAGGCGGTCCGCAGCGGGCTCATCGACCGCGGGGTGGCGCCGCGCGACATCCAGTACGAGGTGTTCGGTCCCGACCTGTGGCAGGCCGACCTGGACACCGAGGACGCCCCCGGCGCTACCCACGACTCGTCGTCCTGACCGGCCCGGAGGCTGCCCCGTGGACATCCCAGCGATGCGGGCCAACTTCGCCAAGGCTGCGGCCACCGGCGACGAGGCACCGCTCTACTTCTACTCACACCTGTTCCTGACCCACCCCGAGACGCGCCAGATGTTCCCGGTCTCGATGGCGCACCAGCGCGACCGGCTGTTCAAGGCGCTCGGCGAGGTGGTCGCCCGGGTCGACGACCTCGACGCGCTCGTGCCGATCCTGCAGCAACTCGGCCGCGACCATCGCAAGTTCGGCACGCTGGCGGCGCACTACCCGGCGGTGGGCTCGAGCCTGCTGGCCACGCTCGAGCACTTCGACGACGAGTGGACCCCGGAGCTGGCCAAGAACTGGTCGGAGGCCTACGACGTGGTCGCCCAGGTGATGATCGCCGCCGCCGAGGAGGACGCCGACCGGCCGCCGTGGTGGGACGCCGACGTCGTCTCGCACGAGCGCCGGACGATCGACACCGCCGTCCTGCGGGTGATCCCCCGGGAGCCCCTCCCCTACCTGCCCGGCCAGTCGATCTCGCTGGAGACCGAACGGCGGCCCCGGCTCTGGCGGTACTACACCCCGGCCAACGCCCGGCGACCGGACGGCCAGATGGAGCTGCACGTCGTCGCCCGGGACGGCGGGCCGGTCAGCACCGCCCTGGTCCGCCTCATCGCTCCCGGTGAGGTCCTCCGGCTCGGTCCGCCGGTCGGGCACATCGCGCTCGACGTCGAGTCGGAGCGGGACCTGCTGCTGGTGGCGGGCGGGACCGGCCTGGCCCCGATGAAGGCGATGATCGATCAGGTGGCCCGGGAGGGACCGCCCACGCCGGGTGGACCTCTTCGTCGGCGCGCGCACCGAGGAAGGCCTCTACGACCTCCCGGACCTGCGCCGGCTGGAGCGGAGCCCACGGTTGGCTGACCGTGACGCCCTGCGTCTCCGCGGACAAGGTGTCCGAGTACGAGCAGGGCAACGTCGGAGAGGTCGTGCAACGGCACGGCCCGTGGCGCAGCCGCGATGTGTACGTCGCCGGCAACGAGGCGATGGTCCACGACGTGCACGCCCGTCTCCGCGCCGAGGGCGTGGCCGACGACCGGATCCACAGCGAAGTGTTCGCACCCAGCCGACCTGGGCCCAGCGTTGACGGAGAGGTGACCCAATGAGCACCGCCCATGAAGGTTTCCCGGCAGGCAGCGGCCGGCTGTCGCCGGCCGACGTGCACGACGTGCGGTTCGCGCGCGGCTCGATGCTGCGGCCCGGCTACGTCGACGAGGAGGTCGACCGCTTCCTCAACCGCGTCGCCGACGAGCTGGCCCGCACGATGGCCGAGAAGGCGGAGCTGCGCGACCAGGTGCGGGCGCTGCGCGAGCAGGTGGACGGCGCCCCGGCGCACGAGCCGCCGAGCGAGCAGGCGGTGCGCATCCTCGCGTCGGCCCAGCAGACCGCGGACAACTACGTCGCGGAGGCCGAGGAGTTCAGCCGGCAGATGACCGCCGAGGCGCGCGCGCAGCACGAGGAGCAGCTGCGGGACGCACGGGAGAGCGCCGGGGCGATCATCCAGGCCGCCCAGGAGGCCGCCGCACGCATGACCGGCGGCGTGCCCGCCGACGTGGACCCCGACCGGGCCAGCGTCGAGCAGCTCCAGGAGCAGGTCGCCTACCTCAAGGCCTTCGGGCAGGCCTGCCGGGTGCAGCTGCGCTCCTACCTCGAGGCGCTGCTCTCCGACGTCGAGGCCGAGTGGGGCCGGGCGGATCCGACGGGCCTGCCGCCGGCCGTGTTCCGGACCCCCGCTCAGCGCTCGGACAGCGGTCCCGCCGAGGGCAGGCCCGCGACGTTCGTCGCGAACACCGCAGGCGAGGCGAGCACCCAGGACGACATGGCACCGGACGGCGACGACCCCGTCTCGACCGGCGCCCGCGCGCAGTCGGGCCGCTGACCGGCCCGGCCCGCCCGACAGGGTCAGCGTCGGGCCGCCGGCGACCGCCGGCGGCCCGGAGCGCGGAAGCGGGAACGGTGCGGTGGTGGAGGTGAACGCGCTGCCCTGATCGGAAGGGGGCGCGGCCGCCCTCAGAAGTCATGGGCCTCGTCGTAGCCGTGGTCACCGGTGGACCCCGTGACCGGAGGACGGCCAGGCTCGCGGCCCGCACGGTCGGCGAGGCGCGCACCGGGTGACCGGGACACCGGTGCGGCCTCGGGCGCCAGGTCACCGTGCACCAGGTCACCGTGCCCCAGGTCACCGTGCACCAGGTCGTAGCCGTAGTCACTCGACGGCTCGTTCGCCATGGCGATCTCCTCCCGGGTGGTGCCGGTCCGACGGGTGGCGCCCATGCTCCGCGGCCCGACCGCCGGGGACAAGCCGTGCCGCCACGGGGGCGAGCCGGTCGATCCGGGCGGCGGCGGTCGTGCGACCATCGGCAGCCGTGCGGCTCGGGGGGCAGCGGGACATGCCCCGCGAGGTGGGCGTGCTCGCCGTCATCGCCTTCGTCGTCGCCCTCGGCTTCGGCATCGTCGCACCGGCCATCCCCATCTTCGCCCGCGATTTCGGCGTGGGCACGACCGCCGTCGGCCTGGCGGTCAGCGCCTTCGCCTTCTTCCGGTTCGTCTCCGCCTTCGGCGGCGGGTCGCTGGTCGAGCGCTTCGGCGAGCGGCTGGTGCTCAGCGCGGGCCTGGGCATCGTCGCGGTCACCACCGGGCTGGCGGGCCTCGCGAACGACTTCCCGCTGTTCCTGGGGCTGCGGGCCGCCGGTGGCGTGGGCAGCGCGATGTTCACCGTCGCCGCACTGTCCCTGCTGCTGCGGGTGGCCCCGCCCACGCACCGGGGCCGCGCGGCGGCCACCTGGCAGGGCGGGTTCATCCTCGGTGGCATCGCCGGTCCGGCGGCCGGGGGCCTGCTGGCCGAGCTCTCCCCCCGCCTGCCCTTCCTGCTCTACGCCGCCTTCCTGCTCGTCGCGGGATCGGTCGCGATGGTGCTCCTGCGGCCCTCGGCGACCACGACCGAAGGTCCGCAGCCGGACGTCGGACACGACCTCGAACCCGGCCCGGTCGGACTGCGCAGCGCCCTGCGCACGCGCGCCTACCTCGCCGCGCTGGTCGCCAACCTCGGCGTCGGCTGGATGCTCTTCGGCGTCCGCAACTCCCTGGTCCCGCTCTACGTCACCGAGGAGCTCGGCCGCACGGTGGCGTGGGCCGGTGCTGGCCTGCTCGCAGGGTCGGCCGCGCAGGCGGTGGGGTTGCTGCGCTCGGGCCGACTGGCCGACACGTGGGGCCGTCGTCCCGCGCTGGTGCTCGGAGCGGCGCTCGCCACCGCGTCGACCGCCGTGCTCGTGCTGCCCCCGGCGCTGTGGCTGTTCCTGACCTCGATGGCGGTCTTCGGCCTCGGCGCCTCCTTCCTCGCCAGCGCGCCCGCCGCCCTGGTGGCCGACGTGAGCCCGGCCCGCAGTGGCCGGGTGGTCGCGGTCTTCCAGATGTCGGCGGACCTCGGCGCGATCGCCGGGCCGCTGGTGGCCGGCTGGCTGACCGACGTCGCGTCCTACCAGGTGGCCTTTGCCGTCACCGCGGCCGTGCTGGGCGCCGGACTGGTCGCCGCTCTCTCGCTGCCCTCGAAGCCGCGCGGCGGCACTCCCCCGCCGTCCGCGGCCTGACCTCAGGCACCCACGGCGCGAAGCAGGCCCGCCCCCTCGCCCGCCGGGAACCGGTCCAGCCACCGCGTGAGGTCCGCGTGCGGCAGCGGCCGCGAGATGGCGAAGCCCTGCACGAGGTCGCACCCCCACGACGCCAGCAGCAACTGGGCGCGGGCGTCCTCCACACCCTCGGCCACCACCCGCAGCTTCAGGGCGTGGCCGAGGTCGACGGCGGCGCGGGCGATGGCCGAGTCGTCGCGCTCGTCCGCGAGGTGCAGCACGAAGCTCTTGTCGATCTTCACCTCGTCGATCGGCAGCCGCTGCAGGTAGGCCAGCGACGACTGGCCGGTGCCGAAGTCGTCGACCGACAGGTGCACGCCGAGCGCACGGAGCTCGCCCAGCACGGCCAGCGCCCGGTCGACGTCGCTCATCACCACGGTCTCGGTGATCTCCAGGGTCAGCGCGTCCGCCGGCACCTCGGCGTCGGCCAGGGCAGCGGCGACCATCCGCGGCAGCCCGGCGTCGGTGAGGCTGCGCGCCGACAGGTTGACGGCCACGCCGAACTCCCGGCCGCCGGCCCGCCAGCCGGCGACGGCTCGCAGGGCCACGCCCAGCACGAACTCGGTCAGGGGCCGGATCAGGCCGGCGTGCTCGGCCAGCGGCACGAACGCGTCGGGGCTGACCTGGCCGTGGGCGGGGTGGTGCCAGCGGACCAGCGCCTCGGCCCCCACGGGTCGCCCGGTGAGCGGCTCGACCTTGGGCTGGAAGTGGACGTCCAGGGCACCTCGCTCGATGGCGTCGCGCAGGTGTCCGGTCATGAGCAGCCGGGCGCCGGCGCCGTCGGCGGCGGGCGCGTAGACCTCGATCTCGCGCCTGCCCTGCTTGGCCGCGTAGAGCGCGGTGTCGGCGTGCTGCAGCAGCGGCGCGGCGGCAGAGCCGTGCACCGGCGCGCACGCCACGCCCGCCGTGGCCCGGACGTGCACCTCGAACCCGTCGGCCGGGAACGGCACGGCCAGCGCCTCGAGCAGGCTCCGGGCGCGCTCGGCGGCCTCGGCCGTCGAGCCCGCGTCGCGCAGGAGGACCGCGAACTCGTCGTTGCCCAGGCGCGCGACCGAGTCGCCGTCGAGCACGGCGGTCAGCCGGCGGCCCACCTCGGCCAGCAGCGCGTCGCCCACACCATGGCCGAAGGCGTCGTTGACCTCGGTGAACCCGTCCAGGTCCAGCATCACGACGGCCGCGGCGGCCTCCCGCTGGAGGTGCTCGTCGAGCACCTCCAGGAACCGGCGCCGGTTGGGCAGGCCGGTGAGCGAGTCGTGCAGCGAACGGTGCTCCTGCAGCGCCGCCTCGGCGGCGAGCCGGTCGACCAGGTCGGCCTTCTGCAGCGACAGGGCCGCGTGGTTGGCCAGGGACGTGAAGAGCCGGACGTCGGACTCGCCGAAGGTGTCGAGGTGGTAGGGCCGGTCACGGACGAGCAGGACGCCGACGACGTCGTCGTCCACGCGCAGGGGCGCGGCCATGCCGTCCCGCAGGTCGCCGTCGGAGTCCCCGCCGCGGCGGCGCAGCACCGGGGTGCCCCCGAGCGCCCCGCTCCACCACGACCGCCCCGGCGCGAGGGTCGAGCGCACGACCCCGTCGGTACCGAGGACGACCGTGCCGCCGGGGGCACCGTCCGCGGGCAGCAGGTGCAGCTCCGCCACCTCGGCCGTCAGCACGTCGCGGGCCTCGCCCAGCACGGCCTCGATGACGTCGTCCGTGCGGACGGCGCCGCCGAGCCGGTCGGTGAAGCGGTACAGCGACTCCAGCCGGGCGTGACCGCGGCTGAGCCGGGAGTAGCCGCGGTAGGCCAGCACGAACGCGCCCATGACGACCAGCAGGAGGACCAGGGCGGTGGGCCGGGTCGACAGCAGCAGCACCACGAGGAGGCCGACGCAGGTGACCGCGACGGCCACCACCATCGTCGAGGTCAGGGCCTCGCGGAGCACGCCCTCGTCGAACCGCCCGACCAGGATCAGCAGGACCACCGTCACCGCCGTCGCACTGACCAGCTGCGTGGCGGCGATCGTCACCAGGGCGGCCGCGAAGCCGCGGGCCTCGCTGGGGTGAGCCCCGTCGAGCAGGGCCGAGTAGAGCAGCTGCGCCAGCGCCGCCTCGAACGCGAACAGCGCGACGTTGAAGAACAGCTTCAGGCCACGCTGGCGGTGGTACAGCAGCCCCACGATCGAGCCGATCAGGCTGGCCGCCACGAAGCCCAGGGGGTCGCAGAAGGCCAGGCCGATCACCAGCGGGATCTCGGCGAAGGAGATGGACAGCGACTCACGGCGCACCTGGACGCTGAGCACCATCAGCTCCGCGAGGGCGAAGACCGGTGCCAGCGCCCACCACGGCAACGCCAGCTCCGGCGCGGCCGCTCCCTGACCCCGGAGGGGGCCGAGGAGCAGCAGCGCCGCGCCGGTGACCAGGGCCAGGCCGAGCGAGACGACGATCGCGTCCCGCCGGCCGGTCGGCGTTCTCATCAGCTGCGTCCGGTGCCGGTCACCAGGCGCCGGAGCGCCAGCTGACCCGCTTCCAGTCGTCGTTGCGCCAGCTCACCCGCGACCAGTCGTCGTTACCGCCCCAGGTCAGGCCCGTGGCGCTGAGCAGGTCGGTGTACAGCGCCCGCTTGATCCAGACGCGGTCGACCCACGGGATCCCGCTCCACGACCGAGCGGTCCAGTTGACCGTCGGCCAGACGCCGGAGGACCAGGAGTTGCCGGCCCACTGCGCACCGCGCCAGTAGCCGCCGTTCCACGCCGTGCCGGCCGCCGAGTCGGTCGCCCAGACCGGCGCGTCCCAGGCGGCCCCGAAGACGTCCTGCTCGCCCCGGAGCTCCTGCCCCGTCGCTGCGTCGACCAGGTGCGAGCCGCCGCGTGCCTCGTCGAGCGACCCCAGGCCCGTGGAGGGCGCGTGCTCCTGGGTGTAGGCCGGTACGCCGCCGCGGAGAGCGCGGTCGACCGCCCGCTTGATGTTGATCTCCCCGACCGGCGCGGTCGAACCGCTCGGGCCGAGGACGTCGGTCGTGGCGGCGAGCAGCCCCTTGACCTGGTCCGGGGTCAGCGACGGGTCGGCCTGCAGCAGCAGCGCGACCGCGCCGGACACGACCGCGGCCGACATCGAGGTGCCCGAGCCGCGGAAGAAGCGGCCGGACCGGTCGCCGTGCACCCGCCCCTCGGGATAGGTCTCGTCGATGGCCGAGCCGGGCACGCGGAGGCTGACGGTGGACTTGCCCGGGGCGAGGACGTCGGGTCGGCGCTGCGCCGTCCCGGTGTTGGTCCAGGAGCCCATGGTCCAGTCGGCGAGCCGGCTGCTGCCGTTGTGGTCGGCGGAGCCGACGGCGATGACGTACGGGTCGGCGGCCGGCATGTTCAGCGGACTCGGTCCCTCGTCCCCGTCGTTGCCGGCGGCGATGACCACGACGATGCCGGCGCGCCAGGCGTTCTGCACGGCGTGCGCCAGCGGGTCGAGACGTACCGACTGCTCGGACAGCGTGCCGTAGGACAGGTTCAGGACCCTGATGTCGTGGCTGTCCTTGTTCGTGACGACCCAGTCGATGGCGGCGACGACCTGCGACACGTCGACCGAGCCGTCGGAGGCGCCGGCCTTGACGTTGACGATGTGCGCCTCCGGCGCCATGCCGGCGAACTTGCGCGGGTCGTCCAGGCTGCTGCGGAACAACAGCAGCGAGGTGGAGTCGTGGCCGGCGATCAGGCCGGCCATGTGCGTGCCGTGGCCGTAGCCGTCGACGTGCGCCGTCGGTCCGGACTGCGAGTCGAAGGACACGTCGGGGCCGTGCACGACCTTGCCGGCGTCGCGCAGGCCGGCCACGGGCGTGACACCGGTGTCGATCAGGGCCACGCCGACCCCGTCGCCGGTGAGGTAGCCGCGCCCGTCGGGATCACGGACGTCCCACACGGCGTGGGCGCCGATCTGCCGGCCGATGCTGAACGCCGAGCTCTTGTCGTGGTCCGCCCGCCACGAGCCGAAGAGCAGGCTGGAGAGCAGGCCCTGATTGGTGGTGTCGTCACCCCAGAGCACCGACAGCGGCACGAGGGTCTCGTCCTCCGTCACGGCCCGGATGCCCGGCACGGCGGCCAGGTCGTCCAGTCCGGACGCCGGCACGACCGCGCTCAGTCCGTCGACCACGGACAGCCGGTGCTCGACGGTGCCGCCGAGCCCGCGGACCGCTGCGGCGGCGCCGTCCGGGTTGCCCTCGACGATGACGCCGACCATGCGGTCCCCGGCCGGGGACCCGCCGTCCTGCGCCGCGGCGGGGCCTGCGCCGACGACCGTGGCCGAGACGGCCGCGAGCACGCCGGCGGCGGCCAGCCGTCGGCGGGCACGCGTGCGCCCGTGAGTTCCAGCATCCATGCCGGCGTTCCCCGCTTCCGCTCCGTGGATCGAGTACGGGCAAGGATCGGCGCGGACAGCGGGCCTGAACAGCCATGACGCCCCGTCGGTCACCCCAAGGGGGCGGACGCCGGGTTGCGGCCGTGCACCACTCGTGCCTCCTCCGGGGCAGGGCAGGATGGCGGTCGTGGACGTCGCCCTCGCCCCGCTGACCGTCGGCCGCCCGGAGCCGGAGGTGCTGGTCGCAGCCGCCGCCGAGGCGGGGTTCCGCCGGGTGGGGCTCACTCTCTGGCGCCCCGGCGCGGAGCCGTCGGCGCTGTGCGGGGACGGCGTCGCCCGGCGCGCGCTGCGGGCCGTGCTGGCCGATGCAGGAGTGTCCGTCCTCGACGCAGGGGTGGTGTCCCTGCGCCCCGGCCTGGTTGCCGACGACGTCTCCCGGTTCGTCGAGGCGGCCGCCGACCTGGGTGCGGACCGGCTGGTGGTGCTGCACTCCGACGGGCCGGCCGGGCCGGCCGCCGAGCAGCTCGCGGGGGTCTGCACGGTCGCCGCGGACGCCGGGATGCGGGTCGGCGTGGAGTTCATGCCCTACACCGCGTGCCGCACGGTGGCCGACGCGCTGGCCCTGGTGGCCGCCTCCGGGGCGGCGAACGCCGGCCTGGTCGTCGATCTGCTGCACCTGCACCGCTCGGGCGGCTCGGCCGCCGAGCTGAGGAGCATCGACCCGGCCCGCATCGTGCTGGTCCAGCTCTGCGACGCCCTCCGCGCCGGCCCGCCGTCCGAGCGGCTGCGCGAGGAGGCGCTGACCGACCGGCGCTACCCCGGCCAGGGCGAGCTGCCGGTCGGTGACGTGCTGGCCGCGCTTCCCGCCGACGCGGCCATGACGGTCGAGTCTCCGGTGGCGGCGGACGCGCAGCGGCCGCCCGGGCACCGGGCCCGGGCGGCCGCTGCCGCTGTGCGCGCCGTCCTCGGCTAGGAGCCCTGCAGGCCCTCCCAGACGGCCTCCGACGTCAGCGGCAGCTGCTGCAGCCGGACGCCGACCGCCCGGCCCACCGCGTTGCCGATGGCCGGGGCGACGCCGAGGTTGCCGAACTCGCCGACCGCCTTGGCGCCGTAGGGGCCGGTGCCCTCGGTGTCGCCGACGTTGATGATCGTCAGCGGTGGCATGTCCGGCATCGTGGGCAGCTTGTAGTCGCCGAGGCTGCCGGCGAGCACCTGGCCGTCCTCGACCGGCAGCTCCTCCATCAGCGCCGCGCCCAGCCCGAAGGCGAAGCCGCCCTCGAGCTGACCGCGGTGCGACAGCGGGTTGATGACCGTGCCGGTGTCGGCCGCCAGGGCCGCGTGCAGCACCGTGATCTGGCCGGTCTGCTCGTCGACCTCGACCTCCACGGCGACCGCACCGAAGGCGTCGCTCTTCTCGCCACGCGGGGCCTCGGCCTCGCCGGTCGCGGTGACCGGGAACTCCGACGCCTCGGTGGCCAGCTTCTCGCGCAGCGCCTCGGCGGCCACGCGGGTGGCCTCCCCGAGCACGCGGGTCACCCGGCTGGCGCCGGCGCCCTGGTCGAACAGGGCCGTGGACGTCGACTCCTGGACGACCTCGACGGCGGACTCGTCCACGCCGAGGGTCGCCGCCGCGACGCGGGCGATCATCGTCACGGTGCCACTGCCCTGGTCGGCCGACCCGGTGACGACCTCGAACCGGTCGGGTGCGAGCGCGCGGATGACGATGCCGCCCTTGCCGGCGCCGCCCTTGCGCCGGTACACCGCGATGCCGGCGGCCCGGCCGCGGGGCCGGGTGGCGCCCCAGTCGATGCCCTCGGCCGCCCGGTCGAGGACCTCCTCGGCCACCGAGAGCGCGCCGGTGCCGTCGGGCGCGGGATGTCCGGGCCGCAGCAGGTTGCGGCGCCGCAGCTCCAGCGGGTCGATGCCGAGCTCCTCGGCGATCAGGTCGACGTGCGTCTCGCCGGCGAAGATTGCCTGCACCTCGCCGGGCGCCCGCATGTGCCCGCCGGGCACGGAGTTGGTGTAGACGGTCCGCAGCCGGTGCCGCGTCGTCGGGATCGAGTACGCCGACATCGTGTCCAGGCCGCCGTGGGGCACCAGGTCCACCGCCGCCTTGCCCGCGCCGTAGGCCCCGCCGTCGAAGACGATCTCCGCGCTGTGCGCGACGAACGTGCCGTCGGCGGCCACCCCGGTGCGCAGGGTGATCTCGGACGAGTGGCGGGGACCGGCGCCGCTGAGCTCCTCGACGTAGGACATCACCGACCGGACCGGCCGGCCGGTGGCCCTGGCCAGGTAGAAGCAGACGAACTCGTCGAGGGAGAAGCCCTTGCCGCCGAAGTCGCCGCCGATGAACCGGTTGTAGACGACGATCTGCTCGGCCGGGTGTCCGGTCACCCCCGCCATGTGCGACTGCAGGGTGAACGGCGCCTTGTTGGTCGAGACCACGTGGCAGACCTCGCCCTCGAACCAGACGACGGCGCCGTGCGGCTCGATGAAGCCCTGGTGCTGGCGCGGCGTCCGGAACGTGTGCTCGAAGACCCGGTCGGCGGCGGCGAAGGCCGCCTCGACCTCCTCGGGGCTCTGCCCGGCCACCAGCTCACCCTGGACGTTGAGGTGCCCGGGCAGGTCGCGGGTCCCGCCGCGCACGGTCAGGTACGACGCCGCGTCGGGGTGCAGCACCGGCGCATCGTCGGCGAGCGCCTCGTGGGGCTCGAAGACCGTCGGCAGATCGTCGTAGTCGACCTCGATCAGGCGCACGGCCTCCTCGGCGGCCTCGCGCGTCTCCGCGGCGACGGCCGCGACGCGCTGCCCGATGAACCGCACCCGGTCGACCGCCAGCACCGGATAGTCGCGCAGGAACCGGCCGAAGCGGACGTCGCCGATGTCGGCGCCGGTGAGCACGCTGACGACCCCCGGCAGCTCGCGCGCCGCGGCGGTGTCGATCCGGGCGATGGTCGCGTGCGGCACCGGGCTGGACAGGCAGGCCACGTACAGGACGCCGTCCGGGTAGTGGTCGCCGGTGTAGCGGGCCTGACCGGTCACCTTCAGGTGACCCTCGTGCCGGATCTCCGGCTTCGTGAAGGGCGATCGCATGGTCGTACGTGTCACCGAGAGGCCTCCGACACCAGTCGCTGCAGCAGCCGCCCGGTGCAGACCCGGGCCATCTCCGTCTTGTAGTGCGCCGATCCGCGTCCGTCGGTGACCGGCTCGAGTCCCTCGGTCACGGCGTCGGCCGCGGCGGCGAGGGTCGCGTCGCCGGCATCGGCGCCCACGAGGGCCTCCTCGGCGGCGCGGCAGCGGATCGTCGTGGAGCCACCGCCGGCGACCGCCAGCCGGGCGTCGGTGATCCGCCCGTCGACGACGACGATCCCGGCCGCCACGGAGACGGTCGGGTAGTCGTCGCGGGTGCGCGGCAGGAACTTCAGGTAGCCGGTGCGCAGGCCGGTCGGCAGCGGCGGCACGTGCACCGACTCGAGGATCTCGTCCTCGCCCACCACCGTCTCGAAGAAGCCGACGAACAGGTCGGTGACCGGCACCTCGCGGACACCCTGCGGGCCGCGGATGCGGGCGACCGCCTCGTGCACCATGAGCATCGGCGGCAGGTCCTGGTTCGGGTCGGCGTGCACGAGGTTGCCCCCGACGGTCGCCTGGTTGCGGATCCGCACGGTGGCCACGTGCCCGGCGGCCTCGGTCAGGCCCGGCGCGGCATCGCGGACCAACGGCGAGGTCTCGACGTCGCGGATGGTCGCCATGGCGCCGAGGGTCAGCCCCTCGGACGGCGAACCGGTCAGTCCGTGCAGCTCCGGCACGCCGCCGAGGGAGATGACGTGCTCCGGCTCGGCGAGGCCCAGCTTGGCCATGTTGATCAGCGACGTGCCGCCGGCCAGCAGCTCGGCGTCCTCGCCGAGTTCGGCCCGCAGGTCCAGGGTCTCGGCGACCGTCGTGGGGCGGTGGAAGTCGAACAGCCGCATCAGGCCTGCTCCCCCGCGGTCGAGGGCGCGGCGTCGGCGGCCTGCAGCACGGCGTTGACGATCGAGTAGTAGCCGGTGCAGCGGCAGATGTTGCCCATCATCCAGTCCTTGACCTCGTCGGCCGACGGCTTCGGGCACTCGCGGAGCAGCGCGGTCGCGGCCACCACCTGGCCGGGCGTGCAGATGCCGCACTGGAAGCCCCCGCACTCGAGGAAGGCCTGCTGGACCGGCGAGAGCCGGCCGTCGTCCTCGGCGAGACCCTCGACGGTGGTGACCTCGCGGCCGGCCAGCGTGCCGACCGGCACCAGGCACGCCGACATCAGCCGACCGTCGACGAGGATGCTGCAGGCGCCGCAGACGCCGACGCTGCAGCCCTCCTTGGTGCCGGTGAGCCCGAGGTCCTCCCGCAGCACGTCGAGCACCGGACGGGCGGGCGCCGTGTCGACGTCCTTCTCCTGTCCGTTGACGCGGAAGACGATCCGCTCGTTCGTTTCGGACACGCGGGCCCCACTCCCCTTCGCAGACGTCGCACCATCCCGTGGTGCCCGTTGATCCTCACCCGTGGGCTAATGGTCTGACAACCATGCCCCAGGAGCGAGTCGGCGGGATCGGCGGGTGTGACGACTGCGGGCGGCGGCTCAGCGCCGCGGAGGATCCTCGGCCGTGGGGTCGACCTCGGTCGCCTCGTCGCGTACGAGCTCGTACCGGTGGCCGTAGGTGTCGATGACCGCCTCGACCGCGGCGACCACCGGGATCGAGACCAGCGCGCCCATCGGGCCGAAGAGCGCGGCGCCCGCGACGACCGCGCCGAAGGCCACAGCGGGATGGATGGACACGGTGCGCGCGGTGACCTTCGGGGCGATCAGGTAGTTCTCGATCTGCTGGTAGACGGTCCCGAACACGATCACCCACAGCGCGTCGCTCGGCTGGTCGGCGAGCGCCACGACGGCGGGCAGGCCGATGGCCAGGTAGGTGCCGATCGTCGGGATGAACTGCGAGACCAGTCCGGTCCACAGTGCCAGCGGGAGCCAGTACGGGACACCGAGCACGAACAGGACGGCGCCGGTGACCACGGCGCTGAGCACCCCGAGGACCGCACGGGAGAGCACGTAGCCACCGGTCTTCTCCACCGCGATCGTCCAGACCGTGGCGATCACCCGCTGGTGCCGCGGCGGGAACCGGCGGGAGACGCTGTCGCGCAGCGCCGGCCCCTGGGCGGACATGTAGAAGGCGAACAGCAGGAACGTGAAGACCTGGAAGACGACGGCGACGATCGACGACACGATGCCGACCACGTCGGGCACGAGGTCCTCGGCCAGGCCCTGCACCCGGTCGGGTGTCAGCTGCAGCGACTCCACGATGTCCCGTGGCGCGAAGTCGGTGCCCAGGCGGTCGTTGGCCCAGCCGACGACGCTGCGGACCACGTCGGGCAGGGCGGTGACCAGCGCGGCGAGCTGGTCGACCAGCAGCGCGCCGAAGACCCCGATGAACGCGGCCGTGAGCAGGACCAGGCCCAGCAGCACGATCCCGGTGGCGGCCCCCCGGCGCAGGCCGCGCCGGGCCAGCCGCTCCACCAGCGGCTCGACGCTGATCGCGAACAGCCAGGACAGGAAGAGCAGCCCGAGGAACCCGCTCAGGCTCTGGAAGGCCCAGACGGCGACCTGGAAGCCCGCGACGGCGACCAGCACGAAGACCACGGCCCGGCGGAACCACGGCGGCAGCCGGGTCGCCGGCGCTCGGCGGTCGACCGGCCATCCCCCCACCGGCGGCCCCACCGTGGGACGTGCGGCGGGCGGCGGGGGGACCTGCGGCGCCGGCCGCTCGCCGGACCCGTGCTCGCTCATCCCGTCAGGATGTCCCGCCGCAGCCCTCCGGCGCAGGCATTACGCCCCCACGACGGCGGGTCGCAACCCCTCCGGGTGACCGGATGCCCCCGCTGAGCTTTATCGCGATAAAGCTCAGCGGCTGCGGTACAGCCGGGTGGTGATCGGGAGGAACACCGCCGCCAGCAGCGCGGACACCCCCAGCGAGATCAGGATCGCGCCGCTGTCCGGGTCGCCGTCCATCAGCGAGCGTGACGCCGTGGCGAGGATCGAGATCGGGTTGACGTCGACGAACGCCTCCAGCGGGCCGGGCAAGGTGGCCGGGTCGACGAACACGTTGGACAGGAACGTCAGCGGGAAGATGCCCATGAAGCCGGCGTTCATCACCGCGTTCGGCGAGCGCAGCAGCAGGCCGAGCACCGAGAACACCCACGAGAGCCCGAACGAGAACACCACCACGAGGGCGAGCGCGGAGACCGCGCCGACGAGCCCGGCGTCCGGGCGGTAGCCGAGGGCGACACCCACCACGATGATCACCGTGCCGGCGATGACGTAGCGGACGCTGTCGCCGAGCAGCGATCCCAGCAGCGGCGCGGGGCGCCAGATCGGCAGGGAGCGGAACCGGTCGACCACGCCCTTGGTCAGGTCCGTGTTGAGCGAGACCCCGGAGTACACCGTCGTGAACAGCACCGACATGACCAGCAGGCCCGGCAGCGTGTAGTCCAGGTAGGCACTGGTCGAGCCGGCGATCGCGCCACCGAACAGGTACGTGAACATCAGCAGGAACATCACCGGCGTCACGGTCACGTCGAGCAGCTGCTCGGGCACGTGCTTGACCTTGAGCATGCCGCGCCAGCCGAAGGTGAGCGCCGTCGACAGCGGACCGGGCCGCGGCGGGCGGGCGGTCGACGCGATGGCCCGCCGGACGGCGGCGGTGTCGGTCGTGTCCGGCGTGGTGGTCGGGGTGACGGTCATGACGGCTGCTCCTCCAGCTCGCGGGACGGCTCGGCGGCGTGTCCGGTCAGGGCCAGGAACACCTCGTCGAGGCTGGGCTGCTCCAGCGCGAAGTGCTCCACGCCGATGCCGGCCCGGGCCAGCTCGGCCACGCCGAGCGCCGCCCGGTCGCCGTCCGAGCAGGCCACCGACAGTGCCGCCGGGTCACCGGCGAGGGCGACCGGGCCGAGTTCCCGTTCCAGGAGGCCGGCTGCCTCGGGCCGCCGGGCGGGGTCGAGCAGCCGGACATGCAGGGACCCGCTGCCGACCGACGCCTTGAGCTGCGCCGGCGTGCCCTCGGCGATGACCCGGCCGCGGTCGATGACGGCGATGCCGTCGGCCAGCTGGTCGGCCTCCTCGAGGTACTGGGTGCAGAGCAGGATCGTCGTCCCCCCGGCCACCAGCGCCCGGGCGATCTCCCACACCTGGTTGCGCGACCGCGGGTCCAGGCCCGTGGTCGGCTCGTCGAGGAACATCAGGCGCGGCGTGACCACGATGCTGGCGGCGATGTCGAGCCGACGCCGCATGCCGCCCGAGTAGTGCTTGACCAGCCGCCCGGCCGCCTCCGCGATGCCGAACGCCTCCAGCAGCTCGTCGGCGCGGGCCCGCGCGGCGCCGCGGGACAGGCCCAGCAACCGGGCCAGGAGCAGCAGGTTCTCGCGGCCCGTCAGCTCCTCGTCCACCGAGGCCAGCTGGCCGGTCAGGCTGACCAGGCCCCGGACGGCGTCGGCGTCGGTCACCACGTCGTGCCCGAGCACCCGGGCGCTGCCCGAGTCGGGCGAGATGAGCGTGGCCAGCATCCGGATGGTCGTGGTCTTGCCGGCCCCGTTCGGGCCCAGCACGCCGTAGACCACCCCCTCGGGGACGGCCAGGTCGATGCCGTCGACGGCACGGGTGCCGCCGAAGGACTTGACGAGCGCGGTGGCCTCGATGGCCAGCGCTGCGGTCTGCGTCATGGGTTCCCGCCGGGTCGGTGAAGTGGGTCGAAGGTCCGACCGACTGTGCGCCGAGGACTCATCGGCGCGCCACCGACTTTTCTGCCATCGACCGGACGGGGCAGGCCCTAGATCAGGCCGTGCGCGTG
The DNA here is from genome assembly GCA_963723745.1 of uncultured Actinomycetota bacterium. GTDB lineage: Bacteria > Actinomycetota > Actinomycetes > Mycobacteriales > Geodermatophilaceae > CAVRRZ01. The sequence continues at coordinate 294,316 of CAVRRZ010000005.1, forward strand.
TACCGCCTCGGCCACCTGCAGGAACCCGGCCACGTTGGCGCCGAGCACGAGGTCGCCCGGGGCGCCGTACTCCTCGGCGGTCTCGTGGCACCGCCGGTGGATCGCCCGCATGATCTCCTCCAGCCGGGCCTCGCTGTGCTCGAAGGTCCACCGGTCGCGCGAGGCGTTCTGCTGCATCTCCAGCGCCGAGGTGGCCACACCGCCGGCGTTGGCGGCCTTGCCGGGTGCGAACGCGATCCCGGCCTCCCGGAAGACGCGGACCGCCTCCGGCGTGGCCGGCATGTTCGCGCCCTCGACCACGTACCGGCAGCCGTTGCGGGCCAGCACCGCCGCCGCGTCGCCGTCCAGCTCGTTCTGCGTCGCGCTCGGGACGGCGACGTCGCACGGCACGTCCCAGATGCTTCCCTCGGCGACGAAGGACGCCGAGTCGACCCGGTCGGCGTAGTCGCAGATCCGGCCGCGCTCGACCTCCTTGACCTGCTTGAGGACGTCGAGGTCGATCCCCTTCTCGTCGACGACGTAGCCGGTGGAGTCCGAGCAGGCGACGACGGTGCCGCCGAGCTGGTGGATCTTCTCGATGCCGTACACGGCCACGTTGCCCGAGCCGGACACGGTGACCCGGCGCCCGTCGAAGGACTCGCCGGCCTGCTCCATCATCGCGGCGGCGAAGAAGGCGGCGCCGTAGCCGGTGGCCTCGGTGCGCACCAGCGCCCCGCCCCAGCCCAGCCCCTTGCCGGTGATGACGCCGGACTCGTAGCGGTTGGTGATCCGCTTGTACTGGCCGAAGAGGAAGCCGATCTCCCGGGAGCCGACGCCGATGTCACCGGCCGGCACGTCGGTGTACTCGCCCAGGTGCCGGTACAGCTCGGTCATGAACGACTGGCAGAAGCGCATGATCTCGGCGTCCGACCGGCCCTTGGGGTCGAAGTCCGACCCGCCCTTGCCGCCACCGATGGGCATGCCGGTCAGGGCGTTCTTGAAGATCTGCTCGAAGCCGAGGAACTTGACGATGCCCAGGTCGACCGACGGGTGGAACCGCAGCCCGCCCTTGTACGGCCCGAGCGCCGAGTTGAACTCGACCCGGAACCCCCGGTTGATGTGCACCTCGCCGCGGTCGTCGGCCCAGGGCACGCGGAAGATGATCTGCCGCTCGGGCTCGCAGATGCGCTCGACCGTCTTCATCTCGGTGTACTCGCGGTGCCGCGCCAGCACCACGGCGAGGGAGTCGAGCACCTCGCGGACGGCCTGGTGGAACTCCTTCTCACCGCGGTTGCGTCGCAGCACGTCCTTGTAGATCTGCTCGACGACCTTCTCGGTGTCCGTTGCCATCCCGCTCCTCGGTCTCGTGGTTCCCGCGCGCCGGAGGACGCTACGACAAGGGCGCCGGCGCTTCGCACCGGCCCGCCCGGGAGGCCGCCCGCTCGGCATGGCGGACGGCGTGCGCCAGGGCGTCGGCGGCGTCGGTGAACACGTGCCGGCGAGCGCGCAGGCCGGCCAGCACGCCCACGGCCTCGAGCAGCCGCAGGTGCTCGTCGCTCGCGCCCTTCACCAGCACGGTGATGCCCCGCTCCTCGAGCCGGTCGACCACCTCGCCCAGCGCTCGGGCGCCGGTGGCGTCGAGCATCGCCATGCTGCCCAGCCGCAGGATCACCACCCGGACGCCGGTGGTCGCCGTGAGCTCGCGCAGCAGCCGGTCGGCCGCCCCGAAGAACAGCGGGCCGTCGAAGCGGTAGGCCAGCACGTCTCCCCCGTGCAGCGCCGTCGCGCTCGCGCCCGGGTCGGCCGGGAAGGCCTCGGGCACGGCCTGCGCGGTGCGCGACAGGTGCACGAGCGCCAGGACGACGGCGAGGACCAGACCCGCCTCGACCGCGACGACCAGGTCGAAGGCGACGGTGCACGCGGCGGTGAGCAGGAAGACGGCGGCGTCGCTACGGGTGCTGCGCAGCACGGCGCGCACGGCCGAGCGCTCCACCATGCGGGCGGCCGTGACGACGAGGACCCCGGCCAGAGCCACGAGAGGGATCCGCGAGACCAGACCGGAGGCGGTCAGCACGATGGCGGCGAGCACGCCCGCGTGGGTGAGCGCAGCCACCCGCGTCCGTGCCCCCGCCCGGGCGTTGACCGCCGTCCGGGCGATCGCGCCGGTGGCCGGCATGCCGCCGCAGACACCGGACGCGACGTTGGCCAGCCCCTGGCCGACGAGCTCGCGGTCCGGGTCGTGCCGCGAAGCGGTGGTCATGCCGTCGGCGACGCGCGCGGAGAGCAGGCTCTCCAGCGCCGCGAGGAAGGCCACCACCGCGGCGGCGCCGAGCAGGTCGCCGGCCCCGCCGAGATCGGGCAGCGCCGGCACCGGCAGCGACGAGGGCAGGTCGCCGATGACGGCGACCCGCATCCCGCTCAGCTCGGCGACGAGGGTGACCGCCACGACCGCGACCAGCCCGGCCGGCACGGCGCGGTGCAGCCGGGGCAGCACGGCGACGAGGACGATCGACAGCGCGAACACGCCCAGCACGGGCCAGTCCGGGTCGGCGGCGAACCGGGCGGCCGCCGTCGCGGCCCCCGCGACGGCGTTCTCGACGTCGGGACGCTCCACACCCAGCGCGGCGGGGATCTGCTGGGCCGCGATGATGACCGCGATGCCGACGGTGAAGCCCTCGACGAGCGGCCACGGCACGTAGGCGAGCAGCCGGCCCAGCCGGAGGACGCCCGCGGCCAGCACCAGGAGCCCGGCCAGCACCGCGACGGGGTAGACCACCGACGGGCCGTGCTGGGCGACCAGCGGCACCAGGACGACGGCCATCGCCCCGGTTGGCCCGGAGACCTGCACGTGGGAGCCGCCGAAGACGGCCGCCACGGCGCCGGCGGCCACCGCGGTCACCAGCCCGACCTGCGCCCCGACGCCGGTGGCCACCGCGAAGGCCAGGGCCAGCGGGAGTGCGACGACACCCACCGTGACGCCGGCCGCGAGGTCGGCGGCCCAGCTGCGCCGCAGGCCCGCGTAGTCCGAGCGGCGGGGCAGCAACGAGCCGGCGTTCCGAAGCCAGGCGGAGGCGGACGGCGCGCTCACTCCGGGACCCGCGCGGCGTCGGCCAGGGTCACCGCGTCGTCGGCCCGGTCGAGTGCGGCCAGCAGCGCCTGGTCCTCGCGGAGGACCGCGGTCAGGAGCCGGCGGGCGACCGCAAGGAGCTCCGCGGTCTGCGGATCGCGCAGCGAGCAGATGACGCTGCTGCGCACCCGCCGGCTGTCGACCACGCCGGCCCGCCGGAGCACGGTCACCTGCTGGGACAGGTGCGACAGCTCCAGACCCGTCGCCTCCGCCAGCTCCCCCACCGTGTGCTCGCGCTCGGCCAGCAGCTCGAGCACGCGCACCCGGGCGGGGTGGCCCAGCGCCTTGAACAGCTCGGCCTTGGCCTCCGCGACGGGGCGGCCCGGGGTGAACGGCATGACGTCACCCTACGACTTGACCAAGCCGTCAAGCCGTCAAGCCCCGGTGTTCTGCGCCACGTCGTCCGAGCCGTCCCCGGCCGGTGGGTAGGGACCGCCCATGGCAACCCAGCACCCGGCCGTACCGGACCCCGGAGAGGTGGAGCGGGAGGGGCTCGCCCGCCGGCTCGACCGCCCGATGGGCGTCCTCGGCGTGCTCTTCGTCCTCGTCGTCCTGGGCCAGAGCCTCGCCCGGTCGACGTGGCTGACCGTCGTCCTCTCGGCAACCGGCTGGCTGCTGTGGGCGGTGTTCGTCGCCGAGTTCGCGTTCCGGGCGCACCGGGCGGGCGACAAGCGCCGCTTCTGGCGGCGGAACTGGTGGCAGGTCGTCTTCCTGGTCGTCCCCTTCCTGCGGTTCGCGCGCGCACTGACGTTGCTGCGCGCGGCCCGGGTCGGCGGCGTCGTCTCGGCGGCGGTGCGGGGCTCCCGCTCCGCCGGCCGGCTGCTCTCGGGACGGGTCGCCTGGCTCGCCGCCGTGACTGGCGTGGTCGTGCTCGCGGCGAGCCAGCTGCTGTACGTGCTCGGCGCGTACGACCGCTACGCCGATGCCCTGCACGACGCCGCACTGAGCACCGTCACCGGTGAGCCGCTGGCCGCTCCCGGCGCGGTGGCCCGCTTCCTGGAGGTGGGACTCGCGGTGTACTCGGTGGCGGTGTTCGCGACCCTCGCCGGCGCCCTCGGGGCGTACTTCCTCGACCGCCCCCGCAGCGGGGAGCCGGAGGCCTCCGTGGCGCCGGCGGCCGGCGGCGTATAGAACGGGGCCACCGCAGGGCTGGAGGAGTGCCGCATGGCGCACGTCGACGACGCGTTCGCCGGCTTCGTCGAGCGCGAGCGGCCGTCGCTGCTGCGCACCGGGCTCCTGCTCACGGGTGACGCGCGGGACGCCGAGGCACTCGTCACCGACGCCCTGGCCCGGGTGCGGCGCCGCTGGCGGCGGACGACCGGTGCGGACGGCGCAGCCGCCGCCGCGCGCACCGAGCTGGTGCGGGCGTACCTGCGGACGCGGCCGGGCCCGGCCGCGGACCAGCTCATCGACGCTCCGGAGGACGCGGACCTGGCGTGGCTGCACGGTGCCGACCAGGACCAGGCCCACCCGGACCAGGCCCACCCGGACCAGGCCGGCCCGGACGACGACCTCGCGCGGGAGTGGCGTCGGCTCGAACCGCGCGTCCGCGTCGCGCTCACCCTGGGCCCGGTCGAGCACCGCCCCCCGGGCGAGGTGGCCCGCCTGGTCGGCCGGCCGGAACGGGAGGTCGGCACCGGCATCCGCGCCGGTCTGGTCCGGCTGCACGCCGCCGGCGGCAGCGACGCCGACCTGGCGGCGCAACTGCTCCCCGCCGTCCCCGGGCCCGCGCCGTGGCAGCACACCGACCGGACGGCGGCGCGCGAAGCGACCCGTCGGCACCTGGTGCGCCGCCGAATCGCCGCCGTCGCCGCCGGCGCCGCCGTCGCGGCCTGCGCGCTGGTCGCGGCGGTGCTCGCCTGGCCCGGCGGGACACCGTCCGAGGCGGCGCGCGGCGCGGCCGACCGCGGACCGGCCGGAGTCCCCTCGGCCCCGGTGCTGGTGGAGCCGACCCGCGGCTCCCTCGCCGACGACGCAGCGTTCCTCACGCGGGTGCGGAGCGTCGACTGGGCGACGGACGCGGCGCCGCCGGTCGACGAGCGCGAAGTCGTCCTGGCGACCGACACGCCGTCGGGCCGGGTCGTCCTCGTCGCCGGCCGGGTGGGCCGCCAGGTGCGCGGCGCCTGGCTGACCGGGCCCGCCGGGGCGCCCGCGGACGAGCTGGTCCCCTACCTCTCCGAGCGCATGAGCCGCACCGAGCCGGCCGGCGTGCTCGTCTCCGACGGGAGCAGCGCCACGCTCGTCGTGGTAGCCGCGCCCGGCGACTCGATCGATGTGTCACCGCGACTGGAGATCGCGTCGGACGGCACCGCGACGCGCGCGTACACCGCCTCCTCGGCCGACGAGGGCGTCGCGGTGGTCCCGGTCGACGACGTCGCGGCCGGCCTCGCCGCGGGCTTCCGCGTCCGGCGCGACGGCGCGATCGTGCACCGCGACGCGTTCGCCCGCCCCGACGACGTGCGCGTTCCCGCACCCGCGCTGGCCCTCGAGCCGGCCCGCCCCGTCGAGCTGCGTCCCGAGCCGGGCGTGGTCGGGGAGGCGGTGGCACGCGCCTCCGTCCCGCTCGGCGTCGACCCCGCGACGCTCGAGCCCGAGCTCCTGTGGTCGGCCGCGCTCACCCGCACCGGTGGGCTGGGCACGGTCGCCGTCGTCACCGGCCGCGTGCCCCGGGGTGGCCGGCTGGTGACCACCCTCGGATACCTCGGGACGGCGGGGACGGGACGGCCGATCCCCTGCGGCACCCGCACCCTCGCGGACGACGGGCCCGTCGCCGAGCTCACGGCGGCCGCGGTCTGCAGCGTGTCCGACGGCAACGACTACGAGGCCGACCGGACCTGGCTGGTGGTCACCGCCCCGGAGCGCGCCGTGCGGGCGGAGGTGCTCGACGACCGCGGCACCGTCCTCGACACCGTCGACCTGGTTTCGGGTGGTTCGGTGTCCCGCACACCGGACGGTGCCGCCGCCGTCCGCACGCTCGACGCCGCCGGCCGGCCACTGGGTGCGGCACCGGTCGACGGGCCGGGCGTTGCGTTCGGCGACTACGGCGACGGTGACCAGGAGTGAGCACGGCGGGGAGCCCCGTCGCTGCCGTGCCAGGATGCCTCCGATCCGCCGCACCGGCGCCAGGAGGTAGCACGTGACCGAGCCCCCAACGGCCCCCGACGCCCCGCAGCCGATCCGCCGCGTCGTCACCGGGCACGACGCCGACGGACGCGCGACCGTCCTGCACGACGGCTTGGCGCAGAACGTGAAGAGCCCCCGGCCGGGCCAGTTCTCGACGCTGCTGTGGTGCACCGACGGCGCCCCGGCCCCGATGCCGGTCGGCCTGGACGCCGAGGACATGGGCGCCCGCGTGCTGGGCACGTACCCGCCGGAGCGCGGCACCCGGTTCATGATCGCCGAGTACCCGCCCGGCAACGTGCCCCGCCGGCACCGCACCGAGACCATCGACTACGTCATCGTGCTGTCGGGCCGGATCGAGATGGAGCTCGACGACGGCGAGACCGTGGCCCTGGGCCCCGGCGACGTCATGGTCCAGCGCGGCACCTACCACGCCTGGCACAACCCCGGCCCGGACGTCTGCCGGATGGTCTTCGTGCTGGTCGACGCGCAGCCGCTCGGCATCGGCGAGCCGCTCCCCCGCAGCGCCGGACAGCACCCGCCGACCGCGTCCTGACCCGCCGAGCCGACCCCGGGACGCAGCCCGGCCGCCCCGGTGTCACGATGCGAGCGACGCCGGCCGCGCGCGCCGGAGGCACCGCGGTGCCTCCGCCCCGGGTCGGCGTCATCCGTCGGCATCCGGATCCAGGGGGCAGCATGACAACCACTCGTCCGACGCCGGAGCGCGATCCGCAGGGCAGCCGGTCGTCCGGCCTCTCGGCGGTGATGCGCCCGGTCAACTCGGTCGTCGAGCGCTACATCCCGAGCGCGCTCGTCTTCGCCATCGTGCTCACGATCGTCGTGGCGATCATGGCGCTGACGCTGACCGACTCGGGACCTGCCGACGTCGTCCGCGCGTGGGGGGACGGGCTGTCGGGCCTGCTGGCCTTCATCACCCAGATGGCGCTGATCCTGCTGCTCGGCCACACCCTGGCCAACACCGGACCGGTGCGCCGGCTGCTCACCACGCTCGGCGGCGTGCCCCGGACCGCACTGGCCGCCTATCTCTACGTGTTCGTGATCGCGGCCCTGGCGTCGCTGATCACCTGGGGCCTGGGTCTGGTCGTCGGCGCGCTCCTGGCCAAGGAGGTCGCCGCGCAGGGCCGTGAGCGCGGGCTGCGGCTGCACTTCCCGATGCTGGTCGCCGCCGGGTACTCCGGCTACGTCATCTGGCACATGGGCTACTCGGGGTCGGGCCCGCTCACCGCGGCGACCGAGGGCTCGTTCCTGGCCGAGCAGCTCGGCGGCACCATCCCGGTCTCGGAGACCACGTTCGCCTGGTGGAACATCGTCGCCGCCCTGGTCACCGTCGTCGTGGTCGGACTGGCCCTGGCCTGGGCCGCGCCCCGATCTGGCGACCGCGTCGTGGAGCTGCCCGCCGGAGCCGAGTACGGCGAGGCCGTCGATCTCGACGACGAGGTGACCACACCCGCCGACCGGGTCGACGCCAGCCGGGTGCTGACGACGCTCGTGGGGGTGGCCCTGGTCGCCTACCTGGTGCTGCACTACGCCGACGGCGGCACGCCCACCCTCGACATCGTCAACTGGACGTTCCTCGCCCTGATCTTCCTGCTGGTGCGCAGCCCGTTCGAGCTCATCGCGCTGGTCAAGAACGCCGCCTCCAACGTCGGCGAGATCCTGCTCCAGTTCCCCCTCTACGCCGGGATCCTCGGCATCATGTCGGCGACGGGGCTGATCGCGGTCCTGTCCGACGCGGCCGTCAGCGTGGCCAACCCGACCAGCTTCGGCGTCCTCGTCTTCCTGTCCGCCGGCCTGGTCAACCTGTTCGTGCCCTCCGGCGGCGGGCAGTTCGCCGTCCAGGGCCCGGTCGTGCTCGACGCCGCCGATCGCCTCGGCGTCGATCCCGCCGTGGCGATCATGGCCGTCGCCTACGGGGACCAGTGGACCAACATGATCCAGCCGTTCTGGGCGCTGCCGGTGCTGGCGATAGCGGGGCTGAAGATGCGCGACATCCTCGGCTACACGACCGTGACGCTGGTGGCCTCCGGCCTGGTCTTCGGCACCACGCTGCTGCTGCTGGGCATGGCGGCCTAGCTGCGCCGATGCCCGATCGCGCGGCGCGCCGGTGACCGACCGTGGCGACACGGTGCGACTTCCTGGAAAGTTTCGCCTGTTGCGCCTGGGGCGTTTGTGACGACCCGATGACAGCCCCTAGCGTGGCGGTGTCCGACCGGCGCGTCTGCCACCAGCACCGGTGGCAACCGGCCGGACGCCGCCGAACCATCGCCGGCGCGCCCGCTCCCCCGGGTGGCGCCGCACCGGACCGGGGACCCACCGTTCCTCCGGGGTGAAGCGACCGGCGCCTCTCGGGGTGCCGGACGCCGGGCGACTTCCCGCCCGAACCCGTCAGCTCACCCGGTAGGCGGCCGTGGAAGAAGGGAACGACCGCCGACCATGGCGCGTGCGCACGCCTCCGCCTGCCGTCCCTCCGCCCGCTCCCGGGCCCTCGCGGCCGGCCTGGGCGCCCTCGTCGTCGCGGGGGGTGTCACCTTCACACCGCTCCCGGCGGCCGCGGACCCCGAGCCACCCGCGAACGCCACGGAGGCGCAGCGACTGGTCGCGGAGAAGGCCAGGGAACTCGAGGTCGTCAGCGAGCGCGTCAACGAGGCGCGCGAACGCCTGCGCCGGCAGCAGGCGGCGGCCGACGCTGCCGAGGGGGCCGTCGCCGAGGCGCTGGAGGAACTCGACCACGCGCGGCAGCAGGTCCGCACGGTCGCCCGCAGCGCCTGGACCGGCCGGCAGCTGACCGCGCTGAACGTCATGCTGTCGGCCGAGTCGCCCGAGGACCTGCTCGACCGGGTGGGCACCCTGGACACGATCGCCCGCTACAACGGGGGCGTGCTCACCGAGGCGACCGCGGCCGACGCCGAGGCGCGGCAGGCCCGGGAGCGGGCCGACGAGGCGGCCGCGGAAGCGTTCTCGCTGGTGCAGCGGGTCGCTGCCCAGCAGGAGGACCTCGACCGCCAGGTCGTGCAGTACAAGGCGGACTACGAGCGGCTGCTGGCCGAGGAGCGCGCCGCCCGAGAGGCCGCCGAGCGGGCCGCACGCGAGCGGGCCGCGGCCGACCGCGCCTCGCGCGACGACCGCCCCTCGACGGCGTCGAACCCGGCCCCGGCACCCGCACCCGCACCGGCGCCCGCCCCCGCCCCGGTCGCGGCCGGCGGCGGTGGCAGCGGCACGGCCCGGGCCGCGGTCAGCGCGGCGCTCGCCCAGGTCGGCGACCCGTACTCGTGGGGCGCGGGCGGACCGAACGCCTTCGACTGCTCCGGGCTCACCATGTTCGCCTACCGGGCCGCCGGCGTCAGCCTGCCGCACTCCAGCCGCATGCAGTCGACCATGGGGACGTCGGTGTCGCGGTCGGCGATGCAGCCCGGTGACCTGCTCTTCTACTACAGCCCGGTCAGCCACGTGAGCATGTACATCGGCAACGGCCAGATGGTGCACGCCTCGACCTACGGCCAGCCGGTCAAGGTGGTGCCGATCTCGTCGATGCCGAACTTCCACACGGTCCGCCGCATCGCCTAGCTTCGTGCGCCGTGGACTTCCGATTCACGGTGCGGCAGCCGTCGGGCCCGCTCGGCCGGTACGTGGAGTCGGTCTGGTACGCCAGCGGTCAGATCCCCTACGCCCGTGAGCGGATCGCGCCGACCGGGTCGACCGTGGCCGGGATCGTGCTCGGCCCGCCGATCCGACAGACGCCGCTCGGCGGTGCGCCGTTCACCGCCGATGCGGGCTTCCTGATCGGGCCGCACGACCGCCCGGTGTGGAACGAGCCCAGCGGTCGGACGGAGTGCGTCGGGATCGTGACCACCCCGATCGGTTGTGCCGCGGCGTTCGGCGTGCGGCCGGCACCGCTGCGCGGCCGCGTCGTCGACCTGCTTACCGCTTGGCCGGCCGCGGGCGGCCTGCGCGAGCGGCTGGCCGGCTCGCCTGTGGCCGACCCGGAGACGCTGCTGGACGCGACCGAGGAGGTGCTCGACCGCGGCCTGGACGGGTCCGACCACGGCCTCGACCGGTGCGAGCGGGCCGTCGCCGCGCTGGATGCGGACCCGACGCGGTCCGTCGCCGGGCTGGCCGCCGAACTGGCCGTCTCGCACGGTCACCTCGACCGCGAGTTCACCCGGATCGTCGGGCTCACCCCGCGCACCCTTGCCCGGGTGCTCCGCGTCCGCCGCCTCCTCGAGCAGGTGGACGTGTGGGGCCCGGTCGCCTGGACCCGACTGGCCGCCGATCTCGGCTGGTACGACCAGTCGCACCTGGTCCGCGACGTCACGCGGCACACCGGCGTCCCGCCATCGGCCTACGTCGCCGCCCAGCGGCGGCTCCTCACCCCCGAGGACGCCGCGCCCGGGTTCGTGCCCGAGGACGGACAGGTGAAATCCGTCCAAGACCCGGCGGCGCCCCGTCCGTGAGCATGGGCGCCCGACCGACCGAGGAGCCACCCGTGACCCGCGCCTTCACCGCCCGCCGCACCGTCGACCGCCCGGCGGAGGAGGTCTGGCGCCGGCTCACCGACTGGGAACGGGCGGCCGGCTGGCTCGACGTCGACGCGATCGCGGCCGACGGACCCACCGAGCCGGGTACGCGGCTGACCTTCACCACCCGCGGCAAGCAGCACGTCAGCGAGATCACGGCGGTGCAGCCCGGGCGGTCGGTCACGCTGCGCTCCACGCAGGGCGGCGTCACGGCCGACTACCGGTACACCGTCGAGCCGGACGGCGAGGGCAGCGCCGTGGCCCTCGACGCCGACGTCCGTACCCGCGGACCGTGGACGCTCGTCGCCCCGGTGATCCGCGCGGTGATCCGCCGCACCGACTCCGACCAGCTGGGCAGGCTCGACCGCGAGCTTGCCGACCGGTAGCCGGACCGGTCTCACTGACTGTGTCCCTATCGGGGTGACTCCCGCGGGTGTCAGTGGCGGTTAGTCGCGACGGTCGCGGGTGATCGCCTCGGCGTTGTCGACGATCCAGGACATCACCGGGACGAAGCGGTCCGCGAGCTCGCGGCCGCGATCGGTCAGCGAGTACTCGACGTAGGGCGGGACGACCGGCCGGGACTCTCGATGCACCAGGCCGTCCTCGGCCAGGGTCCGCAGCGTCTGGGCGAGCATCTTCTCGCTGATGCCCTCAGCGCGCCGGCGCAGCTCGCTCCACCGCACCGGCTGACCTTCGGAGAGCACCAGCAGGATCAGCGCGCCCCACTTGCTGGTCACGTGCTCAAGGACGGATCGGCTCGGACAGTTGGCCGGGAACACCCCATCGGGAAACTGTCGCCGCAGGTCGCCGCCAATACTTACCATCACGTGGGCACCCTACCTGAAAGTGCGTACTTCCTTCTGGGAAGTGATGGCATGTGGCGATGTTGGAGCAGGTGACAACCGTCCGCTTCGTAAGGAGCCTCATGTCCATCGTCGTCACCGGAGCCAGCGGCAATCTCGGCCGTCTCACCGTCCAGGCGCTGCTCGATCGCGGCGTCGCGGCGAACCGGATCGTCGCCACGGCACGCACGCCCAAGAGCCTCACCGACCTCGCCGACCGCGGTGTCGTCGTCCGGCACGCCGACTACAGCGACCCGCAGAGCCTCAAGGAGGCCTTGGCAGGAGCGGAGCGCGTGCTCCTGGTCTCCTCGAGCGAGGTCGGGCAGCGAATCGAGCAGCACGGCAACGTCGTCGACGCCGCGCGGGAGGCTGGTGTGGACCTGATCGCCTACACGAGCGCCCCCCGCGCGGATACCACCGAGATGCTGCTGGCGGCCGAGCACGCAGCCACCGAGCGACTGATCCGTGACTCCGGCCTGGACTACGTCTTCCTCCGCAACTCCTGGTACCTGGAGAACTACACCGGGCAGCTCGCCACAGCGCTGGAGCACAAGGCGATCCTCGGCAGCGCCGGGAACGGCCGCGTGAGTGGGGCGAGCCGGGCCGACTACGCCGCGGCGGCAGCGGCAGTTCTCGCCGGCGACGGTCCGCGCAACCACATCTATGAGCTCGGCGGTGACACGGCGTTCACCCTGGGCGAGTACGCCGAGACGCTCTCTGGCCTGGTCGGCGAGACGATCGCCTACGTGGACCAGCCGCCGGCGGAGTACCAGGCGTTCCTCGAGTCAGTGGGCCTGCCCGAGCCGCTGGCCCGCGTCCTGGCCGACTCCGACGTCGCCGTCGCGCGCGGCGACCTGCTGGTGGAGTCGGGCGACCTGAGCCGGCTGATCGGACGGCCGACCACCGGACTCGCCGACGCGATCCGAACCGCTCTGGGCTGAGACGCATGATCCTCGGCGCACGGGGCTCGGTGGGCATCTCCATGAGGATCCACGGTCCTTCGTCCACCGTCCCGTGCGTCCGAACGACCTCCTGCACGACAGTTCGGTGCCCGCTTCGAGGTGATGCGCTCCAGGTCGGTCCAGAAGTCGCTGCGTCGCTCCGGCAGCACGCACTGCTCGTCGGTCAGGTCGGTTGAGGACGACGTGGCCCAGACGGCGCCTCTCCGGCCGACGTGCGCAGGCGCCTCCACATGGGGCACGCCCAGTCAGGCGAGGCGGTCTGCGCCGGCCGGCCCGAGGCCGAGCTCCTCGACGGAGACCTCCCGCATCTCCACCTTGCGGATCTTGCCGGTCACCGTCATGGGGAACTCGTCGACGACCTTCACGTACCGCGGCACCTTGTAGTGGGCCAGCTTGCCCGCGCAGAACTGCTGCAGCGACTCCGCGGTCATGGGGTCGGCGCCCTCCCGCAGCCGGACCCAGGCCATCAGCTCCTCACCGAACCGCTCGTCGGGGACGCCGATCACCTGCGCGTCGACCACGTCGGCGTGCGAGTGGAGGAACTCCTCGATCTCCCGCGGGTACACGTTCTCGCCGCCGCGGATCACCATGTCCTTGATCCGGCCGACGATGGTCACGTAGCCCTCGGCATCCATGACCGCCAGGTCACCGGTGTGCATCCACCGCGCCCGGTCGACGACCTCGGCGGTCCTCTCCGGCTCGTCCCAGTAGCCGAGCATCACCGAGTAGCCGCGCGTGCAGAACTCGCCGGGCGTACCGCGCGGGACGGTCAGCCCGGTCTCCGGGTCGACGATCTTGATCTCGAGGTGGGGGTGGACGCGCCCGACCGTCGACGTCCGCCGGTCCAGGTCGTCGTCCGCGCCGGTCTGCGTGGAGACCGGCGAGGTCTCGGTCATGCCGTAGCAGATGGTCACCTCGGTCATGCCCATCTCGCCGACGACGCGTTTCATCACCTCCACCGGGCAGGGCGAGCCGGCCATGATCCCGGTGCGCAGGGTGGAGAGGTCGTAGTCGGCGAAGTCGGGCAGCGCGAGCTCGGCGATGAACATGGTCGGGACGCCGTACAGCGACGTGCAGCGCTCGTCCTGCACCGCCTGCAGGGTGCGGGCCGGGTCGAAGCCGGGTGCGGGGATCACCATGGTCGCGCCGTGCGACGTGCACGCGAGGTTGCCCATGCCCATGCCGAAGCAGTGGTAGTACGGGACGGGGATGCAGACGCGGTCCGCCTCGGTGTAGCCGCAGCCCTCGCCCACGAAGAAGCCGTTGTTGAGCAGGTTGTGGTGGGTGAGGGTCGCGCCTTTCGGAAAGCCGGTCGTGCCCGACGTGTACTGGATGTTGACCGGGTCGTCGGCCGACAGCTCGGTCGCCCGCCGCGCCAGCAGCGCACGGTCGCCGTCCCGGCCCGTGGCCATCAGCTGTTCCCACTCGGGGTCGCCGACGAAGACCACCTCGCGCAGCGACGGGCAACGCCCGCGCACCTCGGCGACCATGGCGCGGTAGTCGCTGGTCTTGAACTCCGGGGCGCTGACGAGGGTCGAGATGCCCGCCTGGTCGAGCACGTACGACAGCTCGTGGGTGCGGTAGGCCGGGTTGATGTTCACCAGGATCGCCCCGAGCTTGGCCGTGGCGTACTGGACGAACGTCCACTCGGCACAGTTGGGCGCCCAGATGCCCACCCGGTCGCCCGTGCGCACGCCCAGCGCGTCGAGCCCGAGGGCGCACGCGTCGACGTCCGCAGCGAACTGCCGATAGGTCCATCGCCGACCGGTCGCGCACTCCACGAGCGCCTCGTGGTCGCCCACCCGGGCGACGGTGCGGTCGAGGTCGGCCCCGATCGTGTCGCCGAGCAGCGGCACCGTCGACGGACCGCTGGCGTAGGAGGGCAGGGCGGGCGCCGCCTGCCCGGGAGTCGCGGTGGTCACTGGTGCGCCTCTCTCCTGGGCGCCGGTGGCAGGGCCCTCGGCGCAGGCATCGGGTCCACCTCGCAGCGTGGCACGGGTCCGGCCCGGCCGCGAACAACGGACGGCGCCCGGCAGGAGATCCCCCGCCGGACGCCGCCCGTTCAGCGCGTCAGGGAACGCGGCGGTCGAACGCTCCGGAACCGACCTTCACGACCTCACCCCGGCCGGGTAGGCCGATGAAGATGCCCACGCTCCACGCGGAGGCGTAGAGCTTGTCGCCCAGGAAGGACAGCCCCGTCGGGAGCGTGACCTGCGCGTAGGAGCGCGTGCCGTTCCTGGCGATCTTCACGATCCGGCCGATCGGCTCGGCGGCCTCCTCGGTCTCCGGCGGGGGGCCGGCCAGGCCGGCGAAGATCTCCGAGACGTAGATCGATCCGCGCTTGTCGACGGCGATTCCGGTTGCTCCGGTCAGGTTCTTGATGACCTTGAGCACCTTGCCGTGCTTGTTCAGCACGTAGACCCGCGCGGCGTCGGGGACGTCGGCGCCGAGCGTGCTGACGTAGATCAGCCCGTTCTTCTCGACCACGCCCGTGGGCACCGGGTCGCACCCGTCGATGCCCTGGGCCAGGTTGCCCTCGGCGCACGCAGGCACCTGCGAGGAGGGCACCACGGGAGGGACGAAGAACGTGCTGATCCGGTGGGTCTTCCGGTCGATGGCCAGGACGGAGTTGGCGCCGGCGTCCGCGACGAGGATGCGGTGCTTCTGCACCTCGACCGAGAACGGGTTGGACAGGGCGTCGAGCGGGGTCACGCCGTCCTCGTCGAACTGCTGCTGGCCGTCCGGGTTCTTGCGCAGCTCGTAGGCGAGCAGGTCGTACGTCTTCACGATGCGACCGTCCGGCTTCGCCACGACGAGCGAGGACGGCTGGGCGCCCCGCGTGCCCGAGCGCTGGGCGGTGTCCTCCGGCGGCGGTCCGTCGGGTGCGGCCTCACCGAGGGCGACGTAGAGCAGGCCCTTGTCGTAGTCGACGCCCTGTGGGGTGGGCAGGCCACTGAGCAGGGTGCGCACACGGCCGTTGCGCGGGTCGACCGACGAGACCTCGCCCGTGTCGGACTCGGCGACGACGAGCTTGCCGTGCACGAACGGGTTCAGCTGCCGGGGACCGTCGAGGCCCTCCGCCACGGTTCGTACGTCGTCGCCGCTGTAGCCGCCGCCCGCGCTGGCCGCCGTTGCCGGCACCACCAACGCGGTGACGGCTGCTGCCACCACGACACCTCTCCAACGCCTCACATGGTCCTCCTAGACCGATGGGTTCTTGAACGAGCCGGCGTGGAGGCTGGCGGGACCGGACCGCACACCTCAAGACAGCTCGACCTCCGCGGTCGCGCCGCCGAGCCCGCCACGAGCGCGCCGTTGCGTTACGTGTTCGTTGCCCGGGTGTCCGGTGATCGCGCCCCGGCCGACCGCGGCCGGCGACGACGCACGGGCCTGCCCTGCACGGGGGGTGCGGTGATCGCCGTCCGTGGCGTAGGCAAGAGTGGGCACCCCGGCGAGAGGTGGCCACCATGGCTCACGAGGTGAAGGGCGTCGTCGCCCGCGGCAAGGGCGTTCCGGTGAGCGTCGAGACGATCGTCGTGCCCGACCCGGGGCCGGGTGAGGCGGTGGTCGACGTCCGGGCCTGCGGCGTCTGCCACACCGACCTGCACTACCGCGAGGGCGGGATCAACGACGACTTCCCGTTCCTGCTCGGTCACGAGGCGGCCGGGGTGGTCTCGGCCGTCGGGGAGGGCGTCACGAACGTCGCCGTCGGCGACTACGTGGTCCTCAACTGGCGTGCGGTCTGCGGCCAGTGCCGCGCCTGCCTGCGGGGCAGGCCCTGGTACTGCTTCGCGACGCACAACGCCGCGCAGAAGATGACCCTGACCGACGGCACGGAGCTCTCCCCCGCGCTGGGCATCGGCGCGTTCGTCGAGAAGACGCTCGTGCACTCCGGGCAGTGCACGAAGGTGAACCCGGCGGCGCCGCCGACCGCCGCGGGGCTGCTCGGCTGCGGCGTCATGGCCGGCGTGGGTGCGGCCATCAACACCGGCGGGGTGTCCCGCGGCGACTCGGTGGCCGTGTTCGGGTGCGGCGGGGTGGGCGACGCGGCGATCGCCGGCGCCCGGCTCGCCGGCGCCACGACGATCATCGCCGTCGACATCGACGACCGGAAGCTGGAGTGGGCCACGGGCTTCGGCGCCACCCACACGGTCAACTCCCGGGACGCCGACCCCGTGCCGCGGATCAAGGAGCTCACCGGCGGCTTCGGCGTCGACGTCGCCATCGACGCCGTCGGGCACCCGCTCGTCTACGAGCAGGCCTTCCGCGCCCGCGACCTGGCCGGCACCGTCGTCCTCGTCGGCGTGCCGAACCCGACCATGAAGATCGAGCTGCCGCTGATCGACGTCTTCGGCCACGGCGGGGCGCTGAAGTCCTCCTGGTACGGCGACTGCCTGCCCTCGCGCGACTTCCCGATGCTCGTCGACCTCTACCTGCAGGGCCGCTTCCCGCTCGAGGACTTCGTCAGCGAGACGATCCGCCTGGACGACGTCGAGCGGGCGTTCGGGAAGATGCACGCCGGCGAGGTCCTGCGCTCGGTGGTGGTCTTCTGATGGCGCGCGTGGACAAGGTGGTCATCCCGGGCGTCTTCAGCCTCGACGGGCAGGACTTCGACGTCGAGAACAACGTCTGGCTCGTCGGCGACGACGACGAGGTGCTGGTCATCGACGCACCCCACGACGCCGGCCCGATCGTCGAGGCGATCGCCGGCCGGCAGGTCACCGCGATCGTGCTGACCCACGGGCACAACGACCACATCACCGCCGCGGTGGCGCTGCGCGAGGCCACCGGCGCACCCGTCTGGATCTCCCCGGAGGACCGGATGCTGTGGGACCACGTGTACCCGGACGCGGCGCCGGACGCCGACCTGGTGGAGGGCGTGGAGTTCCCGATCGCCGGCGTCACGCTGCAGGCGCTGCACACCCCGGGCCACTCACCCGGCAGCACCTGCCTGCACGCGCCAGACCTGGGCACCGTGTTCACCGGTGACACGCTCTTCTGCGGGGGTCCCGGAGCGACCGGCCGGTCCTACAGCGACGAACCGACGATCCTCGCGTCGATCCGCAGCCGGCTGCTCACCCTGCCCGGCGACACCATCGTCCGCACCGGGCACGGCGAGGACACCACGGTGGCCGCCGAGCGGACCACCGTGCCCTGACCCGACGGGTCAGCGCCCGTCCAGCCAGGTCAGCATCGCCTCCAGCGGCTCCTGCCGGCGCGCGTCGAGCATCATGTCGTGCCCGATGCCCGGGAACTCGCGCAGCTGCGCGCCGTAGCGCGCAGCCGTCGACCGGATGCCCGCGAGGGGGATCAGCCGGTCCTCCGGCGTGGCCAGCACGAGCATCGGCGGGCGGCCCAGCGGCGGACCGGCCGGCCGGTGCAGAAGCAGCTGGTACTGGACCACGGCCGACTCGCCCCCGCACCGCTCGGTGTGCCGGGCGGCCTCCTCCGGCGGGAGATCGGTGAACAGGTACTCGGCCCGCAGCGGCAGCGAGCCACCGCCGACGATGCGCAGCGCGTCGAGCGGGTGCTGCCGCGCGATCCGCATCAGCGCGGCTACCGCGGGGTGCGCCGGCACCGGGGTCACCAGCACCGCCGCCGCAGCCGCGTAACGGGTCAGGGCGCGCTGGACGACCAGCGCCCCCATCGAGTGGCCGACCAGGACGGCCGGCCGAGGCAGCGCGGTGGCCGTCCGGACGACGTCGTCGACGTACTGGCGCAGCGTCGCGGTCTTCAACCGCCCGGGGCTGCCCGCGTGCCCGCGCAGGGACACGGCGTACGCCGGGTGGCCGGCCGCGGCGGCGGCGGCGAGCCAGTGCTCCCAGCACCAGGCCCCGTGGCCGAGTCCGTGCACGAACAGCAGCGGGGGCCGGCCCTCGTCGGTGGCCGGCCGGCGCTCGATCACCTCGAGGCCCGTCGCCGTGGCGGGTCCGGCGGTCATGGAAGCTCCTTCGTCGGCTGCGGCGGCAGTGGCCGCACCGTAAGCCACCGGCGCCCGGGCGACGAGGGAGGCGGGGTCAGCGGCCCGGATCGGCAGATGGTGAGATCAGGGTCATGCGCGCAGTGGTCTTCGAACGCAACGGCGGACCCGACGTCCTGACCTACGGCGAGGCGGCGGATCCCGTGCCGGCCGACGGCGAGGTCCTCGTGCGCGTCGAGGCCGCCGGCGTCAACTACATGGACGTGTACGAGCGCATGGGCAAGGCCGGGTACGGCTCGCAGCCGCCCGCCGTCCCCGGGGCCGAGGGCGCCGGCACCGTCGTCGGCACCGGCGAGCGGGTGGCGTGGATGAACGTGCCCGGCAGCTACGCCGAGCTCGTCGCCGCTCCCCGCGACCGCCTGGTGCCGGTACCCGACGGGCTCGACTCCGACGTCGCCGCGGCGACCCTGCTCCAGGGCATCACCGCGCACTACCTGGCCAACGACTCCTACCCGGTGAATCCCGGCGACTGGGCCCTGGTCCACGCCGCCGCCGGCGGGGTCGGGCTGCTGCTGATCCAGCTGATCAAGCAGCGCGGCGGCCGGGTCATCGGCACGACCTCGACGCCGGAGAAGGCCGAGCTCGCCCGCCTGGCCGGGGCCGACGAGGTCATCGGCTACGAGGACTTCGGCCGGCAGGCCCGCGAGATCTCCGGTGGCGAGGGCGTCTCCGTGGTCTACGACGGCATCGGGCGCAGCACCTTCGCCGAGGGCCTGGACGTCCTCCGGCCGACCGGCAGCATGATCGTCTACGGCGCGGCCAGCGGCGCCCCCGAGCCGCTCGAGGTGGCGACCCTCGCAGCCAAGGGCTCGCTGTACGTTCAGCGGCCGACCGTCAAGAGCTACGTGCGCACCCCCGAGCTCCTCCAGACGCGCGCCCGCCAGGTGCTCGACCTGGTGGCCCGCGGGCAGCTCGACATCCGCATCGGGGCGCGCTACCCGCTCGAGCAGGCGCGGCAGGCGCACGAGGACCTGGAGGGCAGGCGGACCACGGGCAAACTTCTCCTGCTGCCCTAGTGGGCGCTCCCGCAGCACCCTGGGCCCGGTTCGACGACCTGCGCGCGGGCCGCGCCACCATGACCCCGCCCGGACTGTCGGTGCTGCGCGCCGACCGCGCCGACGACGTCCTCCCGGTCCTGGAAGCCGTCGAGCAGGCGGTGGCGGCCGGGCACTGGGCGTACGGCTACCTCGGCTACGACGCCGCGCCCGGCCTGGACCCCGACCTGGTCGTGGTCGCCCCCCGGCCGGGCGACCCGCCGCCCGTGTGGTTCGCGGTCGGCGGCCCCCCCGAGCCCGCGCCGGCCCTGTCCGTCGCCGCCCAGGGCGACGACGTGTGGGTGCCCGACTGGTCCGACGCCGAGCACGCCCGGGCCGTCGAGGCGGTCCGCGCCTGCATCGCCGCCGGGGAGACCTACCAGTGCAACGTCACCGACCGGCTGCGCACCCGGCTCACCGGCTCCGCCGAGCAGCTCTACGCCGCGCTCGCCGCCCGTCAGGCCGGCGGCTACCACGCCTTCCTCGACCTGGGCACGCACGCGATCGCCAGCGCCAGCCCCGAGCTGTTCTTCGAGTGGTCCGGCGACGAGCTGCTCACCCGGCCGATGAAGGGCACCGCGCCCCGCGCCGCGGACCCGGTCGAGGACGCCGCGCGGGCCGCGCAGCTGCAGGCCAGCGGCAAGGACCGCGCCGAGAACCTCATGATCGTGGACCTGCTGCGCAACGACCTGTCGCGGGTCGCCGCGACCGGATCGGTGACGACCCGCCGGCTGTTCGCCCTCGAGCGGTACCCCACCGTCTGGCAGCTCACGTCGGAGGTGGCCGCCCGCCCCCGTCCCGGGACCACCCTGCTGGACGTGCTGCGCGCACTGTTCCCGAGCGGCTCGGTCACCGGGGCCCCCAAGGTGCGCACGATGCAGATCGTCCGCGACCTCGAGCCCACACCGCGAGGGGTCTACTGCGGCGCCATCGGCGTCGTGGCCCCGCAGGGGGCCGGGGTGCGGGCGCGGTTCAACGTCGCCATCCGCACGGCGGTCGTCGAGCGCGCCACGGGCGCGGCGGTCTACGGAGCCGGTGGTGGGATCGTCTGGGACTCCGATGCCGTCGCCGAGCGCGCGGAGCTGCTGGCCAAGGCGGCCGTGCTCCGCGCGCCGTGACCGGTCACCCCTGCTTCTGCAGCACGAAGTCGTAGCGGGCCTCGGCCCACGGCACCTCGGAGCTTCCGCCGTCCGGCGTCGGCCCGGGCTCGTGGTGCTCGAAGCGCACGACCAGTTCCTGCTTCGTGCCGAAGACGACGTCGCTGTCCAGGTACTCGGCCCCCTCCTGGAACAGGTGGGTGATCAGCGGCTCGTAGCCGGGGACGGCGAGCAGGAAGTGGATGTGCGCCGGCCGGAAGTGGCTGATGTCGGTGCGGGAGATCAGGTCGCCGACCGGCCCGTCCATCGGGATGGTGTAGCCCTTGGGCGCGATGGTCCGCACGCAGTAGCTGCCGTCGTCACGGGTCCGGTACAGCGCGCGCAGCCGCGCCTCGTCCACCTCGCCGAGCTGCGCCTCGTAGACGCCCTCGTCGTCGGCCTGCCACACGTCGAGCACCGCATCGCCCACCGCCTCGCCGTCCAGGTCCCGCACGGTGCCGTGGACGTAGAGCGGGACGCCGGCCAGACCCTGGGACATGTCGCCGCCGTACTCCAGGACCGGCGAGCCCTCGATGTGGAACGGCCCGAGCACCGTCGCGGGCGTCGCGCGCGGGTCGAGCCGGTGGTTCATCTGGACGACGAGCATGGACAGGCCCAGCACGTCGGAGGCGAGGATGAACTCCTCGCGCTTCTCGTTGCTGATCCGACCGGTGCGGTTGAGCCACTGGACGGCGGCCATCCACTCCGCCTCGGTGAGCCGCACCTCGCGGGCGAAATCGTGCAGGTGCCGGACCAGCGAGGTCATGACCTCGGCGGTGCGCGGGTCGTGCGCGGTCGCCCACCGCTGCACGGCCAGGTCGGTGATGTTGTCCTCGGTGACGAGCTGCACGGGATCCTCCTTCGTGCCGGCGGCGGTCGCCGCCGGGGTGGGCTCAGGGCGTCAGTACCAGCCGGGCGGAGGCCCGGCCGTCGGCCTGGCGCTGCCAGGCCTCCGCGACCCGGGCCAGCGGCAGCTGTTCGGAGGCGACCGAGAGCCGGCCGGCGGCGGCGTGCCGGAGGACCGCCTCCAGCGCGGTCCTCCGCTGCTCGGCCGTGAGGGTCGCGTTGGTGTAACCGAGCACCTCGGCGCTGCGGCTGCGCAGCACGGCCGAGGAGAACTCCGCGACGTCGCCGGAGGCGCCGCCGAGATTGACCAGGCGGCCGCGGGGGGCGAGCACCCGCGACGCCGCGGTCGCCGCGGCACCGAACACGGGGTCGACCACCACGTCGACCGCGCCGCCGGTGGCGGCGGACAACGCGGCGGTCAGGGCGTCGGCGTCCCCGGCCATCGGGACGACCTCATCGGCTCCCGCGCGGCGCGCATGCTCCTGGGCCTCCGGAGACCGGCAGACGGCGACGACCCGCCCGGCGCCGAGCACCGTCGCCGCGGCGACCGCCACCTGCCCGACCGCGCCGCCCGCCCCGAGCACCAGCACCGTCTCCCCGGGCTGCAGTCGTCCCCGGTCGGTCAGGCACATCCACGCGGCCACCGCGGACAGGCCGAGCGCGGCCGCGTCCACGTCGGTCACGCCCTCGGGCACCGGCACGACCGCGTCGTCGGGCACCGCGCAGAACTCGGCCAGGCTGCCGTCGCCGGGCAGCATGCCGGCCGTCGTGGCCACGAAGACCCGGGTGCCCGGCTGCCAGGTGGCCGAGCGCTCCACCACCCCGACGCCCTGCGTGCCGGGGACGTAGGGCGTCGCCGGCCGGCCGAAGTACGACGTCCCGGAGGCGCAGAGCTGGTCGAGCGGCACGATCGGCGCGGCGGTCATCGCCACGACCGTCGTGCCCGGCGCCCCCGGAGGATCCGGGTGCTCGGCGTAGGCCGGGGCCTGGCCCGGCGTGGTCAGGACGGCGGCGCGCATCGACCTCACCACTCCTCGGTGGGTTCCACGTACACCGCGTTCCGGTCGACGGCGAGGTAGGCGTCCATGCCGATCGGTCGACGCCGTTCCTCGGCGATCTGGCCCAGCAGCCCCCCGGCGCGGGCCAGGAGTGCGAAGCCGCGCAGCATCTCGACCGGCAGCCCGAGATCGGCCAGGGCGGCGCCGCAGACGCCGGCGCCGTTGAGCGGCAGCCGGCGGCCCAGCACCTGCTCGTGCACCCGCCCGATGGCCTCGAACAGCCGCAGGTGCGGACCGCGCAGGCCCGCCTCATCGGCGATGCCGATCAGCACGGGCGTCCGCGGGTCGCCCTGCTTGTGCACCGGGTGGCCCAGACCGGGGACGTAGCGGCCCGCGGCCCGGGTGGCCGTGACCGCCGCCAGGGCGAGCGCGTCCCAGCCGGCGTCGTCGGTCGGCAGGTCGCCGTCCACACCGGCGAGCACCTCGTGCAGGTAGGTGCCGCAGTCCTCGGTCACGCCGAGGAAGCGGGAGCCACCGCCGAGCAGCCCGGCCGCCAGTGCACCCTGCAGCGAGTCGGGCGCCGAGAGGTAGGTCAGCCGCGCGGCGATCGCGGTCGGGGTGAAGCCGTGGTCGGCCAGGGCGACGAGGACCGCCTCGAACACCCGGGTCTCCGACGGCGTCGGACGGCGCATCGCCACCAGCCAGAACGCCAGTTCCCCGAACCCGACCTTCCCCATGAGGTCGGCGGTCAGGTCCTGGCCGAGCAGCCGGATCTCGTCGGCGGTGGACGTGCCCAGCGACGTCGGGAAGGCCGGCCCGGGGGTCGGGTCGCTCATGCGCTCTGCTCCTTCGGGGGGACGCCCAGCCAACGCCGGATCTCCTCGCCGTGCTCGTCGAGCGACGGAGGCGGCAGCCGGTAGTCCGCCGGCGTCTCGGAGAACCGGATCGGGTTGCGCACCGACGGCACGGCGGAACTCCCCTCTCCCACGGAGACGACCGGGTCGAGCCCGACCTCCTCGGCGAAGGCCACGCCACCGTCGACGGTGTTGATCGGCCCGCACGGCACACCGGCGGCGATGATCTCGCGGAACCAGTCCATCTTCGGCCGGGTGCGCAGCCGCTCCACCAGCAGCGGGCGCAACTGGTCGCGGTTCGCCGTCCGGTCCTGGTTGTGCGCGAAGCGGGGGTCGTCGGGCAGCTCCGGAACCCCGAGAACCTCGCAGAGCTTGCGGAACTGCCCGTCGTTGCCGGCGGTGATGATCAGGTCCCCGTCCGCGCACGGCAACGGCTCGTACGGGAAGAGGCTGGGATGGCTGTTGCCCATCCGGAAGGGCACCACGCCGCCTGCGACGTAGGCGCTGGACTGGTTGACCAGGCCGGACAGCGCCGACGAGAGCAGGTTCACCTCGACGTGCTGGCCGCGGCCGGTCTCGTGCCGGCGGTTGAGGGCGGCCAGGACGCCGATGGTCGCGTGCAGCCCCGCCATCACGTCGAACACCGAGATGCCGGCCCGGTAGGGCTCGCCGTCCGGGCTGCCGGTGAGGCTCATCAGGCCGGAGATCGCCTGGACGATCAGGTCGTAGCCGGGCAGCTTCGCGCCCTCCGGACCGCTGCCGAAGCCGCTGATCGAGGCGTAGACGACGGCCGGGTTGCCGGCGGCCACGCTGTCGTAGTCCAGGCCGAAGCGGGCGAGGCCGCCGGGCTTGAAGTTCTCGATCAGCACGTCGGCGCGCCGGGCGAGTTCCCGGGCGGCGGCGAGGTCCCCGGCGTCCTTGAGGTCCAGCGCGATCGAGCGCTTGTTGCGGTTGACGCCCAGGTAGTACGTCGAGACGCCGTCCCGGACCGGCGGCTGCCAGGTGCGGGTGTCGTCCCCGGCCGGACCCTCGACCTTGACCACCTCGGCCCCGAGGTCGGCCAGCAGCATCGTCGCGTAGGGGCCGGCCAGGATCCGGGAGAAGTCGGCGACGAGCAGGCCGGACAGGGGCCCGCCGGGGCGGCCGGTCCCCGGGCGCCCGAGGGCCGGGTCCGTCGTGGTCATCGGCGGGTCCCCCTGATCTCTGCGTTGATGGGATTAACGGACAGTCGTCCGCACGGTTCGCCATCCGAGCTTGATGCGCTCCGCCCGCCCTGTCAACCGGCCGCCTTCATGTGCGCGGATGCGCACCGACCCCTTGACAGCGTGACTGCGACCACACCAAGGTGGACGACATTCCGCCCCGATGACCGGCATGCGGACAACCGTCCGAATCGGTCCGACGACGTTCCGGAGGACATCCATGACCCAGCCCGTGGTACCCGAGGCCGGTCGGCCGATCGTGCTGCGCGGTGGCACCGTGCTCACGATGGACGACTCCTGCACCGTCCTGCCGAACGCCGACGTGCTCGTGGTCGGGGACCGCATCGAGGCGGTCGGCCCGTCGCTGGCCGTCCCGGAGGGCACGCAGGAGATCGACGCGTCCGGGGGCATCGTGATGCCCGGCATGATCGACACCCACCGCCACATGTGGCAGACCGCGATGCGGGGGTACGGCGCCGACTGGACGCTCACCCAGTACTTCGTCTGGTACTACCTCGAGCACGGCAAGAAGTTCCGCCCCGAGGACATCGCGGCCGGCAACCGGCTGGCGGCCATCGAGTCGCTGGACGCCGGCGTGACGACGACGGTCGACTGGTCGCACAACCTGCACACCATCGAGCACGGCGAGGCGGCGCTCGACGCGCTCCGGTCGGTGCCCGGCCGGTTCGTCCTGGCCTACGGCAACATCCAGGCCGGGCCGTGGGAGTGGAGCGCCGACCCCGCCGTCCGGTCGCTGCTGGAGCGGCTGCGGGACGCGGGCGACGACATGATGGGCGTGCAGATGGCCTTCGACGTCACCGGCGACCCGGCGTTCCCGGAGAAGGCCGCCTTCGAGGTGGCCCGCGAGCTCGGCATCCCGGTGACCACGCACGCCGGCGTGTGGGGTGCCACGAACGACGACGGCATCCGGCTCATGCACGAGCACGGGTTCATGACCCCCGAGACGACCTACGTGCACGCCTCCACGCTCACCCGCGACAGCTACCAGCGGATCGCCGCCACGGGCGGCTCGATCTCGGTGGCCACCGAGTCCGAGTGCAGCGCCGGGCAGGGCCATGCGCCCACCGAGCAGGTCCTGCAGTACGGCATCCCCGTGTCGCTGTCGATGGACACCAGCGTCTGGTGGAGCGGCGACATGTTCTCCGCGATGCGGGCGACGCTGAACGCCGACCGGATGGCCGAGCACATGGACGCCCACCTCAAGGGCGAGACGATCACCCACCTGAGGCTGCGCGCCAAGCAGGTGGTCGAGTGGACCACCCGCGGCGGGGCCCGGGCGCTGGGTCGCGACGACCTGGGCAGCCTCCAGCCGGGCAAGAAGGCCGACGTGGTGCTCGTGAAGAACGACGACTCCCCCGTCTCCTTCCCGCTGCTCAACCCGCTCGGGCACATCGCGTTCCAGGCCCAGCGCGGTGACGTGCACACCGTCCTCGTCGACGGCCGGGTCGTGAAGCACGACCGGAAGCTGGTCGGGATCGACCTCCCGGCGGTCCGCCGCGAGATCGAGTCGACGATCGAGTACCTGAAGGGCGCGTGCGGCGACGAGGTCTGGGAGCAGGGCATGTTCCCGCAGATGCCCGAGGCCGAGGCCGCGATCCTCGACAACCCCTACCAGTACTCCGACTACGTGGACGAGGGGAAGCGCGCCGGCGGCGAGGAGCGCGTCCTCGGCCGCTAGGTGCACGGCCGAGATCTGCGCACTCGTACGCTTCCGGGCCGCGACGCGTACGAGTGTGCAGATCTCGGCACCGACAGGGAGGGGGCGAGGATGGCGGGACGTGGGGCAGGACCGGACTTCGTCGAAGCGCTGGCGCGCGGCCTGGACGTGCTCGCCGGCTTCGGCTCGACGCACCGGACGATGACGCTCAGCGAGGTCGCCGACGGCGCGGGGCTGGCCCGTCCGACCGCCCGCCGGCTGCTGCTCACCCTGGAGGAGCTCGGGTACGTCCGCGCCGTCGCCGGCGCGTTCGAGCTGACCCCGAAGGTGCTCGAGCTGGGCCTGGCCTACGTAGGATCGCTGGGCCTGTGGGACGTCGCACGACCGCACCTGCAGGCCCTCGTCGAGCGGACCGGTGAGTCGTCGTCCATGGCGCAGCTGGACGGGGCGGACATCGTCTACGTGGCGCGCGTGTCGGTGCCCAAGATCATCGCGCTCCGCGTGGAGATCGGCACCCGCTTCCCGGCGATCCAGACCAGCCAGGGCAAGGTGCTGCTCGCGGCGCTGTCCCCGGCCGACCTCGAGGCCGCACTGGCCACGCCGAGCCGGGCCGGCCTGCCGCCCTACATCGGCCGCTCCCCCGAGCAGCTGCGCCAGGAGCTGACCGAGATCCGCGCCCGCGGCTGGGCCCTGGCCGACGAGGAGCTGGCACCGGGCGTCCGATCGGTGGCCGCGCCGGTGCGGGACGGACACGGTGCGGTGCGCGCGGCGATGAACGTCACGGTCCACGCGGCGGAGACGTCCACCGAGACGCTGCTGCACGACCACCTGCCGCTCCTGCTGCGCGCCGCCGGGGAGGTCAGCGCCGACTGGGCCCGGTGGCAGTCGAGGCCGCACGTCGAGATCGACCGCCGTCCCGACGTCGGGACGGCGTGAGTCCCACGTGCCGGCGCCGGTGACCACCAGCGCGCCGTAGCCGACGCCCGCCCCGAGCACGGTCGACAGTGCTGCCGGCACCGACCCCTGCCGTCCGTCACCCCCCGCGTGGCTGTGGCGGGCCGACCAGCTCGCCGTCGCGGGCCGGCTCGCGGCGCAGCACGGTGGTGGTGGCCGCGGCCATGAGGCCGGCCATGCCCAGGAAGACGCCCGTGCTGCCCGAGCCCGCCGCCAGCACGGAGACGGTGATCGGCAGGCAGGTCTGGGCGAGCCGGTTGGCCGACAGCCGCAGACCGACCGCGGCCCCACGGAGCTCGGGCGGGGCCAGCGTCGAGACCCACGAGAGCGTGAGCGGCTGCGACAGGCCCAGGCCCACGCCGAGCAGCACCATCGCCACGAAGCCGCCGGCGGCCTCGACGAAGGGCATCATCGCCAGCCCGGCCACCCCCGAGACCAGCGAGCCCACGAACGTCCAGCGGCGGCTGAACGTCGCGATCAGCCACGGCACGGCCAGCCGGATCACCACGGTCACCAGCCCGCGCACGCCCAGGAGCCAGCCCACCACGGCCACCGAGACGCCGCGCTCCTCGGCCCACGCCGGCAGGAACATCATGAGCACGTCGATGGCGGCCATGACCGTGCCGCTGGTGACCATGGCCCGCCACATGCCGTCGCGCCGGATCAGCGTCGACACCGCCTGCCGCGAGGTCGCCCGGTGGCCCTGGGGCTCGGCCCGGACGCGGGTCAGGGCGCAGGCCAGGCCCAGCGGGGTGGCGGCGAGCGCCAGTCCCGCGGCCATGGCCAGGCCGATCACCGCGACCGATCCGGTGCTGCCGGCCAGCCAGCCGGCCAGCGAGAGGACCACGGTGGGGCCGAGCATCTGCCCGACCGACGAGGCGGAGGTCAGCCAGCCGAAGCCGCGGTCCCGGTCGGCCTGGGTGACGGCCTGGGCGATGGCCGACTGCTGACCGACCATGAGCAGCAGGTGCGCCAGCCCCAGCCCCGACGCGGCCGCGAACACCACCCACAACGTCGGCGCGACCATGACGACGACGCTGCCGGTGACCGACAGCAGGCCGCCGGCGACCAGCAGCCGGCCGGCGCCCCACACGTCGGCGCGCCGGCCGACGGCGAAGGCCAGCAGGAGCGGCAGCACGCCCCACGCGGTGGCGATCATGCCGATCTGCACGTTGCCGGCGCCGAGCTCCAGGGCCCGGTAGCTGACCATCGGGCGGACGACGGCGTTGGCCGCGTGCACCAGCGCGGCCTGCACGAGCAGCCAGACCAGTCCGGACCGCGCGCTCATCCTGCGTCGGTCCGGTGCGGCACCGGGGAAGCTTAGCCCCGCGCACGATCTCGCCGGGTGCTCCGACGACGGCCTGTGGGCCCGCAGACAGGGCCGGACGACCTCGTCGACACCGGTCTTGGGCCCTCCCGACCGTCGGAGCGACCGGCCAGGGTGGGCACATGGCGGATCTGCGGTTGCGCCCGGAGGACCTGGCGAACCTGTGGGTGGAGGACCGCTGCACGCCGTTCCACGTCGCGCTGCTGGGCGAGCTGGATCCGCGGGGCCGGGTGGATGATCGAGGCGCCGCCGACCCGGCGCTGCTCCGGAGGGAGCTCGCGGCGCGGGCACGCCGGGTTCCCGCCCTCGGCCGGCGCATGGTCGGGCGTGGGCTCGGCCTCGCGCGGCCGGTGTGGGTGGACGACCGGGCGTTCCGCCCGGAGGATCACGTCCGGTGCGTGGCGCTGCCCCCGGGCCGGACGTTCCTGGACTGGGCGGCGGACGCGGTCCTGGTGCCGCTCCCCCGCGACCGGCCCCTGTGGCGGGCGCAGATCGTCGTCGGCCTCCCCGGGGGTCGCCTGGGACTCGTCGTCGTCGTCCACCACGTCGTCGCGGACGGACTGACGGGCGTGGCGATGATCGGCCGGCTGCTGGACGAGCGCCCGGACACGAACGCCGCGGACCGGCCGGGTACCGCCGCGCCGACCGTCGCGCTCCGTACGAGCGATTCCGGACGCCGGCCGCGATCGAGCGCCCCGGCAGGGATCAGGGCCACCCTGGCCGAGTTCGGTGGCCGGACCCCGCGCACCTCGCTGCCCAGGTCGGTCGGGCCCGGCCGCCGCCTCGCCCTGGTCGACGAGTCGCTCGACGATCTGCGGCGCGTCGGCCACGCGCTGGGTGCCACGGTGAACGACCTGCTGGTGGCCGGGGCGACCGCTGGGCTGCGGGCGCTGCTCGAGACCCGCGGTGAGCTCACGCCCGGTCTGGTCCTGCGGGCCTCCGTGCCCGTGGGTCGCACCGGCGCCGGGCAGACGGCCGGCATGCTCGCGGTCGGCCTGCCGGTCGGGGTCAGCGACCCGCTCGCCCGGCTGGCGGCGATCACCGGCGACACGACGTCGGGGAAGCGCCGCCTGCGGGGCGGCGACGGCCACGTCATGGACGTGCTCCGCCTGCCGGTGCCGCTCGCCCGGCTGCTCGTCCGCGCGATGCGCGGGATCGCCGGGCGGAAGGTCACCCTCTTCGTCACCGACGTGCCCGGCCCACGGGCGCCGCTCTGGCTGGCCGGGACACCACTGGTCACGGCGGCGCCGGTGGCCCCGCTGGTGCAGGGCGTGCCCCTCGGGGTGGCGGCGCTGTCCTACGCCGGCCGGCTGGCGATCACGGTGAACGCCGACGCCGCCGTTGCCGACCTGGACCGCTTCGCCGACGGCATGCGGGCGGAGTTCGCCGCGCTGGCCCGCGCCGCGGTCAGCGCGGCGGCTCGACCCGCCCGCTGACCTCGCCGAGGCAGATCCGGCCGCCCGCGGCTCCGGGCGCGGTCGCGCTGATCGTCACCTCGTCGCCGTCCTCCAGGAACGTGCGGGTCGACCCGTCGGCGAGCACCAGGGGGTCGGTGCCGTTCCAGGACAGCTCCAGCAGCGAGCCGCGCTGGTCCCGATCCCGCCCGCTCACCGTGCCGGAGGCGAACAGGTCACCGGTGCGCAGGGATGCGCCGTTCGAGGTCAGGTGCGCCAGCTGCTGCGCCGGGGTCCAGTACATCTCCCGGAACGGCGGGCGGCTGACCGGCTGACCGTTGATCCGGACCTCCAGGCTCAGGTCGAGGCCCCACGGTGCGGCGCCGTCGGCCAGGTGCGGCAGCAGCGGCACGTCCCGTTCCGGCGGTGGCACGCGAGCGTGCGCGAGCGCGTCGAGCGGCACGAGCCAGGGCGAGATCGAGGTCAGGAACGACTTGCCGAGGAACGGCCCCAGGGGCACGTACTCCCAGGCCTGCAGGTCGCGCGCCGACCAGTCGTTGACCACGCACACCCCGGCCACGTGCTCGGCCAGGGCGTCCACCGGCACCCGCGTGCCGAGTCCGGTCGGCACGCCCACGACGAAGCCCATCTCGGCCTCGAGATCGAGCCGCTGCGACGGGCCGAACGTGGGCAGGTCGTCGTCCGGAGCCTTGCGCTGGCCGCAGGGGCGCGGCACGGGTGTGCCGGACACCGCCACCGTGCCCGCCCGGCCGTGGTAGCCGATCGGCAGGTGCCGCCAGTTGGGGGTCAGCGGCTCGCCCTCCGGCCGGAACATGCGGCCCACGTTCTCGGCGTGATGCCGCGAGCTGTAGAAGTCGACGTAGTCGGCGACCACGACCGGCAGGTGCAGCCGCACGTCGTCCACCGGGTGCAGGTGCGGCTCCAGGTCGGCTCGTCGCGCGTCGTCGGTGAGACCGGCGCGCAGACCCGCCCGCAGCTCGCGCCACGCCGCCGGCCCGCGGACGAGGAAGGCGTTGAGCGACCCCGTGCGGTGCACGTCGTCCCCCGTGGCCGCGCACAGGTCGAGCACGAGGTCGCCGATGCGCACGCCCGTCCGCGGCTCCCCGTCGGCCGTGGAGAAGACGCCGAGCGGCAGGTTGTCGAGGCCGAAGCCGGTGTCGTCGGGCAGCTCCAGCCAGGTCATGCAGACGGACCGCGCCCGGACCAGGACCAGGCGTACCGGCCGTCGTCGACCGCCGTGCCGCCCTCGCCGAGCGACAGCGGCCGGAAGGTGTCGACCATGACGGCCAGCTCGTCGAAGAACTCCGCACCCAGGGAGCCCTCGACCGCGCCCGGCTGGGGGCCGTGCGAGTGGCCCGCCCGGGTGCAGGCTGATCGACCCCGTGCCGATGCCCGAGCCCTTGCGCGCCTCGTAGTCGCCGTCGACGTAGAACATGACCTCGTCGCTGTCGACGTTGGAGTGGTAGTAGGGCACCGGCACCGCGAGCGGGTGGTAGTCGACCTTGCGCGGCACGAAGTTGCAGATGACGAAGTTCTGCCCCTCGAAGACCTGGTGCACCGGCGGCGGCTGGTGCACCCGGCCGGTGATCGGCTCGAAGTCGGCGACGTTGAAGGCGTACGGGTAGAGGCAGCCGTCCCAGCCGACGACGTCGAACGGGTGCTCCGGGACGACGTGCACCGTGCCGGCCAGCCCACCGGGCCCCGCACCGCGGTGCTTGACGAACACCTCCACGTCGCTGCCCTCGGCCAGCAGCGGCTCGGCCGGCGCGCGCAGGTCGCGCTCGCAGTAGGGGGCGTGCTCGAGGAACTGCCCGTACCGGGACAGGTACCGCTTCGGCGGTGCGATGTGGCTGCTGGCCTCGATCGCGTACGTGCGCAGCGGCTCGTCCCCGGTGGGCAGCCACCGGTGCGTGGTGGCCCGCGGCAGGACCACGTAGTCGCCGGGGCCCACGTCCAGCGCACCGAACACGGTCTCGACGGTCGCCGTCCCGCGCTCGACGAACACGCACTCGTCACCGGTGGCGTTGCGGTAGCAGCGGGCTGGCCAGGCTGCTGACCGCGTAGGAGATGCGGACGTCGGCGTTGCCGAGCACCAGCCGCCGACCGGTCACCGGGTCGGTGCCCTTGTGCTCCTCGGCCGGGAAGAGGTCGTGCAGCTTCAGGTGCCGCGGGATGAGCGGGCGCGTTCGGCGTGAGCGTCTGGTCGGGCAGCTGCCACGGGCGGGCGTCGACCAGCGCCGAGGGCAGCCCGCGGTGGTAGAGCAGCGAGGAGTCTGCGGAGAAGCCCTCCTCCCCCATCAGCTCCTCGGCGTAGAGCCCGCCGTCCGGACGGCGGTGCTGGGTGTGCCGCTTGGGTGGGACGTCCCCGACCCGCCGGTAGTACGCCACCGACCCCTCCTTCCCGGTCCTGCGGCCTTTATGGCCATAAAGGCCTAGAAGTTGCCGCGCCGCTCCTGCTCGCGCTCGATCGCCTCGAAGAGTGCCTTGAAGTTGCCCTTGCCGAAGCCCAGTGATCCGTGCCGCTCGATCAGCTCGAAGAACACCGTCGGCCGGTCGCCGGTCGGCTTGGTGAAGATCTGCAGCAGGTAGCCGTCCTCGTCGCGGTCGACCAGGATGCCGCGCTTCTGCAGCTCCTCGATCGGCACCCGCACCTGGCCGATCCGGGCACGCAGCGCCGGGTCCTCGTAGTACGAGCTCGGGGTCGGGAGGAACTCGACGCCCTCGGCCCGCATCGCGTCCACGGTCTGCACGATGTCGTTGGTCGCCAGGGCGACGTGCTGGGCGCCGGGGCCGCGGTAGAACTCCAGGTACTCGTCGATCTGCGACTTCTTCTTGCCCGTCGCCGGCTCGTTGAGCGGGAACTTGACCCGGTGGTTGCCGTTGGCGACGACCTTGCTCATCAGCGCGGAGTAGTCGGTGGCGATGTCGTCGCCGATGAACTCGGCCATGTTCGTGAAGCCCATGACGCGGTTGTAGAAGTCGACCCAGCGGTCCATGGCCCCGAGCTCGACGTTGCCGACGACGTGGTCGACGGCCTGGAACAGCCGCTTCGGCGAGCCGGGACGCCGGGCGAAGGTCGACGTCTTCGCGACATAGCCGGGCAGGTAGGCGCCGGTGTATCGGGAGCGGTCGACCAGCGTGTGCCGGGTGTCGCCGTAGGTGGCGATCGAGGCCAGCCGCACGGTGCCGTGCTCGTCGCTGACGTCGTGCGGTTCCTCCAGCACGGTGGCGCCCTGCGCCCGGGCGTGCGCGATGCACCGGTCGACGTCGGGCACGGCGAGCGCGATGTCGACGATGCCGTCGCCATGGATCCGGTGGTGGTCGACCAGCGGGCTGCCGGGGTCGTACGCACCCTGGACGACGAAGCGCGCGGCGCCCGACCGCAGGACGAACGCGTGGTGGTCACGGTTGCCGGTCTCGGGACCGGAGTAGGCGACCAGCTCCATGCCGAACGCGGACTGGAAGAAGTGCGCGGTCTGGACGGCGTTGCCGACCACCCACACGAGCGCGTCCCAGCCACTGACCGGGAAGGGGTCGGTCGAGGCGTCGTACTCGACGAGGCCGACCAGCTGCTCGAGCTGGTGCAGGTCCAGGCCGGCGAGTCGTTCGTCGTCGTTGAGGGTCTGCTCGAGGCTCACGGGGCGTCTCCTCCTGCGATCGGCGGCGCGGCACGTCGCACCTACTGCAGCAGCGTCCCCGGGTGCTGCGCAACCGGCTCGCCCGGAGTGGTCATCCTGCGCGGATCCGGCTAGCGGTGAGTGGTCTGAGCTGTACAAACTGCACATATCACCGAGGAGGATCGATGCAGCTCGACGACCTTGACCTGGCGCTGCTGACCGCCCTGCGCGAGCGGCCGCGCGCCGGCGACCTGGAGCTCTCCCGTCTCACGGGCGTGGCGCGCGGCACGGTGACCGCTCGGCTCCGCCGACTGGAGCAGGCCGGCGTGATCACCGGCTACGGGCCGGATCTCGACGTCACCGCGGCGGGCTTCGGGGTGCAGGCGTTCGTCACGCTGGAGATCGCCCAGGGTGCCCTCGAGGCGGTGCAGGCCGACCTCGAGCAGATCCCCGGGGTCCTCGAGGCGCACGCCACCACGGGCAGCGGCGACGTGCTGTGCCGGGTCGCCGCCGGTTCGCACGAGGCGCTCCAGCAGACCCTGCTGGCCCTGGACCGCTCGCCGTCCGTCGTCCGGTCGACCAGCGTCATCGCGCTGTCCTGCCTCGTGCCGTGGCGCACGCTGCCCCTGCTGCGCACCCGCACCACCGGCGGCACCGGCCGGGCCACGCCTGCCGCCGAACGGTGACCGGTGGGCTCGCGAGCCCACCCGCCGTCACTTGCCGCGGACGATGGACGAGTAACTCGCCCACACCGTGTCGGTCTCCTTGATGAGCAGTCGGTACTGGCCGTACTTCGGCGCCACGGAGAGCGTCGCCCGGCCACTGCTGCTCGTGGTGGCAGCCTTGACCCACGTCCAGGTCGACGAACCCGGCGCCAGGTACATGATCGACACCTTCGCGCCGGCCCGCTTGTACCACTCGGACAGAGTCGGCGAGTACGTGCGCGCGTAGGCGCTGAAGGTGAGCACGCCGTTCTTCCGCGTCGTCGTGGCGGTGAGGCGTGAGCCCAGCTTCACCGAGATGTAGGCCGTGTTCTGGGTGACGTCGTCGAAGTTGGAATCCCACGCCGACGAAGGCCGCACCGTGTACCGGGCGGGACCATCCCAGTCGTAGAGGTCCCAACTGTCCGTGGTGCTGCCGTCGAAGATCGCGATGCCGGTCGGGCCGGTCGACGGATGGACGATGTCCCACGACGCGTATTGCGTGTCCGAGGCCTGACAGTTGCTCGACAGCCGCAAGGGAACCTCGACGAACTTCTGATCCATGACGATCTTGGTCGGCGCGACGATCGAGCAGGGACCCGCAGCGGAGGCGACGCCGCCGGTGGGAACCACCACCACCGCACTGGCGACGACAGCGGCAAGGACGACGGACCTCGGACGCATGGACTCCCTCTCCGGGACGGCGGCCCTCGACGGCCGCGGAACGCTCAGGAGTATGGACCGATCCGGTGAGGATCCGGTCATTCCGCGGAGGGTCGGACCACGCCGGTCACTCCTGTCCCGCGGGCCGGTACGGCAAGATGATCGGATGCCGTCGACGGATGCGGTCGCCGAGGTGCTCTCGGCCGAGGACCGCCGGTACCGGGCCATGCTGGATGCCGACCTGGAGACGCTCGACCTCCTGTGCGCCGACGAGCTCAGCTACGCCCACTCCAGCGGGGTCCGCGACACCAAGGACGAGTATTTCGCCAAGGTCCGGTCGGGCTACTACGTGTACCGGCGCATCGCGCACCCGGTCGAGCGCGTCGAGGTGGTGGGTGACACCGCGATCGTCGTCGGGCGGATGACCGCGGACCTCGAGGTGGGCGGCACCCCGAAGACCATCGACAACCTCGCCCTCGCGGTCTGGGTCCGCACCGAGGGTCGCTGGCGGCTGCTGGCCTACGCCCCCACCCGACTCCCCGACTGACCGCCCCCGCGTCCGGCCCGGTGGCGCGTGCCGGGTCAGGCGCCGGCCACCGCCGGCGAGTAACTCGCCCAGGTGGTCGGCGTCTCCTTGATCATCAGGCGGTACTGCCCGGCCTTCGGGGCGACGGACTGCGTGACCCGCCCCGTGCTGCTGGTCGCCGCGGCCTTGACCCACGTCCAGGTGGAAGCGCCAGGCGCAAGGTGCATGACCGAGACGTTGACCCGGGGTCGCTGGTACCAGCCGCCCAGGGTCGGCGAGTACGTGCGTGCCGACGCGGTGAAGGTGAGCCGTCCGGCGGTACGCGAGACATTCGTCGTCAGCCGGGAACCGAGTTTGACCGTGGTCAGGGCCGAGTTCTGCGGGATCAGGTCGGCGACCGCATCGACCGCGGACCAGGGGCGGACGGTGTAGCGCGTCGGTCCCATCCAGTCGTGGAGGTCCCACGTGGTGGTCGTGATCCCCTCGAAGGTGAGGCCACCGACGACGCCGTCCGAGGGATGCACGACATCCCACGAGGCGTACACGGTGCCGGCCAGGGCGCAGTTGCCGGCCAGCCGGTACGGGACCTCCACGACGGCCCGGTCGAGGACGACCTTGGTGGGCGCGACGACGGAGCAGGCACCGGCCGCCGAGGCCTCACCGCCGGCGGGGACGACCACCGCGGCCGTGACCCCGAGGGCGGCCGCCCCGGCGACGAGCAGGTACCGCAGACGCATGAGAGGGTCCTTCCGCGCGCGACCCCGGCGGTCGTCGCCCGGCAGAGCATGGGGACGACGGCGCGTCATGTCCAGCGGCCATGCCGATAGGTGAGCGTGCCGCCGCTGAACCGTTGCGACCAGCCCCCGCTGATCGTGCGCTGCGCTGCAATCGGGTACCCGTACCGGCTGTAGACGCCGCCGGACCGGACCCAGCGTGCGCGGATGACGCCCGTGACGACGCGGGCGCCGGTGGCGGGAGACCAGTACACGGAGCCGCCGGTGAAGTTCTGTCCGCAGCCGCCCTTGCGCAGGCCACAGATCGTGTCCGTGGTGGGGAAGCCCATGGAGCCGCTCGGCCCACCCGCTGCCGCCCAGCGCGAGCGCACCGCTCCCGACACGACCCGCGCTCCGGTGCTGCCGGTCCAGTAGATGGACCCGCCCTGGAAGCGCTGCACGCAGCCGTCGCGCGGCGCTCCGCAGGCGGGAATGCCGAGGGGGTACCCGAGATCGCCGCCGGCACCGCCCAGGGCGAGGTACTTGTCGAGCATCGGGCCGTCGATCACGTCGCGCGCGCCTGTCGACGGGGACGAGAACATCCATCCGGCCTCGAATCGCTGCCGGCAACCCCCGTCCGGCAGGTCGCAGGTCTCCGCGGCGACCGGGTAGCCGACCCGGCCGAGCTCCGCGTAGTGGCTCCAGGAGCGCGCCACCGTCTCCGACAACCTCTGCACGCCGGTCCCGGGGGTCCAGGTGAGGCCGCCGTGCGCGTAGAACTGCAGGCAGCCGTCCTGCTTGCGGTGGCAGGACACGGGCCCGATGGGTGGCCCGAGAGGGCCACCCGGCCCGCCGGTGGCCGCGTACTCCTGGGTCACCGGGTCGGGCGTGGGCGGATCCTGCGGGGGCGGGTCGGTCCACGCGGGATCGGGGGTGGCGACTCCTTCGACCGGGGGCACCGCGGCCTGGACGAGGGCGAGCCGTCCCTCGCGACAGGCGGTGAAGGAGGACAGGTGCACGCCGTCGTCCATCACGGCGTCCGGGTGGTCGCGGACGTAGCCGGCCCAGTCGAGGATGCGCAGGTTCGGATAGCGGGTCGCCGCACGGACGAGGATGCCGTTGTAGGTGTCGGCCGTCGACTGGAACTCGGGGTTGACGAGGTTGAACCAGAGCACCGGGCGGCCGGCGGCGCGCTCCATGAACCAGTCGACGTTCGCGCGGTAGCGCGCCGCGCTGACCAACCCGCGCACGTCGTTGGTGCCGAGTCCGACGACCAGGGTCGAGGCATGCCGGAAGCTGGCGAGTTCCTCGGCGTGCGAGGACTCGGTCATGTACGGCCAGCCCCCGACACCTGAGCTGAGCCGCCGGCGCATTCCTTCGGTGGTGCCGCCGGCCCACCCGATCATCCCGACCGAGCGGCTGCCCACTCCCAGCGTCGGGCCGCACTGCAGGAACAGCGAGTCGCCCAACCCGAACACCGAGGGGCCCGCCGCCTGCCAGGAGGAAGCCGTCGACGCGTCCTCCGCGGCGGCCGGCGGCGCCGTGGTGGTCAGCAGGGCCAGGACGGCGAGCAACGACAGCACGATCCTGAACGAATGGCGCACCGCCGCTCACTCCCCCGTGCGCGGCACCCCCGGCCACGACCGCAGCGAGTATCGGCGTGACTTCGCATCGTCACCAGCAGCCACGCCGACCACGTACGCACCAGCTGTCACAGCCACCGCGTGAGCCAGGTGACGGTCCGTTCCACGACCTGGTCCAGCGCTCCGGGCTCCTCGAACAGGTGGGTCGCGCCCGGCACGACGGTCACCTCGTGCTCTGCGGTCATCCGTGCCGAAGCGGCCCGGTTGACATCGAGCACCTGCCGGTCCTCGCCGCCCACGAGCAGCAGGGTGGGCGCGCGCACGCGCTCGAGTGCGTCCCCGGCGAGATCGGGACGGCCGCCCCGTGACACGACGGCGCCAACGAGGTCCTGCCGCTCCGCGGCGGTGACCAGCGCGGCGGCCGCGCCGGTGCTGGCCCCGAAGAGGGCCAGCGCCAGCCCGCGTGTCTCGCGTAGGCCCGCGAGCCCGTCCGCCGCCCCGGTCAGCCGACCGGCGAGCAACTCGATATCGAACCGGTGCACTCGGGTTCGCCGGTCCACCACCTCCTCGTCGGCGGTCAGCAGGTCGACGAGGAGGGTCGCGTAACCGGCGGCCTGCAGGTCCGCGGCGACCCGGCGGTTGCGGGGGCTGTGCCGGCTGCTTCCGCTGCCGTGCGCGAAGAGCACGACACCGCGGGCGGCGTGGGGGACGGCAAGGTCCCCGTCGAGGGCGACCCGGGCCGTCGGGAGGACGACGGTCCGCTCAGCCACCATGGGGGCTCCGTCTCACGCGCGCACGGAGGTCGGGCCGGGTGCCCGATGTCGCCGAGGCCCTGGGAAAGGCGCTGGCGTCAGCCGAAGAGGTCGCTGAGGAACGACTCCTTCTTGTGCTTCTTCTGGTAGCCCGAGCCGTGGCGCGAGTCGTACCGCGAGTCGTACCGCGGGTCGTGCGAGCTGCTCTTGCTGCTGCGCACCTGCGAGAGCACCTCGTTCACGACCGCGCCGAGCCCGGCGCCGGATGCGATGCCCGATCCGGCACCGGCGTGCTGGTCCTGACGGGGCGGGGCGTCCTTCGGACCGGAGGGCGAGCCGGAGTGCCAGGCGTTCTCGGCGTCGACGAGCCGCTCGAGCTCACCGCGGTCGAGGAAGATTCCGCGGCAGTCGGTGCACTGGTCGACGTGGACTCCGTTGCGCTCGTAGGTGCGCATCGAGCCGTGACACTTCGGGCAGGTCAGATCCATGCCCGCCCCAACGACGTCGGGTGCTCCTCCGGTTCCCCGGCCGGTCAGTTGAGCGCCAGCAGCCGGATGAACAGCCGCGCCGCCGCGCCGCCCTCCTCCTCCGCCACCGCGCGCGCCGTCGGCACGTCGAGGTCGTCGAGCAGCGCGTCGAGCACCGCGTCCGTGCCCGCCGATCCGCCGCCCGGCCGCGCCGCGGCGGCGTAGAGCCGGTCCAAGGCTGCGCCGGCGTCGTCCAGCAGGCCGGAGGTGTAGTCCCAGGAGTCGGCCCAGGACCGGTCCAGCGCCATCAGCCGGACGGCGGCGGGTGAGCGGCCGGCCAGCAGGTCGCCGATCAGCACGAGGTTCCCGGTCGATTTCGCCATCGTGACCCCGCCGAGGCCGACGGCTCCCACGTGCAGGGCCCGCCGGGCGAACGGGACCACCGAGGTGGCCGCCTCGACCATGGCCGCCTGGTAGGCGTGGTGCGGAAAGGTCAGGTCCAGGCCACCGACGAGGACGTCGACGCTGGAGCCCAGTGCCGCCACGGCCATTGCCGAGCACTCGGCGTGCCAGCCCGGACGCCCCCAGCCCCACGGGCTGGGCCAGGCCGGATCGGACTCCCCGGACGGCAGCCAGACAGGGACGTCGAACGGGTCCTCGCGCAGCGGGTCGTCGGGACGGTCGCCGTAGCGGGCGGAGAGCTCCAGGGCGCGCTCCCGGTCCAGCCCGGCACGCGCGGGCACGTCCGCCCCGCGGAAGTACACGGCGCCCTCCCGCTCGTAGGCCGCGCCGGTCGCCAACAGCGCGGCGGCGAGCTGGCGGACGTGCGGGACGTGGTGCCGTGCGCGTGGCGCGAACGTGGGCCGGTGCACGCGCAGGGCCTGCATGTCCTGCTCGAAGAGGTACTCCTGGGACAGCGCGAACTCGTCGTAGTGCCGGCCCCGGGCGAGGGCGGCGCGGGTCAGCACGTCGTCGACGTCGGTCACGTTGCGGCAGGTCGCGACGTCGGCACCGGCGGCCCCGAGCACGGTGGCCAGCACGTCGGCCCACACGAAGGTGGCCGCGTGCCCCAGGTGCGTGACGTCGTAGGGGGTGATGCCACAGATGTAGATGCGCACGGTGCCGAAGACCGGCAGCGGTTCGCCGTCCAGGCGCAGCGATGCGCTGCGGACCAGGCAGTCGGCCGCTTCGACCACCCGGCCGGCGCTGCCCACGACGCCCGACCCGGCCGGCGCGTGGGTGGCGGGCATCGCGTCGTGTCCACCTTCGGGGAGCGCGGCCATGACCGGCATCCTGCTCCCCCGGGCCCGTCGGCGGAACCGGCTACTCGGACGCCGTCGCCGTCTCCCCCTCAGCCTGCTCGGAGCTCGGCGGACCGATCCACACCGTCTTGGCGTTCATGAACTCGTGCATGCCGAGGTCGGCGAGCTCCCGGCCGTAGCCGCTCTGCTTCACGCCGCCGAACGGCAGCTCCGGATAGCTGGTGACCATCCCGTTGATGAAGGCCATGCCCGAGGCGATGTCGCGGACGAACTGCGCGCGCTCCCCCTCGTCCTCGCTCCACAGGTTGCCGCCGAGCCCGTACGGATGGCTGTTGGCGATCTCGATCGCCTCGTCGAGACCGTCGACGGTGAACAACGCCGCCACCGGGCCGAAGACCTCCTCGTGGTAGATGGCCATCTCCGGGGTCACGCCGGTCACCAGGGTCGGCGGGTAGAACCAGCCGGGCCGGTCGACGCGCCTGCCTCCGACGACGACGGTGGCCCCCTTGTCGACGGCGTCCTGGACATAGCGCTCGACGTCCTCGAGGCCCGACTCGGTGGCCAGCGGGCCGATCTTGGTGTCCTCGGCCATCGGGTCGCCCACGGTCATCGCCTCGAGCTTCTCGGCGAAGAGCCGGGTGAACTCCTCGGCGACGGCGGAGTGCACGAAGAAGCGCTTGGCCGCGATGCAGCTCTGCCCGTTGTTCTGGCACCGGGCCGTCACCGCGACCTCGGCGGCGCGGTCGAGGTGCGCCGAGGGCATCACGATGTAGGCGTCGCTGCCGCCGAGCTCCAGCACGGTCTTCTTCAGGACGTCGCCGGCGATGGCGGCCACGGACTGCCCGGCCGGTGCGCTGCCGGTGAGCGTCGCAGCGGCGACCCGGTCGTCCCTCAGCACCTGCTCGATCGCGCCCGCGCCGATGAGCAGCGTCTGGAAGACGTCGTCCGGGAAGCCGGCCCGGCGCACCAGTTCCTC
Source organism: uncultured Actinomycetota bacterium (assembly GCA_963723745.1). GTDB lineage: Bacteria > Actinomycetota > Actinomycetes > Mycobacteriales > Geodermatophilaceae > CAVRRZ01. Next base: position 335,565 of record CAVRRZ010000005.1, read on the forward strand.
GAGGTAGAGCGCGGTCTGCGGCACATTGCTGGCGTGCTTGAGCAGGCCGACGTTGCCGGCCATGAGCGCCGGTGCGGCGAACCGCAGCGCCTGCCAGAGCGGGAAGTTCCACGGCATGATCGCCAGGACGACGCCGATCGGCTGCCACGCCACGTAGGCCTCGGTCGCCCCGACGGCCCCGGCGTCGGCGGGACGACGGGCCAGGAACTCCGCCCCGTGGTCGGCGTAGTAGCGCAGTCCCTTGGCGCACTTGCCGACCTCGGCCTTGGCGGCGGCCAGGGTCTTGCCCATCTCGGTGGTCATGAGCTCGGCCACCCGGTCGGTGTCCTCGTCCAGGACGTCGGCGGCCGCGCGCAACCAGCCGGCCCGCTCGTCGACGGTCGTGAGGCGGTAGCCCTCGAACGCGGCCGCGGCACGCGCGATCCGGTCGTCGATCTCCACCTCGGTGAGCGCCTCGAACGTCTTCAGCGTCTCACCGGTGGCCGGGTTGACGGTCGCGATCGCCATGGTGGACTCCCTACTCGTGCTGGCGGGCCAGGACAAGCCGTGCCCGGACGACAGCGGACGAAACGGGCCGGCGGCCTTCTCTGGCACCCTGCCGGGCATGACGGTCGCGCGCTCGGTCCTGCTGTTCCTGCTGGCCGCGGTCGCCGAGATCGGCGGCGCGTGGCTGGTCTGGCAGGGCGTGCGAGAGCACCGGGGCTGGGTGTGGATCGGACTGGGCGTGCTGGCGCTCGGCGCCTACGGGTTCGTGGCCACCCTGCAACCGGACGCGAACTTCGGCCGGATCCTCGCCGCCTACGGCGGCGTCTTCGTGGCCGGCAGCCTCGCCTGGGGCATGGTCGTGGACGGCTTCCGCCCCGACCGCTTCGACGTGGTCGGCGCCCTCCTCTGCCTCGTCGGCGCCGCGGTGATCATGTACTCCCCCCGCGCGGCCTGACCCGGTCGGTCGGGGGTGGCCGTCGTCCGTGAACGGCCCACCACGGGGCACCTGGTCCGGGGCGAAGGCAGACTGATCCGGTGTCACAGGGCGGGCCGGAGACGAGAGCTCTGGTCGATGGCTGGTGGCGGTACCAACGGCGCTCGTGCGGGCGGCAGTGACCGATGACGACCTCGCTCTGGTCGGTGCGGGCCCTCTGGAGGATCTACTCGTCGGGCACGGCGCCGAACTCGTCGACGGCATCGACGACCTCGCGCGCCAGGAACCTCGGTTCGCTCAAGCCCTTGCTGCTGTCTGGTGGTCGGCTGAGGACGCCGGCCGGGTCGTGACACAGCGGCTCGGCCGGTGGATACCCGCTCTGCACCGGTGACCCTGAGGTGTGCGGGTCGACGCGTTCACACGATCAGCGGGAGTCGTGGGTCGGGGTGAGGAGTTCGGCCTGACGCCGCACGGATCCACATCACGTCATCCGTGAGATCCGGGGGCCGTCCCGCGACGGTGCGACGGGCCAGCACGTCGTCCAGGATGCCGGCTGTCATGGCGATGCCTTCGGGTGTCGCCACACTGGTGCGGTCCAGGGCGTCCGTCAGGTCGATCCCGTGCACCACCGCCTCGACCACGCGGGTGGGCACCCACTCGTCGAGGCGCATGAGGGCGAAGAACCCCGAGCCGATGGTGTCCGGGGGATGTGTACGGATGCCCGCGAGGCTTGCGTCGAAGGTGGACCGCGCCCGCTCCACCAAGCTGGTGCGGTCGTTCTGAGCAGCGTGCTGGACCGCGTAGGAGTAGACGACGGGGGCGACCGTGCTCCGGTCGGCGATGAAGAAGCTGGCCCGGTCCCGGCCGGGCTGGCCCGTCTGGATGGTGTCGAGCAGTCCGAGGGTCAGGCCGATGGAGATGTCGATGTGGGCGACCAGATCGGCTACCCGCCACGGCGGGATTCCTTCGCCCTCGGGAATCAGGTGGGTCGGCCGCTGCCAGTCCGGATCCGTCAGCTCGTTCAGGACACCGCTCACCGCGGCGAGCTCTCGGTCGAGGACCTCGACGGCCTGCTCGTGTCCGTGGCTCATGACACACCTCGGCATCATTCGGGATGTGGGGCCGCACCGTGGACCGTCACGCGGCGCGTGTCAAGGCACCGCCGTCCGGCGCGGGTGACTCGACGCCGCGCCAGCAGGAGACTCAGAGCAGCTCGAGGATCGTGGCGTTGGCCTGGCCGCCGCCCTCGCACATCGTCTGCAGCCCGTACCGGATGCCGTTGTCGCGCATGTGGTGCACCAGCGTCGTCATCAGCCGGGCTCCGGAGCCGCCCAGCGGGTGTCCCAGCGCGATGGCGCCGCCGTTGGGGTTGAGCACCTTCGGGTCGATGTCGAACTCGGCCAGCCACGCAAGCGGAACGGAGGCGAAGGCTTCGTTGACCTCGAACGCGCCGATCTGGTCCAGCGTCAGCCCGCTGCGCTGCAGCGCCTTGGCCGTCGCGGGGATGGGCGCGGTCAGCATGATCACCGGGTCGGCACCGGCCAGCACCGCCGTGTGCACCCGCGCAATCGGGGTCAGTCCGAGCTCCCGCGCCTTCTCTCCGGTCATCATCAGCAGGGCCGCCGAGCCGTCGGAGATCTGCGACGAGTTGCCCGCCGTGATCACGCCGCCCTCGGGCTTGAAGACCGTCTTCAGCTTCGCCAGCGTCTCGACCGTCGTCCCGGGCCGGATGCCCTCGTCGTGCTCGACGACCGTGCCGTCGGGCAGCGTCACCGGCGCGATCTGGCCGGCGAACCGGCCCTCGCTGCGCGCGGCCTCGGCCTTCTCGTGCGACGCGACCGAGAACTCGTCCACGCGGGCGCGGTCGAAGCCCCACTGCTCGGCGATCATCTCCGCGCCGATGCCCTGGTTCGGGAAGACCCCGTCGTAGCGCTCGAGGAACGCCGGCGGGAACGGGTTGGCGTCGCCGATCGACGACCCCAGCGGCACCCGGCTCATCGACTCGACCCCACCGGCGACGACGACGTCGTACTGCCCGGACACCAGGCCTGCGGCGGCGAAGTGCACCGACTGCTGCGACGAGCCGCACTGGCGGTCGATGGTCACGCCGGTCACCGACTCCGGCCAGCCGGCCGAGAGCACCGCGGTGCGGGCGATGTCGAAGGTCTGCTCCCCCACCTGCCCGACGCAGCCCCAGATGACGTCGTCCACCACGCCCGGGTCGACGCCCGCGCGGTGCACCAGCGCGTTCAGGACGTGCGCCGACAGCTCGGCCGGATGGATCCCCGACAGGCCCCCGTTGCGCCGGCCCACCGGAGTCCGGACCGCCTCGACGATCACCGCGTCCCGCATGACCCTCATCCTCTCGAGCGTTTGCTACTGGCCGGTAACGATAGTCACGCGTCGCCGTAGACGGGGATGCGCGCGCCGCTCACGGGCGCCGAGTCCGGGCCCACCAGCCAGGCGATCACCCGCGCGATCGCCTCGGGCGCCACGGCCCGCGCGGCCAGGTCGTCGGACATCCACTCCCGGTTGGCCGGGGTGTCGATCACCGACGGGAGCACGCAGTTGACCCGGATCCGCTGCCCGCGCAGCTCCTCGGCGAGCAGCTCCGTCGTCCGGACGACAGCGGCCTTGCTGGCCGCGTGCGCGACCGGTGCCTTGCCACCCACCGCCGTCCGGGAGCCGACCGTCACGATCGAGCCGCCCCCGGCGTCCACCAGCCGTGGCGCGGCCTGCTGGCAACACCACAGCAGCGAGGCGACGTTGGTCTCCCACATCTCGGTGAGCAGGTCGTCGTACAGGTCGGCCAGCGAGCTGGGCCGGTAGCCACCGGCCAGCGCGACCAGCGCGGTCGGCGCGCCGACGGCGTCCACCCGCGCGAACGCCTCCTGCACCGCCGCGTGGTCGGTCAGGTCGACCGGGACCCCGTGCACCCCGGGCTGCGCCCCGGCCGCGTCCAGCGCGCGACCGGGCCGGTCGAGCGCCGCGACCTCCCAGCCGCGGCCGGTCAGGTCGGCGAGCACCGCCCGCCCCAGTGCCCCGGCGGCCCCGGTGACGACCGCGAGAGAGGCGCTCACAGCCCCAGGTCCCGTCCGACGACCTCTTTCATGATCTCCGTCGTCCCCCCGTAGATCCGTGTCACCCGGGCGTCGGCCCACGCGCGCGCGATCGGGTACTCGGTCATGTAGCCGTAGCCGCCGAACAGCTGCAGGCAGGCGTCCAGCGCCCGGCCCTGCAGCTCGGTGCACCACCACTTGGCCTTCGCCGCGTCGACGGCGGTCAGCTCACCGGCGTTCAGCGCCCGGATGCAGTCGTCGACGTAGGACTGCGCGACGTCGACCTCGGTGGCGATCTCCGCCAGCCGGAAGCGGGTGTTCTGGAACGACCCGATCGGCTTGCCGAACGCCGTCCGCGACCGGACGTGCTCGAGCGTCCACTCCAGCGCCGCGGCCGCGCTCGAGACACCGGCCACGGCGATGCCGAGCCGCTCTTGCGGCAGCCGGTCCACCAGGTGCGCGAACGCGGCGCCCTCCTGGCCGAGCAGGTTGCCCACCGGCACCCGGACGTCGGTGAACGACAGTTCCGCGGTGTCCTGGGCGTGCTGCCCCAGCTTGTGGAGGTTGCGGCCGCGCTCGAACCCGGGCATCCCGCGCTCCAGCACCAGCAGGCTCATCCCCCGGTGCCGCTGCTCCGGGTCGGTCTTGACCACCGTCACCACGAGGTCGGCGTTGATCCCGTTGGTGATGAACGTCTTGGCGCCGTTCACCACGTATGCGTCGCCGTCCCGCCGCGCGGTCGTGGTGATCGACGCGAGGTCGGAGCCCGCGCCCGGCTCGGTCATCGCGATCGCGGGAATCAGCTCGCCCGAGGCGATGCCGGGTAGCCATCGGGCGCGCTGCTCCTCGGTCGCGAGGTCGAGGAAGTAGGGCAGGCACACGTCGTTGACCAGGCAGATGCCGGCGCCCGGCCCGGCGACGCCGGCCCTGGTGACCTCCTCCCCCAGGACGGCGTTGAACCGGAAGTCGGGGTTGCCACCGCCCCCGTGCTCCTCCGGCACCGCCATGCCGAGCAGACCCTGGCTGCCGGCCGCGGTGAACAGCTCGCGCGGCACGATGCCGGCGCGGTCCCACTCGTCGGCGTGCGGCGCGACCTCCTTGGCCAGGAACGTGCGCACGGTGTCGCGGAAGGCCTCGTGGTCGGCGTCGTACAGCGTCCTGCGCATCAGCGTCCCCTTCTCGCCGTTCGGACGATCATCGGTCGTCGCGGGACCACTCGTCGAGCACCGCCCGCGCATCCCCGCCCGGCCTGCACGGCGGCGTGGGCCGGTAGGCCGGCGTCCGGGAGAACCGGGGCGCCGGCGCGGCCTGCAGCACGCCGTCGATCTCGACCAGGGTGCCGCGGGCGGCCAGGTGCGGGTGCCCGGCCACCTCGCCCGCGTCCAGCACCGGGGTGACGCAGGCGTCGGTGCCGTCGAAGTGCGCCGCCCACTCGTCCCGCGAGCGGCCGGCGAAGGCCTCGGTGAACGCCGCCCGCAGCCGGGGCCAGCCGGCCCGGTCGTACTGCTCCGGCAGGCCGGCGTCCGCCAGCCCGAGGCCGTCGAGCAGCGCCGCGTAGAACTGCGGCTCCAGCGCCCCGACGGCCAGGTGGCCGCCGTCCGCGCAGGCGTAGACGTCGTAGAACGGGGCGCCGCCGTCGAGCAGGTTGGTGCCGCGCTCGTCGGACCACAGCCCCTGCCCGCGCAGCGACCACAGCGGCTGGGACAGCAGGCTCGCGCCGTCGACCATCGCCGCGTCCACGACCTGACCGCGCCCCGACCGCTCGCGCTCCACGAGCGCGGCGAGGATGCCGACGAGCACCAGCATCGACCCGCCGCCGTAGTCGGCGACGAGGTTCATCGGGAACGACGGCGGCTCCCCCGCGCGGCCGAGGGCGGACAGCGTGCCGGTGAGGCCCAGGTAGTTGATGTCGTGCCCCACCCGGTCGGCCCACGGGCCGTCCTGCCCCCAGCCGGTCATCCGGGCGTAGACCAGCCGCGGCTGCCGGGCCAGGCAGTCCTCCGGCCCCAGCCCCAGCCGCTCGGCGACCCCCGGACGGAACACCTCGAGCAGGACGTCGGCCCGCTCCACCAGGGCGAGCACCGCCGCCAGGCCCTCGGGTGTCTTCACGTCCGCCGCGACCGAGCGCCGGTTGCGCAGCACCGCGTCCCGGTCGGCCGCGCCCATCCGCAACCCGCCCGCCGGGCGCTCCACCCGCACCACGTCGGCCCCGAGGTCGCCGAGCACCATCGCGGCGTGCGGCCCGGGCCCGATCCCGCCCAGCTCCACCACCCGCAGTCCGGCCAGTGGCCCCCCGCGCTGGGCTGATCCGGTGCTCATCGGTCCCCTTCCGCGCTCCCGGCGACCGGTCCGCACGGCGCCCCCGCGGATGCTCTCACCGGACATGACAGCCCCGTGACCTTTCCGGCCGACGGCTGCGCACCCGGCACCCCCGCTGCCATGGTGACCGCATGAGCGCGCCCGCCCCGATCGGCGTCCCTCGTGCGGGTGCCCTCGGCCCGGCCGGTGGTGAGTCGATGAGCACGTTGGGCACACTTCTCGACGTGCCCCGGTCCGTGCTGGTCATCGAGGACGACGTCCGCATCCGCCGGATCGTCGCCATGTCGCTGCGTGCCGAGGGGCTGACCGTGGTCGAGGCGGGCACCGGCGAGGAAGGCCTGGCCGCGCTGGGCGAGCAGGAGGTCGACGTCATCCTGCTCGACCTCGTGCTGCCCGGCATCGACGGCTTCGAGGTCTGCCGGCAGATCCGCCGCATGTCCGACACCCCGGTGATCATGGTGACCGCCCGCGCCGACAGCCACGACGTGGTGGCCGGGCTCGAGGCCGGCGCCGACGACTACGTCACCAAGCCGTTCGTCGCCAAAGAGCTGTCCGCACGCATCCGGGCCCTGGTCCGCCGCGCCCGGGGCCCCGCGCAACCGCAGCGGATCACCGTCGGCGACCTCGAGATCAGCCCGCACGAGGGCACCGTCACCCGCGGCGGCGCTCTCGTCTCCCTGACCAAGACCGAGTTCAAGCTGCTCGCGGAGCTGGCCACGGAACTCGGCCGCGTGCTCAGCCGCGAGGACCTGCTCGAGCGGGTCTGGGGCTACGACTACTTCGGTGACTCCCGGCTGGTCGACGTCCACGTCCGGCGGCTGCGCAAGAAGGTGGAGCCCGATCCGGGCAACCCGACCGTGGTGACGACCGTCCGGGGCATGGGGTACCGGATCCCGGCGTGAGGACCGGCATGCGCCGGTGGCGGCCCCAGTCGCTGCGCGCGCGGGCCACCTCCGCCTTCGCCGCCGTCGTGCTCGGCCTCACCGCGGTCCTGGTGGCCGGTGTGTGGCTCACCGTCTCGTCCTACCTGCTCCTGCAGCGCGAACGGGTCACCCTCGCGCAGACCACCGCGAACGCCGGCCAGGTCGTGCGAGGTCTCGACAGCGGCGTTCTCGACCCGGCTCAGGTGCTGGCCCAGCTGCCCCGGGAGACCGGCTCGACCTCGCTGCTGCGCACCGGCCAGGACGAGTGGAGTGCCAGCTCCCTGCGGATCGGCCGCGACGCGCTGCCCGACGAACTGCGCGCACGCGTCCGCGGCGGCACCGCGGCGATGCAGCGGGTCGACGTCGACGGCACCACGATGCTGGCCATCGGCGTGCCGCTCCTCGAACCGGGCGAGGCCTACTTCGAGATCTACTCGCTCGAGGAGCTCGACGACACCTACCGGGTGCTCGGCATCGTCCTGACCGCCTCCGTCCTCACCGTGGTGCCGGTGTCGGTGCTCATCGGCTGGCGGGTGACCCGGCCGGCCCTGCGACCGCTCGACCGGCTCGCCCAGGCCGCGGCCTCGATCGCCGACGGCAACCTGCACACCCGCATCGACCCGCGCGGCGACCCGTCGCTGGTGCCGCTGGCCGCGTCGTTCAACCGGACGGCGCGGGCGCTGGAGGAGCGGCTGCGCAGCGACGCCCGCTTCGCCGCCGACGTGAGCCACGAGCTGCGCAGCCCGCTGACCACGATGCTCAACGCGGCCGCCCTCGTGGAGACCTACCGCGACCGGCTGCCCGCCGACGGGCAGGAGGGCTTGGACCTGCTCCGCTCGGAGGTGCGCAACTTCGAGCGCCTGGTGGCCGACCTGCTGGAGATCTCTCGGGCCGACGCCGGCAGCGACGACGCGACCCTGGAGACGGTGCGCCTGGCCGACCTGGTCCGTGCCACGGTCGCCCGGCGCAACCGCACCGCCGTCCGCGAGGTCGAGCCGGTGATCGCACCCGGCGCCGGCGAGCTCCGCGTGCGCGTCGACAAGCGCCGGCTGGAGCGGGTACTGGCCAACCTGATGGACAACGCTGACAAGCACGGTGAGGGGCTGACCGGGGTGGGCCTGGCACGCGAGGGCGACAGGGCGACGATCACCGTGGACGACGCGGGCGCCGGTGTGCCCGAGTCCGAGCGCGAGCGGGTCTTCGAGCGCTTCGCCCGGGGCAGCCGCAGCGGCCGGGCCAGCTCCGACGGCAGCGGCCTGGGGCTGTCCCTCGTCCAGCGCCACCTCGCGCTCATGGCCGGCAGCGTGAGCATCGGCGACAGCCCGGACGGCGGGGCCAGGTTCGTCGTCGTCGTCCCCGTGGAGGACCAGCCGTGAGGCGCGTGACCGTGCTGCTCGCCACCGCCGTGGCGCTGGCGGCCTGCGGCGTCGACCCGCAGGCCGAGCCGGAGGACGTCGCGATCGCGCCGGTGCTGAGCTCCCCGGCATCCCCGACCCGGACGAGCGCGGGGCCGACCGTGCTGCTCTGGTTCCTGGAGGGCGACCGGCTGGCACCCGTGGGTCGGGCGGCCTCCGGCACCGGACCGGCCACGGCGCTGGACCTGCTCGCCGACGGCCCCACCCCCGAGGAGTCGGCCGAGGGGTTGTCGACCGCGCTCTTCACGCCCCAGCCCCTCGCCGTGGTCGACGGCGGGCAGTCCGGCAGCACGCTGACGGTGGCGGTCAGCCCCGCGTTCGTCAACGTGTCGGGGGACAACCAGCTCCGTGCCGTGGCCCAGGTCGTCTGGACGGCCACGGAGTTCGCCGGCGTCGAAGAGGTGCGCTTCGTGAGCGAGGACGGCCCCCTGGAGGTGCCCACCGACGAGGGGCTCACCGACGATCCGGTGGAGCGCGAGGACTACGCCTCGGTCGCGCCGGAGGACGCTGCGCCGGCCACCCCCGCGACGTCACCGGCGGCCGCCACCTCCCGCGGCGGGCGTCGCGCCCCGGCGGTCCGCAGGTGAGCAGCACGCCCCGCGGCGGCCCGTTCGGCCGCGCGTGGGCGCTGCTCCGCAGCGCTCTGTGGCCGATCCCGAGGCCATCGTGGCAGCGCTCGGCCTCGGCCTCGCACTGCCCGCGCTCGACGCCGCGCTCGAGAGCCCCGACGGCCACCCGCTCACCTTCGTGTTCGGTGGCGGCCCCTCGGCCGCCCGGGACCTGCTCGCCGCGATCGCCGGATCGCTGATCTCGGTGACCGGCCTCGTCTTCTCCCTCACGGTCGTGGCGCTCCAGCTGGCCAGCAGCCAGTACTCGCCGCGCCTGCTGCAGACCTTCGCCACCGACCGGTTCGTGCAGGTCACCCTCGCCCAGCTGACGGCGACGTTCGTCTACTCGCTGACCGTCCTGCGCACCGTGCGGACGGAGGACGCGGCCGAGGGCGGCGACGCCTTCGTGCCCCGCCTGGCGATCACGGTCGCCTACGTCCTCGCCCTGGGCAGCGTGCTGGCGCTGGTCCTGTTCCTGGGCCACCTGGCGCGCTCGCTGCGGGTGGAGACGATGCTGCGCGACGTCCACGAGGAGGCCGGGCAGGTCCTCGCCCGTGAGCTGCCGCGCGACCGGGGCGACGTCGCACCGGCCCCCTCGCCGCCGTCGGGGCCACCGACCGTCGTGACGGCGCGGACGAGCGGCTTCGTGACCGACGTCGACGAGCGGCGGCTCGTGGCCGCGGCGGCAGCTGACGACGCGTTCGTCGTCCTGGTCCCCCGCATCGGCGACGCGGTGGTCACGGGCACACCGCTCGCCCACGCCTGGGGCCGTGGGGCCGGTTCCGCAGAGCTCGCCGCCGCCGTCCGGAGTGCCGTCCGGCTGCAGTTCGAGCGCTCGACCGACCGCGACGTCACCTACAGCCTCCGCAAGATCGTCGACATCGCCGTCCGAGCGCTGTCCCCCGGCATCAACGATCCGACGACCGCCGTGCACGCGCTGTCGCACGCTTCAGCGATCCTGGGCGACCTGCTCGAGCGACGGCCGGTACCGCGGTGCCCCGCCGACGATGGGGGCGTCGTCCGGGTGGTCGTGCCGCACTGGTCCGACCGCGACGTCCTCGACCTGGCACTCGAGGAACCGCTGCAGTTCGCCTCCGGCCAGCCCGCGGTGCTGCGACGGATCGCGATGCTGCTCCGCGAGGTCGCCTGGCGCGCCTCGCGGCCAGGGGTGGCCGCGGCCGTGCGCCCCCGCCTGGACGAGGTCACCGCCTTGGCCAGGGACAGCACGTCGATCCGGGCCGAGGAGATCGCCCGGTGGCGAGACGACGTCGACGAGGCGCTCGCCGGCCGGTGGGCCGCCCAGCTCTCGGGGGACGACACGGCCGCCGGACCGGTTGCTACTCACGGGTAGGAATGTGGGATCGTCGGCCGGAGAACCACGTCGATGCGGTGGGCCGGCCGGCCGGCCCCCACCGGGAAGAGGGTCCGATGCGCCTGCAGCTGTCGCCGGAGATGGCCGACTTCCGGGAGGAGATGCGCCGCTTCTTCACCACGGAGGTGCCGCGCGAGATCCGCGACGCCGTCGCGGCCCGCCACGAGCTCAGCCGCGAGCAGTACGTCGAGACGCAGCGGATCCTGCACGCCGCCGGGCTGGCCGTGCCGCACTGGCCGGCGGAGTGGGGCGGCCGCGACTGGACGCCGCTGCAGCGGCACATCTGGCACGAGGAGATGCAGCTGGCCTGCGTGCCCGGGCCGCTTCCCTTCAACGCCAGCATGGTCGGCCCGGTGATCTACACCTTCGGCTCGCAGGAGCAGAAGGAGCGGTTCCTGCCGCCCACAGCCAACCTCGACATCTGGTGGTGCCAGGGCTTCTCCGAGCCCGACGCCGGCTCCGACCTCGCCTCGCTGCGCACCACCGCCGTCCGGGACGGCGACGACTGGATCGTCAACGGCCAGAAGACGTGGACGACGCTCGGGCAGTACGCCGACTGGATCTTCTGCCTGGTCCGCACCGACCCGACGGCCGAGAAGAAGCAGCGCGGCATCTCGTTCCTGCTCTTCCCGATGGACTCCCCCGGCGTCACGCTGCGCCCGATCGAGCTGATCGACGGCGGCTTCGAGGTCAACGAGGTCTTCTTCGAGGACGTGCGTGTGCCCGCCGAGAACCTCGTCGGCGAGGAGAACCGGGGCTGGGACTACGCCAAGTTCCTCCTCGGCAACGAGCGCGTCGGCGTCGCCCCGGTCGGCTACACCAAGCGACTGCTGGCCCAGGCCAAACGGCACGCGGCGGAGATCCGGATCGACGGCACCCCGCTGCTCCAGGACCCGCTGATCGCCACCCGTATCGCCGAGCTGGAGAACGAGCTGCTGGCGCTGGAGCTGACCGCGCTGCGGGTGGTGGCGCACTCGGCCGACGGCAAGCCACACCCCGCGTCGTCGGTGCTCAAGCTGCGCGGCACCGAGTTGCAGCAGGCGGCCACCGAACTGGTCGTGGACATCGCCGGGCCGCTGGCGGTCGCGTCGGGCGCCGGCGCGGACTCCGACGTCCCCGAGTGGGCGCGCGTGGCCACGCCGTCCTACCTCAACTTCCGCAAGGCCTCGATCTACGGGGGCTCCAACGAGGTGCAGCGCACCATCATCGCCGGCTCGATCCTGGGGTTGTGACCCGGAGGTTTATGACATGGACTTTTCCTACGACGACGAGCAGACCGCCCTCCGCGAGGCCGTGAGCGCCCTGCTGGGCAAGGCCTACGGATCCAGTGGCGAGCAGCGCCGCGCGGTCACCGCCGCAGATCCCGGGTTCGACGAGAAGACGTGGGCGCGGCTGGCCGAGATGGGTGTGCTCGGGCTGCCCTTCGCCGAGGCCGACGGCGGCATGGGCGCAGGCCCGGTCGAGGTCGCCCTGGTGGCCGAGGAGGTCGGCCGGGTGCTCGCGCCGGAGCCGTTCGTGGAGGTGGTGGTGCTGGCCGGTGGCCTGGTGGCCGCCCTCGGCACCGAGGAGCAGCGCGGCGAGGTGCTCGGCGCGATCGCCGAGGGCGGCTGCGTCGCCGCCTTCGCGCACGCCGAGCCGGAGAGCCGCTGGGCCGCGTCGGCCCGCGCCGTGGCGGCCATCGACGACGGCGGCTGGCGGCTCACCGGCGTCAAGGAGCCGGTGCTGCACGGCGCGCGAGCCGACCTGCTGGTGGTCAGCGCGGTCACCGACTCCGGGACCCAGCTGTTCCTCGTCCGACCGGACGCAGACGGCCTCACCCGCAGCGGCTACCGGACCCACGACGGCGGCCGCGCGGCGCGCATCGAGTTCGCCGGCACGCCCGCCGAGCTGCTCGGCGACTCCTCCGGGGACCGCGCCACGACCGACCGGACGCCGGACGTGGAGCGCGCCCTGGCCGCGGCCCGGATCGCCTACGCCAACGAGGCGGTGGGCGCCATGGACACCGCCCTGCGCAGCACCTCGGAGTACCTGCGGACCCGCAAGCAGTTCGGCGTCCCGCTGTCCCGCTTCCAGGCGCTGACGTTCCGGGCGGCCGACATGTACGTGTCGCTGGAGCTGGCCCGCAGCACGGCGCTGTGGGCGGTCATGGTGCAGGACGCCGGCGGCGACGTCGTCCAGGCCGCCGACCGGGCCCGGCTGCAGACCAGCCGCGCCGGCCGGCACATCGGCCAGGAGGCGATCCAGCTGCACGGCGGGATCGGGATGACCGCGGAGTACTCGGTGGGGCACTACACCAGCCGGCTCACCGCACTGGACCACCTGCTCGGCGACGGCGACTTCGCCCGCTCCCGGCTCGCGGCGCGGGTCGAGGAGCACGAGACGGTCGACCCCCTCGGCGCGCCCTACACCTGACCCTCGGAGCGGCCATTTGTGCACAAATGGCCGCTCCGTGGACGCGAGCCGCGGCACCCCGCCCGGTCGGGTTCAAGGGGTCGTCGCAACACCCTGTGAGTAGGGGTGGTGTCGATGGCGCGTCCGCGGAGGCTGAATGCCCTCGAGCGCGGGTTCTGGAGGCTGATCGCCGAGGGAGTGTCGACGGAGCAGGCCGCGGTCAAGATCGGAGTGTCGGAGACCACCGGTCGGAACTGGTTCCGCGACGGTGGCGGCATGGCGCCGATGACATTGTCCGAGCCCAGTGGCCGTTTTCTGTCTCTGGCTGAGCGGGAGACGATCGACCTGTGCTGGGACGACGGCTGGACGAAGGCCGAGATCGCCCGTCATCTGGGGCGGCACCCCTCCACGATCGGTCGCGAGCTCGCCCGCAACCGGATGCCGTGGGCTCCGCGACGGCCGCCGTCACCCGATGGCCTGCGGCGGCGGCCTGGGCGGGTCCCGGGCAGCCCGTACCGGCGGCTCCGGTCGCGGTATCGGGCGGCGGCGGCGCAGGCCAAGGCCGAGGGGCGGGGCCGGCGGCCCAAGCCGAGCAAGCTGGCTGGGCTGCCCGAGCTGCAGGCCTACGTGCAGGTCAAGCTGACCGACGGGTGGAGCCCCGAACAGATCGCCGGGCGGCTGCCCGAGGACTTCCCCGACGATGAACGCATGCGCATCTCGCACGAGGCCATCTACCAGTCGCTGTTCGTGCAGGGCCGGGGCGGACTGAACCGCGAGCTGAGAAAGTGCCTGCGCACCGGGCGGGCGCTGCGCAAGCCCCGCCGCCGCGTCGACGGCCGCCGGGAACGCATCAAGGACAAAGTGATGATCGCCGACCGGCCGGCCGAGGCCGACGACCGCTCCGTCGGCGGCCACTGGGAAGGTGACCTGATCGTCGGCAAGGACAGCGGCTCGGCGGTGGGCACCCTGGTCGAGCGCACCACCCGGTTCACCATGCTGCTGCACCTGCCCGCCGATCACGGCGCCGAAGCCGTCCGGGACGCCATCACCGCCAAGATCGGCACGCTGCCGGCGGCGCTGCGCCGCTCGCTGACCTGGGACCAGGGCATCGAACTGGCCCGGCACGCCGAGATCACCATCGCCGCCGACCTGCCGATCTACTTCTGCGACCCGCACAGTCCCTGGCAGCGCGGCACCAACGAGAACACCAACGGCCTGCTCCGCCAGTACCTGCCCAAGAGCACCGACCTCTCGGTCCATTCGGTCGAGGACCTGATCGCCATCGAAGCCCGGCTCAACGGACGGCCCCGCAAGACCCTCCGGTTCAAGACCCCGGCCGAAGCCCTCGCCCAGCTACTCTCCGAAGATCAACAAGCTGGTGTTGCGACGACCAGTTGAATCCGCCCCGGCCATTTGTGCACAAATGGCCGTGAGCTTCAGTCGCCGAGCATGGCGCGGCGGAGCTCGTCGGCGTCGTAGCGCACCTGGTACAGCACCGGGGGCAGGTCCTCCTCGCGGAGCCGGCCGCAGGACAGCGGGCCGATCGACTGGGCCTCGTAGTCGCGGACGGTCAGCCGCGCGGCCGCCTCGTAGCAGCTGCGCAGCAGGCCACCCTCGACCGAGCCGGGGTCGTCGACGCGCTGCATCGGCACCACCATGCTGTGCGGGAAGCCCCACATCTCCAGCGCCACCGCGGTGAGCCGGACCGCCGAGATGCCGTAGCGGCGCACCTCGGCGCGACGGCGGTCGGCGAAGTTGGGATGCCCGGCGGCGAGCTCCCGGTAGCCGTCGCGGTCGTTGTGGTGCAGCAGCGCCGCGCCCATCTGGGCCAGCAGCCCGATGCACAGCCCGTCCTGGGGCCGTTCCCCGAACCGCGGGGCGAGGCTGGAGGCCGCCAGCGCGAGGCTGGTCGTCACGATCCAGAAGTCCTCGGGCAGCCGCGACTCGTCGTCGAGGTCGGTCAGGGCGACGGTGGCCATGGTGCGCACCGTCGTGAACCCCACGACGGTCACCGCGAACTGCAGCGAGGTGACCCGGCCGCGCATGCCGAAGTAGGCGGAGTTGGCCAGCTTCATGACCCGGCTGGCCAGGGCGACGTCGCTGGCCAGGATCCGCGAGAGCGCCTTGGCGCTGGTCTCGTCGGAGTTGGCGACGGAGACGATCTGGGCGGCGACGGGCCGCTGGGCGGCCATCGTGTCGATGCTCGCCAGGATCTTCTCGATGTCGAACGACCCGGCCAGCACCAGCTGCGGCTGCTCGAGCACCGGCTCGGAAGGATCCGGCTCCCTCTGCGGCGCGGGGAAGGGCATGACGGTCATCGGGTCGTAACTCCCTGGCGGGCGGCGAAGAAGGTCGCAGCGGCTGAGCCGGTCATCGGGCGGGCGAGGCTGAATCCCTGCAGGTAGGTCGCACCGAGATCGCTGAGCGCCTGCACCTGTTCCTCGGTCTCGACGCCCTCGGCGACGGTGCAGAGGTTCAGGTTGCCGGCGAGCGCGATGACCGCGGTCGCGATCTCGGCGTGACCGGCGGCGAGCTCGGCGACGAAGGAGCGGTCGACCTTCAGGCAGTCCACCGGCAGCCGGCGCAGGTAGGCCAGAGACGAGTAGCCGGTGCCGAAGTCGTCGATCGCCAGCTTCACCCCGAGGTTGCGCAGCTGGAGCAGCACCTCGCGGGCGGACTCGGGGTCCTTCATGAGGGCTGACTCGGTGATCTCGACCGAGAGCCGCTCGGGGCTCAGGCCGTGGCGCCGCAGGGCGGCGGACACCTGTACGGGCAGCGTCTCGTCGAGCTGCAGTGCCGACACGTTGACGTTGGCCCGTGCCGGCGCGGCCGCACCCAGCAGGTCGTCCCATTCCGCCATCTGGCGGCAGGTCTCGTCGAGGACGAGCTGACCGAGGGCGTTGATCAGGCCGCTCTCCTCGGCGAGAGCGATGAACGTGACCGGGCTGATCGTGCCGCGCTGGGAGTGCTGCCAGCGGGCCAGCGACTCGACGGCCACGGCCTCACGGCTCCCGGCGTGGAAGATCGGCTGGTAGTAGAGGGTGATCTCGCGGCGCTCGATCGCATCGCGCAGCTCGGCGACGAGGATCAGCTTGTCGCGGGCCTCGGCGCGGCCCTGCCGGTCCAGCACGGTGATCCGGCGCTTGCCGCCGGCCTTGGCCTGGTACATCGCGATGTCGCAGTCACGGACCAGTTCCTCGGCGGCCACGTGCTCCGCGGTCTGCACGGTCACGCCGACGCTGGCGTGCGGGCGGATGTCCACTCCGCCCAGGCGCACCGGCTCGGCCAGCGCCCCGACGATGCGCTCGGCCAGGGCGACGGCGCCGTCCTCGCCGACGCGCTCGCAGATGACCACGAACTCGTCGCCGCCGAAGCGGGCCACGAGGTCGTCGGGACGCACCGTGGCACGCAGCCGGGCGGCGACCTCGGCGAGCAGCACGTCACCGGCGGCATGCCCCAGGGAGTCGTTGACCACCTTGAAGTTGTCGAGGTCGAGGAAGAGGCAGGCCAGGCCGCTGGTGCCGCGGACGAAGCGCTCGGTGACGTACTCGGCCAGCTTCATCCGGTTCGGCAGCCCGGTCAGCGGGTCGTGGTTGGCCTGGTGCTCCAGCTGGGCCTCGAAGGCCAGCCGGTCGGTGACGTCCTCGATCGTGCCGACGAAGCCGGCACCGGCGCCGGGGGTGAACAGGTGGGCGAATCGGATGATCGTCGTCCGGACGTCGCCGCCGTCGCGGACGAGCCGGACCTGCAGCTCGACGTCGCCGCCCTCGAGCACGTCGGCGACCCGCTCGATCAGGTCGTCGAGGTCGTCGGGGTGGACGCAGCCCATCCAGCCGGTGCCCAGGAGTTGCTCGGCCTGCCGGCCGACCAGGGTGCAGAACGCGTCGTTGACGTGCGCGAGGCGCATGCCCTGCTCCGAGAGCAGGGTCGGCACCGGCGAGCGCTCGGTGAGTGTGGCGAAGCGTCGCTCGTGGGCGTCCGCGGTGGCGCGCAGCGCCCGCTCGTGGGCATTGGCGGTGGCCGGGGTGACCCGCAGGGTCCACATCCGTCCGCTGGGCGACGGGGTCGCATGGACGACGGACTCGACCAGGGCCCCGGAGGCGGACCGGACCGGCACCGACATCTGGGTGGAGCGCTCGCGGCGCAGCAGCAGGCCGAGCTCGCCGCCGCGCAGGGTCGGGAAGAGCTGCTGGACGCCCATCGACCGCAGGTCCTCGAGCGCGTAGCCCAGCATGGCGACCGCGCCCTGGTTGCCCCAGGTGAGCCGCTGGGTGACGCCCACGGTCTCGGCGACGAGGATCGCCAGGGAGTCGCTGACCGTGGCGCTGTGGAACACCGACGACACGACGTCCGGCGGCACGGAGCCGTCGAGCGGTGCACTGGTCGCTGCGGTCACGGTCCTCCCTCCATGGCGTTCCGGGGCCGTCCGTGACCCCGGTGGTGCTGCCGGGGTGCATCCGTGACCCCGGGAGTGCTGCCGGGACCGTCCATGGCCCCAGCGGTGCTGCACTGGGATCGTCGGCCCCTCGGGGCCGGAACCTGTCACCCGATCGTGACGGTGTCCCCCCAAGGGGGGATCAGCGCGATCAGCGCCCCTTGGCCCGGTAGGCGAACCGGGCCACCGCGGTCGACGGGTCATCGACGTTGCGCGCCACGATCTGCTGGAGCGTGTGCGTGCCGGAGATGACGCGCAGGCCTGTGCGGGTGAAGGTGGCCTCGTTGAACACCCGGCCGGCCAGCAGCGGGTTGGTGAGCGCCTGGGTGAAGGCGTCGTGGCCGACCATCGCCGTCAGCGTCTCCCCCATCATCTGGTCGTCGGGATGGTCCTCGGCGAAGATCCCGACGTACCACTCCAGCGCGTCGACGTCGCCGTAGAGCTCCTCGAGCCGCCGGCGCAGCTCGGGATCGCTGGTCACCTCGTCGAACGAGCGCTTCGGCGGCATCCCGAAGCACCGGCGGTAGGCGTTGTAGGACTGCAGCCGGGCCGACCGCATCAGCGCGATCGTGCGCTCCTCCACCGACGGGTGCTCGGGGCGCTTGCGCTCGATCAGGAAGTCGGGGGTGTTGAGCAGGCCGATCCGCGAGGCACGGGACCGCGAGGCCTGCGCGAGCACCCAGGCGATCCCGTGCTCGAGGACGGCCTCGTTGTTGTCCCGGAGGAACTCCTTGGCGGGCACCTCGCCCTGGTCGGTGGTCACGGTGTCGGGCACGAGCATGTGCCAGCGGTAGAGCAGGTTGAACTCGATGGCGATCCAGTTCGATCGGTTCCACCGCTTGCGGTCGGCCGTGCCGGGACGCACCCGAAGCGGCGGGTCGTGCGGGGCGATGTGCCGGATGTACTCCTCGACCACGAGCTTGAGCAGGAGGACGGTGGTGATCATCCGCGTCGTCTGGAACAGCCGTTCGTCGAGTTCGTCCGGCGGCAGGTCGCGCGGCCAGGCCGGCCGCGTACGGCCGGCGGCGTGGTCCTCGGCCAGCAGCCCGGCG
The DNA here is from genome assembly GCA_963723745.1 of uncultured Actinomycetota bacterium. Taxonomy (GTDB): domain Bacteria; phylum Actinomycetota; class Actinomycetes; order Mycobacteriales; family Geodermatophilaceae; genus CAVRRZ01. The sequence continues at coordinate 354,058 of CAVRRZ010000005.1, forward strand.
ATCCGGTTGTGCTCGCGCAGGAACAGCACGTCGAGCGCGGTGCTGCCGATGGTGGAGTTCCCGTGCTCCAGGCCGACGGCGAAGAAGAGGTCCTTCTGCCGGTCGGCCACGTCGGCGAGCAGCACGTCCAGCAGCCAGGTCTCGTCGTGCAGGCCCTTGAACTCCGGTCGGACGGCGTGGCGGCCGTCGGGGGTGCGCTCGAACAGGAACGGCGGGTACTCCTCGCCGTCGATCAGCTGCGAGGCCAGCCGCCCACCCTCCATCGCGCGCAGCAGCCGCGTGCGCGCCTCGCTGATGCCGTAGATCTGGCAGAAGTCGATCTCCTGCGTGGAGGTGTTCCGGCGGGGGTCGGCCCGGTCGGTGCGCAGGAAGCTGTCGGTGAACCACTGCGCGAAGAGCATGAACAGCACGGTGGTGTCGGTGGAGGGCCGGGCCCGCCCCTCGGGGCGCCGGAACAGCTCGAGCACCTCGGCCTCGGTCGGCAGCGGGCGGGCCTCGGCGACCGGCAGGTGCCGGCCGGTGAAGCTGCGATCGGTGAGGCCGACCCAGGACGTGTAGTCGGAGGCGAGCGAGAACGGCCGCGGTCGCGGCTCGGTGATGTTGGCCAGGATGCCGACGAGCGCGTCGGTGGCCAGCCGGCTGCCGAAGGGAACCTTGCGCAGCACGTCGAGGAGCACCTTCACGGGGCCGTTGAGGGCGGGAGGGATCAGCACGGCGCGCACTCCTCTGCTGTCGGCACCGGACACGGGGAGCCCGGGGCGACGGGCGGCCGGACGGCCCGGCGCCGGCCACGGGCGGCATGCTTCGACCGCGCCGGCGCCGGCGTCAATCGCCCTGGACGCGGCGCGGCGCGACGCGGGCGTCCGACGACCGGACGCAGCCGTGCGGTGACCGTGTGCGACATCGGAGGGCGGAGCCGGGTCCCGCCAGCACCTGTCCAGCCACCGGAGGAAGGCCTACAGTCGGGCGGTGCGCTTCTCCGGAGGGCTCGTCGAGCACGGCCCCTCGAGGGCCGGTTCGCCCACGAGACGCTCTTCTACCGCGGCGACGACGACTTCCTGACCGGTGTCGTCCCCTTCGTCCGCGACGGGCTGGCCGAGGACGCCGCCGTCGTGGTCGTCGAGCCGGACCGGCGGATCGCCCTGCTGCGCGACGCCCTCGGGGACGACGCCGACGCCGTCCGCTTCCTCGACATGGCCGAGGTGGGCATCAACCCGGCGCGGATCATCCCGCTGTGGGCGGCCGCCGTGGAGGACAGCCTCGGCGCCGGACGCCCCCTCCGCGGCGTCGGCGAACCGGCCTACCCCGGCCGCCGGCCGCAGGAGTTCGTCGAGTGCCAGGTGCACGAGGCGCTGCTCGACCATGCCTTCGAGCCCGGCCCCGCGTGGCGGCTGCTCTGCCCCTACGACGAGACCCGGCTGCCCGCCGCCGTCCGGGCCGGCGCGATGCGCACCCACCGGTGGTTGACCGGTTCCGAGGGCGCCGGTCCCAGCTCCGAGTTCGTCGACGGCGGGGACGGTCTCGACCTGGCCACGCTCGAGGCCTGCCGGCCGCTGCCGGCGCCCACCGACGTCGTGCTGCGCGGCGAGTTCGGGCCGCGCGACGTCCCGGCCGTCCGCCGCACGGTGCGCCAGTACGCCCGGTCGTGCGCGCTGCCCGCCGAGACGGTCGCGAGCCTCGAACTCGCGGCCTCGGAGCTCGCGGGCAACTGCGTCCGGCACGGTGGTGGCGAGGGGTCGGTGGCGCTCTGGCGCGAACCGGACGTCGTGGTGCTCGAGTTCGCCGACTCCGGGCGGCTCGTCGACCCGCTCGTCGGCCGGCGCCGGCCCGAGCCCGGCCAGGACGTCGGGGGCGGCCTCTACCGGGTGAACCAGCTGTGCGACCTGGTGCAGGTGCGGACCGGCCCCGAGGGAACCGTCGTCCGCATCAGCACCTGGGTGTGACCGAAGAGCGTGACCCGGACCACATTCCGAGCGCGTCGCTGTCTCCGCACGGGTGACCAGGCATGATCCCCTCGGAGCAGCCGTCCCCGCCGAACGGAGAGCGATGTGCTGATCGGGATCCCGCGCGAGTCCCGTCCGCGTGAGACGCGGGTGGCCGCCACCCCGGCCACCGTGCCGCGCCTGCGCACGCTCGGCTTCGAGGTCGTGGTCGAGGCCGGCGCGGGCGCCGGCAGCAGCTTCGCCGACCAGGCCTACGTCGAGGCCGGCGCGCGTATCGGCACCGCCGAGGAGGCGTGGGGTGCCGACGTCGTGCTGCGGGTCAACGGCCCCACGGACGACGAGATGGCGCGGCTGCGCGAGGGCGCGACCCTGATCGGCCTGCTCGCCCCGGCGCAGGATCCGGACCTGGTGGCGGCGCTCGCCGCCCGGCAGGTCACGGCCCTGGCCATGGAGGCCGTGCCCCGGATCTCCCGCGCGCAGTCGCTGGACGTACTCAGCTCGATGGCCAACATCGCCGGCTACCGCGCGGTGATCGAGGCCGCGCACGCCTTCGGCCGGTTCTTCACCGGCCAGGTCACGGCCGCCGGGAAGGTGCCGCCCGCGAAGGTCCTGGTGGCCGGCGCCGGCGTCGCCGGCCTCGCCGCCATCGGCGCGGCGAGCAGCCTGGGCGCCATCGTCCGCGCCACCGACGTCCGCCCGGAGGTCGCCGACCAGATCCGGTCGCTGGGCGGTGAGTACGTGGGTGTTCCGGACGCCGAGCAGGAGGTCAGCAGCACCGGATACGCCAAGGAGATGTCCGACGACTTCAACCGCCGCGCGGCGCAGATGTACGCCGAGCAGGCCCGGGACGTCGACATCGTCATCACCACCGCGCTGATCCCCGGCCGCCCGGCACCTCGGCTGATCACCGAGGAGATGGTGGCCGGCATGCGGCCCGGCAGCGTGATCGTCGACATGGCCGCCGCCCAGGGCGGCAACGTGGCCGGCTCCGTGCCCGACGAGCTGGTGGTGACGCCGAACGGGGTCACGATCATCGGTTACACCGACCTGCCCGGCCGGCTGCCCGGTCAGGCCTCCCAGCTCTACGGCACCAACCTGGTCAACGCGCTCACCCTGCTCACCCCCGGCAAGGACGGCGAGCTCGCCCTCGACCTGGACGACGTGGTGGTGCGGTCGATGACCGTGGCGCACCGCGGCGAGGTGCTGTGGCCCCCTCCCCCCGTCGCGGTCTCGGCGGCGCCCGCCGCCGCTGCGGCCCCCGCCCGTTCCGCGGAACCCGCGAAGCCGGCGGCGCCGCCCTCACCGGCCCGCCGGTTCGCGCTGGTGGCGGCGGCCGCGGCCGTGCTCTTCCTGGTCACCGCCTTCTCCCCCGGTGAGCTGGTGGGGCACTTCACGGTCTTCGCCCTGGCCATCGTCGTCGGGTTCTACGTCATCCGGTCGGTGCACCACGCGCTGCACACGCCGCTGATGTCGGTGACCAATGCGATCTCGGGGATCATCGTCGTCGGCGCGCTGCTGCAGGTGGGCAGCGAGAACGGGGTCGTCACCGCCCTGGCGCTGGTGGCCGTGCTGGTGGCCAGCATCAACATCTTCGGCGGCTTCGCCGTCACCCGCCGGATGCTCAAGATGTTCGCGAAGGAGCCCGCGTGACCGTCACCGGCGCGGCCGCAGGGGCCTACATCGTCGCCGCCCTGCTCTTCGTGCTCAGCCTGGCCGGGCTGTCCCGGCACGAGAGCGCCCGAGCAGGCAACAGCTACGGCATCGCCGGCATGGCCATCGCGCTGGCCGCCACCGTGGCGCTCGTGCTCGACGGCGGCATCTCGACGACGGGCGCGGTCCTGCTGGCCGTCGCGGTCGCGGCCGGGGCTGGGATCGGTCTCTGGCGCGCCCGCCGGGTGGCCATGACGGGCATGCCCGAGCTCATCGCGATCCTGCACAGCTTCGTCGGCCTGGCCGCCGTGCTGGTCGGCTGGAACGGCTACCTGTCGGTGGAGGCCGTGGCCCCCTCCGACGGCGGGGGCGGCTCCGACGCGATCCACTCGGGCGAGGTCGCCGTCGGTGTGTTCATCGGCGCGGTCACGTTCACGGGGTCGATCGTCGCGTTCGGCAAGTTGTCCGCGCGGATGAAGTCGGCGCCGCTGGTGCTGCCCGGCAAGAACCTGCTCAACCTCGGTGCACTGATCACCTTCGCCGTCCTGACCGTGGTGTTCGTGGCGACGCCGAACCTGGCAGTGCTCGCCGCGATCACCGCGGTCGCACTCGCCCTCGGCTGGCACCTGGTCGCCTCGATCGGCGGCGGCGACATGCCGGTCGTCGTGTCGATGCTGAACAGCTACTCGGGCTGGGCCGCGGCCGCCTCGGGCTTCCTGCTCGGCAACGACCTGCTCATCATCACCGGCGCCCTGGTCGGCTCCTCCGGTGCCTACCTCAGCTACATCATGTGCAAGGCGATGAACCGCTCGTTCGTCTCCGTGATCGCGGGCGGCTTCGGCATCGAGGCGGCGTCCAGCGGTGACACCGACTACGGCGAGCACCGCGAGACCACCGCCGAGGAGACCGCGGAATTGCTGCGCGAGGCGACATCTGTCGTCATCACGCCCGGCTACGGCATGGCGGTCGCCCAGGCCCAGTACCCGGTGGCCGAGCTGACCCGGCACCTGCGCGACAAGGGCATCGACGTCCGCTTCGGCATCCACCCCGTCGCCGGCCGGCTGCCCGGGCACATGAACGTGCTGCTGGCCGAGGCAAAGGTGCCCTACGACATCGTCCTGGAGATGGACGAGATCAACGACGACCTCCCGAAGACGTCGGTCGTGCTCGTCATCGGCGCCAACGACACGGTCAACCCCAGCGCGGTCGACGACCCGGCCAGCCCCATCGCCGGCATGCCGGTGCTGCGCGTCTGGGAGGCCGAGCACGTCGTCGTCTTCAAGCGGTCGATGGCGGCGGGCTACGCCGGGGTGCAGAACCCGCTGTTCTTCCGCGAGAACAGCCGGATGCTGTTCGGCGACGCCCGCGAGCGGGTCGAGGACATCCTCAAGGCCCTCTGAGCGGCGGTCCCCCTCGACGAGATCTGCACACTCGTACGCATCGAGGGCCCGAAGCGTACGAGTGTGCAGATCTCGCGGGTCAGAGCTCGAGGGCGCGGGCCAGCGGGACGCCCGGCCGGTAGGCCAGGTGCCGGTGGGACGGTGCCTCGAGGACGGCGAGATCGGCGCGCGCACCGACGCGCAGGGCGCCGACGTCGTCCCGGCGCAGGGCGGCCGCACCCCCCGCGGTGGCCGCTCGCACCGCCTCGGCCGGCGTCATGCCCATCTCCCGGACGGCGAGGGCGATGCAGAACGGCATCGACGAGGTGAAGCACGTGCCGGGGTTGCAGTCGGTGGCCAGCGCGACCTCGGCGCCGGCGTCGAGCAGCCGCCGGGCCGGTGGGTAGGGCGAGCGGGTGCTGAACTCCACGCCGGGCAGGAGCGTGGCCACGGTGTCCCCGCCGGCCAGCGCCTCGACGTCGGCGTCGTCCAGGTGGGTGCAGTGGTCGGCACTGGCCGCACCGAGCTCGACCGCGAGGCGCACACCCGGCCCCGGGCCGAGCTGGTTGGCATGCACCCGCAGGCCCAGGCCCGCGGACCGGCCGGCCACCAGGACCGTGCGGGCGGCGTCTCCGTCGAAGGCGTGCGGGGACGCCGGCTCGCAGAACACGTCGATCCACCGGGCCGCGGGCGCGCAGGCGGTCAGCATCGGGCCGGTGACCAGCGCGACGTAGTCGTCGGCCCGGCCCGCGTACTCGGCCGGCACGACGTGCGCGCCGAGGAACGTGGTCTCCGCCGTCACCTCGCCGGCGAGCCGCAGGGCACGGACCTCGTCGTCCACGGTGAGTCCGTAGCCGGACTTCACCTCGATCGTCGTGCTGCCCTGCGCCCGGGCCTCGGCGACGAGGGCCGAGAGCCGGGCGCGCAGCTGCCCGTCGGTCGCCGCGCGGGTCGCGGCCACCGTCGAGGCGATCCCGCCGCCGTCGTACGGGGTGCCCGCCATCCGGGCCTCGAACTCGGCGGCGCGGTCGCCCGCGAACACGAGGTGGGTGTGGCTGTCGACGAACCCCGGCAGCACGGCGCGCCCGCCGACGTCGACCCGCCGGTCGGCGTCCGGCGCCGCGGCGGCGGGCCCCGTCCAGGCGACCCGGCCGTCGGCCACCACCAGCGCGGCGTCGACGAGGATGCCGAGGGGCCCGGTTCCCGACGAGGGGTCGTTGGTGACCAGCTCCGCGATGCCGGTGACGACGGTGCTGGTCACGCGCCCTCCCAGAGCGGCTCGATCGCCCGGGCGAGCAGCCGGCCGACGTCCCCGAGCACGTGCCGGCCGTCCTGGACGACGATCCGGCCGTCGACGACGACCGTGCGGACGTCGGCGGCGCCCGCGGCGAGCACCACCTGCTGCGGGGCGACGCCCGCCGTGCGCTCGGAGGCGAGGTCCACCGCCACCAGGTCGGCGCGGGCACCGGCCTCGATCCGCCCGGCGTCGGGCCACCCCAGCGCCGTCTGCCCGGCCGCGGTCAGCGCGGTGACCAGCTCCGCGGGGGTGAAGCGGCCGCGCAGGCCGCTGCGCAGTCGCTCGTGGCCCTCCAGCAGCCGGGCCTCGGTGAACAGGTCGACCACCGCGTGCGAGTCGCTGCCCAGGGTCAGCGGCGATCCGCCGGCGGCCAGCTCCCGGAACGGGCCGATGCCGTCGGCCAGGTCGGCCTCGGTGCTGGGACAGGCGCAGACCGAGGTCCCCGTGCCGGTCAGCAGCCCGAGGTCGCCCGGCGTGAGGTGCACCGCGTGCACGGCGGTGCAGGCCGGCCCCAGGATCCCGGCCTCGGCGAGCAGCGCCGCCGGCGTGGCGCCGTGGACGGCGACGCAGGCCTCGTTCTCGGCCGGCTGCTCGGACACGTGGACGTGCAGCGGACCCCCCGTCGCCGCCGCGGCCACCGTGGGCAGCTGCTCCCGCGGCACCGCCCGCACCGAGTGGACGGCGGCGCCGACCCGGACACCCGGCCGCTCGGCGAGCCCGGCGGCGCGCTCGGCCCAGGCCGCGGCGTCGCCGTCGGAGAACCGCAGTTGGACGTCGTCGAGCGGCTCGCCCCGCAGCCCGGCGGTGAGGTAGCAGGTGTCGAGCAGGGTGAGCCGGATCCCGGCGTCGGCGGCGGCCTGGACCAGCGCCTCCCCCATGGCGTTCGGGTCGCCGTAGGGCGTCCCCCCTTCCCCGTGGTGCAGGTAGTGGAACTCGCCCACGCACGTGATGCCGGCCAGCGCCATCTCGGCGTAGGCGGCGCGGGCGAGGGCCAGATAGCTGTCCGGCGTGAGCCGGTGGGCCACGGCGTACATCCGCTCCCGCCAGGTCCAGAACGTGCTCCCGCCGTCGTGCGTGCGCCCGCGCAGCGCCCGGTGGAAGGCGTGCGAGTGCACGTTCGCCAGCCCCGGCAGCACGAGCCCGGCCAGCCGCACGTCACCGGGCCTGGGGTCCTCGTCGGCGTGGACCGCGGCGATCCGCCCGCCCTCGACCTCGATCCGCACCCGCGACCGAACGGCCTTCATGGCCATATAGGCCGGTGGGGACCAGGCATGCTCGCACCAGAAGGTGGTCACGCCAAGTCCTCGATCACGCGCGCGAGCGCCGCGACGCCGGCGGCGCAGTCGCCGGGGTCGGCGTGCTCCTCCGGCGAGTGCGAGATCCCCGTCGGGTTGCGGACGAACAGCATCGCCGTGGGCACCCCGGCGGCGGCGAGGACGCCCGCGTCGTGCCCGGCACCCGTGGCCAGCACCGGCGCCGGGCCGTCGGTGCTCCCCAGCAGCGCCGCCAGCCGGTCCCGCAGCGCCGCGCCGAAGGGAGTGCCCGGAGTCCACGACTCCGGAACCGGCTCCACGCCGGCGGCGGCACCGACCGCCGCGGCGACCGCCCGGACGTCGTCCTCGACCGGGCCCCGTGCGTCGAGCCAGGCGGTGACCTCCGACGGGATGGCGTTGACCCCGTTGGGTCGCACCCGCACCTTGCCGACGGTGGCCAGGGCACCGTGTCGCCCGGCCGTCGCGCGCGCCTCGAGGACGGCGGCCGCCAGCGCCAGCATCGGGTCGTCCCGGTCGGCCAGCCGGGTGGTGCCGGCGTGGTCAGCCCGGCCGCGCAGGTCGAGCCGCCAGCGGCCGTGCGGCCAGATCGACGAGGCCACGCCGACGGCGGCGCCCGCGTGCACGAGCCCGCGGCCCTGCTCCACGTGCAGCTCGACGAAGGTGCCCACCCGCCGGAGCGCCTCCGGGTCGGGGCCGACGGCGTCCGGGTCGCGCCCGGAAGCAGCCATGGCCTCGGCCATCGTCGTCCCGTCGTCGTCGGTCAATGCCCGGGCCCGATCGGGGTCGAGCGCCCCGGTGAGCACGCGCGACCCCGCGCAGGCGACGCCGAATCGGGCACCCTCCTCGTCCGCGAAGCAGGCGATACCGACGGGACGCCGCAGCGCGGTCCGGTCCACGGCGTCCAGAGCGGCGAAGGCGGACACGATGCCCAGCGGGCCGTCGAAGGCGCCGCCGTCCGGAACGGAGTCGAGGTGGCTGCCCAGCACCAGGCCCGGGCCGCCGGCGTCGGGGTCGCCGCTCCAGGCCCACAGGTTGCCGGCCCGGTCGGGCGCCACCGCGAGGCCACGCCGCTCCGCCTCCCCGCGGAACCACTCGCGCAACCGGGCGTCGACGTCGGTCCACGCGAACCGCCGGTAGCCGCCGGTCGGCGAGCGGCCGATGCCGGCGAGGTCGGCCCACATGCCCTCGAACGAGCTCACGCCCCACCCCTTCCGGCCTTTATGGCCATAAAGGCCGGTTACGGGAGCTCGCGCATGGGGATCCGCAGCCCCTGCGCGTCGGCCACCTGGGTGGCCCGGTCGTGGCCCGCGTCGGCATGCCGGAGGACGCCGGTGGCCGGGTCGTTGCGCAGCACCCGCTCGAGCTTGGCGGCGGCGAGCTCGGTGCCGTCGGCGACGGTGACCTGGCCGGCGTGCTGCGACCGGCCGATGCCGACGCCGCCCCCGTGGTGGATCGACACCCAGGTCGCCCCCGACGCGGTGGTGACCAGCGCGTTGAGCAGCGGCCAGTCGGCGATGGCGTCCGACCCGTCGGCCATCGCCTCGGTCTCGCGGTACGGGGAGGCCACCGAGCCGGTGTCGAGGTGGTCGCGGCCGATGACGATCGGTGCGCTGATCTCGCCCGAGGCGACGAGCTCGTTGAACCGGAGCCCGGCGCGGTCGCGTTCGCCCTGGCCGAGCCAGCAGATCCGGGCGGGCAGTCCCTGGTAGGCGACCCGCTCCTGCGCGGCCCGGATCCACCGCTGCAGGTGGTCGTCGTCGGGGAACAGGTCGAGCACGGCCCGGTCGGTGACCGCGATGTCGGCCGGGTCACCGGACAGCGCCGCCCACCGGAACGGGCCCTTGCCCTCGCAGAACAGCGGCCGGATGTAGGCCGGCACGAACCCGGGAAAGGCGAAGGCCCGGTCGAAACCGCCCTGCCGGGCCTCGTCGCGGATGGAGTTGCCGTAGTCGAACACCTCGGCGCCGGCGTCGAGGAACCCGACCATCGCCTCGACGTGCCGGGCCATCGACTCCCGGGCGCGCGCCGTGAACTCCTCCGGCTTGGCCGCGGCGTAGTCGTGCCACTCGTCCAGGCTCACGCCGAGCGGCAGGTAGCTGAGCGGATCGTGCGCCGACGTCTGGTCGGTGACCACGTCGACCTCGACCCCGCGGCGGAGCAGTTCGGGCAGCACGTCTGCGCAGTTGCCGACGAGGCCGACGGACAGCGCCGTCCGCTTCCGCTTCGCCACCACGCAGCGGGCCACGGCGTCGTCGAGGTCGTCGGCCACCTCGTCGAGGTAGAGGTGCACCACCCGGCGGTGCAGCCGCTCGGCGTCGACGTCGACCACCAGGCAGACACCGTCGTTCAGCGTCACCGCCAGTGGCTGGGCACCGCCCATGCCCCCGCACCCGCCGGTCACCGTCAGCGTGCCGGCCAATGTGCCCCCGAACCGTTTGGCCGCCACGGCCGCGAAGGTCTCGTAGGTGCCCTGCAGGATGCCCTGGGTGCCGATGTAGATCCACGATCCGGCGGTCATCTGGCCGTACATGGTCAGGCCCAGTTGCTCCAGGCGGCGGAACTCCGGCCAGGTGGCCCAGTCGCCGACCAGGTTCGAGTTGGCGATCAGCACCCGCGGCGCCCACTCGTGCGTGCGCAGCACACCGACCGGCCGGCCGGACTGGACGAGCATCGTCTCGTCCTCGCGCAGATCGGTGAGGGTGGCCACCATCGCGTCGAAGCTGCGCCAGTCGCGGGCCGCTCGCCCGGTGCCGCCGTAGACCACGAGGTCGTCGGGCCGCTCGGCCACCTCCGGGTCGAGGTTGTTCTGCAGCATCCGCAGCGGCGCCTCGGTCTGCCAGCTGCGGGCGGTCAGGGTGGTGCCGCGCGGGGCGCGGACCGGTCGGGCGCCGTCCATGGGTCTCCTCCGGGGCTGTCTCGCGGTGACGCTCGTCGGGTCAGGTCAGGTCAGGTCCAGGCCGGTGGCGGCGAGCACGGAGCCGTCGGCGATCAACCCGACGACGGCGTCGATCTCGGGAGCGAGGTAGCGGTCAGGACCCGGACCGGGGACGCCGGCCGCGCGCAGCAGGTCGCGGACGGCACCGGTGCCCGCGGCGGGCGTGAGCGGCGCCCGCAGGTCCAGCGCCCGCGCCCCGGTGAGCAGCTCGATCGCGACGACGCGGGTCAGCCCGTCCACCGCCGTCCGCAGCTTGCGGGCCGCCCCCCAGCCCATCGACACGTGGTCCTCCTGCATCGCCGAGGACGGGATCGAGTCGACGCTGGCCGGCAGGGCCAGCCGCTTGAGCTCGCTGACCAGCCCGGCGGCCGTGTACTGGGCGATCATCAGGCCGGAGTCGACGCCGGGGTCGTCGGCGAGGAACGGCGGCAGGCCCTGGCTGCGCTTGGCGTCGAGCATCCGGTCGGTGCGCCGCTCGCTCATGCTCGCGACGTCGGCAGCGACGATCGCCAGGAAGTCGAGCACGTAGGCGACCGGAGCGCCGTGGAAGTTGCCGTTGGACTCGATCCGGCCGTCGAGGGTGACCACCGGGTTGTCCACCGCGGCGGCGAGCTCCCGGTCGGCGACGCGGGCGGCGTGCGCGACGGTGTCCCGGGCCCCGCCGTGCACCTGGGGCGCACAGCGCAGCGAGTAGGCGTCCTGGACCCGCGTGCAGTCCGGCGTCCGGTGGCTGGCCATGATCGCGCTGCCGGCCAGCAGCGCGCGGAGGTTCGCCGCCGACGCCGCCTGCCCGTCGTGCGGCCGCAGCGCCTGCAGGTCGGCGGCGAAGGCCGCGTCGGTGCCCAGCAGCGCCTCGACGCTCGTCGCTGCGGCGACGTCGGCCACCGCCAGGAGGGCCTCGAGGTCGGCGAGGGCCAGGACCAGCATGCCGAGCATGCCGTCGGTGCCGTTGACCAGCGCCAGCCCTTCCTTCTCGGCCAGATGCACCGGCGCGATGCCGTGCTCGGCCAGGGCCTCGGCTGCCGGCCGGAGCACGCCGGTCGCGTCACGGACCTCGCCCTCCCCCATCAGCGCCAGCGCGACGTGCGCGAGCGGCGCGAGGTCGCCGGAGCACCCCAGGGAACCGTGCTCGCGGACCACCGGCGTGATCCCCGCGGCGAGCATCGCGGCGTAGGCCGCGGCCGTCGCCGGGCGGATGCCGGTGCGGCCGGTGGCGAGCGTGGACAGCCGCAGCAGCATCAGCGCGCGGACGACCTCCCGCTCCACCTCCGCGCCGGACCCGGCGGCGTGCGAGCGGATCAGGCTGCGCTGCAGCTGGGCACGGGCCTCCGGCGGGATCGCGGTCGTGGCCAGCGCGCCGAAGCCGGTGGAGATGCCGTAGTGGGCGTGCGGGGTCTCCGGCCAGCCCGTCGACGATCTCGCGGCTGCGCGCCATCTCCTTCTCGGCGTCCGGGCCGAGCACGACGCCCGCGCCGTGTCGCGCGACCCGGACGACGTCGGCCCTGCTGACCGGCCCGACGCCGACGACCACCCGCTGCTCATCCGCCACTCGGTCATGCCACACCCCCGTCTCGCCCCGTGCAAGGGACGGCGACGGCGATCCGCTCCGGACCTCCCAACCCCGCAGCCCCGCGCCGAGGGGCAGCGGGGATACTGGCGGGGCCCAGATCGCCGACCGATCGGAGAAGCGAACCGTGGACAAGGTGGTCGCGAGCGCCCAGGAGGCGGTCGCCGACATCCCGGACGGCGCGACGCTCGCCGTCGGCGGGTTCGGGCTGTGCGGGGTACCGATCCGGCTGATCGACGCGCTGCTCGAGCAGGGCACGTCGGGGCTGACGACGATCTCGAACAACTGCGGTGTCGACGACCAGGCCCTGGGGGTGCTCCTCTACGCCGGACGGATCGTCAAGACGATCAGCTCGTTCGTCGGCGGCAACAAGGAGCTCGCCCGGCTCTACCTGACCGGCGAGCTCGAGGTCGAGCTGACCCCGCAGGGCACGCTCGCGGAGCGGCTGCGCGCCGGCGGCGCGGGCATCCCTGCCTTCTACACCCCGACCGGCGTGGGCACGATGGTCGCCGAGGGAGGTATCCCGGTGCGCTACGACGCCGAGGGCAACGTCGTGAAGACCAGCGAGCCCAAGGAGGTGCGGGTCTTCGACGGGGAGCAGTACGTGCTCGAGACCGCGCTGACCGCCGACTTCGCCCTGGTCCGCGCCGAGGCCGGTGACCGGCAGGGCAACCTGTGGTTCCACGAGTCGGCCCGCAACTTCAATCCCCTCGCGGGCATGGCCGGGCGCACCACCATCGCCGAGGTCGAGCGCCTCGTCGAGCCCGGCGACCTGCGGCCCGAGGACGTGCACCTGCCCGGGATCTTCGTCGACCGGGTCGTGGTCGTCGGGGCCGAGGGCAAGAAGATCGAGAAGCGGACGACGAGGCCGCGTCCGGCACAGAGCGAGGAGACCGCCTGATGGCGCTGACCCGCGACCAGCTCGCAGCCCGCGTGGCCGCCGACCTCGAGGACGGCCAGTACGTGAACCTCGGCATCGGCATGCCCACCCTGGTGCCCAACTTCGTGCCCGACGGCGTGCACCTCACGCTGCACAGCGAGAACGGGATCCTGGGCGTGGGCCCCTACCCCTTCGAGGGCGAGGAGGATCCCGACCTGATCAACGCGGGCAAGGAGACGGTGACGGTCCTGCCCGGCGCGAGCTTCTTCGACTCATCGCTGTCGTTCGGCATGATCCGCGGCAAGCACCTCGACGTCGCCGTGCTCGGCGCGATGCAGGTCAACGTCCGCGGCGACCTGGCCAACTGGCTCATCCCCGGCAAGATGGTCAACGGCATGGGCGGCGCGATGGACCTCGTGCACGGCGCCAAGCGGGTGATCATCATGATGGAGCACGTCGCCCGCGACGGCTCCGCCAAGATCGTCGCGGAGTGCACCCTGCCGCTCACCGGCAAGGCCTGCGTCGACCGGATCATCACCGACCTCGCCGTCATCGACGTCACCGACGACGGTCTGGTGCTGCGCGAGACCGCACCGGGCGTGACCGTAGACGAGGTCGTCGCCGCCACCGGGGCGCCGCTCACCGTGGCCGGCGACGTCCTCGAGATGCGGGTGCCCGCCGGGGTCTGAGCCCCGGTCGCCCGGCCCGCCGCGCCCTGCCAGGGTGGACGCATGGGGATCAGCGAGAACGTCGGAGTGGCAGGCACTGGCCGAGCACCACCGGGAGGTGCGCGAGCGCCACCTGCGCGACCTGTTCGTCGAGGACCCGGCCCGCGGCGAGGAGCTGACCTGCCGGGCCGGGGACCTGTACCTCGACTACTCGAAGAACCGGATCACCCGCGAGACGGTGCGGCTCCTCGTGGCGCTGGCCGAGCGTGCCGGACTCCGCGAGCGCACCGAGGCGATGTTCACCGGCGAGCACATCAACACGACCGAGGACCGCGCCGTCCTGCACGTGGCGCTGCGCGACCCGGCGACCACCGGGCTCGAGGTGGACGGGCGGGACGTGCGGGCCGACGTCCACGAGGTGCTCGTCCGGATGGCGGACTTCGCCGAGCGGGTGCGCAGCGGCGCGTGGACCGGCGCCACCGGCGAGCGGATCCGCGCCGTCGTGAACATCGGGATCGGCGGGTCCGACCTCGGCCCGGCGATGGCCTACCAGGCACTGCGCGACTACTCCGACCGGTCGCTGACCTTCCGGTTCGTCTCCAACATCGACCCGACCGACCTGGTGGAGGCCACGCGGGACCTCGACCCGGCCACGACGCTGTTCATCGTCGCCTCCAAGACCTTCACCACCCAGGAGACGCTGACCAACGCGAAGGCGGCCCGTCGCTGGCTGCTCGACGGCCTCGCATCTCGAGGGCACGGCGGGGCCGAGTCCGCCGTCGCCTCGCACTTCGTCGCGGTGTCGACCAACGCCGAGAAGGTGGCGGAGTTCGGCATCGACACCCGGAACATGTTCGGGTTCTGGGACTGGGTCGGCGGCCGGTACTCCTTCCCCGCGGCGATCGGGCTGTCGCTCATGGTCGCGATCGGCCCGGAGCACTACCGCGAGCTGCTCGACGGCTTCCACGCGATGGACGAGCACTTCCGGACGGCGCCGTACGACGAGAACCTGCCGGCGCTGCTGGGCCTGATCTCCATCTGGTACATCGACTTCTTCGGGGCGCAGAGCCAGGCGGTGCTGCCCTACGCGCAGTACCTCGCACGCTTCCCCGCCTACCTGCAGCAGCTGTGCATGGAGTCCAACGGCAAGTCGGTCACCCTGGACGGCTCCCCGGTGGACGTCGCGACCGGCGAGATCGTGTGGGGCGAGCCGGGCACCAACGGCCAGCACGCCTTCTACCAGCTGCTGCACCAGGGCACGGTGCTGGTGCCGGCCGACTTCATCGGCTTCGCGCAGCCCAACCACGACCTGGACGGGATGCACGACCTGTTCCTGGCCAACTTCCTCGCGCAGCCGCGCGCGCTGGCGTTCGGCCGCACCGCCGAGGAGGTGGCCGCCGAAGGGGCGCCGGCCGACGTCGTCCCGCACCGGGTGATGCCGGGCAACCGGCCGTCGAACGCGATCGTCGCGCCGAAGCTGACGCCGTCCACCCTCGGCCAGCTGGTGGCCGCCTACGAGCACCGGGTCTTCACCCAGTCCGTGATCTGGGGCATCAACGCCTTCGACCAGTGGGGTGTCGAGCTGGGCAAGGTGATGGCCGACCAGCTGGCGCCGAAGCTGCAGAGCGAGGCCGTGCCGGAGTACGACTCCGACCCGTCGACCAACGCGCTGGTCCGCCTGCTGCGCGAGGGGCGCGGGCGTCCCACCGGAGGGTGAATTCCCTGGTCCGCGCGTCAAGGCCTGTACGCCCGCGCATCGGAATGCCATCCTGCGCCGCGGACGACCGGACCGTCGTCCTCACGGGGAGGTCGTCATGCGTGCAACACGGTCGTCCGGTCGCGTCCTGGGCGTGGTGCTGGGGATCGCCGTCGCGTCGGCGGTGACCGTGGCCCCGGCGGCCGCGGCGGAGGGAGACCTGGTCCTGGCGTCGTCCACCGACGACGGCACCCCGGGCAACGACGGCAGCAACGAGATGAGCCTCTCGGCCGACGGCACGAAGGTGGCGTTCTTCAGCCGGGCGTCGAATCTCGTCGACGGCGACACCAACGGGACCGACGACGTCTTCGTCAAGGACCTCGTCACCGGCGACATCGTCCTGGCCTCCGCCGCGCCGGACGGCACCCCCGGCAACGGCCAGAGCACGTACCTGAGCCTCTCCGCCGACGGCACCCGGGTGGCGTTCGCCAGCGCGGCGACGAACCTGGTGGAGGGTGACACGGACGACCACATCGACATCTACGTCAAAGACCTGCGCACCGGGGAGCTGGTGCTCGCCAGCGTCGCAGCCGACGGCAGCAAGGGCAACGACAGCGGCAACCGGCCGAGCATCTCGGCGGACGGCACCCGGGTCGCGTTCTGGAGCTACGCGTCCAACTGGGTTCCCGGTGACACGACCCAGACGGCCGACGTCTTCGTGAAGGACCTGACCACCGGGCAGCTGTCCCTCGCCTCCGCCGACGCGACCGGCACCCGGGGCGACGAGAACAGCGACTGGCCCGACCTCTCGGCGGACGGCACCCGGGTCGCCTTTCACAGCCTGGCGCGGAACCTCGACGGACCCGGCGGCGACAACGACGGCGAGTACGACGTGTACGTCAAGGACCTCCTCACCGGGGCGGTGACGCTGGCCTCGACGAACGACGCCGGCACCAAGGCCAACCGCTCCAGCACCGCGCCCAGCCTCTCGGGCGACGGCACGAGGGTCGCGTTCGACAGCAGCGCGACGAACCTGGACGCTGCCGCGACCGCCGACGGCATCCGCGACGTGTTCGTCAAGAACCTGCTGACCGGTGACCTCGTGCTGGTCTCCGCCGCCGGGGACGGCGCCGAGGGGAACGGCGACAGCCGGCGGGCCGAGCTGTCCTCCGACGCCTCCTCCGTGGCCTTCCACAGCAACGCGTCGAACCTGGTCACGACCGATCCCGACACGGTCCCGGACGTCCTGGTCAGGGACCTCGTCACCGGCGAGCTGGTGCTCGCCTCCACCGCCGAGGACGGCACCAAGGCCAACGTCTTCAGCATCTCGCCGAGCCTCTCCGGCACCGGTGACCGGGTGGCATTCCTGAGCGCAGCGACCAACCTGGGTGAGGGCGAGACCGGCTCGGTCGCGCACGTGTACGTCAAGACCTTGGTGGCGCCGGTGGAGCCGCCCCCACCGGTGGACCCCGCGCCGACGTGCCAGGGCCAGGAGGCCACCGTCTACGTGTCGACGGCGGGTCAGATCGTCGGCGGTCCGGACACCGGGCAGCCCTACGCCGGCGAGCTCCGCGGCACCGCCGGCCCGGACGTGATCGTGGGGACCGATCAGTCCGATCGCGTGCTCGCTGGGGGCGGCGATGACCTGGTGTGCGCCCTCGGCGGGGCCGACATCGCGTTCGGCGGACCGGGCGCCGACCGGCTGCTCGGCGGGGACGGGCCGGATCGCCTGTCGGGCAACAACGGGCGGGACACCCTCACCGGCGGTGCCGGCAACGACCGGCTCACCGGCGGCACCCAGGCGGACCGGTTCGACGGTGGGCCCGGACGCGACACCGCCACCGACTACCGACGGGCGCAGGGCGACACCATCACCGCCGTGCCCTGAGCCCTCGTCGAGGTGGCCGAGCAGCGCGCCGGTGACCTCCGCGTCTCAGCCGTTCCGCAGCCAGGCTCGGCGAGGGAGACTCGGGGACGTGCTGCCGGCCGGTGTCCTCGACGACGCGGTCGCCGTCGTCCACGGCGCCGCGGTCGTCGGGCTGATCGGCGGCGGGCTGCTGGCCCTGCGCCGGCCGAAGTGGTTCCTGGTGCACGCGCCGATGGCGCTGACCATGCTGGCGATCAACCTCGCCGGCGCCGACTGCCCGCTCACCACCCTCGAGCTGGCGCTGCGCGCGGATGCCGGCGAACCGCTGTACGAGGGCGGATTCCTCGGGCACTACGTCTTCGGCCCGCTCGGCCTCGACGTGCGCGACGCCCGCAGCCAGCTCGGCCTCTACCTGGCCACGGTGACACCCAACGTGGTCGCCTACGGCCTGCTCGCCGCCAGGGCGAGGCGCTCGTCCGTCGCCACCGCGCCCACGCGGCGCAGCCACGACCGCAGGCCTGGATCGCCGGCGTCGGCCGAGCGGTAGCCGATGTGGCCGTCGGGCCGGACGACGACCGCACCCGCGCCGGCCGCGCCGGTCAGCCGGTGCACGTGCACCGACGGCCCGGACACCCCGGGGTCGATCGCGTCCCGGTCCAGCAGGACGTGGACGCCGGGCCGGGCGGTCAGCTCGTGCAGCCGGGTCCACCGGCCATCGGCGTCCACCTCGGCGTCGGGCAGCCGGTCCCCGGCGCGCGGGCCGCCCGATCGGCGCGGGAGCCCCTCCGCCGACAGCGGCCCGTCACGGTAGTCCACGTCCAGCCTGGCCAGCAGCCGGACGCCCTCGGCCACGAGTCGCCGGTACCCCAGGACGTGCCGCGCCAGCGGGGCTCCCCAGGACGCCACGCGTCCGCGGAGCAGCCCGGTCACCGGTCCGGTCGCCGACTCGGCCCAGAACAGCAGGTGGGTCAGCCCCACGACCCGCGCGTCAGCCGGGCGGCGCTCGTCGTCGTAGGAGTTCAGCAGGGTTTCCGCCGCGGTGGCCGCCGGCGCGAAGGCCAGCTTCCAGCCCAGGTTGGCGGCGTCCTGGATGCCGGTGTTCATCCCCTGCCCGCCCGCCGGTGACGTGGCGTGCGCGGCGTCCCCGGCGAGGAACAGCCCACCCGACCGGAACCGGGCAGCGACGCGGTGCTGCAGGACGACGGTGCTCGACCAGGCCACGTCGGTGACCGCCGCCGGGAGCCCGGCCTCGTCGAGCAGCGCCTGCAGCTGCCCTGCCGGCACCGCGGGACCCGGTCGGCCGGGCCGCTGTGCGCGGTCGCTGACCGGCCGCGTGGCCAGCAACCGCCAGGGCGCCTGCTCCCCCAGCGCGAACAGGAACAGCAGGCCGCGAGCACCGGCGACGACGTGCGCGACGCCCGGTTCGAGGTCGCCGTCGAGGTCGAGGTCGGCCAGCACGATCTCGCGGTCGTAGACCCCGCCCGGCCAGCCGATGCCGGCCGCCGCCCGCACGGAGCTCTCCGCACCGTCGCAGCCGGCGACCGCGCGGAACACGCGCCGCTCGACACCGGCCGCCGAGCGGAGTTCGGCCGCCACGCCGTCGCCGCCCTCGCGGACGGCGGTCAGCTCGGTGCCGCGCTCCACCCGGACGCCGCACGCGGTCAGCGCTCCCTCCAGCACCGACTCGACGTCCGCCTGGGCGACGATCGTCAGGTGCGAGAAGGCCGTGTCGGGCAGGTCGACCTCGCCCAGTGCCACCGGGACGGACCTGCGACCCAGGCGCAGCACCGCACGGGGCGAGGTGTCGCCGCGCTCGACGACGCCTCCCGCGGCGCCCAGGGGGCGTAGCACCTCCAGCGTGCGGGCGTGCACCATCAGCGCCCGTGAGGGACGGAACGGCTCGCCGCGCCGCTCGACGACCCGCACCGTCGCGCCGTGGGCGGCGGCCTGCAGCGCCAGCGTCAGTCCGGTCGGTCCCGCGCCGACGACCAGGACGCCGGGGTCGCCGCTCACCCGGTTCGGCCCACGAACGACGGCTCGAGCAGTTCCGCGGGCTCGCCCGGCCCCATGGGCTCGCGGAGCAGGTCGGCGCGGCGCACCCCGGGCAGCACGCGGTGCGTGATCGTGCCGGGCTCGCTGACCAGGGCCAGCACCCACCACAGCGCCCGGGCGTAGGCGTTCGCGCGTGCGGGCCCGTCGTAGTCGTAGACGCCGCGCTACACACCACGGTCGTCGGCGGCGACCCACCACTTGGAGATCAAGCCGGGGAAGCCGGCGAACAGCGGGGTGTTCAGCCAGCTCTCCAGCCGGAAGAGCGCATGCGCCCACGGCCGGCGGATACCGCGCAGCCGGAACTCGACGACCAGGACGCACGGGTCGTCCGCCCGCGGTCGGATCACGCGGGTCTCGCGGTAGACCCACGAGCTACTGCCGTCGGTGAACCGCAGGCGCCGTCCCACCGCCTCGCGCGGATGACGCAGCTGGCCGCGGGCCAGGAGGAGGGCGGTGCGGGCGGCGCACCGGAGCAACGCCCGGGCGGCGACGGGGAAGGGCAGCGGCGTCGGGTCCATGCCCTCGAGCCTGCCGCCGCGACGGGCGCGGAGTCGCGGGTCGAAGGACCCGCGGCGGGACGGCCATCTACCCGGTCGTGCTACCCGGTCGTGCTACCCGGTCGTGTCGCCGTCCCGCAGCTCGGCCAGGATCTGGCCGGCGACCTTGAAGGCGTGGTTGGCCGCCGGGACGCCGGCGTAGATGGCTGCGTGCTGGCAGACCTCGGCGATCTCCTCGTCGGAGAGGCCGTTGTTCTTCGCCGCACGCACGTGCAGGGCGAACTCGTCCCAGTGCCGCAACGCGATCGTGATCGACAGCGTCATCAGGCTGCGGTCGCGCCGGGCCAGCCCCGGCCGCTGCCAGAGGTCGCCCCACGCCGTGCGGGTGATGAAGTCCTGCCAGTCGGCGGTGAACGGCGTCGTGTTCGCGATCGCGCGGTCGACCCACTCGTCGCCGAGCACCTCCCGCCGGGTCCGCATGCCGGCCTCGTGGCGGGCCGCGTCGTCGGCGGGTCCGCCGGTGTGGGGGGTGCTCATCGGGAGTCTCCCTCGAGGTGGGCGAGCAGCGCGCCGGTGACCTGCAGCGGCTGCTCGAGGTTGGCCAGGTGCGCGCCGGGACTCACCGTCAGGAACTGCGCGCCGGGTATCCCGTCGGCGATCGACTGCTGGTGCTCCGGCGGCAGCGCGAGGTCGTCGGCCCCGGAGACCAGGAGCGTCGGGGCGGCGATGCGGGCGAGGTCGGCCCGCTCGTCCATGCCCGCGACCACCTCGCAGCACGACGCGTAGCCCTCGTCGTCGGCCCCGGCGATCATCGCCTCCAGCCGGGCGACCAGGTCCGGGTGCGCGGCCGCGTACGCCGGCGTCAGCCACCGGCCGACGACTGCCGGTGCCAGCGGGGCCGTGCCGCCCGCGCGGACCGTGGCCGCCCGGTCCAGGAACGGCTGAGGATCCACCTTCGCCGACGTGCACAGCAGCGCCAGCCGGTCGACCCGTCCCGGCTCGCGGGCGGCCAGCCGCATCGCCGTCATCCCGCCCAGCGACAGGCCGACGACGTGCGCCCTGGCCGCACCGACCGTGTCCAGCAGGGCGACCAGGTCGTCGACGAGGTCGTCGAGGGTGTAGGGCCCGGCCGGCGCCGCGGACTCCCCGTGACCGCGGGTGTCGTAGGTGACCACCCGGAAGCGCTCGGCCAGCGCGGGCACCTGCGGGTCCCACATGGCGCGCGTGGCGCCCAGTGAGTTGGACAGGACGACGACCGGCGCGTCGGCGGCGCCGGTCACGGAGTACGCGACCTCGACGGTGCTCACGAGTGCCCCTCTCTCAGGTTGCGGTGCTCGGCCAGGACGGCGTCCACCTGCACGGCCGCCTCGCCGACGTCGGGGGGAACATCCAGGTCGGCTCCGTCCAGGCCGGTGCGAGCGGCGAGCAGCTCCCGGAGGGGTCGCCCCGTCGCCGCCGCCGTCCGCACGGCGTCCGCGACGGCGTCGTGCGCCGCGCCCCGGCCCAGGGTGGGCGCCAGTGCCTCGGTGGCAGCGGCGGCCAGCTGCGGCTCGGCGGCCGATGCCACGGTGGCCGCCATCCGCTCGGTGTCGGGGCGCAGGCAGGCCAGGCTCTCGGCCAGCCACGACGCCGCCGAGCCGACCGTGCGCAGCAGATCGGTCAGCGCCGGCCACTCGCTGTGCCAGGCGCCGGCGGCCCGCTCGTGCTCCTGCTCCATCGCGGCGAACAGCGTCGCGACCAGACCAGGCGCGCGGGCGGCGCAGGCGCGGGCCGAGATGGCCGCGACCGGGTTCTGCTTGTGCGGCATGGCCGACGACCCGCCCCGCGTCTGGCTGACCTCCGCCGCCTCGGCGACCTCCGTCTGCGCGAGCAGGACGACGTCGAGCGCGACGGTGGCCAGCACGCCCGCGGCGGTGCCGAGGACGCCGGCCAGATCACCGATCGGCAGCCGCACGGTGTGCCAGGCGAACGGCGGATCGGCCAGCTCCAGCTCGGCGGCCAGCGCGGAGCGAAGCGCGACACCGGAGCCGCCGCTGGCCGCCAGAGTGCCGACCGCCCCCCCGTACTGGACGGGCAGGCCGGCGCGCACCTCCGCCAGCCGCACCCGCGCGCCGTCGAGGCCGGCCAGCCAGCCGGCGGCCTTGAGCCCCAGCGTGGTGGGCAGCGCCTGCTGCATCAGTGTGCGGCCCATCACGACGTCGTCGCGGTGCCGCGTGGCCAGTCCGGCGGCGGACTCGGCGGCGGCGGCCAGGTCGGCGTCGATCGAATCCATGGCCCGGCGGGCCAGCAGAACCAGCGCGGTGTCGAGCACGTCCTGGCTGGTGGCGCCCGGGTGGACGGCGACCGCATCGCGCTCGCCGACCGCGTCCTGGAGCACGCGGACCAGCGGCGGCACCGGGTTTCCAGCGTCCGCCGCCCTCGCCACCACCCGCGCCAGGTCGAGCCGGGCGGGCTCGGCGCAGGCCGCGGTGACCGCGTCGGCCGCCGTGGTCGGGACGAGGCCGACCGAGGCGGCCGCGCGGGCGAGCGCGCCCTCCACCTCGAGGAGCGTGCGCAGCCACGCCTCGTCGGTCAGTGCTGCGGCCGCGCTGCCGCGCGCGAAGGTGCCGTCGAAGAGGCCTGTCACCCGACCGATCCTGCCGGACCGGGTCAGACGTCGAAGAAGACGGTCTCGCCGTCCCCCTGGAGCCGGATGTCCAGGCGGTAGCCGTCACCGTCCGGCTCGGCGATCAGCGTCGCCCGCCGATCCTCGGGAACCGCGCGCAGCACCGGGTCGTCGGCGTTCGCGTCGGCCTCGTCGGCGAAGTAGATGCGGGTGACGACCCGGTCCAGCAGCCCGCGGGCGAAGACCGAGACGTCGACGTGCGGCGCCTGCAGGCCGCCGTCGCCGTCGGGCACCCGGCCCGGCTTGAGCGTGCGGACGGCGTACTGGCCGCCGTCGACGGTCTGCGACCGGCCCAGCCCGCGGAAGCCGGGGTACGCCGACGCGCCCCGGGGGTCGTCCGGGTGGTCGAAGCGGCCGTCCGGATCGGCCTGCCAGGTCTCGATCATTGCGTCGGGCACCACGTCGCCCTTGCCGTCGAACACGGTGCCCCGCAGCCAGATCTCGCCCGGAGCACCGGGGGCAACGGCGTCCGAACCGTCGTCCCAGGTCAGGCCGATGGCGAGATAGGGGCCGACGGTGGCGCTCGGCGTCTCGCCCAGGCGCAGCGGCTCGCTCAGGAAGCCGGTGTCCCGCCGCCGTCCGGGAAGGGGCTGGTAGGGCTCGGTGTGGTCGGGGACGTCCAGCGGATCGAAGGCGGCCATCAGGCGATACCTCCCGCGCGATTCCGCGCCTCGGTCCGCTCCTCGGTCGCTGGCGCTCCCTGCGATGCTCCCTCGGCTGTCATCACGCGATATCTCCGTCGTCCTCGGTCTCGAACGGGGTCTGCTCCCGGCCGCGCAGCACGATGTTCCACTCGAAGGCCAGGGCCCAGTTGTCCTGCGTGCGCTCGAGGGAGAACCGGCCGACCGCCCGGTCGCGGGCGGCGTCGGGGATGGAGTTGTAGATCGGGTCCTGGCCGAACAGCGGGTCGCCCGGGAAGTACATCTGGGTGACCAGCCGCTGGGTGAAGGCCCGCCCGAACAGGCTGAAGTGGATGTGCGCCGGCCGCCAGGCGTTGTGGTGGTTGCCCCACGGGTAGGCACCCGGCTTGATCGTCATGAACTCGTAGCGGCCGAGGCTGTCGGTGATCACCCGCCCGAGCCCGTCGAAGTGCGGGTCCAGCGGGGCGGGGAAGACGTCGACGGTGTGCCGGTAGCGGCCGCCGGCGTTGGCCTGCCACACCTCGACCAGCGTGTCCGGCACGGGACGTCCGTCGCTGTCGAGCACCCGGCCGTACACCAGGATCCGCTGGCCGACCGCCTCGCCGCCGTTGCGCAGCGTCAGGTCGGCGTCCCCGGGGCGGACCCGGTCCTCGCCGAGCACCGGGCCGGTCAGCTCCGTGAGCCGCTGGGGCAGGTCGACAGGGGTGCGCAGGGGCGCGCGCAGCCCCGTGCTCCTGTAGTCGGGAAAGGCGACGGGAGTGCGGAAAGCGGCGTCCGGACGGCGATAGCTCGGCAGGACGAGCCCGCTGGGGGTTGTGGTGCCGGTCATGGCGCGAAGCTACGGGCCTGCCTATGGTCTGACCAAGCATCTGCTTCCGCTGGCCGGAAGTCTGCGAAGCGGAGGGACTGTGGCGGGCAACAGTGGCGCGGCCGGGCGGCCGGTGGCCGGGCGCGCGCTCGCCGTCCTCGATGCCTTCTCGGCGGAGGCCCCGCGGCTGACGCTGTCGGAGATCGCCCAGCGTTCGGGCACCCCGCTGACCACGACGCACCGGCTCCTCGGCGCCCTGACGGCGTGGGGCGCGCTCGCGCGCCGCGCCGACGGCCGCTACGAGATCGGCCGGAAGCTGTGGGACCTCGGACTGCTCGCCCCCGTCCAGCTCGAGCTGCGCCAGGTGGCCGCACCGTTCCTCCAGGACGTCCACACCGCAACCCGCGACACCGTGCACCTCGCCGTCCGCGACGGGGTGTCGGCGCTCTACGTCGAACGCGTGTCGGGCCGCGAGTCCGTGCCGGTGGTCAGCCACGTGGGCAGCCGGCTGCCGCTGCACGCCACGGGGGTCGGCAAGGTGCTGCTCGCCGCGGCACCGGACGACGTGGTCGAGCAGGTGCTCCGCTCGGCGACGCGGGCCACCCGGCACACGGTCGTCGAACCCGGGCGGCTGCGCCGGGAGATCGCCGAGATCCGGCGTCGCGGCGCCGCGCGGACGGCGGAGGAGATGAGCCTGGGCGCCTCGTCGGTCGCGGTGCCGGTCACGGTCGAGCGGCTCGGTGCCGCTCCGGTCGTGGCTGCCGCCCTCGGCATCGTCGTCCCCAGTGGTCGGCGGGACGTCGCCCGGCTCGTGCCCGTCCTGGAGGTGGCCGCCCGCGGCATCGGCCGCGAGCTCGCCCGGAGCGGCGACTTCCGCTGACCGGAAGGGCGTGCTAACCGTTCGCGAGCCGGCCCCGGCACACTCGGCCGGTGCGAACCCAGGTGGGCATCGTCGGCGCCGGCCCGGCCGGCCTCCTCCTTTCCCGGCTCCTGGCGCTCCAGGGCATCGACTCGGTGGTCCTGGAGAACCGGTCCCGCGACTACGTCGAGGCCCGCATCCGTGCCGGCATCCTCGAGCAGCACACCGTCGACACGCTGACCGACGTCGGCCTCGGCGACCGGCTCCACCGCGAGGGCCTGGAGCACACCGGCATCTACCTGCAGTACCCGGGCACGCGGCACATGATCGACTTCCCGGCGCTGTGCGGGCGCAACGTGTGGGTGTACGGGCAGACCGAGGTGACCAAGGACCTCATCGCCGCGCAGCTCGACGGGGGGCCGCCGCTGCTGTTCGAGGTCTCCGACGTGCACCCCGAGGACATCGACGGCGACTCGCCCCGGATCAGGTTCACCGACGGCGAGGGCAATCCGCAGGTGCTCGAGTGCGACGTCATCGCCGGCACGGACGGCTTCCACGGCGTCTCCCGCCCGCTCGTCGTCGCGGGCACCGACAGCCGGGTGTGGGAGCGCACCTACCCCTACGCGTGGCTCGGCGTGCTCGCCGACGCGGCCCCGGCCACCGACGACCTGATCTACGCCTGGCACCCCGAGGGGTTCGCGCTGTACTCGATGCGCTCGCCGACGGTGTCGCGGCTCTACCTGCAGGTGCGGCCAGACGAGAAGATCGAGGACTGGTCCGACGACCGCATCTGGGACAACCTGGCGCGGCGGTTCGCGCTCGAGGGCTGGTCGCCGAACACCGGCACCATCACCGAGAAGTCGGTGCTGCCGATGCGGTCGTTCGTGGCCGCGCCGATGCGCCGCGGCCGGTTGTTCCTCGCCGGCGACGCCGCGCACATCGTGCCGCCGACGGGCGCCAAGGGACTCAACCTCGCGGTCGCCGATGTCACGCTGCTCGCGCGGGCACTCGTGCGGTTCTTCGCCGAGCAGCAGACCGACCTGGTCGACGCCTACTCCGACACCGCGCTGCGCCGGGTCTGGCGGTGCACGCACTTCTCGTGGTGGATGACCTCGATGCTGCATCGCAGCGGCGACGACTTCGACGCCCGGCTCCAGCTCGCCCAGCTCGAACGCGTCTGCTCGTCCCAGGCGGCACAGCGGGAACTCGCGGAGAACTACACGGGCCTCCCGATCGGCTTCTGAGCACCTTGCGGACGACGCCGGTCCCAGGGGACCCTCCGGCGCCATGACGGCGGCAGCCTCGGGCACCGTTCGCGTCGACGACGCGACCGCCGAACGCTGGCCCGACGTGGTCGCGGTGTTCGAGGGTCCGGGCGACCCCGGCCGCTGCTGGTGCCAGTGGTTCTTCCGCGGTGGCTCGGCCGATCGCGTGCACGCCGACGCCAATCGCGCTGCGCTACGGGCACAGGTCGAGGCCGGCTCGCCGGGCGTTCTCGGGTACGTCGACGATGTGCCGCTGGGCTGGTGCGCGGTCGCGCCGCGGCCGGGCTACACGCGGCTGACCCGCTCGACCCTCCTGCGAGGGACGGACGGGCTGGACGACGCGGAGATCTGGTCGGTGACCTGCTTCGTCGTGCGCCGGGCCGCGCGACGGCAGGGCCTGTCGACCGCGCTGCTCGCGGGCGCGCTCGACCTGGCGCGTCGCGGTGGCGCCCGGGTCGTCGAGGGCTATCCGGTGGATCCCGCCGTCCGCCGTCCGGGGTCGGCCGCCGAGCTCTTCCACGGGGTGCTGAGCGTCTTCCTGCGGGCCGGGTTCATCGAGGTGGCGCGACCGCAGCCTGCCCGCCCGGTCGTACGGTTGACCCTCTGACCGGCGCCGCGTCCTGAAGCGGGGCTCCGTCCGGGGCCGGCCCGGGGCCGACCCAGGGTCTCCGGTGCCGATCCGAGGCCGATCCGAGGCCGCCCCGCGCCGGCCGCTTTCTTCCGGGGTCGACCCTCGTAGTCGCGGTTCCCGCCAAAATGTCGGACCCCCCTGGTGTACTCGTACACATGTTCGGAGGGGATGCGGTCGGGGTCGGGCTGACGGTGCACCAGCTCGACGACCGGCCCGCGCCTGCAGGCGGCTGGCCGGTGCCCGACGGGGTGACCGAACGCCCCTCCCGGATCGGTGAGGTGCTGCCGGTGGCCGGGCGCACCAGCGCCCAGCTGGCCGTCGAGCTGGGCCGGATCGTGGTCGCCCAGGCCCAGCTGGCCGCCTACCAGGCCGAGGTGGTGTGCGCCCTGGCCGCGCTGCGCCCCGACGCCGACGACCGCCGCCAGGGCGACCCCGGCGCCGCCTCCCCCGACTGGGTGCCCGGCCCCGAACACCCCCCGGCCGGGGTCAGCGAGTTCTTCGTCGACGAACTCGCCCTGGCCCTGGGCACCTCCAAGACCTCGGCGCACTACGTGTGGCAGCACGCCAGCACGCTGCGCACCCGACTCCCGGCCACCTGGGCCGCGCTGGCCGACGGGCGGCTGGACTGGCCCCGCGGCCGGGCGATCGCCGGCGAGGTCGCCGCCGCCGACGTCGAACCCGGCGTGCTCGGCGCGGTCGAGGACGCGGTCCTGCCGGTCGCCTCCTCCTTCACCGTCACCGGCCTCAAACTGCTGGTGCGCGCCGAACTGCTGGCCCGCGACGAGACCGCCGCCGACAAACGCCGCCGCCGCGCCGCGCGCGCCGCCGACGTGCACGTCACCCCCACCGGCGACGGGCGGGCGATCCTCGCCGCCGACCTCAGCGCCGAGGACGCCGCCGCCTGCCGCGAGGTCGCCGACCACTACGCCCGACTGGCCAAGACCGACGGCGACCCCCGCCCGATCGGGGTCATCCGCGCCGAAGTCGTCCGCGACCTGATGCTGCACCCGGCCGACCCCGACCGGCCCACCGTCACCGCGCACCTGACCGTGCACGCCCCCCTCGACGCCCTCCAAGCCGCCGCCGCCGCCCGCGCCGACCACGACCACCCCGACGCGGCCACCACACCCACCCCAGCCCCGCCGCCGGGCACCACGGTGACCGCGGGCTCGGCGACGACCACGGACGCGACAGCGACCACGGGCGCGACATCGACCACGGACGCCGGCGCGGGCGCGGCGGCGGAAGCAGACGCGGCGGCGACCGCAGCCACCGCCGACACCGGCCACAGCGAGGCGCCAGACGACGAGGCGCCCGACGACGAGGCGCCCGACGACGAGGGGATCGACCGGGAGTCACCCGACGAGGGAGCCGACCGGGAGTCACCCGACGAGGGCGCCGGCCGGGCGGCGCCCGGTGGCGAGGGACTGCCCAGCAGCCAGGGGCCGGGCGGGCCGCTGTCGATCTTCTACGCCGACGGCCGGCCTGTCGCCGAGAACATCTCCCCACCCGAACCACCGCCCGCGCCGACCGCCACCCTCAACGGGCAGCCGATCACCGCCGCCCACCTGCGCGCCTTCTCGAAGCCATCGACGCCCTGTGCCCCGGCGGCCTCCAGGCCCCACCCGGGGGCACGCTCAGCCTCGCCCTCACCGACCCCGACGGCGCCCTCCGCGCGGTGCTCACCCGCCCCGCACTCGAACGCCTGGCCGCCCGCGGCTGCCCCACCCACCCCGACCGCGACTGCGCCTGCCCCCTGATCGACCGGCCCCCCCGAGTGGGCCGCTACACCCCCAGCCCCGCCCAGTACCGGTTCATCCGCACCCGCGACCGGCACTGCCGCATGCCCGGCTGCACCGCCCGCGCCGGCTGGGCCGACCTCGACCACGTCCAGGCCCACAACCGCGGCGGCGACACCGACTGCACCAACCTCTGCTGCCTGTGCCGACGACATCACCGGCTCAAGACCTTCGCCCCCGGCTGGACCTTCCGCATGGCCGACGACGGCACCCTCACCGTCACCACCCCCTCCGGAATCACCCGCACCACCCGACCACCCGGCCTGACCCCACCGCCCGACCAGCACACACCCGCCGGCACACCCCGAGACGAACCAGGCGGCGCACCCGGCGGCCAACCACCCCCGACCCCGGCAGTCCGGAAGCGATCCGTGCCCTCAGGCATCAGGGCACTCCTGTCCCGGAAGCCGGCCCCCGGCGACCCCAGCCTCTCCGCCGACGCCGGACCCTGGCCCTACTGACACCGCACGTGGGTAGCGCAGCCGGCCAGTGGTCGACCGGCCGCTGCAACCGGATCACCGGCCCGGCTCCAGTACCCGGGGGACTTCACAGCTCCGGCGCTGCGCCGGCGCCGGAACCCAGGCCAGGACCGACCGACGACGACCCGCTGCCGTACTCGAGCCGGTCGCGCCCGGGCGCGTTTCGGGGCAAGCCGGGCCGAGGGCCCCACCGGGCGGGACGTTCGTCCGCAGCGACGGGGTCACCCGGCCCGCGCGAGAAGCCCAACCCACGAGAGAGTCTCGGGGCGCACCCGGAGGAGCGCCATGTCCACGCGAACGAGCGAGCGGCCCGCCGACGCCGAGAGTGCGAGGGCGCTCGAGTACGCCGTCGACCGAGCCCTGCGCGCACCGTCGGTGCACAACACGCAGCCCTGGCGGCTGGAGCTGCACGGCGGCACCCTGTCCGTCCGCGCCGACCGGACCCGCCAGCTGACGGTGCTCGACCCGCGCGGCCGCGAGCTCGTGCAGAGCGTCGGCGCCGCTCTGCTCAACCTCCGGGTCGGCCTGGCCGCGCGATGCGTCGCCGCAGAGGTCCGCCGACTCCCCGACCGGGACGATCCCGACCTGCTGGCCGTCGTCCGCGCCGTTCGCGGCACTCCGGAGACCGCTCTGGCCGGCCTCGACCCGGCGATCGCACGTCGACGTACCAACCGCCGCCGGTACCTTCCGACGGCGGTACCCGACGACGTCCTCGGGCTGCTCAGCGAAGCCTGTGCGCAGGAACAGACCGGCTTCGTACCGATCGTCACCGCCGACCGGCGGCGCCTCGTCGCCCGGCTGACACAGCAGGCCGATCGCACCCAGAACGCCGACCCGGCGTACCGGGCCGAGCTGCACGGCTGGACGAACCGGCCACCCGACTCGCGTGACGGCGTCCCTCCGTCGGTCGTCCCGCACGTCGACGGCACCACCTCCCACGAGGTGCCCCTCCGCGACTTCGACACCAGTGGCAAGGGCGAACTCCCCGCCGACACCGCCCCGGACGCCGACCAGACGCTGGTGCTGCTCACGAGCCTCGCTGACGACCCACTGGCCTGGCTCCGCTCCGGGGAAGCACTCGAACGAGTGCTCCTGCACCTGACCCAGCTCGGCTACGTGGCCGCCCCGATCGGCCAGCCCATCGAGGTGCCGCTGACCCGCTCGCAGCTCCGGGCGGCGCTCAGCTGGGGTGAGCACCCGCAGATGCTGCTACGCATCGGCCAGGCCGCAGGCACGCCCGCCACGCCCCGCCGCAGGCGTGAGGAGGCGGTCAGCGGAGGGACCCCGCCGCCGCCGCCGGTGCACCGCGAGTACTCCCCGACCGGCTGGCCCGCCGGGCGGGCGAAGGTGCGACGTCCGGTGAGCGACGGCCGCGGCGGCACCGTCTGGGCCCAGGATGTCCCCGGGGACTGAACGCCGGGCAGGAGCGGAGCCGACCGGTCAGGGGCCGGCGGCAGCGACCCCTTCCACCGCCGCGTCCACCGCCGCGTCCGCGACCGGGTCCCGGCGATGCGCCGGCACGACCTCCACCGCCCCCGATCCGTGCACCACGCACTGCAGGGCGACCGAGCCGACCAGCAGTCCGCCCAGGGCGCCGTGGCCGCTGCTCCCGATGACCAGCAGCTGGGCACCACGCGCCCGCTCCAGCAGTACGTCGGCCGGAAACCCCTCCAGGACGACGGTGCGCACCTCGGCCGGGGCTCGGGGCAAAGACGCCATCGTCGCGCTGACCATCTCTTCGATCGCTCGCGTCAGATCGGCCTCGATCTGGTCGCTGGTCGCGAGGAGCACGTCGTAGTCGTCGGACCAGTAGTCGATCGGCCGGTGGGCCGAGACGACGTCCAGCCGGACACCGGCTTGCACGGCCTCCTCCGCCGCGACCGCCAGGGCCGCGGCCGAGGCCGCCGAGCCGTCGACGCCGACCACGACTGCTCCTGCGCCGGGGCCTTCGGTCGGCGCGTCCTCGTGCACGACCACGACCGGGCACGGTGCTGCCGCCAGGCACCGCAGTGCCACCGATCCGAGGAGCGCGCTGCGCACCGCTCCCCGCCCTCGGCTGCCCACGATGAGCAGGTCGGCGCCCTCGGCCCGTTCGAGCAGCGTCTGGGCGGCACCACCGCCGGTGGCGAAGACGCGCACCCGGTCGCGGGGCAGGTCCGGAGTCACCTCGCCGCGGACCTCCTCCAGCAGTGCCTCGACGCCGGCTTCCGTCCCGCTGCGAAGGGTGGCGAACAGCGAGGGACTCACCGGGTAGTTGCCCATCCAGTACAGCTGGAGCGGCACCGCCGACTCGACCTCCAGGTCGGCATCACGGGCGACGGCCGCGACCAGCGCGTACCTGAGCGCCGCCCGCGAGCCGGGTGATCCGTCGACACCGACGACCAGACGCGGCCGACCGCCGCCCGGGCCGGGCGTGTCGGGACGGAGGGCGGGCACGGCGGGAGCACGCTGCTCGGACATGGCGTCAGCCTCCGGGCGGTGCAGGACGGCGTCCCCGGTCGAGCGTCCCGACCGGATGTGCCGAAAGTCCCTGATCAGCGGCTCACGCAGGGCTCTCGGGGTTCGGTGGGCGTTCTGGAGTGGACGGCGCATCGCGACGGACCAGATCGCCGACGGCCTCCTCGAGCCTGGCCCAGGTGGAGCTCCACTCGACCAGCGGGTCGAGGACGCGTTCGAACACCCCGAGCTGCAGGTCGAACGCGGCCAGCTGCGCGCGCATCCCCTCCAGCTGCCGCCGCTGTGCCCGTACCGCCTCCTGGATCGCGCGCAGCTGAGCGGCCGAGAGTGCGCCGGGCGGGCTGGGCAGGGTCGGCAGACCGGGGATGCGGCCGGGCACCGAACCGGCGAGGTTGCGCGCCCTGTCGCCGAACGAGCGCAGCTGGTTCACGAAGTCCTCGACCGACCGACCGAGTCCAGCCGCGGGCGGCTCCCGATCCTGCGACTCCGACACGACTGCTCCCCTCCTGCTCATGGCCCGCGGACCGTGGGCTACTCCCGCACGTCAGCAGGCCCGGCCGCGACCGGACAGCCGGCCGCCACCCACGCCTCGACGCCGCCGATCAGGTCCGTCGCGCGCGCCAGGCCCACGGCGCGAAGGGACGCGGCGGCGAGACTCGAGCTGTAACCCTGCCGACAGACGACCACGACCTCCAGGTCGTACCCCCTCGCCTCCGGGATGCGGTCGGGGCTCGCAGGATCCAGCCGCCATTCCAGGACGGTGCGGTCGATGACGACAGCACCGGGCAGCTCGCCCTGCCGACGTCGTTGCGCCTCGGTGCGGGTGTCGACGACGAGGGCCCCCCGGGCGGCCGCCTCGAGCAGCCCCGCCGGATCGAGCCGGCCAACGCCTGCCCGGCTCGCCGCCAGAACCGCCGTGACCCCGACTCCGGCAGCCGTACCGGTCCCCGCGCCCACCACCGTCGTCACCTCCGCGAGCCTGCCAGCCGGGTGGGCGCACCGCCGGGTGAGCCCACCCGGTAGACGGCGGCTGGGTCGGCCAGACTGGGCGGCGAGCCCACCCGAGCAAGAGGAGCAGCGTGCAAGTGTCCCGGTCGGCCACCACCGTTTCCCTGGCGTTGGCGCTCGCGCTCGCCGGGTGCGGCTCCGGTTCTTCCGACGGGGCCGCCCGGCCGTCCACGAGCCAGGCCGCGCCCACGAGCGGCGCCCCGCCGAGCAGCGACGCCCCACCGAGCGCGGCCCAGGCGGCGACGCCGGAGCAGCAGGTGGCCGCAGCCCTGGAGCGGCTCGACCGTGCGCAGGAGATCGCCCAGCTGTTCGTCGTCGGCGTCCCCCTGGACGATCTGTCCCGCGGCGAGGAGCTCGTCACCGGCGGCGTGGGCGGAATCTTCCTCGCCGGGCGGTCGAAGATGGCCGCCGACGAGCTGGCCGGGATCACCGGGAGCTGGCAGGACGCGGCGCCGGGGCCAGGCCTGTGGGTCGCGGTGGACCAGGAGGGCGGCAACGTGCAGACGCTGTCCGGCCCGGGGTTCGCTGTGCTGCCGGAGGCCGTGGAGCAGGGCGAGCTGCCGCCCGCGGAGCTGGCCGACCTCGCGGACGGGCTCGGCGCCGCACTGGCCGGCGCGGGGATCAACCTGAACCTCGCCCCGGTGGCCGACCTGGTGCCACCGGGCACCGAGCAGGGCAACCGGCCGATCGGCTACTACGGCCGCCAGTACGGCGGCACCGCCGAGGAAGTCGTGGCGGCGGCCGGCGCGATCGTCGCGGGGCTGGCCGAGCACGGCGTCACGGCGACGCTCAAGCACTTCCCCGGCCTGGGCCGGGTGCGGGGCAACACCGACAGCAGTGCCGACGTCGTCGACACGGTCACCGAGGCCGGGGACGAGCAGGTGGCCGCTTTCGGCGAGCTGGCCGCGGCACCCGGGAACCCCTTCGTGATGACGTCGTCGGCGGTCTACGCCCGCATCGACGACAGCACGGCCGCCACCTGGTCCGACGAGGTCATCGGCGGACTGCTCCGCGAGGACCTCGGCTTCGACGGTGTGGTCATCTCCGACGACCTCGGCGCCGCCGCCGCGGTCCAGCGGGTCGAGCCCGGCGAGCGCGCCGTCCGGTTCCTCGACGCCGGCGGCACGCTGGTGCTGACCGTCGTCCCCGATCTGCTGCCCGAGATGCGCGACGCCGTGGTGCGCCGGGATGCCGACGACCCCGAGTTCGCCGGGCGGGTCGACGCGGCCGTCGAGACGGCCCTGCTGGCCAAGGCGCGTGCCGGCCTCCTCGACGGCTGACCCGAGCACGCAGGAGGGCCCGGGTGCAGCGCACCCGGGCCCTCCTCGTGTCCTGCCGCCGCGCGGCGGCCGGGGCTCAGTACCAGTTGTTGGCCTGCGAGTGCCCCCAGGCGGCGCACGGCGAGCCGTACCGGTTGTTGATGTAGATCAACCCGGCGTCGATCTGGCGGTAGCCGTCAGAGGTCTTGGCGATCCCCGTCGAGGCCCAGGTCGAGTCGAGGAACTGGGCGATGCCGTACGCGGTGCTGGTCGGGTTCTGGGCGTTCGGGTTCCAGCCGCTCTCCTTGCCCCACAGGCTCTCCAGGCAGGAGAACTGCGCGGAGTCGCCACCGAGCTTGCTCAGCGCGTAGTCCTGGTAGGAACCCGACGGCGAGGCGGCCGGAGCGGCTGCGGGCGCGGCCTCGCGGGCAGCCTCGGCCTCGGCGGCCCGGGCGGCCTCCTCGCGCGCGGCCTGCTCGGCGGCGGCCTTGCGGGCGGCCTCCTTGCGCGCGGCCTCCTGGCGCGCGGCCTCCTTGCGCGCGGCCTCCTCGGCCGCCTTGCGCTTGGCCTCGCGGACGGCAGCGTCCTTGGCCTCCTGTGCCTTGGCGGCCTCGGCCTGCTCGGCGGCACGCTCGCTCCGGCTGGCTGCCAGCTCCTGGAGCGGGGCCAGCTGCTGGTCGACCGTGGCGGTGGACGTCGCCGCGGAGATGCCGAGCTGGTCGGCGATGCTCACGGCCGCGACGGGCTCGGCCTGGGCGGGGGGCTCACCGGCGGTGATCACCCCGACGAGGAGGGCGCCGGCCGCCGCGGTGCTCAGGTAGACCCCGGGTCGCCGGACGGCGGAGGGCGGGCGAAGGCGGGAGCGGAGGGGACGGGCGGGGCGGTCAGCGTTCGAGGAGGTGCGCAGGCTCATGAACCGTTTCTTCCGTCAGCCGCCTACCGAGTTAGCTGACGGGTTCGGGCGGGAAGCGGCCCTACCGGCCCTCGAGCACGCGGCTCGACAGCAGGATTCACCCCGGAACTACGGTGGGTCCCCGGCTCGTCCCTGGCGGAAGCGGACGACTCGGCGGCGCCCGGCGCGGACCCCCCGGCGGGGGATGCAACGACCGGCCGGACCGGCCCAACGTAGCCGTCGTTATCGCTCCGTGACAATCGAAGGGCGCTATTCCGGACGTGACCCTTCTCGCGTCCCGGGTGCGACCACCCGCCAGACGGTGGTCGGGCGGAGGCCGTCCCCTTCGGTCTCCGGCACGTCGTGGACGGCCACCTCGACCAGGCGCTCGACCGGGAGGTAGGGCCGGCCCGGGTCGCCGAGCAGGACGTCGGCACCGACTCGACGAGCACGGTCGAGGAAGGGCAGCACCCGCTCGGTCATTCCCCGGTCGTAGCAGACGTCGCCGGCCAGGACGACGTCGATGCCGTCCGGGAAGGCGCCGGCGAGCAGGTCCCCGACGACCCGGACCGGCCCGACCCCGTTGAGGGCGGCATTGACCGCGATGGCGGCCTGCCCGAACGGATCGACCTCGCTGGCCACCACCTCGGCCGCGCCGGCCAGCGCCGCCGCGATCCCCACCAGGCCGCTGCCCGCGCCGAGGTCGAGCACCCGCCGTCCGGTCACCAGCGCGGGGGCGTCGAGCACCACCCGTGCCAGGGCCTGGCCACCGGGCCAGGCCGCCGCCCAGAAGGGCGGTTGGTCACCCGCACCGCCGGCGGCGTCCTCCATCGCCTCCCACAGGGCGACGACGTCGTCGGCCACGTGCAGGAGCACCTCGGGCACCAGCGCCGGCCGTGCCGGACGCGTGTGTGCCCGGACGAAGTCCGCCGACACGGGGCCCTGCGGCATCAGCCGCCCGTCCGGTCAGGCGGGGAGCGTGCTGTGGCCCTCGACGAGGCCCTTGCCTGTGCCGGCGCGGATCACGGTGACCGGGCACGGGGCGTGGTGGACGACCTGGTCGCTCACCGAGCCCAGGAGCAGGCCGCTGAACCCGCCGCGGCCGCGCGCACCCACGACCACCAGGTCGGCGCCCGCAGCGGCCTCGATGAGGCCCTTGGCCGGCGAGCGGTGGACGACGTGACAGGTCACCCGTACCGACGGGGCGAGGTTCGCGGCCCGAACGTGCCGGGTCAGCTCCTCGAAGACCGCGGCGGCCCAATCCTCCATGGGCGGCACGTAGCCGGGCGTCCAGGAGCTCGGCCGGGGAGCGGTGGTCATGCTCCAGCTGCGCATGACGTGCAGGTCCATGTCCGCGCGCCGGGCCAGTTCTCCGGCCCACCGAAGGGCGTGTTGCGCGTTCTCGGAACCGTCGTGCCCGACGAGGATCCCGCCCTCGATCTGCACCGACTCGGCGACGCCCTGATCCACCACGACCGACCTCCGTTTCACGCCCCGGCGCCCTCCGCCGGTGGCGACAGGTTCTCACCCTGCCACCCGCGCAGGACGCAGCCCCCGCGTGCGAGTTCCTGGCACTTTCAGCCGGCGACCGGCTCGCGGCCCTCCGTGAGCGCGCTGGCGTCGTCCGGGAGGACGGCGGTGAGCGACTGAAGGGCCCGTTCGATCTGGCCGGTGAGCCGGCGCAGGTAGGCGCGGGCCTCGTCCCGCTGGCGGCGCAGGTCCGCCATCTCGGTCTCCAGCGCCGCCCGGCGCAGGGCGGCGGTCGCCTCCGCGTCCGCCCGGACCCGCTCGGCCTCCTCGCGCAGCGCGGAGGCCTCCTGCAGCAGCGCCTCGGCCTCCTGGCGCGCCCGGGTGAGCTCGGCCGCCGCGACGGCGCGCTCCCTGCGCGCCTCCTCGCGGGCCACCGTCGCCGCCTCGCGCAGCGCGGTCACGTTGGCCATGCGCGCCTGGGCCTCGGCCCGCGCCTCGGCGAGGATCTCCTCCGCGCGGTCCTCGGGGCGCCGCCGGGCGTCGACCAGCGCGGTCGCAGCCGCGTGGTAGCGCTCGAGGACGGAGTGCAGATGGCGGCGCAGCGAACGCCGATCCTCCTCCGCCTCCTGCACGTAGGCGTCGACCGCCAGCCGGTCGTAGCCGCGGCGGGCGATCTCGAACAGGGGCCCGGTGCCGAGCAGGTCGGTCAGCCCGGCCGACGGCTGCCCGGCTCCACCGTCCTCCGACGTCCCGCGCTCCTCGACCCGGTTGCCCTCCATGACGTACGCACGACCCGACATCCAGTTCCCCCTCCCCCACCGACCTCGACCCGTCGTCCAGCGGGCTGCCCGGCCGGTTCCCATGTGCTGCGAGGCCGCGCCCTGGACGACGGCCTCGGCACGACCGTCGCAGAGCCGGTCCGGCGTGGCGCGCGGACCACGACGCGCCGTGATCCCCTCGTGACACGACACGGCCACATCTCGGCGCCCCGCAGCCGGACGCTCACCCTGTGTCGTCGCGCCGCTCCGGCGGGCAGAACGGGAGAAGCACAGCGGGCGGGCATACCGGGGCGCCGTCCGCTGTTGGCAGGGCATAGGTAGTTGCGATTTCAATCAAGGGAGCGACATGCAGTTCGGCGTCTTCTCGGTCAGCGACATCACCGCCGACCCGACCACCGGGCGCACCCCGTCCGAGGCCGAGCGGCTCCAGGCCGTGCTGACCATCGCGCGCAAGACGGAGGAGGTCGGCCTCGACGTCTTCGCCCTCGGCGAGCATCACAACCCGCCGTTCTTCTCCTCCTCCCCCACGACCACGCTGGCCTTCCTCGCCGCGCAGACCCGGACGCTGCAGCTGTCGACCGCCACCACGCTGATCACCACCAACGACCCGGTGAAGATCGCCGAGGACTACGCGATGCTCCAGCACCTCGCGGGTGGCCGGGTGGACCTCATGCTCGGCCGGGGCAACACCGGACCGGTCTACCCCTGGTTCGGCCAGGACATCCGCAACGGCATCGAGCTCGCCGTCGAGAACTACGCCCTCCTCCACCGGCTGTGGCGCGAGGACGTCGTCGACTGGACGGGCCGCTTCCGCACCCCCTTGCAGGGCTTCACCTCGACCCCGCGGCCGCTCGACGGCGTGCCGCCTTTCGTCTGGCACGGCTCCATCCGCTCGCCGCAGATCGCCGAGCAGGCGGCCTACTACGGCGACGGGTTCTTCTCCAACCACATCTTCTGGCCGGCCGAGCACACGAAGAAGATGGTCGAGTTCTACCGGCGCCGCTTCGAGCACTACGGCCACGGAGCCGCTGACCAGGCGATCGTCGGCCTCGGTGGGCAGGTGTTCGTCCGGAAGAACTCCCAGGACGCGATCGCCGAGTTCCGCCCGTACTTCGACAACGCGCCCGTGTACGGGCACGGGCCCTCGCTCGAGGACTTCAGCCGCGAGACACCGCTGACCGTCGGCAGTCCTCAGCAGGTCATCGACCGGACGCTGGGCTTCCGGGAGTACGTGGGCGACTACCAGCGCCAGCTGTTCCTCGTCGACCACGCGGGGCTGCCACTGAAGACCGTCCTCGAGCAGCTGGACATCCTCGGCGAGGAGGTCGTGCCGGTCCTGCGCCGCGAGTTCGCCGCCCGCAAGCCCGCGCACGTGCCCGACGCCCCCACGCACGAGTCGCTGGTGGCCGCAGCGCAGCCGCGTCCCGAGGAGGCGAGCACCCGATGAGCACGCGCACCCTCGCCGTGGTCAGCGCAGGGCTCGGCGTCCCGTCGTCGACCCGCCTGCTCGCCGACCGGCTGACCACCGCGACGGTCGACGCCCTCCAGGCACGGGGCGTGTCGATCACCGTCGAGGTCGTCGAGCTGCGCGAGCACGCCCGGGACCTGGCGGACAACCTGGTCACCGGCTTCGCCAACACGT
This sequence comes from uncultured Actinomycetota bacterium, assembly GCA_963723745.1. GTDB lineage: Bacteria > Actinomycetota > Actinomycetes > Mycobacteriales > Geodermatophilaceae > CAVRRZ01. The sequence continues at coordinate 392,417 of CAVRRZ010000005.1, forward strand.
CCCTGCAGGCCGCCGTCGACACGGTGGTGGGCGCCGACGGCCTGATCGCCGTGACGCCGATCTTCTCCGCCTCCTACAGCGGGCTGTTCAAGACCTTCTTCGACGTCCTCGACAAGGACGCCCTGTCGGGCCGGCCGGCGCTCCTGGCCGCGACCGCCGGGACGCCACGGCACTCGCTGGCGCTCGAGCACGCACTCCGCCCGCTGTTCGGCTACCTGCGCGCGATCCCCGTGCCCACCGCCGTCTTCGCAGCGGCCGAGGACTGGGGCAGCGGCGACGCTCCGTCCGGCGCCCTGGGCGACCGCGTCCGGCGGGCCGCGGGCGAACTGGCCGACCGGGTGGCGGCGCGACCGCCGGCCGCCCCCGTCGACCCGTTCGCGGACCCGGCGACGCCGTTCGAGCAGCTGCTCCGCGGCGAGTGACGCGCTAGCTAGAGGAGCCCCCCGGCCCGCAGGTTCAGCCACAGCAGCGCACCGGCGGCCACCAGGCCGCCCGCCGTGGCCAGCGCCAGCGCCACCCGCCGGACGCTCCACCGCTGCACCTGCAGCGGCTCCCGGGCGGGCAGCAGAGCGCGGAACTCGCCGATCAGGTCCCGGCCGGCTTCGTCGATCAGGCGGCGCAGCTGTCGGGGGACGGTCACCGGACTGGTCGCGGCACAGGCCTCGGCCAGCTCGTCGTCGTCGAAGAAGGCGCGCGCCCGGTGGAGGGTGCGCTCGGGGCCGACGAGGAGCCCGAGGACGAGCAGCATGTCCGCGAGGTCCACCGCCTGCCGCCAGCGCGAGGGCCGCAGCTCCCCGAACGAGACGTCGACGAGCACCACCCGGGTGCCCTGGACCAGCACGTTGGACGGCTTGATGTCCCGATGCGCGGCTCCGGCCGACCAGAGCCGCCGCACCTCGCGCAGCGCGTCGTCCACGACCTCGTCCGAGCCGTCGGAGTCGAGGATCTCCACGGCACCCGGCACCAGCTCGGTGACCAGCAGGTACTCCCGGCCGGCGTCCACCTCCGCCACGCCGACCGGCTCGGGGACGGCGACGCCGCCGTCGCGCAGCAGTCGCAGCATGTAGTCCTCGTGCTCGACCAGTCGGCGCACCGACGAGAAGGGCGCCTCGTCCTCGAGCCGGCCGTAGCGCAGGACGCGGAAGAACTTGTACCAGCGGTCGGAGCGCAGGTGGGTGGCGGCATAGAGCTTGCCGAAGAGGTGCTCCGGCGGCCCCTCGGCCAGCCGGAGCCGGCACGGGGTCGAGCCCGCCGAGCCGTCGAGCCGGTAAGGCTCGATGGCCGACAGCTCCAGCCCGAGCTGGTCGCGCGCCGCGGCGAGCACCCGGGCGGTCCGGGCGGCGTCGAGGGCGAGGTGGGCGTGGACCTCCCGCCGGTACCGCACCGGGAAGCCGTCGTCCGGCACGAGCAGGGTGAAGGCGAGCGCCGCCGCGGCGCAGCCGACGACGGCGCTGAGCACCGACGTCACCGCGGTGCTCTGGCCGAGCACGACGCGGGCGACGACCTGGCCCGCGATCAGCACCACGACCACGGCCCAGCCGATGCGCCGGGCCCGGCCCGCCGGCACCAGCGCGTACAGCGTGGCGGTGGCGATCGTGGCGAACACCAGCACCGGCCAGGGGGGCAGCACCAGGTGGGCGGCCGACCCGGTCACGCCCCTCCGCACGCCACGGAGCAGCGAGGTGTCCCCCGCCGCCACCACGGCGAGCGCGGCGATGACCCAGATCGTCCCGAGGTAGACGAGCAGTGCCCGCCACCGGGCGAACCAGGCGAGCACCAGGGCCGTGGGCACCCACAGCACGCGGAACCCCAACGGTACGGCGAACGCCACGACGTTCGCGGAGAGCTCGACGGCCCAGGACGGACGGCGCGCCGCCCGCTCCAGGGACCGGTCGAGGTCCGCAAGCGCCGCCAGGTTCGCACCGGCCTCGAGGCCCAGCAGCACGACGCCGGTCACGAGCACGGCGGTCCAGCCCCAGACCGCTCGCGGCGACCTGCGCCGGCGGCGGTCCTGACCCGACGGCCGACGGCGCCGGGCACCGTCGGCCCAGGACGGTCGCCGCGCGGAGTTCCCGGACACCGGGCCCCCGCCGCGCACCGTGTCCACCGCACCTCCCGGTGTCGGGACTGCTCCTCGACGGCCATCCTGTCCGGTCCAGGCGCCTCCGGGCGAGAACGGGCCCCTCCGGCGGACGACGGTGCCGGCGTCGTGGGCGCGCACGCCGGACCGACGACCCGGACGTCTCGGGGGCGCAAGACCCTCCCCGCTGGTCGCCGGGATGCGGTGGACTGAGGCATGGCGACCGGGACGTCCGCCCAGGCGCGGCTGCGAGAACCGCGACCTGCCCCGCGCAGCCCCGACGGAGCTGTCCAGCGGTATCCCGCGGACCTGGTCCGCGTGTTCCTCGGGGTCGCCGTCCTCGGCATCGGCTTCCTGCTGGCGCAGCGCGGTGAGCTGTCGCTGTTCGAACTGAACGTGTTCCGCCTGTTCAACGGCCTACCCGGCATCTTCTACCCGGTCGTGTGGGCCGTCATGCAACTGGGCAACGTGGTCGCCGTACCGGTGGTCGCCGCTGCCGCGGCACTCACCAGGCGCTGGCGCATGGCGCGCGACCTGCTCGCCTCCGGCCTGCTGGCCTACCTGACCGCCGACCTGGTGAAGGGGGTCGTGGGGCGGGAGCGCCCGGCCGGGTTCCCGGTCGACGCCGCGCTGCGCGACGGCACGGTCAGCGGGATCGGCTTCATCTCCGGCCACTCCGCCGTCGCCGCAGCGCTGGCCGCAGCCGCGGCCCCGTACCTCTCCCGCCGGGCACGACGGGTGGCCTGGGCGCTGGCCTGGTCGGTGGCGCTCGCCCGTGTCTACGTCGGCGCGCACCTGCCGCTGGACGTCGTCGGCGGGGTGGCCACCGGCTGGGCCATCGGCGCGCTCGTGCACTGGATCTTCGGCGTCCCCCGCTGGCACCCGGACCGGACGCGGGTCGGTGCCATGCTGCGCAGCTTCGGACTGCCCGTCCACGACCTGCGCGAGTCCGCCGTGACGGCGCGCAGCTCGCACCCCTTCGAGGGCGTCGACGGCACCGGCCGCCGCGTGTACGTGAAGGTGCTCGACCCCGACCGCTTCGAGCGCGACTGGCTCTACCGGCTCTACCGGCTGGTGGCGGTGCGCGACATCAAGGACGCCGACGCCGTCGCGCCCCTGGGCCAGCAGGCCGAGCACGAGGCGGTGGCGGCGATGACCGCCCGGGAGCGCGGCGTGCGGGTACCGCCCGTGCTGCTCGCCCGCGGGACCGACCGGGGCGCCGTCGTCGTCCAGGAGTACCTGGTGGGCCGACCGCTCGACGACCTGTCGCAGGAGGAGCTGACACCGGCGCTGCTGGCCGAGACCTGGCGACAGGTGGGTCTGCTGCGACGGGCCCGCATCGCCCACCACGACCTGGTCACCTCGAGCGTGCTGGTCGACGGGGCGGGACGGCCCTGGATCGTGGACTTCGGCAACGCCGAGACCGGCGCCGACGACGACGACCTGGCCGGCGACGTGGCCGAACTCATGGCCTCCCTCTCCCTCCGGCTGGACGTGGGAACGGTCGCCGACTCGGCGGTCCGCGCCCTGGGCCGCCCCGCCGTCGAGGAGGCGCTGCCCCGGCTGGCTCCCCTGGGGCTGTCGCTGGCCACCCGGCGCGGGGTCCGGGACACCGGCCTGCGGCTGGGTGAGCTGCGGCGGGCGGTGCGCGCCCGACTGGAGCTGCCCGACCCGGACCGTCCGGAGGCGGCACCGGCGGGTCTGCTCCCACGGCTGCTGGTCACCTCTGGTGCGGTGCTGATCGTGGTCGGCGTCCCACTGCTCGCCGGCGCCACCGCGGTCGTCGAGTCGGTCGAGGTGGGTGGATGGCGCTGGCTGGGCGGAGCACTCGCGCTGGCCGTCCTCGCCCGGGCGGCGTTGGCGATGGCGGCCACCGCGACCGTCGAGCGCCGGCTGGCGCCGGGACGCACGTTCGGTGCCTCGATGGTCGCCGACGGGGCCTCGCTGCTGTACGGGCGCGCAGGATGGCGGCGGGCGGCGGCCCGCTTCCTGGAGCGGGCGGGGGTCACGCCCGGGCCCGCCGTCCGGGCGGTCGACCGCTTCGCCGCCGCCAGCGTCGTCGCCGCCGTCGTGGTGGCCCTGGGCACGCTGGTCCTCGCCGGTGTCGAGGGTGCGCTCACCACCTGGCACACCCCCGACGCGATCCTCTCGTCGGTGCTCCTCGGGCTGGTCGCCTGGGCGCTGGTGCTCGGCGGCCAGTGGCTCGCCCGCGGTCGGCCGGCCGACCGGGCAGCCGGGGCGGCCGGCGGCGCCGACCGGCATGACGGACGGGGCCTGGTACGCGTCCTGGTGCGGGACCCGGCCGGCCCACTGGCCGATCCCCGCAGGTGGGCAGTGCTGCTGAGCTGGGCCGCCCTCGGCATCGGGATGGAGGCGGCCGCGCTCGCCGCCGCCCTGCACGGTGTCGGTGGCCAGGTGCCGCTGCTGGCGACGGTGACCATCTACGCCGCGCTGCACCTGCTCTGGACGGTCGTCCCCGCCACCGGGGCGCCCGTCGCCGCCGACGTGGCGCTGCTGCTGGCGCTCAGCGCACTCGGCGCGCCACTGGCGGCCGCCTGCGCCGCCGTCCTCGTGTTCCGGGTGCTCGTGTTCTGGGCACCGGCACTGCTCGGATCGGCCCTGACCACCCGGCTCGAGCACCGCCTGTTCCTGTGACCGCGGCCGCCGGCCCGCGCCGACCGCGGGAGCCGTCCCAGCGTCGGTGGCGGAGACGGCTGTCCGGACCCGTGGGACGCATCGGGCTCCCCGTCGCGGTCGTGATCGTGATCTTCGCCTTCGCCCTGCCTCAGGTCGCCGACTACGGCCAAGCGTGGGCGCACATCCAGGCGATGTCTGCTGCCGAGACAACGGTGCTGGTCGCGGTGGGGCTGCTCAACCTCGTCTCCTACGCGGCGCTCTGGGTGGCCGCCATGCCCGGCCTCGGCTGGCGCCAGGCGATCATGGCCGAGGAGGCCTCCACCGCCGTCGCCAACACCGTTCCGGTGGGGTTCGCCTTCGGCGTCGGGACGATCGCGGCGATGTACGCGTCCTTCGGCCACTCCCCCGGAACGATCACGCGCGCCGTCGGCGTCACGGGCATCTGGAACAACCTGGTCAAGCTCGCCGTGCCGGTGCTCGCACTGACCGCCCTCGCCCTCACCGGCGAGCACACCGGGGCACTGGCCGTGGCCGCGACGAGCGGACTGGGCGTCCTCGTCGCGGTCGTGATCGTCCTCGCGGTCGCCGTGGTGCACCGGGGCACGGCCAGACTGCTGGGGCGTACCGCCCAGCGGGCGCTCACCCCGCTGCTGCGTCGGCTGCACCGACCGGCCCCGACCGGCTGGGCGGAGCACGCGGACTCCTTCCGCGCCGGCGCGGAGGACCTGCTGCGCCACCGCTGGGTCGCGCTCACCGCGGCCGCACTGATCAGCCACGCGCTGCTCTTCGTGGTCCTGCTGGCCTCGGTGCAGTTCGTGGACGGCCTGGACGGGGACACCTCGTGGGCCCAGGTGCTGGCGGTCTTCGCGATCACCCGGCTGGTCACGATCGTCCCGATCACACCGGGTGGGCTGGGGGTCGCCGAGCTCAGCTACGTGGCCGGCCTGGCCACCGTGGGAGTGGACGCGGCTGCGGCCGCCGGCGCCGTGCTCGTGTTCCGGTTCCTCACCTGGTTCCTCCCGATCCCCGTCGGGGCGGTCTGCTGGCTGCTCTGGCGACGGAGCGTCGGTGCCCACCCACCGGTCGTCGCCGGGTCCGCGGCGCCCGGCCGGACCAGTGGAGGAGGCCGGTGACCGTCCGCCGACGGCGCCGTGACCTCACCGCCGTGGTCGCGGGGACGGCGGTCGCGGCCGGGACGGCGGTGCTGGTCGCGCCCGGGACCGTCGGTCGCGTGGAACGGGCGGTGTTCCGGGCGGTCAACGGCTGGCCCGACGTCCTGCAGTGGCCGTTCTGGGCGTTCCAGACGCTGGGCGTCCTCGGCATGCCGCTGATCGTCGCCGCAGTAGCCCTGGTACTCCGCAGGTGGCGGCCGGCCCTCGCCCTCGTCCTGCTCGTGCCGCTCAAGCTGGTCGTGGAGCGGGACGTGCTCAAGGCACTCGTGCACCGCGAGCGGCCGGGCACGACGATCCCCGACGCCGTCCTGCGCGACGTGCCCTCGGCCGGCCTGTCCTTCCCCTCCGGCCACGCCGTCATCGCCTTCGCCATCGTCGTCCTGGTCGCCCCCTACCTGCGGCGCCGCTGGCAACTGGTCGTGCTGATCGGCCTCGCCGTCCTCAACTCCGTGGCCCGCGTCTACCTGGGTGGGCATGCTCCGCTGGACGTGGTCGGCGGAGCCGCCGCGGGCGTGGCCGTGGGCGGGCTGCTGAACCTGCTCGTCGGCGTCGACGCCTCGCCCCGGTGGCACACGGGTGGAGGGCGGTGGGCATGGCCGTCCGGATCGACCGCGGCGGATGGGCGGCGCTGGGCGCGGTGAGCGCGGCGGCCCGCCGTGGACCCGCGGAGCAACCGGCTGCTGCTGTGGATGGCGGGCGCCGACCTCTGCGCGCTCGTCGCGATGCTCGGCGTTCCCCCACTGGCCGACCTGCTCGGCCGCGCCTGGCCGGGGGCGCTCGGACTCGGCCGGAAGGCGACCGGTCAGCGCCCGGCGCCGGACCCGGCGGGCATCGGCGGCGGGCCGCCGACCGGCGGAGGGGACGGCGGTGGAACCGTGCCGTACGCCGGCTGCATGCCCGACGGCGGCAGGCGGTGCGCACGGTGGACGGCGAGGGCGATCATCAGGGCGCCGATGGCCAGCAGGACCGCGCCGGCGACCAGCAGCGCAGCGGAGAACCCGGTCAGCCCGGGGACGGTGGCCCCGACGCGCGCCTCGACGTCGACGCCCGGCCCGCCATCGGCGTTCATGACGACGACGGTCCAGCTCCCGTCGGCCGGACGCCAGTCCAGCACCTGGGTGCCGCTCCCGGCGGTCCGCGCCACCCAGAAGTCGATCTCGCCCGGCGGGGCACTGGGTGCGCCCCCCGCCACGTCGGTCATGTTCCGGCCGGCCCGCCAGCCGGGACCGAACTCGTCGAACACCCGGTGCGCCACGCCGCCGAGGTAGCGGGCGAGGTCGACGGTGCGCGCCACGCCGACGAAGATCTCGTCGTCCGGATCCTGCGGGGTGACCTCGAGGCGGGCCGTCCCGAGCAGGTCGTCGACCACCCACTGCTCACCGCTGATGTCGAACCGGATGTCCTCGGTGGTCAGCGCGTACCCGTCCGTGCTGACGTCGACGTCCGGCGTCCGGAGGTAGCCGTCGTCGTCGCGCTGCGTCTGGTCGGCCCAGAGCAGGGCGCCTCCGCCGCCGAGCAGGCCGGTGGCGGCGAACAGCAGCAGCGAGCCGATGACGACGGTCACGATGCGGCCCGCCGTCCAGGTGCTCCCGCGAGCCGGCGCGGCCGGCGCCGGCGCCGCGGCCCCACCGGGCGGCACGACCGGAGTCGGGGCGACCGGCCGGGACCCGGGGTCGGCACCGCCCATGTCCAAGCGGAACGGCGGGTAGGCGTCGGTCATCAGCCCGGCGTACGCGGCCACCCGGAGCGCCCAGCGGTCCATGCCCATCACGAAGTCGTAGAGCGGCTGCGGGTAGCGGCCGGTGAACAGCAGCACCACGGCCGCGATGAACACCAGCAGGCCGACCAGTCCCCCGGCGGCCCAGCCGAAGTCCCAGCCGTCGTCGGTGCCCGGACGGGTGCCCAGCCAGATGCCGCCGCCGATGAAGACGGCCAGCACCAGGTAGTGCGGCAACGCCAGCAGCCACCACTTGACCAGCACGAGCCCGCGGGAGAGTCGCTCGGGGTACGGGACGTCCAGGCGAGCGGGGTAGTCGGGGACGTCGGCGAGGGTGAACGGCGGGTACCGGTCGGTGCCCAGGGCGCCGTAGCCGTAGTAGTACACCCGCCAGCTCCAGCGCAGCACACCGACGTTGAAGTCGAACAGCGCCCGCGGGTACCGGGCGGTGAACAGGATCGCGAAGAAGGCGATGACGCCGAGCACCACGTAGGCCAGCCACAAGAAGGCCAGGACGACGAAGTGCGGGATGAGCAGCAGCCACTTCACCAGCCACAGCCACCGCGAGAGTCCTGGATCCAGGACGGCGTCGACGCGCACGGGGTAGGTCCGGTTCTCGGTCACGAGGGCTCCTCGGGGTCGCAGGACGCCGCCGAGCGTGGCCCGGACGGGTCCCGCCCGACACCGCCGAACGTCGCCGTCCGGGCAGGGACCTCTGGCACTGCCCCGCCCGGGACGGCTCAGCGCTCGGCGTCCCCCTGGCCGTCCCAGGCGAGGCCGTGCCGGTCCAGCCGCGCCCGGGCGTAGGTCCACCGCCCCTCCGGCAGGTCCCAGATCGCGCGGGCGTACATCGGCACGGGGCGACCCTCGACCGTCATCCACGCGTCGACCGGGGTGGTCCAGCGTGCCCGCACCGGGCCCGAGGGCAGCGCGCAGAACCGGTCGTCGGTGGCTACGTCCCGCACCCGGCCGGAGCCGTCCATCCGCACCCGGACCGTCGCCGTCCGGCCGCCGTCCGTGACGCCGACGTCGAACGTCGACTCGTCGACCTCGCCCCACGTGACCGTCGGCGCCAGGAGCATGGACGGGGCCAGCAGGACCGCGTCGTCGAGCCAGGTGACGAGTTCGCCGACGTCGAACTCGGGGCCGGACCCGGCGGCGACGGGCACCACGCCGAGCAACCGGGCGCGCATCCGGCCGTGCCCGTCGAGGTAGCTGTCGACGCCGACAATGGGCAGCACGCGGGCCAGGTCGATGCGCATCCGGTAGAGCCGGGTCACCCGCGAGGCGGTGTTGCGCTGCCAGGCCTCGAACGGCAACCACCGCCCACGGGGGCGCAACCGGAAGTGACCCTCCCAGTGCGCCTGCAGCGTCCGGTCGCGGGGCCGGCCCACGACCCCCGCGGTGCGCAGCCAACGCTGGGCGGGGGCCGGCAGGCCGGCGATGTCCGCCTCCGTGACGGCTGCCCCGTCGGCGGCCGGCACGTCCTGGTGCTGCCGGCGTACCTGACGGTTCACCCGGCGTTGCATCCCGGCGCGCAACACCCTGGACCGCAGTCGCATGGATCTCCCTCCGTCCGGCACCACCCTCGCGGACGTGTCGGGCGATGTCACGGGTCCGTCCGCCCCACCCGCCGTCCCGGGACCTAGGTCCTGCCGCCATCCGCCCGCGGACCCTGCGCCGGGGCGGGTGGTTCGCCTATGGTCGCACCACCCGACGAGGAGGACCCCGTGCAGGCCAGAGACGTCATGACCCGTGAGGTCGTCACCGTGGGACCGGGGACGGCCGTCAAGTACGCGGCCGAGGTGATGGCCGGGCGGGGGTTCGCCGCCCTGCCCGTCGTCGACGACGACGAGCACCTCATCGGCATCGTCGCCGAGGCCGACCTCCTCCGCGAGCGGGTCCCGGCCGACCCGCGGCGGCACCTTCGCCGCGACGAGGACACAGGGCCGGTGCCACCGGCCCTGATCGGTGCGGCGATGACCGCCGACGTCCGGACGGTCGACGGTGCCGCCGACATCGCCGACCTCGCCCGGCTGTTCCTCGACGGCGGCCTGCGCAGCGTCCCGGTGCTCGAGCACGGGCGGCTGGCCGGCATCGTCAGCCGACGGGACCTGCTGCGCACCCTCGTCCGCCCCGACGAGCACCTGCGCGACGAACTGCTCGGCCTCGTGGAGAACTACACGGGTGAGCCCGGCGCCTACGAGGTCGGTGTCGACCAGGGCGTGGCCACCGTCCGGCGCGTGCACGGCACCCCGTCCCCCGATGCCGCCACCGAGGAACAGGCGCTCCGCGAGATCGCCGGCACCGTCGGCGGGCTGGTCGGCGTGCGGGCCAGCGCCGCGCCCACCGCGCCCACCGCCTCGACCGCCTCGACCGGAGGCACCCGATGACCGCGAGCCCGCTCCTGCCCGGCACCCCGGTGGTCGTCGGGGTGGACGGCTCCGACGCCTCGATCCGGGCCGCCGTCTACGCGGCCGGCGTCGCCCGCCGCAGGTCCCTGCCGCTGCAGTTGGTGCACGTGACGCCGTGGCAGGGCGAAGGACCCGACGGGTCGGCGGCCACCCCCGAGGTCGGGGCGATGCTGCGCGAGGGCGCCGAGCTGCTCGTGCGATCGGCGGCCACGGCGGTCGAGGAGGCCACGGGCCTGTCCGACGTCCCGGCGACCGTGCTCGACGGCTACCCCGTCGACGTGCTGCGCAGCCTCTCCCAGCACGCCGCGCTGCTCGTACTGGGCAACCACGGTGCCGGCGGCGTCACCGGCCTGCTGCTGGGCTCCACCGCCACCGGGGTCGTGCAGCACGCGCACTGCCCGGTCGTGGTGCTCCCGGAGGAGACCGGGGAGGACGTCGAGCGGTCGGCCACGGTGGTGGTCGGCGTGGAGGGTGGCGGCCGCGGCGACGACGAGGTCCTGGCCTTCGCGTTCGAGGAGGCCGCCGCCCGCGGCGCCGAACTCGTGGCGGTGCACGCCTGGCGGGACCCGACCCTGGAAGCGGCCGTGGGCGGCTTCGGTCCGCTGGTCGACTGGGACGGCGTCGAGGAGGCCGAGCGGCGCCTGCTCGCCGAGGCGCTGGCCGGCTGGGCGGAGAAGGCACCGGACGTCGAGGTGCGCGAGGTCGTGGTTCGCGCCCGGCCGGCCACCGCGCTGCTCGAGGCCTCTGCCACCGCGGAACTCCTGGTGCTGGGCCACCGCCACCGCACGTGGCTGGCCCGGCTGGGATCGACCACGCACGGCGTGCTGCACCGGGCCGGGTGTCCCGTCGCCGTCGTCCCCCTCGGCCGGGAGGGGCCCCGATGATCGGGCCCGCGGGCGCGCCCCGGTCGGTCCTCGTGACGACGGGCAGCAAGCACGGCGCCACGCACGAGATCGGCGACGCGATCGCCCGGGCCCTGCAGGAGGCGGGCGTGGCCGCCGTGAGCGTGCCGATCGAGCGCAACCCTGATCCGGCCGGCTCCGATGCGGTGGTGCTGGGCAGCGCGGTGTACGCCGGCCGCTGGCGCGACGAGGCCCGGCACTGGGCCTCGGCGCACGCCGCGGTGCTGCGCGACCGGCCGGTGTGGCTGTTCTCCAGCGGGCCGATCGGCGAGCCGCCGTTCCCGCCCGACGAGCCGCACGACGCCCCGCCCCTGCTGGAGGTGACCGGTGCCCGCGAGCACCGCGTCTTCCCGGGCCGGTTGGACAAGGCCCTGCTCGGCTTCCCGGAGCGCGCGATGGTCACCGCGATGCGCGCCCCGCTGGGTGACTTCCGCGACTGGACGGCCGTGGCCGCCTGGGCCGCGGGGATCGCCGCCGAGTTGACGAGCGGCGCGCGGGACGCCGCCGGCCCGTGACCGGCGTCCTCCCGCTCGGCACCGGCTGGCCCGGGCACCCGATGGACGCCGAGGCGTGCCTGGCGTTGCTGAGCGCGTCGCACGTCGGGCGGCTGGCGTTCACCGACCGGGCCCTGCCGGCCGTCGTCCCCCTGCCGTACACGGTGCGCGACGGGCACGTGCTGGTCACCGCACACCGCGACAGCCCGATCGCGGCCGCGGTCCGCCGGTCCGTCGTCGCGTTCCAGGTCGACTTCTGCCCCGTCGGTGGGCTGACCGAGTGGAGCGTCACCGTCGTCGGTCCGGCGCGCATCACGGCGGTGCCTGCGGCGACCCCCGGCCCGGTCCCCGACGACCGTCTCGCGCCGGCGGACCGGTGCCTGATCATGGTGCGCATGGAGATGATCGACGGCTGGCGCGCGGCGCTCCCCTCCGGAGGGGCCCCCGGCGTCCCCGTCCCGGCGTGACGGCCCGGTCCGGGCTGCGCGGGCACGCCTTCCTCCGCAGCCGGGACCGTGCCATCGTCACCACAGGGGGTGAGCGCCGTGGCCGGACGAGGTGACGACCCGCACTCCGCGCGACCCGAATCGCCACTGTCGGGGATGCGCCTGACCGAGTTGATCGACGAGGTGCAGGAGCGGCTGAGCGCCGTCGCCCGCAGCCAGGAACGCATCCAGCACCTCCTCGACGCCTTCCTCAGCGTCTCCACCGGCCTGGACCTCGACAGCACACTGCGCCGGATCGTCGAGTCGGCCGTCGAGCTCGTCGACGCCCGCTACGGCGCCCTGGGGGTCCTCGGCGACCGTGGCGGCCTCGCGGCCTTCATCTACGTCGGCATCGACGAGGAGCTCGCCGCGCGCATGGGCCACCTGCCCGAGGGCAAGGGCGTCCTGGGGCAGTTGATCACCGATCCGTACCCGCTGCGCATCCCCGACCTGGGCATGCACCCCGCATCGGTCGGGTTCCCGCCGCACCACCCCCAGATGCACAGCTTCCTCGGCGTGCCCGTGCTCGTCCGCGGCGTGGTGTTCGGCAACCTCTACATGACCGAGAAGCAGCACGGGGAGTTCACCGCCGAGGACGAGGCGGTGCTCACGGCGCTCGCCGGCGCCGCGGGCATCGCGATCGACAACGCCCGGATGTACGAGGAGGGCGAGGTCCGGCGACGGTGGCTGGCCGTCGTGTCCGACGTCCGTGCCGCCCTGCTCGACGCCCCGTCGTCCGACGCCGCGCTGGGTCTCATCACCGAGCGGGTGGCCGCGCTGATCGACGCCGAGGCGGCCTGGATCGTCACCGGCCCGGACCCCGTCGACGGCCGCTACGAGGTCACCGTCCAGTACGGCGAGGGTCTCGAGGACGCCGTCGGCAACCGCATCGCGCCGGCCGACAGCGCAGTCATCTCCGGGGTGGAAGATGCCGACGGAGTGGTGTTCCTCGACCTCACCGGCCTCGACTACGCCGGCCCGCACGGCACCACGGACTGGGGTCCGTGCCTGGCCTTCGCGCTGCAGGGCACGCACGCCAGCCGGGCGGTCGTCGCCGTGGTCCGCCGGGCCGGGCGGCCGCCGTTCGATCCGGCCGTGGCCCCGTTGGTCACCGCGTTCGCCGACCAGGCGGGCCTCGCGCTGGACATGGCCGCCCGCCAGCGGCTGGCCCGGCAGCTCGACGTCTACGAGGACCGCGACCGGATCGCCCGCGACCTCCACGACCACGTCATCCAGCGCGTCTTCGCCGCCGGCCTGGCCCTGCAGTCGGTCCTCCCCCGGCTCACCGACGCCGAGGCGCGCCGGCGCATCCAGGGGGTCGTCGTGCAGCTCGACGACACGGTCCGCGACATCCGGACGACGATCTTCGACCTGCACACGACGCAGGCCGGCGACGCCATCGACAGCCTGCGCCGCCGGGTGATGGACATCGTGAGCGCGACCTGCGGCGATCGGATCAAGGGGACCGTCCGCATGTCCGGGGCCGTCGACAGCCTGGTGACCGGGGCACTGGCCGCCGACGTCGAGGCCGTCGTCCGCGAGGCGGTGAGCAACGCCGTTCGCCACTCCGGGGCCGCGCACGTGACGCTGACGCTGGACGTCGCCGACGAGATCGTGGTCGACGTCCTCGACGACGGCCGGGGCATCGACCCCCGGGCAGCGCGCAGCGGCCTGAACAACATGGCCGATCGGGCCCGCGCCCGGGGCGGCGAGTGCTCGGTCGCACCGCTGCCCGAGGGCGGCACCCGGCTCGATTGGCGGGTGCCGCTGCGCTGATCGTGCGGCCGGCCCGCGGGGTCAGCGCTGGCGCGGAGCGGTCGTTCCGCTGCGCAGCTCGGTGGCCAGGACGGCCGCCTGGGTACGCCGTTCGAGCCCGAGCTTGGCCAGCAGGTGCGAGACGTAGTTCTTCACCGTCTTCTCGGCGAGGAACATCCGCTCGCCGATCTGCCGGTTGGTCAGGCCCTCGCCGATCAGCTCGAGCACGGTCCGCTCCTGCTCGGACAGCTTCGCCAGAGGCCCGGCGGGCTCGGCGTCGCGGCGCATCCGCTCCAGCACCGCCGTCGTCGCGGCCGGATCGAGCAGCGATCCGCCGGCGGCGACCGTGCGCACCGCGCTGACCAGGTCCTGGCCGAGGATCTGCTTGAGCAGGTAGCCCGAGGCGCCGGCCATGATCGCCTCGAACAGCGCCTCGTCGTCGCTGTAGCTGGTGAGCATGATGACCTTCAGCTCCGGCATGCGGGACCGCAGCTCGCGGCAGACGCTCACCCCGTCGCCGTCGGGCAGGCGGACGTCGAGGACCGCCACGTCGGGCCGCAGCGCCGGAACGCGGGCCAGCGCCTCGGCCGCGTTCTTGGCCTCACCGACGACGGTGATCCCCTCGTCGCTCTCCAGGACGTCGGCGACCCCGCGGCGGACGACCTCGTGGTCGTCGAGCAGGAACACCTGGATCTGCCGGCTCTCGTCGGTACTGCTCACGTGCGCCCCTCTCCGCGTGCACCTTCCGTCGGGCGACGGGTGCCGAGGCCGAGGCTAGGTCCTCCGGACGCCGTCCTGCTCAGGGACGAAGGTCCCGAATGACCGTCGGTCCCGACGTGACGGGTCCTCGGACCCTCGCCCGTCCGTCGGTCGTCCCAGCAGCCTGGGGACATGGCCGCCCGCACCCGAGTCCTCGTCGCCTACGCCACCGCCGACGGCTCCACCGCCGGGGTGGCCGAGCACGTGGCGGAGGTGCTCCGGAGCGCCGGGCACGACGTCACCTGCACGGCTGCCGGTCCGGACGTCGACCCCACCCGCTTCGACGCCGTCGTCGTCGGCAGCGCAGTCCACAACATGGCCTGGCTGCCCCCGGCGCTGGACCTGCTCGCGCGGGTGCCGTCCGGCCCGCCGCTGTGGTGCTTCAGCGTCGGGGGTCTGCACCCCCGTGGCCGGGTCACGACGCGCATGACGGAGGTGGAGGCACGTCGGATCGCGCAGGCCTTCCCGCCCGGCCTCGCTGCGCGCGACCACCGGATGTTCGGCGGCGTCGTGACGATGACCGGCGTGCCCCTGTGGGGCCGGCTGTTCTACCTGCTCACCGGGCAGGAAGCCGGGGACCACCGGGACTGGCCGGGGATCGCCCGCTGGGCCTCCGGCATCGCGGACGCGCTGACCGCCGTACCGTCCCGGCAGCCCGGGGAGCGACCGTGACGCGCCCGCTCGCGGTCGCCTGCGGGGCGATGTCGACCACCGCGGCGGCCGGTGTCGTCGGCCTCGTGGGCGGCGGCGTCGACCTCGGCCCGACCATCCGCGCTCGGCTGCCCGCCCACAGCCAGGTACTGGGCGGCGTCGCGCTCGGCGCGACCGTGGCCGTCCCGATGGGGCTCGCAGCGGTGGCCGGCTGGCGGCGCTCGCCCCGCACCGGCGACCTGGCGGCGGTGGC
Organism: uncultured Actinomycetota bacterium; assembly: GCA_963723745.1. Taxonomy (GTDB): domain Bacteria; phylum Actinomycetota; class Actinomycetes; order Mycobacteriales; family Geodermatophilaceae; genus CAVRRZ01. The sequence goes on from CAVRRZ010000005.1 coordinate 407,736, forward strand.
GGGGGCCGCGCTGGCCGGCTGGATCGTCGGCCAGGTCCTGATCATCCGGACGTTCTTCTGGCTCCAGCCCGTCTGCTTCGGCTACGGCCTGGCGGTGCTGGCGGCCGGGCTCCGCGTGCGCCGCCGCGCGCCGCGCCGTCCCTTGCCCACCCCCCACCCCGAGGAGCAGCCGTGCTGATCGACCGGATCGACCGGACGACCGTGACCGCCGCGATCGACCTGGCCAACCGCGCACCGTCGGTGCACAACTCCCAGCCGTGGCGCTGGCGGATCGGCCCCTCGTCGATCCACCTGTTCGCCGACCGCTCGCGTGCCCTGCCGGCCATCGACCCGGAGGGCCGCGACCTCTCGCTCAGCTGCGGCGCCGCGCTCCACCACCTGCAGGTGGCCCTGCTGGCGACCGGGCACGCGAGCACGGTGCACCGGCTGCCGGACCCGGCGCACCCGGAGCACCTGGCCGCGGTGGAGATCCGGCCGGCCGAGCCGACGCCGGACGACCTGGCTCTGGCCCGCGCCATCGAGCACCGGCACAGCGACCGGCGGGTGTTCTCCACCTGGCCGGTCCCGCCGGAGTTCCTGGCCGAGGCGGCCCGCGCGGCGGTCGACCACGACGCCCGGCTGCACGTCGTCCGCAGCACGCGGGAGCTGCGGACGGTGGGCTTCCTGGTGGAGCACGCCGCCGTCCAGCAGGCCCTGACGCCCGGCGTGGCCCAGGAGCTGGCGGCCTGGACCGGCCGTGCGCGGGGGTCCGAGGCCGGGGTGCCCGCCGACAACGTGCCGGAAGCCGCCCACGGCACGGTGCCGGTCCGGCACGTCGCCGAGGCCTCGCAGCGGGACAACGTGCTCGGCACCGGGGAGTCCGACGGCACGGTCGTCGTCCTGCTCGCCACCGCGGCCGACCGGCCGGTGGACCGCATGCGCGCCGGTGAGGCGCTCAGCGCCGTGCTGCTCACCGCCACCCGCAACGGCCTGGCCACCGATCCGATCAGCCAGCCGCTCGAGGTGTCCGAGACCCGCGAGGAGCTCCGCCGCGTGTGCCTGGACGACCGCGCCGAGCCCCAGGTGCTGGTGCGGCTCGGCTGGGCGCCGGTCAGCGCCGAGCCCGTGCCGCGCACCGGGCGGCGGCCCGTCGCGGAGACGATCGACGCGTTCGACAGCCCCTGGGCCGGCTGAGGGGCGGGCCCCGCACGGTCAGTCGGTGTGCAAGACCTCCTGCACCGGGCGCCGGCCGCTGGGCGTCCCGCGCGTGGCCGGGTGACCGAGCCGCAGCAGCATCTGCGGATGGCCGACCAGGGACAGCCGGGTGGTGAGCTGGCGACGGGTGGCCGGCCAGTCCAGCGCCTGGGTGAGCGGCGAGGCGACCAGGCCGGCGTCGGTGATGCGCAGGAGCAGCCGGCCCAGCGCGCGGCCGGCCTCCAGCCACGCCCGCCGGTCGTCGTTCATCGTCCCCAGGAGGAGGACGGCGGGGCGCTCGACCGGTGGCGGCGGAGCATCGGGATCCACCGGCACCGGAGCTGTCGACGTCCGGGAGCCGACGACGAAGTCGCGGATGAGCCAGTTCGACGGCCGGGTCGCGGGATCCTCGCTGGGCACGGCGCCGATGGGGACGCCGTCCGGGGCACCCGGGTCGGTGCGCAGCCACCGCTCCAGCTCGGCGCGGTAGGCGGGTTCGCCCTGCTCCAGTTCCTCGGCCCGGGAGATGAGGAAGACGGTGGCGACCTCCTCCTCGGACCGGTCGATCGGCTTCACCCAGACGCCGAAGGCGCCCGCCTCCCGCTGCAGCCGGTCGATCAGCTGCCCTGGCACCGCGCGTGCCTCGAACGGGGCGCGCTCGGTGTGCCGCTGTTCGATCGCCGCTGCCAGCGCGCTCTCGTCGTCCGTCGGCTCCCGCTCGCCGGTGACCCGGACCGTGGCCAGGTGGTCGGGATCGCCGGCGTCGGGCAACAGGTCGACGCCGGCCTCCCAGCCGGTGGCCCGCAGCGCCACCAGGGCGAACTCGACGGCGACGCCGCAGCTGATGACGCGCTGCCGCCCGGTGGGATCGAGCACCGGCAGCGCCCGCGACGGGTCGGTGCGCAGCTGCAGCACGTCCCCGGACGCCGAGAAGCGCCAGGGCTGTGTGTTGTGGATCGACGGTGCCCGCGTCGCCGCGGACACCACCTGCTCCCAGTCGACTCGCTCCACGCCGGGCGCTCCCTCCGCCGAGATCGTCTCCTCGCCATCCTGACGGGTGCGCGCGCTCACCGGTAATCCGCCCGCCCGCCGTCGACTCCCGTGACCCGCATCCGGACGTCGAGCGCGACGGCGCCGTGCTCACGGGACGAGCGTTCCCGTTCCGGCGCCGGCGGGAGGGGCCGATGGTCCCCTCGCCGAGCGCCTTCCGACCGCGGTCGGGAGCGGGGGGCGCCCGCCATGCTCGAGCGGTCCGGAGCGAGGAGGGGCCATGGACGCGGTCGAGAGCTGGACGGTGACGGTCGACATCGACGAGCACGACGGGCACACCCGCGCGGTCGCGAGGCTGCACACGAGGGACTCGGAGCGCCTGGTGGGGGTCGGCCTGGCCCGGCTGAACCCCGCCGACCGGGACGTGCCGGAGATCGGCGCCGAGATCGCGGTCGCCCGCGCGCTGTCGGAGCTGAGCTCACGCCTTCTGCGGACCGCCGCCGAGGACGTCGAGCAGGTCAGCGGCGAGCCGGCGCACCTGGTGCTGTGACGACCCCGCCGCGGGGAGCAGGCACGCTGCCCGAGGCGGGATTGCGCGCCTCGGCGTCCGGCGTGACCTACGCCGCCTCGAAGGCCGCCGTCAGGCGCCGGCCGGGCAGCCTGGACGGCGCACCGGCTCGGCAGACAGGAGATCCCCGATGCACGCCTCGGTAGGAAACTGGCTGGTCACTCACGGACGCGCGGTCGATTCGCCCGTGCGCGAGGGCCTGGTCGTCGAGGTACCGCACGCCGACGGCAGTCCGCCCTACGTCGTCCACTGGCTGGACACCGACCGCATCAGCGTCGTGTACCCGGGTCCCGACACCCAGGTGATGTCGCACGCCCCGCACGAGCGGGCCGCCACCGGAGGCCGGACATGACGACCAGGCAGATGGAGCTGACCGATCGGGCCGCCCAGCCGGCCGCGGTGGTGCAGGGTCACGTGTCCGTCGACGAGCTCCCGGCCTTCCTCGGCGGCGCCTTCGAGGAGGTGTTGCGTGTGCTCAGCGACGAGGGGCTGGCGGCGGCCGGGCCACCGTTCGGGCGGTACACGCCTCGAGCCGGCGGATTCGACGCCGAGGTGGGCTTCCCGGCCTCCGGCGCCGTGACCGGGACCGGGCGCGTGCGGGCCACGGAACTGCCCGGCGGCAGGACGGCGACCGCCCTGCACATCGGTGGCTACGAGACGATCGGCGAGACCTACGAGCAGCTGGCCGCCTGGACGGCGACGCGGGGATGCACACCGGTGGGTACGCCGTGGGAGTCCTACCTCGACGGCCCCGAGGTCGCCGAGCCGCGCACGCTGGTCCACCTGCCCTGCGAGGAGAAGATGTGACGACTCGCCGCCGATGGTCCGACCTCACCCCCGCGCAGCAGACCGCTGTGCTGGTGCTGGGCTCGGTCCAGCTGTCCCTCGCCGCCACCGCGTGGAGCGATCTCGCCCGTCGACCCGCCGCCCGGGTGCGGGGACCGAAGCCGCTCTGGGCCCTGGTCATCGCGGTCAACTGGGTCGGCCCGCTGGCCTGGTTCCGGTGGGGCCGTCTCCGCTGACGGGGCCGACCTCAGGGGTTCCCGCGCCGATCGCGGACGAACTCGAGGCGGATGGACGCGTCCTCGGGCAGGGCGACCACCACCCCGTAGTCAGGCGTCCAGCCGTCGGAGACGAGAAAGTACTGCCCGCCGGTGTGCTCGAGCAGCCGCAGGCCCACGTACCGGAACCGGTAGGCGCTCTCGTCGCCCCCCAGCCGCTCCTCGTCGGCGCCGGGCGCGTCGATGTGCAACTGCTGCAGGCTGTAGACGACGACCTGTGGGCGCGTCGGCAACTCGTCGACGAAGCCGTCTGCGAGCTGCACGCCCTCGACGGTGGCCAGGTTGTGCGCCGCGGTGAACAGGCCGATCGCGGCCAGCAGGGCGGCGCAGGCGCGGACGACGACCGCTCGCCCGGCCGGGAACTCCGCGTGGCCGGGCAACCCGGCCCGGAACACCAGGGCGTACAGGCACAGGAGAACGCCGGCCACGATCGACAGCGGCCACACGACAAACGCGGTCCTGGTCCACAGCCCCCGGGTCAACCAGACCAGGGCGGGCAGCACCACGACGCTGGCCAGGAGCAGCCGCAGGCTCCAGCGCAGTACGCGATCGGTCGGCCCGGCTGTTCGCAGCCGGCCGGTCAGGCCTCGGTCGAGGGCGACCCATGCCAGGCCGGCAAGGCCGACCACGACGAGCAGGACGAGGACGGGCCCCACGCTCCGGAGGAGGTAGTCACGCGTCGAGGCACCGAGCAGGCTCTCGTCGAAACCGAGCCGCCGGGACTGCACCTCGGCACGCCGCCACCCGAAGTAGACCAGCAGCGCGGTGAGAACGGCGACGTTCGCCACGACACCGGCCATCTGCCGGAGGACCTCGCTCCGGTCGGAGTCCCCGGCCACCGCTACGGGCCGCTCTCGGATGACCCGCTGTCCGTCCCCTCGGTGTCGTCGGTGCCGTCGGTCCCGTCGGTGTCGTCGGTGTCGTCGGTGCCGTCGGTGCCGTCCGTCCCGTCGGTGTCGTCGGTGTCGTCGGTGCCGTCGGTGCCGTCCGTCCCGTCGGTGTCGTCGGTGCCGTCCGTCCCGTCGGTGCCGTCGGTGCCGTCCGTCCCGTCGGTGCCGTCGGTGCCGTCGTCTTCCTCCCCGGGCAGGGACTCGTCGACGTCGAGGGTCAGCGGATCGTCCTTGTCCCCCTCCGGGCCGATTCGGAACTCCGGCGCCGCCCCGCCCGGGCAGGCGCGGCTGTCCGGAGGCACCTGCTCGAGAACGCTCGCCACCGCGCGGTAGACCGCGCAGGCCAGGAGTTCCGAGGTGTTCGGGAAGCGTGCCTCGCCGGCCGGCACGTCGCCGAGGCCACCGAGCCCGTAGTCGTTCACGGCTGCCCGGTAGAACGGGGCCGCAGCGCCGGCGTCGCCGCCGCACAGGAAGGCAGCGGCGTAGTACAGCAGCGCGTTCCTCGGGCTGCTGAAGCCCTCCCAGGCCTCCTCGACGTAGCCGGTCGCGTCGTCGCAGCGCGCAAGCACGCCGTACCCGGGACCCTCGTTGACCGACGGCGACGTGTCCCCGGCGGGCAGGCCGAAGCTGAACTCTGCCTCGTTGTCGCCGTGTCCACCGTTGCCGTTCTCGTTCTCGCCGTCGCCGTTGTCGCCGTCGCCGTTGTCGCCGTCGCCGTCGCCGTTGTCGGTGCCGTTGTCGGTGCCGTTTCCCCCGTCGCCCGGGTCGCTACTGCCGGCGGCCCCGAGGTCGCCGTCGGATCCGGTCTCCGTGAAGCCGCCGCCGCACCCGGACAGCGCCAGTCCGCACGCCATCACGATGGCTGCCCCCCGTGACGTCCGACGCCACGTCACCACGTTCCCCCTCCGGCGTCACCGAGGGTGATCGCGGCTGCCCCGTGCAGGCCAGGGGCAGTGGCCCGCCGGATGCACGTCGGCCGCTTGCGGCGGCGGGTCGTCGCACCCTGGCGCCAGCCGGCGCCTGTCGGTCAGCCGACCGAGGTGGCCGAGGGCGGCGCCGTCCTGCCCCTGGGGGCATCCGTGTCGGTCGGCCCCCGCACTCCAGGTCGTCGTCGTGCCAGACCCGCAGCAGTTGTCCTGCTCGGCCGACGCGAGGACCCCCCGCCGCTGGTCGCGGGTGGAGAGCCGCTCCTCGTTGTCGGCGGCCACCAGGGCGGTGGCTCCCGCCGCGCGGCTCGGGAGCCGCCTCTCAGCGGTGCGCCTCTCACAGCAGCAGGCTCAGGACCAGCGCAAGGACGAAGCCGATTCCCCCGAGCAGGGTCTCCATCACCGTCCAGGTCTTGAGCGTCGTCTTCTCGTCCATCTGGAAGAAGCGGCTGACCAGCCAGAACCCGGAGTCGTTGACGTGCGACAGCACGGTGGCGCCGGCCGCGATGGCGATGACGATCAGCGCCAGGTCGGCGCTGCTCAGCCCGTCGGTGGCCTCGACGACCGGGGCCATGAGCCCGGCGGCCGTGGTCAGCGCGACCGTGGCGGAACCCTGGGCGACACGCAGCAGGACCGAGACCACGAAGGCGGCGACGATGACCGGCAGCCCGATGTCGCCCAGCACGTCGGCCAGCGCCTGGCCGATACCACTGGCCCGCAGGACGCCGCCGAACATGCCGCCGGCGCCGGTGATCAGGATGATCGCGCAGACGGGGCCGAGCGCGCTGTTGACCACCGACTCGGTCTCGCTGCCGCTCTCGCCGCGGCGCCGGCCGAGCACGTAGATCGCGACCAGCACGGTGATCAGCAGGGCCACCGGAGTGGCACCGATCAACTGCGCGGCGGCCACCAGGGTGGACTCCCCGTCGACGGCACCGGCGGTCGCCAACGTGCTCATGCCGGTGTTCAGGAAGATCAGCACGAGCGGGAGCAGGAGCAGCCCGACGACCGTGCCGAAGGCCGGCGGCCCGGCGACGGTGCGCACGGCCCGCTCCCCGCCGGATGCGCCGGACGGCGCGGGCGACGTGCCGGCGACGGCCCCCGCCGGTGCCGGCGGCGGGACCTCCTGGTCGGGGCCGGCCGCCCCGGACGGCCGGTCGGAGAGGATGTCAGGGACCGCGACGTCGTACTTCTTGCCCGCCCAGGTGCCGAACCAGTAACCGCCGAGCAGCCAGGTCGGGATGCCGATGAGCAGGCCGAAGACCAGCACCAGGCCGATGTCGGCACCGAGGAGCTCGGCCGCGGCCACCGGCCCCGGGTGCGGCGGCACGAAGGCGTGCATGACGGCGAAGGCGCCGGCGACCGGGAGCCCGTAGGTCAGCAGTGACCCACCGAGCCTCCGGGCGACGGTGAACACGATCGGCAGGAACACGACCAGACCCGCGTCGAAGAAGATCGGGAAACCGAACAGCAGCGCCGCGACGCCGAGGGCGAGCGGCGCCCGCTGCTCCCCGAACCGCCGGATGAGGCTGTCGGCGAGCACTTGCGCCCCGCCGCTGTGCTCCAGGAGCCGGCCGAGCATGGCGCCCAGGCCGACCAGCAGGGCGACGCTGGCCAGCGTGCTCCCGAAGCCGGTCGTGAGCGTCGTGACCACATCGGCCAGGGGAACCCGGGCCACGAGGGCCGTGAGCAGGCTGACCAGGATCAGCGCCAGGAAGGCGTGCAGCTTCACCTTCATGATCAGGAACAGCAGCACCGCCACCGCCGCGGCCGCGATCAGCAGCAGCGGGCCGGCGCCCATGGTCGGCTCGACCTCGGGCATCAGGTCTCCTCCGTCGTCCGTGCGGTCGGGCCGACCGCGTCGAGGGTGATGAGCACGTCGGTCAGCGCCTCGGTCGACCGGGTGACCAGGGGGCGCAGCCGCCGGTACAGCTCGGCGTCGTCCGGGTCCGGTCGGACCTGGTCGCGCACCGCGACCAGAGCGGTGGCCGCATCGAGGTCGGGCAGCGCGCCGAGCGCGTGCAGGCCGAGCAGGCAGGCGCCCAGACCCGTCCCCTCCGGGGAGTCAGCCAGCCGCACGGGCAGGTCCAGCGTCGCAGCCAGCGTCCGGGTCCACAGCGGAGACGCGACGGCGCCACCGGTGGCCCGGACCTCGGTCACGGGCGTGCCCGTCGCCGCGAACGCGTCCCGGACCAGGGCGAGCTGCTGGCAGACCCCCTCCACCGCGGCGCGGACGAGGTGCGGACGACGGTGGTCGCGGCGCAGACCGAGGTAGGCCCCGGTGAGCCCCGACCGCCACCAGGGGGCGCGCTCACCCAGCAGGTAGGGCAGGCAGAGCAACCCGTCGCTCCCGGCCGGGACCTGCGCTGCCTCCTCCAGCAGCGCCGCGTCGACGAGGTCGGCGTCCTCGCCCTCGGGCTCGGGCCGGCCGAAGCCGGCCGCCATCGCCTGGGCCGCCCAGCGGACCACCGAGCCGCCGTTGTTCACCGCGCCGCCGAGCACCCACGCGTCGTCGGTCAGGGCGTAGCAGAACAGCCGGCGCCCGGGGTCGACGGTCGGCTCCCGGACGACGACCCGCATGGCCCCGCTGGTGCCGATGGAGACCGCGGCGACCTCGGGGCGGACCGCGCCGATGCCGAGGTTGGCGAGCACGCCGTCGGAGGCCCCGATCACCACCGGCAGGTCGGCGGGCAGACCGGCGCTCGCGGCCACCTCCGGGCGCAACCCGGGCAGGACGGCGGTGGTGGGCACCACCTCGGCGAGCTGGCCGGCCCGGAGGCCGGCGATGTCGAGGGCCTCGTCGTCCCAGCGGCGGGCCCGCAGGTCGTAGAGGCCGGTGGAGGAGGCGCACGAGCGGTCGATGACGTGCGCTCCCCCGCACAGCGCCGCCACCACGAGCTCCTTGACCCCGCCCCAGCGCGGCACCTCGCGCAGCGCCGCGGGATCCGTGGCGGCGAGGGTCGCGAGCTTGGTCAGCGGCGACATGGGGTGCACCGGCGTGCCCGTGCGGTCGTGCAGGGGCCCGGCCCGGCCGTCGGCCACCAGACCGGCGGCCGCGGCGGCGGCGCGCTGATCGGCCCAGGTGATCAGCGGACCGCGCGGGGTGCCGTCGTCGGACATCGGCACCAGGCCGTGCATGGCGGCGCTCAGGCTCAGCGCCACGACGCGGTCGCCGCGGTCGGCCGCGGCGCGGGCGGCTCCCCCGAGCGCCTCGATCGCCGCCGTGCACAGTCGCGCGGCGTCGAGCTCGGCGTACCCGGGCTCGGGGACGAGCAGCGGGTAGCCGACGCTGACCAGGTCGCGGACGCGGCCGTCGATCCCAGCGGTGACCGCCTTGGTGGCCGTCGTCCCGGAGTCCAGTCCGATGACGACGTCCACGCCCAGCCCCCGGTTCGTTCGGCACCCCTGTCGTGATCATGCGCGCGGACACGCGGACCCGCGACAGGAGCAGCGGCTCAGCGCGCGGCGGTCTCCAGGGGGTAGGCGGAGCCGCCGCGCAGCCGCGCGCGCACCGCGAGGTGCAGGGGGGCGAGCACGACACCGTCGCAGGCCAGGCGGGCCCGGACGCGCCGCCGGTGGCGCACGACCCCCACGATGCCCAGCGCCCAGAACAGGTACTGCACGGCGAACGCGGCCTTGAAGGCGCCCAGGGAGTAGGCGGCCGAGGCGCCCGGCGTGAGCACGTCGAGGACCGCCCCGACGCCCAGGATGGTGAGCAGCGAGGCGACGAACCCGCCGACGTTGACCACCCCGGTGGCGCTGCCGATGCGTTCGGAGGGGTTCTCCGTGCGCGCGTAGTCGAAGGCGATCATCGATCCGGGGCCGTTGGTGGCCAGCACCAGCACCAGCACGACCAGCAGTCCCAATGGCGCGCGACCGGGCCACAGCAGCACGACGGTCCACGCCGTCATGGTCGCCCCGGCGATGCCGAGCACCAGGGTGGACCGGCGCAGCGGCCAGCGGGCCACCAGCCTGCCCAGCAGCGGTCCGACCACCATCGCCACCAGCACCATGCCGGTCAGCAGGGTCGCGGCCGTGGTGGGCGTCAGGCCCTGCCCGACCACCAGGAACGGGTAGCCCCAGAGCAGGGCGAACACGGTGCCGGAGAACTGGGTGACGAGGTGGGTGTAGAGGCCCAGCCGGTTGCCCGGCTCCTGCCAGGTGTCCACCAGGCCGCGCCGCACCTGCGCGAAGGCCGCCGCGGGTGGGCGCACGACGCCGGGCGGGGCGTCGCGGAGGGCGACCAGGACGAGCAGACCGACGAGCACGCTGGTGGCCGCGGCCCCGGCGAACGTGACCGACCAGGACGCGTCCCGCAGCATCGCGACCAGCGGGTAGGCGGCGACGATCTGCCCGACCTGACCGAGGATGCCGGTCAGCTGCGTGATCAGCGGCACCCGGCGCCCGGGGAACCAGAACGAGATCACCCGCAGCAGGCTGATGAAGGTCATGGCGTCGCCGGTGCCGACCAGCACCCGGGCGGCGACCGCCGTCGGCACGTCGGTGGCCAGGGCGAGCATGAGCTGGCCGGCCGCCATGGTCAGCGCGCCGGCGACGAGCAGCACCCGCGAGCCGTACCGGTCCAGCAGCACGCCGACGGGGATCTGCAGTGCCGCGTAGACGGCCAGCTGCAGGACGAGGAAGAGAGAGACCGCCGAGGCGCCGGTGTCGAACCGCTCCTGCGCCTGGACGGCCGCCACGCCGAGCGACGAGCGGTGGAAGACGGCCACGGTGTAGGCGAACAGGCCGACCAGCCAGACGACGTAGGCGCCGCGCGGGGGGCGCACCTCGGTCGTCGGCATCACACAAGGCTGACACCGTCGGCCGTCGGGACGTTCCCGTTCCGCACGGTGAGTTCGCTCACCTCCCCCGACCGGCGGACGCGAGGACTACTCGACGGGCGGAACGGATAGGAGCAGCGTCGACGCACGGCGATCGCGCCGTGCCCCCGACCCGAGAGGAGTGCCGATGGCGTCCGTCATCGCCTACACGATCGCCACCGAGGCCGAGAAGAACCCCGACTTCCGCCGGGTCCTGTGGACCGGGGAGTACACCCAGCTGGTCGTCATGACCATCCCGCCGGGCGGGGAGATCGGCGAGGAGACGCACGACGACACCGACCAGATCCTCACCTTCGTCAGCGGCACCGGCGAGGCGCAGGTCTCCGGCAACACGCGCCAGGTCGCCCAGGGTGATCTGGTCGTGGTGCCTGCCGGGCACAAGCACAACTTCATCAACACCGGCCCGAACCCGCTGATCCTCTACACCGTCTACGGCCCGCCGGAGCACGCCGACGGCGCGGTGCACAAGACCAAGGAGGAGGCCGACCGCCTCGAGGAGGAGGGCAAGGACGAGCCCCCCACCGACTGACGCGCTCGAGTCCCCTGGGCAATGGAAGCTCTACCCACGTCCTGGAGCTGAGGACGTAGGTAGAGCTTCCATTGCCCGGGTCAGGTCAGGAGCTCGAGGACCTGACGGCGGATCTCCAGGTCCTCCCGGGCCGTGACCACCACCGTCCGGACGGCGGCCCCGGCGGCGCTGATGTCCGCGTCGGCGCTCGCGGCCCGGTTGGCGTCCGCGTCGACCGCGACGCCCAGGTGGGCCAGCCGGGCCGCGGCCGGTCCGCGCACCTGCCAGGCGTGCTCCCCCACTCCGCCGGTCATCACCAGCAGGTCCAGGCCCCCCGTCGCCACCGTCATGGCGGCGATCTCGCGGGTCAGCCGGTGCAGGTAGACGTCGAGGGCCAGCGTGCAGTCGTCGTCGCCGGCGTCCCGGCCGGCGAGCACCTCGCGCAGGTCGCCCGATCCGCCGGTGAGCCCGCGCAGGCCGGCGTGGTGCTCGAAGACGTCGGAGAGCTCGGCCACCGGCACGCCCCCCCGCTCGAGCAGCCACAGCACCAGCCCCGGGTCCACGCTGCCCGGCCGGGTGTTCATGACCAGGCCCGCCAGCGGCGTGAAGCCCATGGTGGTGTCGACCGACACCCCGTCGCGCACGGCGGTCAGCGAGGCACCAGCCCCCAGGTGGCAGGAGACGATCCGCAGGTCCCGCGGCTCCCGGTCCACCAGTTCCGCCGCCCGCCGGACCGCGTAGGCGTGCGAGAGCCCGTGGAAGCCGTAGCGGCGCAGCCGCCACCGGTGGTTCCACTCCCGGGGCAGCGCGTAGGTGGCCGCGCCGCGCGGGAGGGTCGCGTGGAACGTGGTGTCGAAGCAGGCGACCTGCGGCAGGTCGGGCGCCAGCCGCCCGACCGCCCGGACGCCGCCCAGCGCCCGCGGGTTGTGCAGCGGCGCCAGGTGGCTCACCGACCACAGGTAGCTGACCAGCAGCGGGTCGACCAGCGCCGGCCCCGTGTGCCGGGGGCCGCCGTGCACCACGCGGTGCCCGACGGCGTCGACCGGGCCGCAGCCGGCCAGGAAGGCCTCCAGCGGCTCGATGTCCCCTTCGCCCTGCCAGCGCTCGACGGTCGTCGTCGCGGTGACCGCACCGTCGGCGTCCAGCCGGACCAGCTTGAGGCTGCTCGAACCGGCGTTGACGACGAGAACCCTCATGGCTCGGGCTCGTGCAGCGGTCCCGCGTGCGCCGTGGACGGGCCCGCCTGTCCCGACCACGACCAGTGCCGGATCTCCGGCAGGTCGACCCCGTGGGTGCGGACGTACCGGCGGTGCTCGATGAGCTTGTCGGTCAGCGCCTCGCGGGCGTGCGCGGCCCGCCCGTCGAGCCCGCTCAACCGGTCGATGGCCGCGATCGCCAGACTGAAGCGGTCGATGCGGTTCATCACGCAGATGTCGAACGGCGTGGTCGTGGTGCCCTCCTCGACGTAACCGCGCACGTGGATGTTCTCGTGGTTGGTCCGTCGGTAGGTCAGCCGGTGGATCAGCCAGGGATATCCGTGGTAGGCGAAGATCACCGGCCGGTCGGTGGTGAACAGCGAGTCGAAGGCCGCGTCGGGGAGCCCGTGCGGATGCTCCCGCTCGTCCTGCAGGCGCATCAGGTCGACCACGTTGACCACCCGGATCCGCAGGTCGGGGAACCAGGCGCGGAGGATCTCGACCGCGGCGAGGGTCTCCATCGTCGGCACGTCGCCGGCGCACGCCATGACGACGTCGGGCTCGCCGTCGGCGTCGCTGCTGGCCCAGTTCCAGATGCCGATGCCCTTGGTCGCGTGCACGACCGCGGCGTCCATGTCCAGGTACTGGAGCGCCGGCTGCTTGCCGGCGACGATGACGTTGACGTACTGCCGGGTGCGCAGGCAGTGGTCGGCCACCGAGAGCAGCGTGTTGGCGTCCGGCGGCAGGTACACCCGGATGACGTCGGCCTTCTTGTTGACCACGTGGTCGATGAAGCCGGGGTCCTGGTGGGAGAAGCCGTTGTGGTCCTGCCGCCACACGTGCGAGGTCAGCAGGTAGTTCAGCGAGGCGATCGGCCGTCGCCACGGGATGCCGTTGGTCGTCTTCAGCCACTTGGCGTGCTGGTTGAACATCGAGTCGACGATATGGATGAACGCCTCGTAGCAGGAGAAGAACCCGTGCCGGCCGGTGAGCAGGTACCCCTCGAGCCAGCCCTGGCAGGTGTGCTCGGAGAGGATCTCCATCACCCGGCCGTCCGGCGCGAGTGAGTCGTCGCCGTCCAGCCGCTGCGCGTTCCAGGCCCGGTCGGTCACCTCGAGGATCGCGCCGAGCCGGTTCGAATTGTTCTCGTCGGGCGCGAAGACCCGGAAGTTGGTCATGTTCCGCGCCATGACGTCCCGGAGGAAGGTACCGAGAACCCGGGTGGCCTCCACGGCCCCGGTGCCCGGCTCGGCGACGGGAACCGCGTAGTCGCGGAAGTCCGGCATCCGCAGGGGCTGCAGGAGCTCCCCGCCGTTGGCGTGCGGGTTGGCACTCATCCGGCGGTCGCCGGCCGGGTGCAGGTGGCGGACGGCGGGCACGGGCGCGCCCGTCTCGTCGAACAGCTCCTCGGGGCGGTAGCTGCGCAGCCACTCCTCCAGCACGCGCCGGTGGCCGTCGTCCTCGCGGGCGTTGGCGAAGGGCACCTGATGGGACCGCCACGTTCCCTCGACCTGCACCCCGTCGACCGTGGCCGGGCCGGTCCAGCCCTTGGGCGAGCGCAGCACGATCATCGGCCAGCGCGGCCGCCCGGCCGCACCCTCCACGCGGGCGGCGCGCTGGATCCCGGCGATGTCGTCCAGGCAGCGGTCGAGCGTGGCGGCGAATGCCTGGTGCATCTGGACCGGATCGGAGCCCTCGACCAGGTACGGCTCGTGGCCGTACCCGCGCATGAGCGCCAGGAGCTCCTCCCGCGGGATGCGGTCCAGCAGCGTCGGATTGGCGATCTTGTACCCGTTGAGGTGCAGGATCGGCAGCACCGCGCCGTCCCGCCGCGGGTCGACGAACTTGTTCGCGTGCCAGCTCGCGGCCAGCGGCCCGGTCTCGGCCTCGCCGTCCCCGATGACGGCGGCGACCACCAGGTCCGGGTTGTCGAACGCGGCACCGTAGGCGTGCGAGAGCGCGTACCCGAGCTCGCCGCCCTCGTGGATCGAGCCGGGAGTCTCCGGCGCGACGTGGCTCGGGATCCCGCCCGGAAAGGAGAACTGGGTGAACAGCCGGTCCATGCCGGCCGCGTCCTGGGAGACCTCGGGGTAGATCTCGCTGTAGGTGCCCTCCAGCCAGGCGGCCGCCACCGGGCCGGGGCCGCCGTGCCCGGGACCCATCACGTAGATCATGTCCAGGTCGCGGGCCGTGATCGCCCGGTTCAGGTGGGCGTAGACGAAGTTCAGCCCTGGCGTGGTGCCCCAGTGACCCAGCAGCCGCGGCTTGACGTGCTCGGGACGCAGCGGCTCGCGCAGTAGCGGGTTGTCCATGAGGTAGATCTGACCGACCGACAGGTAGTTGGCCGCCCGCCACCACCGGTGGATCGCGTCGAGCTCGTCCCGGCCCAGCGGCCCTGCCGCGACCGCTGCCCGGCCTTCGACCACGTCCACGCGTCCTCCCGAGTCCGGCGCCCGTGCTCACCGTGCCGGGGCAGGGCCCCGCACGCCAGCGGGTCGGGCGCGGCGAGGTCGGGCGTGGCCGCGCCCCTCTAGACCACCGCTCCGTCGGTGCGCCGGGCCTTCTCCCGCCGCTTCGCCTTGTCCGCGGCCGACTCCGGTGGCGCCGAAGGCCAGCGCTCCTGCAGCACCGTCGTGAGCGGAGCGGCCACCGACACCGTCGACAAGGTGCCGGCGACGATGCCGATCACGAGGGCCAGCGCGAAGTCGGCCAACGACTCGCCGCCGAGGAACAGCAGCGCAGTGAGCACGAACAGCGTGCTGATCCCGGTGTTCACGGTCCGTGGGAGCGTCTGCAGCACCGCGTCGGTGACGATGCCCCGGAACGGCGAGGTCCGGCCGGTCCACGTCTCGCGGATGCGGTCGAACACCACGACCGAGTCGTTGACGGAGTAGCCGATGACGGTCAGCAGCGCGGCGAGGAAGACGCCATCCAGGGTTTTGCCCAGCCACGCGAACAGACCCAGGACGACGACGACGTTTCCGGCCAGCGCACCGACCGCCGCCGTGCTGAACGTCCACCGGAACCGGACCGCGAGATAGGCCAGCTGCGCCAGCAGCGCGACCCCCAGCGCGATCAGCGCGTTTCGGCGCAGCTCGTCGCCGAGCGTGGGGCCGATCAACTCGTCGCTGATCACCTCCGCGCCACCGGCGACCTCGGCCAGGGCGTCGCGGATCGTCTCCTGCTCCGCGTCGTCGATTGGTCCGGTGCGGACGCTGATGTCGTCCTCACCCGCCTCCTGCACCACCGCACTCGGGTAGCCCGCGTCGCTCACCGCCTCTCGCGCGGTCTCGGCGTCGAGGGGCTGGGCCGTGGAGTACTGGATGCTGCGGCCGCCGGTGAACTCCACGCCGAGGTCCAGCCCGCGAACGGCGATGCCCGCGCCCGCCAGGACGACCACCAGCAGGGAGGCCGCCAGCCAGCGTTTCGGCTGCGCGTAGAGCGGAATGTCCCGCGACGACAACCAGGTGCGGACCCGGCCGATCGTGTGCAGGCCGGTGATCGACGGCCTTCTCGCCAGGAAGGGGCGGGTCGCGGCCAGCTCGGCGAGCGACCGGGTGATCACCAGAGCGGAGAACATCGAGGCCAGCACACCGATGGTCAGCGTCACGCCGAAGCCGCGCACCGGTCCGGAGGCCAGGAAGAAGAGCAGACCGGCGGCGAGCAGGGTGGTCACGTTGGAGTCGGCGATCGCGGACAGCGCCTGGCGGAAACCGTTGACCACCGATGCGCGCAGGCCCTTGCCTGCAGCGAACTCCTCGCGGGCGCGCTCGTAGACCAGCACGTTCGCATCGACCGCCATGCCGACCGCCAGCACGAAGCCCGCGAGGCCCGGCAGCGTGATCGTCGCGCCCAGCGTGAGCAGGGCGGCATAGGCGATCAGCGCGTAGCAGATCAGCGCGATGACGGCGAGCAGCCCCATGAGCCGGTAGACGACGAGCACGAAGATCCCGGTGAGGATCAGGCCGATGATCACCGCCTGCACGCTGGCCTCGATGGCGGCCTCGCCCAGCGTGGGGCCGACCGTTCGCTGCTCGATGACCTCGACCGGCACGGGGAGCGCCCCACCCTGGATCAGGGCCGCCAGGTTGGTCGCCTCCTCCTGGGTGAACTGACCCGTGATCTGGGTGCTCCCACCGGTGATGCCGACGCCGCAGGGCACCTGCGCCCCCACGCTCGGGGACGAGATGATCTCCTGGTCGAGCACGATCGCGATGCGCCGCGTCGGGTCGCCCTGCGGCGCGCAAGCCGCCTCGCCGGTCATCTGCTCCCAGGCGGTGCGCCCCTCCCCGCTGAACTCCACGGTGACGTACCAGCTGCCGCCGCCCTGCAGATCGACCCCGGCCGTCGCCCCGTCCACCGACTCACCGGTCAGCGCAGCCGGGCCCAGTCGCAGCGCCCCCCCGTCCTCGTCCTCGAGGACGATCTCCTCGGCCTCGGCCGGATCCTCGGCGTCCGGGTTCTCCGCGTCGGGGTTCTCCGCATCCGGCGCCGCGAGGCCGAGCACGGGGTGGAAGGTCAGCTGGGCCGTCCGGCCGATGAGCTCCACCGCCTCCCGCGGCTCCTGCAGGCCGGGGAGCTCCACCACGATGCGGGTCTCGCCCGAGCGGACCAGCGTCGGCTCGGCCACGCCGATCGCGTCGACGCGCCGGCGCAGGACCTCGACGGCCCGGTCGGTGGCCTCGGCGTCCGCCGCGACGCCCGGGGCGTCCTGGGCCTCCAGCACGATCTGGGTCCCGCCGCGCAGGTCCAGACCCAGGGTCGGCGCCGTGGTCAGCACTGCGGCGGTCGCGGCGATCAGCGCGGCGAGGGTCAGCAGGATGCGGAACAGCAGGCCCTTGCCACCGCCGCTCGGTGCCGGCTGGTTGCGCGCGCCGGGACCGGATCGCCTGCCGGAGGATCGTGGTGCGCTCATGCGGGGCGCTTCCCGTCCCGCATCGCCGGCCACCGGTGCTCTGCCATCACGTCCCTGCTCCCAGTCGGCCGGGGCGGCCCCCGGCGTCGTCGGGCCAAGGTTAGTGACCCCACCTGGCCCCGCTCGGCAGGGAGCACCAGACTCGGCCGTGCCCCGTCCCGCGTGAGGAAGCAGAGGCGAGAGTGACCGGAGTGCAGCCCGAGAGCGTCTTCACCTACGGCGCCCCTGCGCTGAAGTTCGGTGCCGGGGCGGCCGGCGAGATCGGGTACGACCTCGCCCTGACCGGCGCCCGCCGGGTGCTGGTGGTCACCGACGCCGGCGTGGCGGCGACCGGCCACCCCCAGCGGATCGCCGGAGCGATGGCGGCGCACGGCATCGACGCGCGTGTGTACGACGGCACCCACGTCGAGCCCACGGACGAGAGCGTGGTCAAGGCGGTGGCCTTCGCCCGCGACACCGGGCCGTGGGACGCCTTCGTGGCCGTCGGTGGGGGCTCGAGCATCGACACCGCCAAGGCGGTCGCCCTGCTCACCAGCAACCCCGGCGAGCTCATGGACTACGTCAACCCTCCGGTCGGCTCGGGGCGCGCCCCGGAGAACCCGCTGCCGCCCCTGGTCGCCGTCCCGACCACGACCGGCACGGGGGCGGAGAGCACGACCATCTGCGTGCTGGACGTTCTCGAGCTGCGGGTGAAGACCGGCATCAGTCACGTGCGGCTGAGGCCGATGCTCGCGGTCGTCGACCCGTCGCTCACCCGCACCCAGCCGGCCGGCGTGACGGCGGCGGCGGGCATGGACATCCTCTGCCACGCGCTGGAGAGCTACACGGCGCGGCCCTACACGGCCTTCACCCGCAAGACGCCCGAGCAGCGGGTGCCCTACTGCGGCGCGAACCCGATCGCGGACATGTGGTCGGAGAAGGCACTCTCCCTGCTCGCCGGGGCCTTCCGCCGCGCCGTGCGGGACGGCGACGACACGCAGGCACGCGAGCAGATGGCCATGGCGGCCACGTTCGCGGGTCTGGGGTTCGGCAACGCCGGGGTGCACATCCCGCACGCCAACGCCTACCCCCTGGCCGGCCGGGTGCGGGATTTCCGGCCACCGGGCTACCCGGGCGACGAGGCGCTGCTGCCGCACGGCATGGCCGTGTCGCTGACCGCTCCGGAGGCGTTCCGCTTCACCTTCGAGGCCGCCCCGGAGCGGCACGTGCACGCCGCGCGCCTGCTGTCCCCCGGGGTGGACGACGGCGGGGACGTCGCCGGCCTGCTGCCGCGCGTGCTCACCGGCCTGATGCGCGACATCGGCATCCCGGGCGGCATCGGCGCGGTCGGCTTCACCGAGGCCGACGTCCCCGATCTCGTGGACGGCGCGTTGAAGCAGCAACGGCTGCTGGCGACGGCACCCAAGGAGGTCACCGCCGACGACCTCGACGGCATCCTCACCCGGTCGGTGTCGCTGTGGTGAGCGACCCCGCCCGGCTCGCCGGCCGACCGACCTGATCCTGCGGCCTTCTCTGCGACGAGGCCCCCCTGGATCTCGAGGAGACGATGCTGCCGGGCGTCGGCGTCCGCTACGAGCTGCGGACGCGCTCGGGCGCCGTCCTGGGCATCGTGATGCAGCGGGAAGGATCGGCCGACGACGCCGTCTACGACCGTCGCGACCCCGACCGCGCACAGAGCGTGCTTCGCCTCGAGCCCGACGAGGTCGACGCCGTCGCCGAGGTGCTGGGCGCGCCCCGGCTCACCCAGCGCTTCGCCGACCTCTCCCGCGAGGTGCCGGGTCTGGAGTCCGGCCGGTTCACCATCGGCCAGACCTCGGCCTTCGCCGGGCGGCCCCTGGGCGACACCCGGGCCCGCACGCTCACCGGCTGCTCCATCGTCGCGATCGTGCGCGACACCGACGTCGTCCCGTCACCGGGCCCGGCGGACGTACTGCAGGCCGGCGACGTGGTCGTGGCCATCGGGTCCCAGGCCGGGCTGGAGACGCTCGCGCACCGCCTGGCCACCCCTGCCTGAGTCCGTGGACCACCTCGCCACGCTGCTGCTCGAACTGGGTCTGCTCTTCATCGGGCTGTCGCTGCTCGGCCTGCTGGCCCGACGGCTGGGCCTCTCGCCGATCCCGTTCGTCCTCGTGGCGGCCCTGGCCCTCGGTGACGGGGGGCTGATCGGCCTCGAGACCTCGACGCCGTTCCTGGAGACCGCGGCCGAGATCGGCGTCGTCCTGCTGCTCCTGACGCTCGGCCTCGAGTTCAACGCTTCCGAGCTGACCGCGTCCCTGCGGCGGCACGGCCCGTCCGGGCTCGTCGACATCGTGGTCAACTTCCCACCCGGCTTCGTCGCCGGCCTGCTGCTCGGGCTGCCGTGGCAGGGCGCGCTCGCACTCGGCGGTGTCACCTACATCTCGTCGTCGGGGATCGTCGCCCGCCTGCTCGGCGACCTGGGGCGCCTGGCCAACCGGGAGACGCCCGCGGTCCTCTCGGTGCTCGTGCTCGAGGACCTGGCGATGGCGCTGTTCCTGCCCTTGCTCGTGGTCGCGCTGGGCGGCGGCGGCGTCGCGGCCGCGTTGGGTGGTGTCGCGCTCGCCCTGGGCACCGTGCTGCTGGTGCTGCTTGCCGCCCGGCGACGCGGCCACCGGCTGGGCCGGCTGCTCACCCACCGGGACGACGAGCAGGTGCTGCTCCGGCTGCTCGGTCTGACCCTGCTGGTGGCGGGTCTCGCCCAGTCAGTCG
Organism: uncultured Actinomycetota bacterium; assembly: GCA_963723745.1. Classification (GTDB taxonomy): domain Bacteria; phylum Actinomycetota; class Actinomycetes; order Mycobacteriales; family Geodermatophilaceae; genus CAVRRZ01. The sequence goes on from CAVRRZ010000005.1 coordinate 427,531, forward strand.
GGGCCTCCGCCGCCGTCGGCGCCTTCCTGGTCGGCCTGGCGCTGCCCGCCTCGTTCGCGGAGCGTGCCCGCGCGCTGCTCGAGCCACTGCGCGACCTGTTCGCCGCGACCTTCTTCGTCGCCTTCGGTCTGTCCAGCGACCCTGCTGCGGTGTGGCCGGTGCTCCCCGCCGTCCTGCTCCTGGCCGTCGTCACGACGGCGACGAAGATCGGCACCGGCTGGTTCGCCGCGCGCCGCGACGGCATCGCGGTCCCCGGCCGGCTGCGCGCCGGGACCGCCCTGGTCGCCCGGGGAGAGTTCTCGATCGTGATCGCCGGTCTGGCGGTGTCAGCCGGGTTGCCCGAGGTGGGCCCCGTCGCCGCCGGCTACGTCCTGGTCCTGGCGATCACCGGGCCGCTGCTCACCCGGTTCGTCGAGCCGCGTCCCTCCCGCCAGGGTCCGGAGGCCCGGACGGCGTGAGCGACGGCCGGACGCCGATGGCTCAGGCCGCCGCGTCGCGGCGGGAGCGCGCGGTGTCCAGCACGTAGGGCACCAGCGCGCCGGCGATCCGGGCGTAGCCGGCCGACGACGGGTGGAACCGGTCGGCGGCGAACATCGAGGGGTCACCGGCGAACGCGTCGTGCACCTCCGTGGCCACCCAGGCCACGATGCCGCCCGCCGCCTCTGCCACCGAGGTCTGCTCCCGCTGCGGCGTCGAACCCGTCGGAGCGCAGTGCCACCGCGAGCCGCGCGCCCAGCGTGTCGTCGGTCGAGCGCGCCCCGGTGCCGTGGCCGATCGAGTGACCGAGCACGGCGACACGAAGAAGAGGCGACATGCCCGCTACGACGACGGCCGGGCCAGGAGTTCCTCCCGGCCCGGCCGTACGTTGCGTCCCACCGGGCTCAGGCCTTGGGGCCGCCCGCGGCGTAGACGACCTGCCCGGACACGAAGCCGGCGCCCTCGCTGACGAAGAAGGACACCAGGTGGGCGATGTCCTCGGGCTGGCCGACGCGGCCGACCGGGATGTCCTTCTTCGCGAACTCGATGAAGTCCTCGAAGGCGACGCCCATGCGCTCGGCGGTGGCCTTGGTCATCTCCGTCTGGATGAAGCCCGGCGCGACGGCGTTGACCGTCACCCCGAACTTGCCCAGCTCGATCGCCAGGGTCTTGGTGAGGCCCTGCAGCCCGGCCTTCGCCGCCGAGTAGTTGGCCTGCCCGCGGTTGCCCAGGGCCGAGGTGCTCGACAGGTTCACGATCCGGCCCCACCGGGCCTCGGTCATGTACGCCTGCGTCGCCCGGCTCATCAGGAACGCGCCCCGCAGGTGCACGTCCATGACGGTGTCCCAGTCGGCGTCGGTCATCTTGAACAGCAGGTTGTCGCGGGTGACCCCCGCGTTGTTGACCAGGACCGTCGGTGGGCCGAGTTCCGCGGCGACCCGCCCGACGGCCGCCTGCACCTGCTCGGCGTCGCTGACGTCGGCGCCCACGGCCAGCGCCCGCCCACCCGCGGACTCGATCGCCGTGACGGTGCCCGTCGCGGCCCCCTCGTCCAGATCCAGCACGGCGACGGCGAAGCCGTCCTCGGCCAGGCGGCGCGCGGTCGCCGCGCCGATGCCGCGGGCCCCGCCGGTCACGACGGCCACGCGGGGGGTGCCCTGCGTCATGGGTGGTCCTCCAGAAGGTCGAACGGACGGACGTCGTCGCCCGCCGTCACGGTACGGACGCTCCTCCCCGGCTGCGGTTCAGGGCCGGAGCGAGGCCTCAGGGCCAGATCGAGGCCACGATGATCGCGGCCACGGCGACCTGCGCGGCCGCGCTGACGATCGACGCGGGATGGAACTCCGGGTCGGTCAGGTGCGCCCCCAGCCGCCCGGGCGTGGCGAGGTCGAGCACCAGGAAGGCCACCGCCTGGAGCACCACCCCGAGCACGCCGAACACGACGGTCCACAGCAGGGCGCGGCCGAAGCCGCTCGTGGCGTTGGTCCAGATGGTGGCGAAGATGATCGCGCCCTGGCCCAGGAACCCGGCCGCGAGGACGACGGCCACGTTGATCGACCGGTGCTCGTAGATGTGCCGGCCCAGGTGCCCGGGCGTCAGCAGGTCCAGGGCGAGGAACCCCAGGGCCAGCAGCGCCAGACCGACCCCGGTGTAGGCGACGGCGTAACCGATGCTGGCCAGCATGGGGACGGACCTCCGGGGCGGCGGGGACGTGGGCTGCCAGGTCTACCGCACGCCATCGGCGGCCGCGCGGCCGGCCGTTCGTCGCTCCGGTCGCCGGGGACTCAGGGCCTGGCGGTGCGTCCGGTGCCGACGTCCTCGCGCGGCACCGGCTCCCCCGCCGTGGACGGTCGCTCGGGAGACGACGGCCCGGGAGACGACGGCCCGGCCTGCGGCGCGTCGTCGACGGACAGCGGTGCGACCACGTTCGGGTCGGCTGCGCCGTGCGAGGCCCGGCGCAGGTGGAGATGCCGCACCGAGGCCAGCGCCGTCCGGCGCGCGTGCATCCGCCGCCTGGCGCGGTTCGTCCGCGGCGCCCGCGGCTCCTCCCGGAGCAGCGCGTCGAGCCAGTGGCCGCGCGGATCGACGTCCACCAGGAGCGCCTTCACCAGCAGCGTCAGCGGAATGGCCAGCAGCGCCCCGAGCGCGCCGAGCACCCAACCCCAGAACAGCAGGGCGACGAACGTGACCGTCATCGACAGGCCGACCGAGTCACCGACGAAGCGCGGCTGGATGAGCGTCTGGACGACGAAGTTCAGCAGCGAGTACACGAGCACGATCAGCAGCAGTTCGCGCCAGCCGCCCGCCAGCAGCCCGAGCAGCGCCGGCGGGATCAGGCCGAGGACGAAGCCGATGGTGGGGACGTAGTTGGTGATGAAGGCGAGCAGTCCCCACAGCGCTGCCGCGGGCACTCCGATCCAGTAGAGCGCGATGGCGTCGCCGACGGCGACGATCGCGCCGAAGACGGTGCTGACCACCAGGTAGCTGCGGGTTCCCTGCGTGAACAGCGTCATCGCCACCGGGAGGTGCGGCCGCTCGGCGGCGACGAGGGCCATCCGGCGTCCGAAGCCGCTGGACTCGATGGTCACGAACACCATCGCGGTGAGCAGCAGGACCAGCGTGCTGAACGTCTCGGTGAGCCTGCCCAGCAGCCCGGTGGCGAAGTCGACGACCTGGCCGTAATCGATCTGCTCGACGAGGTCCGACAGTGTCCCCTGCACCAGCCGGGCGTCGTTGAGGTCGGCGACGACCTCGTTCGACAGCTGCTGCGCCCGGCCGGCGTAGTCCGGCAGCAGCGCCGCCAGCTGGGCGACCGAGACCACCAGCAGCCCGACGAAGGCCAGCAGCACCGACCAGACGAGGATCAGCAGGATCGCCGTGGCCAGCCACTTCGGCACACCGGCGCGGCGCAGCCGGCGCTGGACCGGGGTGAGCGCGATGACCACGACCAGGGCCAGCATGACGGGGCCGACCAGCCAGGCGATCTGCCGCAGCCCGTCGACGGCGATCGTCGCCGCGGCCGCGCCGAGCAGGAGCAGCAGCCAGCGCGGCAGCACCGACGCCGCCGGCTCGACCGCGGGCGGGCCGGGTGGCCCGAGCGGTTCGCCCGGGTCGACGGCGGCGGCGGCGGCGCCCGACGACGACGGCTCCTGCTCCGTGCCCTCACTGCCCATGCGGTGCGCCCCCTCCCCCGAACGGCCCTCCTACTCTGCGCCGAGGTCGGCTCCCGCGCACGGGGGGCCCGTGGGTCGCTCAGCGTGGCGGCGGCAGGAGCTCCGTCATCTCCGGCAGCTCGAAGAACGCGGCGGTGGCGCGGGCACTGGGCGCGCCCGCGTCCGGGTCGGCCCCGGCGGCGAGCAGGTCGCGGACGGCGCGCTCCGAGCGCCGGAACACCGCCGCGGCCAGCGCGGTCTGCCTGCGGTCGTTCACCCGCGCGGGATCGGCGCCACGGGCCAGCAGCGCCCCGACGGTGTCGGCGTGGTCGTGATAGGCGGCGAGGATGAGCAGCGTGTCGCCCTTCTCGTTGGTCAGGTTCGCCGGCACCCCCGCGTCGAGGTAGAGGGACAGCTCCTCGGTGTGCCCGCCGCGTGCCAGGTCGAAGACGCGACGGGCCAACTCGATGACCTCGGGGTCGAACGCCGCGGGATCGGACGAAGAGCTCATGGCCCCAGCCTGACCGGCCGGGACCACGAGCGCCACGCCGGGTGGCTCAGCCCGCGAACGCGGTGTCGTAGGCCTGCTCGAGCTCGGCCGTGGCGGGCCCGCTGAACCCGCAGCCGTTCACCGTGCCCTCCTCGGACGCCGTGACCAGGTACCGCTCGCCCTCCTCGAAGTCGACGCCGTCCAGAGCGGCCGAGGTCTGCTCGCCCGGGACGGCGAGGCGGACCAGGTCGGCGTCGCCGCCGGTGTACCAGCGGTCGACCTCCAGGGTCACGGTGTCCGCCTCGAGAGCGGTCACGCTTCCCGCGAACGCGACCGGCATGCCCGCGAGCAACGCCGGGTCGAACCGGATGCACGAGCCCGCGACGTCCGAAGGCGGCAGGGACAGCGCGAGAGTCGTCGCCTCGTCCCGGGGTGCCCCGTCCCCGCCCCCGCCCCCGCCCCCGCCCAGCAGCAGGGCGCCCGCCGTCGCCGCGGCCACCCCACCGACCGCGGCCACGGCGACGACGGTGCGGCGGGGGCGGCGGCTGCGGGGGGCGCTGTCGGTGACGGGGGGTTCGATGGTGTGCGTCATGGTGCGCTCCAGACGGTCGGCAGCCCTGGGGCTGGTCACGGGGTCGACCGGCACATCGGCGCCGGCCGGGTCGAGGCGGGCCAGCCGTGCGCGCAGTCCGTCGTCCGACGCCGGTCCGGTCATCGCGCACCACCTCCCTCTCGTACTCCCTCGTGTCCGGCTCCGCGGGCGTCCTTTCCCGCCGTCATCAGGTTGCGCAGTCTCTTCTTGGCCCGGTGCAGCCGGAGAGCGGCCGCGTTGGCACTGATGCCGAGCACGACGGCGAGCTCACGCGGCGGCAACTGCTCCCAGGCCCAGAGCCGCAGCAGCTCCCGGTCGTCCTCGGGCAGCGCCAGCAGCGCGTCGGCGAGGTCCGGGTCCGCGGGGGCGGCGTCGGGCGGACGCTCGGCCGCGATCCGGTGCACGAGACGGTCCTGGCGGGCGGCGCCGCGCCGGGCGTTGGCCAGGCAGCCACGGGCCACGCCGTAGCTCCACGGCAGCGGCGCGTCGGTGGGCACGTCGTCGAGTCGTCGCCACAGCACGAGCAGCACGTCGCCCAGGACGTCGTCGGCCGTGGCGTGGTCGGCGCGCCTGAGCAGGAAGCGCTGCAGCGGCTCGTACACCTCCGCCATCAGCGCTTCGAAGCGTCGCCTCCGGGCGGCGTCCGGTTCGGTCCCCACGTGCGCAGTCTGTCCGGCACGGGCCGGATCCTGTCGCGCACGCGCCGAAGGGGGGTCAGGCCCGTTCGACCGCCGTGACCATCAGGTCGCGTCCGCCTTCGGCGTGCACGTCGAGGCTGCCGCACGGGCAGCCGAGCAGCAGGTCCTCGAAGGCGAAGCCCGCGCCGCAGCTGTCGCAGGCACCGGTGACCGGTGCCTCCTCGATCTCCAGGCGCGCACCGGCGACCGGCGTCCCGTCGGTGACGGCAGCGAAGCAGAAGCGGACGGCGTCGGTCACCAGTCCCGACCCCCGGCCGATGCGCACGCGGACGGATCTGACGCGCGCCTCCCCGGTCTGCTGGAGGACGGTGGCGACGACGGCGCGGGTGAACTCGAGCTCGTGCACCGGTTGCTCCCCCCGATGGGCCCGCGGACGGTCGGGCCGCACCCGCCGGGGGCACCGGACTCCCGACGTGCACCGTCCTATCCCCAGGGGGAGGGGTCCGCAACCCGGAGGGAGCCCGCTCCGGCGTGTCAGCCTGCGTGTCAGCCTGCCGCGAGCCGATCGGTGAGCCCGAGCATGCGCACCCAGGCGTCCTGGCAGGCGTCGGCCCAGTCGCCGAAGGCGCGGTCGAAGAACGAGTGGGGTGCGCCGTCGTACACGGCGGTCTCGACGTCGGCACCGGCCGAGCGCATCGTCGCGGCGAGCGCCAGCGACTCCTCGACAGGGGTGGCGTGGTCGGCGCCCGCGATGAGCATCAGCGTGGGCCGGTGCGCCCGGGTGGCCGCGTCGCCGACCCTGGACGTCCGTCCGTAGAAGCCGATGCAGCCGGCCACGTCGAGCGAGCCTCCGGACTGCCGCCACGAATGGCTGCCGCCGAAGCAGAAGCCGACGGTGACCACCGGGAGGTCGGGCCGGGTGCGCTCGCGGAGGTACGCCAGTGACGTGGCGAGGTCGGCGTCGATGCCCTCGGCGGTGGCCTGCTCCACGTGCGGCTGCCACTGGAAGTCGGCCGGGCGGGTGCCGGTGCTGTCACACCGACCGGCGGTGCGGCCGAAGTAGTCGAAGGCGACCGCGGCGAGCCCTGCCTGCGCGAAGCGCTCCGCCAGGGCGACGTAGTACGGGTGGAGTCCGCGGACGTCGGGGAGGATCACGACGCCCGCGCGCGGGCGCTCGGCCGGTGCGGCGTACGCGGCCGAGAAGACCGTGCCGTCCGTCGAGGTCAGCGCGAGGGTGCCGCGCTCGGCGACGTCACCCGTGCGGGGCGGGGCGGGGGGCCGGCTGTCCTGGTCGTGGCACATGGGCAGGTTCTACCGGGAGGGGTGCCGCGGTTCAGGCGTCGGGGGTCCGGTCCGCCGCGGCGGCGTCGCCTCCGAAGACTGCGGCGGCAACGTCCCGGCGGGTGCGGGTCAGCCACTCGTACTGGTTGTGGGCCTGGTCGATCAGGCGGTCCAGCTCCGCCTTGGGCAGTCGCGGGTCGGCCTCGGCCGCGATGCGCAGGGTCTCGAAACCGCTGCGCTTGGCCCGGACCCCGGACGCCAGGAACTCGAACTCGACCAGCGAGCTCAGCGGCGAGCGCGTGGTCAGCCGGCCGTTGAGCTTGGCGCGGGTGATCTTCTCGGCCACCCAGCTGCCGAGCTGCTTGTACCGCCGCACCGGGAAACCCATCGTGGCCATGATCGACCTCAGCGACGCCTTCTCCTCACGCAGCTCGGAGAGCAGCTGCTCGAGCGGCGGCTCGTACGCGGTGCCCTTGTGCACGCTGAGCATGCGGCCGACGAGCTCGATCCCCCCGGTCGCCGCGGCGAGGTGGTCGTCGCAGTACACGGCGAGCAGGTCGGGGTTGCGCAGGGCGCTGGACGCGGGCGTCTCCGGCACGGCTGCCTCCTCGGGCGGTGCGGACGGCGGTCAGGATCGGGCCGAGCCCGGCTGCGGAAGCCTACGGTCGGCCGCCGTCCCCCGCCCGCCGGCCGTCGGGTCAGCCGCTGGGCGAGGTGCTCGCTGCGGCGCTGGTGCCCGTTGCCGTCGTCGGCTCGCCCGCCGGGGCGGTGCTGGTCGGCGCGCTGCTGGTCGGCGAACTGCTGGTCGGCGCGCTGCCGGCGGGCGAGCTGGTCGAGCCGGTGCTGCTGCTCGCGCCGCCGGTCGGGGCGCTGTCGGTGGACCCGGGCGTGCCACCGCTGTCGGTGTCCCCGGCGTCGTCGCCGTCCGCGCCGCGATCCGGAGCCCCCGTGTTCCCCGAGTCGTCCGCACCGGTCGGCTCGGCCGGCTGCCCAGTGCGGACGGCCGGTTCCTCGCCGTCGGCGGTCTCCGACCCCGAGACCGGCTGCCCCTCTGCGCGGACGACTTCGAGGATGCGTGACTCGTACTCGGTGAGCCGCGCGCGGATGTCCGCGAGCGCCAGATCCGGTACCTCGCGGGCGAAGTCGGCCAGGTCGGCCCAGATCTCCGTCAGCTGCCGTTGCCCGTCCTCGTCGAGCGGTCCGTCGAGACTCACGACGAGCTGGGTCGCCAGCGCGTGGGTGATGCAGTCGACGCACGCGTAGTTCACGGCGGTGGCGAGATTCTGGGGCACGACGACGTCGACCGATCCGACCAGGAGCACGACCTGGAAGGCGACGGCGACCGTCGTGCAGCCGGTGCAGCTCGCCGCCGCGAAGGCCTCGTTGCGGTTGAGCGCACTGGTCCCGTCGGCCCAGACGATCGCGAATGCCACGTCGTAACGCACCGAACCGTCGACGGTGTTGACGGCGAGCGCCTGGTTGTCCCCCTCGCCGGGCGGAAGCGGCCGGTCGAACGGGAAGACCCACGTCGGCTGTGCGGAGCCGCGGCCGGTGTCAACGCTGCCGGAGTCCGCGCTGCCGGAGTCCGCGCTGCCGGAGTCCGCGCTGCCGGAAGCGCCGCTCGCCGGCACGAGCACCAGGGCGAGCGCGGGCCGGTCGGCCGTGGGCGGCGGACCGGCGTCGGCGGGCCACACCGTGTCGCCGGTTCCCCGGCTGCCCTCCGCCAACGCCGTGCCGGCGGCCGCCGGCACGGCGTCGAGCACGGTGCCGCCCTCCCAGGGGCGCACCGGGCGGTAGCGGTCGGCGTCGGGCCACCAGGCCCAGCCGAGCCCGGCGACCAGGCCGATCGCCACGAGCACGGCGAGCGACCGGCGCGCGGGGCGGCTGTCGCTCCACCGCCACACCGCACCGGCGATCCGCCGAACCAGCCGGAGCACGACGTAGCCGAGCCCCATCAGCGGAACCACGACGGCGACGATGCCCAGCGCCCGGCCGAGGACGCCCAGCACGTCGCCGCTCCCGAACGCGTCGGTCAGCAGCATTCCCTGCTCGCCCAGCGCGCTCCAGGCCGTGGCCAGCAGGCGCGGCAGGGCCACGACCATGAGCAGCAGAGTGATGGCCATCAAGGGCACGGCGAGGAGAACCCAGACGACCACCACCACGCGGGCCCAGGTCTTCAGGGCCGTCGCCTCGGGCTGCCGCGAGCGGCCCGGCAGCAGACCGGTCATCACCGGTCCGATCCGGGAGTACAGGTCGGGCACGCCGGTCAGGTCCGCGAGCACGTGGTAGCCGTCGAAGCGCAGCAGCGGGAGCAACTGACGCACCATCTGCAGGATCTGGGTGGCCACGATCAGCAGGACCGCGTGCCAGCCGGTCGCCCACCAGACTGCGAACGACGCCAGGACGACCAGTGCGTTGAAGTAGAGCCCGCCGAGGTCGGTGCGCACCCGGCCGGCTCGCCCCAGCGTGTACGAATCGGTGACGTCGGTGTAGAAGGCCGGCCAGAACAGGTAGAAGCCGGCGCCCATCACTCCCGGCGTGGCGCCGCCGTAGCGGGCGGCCGCGGCGTGGCCGAACTCGTGGAACCCCGCCGACAGGACGGTCACGACGACGACGGCGACGAAGAGCGCGGGGTTGTCGAACGCCTGCGCCGTCGCGGCGGCCAGCCCCTGGGAGAACAGGACCCAGGACGAGATCGCCATGAACGCCAGGACGACCGGGACGACGAGCAGCGGGGTGAACAGCGCGGCGAAGGGTGCGGTGAGCCGCCGTGTCCTCTCGGGATCGGTGACCACCCGGCGCAGCTTCAGCGAAAGCAGCGGATCCGACCGGCGCAGCTCCGGTTCCGACCCGTCCGCGCGCCGGAGGAGCCCGAGCGGACGCAGCGAGGAGCCGACGAGCTGGTGGACGTCCGCGGCCTGCACCAGACGGCCGGTCGCCGCGCTCACCGCCTCGGCCACCTCAGCCACGGTGCGTCGCCCGTCCACGGCGGTCAGGGTCTGCGCCAGCAGTGGCGTCAGCTGGAGCACCTGCCCGTCGCCCCGGCGCGCCAGCGCCGGCGGGCGTCGGTACCCCGAGCCCGGGATCTCGCCCAGCAGTTGCACGCCGGCGGCCCGCTCGAGGACGTCGGTGTCGCTCCCCGGCGGTGCGGCCGGCGTGGCCTCGCCGCCCGGCTGCGTCGGCGGTGCGCTCACTCAGGCACCCACCGGGTTCACTGCCGGATGTCGGACCGCTGGTCGGCGGTGGCGGCCGCGTCCGCGTCGACGTTCTGGGTGATGATCGCGTCCTGCTGGGCCACGGCGGTGGCCTCCGAGCCGACCGAGCCGATGTTCGCGGCGACCGCGGCGTCGATCGGCGCGGCCACGTTGGCGTTGGCCGCCACCGCCCCGGCGATCGGCGCGGCGAGGTCGAGGTCCGCGGCGAGGTCCACGTCGACGTTCAGGAGGTTGCCGTCCAGCATGCCGCCGGTACCCGTGGGCACGGTGCTGCCGACCGCACCGGCGGCCGTGCCGGCGTCCGTGGCCGCCTCGGTGGTGCCGGCGGGCTCGTCGGTCGCCGGATCGCCACCCTGGTCGATGGTGCTGTCCTGTGGTGCGGTCGCGACCGCTTCCCCGGTGATGCCCTGGTCGATCACGACGCTCTGGTCGGCGAGAGCCTGCGCCGTGGAGCCGGTCGACAGCACGTTCGCGCCGACGGCGGCGTCGATCGGCGCGGCGACGTTGGCGTTGGCCGCCACGGCCAGGTCGATGGGTGCGGCCGCGTCCAGCGCCAGGTCCAGGTCGGCGTTGAGGTCCAGCAGCGAGATGACCTCCTTGTCCGGCAGCGCGGTGCCCGTCTCGGCGGCCAGTTCCTCGGGCGTCAGCGGTGCGGGTCCGTCGTTCTGGGTCACGAGCTCCTCCTCGGCCTGGGCGGACGATCCGCCGCTGGGTGCGCGGCTGAGCATGAGAGGCCACGGGGGCGCCGGCAATTCGACGCGTCACCGGTTCGGGTGACGGACCGGCTGTTCAGCGCCCCATGAGGAGGGCGACGCCGACGCAGGCGGCGGCCCAGAGCGCGCTGGCCAGCGTGCCGAGGATGAACCGCTCGGCGGCCGCCGGCGTGGACCGCAGCTCGTCGAACCGGCCCAGGCCCTTGACGGCGAGCACCACCGCCAGCCCCTCCGGCCAGCCGGCCAGCAGGGTGGCGGCCACGGCGCCGCGCTCGAGGACGCCGATCCACGCGCCGCCGCGCAGGATCTCGGGATCGCCCGGCCCGCCGCGCACGCCGGCCGCCGTGGGATCGGCCGCCCGCAGCACCGCGGTGGCCACCGGGCTCCCGCCCGTCATCGCGGCGAGCACCGCCGCCAGCCGCGCGCCGTCGGTCACCCCGGTGTCGGCCGGTCCGGCGGTCCACGCCAGGACGGCGCAGACGGCCAGCAGCAGGACGAGCAGCCCGGCCACCCACTCGGGACGTCCCCGCTCCCCGCGGGCGCTGAAGACGAGTCCGGCCGCGGCGAGGACCGCGAGCAGGACGAGCGCGGTGACCGTCACGCCGCCGCCCGGGTCAGCAGGCGGACGGCCGTGGGCCGCAGCTCGCGTTCGAGGTCCCACGCCCCGGCCGCCAGTCGCTGGCCGACGGCCTGGCGGGAGATGCCCAGGCGGGCTGCTGCCTCGGCCTGCGTACGCCCCGCCCGGATCTCGGCGATGGCCTCCCAGGCCTGCTCGCTGCGGCGGTCGACGATCAGCGCCAGAGCGCCGAACACGGCCTGCGCGTCCTCGGCGTCGGCCGGCGAGCTGCCCCGGACGGCCACGTGCGACGACCGCTGCTTGGCGGCATCGACGGCGCGTCGAGCGCAGAGGAAGGCCGCGCCGCCGGCGGCGCGGGTGCTGGCGGGTAGCGGAGTCTGCACCGGGCCGGCTCCCACGCCGATGCTCCAGTGGCCCTCGCGGAGGAGGGTCAACACGACGTCGACGACCAGGGCGGGGTCGTCGAGGACTCCCTGGAACTCGTCACCCGCGGTGCGCTCGAACGGGAGCACCGTCTCGACGTCGTCGTTGAGGCGCGGCAGGAGTTCGGTGACCCGGTCGGCGGTGCGCCGGCTGGCGCGCTGGTCGACGGTCAAGACGTAGGGCACCGCGCAAGTCTGACAGCTTTCCTTGGAGAAGGCAAGGCTCAGTCCTTGTCGATCATTTCGGGCGGGAACCCTCCCGTGGCGATGGGCCCCCACTCCCGCACCGTGACGCGGAGCAGCGCCTTGCCCTGCCGCGCCATCGCCGCGCGGTACTCGTCCCAGTCGGGGTGCTCGCCGCTGATCGCCCGGTAGTAGTCGACCAGCGGCTCCAGTGCCTCGGGCAGGTCGAGCACCTCGGCGGTCCCGTCGAGCTGTACCCAGGGCCCGTCCCAGTCGTCGGACAGGACGCACAGGGACACGGCGGGCTCGCGGCGGGCGTTGGCCACCTTCGCCCGTTGCGGATAGGTCGACACGACGATCCGCCCGACGTCGTCGACGCCACAGGTGACCGGGGAGAGCTGGACGCCCCCCGAGCGCCGACGCGTGAGCAGGATCGCGCGGTGACGGGGACGGAGGAACTCCATGAGCGTCGCGCGGTCGACCCGGGTGGCGGTGGCGGTCTTGGGCATGGTCGGCACCGTACGTCCGAGGGGTGACTGACCGCGCCGTCCGGTCGGCGCGCCGCGGGTGTGTTCGAATCGTCGCCATGAGGATGCGCCCGCGCGGCCGGTCCGGTACCGAGCCGGAGGTGCAGGTGCCCGCCGAGTCGGGAGGCACCGGGGCACGGCCGTCCGGCGCCCGCGACGACACAGCCGCGACCACCTCGGCCCCCGCGCCCGAGCCGGGCCGCGGTGAGCGGCTGCGCTCCGGTACCCGCGTGCTCGCCATCGCCTCGGCGCAGCTGTTGCTGATCGTCGCCGCCCTGGTCGTCATCGGGTACGTGCTCGGCAGACTCTGGGTGATCCTGTTGCCGATCGTCCTCGCGCTGTTGCTCAGCACCGTCCTCTGGCCGGCCACGCGATTCCTGCGCAACCACCGCTCACCGGCAGCCCTGGCCGCCGCCGTCGTCCTCCTGGGCTTCCTCGGCCTGCTCGGCGGCATCGTCGCGCTGATCGCGCCGTCGATCGGCGACCAGGTGGGCGAGCTGGCCGACGCCACGACCGAGGGCCTCGCCGATGTCCAGGAGTGGCTCACCGGCCCGCCGTTCAACCTCGGCGAGGCGCAGATCGGCGACGCCATCGACAACGCGATCGCCTCACTGCAGGAGAACGCCCAGAACATCGCCGGCTACGGGCTGACGGCGGCCACGGCGATCGGCAACGGGCTGATCAACCTCGTCCTCGCGCTCGTGCTCACGTTCTTCTTCCTCAAGGACGGCCCGCGCTGGGTCCCCTGGCTCTCGGCGCAGACCGGTCCCCGCGCCGCGCCCCACGTGGCGGCCCTCTCCCAGCGGACCTGGTCGACGCTGTCCGAGTTCATCCGTCAGCAGGCGCTCGTCGGTTTCGTCGACGCGTTCTTCATCGGCGTGGGCCTGCTCCTCCTCGGCGTCCCGCTGGTGCTGCCGCTGGCGATCCTGACCTTCTTCGGCGCCTTCATCCCGATCATCGGTGCGTTCGTCGCCGGCGGCTTCGCCGTCCTCATCGCGCTGGTCAGCAACGGCGTGGGCACCGCACTGGCGGTGCTGGCCATCGTGGTGGTCGTGCAGCAGATCGAGGGCAACGTGCTGCAGCCGATCATCCAGGGCCGCGGCTTCAACCTGCACCCCGCCGTGGTCATCCTCGCCGTCACCGCCGGCGCGAGCCTCGCGGGCATCATCGGCGCGTTCCTCGGCGTGCCCGTCGCGGCGCTGATCGCCGTGATCTACCGCTACGTCCGCGACGAGCTGGACCGGCGCTCCCCCGAGGTCTCCGACGACGGCACCCGGCAGCAGATCACCGGCGACGACGACGGCGCGCGGCTGGTGCGCGAGCCCGCCGGCCCGCCGCCCGACCGGGGCCCGGGGAACGCGGCCGGCTGACGGCGGGAATGCCGGTCGGCGTCCGGCGGCTGAACCAGGCGGACGCCCGCCGTCCGCAGAACCAGCCATCTCCAGGAGGTCCACCGTGCCGCAGCCACCGGAGCAGCTCGTGGAGCTGCTCCCCGAGGCCGAGCCCTTCCTCGCCCGAGAGCGCGAGGCGCAGGTCCCGGAGCAGCGTCGTGGGCTGGTGCTGGTGCACGACCTCGCCGGTGACTTCGACGCCGCGCACGCCGGCGCTCTGGCCGGGTCGCACCTGCTGGCCGGCCTGCCGCACACGCTGATCGGGAGGTTCGACGCCGACGCCCTCGTCGACTACCGGGCGCACCGGCCGCGCATGACCTTCAACGGCGACCACTACGAGAGCTATGCGGCGCCGGAGATCCTGCTGTACGCCGTGGAGGACGACGCCGGCGTCCCGTTCCTGCTCCTGCACGGGGTCGAGCCGGACTACCGGTGGGAGCGGTTCGTCGCCGCGGTCGCCGACGTCGTGGAGCGCCTCGGCGTGACGTCGGTCGTGGCGCTGCAGGCGATCCCCATGCCGGTGCCGCACACCCGGCCGGTGACGGTGACCGCGCACGCGTCGCGTCGTCAGCTGATCGAGGCCTATCCCGTCTACTGGGGCGAGATGCGCATCCCCGGCAACATCGCCGCGCTGCTGGAGCTGCGCCTCGGCGAGGCCGGCGTGGACGCGTTGGGCGTCGCCGCGCACGTGCCGCACTACCTGGCCCAGGCCACCTACCCCGCGGCGGCGTTGACCCTGGTGGAGCACCTCGGCGCCCTGACCGGGCTGCACCTGCCGACGGAGTCGTTGCGCGAGGCGGCCGAGGCGAACCGGACCGAGATCGACGAGCAGGTCGCCCGTTCGCCCGAGAACACCGCGGTCGTGGCCGCGCTCGAGCAGCAGTTCGACGCCTTCACCGCCGCCCGCGAGGACAGCGGACTCCTCGACGACAGCGGCGCGATGCCCAGCGGTGAACAGATCGCCACCGAGTTCGAGCGGTTCCTCGCCGAGCAGGACCGCAAGCGCCCCCGCGACTGACGAAGGACCCTGCTGCCCCGCACACCTCGCCGGATCGGCGCGGGCCCGTGCAGCAGGGCCGCTCCAGCACGTCGCTACGCGAAGACGATCGTGCGGTCGCCGTCGACGATCACGCGGTCCTCCACGTGCCAGGTCACCGCCTGGGCGAGGACCTGGCGCTCCACGTAGCGACCAACTCGGCGCATGTCCTCGACCGTCGCCCGGTGATCCACCCGGGCGACCTCCTGCTCGATGATCGGCCCGGCGTCGAGCTCCGGGGTCACGTAGTGGGCGGTGGCCCCGATCAGCTTCACGCCGCGGTCGTGGGCGGCCTGGTACGGATTGGCGCCGACGAACGCCGGCAGGAAGCTGTGGTGGATGTTGATCAGGCGCTCCGGGAAACGGGCGCAGAAGTCCTCCGACACGATCTGCATGTACCGGGCGAGGACGACGAGGTCGACGTCGCCGATCAGCTCCAGCGCCCGCGCCTCGGCCTCGGCCTTCGTCCCCGGGGTCACCGGCACGTGGTGGAACGGGATGCCCGCCACGGCCGCCACCGGCTCGAGATCGGGGTGGTTGCTGACGACGGCGGCGATCTCGGCGCGCAGGTCGCCGGCGCGCACGCGGTAGATCAACTCCTGCAGCACGTGGTCGGTGCGGCTGACGAACACCGCCAGCCGCGGCCGGTGCACGGCCTCGACCAGCCGCCAGTTCATGGACCACCGATCCCCCAGCGCGGCGAGCCGTGCCTCGAGGTCGGGACGGCGCTGCGCGAGACCGGTCAACAGGAACTCCAGGCGCAGCGTGAAGGTGCCGCCGCTGGGATCGCTGCTGTGCTGCTGCGAGTCGACGATGTTGGCCCCGAGCTCGGCCATGAGCCCGCTGAGGGCGGCGACGATGCCGGGCCGGTCGGGACAGCGGACGACGAGCCGGCCCACGTCGGCGAAGCGGTCGTCGCGCGGGCCGGTGTGCGACAGGGCGGGAGCGGACACGAGCCCGGAGCATGCCAGGCCGCTCGGGAACGCTCCCCAGTGCCTGCCCCGTGCGCCTCTCCCGCCGATCAGGACGTCCGGGACGCAACCCGCCGTTCCATGCCCGCGTGCCGCTTCCCGGACGTCATGATCGCGGCGGCTCGGGGAGCTCGGCCCGGTCGCTCTCGTCCTCGGCGAACAGGTCGCCGTACGCCTCGACCCGCGCCAGCACGTCGGCGGTGCCGAAGCGGTAGCCGGCGGGGTCCGCGCCCTCGCGCAGGTCGTCGACCTCGTCCCAGCCCAGCGGCGCCGACACGGACGCATCCGGACGGGCACGCATCGAGTAGGGCGCCACCGTGGTCTTGGCCGGGTTGTTCTGGCTCCAGTCCACGAAGACCTTCCCCGGGCGCAGCACCTTCTCCATGCGCCAGACGACGTCGCCCGGGCTCTGCGCGGCGAGTTCCTGCGCCAGCGCGCGGGCGTAGCGCGAGGGGTGGTCGCCGTCGCGCACCCGGATCGGCGCGGAGACCTGCATCCCCTTCGACCCCGACGTCTTCACCACCGGGGTGAGCCCGTCGTCGGTGAGCCGGTCGCGCAGCCGGACCGCCACCTCGGCGCACTCGTTCAGGCCGGTCCCGGGCCCCGGGTCCAGGTCCAGGACGAGGAGATC
The DNA here is from genome assembly GCA_963723745.1 of uncultured Actinomycetota bacterium. Taxonomy (GTDB): domain Bacteria; phylum Actinomycetota; class Actinomycetes; order Mycobacteriales; family Geodermatophilaceae; genus CAVRRZ01. The sequence goes on from CAVRRZ010000005.1 coordinate 443,827, forward strand.
GGGCGTCGCGGGCTCGCCGTCCCGGCCGATGCGCCACTGCGGCACGTGCAGCTCGAGCGCCGCGAGGTTCGCCGACCAGACGAGGTCGGGCACGGTCTCGAGGATCACCATCTCCAGCGTCTCGCGTCCGGTCGAGCTGCCCGGGCTGGGGATGGTCACCCGGCGCACCCACTCGGGCGCGTGCCGCGCGCTGTTCTTCTCGAAGAACGTCTGCCCGTCGACCCCGTCGGGCCAGCGGGTGAACGTGACCGGCCGACCGGCCAGGTGCGGCAGCAGGGCGGGCGCGATGTGCACGTAGTACTCGATCACCTCCGCCTTGGTCACGCCGACCGCGGGATAGAGGACCTTGTCCAGGTTCGAGACCTGCAGGGTGCGGCCCTCGATCGACACCCGCTGCCGCGTCGGTGCCGGGCTCACGGCTCGACCGCCACGTCGTCGATGCCGAGGTCGTCGCGCAGTCCGCGCCACGACGGGTGCCGCAGCCGGCCGTCCGCCGTCCAGTGGGCGTAGCCGACCTCACCCACGAGTTCGGGCTCCACCCACCGGGCGTCGAGGGTGACGTCGCGGGGCAGCCGGCCGTCGAAGGGTGACGTCGTCCGCGGGGTCATCGACCCCTGCAGATCGCGCAGGGCGCGCTCGGTGAAGCCGGTGCCCACGTGCCCGGCGTAGACCAGCCGGCCCTCGTCGTCGTGCACCCCCACGAGCAACGACCCCACTCCCCCGGCGCGCCGGCCCTGGCCGGGCCGCCAGCCGCCCACCACGACCGCCTGGGTGCGCACGTTCTTGACCTTGCGCCAGTCCGGGCTGCGCACGCCGGGGCGGTAGGGAGCGTCGAGCCGCTTGGCGACCACTCCCTCGAGCTCGTTCTCGCGGCTGGCGGCCAGCACGTCGGCGCCCACCCCCCGGCCGGTACCCCGGAACCACGGGGTCACCGCCCACCGGTGTCCCGATGGCGCGAGCGCGTCGAGCCGCTGGCGCCGGTCGGCGTACGGCCGGTCCAGCAGCCGCTTCCCGTCCACCTCGAGCAGGTCGAACACCAGGTAGGTCACCGGCGCGGCTGCCGCCAGTCGGGCCACCTCGGGACCGGTGCGGTGCATCCGGTTCTGCAGCGCCCCGAAGTCGGGCCGCCCGGATCCGTCGAGCGCGACGATCTCGCCGTCGACCACCGCGTTCCGCCCGGCCAACGCGTCCGGGAGCCGGCCCAGCTCCGGGTACCGCACGGTGATCTCGGTGACCTTGCGCGACCAGAGCGTCAGCTCCCCGTCGTGCACGCGGGCGACCGCGCGGACGCCGTCCCACTTGAACTCGTATCCCCAGTGCGCGTCGTCCTTCGGCAGCTCCGCGGCCGCGGCCAGCATCGGCGCCGGAACCTCCGCGGGGCCGCGGGGCAGCGGACGGGCGGGCTGCGTGTCGTCGAGCTTGCGCACGTTCCAGGTGCCGTCGGAGAGCCGGAAGATCACGTAGCGTCCGGCCAGCCGGCGCCCGTCGAGGACGACGGTGATGTGGTCGTCGGCCCACTTCTCGGTGGCGTACCGGCCGGCGTCCCAGATGCTCACCTCTCCCCCGCCGTACTCGCCGGCGGCGATGGTGCCCTCGAAGGCGGCGTACTCCAGCGGATGGTCCTCCGTGGGCACGGCGAGCCGGTTCGGGCCGCGGGTCGTGGGTGGCGCCTTGGGCACCGCCCAGCTCTTCAGGACGCCGTCCCGCTCGAGCCGCAGGTCCCAGTGCACCCGCTCCCCCGTCCGGCCGCGCGGCGTGTGGTGCTCCTGGACGACGAAGGTGTCGTCACCGCCCACCGGGAGCGGCTGGTCGGGGGGCGGTACCGGCTCGGCGGTCCTCGCCGGGTCGCGTTTGGCGCGGTACTCGGCCAGCGGATCCGCGGATTCTCCCCGCGCGGGCGGCGACACCTCAGGCGCTGCGGCGGGCCCGCTTGGCCGGGGTCTTCTTGGCCGGCGACCGGTCCGTGGTCGTCGTCGCCGTGGTCTTCGTCGCCGTGGTCTTCGTCGCCGTGGTCTTCGTCGACGTGGCCTTCTTCGCGGCGGTGGCCGTCTTCGCGGGCGCCTTCTGCGCGGCGGCCTTCTTCGCGGGCGCCTTCTTCGCGGGCGCCTTCTTCGCCGGCTCCTTCTTGGCCGGCGCCGTCTTCGTGGCCGGGGCCCTGCGGGCCGCGGGCTTCTCGGACGGCGCCTCCGCCGGCTCATCGGCCGCGGCGGCGTCCTCCGAGCCGGCGCCGCCCTTGGCCCGCTCGACGCTGCGCCGCAGGGCGCTCATCAGGTCGACCACGGCCGCCCCGGCGTCCTCGGTCTCCGGCAGCTGCTGCACCTCTCCGCCGGTCTGCTTCGCCTCCAACAGCTGGGCCATGGCGTCGCGGTACTCGTCGGTGAACTCGGCCGGGTCGAAGCTGCCGGTCATCGACGAGATCAGCGCCTCGGCCATCTGCAGCTCCTGCGGCCGCACCGTGATGTCCTCGTCCAGGAAGCCGAAGTCCGGCGTCCGGATCTCGTCGGGCCAGCGCATCGTGTGCAGCACCAGCACGCCGTCGCGCACCCGCAGGGCCGCCAGCGACTCCCGCTGGCGGATGGCGATCTTGGTGATCGCGACCTGGCCGGCGTTCTCGAGGGCGTCCCGCAGCAGGACGTAGGGCCGGGCGGCGGGGCCGTCGGGCTCGAGGTAGTAGGTCTTCTCGAAGTGGATGGGGTCGATCTCGTCCTGGTCGACGAACTCCAGGACCTCGATCTCGCGGCGCGAGCTCAGCGGGAGCTCGTCGAAGTCCTCGTCGGTGAGGATGACGACGTTGCCGTCGGGCAGCTCGTAACCCTTGGCGATGTCGGCGTACTCGACCTCCTCGCCGTCGATCGAGCAGACCCGCTTGTACTTGATCCGGCCACCGTCGGAGACGTGCACCTGGTGGAAGCGGATGTCGTGGTCCTCGGTGGCGGAGTACAGCTTCACGCCGATGCTGACCAGCCCGAAGGACACCGCGCCCTTCCAGATCGACCGCATCGTGCCGTCCTCCTCGTCGTCCCCGTGCGGGGCTCAAGATCGCAGGATAGGCGTGGCGTACCGATCCCGGCAGGTCGGCGGACCTCGCGCTTCCCTCTCCCGGATGACCGGTTCAGGGGGCCGTACTCATCGGTCCGGCACCGCGCGGACGCCCGCCGTCGCCCGGGACAGGGCCCGGGTCGTCGTCCCGGTCGTCGTCGTCCCGGGGCGCCAGGGCGCCGTTCTGGACGGCGTCGTAGGCGAACTGCAGGACGTCGGAGCCGGCCACCATGCTCATCGTGAGCGCGGCCAGCCGGGTCGCGCGGGGGGCGGTCGCGTAGCCGAACACCAGGCCGGTGGCCACCCACTGCGCGAGGCAGAACGGGCAGGTGAGCAGCTCTCCGACCGCGTGCTTGACGCCCCCGTGCTCGCGCACCTCCTCGGCGATCTCCGCCTCGCCCGACGTGCCCCGGAACGTGGTGAACGGCGCCCGCAGGGGGCTGGTCACCGGGTCCTTGGCGATCCGCCGCGACAACCGGAACGTCGCGACGGTGAGCAGGGCCGCGTCGCCGAGGGGGATGCGGGTGGGCAGCTCCCGGCCGCCGGCGCGCAGCGCGGCGGCACCGGCCGAGACCAGGCCGAGGTACACCCCCATCGCGCCGAGGTCACCGGCGAGGGGCCGCGGCTCGCCGTTCGTGTACTCGCGCTGTTGCACGCGGGCCCACCGCCGCAGCGGCCGTCCGATCCGCTGCACGCCGTCCGCAATCGCCATGGGCCGCCGCGTACCCCGTCCTCGGCCGCCCATACGTGCCGAATGGATCACGCATGCCCGCGCGGTGCTCGGGTAGGGCGTGCCCATGACCGAGCCCACCGAAGGCCAGACGGCCCGAGACATCGCGCCCGAGGACGGCGGCATCCCCGAGGTCGCGCAGGACGACAGCCCGACGACAGCCCGTGCGGAGGACCCGCAGTTCGCCGCGCTCCCCGGCGAGCGGCCCGGGGCCAGCGCCGACTTCGGGACCACCGCCTTCGAGCACGCCGAGGGCGAGTCCCTCGACGGCCGGCTGGCCCGCGAGATCCCCGACGACGCGCCGGACGTCCGACCCGCGGAGGACCCGAGCCGGACCCCCGTCCAGCTGGAGCAGGACCTCGACACCACGCCCCCCACCGACTCCGGCACCAACCGGACCGCCGACGACCTCGAGGCAACTGCCGACACGCCCGCAGGAGGGGAGGGCCCCGAGGCCGGTGCCGTGCGCGTCACGGACGGCTGACTGCTACCTGGCCAGGCACCTCGCGCCACCCGGGACGTCCCGCCGCCGCGGGTACGTCCCGGGTGGGTTGGCGCGCCCTCGTCCGGTTGTCTACCTTGATGTGGCGGTTCAGCAGGCAGCCGCTCGTGGCCGGCGGCACGTCGTCCGGCCCCGACACGTCCGACCACCTCCGAGTACCGGGCCCACCGCGCCCGTCTCCCGGACGGCGGTAGATTGGCCGGGCGGCGCCATCCGGGCCGTCGCCGAGAGGAGTTCTGGTCCGTGACCACTTCCGACCTGCCCGCCGAGGGGCAGCCCGACGTGTCGACCGAGGGCACCGAGGCACCCTTCGACGACGTGATCACGCTGTCGACCTCCACGGACGACGACGGCGCGGTCACGGTGACAGTCGTCGGCGAGGTGGACACCTTCACCGCGCCGGTGCTGCGCTCCTCGCTCGACACCCAGCTGGAGCAGTCACCGCGCGAGCTGGTGATCGACCTCGCCGGAGTCCAGTTCCTCGGCTCTGCCGGGCTGGCCGTCCTCGTCGAGACGCAGAAGGCGGCCCGCGCCAAGGACGTCGCGCTGCGGCTGATCGCGACCACCCGTGCGGTCACCCGCCCGCTCGAGGTCACCGGTCTCATCGACCTCTTCACGATCGCCGACAGCCCGGCGCGCTGACCGCCCTCGACACGGCACGACTCCCGGAGGCCCCGCTACGGCGGGGCCTCCGGTCTGTCCGGGGTCAGGCGCTCAGCAGCCGGCACACCGCCTGCTCGAGCACGCGCTGCGTGTCGCGGGTGCCCTCGGCGTCGTCGAGGCCTCCGAGGGCCCCGGCGACGGTCTCGCCGTTCTCGAAGCGGTCGACCACCCGCGGATCCACGTAACTCGCCTTCGCGACGGCGGGGGTGTTGCCCAGGTGCTCCGCGACCCGCGCGTAGGCCGCCCGCACCGCGCGGGCGCGGGCGGTCTTCGACGTCGGTGGCGGCGCCTCGGCGAGGGCGGCGGCCATCAGCACCGTGGCGTTCCAGGTGCGGAAGTCCTTGGCCGTGATCTCCGCGCCGCTGACCTCCTTGAGGAAGGCGTTGATCTCGTCGCTGGTCACGTCCCGCCACCCGTCCTCGGTCTCGTAGGCCAGCAGGTCCTCGCCGGTGTCGTCGGGGCGCTCCAGCAGCTGGCGGACGACGGTGGCCGTCGGCCGGTCGACGATCTCCACCTCGCGCTCGATGCCCCCCTTGGCGGTGTAGCGGAAGAACGTCTTCTCCCCGCGCACGGTGACGTGCTCCCGGCGCAGGGTGGCCAGGCCGTAGGTGCCGTTCTCCTCCGCGTACTCCTCGCTGCCGATGCGGAAGGTGCCGAGGTCGAGCAGGCGCAGCGCGCAGGCCAGCACGCGCTCGCGGTTGGGGCCGCGGGTCCGCAGCGCCGCGGTGACGGCGTCCCGGACGTCGGGCAGCTGGTGGGCGATCTGCAGCACCCGCTCGTGCTTCTCCTGGTCGCGCCGGGCCCGCCACTGATCGTGGTAGCGGTACTGCCGGCGGCCGGCGGCGTCGAGGCCCGTGGCCTGGATGTGACCGTTGGGCCACGGGCAGATCCAGACGTCCCGCCACGCCGGCGGGATGGCCAGCGACCGGATGCGGTCGAGCCGGTCGTCCTTGATCAGCGCCCCGTCGCCGTCGTAGTAGGCGAAGCCGCGGCCGGCCCGCCGCCGCCGGTAGCCGGGGCCGTGCACGTCACTGCGGCGGAGTCTCACGACCGGTGGATGGGCGCCGAGGCGGTTCCGCAAACACGATGCCTACCCCGGCTCCCCCGCGTGAGCGACGCCGCGCCGGGCGGTCACGGCAGGTCGATCAGGCCACCCAGCCCGCTGATGAGCAGGATGTGGCGGGTCAGGCCGCCCTCGGGCGCGTGCACCACCAGCCGCCAGCCCTCGTCGCGGGCGATCCGCGCGATGGCCAGCACCACCCGCACGGCGGCACTGCTGAACAGGGCGACGCCGACGAGGTCCAACGCCACCCGGCCCGTGCCGCCGTGGCTCGCCTCGAGCAGCCGGATCCGCATCTGCTCGGCCCCGAACTCGTCGACCATGCCCTCGACCCGGACGACGGGCGGCTCGACCTCCCGGTCGACCAGCACCGTCGCCCCCTGCGTGCCCGCGGGGAACTCGGCGTCGGCCTCGGGCGCGCGTCGCAGCCGCATGCTCATGGTGACCGTCGTCCCGCCGCTCTCGACGAGCGAGACGCCGTCGACGAGCTGGCGCATGATCAGCAGCCCCCGGCCGCGGTCCCCCGGGTCGCGGGCCGGCGGGCGCCAGGTGCCCTCGTCCTGCACCGTGACGGTCAGCAGCCCGTCGACGTCGACCACGGCGTCCACGGTCATGGGCCCCGGGTCGGCGTCACGGTAGGCGTGCTCGGCGGCGTTCGCGCAGGCCTCGCCCACGGCCACCATCACGCCCACCCGGTCCTGCTCGCTCATCCCGAGCGCGGTGAGCCACGCGCCCAGACGCCGCCGGACGCCGGGCAGCGCGGACGGCACGGCGGGCAGGCGGAGGCACAGCGGCGCGTGGCCGGTCGCCCGGCGGTGCGCGACCAGGACGGCGACGTCGTCGGACCAGCCGTCCGTCGTCCGCACCCCGTCGGCGATCGCGTCCGCGAGACCGGCCGCCGCGTCGGCGTCGAGGGCGCCGGCCCCCGCCACGACCGACCGCGCCACCTCGGCGAGGCGCTGCAGGCCGGCCACCGGGGCGGGCTCGGGCAACGCGGCGGCTCCGTCGCTGAAGAGGACGAGCGTGTCACCGGGCTCCAACCGCGCGGCGCCGACGGGGCGACCGGCGTCCGGCAGGCTGCCCAGCGGGGGTCGGGGGGTGAGCGGGAGGAACGACGTACGGCCGTCGGCGTGCACCACCAGCGGTGCGGCGTGGCCGGCACCGGTGTACGCGAGCTCGCCGTTGGCCGCGTCGACGAGGCAGTAGAACACCGAGGCGCCCTCGACGTCGTCCATGTGCACGGCGAAGTCGTCCAGTGCCGCCAGGACCGTGGCCGGGGACGGGTCACGCAGCGCGGTCGACCGCAGGGCCCCACGCAGCCGGCTCATCGCCCCCGCGGCGGGCATCCCGTGCCCGACCGCGTCGCCGACGACCAGCGCCAGCCGACCGGAACCGAGCGGCATGGCGTCGTACCAGTCACCACCGGCGGCGTGCGCACGCGCGGCCGGGTGGTAGCTCCCGGAGAGCACGAGGTCGGGCAGCAGCGGGAGGGACGGCGGCAACAGCGAGTGCTGGGCCTGCTCGACGATCCCGGCGAGCGCCTCGGGCCAGCGTGAGGTGTCCACCGCACCGCCGTCGGCCTCGAAGACGAGCAGCACGCCGGCGCTGCCGGCCACGCGCATGGGGCGGGCGACCACCGACGCCTGCGGCCCGTCGACCCCGAGGGGGCCGCACAGTGTCTCCGGCCGGCCCGAGCGCAGCACGACGTCGACGACATCGGCGACCGGGCGGCCGTCGACCACCGGCAGCGACGCCCGTTCGGTGCCGAGCTCCCTGGCCCGGGCGTTCGCCCAGATCGGCTTGTCGGCGTCGGCCGAGATGCAGTAGATGGCGGCGGGCGCGGACTCCAGCGCCTCGAGCAGCACAGACGGGTCCGCCACGCCGGCCGCCGGCGGCGGAGGTGGCAGACTGCCATCGGTGGTGCTCATCCCCGGCCAGCAAACAGCAGGGCGCTTGCCCCGGCAACCGCAGGTCGGAGGCGCCGCACCACAGGATGATGCGATGTGTCTCACGGTTTGCCCGCCGGCCGGGCCGGGGTACCACGGGCAACTGGCCGTCGAACGGACGAGGCACATCGGCTCCCGGACGACGGGAGCCACCGACGCAAGGATGGGACGACGCATGGTCGACTCGGGGGCTTCCCTCGTGCAGGACGCACGGCGCAGCGAACGACTGGAGCTGCGGGTGCCGATCACCCCGACGCAGCTGCCGGCGGTGCGGGCCATGGTGGGTGACCTCGCCATGCGTATGGACTACGACCTCGATGCCGTCGAGGACCTCCGGCTCGCCGTCGACGAGGCCAGCGCGATCCTGTCCCAGGTCTCGGTCGGCGACTCACCGCTCACCGTGGTGTTCGAGACCAGCCGCGCCGGCCTGCACATCGAGGCGTGGGTGCCCGCCGTGGACGGCGAGGAGGTCCCCCGCGACGGCTTCGGCTGGGCGGTGCTCGCCACCCTGGTCGACGCGGTCGACGCCAGCCGGTCCACCCAGGCCGCGGTGCCCGGCGGCGACGGCAGCGACGCGCCGGTCGCGCTCATCACCCTCGACAAGTACCTGCCCGGTCGGCACCCCGGCGGCCTGACCAGCGGGCCGGGGCAGAACGTCTCGGTCCCGCTGTGAGCCCGTCGCCGGCCACCGACGAGACCCCGGCCCAGGAGGCTGCCCTGCGCGACGAGGACAACGCTGCGGCGTCGTCGGAGGCCGCTCCCGGGAAGGACCTGCCCGGGGCCGCCACGACGCCGGTCCCACCGGTCGTGCCGGTCCCCGCACCGGCACCGGACGACGAGGTCGACGTCGCGCCGATCTCGGAGAACCGCAAGCGGGCCGAACGGACGGCGCCGCTGTTCGCGGAGCTGGCCACCCTGGAGAAGGACGACCCCCGCCGCGAGCGGCTGCGCGAGATCCTGGTCGAGGAGCACCTGCCCCTCGTCCGGCACTTCGCCCGCCGGTTCAGCAACCGCGGTGAGCCGTTCGACGACCTGCTGCAGGTGGGCACGCTCGGCCTGATCGCGGCGATCGACCGGTTCGACCCCACCCGCGGCGTGGAGTTCCTGTCCTTCGCGGTGCCGACGATCACCGGCGAGATCAAGCGGCACTTCCGCGACCAGGGGTGGTCGGTGCGGGTGCCGCGCCGGTTGCAGGAGCTGCACCTGTCGCTGAACGCGGCGGTGGGCGAGCTCGCGCAGAAGAACGGCCGCGCGCCCACGCCGTCGGAGCTCGCCGAGCACCTGGGCATCCCGCGCGCGGAGGTGCTGGAGGGCCTGGCAGTGGCCAACGCCTATCGCAGCAGCTCGCTGGACGAGCGGCTCTCCGGTGAGGACGACTCACCGACGCTGGCGGCCACCCTCGGCGAGGAGGACGCCGCGCTGGAGGGCGTGGAGTACCGCGAGTCGCTCCAGCCGCTGCTGGCCACCATCCCCGCCCGTGAGCGCCGCATCCTCATCCTGCGGTTCTTCGGCAACATGACCCAGTCGCAGATCGCCGCCGACATCGGCATCTCGCAGATGCACGTCTCCCGGCTGCTCAGCCAGACCCTGGCCAAGCTCCGCGAGGGCCTTCTCAAGGACTGAGAGAGGACCCCGTCCTCCCACGCTTCGCTCGCTCAGGGCCGGACCTGGAACAGGCCACCGGCGTCAAGTGAGGCGACTGGCACGCGTCGGAGAAAGGCTCAGGGCTGGCGGGGCCGCTCCTGCTCGTCCGGGACGACGCCGGGACCGCTGGACGGCGCGATCTCGCGGGTCGCATCCCCGGTCACCTGCGACAGCGGGGGCGGCGTCGGGACCGCGGGCGCGGTGTCGGAGATGCTGGTCAGCTCGATCTTCGCCTCGGGCTGCTCGGCGGCCGGCGGCAGCTGCGACTCGAACCAGCTGCTGGTGTCGATGCGCCGGTCCGGAGGCGGACCGTCGGAGCCCGGGCGGCCCTCCCCCACGTCCAGCCAGGACCGGCTCTCCTCGGCTTCCCCGCCCCCGAGGCGGGACAACCCCTCGAGCGCCTTGCTGAACTCGCTGGGGACGATCCACATCTTGTTGGCGTCGCCCTGGGCGATCTGCGGCAGCGTCTGCAGGTACTGGTAGGCCAGCAGGCCCTGGTCGGGCTTGCCGTCGTGGATGGCCTGGAACACCGTCTCGATCGACTTGGCCTGGCCCTGCGCCTGCAGGAACAGCGCGGCGCGCTCGCCCTCGGCGCGCAGGATCCGGCTCTGCCGCTCGGCCTCCGCCTCGAGGATCGCGGCCTGCTTCTTGCCTTCGGCCGAGAGGATCGCCGCGGCCTTCTGGCCCTCGGCGGTGGTGATCGCCGACTGACGGGCACCTTCGGCGGTCAGGATGATCGCGCGCTTGTCACGGTCGGCGCGCATCTGCTTCTCCATGGAGTCGCGGATCGACGGCGGCGGGTCGATCGCCTTGATCTCCACGCGCGCGACGCGCAGGCCCCACGGCCCGGTGGTGCCGTCGAGCACCTCCCGCAACTGGCTGTTGATGCCGTCGCGGCCGGTCAGCGCGCCCTCGAGGTTGAGGCCACCGACGACGTTGCGCAGCGTCGTCGTGGTCAGCTGCTCCATGCCGGTGATGTAGTTCGCGATGCCGTAGACGGCCAGCCGCGGGTCGGTGACCTGGAAGTAGACGACGGTGTCGATGCCGACCTGCAGGTTGTCCGAGGTGATCACCGGCTGCGGCGGGAACGAGATGACCTGCTCGCGCAGGTCGATGGTCGCCCGCACCCGGTCGACGAAGGGCACCAGCAGGCTGAGGCCGGGCGTGAGGGTTCGGCTGTAGCGGCCCAGCCGCTCCACGACCTTGGCCTGCGCCTGCGGGACGATCGTGACGCTCTTGGCCAGGACGATCGCGACGAGCAGCGCGATGACCACCAGGGCGATGATTGCTTCCACGGAGGGCTCCTGCTGCTCGGGGACCGGACACACCGATCCTGCCCTGTCCGGTCCGCCCCGGTCACCCGCCGCGCGGCAGGTTCACCCCATGGCGCCGGTCTACTCGAAGGCCTCGCCGACGACGGCGGTCGCGCCGTCCACCTGCATGATCCGCACCGTGTGGCCGACGGGGAAGATCTCGCCGCCGTGCTGGCTGCGGGCCGACCACTCGTCGGCGCCCAGCCGGATCCGGCCGCCGACGGAGTCGACGGCCTGGCTCACCCTCGCCGTCCGGCCGATCAGCGTGTCCACGCCGTCGAGCTGCAGCGGCGTCTTGTCGGTCAGGTGCCGCTTCGCGATCGGCCGCACGGTGGCCAGGAGCAGACCGGAGACGGCGATGAAGGCGACCAGCTGCCAGACGACATCGAACCCCAGCAGCGCCACGGACATGGCTCCGAGCGCGCCGCCGGCGAACATCAGCAGCACCAGGTCGAGACTCACCATCTCACCGACCCCGAAGAGACCGGCGGCGATCAGCCAGAGCAACCAGGCAGGCACGTCCCCATGATCGCATCCGCGGGCGCCGTGTGGCGTTCATCGCGGGGTACGGTTCCGCCGCGGCACGTAGCCTCGCTGCCGTGCACGACTTCCCTGCCGGCCGGTTCGCGGTGTGGGCCACCGCCTGGCTCACCGGCCGCACGTCCTACGACGAGGCGCTCGACGCGCTGCTCGGCAGCACGGCGCACCGGGTCGCGGGGCTGCCGGGCACGGCGGAGGCGGTACCGCTGGGCTGGGCGCTGACCGCGCTCCGAGGGCTCGGCGAGCAGCGCTTCCGGCTGGTGCTCCCGGTTCCCGGCGACGTGCGCGGCCTCCCGCCCGTGCCGGACCTGGTCGCGCTGGCGCTGGAGTCGGGGCAGGCCGCCGTCGGCGGCGGCCTGGCGCTGGTGCCGGAGGCGCTGGGCCCCGAAGCGGTGGCGTGGACGGCGTTCGACCTGACCGGAGCCGGCCCGACGCCCCCACCGGTGGAGGGCACCCTGCGCTCGGTCTCCGGGCAGCTGGACCTGGCGGTGGGCGACGCCGCCCGCACGCTGGCGGCCCTCGACCTCGCCCGCTGGAACCCCGAGGTGCCGGCGCTGCTGGCCGAGCTGGCGAAGTCCACGAAGGCACCCGGGCTGCCCGCCGACCACGACCCGCTGGCGCTGTCGGTGCTCGGTCGGGCGCAGCGCCTGGCCGCCGTCCTGGACCTGGCGATGGCCGACGCACCCGGCGGCGCGGTCAACCACGTCCAGGCCGCCGCGCGCGACGAGGCGCTGCGTCCCCTGGCGTCGGCCGTCCGCGAGGCAACAGTGGCCGCCTTCAACGCACTGCCCAGAGAAGACCGGCACGTGCCACGCTGACCCCCTCACGCCCGAGGGACGGATCGCCATGGCCGCGTCGCGCACCGAGGTATGGGCAGGCTCGGGACCGTACGAGTCGTTCATGGGTCGCTGGAGCCGCGAGGTGGCGCCGTGGTTTCTCGGCTGGTTGCCCTCCCGCCCCGGGGCGGTGTGGGTCGACGTCGGATGCGGCACGGGGGCCCTCGCCCACACGATCCTGACCACTCAGGACCCCGCGCTCGTGGTCTGCCTCGACCCCTCCGCGGCCTTCCTGGCCGCCGCCCGCGTCGAGGACCCCCGGCTGGTGGTCGCCGGCGCGGACGCGACGGCCCTTCCGCTGTCCGACGGCACGGCCGACCGCGTCGTCTCCGCGCTGGTGCTGAACTTCGTGAGCGCCCCGGACGCCGCGCTGCACGAGATACGGCGGGTGGCGACGCCCGGCGCGCTGGTCGCCGCCTACGTCTGGGACTACGTCGAGGGCATGCAGCTGCTGCGCGCGTTCTGGGACGCCGCCGTGGCGGAGGACCCGACCGCCGCGACCCTGGACGAGGGGGTGCGGTTCCCGGTATCCCGGCCGGACCCGCTGCGCGCGCTGTTCTCCGGCGCCGGTCTGGGCGACGTCGACGTCACGGCGTTCGACGTGCCCATGCGCTTCCCGGACTTCGACGACCTCTGGCGCCCGTTCCTCGGCGGGCAGGGACCGGCGCCCGGGTACGTCGCGTCGTTGCCGGCCGATCGCCGCGAGCGCCTGCGGCGACGGTTTCAGGCCGTGCTGCCGGGCGCCCCGGAGGGACCGCTCGACCTGACCGCCCGCGCCTGGGGGGTCCGGGGCACGGTGCCGGCGTAGCCGCTCAGCCGGCCGGCCGGGGCCGCGGCGAGACGTAGCAGCAGTGCGCGGGGCAGGTCGTGCCCAGCCGCGGAGGCGTTCCCGACCGGCGTTCCTCGAGAAGTTCACGGACGGCTGCGACGAACGCGGGATGGGTGCCCGCGGTCGCCGCGCGGGCGAAGGCCAGTCCGACCTCGGCGGCGGTCTCCCTCGCCTCGTTGTCGAGGTCCCAGATCACCTCGACGTGGTCGCTGATGAAGCCGATCGGGAAGAGCACGACCGCCTTCTCCCCCGCCTCGGCCAGCACCCTCAGGTGGTCGTTGACGTCCGGCTCGAGCCACGGCACGGACGGCGGGCCGCTGCGCGACTGCCAGACCAGGTCGAATTCGCGGCCCGGAGCCACGGCGTCGACCACGAGCCGGGCCGAGCGGAGCAGCTCCTCCTGGTAGGCGCCCCCCGACGGGCCGGCGACGGCCGCCATGGCGTTCGGGATGCTGTGCGCGGTGGCCACCAGCCGGGCGCCGTCACGGACGTCGTCGGGCAGTGACGTGAGCGCGGCCGCGAGCGCCTCGGCGTTGGCCGTCACGAAGCCGGGGTGGTCGCCGTAGTGCGGCAGCTTCTCCGCCGTCGGCCCGCCCCCGGGGGCGGCGCCGGTGCGCACCGAGCGGGCCCGGGCGACGTCCTCGTGGTACTGCCGGCAGCCCGACCAGGACGCGAAGCCCGAGGTCGGGAAGACGTAGACGTGCTCGATGCCGTCGTCGTCCATCTGCTGCCAGACGTGCTCGACGTAGGGGTCCCAGTTGCGGTTGCCCCAGTACACGGGCATGTCGATGCCGGCGGCGGCCAGTTCCTTCCCGATCGCCGCGGTGAGCGCACGGTTCTGCTCGTTGATCGGGCTGACCCCGCCGAAGTGCTGGTAGTGCTCGGCCACGTCGAGCAGCCGCTCGCGCGGGATCCCACGGCCACGGGTGACGTTCTCGAGGAACGGCATGACGTCGTCGGGACCCTCCGGGCCCCCGAAGCCGAGGACGAGCAGCGCCTCGCGCCGTCCGGACGGGGCCGGTCGTGCCGACGGCGGCGTGCCGCCGTTGTTGCGGACGGCGAGCGAGGGGTCCTCGTCGGGGCGCTGGCCGGCGGGTGTGATGTCGACGTCGGTGGGGAGCGGCACGGTTCCTCTTCCTCCTGCGGGGCGCCGCGGATGCGCCGCACCCTTCATACGCCCGAGGCGGAGGTCACACGCCCGCTGCCGTGACCGGACCCGATCCGATCAGGAATCGAGAAGCACCCCCGATGTGCCCGTGCCTAGCCTTTGCGCACGGCCGGCACCCCGCCGATCCGAGCGACGGAAGGAAGCAGGAATGCCCCCCATGAGCACAGACCAGCAGTCTGACGGCTTCACCGCCGCGGAGCGGGCCGCGATGAAGGAACGCGCCGCCGAGCTCCGTGCCGAAGGGAAGAAGGGGGCCAAGAAGGCCGACGGGCTTCAGGCCGTCCTGGACCGGATCGCGGCCATGGCCCCGGCGGACCGTGCCCTCGCCGAGCGCGTGCACGTGGTGGTGACCACCACCGCGCCCGAGCTGTCGCCCAAGACCTGGTACGGCATGCCCTCCTACGCGAATGCGGACGGCAAGGTGGTCGTCTTCTTCCAGGACGCGGCCAAGTTCGAGTCCCGGTACTCGACGCTCGGCTTCAGCGACATGGCGAACCTCGACGACGGCGAGTTCTGGCCGACGTCCTTCGCACTGACCGGTTGGAGCCCCGTGGTGGAGAGGCGGGTGGTCGACCTGGTGCGGACCGCCGTGTCCTGACCCTCGCCCGACCGCGATCCGGACCGGTCAGACCCCCACCGCGTGGAAACCACCGTCGACGTGCACGATCTCGCCGGTCGTGGCGGGGAACCAGTCGGAGAGCAGGGCGACGACCGCCTTGCCAGCCGGCTCGGTGTCGGTGACCGACCAGCCCAGCGGCGCGCGTGACTCCCAGGCCTCCTCGAACTGCTTGCTGCCGGGGATCGACTTCATCGCCATGCTGCGCAACGGGCCGGCGGCGACGATGTTCGACCGCACCCCGTCCGGGCCGAGCTCGCGGGCCACGTACCGGCTCACCGACTCCAGTGCGGCCTTCGCCGCGCCCATCCAGCCGTAGACCGGCCAGGCGACGGAGGCGTCGAAGGTGAGGCCGACGACCGACGAGGGGGTGGCCAGCAGCGGCCGGCAGGCCTGCGCCAGCGCTGCGTACGACCACGACGACACCTGGAAGGCGGTGGCCGCGTGCTCCCAGGCGACCTCGGGGAAGCCCTCACCCATCGCCTCCTGCGGGGCGAAGCCGATCGAGTGGACCACGCCGTCGAGACGGTCGAGGCCCTGCTCGCGCAGCCGGTCGGCGAGGCTCGCCAGGTGCTCGGCGTCGGTCACGTCGAGCTCGACGACCGCGGCCTCGTGCGGCAGCCGCTTGGCGATCCGCTGGCACAGCGACAGCGCCCGGCCGAAGTTGGACAGGACGACGGTGGCGCCCTGCTCCTGCGCGATCCGCGCGGTCGCGTAGGCGATGGACGCCTCGGTCAGGACACCGGTGATCAGGACCTTCTTGCCCTCGAGGATGCCGCTCATCAGTGCCCCATTCCGAGTCCGCCGTCGACCGGGACGACCGCCCCGGTGATGTACCCCGCCGCGTCGCTCGCCAGGAAGCGGACGACGCCCGCGATCTCGTCCGCGTCGGCGTACCGGCCGAGCGGGACCTGACCGAGGATCTCCTTCTGCCGCGCCTCCGGCAGGGCCGCGGTCATGTCGGTGGTGACGAAGCCGGGAGCCACCACGTTCGCGGTGATGTTCCGGCTGCCCAGCTCGCGGGCGATGGACCGCGCCAGGCCCACCAACCCGGCCTTGGACGCCGCGTAGTTCGCCTGCCCCGCCGAGCCGAGCAGGCCCACGACGGACGACACGAAGATCATCCGGCCGGAGCGGGCCCGGACCATCTTGGCGGTGGCGCGCTTGGCCACCCGGTAGGCCGCGGTCAGGTTGGCGTCGACGACGTCGGTGAAGTCCTCTTCCTTCATCCGCATCAGCAGCCCGTCCCGGGTGATGCCGGCGTTGCTCACCAGCACCTCGACCGGACCCTGGTGCTCTTCGACCTCGGTGAACGCGCGGTCGACGGCGTCGCCGTCGGTGACGTCGCACTGGACGCCGTAGAGCCCCTCGGGAGCGCCGCTGCCGCGGTGGGTCACCGCGACCGAATCGCCGGCCTCGGCGAAGGCGCGGGCGATGGCCAACCCGATCCCCCGGTTGCCGCCGGTCACCAGCACCGATCTGCCCACGCGCTTCTCCCCTGACCTCCTCGACGATCCCGTCGGAGCAGAACCTAGTGCGTCGGCCCTGACCGCACCCGGTCACCCGTGTGCAAGGGCACCGCACGCCTGCGCAGTGAGGCTTGCCTTCGCAGGCCTGCCTCGGGAAGAGTGCTCGGGGCCGCGGCAACGCGGGACCTGACGAGCGGGCGAGGGATGACGCAGAACGAAGCCGACCGGACGACCACCCTCACCGACACCGCGGAAGGCAGCCTCACCGGCCTCGGCTTCGCCGACCCCGACGGGCGGTCCCGGACCGAGAGCCTCGGGGAACGCCTCCTGGGATCGCTCCTGGACCGCGCCCACCTGATGCCGCCTCGGCTGGTCGGACCGCTCGTGGCCCAGGAGATCGCTGCGATGGGCGGGACGGATGTGGCGATCTACCTGCAGGACTTCGAGCACATGGCGCTCCGGCCGCTCCAGGGCCCGCGGCTGGGCGGCTCCCCCCAGGGGATCGACTCGACCCCGGCGGGCGAGGCCTTCCGGACCGACGCCGCGGTCGAGGTCACGCAGGACGACGGCAGCGTCCGCATGTACGTGCCCATGCTGGACGGGTCCGACCGGGTGGGGGTGCTCGCGCTGACCCTCCCCCGCGTGGACGACAACGACCGCCGTCTGGCGCAGCGCATCGCCGGCCTGACCGCCGATCTCGTCGTCACCAAGTCCGGCTACACGGACACGTTCGCGCGCACGCGGATGACCAACCCCATGAGCCTGTCGGCGCACCTGCAGTGGCAGATGCTGCCGCCCCTGGTGATGACCACACCCGACATCGCCCTCGCCGGGGCGCTCGAGCCTGCCTACGACGTCGGCGGCGACAGCTTCGACTACTCGCTGGACGAGCACACGCTGCACGTGGCGGTCTTCGACGCCATGGGGCACGGGGTGGAGGCGGCCACGATGGCCACCGTCCTGATCGCCGCCTACCGGCACGGCCGGCTGAACCGGAACTCGCTGCCGGAGATGTACGCGGAGATGGACGACGTCATGGCCACGTCCTTCCCGGGCCGTTTCGCGACGGCCATGATCGGCCGGCTGGACACGACCACGGGCCGGCTCACCTGGATCAACGCCGGGCACCCGCCGGGCCTGCTCATCCGGGGCGGTCGCGTGATCGGTGAGCTGTCAGGGCCGATCACCCGTCCCGTGGGCCTCGGCGTGGCGACGCCGCACGTCCACTCCACCGTGCTGCGCCCCGGGGACCGGGTGCTGTTCTTCACCGACGGCGTCGTCGAGGAACGCCTGGACGGCGGCGACCAGTTCGGGGAGCGCCGCCTGCGCCAGTTCATCGAGGACAACGCCGTCCGTGGTCTGCCTCCGGCCGAGACGGTGCGGCTGCTCTCGCACGAACTGCTCACCGGCCGCGGCGGACGGACCACCGATGACGCGTCTCTGCTCATGGTGGAGTGGAAGGGACCGCCGCGGGACGACGAACTGGCCCGGGGCATCCCCGACACGATGACTTCGGGCGCCGTCCTGGCCTGAGCCTCGATCCGCCGCGTCGATAGTTCGGACTTCTGATTCCGCTCAATGATCTTGGTGCGGGTGACGGACGTGCGGAGGTTGCCGGGTTCTGGCCGGCTCTTCCACTTCGGGTCGTTCCTCGCGCCGCGTGCGGCTGGGGTGGTCAGGAGGTGAGGGCGCCCGGTGGGCCGCAGGTGCTGGTGAACAGCTCGGTCCAGGCGTTCTCCCAGGGCCAGTCGCGCGGTAGGTGCATCCGGATTCGTCGGGCGGAGCGGGCCAGCCGGGCCGGGACGGCGATCAGGTGGGCGCGGATGGTGGCGGTTCTGGCCTTGGCATGGAACGTCGAGGCCAGGACGCCGGCGGCGCGGGTGAGGTTGAAGGCGATCGCGGCCAGCACCGTCCAGGCGGAGTTGGCGGCGAACCGGCCCGAGGGCATGTGCGCCAGGGGCCCGCTCTTCACATCGGCGATGACCTGCTCGACGATCGCGTGATCGCGGTGCCCGGCCTCGGCCTCGAGCATCGGCAACGTCGAGTCGGTGAACACCGCGTGGTGGCGGTAGGCGGCGAACAACTCGCTCTGCCCGGCCGGCACCGATTTCGGGTTCAGCCGCTTGACCCGGCGCACGATCAGCCGTGCGCTGATGTGCTCGGCCTTGCGGCGGGAGGTGAAGGCGGTGAATGGGACCTCGGCGACCTCGGCGTCGGAGATCCAGCGGCCCTCGTCGTCGTCCCAGATGGCGTTCGGGTACTTGATCGCCACCCACGCGTCCTCGGGTATCGAGGCGATCGCCTTGCGCACCGCCGGATCCATCCGGGCGGTGATCGAGAAGTGCGCCCCGCCCCGGCGAGCCGCCGCGACGACGTCGTGGTTGTAGAAGGCGCTGTCACAGCGCACGGTCACCCGCCCGGACGCCCCGGCCTTACGCGCAGTGGCCAGCGCGTCGGTGATCAGCCGGGCCGCGCCCCGGGCGGAGTTGGTCGCCCCCTTCCGCAGCCGGGTCGCGGCGATCACCGGCGCCGCGATCGGGGTGGAGATGATCGCCAGCAGCGCGTTGAGGCCCTTGACCTTGGAGTAGCCGTAGCCCACGCCCTGCTTGGCATACCCGTGGGTCTCCCGCATCGTGTCGTCGATGTCGAGGTAGGCGACCTGATCGGCGCCGGCCAGCAGCGGCGCCTGCCTGCTCAGCGCGATCAGCAGCCGGGAGGCGATCGCATCCATCTGGCGGACGTGGCCGAAGGTGAACCCGCGCAGGCAGGTGCCCAGCGTCGTCGGCGCCCGGACCTCGGTGAACAACCGGCCCATGCCGCCGTGACGCAGCAGGTCCATGTCGGTGATGCTGTCCGCGCCGGCGACCATCCCGGCAACCAGCGCCGGGATCTTGACCACCGTGTTCGCCCCGGCCGAGCCCGGCACTGTCAGGTGCTCGGCCACCAGCTCGTGCAGCCCGGCCCGCTCGGCCAACGCCAGCACCGGGGCCAGACCGCCGGCCGACACGAGATTGGGATCGTCGAAAACCGCCGAGACGCTGTGCGAGACTCGCATTTACCGGATGCCCCTGTTGCTCAGTCAGATGGAACCGTCGCAAGTCCCATCATCGCTGGTCACAGGGGCATTCGTCTGTCACGACCTACCGGCGATCCGCAGCCGGCCGGCGGATCGAGGCTGAGTCAGGTGACGCCGGCCGGGCCGATTGCGCCCTCGTACGGATATCTGCGGCAATCCATGCGCGGACAACCGCAGATATCCGTATCGCGGTGAGCCCCCCGCATCCGCGGAGCCAGCCCGATCCGTCACCCTCGCCTGCCGTACTCAGGTGACGGTGAACTGGCCGTTCATGCTGGGGTGCGGATCGCAGATGTACCGGTAGTCCCCCGGTTCGAAGGTGACCACCCAGACGGTCTCCACCTTCTCGCTGGGCCCGGTCTTCTCGTCGACGGCCCCGTCCCCGCCGCTGAGGTGAAAGTTGTGGATGTCGGTCGGGTCGGACACCTCGATGTTGTACTCGCCGGCGGGCAGCTCCGTCACCGTTTCGCCGTTCTCGTCGACCAGGTCGATCTCGAAGGCGTCGGGGGACTCCTCGGTGCCGACGGTCGCGAACAACGTCGGGGCTCCTTCGACCGCGGTGTCCTCGGGATCGGGGTCGTCCTGGCCGCATGCGGCCAGGAGGAGGACTGCCAGGGCAGCTGCGATCGGAGGTCTCATCTCAGCTCCCGCGTCGGAGGGTCGCTGGTGACGTTCTACTCCTCATCCCGGCCCCGGAGGCCGACATCGTCTCCCCTTCCTCGTGTCAGCGCGACGACGCGAGGACTGCGCGGCGGGCACGGACCGCCGCGGCTAGCTCGGCCAGCATGACCTCGGTCGTGTCGAGGTCGACGCATGCGTCGGTGACGCTGGTGCCGTACTCCAGCCGATCCGGGTGCCGGCGGTCGAGGTCCTGGCGGCCCGCGACGAGGTTGCTCTCCACCATCACGCCACGGATCGCCCGCTCTCCGCTCGCGATCTGCCCCGCGAGGTCCCGCACGACGTGGATCTGGCGGCGGTGGTCCTTCTGGCTGTTGCCGTGGGAGGCGTCGACCACGATGACCTCCGGCAGGCCGCGCGCGGCCAGCTTGGCCGTGGTCTGCGCGATGTGGGCCGCTGAGTAGTTGGGTCCGCTCGCGTCCCCCCGCAGGATGACGTGAGCGGTGTCGTTGCCCGTCGTCGACAGCTGCGCGCTCATCCCGTGGTGGTCGACGCCGAGGAACTCGTGCGGGGCACGGGCGGCCACGACCGCCTGGACCGCGGCGTCGATGCTCCCCTCCGGCGAGTTCTTGAAGCCGACGACGGCGGAGAAGCCGGACACCCGCTCGCGGGCGGTCTGGTCGGTGACGTTGCGGGCACCGACCCCGTTGTAGGTGACCAGACCGTCGACGTACTGCGGCGTCAGCGCGTTGAGGGGCTCGGCGGCGACCGGCACGCCCAGCGCGGTGATCCGGCACATGAGCATCCGGGTGGCGACCAGGCCGACGCTGATCCGGCTCGACCCGTCGAGGAACGGGTCGTAGGCGAAGCCCTTCCAGTCGACCTCCGTCCGGGGCTTCTCCGTGTAGGTGCGCATGAGGATCTCGAGATCGTCGCCGTGCCTCGCCCGCATGCGGGCGAGGAAGCCGGCGTACTCGAGGGCGGCGGCCGGGTCGTGGATCGAGCACGGGCCGGCGATGACGGCCACGCGGTCGTCGGCTCCCTCGACGATCGCGGTCATGTCGCGACGCCCGCTCCTCGTCGTGGTCGCGGACTCGGTCGACAACGGGACGACGGAGGCGACCGCCCCCGGCGTGACGACGACGCTGAGCCCGGTGATCCTGGCGTTCACCAGCCCGGCGAGGTCAGCCGGTGCGGCCTGCCCGGCCCCCAGCCGTTCCTGCACGTCGGGGAGGAGGTCGGTGAGCTCCGCGTCGACGAGCGCGTTGACGCGGGTCTGGACCGCGAGCAGCTCGTCGGCGATCCGCGTCGCCTCGTCCAGGATCCGGTCAGCCGGAACGGGAGCCACCTCGGTCGATGTGTCCACCGGGTCAGTGTGCCGCCCGGCCGTGCGGCCGGTCAGGAGCCCCGGCGCTCGCGGTAACGGGCGGCGCGCCGGCCCGCGGCGGCCCGGCGGCGCTCGGCATCGCGCACCTGGCGGGCGTGCGCGGCTCGCTCCCGGAGGGCGGTGGCGGTACCGGCCGGGTAGCCGGCCTTGACGACGCGGTTCTCGGTGGTCTCCGGCATGTACGCGAAGGAGTAGATGAACCCGAGGAAGAGCCCGGCACCGCAGACGGCCACGCGCAACTGCCACGGAGCGGGCAGCAGGATCATGATCCCGGCGATCGGGATCGACATCTGGACGAGGGTGCGGGCGACGTGCCGGAGCCACCACGTCCCGGTGGTCGTGTCGTGCAGCACCCAGGTGCGGTGACGCCGGGGTAGCGCGCCACCCAGGGCGTACCAGAGCCAGCGGTGCGGGCCGGGGCGGATCGCCGGCTCCTCGGCCGAGGTGGTCGTGCGGGCTGTGGGCTCCTGCTGAGCGGAGTTCCCGACCTTCATGCCTCCAGGCTAGAACCCCCGCGCATCCCCGGCCCCGTGCGCTCGGGCGAGCACCGAGCTGCCGGGCCTCGAACACTCGAGCCCGGGCGACAGGGCGTCTGGTCGGCTTCCAAGGACCTGGCCTCACCCATGCGCGCCGTGCAGATCACCCGCTTCGGCAGTCCGAGGTTCTCGAGGTCGTCGACCTCACCGAGCCGGAGGCAGGGCCGGGTCAGACGCTCTACGCCGTCTCCCCCGCCGGCATCAACTACGCCGACACGCACCACCGGCTGTCCGGCAACTGACCTGACGGCCTGCGGGCGGGCGTCTCGGAGAGCCGAGTCAGCGGCGGGTCTGGTGTCGTGAAGGTTCCGCGCAGCTGGTCCACGTCCTCGCGGTCGTGCACCTGGAGAACAGCCCGGCCGGCGGAACAGCGCTCATCCGAGCGATCTCGGGCAGGTCGTCACACGCACACGGCAGGCAGATCCCAACGGACGAGCCCCGACGAGCTGCGGGGCAGGGCAAGCTGACCCCGTGCAGCACATCGGGATCGACCTCGCCTGGGGGCTCAGGCAGCCCACCGGCCTCGCCGTGCTGGACGACGCCGGCCGGCTGGTGCACGTCAGCGCGGTGCGCACCGACGAGGAGATCGAGACCGCGCTGGCCCCGTTCATCGCCGGCCCGTGCATCGTGGCGATCGACGCCCCGCTGGTGGTCACCAACCCCACCGGGAACCGGGCGGCCGATCGGGCGCTCAACGCCGACTTCGCGAGGTTCGAAGCCGGAGCGCACCCGACGAACACCGGCAAAGCCGAGTTCACCGATGGTGACACCCGCGGCGGGCGGATCGGCCGGCGCTTGAAGCTGGACCTCGACCCCCGCTCGGGCCGCGACCGCCGGGCGATCGAGGTCTACCCGCACGCGGCGACGGTGGCGCTGTTCCGGCTGGGCCGCACGCTGAAGTACAAGAACAAGCCAGGCCGGGTGCTCGAGCAGATGCGCGCGGAGCTGCTCCTGCTCATCGATCTGCTGGGCGCGGTGGCCGAGCTCGACCTCGGGGAACCGTTCGCCGCGCTGCGCCAGCACGTGCAGGCCGCCACTCGCAAGAGCGAGCTGCGGGTGGCGGAGGACCAGGTCGACGCCGTGGTGTGCGCCTACGTGGGATGGATCGCCGCCCGGCGCCCGGACGAGGTGACCACCTACGGCGACGCGGCCGGCGGCGCCATCGTGACCCCGACCCTGCCGCCGGACCTGCAGCCCGGCCCCCGGGTCGCCGCACCCCCGCCCGACCCGGTGCAGCAAGCCATCCAGGCGTACGCCGACGGCCGGCCCGAGACCCTGGTCGCCGGCGCGCAGGCGCTCGAGCTCGTCACCGGAATGCTCGACGACGCCGGGATCAACTACCTGTCGGTGACCGGGCGGACCAAGACCATCGCCTCGTTCGCGGAGAAGGCGGCCCGCACGGTCGACGGCGCGCCTGCCTACCCGGACCCGGCGCGGGACATCACCGACCAAATCGGCGTGCGGGTGATCACCTACGTGCAGAGCGACGTGGAGGCGGTCGCCGAGCTGCTGGCCGCGCAGGTGCAGGTGATCGACGACCTCGACATGGGTCGGCGGACCGCGCAGCAAGGCCGGTTCGGTTACTCCAGCCGGCACCTGCTGATCGGTGTGGACCCTGGCCGGGCGGCCGAGCTGCCGGAGCTGGTCGGGCGCGTCGTGCAGGTGCAGGTGCGCACGGTGCTGCAGCACGCGTGGGCCGAGTTCGAGCACGACATTCGCTACAAGGGCACGGTGCCGGACGAGCACGCTCCCGAGTTCGACCGCCGGTTCACCCTGGCCGCCGGGTTGCTGGAGCTGGCTGATCAGCAGTTCACCGCGATCCGCGAGCGCGTCCGGGCACCGGTTCCCGGCGACGAGGCCGACGACATCGACCCCGACGACCCTCGGATCGCGCCTCGGGAACTGGCTGCGTTCCTGGCCGGGCAGTACGCCGGCGCCGGCTGGTCGCGCCCGGACCACTACACCTGGATCTCCGGCCTTCTGCTCGAACTGGGCGTGACCAGCCTGGTGGAGCTGGGCGCGGTGCTGCGCGGCGTCGATGACAGCGGCATCACCGTCCGGATGGACTACCGCTATCCCCCGGGCGCCGTGCGCCGGCTGGACGACGCGCTGCTGGCCTGCTTCGGGCAGCGGTACGTGGACCTTCACGGCAACGCCGACCGGCGGGCCGCGCTGACCACCCGGCTGCAGCGGCTCACCGGCGGCTGACCACCGCGCCGCGGCCGAGCACCCCGGCGGCCGACGGGACGGCCGGAACGACGTCCGGGTGTGAGCAGGTCATAGCCTCACCCCCACGCGCGTGCAGTTCAGATCACCCGCTTCGGCGGTCCCGAGGCTCGACGTCGTCGACGTGCCGGAGCCCGAGCCGGGCGACGGTCAGCAGCTCCACGACGTCTCGACCGCCGGCGTGAACTACGCCGACACCCACCACAGGCACAGTCCTCAGCAGAGGGTCGCGTGACGACTGCGGGTCCTCAGGAGCGCCCATGCGGCCTTGGCATCTCGGGTCCCCTCTGACGCCGGCGACGGATCGCCCGCTGGGCTGTGGATAACGTCGTGACCCGTCAGTGTCGGACGCGAATGTGTCGGCATGTCCCCACTGCGCCGTTCACCAGTGCCCATCGCCTCGGCCGCCGAACTGAGCCTCTGGTGGGCAGAGGCCCTCTCGGAGCACCCAGCCTCCGGGCGGACGCTGTCCCTCTTCTGGCTCGACTCCTCCGGCCACAGGTTGGGGCGGGTCCTGACCTTGACGAATGCCCCTCCGCAACCCGAGCAAGCCGTGGTCGCCCTCGTCCGCCAACTTCGCCAGACGATAGTGACCGAAGGTCCCCTGTACGTCCAGGCCCATACGGCCATCGCTCTCTCGCGCCCAGGCCCCTCCTCAGTCGGACCGGACGACGACGCCTGGGCGGACGCTCTGCAGACGGCCGTCGGCGACGACCGCCTGGGTACCTGGAGCTTCCACATAGCGGCTGGCGACTGGATCACGACCGTGGTCGACCCGCCTCCTGCGAGGTTCCACCCGCGCGGGGTCGCCCGGAGATCTCCCGCCGAACTGCTTGACCGGAACTGGCTCGTTGACCAGAATTGAGATCATGTCGGTTCAGTCTCTGGCAGCGGTCAAGGCACACTTCAGTCAGGTGATCGACGAGGTCGCCGGCACGCACGAGCGCGTCACCGTCACGAAGAACGGCAGCCCGGTCGCCGTCATCCTCGCCGTCGAGGACTACGAGTCCCTGATGGAGACATTGGCGATCCTGTCCGATCCCCGAGCCGGCGCGGAGATCCGACAGGCGGAGGAGGAGATGGCCGCCGGCAAGGTCTACGACGAAGCCGATGTGCGCGCCGCACTCGCCGCCCGCCGCCGGTGACAGAGCCGCCCACCTACACCGTCGTCCTCTCGGCAGCGGCAAAGCGCGCCGTCGAGCGGGACCTGCCAGAGCCGGTGGCCGTGGCGGTCGTCGACTTCCTGTACGGGCCGCTCGCCGCCGACCCGTACCGCGTCGGCAAGCCCCTGCGCTTCGCACTCGAGGGCTACTGGTCCGCACGCAGAGGCCAGTACCGCGTGATCTATGCAATCCACGACGACACGGTCCTCGTCAGAGTCGTGCGCATCTCGCACCGCTCCGACGTCTATGGCTGACCGGGCGGCTCGGACTGGAAGGGATCACGGCGTCCCGGTGCCATTGCACTGCTGCTCAGCACCTAGCCTCCTGGTCATGCGTGCCGTGCAGATCACCCGCTTCGGCGGTCCGGAGGTCCTCGAGGTCGTCGACGTGCCCGAACCGGAGGCCGGTCCCGGTCAGAAGCTCTACGACGTCTCCACCGCCGGCATCAACTATGCCGACACCCACCAGGTCGAGAACTCCTATTTGGCCGAGCAGCAGCTGCCGCTGATCCCCGGCGCCGAGTTCGTCGGCAGCGCGGACGGCGGCCCGCGGGTGGTCGGTCTGCTCGACGGCGGCGGGTACGCCGAGAAGGCGGTCGCGCACGAGCGACTGACCTGGCCGGTGCCCGACGGCGTGACCGACGAGCAGGCCCTGGCCGTCGTCCTCCAGGGGGCCACCGCCTGGCACCTGCTGCGCACCTGCGCGCACCTGGCCGAGGGCGAGACCGTCGTCGTCATCGCCGGCGCCGGCGGGGTCGGCTCGCTCGCGGTGCAGCTGGCCAAGCGGTGGGGCGCCGGCCGGGTCATCGCCACGGCGTCCAGCCCCGAGAAGCGCGCCCTGGCCGAGCGGCTCGGCGCCGACGTCACCGTCGACCCCGCCCTGGCCGACGACGGACCCAAGCCGTTCACCGAGGCGCTGCGCGAGTCCAACGGCGGCAAGCCGGTGGACATCGTGCTGGAGATGACCGGCGGTCATGTCTTCACCGGGTCGCTCTCGGCGCTGGCGCCGTTCGGCCGGCTGGTCACCTACGGCATGGCCGCGCGGCAGGAGACGCCCCCGGTCCCGCCGGGCGCGCTCCTGCAGCGCAGCCGCGCGGTCATCGGCTTCTGGCTGGCCCACTGCATGGCGCGGCCACACATGATGGACGCCGCGCTGGACGACCTGCTCGCGCTCGTCGCGGCCGGCGACCTCGAGCCGGTCATCGGCGGCCGCTACCCGATGTCCGCCGTCCGCGAGGCGCACCAGGACCTGCGCGCCCGCCGCACCACCGGCAAGCTCGTGCTGGACCCGCGCCGCTGAGAACGGACCTCGTCCTGCCCGGACGGGGCCGCTGACGGTGACTACAGGAGGCGGTTGGTCCAGATGAGGGACAGGCCGACGCCGAGCAGCGCGAGCACCACACCGGCGCGCACGAACCACGGGCTGATGTCCTGCGGCTCGGTCGTGTAGCCGATCTGGCTGCCGATGTCGGCGTAGACGTCCTCGAGCTCGGACAGGCTGGCCGCCTCGCTGTAGCTGCCGCCGGTCTCCTCGGCGATCTCCTCCAGGGTGGCCCGGTCGACCGGCACCGGCACCGTCTCGCCGTCGAGGTCGAGGGTGCCGAAGTCGGTGCCGAACGCGATCGTCGACACCGGCACGCCCGCCTCCACCGCCGCGTCGATGGCCTGCGTGTCGTCCCGGCCGACGGTGTTGTAGCCGTCCGAGAGCAGCACGATGCGCGCCGGCGGCAGCTCCTCGGAGGGCACGTCGATGGCCGACTGGTAGGTCTCGATCGCGGTGAGCGAGGTGAACACCGCCTCGCCGATCGCGGTCGACTCGGCCAGGTCGAGGTTGTCGATGGCGCTGCGTACCTGCGGCCGGTCGGTGGTCGGCGGCACCAGCGTGGTGGCCGTGCCCGCGAAGGACACCAGCCCGAGGTTGATCCGCTCCGGCAGGATGTCGACGAACTCCTTGGCCGCCGACTGCATCGCCTGGAACCGCGTCGGCTCGACGTCCGTGGCCTCCATCGACAGCGACACGTCGACGGCCATCATCACCGTCGCCCGCTCCCGCGGCACCCGCACCTCGGTGCTCGGCTGCGCCAGCGAGGCCACGAGAACGCCCAGCGACAGGGCGAGCAGGCCGAACGCGACGTGCTTGCGCCAGCCCGGGCGCTTGGGCACCAGGGTGCCCAGGAGCGCCACGTTCGTGAAGCGGGCGGCGTACTTCTTGCGACGCCGCTGGAGCACCACGTACAGCACGACGAGGGCGGCCACGACGAGCAGCCCGAGCAGCCACAGGGGCGCCTGGAAGGTCATCGGGACGCTCCCCCGCTGCCCGCCCGCCGCCGGTCGGCGACGAAGCGCACCACGTCCATCAGCCAGTCCCGGTCGGTGCGCAGCCGCAGGTGGCCGGCGCCGCACCGGCGCAGGGCCGTGGCGACCTGCGCGCGCTGCGCGGCCGCCCCCTCGGCGAAGCGCGCGCGGAACTCGGCGTCGCCGGTGGGCGCCTCCAGCGTCTGGCCGCTCTCCGGGTCGACCACGGTGAGCAGCCCGACGTCGGGCAGCTCCAGCTCCCGGGGGTCGAGCACCTCCACCGCGAGCAGCTCGTGGCGGGCCGACAGCCCGCGCAGCGGCCGCTCCCAGTCACTGTCCCCCAGGAAGTCCGAGATCACCACGACCAGACCGCGCCGCCGCTCCGGCCGGCGCAGGGTCTCCAGGGCAGCCGCCAGGTCGCCGCGACGGCCCGCCGAGGCGCGCGGCGTCGCGACGACGTCGCGCAGCAGCCGCTCGGCGGCCAGCCGCCCGGGCATGGCCGGGTAGCGGTCGACCCGCTCCCCCGTGGTGACGACGGCGCCGAGCCGGTTGCCGCCGTGCACGGTGAGGTGGCCGACGGCGGCCAGACCGGCGATCGCCAGATCGCGCTTCTGGCAGGCGGCGGTGCCGAAGTCCAGGCTCGCCGACAGGTCGACGACCGCCCACGTCTCGAGCTCGCGGTCGGCGATGGTCTCGCGCACGTGCGGCACCTGGGTGCGCGCGGTCACCGGCCAGTCCATCCGGCGGACGTCGTCGCCGGGGTGGTAGGTGCGCGAATCACCGGCCTCGCTACCGGAGCCGGGCACCAGGCCGAGGTGGTCGCCCTGCAGCAGCCCGTCGAGCCGGCGGCGCACGGTGAGCTCGAGCCGGCGCAGCAACACGTCGGCCGGGCCGTCGGTGAACCGTGGTGGTGCACCGTCACCGGCGCCCGGGTCGACCCCGGAGCCCGGCGTGGCGGCGTGCAGCAGCAGTCCCGGATGGGCCGCGCTCAGGGTCGGCTCGGGCGCCTCCGGGTCGCGATGTCCGGCGTCCTGCTGCGCTGGTCGACGGCGCCGGATCACGCCTGCTGCGGCCCGGAGCCGTTGGTGCCCGGCGGGCGGTGCTCGCCCATGACCTGCCCCTGCGGCCCCTGCTGTCCCGGCTGCGGCCCGGACGGCGGCCCGAACTGCGGCTGCCCGAACTGCTGGGGCGCGTACTGCTGCGGCCACCCGCCGGGCGGCGCGTTGTAGGGCGGCACCGTGGGTCCGCCCGGCGTGCCGGGGCCGCCGCCCGCCGCCCGCTGCCGCGGGGCCACCTGGGGCAGCGGCACGGTCTGCACGATCCGCTTGACGATGTGATCGGCCGGCACGCCGTCGGCCAGGGCGTCGTAGGAGAGCACCAGCCGGTGCCGGAGCACGTCGGCGGTGACGTCCAGGACGTCCTGGGGCAGGACGTAGTCGCGGCCGCGGACGAGGGCGAGCGCCCGGCTCGCCGCGATCAGGCCCAGCGAGGCGCGGGGGCTCGCGCCGTAGGACACCCACGTCGCGACGTCCTCCATGCCGTGCTCGCGCGGCGTCCGGGTGGCGACCACCAGGCGGACGACGTAGTCGACCAGCGCGTGGTGGACGAAGACCTGGGTCGCGGTGCGCTGCAGCCGGACGAGGTCGGCCGGACCGAGCACCGTCTCGGCGACGGGGGGCTCGGCGCCCATCCGGTAGACGATCTCCCGCTCCTCCTCGGGGCTCGGGTAGTCCACGAGCACCTTCATCAGGAAGCGGTCGCGCTGCGCCTCGGGCAACGGGTAGACGCCCTCGGACTCGATCGGGTTCTGGGTGGCCAGCACCAGGAAGGGGTTCGGCAGCGGATGGGTGACGCCGCCGATGGAGACCTGCCGCTCGGCCATGACCTCCAGCAGCGCCGACTGCACCTTGGCCGGCGCGCGGTTGATCTCGTCGGTGAGCACGAAGTTGGCGAACACCGGGCCGAGCTCGGTCTCGAAGGTGTCCTGCCCCGCCTTGTAGATGCGGGTGCCGATGATGTCGGCCGGCACCAGGTCCGGCGTGAACTGCAGGCGGGCGAACTTGCCGCCGACCGCGGTGGCCAGCGTCTCGACGGCGAGGGTCTTGGCGACACCCGGCACACCTTCGAGCAGTACGTGCCCGCGGGCCAGCAGGGCGACGAGCATGCGCTCGACCAGCCGGTCCTGACCGACGATGACCCGCTTGATCTCGAACAGGACCCGCTCCAGGCGCGCCGCGTCGGCCGACGGCGGGACCGGGGACTCCGGCGTCTCGATCGGGGTTGCAGCGCTGCTCACGGATCTCCCTGGTCGTGCCGGTCCACGACCGGGGCTCGCGGGGAGGTCGGCCGTCGACGGGGCGGCGTGCCCGTCCCTCCGCCAGTGTCCTACACGGGGAGGGGCTGCTGCCGTCGTCGATTCCGGGGAGTCGTCCCGCGCCGGCCCGGCGCCGCAAGATGTGGCCGGAAAAGTTCCGCGTCAGGGCGCAGCGGGATCCCGTCGCACGGCGCGTCAGCACTGCTAGCCTTATCCGTGCGTCGGGCAGCTCCCCCCGTGGCTGCCCGACGCCTCACGCTCTCAGGAGCCGGTCACCGTGCGCTGGGCCGGACCGCGCCGGCGTACCCACCCCACCGCATCGGCGAGATCTTCACGACGTCGTTGCTCTGCGGCGCCTCGACGATCCGGCCGTCGCCCAGGTAGATGGCCACGTGGTGGATCGTCTGGGGGTTGCCGGGGTCGGTCGCCCAGAAGACCAGGTCACCGGCGCGCAGGTTGCTCGAGCTGACCTTGGGCAGTTCGGCGAACTGTGCCCGGCTGTTGCGCGGGATCGAGATGCCCGCCTGCGCGTACGCGTACTGCGTCAGCCCGCTGCAGTCGAAGCCCCAGACGCCCTCGTCGATGCCCCAGCCCCAGCCGGGACCGTTCGTCCCGCCGCCGCCCCACGCGTAGGAGAGGCCGAGGTGCCCGAGCGCCGCGTCGATGGCGGTGGCCGCGGCGCTCGAGCTGCCGGGGCCCGCGGGCCGGTCGCTGCCGCTGCCGCCACCGTTCCCGCCCCCGGTGCCGTTCCCGCCGCCGTTGCCGCCCCCGGTGCTGTTTCCGCCGCCGGTGCTGTTTCCGCCGCCGGTGCCGTTGCCGCCGGACGGCGGCGGGGTCTGGGCCTGCTGCTGGCGCCGGGTGCGCTCCGCGGCCTCCTGGGCGCCGACCAGCGTGGCCAACTGCTCCTCGGCGGCCGCGAGCGCGGTCTCCAGCTCGGCCTGCTCGACCGCCAGAGCGGCGGCCTGCTGCCGGGCCGCCTTCTCGGCCTCGGTGGCGACGGCGAGCGCGCCGGCCGCCTCCTTCTTGAGGGTCTCGGCCTCGGCCAGGGCGACCGTGGCGCGGTTCTCGGCCCGCTTCGCCTTCTCCTGCAAGTCGGTGACGACCACGAGCACGTCGGTGCGGTGCGTACCGGCCGCCTCCAGCAGGGCGGCGCGCTCGATGAACTCGGCGGGGCTGCCCGACGAGATGAGGGCCGCGGCGCCGGCGTAGCTGCTGCCGTCCATGTAGCTCTGCCGGGCGAAGTCCACGACGTCGCCGCGGGCGGCGCCCAGGTCGGCGAGGGCCTGCTCGGCCGCGGCCGCAGCCTCGGTGGCACGGGCGCGGGCGGCGGCCTCCTCGGCCTGCATGGCCTGGAAGGTGTCGAGCGCGATCGCCGACTCCGCACGGGCGGCGGCGACGCCGTCCTGCGCCGCGGCCAGCCGGCCCGACAGCTGCGCGATCCGGGTGGTGACGGCGTCGGCCTCGGCCTTCGCTTCGGCGATCGCCGCGTCACCCGGAGCCGCGACCGCTGTGCCCGGTGCGATCCCGGCCAGCAGCCCGAAGGCGAGGACGGCGGCCACCGCCGTCCCGGCTGGACGCAGAACGCCGGACCTGTCCGACCTGGTACCGCTGAGCACGCCCTGGACCTCTTTCCGACTCCTCGAGCGGCACCCGGGAGGGCGCCACTGTGGAGCAGATCGGCCAGGTGGAGAAGTGCGTTGAGCGCTTCTCCCCCCGAAGGGGGAGAAGCGCCGAACGGGTGAGCGGGCCGGTCGGAGAGGTCAGTGGACCTGTCGCTCGCTCGCGGACCAGTAGGCCTCGCGCAGCTTGAACTTCTGGATCTTGCCGGTCGCGGTGCGCGGGATCGCGTCCCGGAACTCGACCTTCTTGGGCGCCTTGTAGCCGGCGATCCGCTCCTTGCAGTGGGCGATGATCTCCGCCTCGGTCACCTGCTCGCCCTCGGCGAGGACGACGAGGGCGGTGACGAGCTCGCCCCACTTGTCGTCGGGGACGCCGATGACCGCGACCTCGGCGACCGCGGGATGGCTGAACACGGCGTCCTCGACCTCGATCGAGGAGACGTTCTCGCCGCCGGTGATGATCACGTCCTTCTTGCGGTCGGAGATCGTGAGGTACCCGCCGTCGTCGATCGATCCGCCGTCCCCGGTGTGGAACCAGCCGCCGTCGAGTGCCTCGGCGGAGGCGTCGGGGTTCTCCCAGTAGCCGGCCAGCACGGTGTTGCCCTGGGCG
Organism: uncultured Actinomycetota bacterium; assembly: GCA_963723745.1. Lineage (GTDB taxonomy): Bacteria > Actinomycetota > Actinomycetes > Mycobacteriales > Geodermatophilaceae > CAVRRZ01. Next base: position 476,025 of record CAVRRZ010000005.1, read on the forward strand.
AGCACCTCGCCGGACTCGCTCACCTTCAGCCGGGTGCCCAGCCCGGGGACGCCGGCACGGGACAACCGCTTCGCCCGCTCCTCCGGCTCGAGCTCGTCGTACTCGGCCCGCGGCCGGTTGATGGTGAGCAGCGGCGCGGTCTCGGTGAGGCCGTAGATCTGGTTGAACTCCCAGCCGAGCTCGGACTCCACCCGGGCGATGGTCTTGGACGGCGGCGGGGCGCCGGCCACGATGATCCGCACCTTGTCCCGCCCGGGGATCTCGCCGTCCCAGTCCTGCGCGGCCTCGAGGACCGCGTTCCAGACCGCCGGCGCGCCGGCCATCACCGTGACGCCGTGCCGGTCGACCCGGCGCAGGATCTCCGCGCCGTCGACCTTGCGCAGCACGACCTGACGGGCACCGAGGCCGGCCATCGTGTACGGCAGGCCCCAGCCGTTGCAGTGGAACATCGGCAGCGTGTGCAGGTAGACGTCGCGGTCGCTCACCTGCATGTGCATGCCGAAGGTGACCGCGTTGACCCAGAGGTTGCGGTGGGTCATCTGCACGCCCTTGGGCCGCGCCGTCGTCCCGCTCGTGTAGTTGATCGTGGCCGTGGCGTCCTCGTCGGGCTGCGACCACGGCCGGGGCTCGGTGTCGAAGTCGAGCAGCTGCTCGTACTCCTCCCCCGTGCCGAAGCGGTGCTCGGCCTTCACGCTCGTGAGGGAGGACTCGAGCTCGGGGTCGACCAGCAGCACCCGCGCACCGGAGTGCTCGACGATGTAGCGGACCTCCTCGGGGGCCAACCGGAAGTTGATCGGCACGGCGACCCGGCCCGACGACGGCACCGACAGCAGCAGCTCGAGCAGCCGTGCGGAGTTGTGGCTGACGATCGCCACCCGCTCCCCCTCGCCGATGCCGAGGCCCTCCAGTCCGGCCTGCAGCGCGCGGCCGCGGCGGGCGACGTCGCGGTAGGTCACCTGGCCCAGCGAGGGCGCCGGCTGGACCGGCTCGTCGACGATGCCGACCCGGTCGCCGTAGACCAGCTCGGCGCGGTCGAGGAAGTCGCGAGTGGTCAGAGGCACGCGCATGCCGGCTCCCGGGGGTCTCTGGCGTTACGGACGTGGCGCCCGTCACGCTAACGGGAAGGTCGAGGCACGTCAGCTCAGCGGTTGCCGGTCACCCTTCCACGGCAGGGACGGGCCGGCCGGCCACAGCCCGTACCCGCTCGGCCGCCCGAGGCACGAGGAAGAAGACGAGCGCCGCGTAGAGCGCGCCGAGCAGGGTGTCGATCACGTAGTGCTCGCCGGACCAGACCAGCACGACGGGCATCGCGACCGCGTAGCCGACGAGCGCGGCGCGCTGCCACGTCCGGCGCGCGGCGGGCAGCAGGAACAGGCACACGAGGACGGCGAAGGCGGTGTGCAGCGACGGCACGGCCGCCACCAGGTTCACCTGTGCCTGGCTGCCCTCGAGCAGCGCACCGGCCTTGGGCAGCCCCAGCACCGCCCAGCCGGCGCTGCTGATGCGGTCGACCGGCTCGATCACGCCTTCGCGGGCGGCCAGCCACGGAGGCGCTGCCGGGAACAGCACATAGGTGACCAGCCCCGCGAACGAGAGCGTGACGACCATCTGGACGAAGCGCGCCCACCGCTGCCGGTTGCGCGTCCACAGCACGGCGAGCAGCAGCGGGGTGACCACGAAGTGGCTGCTGTAGATCAGGGTCGCCGCCGCCTCCCACACCCGGGAGTCCACATGCGCCTGCAGCCAGACGGTCGGCAGCTGACCGAGGCCGAACCAGCGGTCGACCTCGGCGATGTCGCCCACGTGCACGGGCATGCCGAGCCCGTCGGCCAGACCCCGGGAGGCGTCGTAGGCCAGCAGGACGGCGGCGAGCGGCAGCCAGTCCAGCAGCAGTCGCACCACGCGGCGCCAGCCGTCGACGGCCGCGTGCAGCAGCAGGCCGGCGAGCACCCAGCCCAACACGACGACGCGGTCGGTCGGCAGGCCCACCGTCAGGCAGGTGCCGGCGAACGCGAGCGCGAGCGCGGCCCACAGCAGCCGCGGCAGCAGCCGCCGCCGTTGGGTGCCGGGCACGGGGACGGCGAGCGGCGGACGGGGGGAGAGCGCCGAGGTCAGCGCCGTGGGCTCGACCGCGGTCACGGCGCGGGACGCTAGTCGGTCAGCCCCCGTCGTGGTGCACGATCACCCCCGGGCACGCCGGATCGGGCGACGGATGGGACCGCCCGGACGGATGTGCCACCCGGTGCGACGCAGGTCACGGAGGAGGGAAGGGTCGCCTCACCCGCCGGTTCCGGCGCGGGACTGGGATGATCGGGGCAGGACAAGTGAACAGGCGCGAGGAACCGACGAGGGGTAGGCGCAGAGCAGTGGCAGACGGCGGCATGGCTTCCAGCAGTAGAGACAGCTTCGGGGCGCGGTCGACGCTCACGGTCGACGGAACCGACTACGACATCTTCCGACTCGACGCGGTCGAGGGCGCCGACAAGCTGCCCTTCAGCCTCAAGGTGCTGCTGGAGAACCAGCTGCGGACGGAGGACGGCGAGAACATCACCGCCGATCACATCCGAGCGCTGGCCGACTGGGACCCGGACGCCGAGCCGGACCAGGAGATCCAGTTCACCCCGGCCCGCGTGGTCATGCAGGACTTCACCGGCGTCCCCTGCATCGTCGACCTGGCCACCATGCGCGAGGCCATGGCCGAGATCGGCGGCGACCCGCAGAAGATCAACCCGCTCTCCCCCGCCGAGCTGGTCATCGACCACTCCGTGATCGCCGACGTCTTCGGCACGCCCGACTCCTTCGAGCGCAACGTCGAGATCGAGTACGAGCGCAACGGCGAGCGCTACCAGTTCCTGCGCTGGGGCCAGGGCGCCTTCAGCGACTTCAAGGTCGTCCCCCCGGGCACCGGCATCGTCCACCAGGTCAACATCGAGCACCTGGCCCGCGTGATCTTCCCGCGCACCGACGGCGACACGACCCTCGCCTACCCCGACACCCTGGTGGGCACCGACTCGCACACCACGATGGTCAACGGTCTCGGCGTCCTCGGCTGGGGCGTGGGCGGCATCGAGGCCGAGGCGGCCATGCTCGGCCAGCCGGTCTCGATGCTCATCCCCCGGGTCGTCGGCTTCAAGCTGACCGGTGAGCTGCCCGACGGCGCCACCGCGACCGACCTGGTGCTGACCATCACCGAGATGCTGCGCGAGCACGGCGTGGTCGGAAAGTTCGTCGAGTTCTACGGCGCCGGCGTCTCCGCCGTCCCGCTGGCCAACCGCGCCACGATCGGCAACATGAGCCCTGAGTTCGGCTCGACCGCGGCGATGTTCCCCATCGACGAGGAGACCATCACCTACCTGCAGTTGACCGGCCGCTCGGCCGAGCAGGTGGCCCTGGTCGAGGCCTACGCCAAGGCGCAGGGGCTCTGGCACGACCCGTCCCGCGAGCCGAAGTTCTCCGAGTACCTCGAGCTGGACCTCTCGACGGTCGTCCCGTCGATCGCCGGCCCGAAGCGGCCGCAGGACCGCGTTGCCATCACCGACGCGAAGCCCGCGTTCCGCGTGGCGCTGGCCGACTACGTGGCCGCCGACGAGACCGGCGGCGAGGACCGCCAGCCCGGCGTACCCGCGCAGGAGAAGCCGTTCGGGGTCACGTCGTCGATCGACGAGGCCGTCGCCGAGACCTTCCCGGCGTCCGACCCGATCGCCGAGACCCACGGCAACGGTGAGGCCGGCAAGCCGCACCACGTCGACGGGCACGCCGTGTCCGAGCGGCCGCGTAAGCCGACGAAGGTCGTCATGGAGGACGGCACGGAGACCGAGGTCGACCACGGTCACGTCGTGATCGCCGCGATCACCTCCTGCACGAACACCTCGAACCCGCAGGTGATGATCGGGGCCGCGCTGCTGGCGAAGAACGCCGTCGAGCGCGGGCTGACCAGCAAGCCGTGGGTGAAGACGACGCTGGCCCCGGGGTCCAAGGTCGTCATGGACTACTACGAGCGGGCCGAGCTGACGCCGTACCTGGAGAAGCTCGGCTTCTACCTGGTCGGCTACGGCTGCACCACCTGCATCGGCAACTCCGGGCCGCTGCCCGAGCCGGTGTCCAAGGCCGTCAACGAGGCCGACCTCGCCGTCGTCTCCGTGCTCTCGGGCAACCGCAACTTCGAGGGCCGGATCAACCCCGACGTCAAGATGAACTACCTGGCCAGCCCGCCGCTGGTGATCGCCTACGCACTGGCCGGCTCCATGGACCTCGACCTGAACGAGGACCCGCTCGGCACGGACGCCGACGGCAACGACGTGTACCTGCGCGACATCTGGCCCTCGCCGCAGGAGGTCCAGCGGGTCATCGACGAGGCAGTGTCCGCGGAGATGTTCGACCGCGGCTACGCCGACGTGTTCGCCGGGGACGACACCTGGCGCTCGCTGCCGACGCCGGAGGGCGACACCTTCGCGTGGGACCCGGAGAGCACCTACGTCCGCAAGCCCCCGTACTTCGACGGGATGCCGGCCGAGCCGACGCCGGTCGAGGACATCTCCGGCGCCCGCACACTGGCGGTGCTGGGCGACTCGGTCACCACCGACCACATCTCCCCCGCCGGTTCGATCAAGCCGGACAGCCCGGCCGGTCGGTACCTGAGCGAGCACGGCGTGGAGCGGCGGGACTTCAACTCCTACGGCTCCCGCCGCGGCAACCACGAGGTGATGATCCGCGGCACCTTCGCAAACATCCGGCTGCGCAACCAGCTGGTGCCGGGCACCGAAGGTGGGGTCACCAAGAACCACCTGACCGGCGAGACGACGACGATCTACGACGCCTCCCGCGCCTACATCGACGCAGGCATCCCGCTGGTCGTGCTGGCCGGCAAGGAGTACGGCTCGGGTTCCTCGCGTGACTGGGCGGCCAAGGGGACGGCGCTGCTGGGCGTCAAGGCGGTCATCGCCGAGAGCTACGAGCGCATCCACCGGTCGAACCTGATCGGCATGGGCGTGCTGCCGCTTCAGTACCCGCAGGGCCAGAACCGCGAGTCGCTGGGGCTCACCGGCGACGAGGAGTTCACGATCACCGGCATCACGCAGCTGAACGAGGGCCGGATCCCGCGCACCGTCACGGTGAAGGCCGGTGACGTGGAGTTCGAGGCCACCGTCCGCATCGACACCCCCGGCGAGGCGGCCTACTACCGCAACGGCGGGATCATGCAGTACGTGCTGCGCTCGCTGCGCGGCTCGGCCTCCTGACGGCCACCGCCTGATGGACCTGGGTCTGGGCGGCCGCGGCTACCTGCTCACCGGCGCGAGCCGGGGGCTGGGGTTCGCGGCCGCCCAGGCACTGGTCGCCGACGGCGCGCAGGTGATGATCAGTGCCCGCAGCCGCCGCTCGATCAACCAGGCGGTGACCGATCTGGGAGGCGCACCGCAGGCGCACGGGATGGTCGCTGACCTCGCCGAGCCCGACGCCGCCGGTGAGCTGGTCTACCTGGCGCGCAACCAGCTGGACCGCCTGGACGGCGCGCTCATCAGCGTGGGCGGTCCGACGCCCGGCACGGTGCTCGAGGCCGGGGAGGAGCACTGGCGGACGGCGTTCGAGAGCGTTCTGCTGGGCCCGCTCCGGCTGGTGAAGGCTCTGGCGCCGGAGTTGTCCGATGGAGCCGCGATCGGCTTCGTGCTGTCCACCTCGGTGCGCGAGCCGATCCGGCACCTGGCCATCTCCAACGGGCTGCGTCCCGGCTTGGCGATGACGGCCAAGGCGCTGGCCGACGAACTCGGTCCGCGCGGCATCCGCGTGTTCGGCCTCATGCCCGGACGCATCGCCACGGACCGGATCACCGAGATCGACGAGCGCACGGGCGACCCCGAGAGCGCGAGACGTGCAGTCGAGGCGACGATCCCGTTGCGCCGCTACGGCCGGCCCGAGGAGTTCGGCCGGGTGGCCGCGTTCGCCCTCTCCCCCGCCGCCTCGTACCTGACCGGGGCGATGATCCCGGTCGACGGCGGAATGCTCCGCAGCCTGTGAGCGATCCGGCGGTCCTCATCGCCTGCGCGCACGGCACCCGCAACCCGGCCGGGCGGCGACTGATCGCCGAACTCGCGCTGGCCGCCCGGCGGCTGCGGCCGGACCTGCAGACCACCGCCGCGTTCGTCGACGTCCAGCCGCCCACGGTGGCCGACGTCGTGGCCGGGGTCGTCGCCGAGGGCAGGCGCGCCGTCGTCGTCCCCCTGCTGCTGTCGGGTGGCTACCACGTGCACGTGGACATCGCGCGCGCCGTCGAGGGCCGCGACGGCGCGGTGGCGGCCCGGCCGCTCGGGCCCGACGAGCGACTGGTCCACGTCCTGGCCGACCGGCTGCGAAGCGCCGGCGCCGACCCTCGCGACCCGCTCACCGCCGTCGTCCTGGCCGCTGCCGGCTCCAGCGATCCCCGTTCGGTCGCCGACGTCGAGAACACCGCCGACCTGCTGCAGCGCACGTGGGCCGGTCCGGTGACCACCGGTTACGGATCGGCGGCACAGCCGTCGTTGCCCGACGCCGTCGCGGCCGCGCGGCGGGGCGGCGCCGAGCGGGTGGTGCTGGCGTCCTACCTGCTCGCGCCCGGGCACTTCCACGACAAGCTGTCCGGCGCCGGCGCCGACCTCGTCACCGCCCCCCTGCTGCCCGACGAGCGGATCGCCGCCGTCCTGCTCGACCGTTACGACGCAGTCGCGCGCTGACGCCGCGGGCGCGGCTGGGAGGATGGTCCCGGGTCCGCGACGGGCTCCCGGACGAGCGGCGCCGTACCCGGACAGCGACAAGACGGCGACCGGGAGGAGACCGTCATGTCCTGGTTCGTGCTCGTCCTGTCCGGTGTACTGGAGGCCGTCTGGGCCACGGCGCTGGGGCGGTCCAACGGCCTGAGCCGCCTCGGACCGTCGCTGGTCTTCGTGGGAGCCCTGGCCCTGAGCATGGCCGGTCTCGCCTACGCGCTGCGCGAACTGCCGCTCGGCACGGCCTACGCGGTGTGGGTCGGGATCGGCGCCGTGCTCACCGTCGTGATCGCGATGGTGTCGGGCGCGGAGACGGTGTCACTGGTCAAGGTGCTCCTCCTCGGCGGCATCATCGGCTGCGTGATCGGCCTGAAGGTGCTGCACTGACCGACTCCTGATCGCCACCGTGCGCTTGTTCCGGCTGACGCCGGAGGTGCACAGCCGCGTGGCCGTCCCCCGGGGTCAGGCGCTCCAGCCGAGGTAGCGGTCGCCCACGCTGAGCACCACCATCCAGGTCACTATCGCGACCGTGGGCGGCACCAGCACCCACCACGAGCGGTTCACGGCGAAGGCGAAGGTGCGCCATCCAAGGAAGGCCCACCAGACGAGCATCAGGATGACCACCACGACCGGCACCACCAGCACCGACGCCAGGTAGAGGTAGCCGAGTACCAGGTGGACCGAGACGGCGATGATGACCGCGATCACGAAGCCTGCGTCACGGACGAAACCGGTGCCCCCCATACGACCAGTATCCCGGGTCAGGCCGGCTGCGGGCCGGAGGCCGCCGGCCGGTCGGGGTCGGCGGCCCACTGCGACCACGACCCCGGCCACAGGGCGGCCACGATGCCCGCCTCGGCCAGGGCGGCCACCTCGTGCGCCGCGGTGATGCCCGAGCCGCAGTAGACCCCGACCGCCGTCCCGGGGCGGACGCCCAGGTCGGCGAACCGGTTCTTCAGTTCAGTCACTGGAAGCAACCTGCGGCCCGGCCCGAGGTTGTCCGTGGTGGGGGCGCTGAGCGCCCCGGGCACATGGCCGGCCCGGGGATCGACGGGCTCCGTCTCGCCGCGGTACCGCTCGCCGGCCCGGGCGTCGAGCAGCACACCTCCGGACGACGGCAGCGCGGCGGCCTGGTCGATCGACAGCACCGGCATGCCGCCGCCGGTCAGCGTCACGTCGCCCGGCTCGGGGACGACGTCCCCGGTCTCGACGGCGCCACCCTCGGCGACCCACGCCCGCAGTCCGCCGTCGAGCAGGCGGACGTCGGCCATCCCTCCCCAGCGCAGCAGCCACCAGGCACGGGCGGCGGCCAGCCCGCCGCTCGCGTCGTAGGCGACGACGGCGTCGCCGTCGCGCAGACCCCAGCGTCGGGCAGCTGACTGCAGTCGCTGTAGCGACGGCAGAGGGTGCCGGCCCTCGGCCGGCGACGGCGGGTCGGCCAGCTCGGACTCGAGGTCGACGAAAACGGCCCCGGGCAGGTGCCCCTCGAGGTGCTGCTGCCGCCCGTGCGGATCCCCCAGGGCCCACCGGACGTCGACCAGCACGATGCGCCGGCCGGCGGCCAGCTCCGCCGCCAGCCCCGCGGGGTCGACCAGCACCCTCACGAAGGTGCGAGCAGGCCGCGCAACTCCTGGGTCAGCGCGTCCCGGGCCTCGGGGTGCTGGTGCCAGGCCGCGGGGGTCGCCTGGAACAGCGAGATCCGCCAGCGCCCGCCGCCCTCGTCGACGGCCACGACCGTGTGCACGGCGTGCAGCGCGGGATCGATGTCGTTGTCACCGGGCTGGATCATCCCGGCGTGCGCGGTGAGCACGGCCACGCCCGGGGCCATGGGCCGAACCGACCGGATCAGGCCGACATAGGCGGGCGTCTGAGCTCCGGCGAAGATCTGCCGGAGGTCGGCGGCGATGGCCAGCCGGCCGTGCCGATGGCTGCCGTCGAAGCCGACGATGTCCCCGTCGTCGGCGAATCCGGCTGCCACGGCGGCGCCGCTCCGCCGGTTCCAGCCGTCGAGGAAGCCGGCGTAGAGCGCCCGGATCTGGGCGTCGTACGGGTGCGCTGCAGTCACGCCTGTGATTCTCCTCTGGCGGGATGTGGGACAGGTGTGACGGTAGTGCTCAGCCGACCTCGACCGTTCGACGCTCGCCGTCGGCGAACTGGGTGCGGTAGAGGTCGGCGTAGCGCCGCCCGAGCGCCAGCAACTCTTCGTGAGTGCCCGACTCCACGATGCGACCGTCATCGATGACCAAAATCTGGTCGGCGCCGCGCACGGTGGAGAGCCGGTGCGCGATCACCAGCGACGTGCGACCCGCGAGGGCCGCGTCGAGCGCCTTCTGCACGGCCATCTCGGACTCGCTGTCGAGGTGTGCGGTCGCCTCGTCCAGGATGACGACGCCCGGCGCCTTGAGCAGCACGCGGGCGATCGCCAGCCGCTGCTTCTCGCCGCCGGAGAGCCGGTAGCCCCGGTCACCGACGACTGTGTCGAGCCCCTCCGGGAGCGAGCGGATCAGGGTGGCGATCCGGGCACCTTCGAGGGCGGCCCAGACCTGCTCCTCGGTCGCGTCCGGCCGGGCGTAGAGCAGGTTGGCGCGGATGGAGTCGTGGAACAGGTGCGCGTCCTGGCTGACCACGCCGACGGTGTCGCGCAACGAGTCGAACGTGGCCCGGCGCACGTCGAGTCCGCCGACCCGAACGCTGCCCTCGGTGGCGTCGTACAGCCGGGGCACCAGGCCGGCGATGGTGGACTTGCCGGCACCGGAGTGCCCCACCAGCGCGACCAGCTGGCCCGGCTCGACGCGGAAGGACACGCCGTGCAGCACCGCGGTCGGGCCACCCACCTCGGGGAGCGACACCTCCTCCAGTGACGGCAGCGAGACGTCGGAGCCCGCCGGGTAGCTGAAGGAGACGTCGTCGAACTCGATGGACCGGTCGCCGGCCGGGATCGGCACGGCGTCGGGTGCCTGCCGGATCATCGGCTCCAGGTCGAGCACCTCGAAGACGCGGTCGAAGCTCACCATCGCGCTCATGACGTCGACGCGGATGTTGGACAGCTGGGTGAGCGGGCCGTACAGCCGCGACAGCAGCAGCGCCAACGCCACGACGTCGCCGGGGCTCAGTTCGCCGTTGAAGGCCAGCCAGCCGCCGAGGCCGTAGACCAGCGCGGTGGCCAGGGCGGCGACCAGGGTGAGGGCGGTGAAGAACGTGCGGCCGTACATGGCCGACAGGACGCCGATGTCGCGGACCCGCTCCGCGCGCCCGCGGAACGAGTCTGCCTCGGCCGAGGGCCGCCCGAACAGCTTCACCAGCAAGGCGCCGGCCACGTTGAACCGCTCCGTCATGGTCGCGTTCATCGAGGCGTTGAGCCCGTAGGACTCGCGGGTGATCTCCTGCAGCCGGCGGCCGATGCGGCGCGCAGGCAGCACGAACACCGGAACCATGACCAGGGACAGCAAGGTGATCTGCCAGGACAGCGTGAGCATCACACCGGCGGTGAGCACCAGGCCGATGACGTTGGAGACGATGCCGGACAGGGTGGAGGTGAACGCGCGCTGGGCGCCGATCACGTCGTTGTTCAGCCGGCTGACCAGGGCGCCGGTCTGGGTGCGTGTGAAGAAGGCGACCGGCATCCGCTGGACGTGCTCGAAGACCTTGCTGCGCAGGTCGTAGATCACGCCCTCGCCGATGCGCGCCGAGTACCAGCGGGTGCCGATCGAGATCAGCGCGTCGACCACGGCCAGCCCGGCGATGATCAGCGCGACCCGGATGATGCCGCCAGCGGTGCCCTCGAGGCTCGCTATCCGGTTGACGATGTCGCCCGCGAGCAGGGGGGTGACCACGCCGATGAGCGAGGAGCCGACCACGAGCAGCAGGAAGAACGTGAGCTCGCGCCGGTAGGGCAGCGCGATACGCAGGACGCGCGGCACGGTGCCCTTGGGGAGCTGCCGACTCGCGACGGTCGGATCCCGCCGCAAGGAGCGGAACGCGGCCATGGAGGGGTTGTCCACCGCACCCACCTCCGTCACGTCGTCCGCTCGCCCTGTGCCCCAACGTCAGGGGCTGTGGCGCTGTTCCGGGGGCAGTGTGTCAGCGATCACCGACGAGTTCGTGCAGCCGCTGCACCTGGGCGGCGCGCTCGGCGGCGTCCTGCGCCTCCGGTCCGTTGCGGACGGCCGAGCGGACCAGCGCTGCCGTGGCCCGGCTCGCCCCCGCCGGAGGCGCGACGATCGCCGCGGCGAGATCGGTGACGGCGTCGAGCAGCTCGTCGACCGGGACGACGGCGGTGGCCAGCCCGATGGCGCGCGCCTCGGCGGCCCCCACCGCGCGGCCGGTCAGGCAGAGCTCCAGGGCACGGGCGTAGCCGACCAGCTCGACCAGCGTGCTGGTTCCCGTGAGGTCGGGCACCAGACCCAGCGTCACCTCCGGCAGCCGGAGCTGGGCGTCCTCGGCGAACACCCGCAGGTCGCAGGCGAGCGCCAGCTGCGCCCCGGCGCCGATGGCGTGCCCCTGGACGGCGGCGATCGAGACGATGCCTGGCGAGCGCAGCCACCGGAAGCCGGCCTGGTAGCCGCGGATGCGTTCCTGCGCCTCGTCGGCGGGGAGCCGGCCCAGGTCGCCCAGGCCGCCGCGCACGCCCGGTTCGGCGCTGAACAGGCTGCGATCCAGGCCGGCCGAGAAGGCTCGCCCCTCGCCGCGGACCACGACCACGCGCACGTCGTCGTCCAGACCGGCACCGACGGCGGCCAGCGCCGTCCAGGTGTCGGGCGTCTGGGCGTTGAGGTGGTCGGGCCGATCGAGCGTGACCGTCAGGACGGCCCCGTGCTGCCGGGTGCGCACCCAGCCGTCGGGATCGGCCGAGGTCACGCCTTCTTGGCGCTGCGGTTGGCGCCGCCGCGGCTGCGCAGCGTCGCTCCGGACTCCGAGAGCAGCCGGTGGACGAAGCCGTAGGAGCGGTTGGTCGAGGCGGCCAGGGAGCGGATGCTCTCGCCCCCGTCGTACCGCTTGCGCAGGTCATCGGCCATCGAGGAGCGATCACCCCCCGTGATGCGCTTGCCCTTGCCGAGGTCCGCGGTGCTCGAGTCGGCCATGTCTCCCCTCCGTGCCAGCGGTCGGCCCAGGACGTGCCTGCGAGCCGGTGCAGACATGATCACCCAGAAGGTCGGGCGGCGCGCGGCGAGGGAGTCACGCCAGTTCCACGAGATCGGCCAGGTCCTCGCTCCAGGTGTCCTCGGTGCCGTCGGGCAGCAGGATCACCTTGTCCGGATCGAGCGCCCGGACCGCGCCCTCGTCGTGGGTGACCAGCACGATCGCGCCCGCGTACGTGCGCAGCGCCTCGAGCACCTGCTCGCGGCTGGCCGGGTCGAGGTTGTTGGTCGGCTCGTCGAGCAGCAGCACGTTGGCCCCCGAGACGACCAGGGTGGCCATGGCCAGGCGGGTCTTCTCGCCACCGGAGAGGGTGCCGGCCCGCTGGTCGACCGCCTCGCCGGAGAACAGGAACGCGCCCAGGATGCGCCGCAGCTCGGTGTCGGTGCTGTCCGGTGCCGCCGATCGCATGTTCTCCAGCAGCGTGCGGTCGAGGTCGAGGGTCTCGTGCTCCTGGGCGTAGTAGCCGATGCGCAGTCCGTGCCCGGGCTGGACCTCGCCGGTGTCGGGGATCTCGGTGCCGGCCAGCATGCGCAGCAGCGTCGTCTTGCCGGCGCCGTTGAGCCCCAGGATGACGACGCGGGCGCCCTTGTCGACGGCGAGGTCGACGTCGGTGAACACCTCGAGCGAGCCGTAGCTCTTGGACAGGCCCTCGGCGGTCAGCGGCGTCCGGCCGCAGGGCGTCGGGGTCGGGAACCGCAGCTTGGCCACCCGGTCCTGCACACGCACGGCGTCCAGCCCCGCGGCCATCCGCTCGGCCCGCTTGTCCATGCTCTTGGCGGCCTGGCCTTGGTGGCCTTGGCCCGCATCTTGTCCGCCTGCGCCGACAGCGCCTCGATCTTGCGCTCGGTGTTGGCCCGCTCCTGCCTGCGGCGCCGCTCGTCGGTCTCCCGCTGCTGCCAGGTAGGGCTTCCAGCCGAGGTTGTAGACGTCGACCTCGGCGCGGTTGGCGTCGAGGTGCCAGACCTTGTTGACGACGGCGTCGAGCAGCTCGACGTCGTGGCTGATCACGATCAGCCCGCCCTTGTGGCCGGCCAGGAAGCCCTTGAGCCAGGTGATCGAGTCGGCGTCGAGGTGGTTGGTCGGCTCGTCGAGCAGCAGCGTCTCGGCGTCGGAGAAGAGGATGCGGGCGAGCTCGACGCGGCGGCGCTGTCCACCGGACAGGGTGCGCAGCGGCTGGGCCAGCACCCGGTCGGGCAGGCCCAGGTTGGTGCAGATGCGGGCGGCGTCGCTCTCGGCGGCGTAGCCGCCCAGGGCGGCGAACTGGTCCTCGAGCTGGCCGTAGCGGCGGACGGCGCTGGTCGCGCTCGGCGTCGTCGGCGGGCTCGGCCATCGCGACCTGCGCCTTGGTCAGCTGGTTCCGGAGCACGTCGAGGCCGCGGCCGGAGAGCACCCGGTCGCTGGCGGTGATGTCGAGGTCGCCGCTGCGCGGGTCCTGCGGGCAGGTAGCCGATCTCGCCGGTGACCTCCACCTTGCCGGCGTGCGGGAGCCGCTCCCCGGCGAGCGTGGTGAGCGTCGTGGTCTTGCCCGCGCCGTTGCGACCCGACCAGGCCGATGCGGTCGCCGGGCTGCACGCGCAGGTTGGCACCGCTGATGAGGATGCGGGCGCCGGCGCGCAGCTCGAGGCCGGTCGTCGTGATCACTGACCCCAGGGTAGGCGCTGTCCGGGCGCGAACTCCTCCGAGTAACCGGTGTCACCCCATCGGCGTGTTCCGGAGCCGATCCCGCTCTCGCTCCGGGCCCGCCGGCCGGGGCTGCCGGACGCCGACCGATGGCCGGATCACCGCGGTCCCGGGTGCGGCAGATGCGCTGTCCGCCCCCCGCGTGCGGGGCTACCATGGCGGCTGCAGGCCGCGGACCGGATACCCGGCCGCAGCGCTCAGCATCCGCGCCCCTGCCTGCCGAGCCGCAGCACCTGGCCCCACCGTCGCGGTGCGGCCCGGCGCCCTGCTGAGGGATCACGATGGCGCTCTCGGCCTCCTCCCCCGCCCACACCCTCTCGACGAGGACCTCGCGCGGCGCGGGCCGGGCCCGCACCGCGCGCCGCGGGCTGGTGGGCGTCGCGGTCGCCCTCCTGACCGCCGTGGGCTGCACGGATGGGTCGTCGGACGACGACGAGCGTCCGGAGGGGACGGCGGCGCCGGTGCAGCCGTCGGGCGACGCCGCCGGGCTGGCCGCCGTGCCGGAGGTGGCCGAGACCCTCGCGCCGAGCGTCGTGACCATCCTGGTGGAAGGCGGGACCGGCAGCGGTGTCGTCTACGACGAGGACGGCGTGATCGTGACCAACGAACACGTCGTCGGGGATGCCGAGCAGGTGATCGTCGCCTTCGCCGACGGCCAGCGGATCGACGGGACGGTCCTGGCCACCGATCCCGTGTCCGACCTCGCCGTCGTCGAGGTCGACCGTGACGGGCTCCCGGCAGCGGAGTTCCGGACCGACCTCCCCAGGGTCGGGGAGACCGTCGTCGCGATCGGCAGCCCCCTTGGCTTCGAGAACTCCGTGACCGCCGGTGTCGTCTCCGGCCTCAACCGCGAGATCCCCGGAGCGGCGCAGGGGCAACCGGCCCTGGTCAACCTCATCCAGACCGATGCGGCCATCAGCCCGGGCAACAGCGGCGGTGCCCTCGCGGACGTGGACGGCAGGATCGTCGGCGTGAACGACGCCTACATCCCGCCGACCGCGGGCGCGGTGTCCCTGGGGTTCGCGATCCCCACCAGCACCGTCCTCGACGTGGTGGAGCAGCTGCGGACCACCGGCACCGTGCGGCACGCCTTCATCGGCCTCGTCCCCGTGACCCTCTCCCCACGCATGGCCGAGCAGCTGGGCGCACCGGCTGAGGAAGGTGCCGTCGTCGTCGGCGTGGAGGAGGGCGGACCGGCCGACCGGGCCGGCGTGGAACCAGGGGACGTCATCGTGGCGATCGACGGGGAACCGGTCCGGCTCGCGGAGGACGTCGTGGCCGCCGTCCGGAAGCACGACCCGGGAGACACGGTCGAGCTGGAGATCCGCCGGGCCGACGGGACTTCGGAGACCGTCTCGGTCACCCTGGCCGAACGTCCGGCGGGGCGCTGAGGGGAGCGGCCGCCTCCGGGTACCCCTACCGTGGACCGGTGCAGGCGACTCCGGTGCCGCCCTTCCCGTACCGCACCCGGCCGCCCCAGGTGCTGCTGGGCGTCGGCGCGGTGCTGCTGGTCACCGGTGCCGCCGTCCTGGCCACGACCTATGGCGGTCCGGTGGCCCAGCTCCTCCTCCTCCTGGCGGCGGCGGGTGCCGCCGCGTTGTCGCTGCGCTCGTCCGCGGCCCGCCTGCGCAGTTCCGCCGAGACGTACGCCGCGTGTGCCGCCGGGCTGGGTCTGACCGCCGGATTCGGCGGCGGCTCGCTCCGCGACGGCGAGCCGGTCACGCTGCTGGTGCTGGCCGGCTGCTTCCTCGCGCTCCGCGTCGTCGCGCCTGCGACGGTCGCCTGGCCGCTCGCCTCGTTCGGCGCGGTCCAGCTCGCCGCGCTCCGGTTGCTCGACGAGGTGTCCGCCGCGTTCGCCACCGAGACCTACCTGCTCGTCGCCCTGCTGGGGCTGGGCGTGGCCCTGTCCGGGCGACGGCCGGTGGCGCGGATCGCGCTCGTCGCAACGGCGCCGTGGTGGGTGGCCGGGGTGCTCGGCGGGTCGTCGAGCGCCTGGACGGGGTCGCCGGCCGAGCGGTGGGGCGCGGCCGTCCTGATGGTCGGCGCCGGGGTGGCGCTGGTGCCGGCCCGGCTGCGCCGCGAACTGGAGCCGCTGCTGGGGCCGCGAGAACTGGCACCCGTGGTCGCGGGGCTCGTCTCCGGGACGGCGGTCACCGGCGCGCTCTCCCCCTTGGGGGTCCCCGCCCTGGTCGCGGCGGCGTACGCCGGCGTGCTGCTGGCCACCGGCACGGCGTCGGTGCTCACCGGATGGCGACGCGGCCTGTTCGTCCCGATGGCCCTGGCCGCAGGCATCACGATGACGGTGCTCTGCGCCGGGCAACTGGCCGGTGCCCGGGAATGGGGAGCCCTGAGCCTGCTGCTGCTCCTCACCGCGGCGCCCACCGCCGTCGTGGCCGCGCGACGGCGGGACGACCGCCCGGTGGCCATCCCGGTCGCGGTGTGGTGCCTGACGGGCTCGGCGCTCCTCGCCGTTCCGGCGGGGGTCCTGACGGCGACCACCGCCGCGCTGCTGCTGACCGTCGTCTACGCGTGCGCGATGGCTCTGGGCTCGACGCTGGCCGCCGACGTCCGCCGGCCGACCGCCCGTGCCGCCGCGGTCACCGGGGCGGTGGCGATCGTCCTGCCCGCCGTGAGCGGCGACCGGCCGGTGCTGGCCGCCGTCCTCCTCGCGCAGGCCGCGGCCACCCTGGCCTGGGCGTGGCGGACCGGCCGCCTCACCGGGGCCGACCACCGGGACGCCGAGCGCGGAGACCCGGTGGCCGAGGAGGTGTCGGCCGGCTGGAGGGTCGGCGCGGCGCAGCTGACCTTCGCCGGCTGGACGATCGCGGCGCTCGCCGACCTCAGCGTGCTCGAGGCCTGGTCGCTCCCGCTCGCGGTGGGTCTGCTCGTGGCCGCGGGACCGCGGCTGCTGCGCGGCCGCTCGTGGCCGGCCTGGGGGCCGGGCCTGCTGGTCGCGGCGGTGCCCTCGACAGTCATGGCCGTGGTGGAGCCCGCGGGCCCCCGGCCGGTGCCGGTGCTGGTCATCGCCGTCCTGGTGATGCCGCTCGCGAGCCGGGCCGGGGTCCGGGCCCCGCTGATGATCGCCGCCGCCACCTCAGTGGCGTTGGTGCTCGGTCTCGCCCTCCCCGCGCTGCCCTGGCCGCTGACCGCGGCGCTGCTCGCCGGGGTCGTCCTGCTCGCCTGGGGCACGCTGCGCGAGGAGCGCCCGGTGGCCGGCTTCCGCCTCCGCCTCGCCGACCTCCGCTGACGGCCCCCTTCCCGGGTCCCGCCCTGAGCGTGCGAGGGGTGGGGAGGAAGGGGGTCCTTCTTCAGACCCGGAAGCCCAGGGCCCGGAGCTGCTCGCGGCCGTCGTCGGTGATCTTGTCCGGGCCCCACGGCGGCATCCAGACCCAGTTGATCCGGATGTCGTCGACGAGGCCGGGGCCGGGGCCGCCGGTGAGCGCCTGACGGGCCTGGTCCTCGATGACGTCGGTCAGCGGGCAGGCCGCCGAGGTCAGCGTCATGTCGATGACCGCGACATGGAGGCGTCGGACTCGTCGACGTCGATGCCGTAGACGAGGCCCAGGTCGACGACGTTGACGCCGAGCTCGGGGTCGACGACGTCGCGCATGGCCTCCTCGACGTCCTCGAGCAGCGCCGACTTGTAGGCCGGCACCTCGGCGTTCTCGGTGCTCTCGGTGGTCTCACTCATGGGGCTCCTCCAGCCGGGTGGTGGGGTGGGCGGACAGCGCTCGGGCGGAGGCGTCCTTCAACGCCATCCAGCTCATCAGCGCGCACTTGATCCGCGCGGGGTACTTCGACACCCCGGCGAACGCGACGGCGTCCTCCAGGTCGTCCTCGAGCTTCTCGGCCACGGCCGCGTCGCCCTTCGCCTGCATCAGCGTCATGAAGTCGTCGCCGGTCGCCAGTGCGTCGGGCACCGTCTTGCCGATCGACCAGGTCGTACATCGCCGACACCGAGGCCTGGCTGATCGAGCAGCCCATGCCCTCGTAGGAGACGTCGGCGATCGGGTCCCCGTCGCGCCTCCACGTGCACCCGCAGGGTCACCTCGTCACCGCAGGTCGGGTTGACGTGGTGCACCTCGGCCTCGAACGGCTCGCGCAGTCCGCGGCCGTGCGGGTTCCGGTAGTGGTCCAGGATGATCTCCTGGTACATCGACTCGAGCTGCATCAGTCAGGCCTCACGCGCCGAAGAACGTCTGGGCCTTCTGCACGCCCTCGACGAGCGCGTCGACGTCGTCGTAGCCGGTGTGCACGTAGAACGTCGCGCGCGTCGTGGCCGGCACGCCGTAGCGGCGGACGACCGGCCAGGCGCAGTGGTGCCCCACGCGGACGGCGATGCCGAGGTCGTCGAGCACCTGGCCGACGTCGTGCGGGTGGATGCCCTCGACGGTGAAGGAGACCGCTCCACCGCGGGCGACGGTGTCCGGCGGGCCGATCACGCGTGACGCCGGGGATCGTCGGCCAGCTGCTCGAGCGCGTAGCCGGTGAGCGCCTTCTCGTGCGCCTCGACGTTGTCCATGCCGAGGCCGCTGCAGGTACTCGACGGCCGCGGCCAGCCCGATCGACCTGGGCGGTCATCGGGCACGCCGGCCTCGAAGCGCTGCGGCGGGGCGGCGAAGGTGCTGCCCTCCATCCGCACGACCTCGATCATCGAGCCGCCGGTGAGGAACGGCGGCAGCTCGTCGAGCACCTCGTAGCGGCCCCAGAGCACGCCGACGCCCGTCGGGCCCGAGCATCTTGTGCCCGGAGAACACCAGGAAGTCCGCGCCGAGCTCGGCGACGTCGACCGGCTGGTGCGGCACCGACTGGGCGCCGTCGACCAGCACGAGCGCGCCGACCTCGTGCGCCCGCGCGACGATCGGCGTCAGCGGGTTGATCGTGCCGAGGATGTTCGACTGCTGGGTGACCGCGACCAGCTTGGTGCGCTCGTTGACCACCGTGTCGAGGTCGGCGAGGTCCAGCCGGCCGTCGTCGGTGAGCCCGAGCCAGCGCAGGGTCGCGCCGGTGCGCTCGCACAGCTGCTGCCACGGCACCAGGTTGGCGTGGTGCTCCATCTCGGTGACGACGATCTCGTCGCCCTGGCCGACGGCGTACGGCCGGAACTCCGGCTCCTTCGCCGTGGCGGCGTTGGACAGCGCGTAGGCGACGAGGTTGATGCCCTCGGTGCGTGTTGCGGGTGAAGACGATCTCCCGCTCGCGGCGCGCCGATGAACGCGCCGATGGTGGCGCGGGCGGCCTCGTAGGCGCCGGTGGCCTCCTCGGCGAGCTGGTGCGCGCCGCGGTGCGGCGGCGGCGTTGATGTTCTCGTAGAACCAGCGCTCGGCGTCGAGCACCTGGCGCGGCTTCTGCGAGGTCGCCCCGGAGTCGAGGTAGACCAGCCGCTTCCCGTCCCGGACGGTGCGGGACAGGATCGGGAAGTCCGCCCGGATCGCCTCGACGTCCAGGGGCAGCGGGCGTGCGCGCCCCGGTCGGGACGCGAGGCGGTCAGCGGTCATGCCGATGCGACCTCCGCGGCGGCCTTCTCGGGGCTCGCCTGCTCGTTGGAGTCCTTGACGTAGGCGGCGTAGCCCTCGTTCTCGAGCTTGTCCGCGAGCTCCGGGCCGCCCTCCTCGACGATCCGGCCGGCGACGAAGACGTGCACGAAGTCGGGCTTGATGTAGCGCAGGATCCGCGTGTAGTGCGTGATCAGCAGGACGCCGACGTCGCTGTCCTCGCGGGTGCGGTTGACGCCCTCGGAGACGACCCGCAGCGCGTCGACGTCGAGGCCGGAGTCGGTCTCGTCGAGGATCGCGATGCTGCGGCTTGAGCAGGCGCATCTGCAGGATCTCGTGGCGCTTCTTCTCGCCGCCGGAGAAGCCCTCGTTGACGTTGCGCTCGGCGAACGCCGGGTCCATCTCCAGGCCGGCCATCTCGGTCTTGACGTCCTTGACCCAGGTGCGCAGCTTCGGCGCCTCGCCCTTGACGGCGGTCGCGGCGGTGCGCAGGAAGTTCGACACCGAGACGCCGGGCACCTCGACCGGGTACTGCATGGCCAGGAACAGGCCGGCGCGGGCGCGCTCGTCGACGGTCATCGCGAGGACGTCCTCGCCGTCGAGGGTCACCGTGCCGCTGGTGATCGTGTACTTGGGGTGGCCGGCGATCGAGTAGGCCAGGGTCGACTTGCCGGACCCGTTGGGGCCCATGATCGCGTGGGTCTCGCCGGAGCGGACGGTCAGGTCGACGCCGCGGAGGATCTCCTTGGCGTCGTCACCCTCCCCGACGCGTGACGTGCAGGTCGCGGATCTCCAGGACGGACACTCTTCTGCTCCTCAGTTGCTGGCCGCGGCGGGAAGGCGTCGTCGATCGACGTCGACGAACACGTCCTCCCCCTCCACGCGGACCGGGTAGACGGACACCGGCTCGGTGGCCGGCAGGTTGGTGGGTTCGCCGGTGCGCAGGTCGAAGCACGACCCGTGCAGCCAGCACTCGATGGTCGGGGCGCCCTTGAACTCCTCGACGTCGCCCTCGGACAGCGGCACCTCGGCGTGCGAGCAGAGGTCCTCGATCGCGAAGACCTCGCCCTCGAAGCGGACGACGGCGATGTCGACGTCGGTCCGAGCTCGACGCGCAGGGAGCCGGGCTCCTTGACGTCGGTCAGCGCGCAGACCCGCTCGAAACTCATCAGGCGGGCACCGCCTGCTCCTCCAGCCCGGGCAGGGCGCCGAGGCGGGCCTCGATGGTGCCCATCAGCCGGTCCTGCAGCTGCCGGCACGCCGATGTCGCTGGACGACGTCGGCGAAGAAGCCGCGGACGACCAGACGGCGGGCGGTCTCGGCGTCGATGCCGCGCGAGCAGAGGTAGAACAGCTGCTCGTCGTCGAACCGGCCGGTGGCGCTGGCGTGGCCGGCGCCGACGATCTCGCCGGTCTCGATCTCCAGGTTGGGCACCGAGTCGGCGCGGGCGCCGTCGGTGAGCACCAGGTTGCGGTTGAGCTCGTAGGTCTCGGTGCCGGTCGCCGCCGGGCCGGATGCGGACGTCGCCGATCCAGACCGTGTGCGCGTCCTCGCCCTGCAGCGCGCCCTTGTAGAGGACGTTGCTGCGGCAGTGCGGCACGGCGTGGTCGACCCAGAGCCGGTGCTCCTGGTGCTGGGTCTCGTCGGCGAAGTAGACGCCGGAGAGCTCCGCCGAGCCGCCCGGGCCCGGCGTACTGCACGTTGCTGACCAGCCGGACGAGGTCGCCGCCGAGGGTGACCACGACCTGCTTGAAGGTGGCGTCGCGGCCGACGACGGCGTCGTACTGGCCGCCGTGGACGGCGCCGGGCGCCCAGTCCTGCACCGAGACGAGCGTGACCTGCGCGCCGTCGCCGACGAGCACGGCGACGCCGCCGGAGTACCGGGCCAGGCCGGTGTGGTCGAGCACGACCGTGGCCTTGGCGAAGTCGCCGACCTCGACGACCAGCTGACCCCAGACGACGTCGTCCGACGCCGGTGCCGGACAGGCCCAGCGTGACCGGGCGGTCGAGCTGCGCCTCGGCGGGCACGCGGACGACGGCGGCGCCGCCGCTGCGCTGCCGGGTGAGCGCGGCGAGCCGGTCGACCGGCTCGGGCAGGCCCTTGAGCAGCGGGTCGTCGGCCTCGACGTCGGTCAGCTCGACGCCCTCGGGCAGGTCGGTCGTCCAGGTGAGGTGCGCGTCGGAGGGCGCGCCGTCCAGCAGCGGCCGGATCCGCTTCATGGGCGTGAAGCGCCAGGTCTCCTCGCGACCGGTGGGCACGCCGAAGGCGTCCGGGTCGGTCGAGGTGAACCGCTCGGCCGGCGAGCCGGTCGGGGCCGGCCCGCCGTGCGAGTGCGCGCCGGGCGCGACGCCGGCGTCGGCGGGGTGGTCGGGGGCCCGCCTGGGCCCACGCCGGGGCGAAGAGCTCTCCGTGCGAGCGTGTTGTCGGGGCTGACATCAGCCGACGGCACCTTCCATCTGCAGTTCGATGAGCCGGTTGAGCTCGAGGGCGTACTCCATGGGCAGCTCGCGGGCGATCGGCTCGACGAACCCGCGCACGACCATGGCCATGGCCTCGTCCTCGGACAGGCCGCGGCTCATCAGGTAGAAGAGCTGGTCGTCGCTGACGCGGGAGACGGTCGCCTCGTGGCCCATGGACACGTCGTCCTCGCGGACGTCGACGTAGGGGTAGGTGTCCGACCGGCTGATCGTGTCGACCAGCAGCGCGTCGCACTTCACCGTCGACTTCGAGCCGTAGCGCGCCCTCGTCGATCTGGACCAGGCCGCGGTAGGACGTGCGGCCGCCGCCGCGGGCGACCGACTTGCTGACGATCGTCGAGGAGGTGTGCGGCGCGGCGTGCACCATCTTGGCGCCGGCGTCCTGGTGCTGGCCCTCGCCGGCGAAGGCGATGGAGAGCACCTCGCCCTTGGCGTGCTCGCCGGTCATCCAGACCGCCGGGTACTTCATCGTCACCTTGGAGCCGATGTTGCCGTCGACCCACTCCATGGTCGCGCCCTCGTGGGCCACGGCCCGCTTGGTGACCAGGTTGTAGACGTTGTTCGACCAGTTCTGGATGGTCGTGTACCGGCAGCGCGCGTTCTTCTTGACGATGATCTCGACGACCGCGGAGTGCAGCGAGTCGGACTTGTAGATCGGCGCGGTGCAGCCCTCGACGTAGTGCACGTAGGCGCCCTCGTCGATGATCATCAGCGTCCGCTCGAACTGGCCCATGTTCTCGGTGTTGATCCGGAAGTAGGCCTGCAGCGGGATCTCCACGTGCACGCCCGGGGGCACGTAGATGAACGAGCCACCCGACCACACGGCGGTGTTCAGCGCGGCGAACTTGTTGTCGCCGGACGGGATCACCGAGCCGAAGTACTCCTTGAAGATGTCCTCGTGCTCGCGCAGGGCCGTGTCGGTGTCGAGGAAGAGGACGCCCTGCTCCTCGAGGTCCTCGCGGATCTTGTGGTAGACGACCTCGGACTCGTACTGGGCCGCGACACCGGAGACGAGGCGCTGCTTCTCGGCCTCGGGGATGCCGAGCCGGTCGTAGGTGTTCTTGATGTCCTCGGGCAGCTCCTCCCACGACGCGGCCTGCGCCTCGGTGGACTTCACGAAGTACTTGATGTTCTGGAAGTCGATGCCGGAGAGGTCCGAACCCCAGTCGGGCATGGGCTTGCGCCGAAGAGCTTCAGCGCCTTGAGCCGGCGCTCGAGCATCCACTCGGGCTCGCTCTTGCGGCTGCGAGATGTCGCGGACGACGTCCTCGTCGAGCCCACGCTGGCCGAGGCTCCGGCGACGTCGGCGTCGGCCCAGCCGTACTGGTAGCGGCCGAGCTGGTCGATCTGCTCGTCCTGCGTCAGCGGCGTGCCGGTCACCGGCTGCTGGGTGCTGGTCATGCGGGCGTCCTCTCCCGGGCGTTCGTGGGGGTCGTGCTGTGCTGGCTCGTGCTGGTGGTCTGGCTGGTTCTGGTGGACGGAGTGGCGCGCGCGTGCGCTGCTCGCTCACCCGTACAGGGCGTGCAGGGGCCGGTCTGTTCCCGGACCGCTGCACCGGCCCCGGGATGTGCGTGGTGCAGAACCCGTCGCCGTGGGCGATCGTGGCCAGGCGCTGGACGTGCGTGCCGACCAGCCGGCCGATGACCGCGGTCTCGGCCTCGCACAGCTGGGGGAACTCCGCGGCCACGTGCGCCACCGGGCAGTGGTGCTGGCAGAGCTGCCCCCCGCCGGAGATCGCCGAGGCCGTGGCAGCGTAGCCCTCGGCCGTGACAGGGCGCCGGCGAGCGCCTGGGCCCGGTCGACTGGCGCGCCGTGCCGCGCGACGGCCCGCTCGACGGCGGCGGAGCAGCGCTGCTCGAGGCCGGCCAGCTGCCGCTCGGCGACCGCGCGGACCGCGTCGGGCCCACCGGTCGCGGCGACGTAGCGCAGCGCCGTCAGGGCGAGGTCGTCGTAGGCGTGCGGGAAGGTCGAGCGGCCGGCGTCGGTGAGGCGGAACCGGCGGGCGGGACGCCCCCGGCCGCGGTGGGCGGTGTCGTTGCCCGACCCACCCGCCGCTCCTCGACCCGGCCGGTCGGCGAGCAGGGCGTCGAGGTGCCTGCGGACGGCGGCCGGCGAGAGGCCCAGCCGGGTGGCGAGCTCGGTGGCGGTCTGCGGGCCGTGCTCGAGCAGCAGGCCGGTCACGCGGTCACGGGTTCGCCCGTCGTCGGCCGGGGCCGACGATCGGGTGCCCTGCACCGCGTTGGATTCCACAACACGAGTGTGCGTTATTTCGTCGCCACCGCAAGCAAGGCGAACCTAACCTCCACCGTGCAGCTGCGGCCGGTCGTGGCCAGACGTCCGCAGGTGTGGGTGGGGTCACGGCCTAGCATCGTTTCGTGCCGGTCTCCCCTGCCGTCGTCTCCCGCCTGTCGCTGGCGCAACCGGTCGCCAACGGGCTCATCGTCGTCACCGGCGGTGCCGTCCGGCTGACCGGTTCGGGACTGGGCTGCCCGACCTGGCCGCGGTGCACGTCCGAGAGCTTCGTCGCCACCGCCGGAACTCGCGGCGCACGGCGTCATCGAGTTCGGCAACCGGCTGCTCACCTT
The DNA here is from genome assembly GCA_963723745.1 of uncultured Actinomycetota bacterium. Classification (GTDB taxonomy): domain Bacteria; phylum Actinomycetota; class Actinomycetes; order Mycobacteriales; family Geodermatophilaceae; genus CAVRRZ01. The sequence continues at coordinate 500,139 of CAVRRZ010000005.1, forward strand.
CGTCCTGGCGATCGTGGCGATCGCCACCTTGGTCGCCGTCTGGCGATCCCCCCGACGCGACCTGCGCGGCCTGGCGGTGCTGGTCTTCCTCGGCATCCCGGCGCAGGCGCTGCTGGGCGGGGTCACGGTGCTCACCGGCCTGAACCCCTGGACGGTGGCGGCGCACTTCCTGCTCTCCATGGTCTCGTCGCGCTGGCCACCGTCCTGTGGCTGCGATCGCGCGAACCGGGGGTCGGGCGGCCGCTGGTGCGCCGCCCCCTGGAGCTGCTCGTCGGCGGCATCGCGGCGGTCACCGCGGCCGTCCTGGTCCTGGGCACGATCGTCACCGGCAGCGGCCCGCACAGCGGCGACGTGGACGCCGACGGCGTGCCGACCGGTGACCGCATGGGCTTCGACCCGGAGCTGATCAGCCAGCTGCACGCCGACTCGGTCTTCCTGCTGCTCGGCCTCACCGTGGCGCTGCTGGTCGCCCTGTCCGCCACCGACGCCCCCGGCCGGGTGCGCCGGGCTGCCCGCGACCTGCTGATCGTCCAGCTGGTGCAGGGCGTCATCGGGTACGTGCAGTACTTCACCGACCTGCCGATCGCGCTGGTGCTGCTGCACATGCTCGGCGCGGTGCTGATCACCGCCTTCACGGCGCGGCTGGTGTGGTCGGTGCGCGGGCCGTCGTCCGAGGTGCCACTGGGCGCCCCGAGCGAGCCGGCCGCCGCGGCCCGGTGACCGGACTCCGCCCGTCGTGACCTGGCCCGTGGTGACCTGGCTCGTCGCCGCCCTGGTCCTCACCGGCTGCGTGGCGGCCGGCGCGCTCACCGGCCTGGTGCCCTACCGGGGGGTCCGCGTGGTGCTCCTCGGCGCGGTCGCCCTGGCGGCATTCCTGCTGTTCGCTCCGTCGGTGTGCGCGGTCGGCCAGTCGGGTGCCACGCCGCAGGACGTGGCGCCCGTCGGTTGGTGCGAGTCGTCGGTGGGCCTGCGGCTGCCGGAGTTCGGCGCCAGCACCGGGGACGCCGGCTACGGCTGGGCCTTCGTGGCGGCTGCGGTCACCGTGCTCGCCGGCACCTCCGCGGCCCGCGCCCGTCACGGCTGACCGGTCGGGCCCGGAGTCAGAGCAGGACGTCGAGGACGATCGCGATCGACAGCAGCGCCATGTACGTGATCGACACGTGGAAGAGGACCATCGGCCGGGCCTCCTCGTCGCGGCGGATGCGGCCGAGCAGCCGGTGTGCCTCGAGGACGAACCAACCACCGAGGCCCACGGCCGCGGCGGTGTAGAGCCAGCCGATGCCGTAGGACGCCGCGACCGGCCACAGCATCAGCGAGACGGCCAGGGTGGCCCAGGCCCAGACCACCGTCTGCACGCCCACCGAGCGGGCGGAGGCCACGACCGGCAGCATCGGCACCTCGGCGCGCGCGTAGTCGGCGCGGAACCGCATGGCCAGGGCCCAGAAGTGCGGCATCTGCCAGCAGAAGACGACGGCGAAGAAGACGACGGCCGGCCAGGCCAGCGAGCCGGTGACGGCGGCCCAGCCGATCAGCACCGGCGCGGCACCGGGCACGCCACCGAACTCGGTGCTGCGCCGGGTGTGCCGCTTGAACACGATCGTGTAGAGGACGGCGTAGTAGAAGATCGCCGCCGCGGCGAGGACCGCCGCCAGCGGCGTGGTGAACGCGGCGAGCAGCGCGATGGAGCTGACCGTCAGGACGGACCCGAACACCAGCGCCGCGCGCGGAGAGACCTCGCCCATCGGCAGCGGACGCCGCTCGGTGCGGTGCATCAGCCGGTCGATGTCGCGGTCGAACCAGCAGTTGAAGACGTTGGCCGCGCCCGCGGCGAGGGTGCCGCCGATCATGGTGGCGACCAGCAGCCGCCACGAGGGCCAGCCACCGGCGGCGAGCAGCATCGCAGGCAGCGTGGTGACCAGCAGCAGCTCGATGATGCGCGGCTTGGTCAGCGCGACGTAGGCGCGCAGGCGTGCGGTCAGCACGGACGCCCGGCCGGACGGGACGACGGCGGCGCGTTCGGACAGCGCGGTCACCGGGTCGCCACCGGGCGCCGGCGATTCGCCGGGCACACGGACACCGCGCACCGAGACAGCAAGGCGACCCTCTCGCAACAAGGGATGGAGACGGCCCAACTGTAGCCCGCCGGTCCCCTCCGGCCCGGTGGGGACGAGCACACCGATGACTAGGCTCGTCACGTTGATCCGCGCGCCCAGCGGGTAGGGCGGACACACGGCCGACCTGGAGGAGCGCTAAGTCACATGGGAACGCAGAGCACCGGCCCCGAGGCCCCGGCCGAGGCTGCCACCGACAGTCCGACCGGCAGCCCGCCCGAGCCGAACCCGACGCTGCCCGACGGTTTCGGCGAACTCGACCGCCGCGCGATCGACACCGCCCGCGTGCTGGCGATGGACGCCGTCCAGAAGGTGGGCAACGGCCACCCGGGGACGGCGATGAGCATGGCGCCGGCCGCCTACCTGCTCTTCACGAAGTGGCTGCGGCACGACCCGTCGGACCCGAACTGGGTCGCGCGCGACCGCTTCGTCCTGTCGATGGGGCACTCGAGCCTGACCCTGTACGTCCAGCTCTACCTGTCCGGCTACGGCCTGGAACTCGACGACCTGAAGGCCCTGCGGACCTGGGGGTCACTGACCCCCGGCCACCCGGAGGTCGGACACACCCGCGGGGTCGAGACGACCACCGGCCCGCTCGGTCAGGGCGTCGGCAACGCCGTCGGCATGGCCATGGCAGCCCGCCGGGAGCGCGGCCTGCTCGACCCCGACGCCCCCGAGGGCGAGAGCGTCTTCGACCACTCCGTCTACTGCCTGGCCTCCGACGGCGACCTCGAGGAGGGGGTGAGCGGCGAGGCCTCGTCCCTGGCCGGCACCCAGCGGCTGGGCAACCTGACCCTCGTCTACGACGACAACCGGATCTCCATCGAGGACGACACGACCGTCGCCTTCACCGAGGACGTCGGTGCCCGCTACGAGGCCTACGGCTGGCACGTGCAGCGGGTCGACGACGGGGAGGACCTCGCGGCCCTCGACGCCGCGCTCGCCGCCGCGAAGGCGGAGACCGGCCGGCCGTCACTGATCGTGCTGCGCACGGTCATCGCCTGGCCGGCACCCAACAAGCAGAACACCGGTGCCGCGCACGGCTCGGCGCTGGGCGAGGACGAGGTGCGGGCCACCAAGGAGATCCTCGGCTTCGACCCCGACCGCACTTTCCAGGTGGACGAGGACGTCCTCGCCCACGCTCGCCAGGTCCTCGATCGCGGCCGCCGGGCTCACGAGGAGTGGAACGAGCGGTTCGCCGCCTGGGAGCAGGCGCAGCCCGAGCGTGCCGCGCTGCTCTCCCGCATGCGCGAGCGCCGGCTGCCCGACGGCTGGGCCGACGACCTGCCGGTCTTCGAGCCCGACGAGAAGGGGGTCGCCACCCGCAAGGCGTCGGGTCAGGTGCTGGCCGCGCTCTACCCGAAGCTGCCCGAGCTGTGGGGCGGCTCGGCCGACCTGGCCGAGAGCAACAACACCGCGGTCGAGGGCGAGCCGTCGTTCCTGCCCGCCGACCGCCAGACGAAGATGTGGTCGGGCGGGCCCTACGGGCGCACGATCCACTTCGGCGTCCGCGAGCACGCCATGGGCTCGATCATGAACGGCATCGCGCTGCACGGCGGCACCCGCGTCTACGGCGGGACCTTCCTGGTCTTCTCCGACTACATGCGGCCCGCCGTCCGGCTGGCCTCGCTGATGCAGCTGCCGGTCACCTACGTGTGGACGCACGACTCGATCGGCCTCGGCGAGGACGGCCCGACCCACCAGCCGATCGAGCACCTGGCGGCTCTTCGCGCCATCCCGGGTCTGGACGTCGTGCGCCCCGGCGACGCCAACGAGGTGGCCGTGGCCTGGCGGACGATCCTGGAGCACAACGACCGCCCGGCCGGCATCTGCCTGTCCCGCCAGAACCTGCCCGTCTTCGACCGGACGACGTTCGGGTCCGCCGAGGGCGTGGCCCGGGGCGGCTACGTGTTCGCCGAGGCGAGCGACGGCCGGCCGCAGCTGGTGCTCATGGCCACCGGCTCCGAGCTGCAGATCGCTGTCGCCGCCCGCGAGGTGCTCGAGGCCGAGGGCACGCCGACCCGGGTCGTCTCCTTCCCCTGTCTCGAGTGGTTCGAGGCCCAGGACCCGGCCTACCGCGACTCGGTGCTGCCGCCGGACGTCAGGGCCCGGGTCGCCGTCGAGGCCGCCGTCCCGATGAGCTGGTACCGCTACGTCGGCGACGCCGGACGGATCGTCGGCCTCGACCACTACGGCGCCAGCGCCGCGTACACCGTGCTCTACGAGCAGTTCGGCCTGACCCGGGAGGCCGTGGTCGACGCCGCCCACGACAGCCTCTCCGCCGCCTCCTGACCACCCGCCTCCTGACCACCCCGACGGAAAGGGGCTCCACCATGGCCCAGAACCAGAACCTCGCCGCGCTGTCGGAGGCCGGCGTCGCCGTGTGGCTCGACGACCTGTCCCGCGACCGCATCCGCAGCGGCAATCTGCAGTCGCTGGTCGACGAGTACAGCGTCGTGGGGGTCACGACCAACCCCACGATCTTCGCCGCGGCGATCAGCGGGTCGGAGTCCTACGACGACCAGCTGCACGCGCTCGCCGTCCGCCAGGTGAGCGTCGAGGAGGCGCTGCGCACGATCACCGCCGCCGACGTCCGGGACGCCTGCGACCTGCTGGCACCCGTCGCCGAGCGCACCGTCATCGACGGTCGCGTGTCGCTGGAGGTGGCTCCCGGGCTGGCGCACGACACCGACGCGACCGCGGCCGAGGCCGCGCACCTGTGGTGGCTGGTCGACCGGCCGAACCTGTTCATCAAGATCCCCGCGACCCAGGCCGGTCTGCCGGCGATCAGCACGTCACTGGCCAAGGGGATCAGCGTCAACGTCACGCTGATCTTCAGCCTGGAGCGCTACCGGGCGGTCATGGACGCCTACCTGACCGGGCTGGAGCAGCGGGCCGCCGAGGGCGGGAGCCTGGAGGGCATCGAGTCGGTCGCGTCGTTCTTCGTGTCCCGGGTGGACACCGAGATCGACAAGCGGCTGGAGAAGGCCGGCGCCGACCGGGAGCTGATGGGCAAGGCCGGGGTGGCCAACGCCCGGCTGGCCTATCAGGCGTACGAGGAGGTGTTCTCCTCGGACCGGTGGAAGGCGCTGGAGGCGAAGGGCGCCCGGCCGCAGCGGCCGCTCTGGGCCTCGACCGGGGTCAAGAACCCGGAGTACTCCGACACGCTCTACGTCTCCGAGCTGATCGCACCCGGCACGGTCAACACCATGCCGGAGAAGACGCTGAAGGCCTACGCCGAGCACGGCTCCCCCGGCACGCCGGTGCAGAAGGCCTACGACGAGGCCGCGGCCGTGCTGCAGGCCGTCGCGGACGCCGGCGTCGACCTCGACGACGTCTTCCGGGTGCTGGAGGACGAGGGCGTGCAGAAGTTCGTCGACTCGTGGGACGAACTGACGGAGTCGGTGCGCACCCAGCTGGAGGACAAGCGGTGAGTCCGCTCCGGCTCAGCGTCAACGGGCTGGAGATCCCCGAGAAGCTGCGCGCCCAGCTGACCGAGGACGACGTCGCCGCGCGGCTGGTCCGCAAGGACGCCACGCTCTGGGGCCCGGACGCCGAGAGCGAGGCGGCGATCCGGCTGGGCTGGCTGGACCTGCCCGCGAGCTCGCGCAAGCTGGTCACGCAGCTGGCCCAGCTGCGGACCGAGCTGCAGGCCGAGGGGCTGGACCGGGTCGTGCTGTGCGGCATGGGCGGGTCGTCGCTGGCCCCGGAGGTCATCTGCCGCACCGCCGGCGTCGACCTCGTCGTGCTCGACACCACCGACCCCGGTCAGGTGGCCGAGGCGATGACCGACCTGGAGCGCACGGTCGTGGTGGTGAGCTCCAAGTCCGGCGGCACGGTCGAGACCGACAGCCAGCGGCGGGCGTTCCTCGCCGCGTTCGCCGGGGGCGGGCCTCGACGAGCAGCAGATCGGCGCGCGCTTCGTCGTCGTCACCGATCCGGACTCGCCGCTGGCCGAGACGGCGGCCGCCATGGGCGCGCGGGCGGTGTTCCTCGCCGACCCGACCGTGGGTGGGCGCTACAGCGCCCTGTCGGCGTTCGGCCTGGTGCCCTCGGCGCTGGCCGGCGCCGACGTCGGGCAGCTGCTCGAGGACGCCGAGCAACTGGCCGAGCACCTCGCGGCGCCCGACAACCCCGCCCTGGAGCTGGGCCTGGCCATGGGCGCGGCGTTCCGCGCCGGGCGCGACAAGCTGGGGGTGGTCGCCGGCGGCGGCCTGGCCGGCTTCGGCGACTGGGCCGAGCAGCTGATCGCCGAGTCCACCGGCAAGGAGGGGCGCGGCATCCTGCCCGTCGTCCTCGAGTCGGCGGGCGCCGCCGGCGCTCGGGCCCCCGACCTGCTGCTCGCCGTCGCCGGTGACGCGGCGCCGGAGCGGAGTCCGTCCCTCGGTGTCGAGGGACCGCTCGGGGCGCAGTTCCTCGGCTGGGAGTACGCGACGGCGGTGGCCGGCCGGGTGCTGGGCATCAACCCCTTCGACCAGCCGAACGTGACCGAGAGCAAGGAGAACACCCAGCGGATCCTCGACGGCGAGCAGCCCGACGAGGAGCCGCTGGCCACGATCGGCGCGATCGAGCTGTACGCCGAGAACGGGCTGCTCGAGGCCGTCGACCTGAGCGGCGTCGACGGCGTGTCGCTGGCGCTGGACGCACTGCTGGCGGCGATCCCGCCGCACGGCTACCTGGCCGTCATGGCCTACCTGGACCGCCAGGCCGAGGAACGGGTGGACTGCCTGCGCGAGGCGCTGGCCAGGCGCACCGAGCATGCGGTCACGTTCGGCTGGGGGCCGCGATTCCTTCACTCGACGGGGCAGTACCACAAGGGCGGCCCGCAGCTGGGCGTGTTCCTGCAGATCACCGGGGCGATCGCCGAGGACCTGCCGGTGCCCGACCGCCCCTACACCTTCGGGCAGCTCTCCGCGGCCCGGGCGGCGGGCGACCGGGCGGCGCTGGCCGCCCGCCACCGGCCGCTGCTGCGGCTGCACCTGACCGACCGCGCGGCCGGCGTGAAGCAGCTCGCGGACGCGGTGTGCTGACCGGCGGAGGACCGAACATGATCCCCAACCCGCTCCGGGACCCCCGCGACCGGCGGCTGCCGCGGGTGCCTGCGCCCTGCGCGCTGGTGGTCTTCGGCATCACCGGCGACCTGGCGCGCAAGAAGCTGCTCCCGGCGGTGTACGACCTGGCCAACCGCGGGCTGCTGCCGACCAACTTCGCGCTGCTCGGCTTCGCCCGCCGCGACTGGGGCGACGAGGAGTTCGCCGAGCTGGCCCGCGAGGCGGCCCGCAAGGCGGCCCGGACGCCGTGGCGCGAGGAGGTCTGGGAGCGGCTGGCCGGCAGCGTGCACTTCGTGCAGGGGTCGTTCGACGACGACAACGCCTTCGACTCCCTCGCCGAGACGCTGCACGAGCTCGAGGGCAGCCACGGGATCGGCGGCAACGCCGCGTTCTACCTGTCCATCCCGCCGAGCCAGTTCCCGGTGGTGCTCAAGCAGATGCAGCGCACCGGCATGTCCGAGAGCACGGCGGATCGGTGGCGGCGGGTCGTCGTGGAGAAGCCGTTCGGCACCGACCTGGCCTCCAGCCGCGAGCTCAACCAGCTGGTCGACTCGGTGTTCAGCGCCGACGACGTCTTCCGCATCGATCACTACCTGGGCAAGGAGACGGTCCAGAACCTGCTGGCTCTGCGGTTCGCCAACTCGCTGTTCGAGCCGGTCTGGAACGGCCACCACGTCGACTCGGTGCAGATCACCATGGCCGAGGACGTCGGCATCGGGGGCCGGGCGGAGTTCTACGAGCGCACCGGTGCCGCACGGGACGTGCTGCAGAACCACCTGCTGCAGCTGCTGGCGCTCACCGCGATGGAGGAGCCGGTCAACTTCTCCGCCGACGACATCCAGACCGAGAAGCTCAAGGTGCTGCGGGCGATCTCCCTGCCGCACGACCTGGCGAGCTTCGCCGTCCGCGGGCAGTACGAGCCCGGCTGGCTGGCCGGCGAGCGGGCCGTGGGCTATCGCGAGGAGGAGGGCGTCGCCGACGACTCCACCACCGAGACCTACGTCGCGGTGCGCTTCGGCGTGGAGACCCGGCGCTGGGCCGGGGTGCCGTTCTACCTGCGCACCGGTAAGCGGCTGCCCCGCCGGGTCACCGAGATCGCGCTGGTGTTCAAGAAGGCCCCGCACCTGCCCTTCGACCGCACCGACACCGAGGAGCTGGGCCACAACCAGCTGGTCATCCGCGTGCAGCCGGACGAGGGCATCACCCTCAAGTTCGGCTCGAAGGTCCCGGGCAGCGTGATGGAGGTCCGCGACGTGGCGATGGACTTCCTCTACGGCGAGCAGTTCACCGAGGCCAGCCCCGAGGCCTACGAGCGGCTGCTGCTCGACGTGCTGCTCGGCGACTCGACGCTGTTCCCCCGCAACGCCGAGGTCGAGGCGTCCTGGGCGGCGATCGACCCGCTGGAGGAGTTCTGGGCCGGCACGACGCCGCACCCCTACCGGGCCGGTGAGTGGGGTCCGCGCGCGGCGGACGAGATGCTCGCGGCCGAGGGCCGACGGTGGCGGCGTCCATGATCCTCGAGGAGACCTCGTGACCACGCTCTGGGACACCACCGGCTCGGCCGTCGTGAAAGAACTGGCCGCGCAGCGGCGCACGGGTGGCGCCGTGCTCTCCGGCGTGGCGCTGACGCTGGTCGTCGTCGCCGACGAGAGCCGCGTGACGGAGGCCGAGGAGGCGGCGACGCACGCCGCCGAGATGCACCCGTGCCGGCTGCTCGTCGTGGTCCGCCGCCAGATCGAGGCACCGGTCCCCCGGCTCGACGCCGAGGTGCAGATCGGCGGGCGGCTCGGGCCCGGTGAGGCCGTCGTCATGCGGATGTACGGCCGGCTCGCGCTGCACGCCGAGTCCGTGGTGCTGCCGCTGCTTGCCGCCGACGCCCCGGTCGTCGCCTGGTGGCACGAGACGGCTCCGGAGCGGCTGGCCACCGACGCGCTCGCGGTGATCGCCGACCGGCGGATCACCGACTGCGCCCAGGCCCCCGATCCCGTGGCCGCCCTGCGCGTCCGCGCCGACGACTACGCGCCCGGAGACACCGACCTGGCCTGGACCCGCAGCACGCCGTGGCGCGCGACGCTGACCTCGACGGTCGACGCCGTGGCCGGCCGGCGCGGGGAGCCGGTCCGGCTGCTCGGCGGCCGGGTCGAAGGCGACCCGGCCAGCGCCACCGCGCAGCTGCTCGCCGGGTGGCTGGCCGCGCGCGGCGGCTGCGGCGTCGAGGTCGTCCAGGGGTCCCGGGCGCCGGGGGCCAGCGGTGTCGAGGGCGTCGTCCTGACCCTGGACGCCGACGAGGAGGTGCAGGTGCACGCGGATCGGCGCGGCGGGGCCGTCATCACGCAGCCGCACCGTCCGGAGTCGAAGGTGCCGCTGCCCGAGCGTTCGCTGGGCGATCTGGTCGGCGAGGAGCTGCGCCGGCTCGACCGTGACGAGCCGTTCAGCGAGGCGCTGGAGTCTGCCACCGGCACGTCGGGTCTGGCCCGGCGCTCGCCGGTGCGCGAACACGAGTGGTTCGACCCCGCGGAGGCATCGTGACCGGCATCCCTTCCCCCGACATCGTCGTCGAGACCGACGCCGACGCACTCGCCGACACCGTCGCCGCGGCGCTGGTGGCCCGGCTGGCCGCCGCGCAGGCGGTGCACGGCACCGCGTCGGTGGTGCTGACCGGCGGCGGCATCGGCATCGCCGTGCTCGAGCGGGTGGCGGCGCTCGCGATGGGTTCCAGCACCGCGACGCCGATCCGCGAGACGGTCGACTGGACGGCGGTCGATTTCTGGTGGGGCGACGAGCGGTTCGTGCCCGGTGACAGCGACGAGCGCAACGAGAAGCAGGCCCGCGAGGCGCTGCTGTCGAAGGTCGACGTGCCGGAGGAGCGCATCCACGCGATGCCACCGTCGGACGGCGCGTTCGCCGAGCCGGAGGACGCCGCGGAGTGGTACGCCGGTCAGCTCGCGGCGGCCGCGGACGGCGGTGTCGTGCCGAGGTGGGACGTGCTCCTGCTCGGCATGGGCCCCGAGGGCCACACTGCCTCGATCTTCCCCGGCTCCCCCGCCGCCGCCGACGAGCGGCCGGTGTTCGCCGTCCGCGACTGCCCCAAGCCGCCCCCCACGCGCGTGAGTCTCGGCTTCTCGGCGATCAACAGCGCCGAGGAGGTCTGGATGGTGGTCGCGGGCGCGGACAAGGCCCCCGCCGTCGCGCAGTCGCTGTCCGGCGACACCGGACCCGACCAGCTCCCCTCCGGCCGCGTGCACGGCCGCCGGGCGACGAGGTGGTTGCTCGACGAGGACGCCGCGGGCAAGCTCCCCTCACCCGGCTGACCGCTTCCGGCCCGCCGAAGGTCCGTCAGCTCCGACGGTCCGTCAGCTCCGGCGCGCCCGCAGGCGGTTGAGCGCCTCCTCGAGGAGGGCGTCGCCGTCGGCGTCGGAGCGGCGCTCGCGGACGTAGGCGAGGTGGGTCTTGTACGGCTCGGTGCGCGGCGCCGGCGGCGGGGTGCCCTGGTCCGGCCCGGCGGGGAGCCCGCAGCGCGGGCAGTCCCACAGCTCGGGGATGTCGGCGTCGGACGCGAAGGCGATCCGCGTCTCGTGCCCGCGCTCGCACCAGAACGACGTGCGGCGCCGGGGTGCTGCCTCGCCGCGCTCGGCCTCACCCATGGGACCTGCTCCGACCCGGGTGCCCCGGATCGCGTTGCCACCAGCCACGAAATGCTCCCCAGATCTGCCGCCCGCCGGGTCACGGCCGCCGGAGATCCGAGTGGCCGCGCGCGCAGTCTAGGGCCAGGCCGGCCCGATTCCTCGTCCCTTTTGCAGGAACTGTTCCGTTTCGGTGCTCAGGTGACCTTGACGAGGATGCCCAGGGCGACGATGCAGACCGTCCAGATCAGGGCGGTGAAGATCGTGATCCGGTTCAGGTTCTTCTCGACCACGGACGAGCCGGACAGCGACGAGGACATCCCGCCGCCGAACATCGAGGACAGACCGCCACCCTTGCCCTTGTGCAGCAGCACCAGCACGACGAGGAGCACGCTGGTGAGCACCAGCAGGATGTTGAGCACCAGCTCGATCATGTACCTCTCCCAGAACGACGTCCGACGGTCGAGACTAGACGACGGCCAGTTGCTGCATCTCCGGTCCGCTTTCGTGCCGCGGTCCGCCCCTCGCTCGCCGGCGCTCGCTGCGATGCTCCCAGGGCTGTCACCGCACGCCGGCAGTCACGAGGTCGTAGCTGCCGTAGGGCCGCATCACCAGCCCGTTGCGCAACCGCTGCCCCGCGATCAGCTGCACCCGTGTCTCGACCAGCGGCACGTAGGTCTCGGTGCCACGCGCCGTGGTGGCCACCTCGCGCCAGGCGGTAGCCGCCGCTTCGTCGTCCCCGGCGGTCCGCGCCGCGCTGACCAGTCCGTCCACGGGGTCCCAGTCGAGCTGGGCGTAGTTGGTGTTGCCGCGCTTCTCGATGCTCGGCCCGTGCACCAGCGGTTCGAGGAACGACCACGGCGTCGGCAGGTCCGCCGTCCACGGGACGAGGATCAGGCCGTACCAGTTCTTCTTCACGCTGGCCGGCCGGCCGACGTGGGTGATGTAGAACTCGGCGGCGTCCAGGGCGCGCACCTCGACGTCGATGCCCACCTCGGCCAGCTGCCCGGCGATCTCCTCGGCCACGGCCACGTTGGCGGGCACGTCGGAGACGGCCAGGACGGTCCTGAAGCCCTCGGGCCGGCCGCACTCGGCGAGCGCTGCGCGCGCGGCCTCGTGATCTGCCTCCGGGTCCGGGTCCTCCGGTCCGCCGGGCAGCGCCCGGGGCCACAGGACCGACGTCCGGACGGCGTTGCCGGAGCCGCCGAGGACATCCTGGACCGCCGCACGATCGACCGCCGCGGCCACCGCCGCGCGGCACGGCGGCTCGTTCATCGGCGGGACGGTCGTGGGGAGGGCGAGCATCCGGACCGAACCGGTGGTGAGGTCGTCGACCCGGCCCGCGAGCTCGCCGTCCTCGTCGGCCGCGATCCGGACGGCGGTGGGCGCCTGCACGCCGCTGCCGGAGATGTCGACGTCGGCCGACCCGGCGAGCAGCGCCTGGTCCCGCTCCATACCGGAGAGGTTGGTGCGGACGACGACGCGGTCGGGCAGTGCGGTGCGCACCGGGTCGGTGGCCGGGTCCCACTCGGGGTTGCGGTCGAGCACGATGCCGGCGTGCTCGTCGACGCTGGTGACCGCGTACGGGCCGGACGACACCGGGTCCTTTCCGTAGGCGCCGACGGTGTCGGCCGGCTGGGGCACCGGACCGGCCGCCGGCAGGGCCAGGAGGTAGGGGAAGTCGGGCATCGGCCGGCGCAGCTTGAACACGATGGTGCGGTCGTCCGGCGTCGCGACGGCGGTCAGCGCCGGGTCGCCGTCCTTGCGGTCGTACGGGCCGGGGTATGGATTCTTGGGGTTGTCGAGCAGGTCGATGAGGTGCTGCGGCCCGCCGGTGATCTCGTCGGAGGCGAACGAGCGGGCGATGCCGTACCGCACGTCCTTGGCCAGGATCGGCTCGCCGGTCTCGAAGCGCACGCCCTCGCGCAGCGTGAAGGTCCAGGTCTTGCCGCCGTCGTCGGTGGTGCCGAGGTCGGTGGCCAGGTCGGGCACGAGTTCGCCGGTGCTCCCGGGCTCGGTCGAGAACGTGACCAGGGTGCGGGTGTAGAGCCGCATCAGGTTCCAGACCCCGGGCGAGTACGAACGCTGCGGGTCCAGGCTGTCGATCTCGGCCGCGACGACGCGTAGCGTGCCGCCTCGCTCGTCCGACGGCGCCCGGATCCCGGTCACGCCCACGTCGGCACCGTCGCTGAACACCGGGACGTGGGCCCGCCCGTCCGCGCCGCCGCCGCAGCTGACGGCCACGACGACGATCACCAGGACGACGGCGACAGCCGCCAGCCAGCGACGCCGGGACCAGTGACGGGCCCAGCCGGGGAGCCGGCCGGTCAGCCGATCCAGGTTCGTCTGCACTGCCTGCTACTGCTCCCCCACCGCGGTTCCCCGACGGCGGGCAGCGGTGGTCAGCTGCCGTCGGCGGCGATCCGACAGATCGATGCGAACTCGTCGGCGTCCAGGCTGGCCCCACCCACGAGAGCTCCGTCGACGTCCGGACCGGCCAGGATCCCGGCCGTGCTGGCTGCCTTGACCGAGCCCCCGTAGAGGATACGGACCCGATCGGCCACCTCCTGGCCGAAGCGCTCGGCGAGCCGTGCCCGGATGGCCCCACAGACCTCCTGGGCATCATCCGGGGTGGCCACCTCGCCGGTACCGATGGCCCACACCGGCTCGTAGGCGATCACCAGACCTGCGACCTGCTCGGCCGTCAACCCGTCGAGGGAGGCGTCGCTCTGGTCGCAGACGTAGGTGACGTGCCGTCCCTCACGGCGGATCTCGAGGTTCTCGCCGACGCACACGATGGGCGCGATCCCGTTCCGGAGGGCCGCGGCGGCCTTCGCGGCGACGGTGGCGTCGTCCTCGTCGTGCAGGGCGCGCCGCTCGGAGTGCCCGACGGTCACGTACTGGCAGGCCAGCGCAGCGAGCATGGGGCCGCTGACGTCACCGGTGTAGGCGCCGGACTGGTGCGGCGAGAGGTCCTGCGCCCCGTAGCCGATGGGCAGCTTGTCGCCGGCCACCAGGGTCTGCACGCTGCGCAGCGCCGTGAACGGCGGGAGCACGGCGACGTCGACGCGGTCGAACACGTCCTCCTTGAGGGAGAACACCACCTTCTGCAGGAGGCCGATGGCCTCCAGGTGGTTCAGGTTCATCTTCCAGTTGCCGGCGATCAGCCGCCTGCGGGGCACGGTCGGGGGCATGGCGTCAGTCCTCCAGGACGGCGAGGCCCGGGAGTTCCCGGCCCTCCAGGTACTCGAGCGACGCACCGCCGCCGGTGCTGATGTGCCCGTAGGCGGCCTCGTCGAGACCGAGCTGTCGGACGGCGGCGGCGGAGTCGCCACCGCCCACGACCGACAGCCCGTCCATCTCGGCGACGGCCTGGGCCACCCCCCTGGTCCCCGACTGGAACGGGGCGAGCTCGAAGACGCCCATGGGGCCGTTCCAGAACACGGTGCGGGCGTTGGCCAGCTCGCGGGAGAACGCCTCGACGGTGCGCGGTCCGACGTCGAGGCCCTTGAGGTCGGCCGGGATCGCGTCGGCGGGGACGACGGTGGTCTCGGCGTCCGCGGCCAGGTCGGCGGCGCAGACGACGTCGACCGGCAGCACGATGCGGTCGCCGGCCTCCTGCAGCAGCCGCCGGCACGTGTCGACCTGGTCGGCCTCGAGCAGCGAGCCGCCCACGTCGTGGCCCTGGGCGGCGAGGAAGGTGAAGCACATGCCCCCGCCGACGAGGAGCCGGTCGACCTTGGGCAGCAGCGCCTCGATGACGGCCAGTTTGTCGCTGACCTTGGAGCCGCCGAGCACGACCACGTAGGGCCGCTCCGGGTCGGTGGTCAGCCGCCGGAGCACCTCGAGCTCCCGGGCGACGAGGCGGCCGGCGTAGTGCGGCAGCCGCTGCGCCACGTCGTAGACCGAGGCGTGCTTGCGGTGCACGGCGCCGAACGCGTCGTCGACGTAGACGTCCCCGAGGCGGGCGAGGCGGTCGGCCAGCTCGCCACGGAGGTCGTCGTCCTTGGCCGTCTCGCCCGGCTCGAACCGGACGTTCTCCAGCAGGAGCACGTCGCCGTCGGCGAGGCCGTCGTTCTTGACGGTCGCGTCCTCCTCGGCGACGTCGGTGGCGAAGGCCACCTCGGCGCCGAGGAGCTCGGACAGGCGAGCCGCCACCGGGGCGAGTGAGTACCTCGGGTCGGGCTCGCCCTTGGGGCGGCCGAGGTGGGCGGCCACGGCGACCCGAGCGCCGCCGTCCCGGAGGGCCTGCAGCGTGGGCAGGCTCGCGCGGATCCGGCCGTCGTCCGTGATCTGCCCGGTGGTCTTGTCCAGGGGGACGTTCAGGTCGGCGCGCAGCAGCACGCGCCGACCCGAGACGCCCTCTGCGAGGAGGTCGTCTACGGAGCGCATCGTCGAGGTGGGCTGTCTGATCAGAGCGACGAGCCGACCAGGTCGGTCAGGTCGACGAGGCGGTTGGAGTAGCCCCACTCGTTGTCGTACCAGCCGAGCACCTTGACCATCGGGCCGAAGACCTTGGTGAGCTTCGCGTCGTAGATGCAGGAGGCCGGGTCGGTGACGATGTCGGAGGAGACGATCGGCGCGTCGGTGTAGGTGAGGTAACCCTTGAGCGGACCCTCGGCGGCCGCGCGGTAGGCGGCGTCGATCTCGTCGGCACCGGCCTCGCGGGTCAGCTGCACGGTGAGATCGGTGGCCGAGCCGGTCGGCACCGGTACCCGCAGCGCGTAGCCGTCGAGCTTGCCCTTCAGTTCCGGCAGCACCAGGCCGATCGCCTTGGCCGCCCCGGTGCCGGTGGGCACGATGTTCAGCGCGGCGGCGCGGGCGCGACGCAGGTCACTGTGCGGACCGTCCTGCAGGTTCTGGTCGGCCGTGTAGGCGTGGATGGTGGTCATCAGACCGCGCTCGATGCCGAACGAGTCGTGCAGGACCTTGGCCAGCGGAGCCAGGCAGTTGGTGGTGCAGGAGGCGTTGCTGATGATCGTCTGGGAGCCGTCGTAGAGGTTGTCGTTGACGCCCATGACGACGGTGAGGTCGTCGCCGGTGGCCGGCGCGGAGATGATGACCTTCTTGGCACCGCCGCTGTCGACGTGCTTGCGGGCGTCGGCGGCCTTGGTGAAGAAGCCGGTCGACTCGACGACGATGTCAACGCCGAGGTCACCCCACGGCAGGTTGGCCGGGTCCCGCTCGGAGAGCACCTTCATCTTGGTGCCGCCGATGGTGATGCCGTCGCCGTCGGCGACGACGTCCTGCTCGAGGCGGCCCAGGATGCTGTCGTACTTCAGCAGGTGCGCGAGGGCCTCGTTGCTGGTCAGGTCGTTGACCGCGACGATCTCGATGTCCTTGCCGCTGGCTGCCGCGGCGCGCCAGAAGTTGCGCCCGATCCGCCCGAAACCGTTGATGCCCACCCGGACCGTCACTGCTGACCTCCACTGATCGACGAAGCTGTCACTCGGGGGCCGCACGGTGCCACGGCCACGCTCACGAGGACCCTATCGGTCGGCGCCCGCCCCGGCTTCCGGTCGCCCGTCGGAGGGACTCTGCCGGCGCACCATCTCGGCGATCCAGACGGGCGCGAACGGGGATGTGCAGTTCCGCGGCGTCGGGTAGTCCTCGAGCACCCGGAGCCGTTCGCCGATGTCGATCGCCCGGGCGCGGTGCGCTGCGTGCTCGATGCCGATCTGGGCCAGGCAGTGGTTCATCGCCCACTGGAGGCGGTCCGGGGCGTCCTTCATCTCCGCCTCGACGACGTCGAGCAGCCCGGCCAGGTCGAGCCCCTCGGGCCGCTTGGCGACGCGTTCGGTGGTCAGGGCCCAGCCGGCACTGGCGACGACCGGATCCGGATCGGCGAGCCAGGCCAGGCGCAGCTCCTCGGCGTGCGGGCTCTTCTTGACCACGTAGTTCACCAGCCAGTCGTGCACCTTCGGGGCACCCGCCGCACGGACCATGTGATCCAGGTCGTCCTTCTCGAACGCCTTGGGCCGGCAGACCAGGAGGGCCAGGAGCCGGGCTGCGGTGTCACCGGTGGCCCAGAGCTCGCGCGCCAGGTCGTGCTGGGTCTTCAGCCGCTTGGCCACCGCGCGCAGCGTGCCGAGGTTCACACCGTGGTCGTCCCCGTGCCGCTCGTTGACCGCGCGTGCCCTCGGGTCCTCGAGGGCGGCCAGCTCGGCCATCAGGTCGGAAACGGTTCCGTCTGCGACCCGGCCGCCGTCGGCGGTCACTGCGTCAGCATGTCCTCGGTGACGACGGACTCCGTGTCGGGGATGCCGAGGTCCTTGGCCCGCTTGTCGGCCATCGCCAGCAGGCGGCGGATACGGCCGGCGACGGCGTCCTTGGTCATGGGCGGGTCGGCGCGCTGACCGAGCTCCTCCAGCGAGGCCTGGCCGTGCTCGAGACGCAGCCGGCCGGCGACCAGCAGGTGTTCGGGGGCGTCGTTCGCGAGGATCTCCAGGGCCCTCTCCACGCGGGCGCTGGCGGCGACCGCCGCGCGTGCGGAGCGGCGCAGGTTGGCGTCGTCGAAGTTCGCCAGGCGGTTGGCCGTCGCGCGCACCTCGCGGCGCATCCGGCGCTCCTCCCAGGCCAGGACCGCGTCGTGGGCGCCCATGCGGGTGAGCAGCGCGCTGATCGCGTCGCCGTCCCGGATGACGACCCGGTCGGCCCCCCGCACCTCGCGGGCCTTGGCGGGGATGCCCAGCCGGCGGGCGGCACCGACGAGCGCCATCGCGGCCTCGGGGCCGGGGCAGGTGACCTCGAGCGAGGACGACCGCCCGGGCTCGGTGAGCGAGCCGTGCGCGAGGAAGGCGCCACGCCAGGCCGCCTCGGCGTCACTGATGCCGCCGGAGACGACGGCGGGCGGCAGCCCGCGGACCGGGCGGCCGCGCTGGTCGACCAGGCCGGTCTGACGGGCCAGGCCCTCGCCGTGCTTGGCGATGCGGACGAGGTAGCGCACGCCGCGGCGGATGTTGCCGCCGGCGAGGACGCTGACGCCGCTGGTGTAGCCGTAGACCTCGCTGATGTCGCGGCGCAGCCGGCGGGCCACCGAGCCGGTGTCCAGCTCGGCCTCGATCACCACACGACCGCCGACGATGTGCAGCCCCCCGGAGAAGCGCAGCAGCGCGGTGACCTCCGCCTTGCGCTCCGACGTCTTCGTGCACTCCACGCGGGAGAGCTCGTCCTTGACCATCGCGGTCATCGCCACGCCATCCACCCCCACGTTCCCCCGGGGCACTGCTCCCCGGCCCTGCTCGCTGTCAAACCCATGCCCCCTCAGCGCGCCCCGACCACCGCGGCCAGTGCCTGGGCGAGTCGTACGGGGTCGTGCCGCGGTGCGCCGTCGAGGGCGACGGGCGCCAAAACGAGCTCCGCGCCGCACTCGCGCACCGCAGACAGCAGACCACGGCGGTCAACAACCGATGTCGCGTCCGCGATCACGGTGTGCAACGCCACACCGTCCAAGTGTGCCTGAAGTACGGCCAGATGCTCCTCCGGGGAGAACCCCTCCGTCTCACCGGGCTGCGGCTCGAGGTTGAGGATCACCACCACCTGCGCCCGACTGCGCCGGATGGCCGCGCGGAGCCGGGGCACGAGCAGATGGGGCAGCACGGAGGTGTACCACGAGCCGGGGCCGAGACTGATCACGTCGGCCGCGGCGATGGCATCGACCACGGCGGGGTTGACCGGAGGGTCGCTCGGTGAGACCAGGATCTCCCGCACGTGTCCCGGTGTCCCGGCGATGGCCCACTGCCCGCGGATGGTGCGCAGCCGCGCCGGGTCGTCGGGGTCGACGCTCTCGACGGTCGCGATGAGGTCCAGCGGGACGTCGGCCATCGGCAGCACCCGGCCGCGGGCGCCGAGGAGCTGGCACAGGTCGTCGAGCGCCCGGACGGCGTCGCCGTCGTACATCTCGACGAGACCGGTCAGCACGAGATTGCCGACGGGGTGGCCGGCGAGGACGCCGGAGCCGCCGAAGCGGTGCTGCAGGAGCCGGGCCATGGCCTGGGTCCGCTCGTTCTCGCCCGCGAGCGCGGCCAGCGCCATGCGGAGGTCGCCGGGCGGCAGCACGGGCATCTCGCGGCGGATCCGGCCGCTGGAACCGCCGTCGTCGGCGACGGTGACCACCGCGGTGAGCTCGCGGGTCAGGGTGCGCCACGCCGCCAGGGAGGCGGCCAACCCGTGACCGCCGCCGAGGGCGACGACCTTCGGGCCACGCTCGGGGGCGGTCACTCGCGGCCCAGGTCGCGGTGGCGGGCGACCGCGGCGATGCCCTCGGCGGACAGCCGGCGGGCGAACTCCTCGGCGATGGCGACGCTGCGGTGCTTACCGCCCGTACACCCGACCGCGAGCGTGAGATACCGCTTGCCCTCGCGCCGGTAGCCGGGCAGGAGCAGGCGGAGCACGTCGGTGTAGCTGTCCAGGAAGGCCTGCGCGTCGTCCTGGCCGAGCACGTAGTCGCGGACGTCGGCGTCGCGGCCGGTGTGCGCGCGCAGCTCCGGCACCCAGTGCGGGTTGGGCAGGAATCGCGCGTCGACCACGAGGTCGGCGTCCAGCGGGAGGCCGTACTTGAACCCGAAGCTGAGCACCGTGGCGGTGAGCGGCGCGGTCTCGCCGTCGCGGTCGAAGGCGTTCTCGAGAGTCGCTCGCAACTGGTGCACGTTGAGGTCGCTGGTGTCGACCCAGAGGTCGGCCTCGCCGGCGATGTCGGCGAGCAGCGCGCGCTCGGCCTCGATGCCGTCGATGAGCCGGCCCGACCCCTGCAGCGGGTGCTCACGGCGGTTGGACTCGTACCGACGGATCAGCACGTCGTCCCGCGCGTGCACGTAGACCAGTCGCGGCCGGTGCCCGGCGTCCGCGAGGGCCTTCAGCGCCTCCTCGAGGTCGCTGGAGAAGGCTCGGCTGCGGACGTCGACCACGGCGGCGAACCGGCGGAGATCGCCGCGCGCGCCGAGCTCGACCATCGGCAGGAGCAGGCCCGGGGGCAGGTTGTCGACGACGAAGAAGCCGAGGTCCTCGAGCACTCGCCCGGCGCTGAGCTTGCCCGCACCGGAGAGTCCGGTGACGACGACGACCTCCAGCGGCTGGGTCTCCGTGGACGCCGGATCCGCCGAGGGCGGGGTGCTGGCGTGGACATCGGGGTCCGGCGTCTGGTCGTGCGCCGGCACTGCGGAATCTGGCACTGCGTCCCCCCATGGGCTCGCGATGTCGGTCATGAGGCGACCCGGCCGACCTCGGCGGTGGTGCCCGAGCCGGCGGTCGGCGTACCTCGTTCGGCGGGGCCGGCCGGCGCGGTCGTCGACGCGGCCGGCTCGTCCCCCGACTCCTGGGCCGGCGGCTCCCCCGGCTGCTCGACGTCGGGTTCGGCGATGGCCTGCTGCACCGACTCGGCCGTCCGGCGTCCGATGCCGGGCACGGCCATCAGCTCCTCGACGGACGCCGCGCGCAACCGCTTGAGCGAGCCGAACTGCTTGATCAGGGCCTTGCGTCGGGTCTCGCCGAGGCCGGGCACGTCGTCGAGCATCGAGACCAGCATGCTCGTCGACCGCTTCTGCCGGTGGTAGGTGATCGCGAAGCGGTGGGCCTCGTCGCGAACCCGCTGGAGCAGGTACAGCGCCTCCGAGGTGCGCGGGAGGATCACCGGGTCGTCCTCACCGGGCAGCCAGACCTCCTCCATGCGCTTGGCCAGTCCGCAGACCGCCACGTCGACGACACCGAGCTCGTCGAGCGAGCGGGCTGCGGCCGCGACCTGGGGGGCGCCGCCGTCGACGACGAGCAGGTTGGGCGGGTAGGCGAACCGTCGCGGCCGGCCCTCCTCGGCAGCGACCCCCTGTTCGTTGCGCCGGTCCTGCTCCTCCCTGAGGTGCCGGGCGAAGCGTCGCCGGACCACCTCGGCCATGGCGGCGGTGTCGTCGGTTCCGTTCGTGACGGAGAACCGGCGGTAGTCCGACTTCTTGGCCAGACCGTCCTCGAAGACCACCATGCTGGCCACGACGTTGGTGCCCTGGACGTGGCTGATGTCGATGCACTCGATGCGCAGCGGTGCGTCCTGCAGGTCGAGGGCCTCCTGCAGCTCGCTGAGCGCCAGCGAGCGGGCGGTGAGGTCGCTGGCCCGCCTGACGCGATGACGGACGAAGGACTCCTTCGCGTTGCGTTCGACGGTTTCGAGCAGCGCCCGCTTGTCGCCGCGCTGCGGGACACGCAGCCGCACCCGGCTGCCGCGGAGCTCCGTGAGCAGTTCTTCGTAGACCTCGGCGTCGTCGGGCAGCTCGGGGACGAGCACCTCCCGGGGCACGGCCTCCCCTGCCTCGCTCGCGCCGGTCTGCTCGTCGACGCCGCCGTACACCTGGAGGAGGAACTGCTCCACCAGCTCGCCGGTGGTGACCGCCTCGACCTTGTCGACGATCCAGCCGCGCTGGCCCCGCACGCGTCCGCCACGCACGTGGAAGACCTGGACAGCGGCCTCGAGCTCGTCCTGGGCGAAGGCGACCACGTCGGCGTCGGTGCCGTCACCGAGGACGACTGCCTGCTTCTCGAGAGCGCGACGGAGTGCGCCGAGGTCGTCGCGCAGGCGGGCGGCCTTCTCGTACTCGAGGTCGGCAGCGGCCTGGGCCATGTCGCGCTCGAGCCGCTTGGTCATCTGCTCGGTGCGGCCGGCCATGAAGTCGCAGAAGTTGTCGACGATCGTGCGGTGCTCGTCGGCACTGACCCGGCCGACGCAGGGCGCCGAGCACTTGCCGATGTAACCGAGGAGGCAGGGCCGGCCGATCTGGCCGGCGCGCTTGAAGACTCCGTTGGAGCAGGTGCGGGCGGGGAAAACTCGGGTGAGGGTGTCGAGGGTCTCGCGGATGGCCCAGGCGTGGGCGTAGGGACCGAAGTACCGGACGCCCTTCTTCTTCGGGCCGCGCATCACCTGCAGGCGCGGGAACTCCTCGTTGAGGGTGACCGCCAGGCTCGGGTAGCTCTTGTCGTCGCGGTACCGGACGTTGAACCGCGGATCGAACTCCTTGATCCAGTTGTACTCGAGCTGCAGGGCCTCCACCTCGGTGCCGACGACCGTCCAGTCGACGCTGGCCGCCGTGGTGACCATCTGCCGAGTCCGGGGGTGCAGGCCGGCGACGTCGGCGAAGTAGCTGTTCAGCCGCTGACGGAGGCTCTTGGCCTTGCCGACGTAGATGACCCGGCCGTGCAGGTCCTTGAACCGGTAGACGCCCGGTGTCTCGGGGATGCTGCCGACCGCGGGGCGGTACGTCGACGGGTCGGCCATGCCACCACATTAGGTGGCTCCTCCGACGGTGCGGTGTCCCCGGCGGGATGTTCTCCGGCGCACTGCCTCCGGCGCATCAGTAGGGCGGTGGGGTGGTGGTGGCGACCAGTCCGGTGGGGGTGGTGACGGTGAGGGTGCCGTCGGGGGCGAGGTGGTGTCGCCAGCCGGTGGCTTGGTGTTTGCCGCGGTGGTCGGCGGTGCAGTAGCCGGCCATGTTGGCCGCGCTGGTGGGGCCGTCGGGGTGGGGGGTGTTGTGGTCGAGTTCGCCGGTGGTGGGGACGGGGCGGCGGCAGCCGGGGAAGCGGCAGCGGCGGTCGCGGGCGCGTAGCCAGCGGTCGAGGGCCGCGCTGGGCCGGTAGCGCGGGGTGGGTGCGGGTGGGCCGAGGCCGGGGCGGTCGGTGAGGTCGTGGTCGCAGCGCTGGGGGCGGCGGCGGCAGGCGGGGGCGCCGCAGTGCGCGGCCCGGCGGAGGCCGGGCAGGTCGGTGAGTGCGCGCAGGGCGCCGGTGAGGGTGTCGGTGAGGATCAGCCGGGGTCGGTGGGTGAGTCCGCCGCCGCCGGTGGCGGTGAGCAGGTCGCCGAGGTCGGCCAGTTGCTGGTCGGTGGCGGCGGCGAGCACGTCGAGGATGTCGCGGGCCGCCGCCCCCCGGGCTCCCCGGGGGTCGGGGGTGCCGGTTTCCTCGGGAGTGTCGGTGTCGGCGGGGCCCGGCCCGGAGGCAGGGTCGGGGGTGGCGCCGGTTCCGTCGGGGGTGGTCGGGCCGGTGTGCCAGCGGGCGCGGGCGGCGGCGTCGGCGGTGCGGGCGGCGGTGTCGGCGGCGGCGGCGGCGGCCACCGCCCGGCGGGCGTGGCCCATCGCCTCGAGCAGCCGGTGCAGGGCCTGGCTCGCGGCGTCGACGGCGGTGTCGGCGTCGGCCCACCAGCGGGCACCGGCCGGTGGCCGGGCGGGCGGCGCCGCGCGGTTCTCGGGATCGGGGCCGGGTGGCCCGTCGTCAGGCGGCCCGTCGCCGCCGGGCGGTTGCTGCTCGGGCGGCCCGCCGTCGTCGGGGGGATCCTGGTCCGGCGGTGGGGCGGCGGTGGCCAGCCAGGCGGCCAGCTGGGCGTCGGTGGGCGGGTCGGGGTCGTCGAGTTCGCCGGCCAGGATGCGGCGCTCGGTCTCCGCGCCCCAGGCCAGCAGGTCCTGCTGTTCCAGGTGCAGCCAGGCCAGCTCCAGCGGGCTGATCGCGGGCACGAAGCCGTCCTCGGTCCGCCGAGCGGGGTCTTCCGGCGCGGCGCCGGGCCTCGCGGCTTCTGCAGCCGCAGCTCGTGCCTCGGCAGCCTGTGGCTGCGCGGCGTCTGGCTTGCTCACGGCGTCTGGCTGCGCGGCGTCTGGCTGCGCTGCCTGTGGCTGCGCGGCGTCTGGCTTGCTCACGGCGTCTGGCTTGCTCGCGGTGTCGGTGGCTTCAGCGCTGCCGGTGCCGGTGCCGGTGCCGGTGCCGGTGAAGGCGCGCAGGAGGGCGCGGACCATGTCGGCGGGCACGGGGACGCCGCCGAGTTCGCCGGGGGCGTCCCCGCCCAGGACGGTGCCGATCGGGGCGATGAGGCTCAGGTCGATCTGGACCGGGGGCAGGTCGTGCTCGCCGGGCCGCAGCACCAGGTCGAGCAGGCAGTCGAGCATCTTCTGCGCCCGGGTCCGCCGCGGGCCGGCGGGTGCCGCACCGGACTGGCCGGCGGCGCCCACGTCGCCACCGGTGTCGCCGTCGCCGGGGGTGCTGTCGGGGGTGGTGCTGTCGGGGGTGGGGGTGTCGTCGAGGGCGTCGGCGTAGGCGCCGAGGGCGAGGTAGAGGGCCTGGGTCTCGGGCAGGGTGCCGAGGATCTGCAGGGCGCCCATGCCCTCGACCGGGCCGGTGTGGGGGTGCACGCCGCGCTCGCGCAGGGCGGTGGCCAGCCGGCGGGCGGCGTTCCAGGCGTCCCGTTTCATCAGTTCGCGGCGGGCCTTGTCGCCGAGTTCGGGTGGGGTGGTGACCCGGCCGGCGGCCCAGTCCAGCAGCGCCTGTTCGACGTCGGCGCGCACGTCGTCGTCGGTGAGCGGGCCGAGCTTGTCCAGCAGGTGCCACAGGTGCCCGGGGTGCAGCGCCCCGGCCCCCAGCGCGTCGAGGACCCGGGGCAGCCGGTGCACCAGGGTCAGCGACTGGTCGAGCAGCCGTTCGGCGGCCGGGGTGGTGATCGACAGCGCCACCGTCAGTTCCTGGGCGGCCCATTCGCTGACCGGGCGCAGCAGGTCGGGCCGGTTGGCCCAGCGCTGGGCGCTCATCGCCCCGGGTTGGCCCTGCTGCCGGTCGGCCGAGGCGGGGCGGGACGGGACGCGGCGAACTCGGCCACCGCCCGGGCGCGCAGCGCGGTCTGCCGGGCGATCTCCCGGTCGGCAGCCTGCACCGCCCCCAACGGGCCCGCCGACAACGCCACCGGCGGAGCGAACGGCTTGTGCCCGGCGGCCGACCGGTTCGCGCTCGGACCGGAGCCCGCCCCGGGGCGCTCCTCGGCCGGCACGGAGGCGGCGTCGGCCGCGGCTCTGCGCCGGGCCGCCGTCCTCATGGCTTCGATCATACGTTCGAAAAGCCGCGAAGGCAAGAGCCGGCCAGCGGGAACTCGCTGGTCAGGGACGCGCGGTCCACGACGACAGTGGGGCGACCGCGGGGAGGATCCTGACGGGCGGCCCTCCCCGCGGTCGTCCTAGCTGGCCTTGCGGCGCGGTCGCTTGCGCGGCGCCCCGGCGGCAGCCACGGCGTCCGCATCCAGGATCTTCGCGAGGTACCGGCCGGTGTGGCTCTCGGGCACCGACGCGACGAACTCGGGTGGCCCCTCGGCGACGACGGTGCCGCCGCCAAACCCACCCTCCGGGCCCATGTCGATCAGCCAGTCGGCGCTCTTGATCACGTCGAGGTTGTGCTCGATCACGATCACCGAGTTGCCCTTGTCGACCAGGCCCTGCAGCACCAGCAGCAGCTTGCGGATGTCCTCGAAGTGCAGACCGGTGGTCGGCTCGTCGAGCACGTAGATGCTGCGGCCGTTGGTGCGCTTCTGCAGCTCGCTGGCGAGCTTCACGCGCTGGGCCTCACCGCCCGAGAGCGTCGTGGCGGGCTGGCCGAGCCGGACGTAGCCCAGCCCCACCTCGGTCAGCGTGCGCAGGTACCGCGAGATGGCCGGGATGGCCGCGAAGAACTCGGCGGCCTCCTCGATCGGCATGTCGAGCACCTCGGCGACCGTCTTGCCCTTGTAGTGCACCTCGAGCGTCTCCCGGTTGAACCGGGCGCCCTTGCACACCTCGCAGGGGACGTACACGTCGGGCAGGAAGTTCATCTCGATCTTCAGCGTGCCGTCGCCGGAGCATGCCTCGCAGCGCCCACCCTTGACGTTGAACGAGAACCGCCCCGGCAGGTAGCCGCGCATCTTCGCCTCGGTCGTGCTGGCGAACAGCTTGCGGACGTGGTCCCAGACCCCGGTGTAAGTGGCCGGGTTGGACCGCGGCGTGCGTCCGATCGGCGACTGGTCGACGTGCACGACCTTGTCCAGCTGTTCGAGGCCGGTGATCGTGCGGTGCCGGCCGGCCACCAGCCGCGCGCGGTTCAGCTGGTTGGCCAGCGTCGTGTAGAGGATGTCGTTGACCAGGGTCGACTTGCCCGACCCGGACACACCGGTCACCGACACGAAGCAGCCGAGCGGAAAGGTGACGTCGATGCCGCGCAGGTTGTTCTCCCGCGCGCCCTTGACGACCAGCTCGCGGCCCGGCGTCGGCGAGCGGCGGACCTCGGGAATGGCGATCTCCTTGCGACCCGACAGGTAGGCGCCGGTGAGGGACCGCTCGCTGGCGAGCAGGTCGTCGAGCGAGCCGCTCACCACGATCTCGCCGCCGTGCTCGCCGGCGCCCGGGCCGATGTCGACGATCCAGTCGGCGACCTTGATCGTGTCCTCGTCGTGCTCGACGACGATCAGCGTGTTGCCCATGTCGCGCAGCCGGATCAGCGTCTCGATGAGCCGGGTGTTGTCGCGCTGGTGCAGTCCGATCGAGGGCTCGTCGAGCACGTAGAGGACGCCGACCAGCCCGGACCCGATCTGCGTGGCCAGCCGGATGCGCTGCGCCTCACCACCGGCGAGCGTGGCCGCCGGGCGGTCGAGCGAGAGGTAGTCGAGGCCGACGTCGACCAGGAACGACAGCCGCGCCTGGATCTCGCGCAGCACCCGGTCGGCGATCGCCTTCTCCCGCTCCCCCAGCTCGAGGGCGCCCAGCCAGTTGGAGGCGTCACCGATCGAGAGGTTGGTGACCTCGGCGATCGACCGGCCGCCCAGCTTCACCGCGAGGATCTCGGGCTTGAGCCGGGTGCCGTGGCAGACGGGACAGGGCACGTCGCGCATGTAGCCCTCGTACTTGTCCCGCATGTAGTCGCTGTCGGTGTCCTCGTGCCGCCGCTCGAGGAACGGCAGCACGCCCTCGAATGCCGCGTAGTAGCTGCGCTCGCGGCCGTAGCGGTTCTTGTAACGGACGTGCACCTGGTCCGGCGAGCCGTGCAGCACGGCCTTCTGCACCTTGGCCGGCAGCTGTTCCCAGGGGGTGTCCATCGAGAAGCCGAGCTGCTGCGACAGGCCGGTGAGCAGCCGGGTGAAGTACTCGTTGCTCATCGACCCGGCCCACGGGGCGACCGCGCCCTGGGCCAGGCTCTTCTCCGGATCGGGGACGACGAGCTCGGGGTCGACCTCCTTGCGGGTGCCGATGCCGGTGCATTCGGGGCAGGCGCCGAACGGCGAGTTGAAGGAGAACGAGCGCGGCTCGAGCGCCTCGAACGACAGACCGTCGTCCACGCAGGCCAGGTGCTCGGAGAAGGTGCGCTCGCGGTGCGGGTCGTGCTCGTCGAGGTCGACGAAGTCGAGGATCACCAAGCCGCCGGCGAGGCCCAGCGCGGTCTCGACCGAGTCGGTCAGCCGGCGCTTGTTGCTCTCCTTGACCGTCAGCCGATCGACGATCACCTCGATCGTGTGCTTCTCCTGCTTCTTGAGCTTCGGCGGCTCGGTCAGCGAGTGGACGACGCCGTCGACGCGCACGCGGGAGAACCCCTGCGTCTGCAGCGAGCTGAACAGGTCGACGTACTCCCCCTTGCGGGCCCGGACGACGGGAGCGAGGACCTGGAAGCGGGTGCCCTCCTCCATGGCGAGCACCTGGTCGACGATCTGCTGCGGGGTCTGCCGCGAGATCGGCTTGCCGCAGTTCGGGCAGTGCGGCTGGCCGGCACGGGCGTAGAGCAGCCGCAGGTAGTCGTAGACCTCGGTGATCGTGCCGACGGTCGACCGCGGGTTGCGGTTGGTCGACTTCTGGTCGATCGAGACCGCGGGCGACAGTCCCTCGATGAAGTCGACGTCCGGCTTGTCCATCTGCCCGAGGAACTGGCGGGCGTACGCCGACAAGGACTCGACGTACCGGCGCTGCCCCTCGGCGAAGATGGTGTCGAAGGCGAGGCTGGACTTGCCCGAGCCGGACAGCCCCGTGAACACGATCAGTGCGTCGCGGGGAAGGTCGAGGTGGACGTCCTTGAGGTTGTGCTCTCGGGCGCCGCGGACGACGAGCCGGTCCATGTGATCCCTGTCGGTCGCTGCTGGAATGGTGCGGGACGGAGCCGCTGTGCTCCGGGTGGTGCGGGGCTGCTCAGGCGCGTACTGCGACCGGAGGCGCGGTGGGGTCGAAGGCCGGCGCGTGCCGGCGCCACGGGGCGCGGCGCTCGAGCTCGCCGGCTGTCCAGAGTAGTCGCTGCTCGGCGCCCGGGGGGCCGACGAACTGGACGGCGACAGGGGTGCCGTCCGGCCGCTGGGCAGCCGGAAGCACCAGCGCCGGCAGGCCCGCGAGGTTCCACGCCGCCGTCCAGGGAGCCCACCGCGCGTTGGCAGTGACGTTGGCCACGAACGATCGCTCGTGCCAGGCGCGGGCGGCCAACGGTGGCCCCGTCGTGACCGGGGTCAGCAGCAGGTCGACGTCGCTGAAGAACTCGGCCATGCGGTCGCGGAACACCTCCGCCGTCCGGGGCCGCACCATGCGCGCGCGCAGGGCCACGCCGCCCAGCCGCGCGTGCGTCCGGCTGCGCCGCTGCAACCGTGCCGGGTCGACACCGAGGTGCGCCGCGTCGTCGTGCGCACCGGCCATCCAGCGGGCCACCGTGCCCATGGCGGCACCGGTGCTGATCGGCGGATCGCGCCGGACGACGGTGTGCCCGGCGGCGACCAGCGCAGCGACGGTCTCGTCCACCGCGGCGCGCGTGGGCCCGTCGCCGCGCAGACCGGGGATCGGGGAGCGCGTGGACACGGCGATGCGCAGACGACCGGGGGGCGCCTCCAGCGGTCCGGGCTCCTCCCCCGCCAGGACCGCGTGCGCGAGCGCGAGGTCGGCGACCGTCGTGGCCAGCGCACCGTTCTCGGCCATGCCGTACCAACTGTTCGCGCCGATGTCGGCGGGGACGACGCCGCGACCGGGCTTGAGGGTGACCAGGCCACAGGCTGCGGCGGGCAGCCGCAACGAACCCATCCCGTCGTTGCCGTGCGCCAGGGGCACGAGGCCGGCGGCGACCGCGGCGGCGCTGCCCCCGCTGCTGCCGGCCGGCGAACGCTCGCGGTCCCAGGGGTTGCGGGTGAGGGCCTCCGGGCCGTCGGTCGCGGAGTAGAGGCAGAGCTCCGGCACGCGCGTGATGCCCACGACGACCGCCCCGGCGGCGCGCAGGCGCTCGACGACGGGGTGGTGCCTGCGTGCCGGCTCCACGCCGTTCGGGGCCATGCCGTCGGTGAGAACCTCACCCTTGACCGCCACGTTGTCCTTGACCGCCACGGGGACGCCGGCCAGCGGCAGCGCGAAGCGGGTGAGCGCGGTGTCGACCGCCTGCGCCTCGAGGAGCGCGGCCTCGGCGCGCACGGTGCGGAACGCCCCCAGGTCGCGGTCGACCTCGGCGATGCGGTCGAGGTGCGCCCGGACCACGTCGACGGCCGACACCTCACCCGCACGGACCAGCGCCGCGATCTCGGCGGCCGTCCGGCCGACGACCTGAGGACCACCGACTGCTCCGCTAGCGTCCATGACGCCGACCGTAACGACGGACGCCGACAGTTTCAGGTGGAGGTGGGACATGAGCAGTTCCGCGGGCAGCGACACGGGCAGCGACACGGGCAGCGACACGGGCAGCTACACAGGCAAGGTCACGGTCGGGGGGCCGGCCGCCGTCCGGGAACTCCCGGGTCTGACCATCTCCAAGATGGCGGTCAGCGACATGGCCAACAACGTCTACCTGCTGCGCTGCGGCGCGACCGGCGAGGCGCTGCTGATCGACGCGGCGGCCGAGCCGGACGCCGTCCTGGCGCTCGTGGGCGACGCTCCCCTCCGCACCGTCGTCACCACGCACGGGCACTGGGACCACCACCGGGCGCTTCCCGAGGTGGTCGCGGCGACCGGCGCCACGACCGTCGCGCACCCGGACGACGCCGGCGACCTCCCGGTGCCCGTGCAGCGACCGGTCGGGCACGGCGACACGGTCTCCGTCGGCGAGCAGTCCCTGGAGGTGGTCCACCTGCGCGGGCACACGCCGGGCTCGATCGCCCTGGTCTGGCGCGGACCCGAGGACGCCGGCGTGCACGTCTTCACCGGCGACAGCCTCTTCCCCGGCGGGGTCGGCAACACCAAGGGCGACACCGCCCGCTTCGCGAGCCTGATCGACGACGTGGAGCACCGGCTGTTCGACGTCCTCCCGGACGAGACCTGGGTCTACCCCGGCCACGGCGACGACACCACGATCGGCGCCGAGCGTCCGCACCTCGGCGAGTGGCGCGCCCGCGGCTGGTGAGCAGACAGGCGGCGTCGGTCGGATCGACCGGCGCCGCCTGCGAACCGATGGCCTACGGCTTCACGGCTCGAGGCACTCCGGGATCGAGTCGACCTGCCCGGTCGGCCGCTCGGTGGTGCCCGCCGGGTCGTAGATCTTGACCCAGCTGACGTTCGACAGCTGGCGCAGCGTCGGCATGATCTCCCCGGCGATGCTGACCGTCGACCCGCCGCTGCTGCAGCCACCCAGCAGCCGCACCCGTGCCACCTCGCCCGAGCTGATCGACAGACCGGTGTAGTCCGTCGCCCCGGAACTCAGGAAGCGCAGGCCCTGGGACACCTCGAACGGCGTGGGGCCGGCGAAGAGCCGGTCCATCAGACCGTGCGCGGGCGAGCTTGCCATGACCGGTCGCATCACCGGCACGAAGGACGGCCCGCTGCCCGAGACGAACGCCGGCTGGTCGAGGAACCACACCCGGCGCTGCACGGTCGGGAAGGCCGCATCGATGTCGATCACCACGCGGGGCGGGTTGGACAGCGTGGACACGCGGAACGGCTCCCGCTTGGCCAGGCCGATGCCGTAGCCGACGACGGCCTCGAAGTCGCCGGACCTGACCGCGGTCAGGATGTTGGGCAGCGGATACACGTGCTTGGAAGGAGTCAGCACGGTGCCGTCGTTCTTGTGCGCGCGGGCCGGTTCGAACCGAACGCTGAGCAGCGCACGCCCGGCGACCGGGATCACCCGGCCGCTCCCGTCCTCCACGATCTCGCTGACGTAGGACACCTGGCGGCCGGCCGGTAGCCCTCCGTAGAACTCGAAGACGATCCGGTCGAAACCGGGGTGGTGGGCCGCGCGGACCGACGTCAGAAGCGGAACCGTGGGCGCGGGCGCCTCGGCCTGCGCGACCGCCGGCACGGACATGGCCAGCAGGGCCATGACGACCAGCACGATGAACCTGCGAAGACGACTCACGCTGCACCCCCTGGGACGACGGACTCCGTGTGGCGGAGGCTCCTCGCTCCGGGACCGCACCGGCCAGCAACGAACGTCCCGCGGGCTGAGCAGAAGGTCCCGCCGACCAGGGCGGACGCCGCGGGCGTGGCTCGGCCGCGACCACCATCGCCGGGATCTCCGATCCGCTCGTCGTCGATCAGCGTGTGACCCGAGCCCTCGAGGACGAAGATCACGGCCTCGTTGTGTTTGTGGGTCACCGAGCCACCGATACTTCCGCCAAGGTTCACCAGTCGGGCGGCGACGGGGCCGGCCCTCCCGGACCGGCCCCGCCGTCATCGTCGCCCGGTCACCGGACCTCGCCGTCCGGGACCGGTTCTCACGCGGTGTGCGAGTGGCTGTGCCCGCCTCCGCCGTCCTCCGCGAACGTGCCCTCCGGTCCGGCCGGCCTGGGCAGGTGGAAGTTGCCCGGCACCTTCTTGCCCGGCACCCCGTTCACCGAGTGGGTGGAGTACGCGAACGTCAGCATCGCGAAGGCGATCAGGTCGCTGTTGACCTCCAGCGCGTGATCGTCGATGTTGCCGATCGTGTCGCAGGCCAGGTGGTAGCACGGGTCGAACTGGTCACCCGCCGTGCCGCCCCAGATCTCCTCCTGCTGCTGGGTCTTGATCTCCTCGGCCCCCGTGAACAGACCGCTGGCCGGAATGCCGTTGAGGATGAACGCCTCGTAGTCGCTCCGGCCCGAGAACTCGGTGTCGTCGTAGGGCTCACCGATCTTGGTGTAGTACCGCTCGTAGACGTCCTCGATGGCCTCGGAGCCGGGCGGGACCGGCACCGGCGCCTCGAACGTGGACTCGTCGGCGTCGTAGACCATGAAGATGTAGTTCGGCGATCCGACCATGTCGTAGTTCATGTACAGCGCGATCTTGTCCAGTTCCCGCTGCGAGAGGCCGGCGACGTAGTCGGCGGAACCGACCAGACCGAGCTCCTCCGCCGCCCACCAGCCGAACCGCAGCGAGTTCTGCGGCTTGGACGTGGCCATCATGAGCGCCGTCTCGAGCAGCGCCGCCGAGCCGGACCCGTTGTCGTGGATGCCGGGGCCGTCGATCACGCTGTCGAGGTGGGCGCCGGCCATGACGACGTTGCTCTTGTTCTTGCCGGGCAGGTCCGCGATGACGTTGTAGTCGGTGCGGATCTCCGGCTCGAGCACCTCGACGAACGCGGTCGACCCGCTGCGGGCCAGCGACACGCCGTCGGCGAAGCTCGCCCCCACGACGGGGATGCCGTGGGTGATCGGTCCGGGCGCGCCCGGGATCGGCTCGTCCACGCTCGTCGCGTCGGCGACGATCAGGCCTTCACGCTCGGGCGTGTTGCCCTGGTTCATGATGATGACGGCCTCGGCCCCGGCCTGCTCGGCGTAGAACGCCTTCGTGCCGAAGAAGCAGGTACCGCGCTGGATCAGCGCGATGTCGTCGTCCCCGGTCCAGTCCACGCCGGCGATGTCGAAGTCGTCCGCCTCGCAGCCGCTGGTGCTCGCCCGGTCCCCGGTGAGGTTGAGGTCGACCGGGACGACGTTGCCGGTCACGGCCCCCCAGCCACTGCCGGTGAAGACGCCGGTCTCGTGGTCCGCCTCGGGAGCGGGAGTGAGCTGGGTGAGCGTCGCCGGGAAGTTGAACTCGAACTCGACCGGGTCCAGTGTCACCGTGTAGCCGGCCTTGCGGAGCAGGCCGGCGACGTACTTGACGCTGGCCGCGTAGCCCTTCGTGCCGGCCGCGCGGGTTCCCGGGTAGACCGGGTCGCGGCTGTTGTCGGCGATGCGCTGGAACTTCTCCATGTGCTCGAGGACGCCGTCGAGCGTCACGCACTGCAGCAGCTTCGCGTACGTGTTGTTGCTCTGTCTCTCGCAGGCGTTGCCGCCGCCACCCCCGTATCCCGGCTTGGCGGTAGCCCCGGTCGGCAGCGCGACGGCCAGCAGCAGGCTGCTGGCCCCGATGGCGATGGCTCTGGACGACGTCCGTCTGGCGGATCCGATCCGTCGAACGCTCACACTCGACCCCCTCGTTCCTCCTCCGGCGGACGACGGGGCGGCCGCCGGGGCCGGACCTCGTCGTCCAGCCGGGCGGAAGGATGACCCCGGGTGGATCGCATTGCATAGCGGAACCGTCCCGCCACGGCCCGTACCGCACCCAGCCGGAACGGGCGGTCCGGTTCCGCGGGCGGACGGAATCGTCCCGCTACCCGGGCACTTCCCGCCCGACCATCCGTGACTCGCCGAGGCGGTACCGAGCACGTTCCGTGCATGCGCAATGACGTAGCGGCGTCTCGACCACGAGGCGTTGCGAGCAGGCTCCGCAGCGCTCGGCGAAGTTCACGGACGAACGACGATCGAGACACTCCTGTCGGCTTCTGCCACCCTCGGGGGCCTCGACGGGCACACTCTGTTCTAGAGCTGGATGCCGCGGGTCAGCGCACCGTCCACGACGAGGTTGGTCCCGCTGGTGAAGCTGGAGACCGGACTGGCGAGGAACACGACGGCTCGCGCCATCTCCTGCGGGGTGCCCATCCGGCCGGTCGGGTTGAGCCCGAGCGCGGTCGAGTACAGCCCGGGGTCGCCGGTCTCGATCTGCTGCCAGACGCCGCCGGTGAAGTACGTGTTGCCCGGGGAGACCACGTTGGCGCGCACACCCCGACCGGCCAGCTGCAGCGCCAGCCCGGAGATGTAGCCGACGATGGCGGTCTTCATCGTGCCGTAGGGACCAGAAGCGAAGTCGGCCTCGCGACCGGAGACGCTGGAGATCGCGGTGATCGAGCCCTTGCCGCTCGCCTCCAGGTGCGGGAGCGCCGCCCGCGCGAGGCGCACCGTGCCCATGAGGTCGACCTCGAACGACAGCTGCCAGTTCTCCTCGGTGTCCGGGATGGCCAGTGCGCTGACGTTGGCGACGACGGCGTCCAGCCCCCCGAGCCGGCCGGCGGCCTCCTCGACCCACGCGACGAGTCCCGGGCCGTCGCCGACGTCCACCACCGAGCCGCGCGCCCCGGTCGCCTGCTGCGTCGCCTCGACCTCGGCGGCATCCCGGGCGCAGAACTCCACCTGCGCCCCCTCGGCGACGAACTCCTCGACGATGCCGCGGCCGATACCGCGAGTACCGCCGGTGACGAGGACGCGGGCACCGGTGAGCTGTAGATCCATGGGGGCCTCCTGGGCTGGGGACGACGGGGCTCGGGGGGGCTGGTCAGCGGAGGGTGGCCGCGCGACGGCGCAGGTCGTCGTGCAGCCCGCCGTACGCCGATGCCGTGGGGAGCAGCGACTTGCGCGCCTTCACGACGGTGCTGTAGTTGGCGTCCACGACGTTGGCGATCGGCACCTCGGTGATCTGGGACAGCAGCTGGTAGGCGTCCATCGGGTGCAGCCCGTAGAGCTCGCCGAACCAGCGGACGAGCTCGACCTGCCCGATGCGCCAGGCGTCCTCGAGCGGTCGGCTCGAGCCCACCGTCATCCAGTGCGCGTCGTCCTCGAGCCGGGGCCAGGCCGGGGCGCCGCCCTTGATCAGCTCGACGATCAGCACCGTGGTCATCGCACCCTCGACCGCCGTGCCGCAGGCCTCGCCCTCGCCCTGCCGGTAGTGGCCGTCGCCCACCGAGAACAGCGCACCCTCGACGTTGACCCCGAGAAAGCACGTCGTCCCCGGCCGCATCTGCGGAGTGTCCATGTTGCCGCCGAACCGCTCCGGCACGAGCGAGCTGCGCACCTCGCCACCCGGCGGCGCCACGCCGACCGTGCCCAGCATCGGCTGCACCGGCAGGTCCACCCGCAGATCGGTGTGCTGGGCGGCGAAGGTGACGGTGTTCCGTGCGCGGTCGAGCTCGTAGATCCAGGTGGTGTCGGGCAGCGGATCCTGCAGGGTGGCCACCCGGTCGGTGCTGGTCAGCCCGCCGAAGAACGGGATGGCGGCCGAGGCGCCCCAGTCGCGGGCCGGTTCCATCGAGACGAAGTGCAGGGCCAGGGTGTCGCCCGGTTCGGCGCCCTCGACGTAGAACGGACCGGTCTGCGGGTTGACGAACCGCAGGTCGACCTTCTCGCTCGACAGGTCGGTGACCTTCTGCAGCGCGCCGCAGAACGCGTCGTCCGACCAGACGCGCAGCGCCGTCCCGGGCGTCACGCGGCGCAGCGGCGCCACGCCGCCGAACGTGAAGGCGTACTGCTCGAAGGTTGGCACGACCTCGACGACGTCCATACCGCACCCTAGGAAACCCCAGGTCGCGCTGCCAACGGGCCGTTTCAGGACCGCAATCTCACCCGGTCCGCCGTCAGGTCGCCCAGCGACGTGACGCCGAGCAGTTGCATCGTGCGCAGGATGTCACGGGCGAGCAGGTCCGCAGCCCGCTGGACCCCTCGCTCGCCACCGGCCATCAGCCCGTACAGGTACGCCCGACCCACGAGACAGGCGCGCGCGCCGAGCGCGACCGCGGCCACGACGTCCGCCCCGTCCATGACCCCGCCGTCCAGGTAGACCTCCGCCCGGTCACCGACCGCCGCCACGACCGCGGGCAGCTGCTCGAGGGGCGTCGCCGCCCGGTCCAGCTGGCGGCCGCCGTGGTTGGAGACGACGACCGCGTCGGCACCCGCGTCGACGACGACGCGCGCGGCCTCGGCGTCGAGCACGCCCTTGACCACGAGCTTCCCCGGCCACGACTCGCGCAGCCGGGTCAGGTCCGCGACCGTAGCGGCCGGCTCGAAGACGCGGTCGACGAGCTCCGCGACGGTCCCGCCCCACGAGCTGAGCGAGGCGAACTGCAGCGGCTCGGTGGTCAGCAGGTCGACCCACCAGCGCGGGTGGCGGGCCGCGTTGGCGATCGTGCGCAGGGTCAGGGCCGGCGGGATGCTGAAGCCGTTGCGCACATCGCGCAGGCGCGGCCCGGCCACGGGGGTGTCGACGGTGAGCACCAGGGCCTCGTAGCCCGAGTCCCGCGCCCGCTGGACCAGCGCGGCGCTGGCCTCCCGGTCTCGCCACAGGTAGAGCTGGAACCACCGTCGGGCGTCGGGCGCCGCCGCTGCGAGGGCCTCCGGCGTCGTGGTGCCCATGGTCGACAGCGCGTAGGGGATGCCGACGCGTGCGGCGACCCGGCCGACCGCCGGCTCCCCGTCGGTGTGCATCAGCCGGGTGAAGCCGGTCGGACCGAACGCCACGGGCAGGGTCGAGGGCGCGCCCAGCACGGACGTCGTCGGGTCCGGAGCCGAGACGTCGCGCAGCACCGCGGGCCGGAACTCGATGCGCGCGAACGCCGCCCGCGACCGGCGCAGACTCAGCTCCGCTCCCGCCGCGCCGTCGGTGTAGTCGAAGACGGCCCTCGGCACCCGCCGCCGCGCGATCTCGCGGAGGTCCCCGATCGTGGCCGCCCGGGCCAGCCGTCGGTCCGTGGCGTCGCCGGGAACCCGCCGTGGACGCACCAGCTCAGCGAACTCCGACCAGCGCGGCACCCGGCGCTCCGTCACGACACACCCCTCCTCACGTGGTCCCACCGGCCCTCACCCTGCCAGGGGATCGGCGGGACCCTGCCAGGGGATCGGCGGGGTTCTGCGGCGTCGGCAGCCAGCGTGCCCACCACCGCAGCACGTGCTCCAGCCGCGCCAGCCGGTGCCGTGGCCGGCCGCTGCGCGACAGCTCGTGCCCCTCCCCGGGGAACAGCAGCAGCTCCGTGGGCACGCTCCGGCGCCGGAGCTCGACGAACAACCGCATGCCCTGCTCGACCGGGCACCGCCAGTCCTGCTCCGAGTGGACGACCAGCGTCGGCGTCTCGATCTTCGGGGCTCCCGCCATCGGGCTCTGCGCGGCGACGCGCTCGGCATCGGTGCCCAGGTACTGCTCGGGGAAGTACCAGCCGATGTCGGCGGAGCCCACGAAGGAGACCGGGTCGAGGAAGGCGCGCTCGCTGATCGCGGCAGCGAACCGGCCGCTGCGCCCGATCAGCAGAGTGGTCAGGTAACCGCCGTACGAGCCGCCCATGACACCCACCCGGTCGGCGTCCAGCGCCGGGTCGCGCAGCGCGTCGTCGAGGAAGGCCAGGACGTCGGCGGCGTCGACCTCCCCCATCGCGCCGCGGATGCTGCGACCGTGCGCCTCGCCGTAGCCGGAGGATCCCCGAGGATTGCACTGCACCACCGCGTACCCGGCGGACACGTAGGTCTGCGTCTCGTCGAGCAGGCTCCAGTTGTACTGCGCGAACGGTCCGCCGTGGATCGTGAGCAGCACCGGGTGCGGCCCCGGACCGGGCGGCACGGTCACCCAGCCGTGCACCGGGTACCCGTCGGACGACGTCGCCGTCCGCTCCCCCATCCGGTGCAACCGGCCGGTGCCGGTGAGCCGCCGCCCGAACGACGTGAGCAGCCTGCGGCTCCCCGGTGTGAGGGCGACCAGTTCGCCCGCAGACCGGTCGTGGGCGACCGAGGCGACGACCACGCCCGCGGCGGCGGCCATGCCGACGACCGTGAACGGACCGTCGACGAGCACCTCCGGCGCGCCCCCGTCCAGGGGCACCCGCAGCAGCTCGACGGCTCCGCGCCGCTCGATCCCGACCAGGACGGTGTCGCCGTCCAGCACGGTCGCCGGGGTCGTGTCGCCGCGGTGGTCCTCTGCCGGGTCGAGCAGCGGCCGCAGGGGGCCGCCGTCGAGGTCTACGAGGCAGGGCACCGAACTGCGTGCGACGAAGTCCACGCCGTCCGGTCCCAGGTCCGGGACGGCGGTCACGACCAGGCAGCCGCCACCGGGCACGAAGGCGGGTCGCGCGCACTCGGCTGCGCCCTCGGTGACCCTTCGGGGCTCGCCGCCGCCGGCCGGCACCAGATAGACGTCACGGACCAGGTCCCGGTCGGTGGAGGGATGGCGGGCCGAGACGAACGCCAGCGTCGCGCCGTCCGGGCTCCACGTCACGTCGGTGTCGTCGGCGTCGCCGTCGGTGAGCTGGATCGGCTCCGGCAGCACGTCGTCATCCGACCCCGCCGGCAGGTCGAGGACGAAGACGTGGCTGCGCTGGTCGACGAGGAAACCGACGTCGTCGAGCCGGTACTGCAGCGTCGTGATCAGCCGCGGCGGCTCGGCCTCCGGGCCGACGCCGTCGGCCGTGCCGTACCGGCCGGGCTCGGGCACGCGGGCGGTGTAGGCGAGCCGGCACGAGTCGGGACTCCACACCGGCGCCCCCGCGCCGAGGTGGTGGTCGGTGAGCCGGCGCGCGGTGCCACCGGCCGTCGGCAGCAGCATGACCTGCGGCTTGCCGCCCGGCTCCGCCCGCAGGTAGGCCAGCCAGCGGCCGTCCGGCGAGAACGCGGGAGCGCTGTCCCGCCCACCGCTGGTGATCGGGCGGGCGGGAGCCGAACCGTCGGTGGGGACCGCCCACAGCCGGCTGCGGTACTCGTCGACCTCGAGGTCGAGCCGGCTGACGGCCACCACCGCCATCCGGCCGTCCGGCGACACGGCCGGGGTGCCCGGGGTGCGGAGGAGGGCGAGGTCGGCCGGGTGCATGGACAGCGACGCTAGCGGCTGGGGCGTGGGGCCCCGTCCGAGGTCAGCGGCTCTCGCGCCCCTCCGCCTCGAGTCGCTCCTTGATCCGCTGCTCGGCATTGGCGGCCGCCTCCGGACCGCGCCCGGAGACCTGGCGGGCCTCCTCCGGCTCGATGACCGGCTCGTCGACCGAGATCATGGCACCCTTGGTCTTGACCAGGCTGGCCACCGTCGCCACGACCAGGGTACCGAGGATGATCGTCAGCGAGAGCCAGATCGGGATGTGCGGGACCCACTCGATGTGCTCACCGCCGTTGATGAACGGCAGCGTGTTCTCGGCCATCGCCTCCATGACCAGCTTCACGCCGATGAACGCGAGCACGAACGACAGACCGATCGACAGGTAGACCAGCCGCTTGAGCAGGCCGCCGAGCAGGAAGTACAGCTGACGAAGCCCCATCAACGCGAAGACGTTCGCGGTGAAGACGATGAACGGCTCGCGGGTCAGGCCGAAGATCGCCGGGATGCTGTCGAGGGCGAAGATGACGTCGGTGGTTCCAATGGCGATGAAGACGATGACCAGCGGCGTGAAGAAGCGCTTGCCGTCGACCTTGACCCGGATCTTGCTGCCCTCGTAGTCCTGCGTCAGCGGCAGGACGCGGCGCATCCGCCGGATGAGCGCGTTCTCCTCGTAGTCCTCCTCGTCGTCCCGGTGCCGGAGGAGGTTGATCGCGGTGTACACCAGGAAGGCGCCGAAGATGTAGAAGACCCAGGTGAACCGGGAGATCAGCGCGGCGCCGGCGAGGATGAACAGGCCGCGCAGCACGATCGCGATCAGGATGCCGATCATCAGCACCTCCTGCTGGAGGTACCGCGGCACCCGGAAGCGGGCCATGATGATCACGAAGACGAACAGGTTGTCGACCGAGAGGCTGTACTCGGTCAGCCAGCCCGCGTAGAACTCCGTCGCGAACTGCCCGTTGGTCACCGCCAGGATCACCAGGCCGAAGATCAGCGCCAGGCTCACGTAGAAGGTGACCCAGAGACCGGCCTCCTTCATGGAGGGCTCGTGCGGGCGACGGACGACGAGCGCGAGGTCCGCGACCAGCAGGAGCCCCAGCCCCACGAACGTCGCGATCTCGAACCAGACGGGGAGCTCCATGCGGTGGTTTCCTCCGGGGGACAGGCAGGTGTCGACACCGGAGGTCTCTCCCACCGCAGGCACCAAGGCCTGCGATCGGCAGCACCGGAGGCCATGGGACCTCGTGATGACGACACTGCCGCGGGGGGATACTCCCCTCCATCGGTCCCCCGGGTGACGCGAGCGTCAGTGGTCGCGTCGGCCTGGGTTCGCGGCGCTCACCGTACCCGTTCGCCCCTCGTCCCTCATGGTGGACTCGGGAACGGCGTCGGCCGGGTCGTCGACGCCGGCGGACAGCGACGTCGGGTCCGACGCCGCGGCCTCCTCGGCCACCCGCGCACGACGGTCGCGGCGCACCTTGACCAGGCTGGCGACCGTGGTGATGACCAGGGTGGCGAGGATCACCGACAGCGACACCGAGATCGGCACCTCGGGGATCGCCGTGAACGGCTCGCCGCCGTTGACGAACGGCAGCTCATTGGTGTGCAGGGCGTGGACGACGAGCTTGAAGCCGATGAACCCCAGGATCACCGCCAGCCCGTAGGACAGGTACACGAGGCGGTCGAGCAGGCCGTCGATGAGGAAGAACAGCTGCCGCAGGCCCAGCAGCGAGAAGGCGTTCGCGGCGAACACCAGGAAGGTCTCCTGCGTGATGCCGAAGATGGCGGGGATCGAGTCGACGGCGAAGATGATGTCCGCCGTCCCGATCGCGATCAGCGCGATGGCCAGGGGGGTCAGATACCGCTTGCCCTGCAGCTTCACACTCAGGCGGTCGGAGTGGTAGTCGTCCGTCGTCCGCAGCCGCTTGCGGGCGAACCGCAGGACGGCGTTCTCCTTGTAGTCCTCTTCGTCGCCGTTGTGCCCGCCGCTGCGCGCCTGCACCCAGGCGGTGTAGATCAGGATCGCGCCGAACAGGTAGAAGACCCAGCTGAACTCCTTGATCGCCGCGGCGCCGACGACGATGAAGATGGTCCGCAGCGCGAGCGCGAAGGTGATGCCGAAGAGCAGCACCTTCTGCTGGAGCTCCCGGGGCACCCCGAACGCGGCCATGATCAGCACGAAGACGAAGAGGTTGTCGACCGACAGGCTCTTCTCGGTGACGTAGCCGGCGAAGTACTCGGCTGCGAAGACCGGCCCCCACGCCCAGAGGACGATCAGGCCGAAGACGAGGGCGATGCCTACGTAGGCGGCCGACCACATGCCGGATTCCCGCAACGAGGGCGCGTGCGGGGTGCGCACGTGGCCGATGAAGTCGAAGACGAGCATGCCCACGATCGCGGCGACCGTGACAGCCCACACCCAGAAGGGCACGTCCATGCAGAAACCTCCGGAGACTCGGCGGCGCGCCCGCGCCGCTCTGGGTCGGATCCGGAGGTCTCTCCCATCGCCTGTACGACGACCGGCAGCGCCGGAGGCCCATGGGGACCTCGTATTGACGACGCGGCCGCGGCGGGATACTCCCCTCCACGTTCAGGGCCTTCAACGGTCGCGTCCGTGCACTGTGTTCCCGGATGAGGCCCTTGTCACTCCTGCCCGCCTGATCAGGCGTGCGCCGCGTCGAGCTGGCGCAGCTCCTTCTTCAGCTCGTGGAGCTCGTCGCGCAGCCGGGCGGCGACCTCGAACTGCAGCTCGCG
This sequence comes from uncultured Actinomycetota bacterium, assembly GCA_963723745.1. Classification (GTDB taxonomy): domain Bacteria; phylum Actinomycetota; class Actinomycetes; order Mycobacteriales; family Geodermatophilaceae; genus CAVRRZ01. The sequence continues at coordinate 541,220 of CAVRRZ010000005.1, forward strand.
CGCTGCGGCCAGCATCTGCTCGTTCATCTGCGTGATCAGGTCGGCGAGCTCGGCCCGCGGCAGCCCCTGCACGTCGATCGCCCCGGCCTTGCCGCGGCCGGCCTTCGACGACAGGCCCGGAACCGGTGCCTTGCCGCGGGACTGCTGCCGCCCGGAGCCGCCGAGCAGCTGGGTGGCTCCCTCGGCGTCCTCGGCCTCGCGGTAGATGCCGTCGAGGATGTCGACGATCTTCTTGCGCAGCGGCTGGGGGTCGATGCCGCGCTCGGTGTTGTAGGCGATCTGCTTCTCGCGGCGGCGGTTGGTCTCGTCGATCGCCTGCGCCATCGACGGGGTGATCCTGTCGGCGTACATGTGCACCTGGCCCGACACGTTGCGGGCGGCGCGGCCGATGGTCTGGATGAGCGACGTGCCCGACCGCAGGAAGCCCTCCTTGTCCGCGTCGAGGATCGCGACGAGGGACACCTCGGGGAGGTCGAGCCCCTCGCGCAGCAGGTTGATACCGACCAGGACGTCGTACTCGCCCTGCCGGAGCTCGCGCAGCAGTTCGACCCGGCGCAGGGTGTCGACCTCGGAGTGCAGGTAGCGCACCCTGATGCCCAGCTCGAGCAGGTAGTCGGTGAGGTCCTCGGACATCTTCTTGGTGAGCGTGGTGACCAGCACCCGCTCGTCCTTCTCGGTGCGGACCCGGATCTCGTGCACCAGGTCGTCGATCTGCCCCTTTGTCGGCTTGACCACCACCTGGGGGTCGACCAGGCCGGTCGGCCGGATGACCTGCTCGACGACGTCTCCGCCGGCCTTGCCGAGCTCGTAGGGGCCGGGCGTCGCCGACAGGTAGACCGTCTGGCCGATGCGGTCGGTGAACTCCTCCCACTTCAGCGGCCGGTTGTCCATGGCCGAGGGCAGCCGGAAGCCGTGCTCGACCAGCGTGCGCTTGCGGCTCATGTCGCCCTCGTACATGCCGCCGATCTGCGGCACGGTGACGTGCGACTCGTCGATGACGAGCAGGAAGTCGTCGGGGAAGTAGTCGATGAGACAGGAACCGGCGCTGCCGGGCGCGCGGCCGTCGATGTGCCGGGAGTAGTTCTCGATGCCGGAGCAGAACCCGACCTGGCGCATCATCTCGATGTCGTAGGTGGTGCGCATGCGCAACCGCTGGGCCTCGAGCAGCTTGCCCTGCTTCTCCAGCTCGGCCAGCCGCTGCTCCAGCTCGGCCTCGATGCCCCCGATCGCCCGCTCCATCCGCTCCGGACCCGCGACGTAGTGGGTGGCCGGGAAGACGAACAGCTCCTGGACCTCGCGCACCACCTCGCCGGTCAGCGGGTGCAGGTAGTAGAGGCGCTCCACCTCGTCGCCGAACATCTGGATGCGGACGGCGAGCTCCTCGTACACCGGGAAGACCTCGATCGTGTCACCCCGCACGCGGAAGGTGCCGCGCGTGAACGACAGATCGTTGCGGGTGTACTGCTCGGTGACCAGGGTGCGCAGCAGCTCGTCGCGGTCGCGCTCCTCCCCCACCGAGATCTTCAGCGCGCGGTCGACGTACTCCTGCGGCGTCCCGAGGCCGTAGATGCACGACACCGTCGCGACGACCACGACGTCGCGTCGGGTCAGCAGCGCCTGCGTCGCGGAGTGGCGCAGCCGCTCGACCTCCTCGTTGATCGAGGAGTCCTTCTCGATGTAGGTGTCGGTCTGCGGGACGTAGGCCTCGGGCTGGTAGTAGTCGTAGTACGAGACGAAGTACTCGACGGCGTTGTCGGGCAGCAGTTCGCGGAACTCGTTGGCCAGCTGAGCCGCGAGGGTCTTGTTCGGCGCCATGATCAGGGTCGGCCGCTGCACCTGCTCGATGAGCCACGCGGTGGTCGCCGACTTGCCGGTGCCGGTGGCGCCGAGGAGCACGGCGTGCTCGTCACCCCGATTGACCCGCTCGGCCAACTCCTTGATCGCGGCCGGCTGGTCGCCCGAGGGCTCGAAGTCGCTGACGACCCGGAAGCGCCCCTGGGTCGGCCGGATGTCGGTGGTCGCGCGCACGCCTCGACGGTACGACGCGGGTGTGACAGAACGCGCTGCGTGCGCACCATGCGGTCGGCCGGTACGGCAGGGACACCTGTGCGACCGGGCCACTTGTCCCCGGGACGGGAGCCCGCCTAGCGTGCTCGGTCGCAGGAGCGGTTCACGCCAGGGACCAGCGCCACCCGGGGACGCCGGGCGAGGTCGGACCCCGGCCGCCCGCCCCCGGATCGGGACACGCTCGGTGTCCCCGCCGGACCTGCGCACGATGCCCCCCGCGGCCCGCCGGCCGCGGGGGGCGTCGTCGTGCGGCCGCGACGAGCCACACGTCACACGGCGGGCAGGTGTGCGGGACCTCCGGCGGGGGCACTCGCCCTCGGTCGCCCCACACGGCGGTCTCCGCGAGGATCCGACCGACCGCGAGAATCGACGACGGCCCCTGCCCCCGAGCCCGGGGGCGCCAGCGCAGAAGGAAGTCCCCACATGACCCAGGTATGGCCCGGCAGTGCCTACCCCCTCGGGGCCACGTACGACGGCACCGGCACCAACTTCGCGATCTTCAGCGAGGTGGCCGAGAAGGTCGAGCTCTGCCTGTTCGACGACGAGGGCAACGAGGAACGCATCCGGCTGCCCGAGATGGACGGGTTCGTGTGGCACGCCTTCCTCCCCGGCATCCACCCGGGGCAGAAGTACGGCTTCCGCGTGCACGGCCCGCACGACCCCGCCCAGGGACTGCGCTGCAACCCGAACAAGCTGCTCCTCGACCCGTACGCCAAGGCCATCGACGGCCAGATCGACTGGGATCCCTCGGTGTTCGGCTACGACTTCGAGACCAAGGAGCGCAACGACGACGACTCGGCGGCGCACATGCCGAAGTCCGTCGTCGTCAATCCGTACTTCGACTGGGGTGTCGACCGGCCGCCGAGGACGCCCTACAACAAGACGGTCGTCTACGAGGCGCACGTCAAGGGCCTGACGATGACCAACCCGCGCATCCCCGAGGAGCTGCGTGGCACGTACGCCGGCGTCGCGCACCCGGCGACGATCGAGCACCTCACCGAACTGGGGGTGACCGCCCTCGAGCTCCTGCCGGTCCACCAGTTCGTGCAGGACGACACGCTCCAGCAGAAGGGCCTGCGCAACTACTGGGGCTACAACACGATCGGCTTCTTCGCCCCGCACAACGAGTACGCCAGCGACACCACCGCCGGCCAGCACGTGCAGGAGTTCAAGGGCATGGTCCGCGCCCTGCACGACGCGGGCATCGAGGTCATCCTCGACGTCGTCTACAACCACACCGCCGAGGGCAACCACCTCGGTCCCACGCTGTCGTTCCGCGGTATCGACAACCGCACGTACTACAAGCTCGTCGAGGGCGACGAGCAGCACTACATGGACTACACCGGCACGGGCAACACGCTCAACGTCCGGACGCCGCAGGCGCTGCAGCTGATCATGGACTCGCTGCGGTACTGGGTCACCGAGATGCACGTCGACGGATTCCGCTTCGACCTCGCCTCGGCACTGGCGCGGGAGCTGCACGAGGTCGACCGGCTGGCGACGTTCTTCGACCTGGTGCACCAGGACCCCGTCGTCAGCCAGGTCAAGCTGATCGCCGAGCCGTGGGACGTCGGCGAAGGTGGCTACCAGGTGGGCAACTTCCCGGCGCTGTGGACCGAGTGGAACGGCAAGTACCGCGACACCGTCCGCGACTTCTGGCGCGGCGAGGGCGGGACGATCGGCGAGTTCGCCAGCCGGCTGACCGGCTCGGCCGACCTCTACCAGCACTCCGGACGGCGCCCGGTCGCCAGCGTCAACTTCGTCACCGCTCACGACGGGTTCACGATGCGCGACCTCGTCTCGTACAACGAGAAGCACAACGAGGCCAACGGCGAGGACAACAACGACGGCGAGAGCCACAACCGCAGCTGGAACGGTGGCGTCGAGGGCGAGACCGACGACCCGGAGATCCTCGCGCTCCGGGCCCGCCAGCAGCGCAACCTGATCACCACCCTGATGCTCAGCCAGGGCGTACCGATGCTCCTGCACGGCGACGAACTGGGCCGCACGCAGAAGGGCAACAACAACGGCTACTGCCAGGACTCGGAGCTGACCTGGATCGACTGGGAGAACGTCGACGAGGGGCTGCTCGAGTTCACGAAGACCGTCACGCGGCTCCGCTCGGAGCACCCGACGTTCCGCCGGCGCCGGTTCTTCCACGGTCGGCCGGTGCGCCGCGGGCACGGCGAGCCGGTGCCCGACCTGGACTGGCTCACGCCGGAGGGCGAGGCCATGGGCGACGAGGACTGGGACGTCGGCTACGCCAAGTCGCTGGCCGTCTACCTCAACGGCCTGGGCATCCGGGAGATGGACGAGCGCGGCGAGTACGTCAAGGACGACCACTTCTACCTGGCGTTCAACGCCCACCACGAGCCGATCGAGTTCACGCTGCCGAGCTCGGACTACGCACAGACGTGGACGGTCGTGCTGAACACCGCCGAGATGCACGAGGTGCAGGCGACCGAGCTCAAGCCCGGTGACGCGGTGACGGTGGACGCCCGCGCCATCGTCGTCCTGCAGGCGCCCGCGCTGTGAGCTCCACCGACAGCTCCACCGACGGTGCCCGGCGCCGCGAGGCGCCGGCGGCCACCTACCGGCTGCAGTTCCACTCGGGGTTCGCCCTCGACGAGGCGGCCGGGCTCGCCGGCTACCTGGCCGACCTCGGCGTGACGCACGCCTACGCCTCTCCCCTGCTGCGCTCGGCAGAGGGGAGCAACCACGGCTACGACACCGTCGACCACGCGCACATCGACGAGGCGCGCGGCGGCCGGCAGGCCTTCGACCGGTTCGTCACCGCACTGCACGAGCGGGGGCTGGGCCTGGTGCTGGACCTGGTGCCCAACCACATGGGCGTCGCCGATGCCGCGGCCGCGCCGTGGTGGTGGGACGTGCTGCGCCACGGGAGCACCAGTGCCCATGCCCAGCACTTCGACATCGACTGGGAGGCCGGCGACGGCCGGATCCGCATCCCGGTGCTCGGCTCCGCCGACGACGTCGAGAAGCTCGAGGTGGTCGACGGGCAGCTCCGCTACTACGACAACCGGTTCCCGATCGCCCCGGGCACGGGCGAGGGCTCACCGCAGGAGGTCCACGCCCGCCAGCACTACGAACTGGTCGACTGGCGGCGGGCCGACACCGACCTGAACTACCGCCGGTTCTTCGCCATCAACACCCTCGCCGGCCTGCGCGTCGAGGACCCGGCGGTCTTCGACGCCACCCATGCGCTGGTGCTGGAGCTCGTGGGTGAGGGCGCCGTCGACGGGCTGCGCATCGACCACCCGGACGGGCTCGCCGATCCGCGCGGGTACCTCGAGCGCCTGGCCGAGGTCTCGGGCGGCCGGTGGACGGTCGTCGAGAAGATCCTGGAGCCCGGTGAGGAACTGCCCGAGGACTGGGCGACCGCGGGCACGACCGGGTACGACGCCCTGGCCGAGGTCGACGGCGTGCTGGTCGACCCGGACGGCGAGGCTGCGCTCACCGCGCTGGACACCGAGCTCGCCGGGGGCGCCGTCGACTACGCGCGCCTGGTGCACGACTGCAAGCGCGAGATCACCGACGGCATGCTCGGCAGCGAGGTCGCCCGCCTGGTCCGGGTCATCGGCGAGCTGCCCGGCACGGCCGCCGACGTGGTCACCGAGGCGCTCGCCGAGCTGCTGGCCGCCTTCCCGGTCTACCGCAGCTACCTGCCCGACGGTCGCGAGCACCTCGACGCCACCGTGGCCGAGGTCCGGAACCGCCGTCCGGACCTGGCTGCGGCGCTCGACGCGTTGCACCCGGTGCTGAGCCAGGCCGGCAGCGAGGCGGCGACCCGCTTCGAGCAGACCAGCGGTCCGGTCATGGCCAAGGGCGTCGAGGACACCGCCTACTACCGGTGGGCGCGGTTCGTGATGCTCAACGAGGTGGGCGGGGACCCGGCGCGCTTCGGGCTGCCGGTCGAGGAGTTCCACGCCGCACAGAAGCACCGGCTCGCGGTCAAGCCGCGGTCGATGACAACGCTGTCGACGCACGACACCAAGCGCAGCGAGGACACCCGGGCACGCCTGGCTGTGCTGGCGGAGCTGCCCACCGAGTGGGCCGACCTGGTGCGCGGCTGGCTGGACCGCCACCCGCTCGCGGACCGGCCGCTCGCGCACCAGGTGTGGCAGAACCTCGTCGGCGCCTGGCCGCTGTCCCGGGAACGGGCCCACGCCTACGCCGAGAAGACGGCTCGCGAGGCCGGGCTGTCGACCCGGTGGACCGACGTCGACGAGGAGTTCGAGGCCGCGCTGCACGCCATGGTCGACGCCGCCTTCGACGACGGGACCACCAACGCGGAGATCGAGCGGTTCGTCGAGCGGATCACGCCGTTCGGCCGGTCCAACTCGCTGTCGGCCAAGCTGCTGCAGCTGACGATGCCCGGTGTCCCGGACGTCTACCAGGGGACCGAGCTGTGGGAGCACTCCCTGGTCGACCCGGACAACCGCCGTCCGGTGGACTACGACCGGCGGCGTCGCCTGCTCGCGTCGCTGGACGGCGGCACCGTGCCCGACGTCGACGACAGCGGCGCGGCGAAGTTGCTGGTCGTCTCGCGGGCGCTGCGCGCCCGGCGCGACTCCCCCGAGCTGTTCACCGGCTACGAGCCGGTGACCGCGTCGGGGGCCGCAGCGGACTGCGTCGTCGCCTACGACCGCGGCGGTGCGGTCGTCGTCGCCACCCGGCGCCCGGCGGCCCTGGCCGCCTCCGGCTGGGGCGACACGGCGCTGCGGCTGCCGACCGGGGCCTGGCGGGACCTGCTGACCGGGAGCCGGGTGGTGTCGACGGCCGAGGGCGCCCGGCTGTGCGAGGTGCTGGCCCGGCTGCCCGTGGCCCTGCTCGTCCGCGACTAAGCCGCAGGCGCCTGCTCGGCCATTCGTCCACGAACGGTCGAGCAGGCGCGCGATCGATCCCACCGTCCAGGACGCGCCGTCCTGAAGGGTTGGACCAACAAGTCCTTTGCATGTGAAAGTAACTGCCGTGGTGCAGCGGACGGAGCAGCAAGCAGAGCCGACACGAACCGAGCGCCGCCTCTGGGCGGCGTACCTCTCCGGCGGCTTCGGGCTGAGCATCTCGGCGATGCTGGGCCTGCTCGTGCCCCTGCGAGCCGACGAGCTCGGCATCGCGATCGGTGCGATCGGCGTCATCGTCGCGGCCCGGTCGCTCGCCGAGACCCTGCTGGCCGTGCCGCTGAGCGAGGTCATCGCCCGGCTGGGGACCAAGGGCGCGTTCGTGCTCAGCACCGGCCTCAGCGCGGTCATCGCGGCGGCGTTCACCCTCGCCGAGGGCTTCTGGTCGCTGCTGCTCCTCAACGTCGCCATCGGTGCGGCGCGGGCGCTCGGGTGGGTCGCGTCGCAGACCTACATCGCCGGCCAGTACGACCCGCTCAACCGGGCGCGGGACACCGGCCGGTTCAGCTTCGTCTCCAACGCCAGCCAGATGGTCACGCCGCTGATGGTGGGGGGCGCGGCGGCGGTGTGGGGCTACCGGCCCGCCTTCCTCGTCGTGGCCGCCTACTGCGCGCTGTGCGCGATCATCGGCCTGCTGCTCGCCCCGCCGCGCAAGCGGAAGGGCGGCGACGACCGGGTGAAGCTCCGCGCGGCCGCCGGGCTGTTCCGCCTCCCCCGGATCCAGATGGCCATGCTGCTGACCTTCGTCCGGCTCTGGGTGCCCAACATCTGGACGCCGCTGTTCCCGCTGCTCCTGGTCTCCGCCGGCGGCGCCTCGCCCGGGGTCGCCGGCGCCGTGGTCTCGTCGGCCGCGGCGGTGGCCACGGTGGTCAACCTGTTCACCGGAAAGCTGTCGCGGTGGGCGAGCCCCGAGGTGCTCTGCACGATCGCGCTGGCGCTGGGCGTGCTCGGCCTGGTCATCGCCCCGTTCGTCGTCTCCGTACCGGCGGCGTTCGTCTCGGCAGCACTGGTCGGCATCGCGAACGGACTGAGCCTGCCGCTGCTGATCGTGCTGGTGAGCGAGGCCGCGCCGAAGGGCCAGCGAGGGCTGGCCCTGGCCACCCGTAACGCGGTCAACTCGTTCGCGGCGTTCCTGGGCCCGCTCGGCACCGGCTGGCTGGTCGCCTCGCTCGGCGCCACCACCGCGTTCCCGGTGGTCGGCGGCGTGGCGGCGGCGCTCCTGGGCGGCGTGGTCGCGCTTCGCCGCCGGGCGCGTGCCGAGCCGGCCGACGTGCACTGACCGACCGCGACCCACCGGTACAAGGCCCAATGGTTTGACCATTCGGTTCCCGGCGTGCTTCATTGCGACCGTGGAGAAGCGCTACCAGGTCGTCATCGTCGGCGGGGGCCCCGTCGGGGTCGGGCTCGCCATCGCCCTCGGACGGCGCGGGGTCGCCTGCGCCGTGATCGAGAAGCGGACCCGGCTCTCGGCCATCCCGAAGGGCCAGGGCCTGGCCCAGCGGACCATGGAGCACTTCTGGACCTGGGGTGTCGCGGACGACATCCGCGCCGCGCGCACGATGCCCGAGGACCATCCGATCGGCCAGGTGACGATCTACGAGAACCTGCTGAGCGAGTTCTGGCACGCCTCGCCCGACCGCTCCGTCGTCCAGGACTTCTACTTCCAGCGCAACGAGCGCCTGCCGCAGTACCGCACCGAGGAGGTGCTGCGCCGGAAGCTGGCCACGCTGGACAACGTCGATGCGTTCTGGGGCGCGACGGTCACCGACATCGGCCAGGACGCCGACGGCGTCCGCGTCACCTTCGAGCAGGACGGCGAGCGCACCGTGCTCGCGGGCGACTACGTGGTCGGCTGCGACGGCGCGCACTCGGTGGTGCGCGAGCAGGCCGACATCGCGCGGCACGGCACCGACTGGGACGAGCTCGTCGCGCTGATCGTGTTCCGCTCGCGCGAGCTGCACGAGGCGATGGAGAAGTACCCGCCGCGCTCGACGTACCGCGTGATGCACCCCGACCTCAAGGGCTACTGGATGTTCTTCGGCCGGGTCGACGTGGGCGAGGAGTTCTTCTTCCACGCCCCGGTGCCCGCCGGCACGACGCCGGAGAACTTCGACCCGGTCGCGCTGCTGCACCGCGCTGCCGGCTTCGACTTCGAGGTCGAGGTCGACCACGTGGGCTTCTGGGACCTCCGCGTCCAGGTCGCCGACCGGTACCGGGCGGGCCGGGCGTTCATCGCCGGCGACGCGGCGCACACCCACCCGCCCTACGGCGGCTTCGGCCTCAACAACGGCCTCGAGGACGCAGTGAACCTCGCCTGGAAGCTGACCGCCGTCCTGGAGGGCTGGGGCGGTGACGCGCTGCTCGAGTCCTACAGCGTCGAGCGGCAGGCGATCTTCCGCGACGTCGGCGAGGACATCATCGGCGGCTGGATCGCCAGCGACCGCGAGTTCCTCGAGAAGCACTCCCCCGAGGCCGACCGCGAGACCTTCGAGCGCGAGTGGCTCGAAGCGACCAAGGAGTACGGCCGGCGGCTGCGCGACTTCGAGCCGCACTACGAGGGCTCACCGGTCGTCCTGGGCCCGCCCGGATCGGTGTGCAGCGCCCACGGCGAGCACAACTTCCTCGCCCGGGCCGGGCACCATCTGCCGCCGCGCACCCTGGCGTCGGGCCGCGACGCGTTCGAGGTCCTCGGCCGGGAGTTCACCCTGCTCGCCCTCGACGCACCGGACGGCGCCACGACCGGCCTCGAGGCCGCGGCCGGGGAGCTCGGCGTCCCGCTGACCGTCGTCCGCGATGGCGCCGGCGAGGCGGCTGCCTACGGCGCCCGGCTGGTGCTCGTCCGGCCCGACCAGTTCGTCGCCTGGACCGGCGACGAGGCACCCGCGGACCCGGAGGCGCTGCTGCGCACGGTGACCGGACGCACCTGACACACGAGGGTTGAGCCGCCCCGGAGCGGGCAGGATGAGCCGGCCCGATCCCGTCCGCTCCGGAGGCGCCCGCATGTCCGAGTCCGTCGAGTTCGCCGTCTGGGCGCCGCTTCCGCAGCGGGTTCGCCTGCAGGTCGACGGTGCCGTCCACGACATGCGTCGGGACGACGGCGGCTGGTGGCGGGCCGAGGTCGAGGCCGGTCCGGAGGCCGACTACGGCTTCCTGCTCGACGGGAACGAGAGCGCCCGACCCGACCCGCGGTCGCGTCGCCAGCCCGACGGGGTGCACGCCCTGTCCCGGCGGTTCGACCCGTCCGCCCACACGTGGGGTGACGGCGCGTGGACCGGCCGGCCACTCGCCGGCGGTGTCGTGTACGAGCTGCACGTCGGCACCTTCACCCCCGAGGGCACGCTGGACTCCGCCGTCGAGCGGCTGGACCACCTCGTGGACCTCGGCATCGACTTCGTCGAGCTGCTGCCGGTCAACGGCTTCAACGGGACCCACAACTGGGGCTACGACGGCGTCGCGCTGGTACGCCGTCCAGGAGGGCTACGGCGGGCCGGCGGCCTACCAGCGGTTCGTCGACGCCTGCCACCAGCGGGGCCTGGGCGTGATCCAGGACGTCGTCTACAACCACCTCGGCCCCTCGGGCAACTACCTGCCCGAGTTCATGCCGATCTTCAGCGAGGGCGGACCCAACCCGTGGGGCGCCTCGATCAACCTGTCCGGTCCCGACTCCGACGAGGTGCGCCGCTACATCGTCGACAACGCACTGATGTGGCTGCGCGACATGCACGTCGACGGCCTGCGGCTCGACGCCGTGCACGCACTGGTCGACGAGCGCGCCACCCACGTGCTCGAGGAGATGGCCCAGGATGTCGACAAGCTCTCGGTCGCGCTCGGCCGGCCGCTCAGCCTGATCGCCGAGAGCGACCTCAACGACCCGCGCCTGGTCACGCCGCGCGCGGCCGGGGGCACCGGGCTGACCGCGCAGTGGAGCGACGACTTCCACCACGCGCTGCACGCCGTCCTCACCGGCGAGGGCCAGGGCTACTACGCCGACTTCGCCGCAGCCGGCCTCTCCGGTCTGGCCAGGACCCTGACCGGCGCGTTCTTCCACGACGGCGCGCTGGTCCAGCTTCCGGCGGCGGCACCACGGCCGGCCGGTGGACACCGCGACCCTGCCCGGGTGGAAGTTCCTGGGCTATCTGCAGGACCACGACCAGATCGGCAACCGTGCCGTCGGCGACCGGATCTCGGCGTCCCTCTCCCCCGGCCTCCTGGCCGTCGGCGCGACCCTCGTGCTGACCAGCCCGTTCACGCCGATGCTGTTCATGGGCGAGGAGTGGGCGGCGGGCACCCCGTGGCAGTTCTTCACCAGCCACCCCGAGCCCGACCTGGGCAAGGCGACCGCGGACGGGCGGATCGGCGAGTTCGCCGAGCACGGCTGGGACGCCGACGTGGTGCCCGATCCGCAGGACCCGGAGACCTTCACCCGGTCGAAGCTGGACTGGTCGGAGCTGTCGCGGGAGCCGCACGAGCGACTGCTCGCCGTGCACCGGTCGCTGCTGGCGCTGCGGCGCGCACACCCCGACCTCGTCGACCCCGACCTGTCGGCCGTGCGGGTCGACTGGGACGACGCCGACCGCTGGATGGTCGTCCGGCGTGGGTCGCTGCGGGTCGTGGTGAACCTGGCCGCCGAGCCCCGTGAGATCGACCTCGACCTCCCGGTGGGCGAGGTGCTGTTCAGCACCGGCGAGCTGCCCGCGGTCGACCGGCGGACCGTCACGCTGGCGCCGGAGAGCGCCGCGGTCGTGTCCACCCGCTGACGATGCGCCGGCTGTTCCCCGGACCGGGCGACGTCCCGGACGACCTGGCGCTCGTCGAGGCGTACCGGCGGCCTGCAGGGCGTGCGCTGCGGATGGACTTCATCACCTCGCTCGACGGTTCCGTCGCCGTCGACGGCCGCAGCGCGGGTCTCGGCTCGCCGGGCGACGAGCGCGTGTTCCGCAGCCTCCGCGCGCTTGCCGACGTCGTGCTGGTCGGTTCCGGGACGGCGTCGGCCGAGGGCTACCGGCCCGTGACGGCGAGCTCGGCCGTCGGGCGGCTGCGCGAGTCGATCGGCCGGCCGCCCACGGTGCCGATCGCGGTGGTCTCCCGCCGCTGTTCGCTGGCTCCCACCGACCGGCTCGCCGTGCCGGGAACCCTGCTGATCACCTGCGCGGCCTCGGACGACGACCGGCGCGCCGCGCTGGCCGACGTGGGCGTGACGGTGCTGGTCTGCGGGGAGGACGACGTCGACCTCGCCCTGGCGCTGGACCGGCTGGCCGAGCGGGGGCTGGAGCAGGTGACCTGCGAGGGCGGGCCGCAGCTGCTGCGCACCGCACTGGCGGCCGGGGTAGTCGACGAGCTCGACCTGACCCTCGCGCCCGTCCTCGTGGGCAGCCCGCAGCGGCTGATCGACCGGCCGCTGACCGCCGTCGTCGGCGCCGGCCTGGAGCAGTTGCTCGAGGAGGACGGCGTGCTCTTCGCGCGGTACGCCGTCACCCGGTAGCGCGGTCCAGGGTTGCCGCCGCCGCCCGGGCCCGGCACCGTGGCCCCCTATGAGGTCCCGGATCGTCGTCCTGCTGGTCACCGCGCTGGTCGGCGCCGCGCTCGGTAGCACCGCAGGGCCGGCCGCGGCGGACCCGGGGATCCCCGCCGGCGAGTCCGTCGAGCGCACGATCACCTACGAGGTACGCACCCGCGGCGCCGTCGCCGCCGACCTCGGGGTGTTCCGCCGGGTCGCGGCGCAGACGCTGAACGACCGCCGCGGCTGGAGCCTGGGCGGCAGCATCCGCTACCGGGAGGTGTCCTCGGGCGGGTCGTTCACCCTGTGGCTGGCCGAGCCCTCGACGCTGCCCGGCTTCTCCCCGGTCTGCAGCCCGCAGTACAGCTGCCGGGTCGGGCGCGACGTCGTCATCAACGACCTCCGGTGGCGGCAGGGCACCCCGACCTGGCCCGACGTCGCCGAGTACCGGCACTACGTGATCAACCACGAGGTCGGCCACTGGCACGGCCTGGGCCACTCCAGCTGTCCCCAGGCCGGCGGTCTGGCCACGGTCATGCAGCAGCAGTCGATCTCGCTCGGCGGCTGCGTCACGAACACCTGGCCGCTGGCGTCGGAGCGGCGGTCGGTCGCCGCGCGGTGGGGCGTCGGCGACCGGGGCCCCACGCCCGACCTGTACGCGGTCAAGCAGCACGGCGACAGCGGCACCGAGGTGCACGTCATCGACGGCGCGAGTGGCTACACCGCCTTCTCGTCGCACCACAGCACGGTGGCCGCGGCCACGGCGCCGCGCGCCTGGGACTTCGCGGTGGCCGACCTCGACCGGGACGGCGTGGACGACGTCGTCGGCATCAAGCGCTGGGGCAGCTCCGGCCGGGTCGAGGTGCACGTGCTGGACGGGGCGAGCGGCTACCGGTCGTGGCAGCTGCACGCGGCCACGCCGCTGCCCCGCTCCGCCTACGGGCAGTGGTCCTTCGACGTCGCCGACACGAACGCCGACGGCCACCTCGACGTCGTCGGCGTCAGCCACTTCGGCAGTCAGGGGCGCACCACGGTACACGTGCTCGACGGCGCGGCCCGCTTCACACGGTTCCTCTCCCACGCCGGGACGCCGATGCCGCACACCGCCGTGGCCGACTGGGTCTTCGCGACCGGCGACCACGACCGCGACGGCCGCGCCGACCTCTACGCGGTCAAGCGGCGCGGCACCTCCGGCAGCACCGAGGTGCACGTCCTCGACGGCGGCGCGGGCTTCACCCGCTGGGCCGCGCACGCATCGACACCCGTCCCACAGTCGGACGACGCGTGGGACTTCGCCGTCGACGACCACGACGGCGACGGCTGGGACGAGGTCTACGCGATCAAGCGGGCCGGCGGCTCCGGTCGCACCGAGGTGCACGTGCTCCGCGACCGCAGCTACGACGCCTTCCTGGCCCACGGCGCCACCCCGCTGCCACGCACCGACGGCGTCCCCGGATGGCGGTACCCGGTCGACTGACCCGCCGTCCGGGACGTGCGGGACCGGAGTGCAGCGAGCGCGTGTCGGTGACGGCGCCTCCCGGCCGGAGGGCCGGCGCACGCTCACCATCGCGTGCGTGTCCCTCCGCCATGCCCGCCTCGTCCTGCTCGCCGTCCTGGCGCTGATCACCTCCGTCGTGCTGCCTGCCGCGCCGGTCGCCGCGGGCGCCGGCATCGCTCCGAGCGACCCCCCACAGCGGACGATCACCTACCAGATCCGCACCAAGGGCACGGTGCACGGCGACGTCGCCGAGTTCGCCCGCCTCGCCTCGGTCACGCTGAACGACCGGCGTGGCTGGAGCCTGGGCGGCAGCATCCGCTGGCGGCAGGTGAACACCGGTGCGGACCTGGTGCTGTGGCTCGCCTCGCCGTCGGCCGTGGACGGTTTCGCGCCGCTGTGCGACGCCTCGTGGAGCTGTCGCGTGGGCAGCGACGTCGTCATCAACGACGTCCGCTGGCGGACCGGCACGCCGGTCTGGCCCGACGTGCACGAGTACCGCCACTACGTGGTCAACCACGAGGTCGGACACTGGCTCGGGATGGGGCATCGCGACTGCACCGGTCGCGGAGCCCCCGCGCCCGTCATGCAGCAGCAGTCGATCTCCCTGGGCGGATGCGTCACCAACACCTGGCCCACGGCTGCTGAGAAGGCCGACGTCGCCCGACGCTACGACGTGGCGGTGCGCCTCCCGCGGCCGGAGATCTACGCGGTCAAGCAGCACGGCAGCACCGGCACCGAGGTGCACGGTCTCGACGGGGTCAGCCTCTACCGGAGCTTCGAGGGGCACTGGGAGACGGCGTCCGGGACCACGTCGCCGGGTCAGTGGGACTTCGCCGCCGCCGACATGAATCGCGACGGCGTCGACGACGTCGTCGGCATCAAGAAGTCCGCGCCGTCGGGTCGTGTCGAGGTGCACGTGCTCGACGGCGCGAGCCGGTACCGGTCCTGGCAGCTGCACGCGCGCACGGTCCTGCCGGCCAGCGGCCACTACACCTTCGACGTGGCGGACGTCGACGGCGACGGTTTCCAGGACGTCGTCATGGTCAACCGCTTCGGCTCCGGCAACCGGACGACGGTGCACGTGCTCGACGGCGCGCGGAAGTTCGCGGCCTTCCTCCTGCACGGCAGCACTCCCCTGCCGAACGTCTCGGCCGCCGGGTGGACGTTCCTGACCGGCCACCACGACCGCGACGGCATCCCCGACCTGTACGCCATCAAGCGGAACGGGGCATCGGGGCACACCGAGGTGCACGTGCTCGACGGGGCCTCCGGCTACCGGTCCTGGAGCGGCCACGCCGTCACGCCGTTGGGGTGGACGGATGCGTCCTACGACTTCGCCGTCGACGACTACGACGGCGACGGCTGGGACGAGCTGTGGGCCGTCAAGCGGAACGGAGCATCGGGGAAGACCGAGCTCCACGTGCTCGCCGACCGCACGTACGCCCGCTGGACCAAGAGCACCCCGACGGCCCTGCCGGCCACGGACGGCGTCCTGGGCTGGCGCTTCGTCGTCGACTGATCCTCGACCCGAACCGCCGGTGCCGCAGGGACGGGTGGTGCCGGCGGGGCCTCGCCGCGGCACGCATGCTTGCCCCGCTCCCCGGTCAGGAGGACATTGCGCCGCCATGGAGCCGTTTCGTCCCGGTCCCGCCGGATCCCGCCGGCGTCCCCGCACGCTGGCACTCCTGGTCCTCCTCGCGCTCGTGGCATCGCTCGGGCTCGGTACGAGCGGACCGGCGGGGGCCGGCGTCCCGCCGCAGGACGCGCGGGTGACCTTCACCTACGAGATCCGCTTCGCGGGGAACGTGTACGGGAACCGGGACGACTCGTTCGACGACGTCGTGGCCGCGGCGCTGGCCGACCAGCGGGGCTGGAGCCTCGGCGGCAGCGTCCGCTTCGTCGAGGACCCGTTCAGCGGCCCGGTGGACTTCCGGATCTGGCTGGCCGGGCCGACCGCGGTCGAGGGCTTCGGCGGGGCGTGCACCAGGCAGTACAGCTGCACCGTGGGCGACGACGTGGTGATCAACGACGCCCGCTGGCGCACCGCGACCCCGACCTGGCCGGACCTGCACGAGTACCGCACCTACGTGGTCAACCACGAGGTCGGGCACTGGCTGGGGCTCCGGCACCTGGGCTGCCCGAGCCGCGGGACGACCGCGCCGGTGATGGTCGACCAGTCCCGCTCGCTCGGCGGCTGCCTGTCCGGGACGTGGCCGTCCCCCGGCGAGAAGCGCGCGGTGGCCACCCGGCTCGCCGTCCCCGTGCGCAGCGCGGCGCCGGACCTGTACGCGGTCAAGCAGCACGGCGGCACCGGCACCGAGGTGCACGTGCTCGACGGCGCGAGCATGTTCGCGCGGTTCCGGTCCCACCACTCGACGGTCGCGGCCAACACGACGCCGGCGGACTGGGACTTCAGCGCCGTCGACCGCGACCGCGACGGCGTGGACGACATCGTGGGCGTGAAGCGCAACGGCGCGTCCGGGCACACCGAGGTGCACGTCCTCGACGGCGCCAGCGGGTACACGGCGTGGCAGCTCAACGCCGTCACGCCGCTGCCGGTGACCGACGGCGACTGGACCTTCGACGTCGGCGACTACCGCTTCTACGACTTCAGCAACGGTCACGTCGACGTCTTCGCCTTCGAGCACCGCGGCGACGAGGGAACCGAGGTCACGGTGCTCAACGGGCTGCGTGACTTCGAGACGGTGGTCACCCAGGTGGCGCTGCCGATGCCGCAGACCGACCCGGACGAGTGGGTGCTCCGCGTCGGGGACCACGACCGCGACGGCGTCGACGACATCTACGCGATCAAGCGGCTGGGCAACTCCGGCCGCACCGAGGTGCACGTCCTCGACGGCGAGGGCGGCTGGCGCAGGTTCAGCCGGCACGCGGCCACCCCGTTGCCGCACACGGACGCGCTGTGGGACTTCCAGGTCGCCGACCACGACGGGGACGGCTACGACGACGTGTACGGCATCAAGCGCCGCGGCAACTCCAGCCGCACCGAGGTGCACGTGCTGGCCGACCGCACCTACGACCGGTTCGCCGCGCACATGTCGACCGTGCTCCCGCCGACCGACGGCGTCCCCGGCTGGCGGTTCCTCGTGGACTGAGCCACTGACCGTGTCGGCAGGGACTGCTTGACTACCGGTATGGATCTTCCCGTGCAGCCGCCGGTGAAGCCGATGCTGGCCAAGGCCGCGACCGCGCTGCCCACCGGTGGCGGCTGGTTCTACGAGCCCAAGTGGGACGGCTTCCGCTGCATCGTGTTCCGCGACGGCGACGAGGTGGAGCTCGGCAGCCGCAACGAACGGCCACTGACCCGCTACTTCCCCGAGGTGGTGGCGGCGGTCAAGGCGGCGCTGCCCGAGCGGTGCGTGGTCGACGGCGAGATCGTCGTCCCCCGGGGCGACCGGCTGCACTTCGAGTCGCTGCTGCAGCGCATCCACCCGGCCGAGTCGCGGGTGAACCTGCTGGCCGAGCAGACGCCCGCGCACTTCGTCGCCTTCGACCTGCTGGCCCTCGGCGACGAGTCGCTGCTGGACGTGCCCTTCGGCGAGCGACAGTCCCGGTTGCGGGCGGCGCTGGACACCGACTCCGAGCGGGTGCACGTCACCGCGCTGACGCAGGACGCCGAGCTGGCGCAGCGCTGGTTCCAGGAGTTCGAGGGAGCCGGCCTCGACGGCGTCGTCGCCAAGACCGCCGATCTGCCCTACGGCCCCGACCAGCGGCTCATGGTCAAGGTCAAGCACGTGCGGACGGCGGACTGCGTGGTCGCCGGCTTCCGCTGGCACAAGAGCGGACCGATCGTCGGGTCGCTGCTGCTCGGTCTCTACGACGGCGACGCGCTGCAGCACATCGGCGTCGCCGCCTCCTTCCCGATGAAGCGGCGGGCGGAGCTGGTGGAGGAGCTCGCGCCCTACCGCGCCGACGCGCTCGACGGGCATCCGTGGCAGGACTGGGCCAACGCGCAGGTCCAGCAGAACGGTGAGAGCCGGATGCCCGGCGCGCAGAGCCGGTGGAACGCGAAGAAGGACCTCTCCTGGGTGCCGCTGCGGCCCGAGCTCGTCGTCGAGATCAAGTACGACCAGCTCGAGGGACGTCGGCTTCGTCACACCGGGCAGTTCCTCCGGTGGCGGCTCGACCAGGACCCGCTGGGCTGCACGTACGACCAGCTCGACGTGCCGGTGCGGTACGACCTGGCGGAGGTCTTCGACGGGTGACCGGGTCGCTCCGCGCGGCCCGGGACGGTCGTCCGCCAATGCAGGGACGGCGATCGGCTCATAACGCTCGTGATCATGCGTCTCCGTCGCGGCCTGCTGGCCGCTGCCTCCGGCCTGCTCGCTGACGGTCTCCGGCTGCACGTCGTTCGCCGACACCACGGCCGAGGAGGCCGCCGACGCCGCCGCGGCTGCCGCCGAGGCGACGCCGGCGGAGCCCGAGGTCGACGACATCGAGCTGGAACGACTGCACCAGCCAGATCCAGCCGCTGATCGCCGATCAGCCCGGCGCCGACCGCGACCTCACCTTCGAGTGCGGCACGCACGCGAGGTGCCGATCAGCTACGAGGAGCCGCGACGGCGACACGCTGCCGCTGTTCCTCGTCCGCGCCGTGGCGGCCGAGCAGACCGACCGGATCGGTTCGCTGGTGGTCAACCCGGGCGGGCCCGGGGCGTCCGGGGCCGACGCCGCCATCGGGCTGGCGCTCACGCTGCCCGACGAGGTGCTGGCGCGCTTCGACATCGTCGGCTTCGACCCGCGCGGGGTCGGGCTGTCGACGCCGGTCGAGTGCATCCCCGCCGAGGTCAAGGACGAGATGTTCGCCGCCGAACCCGCGGCCGACCACCGACGAGGAGATCGACGCCGCCTTCGAGCTCAGCGACCGAGATCGCCACCGGCTGCGACGAGGAGTACGGCGAGGCGCTGGGCATCTTCAACACCGTCGACACCGCCCGGGACATGGACCGGCTCCGCGAGGCCCTGGGCGACGAGAAGCTCACCTACCTCGGCTACTCGTACGGCACCACGCTCGGCTCCACCTACGCCGAACTGTTCCCCGAGAACGTGCGGGCCCTCGTGCTCGACGCCGCGGTCGACCCCGACGCCGACCCGGTGGCCGACGCCGAGGCGCAGGCCGCCGCCTTCGAGGCGGGCTTCGACGCCTTCGCCAGCGACTGCCGGCAGCTCATCGCCGGCTGCCCGCTCGGCGACGACCCCCGCGCGTTCCTCGAGGGTCTGCTGCAGTTCTCGGCTACCGACCCGATCCCGACCGCCGACGAGGAGGACGACCGCGAGGCCACGCCCGGCGTCGTCATGACCGCCGTCGCCGCGGCGCTCTACGACCAGGGTTCCTGGCCGCAGCTGAGCCAGGCGCTGGTCGCCGCCCGCCAGGGTGACGCCGACGGCCTGTTCTCGCTGGCCGACAGCTACAGCGGCCGGCTCGCGGACGGCACGCTACTCGAACCTGTTCGACGCCAACTTCGCCATCAACTGCGCCGACACGCCCACCGAGGCGCAGATCCCCGACGAGGAGATCCGCGAGCTCGCCGTGGAGTGGGGCGAGGAGTACCCGCTTCTTCGGCGCCGGCGCCGCGACCTCGCTCTACACCTGCTCGGTGTGGGACGCCGCGCGCACCCCGCTGCCCGAGCGCGACGCGGAGGGCAGCTCGCCGATCCTGGTGATCGGCACGAGGGCGACCCCGCCACTCCGCTCGAGGGCGCGGTGGAGATGGCCGAGGACCTGGAGTCCGGCGTCCTGCTGACCTGGCAGGGCGAGGGCCACACCGCCTACCCGAAGACCGAGTGCGTCACCGAAGCGGTCAACACCTACCTCCTCGAGGCGGAGGCACCGGTGGACGACCTGACCTGTCCCGCGTGACACTCGTCGCTCGTTGATCACCGAGCGACGGAGAAGAACCCTGTGGCCAGCAGCAAGGACGCCGTCCTCCTCGACGTCGACGGGCACGAGGTACGGGTCTCCAACCCGGAGAAGCCGTACTTCGCCGACCGCGGCATCCGCAAGATCGACGTCGTCGAGTACTTCGTGTCGGTCGGCCCGGGCATCCTCTTCGCGCTGAGGGATCGCCCGACGACGCTGGAGCGCTGGCCGGGCGGGGTCTTCGAGGGCGCCCGCATCTCCACCCGGGTCGACAACACCGGTGACGCGTTCTACCAGAAGCGGGTGCCCAAGAACGCCCCGCCGTGGGTGCCGACGGCGCACATCACCTTTCCGAGCGGGCGGACCGCCGACGAGATCGCGCCCGACTCGGTGGCGGTCGTCGCCTGGTGCGCCAACCTCGGCACCCTGACCTTCCACCCGTGGCCGGTGGACAAGCGCGACGTCGAGTCGCCGAACCAGCTGCGCATCGACCTCGACCCGCAGCCGGGCACCGACTTCTCCGACGCGGTGTGGGTCGCGCCGCACGTGCGCGAACTGCTGCACGAGTTCGGGATGGAGGGCTGGCCGAAGACCTCCGGTGGGCGGGGCGTGCACATCTACGTGCCCATCCAGCCGCGCTGGACCTTCACCGAGGTGCGGCACGCGGTCATCGCGTTCGGCCGCGAGCTCGAGCGCCGGCTGCCCGACCGCGTGACCATGTCGTGGTGGAAGGAGGAGCGCGGCGAGAAGATCTTCATCGACTACAACCAGATGGCCCGGGACCGCACGATCGCCTCGGCGTACTCGATCCGGCCCAAGCCGCACGCCCCCGTCTCCGCGCCGGTCGACTGGGACGAGCTGCCCGACGTCCGGCCCGATCGACTTCGACGTCCTGACCATGCCGGGCCGCTTCCGGACGGTCGGCGACAAGCACGCCGGGCTGGCCGACCACGCGTTCGGCATCGAACCGCTGCTCGAGCTCTTCGAGCGGCAGGCGAAGGACGACGGCATGGGCGACCTGCCCTATCCGCCGGACTACCCGAAGATGCCGGGCGAGCCGCCCCGGGTGCAGCCGTCGAAGAAGGTCTCCGCCCACTGGGACGAGGACGGCAACCGGCAGACCACCTGACAGCGCCGCGTCATCCCCGAACGGGACGTCGGGTCCGGGCCAAAGGCTCTTCGCATCCTCGTCCGTCCGTCGAGCGCCTTCTCCGTCGTGCCACGCGACCTCGGTCCGCTCCGGGAGGCCACCCGCGCCAGTAGGTGAGGACGGGGCAGCCCGAGGACCCCAGGGCGGCGGCACAGCCCAGCCGCGCCCGGCGTCCGGACGGTTCCGGGGGACCGCCCGTTTCAGGCCGCCAGCCGGTCGGCTGCCCCCGCGCTGAGCACGAGCCCGGCCGAGGTGAGTGCGGCCATCAGCCGATCGGCGCGCTCGCGGAGCAGGCCGGAGGCCACCGCCTCGAGGGCATGGGAGTCCTCGTCCAGGCACCGGGTCAGCAGCGCCAGGATCTCCGGCGGGGGTCCGGCCGGAGCCCGCTTGGGGGCCGGGATGCGGGTGACCATCCCGCACGGACAGGACCCGCCCGTCGCGGGGGCCGAGTGCCTGCCTCCGGAACACATCCAGGGTTCGAACATGTCGAATCAGCTCCTCATCGAGCCTGGCCCTTACGCCGTCCGTGGTGGGCCGGGGCGCAAGAGTCCCGTGCGTCACTCTCGCAACACGGCGCGCCACACCAGAGCGTGTCCATGTTGTGACCCCGCACACAAGAGGATCGGCCGGCCGGATGTCGTTCCGACACCGCGCGGCCTGCGGCCGGTGGCTGACCGGACGCCGGTTGCGCCCGACCTCGTTGCTCGACGCGGTCGGCGGACCCAGCCGCCGCGAGATCCTGCGCCGGCCTCGGCGCCGGACCCTGCTCGGTCGCCGAGCTCGCACGCGACCTGCCCGTGACCCGCCCCGCGGTGTCCCAGCACCTCACGGTGCTGCTCGCCGCCGAGCTGGTCACCTTCGAACGGGTCGGCACCCGCAACCTGTACCGGCTGCGACCGGCCGGGTTCGGAGTCCTGCGCGAGTGGCTCGACGACATGTGGACCGTCGCCCTCGCGTCCTACGCCGTCCGGGCGGAGCCGAACGCGGCTCACCCGGGCGGGTGAGCCGCACCGGCTTCTGCGTCTGTTCTGCTCCAGCACCGGGCACGTCCGGTCGATCCGCTCCAGTCGGGGCCGATCGAGCGAGAGGGGCACGGGATGCGGATCGCGTTCGTCGTCTACGGCCTGCTCTACCTCGTGATCGAGATGATCGTCCACCAGCTCGAGGCCGTCGCCTGGCGCGAGGTGAGCCCGCTGCTGATCGCCACCGCGATCACCGACGCGATGCTGGTGGCCGCCGTCCTGGCCGCCCTGCTCCTCGCCGCCGACCTCACCAAGCACCGCTGGCGACCGATCGTCCACGGCTGGATGCACCGCCACCATGCCGCGCACGGGCAGTGGTGGGAGGTCGACGGGGACTCCGACTACGCCGAGGTCGTCGACGTGCGCTCGTGGCGCCCCGGACCGCGGACTCCCCCGGCCCTGCCCGCGGCGCCGCCGTCCGCACCGGACCGGACGGCGCGGCAGGACGGTCCCACCTACGCGACGGCGACGTCGAACGGCAGCCCCCGCCGGTTCCCCGAGGACGACGGCCGGCTCCTCTGACCGACACGCCGAGGGCCCCGGCACAGCGCTGCGGCCGGGGACCCACGGTCCGTCCTCCCTACTCGCTGTACTCCGCGCAGAACGGCGCCGACCTGTCGTACGCGTGCGCCGTGACATGCCGGACCGCCCGGAACGCGTCGATGCGGCCATGGCCGAAGCACTCGTCGTAACCGCGGCGGCCGATGTCGATCGTGGTGCCCTTCAGGAAGGCCTCGACCTTCTGCGGGGACATCTTCACGTCGCCGTCCCGGCCCACGGTGCCGAACCGGCTGATGATCAGCGCCGCGACTCCCGCCGCATGGGGAGCGGCCATCGAGGTGCCCTGGATGCAGCCGTAGGTGCCGCCCGGGAGAGTCGAGAGGATCGTCGTCCGGCAGTCGCCCGTGGTGCCGTTGCCACCGGGGGCGGAGACGTCTGCCTCTCCGTAGCCGTAGTTGGAGTAGCCGGCCTTCTCCGACGACGCGCCGAGGGACGCGACTCCGATCACGCCCGGGCTCTCCGCCGGAACGACCTCGCACTCGTTCGGGATGGGCCGGCCCTCGTCGTCGACCGGGTGAGCCAGGTCCTGGTCGGAGTTGCCGAGCGCCGCGACGGGCGTGACACCCCGGCTGCGGGCGTACTGGATCGCCCGTTCGACCGCCCGGCGGAAGGTGCGCTGCTCCGGGTCGGACATGCACTTGAACTCGGTGGACTCGCCACGCTCGTCGTCGTCGACGTAGAAGCTCATGTTGATGACGTCGAGCTCTG
This sequence comes from uncultured Actinomycetota bacterium, assembly GCA_963723745.1. Lineage (GTDB taxonomy): Bacteria > Actinomycetota > Actinomycetes > Mycobacteriales > Geodermatophilaceae > CAVRRZ01. Next base: position 564,523 of record CAVRRZ010000005.1, read on the forward strand.
CGTCGCCGGCGTAGGTGATGCCCGCCACCACCGAGCTCGCGTAGCAGTAGCCCTCCGTGTCGCAGACCTTGACCGGCACCAGAGTCACGTTGGGCGCCACACCGACGATCCCGGTGCCGTTGGCGCGGGCCCCGACCGTGCCGGCGACGTGGGTGCCGTGGAACTGGTTGTCCGTGCACGGGTCCGGATTGCCGATGCCCGGGCCGACCAGCAGGACGAAGTCACGGCCGCGCGCGCAGTCGACGTTGCTGACGCCGTTGTCGACGAAGTCCACGTGCCGGCCGTCGACGCCGCTGTCCAGAATGCCGACGTCGACCTTCGGTGAGCCCGCCTCGATGCCGTGCGCCCGCTCCGTGCGGATCTGCTGCATGTCCCACTGCAATGCCTCCAGCGGGTCGGACGACGGGTCGGGTCCGCCACCGGGAACCCCGCGGAAGCGGTGGTTCTCGGCGGCGTCGAGCACGAGGGCCGAGGCGCGCAGCGTGGCGTCGAAGCGTGGCACGCCGGAGGTGACCGTCATGACGCCGATCTGCTCGACCATGTCGGAGACGACGGTGCCGCCGGCCGCGGCGACGAGCTGCTCGGCGGCGGCGCCGGACACGCCTTCCTCCAGGACGACCAGGTAGGTGGCGGACTCCCCCGTGGCCGCGGGTGCCGACGGCGCTGCCGCGGCACCGGTGGCGGGCACGGTCATTCCGGCGAACAGCAGTGCTGACAGCAGGAGGGACAGCCGGGGACGACGATGCATGCCGTGCTCCTCGTACGTCGGGTGCGGGCGGACGACGGGTCAACGACGGCGTCGGCGACAGGTGACGGAGAGCTCACGGAGCGGATCGGGAGGGCGGTCGCCGGGCCGTCCGGGAGGTCCTTCGTCCCTCCCGTCCCGCCCGCGACACCGGGCGGGGCGACGGGCCGCTAGGGTTGGCCACGTCGGGAAGGCCCTGCGCACTGGCAGGACCCCGATGCACGACCTCAGCTAGGAGCGAGCAATGCCCGAAGGAACAGTGAAGTGGTTCAACGCGGAGAAGGGGTTCGGCTTCGCCACCCCTGACGGTGGCGGACCGGATGTGTTCGTCCACTACTCGGCCATCCAGTCCAGCGGGTACCGCTCGCTCGATGAAGGCCAGCGGATCTCGTTCGACATCGAGCAGGGCCAGAAGGGCCCGCAGGCGGCGAACGTCAACCCGCTCTGATCTCCTGATCAGCACACAGCGCCCCCGTCCGGTTCGCCGGACGGGGGCGCTGTCGTCTGTCGGGTCGGGTCAGCCCGCCCGCGGGCACGTACCCGCCGACGAGCGCCGACATCAGCAGCGCGCCGTCGTCGGGTCCGACCGCCCGGGCCGCGTCGGCGAAGGCCCGCCACCGCTGCCGCTCGACGTCGGTGGGCGCGTTCTCCGCCCGCGCGGTGAGCTGCTCGAGCAGCCGCTCCCACTCCCCCTGCGGAGTCGGCCAGAGCCCCGCCAGCCGGCGCGCCTCCGGCGAGATCGCCGGTGAACCGCACGACCTCGCCCGCGACGTTGGTCAGCGCCTCCACGTAGCCGGCGGACACCAGTGCCCGCGCGGCCGCGGCGACGTCGGCCTTGGCCAGCCCGCTGGCCGGCACCACCTGACCGAAGTAGGGAGCCCCGCCGTGCGCCGGGGAGTCGACCAGCCGGGCGATCGCCCGCAGCACCGGCAGATCGCGGGAGAACCAGACGTCGTCGAGGAGGTCGCTCACCGCACCATCCTCCACTCCCGTGAGCAGACCGGGTCGGGCCGGTGACCTGCTGGCGCCGGGCTCGTACCGTTGAGGGCATGACGACGTCCGCAGGAAAGCCCCAGGTGAGCAAGACCGAGGAGGAGTGGCGCGCCCAGCTCTCCCCCGAGGAGTACCAGGTGCTGCGCCAGGCCGGCACCGAGCGCCCGTGGACCGGTGAGTACGTCGACACCAAGACCGTCGGCGTCTACACCTGCCGGGCCTGCGGCGCGGAGCTGTTCCGCTCGGAGACCAAGTTCGACTCGCACTGCGGCTGGCCGTCGTTCTACGACGCCGACGTCCGAGGACAACGTGATCCTGCGCGAGGACCGCAGCTTCGGGATGGTCCGCACCGAGGTGCTCTGCGGCAGCTGCCACAGCCACCTCGGGCACCTGTTCGACGACGCCCCGCAGACGCCCACCGGCGACCGCTACTGCATCAACAGCGTCTCGATCCGGCTGCACCCCGCCGAAGGCTGACCCACCCCGGCGGCCTTTATGGCCATAAATGCCGCTAGGCCAGGTCGGCGACGAGCTCGGCGACGGGCTTGCGGACGCCGGTGTAGAACGGCACCTCCTCGCGGACGTGCCGGCGGGCGCGGCTGGCCCGCAGGTCGCGCATGAGGTCGACGATGCGGTGCAGCTCGTCGGCCTCGAAGGCGAGCATCCACTCGTAGTCGCCGAGCGCGAAGGAGGCCACGGTGTTGGCCCGAACGTCGGGGTAGCCGCGGGCCTGCATGCCGTGCTCCTCGAGCATGTCCCGGCGCTCCTCGTCGGGCAGCAGGTACCACTCGTAGGACCGCACGAACGGGTAGACGCAGACGTAGCGCCGCGGCTCCTCGTCGGCGAGGAACGCCGGGATGTGGCTGCGGTTGAACTCCGCCGGCCGGTGCAGCGCCATCTGCGACCACACCGGGTCGAGGTGCCGGCCCAGCGCCGTGCGGCGCAGCCGGGTGTAGGCCTCCTGCAGCGCGTCGGCGGTCGGCGCGTGCCACCAGACCATGAGGTCGGCGTCGGCCCGCAGCCCGGCGACGTCGTAGGTGCCGCGGACGACGACGTCCTTGCCGGCGAGCTCCTCGAACAGGCCGCTGACCTCGTCGGCGAGCGCCGTCCGCTGATCGTCGGCCGAGCGGGCGGGCCAGCTCGAACACCGACCACATCGTGTAGCGGATGGTGGCGTTCAGCTCGTTCGCCCGCTTGCCGAGGCTGCGCTGCTCTGTGGACTCCGCGCTCTGCTCGCTCATGCGGCCATTGTCCCCGCCCCGTCCGTGCCCGGGACGACCGGCCATTCGTCCACGAACGGCCGGATCCCGACGGCCCTTCGTCCACAAAGGGCCCAGATCAGAGCAGGGCGTCGACGGCGTGCAGGGCGTCGCGGACGCAGGGGGACGCCGACGCCCCGGTAGGCCGCCCCGGCGACCGCCAGCCGCGGCACCTCGCTGACCGCCGCCCGGACGGCGTCGACCCGGTCGAGGTGGCCGACCAGGTACTGCGGCAGTCCCCCGCCCCAGCGGACCAGCCGGGTGTCCACCGGCTCGCGGCCGCGCCAGGCCCGAGCAGGTCGGCGACGTCGGCGACCACGGCGGCGGTCAGGTCGTCGTCCGGGCGCTGGAGCTCGGCCTCGCCCCGGAACCGGCCGACCGACGGCCGCACCAGCAGGACGTCGTCGCCGCCCAGGTGCGGCCACTTCGCCGACGAGACGGTCACGCCCTTGACCAGCCGGCCGGTCACCGGCGGGACGAGCAGCCCGGAGCCGGCGTCGACGTCCTGGGCCGGGAACGCCATCGCGACGACGGCCATCGAGGCGTACGGGATGCCCTGCCAGCGGCTCGACCGCGGCCGGCGCCACCCCGGCCAGCAGCCGCGCCGCCTTGGGCGCGGGGGCGGTCACCAGGACGGCGTCCGCCGTCGAGGACCTCCGGCGCGGCCGCCGGGCCCGACCGACAGCTCGAACCCCGTCGCGGTCCGGCGCAGCCCGTGCGCGGGCGTGCCGCAGCCGGACCTCGGCGCGCGCGGCGCGCCACCAGCGCAGCCGGCAGCGACCCGATGCCCGTCGCGGACGGTCACGAACACCGGGCCGTCGGCGTCCCCGCGGCTGCGCGCACCGGCGTCCCGGGCGGCGGCCGCGGCGGCGAGCACCGAACCCGCGCGCGGCAGCTCGGCGGCCAGCGCGGGCATCGTCGCCGCGCAGCGAGAGCTCGTCGGCCCGGCCTGCGTAGACGCCGCCGAGCAGCGGCTCGACCAGCCGGTCGACCACCTCGTCGCCGAGCCGCTCGCGCAGCAGCGCGCCGACCGCGACGTCGCCGTCCAGGCGACAGCGGCGGCAGGGCGGCCTCGGCCGCGCACCCGCGCGACGCCCTCGGGCGTCAGGAGCTCCGGTCGAGCCCCTCCGGCGGACGCCGGTACGCCGAGCACCGTGCCCGCCGGGCAGCCGGTGCCGGCCGTCGGGCAGCACGACCGAGGCCTGACAGGGTCTGCGGCGCCACCAGCTAGTCGGCCAGCCCGAGCCGTCTCGACCAGCTCGACCGCCTCCGGGCACGCGGGCCAGCATCGCCTCGGGGCCCGGTGTCGTACCAGTGCCCGGCCAGCTCGACCCGGTGCAGCTTGCCGCCGATCCGGTCGCCCGCCTCCAGGACGACGATCTCGTCGTCCGGACGGCGGCGCCGCCACTCGAACGCGGCGGCCAGGCCGGTGATGCCGGCGCCGACGACGACCAGGCGGCGGGTGCTCATCTCGCCGAGAGCTCGTGCACCAGCTCGACGACGTGGGTGAGCACGCTCGGGGTCGGTGTCGGGCAGCACGCCGTGGCCCAGGTTGAAGATGTGCCCGCGCGCGGCGCGGCCCTGCTCGACCACCCGGCGCGACCTCGCGGTCGACGGTGGCGCGGTCGGCCAGCAGGACGGCGGGGTCGAGGTTGCCCTGCAGCGAGCGGGCCGGGCCGACCCGGCGGGCCGCCTCGTCCAGCGGCACCCGCCAGTCGACGCCCACGACGTCGGCGCCGGCGTCGCCGATCAGCGGCAGCAGCTCACCGGTGCCGACGCCGAAGTGGATCCGCGGCACGGTCTCGGTCGCCCAAGCCCGTCGAAGACCGCCCGCGAGTGCGGCAGCACCCGCTCGGCGTAGTCGGCTGCCGAGAGCACGCCGGCCCACGAGTCGAACAGCTGCACCGCGGAGGCGCCGGCGTCGACCTGCGCCCGCAGGAAGGTGGCGGCCGAGACGGCCAGCCGGTCGAGCAGCCGCGACCAGGCCTCCGGCTCGGCGTACATGAACGCCTTGGTGCGGGCGTGCTCCTTGGAGGGGCCGCCCTCGATCAGGTAGGTGGCCAGCGTGAACGGCGCCCCGGCGAACCCGATCAGCGGCGTGGGGCCGAGCTCGGCGACCAGCTGCCGGACGGCGGTCTCGAGGAAGCCGAGCGCGCTCGGGCTCCAGCGGCGGCAGCGCGTCGACGTCGGCGACCGATGCGCACCGGCTGGGCGACGACCGGGCCGACGCCCGGCTTGATCTCGATGTCGACCCCGGCCACGACCAGCGGCAGCACGATGTCGGAGAACAGGATCGCCGCGTCCACGCCGTGCCGGCGGACCGGCTGCAGGGTGATCTCGGTGACCAGGTCGGGGTCCTGGCAGGCCTGCGAGCATCGCCGTCCCCGCGCGCAGCGCCCGGTACTCCGGCAGCGACCGTCCCGCCTGCCGCATGAACCACACCGGGGTGCGGCTGCACCGGCAGTCCACGGGCGGCGCGGACGAGGTCGGAGTCGGCCGGGGACCGAGGGCAGGCAGGGGCGGCTCACGACCGGCCATCCTCCCAGACGCCGCCGGACCACTGCGGTGCGTCGTCCGCAGGTGACCGTGCGGCGCGTCGGGCGCGACGCACCGCAGCGGCGCATACCCTGCGCAGCGTGGAGCCGCACTCAGCCTGGCGACCGCCGGGGCCCGCAGCGCCGAGGACGCCGACGATCGACGTCCCCGCGGCCGTTCCGCGCCGCCCTGGAGGCCCTGGCCGCGGTGCGCGCCCGCCCGGAGATCGAGCTCGAGCACATCCCGGCCCCGCCGCGGCTCGCCCCGTACGCCCACGCCATCGGCGCGCACGTCGGCGAGCGTCGACGGCGACGAGGACGATCGAGATCGCCAGCGCGCGGTTCATCGTGCTGCTACGACCCGGCCGGCCACGACGCCTGGCACGGCACGATCCGCTGCGTCGGCTACCTCTCGGCCGCGACCGACGAGCAGATGGTCGACGACACCATGTTCTCCGAGGTCGCGTGGAGCTGGCTCACCGACGCCCTCACCGAGTCCGGCGCCGCGCACCACGCCGTCGGCGGCACCGTCACCCGCACCGCCTCGACCCGCTTCGGCGACCTGGCCGGGCCCGAGCACACGGTGGACGTCGAGATGCGCGCCTCCTGGACCGCGGAGGACACCGACCTCGACCGGCACCTGCTGGCCTGGCTGGAGGTGCTCGGCAACGCGGCCGGGCTGCCGCCGCCCGGCGTGCGCCTGCTGGGTCACGCCGACCGTCCCGGCGGCGAGACTCCTAACATCGATCCGGCAGCGCCCCGCCGAGCCGGCATCCCGCCCCTCTCCGCCGCGGGCCGCGCCGGCCCGGGCGGACGCCGGCGGCGTCCGTACCCACGCGGTCGCGCTGCGCGGACGCGACCGACCGAGGACCGAGAAGGTGGACGGCAACTGAGCACCGAGCCCGACTCGCGCGGACCGGCGACTCGCCGCCGTCCGATGCCGCGGAGGCCCCCGAGACGCAGGAAGCCGCGGCACCGGCCCCCGTCCCGCTGCTGGCCCCACGCGACGGGCTGCCGCCGGTCGTCGAGAACTCGCACCCAGCTGGTCGAGCCTACGCCGAGGCGCTGCGCTCGGGCACCGGACCGGTCGCCGTCGACGCCGAGCGGGCCTCGGGCTACCGCTACGGGCAGCGCGCCTACCTGGTGCAGCTGCGCCGCGACGGCTCGGGCACCGGCCTGATCGACCCGGTACCGCTGCCCGACCTGTCGGTGATCCAGGACGCGATCGCCGACGAGGAGTGGGTGCTGCACGCGGCCAACCAGGACCTGCCCTGCCTGGCCGAGATCGGCCTGGTCCCCAAGCGGCATCTTCGACACCGAGCTGGCCGCGCGGCTGGCCGGGCTGCCGCGCGTGGGGCTCGGCGCGGTCGTCGAGTCGCTGCTGGGCTTCTCGCTGCAGAAGGGCCACTCGGCCGCCGACTGGAGCACCCGCCCGCTGCCCGAGGAGTGGCTGGTCTACGCGGCCCTCGACGTCGAGGTGCTCGTCGACCTGCGCGACGCCCTCGCCGGGCTCCTCGAGGAGCAGGGCAAGACCGAGTGGGCGCGCCAGGAGTTCGAGGCGATCCTCGCCGCCGGGCCGCCGGCGCCCAAGGCCGACCCGTGGCGGCGCACGTCAGGAGTGCACGGGCTGCGCAACCGCCGCCAGCTCGGCATGCTCCGCGCGCTGTGGCAGGCCCGCGACGACCTGGCCCGCCGGCGGGACATCGCGCCCGGCCGGGTGCTGCCCGACTCGGCCATGGTGTCCGCGGTGCAGGCCGACCCGCCCAACGAGGGCGCGCTGCTGGAGCTGCCGGTCTTCCGCGGCCGGGCCAACCGCAAGCTCGTCGGCACCTGGTTCGGCGCGCTCGCCCGCGGCCGCGCGCTCCCCGAGGCCGACCTGCCACCGCACAGCCGGCCCGGCGACGGACCGCCCCCGGTCAACCGCTGGGCCGACCGCGACCCGGCTGCCGCGACCCGGCTGCAGGCCGCCCGCGCCGGGCTGGCCGAGCTCTCGGAGAAGCACGCCGTCCCGGTCGAGAACCTGCTCTCCCCCGACCTGGTGCGCCGGCTGATGTGGTCGCCCGCCCGAGCCGCGCGAGCTCGGCGACGGTCGTCGCGGCGCTGCGGGCCGGTGGCGCCCGCGAGTGGCAGATCGAGCTGACCGGCGAGGTGCTGACCGAGGCCGCCGGCTCCGCCTGACCGGCACCTCTCGCACCGGGACGATCCTCCGGGGGCAGACCGCGGTGTCAGTGCCCGGTTGCGGCGGCCCGCCGACGCGCGAGGGCGTCGACCCAGGCGGCCAGCAGCAGCACGCCACCGGTGATGATGAAGTTCAGGTACGCCTGGACACCGAGCAGGCCGAGCCCGTTGGCGATGATCGCGATCACCAGACCGCCGAGCAGGGCGTCGCGCACCCGGCCCCGGCCGCCGAACAGGCTGGTGCCACCGATGACCGCCGCGCCCACCGCGTACAGCAGCGTGTTCCCGGCGCCGGACCCGGCGTCACCGACCCCAGCCGCGAGGCCGCCAGGATGCCGCTGATCGCGGCCAGCGTGGAGCCGATGACGAACACCGTCACCTTGATCCTGGTGACGTCGATGCCGGCACGGCGGGCGGCCTCGGCGTTGCCACCGACCGCGTAGACGTGCCGCCCGAAGCTCGTGCGCCCCAGCACGAACGTGAGCAGCAGGAGCAGCACGACGACGAGCGGGATCGCGTAGGGGATGCCGGCGAGGACGAAGTCGGGTTCGGCGCCCGGTCCACGCTCAGCAGCGCGGTGATGCCGCACGACCACGGCGGCGATCAGCGCGATGCGTGCACCAGCACCACGACAGCGGGTTCGGAGGCCAGACCCCTGGCCTTCGCCCGTCGATGCCTGCGCACCTGCAGTGCCGCGTAGAGCGCGACGATCACCACGGCCAGCACCCAGCCGAGCACCACCGGCAGGTTCTTGTCGCTGAGCGCCGGCGATCACCGGGTCGCGCACGGGGACGGTGCCGCCCTGCGCCGATGAGCCGCAGGGTGAAGCCCTGCCAGCCAGGAACAGCGCCAGGGTGACGACGAACGACGGGATCCCGATGATGCCGACCAGGCTGCCGGTGAACAGGCCGATGAGGACGCCGACGACGATCGCCGCCAGCACGGCGACGTACCAGGGCGACCCTGCCTCGGCGAGCAGCTGGCCATGACGGCCGCGGACACGCCGCTGACCACGCCCGCGGAGAGGTCGATCTCGCCCGAGCAGCAGGACGAACACCAGACCCATCGCGAGCACGATGATCGGCGCGGCCTGTACGGCGAGGTTGGTGAGGTTCGCGGGGTCGGGAAGGTGTTCGGCCGCAGGACGGTGAACAGCATCCCGAGGACGATGATGCCGAGGACGGCCGGCAACGCCCCGAGGTCACCGCCCCGGACGCGGTCGACGTAGCCGCGGACCAGCCCGCCGATCGAGTCGTGACCGTGGTCGTCCTCGAAGCCGGACGGGGCACCGCCGGGCTCGTGACCGCTGGCCGTCGTGGACAGTGCGCTCGACATGGTCAGATCTCCACCGCCGCGGCGTCGGCGGGCGCGATACCGAGATCGCCCGACCGGCCCGCTGTGATCAGCTCGATGACCTGGCTGCGGTCGACCTGCGAGATCGGGATGTCCGCCGCCATGCGGCCCAGGTACAGCGCGGCCACGCGATCGGCCACCTCGAAGACGTCGACCATGTTGTGGGAGATGAAGATGACCGCGTGGCCGGTGTCCGCCAGGCGCCGCACGAGGTCGAGGACCTGGCGGGTCTGCGCGACGCCGAGCGCGGCGGTCGGCTCGTCGAGGATGACGAGCTTGGAGTCCCAGAGCACGGCCTTGGCGATGGCCACCGTCTGCCGCTGACCCCCGGAGAGGCTGGCGACCTGCTGGCGCACCGACTTCAGCGTCCGCACCGACAGCCTGGTGAGCGTCTTCGCGCGCCGCCTGCTCCATCGAGGTCTCGTCGAGCAGGATGCCGTTCCTGCGCTCACGCCCCAGGAACATGTTCTGGACGACGTCCAGGTTGTCGCACAGCGCGAGATCCTGGTAGACGACCTCGATGCCGAGGGCGGCAGCGGCGCGCGGTCCGGACGACGGTGACCGGCCGACCCTCGAAGAGGATCTCGCCGGCGTCGACCGGATGGATACCGGCGATGGACTTGATCAGCGTGCTCTTACCGGCGCCGTTGTCTCCGACGAGCGCGGTGACCTGGCCCGGGTAGACGCTCATGCCGACGTCGTGCAGGACCTGGACGACGCCGAAGCTCTTGTCGATGCCGCGCAGTTCCAGCGTGGGCGTGCCGTCGTCGGGACGGCCGGTCGGTGCGGACACTCCGGGCCTCTCGGTCGGGTCGGCTGGGAAACGGTCGAGCCGCCGGGGCGCCCGTCCTGGGCGCCCGGCGACCCGCTGACCTACTGGATGCCGAGTTCCTCGCAGGCCGTGGCGAACTCGCCCGTGCACAGGTCCTCGGCCGTCACGAACTCGTCCTCGACGACATCACTGACGTTGTCGCGGAAGATGGCCTGCGGCTCCAGCAGCACCGACGGCACCTCGCGGCCGGCCTCCGTGTCCTCGACGGTGCCCGTGGTGTCGCCCTCCTCGCCGTTCAGCAGCGCGACCGCGAGGTCGGCGAGCGCAGTGGCCTCCTCGCGGATCGACTTGTAGACGGTCATGCACTGGTCGCCCGCGAGGATGTTCTGCAGCCCCTCGACGGTTGCGTCCTGACCGGTCACGTTGGCGGCCCCGGCCCGGTTGTTGCGCTCGAGGACGCCGATGACCGAGTTGGCCAGGCCGTCGTTGGCGGCGAGGACGCCGTCGATCTGGCCGTCGGCCTGGGTGTACATCTGCTCGAAGATGGTCGCCGCCTGCTGGTTGTCCCAGCCCGGCACCGCCTGCTCCGCGACCTGGGTGTACTGCGTCATCTCGTCGAGCACCTCGTGCGCGCCCTGGGAGAACAGCGTGGCGTTGTTGTCGTCCGGCGAGCCGTTGAGGAAGGCGATGTTTCCCTCGGTCACCCCGTTCCCCTCGAGGCACTGCGCCAGGCCCTCGCCCTGCAGCCGGCCGACGGCGACGTTGTCGAAGGAGACGTAGTACTCGGCCGAGCCGCCCAGGGTGAGCCGGTCGTAGTCGATGGTCTGCACGCCCTGCTGCGCGGCCTGCTGCTGGATCTGGGCGCCCGAGGCGGAGTCGAGGTTGACGATGGCCAGGACCGTGGCCCCCTCGGTGATCATCTGCTCGGCGATGGTCGCCATCCGCTGGGCGTCACCCTCTGCGTTCTGGATGTCGTACTCGACGCCGGCCTCCTCGAAGGCTGCCTCGAGGTAGGGACGGTCGAAGGCCTCCCAGCGGACCGAGGACTCGGTGTCGGGGAGCACCACGCCGACGCGGCCGGCAGCCTCCCCTCCGTCTCCCCCGGCGTCGCCGTTCCCGCCGTTCCCGCCGTTCCCGCCGTCGTCACCGCCGCACGCGGAGAGGCCCAGGACGAGCGTCGCTGCCAGGGCGGTCGTGAGGGTGTGCCGTCGCTCCATGAGGCACCTGCCATTCGTTGGGATCGCAGACCAATTCAGGCGGCACATCTTCGGGGACGCCGCGGTGTGACCGCAACCACACTTGCCCTCCGTTGCCGGACCGTGACCAGCGTCGGCCGCGCCGGACCCGCCACGCCCGTGACAGAGCGCGGCACGGCGCGTCCCGGTCGTGACCTCGACGTGTGAGGCTCTGGCCGGACTGAGGGCCGGACGGCGGGCCGGACGCAGGCCGGACGGCGGGCCGGACGGGAGGTGCAGCATGCGGGACGGGAACTTCGTCGCGCTCGTGCGGGAGTCGCACGAGCCGCTGCTACGCCTGGCCGACCTGCTCGAGGAGGACCCGCGCGAGGCCGAGGACCTGGTCCGGGCCGCGCTCGCGGACACCCGGCGGCGCCGAGCCCCGGACACGCTCGAGTTCGCCCGCGAGCGCCTGGTTCGCCGGCACGTCGGGCGCCGCGCCCGCCGGAGCGCCGGCTCCGGCTTCGTCCGCGACGGCTGGGGCGTCGACGCCGCCCACGACGACGTCCGCCGGGAGCTGACCGATCTGCCCGCCCGGGTCCGCGCCGCCCTCGCGCTCTGTCTGTACGAGGACCTGCCGGTCGAGCGGGCGGCCGGCGTGCTGCGCACCTCCACCGACTCCGTGCGGGACGACGTGACGCGTGGCTCCGCGCGGCTCGCCTCCGCGCTGGCGACCGTGCCCGCCTCGGCCCGGCCGTCGCCGGCTCCCGCGGCGACCGAGGCCGACGTCCGCGCCGGACTGCACCAGCTGGTGCGGGACATCGCCCGACCCCCGGTGGACGAGGCCACCGTCGCCGCGGAGGTGACCTCTGCCGCGACGGCGCGACGGCGCAGCCGACGATGGGCAGCCGCCGCGGTGGCCGCCACGGCCGCTGCCGCGGTGACGGCGGGGGTCCTCCTCGCCCGGGAGGCGCCGGCGCCCACGCCCGAGCCACGCGACGCCGCGATCGAGGTGCCGCGACCCCCGGCGCCGGTGCATGTCTACGACCTGCCGACCCGCGGTTCGCTCGCGGACGACGCCGCGTTCCTGGCCGGGCTGCTCGAGCTCCCGTGGGAGAGCGACGTGCTCGCGGAGTTCGGCGGGCCGCCCGTTCCCACCCCCACCTCCCGGCGCGTCCTGTTCGCCGGCGACGTGCCCGGAGGACGCTGGGCCCTGCTGGTGGGCAGGCACGACGTGGCGGACGCGAACGGCGGGCCGTGGGGGCCCGACGGGCGCATGCAGGCCTGGTTCACCGGGCCGGTCGGCGCTGCGCCCGAGGAGATGACGCTGAGCTCGTACCCGTACGGCATCGCCCCGGAGATGACGCCCGCGCTGATGGATCCGGAGAGCGGCACCCTCGTCGTCGTCGCCGCGCCGGGTGACGACATCCAGGTGTCCGCCGGCTCCGTCATCGAGGCCGACGGCTCACGGTCACGCGAGTTCGAAACCGTGACCACGACGGACGGCGTCGGTGTCACCCGGCTGGACCCGGCCGGTGCACACGTCCTGTGGTCGGTGGTCTACGACGTGTCCCGCGACGGCACGACGGTCATGAACGGCTCGCCCGAGGGCGTGCTGACCTCGATGACCTTCGAACCGCCACGGTTCGACATCGAGTGGCCACGCGGCCGGCCGGCGTCCCCCGGGGAGGCCGAGGTCGCCCGGCAGGCCGCCTTCGGCGTCCTTGCCGCACTGGGACTGTCCGCCGACGAGGCGGAGATCGTCGCGCGCTGGTCGGGTCCGGTGCCCGGAGTCGAGGCCGGGACGCTCGCGGTGGTGACCGTGACCGTGCCCAGCGGCGCGCAGGTCGTGACCGTGCAGTGGTGGATCGCCGACGACGCGAACGGTTCGATGGGCGGTGAGTGCGGGCTGGAGATCCGCCCGGTCACCGCACCCGTCGAGCAGCGGCTGCTCGCGGCCGGGTGCGACATCTACGGCGCCGACGGCCGGTCGGGTGGCCCCGTCCTGGTCGCGCTGGCCCCGCCGGGGGTCGCCAGCGTCCGGCTGTACGGCAGCAACGGCACGTTCGCGGGCGAGGAGCCGGTGACCGACGGTGTGCTGGTGACCCCGCTCCCCCAGCACCTCGGGAAGGTGGAGGGCGTCACCGCCGAGGGAGTGCTCCTCGGCCGCACCGAGCTGCTCGGGCACGACAACATCTGGGAGTGACCGCGGGGCGGCTCGCCTCCACAGTTACCGGCGGGTAACTTATCCGGTGGCGATGCCCGACCGGCGTCGTCCCGAACTCCCGCGGAGGTCTGAGTGTCATCTCGAGAGCGGCAGCCACGCGCGCTGCGCGAGGTCGTCTTCGTCGACGGCGTGCGCACCCCGTTCGGCAAGGCCGGCCCGAAGGGCATCTACGCGCAGACCCGTGCCGACGACCTCGTCGTCCGGTGCATCCGGGAGCTGCTCCGCCGCAATCCGGCGCTGCCGCCGGAGCGCGTCGACGAGGTGGCGATCGCCGCCACCACGCAGATCGGCGACCAGGGGCTGACCATCGGCCGCACCGCGGCCCTGCTCGCGGGGCTGCCGACGAGCGTGCCCGGCTACGCGATCGACCGGATGTGTGCCGGCGCGATGACGGCCGTCACCACGACCGCCTCCGGGATCGCCTTCGGCGCCTACGACGTGGCCATCGCCGGCGGCGTCGAGCACATGGGCCGCCACCCGATGGGCGAGGGCGTGGACCCGAACCCGCGGTTCGTGTCGGAGAAGCTGGTCGACGAGTCGGCCCTGGTGATGGGCGCGACGGCGGAGAACCTGCACGACCGCTTCCCGCACCTGACCAAGGAGCGCGCCGACGCTTTCGCGCTGGCCAGCCAGCAGAAGTACGCCAAGGCGGTCGCCAACGGGCAGATCGGCCCGGAGCTGGTGCCGGTGGCGACGCGCTCGGCCGAGCAGGGCTGGGGGCTGGCCACCGCCGACGAGCCGCCGCGACCGGGCACCACCCTCGACGGGCTGGGTGAACTGAAGACACCGTTCCGCCCGCACGGCTCCGTGACGGCGGGCAACGCCGCGGGGCTCAACGACGGCGCCACCGGCTGCCTGCTCGCCGCCGAGGACGTCGCCCGCGAGCTGGGGCTCGACGTCGGCATGCGGCTGGTCGGCTACGGCTTCGCCGGCGTCGAGCCGGAGGTCATGGGGGTCGGCCCGATCCCGGCCACCGAGAAGGCGCTCAGGAACACCGGTCTGACCATCGACGACATCGGGCTGTTCGAGCTCAACGAGGCCTTCGCCGTCCAGGTGCTGGCCTTCCTCGACCACTACGGCATCGCCGACGACGACGAACGGGTCAACCCGTGGGGCGGCGCGATCGCCGTCGGGCATCCGCTGGCCTCCTCCGGCGTGCGGCTGATGACCCAGCTGTCCCGGCAGTTCGCCGAGCGGCCCGACGTCCGCTACGGCCTGACCGCCATGTGCATCGGCATCGGCATGGGCGGCTCCGTGATCTGGGAGAACCCCAACTGGAAGGGCGTCGAGAAGTGAGCGCGGTTGTCGAGGACGAGGTCGTCACGCGGGCGCTGGTCCGCTACCTGCGGGTGCCCGGTATGGCGGGCGAGCTCGCGCTGATCACGCTGGACAACGGGCACGACCACACCCGCCCGTCCACCTTCGGCCCCGGCGGGATCGCGTCGCTGGATGCCGCGCTCGACGAGATCTCGGCGCACTCCCCCGCGCCGTCGGCCATCGCGGTGACCGGCAAGCCGTTCGTCTTCGCCGTGGGCGCCGACCTGTCCGGCGTCGGACAGGTGCGCACGGCCGAGCAGGCGCGCGAGATCGCTTCCGAGGGACACCGGGTCTTCCGCCGGCTCAAGGACTCGGCGATCCCGACGTTCGCCTTCGTCAACGGCGCGGCACTGGGCGGCGGGCTGGAGCTGGCGCTGCACTGCCACTACCGCACGCTGTCGGGCGGGGCGTTCGTCGCCTTCCCCGAGGTCTTCCTCGGCCTGGTCCCCGGCTGGGGCGGTACCCAGCTGCTGCCGAACCTGATCGGCATCGACCCCGCGGTCACCGTGATCGTCGAGAACGCGCTGTCGCAGAACCGGATGCTGCCGGGGCCGAAGGCGGCGAAGCTCGGCATCGCCGACGCGCTGTTCGAGCCGGCCGACTTCCTCGAGCGGTCACTGGAGTGGGCGGCGTCCGTCGTCGCCGGCGACGTGACCGTCTCCCGGCCGCCGGTCGACCGCAGCGCGTGGGACGAGGCGATCGGGCGGGCGAGGGCTCTGGTGACCGGGCGCACCCGCGACGCCTCCCCGGGCGCGCTGCGCGCCGTCGAGCTCCTCGACCTGGCGCGGGCGGGCATCGACGGCGAGTCGTTCACCGCCGGCACGGCGGCCGAGGACGACGCCCTCACCGACCTGCTGATGAGCGACGAGCTGCGGGCCTCGCTGTACTCCTTCGAGCTGATCAACAGGCGGGCCAAGCGGCCGGCCGGGGCGCCGGACCGGAAGCTGGCCCGGCCGGTGACCAAGGTCGGCGTCGTCGGCGCGGGGCTGATGGCCTCGCAGCTGGCGCTGCTGTTCGTGCGGCAGCTGACGGTGCCCGTCGTCCTCACCGACGTCGACCAGGCCCGCGTCGACAAGGGCGTGGCCTACGTGCACGCCGAGCTGGACAAGCTCGCCCAGCGCGGCCGGCTGAGCCCCGACGCACTCAACCGGCACAAGGCCCTGGTCACCGGCTCGCTGTCCAAGGACGTCTTCGTCGACGCCGACCTCGTCATCGAGGCCGTGTTCGAGGAGATGTCGGTCAAGCAGCAGGTGTTCTCCGAGGTCGAACGGGTCGTGTCCGAGACGTGCGTGCTGGCCACCAACACCTCGGCGCTCTCGGTGACCGAGATGGCGGCCAAGCTCGAGCACCCGGAGCGGGTCGTCGGCCTGCACTTCTTCAACCCGGTGGCGGTGCTCCCGCTGCTCGAGGTGGTGAAGGCCGAGCGTACGGACGACGCCACGCTGGCCACCGCCTTCGCCGTCGGCAAGGCGCTGAAGAAGTCGTGCGTGCTGGTCGCCGACGCGCCGGCGTTCGTCGTCAACCGGCTGCTCACCCGGTTCCTCGGCGAGATCACCGCCGCCGTCGAGGAGGGCACCCCGGTGGCCGTGGCCGACCGCGCGCTGGACCCGCTGGGCCTGCCGATGTCGCCGTTCGAGCTGCTCACGCTGGTCGGGCCGCCGGTGGCGCTGCACGTGGCCGAGCGGATGCACGAGGCCTTCCCCGACCGGTTCTCGGTCGGGGCGGGCCTGCGGCGGATGGTCGAGCTCGGCAAGTCGTCGGTCTACAGCGAGCCGGGCGTCGTCGACCCCGACCTCGAGGGGATCGATGCCGGCGACACCCCGCTGACCGAGGCCGAGGTCCGGGAACGGGCCGAGCGGGCGCTGGCGCAGGAGGTCGCGCTGATGCTGGACGAGGGCGTCGTCCAGGCGGTGCAGGACATCGACCTGTGCATGCTGCTCGGCGCCGGCTGGCCGTTCTGGCTGGGCGGCATCTCCCCGCACCTGGACCGGACCGGCACCAGCGAGGCGGTCACCGGCGCCCGCTTCCTGCCACGGGGCGTCGCCTCCCTGCCGGACTGACGGCGGCCAGCCTCACGGCGAGCCAGGAAGGGCGCCGACCCGGTCGGCCACGTCCCGCAGCACGGTGGGCCAGTGGACGTCGCCGTCCTCCCGGCCCAGACGGACGACGACCACGTCGGTGGCCGGGTCGACGTACACGAACTGGCCGTGGTTGCCCGCCGCGTAGAAGCGGCCCTCGCGCTCGAGGTCGACCCACCACCAGTGCTGGTAGCGCTCGGCCGGGTCGCCGGAGGTGTCGTTCGCCGTCGCCTCGCGCACCCACTGCGCGTCGACGACCCGGCGGCCGCCGACCTGCCCCTCGTGAGCGAACAGGTAGCCGAACCGGGCGTAGTCGCGGGGCAGCGCGTTGACCCCGCTCTCCATCTTCTCGAAGCCGCTCCGGTCGCTGTCCAGGCTCCAGGACGCGTCCGCCTCAGCACCCATCGGACCCCAGAGGTGCCGGGAGGCGTAGTCGGCCACCCGCATCCCGGTCGCCCGCTCGAGCACGAGACCCATGATCAGCGGGTTGTAGTTGTTGTAGAGCCAGGTGCGGCCGGGCGACTCCACGACGACGGCGCTCAGCGCCTCCCCGCGCAGGTCCGGCGCGTAGTACGTGGTCGTGTCGTCGCTCCAGGGCATGCCCCGCTCCTCGTAACCGAGCCCCGACGACATGGTGATCAGCGACCGCAGCGACACGTCGGCGAAACGGGGGTCGCGGTCGAGCAGTTCGGGGACGTGGAGGGTCACGGCGTCGTCGAGGCTCGCGATCTCCCCGCGCTGGATGGCGATGCCGACCAGCGTCGACAGCACCGACTTCGCCACGGAGAACGAGGTGTGCGGTCGATCGGCGGCTCCCCCGTTCGCGTACCGCTCGAGCACGATCTCGTCGCCCCGGAGGACGAGCAGGGCCGTCGTCGCGGACCCCTCGACCAGGTCCTCGAGGTGCCGTTCGCCGTCCCTGGTGCTGACGCGGTCCAGCGTTCCGGGCGGCAGCGTGCCCTCGCGGAGGACCAGCGGTTCGCCGCCCGCCGGGATCGGCCGCCGGGGAAAACGGTCGATGTCGTCGACGTCCGCCTCGAACCAGACCACCGCACGGGCCGCCGCTGACCGGTCGAGCGACGCGCGCGCCCACACCTGGAGGGCGACCCCGAGGACGACAATCCCCGCGACGACCCCGCCCGCGAGGCGCACCCAGCGCGACCGGCCGCGGGTCAGGCGGACCCCGAGCCAGGCCCCGAGCACACCCGCGAGAGGGACCAGCAGCAGCGAGACGGTCACGGCCCGCATTGTGCCGGGCGGGCCACGGGGCTCAGCGGAACTTGCGGGTGAGGCTGTCCATCGTCCGGTTCACCGAGGCCACCTTCAGGTGCGAGAGGCCGGCGGCGGCCCCGGCGGCCAGCATCGCCTCGTGGGCCGCGCGCAGGGTGGCCCAGACCGCGTCGGCCTGGCCCTCGAGCGTGGTGCCGAGGGCGCCCACCTCGTAGCGCAGCCCGGAGGCCGCGATGACCGCGATCGCCGCCTCCACGTGCGCGTGCGGGTCGTCGTCCGTGCCCGGCGGGGACGGGGCGACCTGGATCTCGGCGATGACGTTGTCGTTCACCGGCGCGACGTCACTGCTGGGCTCCGTCCACCGACTCGACCGCTGCGGCGTCCGCGCGGTCGCCGAGCTTGGCCGACCATTCGGCGATCCGCCGGGCGATGTCCTGCTCCGTGAGGCCCACGTCGGCCAGCACCTGCCCCCGGCTGCCGTGCTCGAGGAACTCCTGGGGCAGGCCGAGGGTGCGGACGGGGACGTCGCAGTCGCGGTCCTGCAGCGCCCGGGTGACCGCCGAGCCCACCCCGCCGGCCCGGCCGCAGTCCTCGACCGTGACGACGAGCCGGTACCCGGCCGCCATGTCCAGCAGCTCGCCCGGCACCGGCTGCACCCAGCGCGGGTCGACGACCGTGACGTCGATGCCGTGGTCGGCCGCGCGCTCGGCGGCGGCCAGGCACACCGGCACCAGCGACCCGACGGCGACCAGCAGGACGTCGCGCCGGGGGGCGGAGCGCAGGACCTCGACCGGGCCGCGGCGCTCGAGCGCGGGGATGTCCGGCGGCAGCGAGCCCTTCGGGAAGCGGACGACGGTCGGCCCGTCGGTCACCTCGACCGACTCGCGCAGCGCCTCGCGCAGCGTGGTCTCGTCGCGGGGCGCGGCCAGCCGCAGCCCGGGACGACGGACAGGATCGACATGTCCCACATGCCGTTGTGCGCTGGCGCCGTCGGTGCCCGGTCACACCGGCACGGTCGAGCACCACGGTGACCGGCTGGCGGTGCAGCGCGACGTCCATGAGGAGCTGGTCGAAGGCCCGGTTGAGGAAGGTCGAGTAGACCGCGACGACGGGGTGCAACCCGGCCATGGCCAGGCCCGCGGCCGAGGTGAGCGCGTGCTGCTCGGCGATGCCGACGTCGAAGGTGCGCTCCGGGAAGCGCTCGCGCGAAGGCGGCCAGCCCGGTCGGGTGCAGCATCGCCGCGGTGATCGCGACGACGTCGGACCGCTCGGCCCCGATGCGCACGAGCTCGTCGGAGAAGGCGTCGGTCCAGTCGCGGGCTCGACGCCGGCGAGGACAGCCCGCTGTCGGGGTCGAACACGCCGGTGGCGTGCCAGGCGTCGATCTGGTCGGTCTCGGCCGGCGGGTAGCCGAACCCCTTGGTGGTGACCGCGTGGACGATCACCGGCCCGCCGAAGGTGCGGGCCCGGCGCAGCGCCGACTCCATCGCCTCGATGTCGTGCCCGTCGACCGGGCCGACGTACTTCATGCCCAGGTCCTCGAACATGCCCTGGGGCGAGAGGACGTCCTTGAGGCCCTTCTTGATCGCGTGCAGCGCGTCGTAGAGCGCCGGGTCCGACGACCGGGGCGCGGTGCAGCGCCTGCCGGACGGCGAGCAGCGCCTCCTCGTAGCCCGGCCGCAGCCGCAGGGTGGCCAGCGCGTCGGCCACTCCGCCGATCGTCGGCGAGTAGGAACGGCCGTTGTCGTTGACGACGATGACGACCGGGCGGTCCTTGGCGGCGGCGATGTTGTTCAGCGCCTCCCAGGCCATGCCGCCGGTCAGCGCGCCGTCGCCGATGACGGCGACGACCGGGCGGGAGTCACCGCGGACGGCGAAGGCCTTGGCCAGCCCGTCGGCGTAGGACAGCGACGTCGAGGCGTGGCTGTTCTCCACCCAGTCGTGCTCGCTCTCGCTCGCGGCTCGGGTAGCCCGAGAGCCCGCCGCGCTGCCGGAGCCGGTCGAAGCCCTCGATCCGGCCGGTGAGCATCTTGTGCACGTAGGCCTGGTGACCGGTGTCGAAGACGATCGGCTCGCGCGGCGACTCGAACACGCGGTGCAGGGCGATGGTCAGCTCGACGCGCCGAGGTTGGGGCCGAGGTGACCGCCGGTCTTCGCCACGCTGGTGACCAGGGCGTCGCGGATCTCGCCGGCCAGAGCGGGCAGCGTCGTCGGGGGCGAGGGCCCGGAGATCCTCGGGCCCACGGAGCGAGCGCAGGAGCGACACGAGGGAGAAGTGTCCTCTCTTCGGCGGCAGATGCACGGCGACGCTGGCAGCCGCTCGATCCACTGTAGCTGCGGTTTCTCAGCTCTTCCGGTCAGGAAGGCCGGGTGGATGCAGGCTCACACCGGCCTATAGCCGCGGCACCCAGCGCTCACCACGCAGCGCCGCGGCCACCACCTCGACCCCGCGTGCCGCGGCGGCCAGCCGTGCGCCCTCGCGCTCGTAGGCGGTCATGGCCGCCTCGATGGCCTCGGCCGGGAGCTGGTCGGCGAGCTCCACCCGCACGGTGCGCCACCCCTGGCGGGCGGCCTCGAGACCGGCACGCACGTGGTCGGAGGCGAAGCGGGCCAGGAGCACCGGGTAGCGACGCAGGACCTCGTGCGCCCGGTAGTCGGGGGGCACCAGGTCGTACAGCCAGGCGACCGCCGTCCGCTCCCAGTCCGGAGCACCGGGCGGGCGGACCTGCTCGGGCCAGCCGGGCGGGACGGTGCCGTCCACGGGCGGCCGGTCAGTCGCCGATCGGCCGCTTGAGCCAGAACTGCTCGAAGCCCCAGCTGCCGGCGCCGCTGGAGTGGTAGCTGACCAGCTCCCACCCCTCGGCGCCCAGACGGTTGAGCACCGAGCTGGTGTCACCGGTCTGGCGTTCGAGCTGCCCGTTCGGCAACTTCACGCTCACTCCGGCGCGCTGCGACTCGGCGTCGTTGGCGGTGATGACCGAGGTGTACTCCCACGTGGGCACGCACAAACCGTAACCAATGCGTCGGGCGGGCCCGCCGAGGAGTCGGCGTCAGCCGGCGACGACGGCCCGCAGCAGGGGCGCCAGCCGGTCGGCCACGAGCTGCGCCCCGCGGTCGTTGACGTGGTACGGATCGGCCCAGATCGACGGGTCGGCGGGGTCCGACCAGTTCTCGGCGGCGACGTCCACGAAGGGCAGGCCCAGCCGCGCCGCCGCCGTCCGCACCGAGGTGTTCACCTTGTCGACGTACCGGGCCGGCACCCCCGGCACGTAGGAGGCGCCGAGCACGAGGACGGCGGTGTCCGGGCCGGCGGCCTCCCGCAACCGGGTCAGCACGTCGGTGGCCGCCGCGGTCAGCTCGGGGCCCGGCGTGCTGCGCTCGTTGATGCTGCCCTGGACGACGACGACGTCGGGACCGCCGGCCACGGCCGGTGCCACGCGCTCACCGAAGGGCACGTTTCCCGAGCCGCCGCGGACGTAGCCGCTGCCACCGACGCCCAGCACGCGGTGGGCCCAGCCGAGCGCGCGACCAGTCAGATGTGCGTAGCCCACCTTGTCGGTGGCGCCGGTGCCGTCGGTCCAGGAGTCACCGATGAAGGAGACGAACGGCGCGGACGGCGAGGCCCCGGGGATCACGTCCGGGCTCCGCGCCGGCGGCACCGGCCGGCTGATGACGGCGGCACTACCGCTCTCACCCGGCGAACCGGACGTCGAGCCGGCCGGGGCGGAGGACTGCGACGTGGACGTCTCGCCGGTCACGGTGCCCGACGCCGACGTGCGCAGCGGCGCGGCCGAGGACGACGGGCCCGCCGAGGTGGCGGGCGCCGTCCCGGAGTCCGGGGTGGCGGTGGGCGACGCGGTCGGACCCGTCGTGGGCACCGCCGGGTCGAGAGCGGCCGCGCCGGTCGCCGCCGGGGCCAGGTCGGCCGCCGCCGGGGCCAGGTCGGCCGCCGCCGGGGCGAGGTCGGCCGGCGCCGGGGCGAGCGCCCCTCCGGCCACCGCCAGAACCGCGGCCGCGGCCGCACCGCTCACTGCCACCGCCCATCGGGCAGCTCGTCCCCCGTGACCAGCCATGCCGCGACGTTAGGCACGCAGTTCACGCTGCGTCACATCGTCTCACCCGTGAGGGTGCGGACCAGCGCCTCGACCGGGCGATCCTGAGGCTCACCGAAGCCAATCAGTTACGCTGAGTGAGAAGCGATCGGCCTCTGGAACAGCGCGACGCACTCCACGTGCGCGGTCATCGGAAAAGCGTCGAAGGCCCGCAGCCCGGCCAGCCGGTAGGCCGCCCGCGCGTCAGCGCCGCGGCGTCCCGGCCGAGCGCGGCCGGGTCGCAGGCCACGTAGACGACGGCACGCGCTCCGGAGCCGGAGAGGACACCGCTGACCCGCGGTCCCGCGCCCGCCCGGGGCGGGTCGAGGACCACCACGTCCGGAGCGCCGCCCAGGTCGGCGAGCAGCCCGGTGAGTCCCTCGGCGTCCACCTCGCCCTGCCACACCTCGGCCTGCGGTAGCGCCGGCCAGGTTGGCGTCCGCGGCCGCGCACGCGGCGGCGTCGGACTCCACGCACACGACCCGGCCGTCGGAGCCGGCGTCGGGAGCCAGCGCGCCGCCGAAGAGGGCCGCGCCGGCGTACAGGTCGAGGACCGTCTCCCCCGGGCGGACGGCGGCGAAGCCCCGCGACCGCCTCGACCAGGGCGTCGGCGGCGGCCGGGTGGACCTGCCAGAAGCCGGTGCCTTCGACCTCCCAGTCGCGCCCGGCCGCCGTGCGCGCGGCCCGCCCGGCCGGCTCCTCCGGCACCTCCGCGCCCGGGTGCTGGACCCGCGTGGTGGTCGGGCGACCCGCGGCGGTCCAGCCGGGTGGTGGTGACCGCGCCCGCGGAGTCGATCGCCACGTCCACGGCGCCGGCGCCCGGCCAGCGGCGGCCCAGCACCGCGGCCGCGGCCGGTTCGACGGTGATCGGGCAGTCGTCGAGCACCACGACGTCGTGCGAGCGGTGCCGGCGCAGGCCCGGAGCACCCGACCGGTCGACGGCGAACCGGGCCCGCGAGCGCCAGCGCAGCGGGCCGCCGGGCAGCTCCTCCACGGTCAGGTCGCGCACAGTCGGGTCAGCCGCGTCGAGGTGCCCCAGCCGGACCAGCTGCTCGCGGACCACCGCGGCCTTGAGCCGGCGCTGCTCGGCCGGGTCGACGTGCTGCCAGTCGCAGCCGCCGCACCGGCCGGGGCCGCTGTACGGGCATGGCCGCTCGACCCGGTGCGGCGAGGCCTCGAGGACCTCGACCGCGTCGGCGCGGCAGAAGCCCGGGTGCCGGTCCTCGGTCACCCGGACGACGACCCGCTCCCCCGGCAGCGCGTGGCGGACGAAGACCACCCGGCCCTCGTGCCGGGCCACGCAGTGACCGCCGTGCGCGACCGGGCCCGACGGTGACCTCGAACTCCCGACCGACCCAGCCGCCTCCTCGATCGGGCCGCTCCTGCCGGGCGGGCCGCGCGCCGCGCCGTGCGGAGGTCCGGCGGCCGCTAGCCATACGGGGTGCCCTCGCCCTCGTCGGCGAGGCCGCGGCGCAGGTCACCGGGGCCCGTGGCGACACCGGCCCGGCCGTAGTCCTCGCGTCCGATCGAGCTCTCCAGCTGCCAGGGCACCGACGTGATCATCACGCCGGGCTGGAACTGCAGCCGCGCCCGCAGCCGCAGCGCGCTCTGGTTGTGCAGCAGGTTCTCCCACCAGTGCCCGACCACGTACTGCGGCACGAACACGACGACGATCTCGCGCGGGCTGTCGCGCCGGATCGCCTTGACGTGGTCGACGACCGGACGGGTGATCTCGCGGAAGGGCGACTCCACGACGGTGAGCGGCACCGGCAGGTCGTAACGCTCCCAGTCGGCCTGCAGCGCGCGGGTCTCCTCGTCGTCGACGTTGACCGTGAGCGCGGTCAGGTGGTCGGGCCGGGTGGCGCGGGCGAAGGCCAGGGCACGCAGCGTCGGCTTGTGCACCTTGGAGACCAGGACGACGGCGTGCACCTTGCTGGGCAGCATCCGCGACTCGGTGTCGGGGACGAGCTGCTCGGCCACGTGCGAGTAGTGCTTGTTGATGGCCTTCATCAGGCCGAAGAGGATCGGCATCGCCACCAGCACCAGCCACGCGCCGTGGGTGAACTTGGTGATCACGATGATCGCCAGCACGACCGATGGTGAGGGTGCCGCCGACGGCGTTGATCGACCTGGGAGCGGCGGATCCGCCGGCGGTCCTGCGGCTCGTGCGTCGTCCGCAACTCGCGGTTCCAGTGCCGGACCATGCCCCACTGGCCGATCGAGAAGCTGGTGAAGACGCCGAGGATGTAGAGCTGGATCAGCCGGCTGACCGTCGGCGTCGAAGACCAGGACGAGCAGCCCCGCGAAACCGGCGAGCAGCAGGATGCCGTTGCTGTACACGAGCTTGTCGCCGCGGGTGTGCAGCTGGCGCGGCATGAACCGGTCCTGCGCGAGCACCGAGCCCAGCAGCGGGAAACCGTTGAAGGCGGTGTTCGCGGCGAGGATGAGCACCAGCGCGGTGAGCGCCTGGACTGCAGAAGAAGCCGACCGACTGGTCGCCGCCGAAGGTCGCCGCCGCGATCTGCGCGATCACGGTGCGCTGGGGCTCGGTCTCGCAGTCGGTGAAGCCGACCAGGTCGCAGGGGTACTCGGCGTACTTGACCCCGGACAGCAGCGCCAGGGCGGTGACCCCGGCGAACAGCAGCGACCGCGATGCCGCCCATCAGGCCAGGGTGGTGGCCGCGTTGCGGCTCTTCGGCGGCCGGAAGGCCGGCACGCCGTTGGCGATCGCCTCGACCCCGGTCAGCGCGGTGCACCCGGACGCGAAGGCCCGCAGCGCGAAGAAGACCAGCGCCAGGCCGCCGAGCTCGCCGTACCCCGGCTCCGGTGTGATCGTCGTACCCGGCGCTCTCGGCGACCACGCCGCCCGGGCTGAAGAAGTAGCGGACGAGCCCGGTGCCGATCATGACGGCCAGGGCGGTGATGAACAGGTAGGTCGGCGCGGCGAAGGCACGCCCCGACTCCCGCACCCCCCGGAGGTTCAGCGCCGCCAGCAGCGCGACCAGGCCGAGCGCGATCTCCACGCGGTACTCGTTGAGCCCGGGGAACGCCGAGATGATGTTGTCCGTGCCGGCCGAGACCGACACCGCGACGGTCAGCACGTAGTCGACCAGCAGCGCGCTGGCGACGACGAGCGCCGCGAACTGGCCGTGGTTCTTCATCGGCCACCTCGTAGTCGCCGCCGCCGGAGGGGTAGGCGTGCACCACCTGGCGGTAGGACAGCACCACGGTGACGAGCAGGACGACGACGGCCGCCGCCAGCCACGGCGTCAGGTACAGGAACGCGGTGCCCGCCAGGGTCAGGACGATCAGGATCTCCTGCGTCGCGTAGGCCACCGAGGACAGCGGGTCGCTGGCGAAGATCGGCAGCGCCAGCCGCTTGGGCAGCAGCGACTCGCCGAGCCGGTCGCTGCGCACCGCGCGACCGAGGACCAGGCGTTTCGGGAGTTGTCCGAGTTCGGACAGGCTGGGCACGGCGGCGATGGTACGGACGCTGCGGGCCCGCACCAGCCGGTCCCGACGGCGTGGCTCTCGGCACGTCCGCCGGCGGCCGGTCGCGGCTGCCGATCCACGGCCCGGGTGTAGCTTCGCGCCGGGTGACGCGCAGGTGGACGGCGCGCCGCGACAGGAACTTCGCCACCAGGGAGCAGGAGGCGCACTCGTGCACGTGGTCGTGATGGGCTGCGGCCGCGTCGGCTCCGCCATCGCCCGCCGGCTGGAGCAGGTCGGCCACAGCGTCGCGGTCATCGACCAGGACCCGGAGGCCTTCCGCCGGCTGGGACCCGAGTTCGGCGGCCGCCAGGTGACCGGGCTGGGCTTCGACCGGCAGACCCTGCTCGACGCGGGCATCGACTCGGCCGGTGCCTTCGCGGCGGTCAGCAGCGGCGACAACTCCAACATCATCAGCGCCCGGGTGGCCCGCGAGACCTTCGGCGTCCAGCACGTCGTCGCCCGCATCTACGACTCCAAGCGCGCCGAGGTCTACGAGCGCATGGGCATGCCCAGCGTGGCGACGGTGCCGTGGACGGTGAACCGGCTGCTCGCGCGAGCTGCTGTCGGAGAAGGTCAGCGAGCTGTGGCGGGAGCCCACCGGCAAGGTGCTGCTCATGCGTGTGGCCGTGACCGAGCCCTGGGTCGGCCGCAAGCTCACCGACCTCGAGGCGGCCAGCGGGGCGCGGGCCGCCTGGCTGGTCCGGTTCGGCGAGGCACAGCTGCCCACGGCGGGCACCGTCCTGCAGGACGGTGACCACCTGGTCGTGGCGGCGACCGACGAGATCACCGCCCGAGGTGCACCGCGTGGTCGGCGCAGGGACCGACGCACGGAGGGCAGCGCTGATGCGCGTCGCCATCGTGGGCGCCGGCGCCGTCGGCCGGTCCATCGCCGGGGAGCTGCTGCACAACGGGCACACCGTGATGCTCATCGAGAAGGACGGCCGCAAGGTCCGCACCCGCTCGGTGCCCGGCGCGGAATGGGTGCAGGCCGACGCCTGCGAGGTGGCCTCCCTCGAGGAGGCGCAGCTGGCCACCTGCGACGTGGTGGTCGCCGCCACCGGCGACGACAAGGCCAATCTCGTCGTCTCGCTGCTGGCCAAGACCGAGTTCGCGGTCAACCGCGTGGTCGCCCGGGTCAAGGACCCGCGCAACGAGTGGCTCTACACCGAGTCGTGGGGCGTCGACGTCGCCGTCTCCACCCCGCGGGTGCTCGCCGCCCTGGTCGAGGAGGCGGTGACCGTCGGCGACGTCGTCCGGCTGATGAGCTTCCGCAAGGGGGCGGCCAACCTCGTCGAGATCACGCTCGCCGAGGACACCCCGTGGGTCGGCCGGCCGCTGCGCGACGTGCCGCTGCCGCGGGAGACGGTGCTCACCGCGATCCTGCGCGGCGAGCGGGTGATCACGCCCAGCCCCGACGAGCCGCTCGAGGCCGGCGACGAGCTGCTGTTCGTCACCCACGCCGACGTCGAGGAGGAGCTGCAGCAGGTGCTCAGCCCGCACGTGCGGGGCTGAGCGGAGGCGCTCAGGCGGCGGGAGCGGGCGGGCCGTCGCTGCGGTGACGGTGCAGCCGCGCGACCACCCAGAGGGTGACGACGACGCACGACGGCGGTGAGCGGCAGCCCCAGCACCACCGACGCCGTGCCGAGCAGCTCCGACCTCGTTCTGCCAGGTAGAGCGGTCCCTGCACGGCGGCGCGCAGCAGGAAGGTCGCCGCCCCACAGCACGGTCAGCCAGGTGTAGGCGCGCAGCATCCGCGGGATCGTCCCGCCAGTGCCGCTCGGGCTCCGGGTCGGCGACCGGGCGGCCGGTCTCCGGGTCCGCGGGCGGCCGGAAGGGCAGGGTCGCGCCCGTCCCGTCGATGCGCCGCCGCAGCCCCGGCAGCGAGTGGGTGGCGAGCGCGCCGAGATGGCTGGGCGCCAGGAACTCGGCGATGTAACCGACCAGCGGCCGCCGCAGCGCGATCGAGCCCAGCAGCACGGCACCGATCGCCACGTTGCGGAAGATGCCGAGGACGAAGAAGTCGCGCGCCTGCCCGGAGTAGGCGGCGATGGCCACGGCGATGCCGACGGCGAACAGCCCGCTGACGGCCTGCTGGACGCTCTCCCGCCGCAGCAGCCGGAGCAGGAACACCAGGACCGCGGCGGCGAGCGCGGCCCAGATCCCGGTCCGCAGCCCGTCGATCGAGTTGGCGACGATGAACGCGATCGTCGGCAAGGTGGCGTCGAGCATCCCGCGCCAGCCGCCGAGCTGCTCGAGCACCAGGTGCCGGTCGAACGTCAGCGTCGCCGGCGCAGGCTCCGCGGGCCGGGAGCCGACGGCGGGCTCCGGGCTCGAATGCGGGTTCGGCTGGGCGCTCGATTGCGGGTTCGGCTGGGGGCTCGGCGGTGGCGGTGGCGGTGGCGGTCGGCGCAGCGCTCACCCGGCGCTCAGCTCGTACCAGGGGTTGTAGATGACGCGGCTGCCGTCGAAGGCGGCGAACCGGCCGCGGGCGGTGAGGCGTGCGGCCCGGCTCGATGCCGGGGATGCGCCGGCGGCCGAGCCAGACGAGCGTCACCGAGCCGGACCCGTCGAACAGCTCGGCCTCCAGGGTCGGCACCGTCTCGCGCGGGGTGTAGACCACCGACTTGAGCCGCCCGGTGACGGTGACGACCTCCCCCTTGCGGCAGGAGCCCACCGGCTCGCAGCCGGCACTGACCGTGTCGGCGCGCAGTCCTTCGGCGTCGATCGCCTGGTCGTCAGCGGTCATCCGCTGCAGCGTGCGCGACGAGCCAGCCCGCGCGTGCGGGTCTCGGTCACGGGCCCAGAGTAAGCCTTCTCAGCGCCGTCGCGGCGGCGGTACGAGCCACTCCCGGACGAGTTGCCACGGAGCCTCCCCCGGGTCGACGAGCAGCATGTGGTTCCCCTCGACGATGCGCACCTCGACGGAGTCGCCGGCGGCCCGGGCGGCCGCCGCGTAGCGCTCGCTCTGGCGCGGGGGGACCACGTCGTCGTCGGCCCCGTGGACGCAGAGGACGCGGGCGCCGGTCGGGACCAGACGGACCGGGTCGGCCGTGGCCGCGCGGTCGGGGGCCTCCCGTGGGCGGCCCCCCAGGAACTCACGGACGGCGTCGCGCCCCAGCCCGTCCCGGTCGGCGTCGGCGAGATCGAGCACCCCCGCCTGCAGCACGAGGCCGGTGACCCGCACCCGCGGCGCGGCGCCGGGTGCACCGGCCGGCAGCAGGTGCCGGCCCGCGACCCAGGCCGCCAGGTGACCCCCCGCCGAGTGCCCGACGACCGTCAGGTCGGACAGGTCGAACCGGTCGGCCGCCGGCAGGTCGGGCAGGGCGTCCACGGCGGCGGCCACGTCGTCCAGCGTGGCCGGCCAGCCCCCGCCCTCACCGACGCGGCGGTACTCCACGGCCACGGCGGCCCACCCCGCCGCCGCCAGGTCCTGGGCCAGCGGACGGGCGAGGTCGACGCCGTAGGCGGCCCGCCAGAACCCGCCGTGCAGGACGACGGCCGTGGGCGCACGCGACGCCGCCGGCAGGTAGACCTCGAGGAACTGGTCGGGCGCGTCGCCGTAGCGGTGCACCAGGTCCGGCGCCGGCACCGGTCAGGCGTCGGTCGCCGGCCCGGCCGGGGGCGCCGCGGGAGGCGATGCCGGCCGCGTTCCGGCGGCGCTCGCCCCGCCGGCCTGCCGGGCCGCCTGCTGCTGGGCCACCTGCGCGGCCGCCTGGGGAGGCAGGGACAGCGGCAGCTGCTCACGGACCGGCATGGGCTCGTGCCCGCGGACCACCACGATGTCGGCGAAGACCTCCTCGAGCAGGCCGGCGGCCTCGCCGTCGGCCGCCGCGGAACCGGTGATCATGCCGCGCAGGAACCAGCGCGGGCCGTCGACGCCGAGGAACCGCGCCGGACGGCGGACCGGCTTCGGAGCCGGCTCGTCGGGTCGGGCCGGCGGAACCGTGGGCACCGTGCCGACCAGTTCGGGGCCGAAGGGGCCCTCGACCTCCCTCAGCGAGGCGCCCTGGCCCGACGCGTTGCGCGCCAGGTCCGCCCGCACGTCGTCCCAGATGCCACCGGCACGCGGCGCGGCGAACGCCTGCACCTGCAGCAGCGAGTCGCCCGCCCGCAGCGTCGCGCCGATCACCTTGCTCTGTGGGTTGAGGTCGACGCGCAGCTCGGTACCGGGGCGGGCCGGCAGCCGCAGGGAGCCGAGCTCGATGCGGGGTCCGCTGTCCTCGGGCGCGTCGGCCTCGTCCCACGGGCCGGTCGTGGTCTCGACCGCCCGCTGCCGGACCTGCGGCTCCGGCGGCACCCCGCGCTCACGGAGGCTGCGGTCGATCCGGTTGCGTCGTCGTCCGAACGGCATGTCAGTCCGCCCCTCCGCCGCGGCCGCGGCATGCCGCCGGTGGAACCGTGCCCGCCCTCCCCGCGCTCGCTGCCGGGCAGCTCGTCGACCGGCACGAACCGCGCCCGGACGACGGGCTGCACGACGAGCTGGGCCACGCGGTCACCCCGGCGCAGGGTCAGCGGGCGTGGTCGGGTCGAGGTTGATCAGGTTGACCTTGATCTCGCCCCGGTAGCCGGCGTCGATCGTGCCCGGGGCGTTCACCAGGCTCAGCCCGGCCCGGTGCGCGAGGCCCGAGCGGGGGTGCACGAAGCCGGCGTAGCCCTCGGGGATGGCCACCGCGACCCCGGTGCCGACGAGCGCCCGCTGCAGCGGGGCGAGCTCGACGTCCTCGGCGAGCGAGAGGTCGGCGCCGGCGTCGCCGGGCAGGGCGTAGCGAGGGGTGTCGCCGTCCGGCGACAGCAGCCGGACGGGCACGTCGAGCTCGGCGGAGAACGGGCACGATCGGCGACCCTAGCCGCGCGCGGGCCCGCCGCGCCCGCGGCACCCGGGGCCGGCGCGGTCAGCCCTCGAGCGCGGGCCGCGGACCCCGCAGGTCGCTGCGCAGCCGCTGCGGCCAGCGACTCGGTGGCGCGCCGGTTGCCGCGCCCACCGAGGGCCGCGCCGACCAGGAACGGAGCGGCCGCGGGGATCGCCCTGGCCAGCCGCCGGGTCACCTGACGACGGAGGGCACGCATGCCCGCGGCGCTGAGCACGGAGCCCAGTCCCGCGGGGCCAGGGTTGCCGACCGCCCGACGTGCCGACCAGCTGGCCAGGTAGGTCGCCGCGCGCTCGCGGGCGTCGCCGGGAGGCCGGCGTCCGTACAGCTCGTGCAACTCGCCGACGAGGACCACCTCGATCCCGGCGACGAGCACCGTCTCGGCACCGAGCTCCAGCGGCACGGCCAGCAGGGACGCCGGGGCGAACCAGTGGACGGCGGCCAGCCCGCCGGTGGCCGCGCCGATGCCCGTGGTCAGCCGTGCGGCGCGGGCGACGAGCGCGTCGGCGATCTCCTCGTCTCCGGCACCGGGGTGCGCCCGCCGCAGGCGCGTCGGCGTCGCGGACCGGCAGGCGCGGCGCGGCCGCGGCCAGCAGGTCGCCGAGCAGCGCGGTCGGGGTGCGGTCCTGCGACATCGACTCGGCATCCGGTGAGCCGGCCGGCTGCTCGGCGGCCCGCGGGCGCCACGCACCGCCCCCGCCACCGCACCGACGACGTCCCGCAGGGCCGACGCACCGGGACGCCGCGGACCCGCATCCGGCCCGCCGACGGAGCCCGCGCGGTCGTCGAGCAGGCCGGCGACCGCGTCGGCGACCGCCCGCGCGGCACGGGTCAAGGGCGCGGCCGCCCCGCCGTCCGCACCGGAGCCGTCGGCCGGCCGGGCCGGCACAGGGCGCGGCGGCGGCACGTCGCGTGCCGCCGCCGTGCGGTACCGGTCGCTCGCTCCCGGGCTGCCCCGTCATCCCGTCGTCGTCGGGATCAGGCCGCGCAGTCCCGGCAGTAGAGCTGGTCGCCCTTGGTCGCGGCGAGCCGGCTGCGGTGCTGCACGAGGAAGCAGCGCGAACAGGTGAACTCGTCCTCCTGCTTCGGCAGGACGCGGACGGTCAGCTCCTCGTTGGACAGGTCGGCGCCGGGCAGCTCGAGGTTCTCGTTGAAGTCGGTCTCGTCGACGTCGACCGACGAGGACTGCGCCTCGGCCCGACGGGCCTTGAGCTCCTCGAGCGAGTCCTCGCCGAGCTCGTCGGCCTCGTTGCGACGCGGGGCGTCGTAGTCGGTGGCCATGGGGTGTGCCCCTCCTCCGGGGTTCTCGCGGGCGCATGCTCGCCCGCTCGTCTGACTCGGCGCCGGGGTGTCCCGCGTCGTGGCCGGCCGCCGGGGCGGCCGGTGGCCTCGGTCCGGCGGCCGGGTGGCCGCCGGTCGGTCTGCCCGGCGACGCCGATGGCGGACGTCGCTCGATACGGGACCGGCAGCCCCCCAACGCCGTGCCGGGCTCCGATTTGTGCCCACCCCTCTCGAGGTGGACCCCCGCGCGGCGGCGGGGCGGATCCGGGCGGCCAGGCCGCGGAGCGCCAGAGGTTACCCTGCCGCGATGTCGACTCCGGTGGGTGCTGATCCAGCCGTCGTCGGGCCGTACCTGGCCACGGCGTTCGCCGACGAGCAGTGGCGCTCGGTGCGCGTCGAACTCATCGCCGCCGGCATGTCGAACCTCACCTACCTCGTCACTCCCGAGGGGTTCCGGCGCACGACCCGGTGATCCTCCGGCGGCCGCCCACCGGGGCCGTGCTGGCGACCGCGCACGACATGGCCCGCGAGCACCGGGTCATCACCGCCCTGGCCCCGACCGCCGTTCCGGTGCCGCGCACCCTGCACCTGTGCACCGACGCCGCGGTGCTGGGCGCCCCGTTCTACGTGATGGAACGCGTCGTCGGCGTCCACGTCGTCGGAGACCTGCCGGCCGGCTACGCCGACGAGCCCGAGCGAGCGGCGGGCGATCGGCGAAGGCCTCGTCGACGTCCTGGCCGACCTGCACGACGTCGACCCGCCGCGGTCGGCCTGGCCGACTTCGGCCGGCCCGAGGGCTTCGCCGCCCGCCAGGTGCGACGCTGGACCAAGCAGTGGGAGGCCACCCGCGACCAGGACCGGCCCGGCCTGGACGCGCTGGCCGCTCGGCTGGCCGAGACGGTGCCTGCCGACGCAGCGCTCGAGCGTCGTGCACGGCGACTACCGGCTGGACAACTGCCTGCTCGATCCCGGCGCTCCCGGGGCGGATCAAGGCGGTCCTGGACTGGGAGATGTCGACCCTCGGCGATCCGCTGACCGACGTCGGCCTGCTGTTCGTCTACTGGCCCGAGGCGGGCGAGGACCGCGCGTCGATGCTCAGCCCGGTGACCGCGCTGCCCGGCTTCCCGACCCGCCGGGAGGTGGCCGAGCGCTACGCCCAGCGCACCGGTGCTCGACCTGTCCGACCTGCAACTGGTACGTCGGGTTCGCGTTCTTCAAGTTCGCCGCCATCGTCGCCGGGATCGTCGCCCGGTCGGCCGCCGGGGCGATGGCCGGCAAGGACACCTCCGGGTACGCCGAGCGGATCGATCCGTGCGTCGAGCTGGGACGCGCCGCGCTGGACGACGGTGCGATCTAGGCCCCCGACCCGCACCTAGACTCGCTGCTGACCACCGGGACGTGCCGAGGAGCCATGAGCGGGACGCAAGCGAGCACCGAGCGTCCGCCGGTGCGCGCCCGCAGCGGCCGCCGCCCCATCCCGCCGCTGGTCTTCTTGCTGGTGCTCGCCCTCGTCGCCCTCGGGGTGTGGTGGAACGTCCTGCGCGCCAGGACGCCGAGCGGCGCGCGACCGCAGGAGGCCGCCTGCGCAATCGGCCGCCGAGGCTCCGCCGTCCCTCGACCCCACGACGATCGCCGTCCGCGTGCTCAACGCCACCGACCGCGCCGGGCAGGCCCAGCGCGTGGCCCAGCAGCTGCAGCAGCGCGGGTTCATCATCGACGAGATCGGCAACGACGGCACCGACCGCGAGGTCACCGGCGTCGGCGAGGTGCGGCACGGGCGCCCGGGACGGACGCCGCCCGCTACCTCTCGCTGTACCTGCCCGGCGCCGGCGACCTACGAGGACACCCGGGCCACCGGACTGGTCGACCTGGTGATCGGACCCGAGTTCACCGATCTGGCCGCAGCCCGAGGAGATCGCGGCGGCCCTGGTCCCGGCGGAGGACCTCGCCGTCCACCTGCTGAGCCCGTCAGACGGCGGGTGCGTGCAGGTCGGCGAGCAGGGCGAGGAAGGGTTCGGCGACCGTGGGGGCGACCGCGACCGCCATCGGCTCGGCGAACGGCCGGCCGGCCAGACCGGTCACCACCAGGCCCGCCTCGGCGGCGACCAGCGCGCCCGCCGCGTGGTCCCACGGCTTGAGGTCCAGCTCGTAGTAGGCGTCGACCCGGCCGGCCGCCGCGGCGCAGAGGTCGAGAGCCGAGCTGCCGAACCGCCGGATGTCGCGCACCTGCGGGAGCAGCCGCGCGACCACCGCCCCCTGGGCGCGACGCTGCTCGACCCGGTAGCCGAACCCGGTGGCGACCAGGGTCTGCTCCAGGGACGGCGGGCGGCTGCCCGTCAGCCGCTGCGGCCACGGGCACCCCCTGGGCCGTCAGCGTGGCCCCACCCCCGGCGGTGGCGGTGAACAGCTCGCCCGTCGCGGCATTGAGCACGACGCCGGCCACGACGGACCCGTCGACCTCCGCGGCGATCGACACGGCGTACGCGGGCACGCCGTAGAGGAAGTTCACCGTGCCGTCGATCGGGTCGACCACCCAGCGCACGCCGCTCGTCCCGGTCCTCGCCGCGCCCTCCTCCCCCAGGACGCCGTCGTCCGGCCGGGCCCCGAGCAGCCGGCCGACGATCAGTTCCTCGCTGGCCCGGTCGACGGCGGTCACGACGTCCACGGAACTGGACTTGACGTCGACGTCGTCGGCTGCCGACGCGCGGCCGCGGGCGACCAGGTCGGCCGCCTCCCGGGCGGTGTCGGTCGCCAGGGCGAGCAGGTCGGCGGGATCGGGGTGGTCGGTCACCGGGCCGATCCTGCCGCAGCCGGTCTGCTCGGCACACGTCTGATCACTAGCCTGACCGCATGCGCAGCTTCGGGGTGGACATCGGCGGCAGCGGAATCAAGGGGTGCACTGGTCGACCTGGGTGAAGGCCGGCTGGATCGCCGAGCGGATCCGGGTCGACACCCCGCAGCCGTCGCACCCCGATGCCGTCTACGCCATCGTCGCCGACATCGTCGACCGCTTCGGCTGGACCGACGAGATCGGCGTGACCTTTCCCGGCGTCATGAAGAAGGGCGTCGCGCACACCGCGGCCAACGTCGACAGGAGCTGGATCGGCACGAACGTCGACGCCGGCCTCGAGCGCCTGGTCCCTGGCCCGGTGCAGACCCTGAACGACGCCGACGCCGCGGGTCTCGCCGAGATGCGCTACGGCGCCGGTCGGGACCAGCGCGGGGTGGTCCTCATGCTCACGTTCGGCACCGGGATCGGCAGCGCGCTGTTCATCGACGGGCATCTGGTGCCCAACACCGAGTTCGGTCACATCGAGGTGGACGGCGAGTGACGGCGAGCAGCGCGCCTCGGCGGCAGCACGTGAGCGGGAGGGCCTTTCCTACCCGGAGTGGGCAAAGCGGGTGGACCGCTACCTCGACGTCCTCGAGACGCGGTCTGTGGCCCGACCTGATCATCGTCGGGCGGCGGGGTGAGCAAGAAGGCCGACAAGTGGGTGCCGCTGCTCAGCCACCCGGACGCCGGTGGTCGCCGGCGGAGCTGCGCAACGACGCGGGCATCGTGGGCGCCGCACTGGCCGCCCACGAGCACCTCAGCCGGTGGCCGGCGTGATGTCCGGGCCGCGGACGCCCGTCGTGCTCGCCCCTCGAAGCGAGGACCACGTCACGGAAGCGGTGGAATCCGCGCAGCGCGTCGTTACAATGGCGGTGCCCCAGCCCGTCGCCCTCCAGCCGGGAGGGATCCCCCGCCCGCCCGTCGGCCAAACGCCGCGCCGGTACGACGGGACCTCCTCGCTACCGGGACGACGGCCGGAGCCGCTGCCCGGGTGCCACGGCGCCCCGGGGAACGAACCCCAGTACGGGAAGGAACCTGAGTGCCCGCCGACCAGCCAGCACCGGAAGCAGCCGCGCGAGCACTCCCAAGCGGAGCAGGTGTCGCCGCCGGTAGCCGTACCACCCGGGCAAGCGCCGCAGTTCCGCCGGCCGACGCCGGTGACGCCACCCCCGCGAAGCAGGCCACCGCCGTGAAGCCGGTGAAGACCGCCGCGGCCCCCCGCAAGAAGCCGGCCGCCAAGGCCCCCGCGAAGGCGCCCGCCGCGCGCAAGCCGGCCATCGCCCCGTCGCCCGGTGCCGGCGAGGGCACCGTGCTGACCGCGGTCGCCGGTGGCGGCACCACGACCGCCGTGGTCGACGCCGGCGGCGAGGGCCTCAAGATCGACGAGACGGTCGTGACCGGCCCCGACGGGGCGGAGGTGGAAGCCGCCGCCGAGGAGGAGACGGCCGCCGAGGGCACCGACTTCGAGTGGGACGACGAGGAGGAGTCCGAGGCGCTGCGCCAGGCGCGCAAGGACGCCGAGCTCACCGCATCGGCCGACTCCGTCCGCGCCTACCTCAAGCAGATCGGCAAGGTCGCGCTGCTCAACGCCGAGGAGGAGGTCGACCTCGCCAAGCGGATCGAGGCCGGGCTCTACGGCGCCGAGCGCCTGCGCCAGGTCGAGGAGGAGGGCCAGAAGATCTCGCCGCAGATGCGCCGCGACCTCAACTGGATCGTCCGCGACGGCGAGCGCGCCAAGAACCACCTGCTCGAGGCCAACCTCCGCCTCGTGGTCTCCCTCGCCAAGCGCTACACCGGCCGCGGCATGGCGTTCCTGGACCTGATCCAGGAGGGCAACCTCGGCCTGATCCGCGCGGTCGAGAAGTTCGACTACACCAAGGGCTACAAGTTCTCCACGTACGCCACCTGGTGGATCCGCCAGGCGATCACCCGCGCCATGGCCGACCAGGCCCGCACCATCCGCATCCCGGTGCACATGGTCGAGGTCATCAACAAGCTCGGCCGCATCCAGCGCGAGCTGCTCCAGGACCTGGGCCGCGAGCCCACGCCGGAGGAGCTGGCCAAGGAGATGGACATCACCCCGGACAAGGTGCTGGAGATCCAGCAGTACGCCCGGGAGCCGATCAGCCTCGACCAGACCATCGGCGACGAGGGCGACAGCCAGCTCGGCGACTTCATCGAGGACTCCGAAGCCGTCGTGGCCGTCGACGCGGTCAGCTTCACGCTCATGCAGGACCAGCTGACCAGCGTGCTCCAGACGCTGTCGGAGCGGGAGGCCGGCGTGGTGCGACTGCGCTTCGGCCTCACCGACGGCCAGCCGCGCACGCTCGACGAGATCGGCCAGGTCTACGGCGTCACCCGTGAGCGGATCCGGCAGATCGAGTCCAAGACGATGTCGAAGCTGCGCCACCCCAGCCGCTCCCAGGTGCTGCGCGACTACCTGGACTGAGCAGACCCGCACGACTGCACGGGAGAGGGCCGGGACGGACACCGTTCCGGCCCTCTCCCGTGCATCGACTCCCGCAGACAGGCGGGGCGCGAGAGGCGGGTGGGGCGGACACGAACTCATTGCACAGATGTCGGGAAGGTCACGATCTCACCCCTCGGCGCTAGGCCGTCGGTTCGCGGCGTCGTCGTCGGGGTAGACGGCGTAGCGTGGGTGCCGTCAAGACATGCAGCGGACCCACATCCGGCCGAGGGCCGGCGCCAGAAGAACCGTAAGAACTGTCCGACCCCGACCAGTACGACCCAGTGACGTCCCCTGCGACCCGCTCCACCACCAGCCACTGCGGCCTCGGTCTCACCGCCTCCGGCGAGTCCTCGGCCACAACGGCCGGATCGGGAATCCGAGGGGCCATCCTGGCGCTGTGCAGGAGGCCGATCCGCAGCCGCGGGTCCGTGCGGTAGAGAGCGAGTGATGAGCCGAGATGACCCAGACGCTGACGACGACCCCCCCACCGACGACCTGGTCGTTCCCTTCCACTGCGACCGCTGTGGCGCGCTCGCCAAGGTGCGTGTCGTGCTCGCGAACGGCAGTGACCTCGTGTTCTGCGGTCACCACGCCCGTGAGTACGAGGACAAGTTCCGCGACATCGCCGTCGACATCATCGAGACTGACGGCGAGCCGCGCTCACGGCCTGATCGAGGCGCTATCGTCGCGCCCGCGATGACCTGCTTCACCCGACGACGCCGCCGCGTCCGACGCCCGCCCCGCGCGGCGGAGGGCCGGCGGCTCCGTCGTTTCCGGGGACCCCCCGGCCGACGGTGACCTGAGGACCCGGAATGACCCAGCGACCCCCCGCGCAGGACGAGACCGTCCGGATGCCTGCCGACCGCCCCGGCGGTCGGCCTCCTGTCGGCGCCCGGCCCGCTCCGGACGGAGAATCCCGACCGCCCGAGCCGGCGGAGTTCGAGCGGGAGATCGACGACACCCGGCCAGTCAGCCGCGACTGGCTGGCGGGCCGGCCCGAGACCCGGACGGAAGCCACCGCGGACGACGCTGCCCCCTCCCCCGCGCCGGCAGGGCCCGAGCCCGCCGACCGTGCCGCGCCGGCCGAGGACGCCTCGCCGGTCGACGACGCCGCACCGGCCGAGAGGTACGCACCGGCCGACGACGCGGTCCCGACCGCCCCCGGTGCCACGGAGGCCGCCGCGGCGCAGCACGAGACGGTCGTCCTGGGTGCGCCCGCAGGGGCCTCCGCCGTGTCCGACGTCGAGCCGGCGCCCACCGGCGTCCTGCCGCCGCTCCGCGAGCAGGGCGGGGACGGCCCGTCGACGCCGTCCGGCCCGCCACCCGGCACCGAGGCACGCGGCCCCGGTCGCCCCTGGTGGCGCCGCCCCGCCGTCCTGGCACCGGTCCTGCTGTTCGCCGTCCTGGCCGCTCGGCTACGGCGTGGACCTGCTCGTCTCGCCCGGGCGAGGTGCCCCGCAACACCGTGGTCGGCCGGTGTCGAGATCGGCGGGCTGTCCCCGGCCGCGGCGATCTCGACCCTCGAGGAGCAACTGGCGCCGCGGGTCAGCGCCGACCACACCGTGGTGGCCGACGACGTCAGCCGCGCCGTTCTCCCCCACCGCCGCCGGGATCAGCCTGGACGTCGACGGCGACGGTCGACGCGGCCGACCGAGCAGCCGCTCGAACCCCTGGACCCGGCTCACCACGCCTCTTCGGCGAGCGCCAGGTGGACCCCGTCCTGGACACCGACGACGAGACCGCCTTCACGGCCCAGATCGCAGACCATCGCCGCGCAGGTCGACCAGCCGCCGGTCGGACGCGACCATCGCCATCGACGGCACCACCCCGTCGATCGTGGGGCCCGCCGACGGCCGCACGTTGGACCGCGACGTCGCCGCCGAGGCCATCACCGCGGCACTGGCGGCCGGCGGGGACCCGAGCACGCCGATCGAACTGCCGGTCGAGGTCGCCCCGGTCTCCGTGGCGGCCGAGGAGGCCCAGCGGGTGCTGGACGAGACGGTCACCCCGGCGCTGTCGGCTCCGGTCGAGGTGGTCAGCGACGACGGCGGCACGTCCGCCGAGGTGCCGGTGGCGGCGATCGCCGCGTCCCTGCGGTTCACGCCGTCCGACGACGGGGAACTGGCCGTCGACGTCGACCCGGCGGCGCTGCAGACAGCACTCGGCGACGGGCTGCAGGAGTTCGGCACGTCGGCCGAGGACGCCCGGTTCGAGGTGTCCGGCGGCAGCGGTCGACCGTCGTTCCCTCGGTCGACGGCACCGGGGTCGACCCGCAGCGCCTGGCCGAGCAGCTGATGCCGGTGCTCACCGAGCCGGCGCCACGGTCGGTGACCGCGGAGCTGGGCGCGGTCCCGGCCGACTTCACGACCGAGGAGGCCGAGGCGCTCGGCGTCCGCGAGGAGATCAGCAGCTTCACCACCAACTTCACCAACGCGCAGAGCGGCACGAACATCCGCGTGGTCGCCGAGGAGGTCGACGGCGCCGTGGTCCTGCCCGGCGAGACGTTCAGCCTCAACGCGTTCACCGGCCCGCGCGGCACTGGCCGCAGGGCTACGTCGCGGCCGGCGTCATCAGCGACGGCGAGTTCACGACCGCGGTCGGCGGCGGCATCAGCCAGTTCGCCACGACGATGTTCAACGCGGTGTTCTTCGCCGGGCTCGAGGACGTCTTCCACAAGCCGCACAGCTACTACATCAGCCGCTACCCGGCCGGCCGTGAGGCGACGGTCTACTACGGCTCGATCGACCTGCAGTGGCGCAACGACAGCGACACCGGCGTGCTCGTCGACACCAACTGGAGCCGGGGTCGATCACGGTCACCTTCTACGGGACCAAGCGCTACGAGATCGAGTCGGTCAGCAGCGAGCGCTACGACATCCGCTCCCCGGCCGTGCAGGAGAAGCCGGACGACGGCGAGTGCGCCCCGCAGAACGGCTCCACCGGCTTCACATCACCGTGACGCGGGTCTTCAACGACCTGCAGTCGGGTGCGGAGGTCAAGCGGGAGGAGTTCAACACGCGCTACGCCGCCGAACCGGTGATCCGGTGCGTCTCGCCCGAGGACGACGCCGAGCCGACCCCCTCCCCGTCCGACGGCGA
Organism: uncultured Actinomycetota bacterium; assembly: GCA_963723745.1. Taxonomy (GTDB): domain Bacteria; phylum Actinomycetota; class Actinomycetes; order Mycobacteriales; family Geodermatophilaceae; genus CAVRRZ01. The sequence continues at coordinate 604,516 of CAVRRZ010000005.1, forward strand.
CTGACCGCCGCCGGGCGGGACCTGTGCCCGGCGGCGCGAGCGGACCCGGGCCGACCCCCCACGTGCACACTGGACCGGTGAGTACGGTCGCGCCCAGCGGAGAGCCGGCGCTCGCCGGCGAACCCGCGTCCGGGGACGGGCGGGAGCCGCAGGCCCCCGCAGCGGCCTCGCCGTCCCCGGCGGTTCCGTCCTCGCCCGGCCGCAGGCCGCGGCTGGCCGGCTGGCCGGCGCCGGTGCGGGCGCCGCTGCAGGTGCTGGGCGGCGCGCTGGCGAAGGCCTGGCGCGACCGGGTCCTGGGGCTGTCCGCGGAGGCGGCCTTCTGGCAGATCCTGTCCGTGCCGCCGCTGCTGATCGGCCTGCTGGGGTCGCTGGGCTACCTCACCTCGGTCATCGGCGAACCGTCGATCCGCCAGATCGAGGACCGGTTGCTCGCGGCCTCGGCCGAGGTGCTGACCGCCGACGTCGTCGACTCGCTCGTGGCGCCGACGCTGCCGCGACATCCTGGGCTCCGGCCGGCTCGAGCTGGTCAGCGTGGGCTTCGTGCTCTCCCTGTGGGCGGGCTCGTCGGCCACTGCCACGTTCATGAACACCATCGTCATCGCCTACGACCAGCGCGACGTGCGCGGGCCGATCCGCACCCGGCTCAAGGCACTCTGGCTGTTCGTGGTGGGCATGCTGCTCGCCGTCCTCATGCTGCCGCTGCTGGTGCTCGGCCGGGACGTGCTCATCGACCTGCTGCCGGTCGGCTGGCGAGACGTCGGCGCCACCGTCTCATCAACGCGGTCTACTGGCCGGCGGTCCTCGTCGGCCTGCTGCTGGCCCTCACCAGCTTCTACCACGTGGTCCTGGCCGACCGGCTGCCGTGGCGGCGGCACCTGCCCGGGGCGATGCTGGCGGTCGGCTTCTTCCTGGTCGCCGCCCTGCTGTTGCGCACGTACGTCAGCGACATCCTGACCGCGGCGCTGCCCTACGGGGCCCTGGCCACCCCGATCGCCGCCCTGCTGTTCTGCTTCTCGTTCGGCATGGCCGTCCTGCTCGGTGCCGAGCTCAACGCGGTCATCCAGCAGCGACGGCCGGCTCCGCTGCGCCGCCACCATCGACGCCGGCGGCAGCGCCGGCAGGCCAAGATCGAGGTGGAGGCGCGCCGACTCGGCCTGCTCTGACCCTCAGGGCGTCACGACGCCGGTCACTCCTTGCGGAGCTGCTCGTAGATCTCCTTGCAGGCCGGGCAGACCGGGCTGCCCGGCTTGGGGCTCTTGGTCACCGGGAAGACCTCGCCGCACAGCGCCTCGACCATCGTGCCCATGACGGCGCTCTCGGCGATCTTGTTCTTGCGGACGTAGTGGAAGACCTCGTTGGCGTTGCCGGTGTCGGACTCGCGGACGTCCGGCCGCTCGAGGATGTCGCTGCTGGCCACTTCAGACTCCCTGGTCGACGTCGGCCGGTGCTGGCCCGTCCATGATGACAGGGTGCAGCCCTCGAACCCGTCCCTGCCCCGATCGGGCCTCGTCCTGTCCGCCGAGGTCGCGGAGGCCCTCGACGCCGGCCGGGCCGTCGTCGCGCTGGAGAGCACGCTGCTGGCCCACGGTCTGCCGCGGCCAGACAACCGCGCGGCCGCCGACGAGGTGGAGGACGCGGTCCGCGCCGGGGGCGCAGTGCCGGCGACCATCGCGGTGCTGGACGGCGTCCCGCACGTCGGGCTCACCTCGGCGCAGGTCGACCGGGTGTGCGCGGACCAGGACCTGGCCAAGCTCGGCGTCCGTGACCTGCCGGTGGCGGCCGCGCCTGGGGGTCAGCGGAGCGACGACGGTGTCGAGCACGGCCCTGCTGGCGGCCGCCGCCGGAATCGGTGTCTTCGCCACCGGCGGACTCGGCGGCGTCCACCGGCTCGCGGGCGAGACCTTCGACGAGTCCGCCGACCTGACGGCACTGTCGCGCACCTCGCTCGTCGTGGTCTGCGCCGGCGTCAAGTCGATCCTCGACGTGCCGGCCACCCTGGAGCGACTGGAGTCCCTGTCGGTCACCGTCGTCGGCTACCGGACGACGACCTTCCCCGGGTTCTACGTCGCCGACTCCGGCTCGACGCTGGACTGGGCCGTCGACAGCCCCGAGGAGGCGGCCGCCGTGTTCGCCGCCCGCCGCGACCTGGCCCCCGGCGCGGTCGTGGTGGCCAACCCGCTGCCGGTCGGCGAGCAGCTCGACCCGGTGTTGCACGACCGCGTCATCGCCGACGCACTCGCCGCCGCCGGCAGCGCAGGCGTGCGGGGCAAGGACGTGACCCCGTTCGTGCTCGACCACCTGCACCGCGCCAGCGAGGGAGCGACGCTGGAGGTCAACGTGCGCCTGGTCCTGCGCAACGCGGAACTGGCCGGCCGCATCGCCGCGGCGCTGGCCGCCCGTTGACGCCTGCGGGGCCGGCCGCGCCCGCGGTCGTCGTCGTCGGCGACGTCGAACACCGACGTCGTCGTCGTCCTGGCCGGGGAGCCGGCGCCGGGGTCGGACCGGCCGGCAACCATCCGGACGCGAGGCGGTGGCGCAGGCGCGAACGTGGCCGCACACCTGGCCCGATGCGGGATCGAGGTCGTCCTGGCGGGCTGCGTCGGGCGACGACCCGGCCGGCGCGGGCCTCGTCGCCGAGCTCGTGGCCGCCGGCGTCCGGCCCGCGCTGCGGCCGGTGGCAGGCACGGCCACCGGCACGATCGTGAGCCTGGTGGAGCCCGACGGCCAGCGCAGCATGCTCGCCGATCGCGGCGCGAACCTGCAGCTGCGGGCCGACGACGTCCCGGCCCCGACCGCCGGGGGCCATCTGCACCTGTCCGGCTACACCTTGCTCGATCCCCGACCTCGACGCGCCGGGCTGGCCGCGCTGCGCGGCGCCCTGGCCGCCGGGTGCACGGTCTCGGTCGACCCGGCCTCGACCGGACCCCTGGCCGCCTACGGCGTGGACCGGTGGCTGGCCGACACGGCCGGGGTCACGATGCTGCTGCCCAACGCCGACGAGGCACGGCTGCTGGCCGGTAGCGCCGACGCCTCGGCCGCAGCCCGGGCACTGGCGGCCCGGTACGCGGTCGTGGTGGTGAGCCTGGGCGCCGAGGGCGCGCTGTGGGCCGCCGGCGACACGGTGCTGCACCGTCCCGCACACCCGGCTCCGGTGGTCGACACCACCGGGGCGGGTGACGCCCTCACGGCCGGAGTGCTCGCCGGGTGGCTGCGCCACGACGCCCCCGGGACGGCGCTGGAGGCCGGGCTGGCCCTGGCCGCGGAGGTGGTGGGCCGCCCGGGTGCCCGGTGACGGGCTTCAGTGCTCGATGACGCGGTGCGGCCGGGCCTCGAGGGTCCGCTCGAGCGGCGCGACCCGACCGTTGAGCAGCTTCTTCTTGGGTGGCCGGTCGTTGGCCATGAGGACCGCGATCCACGGCAGGACGATGCCGAGCGCAGCGAAGATCGCCATGAGCCAGACCGTCTGGTAGAACACCGCGGCCAGGGCGACCGAGACCGCCCGGATGCCCATCGTGATGGCGTAGCGGCGCTTGCGCGCCGCGTACTGCTCGTCCAGGCCGACCTCGGCCTCGGTGATGAGCACCGGGTCCGGGCGTCGTGGACGCGCGGGCTGCTGGCTCGTCGCCACGGGCACCATCCCTCCGCCGACCGGGTCACCGACCACGGGTCACCGGTCGTCGCCGGATTCTCGCCGTCGCGCCGCACCCGGAGCCGTCCCGGGCACGGCACCATCGTGCCACCGTTCCCGCCGCCGGCGGGCGGGGCGCTGCCGGCGATCTCGGGACGGCCTCGCCGACGGCTACCCGGCGGTGTCGGCCCCACTCTTGGCTGCCTGCTTCGCGGCCTGCTTGAAGCGGCGCACCTCGGCCAACGACTCCGGTCCGGTGACGTCGGCCACGGAGCGCCGCGACCCGGCCTCGGCGTAGTTCCCGACCGCGGATTCCCAGCCCGGCGGGGTGACGCCGTACTGCTTGCCCAGCAGGGCCACGAAGATCCTGGACTTCTGCGCGCCGAAGCCGGGCAGCTCCCCCACCCGCTTCAGCAGCGTGCCGCCGTCCGGCGCGTCGGCCCAGAGGTGCTCCGCCCGCCCGTCGTATCGCTCGACCAGCAGCCGGCACACTGCCTGGGTCCGCGCGGCCATCGACCCGGGATACCGGTGCAGCGCGGGCGGGCCCTGGAAGACACGGGCGAGTTCCTCGGGGTCGGCAGCGGCCAGCGCCGTGGCATCGAGCCGGTCGACCCCCAGCCGGTCGGCCAGCAGCCGCGGCGCCGCGAAGGCCCGCTCCATGGGGAACTGCTGGTCGAGCAGCATCCCGATCAGCAGCGCGAGCGGGTCGCGGCTCAGCAGCTCGTCGGCGGCGGCGTCCTGGGCGATGCGGAGGGTCGGCACGCCGGCGATCCTGCCGCACGGTCGTCCATGCGCAACCACCCTCCGACTTCGGCCCCAGGCGGTGAGGTCATCCGAGGTGGCGTCGTCGGGCTGGTGCGCCTCCGAGGCTGTCGGTCGCGACCGGGCCCCTCCGTACCGGCTCGCCGGGGAAGATGTGCCACGTTCGGCCTCACCCCCGACGTGCGCAGCTCCTGGTGGCTGCTGAGCCGTGGCTCCTTGCCGGTCTTGCCCCCGGGACTCTTCATCGGCCACACCGCCGTCCGGCTCCTGCCAGGGCGTTCCCGCGGAGCGGGCAGCCGACGGTGTCCCCCTGCCTCGATTTGGCCGGAGGCCCGGCCGTCGTCCGGGACTCCGTCCGACTGGCCGAAGGGGCCGGCGGGCACGCGCTGACCGATCGTCAGCTGACGCCCTCCCGCTGAAGGCGAGACCGGCAGACCGGGACGTCACCCGGTTGCCGCTACCCGGAATGTGCCGGGACGGCCCTCTTCGCACAGGTCCAACGCTTGCCGATCTCCATCGCAGCGTCGGGATGGTGTCGCATCTCCTGGACGTCGTCGAAGGACTGCCACGGCCCGAAGGAGTAGAACTGCTGCGGGGTATCGAGGCTCTGCAGCAACGTGCCTTCACCCGGCGGGTGGGGCAGGCCACGGAAGAAGCGACCGAGGCCCTTCCACGCCTCCACGAACTCGCCCTGCTTCCCGTCCTTCACTCGCCATGCGCCCAGCGTGTACACCTCGTCGGACATCACGTCACCTCTCCGGGGCACGACGGATCAGTACCACCTGCGAGGCCGCCCCGAGCGGCGGCCACGGTCCGGGTGCGATGCACCAGCCGCGTGGCGTCGTCAGGCGCAGCTCGGCGCGCAGCCATGGCGAGGCCACCGTCACCTCCCGGTGGACGTGTCGCTCTGCGAGCCGGAGAGTCCGTCCGCGAAGCCGGCCGCGTACCAGAGCGGCGTGTTGACCTCCAGACCCGCCGGCGGTTCCCCGCTGTGGCCGCGCCACAGCCAGGCGGCGAACGATCGTCAAGCGCCCGGCGAGGCGACCGTCGACAAGGCCGAGCCCGTAGGCCCGGCGGAGCAACTGGGGGTAGTGCGGTACAGCGGCCTGCACGAACATGGCAGAACCTCCCGAATGGAGGAGTTCGGCACACCGGAGATGGTGCGCAGTCCGACGTCGTCACGGTCTGAGCCCAGCGGCAACACTGCTGCGCATGGTGCGGACATCCCCGAGGTGCGAGGGACGGACACGGACGGGCCCGGTCTAGGTGGAACCCCCCTGCAGGTGGCGGACGACCGCACCGAGCTCGGCGGACGGCGAGACGTCGATGTACTCGCAGTCCTCGAGTGCCTCCGGCGCGTGGCCGGGCGCCCAGTAGAAGGCCTGTCCCGCCTCGTAGGTCGAGTCACCGTCCTTGGTGTGCATGACGAGCCGGCCGGAGATCATGTAGCCCCAGTGCGGGCACGGGCAGAGGTCACCGGGCAGGCCGGCCAGACCCGGCCGGAGGTCCGCTCCTGCGGGAAGCCGCACCCAGGCGAGGCTGTTGTCGCCGAACTGGCCGGTACGGAACTCCACACCCCCGCCCTCGATCGCCATGGGCAGGTCCGTGCGGTTGATGACGCGCATGATGTCTCCTCGGTTCGGGCGGCGCGGTGGGCACCGGATCAGGGCTCGATGTTCTGGTTCAGGTGGAACAGGTTGTCGGGGTCGTAGCGCCGCTTCACCTCCCGCAGGCGGGGGTGGTTGGCGCCGTAGTTGGCGCCGGCCCGCGGCTGGTCGTCGGCGGACGCGAAGTTGACGTAGCCGCCGGTCTCGGAGTGCGGAGCGATCGCGGCGTAGTAGTCGCGGACCCACGCCGTGTTCCGCTCGTTGTCGGCCGGGTCCGGCCACATCCCGGCGATCACCGGCGCGTAGGAGGCGTCGCGGTGCCCGAACGCGGTGGCGTCGGGCGCCACGTCGTGGACGGCGCCGTTGATCGGGTAGAGGTGCACCGTCGAGTTGACGGTCGGCACCTTCGGCCCGTGCTCCATGTGCGCCGCGATCGCGTCGTCGGTCAGCTCGCGCACGAAGGCGGCCTTCCAGTAGTGCTGCAGCCCGGGCGGCACCAGACCGTCGAAGGCGCTGTTCAGCGCCGCGTACGGCATCTCGCCGACGTGCTCGGCGACCGGCCGTGCGACGTCGCGGAAGCCGTCGAGGATCCGGGCGCCCTCGGCTGGGTCGCCGGTCCAGCAGGAGACCAGCGCCACGAACGGCTCGCCGACCCGGTTCTCCGGCACGAAGGGCAGCGGCGGCGCGATCTGGAAGGCGGGGAAGCCGCCGTACTCGCGCGGCGCCGTGCGGATGAACTCCCGGAAGTGCCGCAGGATGGCCGCGCCGTCCGCCAACTCGAAGAACATCGGCCCGCCGTACACGGTGGTCACCGGGTGCAGCCGGAAGGAGAACCGGGTCACCACGCCGAAGTTGCCCCCGCCTCCGCGCAGCGCCCAGAACAGGTCCGGGTGCTCGGACTCGCTCGCGGTCAGGACCGATCCGTCGGCGGTCACCACCTCCGCCGTGAGGACGTTGTCGCAGGAGAGCCCGTAGCCGCGGCAGAGATAGCCGATGCCACCCCCGAGCGTCAGTCCACCGACCCCGGTCGTGGAGATGATGCCGCCCGTCGTCGCCAGGCCGTGGGCGCCGGTCACGTCGTTGAAGAGACCCCAGGTGGTGCCGCCCCCGGCGAAGGCGGTGCGCGTCTCGTCGTCGACGTCCACCGCCTGCATGCCCGACAGGTCGGCCACGATCGCGTCGTCCGCCGTACCGAATCCGGGCACGCTGTGCCCGCCGCCGCGCACAGCCAACGGGCTGCCGGTGTCGGCCGCGTGGCGCACCGTGGCGACGACGTCGGCCGTATTCGTGCACCGGACCACCGCCGACGGATGCGCGTCGATCATGGCGTTGTAGACGTGCCGGGCGTCCGCGTAGGCCTCGTCCCCCGGGCGGATCAGGGGTCCGCTCACCCGCTCGGCGAGAGTGTCGAGTGCTGACATGACCATGGCTGCTCCTCGTATCGGCCCGCCGCTCCGGCGGCTCCCGGACGACGCTAGGGATGCCGAGGTGGCCGGCACATGACCAGAAGTGCGGGGCTGTCATGGGAACCACGCATGACCAGATCTGGTCATCGACGCACTCCTCCGGAGAGGTCTAGCGTCGGATGCGTGTCCGGCTGGACGCCTCCACCGCTGCCGGCGCGCTGGTCCTCACCCGCGCGTCCAGCCTTCGTCGGCCGCTGGGCCGAGCTCGGCACCTTCGAGGAGGTCTGGACCGCGGTCCTCGCCGGCAGCCGGCAGGTCGTCTTCGTCGGCGGCGAGCCGGGGGCCGGCAAGTCCCGCCTGCTCGCCGAGGTCGCCACGACACTGCACGGTCACGGTGCGGCGGTCCTCCTCGGCACCTGCGCCGCGGAGTTCGGTCCCCCGTACCAGCCCTTCGGGCAGCCGCTCGAAGCGCTGCTCGGCATCCGGGTGGATCCTCGGCGCGACGAGCGGTTGTCGACGCTCGCGGGGCGGAGTCCGCCGGAGGGGACCGACGGTCCCTCGCACGACTACCGGCGGGCGCTGTACGACGCGGCGGTCGACGCCGTCTGCGACGTCGCCGCTCAGCAGCCACTCGTCCTGGCGCTGGAGGACCTGCACTGGGCCGGGCCCTCCTCGCTGCAGCTGCTCGCGCACCTCGTGGAGCGCACCGCCGACTGCCCGGTCCTGCTGCTGGGCACGCACCGCACCACCGCGCCCGACCGCTCCGCCGGTCTGGTCCGGACCATCGCCCAGCTCTACCGGCTCGATGGTGTGCGCCGGCTCGACCTGGCCGGCCTGGCCACCGAGGAGATCGCCCAGTACCTCGTCCAGGAGGGACGGCTCTCCCCGCCCGCGGCACGCAGCGCCGCCACCGTGCTCCGGGACCAGACCGGGGGCAACCCGTTCTTCCTGCGCGAGCTGTGGCGCGACCACGCCACGCGCGGCGGGGTGATCCGCGCCGGTCACCAGGCACCGGCGTCGGTCCGCGACACGATCCTCGGCCGGCTCGAACGCCTTCCGCTGCCCGCGCGCCAGACCGTCGAGCTGACCGCCGTCGCCGGGGAGGACGTCGACGTCGCCACGGTGCTGGCGGCGTCCGACTGGAGCCGGGAGACGACGCTGGCCGGGCTGGACGAGGCCGTCGCCTTCGGGCTGCTCGAGCCCGTGCCGCCCTCCGACGACCTGCTGCGGTTTCCGCACGCCCTGTGCCGGCAGGCCGTCCTCGACCTGATGCCGGCCTCCCGTCGCCTGCAGCAGCACGCCAAGGTTGCGCAGGCGGTCGAGTCGACGGCCCCGGTGTCGGAGCGACGGACCCAGCAGCTGGCCTTCCACTACGCGCAGGCCCAGGCCCTGGGCCATGCCGCCGAGGCCGTGCGATACCTGACGGAAGCGGCCCGGTCCGCGGCCCGGGGCCTCGCCCACGAGGATGCGGCGGCCTGGTTCGAGCAGGCCGCTGCCCTCAGCGAGGACGACGCCGAACGCGGCCGGCTGGCCCTCTCCGCGGCGAGCAGCCACCTGCTCGCCGGCGACTTCGCCCGCGCCCGGGAGCTCGCCGAAGGGGTGGCGACCGGCGATGGCGGAGCCGCCGAGCGGCTGGCCGGAGCCGTGGCGTACGAGGACGCATCCTGGCGTCCCGGCCTCCCCGGGCACCGGGCGGTGGAACTGCTCGGTGCGGCCCTGTCGAACGTCGAGGCGGATGCGACGGACCCGTCATACCTCCGAGGGCTGGCCAGCCTCGGCCGGGCACTGGCGTTCACCGGCGCCACCGAGGAGGCCGGGACGCTCGGCCGCCGGACGGTCGACCTGGCACGCGAGCACGGGGACGACGACCTGCTCGCCCACGCCCTCCAGGCCAGCCTCTGGAACGGGCTGCGCCCGCAGGACGCACCGGACAAGCTCGCGCGGGCCAGCGAGCTGTCCCGGTTGGCCGATCGGACGGGCTCGCTCGGGCACCTCGGTCCCGCCGCCTACTACCGCGGCTGCATCTCCTACCTGCAGGGCGAGCCGGTAGCCCTCGCCGAGGCCCACTGCGACCTGGTGCGGATGGCCCGGGCCACCGGCCAGACCTTCTTCGACTACATGGCGGGCTGCCTGACCTACGCCCGGCAGTTCGTCCTCGGGGACTTCGCCGCGGCGCACCGTACCTGCGGCATGCTGCTCGAGTTGGGGACCTCGTTCGGCAGCGACGACACCGAGGGCCCCTGCGCGGTGCAGAGCTACATGATCCGGCGGGAGAGCGGCGCGGTCGCACAGGTCCGGGGGTTGATCACGGGGGACGAGCGCCCGGACGAGCACTGGGCACCGGGCCTGCTCGCCCTCTACACCGAGCTCGAGTTGGCCGACCCCGCGGCCCGACTGCTCGCATGGCTGCTCGACGGTCGGCTGGCGCGGTACGAGAACTCCGCCCAGTGGCCGTGTGTCCTGGCCTATGTGATCGAGGCGGCGCTGTTCCTCGAGGACGAGGCCGCAGCGCGAACGCTGCGCCCGATGATGGCCGAGTACGCCGGCACCAACCTCGTGGCCGGCCCGTTCGTCGCCGTCTTCGGCAGCGCTGAGCGATACCTCGGCGCCCTCGACTCACTGCTCGGCGAGCCCGCGGACGAAGAACTGGCCGCCGCTCTGGCCATGGACACCCGGATGGGGTCGGTCCTGCACCAGGCGTACAGCCTCACGGCGCAGGTCGTCCACGGCCGACGGACAGGTGCCGACGCCGCGGTGCTCGACGACGTCACCGAGCAGGCCCGCCGGCTGGCCGAACCCCTCGGCTTCCGGCGGGTGCTGCGCCTCCTCAGCCGGAGGCCGGCCCGGGAGCCGAGACGTTCCGCCGGCGGTCTGACGTCCCGGGAGACCGAGGTGCTGCAACTGCTCGGTGCGGGCCTGCTCAACCGGGAGATCGCCCGCCTGCTGTTCATCAGCGAGAACACGGCCGCCAATCACGTCCGCAGTATCCTGGCGAAGACCGGCTCCGGGAACCGGACGCAGGCGGCGATGTTCGCCGCCGCCCATGGACTGCTCGACTAGGGCGTGTCTCCTAACCGGGTGGCCTGCGGGGCGGCAGGCTGGCGGGGTGTCGCGGATGAGGTCGCTGTCGGATGGGGCCTGGGCCCTGGTGGAGCCGTTGATGCCGGCGGCGTCGGGAAAGGGCGGTCGGCCGTTCGCCGATCACCGGCGCACGGTGGAGGGAATTATCTGGCGGTACCGGACGGGGACGCCGTGGCGGGATCTGCCGGCGGAGTTCGGGCCGTGGCAGACGGTGTGGAAGCGGCATCGCCGCTTCGCCGCTGATGGCACATGGGATCGGGTGCATGCCGCCCTGCTGTCCGACGCCGATGCTGCCGGGCTGATCGACTGGGACGTGTCGGTGGACTCCACGATCAACCGCGCGCACCAGCACGCGACGAACACCAAGCGGGCCACAGGGGGCCCCGGAGAACTACAAGAATCTGCTCGACGAGCCAGATGATCATGCGATCGGGCGGTCCCGCGGCGGCCTGAGTAGCAAGATTCACCACTTGGTTGATGGGCACGGGCTGCCCCTGGTCGTGCTGGTGGGCGCGGGCCAGGCCGGTGACGCTCCGATGTTTCCGAACCTGCTGCACCACCTGCGGGTGCCTCGGATCGGCCCCGGGCGGCCACGGACACGGCCCAACACCGTGGCCGGGGACAAGGCCTACTCCTCCCGCGCCATCCGCAGCCACCTGCGTGAGCGTGGCATCGGCGCTTGCATCCCCGAACCAGATGACCAGAAGGGCCACCGCAGGCGTCGGGGTAGGCGCGGAGGGCGACCACCCGCCTTCGACGCGCAGCGCTACCGCGGACGCAACGTCGTCGAGCGCGCCTTCAACGACGACAAGCAGTGGCGGTCCCTGGCCACTCGCTACGACAAGCTCGCCGTCGTTTACCGGGCCGGAGCAGTCCTGCGCGCGGTCACCCTCTGGCTCAAACGGTTAGGAGACACGCCCTAGTGCTTCGCCCCCGGTCGACCGCCGGATTATCGGTCACAGGGGCGACGTCGAGCCGTCGGGCCGAACCGTGGCGGTCATCTCCACGATGACGTCCGCGGGCAGGCCGGCGCGCGCGGCGGCGCGTCGGATCGCCTCGGCGGAAGGCGCCTCGTACAAGCAGTAGGTCTTCCGCTTGTCGGCGGACAAGAAGGAGTACAGCCACTCGACGCCCTCTTCGGAGTTGATCCGGTTGACGCCGTCCGCATCGTCAGCCGTCAGCTCGAGGGCGTCGGCGTATCGACGTTCGATCATGAACACAGGCATCGGCGCGTCCTTGGACGGAGGCACCGACCGTACCCGTGGATCCTCCGGCGTCAGTGCTTCGTTCACGCATGCGCTGGTCCAGCAGCATCCCGATCAGCAGCGCGAGCGGGCTCCACATCGGAGTGCATCGCGGTCTCGTCGTCGTCCTGACGGTCGAGCGGTTCGAGGTCGTCGAGCTCGCAGAACTTCGGTCCCGACAGGGGGTAGGCCTACAGCCGGTCGAAGTCTTGACCACGCGCGCGTCCATTGCTGGAACTCCCAGCGTCTGGGTTGGTGCGGAACGCCGCCCTACACTCGGCGAGTGGCTCCCGACGAGGAGACCGCGGTTCGGCTCGCCGAGCTGGTCGCCGCACTGTCACTACCGGTTGACCTGGGGCTCGGCCAGCCCATGGAGCACGTTCTCCGCAGCACGATCGTGGCGCTGCGGCTGGCTGAGGCCGAGGACCTGGACGTCGACGAGCGGGCGGCGGCGTACTACGTGTCGCTCCTGGCGTGGGTGGTCTGCGTGGCCGACACCCACGAGGTCGGTGTCTGGTTCGGCGACGAGGCAGACCTGGCGGCGGACGCCTTCGAGGTCGACCTCGCCGACACCCGGATGCTGTTGTTCCTGCTGCGGCGGATCGGCGCCGGGCGGTCGCCGCTGCGGCGGATCAGCCTCATCGGACAGTTTCTCGTCGGCCGCGGGCGCCCCTTGGAACGGGTGCTCGCGGCGCAATGCCAGGCGGCCGGCGAGCTGGCCGATCGTCTGGGCTGCGCCGCAGCCGTACGGGAACCCCTGCTCCAGGCGTTCGAACGCTTCGACGGCAAGGGCGGCCCCCGCGGGATCGCCGACGGCCAGATCGAGCAGGTGATCCGGATCGTCCAGCTGGCCGACATCGTCGAGGTGTTCCACCGGGCGGGCGGGGTCGCGGCTGCGGTCGAGGTGGCGCGGGCCCGCCGCGGGACGCAGTTCGAGCCGGATCTGGTCGACCGATTCTGTGCACGCGCGCCGGACCTCTTGAGCGGCCTGGGCTCCGCCACCTCCTGGGACGCGGTGATCGAGCGTGAGCCAGGCCTCGCCCGGGTGCTGTCGGGCGCCGAACTGGACGCTGCGCTCGAGGCTGTCGCCGACTTCACCGACCTGAAGTCCCCGTTCACGCTGGGGCACTCGCGCGGGGTGTCCGTGCTGGCGGCCGAGGCCGCCCGCCGGATGGGGCTGCCGTCGTCCGACGTGGTCCTGCTGCGACGGGCCGGGCTCATGCACGACGTCGGCAGGCTCGGGGTCCCGAGCGTGGTCTGGGACAGCCCTCGGAGGCTGACCGAGGCCGAACGCGAGCGCGTCCGCACCCATCCGTACCTGGCCGAGCGGACGCTGGGCCGCTCGGCCGCGCTGGCGGGGATCGCCTCGCTGGCCGGCCTGCACCACGAGCGGCTCGACGGCTCGGGCTACCCGCGTGCCCTCACCGCGGCGGCCATCCCGGTACCCGCCCGAATCCTCGCTGCTGCCGACGCTTACCACGCCCTGACCGAACCCCGCCCGCACCGCTCTGCACACTCACCCGCGCAGGCGCAGGCGCTGCTCCGCGCCGAGGTCCGCGCCGGCCGGCTCGACGGGGCGGCGGCCGACGCGGTGCTGGCCGCGGCCGGGCACCGGGTGCGGCGTCGGGCGGGTCTTCCGGGCGGGCTGACCGCACGCGAGGTAGAGGTGCTCGTGTTGCTCGCGAGAGCGCTGCCCAACCCGCAGATCGCCCGGCAGCTGGGCCTCTCGCGGAAGACGGTCGCTGCTCACCTCGAGCACATCTACCTCAAGCTCGGGGTCCGCAGCCGGACCGAGGCGGCGCTGTTCGCGATGCGGCACGGGTTGTTGCCGGACCGGCCCGAAACGTAGGGCAGCTGCCCGATGCACCGGCGACCGCTGCCCAGTACGAAACACGCATGACAGCTACCCAGACCATCGTGGACGACGCCCGGGTCGCGGCCTTCGCGGAGAAGGTGCTCGGCGACTTCGCGGGGTCGAGCGCCTGCTACCTCGGCGCCCTCGGCGACGCCCTCGGCCTGTTCAAGGATCTGGCGCGGAGCGGACCGGCGACAAGTGTGGAGCTGGCCGGTCGTGTCGGCCTCGACGAGAGGTACATCCGGGAGTGGCTCGCCGGGATGAACGCGGCCGGCTACCTGACCTTCGACGCATCCACCGGTGGCTATGCGCTGCCCGCCGAGCACGCGCCGGTGCTGGCGCAGGAGGGGGGACCGGTGTTCTTCGGCGCGGCGCTGCGCGACAGCATCGAGAAGGCAGAGACGTTCGCCGAGACGCTCGAGGTCTTCCGGCGTGGCGGCGGCATCGCGGCGGACTCCTTCACCCAGCAGAACCGGGAGACCTTGGCCCGGTTCACCGCGCCGTGGTTCGAGAACGCGCTGCGGCAGGAGTGGCTTCCGCGGCTGCCCGACACCGCCGCACTGCTGGAGGCCGGCGCGTCGGTCGCGGACGTGGGCTGCGGGCGCGGGTTGGCGGCGATCCGGCTGGCACAGGCCTACCCGCGGTCGCGGTTCGTCGGCTATGACGTGCACGCCGGCGACGTCGCGTTCGCGCAGCGGGCGGCGCGCGAGGCTGGGGTCGCCGGCCGGGTGCGGTTCGAGCTCCTCGACGTCACCGCGGGCCTGCCCAGGACCTTCGACGTGATCACCGCGTTCGACGTCATCCACGACGCGGTGAATCCGGCAGGGATCCTGCGCGCGGTCCACGCGGCGCTCACGCCGGGCGGGCGCTTCGTGTGCGTCGACATCCGGTGCGAGGAACGGCCGGAGGACAACGTCGGCCCCATCGCGACGATCATGTATGTCCCGCCCCGGGTTCAGTGGAGACTCGGAACTGACGCGGCGACGGTAGCCGCCGCGATGTTGTGCCGGTAGAAGGTGTCCTCGTGCTCGGCCGGTGGAACCAGGCCGATCTCGCCGTGCAGGCGTCGGTGGTTGAACCAGTCGATGTACTCGGCGACGGCGATCTCCAGGTCGTCGATGCCCTTCCACGGGCCCCTGTTGCGGACCAGCTCGGCCTTGAACAGCGAGTTGAACGCCTCGGCCAGGGCGTTGTCGTAGCAGTCGCCGGTGGAGCCGACGGAGGCGACCGCGCCGGCCTCGGCGAGGCGCTGGGTGTACCGCACGGCGAGGTATTGCACGCCCTTGTCCGAGTGGTGAATCAGCCCGCCGAGGTCCCGCCCAGTCCGGCGGCGGGTCCAGATGCCCATCTCCAGCGCGTCGAGGGCCAGGTCGGTGCGCAAGGACTTCGACAGTTGCCAGCCCACGACCCGGCGGGAGAAGACGTCGACGACGAAGGCGGCGTAGACCCAGCCGGAGAAGGTGCGGCAGTAGGTGATGTCGGCGACCCACAGCTGGTCCGGGCCGGTCGCGGTGAACGCGCGGTCGACCAGGTCCGGGCGGGTGTCCAGGCCACTCCCGGGCACGGTGGTGCGCGGTCCCTTCGCCCGCGTGATGCCGCGCAGCCCGGCGGAACGCATCAGCCGCTCGACGGTGCAGCGGGCCACGGCGTGGCCCTGCCGGCGCAGCTTCGGCATGCACCTTGCGGGCGCCGTAGACCCCGTAGTTGTCGGCGTGCACCTTCTCGATCACCGCGGTGGTCGCTGCGTCGGTCTGTGACCGTGCCGAGGGTGGCCGGGTGCGCTGGGCGTAGTAGGTGCTCGGGGCGATCTTCGCGCCGGCCTCGGTGAGGACGCGCAGATCGGCTCGACCCCGTGTTCGAGCTTGTGCTGCGTCGATGTAGTCGACGATCAGCGGGCAGTGGGCGGTCGAGCTCCGCCGCGAAGAAAGCCGACGCGCTCTTCAGGATCGCGTTCGCCCGGCGCAGCTCCCGGTTCTCGCGCTCGAGCTCGGCCAGCCGGGTGGCGTCATCGGTCGTGGTGCCGGGCCGGTGGCCCTCGTCGATCTCGGCCTGGATCACCCAGTTGCGCAGCGTCTCGGGGTTGATGCCCAGCTGTACGCCGATCCGCTTCAACGCCCCGGTCCGGGTCGCCGGGTCACGCCGTGCCTCGACCGCCAGCCGGATCGCCCGCTCACGCAGCTCGTCGGGGTACTTCCTTGGTGCCGCCATGACTCTCATCCTCACGTGGATTGAGAGCCTCCATCAGACCCGGGGCGGGACAGTACGCGTTCAGCGTCAACTTCTGCCTCACCGTCTCCCTCGCCGAGGGCGGTGCCGGACTCGGCACGTGCGGGCTCGCCGAACCGGTGCTGCGCCGAATGGCCGCCGAGGCGGGCTTTCGGGACGTGTGGCACGTCCCGGTCGATGACCCGTTCAATACGATCTACCAACTGACGCCCTGAGCCCTCGACGGCCTGCCGGGCCGGCTCGGGCGATCCGTTCGGGCTCAGTCCAGCAGCAGCAGGAGTCGTCGCTCCCGGCTGTCGGGCCCATGCGTGGGAGTGGTGAAGGAGACAGTCCGATGGCGTCGAAGGTGGAGCCGGACGGCTGGGGTCGGGTCGTGGTAGCAGACGGTGCCGAGCTCGCATACGTGGAGAGCGGCGTGGGTGAGGTCGTGCTGCTCGTGCCCGGATGGACGATGTCGGCCGAGGTGTTCGAGCACCAACTGGACGGGCTGGCCGGGCGGTTCCGGGTCATCGCGGTGGATCCTCGCGGCCACGGGCGCTCGTCGCGGTCCCCGCGGGGGAGCACCTATTCCCAGCACGGGCAGGACCTTGCATCGTTGGTGCGGGTGCTCGACCTCGAAATGGTCCATCTCGTCGGGTGGTCCTACGGTGCGCTCGCCGCGTACGCCTATGTCGACCAGTTCGGAACGGGGGCGCTGCGGTCCTTCGTGGCGATCGACATGAGCCCGATGCCACTGGCACGGCCCGGATGGGAGTGGGCCGAGGGAGATGAGCGCTTCTTCGTGGACAACTACCTGACGCCACTGATCGACAATCGTGACCAGTTCGCCGAGGTGTTCATCGATGCGATCCTCGGGCCGGCGGTTGCGGCGGAGTCGCGCACTCGGTGGAGGGCGGTGCACCGCCAGACCGAGACGTCGGTGGCGGCGTCGTTGTTGGTCAGTGCGATGTTGAGCGACTACCGGCAGCTCGCGGGTGATCTGGCCGCGCGGCTTCCCTTCGCCAACGTCCTCACATCTCAGTGGTCGTCGCAGGCGCAGGAGTGGTTGGCCCTGCACGCGCCCGGAGCCATCACCTGGGGCATTCCGTCGCACATGGCCTTCTGGGAGGGCCCGGACGATTTCAACCGCGAGCTGCTCACCTTCCTGCGATCGGCGGCACGTCGCTAGCTTCCCCCAGCGCTGCAGCCTTCCCCCAGCGCTGCAGCGCATCGCCGCGGTCAGACCCAACTCCGCTGGACCATGTGCCGCCCTTCGCACCCACCGACGCGACACACAGTGATCGCCGAGCTGTCACGGGGCTCAACCACTGTGGTGAGCGGGCTCAACCATGCGTGGGATATACGAGGGCATCGGGGTCAAACAATCGCTGGCAGGCCTCACGTCCAGGATCTCGTCGAGCCGGACGGCGATCGGCGCCTGCGCTTCGGGAACGGGTCGGTGAGGATGTCGCGGTTGATGGTGTCGGTCGTGCAGCGCGCTCGAGTGCGACGCCAGCCATCGTCCGCCCGGCGCGGACTCATCAGACAACAGGCCCATGCTCCCTCGCGTCCTCCTGGCGAGACCAGGGGCGATGAAGTCCGACCTTGCCGGCTGGCGACGCGTCTTACCCCGGGACGAGTGGTGAACGAGACGGGCGGGCTGTTGCACAACTGTCGAACGGATGTCTAGCATCGCACCGTGAGCAAGACCATCGGATTCCGCCCCACAGAGGACGACGAGCGGATCATCCGCGAGGCAATGCGTGACGACGAGCGAACGGCCGACGTCATCCGGCGCGCACTCCGTCTTCTGGACCGCGAGGCGTGGATCGCGCGAGCGCGTGCGGATTCCGAGCGGTTGGCGGACGAGGACCTCTCGGACGAGCCTGACGCCTGGTGATCCGCGGCGCCGTCTACCGGATCGACCTCGGCGAGGCCCGGCGTGGGCACGAGCAACGCGGCCGGCGCTATGGCCTGGTCCTGAGCCCGACCGACATGCCCTGGAGCGTCGCCACGATCGTTCCAACGTCGACGCAGGCACAGCCCGCGGTCTTCCGGCCCGAGATCGAGTTGGGCGGAGTCCCCACCCGGTTCCTCGCGGATCAGCTACGCAGCGTCGATGTGCGATTCATAGATGCCGAGCCCGCCTTCTTCCTCCATCGTGACGAACTCGAGGAGGTCGAGATTGCCGTCACCCGGTATCTTGGCCTCTGATTCGCGCCCCATCGTGCGCCGGCGTCCGGGCAAGACCTGGTACGCCCGACCGAACGAGACCATCGCCCCCGGCGCGACCGACCCCATGCCGGTGCACGTCGATGACCTCGTCGCCCTTTTGCATGCCCTCGGCGCGTCTCCGGCGCACCTGGTGGGCAACTAGTGCCGCGGCTGCCAACCATCGCCCCGCTGCATGACACACCGGGTGACGTCCTTGGCTGCGGTCCTCGGTAGGTGGACCGTTGGGCTCGTCTGATCCTCGATCCGCCGGCCGGCTGCGGATCGCCGGTAGGTCGTGACAGACGAATGCCCCTGTGACCAGCGATGATGGGACTTGCGACGGTTCCATCTGACTGAGCAACAGGGGCATCCGGTAAATGCGAGTCTCGCACAGCGTCTCGGCGGTTTTCGACGATCCCAATCTCGTGTCGGCCGGCGGTCTGGCCCCGGTGCTGGCGTTGGCCGAGCGGGCCGGGCTGCACGAGCTGGTGGCCGAGCACCTGACAGTGCCGGGCTCGGCCGGGGCGAACACGGTGGTCAAGATCCCGGCGCTGGTTGCCGGGATGGTCGCCGGCGCGGACAGCATCACCGACATGGACCTGCTGCGTCACGGCGGCATGGGCCGGTTGTTCACCGAGGTCCGGGCGCCGACGACGCTGGGCACCTGCCTGCGCGGGTTCACCTTCGGCCACGTCCGCCAGATGGATGCGATCGCCTCCCGGCTGCTGATCGCGCTGAGCAGGCAGGCGCCGCTGCTGGCCGGCGCCGATCAGGTCGCCTACCTCGACATCGACGACACGATGCGGGAGACCCACGGGTATGCCAAGCAGGGCGTGGGCTACGGCTACTCCAAGGTCAAGGGCCTCAACGCGCTGCTGGCGATCATCTCCACCCCGATCGCGGCGCCGGTGATCGCCGCGACCCGGCTGCGGAAGGGGGCGACCAACTCCGCCCGGGGCGCGGCCCGGCTGATCACCGACGCGCTGGCCACTGCGCGTAAGGCCGGGGCGTCCGGGCGGGTGACCGTGCGCTGTGACAGCGCCTTCTACAACCACGACGTCGTCGCGGCGGCTCGCCG
This sequence comes from uncultured Actinomycetota bacterium, assembly GCA_963723745.1. Lineage (GTDB taxonomy): Bacteria > Actinomycetota > Actinomycetes > Mycobacteriales > Geodermatophilaceae > CAVRRZ01. The sequence goes on from CAVRRZ010000005.1 coordinate 623,596, forward strand.
GGGCGGGGCGCACTTCTCGATCACCGCCCGGATGGATCCGGCGGTGCGCAAGGCGATCGCCTCGATACCCGAGGACGCGTGGGTGGCGATCAAGTACCCGAACGCCATCTGGGACGACGACGAGGGCCGCTGGATCTCCGACGCCGAGGTCGCCGAGGTCCCATTCACCGCCTTCACCTCCCGCCGCAAGGCCGAGCACATCAGCGCACGGCTGATCGTGCGCCGGGTCAAGCGGCTGAACCCGAAATCGGTGCCGGCCGGGCAGAGCGAGTTGTTCGCCGCCTACCGCCACCACGCGGTGTTCACCGACTCGACGTTGCCGATGCTCGAGGCCGAGGCCGGGCACCGCGATCACGCGATCGTCGAGCAGGTCATCGCCGATGTGAAGAGCGGGCCCCTGGCGCACATGCCCTCGGGCCGGTTCGCCGCCAACTCCGCCTGGACGGTGCTGGCCGCGATCGCCTTCAACCTCACCCGCGCCGCCGGCGTCCTGGCCTCGACGTTCCATGCCAAGGCCAGAACCGCCACCATCCGCGCCCACCTGATCGCCGTCCCGGCCCGGCTGGCCCGCTCCGCCCGACGAATCCGGATGCACCTACCGCGCGACTGGCCCTGGGAGAACGCCTGGACCGAGCTGTTCACCAGCACCTGCGGCCCACCGGGCGCCCTCACCTCCTGACCACCCCAGCCGCACGCGGCGCGAGGAACGACCCGAAGTGGAAGAGCCGGCCAGAACCCGGCAACCTCCGCACGTCCGTCACCCGCACCAAGATCATTGAGCGGAATCAGAAGTCCGAACTATCGACGCGGCGGATCGAGGCTGATCCTGTCTTCCCCGCAGGAGATGCGAGATGGTCCATCGGGTGCAGGTCCGCGAAATTAGCAACGACGAGGGCAACAAGCTGCTGCGGATCGTGCGCCGCAGCAGCGGGTCGGTGGTGACCTGGCGAAGAGCGCAGATGGTGCTGCTTTCGGCGCAGGGCATGGCCGTGCCGCAGATCGCCGAGGTGACGTTCAGCAGCCCCGACCGGGTGCGCGACGTGCTGCACAACTTCAACGCCGACGGGTTCGACTCGCTCAAACCGGCTCTTCTTACTTGAGGTGGGGGCTGGTCAGCCCGCCGGCGATGAGCAGCATGCGTAGGCGGTAGTTGTCGCGGTTGCGGAAGCCGCGGGCGATGCGACGGTGGAGCTCGATGAGGCCGTTGACGGCTTCGGTGCCGCCGTTGCTGGCGCGGCCGGTGTCGAAGTAGGCCAGGAACGCCTCGCGCCACTGCTTCAGCGTCCGGCCGAGGCGGGCGATCTCGGGGACTGGGCAGCTGGGGAAGGAGTCGATGACCTTCTCGGCGATCTGTCGGCCCTCGGCGGTGTGCTCGTGCCGGTAGGCCGAGCGCAGCTGCTGCGCGCACGACCAGGCCAGCCAGACCGCCAAGTGTCGGTCGTCGGCGTCGAACGCGGCGTGCAGTCGTTCCCACTGCCGGTCGGTGAGGTTCTCCGCGCCGGCTCGCAGGGTGTTCCGGATGCCGTAGAGCGGGTCGTTCTTGCGGCCGCGGTGGCCGTGGATCTCCTGCTGGATGCGGCGCCGGCAGCGGTCCACGGCGTCGGTGCCGAGCTTGACGACATGAAACGCGTCCAGCACTGCGGTGGCGTCCTCGAGCTGGTCGTCGATGGCGTTCCTGTAGCCGTGGAACGGATCCAGCGTGGCTACCTGCACCCGGGCCCGGAACGCGTCGCCGCGTGCGGTCAGCCAGTCGGCGTAGACCTTGCCCGACCGCCCGGGTACCAGGTCAAGCAACCGGGCGCGGACCCGTCCGTGCTGGTCACGGGTCAGATCGACCATGCCGGTCAGCTCCTTGGGGCCGCGACCACCGTCCTCGACCGGCTTGGTCGAGACGTGGTGCCAGATGTGCTCGTCCACGCCCAAGGCGGTGACGTCGGCGAAGCGCGCCTCATCGGCGGCCATCTCCTCCAGCAGCGGCTTGACCGTCCGCCACACGGTGCGCCAGGTCGTGCCCAGCTGCCGGGCGATCCCGGCGACCGAGGCGTGCTCGCGGCGCAGCTGACCGACCGCCCACCAGGCTGCCCGGGTGGTGAGCAGCGCCCGTGGCCGGGCGAGGTCGGCGTGCTGCTCGGTGAACGCCTTGCCGGTGCACTCGTCCTCGGCGCAGCGCCAGGTCCGCTTGCGCCACACCAGCTCGACCGGGCGCCCGAAGCAGGGCACGTCGATCAGGACGACGTCGCGGCGACCGTGGCTGCCGACCAGGACGCCACAGGCCAGGCAGCCCATCGGCTCCGGTGCCGACTCGACCACCACCTGCACCCGGCCGGGCTGCTCGGCGACCTCGATGACGTGGAACCCGTCCAGGCCGACGAGCAGATCACAGCGGTCGCAGTAGGCGGAAACAGGACGTGAGCGCGCGCGAGCGCACGCCGTAGGCTCGGACACCGTCGAGGCCTTCCGGAACGGGTTGCTTGGTCGCTCCCGATCTTGGAAGGTCTCGACCCCTTCCCGGCCTCAGCTCACCCGCGCGAGTTCCTCACACCCACCTCAGGTACGAAGAGCCCTCAAACCCAAGTACGCCGGCGGGCGGCCACCGAAGTTCGACCTCGCGCAACGCGCAGAGATCAAAAAGATCGCGCTGGCCCGCCCGGCCGATCACGGACTGCCGTTCTCCACCTGGAGCCTGTCGAAGCTGGCCGACTTCCTGGTCGCCGAGGGGGTGGTCGACGACATCTCCCACGAGGGCCTGCGCACGTTGCTGCGCGAGCAGGGCGTTTCCTTTCCAGGCCGTCAAGACCTGGAAGACCAGCACCGATCCTGACTACGAGGCCAAGAAGAACCGGGTGCTGGCGCTTTACGCCATCGCCGACGGCAAGGCCGCACCCGGTCCCGGCGACCCGACCGTGGTGATCTGCATGGACGAGTTCGGCCCGCTGAACCTGCAGCCACACCCCGGCAAGCAGTGGGCGCCGATCGCGACCGGCAGGGGCGAGCAGCGCGCACCGCGGCGGCGCCGGCGGCGGGCGACCTACACCCGCCCGCACGGCGTGCGCCACCTGCTGGCCGGCTACGACCTGTCCACCGACCGGCTCTACGGGCACGTGAAGGTGCGCAAGGGCCGCACCGAGTTCCTGACCTTCTGCCGCTACCTGCGCTCGCTGCACCCGGCCGAAGTGCGGATCGCGATCGTGTTGGACAACTTCAGCCCGCACCTGTCGACCAAGACCGACTCCCGGGTCGGTGAGTGGGCCGCGGCGAACAACGTCGAGCTTGCCTACGTGCCGTTCTACGGCTCCTGGCTCAACCGGATCGAGGCCCAGTTCACCGCGCTGCGCTACTTCGCCCTCGACGGCACCGACCACGACTCCCACCGCGAGCAGGCCAGCATGATCCGCCGCTACATCGCCTGGCGGAACCGGCACGTCACCGATCCCAAGCTCCGCAAGGTCATCCGCCGAGCCGAGACCATCAAGAGGGCGAAGGTTGCCTGACCCGGCACTAGGACCCCGGAGACTGCAGGAGCTGGCCGCCCACGCCGCCGAACTCGGCTTCCTGCTGGCGTGGGGACGGTGCACCGAGCTGGACGGATGCCGCCGCTCGGGCCCTGGCGGGACGTGCTCACCGCCCTGGCCGTACCCGGTTCCGGGGACGGGGACGGTGTCGGGCCCGCCGGCGCGGTTCAGCCCTGCTCGAACCTGTCGACGCGGTCACGGCCGACCAGCCGCTGCTGCGGTGCATCGAGGGCCTCCACTGGGTGGACCCCGACACCCAGTGACTGGTGCGGGGTTCATGGCTCCCACCGCGGGGCGGGTCCTGGCCGTGGTGGCGAGCTGCCGTACCGCGGAGGTGGAAAGAACCTCCCCGGGGCGACGCGGCACCCTGAAGGGATCCGAAGGAGAGCAGGTCGGACCAGCGCCGTGTGCCTCATCGCGGCCGTGTCTGGGCAGCGCCGCCCGAGCCAGTGACGAACGGCTCATCACTCAACTCTGACGTGAGGGACGAGTTCCCGGCAGACTGTCGTTGACCTCAAGCGACGCCACACCGCGCAGCGACGTGCTGCAGTCAGAAGTGCCCCCCGACTGACACCGCTGCACGACGGCGCTCCGCAGCCTGCGGCGCACCCATGCGCCGGCACCGCCCGCTGCCTTCCGAAGGCGCCGACGCCGGCGCACCGAACGAGACGGATCCATGTCCTCAGCTGTCACTGCCCCGCCCACGCCCCGCTTCCGCCGGCCGGCGTGGCTGTCGCCGAAGGTGGCCCGCACCGAGGTCCTCGCCGGCCTCGTCGTCGCGCTGGCCCTGATCCCCGAGGCGATCAGCTTCTCCATCCTCGCGGGCGTCGACCCACGGGTCGGCTTGTTCTCCTCCTTCGTCATGGCCGTGGTCATCGCCTTCACCGGTGGCCGGCCGGCGATGATCACCGCGGCTACGGGCGCGATCGCACTGGTCGTCGCGCCGCTCGCTCTGGAGTACGGCGTCCAGTATCTGTTCGCCGCCGTCATCCTCGGCGGGATCTTCCAGATCCTGCTGGCCGCGGCCGGTGTCGCCCGGCTCATGCGGTTCATCCCGCGCAGCGTGATGGTCGGCTTCGTCAACGCGCTGGCCATCCTGATCTTCACCGCGCAGCTGCCGCAGCTCACCGACGTCCCCATGCTGGTCTATCCGCTGGTCGCCGCCGGCCTGGCGATCATCTTCCTGCTCCCCCGTCTCACGACGGTCGTCCCCGCACCCCTGATCGCGATCATCGTGCTCACCACCCTCGTGGTGACCGTGGGTTGGGACATTCCCGATGTCGGCGGCGAGGGCGAGCTGCCCGACAGCCTGCCGTTCTTCCTGCTGCCCGACGTGCCGTTCACGTTCGAGACGCTGGGTGTCATCGCTCCCTACGCCCTGGGCATCGCCTTCGTCGGGCTGATGGAGTCGCTCATGACGGCCAAGCTCGTCGACGACATCACCGACACGCACTCGGACAAGACCCGGGAGTCGTGGGGTCAGGGCGTGGCGAACATGGCCTCGGGCTTCTTCGGCGGCATGGGGGGCTGCGCCATGATCGGCCAGACCATGATCAACGTGAAGGCGTCGGGTGCGCGCACCCGGCTCTCCACCTTCCTCTCAGGCGTCTTCCTGCTCATTCTCGTCGTGGCGCTCGGTGACGTCGTCCGCGTCATCCCGATGGCGGCCCTGGTCGCCGTCATGATCTTCGTGTCCATCGCGACCTTCGACTGGCACAGCCTCCGGACCATCCGCCGGATGCCCAAGAGCGAGACCACGGTGATGGTCTCGACAGTCGCCGTCACGCTCCTCACCCACAACCTCGCCGTCGGCGTCGGCGTCGGCGTGCTCGTGGCCTGCGTGCTGTTCGCGCAGCGGATCGCCCACCTCGTCGGCGTCCACCGGGTCGTGGAGGGTCTGACCGCCCGGTACACCGTGGACGGCGCGCTCTTCTTCGCGTCCAGCAACGACCTCTACACGCAGTTCGACTACGCCGGGGACCCGGCCGAGGTGGTCATCGACCTGTCGAACGCACACGTCTGGGACGCCTCCACCGTGGCTGCCCTCGACGCGATCACCCACAAGTACGAGACGCGCGGCAAGAAGGTCGAGATCGTCGGCCTCAGCGGGCATTCCGCCGACCGCTACGACCGGCACACCGGCCAGCTCGCCGGGGCCCACTGATGCGCGGCTCGTGGGCAGCGCGGCGCCCGGGGGCCTATGAAGGAGGGGTGACCGGGACACCGCGCGGCGAACTGATGCAGATCGGCCAGGTAGCCGATCGCACGGGCCTGAGTCTGCGGACCATCCGGTTCTACGAGGAGAACGGACTGGTGGTGCCCACCGCGCGCTCCGAGGGCAGGTTCCGCCTGTACAGCGACGACGACGTGGCTCGCCTCGAGGTGATCAAGCGGATGAAGCCGCTGGGGTTCAGCCTGGAGGAGATGCAGGAACTGCTGACCCTCCTGGCCGACCTGGACGCCGCCCCCGGTGATCGGGAGCACCTGTTCGACCGGCTGCGGATGTTTCACGAGGCGGCCACCGCCCGGGTCACGGAACTGCGCGAACAGCTGGCTGTGGCCGAGGGGTTCGCCGACACCCTCGCCGGCCATATCCAAGCCAGGCGCTGACCGGCCCGACCGACGACCGTGCTCACCGCTGACCCGCCCGACCTCCTCATCGTGTCCCGAGCACCGCTGCGCGGCAGGGACGCCTCACGAGACGTGGTCCACGTGCTGGCCGCCGCCGGGCCGATGGCCTTGCCGCAGGTCTTGCATGACACCGCCCGACACGTCAGCTCGCTACGAGCCCCTCACCAGCCGCGGGCACGGCAGCCGCGGGCGCTCTCCTTGCGTCGATGCCACCGCGAGACCCAACGCTGCCTTCACCAGAGCGCCGGCACACCCGCGAGACCGCCCATCACAGGCAAAACGCAGCGCCACTCTCCTGCCCCGGCACGCGAAGACCGACGACTCCAGTGCTTCGTTGACGCAACTGCTGGTCCAGGAGCATCCCGATGAGCAGGGCGAGCGGGTCGCGGCCGAGCAACTCGTCGGCGGCAGGGTCCTGGGCGATGCGAACGGTCGGCACACACGAGATGGTGCCGCATCCCCGCCCGTGGGCACTCACTCGGAGACTTCGGGGTCCCAGGGGACGACTGCTATTCCTGGCACCCCGCTCGACTCGGGAGCAGCCGGTCCGGCCTCCCCCGGATCCACGGCGGGTGCCACGGAGACGAGCCCGCGGCAGCGCGCCGCCGCTCCGGACCTCCCGGCCGGGGCGAGGACATTGCCGAGACGTCCCGAGCCACACGTAGGCCGTCCCGGCCGACCCGAGGAGGGCTGCCAGGAGGGCATGTCCACCGTGCCGGGCCCCCTCAGGTGCGTCGTACCCATGGCGCCGTCACCCGGCGCCCAGGGGTCAGCGGAAGCAGTAGGAATCGCTGGAGGCGTCACCGCCCTGGAGCCGCACCTGGTGCGGCCGCAGGCCGCGCCAGTCCTCGCCGTGGGGGAAGAAGCGCTCATCGAGGGCGAGCCCGCCGGCCTGCGGATCGGCGTCCATCTTGGCCATCCACGAGCCGACACCGTCCGGGTAGAACTGGTCGTCCCACGCACCGTAGAGCGAGTTGGTGACGTACACCCGCCGGCCGTCGCGGCTCACCTCGACCATCTGGGGACCGCCGGCCAGCGGCGCCTCGGGGGCGGCCGGGTGCGGGGTCCTCGAGACGATGCCACCGAGGTGCACCGAGCCGACCTCGCGGGGCGCGGCCGGGTCGGACACGTCGTACTGCTTGAGTTCCCCGGTGCCCCAGCAGGAGACGTAGAGCATCCGGTCGTCCACCGACAGGTCGATGTCGGTGACCAGCGGCGGAACCGCCGAGAACGGCTGGAGCGCCGGCGGCAGGTCGTCCGGATCGGCCGGCTCAGCGGGGATGGTGATCACTTTGTCGGCGGTCCACTCCCCACCCTCCCGGTGCCACCGCCAGATGGAGGCCGACAGGTCAGCGGTCGAGATCACCACTCCGACGAACCCCCACGTCGCCTCCGGATCGTGCGACGGGCGGAGCTCGAGCACCATCTGGTGCTCGGGGCCGAGGTCGACGGTCTGGAGATGCCGCCCCTCGGCGAGATCCCAGAAATGCAGGCGGTGACCGTACTCGCCGCCCAGCAGCAGCTCGGGGACCAGTCCGTCCTCGACCATGTTCGGCGTGCCCCACTCGCTGGACACCAGCGTGTTCTGGTTGAGGTGCCACCAGGCGTCGTAGGCCAGGTGCTGGTCCCCGCGGTCGGTCTCCCAGGGCCGGAGCACGTCGAACGTGCTGTGGTCCAACAGGGCGATCCCGCCCGGACCGTCACCGTCGCTCGCACTCCCCAGGCAGGTGAGGAACACGCCGTCGGGACCGCAGTGCAGCGTGTGCGGCCGCGAGTAGCCGGCCTTCTCTGCCAGCTCCTGCGCGGCGATGGTCTTGTGCAACCGTGGTGACCGCGGGTCGGGGTGGGTGTCGTAGACATGGACGTTGGAGCTGCGCAGCCCGGGTAGCAGCAGGTAGCGCCGCTGCAGGCCGTGCTCCCCCATCTCGTGACCCTCGTGCTTGAGCGCGCTGGAACACGCGTTCCAGCCGAAGTGGTGCAGCTCGTCGCCGACCGTGGGGAGGTCAGCCCAGCCGACGATCTGCCCGTAGCTCGGGGACGCGGTGTCGGTGTCCAGGACGGTCAGCGCATCGGGTCTCTGCGCGGCACGGTCGAAGGCGACGACGTAGGCCAGTCGCTCGCTCGGTGCGGCGGCCGCCTCGGCTGCGCTGCGGTAGAAGGTTGGGTCGGTGGTCACGGACATCTCGATCTCCTTGCCGAGAGCTTCCGTCGCAGGCGAGCAGCCCGGGCGAACAACACCACGCCTTCCCGTGCGGGCACCGATCGCCCTGCGCGGTCTCTCCGCCGACAGCGCCTGAAGGCCTCGCCGAACGGCAACGGCTCTCGGCGTCACGCCCGGCACGCCGGCGCCGATGCTGCCATCGATAGGCGCTGACCATCAAGAGGTCGTGTGCTCGTTCGACGAGTTGCCGGACCTGGTCACGGTCCGGCGTCCCGCACCTGCTGATCCGCGGCGCGATCTGCCGGGTCGACCTCGGCTCGGCCCGTCGTGGGCACCTGCCCGGCCCGGTTCGCCGACCTGGCCTCCCTGGTGTCCCTGCGGGGCATCAGCCCAGCCGGAACGTGCCGGCCACATCGCTTCCTGCCGCCCATGTCGGCAGACGGCCTGCTGCCCGGCGTGCTCTCGCACCGGTTGACCCGCGAAGTAGGGTGCGGGTGCTGCAGCATCACGGCCGCGGGGCGGCAGGAGGCAAGCATGGCAGCGGAACCGTTGGGACGGTTCCCGGCGGCGCGGACCTCGGACTGCGACGAAGCGCAGACAGTCATGGCCGCGACGTTCCTGCCGCTGCGCATGCGGATGCTCGAACGGCCGGCCGCCGGCGGGGTCGGCATGCGACTGAACGCGCTCCGGGTCGCGGGCGTGACGGTCGCCTACGCCCGTTTCGGTAGCGCCGTGGAGGTCGCCACGGCCGAGGCCGAGAACTACCACGTGGACCTGCCGATCTCCGGCTCGGCCCGCTTCCGCAGCGGCCGGCTGGAGCGCGTCGAGGGCACGCCGCGCCGCGCGGCGGTCTACATGCCCGGGGAGTCCGCCGCCATCGACTGGAGCGGCGGGTGCGGACAGTTCTGCCTGATGTTCCCTCGCGCGCTGCTGGAGCGGGAGCTGGAGGCGATGCTGGACCGGCCGCTCGTCAAGCCGCTCGTCCTCGCCGAGTCGATGGACGTCAGTACCGACGCGGGTCGGTCCTGGCTGGACACGCTGTGGTTGGTCGAGCGGCAAGCGCGCTACGCGCACGGCCTGCTCGACCACCCCCTGGCTGCGGGCCACCTGGCGCAGGCCCTCGCCGCCGGGTTGCTGCTCGCCCAGCCGCACAACTACACCGGCGCCCTCGCCGGTCCGCGCCGCCCGGCCGCCCCGCGGGCCGTGCGCGAGGCGGTCGAGCTCATCCGCGCCCACCCCGAGCACCCGTGGACCACCCCGAGCCTGGCCCGCCGCGTGGCCGTGAGCGCACGAAGCCTGCAGGAGGGGTTCGCACGGTCCTACGGGATCCCGCCCCGTGCGCATCTTCAGTCGGTGCGCCTCGACCGTGCACACGCCGAGCTGCAGGCGGCCGACCCGCACACCACCACGGTCACCCACGTCGCCGGCCGGTGGGGCTTCCTGTACCTGAGCCGGTTCGCTGCCGCCTACCGCAAGAAGTTCGGCGAGAACCCGTCGGCGACCCTGCGCGGCGCGTAGGGCGGCACGGCCGCAGGTCCGCGCGAATCGCACCAAGCTCTGCGGTTTGCGCGTCGACCTCCCCCGGCCGCTGCCCTTCCATGGATGCCCTCAGCCCAGAACCGGCTGGGCATCCGACGCGGCTGGCGCCCGGCTGCACGGGGAGGCGGGCTCGTGGTCGAGGACGGTGCCGCGACGCGGGCGGCCGCGGTGATCGCCCGGATCGTGGACCAGCCGGTGCCCGTCGCCGAGCGCGCCCGGCGAATCCTTCAGGCGCTCGACCCCGTGCTCCGTTACGACGCCGCCTCCATCGCCCTTCGGGACCCGGAGCGGCGGATCCGGATCCCGCTGGCCTCCGCCGGTGACGCCGGTGCACTGCACGCCTACTGGTCCAGCGCGGGCGCCGACGCCGAACTGGCCCGGCTCGGGCTGAACCGCCCCGGGCCGCCGCTGCTGTTCACCGAGTTGTCCCCGCCCGCCGCCGAGACGGTCTACTGGCGCCGCTACCTCGCGCCGGGCGGCTTTCGCGGCGGCATCGACGCCGCCCTGTTCACCACCGACAGCGGGCACGTGGGGCACCTGACCGTGCTCACCGAGGCCGACGCCCATCCCACCCTCGCCGATCGGGATCTGACCGGCGTCCTCGCCCCGCTGATCGCGCGGGCGGTCGACCGGCTGCCCGCAATCGGCCTGTTCGCCGGGATCGTGCCCGACGTCTTCGCCGGGGCAGTGCTCACCTCCGCGGGCAACACCCTGCCTCTGCCCGGGTTGCCCCTCGACCCGGTGCTCGCTGCCGGCTCCCCGGTGCTCGCCGAGGTCGCCGAGCGGCTGGCCTGCGGCGACCTGTACGCCACCTTCCTGCACCCTGCGCTGGACGGCGGGGCCGGGGCTCTGCTGCGGGTCACTGTGCTCGACTGCGGCGACGAGCCCGTCGACCATCTGCGCGCCGCCGTCCTCCTCTCCCCGGAGCCGAATCTGCACGGCCTGTCCCGCCACGACCTGCACGTCCTCGGCCTGATCGTGGCCGGCTGGGAGGACGACGAGCTAATCGCCGCCGCACTGGACAGCACCCCCGGGGATGTCGCCGAGGCCGCCCGGCGGGGCATGCAGCTGCTGGGCGCCCCGTCGCGGACCGGGCTGGCCGTCCGAGCGCTGCGCGAGGGGCTGTTCGTCCCGCGAAGCGTCCGGCTCAGCGCGCTGAACCGTCCGGAACGAGGGCATGCTCACCGCTCGGAGGGCTGTGAGCCCGGGTCCGTCTGGGGCGGGGACGCGGCGCCCGCCGGCTCGGAGCCGGCCTGATGAGTCCCCTGTCGTCATCTCCGGGTTCGTGCGAGGAGCCATCGGGGCACGTGCGCTCCGCGCGGTCGGCGGGACCGGGGAACTGCCGGGGATGGCGGGTCATCCGCTGCTGGGCGACGGATCGCCGGCGCTGGTCGTCGCCCGCGCGCAGATCGACGCCCGTGGCGGCCGATCGGGGGGTCACCCGGCTGCCCCCTCGAGCCGGACAGGGGTGCGGGCGGCGAGGATGGACCGGTGCGCGCAGTGGTGACCAGGGTCGATGCAGCGGCGGTCATCGTGGACGGCGAGGTCGTCGGAGAGATCGGCCGCGGCCTGCTCGCCCTGGTGGGCGTGTCGCGCACGGACGACACGGACCGGGCACGGGCCCTGGCCCGCAAGGTGCACGAGCTGCGCATCTTTCCCGGCCCTGACGGCGAGGTGTCGGCCGCGGACCTGGGGCTGCCGGCACTGGTGGTGAGCCAGTTCACCCTGTACGCGGACACCCGCAAGGGCCGCCGCCCCTCCTGGCAGGAGGCAGCGCCCGGTGACCAGGCCGAGCCGCTGGTCGAGGCGGTGATCGCCGAGCTCCGCACCAGGGGTTGTCGCGTCGCCACGGGACGCTTCGGGGCCCGGATGCAGGTGTCGTCGGTCAATGACGGTCCGATGACACTGCTCCTGGAGGTCTGAGCCGCCTCCGGCCGGGGTAGGGAGCGGGGACTTCCGGGCTTTTCTGCGCATTGCCTGTGAACCAGAGCGCACGAGGAACACAGGGGCCGGTCACTGCCGTTGTGCAGGACGTAACTACATCGCACGCATCAGAAGCGTGCCGGGAACGGCTCGGGTGAACCCGGACCGGCCCGCATACGTGAGTACCACCAGACGTGGGTGGATCGCCGAGTGCAGTTTACCGGCTGATGCATCCGACCCGAAGGCAAGGACGAAGACCTACCGTGACGTTGCTGCAGTCTTCCCCCACCGACACCCTCGAGGTGCGCGCACCTCGGCGTGACCCCGACACCACCGGGCTCGTGTCGACCGACCTCGTGCGCGTGTACCTCAACACGATCGGCAAGACCGCGCTGCTCACCGCCGAGCAGGAAGTAGAGCTGGCCAAGCGGATCGAGGCCGGCCTCTATGCCGAGCGCCTGCTGGCCGAGAAGCGGGGCCTGTCCCCCGCCTACAAGCGGGACTACAAGGTGCTCGCCATCGACGGGAAGGCCGCCAAGGCCCACCTGCTCGAGGCCAACCTGCGCCTCGTCGTCTCCGTCGCCAAGCGGTACACGGGGCACGGCATGACGTTCCTGGACCTGATCCAGGAAGGGAACGTCGGCCTGATCCGCGCCGTCGAGAAGTTCGACTACACCAAGGGCTTCAAGTTCTCGACCTACGCGACGTGGTGGATCCGGCAGGCCATCACCCGCGCGATGGCCGACTCCGGCCGCACCATCCGGCTGCCCGTCCACCTGGCCGAGCAGGTCAACAAGGTCGTGCGCACCAGGCGTCGGATGCACCAGGAGCTCGAGCGGGAGCCCACCGCCGAGGAGCTCGGGCTCGAGCTGGACCTGCCCGAGGCCCGCATCACCGAGCTGCTCGAGTACAGCCGCGACCTCGTCTCGCTGGACCAGACCGTCGGCGCCGACGAGGAGTCCCGCCTCGGTGACTTCATCGAGGACGCGGACGCCGCGGTGGCGGAGGACGCCGTCGCCTTCCAGATGATGAAGGGCGACGTCCGCAACGTGCTGGCCACGCTGGAGGACCGTGAGCGCGACGTCGTCGTGCTGCGCTTCGGCCTGGACGGCTCGCAGCCCCGGACCCTCGAGCAGATCGGCAAGCAGTTCGGCCTGTCCCGGGAACGGGTGCGGCAGATCGAGCGCGAGACGATGGCGAAGCTCCGCGACCCCCAGCGCGCCGACGCCCTGCGCGACTATCTCGCCTAGCAGTTCGACCACGCGGGCCGTCTCCCTCGGAGGCGGCCCGCGTCGTGGTCCCGGGGGCCGGTGCATGCCGTACCCGGACTAGAGCGGACCGGCCATCCTGCGCGGGCCCGGGTCGACGCGGGCGGTGGGCGGACCGACGGTGGCCCCTCCCCCGGCCACGACCAGCGACCGGCCGCCGTGCCAGGGGTCGGCCGGCCCGACGAGCACCGGCTCGAGGTTCAGGCCCAGCACCTCGGGCAGGTCGTCGGCCAGCCGGGCCACCCGGAGCAGCAGGTCTTCCAGAGCGGCCACGTCGGCCGGTTCGGACCCGCGGTAGCCGTCGAGCAGCGGCCACGCCCGGGGCTCGCGCACCAGTTCGGCCGCGTCGAGGTCGGTCAGGGGAAGGGGCCGGAACGATCGGTCGCCGAGCAGGTCGGTGGCCACACCCCCCAGGCCGAAGCTGACCAGGGCCCCGAACGACGGATCGTCGACGACCTCGACGACGCAGGCAACGCCCGGCGCGGCCATCTCCTGCACCAGCATCGGGTCGCCCGCCGGGATGGCGGCGAACGCGGCGCGCACCGCCTCGGCGTCGGGGAGGTCCAGCCGGGTGCCGCCCAGGTCCGGCCGGTGCCGCAGCCAGGGGGCCGTGGACTTCAGCGCGACCGGATAGCCGATCTGCTCGGCCGCGGAGGCGGCCTCCTCCATGTCGGAGACGCGCCGGGTCTTCAGCAGCGGCACACCGTAGGCGGCGAGCAGCTCGATGAGCTCCTCGTCGTCGAGCTCGCGTCCCTGCGGCCGTTCCCGGAGGACGCGATCGACCAGCGCGCGGGCGGCCGACGCATCGACGTCCGGTAGTTCGGGCAGCTCGCCCACGGGACGACGACGCCAGCGCGCGTACTGGGCCACCTTGGCCAGGGCGATGACCGCCCGTTCGGGCGTCGAGAAGGAGGGCACCGAGCCGCGCGCAGGCATGCCGTTCCCGTCCAGCACGGCCAGCTCGGGCGGAACGCCCTCCACGGACAGGAACGTCGCGACGATCGGTTTGGACGAGCCCTCGGACACCGCCCGCAGCGCGGCCCCGAACTGCTCGTAGCCGCCGCTGAGCGGGGGCAGGTAGACGGCGACGACGGCGTCGGCGCCCGGGTCGTCGACGGCCTGCTGCAGCGCGACGCGGAACTCCGCCGGCCCCGCCGCCGTGCCCACGTCGATCGGCGCCCCGGCTGCTGGCCGCAGACCCTCCTCGAGCAGCGAGTCGGTGACCAGCACGCCCATGGCGGTGGAGTTGCCGACGACGGCCACGCGGTCGCCCTCGGGCAGCGGCTGGTGGGCGAGCAGCGTCCCGACGTCGAACAGCTGCGCCACGGTGTCGACGCGGATGACCCCGGCGGAGGCGAAGAGCGCGGCCACCGACTGCTCCGGCACCGTGACCGAGGTGCCGGCCAGCCCGGGCGCGACACCGCCGTGCCGACCGCTCTTGACCGCGACGACAGGCTTGGTGCGGCCCACGGTGCGGGCCAGCCGGGCGAACTTCCGGGGGTTGCCGAAGCTCTCGAGGTGCAGCAGGACCACCTCGGTGCCCGGGTCGGTGGCCCAGTACTGGAGCAGGTCGTTGCCGCTGACGTCGGCCCGGTTGCCGGCCGACACGAAGGTGGACAGCCCGATGCCGCGGCTGCGCGCCCGCTCCAGCAGGGCGACACCCAGGGCGCCGGACTGGGCGAAGAACCCGACCCGGCCGCGGCCGGGGATCATCGGCGCGAGGCTGGCGTTGAGCCGCACCTCGGGGTCGGTGTTCACGATGCCGAGGCAGTTGGGCCCGACCACCCGCATCCCCGACGCCCTCGCCTTGGCGACCAGGTCCCGCTCGGCGGCCCGCCCCTCGACCCCGGTCTCGCCGAAGCCGCCGGAGATCACCACCAGCCCGCGCACGCGCTTGCGCCGGCAGGCCTCCACGACCCCGGCGACCTCGTCGGCCGGCACGGCGAGCACCGCGAGGTCGACGTCGCCGGGGATCGACTCGATGTCGGCCCAGGCCGGGACGCCGCGCACGTGCCGCGCCGAGGGGTTGACCGGGTAGACCGGCCCCGCGAAGCCGTAGTCGAGCAGGTGCCGGAGCACCGCGCTGCCGAGCTTGCCCTCGTCGTTGCTGGCCCCGACGACCGCGACCGACGTCGGTGTGAGCAGCCGGGCGATCGACCGGGATTCGCTGCGCTGCTCGCGCTCGTAGGCGACCGCGAGCGCGTCCTGCGTCTGCGCGATGGGGAAGGACAGGTGGACGACGCCGTCCTCGAAGGAACGCTCCGCCTGGTACCCGGCATCGCGGAAGACCCGGACCATGCGGTTGTTCTGCGCCAGCACCTCGGCCACGAACCGCTCGATGCCGTGCTCGCGGGCGGCGGCGGCCAGGTGCTCGAGCAGCACCGAGCCCAGGCCGCGACCCTGGTGGGCGTCCTCGATCAGGAAGGCCACTTCGGCGTCGGCGGTCCCCGGGTACCGGTCGTAGCGGCCCACGCCGATCAGCTGGTCGCCGAGCAGCACCACGAAGGCCACCCGGTCGACGTGGTCGACGTGGGTGAAGCGGTGCAGGTCGCGGTCAGAGAGCCGCTTCATCGGCCCGAAGAACCGGTAGTAGCGGGTCTGGTCGGAGCTGCGGTCCATCAGCCCGACCAGACCGTCGGCATCCTCGGGGGTGATCGGCCGCAGGTGGACGGTGCCGCCGTCCGCCGCGACGACGTCGGCCTCCCAGTGCGCGGGCGGCGCCGGTGGATCGTGCGGGCGGGTGGTCGACGGCCCCGCGGCAGGGTCCCGCTGCGAGCCTGCGAGCGGTGGGGGGCAGGGGGGTCCCTGATCAGTCACGGGCGTCGTCCGGGTCGAGGCCGAAGTAGGGGAAGCTGGCACGGCGGGTGCGCAGGACGGCCCGGTCGAGGCGGGAGTCGCCCAGGGAGTCCCACCGCGCGAAGCCGGTGTACCCGCCCTCGGTCATGTGCGTCGGCGGCCGCGTGCGCAGCCCCCGGCGGACGACGTCCTCGCGCCAGGACTCCGGGATCTCCGTGGCCGGGTCGAGCGGCGTCCCGCCGGCGACGGCGAGCAGGTGGGTCCAGGCGCGGGGAACGCAGTTCACCAGCCCGTACCCGCCGCCGCCCAGGGCGATCCACCGGCCGTCGCAGAGCTCGTGCGCGAGGTCGTGCATGGCTGTGTAGCTGCTCCGCTGGCCGTCGATCGTGAGCGCGAGGTCGGCGAGCGGGTCCTCGTGATGGGCGTCGCAGCCGCACTGGGTGACCAGGATCTGCGGCGAGAACGCGCGCAGGACCGACGGGACGACGGCCGAGAACGCCCGCAGCCAGCCCGAGTCGTCGGTGCCGTTGGGCAACGCGAGGTTGACGGCACTGCCCGACGCCGTCCGGGGGTCACCGGTCTCCTCCGGGAAGCCGGTGCCCGGGAACAGCGTCAGCGGGGTCTGGTGGACGCTGACGGTGAGCACCCGTGGGTCCTCGTAGAACGCGGCCTGCACGCCGTCCCCGTGGTGGACGTCCAGGTCGACGTAGGCGATCCGCTGGTAGCCCTGCCCGAGCAGCCAGGCGATGGCGATCGAGGCGTCGTTGAACACGCAGAACCCCGACGCCGAGTCGCGCATGGCGTGGTGCAGCCCGCCGGAGATGTTGACGGCGTGCTGCGCCGCGCCGGTGTGCACCTCGCGGGCGGCGAGCACGGAGCCGCCTGCGATCAGGGCCGCCGCGTCGTACATGCCCTCGAAGATCGGGTTGTCGGCGGTGCCGAGTCCGTACCCCACGGCCGGGTCCTGCGGTGCGCGGCGGACCGCCTCCAGGTAGGCCGGGTCGTGGACCAGGGTGAGCAGGTCCGGGCCGGCCGGCTCCGGGCGCAGCACGCGGACCCGGTCCGCCGCCAGCACCCCCAGCTGCTCGGCCAGGCGCATGGTGAGGTCGAGCCGGACCGGGTGCAGCGGATGGTCCCCTCCCATCGTGTAGCCGAGCAGCGCGTCGTCCCACACGACGCTGACGGCGTCACTCACGAGTCCTCCCCGGCGGCTCTCGGCCGGGCGCCGCGGGCGCGGCGCCCGGTGCCCGGCGCCCCGTCCGCGCTGGTCGGAGGGGCTCCGGTCCGGACGCTACCCGCCCCGCCGGTGCGACGGCTCGCCTCCGGGCACCTCGGCTGACCGGCGACCGGGCGCCACGCCCGTAGGATCGGTCCGGACCAGAGGAGTGCTGCGTGAACGACCTCATCGACACCACCGAGATGTACCTCCGGACGATCTTCGAGCTGGAGGAAGAAGGCATCGTGCCCCTGCGTGCGCGGATCGCCGAGCGGCTGCACCAGAGCGGCCCGACGGTGAGCCAGACGGTGGCGCGGATGGAGCGCGACGGCCTGCTGACCGTCGAGGGCGACCGGCATCTGCAGCTGTCCGAGACCGGCCGGGAACTCGCCACCGCCGTGATGCGCAAGCACCGGCTGGCGGAGTGCCTACTCGTCGACGTGATCGGCCTGGACTACGCCGACGTGCACGAGGAGGCCTGCCGCTGGGAGCACGTCATGAGCGAGAACGTCGAGCGGCGGCTACTGGCCCTGCTCGGCAACCCGACGACCTCCCCGTTCGGCAACCCGATCCCGGGCCTGGACGCGCTGCGGGGCGGGGAGCCGCTGGGTGGGGAGACGTCGGCGGTGCTCGACTCGCTGACCCTGCTCTCGGCCACGGCGACACCGGAGGGCCGCGTCGTCGTCGTCCGCAGGATCAGCGAACAGCTGCAGGAGAACACCGAACTGCTGCGGCAGCTCGACGAGCAGGGCGTGCGGCCCGGCGCCACCATGACGGCCCGCCTGGAAGGTGGCGCTGTCGAGCTCGACGGGACCCCCCTGCCCGCGGGGGTGGCCCAGCACCTGTTCGTCACGGCGCAGGACGACGAGCTGAGCCCGCTGGAGGCCGCTCAGGTCTGACGGCCGGGCCCGAGGGCCGCCGCTCGACGTCACTACGGTGGGGCCGGCGTCCGCAGCCGCCCCCGCATCCTGCGAGAGAAGGCACCCTGGTGAGCCAGACCCCTGCCCTGCCCGACGGCTCCGACGACACCGGATCGGCGGCCGGGGCCTCCCCGTTCACCGACCTGGGCGCGTACGTGGCCCTGCCCCGTCTCGGGGGGCTCGCGCTGTCGGCCGACGGAACGCGCCTGGCCGTCTCCGTGCAGACGCTGGACACGGACAAGAAGACGTGGCAGTCGGCGCTCTGGGAGGTCGACCCCGCGGGCGGGCGCCCACCCCGCCGGCTCACCCGCAGCGCGCCCGGCGAGTCGTCGCCGGCCTTCGCACCCGACGGCAGCCTGCTCTTCACCTCCGCGCGGCCCGACCCGGCGGCGCCCGCCACGAACGACGGGGAGCCGAGGCCGGCCCTGTGGTGCCTGCCCGCAGGCGGCGGCGAGGCCCGCCCCGTCGTGACCCGTCCGGGCGGCATCGGGTCGTTCCTGGTGGCCGCCGACACCGGCGACGTCGTCGTCGCGGCGAGCACGATGCCGGGGGGCTCGGCGACCGAGGACGACGAGCGGCGGCGCAAGGAGCGCAAGGACGCCGGGGTGAGCGCGATCCTGCACGAGAACTATCCGGTGCGGTCGTGGGACCACGACCTGGGCCCGTCGTTCCCGCATCACTTCTGGGTCGGCCGGCTGCCCGAGGACGCCGACGCCGGCGAACCGATCGGGCAGGTCGAGCTCCGCGATCTGACCGCCGACGCCCGGCCGCCTCGCGGGGCCGGCGACGCCTGCGCCCTGTCCCCCGACGGCTCGCTGCTCGTCCGCGCCGAGGACATCGCCGACGGCCCGGCGGGTCGGCGCAACCGACTCGTCGCGACCTCGACGGCCGACGGCAGCTCCCGGGTGCTCGTGGACGACCCGCTGGCCGACGTCTACGACGCCGCCTTCTCCCCCGACGGCCGGTCGCTGGTGTGCGTGCGCGAGACCATGTCGACCTACCAGGAGCCGCCGGACTTCACCCTGCTGCTGGTCGACGTGGACAGCGGCCGGGTCCGTGAGCTGACGCCGGACTTCGACCGCTGGCCCGGGGAGCCACGGTTCAGCGCGGACGGGTCGGCCGTCTACTTCCTGGCCGACGACGACGGCCGTCGCCCCGTCTTCCGGGTGCCGGTCGACGGCGGACCCCCCGTCCGCCTGACCGGGGACGGCGCGTACACCGACCTGCAGGTGGCGCGGGACGGCAGCGCGCTCTACGCGCTGCGCTCGGCCTACGACTCCCCGCCGCGACCTGTCCGGCTCGACCCGCTGGCCGAGCGGCAGGACCCCCGGCCGCTGCCCGCGCCCGGGGCCGTCGGGGCCCTGCCCGGCACGCTGCACGAGGTGACCGCCACCGCGCCGGACGGCACGCCGGTGCAGTCGTGGCTGGTGCTGCCCGACGGCGCGTCGGCGGAGTCGCCGGCGCCGCTGCTGCTCTGGATCCACGGGGGGCCGCTGTCGAGCTGGAACGCCTGGTCGTGGCGCTGGTGCCCGTGGTTGCTGGCCGCCCGCGGCTACGCGGTCCTGCTGCCTAACCCGGCGCTGTCGACCGGCTTCGGGCTCGACTTCGTCCGCCGCGGCTGGGGCGAGTGGGGCGGTGCCCCGTACACCGACCTGATCGCCGCGGTGGACGAGGTGGAGGCGCGACCGGACATCGATGCGTCCCGCACGGCGGCGATGGGCGGGTCGTTCGGCGGCTACATGGCCAACTGGGTCGCCACCCAGACCGACCGGTTCCGCGCCATCGTCACGCACGCCAGCCTCTGGGACCTCGACGCGTTCATCGGCACCACCGACGGGGCCTACTACTGGGAGAAGGAGTGGGGCGACCCGCTGCGCGATCCCAAGCGCTACGAGATGAACTCGCCGCACCGCTTCGCCGACCAGATCCGCACCCCGATGCTGGTCATCCACGGCGACAAGGACTACCGCGTGCCGGTGGGCGAGGCGCTGCGGCTCTGGTACGACCTGCAGAAGCGCGGCGTGCCCTCCCGGTTCCTCTACTTCCCCGACGAGAACCACTGGGTGCTCACTCCGGGGAACGCCGCGGCCTGGTACGAGACGGTGATCGCCTTCCTCGCCGAGCACGTCCTGGGCCAGGAGTGGCGGCGGCCCGCGCTGCTCTGAGCGGTAGGGCGCCGTCCGCTGCGGACGGGTCCTCGCCGGGGAAGGCGCCGTGGAAGTCGGCCAGCAGGTCGTCGGGCAGGTGCGGGCCCAGGTCGTCGAGCGCGCCCAGGTCCGCGAGCGTGCCGACGATCATCGCCCGCAGGTCCCGCGGGGGCAGGCAGCCGTCCAGGCCGCGGGAGAGCAGCATCGCCAGGCTGTACCCGGGATCGCTGTCCAGTGCCCGGTCGAGGGCGATGCGGGCCATCGCCCCGTCGCCCCGGAGCCAGACGGCGACGGCGAGCAGCGTGGCGGGGGCGGCGTCCAGCGGCGGAGGGGCCCGCCGGGTGCACTCGGCCCACAACCGCTCCGCCGCGTCCTGCCCGGCTCCCAGTGCCAGGCCCAGCGCCCGGTCGCGCACGAGCCGGTCCCGCAGGCCCCAGGCCACCCGGGCGATCTCCTCGTCGGTCAACCGCTCCCCTGCCCGCCCCGCGCCGCTGCGCGCCACCGCAGCGATGATCCACTCCCAGTACCGGTCGGCCGCAGCTTCGTGCCCCTCGGCCATGACGTGGTCGGCCGCCTGCTCGCCGACCCGCAGGACGGTCCCGGCCATGCCGGCCGCCTCGTCGCCGGTGCTGCGGGCGATGCGCGCGGCCAGTTCCTCCCGGCTGGCGGCGAGCACGTGGCCCGTGGCCGTCGACGCCACGGCGAGCTCGGTGACCCCGCCCGGTACGGGAGCGCCGCCCCCGGGAGCGCAGCAGGCCTCCGGGCAGTCGTAGGACCACCACCGGCCACCGCGGACCAGCAACTGCTCGCGCAGCGCGATGCCGTAGGCGGTCAGGGCCAGGGACAGGTGCCAGGCCAGGAAACGGTGCGGGAGATCGAGGGGGCGGTCCAGTCCCTCCCACGGATCGGCGTCGCTCTCGGGAAAGGCCGGCACGTCCGGTACCTCCGAGACGATCGCCAGCAGCGCGGAGCCCGGGCCGCCGGTGTCGAGCCGCGCGGCCAGCGATCGGGCCAGCTGTGCCGCGTACTCGGCCGGCGGGATGTCCGCCCGGAGCGTCAGCCCGACCCGGTTTCCGCTCGCCCCGCCGAGCCCCACCAGGACGACGGACTCCGCCGGGCGGAAGCCCAGCAGGTGCGGCAGGGCCGCCGCCACGTCGCCGGCGTCGGCGAGCCGGACGGTGTGCTCCGGTCCCGAGGGGGCGACGACGCTCGGCGTCAGCGGTGCGGAGGGGTCGGGCTCGGGATGCCGGGAGGGCGGTGCGTCCATGCAAGGACGATCACCGACGCATCGCGACCCGTGGGCCCCTGGAGCCGATCTGTGGACAGCGGTGGCCGATGTGGACAGCCGCGGCTCGCTCCGCCGGTCAGCCGAGCGCTTCGGCCTGCACCTCGTAGGCGCGCTCGAGCAGGGCGAGGAACTCCGCCTCGTCCGGTTCCGAACCGTCCGCCGCCAGGGTGAGCAGCGTGATCGCCCGGTCACCGTCCTGCACCAGGCCGACCAGCGTCGGGATGCTCACCTGGTTCCCGTTCTGCTCCAGCGTCGTGACGTAGCGGATGACCGCGCTCCCGTCGCCGAGGTCCGGAGCCGCGACCGCCTCGAAGGACACGGTCGCCTCGCCGAACTGCGGCGAGCTGATCGTCGCCTCGGGGCAGGTCTCCGGGGAGGCGGCCAGCTGCTCGACCGAGCCCTCGGTCGCCTCGCCGCGCAGGATCACCTCGACGGTGGTCACCGCTCCGGTCGTCGCGTTCAGCCCGGCAGCCTCGTCGTAGTCCTCGATGCTCGGCTGCGTGCCCTCCACCGCCTCGGCGCACGACTCCGGGGAGATCTCGACGTCCTCGCTGTCGGCGGTCAGCCCGGCGCCCGCAGCCAGCTGCTGCTGGCTGACCTCGACCACGGTGGCGTCCGGACCGAACGCGTCGTCCGGCAGGAGGCCCGCGGCCAGCCCGCCGCCGTTGTCGGTCGGCTCCGCCGGAGCCGTGGAGGACGGCGACGACGAGCCGGTGGACGCGGACGGCGCGGCGTCGGAGTCCTCGTTCTCCCCTCCCCCGCAGGCGGTGAGCACGACGAGGCACGAGAAGGCGGCGGTTGCGACCCCCCCACGACGGGATCGGCGCGATGTCCACATGCCCCCGAACCTAACCGCGTCCCCGCGCATCGCGCGCCGCGGCCGGTCGACGGTCAGCGCCGGTACTGGACCGCGGTGCGTCCGGCCAGCCACGGGCGCACGTGCTCGGCGATGACGTCGAGGTGCACCGGGTGCTGGGCGTACCGGCGGAACGACTCCTCGTCCGCGAACTCGGCGACGAGCACCGTGTCGGCGTTGCCGTCGACGAGCCCGGCGTCGTCGGTGACCTCGAAGCTCGTCATCCCGCCGACGTCCTCGGGGAGGCGCCGCAGCGCCGCGATCGAGGCCGCTCGCTGCTGATCGTCGGCGGCGTCGGACCAGGTGAAGAGCACGACATGTCGCAACATGACGCCGCAGCCTGCCAGGTGACCGGATCGCAGCCGGGAGCCGGTGTGCGCGCCGGTCCACCGAGGGACGCCGCGGCACCTGGTTAGAGTCCGCTGCATGGGACGGCCGCTGCGCATCGCACTGCTGTCCTACCGGAGCAAGCCGCACAGCGGCGGCCAGGGGGGCTACGTGCGCGCCCTGTCCCGGGAGCTGTCCGCGCTGGGCCACCGCGTCGAGGTGTTCAGCGGCCAGCCCTACCCCGAGCTCGATCCCGGCGTCGCGCTGACCCCCGTGCCCAGCCTCGACCTGTACCGGGAGCCCGATCCCTTCCGCACCCCGCGCCCGTCGGAGTTCCGCGACTGGGTCGACGTGGCCGAGTGGGCCACGATGTGCACAGCCGGGTTCCCGGAGCCGCTGACCTTCGGCCTCCGCGCCGCCCGGATGCTGACGCGGCGCACCGCGGACTTCGACCTCGTCCACGACAACCAGTCCCTCGGCTGGGGCCTGCTGCGGCTGACCCGGGCGGGCCTGCCGACGGTGGCCACCGTGCACCACCCCGTGGCCATCGACCGCGACCTCGAGCTGGCCGCCGCACCGTCGCTGCGCCGCCGGCTGACCCTGCGCCGCTGGTACGCCTTCACCCGCATGCAGGCCCGCGTGCTGCCCCGCCTCGACGCGGTGACCACGGTGTCGGAGAGCTCCCGCCGCGACATCGAGCAGCACATGGGGGTGCCTGCTGCCGGCGTCGAGGTGATCCCCGTCGGCATCGACGCCGACGTCTTCGTGCGTCCACCGCCCGGCCGGCCGCGCGACGCCGACTCGATCGTGACCGTGACCAGCGCCGACGTCCCGCTGAAGGGCCTGGTGCACCTGCTCGAGGCGCTGGCCAAGCTGCGCACCGAGCGCCCCGCGCGGCTCACCGTCGTGGGCAGCGCACGCGCCGGCGGGCCCACCGACGAGGCGCTGGACCGGCTGGCCCTGCGCGACGCGGTCACCTTCACCGGGCCCGTCCCGGAGTCCGATCTGGTCGGCCTGCTCCAGCGCGCCGCCGTCGTGGCCGTGCCGTCGCTGTACGAGGGCTTCAGCCTGCCGGCCGTCGAGGCGATGGCCTGCGCGGCTCCGCTGGTGACCACCGACGCGGGGGCGCTGCCCGAGGTGGTCGGCGACACGGCCGCGCTGCGCGTGCGTGCCGGCGACGTCGGGGAGCTCACCGCGGCCCTGGCACTCGTGCTCGACACGCCCGCTCTCGGTGAGCAGCTCGGCCGCGCGGGACGTCGCCGGGTCGAGGACACCTTCACCTGGCGGACGACGGCCGAGCGCACCGCCCACTGGTACGCCGAGGTCCTGCGGCGGAAGGGCCGCCCGTGCTGACCGTCGACTACGCCCGCCTGGACCTGCAGCCCGGGATGACCGTGCTGGACCTCGGCTGCGGAGAGGGCCGGCACGCCTTCGAGGCCTACCGCCGGGGCGCCCGGGTGATCGCCCTCGACCACGGCCTGCCGGAGGTGACCACGACCCGCCAGTGGCTCGACGCGATCGCCGCGGCCGGCGAGGCCCCCGAAGGGGCCGGTGCGGAGGTGGTCCGCGGTGACCTGCGTGCCCTGCCGGTGCCGGACGCGAGCGTGGACCGGGTCATCGCCGCCGAGGTGCTCGAGCACATCGTGGACGACGCCGCCGCCCTGGCCGAGATCGCCCGCGTGCTCAAGCCCGGGGGGCGGGCGGCGGTCACCGTGCCCCGCTTCGGACCGGAGCGCGTGTGCTGGGCGCTGTCCGACGACTACCACGCCAACGAGGGCGGCCACGTGCGCATCTACCGTGGCGACGGCCTGCGCCGCCGGCTCGCCGAGGCCGGCCTCGTGCCCGGCGGGCAGCACCACGCGCACGCGCTGCACGCCCCGTACTGGTGGGTCAAGTGCGCCGTGGGCGTCGACCGGGACACCGCAGTGGTCCGCGCCTACCACCGGCTGCTCGTCTGGGATCTGACGAAGCGCCCCTGGCTCACCCGAACCGCCGAGCGACTGCTGGACCCGGTGCTCGGCAAGAGCCTGGTGGTCTACGCCGACAAGCCGGCTGCGGCCGGGTCGGCAGACGCCGCGACGGTCCTGGACACCGGCGCACGAGACGAGGAGCGGGCCGCTGCGGCGGGCTGACGGGGCCGCCCCGGATCTGCCCGAGCTGCCCGGCGTCCTCTCGGCGGACGACGTGCGTCGCACCGTGGCCGCCATCGCCGCGGAGCAGCACGAGGACGGGGCGCTGCCCTGGTTCCGGGGCGGCCGGCTCGACCCCTGGGACGCCGTCGAGGCGGCGATGGCTCTCGACGTCGGCGGCGAGCACGGGCGGGCGGGTGCGGCCTACCGATGGCTGGCCGCCCGGCAGCGCGCCGACGGCTCCTGGGCCGCCGAGTACCGCGACGGCGTCGAGACGGCTCCGGCCGCCGAGAGCAACCACGCCGGCTACGTCGCCGTCGGGATCTGGCACTCGTGGTCGATCAGCGGGGACGAGCGGCTGACCGCCGAGCTGTGGCCGACCGTCCGCCGGGCGCTGGACCTCGTCGTGTCCATGCAGCACGCCCACGGGCCGGTCGGCTGGGCCCTGCGACCCGACGGCCGTCCCGACGACGAGGCGCTGCTCACCGGCAACGCCAGCCTGTTCCAGGCGCTGCGCTGCGGGGTGGCGCTCGCCGGCCTGCTCGGGCAACCCCAGCCGGACTGGGAGCTGGCCGTCGCCGAGCTCGGCGCGGCGATCCGCGACCGGCCGGACGCCTTCGCCGACCGGTCCCGCTACTCCATGGACTGGTACTACCCGGTGCTCGGTGGTGCGGTGACCGGCGCCGCCGCCCGCGCCCGCCTCGCGGACGGCTGGGACCGGTTCGTCGTGCCCGGGCTGGGCGCGCGGTGCGTCGCCGACCGGCCCTGGGTGACCGGCGCGGAGACCTGCGAACTGGCCTTGGCGCTGGCGGCCGCGGACATGCCGGACGCCGCCCTGGAGCAGCTCGCCGCGATGCAGCACCTGCGCCACGACGACGGCTCGTACTGGACCGGGCTGGTCTTCGCCGACGGCAAGCGGTGGCCGGTGGAGCGGACGACGTGGACGGCGGCCGCCGTCGTGCTCGCCGCCGACGCCCTGTCCGGAGCCACCCCGGCCAGCCGGCTGTTCACCGAACCGTCCGCGCTGCCCCGGGTCGGTCTTCCCGACCTCGCCCCGCGCGCCGAGGGGCTGCAAGGAGGGGCGGGCACGCTGCGGCCGTGACCGGGTAGCACCGAGCGTCGCTTCGTCCGCCCCGGCCGGTTGACCGGCCGCACGCGGGGGCACGGCCAGGGGATGACCACCGCCCCCTCGCCGACCGACGTGACCGTCGTGGTCGCCAGCCGCGACCGCCGCGCGGACCTGCTCGGCACCCTTCCGAGGCACGAGGGCCCCGTGCTGCTGGTCGACAACGCCTCCACCGACGGGACGGTGGCGGCGGTCCGCGCGGCGCACCCCCAGGTCACCGTCCTGCCACAGGCGCGCAACCTGGGCGCGGTGGGCCGGACGATCGGTGTGGCGCGGGCCGGTACCCCGTTCGTGGCGTTCGCCGACGACGACTCGTGGTGGGCTCCCGGCGCCCTGGCGCGGGCGGTGGAGATCATGCGCGCCCACCCCCGGCTCGCCGTGCTCAACGCCCGGGTGCTGGTCGGACCGGACGAGCGCCTCGACCCGGTCTGCCGTGACATGTCGGCCAGCCCGCTCGGCACCCCGCCCGACCTGCCCGGTCCGGCCCTGCTGGGCTTCATCGCCTGCGGCGCGATGGTCCGCAGCGACGCCTTCCTGGACGTGGGTGGGTTCGACCCGGTCGTCCGCTTCCCCGGTGAGGAGGAGCGGCTGGCCCTGGACCTCGTCGCGGCCGGCTGGGGGATCTCCTACGTCGACGCCGTCACCGTGCACCACCACCCCTCCCCCGTTCGGCACTCCCCCGAAGCGCGGCAGGCGGCGGTGTGGCGGAGCCGGGTGCTCACCGCGGCCATGCGGCTGCCCTGGGCAGGCGTCGCGGAGACCGTCCGCGCGGCGCTGGGAGCCGGCCGCCCCGGTCGCGCCGGGCTCGGGGCCGCGGCGCGGGACCTGCCCGCGGCGCTGCGCAGCCGTCGGGTGCTCCCGGCGGGCGTGCTGGCCGATCTCCGTCGTCTCCGGAACGCCGCGGGGTCCGGACCGTGACCGCCGGTCAGCTCCCGCAGGACACCCCTGCCGACGCCCGGCCGGACCTCCGGGTGTCGGTCGTCGTCATCACCCACCAGCGCCGCGTGGAACTGCAGGAGGCCCTCGCGCGGCTGTGCGAGCTGCCCGAGCGGCCGCACGTCGTGGTGGTCGACAACGGCTCCACCGACGGCACGGCGCAGGCCGTTCGGCGGAACTTCCCGGGGTTGAGCTCGTCGAGAGTCCGGTCAACCTCGGCGCCGTCGGACGCAACGTCGGCGTCGCGCGGGTCACCGCCCCCTACGTCGCCTTCTGCGACGACGACACCTGGTGGGAGCCAGGCGCGCTACGGGCGGCCGCCGACGCGCTCGACCGCCACCCCGGGCTGGCGGTCGTGAACGCGCGGATCGTCGTCGAGCCGGGCGGCGGCGAGGACCCGATCGTCCCCGAGGAGCTGATGGCCGGCGACCTGGCCGCCGCAGGCTGGGAGCTGTGCTACCTGCCCGCACTGACCGTCCACCACCGCGCCAGCGTGCTGCGGGACGCCCACCGGAGGCGGCGCGACGGCATCCGCAACACCCTGTGGACGACGTGGCTCCGGCGTCCCGCCCGTCCGGCGCTGCGGCGGACATGGCAGCTGGTGCGCACCGTCCCGCGCGACCGGGTGAGCGCGCAGGGTGTGCTCGCCGCGGTGGCCGGTCTGCCGTGGGTTCTGCGTGAGCGGCGGGTACTGCCCGAGCACGCCGAGGCGAGGTTCGCCGCGCTGGAGGAGTCGCAGCGGCGCTCGCGCGCCCGCCGGTACGTCAGCTGACCGGGTCAGGTCGCGCACCGCACGCAGGTGCGCGTGGCGGGGCGGACGGCGAGTCGCTCGGCCGGGATGGGCCGGCCGCAGACCTCGCAGCGGCCATACGTGCCCGCCCGGCGCCGGGCGAGCGCCGCGTCGACGTCGGCCAGCCGGTGATGCGCGGCGTCCAGCAGCGCTGCCACCTGCTGGCGCTCGAAAGCGATGGTGGCGCCCTCGGGATCGTGCTCGTCGTCGGCGTTGGACGAGCGCGACGCGGCCACGACTCCCTCGAACTCCCGGGTCAGCGCGTCGATCTGCGCGAGGACCGAGGCCCGCTCGGCGTCCAGTGGATCGGTCATCGGTCGCGCCGCAGCAGCCGCAGCGACCCCGTGCCGGGGAGTTCGCTGAACTCGCCGCCGGCCAGCACCCGCCGGTAGACGCCCCAGGGGGCCTGTCCACCGTCGGCCGGGTCGGGGAAGACGTCGTGGATGGCCAGCGTGCCGCCGACGGCGAGTTTCGCGACCCAGGAGTGCTGGTCCCGCCGTGCCGACTCCTCGGTGTGGCTGCCGTCGAGGAACAGCAGCGCCAGCGGGGTGGACCACAACGGGGCCAGGATCTCCGCACGGGTCACGACGGCGACGACCACGTCCTCGGCGCCGGCCCGGGCGATCGTCTGCCGGAACCGCGGCAGGGTGTCGAGGAGGCCCAGGTCGGCGTCGACGAGAGCCGGCTCGTGGTACTCCCAGCCGGGCTGGTGCTCCTCGGAGCCGCGGTGGTGGTCGACGGTGACGACCTGCCGCCCCGACTCCCGGGCGGCGGCGGCGAGGAAGAGCGCCGACCTGCCCATCCAGCTGCCGATCTCCAGCAACGGCCCGGGCACGGTCACCGCCCGGGCGGCGGCGTAGAGAGCGCGGCCCTCGTCGACCGGCATGAACCCCGGTGCCCGTTCGGCGGCGGCGAGCAGCCCGGCCGAGCCGCTCATCGGGCGAACCGGGCCCGCAGCGCGGCGACCTTGCGTTCGGGGGCCGAGCCCGCGGCGGTGGCGGACGCGGTGGCGAAGAAGGCGCCCGCGGCCGTGGTGACCGGTACGGCGAGCACCAGCGCGATCGAGCCGACCAGCGTCCGGATCACCTCCTCGGCCAGGGCGGACGACGTGAGGGTCACCCCTACCGGCTGCGCATACAGCTCGAAGAGCAGCAGCAACGGCAGCGAGGCGCCGGCGTAGGCGAACACGATCGTGTAGACGGTCGACGCGATGTGGTCCCGGCCGATCGCCATGCCGCGTCGGTAGAGCTGCCCCCACGTCATGCCCGGCGACGCCTCGTGCAGCTGCCAGATCGCCGACGCCTGGGTGATCGTCACGTCGTTGAGCACACCGAGCCCGGCGACGACCACCCCGGCGATGACCAGGCCGGAGAAGTCCAACGTCGGGTCGTAGGTGGCCAGCTGCACCGTGTCCTCGCTGGTCAGCCCGGTCAGCCGGGCCGCCTGCACCGCCAGGGCACCGAGCACCGCGACGAGCGAGAGTCCGAACAGGGTGCCGACCAGTGCCGTCGTCGTCCGTGCCGAGAAGCCGTGCGCCAGATAGAGGACGACGAACATGATCGCGGTCGCCCCGATGATGGTGATCAGGACCGGCGACTCGTCGGCGAGGATGCCGGGTAGCACGAACTTGAGCAGCACGAAGAACGCGAACGCCAGGCCGAGCAGCGAAGCGAGCCCGCGGAGACGGGCCACGAGCCCCACCACGACGGCGAAGGCGACCGCCAAGGTGATCAGCGGCAGGTTCCGCTCGTAGTCGGCGAAGGCGTAGAGGACTGCCCCGTCGGCGCCGACGCTGCGGGTGAGCACGAGGCCGTCACCGGCTTCGAGCCCGGCGAGCACCTCGGGCACCAGGTCGATCGTCTGGTACTCGCCGGCATTCGGGCCGTCCAGGATCTCCACGACGGCCGTGCCACCGCACGCATTCTCCGGAGGACAGTCGTCGGGCTCCACGCTGGCCACCCGGCCCTCGTGCCAGGTGATGCCCGGCGGCAGGAACTCCTGGACGACCTGCTCGGCACGGGTCGGTTCGGAGGACGGCCACAGCGCGACGAGCCCGATGACCGTGCCGAGGCCGACCGGGACGAGCAGCAGGAGCATGAGCCACACCGCCCGCCGGCGGCGCGCCACGATCTCCGGGGACGGCGGCGGGGCGTCCGGGTCGTGTCCGTGGGCGTGGTCGTGCGGAAGGCTGGAGGGCACCGGGTCAGGCTAGGAGGCGTGGCCGGCGGGGCGGAGCGCGACACCGGTCTGCGGCGCCTCGCCCCTCGCCGGCGGTGGGCCACCGCGCGAGTCGGCGCCGGCCGGGCCGACCTCTCGGAGTTCCGGATCCGGTTCACTCCTCGATCGATCCATGCAGGCGGTTGTGCCCACCCTCCGGCAGATGACGCGTCGACTCGGCCGCAGGAACGAATCAGCCATCAGATGTTTACACCAGCTACCGCAGGAGGTAATCTCCAGTGGCCACTGGAGATTTGCCCCTCCGGTTCGCACCCTGAACAGCACGACCCCAGGAGGTTGAGTACTCATGATGCTGACCGCCTACGACCCGTTCGCCGCCACCAACGCCGCGTTACGAGCCCTCGACCAGCTGACCGGTCGCGCCGGATCGTCCACCGCGCGCCCCCTGTCCGGCATGCCGATGGACGCCTACCGGGTGGGCGACAAGTTCGTCGCGCACTTCGACCTGCCCGGCGTCGACCCCGGCTCCATCGACCTGTCGGTGGAGGGCACCACGCTGACGATCTCCGCCGAGCGATCGGTGCCCCGGCTGGAGAACGCGGAGTGGACGATCGCGGAGCGCCCCTACGGCAGCTACACCCGCCAGCTGGTGCTGGGCCGCAGCCTCGACACCGACCGGCTCGAGGCCAGCTACCACGACGGCGTGCTCACCGTCAGCATCCCCGTCGCCGAGAAGGCTCGCGCCCGCAAGATCGAGGTCACCCGCGCCGACGTGCCGGCCGCGGTCGAGAGCCGCACGATCGAGGGCGAGTCCGGGCCCACCCACGAGTCGGAGCCGAAGTCGGTCGAGGCCTGACTCGGACCGAACCGAGGGCCGGGCCCCGCGAGGGGCCCGGCCCTCGGTGTTACCGACCGGGGGCAGGAGGCCACCGATGAGCACGATCCCGACCGGGCGTGACCGCCTGGGCCGGCTCGACGACCCCGACTTCCCCGCCCTGACCACCAGTCAGGCCGCCGACCTCCTGGGCGTGCAGGCGGCCTTTCTCCGCAGTCTCGACGCCAACGGCGTCGTGCAGCCACATCGCTCCCCCGGTGGCCACCGCCGCTACTCCCGCCATCAGCTCGCCCTGGCGGCACGCCTGCGCGAGCTGCTCGACGACGGGCACACGCTGGCCTCGGCCGAGGTGATCCTGTCCTTGCAGGACGAGCTCGCCGACGCGCGCGCCGACACCGACCGCCTGCGGTCGACCGTCGACCGCCTGCACTCCGACGCGGAGCAGCTGCGCTCCGAGCGGGACGAGGCGCGCCGGCCAGGCCGCGGCTGACCTTGCGACAGGTACCCTAGGGGGGTATGGTTCCTTCTGTGCACGACGAGGAGGACGCCATGGCCGGCACGGCGCAGCACGGCTACATCCACGACAAGGACGAGTACCTCAAGCGGCTGCGCCGCATCGAGGGCCAGGCTCGCGGGCTCCAGCGGATGGTCGAGGAGGAGAAGTACTGCATCGACATCCTTACCCAGGTCTCCGCGATGACCAAGGCGCTGCAGTCGGTCGCCCTCGGGCTGCTCGACGAGCACCTGAGCCACTGCGTCGCCGGGGCCGTGGCCGCCGGCGGCCGCGAAGCCGACGAGAAGCTGCGCGAGGCCTCCGAGGCGATCGGCCGGCTCGTCCGCTCCTGACCCCACCACCCGCGAGGAGACCCCCGGCATGACCACCACCACCTACACCGTCGTCGGCATGACGTGCGGCCACTGCGTCAGCGCGGTCACCGAGGAGGTCAGCACGGTCCCCGGCGTCACCGGCGTCGACGTCGACCTCGCCAGCGGCGGCCTGACCGTCACGAGCGAGGCCCCGGTCGACGACACCGCCGTCCGGGCCGCCGTCGAGGAGGCCGGCTACGAGGTGGCCGGCCGCTGAGCGGCGCACCGTGAAGACCTCTACCACGCTCGCGGCCTTCACCCTGGGGCTCGGCGCCGTCTTCGGCGCGGCCCTGGGGGTGGGCACGCTGACCGGCCCGGTCGGACCGGCCACCGCGCCCACGCCCCGGGCCGAGCCGGGCATGACGCACCACGAAGGCTCACCCGCCGACGCCGACCGCCCGACCGACGCCGCCCCGGAACTCCCGGGAGGACTCGTGACGACGCAGGACGGCTACTCCTTCAGCCTCGCGCGGCCGACGCTCCCGACCGGGCCGGCCACCGAGGTCGCCTTCCGGGTGCTGGACGCCGACGGCGTCCCGCTCACCGCGTACGAGCGGGAGCACGGCGAGGACCTGCACCTCATCGCCGTACGACGCGACCTCAGCGGCTTCCAGCACGTGCATCCCGACCTGGCCGGTGACGGCACCTGGTCCACCGAACTGGACCTGACCGCCGGCTCCTGGCGGTTGTTCGCGGACTTCACGCCCGCGGGCGGTGAGGGGCTGACGTTGGGCACCGATCTCGCGGTCGCCGGCGACTTCGCACCCGTACCCGTCCCGGCGGCGTCCACCACCGCGCAGGTCGACGGCTACACCGTCACCCTGGACGGCGACCTGGTGCCCGGACGCGAGACCCAGCTGACCCTCACGGTCGAGAAGGACGGCGAGCCCGTCACCGGCCTGCAGCCCTACCTGGGCGCCTTCGGGCACCTCGTCGTGCTGCGCGACGGCGACCTGGCCCACCTGCACGTGCACCCGGCCGGCGAACCGGGCGACGGCTCCACCGCGCCCGGCCCCGACATCACCTTCTTCACGACCGCGCCCTCGGTCGGCACCTACCGGCTGTTTCTCGACTTCCGCCACGGATCGGTCGTCCGGACGGCGGAGTTCACCGCCGTCGCCGGAGGCGCCCCGGCCGCGGACGCGAGCGACACGCACGGCCACGGCGACTGACGACCGCAGAGAGGAAGCATCCGATGAGCACCGCGACCGGCGGGCCCACCACCGAGGTCGAGCTCGCGATCAGCGGCATGACCTGCGCGTCCTGCGCCAACCGCATCGAGAAGAAGCTCAACCGGCTGGAGGGCGTCACCGCGACGGTCAACTACGCGACCGAGAAGGCCAAGGTCAGCTTCGGCGAAGGCGTGACCGCCGCCGACCTGATCACGACGGTGGAGCAGACGGGCTACACCGCCAGCCTGCCCCAGCCGCGTCCCGAGGCCCGCCCCGAGCGGGCGCGGGATGAGGAGGACGGCGTCCTTCTCCTGCGCCGCAGGGTGTTGATCGCGACGGCGCTCACCGTGCCGGTGGTCGCGATGGCGATGATCCCGGCGCTGCAGTTCGAGTACTGGCAGTGGCTGTCGCTGACCCTGGCAGCGCCGGTCGTCGTCTGGGCCGGCGCGCCGTTCCACCGGGCCGCCTGGACCAACGCGCGGCACGGGGCCGCCACCATGGACACCCTGGTCTCCCTCGGCACGATCGCCGCCTTCGCCTGGTCGCTGTACGCGCTCTTCTTCGGCACGGCGGGCGAGCCGGGCATGGTGCACCCCTTCGAGCTGACGATCGCCCGCACCGACGGCAGCGCGAACATCTACCTCGAGGTCGCCGCCGGGGTGACCGCGTTCATCCTCGCCGGGCGCTATGTCGAGGCGAGGTCGAAGCGGCGGGCCGGCGCCGCGCTGCGCGCCCTCCTGGAGCTCGGCGCCAAGGAGGTGTCGGTGCTCCGCGACGGCGTGGAGCGACGGGTGCCCGTCGGGGAGCTGGCCATCGGCGACGTGTTCGTCGTCCGGCCCGGCGAGAAGATCGCCACCGACGGCGAGATCACCGAGGGCTCCTCGGCCGTCGACGCCTCGATGCTCACCGGCGAGTCGGTGCCGGTCGAGGTCGGCGCCGGCGACACCGTCGTCGGAGGCACGATCAACGCGGGCGGCCGGCTGGTCGTCCGCGCCACGCGGATCGGCGCCGATACGCAGCTGGCGCAGATGGCCCGGCTCGTCGAGAACGCGCAGAACGGCAAGGCCGAGGTGCAGCGGCTGGCCGACCGCATCTCGGGGATCTTCGTACCGATCGTGATGGCACTCGCGGTGGCCACCCTCGGCTTCTGGGTCGGTACCGGCGCCGGGCTGACCGCCGCGTTCACCGCCGCCGTGGCGGTGCTGATCATCGCCTGCCCCTGCGCGCTGGGCCTGGCCACGCCGACCGCGCTCATGGTGGGCACCGGCCGCGGGGCGCAGCTGGGCATCCTCATCAAGGGACCGGAAGTCCTGGAGAGCACCCGCCGGGTCGACACCGTCGTCCTGGACAAGACCGGCACGGTCACCACCGGACGCATGACGCTGCTCGACGTCGTGCCCGCCCCGGGCGAGGACGCCGACCGGGTGCTGCGGCTGGCCGGTTCGCTGGAGGCGGCGTCGGAGCACCCGATCGGCCAGGCGGTCGCGCGGGGCGCGACCGAACGACTCGGCGCCCTGCCGCCGGTGGAGGGGTTCGCCACCAGCGAGGGCCTCGGGGTCACCGGCGTCGTCGAGGGAGCCGCCGTCGTCGCCGGCCGCCGCCGGCTGCTGGCGGACCGGTCGCTACGGCTGCCGGCCGAGCTCGACCGGGCGGCGCGGGACGCCGAGGCTGCGGGGCGCACCGCGATCGCGGTCGGCTGGGACGGCGAGGCCCGCGGCGTGCTGGTCGTGGCCGACGCGGTCAAGCCGACGTCGGCCACCGCGATCGGGCAGCTGCGCGACCTCGGCCTCGCGCCGATCCTGCTGACCGGCGACAACGAGACCGTCGCCCGCACGGTCGCCGCACAGGTGGGCATCGACGAGGTGATCGCCGAGGTGCTGCCGCAGGAGAAGGTCGACGTCATCCGGCGACTGCAGGCCGAGGGCCGGGTGGTGGCCATGGTGGGCGACGGCGTCAACGACGCCGCGGCACTCGCCCAGGCCGACCTGGGCCTGGCGATGGGCACCGGCACGGACGTCGCGATCGAGGCGAGCGACCTGACCCTGGTGCCCGGCGACCTGCGTGCCGCCGCGGACGCCATCCAGCTGGCCCGCCGCACGCTGAGCACGATCAAGGGAAACCTGTTCTGGGCGTTCGGGTACAACGTGGCGGCCATCCCGCTGGCCATGGCCGGGCTGCTCAACCCGATGATCGCCGGCGCCGCCATGGCGTTGAGCTCGGTGTTCGTCGTGGCCAACAGCCTCCGGCTGCGCGGGTTCGCCCCGCTGCCCGGCAACCGCGACGCGACCCTCGCCGTACCGTCCGGCTCCCCCCGCCCCACCGCCCACGCCTCCTGAAGGCAGGGCGTGCACCTTCGTGTCGGCGGGCGCGCACGCGCCCGTCGTGGTGTGCTGACCGGATGACCCGACGGACGCTCACCCGGGTGCTGGCCGTGGCCGGTGCCGCGTCCGGGGCCGCCCTCGTGGCGCGACCCCAGCAGGTCGTCGACCGGCTGGCCCCCGCGTTCCCGTGGTCGAAGCTGTGGCTGGCCCGGGTGCTCGGCGCCCGCCTCCTCGTCCAGCACGGCGCGGTGCTGGCCTTCCCGTCCGCCCGCGTGGTGCGGCTGGCCTCCGGCGTGGACCTGCTGCACGCCGTCAGCGTCCTGCCGTTCGTCGCCTCCCCGCGGTACGGGCGCGCCGCACGGATCACCGGCGGGCTGGCCGCCGCCTACGCGGCCCTCGGCGCGACCTCCACGCCGCGGTCAGAGCGCCGGTAGCAGCAGCAGGGCGGTCGGCACCAGCAGGAGCAGGGCCGCGGAGCCCAGGACGGCGGCGCGGCCGAGGACCGGCAGCGGGCGTGGTGGCTCCAGGAGCCGGCGCACCCGTCGCTCCAGCGAGCCGCCGGCGACGGCGAGCGCGCTCCCGGGCACCGCCGCCCCACCCCCGGCGGCGGACACGATCGCCTCGGCCAGCGTGCGCCGGGCCGCCGATCCGGTCAGAGCCCGGAGCGCCACGTCGTCCGCACGCATCTCGACCAGCAACCGCACGGCGTCGTGCGCCCGCGCCGTCCCGGGGACCATCGGCAGTGCCCGCTGCCAGGCCACGAAGGGCAGCAGGTACAGGTGGTGCCGCTCGCGCAGGTGCGCCCGCTCGTGGGCGATCACCGCGTCGAGGCGGGCGGCGTCGAGCTCGGCCACCATGCCCGAGGAGAGCACCACCAGCGGCCGGGCGCCGGGGAGGCAGAACGCGACCGGGTCGGGGTGCTCGAGCACCGCTGCCTCGGGGTGGGCGCCGCGGTGGACGACGAGCTCGAGCGCCTCGCGGTGCCGCTGCCGCTCCCGCGTCGTCCGCACCCACGAGACGGCGAGCACCCCGAGCAGGTCGACGGCCAAGGCCACGGCGAGCGCCAGGGCCCCCCAGTGGTCAGCCCGGACCGCGTCCCGCGCACCCCCACCGGCGAGGAAGGCCTCCGCGGCGCCGGGGAGGGAGGAGCCCCACGGCGACAGACCGTGCGCGAGCAGGGCGCCGATCATCGACAACCCCCCGGCGAGGCCTGTCGCCTGCCAGCACAGCAGCGCCACCCAGGGGTCGCGCGACGGCCAGCCGGCCCGCGCGAGCAGCGCGGGCACCGGCCACGCGAGCAGGACGGCCAGGACGGCCAGCAGGACGGCGGTGGTGCCGAGCACGGAGACGGCGATTCGTCAGGAGTCCGGGGCCGCGCGGTCGAGCAGCTCGCGCAGCATCCGCGCCTCCTCGGCGTCGACGCTGCCGACGAAGCGGGCCAGGACGGCCCGCCGGTCAGCGGACCCGCCGAGCACCTCGTGCATCAGTTCCGCGGCGTGCTCCGCGCGGCTGGTCCGCGCACGGAACCGTCGGGGCCGGCCACCGTCGTGGACGACGAAGCCCTTGCTCTCCAGCCGGCTGAGCACGGTGTGCACCGTGGTCAGCGCCAACCCTCCGCCGACCGCGTCCCTGATCGCGGCAGCGACGACAGGGGCATCGGCCGCCCACAGCTGCTCCATGACCGAGCGCTCCAGGTCCCCGAGCGAGGCCACGGGCTCCTCCTCCTCCTGTCGGACGTCTCACAGCGAACTCTTCTACGTGTCGTAGAAATTGAGTTCTACGAGGCGTAGAAAAGACTACAGCGATCCGACGACCTCAGGGAGACCCCGCGGTGGACGTACTCGCCCTCGACACCTTGGACGTAGCGCGCTGGCAGTTCGGCATCACCACCGTCTACCACTTCCTGATGGTCCCGCTCACCCTCGGCCTCGGCGTCCTCGTCGCGGTCATGCACACCATGTGGGTGCGGACGGACAAGCCCGAGTGGCTCCGGATGACCCGCTTCTGGGGCCGCATCTTCCTGATCAACTTCGCCCTGGGCGTGGCCACCGGTCTGGTGCAGGAGTTCCAGTTCGGGCTCGCCTGGAGCGAGTACTCGATCTTCGTCGGCGACGTCTTCGGTTCGTTGCTGGCCATGGAGGCCCTGCTCGCCTTCTTCCTCGAGTCGACCTTCCTGGGCCTGTGGATCTTCGGCTGGGGCCGCATCCCGAAGAAGCTGCACCTCGCCTCGCTGTGGGCGGCGGTCATCGGCTCCTGGATCAGCGCGTACTTCATCATCGCGGCCAACTCGTGGATGCAGCACCCGGTGGGTGTCGAGGTCGACGACGCGACCGGCCGGCCCCTGCAGGTCGACTTCCTGGCGGTGCTGTCCAACAACACCGCGCTGGCCGCCTACACCCACGCCATGGTCGCCTCCCTGATGGTGGCCGGGGCCCTGCTGGTGGGCATCGGGCTCTGGCAGCTGCGTCGCCGGCGCCTCGCGGACCGGCCCACCGACGAGGTCGACCACCGCGTGTGGCACCGCTCGGTGCGCATCGGCGGCTGGGTCACCCTCGCCGCCTTCCTGCTGGTCGCGGCGACCGGCGACTGGCAGGCCAAGCTCATGTACCACCAGCAACCGCTGAAGATGAGCTCGGCCGAGGCGCTGTGCGAGACCGCGGCCCCGGCCCCGTTCAGCCTGTTCGCCTGGGCCAAGCTCGGGAGCAACGAGTGCGACGACGTGCACTCGCTCACCGTCCCGGGGTTGCTGTCCTTCCTCGCGCACGGCGACTTCAGCAGCGAGGTGCCCGGCGTCGACGAACTGCAGGAGCGGTACGCAGACACCTACGGCGCCACCTACCCGGACGACCCGTCCTTCGGCAACCTCGCCGGTGAGCCGATCGACTACGCGCCGGTGCTCGCCGTCACCTACTGGGGCTTCCGCCTGATGATCGGCATGGGCATCGTCTCTGCCGCGGTCGCCACCTACGCGCTGTGGGCCACGCGGCGGGGACGCTCCCCCACCTCGCGCATCGGGGTCCACGGGGCGCTGGCCGCCGTCGCCGCACCGTTCGTGGGCAACGCCGCGGGCTGGATCTTCACCGAGATGGGCCGCCAGCCGTTCGTCGTCCACCCCAACCCCGACGTCCCGGTCGAGGACCAGGTGTGGTTCTTCACGGCGCAGGCCGTCTCTCCCGGCATCACCGCGACCGAGGTCTGGATCTCGCTGTCGGTGCTCACCCTGCTCTACGGCGTCCTGGCCGTCATCGAGGTCGGCCTGATCACCCACTTCGTCCGGAAGGGCGTCACCACCGGCGACACCACGCCGACACCGGTCGGCGCGGAGCCGGACTCCGACGACGGCTCGGACGGTGGTGCGGACGGCGGCCCGGGCGACCGGCCGCAGCGCGACGACGACGTCCTCTCCTTCGCCTACTGACCGCATCCCGAGACCGAAAGGGCTCCCCGTGGACCTGCAGACCCTCTGGTTCGCCGCCGTCGCGGTGCTGTGGACCGGCTTCCTGCTGCTTGAGGGCTTCGACTTCGGCGTCGCCGGGCTGCTACCGGTCATCGGCCGCCGCCCCGCCGACAAGCACCTCATGCTGCGCACCATCGGCCCCCTGTGGGACGGCAACGAGGTCTGGCTGATCACCGCCACCGGAGCGGTCTTCGCCGCCTTCCCGGCCTGGTACGCCACCTGGTTGCCGGCCCTGTACCTGCCGTTCGTCGTGGTGCTGCTCGGTCTGATCGTGCGCGCGGTCGCGTTCGAGTGGCGCCACTCCCACCACGATCCGCGGTGGGACGCCTCGTGGACCCACGTGATCACCGGCGGCTCGCTGGTGGCGGCGTTCGGCGTCGGCGCCGCGCTGGCCACCACGACGCTGGGGCTGCCGATCGACGCCGACGGCATCCGGGTCGGCGGCGCGCTCGCCGGCGTCGGCTGGACGGCGCTGCTCGGGGGCGCGGCGGTCGTCGGGTTCTCGATGGTCCACGGCGCGGTGTTCCTCGCCCTGAAGACCGACGGACCGGTCCGGCTGCGGGCCCGCGCCTTCGCCGTCCGCTGGTCGCCGCTCGCCGGGCTGCCGTTGCTGCTGTGGGCCGGCCTGGTGCACCTGCGCGGCGGGACGCCGGTGACGGCGGTGCTGTGGGTGCTCGCCGCCCTGGCTGTGCCCTTCGCCTGGGCGATGGTGCGCGCCGACCGCGAGGGCGCCGCGTTCACTGGCTGGGCCGTGCTGCTGATCGCCTCGGCCGCCACGGTGTTCGGCGCCGCCTACCCGGTCGTGGTCCCTTCGACCATCGACCGTGCCTTCGACCTCACCCTGCAGGCCGCCTCCGTCAGCGACTACACGCTCACCGTGATGACCTGGGTGGCCGCGGTCGGCCTGCCCGTCGTCCTGGCCTACCAGGCGTGGACCTACTGGGTGTTCCGCAAGCGGCTGACCGCCGAACCGGAGGAGCAGCACGAGCCGCTGGCGACCTCGGCGTGACCGCGCCCGACGACACCGGCCGGGGTCCGCTCGGGGCGCTGGCCGGGTTGCCCGGCCTGCGCCCCGCCGTCGTGCACGCCGCGTTGGCGGCGCTGGTGCAGGCGGCCGGACTGGTGCTGCTCGCCGCCGGCCTGGCGACCGCGCTGGCCCGCATCGCCGGCCTGACCGGCGGCGGGTGGGCTGCGCCGCTCGGAGCCGCGGCGGCGGGCGTCGGCCTGCGCGCGGCGGCCGCGGCGGCCGGGGAGCGGGCCGCGAGCCGGGACGGGCAGCGCATCGAGGAGGCCCTGCGGCGGCAGCTCGTCGCCCGGCTGGCGGCCTCGCCGGCCGCGGTCGCCGCCGCGGGCGGGCCCGCACCGGCCGCCGTGCTGGCCACCAGCCGGCTGTACGGCCTGGGCCCCGCCCTGGCCACCTACCTGCCGGCGCTGGTGCAGACGGCGGTCCTGCCCCCGGTCGTGCTCGTCGCGCTCGCCGCCGCCGACCTGCTGTCGGCCGCGCTGGTCGCGGTCACGTTGCCGCTGGTGCCGCTGTTCATGGTCCTGGTCGGCAGGTACACCCAGGACGGCACGGCCGCCGCCGCCCGCGCGCTGGACCGCCTCGCCGCCTCGGTCGCCGAGCTCGTGCGCGGCCTGCCCGTGCTCGTCGGCCTCGGCCGGGCCGCCGAGCAGACCGCCGCCCTCGCCCGGCTCGGCGACCGATCCCGCACGCAGACCCTGGGGGTACTGCGGCTCGCCTTCCTCTCCGCGCTGGTGCTCGAGCTGATCGTCACCCTGTCGGTCGCTCTGGTCGCGGTCACCGTCGGCGTCCGGCTCGTGGAGGGTCACCTGCCGCTGGCGGTGGGTCTGACCGCCCTGCTGCTCGCGCCCGAGGCGTTCGCCCCGCTGCGGGCGCTCGGCGCGGCCCACCACGCCGGCCGGGACGCCACGCTCGCGGCCACCGAGGCCCGCGCGGTCCTCGCGACCCCGGTTCCACCGTCCCCCGCTGGGCCGGCTGCGGACGACGACCCGCGCGGCGCGGCCGTCGCCGTCCGCGGCCTGTCGGTGCGCTACCCGGACCGCGCCGTGCCCGCGCTGCCGCCGGCCGACCTCTGCGTGCTCCCCGGGGAACTGGTCGCGCTGCGCGGGCCGAGCGGCTCGGGCAAGACCACGCTGCTCGCGGCGCTGGCCGGCGTCCTGCCGACCGACGCCGCTGTCACCGGCGTCGTCGACGGTGTGCCCCGCGGCGGCGTCGCCTGGGTGGCGCAGCACCCGCGCACCACCTGCCGGACAGTGCAGGCCGAGCTGCGCCGGCACGCAGGCGGTGGGCCGGACGACGACGAGGTCGGCAATGGCGCGCTCGCCGCCGTCGGCGCCGCGCACCTGGCCGGGCGGCGCTGCACCACCCTGTCCCCCGGCGAGCTGCAGCGGGTCGCCCTCGCCCGCGCGCTGGTTCGCGTGCGCCGCGGCGCCACCCTGCTGCTGCTCGACGAGCCGACCGCGCACCTCGACGACGCATCGGCCGCCCGCGTCGCCGCCACCCTGGCCGGACTGCGCGGCACCGTGACCACGGTGCTGGTCACCCACGAGCCGGCCCTGGCCGCCCTCGCCGACCGCACCGTGTCCCTCGGGGCGGCCACCACCCCCACCGCCGCCGCGGGGGAGGCTGCTCCCCTCCCGCCCTCGGCGCCGTCCGGCATCGAGAGCCCCGGAGCCGCACCGGCGCTCGGCGCATCCGACGCGGGCGTCGCTGCGGGCGACGGGATCGGGTGGCCGCGGCGAGCCCTGGCGAGGGCGGTGGCCACCGGGGCGGCGTCGTCGCTGTCCGGGGTGGCGCTGACGGCGCTGTCGGGGTGGCTCGTCGTGCGCGCGGCGGAGATGCCGCCGGTGCTCACCCTCCTGGTCGCCACCGCCGGCGTGCGCGGCTTCGGCATCGCCCGCGCCCTGCTCCGCTGGGGCGAGCGGATGACCGCGCACGACGCCGCCCTGCGGCTGGCCGCGGACACCCGCGTGCGGGTGTGGCGGGCGCTGGCCGAGCAGGGCATCGCCGCCGACCGCACCCCCGGCTCGGCGCTGGCCCGAGTGGTCGGCGACATCGACCGGCTGCAGGAGCTCTCGGTGCGGGTGCACCCGCCGGTGCTCGTCGCCGGCACGGTCGTCGCCACGACGCTCGGCGCGCTGGCGCTGATCGAGCCGGCGGCCGCGGGGGCGGTGGCTCTCGTGCTGGCCACCACGGTCGCCCTGGTGCTGCTCGTGCACCGCAGGCTGGACGCGGGGGCGGCACGCGCCGAATCGGCTGAACGGGTGGCCGAGCTACGCGACCTGACCACGGTGCTCGAGGGCGCCGCCGACGTGCGCGCCCACGGCCTGGCCGGGCGGGTGGCCGGCGAGCTGGCCGAGGCCGGCGGACGACGGGTGGCGACCGCTGACGCCACCGCGCGGGCGAGCGCGCTCGGCGGCGGCCTCGTCCTCGCGGGGACCGGCCTCGCCGCGGTGCTGGCGGCCGCGGTCGCCGCGGCGGGCGGGCTCTCCGGCCCGGTCGTCGCCGCACTCGCCCTGGCTCCGCTCGCTCTGGCCGAGCCGCTCGCCGGCCTGGTCACGGCACTGCGGCTGCGTGGCGCACTCGCCGACGCCCGGTCGCGGCTGCGCGCCGTCCTCACCGCGCCCGTACCGGCCGACCCGGACTCTCCCCTGGCACCGCCGCCGCTGGTGACCTCGCTGGCGCTCGACGAGCTGACCGCCGGGTGGCCGGGCGGCCCGGACGTGCTGCGCGGCCTCGACGCGCGCGCCGGCCGCGAGGGCTGGCTGGTCGTGCGCGGCCCCTCAGGGGCGGGCAAGTCGACGCTGCTCGCCGTCCTGCTCGCCGCGCTCCGTCCACGGGCCGGCCGGTACTCCCTCGACGGGATCGACACAGCCCGGGTGACCGGCGACGACGTCCGCGCACGCACGGCATGGCTGCCGCAGGAGTCCCATGTCTTCTCCTCGACCGTCCGGGCGAACCTGGCGCTGGCCCTACCTCCCGGCGAGCCGCGCGGCGAGGAACGCATGCGCGCCGCTCTCGCCGCCGCCGGGCTCGGGCCGTGGGTGGCGGGGCTGCCGGCCGGGCTGGACACTCCGGTCGGCGCCGGCGGTACGGCGCTGTCCGGTGGGGAACGGCGCCGGCTGGCCGTGGCCCGCGCGCTGCTGGCCGACCGGGACGTCGTGCTGCTCGACGAGCCGACCGCGCACCTGGACCCGCCGACCGCGGCGGCGCTGATCCGCGACCTGCGGACCGCGCTGGCCGGCCGGGTGGTCGTCTGCGTGACCCACGACGACGACCTGGCCGTCCCGGGCGACACGGTCGTCCGGCTCGGCGCGGGGGCCGCCCTCGCCGGCCGGTGACCCCGCGCGGCCGCTCCTGTCGGTGGGGTGGTGGGTGGTGCACAGTGCCGTGCCATGGACGCCTCCTTCACCGGATCGGTCTTCCTCGGCATGAGCGTCGACGGGTTCATCGCCCGCCTCGACGACGACCTCGACTGGCTCACCGGCGGTGCGGACGAGAACACCCCTCCCGACGACGGCGCCGGGGGCGACTTCGGGTTCGCCGAGTTCGTCGCGGACGTCGACGCGCTGGTCATGGGCCGCGGCACCTACGCGGTGATCGCGCCGTTCGACGAGTGGCCCTACCAGGGCAAGCCGGTGCACGTGATCAGCTCGACGCTGGATCCCGCGGCCGACGACCGCATCACCGTGCACCGCTCGTTCGACGACGCGGTCGCGGCCCTCGATGCGGCCGGCTACCGGCGGGTGTACGTCGACGGCGGCCGGACCGTGCGCACGTTCCTCGCGGCCGGGCTGATCGACGACCTGACGCTCTCGCGCGTGCCCGTGCTCATCGGGTCGGGGCACACGCCGTTCGGCGAGCTACCGGCCGACATCCCGCTGGAGCACGTACGCACCCAGGTCTTCCCGGCCGGCATGGTGCAGACGACCTACCGGGTGCGCCGTCCGGGCTGATGGTCCTCGACCTCGACCTCGACCGTGACCTCGTCCTCGACCGTGACCTCGTCCTCGACCTCGACCTCGACGGGAACCTCGGGGCCGAGGTGGGCGCCCAGCTCGAGGCGCAGGTCGTTCCCGGACCAGAACTTGCCCGGGTCGTACCAGTTGTGCGGCCGGTCCGCGCCGAGCAGTCCCATCGCCGTGTACGTCTCGGCGACCAGCTCGGCGCAGAACACCGCCTCCGACGTCGTCTCGCGGCGCAGCCGGCCGTTGATCCAGCCGCGTGCCAGGTGCCGCGTCGTCGGAAACGGCCGGCCGTCGAGCCGGGCGATCGTGCGCAGGACGGCGTCCTCCATGGCGGGCGTCACCCCGCCGGCCTCGTCGGGTCCGACCAGCTGCCGCAGCCAGGCGCGCTGGCCGTAGCGATGCCGCCAGGTGCGCACCGCGTCGGCGAGGTCGTGCAGCTGGACGCCGCGCTGGTGCTTCCCGGTCCACGCGTCGGGCAGCGACCGCCCGAGCTCGGCGTGCCACAGCAGCGGCGGCAGGTCGTCGAGGACCACGGCCATGCCGACGTGGTTGACCGGCGCGTTGGTCAACGCCCGGATGGCGCGGTCGGCCAGCGACGCGCCGCGGAAGACCCAGACGTCACCGGTTCGGGTCAGGTCGACGGCCTCGTCGAGCTGCAGTGCACGGGGCGGGGGCACGGGGCTACGTTACGGAGGTGCGCGTCTGGAAGGTGCTCGGACTGGCCGGCCTGGCCGGGGTGGCGGCCACGGGGGCCGTCCTCGCCCGCGACGAGCGGCAGCGCCGCGCGTACACCCCCGACGACGTCCGGGCGCGACTGCACGAGCGGCACGCCGGCGTCGCCGAGGAGCCGGAGGCGCCGGAGCCGGTGCCGACGACCGAGCTCGCGCGCGGCCGACGCCACCGGCTGGCCCGGATCCTCCGCCGCCGCTGAGTCGGCCGGGCGGCCCCTCAGCCGCCCGCGGGCGCCTCCGGCAGGACGAGGATCCCGTCCCGGTCCGCGAGCAGCCACTCCCCCTCGCGGAACAGCACACCGGCGAACCGCACCGGGATGCCGGCCTGGCCGGAGTGCAGACCGCGCTCGCTGCGACGCGGGTGCAACGCCAGGGCGCGGACGCCGATCGGCTCCGCGTCGATCTCGGCCACGTCGCGCGCGCAGCCGTGGATGACGACACCGGCCCAGCCGTTGCGGGCGACGGCGACGGCCAGGTTGCCCCCGAACAGACCGCAACGCAGCGAGCCACCCCCGTCGACGACGAGCACCCGCCCCTCGCCCGGCGTCTGCACGGCCTCGCGGACGAGGGTGTTGTCCTCGAACACCTTGAGCGTCGTGATCGGGCCGCTGAACGCCGGCCGGCCGCCGAAGGCCTGGAACACCGGGTCGCAGACCTGTGCCTCCGGGTGCTCGTCGGAGACGTCGGTCGTGGAGAGGGTCATCGGGTGCTCGTTCCTGGAGTGGTGGGCACGGGAGAGGTGGACAGGAGGGACACGACAGCGGCGGCGAACCCGGC
Organism: uncultured Actinomycetota bacterium; assembly: GCA_963723745.1. Taxonomy (GTDB): domain Bacteria; phylum Actinomycetota; class Actinomycetes; order Mycobacteriales; family Geodermatophilaceae; genus CAVRRZ01. The sequence goes on from CAVRRZ010000005.1 coordinate 668,488, forward strand.
GGTGGACGCCGAGCCCCCGAGGTCGGGAGTGGTGATGCCGTCGGCGACGACGGCACGGACGGCGGTGTCGACGCGCCCGGCCGCGCCGACGAGCTGCGCATCGGAGCGCCGCCGGCCGAGCCAGTCCAGCAGCATGGCCCCGGACAGGATCATCGCGATCGGGTCGGCGACCCCCTGGCCCGCGATGTCGGGCGCGGAGCCGTGCGCAGCCTGCGCCATCGCGCGGGAGTCCGAGCAGTTCAGCGACGGCGCCGTCCCCAGCGAGCCGGCGAGCTCGCCGGTCAGGTCGGAGAGGATGTCGCCGAACATGTTCTCCGTGACCACGACGTCGAACCCGCCGCCGCGGCGCAGCAGGTGCACGGTCATCGCGTCGATGTGGACGTCGTCCACGGTGACGTCGGGATAGCGCCGGCCGACCTCCCGGCAGACGTCGCGGAAGAGCCCCATCGAGAGCCGGAGCACGTTCGCCTTGTGGACGACGGTCACCCTCCCCCGTCGCCGGCGGGCCAGCTCGAACGCGGCGACGGCGATGCGCTCGACCCCGGCGCGCGTCACCACGCCCATGCTGATCGCGACATCCGGCGTCGGCATGTACTCACCGGTGCCCGCGACGGTGTTGCGGTCGGCGTAGAAGCCCTCCGTGTTCTCCCGCACGATCACCAGGTCGAGATCGGGGACGACGGCCCGGCCGCGGCCGAGCGCTCGGGCCGGGCGGATGTTGGCGTAGAGGTCGAAGTGCTTGCGCAGGCCCCCGCTCGGGTTCAGCTGCGACCGGAACGGTTCGGGATAAGCGACGCCGTCCACCGGGCCGAGCAGCCACCCGTCGGTCCCGGCGAGGGCGTCCAGTGTCTCCGACGGCAGCGCGCTGCCGTGGCTGTCGATCGCCGACCGCCCCATCGGCAGCTCCTGCCAGTCGACCGGCGCCGCACCCACGGCGGACAGCGCGGCGTCGACCACCTGCCGGGCCGCGGGCACGATCTCCGGGCCGATGCCGTCGCCCGCCAGTGCGCCCAGGCGCAGGCGGCCGGATGTGCTCGGGGTCATGCGTACTCCTCCGGGATCGGTGAACCCCAGATTATAAGCTGACGAGGCAGCCGGAGTGACCTCGAGCCTGAACACTACGAACAAAAGGCAGATTCTTATAAGGAGGCTAGACCGTCGATGCCTGAGGGCTTCGCGACCAAGGCCGAGCGGGCGTACGCGCACGTGCGCGAGCTGATCCTGGCCGGCACCCTGCCTCCTGGGGCGGTGATCAACCAGATGGCGCTGGCCCGGCAGATCGGCGTCAGCACGACTCCCCTGCGGGAGGCGCTGCGCCGACTGGCCCAGCAGGGGCTGGTGTCCCTCGGCGCGCACCGCGACGCCCGCGTGACCCCCCTCGACGCGGCCGAGGCGCGGGATCTGCTCGAGCTGCGGCAGAACCTGGACCCGCTCGCCGCCGGGCTCGCCGCCCAGCGGCGCACCGCCGTGGATCTCGACGCCATGCGCACCGCGCTCGCCCGGCTGGAGACCCTCCCCCGGGATCCGTCGGTGGCCCAACTGGAATCGCACCGGGCCTTCCACGCAGCCGTCTACCGGGCGTCGCACAACGCCCTGCTGGTCGAGAGCCTCGACGGGCTCTGGGACAAGACCGACCGGTACCGCCGCCACGCCCTCGAGGTGGAACGCTCGGACGCCGAGCGCGCGCAACGGGCCGCCGAGCACGGCGCCCTGGTCGAGGCGATCTCCGATCGGGACGCCGAGGCGGCGGTCGACCTCATGCGGCGGCACGTCGAGACCAGCCTCGGCGCCCGCGCGGCCTGGCGGCTGGCGGAGCGCACGAGCACGACGGCCGCAGCGACGTCCGGGCAGCGGCGGTGAGCGCAGCCGGGCGCGGCGCTCTCGTCGTCCTGCTGGTGCAGGCGGCGCTCACCCAGGTGGTGACGTTCGTCCTGCGTCCGACGTCTGCCTATCGCGCGATCGAACTCGACGTGCCCGCCGCCTGGCTGGGTGCCCTCACCGCGAGCTTCGCCGTCGTCCCGCTGCTGCTCGCCGTGCCGTCCGGGCAGGCGACGGACCGGTTCGGCGAGAAGCGGGTGATGCTGGTCGGAGCCGTGCTCATGCTCCTGTCGGCCGTCGTCTTCCTCGACGGGCGGGGCGGGGCGGCCGGGCTGGTCGCCGGCAGCGTGGTCCTCGGCACCGGGCACCTGCTGCTCGTCGTCGGTCAGCAGGCCGCCGTGGCCAACGCGGCGGGACCGGGCACGTTCGACACCGCGTTCGGTCACTACACCTTCGCCGCCTCGCTGGGGCAGGCGATCGGCCCGACGCTCATCGCCGTCGCGGGTGGCGACCGGACCATCCCCGACACCACCACGATCTTCCTGGTCGCCACCGGGCTGGGCGTCCTCCTGATCGCCTGCACCGCCCTGGTGCGGGTGGCCCCGCCACCCTCCCGCGCGGCCCGGACCGAGCACGGGGGCATACGGACGCTGCTGCGCCTGCCCGGCCTCGTCCGGGCGCTGCTGATCAGCTGCGTCGTCCTGTCGGCGGTCGACATCACGCTGGTGTACCTGCCGGCCCTCGGCGCCGAGCAGGGGCTGGCCTCGGGTTTCGTGGGCCTGCTCCTCACCCTGCGAGCCGTCGCCTCGATGACGTCCCGGTTCTTCCTCGGCCGGCTGGTCCGCTGGATCGGCCGGCGCCGATTGATGATCATCAGCGTGACCCTGTCCGCGGTGACCATGGCCGCCGCCGGTTTCGCCCTCCCCCCGCCGGTCCTCGCGGTCCTGGTCGTCCTGCTCGGCCTCGGGCTCGGGGTGGGCCAGCCGCTGACCATGTCGTGGCTGGCGGAGATGGCACCCGCCGGACTGCGGGGACGGGCGATGTCGCTGCGGCTGACCGGCAACCGGCTCGGCCAGGTCGTCATCCCGAGCGCCGTGGGTCTGGTCGCCGCCGGCGTCGGCGCCGCGGGCGTGCTGTGGGCGACGGCCGTGGCGCTGGCGCTCGTCGGAAACGCCGCCCGGAGGCTGACCGTCGACGGCGGGCCGGGGCGGCCGGGCTGATCCCCGCCCGCCCCGGCCTCACTCCGAGACCGGCGCCTGCCCGGTCGGCTCGTCGAGCACCCACCAGGTGCGCACGTTGACGAACTCGCGGATACCGGCGGCGGCCAGTTCCCGGCCGTATCCGCTGGCCCGCGTCCCCCCGAAGGGCATCCGCGGCGTCGGAGGCGACGAGCGCGTTCACGAACACCGCCCCGGACCGGATCCTGCGGGCCACGCGCCACCCCTCGGTCGGGGTCGGCCGTCCAGACGCTGGCCCCCAGCCCGAACCGGGTGTCGTCGGCGATCGCGACCGCGGAGTCCTCGCCGTCGGCCACGATCACCGCGGCCACGGGACCGAAGATCTCCTCGTCGTGGGCCGGCATGCCGGGCACGACGTCGGCCAGCACCGTCGGGGCGTAGAAGCACCCGGGCCCGGGCAGCGGTGCTCCGCCGGTCAGCAGCCGGGCGCCGGCCGCGACCGACGACTCCACCTGCGCGTGGACCTCCGCCAGCAGGTCCGCGCGGGCCATCGGGCCGACGTCCGTGCCGGGCGCCTCGGGGTCGCCCACCGTCAGCGACTCGACCTCCGCGACCAGCAGGCGGGTGAACTCGTCGGCGACCGCGGAGTCGACCACGATCCGCTTCGGCGAGATGCAGCTCTGCCCGGCGTTGAGCAGCCGGCCGCGGGCGGCCAGCGCGGCCACCCGCGGCAGGTCGGCGTCGGCCAGGACGACGAACGGGTCGGACCCGCCGAGCTCGAGCACCGACTTCTTGATCGCGCCGCCGGCCGCCGCGCCGACGGCCCGGCCGGCCCGTTCGCTGCCGGTGATCGTCACCGCCCCGACCCGGGGGTCGTCGATGAGCCGCCGGATGACGGCGGGGACGTCGGGCTCGGCGATCACGAGCGCAGCGAACAGCCCTTCCGGGGCCCCGGCCGCGGCCAGCACCCGCTCGACCGCCAGCGCGCACCCCGTGGTGTTCGGCGAGTGCTTGAGCAGCGCGGCGTTACCGGCCATCAGCGCGGGCGCGGCGAAGCGGACCACCTGCCACAGCGGGAAGTTCCACGGCATGACCGCCAGCACCACGCCGACCGGTTCGTAGCCGATCCAGCTGCGGTCGGCCGAGGTCGCCACCGGCTCGTCGGCGAGGAACTCGCCGGCGTGCTCGGCGTAGTAGTCGCAGGTGGTCGCGCACTTCTCGACCTCGGCGCGCGACTCGGCGAGCGGCTTGCCCATCTCGCGCGTGACCAGCAGGGCCAGGTCGCCGGCCTCGGCCCGCAGGGCCTCCGCGGTGCGGCGCAGCACGCCGGCCCGCTCGGCGATCGGCAGTGCGGCCCAGTGCCGCTGCGCCGCGGCGGCACGGCCCAGCGCCGCGTCCACCTCCGCGTCGGTGAAGACGGCGTACTCGGCCAGCGGCTCGCCGGTGGCCGGGTTGACGGTCGTGAGGACGGTCATCGCGCGGACTCCCTGCTCAGGACGCCGGCGTGGCGCCGCGGTCGCTCTCGGACAGGTGCTCGAACGTCTCCCCGGTCGCGGTGATCGTCCGCGTGACGTCCCGGCCGCCGTAGACCCAGTAGATGGTCATCGGCCCGTCGCCGCGGTTGCGGAAGCAGTGCGGGACGCCTGCCGGCACCCAGGTCGCCTGACCGGCCACCAGGTCGAACTCGTCGTCGCCGACGACGGCGGTGGCCTCGCCCTCGTAGACCAGCACGGTCTCCTCGACGTTGTGCGAGTGCAGCGGGATGCCGGTGCCGGGCGTGAACACCGTCATCCCGGTGGTGACCCGGTTGTCCGCGCAGTTCCACTTGCCGACGAACGGGACGGTGACGACGCCGTTGCCGCGGTCGAACCGCTCGATCTCCTCCGGCCGCAGCACCATCGAGGGGGCGACCGGCTGCCGCCCGCTCATGCGGCGGCCTCGGTGGTGCCGGCCGCCACGAGCATGCCCGGCGTGTTGACCTGGCCGACCAGCACGCGATCGGCGACCTCGCGCCAGGCGGCGAAGTGCGGGGCCTGCCTTGTGCGCCGCGAACGCCGCGGCGTCGTCGTAGAGCTCGTAGAGCACGAAGCGGTTGGCGTCGGCGTCGACCGAGCAGACGTCGAAGCGGCAGGCACCCCGGCTCGTCGCGGACCGACGCCTCGGCGTTGGCGGCGATCGCGGCGAGGAACTCCTCCCGCAGCTCCGGCCGCACCTCCAGCTGGACCATCAGGCTGAACATCGCCGTCCTTCTCCCGTCGAGATATGTATGCAATGCTGTATACAGCATCACGCCCATCGGAGGAAGGCCACCATGGCGAACGACCGCATCGACGCCGAGCGCCTGCGCCGGTTCGGCTCCCGGGTGCTCCGGGCCGTCGGCGTGCCCGAGAGCGACGCCATCCTCGTGTCCGACAGCCTCGTGCAGGCCGACCTCTGGGGGCACCAGTCGCACGGCCTCCTGCGGCTGCCCTGGTACGTCGCCCGCATCCGCAGCGGTGCGATGACCGCCGTCACCGACCCCGCCGTGCTCACCGACACCGGACCGCTCCTGCTGCTCGACGGCCGCGACGGGATCGGGCAGGTGCTCACCGACCGGGCCCGGGCGCTGGCCGTCGACCGGGCGCGGCAGCACGGCGTGGGCGTCGTCGGCGTCCGCAACTCCAACCACTTCGGCACCGCGATGTACTTCACCCGCCGGGCCGCCCGGGACGGCTGCGTCGCGATCCTGACCACCAACGCGAGCCCCGCCATGGCACCGTGGGGCGGCCGGGAGAAGGTGCTCGGCACCAACCCGTGGTCGATCGCCGCACCCGGCCCGGACGGTCGCGTCGTCGCCGTCGACATCGCCAACACCGCCGTGGCGCGGGGCAAGATCTACCTGGCCAAGAACCGGGGCGAGCCCATCCCCGACACCTGGGCCCTGACATCCGACGGCGCGCCCACGACCGATCCGGCCGAGGGCGTGCTCGGGGTGGTCCTGCCGATGGCCGGCCACAAGGGCTATGCGATCACGCTTCCTGATGGACGTCCTCTCCGGGGCGCTGACCGGCAGCAGCGTCGGCCACCGGCGTGCACGGCCCGTACGAGCCCGACGGCGCGCAGCGGGGCCGGCCACCTCTTCCTCGCCATCGACCCGGCGGCGTTCGGAGACCGTGGACGGCTACCGGAGTCGGGTGGCGCAGCTGATCGACGAGGTGAAGACCGTACCGCTGGCCCAGGGCTTCGACGAGGTCTTCTACCCCGGGGAGGTCGAGGACCGGGCCGAGGCCGCCAACCTCGCCGCGGGCGGCGTCCTCCTCGCCGACCGAGTCGCTGGCCGACCTGCGCGAGCTCGGCGCCGGCACCGGGGTGCCGTTCCCGGACGGGACCGCGGGCCGATGACGACGTCACCCCCGGACCCCAGCAAGGCCGACCTCGTCTACCGGCAGCTCAGGAGCGAGATCGAGATCGGCGACGCTGCCGCCCGGCACGCCGCTGGCCGAACTCGGTCTGGTCGAGCGCACCGGCGCCTCGCGGACCCCGGTGCGCGAGGCGATCCGGCGGTTGGCCGCCGAGGGGCTGGTCGACCTCGTCCCGCGGCAGGGCGCCCGCGTCTCGCGCGTCTCGCCGCGCAGCGTGCGCGACCTGTTCGACTTCCGGATGCTCCTGGAACCGGAGGCGATGCGGCAGGCGACCACGTCGGTGGCCACCGACCCCGCCCTGCGCCGGACGCTGTCCCGGATGCGGGCCGACTTCGAGCGGCTGCGCCAGCGCGCCCCGTCTCCGGCCCGGTCCGCCGCCTTCTACGCCCTCGCCGACCGGTTCGACTGGCGGTCATCGACGCCACGGCCAACGAGCATCTCCGCAGGACGATCGCCGAGCTCCGGTCGCACACGGCCCGGCTGCGCAACCTGTCGCACACCGACCCGGCCGCGGATCGAGGTGTCGGTCGCCGAGCACCTGCGCATGGTCGACGCGGTGCTGGACGGGGACGGGGACGGGGCGGCCGCGGCCTGCGCCGACCACCTCGCGCAGAGCGTGCAGACGATCTTCCGGGCCCTGGCCTCCGGGACGGACGACGACCTGGACGTGCTCGCTCAGTAGGAGGCCTTGACGGCCAGCACGGGGCAGTGCGCGTCGAGCAGGATCCGTTGCGCCTGGCTGCCGGTGATGAGCTTGCCCGTCGCCGTCCGGCGGCGCAGACCGATGACGATCAGGCCGGCGTGCACCCGCTCCGCGGCACTCACGACCTCCTCGGCCGCCTCCTGCCCACGCACCTGCTGCTCGATCTCGTACACCACGCCGGCGGCGTCCAGCTGCTCGCGCACCCTCGCGAGCGCGCTCTCCGAGGCGAACCGGGGGTCGGCCAGCGCATCGCCGCGCGAGCTGTTCACCACGTGCAGCGGCTGCTCGCGCAGCCGCGCCTCGCTGATCGCGGCCTGCAGCGCCGCCTCGCCCTCGGGGGTGGGGACGTAACCCACGACGATCGTCATGGGCTGCAGGGTGGCGGGCGCCACACCGGCGCGTCTGCATTGCGGAGCTAACGGACGTTTCGGTCCTTTCGGCCCCGGTTCAGTCCGGACGGCGGACGCCGCGCGCGGTGAACCGCCGCTCCGGCCGGCCCGCCGTGCCGTACCGCTGGCGGACGTCGGCCTCCGACGTGGCGACCAACCGTTCCAGGTAGCGCCGGGCGCTCACCCGGGCCAGCCCCGTGCGCTCGCTGCACTCGCTCGCCGACAACCCGTCCGCCCCCGCCTGGGTCAGTGCGCGCCGGACCAGTTCGAGCGTCTCCGGCGCGATGCCCTTGGGCGTTCCGGGTGGGGCCGGCCCCTCCCCGCGGGGCAGGCCGAACATCCGGTCGACGTCGCTCTGCCGCGCCTGGGCGACACCGGCGAGCTCGCCGCGCAGCGCCGCGTAGTCGCGTGAGCCGGGCGACGAAGGTGCGCCGGTCGAACGGCTTCACCAGGTAGTGCAGGACGCCGCCGTGCAGCGCGGTCCGGACGCTGTCGACGTCCCGGGCCGCGCTGATCACGACGACGTCCGCACCGGTGCGCGCCGTCCGCAGCCGGCGCAGCACCTCCAGCCCGGTCATGTCCGGGCAGGTAGATGTCGAGCAGCACCAGGTCCGGTTGCAGCCGCTGCACCTCGGCCAGCGCCTCGGCGCCCGTGGACGGCCGTGCCGACCACCTCGAACCCGTCGAGCGCGGCGACGAAGCCGGCGTGGACCTTGGCGACCATGAAGTCGTCGTCGACGATCAGGACGCGGATCACCGGCTCACCAGCGTCGGGTGCGGCCGGCAGCCGGGCGGTGAACGTGGACCCTCCGTCGGAGGTCGCCGTGACGTCCCCGCCCCGGCGGGTGCAGACGAGGTGGACCAGGGAGAGTCCGATCCCGCGCTCGGCACCGGATGCCTGGCCGTCGCCCCGGATCGCCTTGGTCGACACCCCGCGACGGAAGATCTCCCGCTCCATCCCGGCCGGCACGCCGGCCCCGGAGTCCCGGACGACGACGTCGACCTCGCCGTCGACCAGCCCGAGGTCGACCTCGACCCACCGCTGCACGGACCCGGCCGCGGCGTCGAGCGCGTTGTCGACGAGGTTGCCCACGACCGTCGTGACGTCGACGCTCGAGCTCGCTCGTCCAGCACCGGCAGCGCGGCGTCCGGCACCGATGCGGAGGTCCACGCCCAGCTCGGCGGCCTGGCTGGCCTTGGCGATGAGCAGGGCCGCGACCGACGGGTCCGGACGGCGGCGGTCACCTCACCGCTGAACTCCGACCGGCTGGAGCTGACCCGGTGCACGAACCGGACCGCCTCGTCGGCCTCGCCGATCTCGATCAGCCCGGCGATCGTGTGCAGCCGGTTGCTGAACTCGTGCGCCTGCGCCCGCAGCGTGTCGGTGACGTGCCGGGTGAGGTCGAGCTCGCGGCGCAGCTCCAGCAGCTCGGTGCGGTCGCGCAGGGTGGTCACCGAACCGATCGAGCCGGCCCCGGCTGCGGATCGGCAGCCGGTTGACCACGAGCACCCGGCCGTGCGCTGGCGACCGCGCGGTCGCGCTCCTCCGCCGTGCTCAGCGAGCGCGTCGCGCACCTCGGCGCCCGACGCCCAGGTCGGCGAGGTCCCGGCCGAGCGCGTCCCCGGGGATGCGCAGCAGCCGGACCGCCTCGTCGTTGACCAGCGTGACCCGGCCGCGTGAGGTCGAGCCCGACGACGCCCTCGCGGATGCCGTGCAGCATCGCGTCGCGGTGCTCGACGAGGCCGGTGATCTCGGCCGGCTCCAGCCCGAGGGTCTGCCGCTTCACCCGCCGGGCCACCAGCAGCGAGCCGCACGATGCCGATCAGCGCTGGCCAGCACCCAGGTAGGTGAGCAGGTTCGGCGCGGCTGCCGCGAGGCCGTCGAGCACCGAGGGCTAGAGCCGGTGCACCGCGACGAATCCCAGGACCCGCCGGTCCTGGTCGGACAGGATCGGCGCCATGGCCACCGCGGCCGGCCCGCGCGGCCCGTACCGCTCCCCCACCCACGCCCGCCCCTCGAGCACCGTGCTGTCGCCCGAGCCGGAACCGGGCACCGAGTTCGGCGGGGTCGGCGGTGGCGACGACCGTGCCATCGCGCCTGCGCCACGACCACCGACGTCCGACCCCGAGTACGCTGCGCGTGCTCTCCGCGGCCACGCGCAGGTAGGTGACCGTCCCCTCCGCCAGCCGGAACGTCTGCGGCTCGAGCGCGGTGCGGACCGACTTGGTGTTGGCGAGGGTCTCGGCCGACGGACAGGGCGCGGCGCCCTTCGACGTCCTGCGGCCCGCTTGGTCGACTGGGCCACCGTCACCGCGGCCACCCCGACGAGCACGACGCAGATGATGACCACCTGCAGCGCGAGCAGCTGGCCGGCCAGCGACAGCCGCCGGGTCACGATGCATCTCCTGACGTCGGGGACCGCGGGTGCGGCGGTCCGGTTCCGGTGGACGACGGTGGCGGGAAGCCAGTGCAGCACGCGCGCCCACCGGTCGTCAGGCGTCGGCCGGTGAACACAACGACCACAAAGCTCATTGCGCACGCAAGGGTGACACGCGCCACGCCCGCTCCGCATCGTCCCTGTCACGCGGCGGTCATCCGCCCGACACACAGGAGGACACAATGCGCACTGCTTCCCTGCGGAAGCTCACCGTCGGCGCCGTCGCCGCCGGCCTGGTGCTGACCGGCTGCGGCACCACCGCCGAGGGCGGCTCGGCCGCCGGCGGCGGCGACGACGGCCCGATCAGCGGGCTGCGCTTCATGGTCCCGAACTCCCCCGGCAGCGGGTACGACACCACCGCCCGCGAGGTCGCCCGGGTCATGGAGGACGAGGACGTCGCCGACCGGCATCGAGGTCTTCAACCTCGAGGGCGCCGGCGGCACGGTCGGCCTGCAGCGGCTGGTCAACGAGGACGGCAACGCCGAGATGCTCATGCAGATGGGCCTCGGCGTCGTCGGCGCGCAGTACAGCAACCAGTCCGAGGCCACCCTCGACCAGACCACCCCGATCGCCAAGCTGATCGAGGAGGCCGAGGCGATCGTCGTCCCCGGCGGACTCGCCGTACCAGTCCCTCGACGACCTCGTCGAGGCGTGGAAGGCCGACCCCGGCAACACCCCGGTCGGTGGCGCCTCGAACCCCGGCGGCCCCGACCACCTGACCCCGATGCTGCTCGCCGAGGAGGTCGGCGTCGAGCCGACCGAGGTCAACTACGTCGCGCTACGACGGCGGTGGCGAGCTGCTCGCCGGCGATCCTCGGCGGCGACGCTCGCCTTCGCCGCGACCGGAGTCGGCGAGGTGGCCGAGCGGCCGCGGCCGGCGACGTCCGCATCCTCGCCGTGACCAGCGAGGAGCCGTGGAGGGCGTGGACGCCCCGACCCTGACCGAGGAGGGCGTCGACCTCGTCTTCACCAACTGGCGGGGCATCGTCGCTGCTCCCGGTCTGACCGACGAGGAGACCCAGCGCTACGTCGACGCGATCACCGACGATGCACGACAGCGAGGCGTGGCAGCAGGTCGCTCGAGGACCAGGGCTGGGCCGACGCCTTCATGACCGGCGACGACTTCAGCGCGTTCCTCGGCGAGGAGAGCGAGCGGGTCGAGGGCGTGCTGAGCGAGCCTGGGTCTGGCATGAGCTCTGCCGCTCCCGGCGGCACCCGGGAGCAGGGCCGCTCCGAGTCGGAGTGGCCCTGTTCCTCGGGGCCGTCGGCACTCCTGGTCATCGTCGCAGGCGCATCACTCCTGCCGGAGAGCCGGATCGCCCGTGGCCCGGTCGGACCCGGCGACCGTGCCCCTCGTGGTGGGCGGCCTGCTCGTGGTCGTCGCCGTCTTCCTCGCCGTCGACGTCCTCCGCGGCGGCCGGGGTGAGCCCGAGGGCGGCGAGGACATCGAGCTCACCGGAGGCAGCGACTGGCGCACCGTCGCCGATGCTGGTCGGCGGCGTTCGTCGCCAACGCGCTGACCATCGAGACGCCTCGGCTGGCCGATCTCCGGCGCCATCCTCTTCTGGGGGGCCGCGTTCGCGCTGGGCAGCCGGCACTACGTGCGGGACGCCCTCATCGCACTCGTGCTGTCGGTCGGCTGCTGGTACCTGTTCGTGCTCGGCCTGGGCATCGGCCTGCCGGTGGGCGTCCTGAGAGGGATCCTCTGATGGACGCGTTCACCGAGCTGATGGGTGGCTTCGCCACCGCCTTCACGCCGGTCGAACCTGCTCTACGTGCTTCATCGGGCGTGCTGCTGGGCACCGCGATCGGCGTGCTGCCCGGCATCGGCCCGGCCATGACGATCGCCCTGCTCCTTCCCCTCACCCGCGGCCTGGACGTCGGCGGCGCGCTGATCATGTTCGCCGGCATCTACTACGGCGGCATGTACGGCGGGTCGACGACGTCGATCCTGCTCAACACCCCCGGGGAGAGCGCCTCGGTGGTCACGGCGATCGAGGGCAACAAGATGGCCAAGGCCGGGCGCGCCGCGCAGGCGCTGGCCACGGCGGCCATCGGCTCGTTCGTCGCCGGCACGATCGCCACGCTCCTGCTGGCGCTCCTGGCGCCCACGGTCGCCGACCTGGCGGTGCAGATCTCGCCGGCCGACTACTTCGCGATCATGCGTGCTGGCCTTCATCGCCGTCACCTCGGTGCTCGGCAGCTGCCGCGTCCGTGGCCTGGCGTCCCTGGGGCTCGGGCTGATCGATCGGCCTCGTCGGCATCGACGCGACCTCCGGCCAGCAGCGGCTCACCTTCGGCATCGCGGAGCTCGCCGACGGCATCGACGTCATCGTCGTCGCCGTGGGGCTCTTCGCCGTGGGCGAGGCGCTGTGGGTGGCGGCGCACCTGCGCCGCCGTCCGGTCGAGGTCATCCCGGTGGGCAGCCCCGCATGAGCCGGGAGGACCTGGCGCCGATCCTGGAAGCCGTGGCTGCGGGGCACGGCGATCGGCTTCCCGTTCGGGGCGATCCCCGCGGGCGGCGCGGAGATCCCGACGTTCCTCTCCTACGTCACCGAGAAGCGGCTCTCCAAGCACCCCGAGGAGTTCGGCCACGGGGCGATCGAGGGGGTCGCCGGACCGGAGGCCACCAACAACGCCTCGGCGGCCGGCGGCCTGGTGCCGCTGCTGACGCTGGGCATCCCGACGACGGCGACCGCGGCGATCATGCTGGCCGCGATTCGAGAGCTACGGCATCCAGCCCGGCCCTCAGCTCTTCGAGACCGAGCCCGAGCTGGTCTGGGGCCTGATCGCCAGCCTGTTCATCGGCAACACGGTCCTGCTGGTGCTCAACCTGCCGCTGGCGCCGCTCTGGGCGAAGCTGCTGCGGATCCCGCGCTCGTACCTGTACGCGGGCATCCTGTTCTTCTCCAGCCTCGGCGCGTACGCGGTCGAACGCCACGCCCTTCGACCTGTTCCTGCTGCTGGCCATCGGCGCGCTCGGCTTCATGATGCGCCGGTACGGGCTGCCCGTGCTGCCCGCCATCATCGGGGTGATCCTCGGCCCCTTCGCCGAGGAGAAGCTGCGCCAGGCGCTGCAGATCAGCAACGGCGACCTGGCGGGCTCGTCACGCCGATATCGGTCGTCGATCTACGCATCGTCGTGCTGATCCTGCTGTGGCCAGTCATCCGCCGGCTGCTGCCCCGCAGGGCCGGCCCCGCCGGTGCTCGCCGAGGCGGCGCACGAGATCGAGGAGGCCCACCAGCACCACGGGCTGACCGACTCGGTGTCGGTCGAGCGCAGGCAGGAGCCCACCGACCCGGGTCATTGACCGGCGGAGGGTCGCCCGTCGAGTCGCAGGAGTTCCAGGTCGCGCACGTAGACCCCGGTGCCGTGGCCGAAGCCGGAGACGATCGGCTGCAGCCGCGACACCGACCCGCAGCAGCGTGCCCCGTGCGCGCGGCACGCGCACGCGGTCGTCCGGACGACGGTCATCACCAGCCCGGCGGCGACGACCGCCAGGAGGGCGACCGAGCTCAGCGCCACCGGCAGGCCGGCGTGCTCGGCGAGCAGGCCGATCGCCGGAGGCCCGCCGAGCAGGCCGGTGTAGCCGACGGTCGTGGCCAGCGCGATACCCGGGGCGCCGCCGATCAGCCCGGCACGGGCGATCGCCAGCGGGAACACGTTGGCCAGCCCGAGGCCCACGACGACGAAACCGGCGAGCGCCACGGCGAGGGAGGAGGTCGTGACGACGGCGACCGCTCCAGCGGCGGCGAGCAGGCTTCGCCCGACGAGCAGACGGCGCTCACCCACAGCGAGGAGCAGCCGGCTGCCGGCCAGCCGCCCCACGGCCATGGCCGCGGCGAACCCGGCGTAGCCGAGCGCGGCTGAGCGTCACCGTCGCGCCCTGTTCGGACCGCAGGAGCAGCGCGCCCCAGTCGGTGAGGGCCCCTTCACCGAAGGCGGTGCAGCCGGCGATCGCACCGAGGACGACCAGGGCCCGGGTGGGCGCTGCGGAGCGGGGCTCCCGCACGGAGCGCCCCCGGTGGTCGGGGCCGCCCGCGGCGAGCAACGGCGACAGGAGCCAGGCGGTGACGACCGAGGCCGGCCGCCGCGACCAGCGACAGGTGCGCGCCGACGCCGAGCGCCGCAGCTGCCGCGCCGCCGAGCAGGGCACCGGCCAAGCCGCCGAGGCTGAACCCGGCGTGCAGCCCGGACAGCACCGGCCGGCCCAGCGCGTCGCCTCCACCTGCACGCCGACGGCGTTGGCGGCGACGTTGACCGCACCCGTGGCGGCGCCGAACACGAGCAGGGCGGCGCACAGCGCGGGCACCGACGTGGCGAGGCCCGGCCGGAACGGTGGACAGGCAGAGGGCGACGGCGGCCGCCGCGGCCACCGGACCCGCACCCACGCGGGCGCACCAGCCGGCCGGTGAGCCGCATCGCCACGAGCGCGCCGAGCGACAGGCACAGCAGCGCCACGCCGAGGGCGCTGTGCGCGGCGCCGACCTGAGCGGCGACACCGGGCACGCGGGCGGCCCAGCTGCCGAAGATCGCGCCGTCGAGCACGAACAACGCGGTGACCGCGACCCGCAGCCGCTCGACGGACGGCTCGGGCAGGCGGGCGCGGGTGGCCCGGAGCCGCCGGGTCAGCGGAGCGCGGGCACGCGGGAAGAAGGCAGGGGTTGGCATGAGCAGACCTCAGGGAGGGGCACCGGCCATCGCCGGCAGGCGGGAACGCGAAGGAAGGGAAGAGCACACGACCTCGGGCGCCCGTTGTCCACGGTGTCAGCCCGGGCGCCGCTGCGCCCCTCCCGACGCGGTCAGACCACCGTGAGAACCGCCACCGTGCTCACAGCCCGCGCCAGCGTCCCTGGGTGCTGTTCTTCTCCGGCCTCGACTCGAAGACGTTGCCCGGCGTGGGCGGCACCCTGTCCCGGGCGATCGCGCCGAGCCGCATCAGCGGACCGACCAGCGCGTCGTACACGCCCGGCAGCAGCCGGAAGCCCGCCGACCAGACGGGGTTCAGGAAGCCGGCGTGCACGGTCCGCCGCGGCCGGTCGAGCGTCGCGACGATCCGCCGCGCCACCCGCTGCGGCGAGTACACCGGCGGCGGCGGCCGGCCGGTGCTGCCCAGCCACGATGCCGGCCTGGTAGTAGATCGGCGTGTCGACGCCGCCCGGGCTGGACGGTCGAGATGTCGATGCCGGGCACGTCGCGGGTCTCCAGCTGCAGGACGCGCACCAGGCCGAGCTGGCCCCACTTGGCGGCGACGTAGCTGCCCATGAGCGGCGTCGGCACGGAGGCCGAGCAGCGAGTTGACCACGAGAGGTGGCCGGCGCCCTGCTCGGCGGAAGACCGGCAGCACGGCACGGGCCAGGTTCGCGGTGCCGTGCAGGGCGGTGTCGACCACCGTCTCGTAGGCCTCGCGCGGCACGTCCTCGATCCGCCCGTAGGCCATGACGCTGGGCGGCGTGGACGACCGCGTCGAGCCGGCCGAACCGGCGCACCGCCTCGTCGACGGCTGCGGTGCAAGGCGTCCTCGTCGGTCACGTCGGCCGCGCACACCACGGCGTCGGTCGCCCCGGCTGCCCGCACCTCGGCGGCCGTCTCGTCGCAGCGCGCTCCGGCCTCGGGCCACCAGGACCAGCCGGGCGCCGCGGCCGGCGAGCTCCAGCGCGGTGGCGCGCCCGATGCCGCTGGAGGCGCCGATGATCGAGGACGGTCTGCGGATCGCCTGCGGGTGCTCCGGTCATGCGGTCGGGCTCGCTCCTCGGGTCGGGCGGGGTCTGGTCGGGCAGGGCCTGGTCAGTCGGGGGCTGGTCAGCCGGGTCGGCGGCGCACGGCCGGTTCCGCTCTACCCCGGCGATCTCCTCCCCACCCCCCGTCCGGCACTTATGGCCATAAGTGCCGATCAGGGCGGGAGGACGGCGAGCAGCCAGCCGGGGCCGGCCACCGGAGTGCCGGCGGGCAGGCGCGCCCGCAGCCCCCGGTCCGCGGTGACGACGAGCGGCGGGTCACCGGCCGCGGTCAGCGCCTGTGCCTCGACGACCAGCGCGTCGTCCCCGCTGCCGTCGGCCCGCACCACGCGCACGCCGTCCGGCGCCCGGGCACGCGCGCGCCCGCCCCTCGACCACCGCGACGATGCCGGTGCAGGTGCAACGGTGCACCGTCCGGGCCGGCCACGGTGCGGCCGGGCAACCCGGCCAGCCGGGCCAGCAGCCGCGTGGCGGCCCCCGCCCGGTCCCGCCACCAGCCGTCGGGCACGGAACCGACGACGTTCGCCACGTCCACGAGCAGGATCACCACCCCTCCAGCCTGGCAGGTCCCCCGATCGGGCGAACGCGTCGAGCCGATTAGCCACCGGCCCGTGCGGGAAACCCGCAGCTCCACCGTTCCGCTGCGGCATGCCCGCACCCAGGAGGCCCATGATGGCGACCGACGACCGCACCCCCCGAGAAGCCGACCGCGACGCCACCGTCGTCGCACCCGCGGCGCCGCGCTCGCCGCACGAGGGCGCCCACGTCACCCGCGGGAGCGGCCCGCGACGCCGTCGCCGCCCAGCGGGCCCGCTTCGGCGGCATCAAGTGGGGCGCCGCCTTCTTCGGCTGGCTGTCGGCCAACGGCCTGGCCGTCATCCTCATCGCGCTGCTGTCGGCCGCCGGCGTGGCGCTCGGGCCTGGCCGAGGGCGTCGACACCGCCGACGAGGCCGCCGCGCAGGTCGAGACGCTGGGCATCGGTGGCGGCATCGCGGTCCTCGTCGTCCTGTTCCTGGCCTACCTGGCCGGCGGCTACGTGGCCGGCCGCATGGCCCGCTTCGACGGCGTCCGCCAGGGCCTGGCCATCTGGCTGATCGGCCTGCTCGTCGTCGTCCTGCTCGCCGCCGCCGGCGCGGTACTGGGCGCCGCAGTACAACGTGCTGCAGCAGCTCAACCTGCCGCGGATCCCGATCGACGAGGGCACGGCCACGACCGCGGGCATCATCACGCTGGTCGCGATCGTCGTCGTCACGCTGCTCGGTGCGGTGCTCGGCGGCAAGCTGGGTGACCGCTACCACCGCAAGATCGACCGCGCCGGCTTCGCCGTCTGACGCGCTCACCCGTTCCGGCCCGGCCGGCGGCACCCGCCGCCGGCCGGGCCGTTCCCTGTGCCCCGACGGGCTCCTAGGCTGCCGGCATGTGCCGGAACATCCGCCCGCTGTCCAACTTCGAACCGCCGGCAACGGATGACGAGATCGCGGCCGCCGCGCTGCAGTACGTCCGCAAGATCAGCGGCACCACGCAACCGTCGCAGGTCAACGCCGAGGCGTTCGACCGGGCGGTCGCGGAGATCGCCGAGGCCTCGGCCCGGCTGCTCGAGTCACTGGTGACGACCGCGCCGCCCAAGGACCGGGAGGTGGAGGCGGCGAAGGCCCGGCAGCGTGCCGCCGCTCGCTACGGCACGGCGGTGTAAGGCCGACCAGCCGCGGAGGCAGCATGGGCCGGGCAGCGACTCGCCGAACCGGGGCCGGCGACGAGAACCCCCACGAGACCCGCAAGGAGCGGGTCGACCGGGAGCTGCTGGAGCTGCTGAACGAGTTGCGAGTGGCACTGCCGGGCGTGCAGTTCCTGTTCGCCTTCCTGCTGGTCCTGCCGTTCCAGACGACGGCCGACGAGCTCACCGACTTCCACCGGCAGGTCTACTTCGTGGCCCTGCTCGCCGCCGCCGTGGCCACGGGACTGCTGATCGCCCCGGCGGCCCAGCACCGGGTGCTGTTCCGCCAGAAGGACAAGGAACGGCTGCTCACGCGCAGCAACCAGTCGGCGCTGCTGGGCCTGCTCGCGCTGGTCGTCGCCATCTGCGCGGCGCTGCTCCTGGTCGTCGACTTCCTGTTCGGTCGCACCCGGGCGTGGATCACCACCGGTGCCGTCGCCGTGCTGATGGTCGGCTGGTGGCTGGTGGTGCCGTACTGGCGACGGTCGCGCACCGAGCAGGACGACCCCGACGAACCGGGCGATGTCTGACCGACCCGTTCCCCCGGCGTGCCACTCGCGTCCGCATAGCCTGCAGCGGTGAGCTCGCCGGCGGCCGACCTGAGCGAGCCGTCGTCCCAGGCGACGCCCCGGGCGCTCCGATGGCACCCGTCGGAACTCGTACCGGTGGTCGTGCTGGTCGTCCTCGGCGGGGTGCTGCTGGCCGCAGGCCACGGACTCTGGTTCGACGAGCTGTTCACCGCCGAGGTGGGCCGGCGGCCGCTGGGCGACATCGTGACCGCGATCGTCGAGGGCCGGGGCACCACGAGCTACCTCGCCGACGTGCCACCGTCCTACAACGCCCCGTACTACGTGGTGGTGCACGCCTGGATGTCGCTGCCCGGCCTGGGCGGCGACACGGCGCTGCGGGTGTTCTCGCTGCTGTCGGCCGCCGGGGGGCTGGCGCTGGTCACCCGCGCCGTCACCCGGCTGGCCGGCCGCGCGACCGGTGTGGCCGCGGGAACCGTGCTGGCGCTCAGCCCGCTGGTCCTCGAGCAGGCGGTCGAGGCGCGCAGCTACGGCCTCGTCGTGCTGGCCACCGGCGGCGCCGCCCTCGGCCTGGCACGGTGGCTGCAGCAGCCGCCCCGGGGGCTGCTGCTGTTCGGCCTCGCCGGTGCGGGCATGGGCCTGGCCCACTGGTACGCCGCCACCGCGCTGGCCGCGTTCGTGGTGGCGGCGCTGCTGCTGCGCGGCCGCGCGGCGCTGCCGGTGCTGCTGGCCGGCGCCGCCGCCGTGCTGCCCACGGTCGGCATGATCGTCGTGAACCTGGCCAACGGCACCGGCAGCCGCAACGCCGAGCACCTGCGCACCACCGAGGGCAGGCTGGCCGGCTACGCGCTGGACGACTGGGCGGGTGGCAGCACGGTGCTCCTCGTCGTCACGGTCGGGCTGATGGTCGCCGGTGCCTTCTCGGCCCGGGAGCTGCGCGTGCTCGCCGCCTCGTGGGCGCTGGTGCCGCTCGTGCTGCTGACCCTGGGCGAGCTGCTGCGTCCGCTGTACCTCCCCCGGTACCTGCTGGCCGGACTGCTCGGGGTCGGCGTGCTCGCCGCGGCCGGGGCGACGGCCCTCCCCCGCCGGGCCCGGATGCCGGCCCTGGCCGCCCTGCTGGCGGCCACCCTGCTGGCCACGTGGCCGACGCTCGACCGTGGCCCGCGCGAGCGCGCCGACGACGTGGTCGCCCTGCTGGCCGACCTGCACACGCCCGGCGAGCCGGTCGTCGCCGCCGACCAGCGCTCGGCCCTCGGCCTGGACCACTACACCCGGCTGCACCGGCCGCAGCTGCGCGCGGACATGGTGCTGCCACCCGACGACGCGCCGCCGGACGCCGACCGCGTCTGGCTCGTCCGCCGGATCGTCGACGGCGCCCCCGTGCCGACCGACGACGACGGCATCCTGCGGGCGGCCGGGCTCCGCCAGGCCGACGAGTGGTGGCTGCCCGGCAGCAGGACCACGCTCGTGCTGCAGCTCTGGACCCGGTGACGCAAGGGATCGGGCCGGGTCCCACCCACAGATCCCGTGCGGAGCGTCAGCGGGAGCGGGTGCGGGTGCGGGCGGCCCAGACCAGGGACCGCACCGACTGCCGCAGTCGCGCCCGAGCCGTCCACGCCGAGCGACCCTCCGGCCGCACGTCACGCACCACCGGGACGCTCCGGGCCGGACGACGGGCGGCGGCGACGGCGAGCACCACGCTGGGGGCCCGGCCGGCGAGCACCTCGGCGACCACGACGTCGCGCACCGCCCGGTCCATGGCCAGGAAGGCGCCGGCGTCCGGAGGCAGCCCGGTGAGGCGCGCCGCGACCCGCCGGTGCAACGTGCCGGTGACCCGCCGCACCCGCGATTCGTAGTTGCCGCGGCGTCCGGCGAACACGGCCCCGACGTCGCCGGTCAGCGCCGTCGAGCAGCAGCGGCACCGCCTCCGGCGGGTCCTGCAGGTCGGCGTCGAGGCACACCCACGCCTCCGCGGCGCCCTCGTCGGCCAGGCCCCGGGCCAGCGCACGGTGCTGGCCGACGTTGACCGGCAGGACGGTGACGGCGATCCGCGGGTCCTCCGCCGCCAGCTCCGCGGCAACGACCGCGCTGCCGTGCGGGCAGGCGTCGACGACCAGCCGCAGCCGCCAGTCGCGACCGCCCATGGCGCCGCGCAGCCGCTCGGCCAGCGGCCGCAGCGTGGCCGCGTTGCCGTACACCGGGACGACGACGGCGACGCTGGTGGCCGAGCTCATCCCTGCTCGGCCCAGGTCCGGGCCAGCCCCGCGGCCAGGTCGACCGTGGGTGCCCAGCCGAGCACGCGGCGGGCCGCCGCCGGATCGCTCACCCAGTCGGCGGTGTCCCAGTCCCGGCCGGGATGCGCCCCGGCCACGGTGGCGATCGGCCGGCCGGTCACCCGCGCGGCGGTGGCGACCAGCTCCTCGGTGCTGGTCTGCACGCCGGTGCCGATGTTGAGCACCGTGCCGCCGGGCAGGTCGTCGGCGAGCGCCGCCCGCACGCAGGCGTCGACCACGTCGCCGACCCACACCCAGTCCCGCCGGCTGACCGCGGCCGGCAGGGGCACGGCGTCCCCCGTGCGGGCCGCGGCGAGCACGACCGGCACGAGACGGGTGGGGTGGTCGCCGGGCCCGTAGACCTGGAAGGCCCGCAGCACCGCCGCCCGCACGCCTCGCTCGGCGGCGGCAGCCTGCAGCAGCAGCGAACCGGCCGCCTTGGTCGCGCCGAAGAACCCCCGCGGGTGCAGGGCGGCGTCCTCGGCCAGCGGGTGCGGCGCGGCGGCGTACTCGGTCGACGAGCCCAGGCGCACCACCGCCCGGCAGCGGCCGGGCAGCGCGTCCACCAGCCACGGGCTGGTGTTCACCGCCACGGTCGCGGCCCGCTCCGCCGGCGTCGCCCTGCGCCGCGCCGGCGGCCAGGGAGAACACGACGTCCGGGTCGGCGGCGCGGACGGCGGCCGCGGCGGCGCAGGGGTCGGCGAGGTCCACGTCGGCGCGGGTCAGACCGACGACGTCCCAGCCGTCGCGGGTCAGCCGGGCGACGAGGTGCCGGCCGACGAAGCCCCCGGCCCCGGTGACCAGGGCCCTCACGCCGGTACCGGCGCCCCGGCGCGGGTGGCCGCCACCACGTCCACGAACCGCGCCCGGCCCGCGGTCGCGGCGTCGTCGTCCGCACGCCGCAGGCCCTCGACCATCGCGAGCAGCCGGGGCACCTCGGTGAACGGGTCCCGGCCGGCCATGTCGGCGGTGAACGAGCGGCGCAGGAAGGTGAAGTCGGCGCCCAGCCGGACCAGCTCCGCCGCCAGCAGCTCGCTCGGCACGGGGACGCCGCCGCCGGGCAGGGTCAGCCCGGCGACGCCGAAGCGGCCGGGCACCAGCCGCGCGGACCGCGTCGGCGGTGCCGTCGACCAGCGGCGCGAACAGGTTGTCCGAGCCGCGGTCGATGCGCAGGTCGTTGAGGCCGAGGTAGACCCGGGACAGCGGACGCCGGACCAGCTCCGCCGCGCGGTCGACGGCGTCCTGCGTCTCGATCAGGATGCCGAGACCGCACCGGCCGGCGACGAGGTCGAGGGCGCGGTCGACCTCGTCGGGGGTGCGCACCATCGGCAGCAGGATCTCGTCGGCGCCGCAGGCGATCGCCTCGTGGACCTCCGCCGCCGTCCACGGCCCCGCGCCGTTGACGCGGCAGATCAGCCGACCGTCGGTGGCGGCGCGCATCCGCGCGAGGTCCTCGGCGGTGTCGGCGTTGATCTGCGTGCCCTCGCCGGCCTGGCGACGGGCCTTGCCGCGCCGCTCCCAGTCGACGACGACGCCCGCCGCGCCGGCGGCCACGACGTCGCGGCCGAACGCCGGGTCGACGGTGAAGAGGAACAGGTCCATCAGGACAGCGGTGCCGGCGTGGCCGGTGCGGGCACCGGCGCCTCCAGGTGCACGTCGACGGCACCGCCCGGCCGGGCCGGCTCGGGCTCGCCGGAGCGCGCCGCACCGGCCGGGAACGGCAGGCCGCTGCCGGCGACCGTCACGGCCACCTCGTCACCGGCCGAGGGGACCTCGACGCCCTCGAGCCGGGAGCTGACGACGACGCCGCCGGGCAGCTCGAGCCGCACACGCGAGTCGTGACCGTAGAAGTCGACGCTCGCGCACGCGGGCCGACAGCGCCCCCGTGGTGGGGCCCGAGAGCCGGAGCTGCTCGGGTCGGAGCAGGACGCGGGCGGGACCGTCCGGGAACTCGCCGGTCGAGCGGCACCGGACCGAGCGCGCACAGCGCCCGCCCGTCGCGGACGTCGGCGTCGAGGACCACGGCCTCGCCCACGAACGTGGCGACGTCGAGATCGTTCGGGAGCCGGTAGAGCGTTCGCGGGATCGGTGAGCTGGACCAGCCGCCCGCCGCGGAGCACCGCGACCTGGTCGGCCATCGACAGGGCCTCGGCCTGGTCGTGGGTGACCAGGACGGCGGTGGCGCCCGCCGCGCGGAGCGCCTTCGACGACGGCCGTGCGGGTCTCCTCGCGCAGGCCCGCGTCGAGGGAGGAGAACGGCTCGTCGAGCAGGACGATCGACGGGCTCGGGCGCCAGCGCGCGGGCGAGGGCCACCCGCTGCTGCTGCCCGCCGGAGAGCTGGTGCGGCGCCCGGTCGGCGAGGCCGGCGTCGAGCCCGACGAGCGCCAGCAGGTCGTGCACCCGCCCGCGGTCCTGGCGCTGCCGGCGCGGCAGCCCGAAGGTGACGTTGGCGGCCACGCTCAGGTGCGGGAACAGGCCGCCCTCCTGCGGCGACGAAGCCGATGCCCCGGTCGCGGGCCGGCACGACGCGACCCCGGCGGGCCACCACGCGGTCGCCGACGGCGATCGTGCCCGTGTCCGGGTCGTCGAAGCCGGCGACCAGCCGGAGCAGCGTGGTCTTGCCGCAGCCGGAGGGGCCGAGCAGCGCGGCGAGGCTGCCGCTGGGCACGTGCAGGTCGACCCCGGTCAGCACGGGAGTGCTGCCGAAGGACTTGGTGAGCTCCTGCACCGTCAGGGCGCTCATGGGGCCAGACTCCGTCGCGCATCGCGGGACAGCAGGACGGTGCGGGGGCCGAGAGCAGCACCATGAGCACCGCGTAGGGGGCGGCCGCCCCGTACTCCAGGGCGCTGCTCGCCGACCAGAACGCCGTGGCCAGCGTCCGTCGTCCCGGTGGGGGCGAGCAGCAGGGTGGCGGTCAGCTCGGTGACCACGGCCAGGAAGACCAGCGCCGCCCCGGCGCCGAGGCCGGGCGCCAGCAGCGGCAGGGTGATCCGGCGCAGCCGGTCGGGCGCCGAGGAGCCCAGCGAGGCGGCGAGGTCGTCGTAGAGCGGCCGGCGACTGCTCGACCGCGGCGCGCACCGTGACCACCGCCCGCGGCAGGAACATCATCGGCGTAGGCGGCCATCAGCACCGGCACCGTCTGGTACAGGGGCGGGGTGAACCGGATGCTGAGGGTGACGAGCGCGAGCGCGACGACGATGCCCGGAACCGCGCTGCCCAGGTAGGTGCTGCGCTCGAGCAGGGTCGAGATCCGGCCGCGCGCGCGGACGGCCAGCCAGCCGATGGGCAGCGCCATCGCCGACGACCACCGCGGCCGTGACCGCGGCCAGCACGAGCGTGCTCGCGGTGGTGGTCGCCCAGCGCCGCCCAGTCGAGCCGGACGGAGGCGCCGCGCACCAGCCACAGGGCCGAGGCTGCCGAGCGGGACGACCAGCGGCCAGGGCGACCAGCGCGGTCAGTCCGGCGAGGGCGGGCACGGTGAGCGCGGCCGAGCTGCACCCGGCGCAGCGGCCGGGCGGCTCCCCGTCCGGAGCGGGCGTAGCCCCGCCGGCCGCGCAGCCGCAGCTCGGCGAGCAGCAGCACCAGGCACAGCAGGACCAGGACGCCGGCCAGCATGGTCGCGCCGGGGCCGTTGAAGGTCGCGCGGTACTGGTCGTAGATCGCCGTGGTGAACGTCGGGTAGCGCAGCATCTGCAGCGCGCCGAACTCGGCCAGCAGGTGCAGGGCCACCAGCAGGCTGCCGCCGAGCAGGGCCACCCGCAGCTGCGGCAGCTGCACCCGGAGGAACACCGCCCAGGTGCGAGAGACCCAGGCCCCGGGCGGTCTCCTCGAGCGCGGGATCCAGACCCGCGGTAGGCGGCCGCGACCGGCAGGTACACGAACGGGAAGTAGGACAGGCGTGACCACCAGCAGCGCCCCGAGCGTAGGTGTCCAGGCCCGGGAGCAGCGAGATCCACGCGTAGCTGTTGACGAACGCCGGCACGGCCAGCGGCGCGACGAGCAGCACGTGCCAGATCCGCCGGTCCGGGCACCGAGGAGCGCTCGCACCAGCCAGGCCGCGCCCACCCCGAGGACGGCGCAGACCACCACGGTGCCCACCACGAGCCGGCCGGTGTTCCAGAGCAGCTCGGCCACCCGGTCGCGGAAGACCAGCTCGCCGATGCCCGCCCAGCCGACGTCGAGGGTGTAGAAGGCGATATAGCCCAGCGGAAGCAGGGACAGCGCGGCCACGGCTCCGGCCAGCGCGACGGTGACCGGCGACCGGCGCAGGCGGGGCCGGGGCGCCGCCGACCGGCCCCGGGTCGCCGGCCGGGCCGGGATCTCGGGGCTGGCGGGCGGTCAGTGTGCTCAGAGGAGGCCGACCTCCTGCAGGAGCGCGGTCACCTCGGGCGAGCTCAGCTCACCCGGGTCGAGGGCGGGCGCCTCGAGCCCGGCCAGCGGGGGCAGCGCCTCGGCCGAGTCGACCCCGACGCCGACGGCGTACTCCAGCGCGCTGCTGTCGGCCAGCCGCTCCTGCGCGGCGCGGTCGGTCAGGTACCGCACCAGGCGCTGGGCCTCCTCGGGCTGGTCGGAGGAGGCGAGCACGCCCGGCTCCGGAGACGCTGACGAAGGCGCCCGGGTCCTGGTTGCGGAAGTAGTGCAGCTGCGCGTCGTCGCCGATCAGACCGTTCTCGGCCTGGTCGCGGTACCAGTAGTAGTGGTACATGACGCCGACGGTCGACCTCGGCCTCGTCGACGGCCTTCATCACCGCGGTGTTGCTGGCGTAGACCTCGGCGTTGCGCTCGAGGCCGGTCAGCCAGTCGCGGGTGGTCGTCCTCGCCCTCCAGCGCCAGGACGGCGCTGACGATGGCCTGGAAGTCCGCTCCTCCGGCGGCGATGGCCGACGCGGCCCCCCACTCCGGCTCGGCCAGGTCGAGGATCGACGCCGGCAGCTCGTCCTCGGACACCTCGGCCGGGTTGTAGGCGAGCACGGTGGACCGGGCGGCGAAGCCGACCCAGGTGCCCGACGGCGGGCCGGTAGGCCTCGTCGACCTGGTCGAGGGTCGCCTCGTCGAGCGGAGCCAGCAGGCCGGCGTCGTCGACGACGTCGATGGCCGGGCTGTTCTCGGTGAGGAACACGTCGGCCGGCGAGGCGTCGCCTTCCTGCACGATCTGGTTGGCCAGCTCGGTGTCGTTGGCGTCGCGGAACTCCAGCTCGATGCCGGTCTCCTCGGTGAAGTCGGCCGAGCATCGTCCGGACCAGGCTCTCGTGCTGGGCGTTGTAGACGGTGAGCACGTCGTCCGAGCCGCAGCCGGCCACCGCCCCCAGGACGCCCAGCGTGGCGAGAACGGCAGCGGTCGCCCGCGCAGGCCTGGTCACCGAGCGCCCTCCAGGGAGAAGGTTCGGCTAACCTTAGGCGCCCTCCGCCGGGCGCAGGAACGGGACTTTGGTCCCCGGCACCGGTGGCGTCGGATACAACTGGACGCATGAGCGTGCCCGAGCCGACCGCGGTGCTCCGCAGGTCCGGCTTCGCCGACCTGAGCCCGTTCGAGCTGTACGCGCTGTGCCGGCTGCGGGTCGATGTCTTCGTCGTGGAGCAGCAGTGCCCTTACCCGGAGCTGGACGGCCGGGACGTCGAGCCGGGCACCGAGCACCTGTGGTTCGAGCAGGACGGCGCGGTGCTGGCCACCCTGCGGGTGCTCGACGACGGTCCCACCCGCGCCATCGGGCGGGTGGCCACGGCGGCCTCCGCCCGGGGCCGGGGGCTGGCGGCCCGCCTGATCGAGGCGGGCATCGCCCGCTGCGGCGACACCCCGATCACCCTCGGCGCCCAGGCCCACCTGGAGGGCTGGTACGGGCGCTTCGGGTTCGCCCGCAGCGGCCCCGGCTACGTGGAGGACGGCATCCCGCACGTGCCGATGCGCCGGGAGCCGCCACGAGCGCCGAGCCGCTGAGGGCTGACCCGCCCGCGCCGATCAGGGTGCGCCGAGGGAGTCGGCCCGCTCGCGCAGCAGCGCGCGCTCGCGCTCGTTGCGGGTCAGGCTCGCGGCCCGCTCGAACTCCGCACGAGCCTCGGCCCGGCGGCCGAGGCCGGCCAGCAGGTCGCCGCGGGCGCTGGGCAGCAGGTGGTAGCCGCGCAGGGCGGGGACGTCGGTGAGCGCGTCGATCAGCTCCAGGCCCGCCGCCGGTCCGTAGGCCCGCGACACCGCGACCGCGCGATTGAGCTCGACGACGGGCGAGGGCACCAGCTCGCCGAGCACCTCGTACAGCGCGGCGATCTGCGCCCAGTCGGTCTCCTCGGCCGTGCCCGCGCGGGCGTGGCACGCGGCGATGGCGGCCTGGACGGCGTACGGCCCCAGGGCGGACCCCCGGCGGCGGGCGGCGTCCTCGGCGCGGCGCAGTGCGGCGAGCCCCCGGCCGATGAGCACGTGGTCCCAGCGGGCCCGGTCCTGCTCGGTGAGCAGCACGGGCTCACCGGCCGGTCCGACCCGGGCGCGCAACCGGGAGGCCTGCAGCTCCATCAGCGCCACCAGGCCGTGCACCTCGGCTTCGACCGGTGTGAGCTCGGCGAGGATGCGGCCCAGGCGCAGGGCCTCCGCGCACAGATCGGGCCGCACCCAGTCCGGGCCGGCGGTGGCCGAGTAGCCCTCGTTGAACACCAGGTAGAGCACCTCCAGCACCGACCCGAGCCGGGCGGAGAGCTGCACGCCGGCGGGCATCTCGAAGGGGACCCTGGCCGCGGCGAGACTGCGCTTGGCGCGCACGAGCCGCTGGGCCACGGTCGCCTCGGCGACGAGGAAGGCCCGGGCGATCTCGTCGGTGCGCAGACCGCCGACCAGCCGCAGCGTCAGGGCCACCCGCGCCTCCCTCGAGAGCACGGGGTGACACGCGATCAGCATCAGCCGCAGGACGTCGTCCTCGACCTGCTCGTCGAGCGCAGCCGCCCAGTCCGGCTCCTGCACCTGCTGCTCCGCGA
Source organism: uncultured Actinomycetota bacterium (assembly GCA_963723745.1). Classification (GTDB taxonomy): domain Bacteria; phylum Actinomycetota; class Actinomycetes; order Mycobacteriales; family Geodermatophilaceae; genus CAVRRZ01. The sequence continues at coordinate 695,628 of CAVRRZ010000005.1, forward strand.
CCTCCCGCCCCAGCTCCGCCGTCCGGGCCCGCAGCCGCTCGGCACGCCGGAACGCGTCGATGGCGCGGCGCTTCGCGGTGGCCATCAGCCACGCACCCGGACGGTCGGGCACTCCCGACACCGGCCACTGCTCCAGGGCCGCGACGAGCGCGTCCTGCGCCAGCTCCTCGGCACGTCCCACGTCACCGACGACGCGGGCGAGTGCGCCGACGAGGCGGGCGGACTCCATCCGCCACACCGCGTCGACGACCCGCCCGACGTCCGCAGTGGTCATGCCGTCGGCGTCAGCTCTGCTGCTCGGCCAGCGTCGCCCGGATCCGGTCCTCCTGCTCCCGGACCTCGGGGGTGTACGCCTCTCCGAAGTCCTCGGCCTCGAACACCTGCCGGATCTCGACCTCGCCGCCCCGGAACGGTGCTCTGCGCACCCACTCCACGACCTCCTCGCGGGAGGACACCTGCAGGATCCAGAAGCCGGCGATCAGTTCCTTGGTCTCGGCGAACGGGCCGTCGACCACGGTGCTGCGGCCGGTCTCGTCGAAGCGGACCCGGGCGCCCTTCGAGCTCGGGTGCAGGCCGTCGCCGGCCAGCATGACCCCGGCCTTGACCAGCTCCTCGTTGTAGGCGCCCATCTCCGCGAGCTCCTGCTCGGTGGGCAGGACGCCGTTCTCGGAGTCCTCGTTGGCCTTCACGATCACCATGTAGCGCATCGCCACTCTTCCTCTCCGTGTCGGCTCGGGGGCCGGTCGTCCCGGCGCTTTCGACCCTCACCACCCGTACGTCGAACGACGGACGGCGGAATCGACCGACCTCGCGAAAAAATCCGCGACCCGGTCGCGGAGGCGACCCTAGCGACGCGACGCCGTCGTGAGCGGTTCGGCGCAGAGCACGGAGCCGGTCTGACCGATGCTGCCCGACCACAGGAACATCACCGCGGTCGGGAACCGTGCACAGGTGTCCGGGTCGGCCATGAACTCCTCCTCGGTCTGCCGCTCCTCCTCGATGCCGACGACCCGGGCCTCGGCCTCCGGGTCGCTGCAGTCCACCTTCTCCCAGGTGCTCTCGCCGCTGGCCGCCACGCAGTCCCCGACCTCGGGGTCGCCGGCGCCCACGCCGAGCCAGGACGCGCCGATGACGCCGGCCACCACCAGGCCGCCGGCCAGGCCGCCCCACTTCCGGAGCCGGGACGGCGGCTGCGGCGTGACGTAGGGCGCCCCTCCGGAGCCCTCACCCTGCGGCGGGTACGCGGCCGAGCCACCGGGCGGAGGCTGGGCGGGCGCGGGCGGGAACCCGGGTCCGGGCAGTCCGCCGGGCGCGGGCGGAAAGGCGGGTCCGTGGGGGACGCCGCCCGCCGGAGGCGGTCCTCCGGGGTGCGGTGGGGGTCCACCCGGCCCGGGTTCGGGAGGGACGGGCGGTCCTGGGTGGCTCATGGCTGCTCCTGATCGGCGAGTCCTGATCGGCGAGTCCAGATCGGCGAGGACGGTCGCCTCCGAGCATCGCTGTCACCGACCGTGCTGAGTGGTCGACTCGCCGCGACGACGGGGCGCGACGGCCGGCGGGCGGCGCCATGTCGACAGGTCGACGTCCGGCCATGACGACCTTGCCGACCACTGGAGGAGCCGGCCGCTGGAGGAGAATGAGCCCATGACGACCGCCAGCTGGAACGGGACCGTGATCGCCGAGTCCGACGACATCGTGCTCGTCGAGGGCAACGCCTACTTCCCGCGCGACGCCGTCCGCGACGACCTGCTCCGTCCGTCGGACACGCACACGTTCTGCCCGTGGAAGGGCACCGCGTCCTACTTCACCCTCGAGGTCGACGGGCAGACCAACCGTGACGCGGCCTGGTACTACCCCGACGCCAAGGACGCGGCGAAGGAGATCGAGGGCCGGGTCGCGTTCTGGCGCGGGGTCGAGGTCCGCTGACAGCACCGCCTCAGCGCGCCGCCGTCCTGCGGACCGGGGAACGGCGGTGAGCGGTCAGCCGGCGGGGCGGGCGCCTGCGAGTGCGCGCGCCGCGTCGGCGGCCTCGCCGTCGAGTCCCTGGTCGACGAGCGCGAGGTAGGTGTCCCAGGCCTGGGCCGGTGTGCGGTCCAGGGCCGCCGCGATCGTGTCCCAGCCGGCGCCGCCGCGCAGCGCGGCGCGCAGGCCCACCAGCTGGCAGTCGTGCGCCTTGCGGGCGATCACCTCGCCGAGGGCCAGGAGCTCGAGCGACTCGTGCACGTCGAGCGACGTCCCGCTGGCACGGATCGCACCCCAGTCGTCGTCCTCGTCGACGACGGTGTTGAGCGTCGTCTCGCCGGTGTCGCGCCGGCTGAGGAACTCCAGCCGGGTGGCGGCGGTGGTCAGCGAGAACTCGTCCTGGAATGCCGCGGGCGTGATGTCCATCAGGCCCAGTGTCCCCGACCGCGGCCTCCGCGAAACTCCCACGGCCGGAACGCCGACGACAACGGGCCCGTCCCGCCGGAGCGGAGCGGGCCCGTCAGGGGTCGCGGCCCGTCAGCTGTCGACGCCCACGACCTCCTTGGCGACGTCCTTGAGCGCGGTCTGCGCGGCGTTGACCACGCTGGACCGGTTCTTGTGCGTCTCCTCGTAGCGGATCATCACGTTGATGTCGTGCGGCGTCTTCAGCTGCTTGACCGCCTTGGCGGCGTCGTTGACAGACAGCGAGTCGTAGCCCTTGACGGGCAGCTCGTCGGCGGAGACGTCGCCGAGCTCCTCACGGGCGGCCTTCGCCGCGTCGGCGGCCTCGGCGTTGCCCTCGCGGCGGGCGATCCGCTCGGCCCGGCGCAGCGAGGCGGCCCGGCCGGCGACGAGGCTCTCCCGGACGGCGCCGGTCAGCGTGGCGGCGCGGCCGACCAGCCCGCGGGCGTCCTCGCGGGCCTCGTCACCGAGGGTCTCGGCGGTGTTCTGGACGCTCTCGACGGTGTTCTGCACGGTGCTCTGCACGGTGTCGACGGCGCGGTTCACCGTGTTGGCGACGAAGCGCACCGGGGCGTTGACCGCGCGGGCTGCGCTCCCGGCGACCCGCTGGAACGGGGTGGCCACCAGCGCCGCCGGACCGCCCAGGGCCTCCTCGGCCAGCACCACGGTGAGCCACTCGACGGTGGCCTCGTGGGCGGTGACGAGTCGCTCGGCCAGCGCCTTGACCTTGGTCTGACCGGCCTTCTCGGCCAGCACCTTCAGGTAGGTGGCACGGTCGAGGAGCTGGTGCTCGAGCTCGAGGTCCTGGAGCAGGGCCTCCTCGATCGGCTCGGCCTGCTCGAGGGCGGACTTCACGAGCGCACCGAGACGGCCGAGCGCGGGGGTGACCACGTCCGGTACGCCGCCGCTGGCGCGCAGCTGCTCGGTGATGGCCTTGGCCCGCTCGGCGGCGTTGTCGGCGTTCTGCAGGAGCTCGCGGCGGACGGCGTCGGTACGGGCCTGCGAGACCCGGGTGCGCGCGATCTGCTCCTCGGTCTGCGTGAGCAGGAGGAGGGCGCGCAGCTGGTTGATGATCGTGGCGTTGTCGGTCATCGCGGGAGAACTCCAGACATCGGGGTGTGTGACCTGACGGGTCAGGTCATGCCCACGACACCCGGAGTGCTAACTCCTGCAAGCGATTCGCTAGCCGTGAGCCGCACCACAGCGGTCCCGGTGGCGGGCGGGCAGGGGGCGCTACGGACGGCGGTACTCGTCGGCGAACCCCAGGAGGTCGCCGAGCGCGCGCAGTTCGGACTCGAACATCGGCTCGGCGTCGTGCAGGGCGAACTGCAGGTGGCCGAAGACCTCCATGCAGACCATGCCGTAGAGGCGCACCCAGCAGGTCAGGTAGACGTGGACGACGCCCAGCGGCAGCTCGATCGGGAACGCCTCCGCACACGTGACCAGCTGCCGGCGCAGCGCCGGGTCGATCGCGTCGTCGTCGAGGATCGGGAAGGGGCGCGTCAGCCACAGCTCGGCGATGAGCGCACCGAAGATCCCTCCGAAACGCATGCCGGCCTCGTGCGCCGGCCCCTCCATGGCGCCACGGGAGGGCAGCTCGTCGACGGGTGCACCGAAGAGCAGGCCGAACTCCTGGCGATGCGTGCTCGCCCACGCCCGGAACGTGCGGCTGGCCCGCATGAGCTTCGCGGCGACCGTCGGCTGCGACAGCTCCGCCAGGTCCGCCTCGATCGCGTCACAGAGCTCGGTCCAGAGGTCGGCCACCACCTGCTCGAGGAGGTGCTCGCGACTGTCGAAGTACCGGTAGATGGCCGGTGCGGTCATGCCCATCTCGCGGGCCACCGCGCGCAGCGCGAGCCCCTCGGCCCCCTGCTCGACCAGCACCGTGCGGGCCGCCTCGCGGATCTCGCGCATCGTCTCGGCCCGCAGCCGGTCGCGCCGGCTGGCGGGCTCCACGGGTTCGGCTGTCATCGGAGCTCCCTCCGCGCGCTGTGGCCTTGACAGTTGTGAACGGTGTATGCAGAGTTAGCGCCGTTCGCTAACACCGTTCACCAACATGATCGACGGTAACACGGGAGGCCCGCGATGTTCGAGGCACTCGGCCGGCTGACCTACCGTGGACGGCGCTGGATCGTCGCCCTCGCCGTGGCGTTCGTGGCGTTCGCGGGCGTCTGGGGCACCGGGGTCTTCGGGTCGCTGGAGGGCGGCGGGTTCGAGGACCCAGACAGCGAGAGCTCCCGTGCTTCCGAGCTCGCCGTCGCCGAGCTCGGCCGACAGGGCAACGACGTCGTCGTCCTGTACTCCGCCGACCGGCTGACCGTCGACGACCCCGCGTTCGAGCGGGCCGTCACGGGCACGCTCGGGGCGCTGCCCGACGACCTCGTGGTCCGCACGCTGACCTGGTACGACACGCAGGCACCGCAGTTCGTCAGCGAGGACCGGCAGGCCACGTACGCCGTGCTCGAGCTCTCCGGCGACGCCGGCATGGACCGGGCCGACGTCCTCGACGCGATCGAGGACGACCTCGAGGCCCCCGGCCTGTCCACCCGGGTGGGCGGGGCCCTGGCCGTCGACCGGGACATCAACGAGCAGGTCAGCGGCGACATCGCGCGGGCCGAGATGATCTCGATGCCGATCCTGCTCGTGCTGCTCGTGGTCATCTTCGGCAGCGTCGCGGCCGCGAGCCTGCCGCTGGCCATCGGCGTCACCGCGATCCTGGGCGCCTTCACCGCGCTGCGCGCCCTCACCTACGTCACCGACGTCTCGATCTTCGCGGTCAACCTGGTCACGATCCTCGGGCTGGGCCTGGCCATCGACTACGGCCTGTTCGTGGTCAGCCGGTTCCGCGAGGAGCTGGCCGCTCGGGGCGGCGCCGGGGTCGAGGACGCGCTGGCCCGCACCATGGCCACGGCCGGACGCACCGTCGCGGTCAGCGGCATCACGGTCGCCGTCGCGCTGGCCGGCCTGCTGATCTTCCCGCAGGTGTTCCTGCGCTCGATGGGCTTCGGTGGTGTCGCCGCGGTGCTGATCGCGATGATCGCCGCGCTCACCCTGCTGCCCGCGCTGCTGGCGATGCTCGGGCCCGAAGGTCGACGCGCTGTCACTGCGCCCTCTGTTCCGGCGGCTGCTGCGCCGGGCACCGCGGACGAGGACTGCCGACTCCGGCGCCTGGGCACGGATCGCGCACAGCGTCATGCGACGGCCGGTCGTTCTACGCGGTCGCCGTGGTCGCGCTGCTCGTCGTCCTGGCGCTGCCGTTCCTGCGCGTGCAGTTCGGCGGCATCGACGAGCGGGTGCTGCCGGCGGGCACCGAGAGCCGGGTGGTCACCGAGACCATCGACGCCGAATTCCCGGCCGACGTCGCCACCCCGATCACCGCGGTCGTGACCCTCCCCGACCCCGTCGACTCCCCCGCCGGCGGCTCGGCGCTCCAGTCCTACGTCGACCGCGTCGCCGACGTGCCCGGCGTGCAGGGCGCGCAGGTGACCGGCGCCGAGGGCACCACCGCCCGGGTCGCGGTCGCCTACGACGGCGACCCGATCGGCGAGGCGGCCAAGGACCTGGTGGACGACGTCCGCGCGGTGCCCGGGCCCGACGTGCGGCGACGTGCTGGTCGGCGGGCAGACCGCGCAACTGGTCGACCTGCTCGACAGCCTGGGCGACCTGCTGCCCTGGATGGCGGCCCTGGTCGTGGCGGCCACGCTTCGTGCTGCTCTTCCTGGCGTTCGGCTCGGTGGTGCTGCCGATCAAGGCGGTGATCATGAACGTGCTGTCGCTGGGCGCCTCGTTCGGCGCGCTGGTCTGGATCTTCCAGGACGGCAACCTGTCCGGCTTCCTCGACTTCACGCCCACCGGCACGATCGAGGCGACCCAGCCCATCCTCGTACTGGCGATCATCTTCGGGCTGTCGATGGACTACGAGGTCTTCCTGATGTCCCGCATCCGGGAGCAGTACGACCTCACCGGCGACAACACGTCCGCCGTGGCGACCGGCCTGCAGCGCACCGGCGGCATCATCACCAGCGCGGCGCTGCTGCTGCTCGTGGTGATCGGCGCCTTCTCGCTGTCGGGCATCACGTTCATCAAGATGATCGGCGTCGCGATGATCATCGCCATCGTGGTCGACGCGACGGTGGTGCGCCTGCTGCTGGTGCCCGCGACCATGCGGCTGCTGGGCCGGGCCAACTGGTGGGCACCGGGGCCGCTGCGCAGGGTCTACTCGCGGTACGGCATCCGTGAGGACGAACCGGCGCGTGCCACACCGGGCGAGTCCCGCAGGGAGCCGGCCCTGACCTCCTGAGGACACCGCTCCCCCGAGGACACCGCTCCCCCGAGACGACGACGTCCGGGCACTCGACGCTGAGTGCCCGGACGTCGCGCGACCGCGGGCGACCGGACCGGTTGCCAGGGGCGGTTCAGGAAGCGGCGCTGCCCGCCCCGGCGAAGGCGTGGGCACCGAGCCGGAGCACCGGCTGCGTCTCGTCCATGGCGCGCCGCGGGGCGACGCGAACGGGGCGCACGGGCGCGAGGGTGAACGGCATCCGCCGTCCGCACCCGACGCAGAACCGACCGCGCTGCCCGGCTGCGCTGCAGTGTGCACACGTCATGTCGTGGCCTCCTCGTGAGCTTCTGGTCGTCGGCGGGGTCCGCGGGACGACGTGCCGCGGACTCTGACACCTGCATCGGCACCCGAGGCCGCCCGACGAGGGGGTGTGACGAGTCGTCACACGACCGTCATCTGGGACGTTGTTCTCACGCAGCGAGATCGGAGGCGCACGCAAGGCACTTGCCGGACGGCGGCGCACGGGACGACCATGACCGGCACCTGCCAGGGGGAGCCCGTCATGAGCGAAGCGCCGCCGTCCCGCCCACCGGTGCTGCTGATCCACGGACTCTGGCTCAACGGCCGCTCGTGGGAACGCTGGGTCGAGCGCTACACCGCCGCCGGGCACGACGTGCACGCGCCGTCCTGGCCGGGCCTGGACGGCGACCCCGCACAGTTGCGTCGCGATCCGTCGTCGATCGGCGGGGTCGGCGTCGGCGAGGTCGCCGACTTCTACGAGGGAGTCGTCGGCGACCTGCCGCGCCCGCCGATCGTGATGGGGCATTCCTACGGCGGCACGGTGGCCCAGCTGCTGGTCGCGCGCGGCCGCGTGGTCGCCGGGGTGGCCCTGCACTCGGCGCCGGTCAAGGGGGTGCTCCGGGTTCCCATGAGCACGCTCCGGGCCACCTCGCCGGCGCTGACCCACCTCGGCGCCTGGAAGGGATCGCTGCAGCTGTCGCCGAAGCAGTGGCACTGGCGTTTCTGCAACACGCTGCCGCGCGCGGAGTCCGACGTGCTCTACGACCGCTACTGCGTCCCTGCACCGGGGCGGCCGCTGCTGCAGGCCGCGATGGCCAACCTGCTCCCGAACCCGGCCACGAAGGTCGACCTCGCCACGGGCGACCGCGCGCCGCTGCTGTTCATCACCAGCGACGACACCGATCACGTCATCCCCGGCTCGCTCAACCGGGCCAACGTGCGCCGCTACAAGGCCGGGGTCACCGACCTGAAGGAGTTTCCCGGCCGGCCGCACCTCACGGCCGCCGCCCCCGGCTGGGAGGAGGTGGCCGACTACGCCCTCGAGTGGGCGATGCGGCACGCCTCGTCCCCCACCCGCAGCACCGGGGCCACCGGCGTGTGATCCAGCGCATCGAGCGGACCCACCCGTCACATCCGCCCCAGCCGTAGAGGGCCTTCGGCGAGGCGTCGGCGATGAACCGGTAGACAGGACACCGTGGGCAACATGGCCGGGTTGCGTCCGGACGACGCTGTCGTCCCGGACGGCTGCGACGCGCCCCCGGTGACGGTCTCGGTCACCTCGACCCCGGTGCTCAGCTACGCGCTGGCGCACAACCAGGTGCCGGTGATCTCCCGGCTGACGCTGACCAACACCGGCGGGGCCGTCCGGGGCGCCGGCGTCCGGCTGTCCGTCCGCGACGCCGAGGGCCCGATCGCGGCCGGCGTCGAGCTGATGGTCGACCTCGAGGCCGGCCGGACGACGGTGCTCACCGACGTCGGCCTGGTCATCGACCCGGCCGCGATGCTGCAGGTCGACGCGCAGCGCCCAGGCGTCATCGACGTCGAGGTCACCGACGGCGACCGCGTGCTGGGCGCCGCGCGGGTCGGCGTCCAGGTGCTGGCCGCGCAGCAGTGGCTGGCCACCCCGGTCCCCCTGGCACTGGAGATGCTCGCCGCCCACGTCCTCCCGCACCATCCGGCCGTCCCGGCGCTGCTCGACGAGGCGGCGGTGCTGCTGGCCGAGCAGACCGGCTCCGGCGTGCTGCACGGCTACACCGCGGGGCCGGAGCGGGTGGACGAGATCGTGCGCGCCGTCGCCGAGGCGCTGCAGGCGCGGGGCATCCGGCACAGCGAGCCCCCGACCAGCTGGGCCGAGATCGGCCAGCAGGTGCGCACGCCGGGCGACGTCCTGACCTGGCGGGTGGCCACCCCGCTCGACGCCGTGGTCGTGCTGGCCGCCGCGCTGGAACGCGCCGGCATCCGGCCGCTGCTGTGGCTGGCCGAGGGGCACTCGTTCCTGGGCTACTGGCGCGAGGAGCGCAGCGCCGAGAGCGCCGCCACCACCGACGTGGTGCCGCTGGTGAACCTGGTCGACCTGGGGCTGGTCGGCCTGGTCGAGACGACCGTCCTGACGTCGGGGGCCGAGCCCGGCGCCGACCTGCACCGCCCCGCCTACACCGGCTGGCTGGCCGGGCCGCTGGACCGGGTGCTCGGCGTGACCGACGTGCACCGGGCCCGTGGCGACGGCATCCTGCCGCTGCCCGCGCGCGCCCGCGACCCCGAGGGCGTGCTGCACGTCGTCGAGTACTCCGCCGCGGCCTCGACGGCGCCGGCGTTCGAGCCGCACCCGCCGGCGCACCCGTCGAGCCGCCCGGAGCCTCCGGCCCGGGTGCAGCAGTGGAAGAACGCGCTGCTGGACCTGAGCCTGCGCAACCGGCTGATCAACTACACCGGCCGCGCCGGTCTCGCCCTGACCGTGCCCGACCCGGCGCTGCGGATCCTCGAGAACTTCGTCCACGACGGCACGCCGATCACCCTGCTGCCCGGCGACCAGCTGCCGGCGGTTGCCCGCGAGCGGGGCGCGACTTCCGCCGCCGAGCTGCCCGAGCAGCAGCTGACCGAGCAGCTCGTCGAGCGGCGCGAGGTGCACGCCGAGGTGAGCACCGGCAGCTACCTGCCGCGGCTGCGCGCGCTGGCCTACCGCGCCAAGACCGTGGTCGAGGAGACCGGCGCCAACAACCTGTACCTGGCCATGGGCAGCCTCGTCTGGGAGCTCGACGGCCGGCCCCTGCGCTCGCCGCTGGTGCTGGTGCCGGTGACGCTGGCACCGGTCAGCCGCGAGGGCGCCTACCGGCTGGAGCTGGACGAGTCCGGCGGCAGCACCCCGAACTACTGCCTGCTCGAGAAGCTGCGCCAGCTGCACGGCCTCGTCGTCCCGACGCTCACCGAGCCGACCACCGACGGCGCCGGGCTGGACATCGACGCCGCGCTCGAGGCGATGCGGCTGGCGCTGGTCGGGCACCGGCTGCCCTACCGGGTCGAGGCGACGGCGGACCTGGCGATCCTGCAGTTCGCCAAGTACCGGCTGTGGAAGGACCTCGACGAGAACTGGGCCGACCTCACCGAGAACCCGCTGGTCGCCCACCTCGTGCACGAGCCGACCGAGCCCTTCGACGACCCCGCGCCCGACGTCGCCGACGGCGTCGACCTCGACGAGCTGGCCGCCCGCTGCCCGGTGCCGGCCGACTCGTCACAGCTGCGGGCCATCGCCGAGGCCGGCGCCGGGCGCACCTTCGTGCTGGAGGGCCCGCCCGGCACCGGCAAGTCGCAGACCATCACCAACCTGCTGACCCGCGCGGTGGCCGACGGCAAGCGGGTCCTGTTCGTGGCCGAGAAGCGCGCCGCCCTGGACGTCGTCGCCCGCCGGCTCGACGCGGTCGGCATGGGACCGTTCGCGCTGGACCTGCACGACAAGGGCGCGCGGGCCACGGTGGTGCGCGCGCAGGTCCGCGCCGCGCTCGAGCACGCCGTGCAGGTCGACGAGCAGGGCCTGGCCGCCGACGCCGAGACGCTGCGCTCGGCCCGCCGCGCCCTGGCCCGTTACGCCGACCGCGTGCACACCCCCAACTCCGCGGGGCTGTCGCTCTACGCCGCGCGCACGGCGGAGCTCGCAGCCGGCACCGACGTCGAACCGCTGCCCGTGCCCGCCGAGTTCGTGGCCAACGTGCCGGTCGAGACGCTCACCTCGATCCGCCGGGCACTGGCCCTGCTCCCCGACATCGCCGACCTGACCCGCCCCTCCCCCCGCCACGCCTGGGCATTCGTCGACAGCCCGCTGATCGACCTGCCCGACGCGCAGGCCGCCGCGCTCGAGGTCGACCGGGCCGTCCGCGCCCTGCCGGTCGAGGGCCCGGTCGCGCAGGTGCTGCGCTACGCCCGGACGCCGGACCACCTCTCCGCCCTGCTGCACCTGCTGGGCGGGCCGCGGCTGGGCCTCGACGTGCTGGACGAGACGTTCACCGAGATGTGGACGGCGGCGACGTCGGCAGTGCTGGGCGAGGTGGCGGCGTTCACCTCCTTCCGGCACCCGGGCCTCGACGTCTGCGGGCCGGGCGCGCTGGACCTGCCGCTGGCCGAGATCTACGTCCAGGCGCAGACGGCGGCGGCCTCCGGCTGGTTCGGCCGCAAGGCGCGGCTGACCGCCGTCCGCGAGCACCTGGCCCCCTACCTCCGGGCGGGCGCGACGGTGAAGCCGGCGGACGTGCCGGCGCTGGTCGAGTCGCTCTGGCGCGTGCAGACGTCGGTCCAGCACGTGGTCGCGCGGGCCGCGTCCATCCCGGGGCTGCAGGTGCCGGGCGACTGGAACCCGTTCACCGACCCCGGGCTGGTCGACCGGCAGGTGCAATGGCTGCGCCGGGCCGGCACCGCGGTCGACGGCGACTCCCGCTTCCACGTCGAGCTGCGCCGGCTCGTGGTGGGCGGTGGCGGAGGCGACCCGGCGTCGGCCGCCCTGGTCACCCGGCTGCGCGACGCGGTGGTGCGGCTGCTCGAGGTCTGCCGGGCGACCGACAACGAGCTGGCCGACTGGAGCGACGACGACGGCTTCGTGCTGCGCTGGTCGATGACCCGCCCGGAGCGCGGGGTCGAGCACAGCGGCCTGATGTCGCTGCGCCGGTGGGTGAGCCTGCTCGACACGCTGCAGCCGCTGCGGCTGGCCGGCCTGGTCGAGGCGCGCCGCATGCTGGTGCGCGGCCAGGTGCACGCCGACGACGCCGTCCGGGCGTTCGACCGCGGGCTGGCCGAGGCCAGCGTGGCCGAGCGCCGGGACGCCACCGGACTGGCGGGCTTCGACCCGGACGTGCACGAGAAGGCGATCCGCCGGTTCACGGCGGCCTCGCGCGCGGTGCGCGCGCACCTCACCTCGGCGCTGCCCGCGACCGTGCTGGCCGGACGGCCGTTCGACGCCACCTCCGGCAACGGGCAGGTGGGCGCGCTGGGACGCGAGCTGGCCAAGCAGCGCCGCGGCCTGGGCGTGCGCGGGCTGCTCGCCCGGTACGGCGAGCTGATCACCGCGGTCATGCCGTGCGTGCTCGTGTCGCCGGACTCGGTGGCCCGGTTCTTCCCGGCGAAGGCGGGCCTGTTCGACCTGGTGGTGTTCGACGAGGCCTCGCAGATCCGGGTGGCCGACGCGGTCGGCGCCCTCGGCCGCGCGACGGCCGCCGTCGTGGTCGGCGACTCCAAGCAGATGCCCCCGACGGCGTTCTTCGGGGAGCCGGCCGCCGACGACGAGGCGGCCGACCTCGACGGGCTGTCGGTCGAGGACGAGGAGTCGATCCTCTCCGAGTGCGTGCAGGCGCGGGTGCCGCGGCAGTGGCTGTCGTGGCACTACCGCAGCCAGGACGAGTCGCTGATCGCGTTCAGCAACGCGGCCTACTACGAGAACCGGCTCTCGTCGTTCCCGGCGCCCTCGCACGGCCGCCCCTCGCCCACCCCGGACGGCCGCGGGGTCGCGCTGGTGCGGGTGCCCGGCACCTTCCACCGCTCGCACGCCGGGCGGCTGCTGCGCACCAACCCGATGGAGGCGCGGGCGATCGTCGCCGAGATCCGCCGGCGCTACGACCTGTCGCCGGACTCGCCGCCGTCGATCGGCGTGGTCACCTTCAACGCCCAGCAGCGCTCCTACATCGAGACCCTGCTGCGCGACGCAGACGACGACCGGCTCGCCGAGGCGCTCGACCGCACCGACGGCGAGGGCATCTTCGTCAAGAACCTGGAGAACGTGCAGGGCGACGAGCGCGACGTCGTCTTCTTCTCCACCGCCTTCTCCCCCGACGACAAGGGCCGGCTGCCGCTGAACTTCGGCCCGCTCAACCGGACCGGCGGCGAGCGGCGGCTGAACGTGGCCATCACCCGCGCCCGGCGCCAGGTGGTCCTGTTCTCGTCGTTCGACCCCGAGCAGCTGCGCGCCGAGGAGACCTCGTCGGTCGGCATCAAGCACCTGCGGGCCTACCTCGACATGGCCGCGCAGGGCACCGACGTGCTGCCCTCGGACCTGCGCTCGGCACCGGTCGTCGACCGCCACCGGGAGGAGATCGCGGCGGCCCTGCGCGGTCGCGGGCTCGTCGTCCGCACCGACGTCGGGCTCTCGGACTTCAAGCTGGACCTCACGGTGGCCACGGCCGGTGATCCGGAGAACCCGGTCATGGCGGTGCTGCTCGACGGGCCCTCGTGGGCCCGGCGGCAGACGGTCGCCGACCGGGACGGCCTGCCGATCGAGGTGCTGGCCGGCATGCTGCGCTGGCCGGTCGTGGAGCGGATCTGGCTGCCCTCGTGGCTGGCCGACCGCGACGAGGTGCTCGACCGGCTGGTGGCCCACGTGCGCTCGGGCGTCGCGCCGACCGTGTTCGAGGAGCCCCTGCCCTCGTACTCCCCCGACGCGCTGGCCGAGGTGGTCCGTCTGTCGCTGCCGCCCGCGACCGCACCCGAGCCGGGCAAGGTGGCCGCGCTGCGCACCGTCGTCACCGCCGCCGTCGCCGCCCCCGTGCCCGCGACGCGGCCCGCGGCCAAGCCGCGCAGGCCCACGACCGTCGCCGGCCCCACCGGGCTCGAGGCCGAGACGCCGTTCAAGCCGTGGGCACCGAAGACCGCCGGCGAGAAGGACGTGCTCGACGCGCTGCCCGAGTCCAAGGCCGCCCGCGCGGTGCGCAAGGTGCTGCAGGCCGGCATCCGGGCCGAGGGCCCGATCCACGTCGACCGGCTGACCCGGCTGACCGCGGCCGCGTTCGGGCTCACCCGGGTCACCGACGCGCGCAAGAAGATGCTGCTGTCGCTGCTCCCGCCGTCGACGTTCGAGGGCGACATCTGCTGGCCCAAGGATCTCGACCGCCCGTGGGCCGGGTTCCGCCGGCAGGCGACGTCGGCCGAGCGGCCGCTGGAGCACGTGCCGGTCGAGGAGGTCGGCAACGCGATGGTGGCGCTGTGCCGCGCCTCGGCGGGCATGGCCCACGACGAGCTGCTCACCGCAGCCGCCCAGGTCTTCGGTTACAAGCGGCGGACGCCGGCCCTCACACCGGCCCTCGAGCGCGCGCTGTCCCGCCTGGTCGAGCGCGGCCGGCTGGTCGAGCAGCCCGGCGGCCTGCTCACCGCCGCGTGATCCCCTCGCGGCCGTTTGTGGACAAACGGCCGGGAGAGTGCGGCGCCCCGAGCAGCTGTTCGTGGACGAACGGCCGGCAGGGTCAGGTGCGCCCGACGGCGAGGAGGGTGACGTCGTCGGCGTCCGGCGGGTTCAGGGCGGTGAGGACGTCGTCGAGCAGCTCGTGCGGCTCCGTTCGCGCGGCGCTCGCCGCGGCGCGCAGCGACGCCAGGCCCTCGGCCAGGTTCGACCGCCGTCGCTCGACCAGCCCGTCGCTGTAGAGCAACAGCCGGTCGGCGGCGCCGAGGACGAACCGCGCCTCGGCGTACACGGCGTGGTCGACGATCCCGAGTGCCGGCCCACGGCCCTCCGTCACCAGGTCGGCGGCGCCGTCGACCAGGCGCAGCACCGGCAGGTGCCCGGCGCTCGCCACCGACACCTCGCCGGTGGCCGGGTCCAGCTCGACGAGGACGGCGGTGGCCAGCTCGCCGGGCAGCAGGGCGGCGACGACGTCGTTGATCCCCTGCAGGGCTGCGGCCGGACCGCGGTCGCGCAACAAGTGGGCGCGCAGCGCGTGCCGGATCTGCGCGGTCACCGCGGCGGCGGCCAGACCGTGGCCGGCGACGTCGCCGAGCACGATGGAGAGGCGGCCGTCCGGGAGCGGCACCAGGTCGTACCAGTCGCCGCCGACCACGTCGTCCGTGCTCGGCGTGTAGCGGGCCGCGAGGGCGACGCCGGGCACCTTCGGCAGCTCGTCGATCAGCAGCGTGCGCTGCAGGGTCGCGGCCAGCCGGCTGTCCTCCCGCGCCCGGTTGGCCGCCGCCTCGGCCAGGTGGTCGGCCAGCCCACGGGCCGCGGTGACCTCGTGCTCGCGCCACGGGGCCGACGTGCCGCGCACGGTCTCGCTCCACCGGGCGAAGGACCGTCGCGGACTCAGCCGCGGCCCGGTCGCCCCCTCGGCGACCTTGGACTCGTAGGGGTTGCCGCCCCACGTGACCTCCCGCAGCGTCTCCGGCCGGAACCAGGCGACGAAGTCGCCCGAGCCTGCCCCGATCTCGACGGCCAGCACGCCGCTGGCGCCCCCGGCCAGATCGGCCGCCGACGGCAGCACCTGCGAGAGCCGGTCGGTGACCGGTTCGCCGGCAGCGAGCAGGTCGCGCACGAGGGGCACCACCCGGTCGGCCGGCGGGGTGTCCCCGAGCAGGCGCAGCCGGCCGTCGATCCGGACGGCGGCGCCCGTGGCCGGCAGCAGGTCGAGCGCGGTCGGCTCCTCGTCGGTGAGCGCGGCACCGGCCGAGCGGGGGGCGCGGCCGACCGCGGCGACGAGCCGGGCCTGCCGCTGGGCGACCGCGACCGCGTCCCCCCGGTCGGCGGACTCGGCCTTGGTGTGCAGCAGCAGCGAGGCGGTGCGACCGAGGAACTCCGCGGCCGTGCGGTCGGTGTAGGACGGCCGGTGCGCGCCGCTGTAGCCGTGGCACGCGATCAGGCCCCAGAGGCGGCCCCGGTCGATCAGCGAGACCGACATCGAGGCGTGCACGCCCATGTTCGCCAGGTACTCCAGGTGCACCGGAGAGACGCTGCGCAGGACCGCGCCGGAGAGGTCCAGCGGCGCACCGGTGAGCGGGTTGGCCGCCGGCTCGAGCGGGGCCGGCGTGTAGCCGGCGTCGGGGATCGAGCGGAGCCAGTTGGTGGCGTAGAGAGCGCGGGCCTGGGCGGGGATGTCGCTGGCCGGGTAGCGCAGACCGAGGAAGGGCTCCAGGTCGGCGCGGCGGTCCTCGGCGACCACCTCGCCGTTCCACTCGGGGTCGAAGCGGTAGACCATCACGCGGTCGAAACCGGTGAGGCTGCGGACGTCGCGCGCGAGCACCTCGGTGAGCTGGTCGAGGGTGGCCGTCGCCGACAGCCGCTGCAGCACGGTGGGCAGTCGCCGGTGCCACGCGGCGCCCGCCTGCTCGGCGCCGCGGACCGGCTCCCACTCGGTGAGGAGCAGCCCGTCGGCGCGGTGCAGCAGCACGTCGAACAGGGCGGCGCCGACGCGCACCCGCACGGGGTCGGCCTCGCTGAGGTCGCCCGCCAGCGCCTCGCGCAGCCGGCTCACGTCGGCCGACTGCAGCACCGCGTCGAGCGACGTGGCGTCGGACCCGAGGACGTCGGCGGCGTTGGTCGAGCGGACGACGACGGCGAGATCGGGCTCGGTGACGGCGAGCAGCACCCCGTACGGCTGGATCGCGCCGGGGACGGCGATGGGCTCGTCGGCGCAGCGCCGCAGCACCTCCTCGGGGACGCGGAGGTCGCCGGTCACGCGCCGCCCCGTCGGGTTGTCGTCGAGTCCGGACCCGTGTGCGCGCGCCACCTCATCGGCGACGACCCTACGGACCGTCCTCGCCGTTGACGACCCCGGTGACCGGACGCGGCACGGTGTCGACGACGGGCACGATCGCGCGCAGCTCCAGCAGGTCCACGACGAGGCGGACCGGCGAGTTGCCGCTCGGGCAGACGACGGTGAGCGCGACCCCGTCCGCGGCCGCCCGCCGGGCGAGCTGCGCCAGGGTGCGGGCGCCGGAGGAGTCCATGAACATGGTGGGTGTCAGGTCGATGACCAGCAGCGGCGGCTGCAGCGCCAGCTCGGCGGTGGCCGCTTCGACGAGCGCGGGCGCGGTCGTCAGGTCCAGGTCACCGACGACCCTGAGCACCGATCGTCCCGGAGCCGTCGTCCGTTCGACGTCGAACAGCACGACGAATCTCCCCCTCCCCGGTGCAGCGACGAAGTGCAGAGTAGTGCCAGGGCAACGTGAGAGGGTCTGCAGCATGAGGATCGAGTTCACCGTCCGCCTGCCGGTGGACTCGCAGAGCGTCCCGTTCGTGCGGGGGTTGTGCCGCAAGGCGCTCGAGCACCTCGGGGTCGACGGCGACACCGTCGACGAGGTCGTCCTGGCCCTCAACGAGGCGTGCGCCAACGTGGTGCAGCACGCCCAGGAGGACGGCGACTACGAGGTGCACGTCGACATCGACGAGCCGGTCTGCCGGATCAGCGTGATCGACAACGGCGAGGGCTTCGACCCGGCATCCCCGACCGCGGCCATCGAGGACGCCCAGGGCGGCCAGGGGCTGGTGCTGATGCGGGCCCTGGTCGACGAACTGCACTTCCGCCGCGATGCCGACGGCCGGCACCGGGTGACGCTGGAGAAGCGGCTGGGCGGCTATCCGACGCTGCGCTCGGTTCCCGACTGAACCCTCGGCGCACTCCGGCCCGCGTGCAGTGCACCCCCACGGCCCAGCAGCACCCCGGTTCTGGGACCGCTGGGTCCACCGTGCCCGCCGTCCACGGACCTCGGGCGACGGTCAGCGGGCCGGCGGGCTCCAGCCGGCCGCGATCTTGGCGTGGACGGCGTGCAGGGCCGACAGCAGCGAGATCCCCTCGGCGTTCTGCAGGTGGTGCACCTCGTCCATCACCGCCGCCCAGCGGTCCGGCGGCGTCGCCTTGCGCAGCTGCTGGCGGGCCTCGGCCAACTCGGCCGAGATCCCCATCGGCTCGGGCTGACGCGGTGCCGACGTCCTTGCACCTACGGCCTCGATCTCCACATCCCGGGACGTTAGGGGTTGCACGGGTGTGGCGGGTGCGCTACCCGGAACATTTCTCCTCGCCGGTCGACAACCGCCCCTCCCGTCGCTCTGGTACCGGTCCGGATGACGCGACGGGCCGGATGACGCGGCGGGCCGATCTCCCGACGTCTGCGAGCGCGCGCGGGCCCCGGTGCGCGAGGCGGTACCGCCGGCCACCGAGGTCGAGGTGCCGCACACCGGGCTGCCGGAATCGCGGCCCGCGGCTCTTGCCAGGATGACGGCATGACCCGACTCCCCTTCACCCTGGCCTGTGGGTTCTACGACCGGACCGATGCCCTTCGGTCGGGAGAGGTGGTGCCCGAGGGACTCGACCTGGTCTACGTGCCCATCCAGTCGCCGCCGGAGCTGTTCGCGCGGATGGTGCACAAGGAGTCGTTCGACGCGGCCGAGATGTCGACGTCGCTGTACATGCAGCTGCGCTCGCAGGGCGACTTCCCGTTCGTCGCGCTGCCGGTCTTCCCGTCGCGGATGTTCCGCCACTCCTACGTGTTCGTGCGCGACGACGCCGGCATCGAGAAGCCGGCCGACCTCGCCGGCAAGCGGATCGGCGTGCAGGAGTACCACCAGACGGCGGCCGTGTGGATCCGGGGCATCCTGCAGAACTACTACGACGTCGACTTCTCCGGTGTGCAGTGGTTCGAGGCCGGGGTCAACGCCCCGCGCGAGCCCGACCCGGTCGTCGACCGGCGCCCCGCGGGACCCCTCGACATCCAGTTCGTGGCCGGTCGCAGCATCGACGACCTCCTGGTGGCCGGCGACATCGACGCCTACTTCGGGGCCCGCAAGCCGAAGTCGGTCGGCAAGGGGGCGGTGCGTCGGCTGTTCGGCGACGCCCGCGCCGAGGAGCGCGCCTGGTTCCGGCGCACCGGCATCTACCCGATGATGCACACCATCGTCGTCCGGGAGCCGGTGCTGCAGCGGCACCCGTGGGTGGCCGAGAGCCTGGTCAAGGCCTTCGAGGCGGCCAAGCGCCACTCACTGGAGCAGGCCCGGTTCAGCGGCACCAACCGGTACATGCTGCCGTGGCTGCAGGACGACCTCGACGAGATCGACGAGCTGTTCGGTGGCGACCCGTACCCCTATGGCCTGGAGCCGAACCGGACGGCGCTCGAGGCGCTGGCCGGCTTCCTGGCCCAGCAGCGCTTCCTGCCGACGGCGCCCGTGGTCGACGAGATGTTCGCCCCGCTCGTCATCCACAACGAGTAGCGAGCTCCGTCGGGAGACAGCTCACCGGACGGCGGCGCCACCGGGCGGGTCGGCGGGCGCCCAGGCGTCGTGGTCGAAGATCCACCGGCGGAAGGCCGCCATGTCGACGATCTCGGTGTCGCGCTGCCGCAGGTCGGGGTACGCGGAGTCGTAGCGCCGGCCGTTGGCCCGGGCGCCTGCCTGCACGGTCCGGGTGCGCTCGCGCCGCCGCTGCTCGTACCCGGCCAGCGCCGCCGGGACCTCGCCCGGGCGAGCCGAGCTCAGCACGGTGGCGAGGACGGCGGCGTCCTCGATCGCCTGGTTCACGCCCTGGCCGAGGTGCGGCAGCATCGGGTGGGCGGCGTCGCCGAGCAGCGTGAGCCGCCCGCGGCTCCACCTGTCCAGCGGCTCGCGGTCGTAGAGCCCCCACCAGAACGTCTCCCGGACCTGGGCGAGCAGGTTCTCGACCCGCGGGTCCCAGCCGGCGAACGCCGCGGCGAGGGCGGCGGGGTCGCCCGGCGCCGACCACGACTCCAGCGCCTCCCCGGCCTGGGGGACGAAGCCGACGTAGTTGATCAGCTCGCCGGAGCGCACCGGGAACACCAGGAAGTGCTTGCCCTCACCCATCCACAGCTGCGAGGCGGCACGGGGCCAGCCGGGCAGCGCGTCGGAAGGCAGCAGCCCGCGGTAGGCGACCGAGCCGCTGTAGACGGGTTCGGCCGGTTCGGTGACGGCGTCACGCAGCACGGAGTGGATGCCGTCCGCGCCGACGGCGAGGTCGGCCTCTGCGACTGCGCCGTTCGCGAAGGCCATCCGGACGCCCGTCGGGGTCTGCTCCACGCCGGTGCACCGGTGCCCGGTGCGCACGACACCGTCCGGCAGGGCGCGGGCGAGCAGGTCGAGCAGGTCGGCGCGGTGCATGCCGTGCAGGCGCAGCCGGCCGGAGGAGTCGGTGGTGACGACCGGCCCGACGACGGTGCCGTCGCGACGGAAATACGTGGACGCCGGACCCAGCGGAACGCCGACCCGCGCGATGTCCGGGCCGAGGCCGAGCCGCTCGAGCACCCGCAGACCGTTGGGCTGCAGCTGGACGCCGGCGCCGACCTCACCCAGCTGGGCCGCCTGCTCGAAGACGGTCACGTCGAGTCCCCGCGAGCGCAACGCCACCGCGGCGGCGAGGCCACCGATCCCGCCCCCGACGACGGCGACGTGCAGCGGTCTGCTCACGACTCGCCGTCCGCCCGCCGCCGGAGGAGCTCGCGCAGGACCGGCTCGGGCGCGCGGGCCAGCGACTCGAGCTCGGTCGCGTCGAGGACGATCTCGCGGCCGCTGCGCGCGTCGGTGACGTGGACGCTCGTCGACGCGCCGCGCCGGACGTAGCGGACCTGCACGATCTCGTCGCCGTCCCGCAGGACGATCGGCTGCTCGTCGGCGTCGGTCACCGGGTCACCGTATCCGCATGCCGACGCCATTCCGCCGCGGGCGATCGTTAGCCTTGCTCCTGACAACCGACCCCAGTGGCTGCGGAGGATCGCGCATGACCGTGCCTGTCGAGGAGCACGTCGCCGGCATGGTGGTCGAGGAGCCCGGCCGGTTCCGGGTGCACTCGGACGTCTACCGCAACCCCCACATCCTCTCCCTCGAGCTGCGGCGGATCTTCGAGCAGTCGTGGGTGTTCGTCGCCCACGAGTCGATGCTTCCCGAGCCCGGTGACTACTGCACCACCGTCATCGGCTCGCAGCCGGTGATCGTGAGCCGCAGCGACGACGGTCGGGTGCACGTGCTGTTCAACCGCTGCGCGCACCGGGGGTCCGTGGTGTGCCGGGAGGAGCGCGGCCGCGCGGCCAGCTTCCGCTGCCCGTACCACGGCTGGATGTACCGCAACGACGGCTCGCTGCTCGGAGCCGCGCAGCGTTCGGGTTACCCCGAGGACTTCGACACGTGGGGACTGCGCCTGGCGGAGGTGCCGCACGTGGAGATCTACCGGGGGCTGATCTTCGCGAACCTCGCCGCCGACTGCGAGCCGCTCATGGACCGGCTGGCGCACGTGCGCCGGTACATCGACGCCTGGTGCGACCG
Source organism: uncultured Actinomycetota bacterium (assembly GCA_963723745.1). Classification (GTDB taxonomy): domain Bacteria; phylum Actinomycetota; class Actinomycetes; order Mycobacteriales; family Geodermatophilaceae; genus CAVRRZ01. Next base: position 716,630 of record CAVRRZ010000005.1, read on the forward strand.
GTCGCCGTCCGGCCGCGTGGAGCTGCCCACCGGCACGCACCGGTACGAGTACCCCGGCAACTGGAAGCTGCAGATGGAGAACGGGGTCGACGGCTACCACGGCAACTACGTGCACGAGTCGTTCGCCAACATCCTGGAGCGCTCCGGCGAGCGGAAAGCCGCCGACATCTCCCGCACCCGCAACAAGGTCGGCGCGAAGAACTACGCCAAGGGCCTCCCGGGCGGCGACGGCCTGCTCGAGCGCGAGGACGGCATGCTCGGCACGTTCGACAGCAGCGTCTGGCCGGAGTACCGGCAGCAGCTCGTCGACGCGTACGGCCCCGAGCGCATGCAGGAGGCCGTGACGCAGCGCAACATCTTCGTCTTCCCGAACCTGTACCTCTTCGAGTCGCACATCCGGGTCATCCGTCCGGTCGAGGTGGACCGCACCTTCGTCGACGTCTACCCGACGACCCTGGTCGGGGCCACCGACGAGTTCAACGCCGCCCGGCTCGCGGAGCACCAGCGGTTCTTCGGCCCCGCGAGCTTCGGGCAGCCCGACGACATCGAGATCTTCGTGTGCACCCAGACCGGCGTGAACGTCGAGGCCATGCCATGGATGGAGCTCAGCCGCGGCATGGGGCGCGAGCAGGTCAACGAGCTCGGCGAGTGCGTGGGTCACTCCACCGACGAGAACCCGCAGCGCTCGATGTACCGCGAATGGCACCGGCTGATGACCGGAGCCCGCCGATGACCGCGCTGGAGCGACTGGAGCGGCAGCTCGCCGTCTCGGACCTGCTGTTCCTGGAGGCGCGGCTGCTCGACGAGGGCCGGTTCGACGAGTGGCTCGACCTGTTCACCGACGACGCGCTGTACTGGCTGCCGATCACCGGCGACGGTCCGAGGGAGCCCTCGCTGATCAAGGACTCCAAGACGGGCATGGAGGAGCGGGTCTTCCGGCTCACCAAGACCCTGGCGCACGCGCAGAACCCGCCGTCCCGCACGCAGCACGACGTCACCAACGTCGAGGTGCAGGAGATGGCGGACGGCGTGCTCGAGGTCTTGTGCAACCAGACGGTGCACGAGTTGCGGCCCGGTGACGTCTTCTCCGTCGGGCTGGCGGAGACCCGCACCTTCGCCGCGCGCTGCCGCTACCTGATCGTGCCGGGCGACCGGTGGCGGATCCGGGAGAAGCGGTGCGAGCTGATCGACCGCGAGTACCCCCAGTACAACGTGACCTTCCTCTTCTGACCGTGGCCGACGACCCCGCCCTGCCGCCGCCGGCGATCGTGCGCAACGAGTTCTCGCTCGTCGAACTCAGCTACGTCCGGGAGGGCGACGCGCTGGCGCTCGTGGTCGCCGACGCCGACAGCGGCGACCGGATCGTGCTCGGGGCGGCGGACCTGGCGCTGCTGGCCCGGTCGTCGCACGAGTCGTTCCGCAGGCTGCTCCGGGCGATCGACGACCACCTCGACGCCCCGGGCTGAGTCCTGCGGGGAGCGGCCCGACAGCGGGGTCAGCCGCTGGAACCGGCCAGTTCGCCGACCGCGACCTCGCCCAGCGAGGCGCCCCAGGCGCGGGCCCGCTCCTCCTCGCCGTCCACGAGTGGGCCCTTCGCGTCGGCGACGAAGAAGTGCTCCGCCGGGGCGACGATCCGGAAGCCGTGCGCCCGGAGCAGCTGCTCCTCGGTGCGGGCCGCGTGGTCGAGGTGCTTGAGGAACCTCGGGTGCCCGAGCCGGGTGTCGAAGGCGACCGCGGCGGCGCCGGGCGTGGTGGTCACCGCCACCAGCCACTCCTTGAGACCGGTGTCCTCGGGCTCCGGGATGGCGCCGTGCTGGTCGACGGCTCCCTGACGGCTGCCGGGGGTGGGCATCCCAGTGGCGTGGTTCGGACCGCCGACGACGAGCAGGCCGACGTCGGCACCGATGACGTGCGGTGCCTTGCCGACCGGGATGGCGTAGGCCGGCATCCGCCACGAGAGCCCGTCGGCGACGGCGCGCGCGATCGTCCGGGCGTCACCGAACAGGGACTCGTAGACCACCAGTGCGCTCTTCATGTCGTCTCCCTCTGCGAGCCGGTCCACCCCGTACCGAGTCGAACGCTAGGTGCCGCCGCGCACGCGCGGACGCCGTCCGATGGCCCGGCCTCGCGGGACCAAGGTCAGGCGCGGGCGGGGCTGTCCTCGTCCGCGCCGCTGCCCCGGTCGCGTGCCAGCAGGTACGTCGCCAGCCCCAGGACGACACCGGCGACGACGGACAGCGCGACGACGACGGGAGTGCCGACCTCACCGAAGACGCTGCTCAGGAGCGACCGGGACTGCGACGTGGGGTCGGCGAGCACGATGCCGACGAAGACGGCGACCAGCAGTCCGGCGGCGACGGAGGAGCCGTGCGAGAAGCTGCCGGTGAACCCGAAGCGCGTGCGCACGGCCTCGGCCGCCTTGACGATCCGGCCGGCGCGGAGGATGCGCAGCGCCCCGACGGTGCGGACCAGGCGGAGGATCTGCACCGGCCCGAACGCGAGGACGACGGCGACGACGACCAGCGCGGTCAGGGCGAGCAGCCCGAGGTGGCCACGGATCCACGCCCGCCGGTTCTCGGCGACCGCGAACAGGATCACGGTCTCGGCGACCAGCACCGCGCCGCTGGCGACGTCGACGACCCGGCCGGCGGTGCCCCAGGCACCTTCGGCGACGGACAGGAACATGGCCGGGATGCTGGCCAACGCGGCCACGAGCACGGGGATCGCCAGCCGGTCCTGCCAGCGCTCCTCCCGGTTGGTCATCGCCGTCCACGCTAACGGCCGCGCCCCCTCGCCGCGGGTGCGGGAAGGGGGCCGGCCGTCAGCGGCCCTTCCACTGGGGCGGGCGCTTCTCCAGCCGGGCGGCGATGCCTTCGGCACGGTCCTCGCTGGTGTAGGGATCGGGTCCGACGTCGAGCCGCAGGGCCTGCCACAGCGGCAGCTCGGCGGTCTTGACGGCGGTCTCCTTCATGCGGCGGACACTGACGGGGGCGTTGGCCGCGATCTTCTCCGCCAACTGGAGCGCCTCGTCGAGCAGCCGGTCGGCGGGGACGACGCGGTTGACCAGGCCGTGCTCGGCGGCCTGCTCGCTGGTCATGTTCTCGCCGGTGTAGAGCAGTTCGAGGGCCAGGCCCCTGGGCAGCATCCGCGGGAGGACGACCGAGCCGAAGTTGGCACCCATGCCGATCTTCGCCTCGGGCAGGCCGAGCGGGATGCCGGGCGCGGCGAGCCGGATGTCGCAGGCCAGCGCGAGCTCGAACCCGCCGGCGACCGTGGCGCCGTTGAGGGCGGCGATCGTGGGCACCCAGGTCTCGGTGACCACCTCGAACAGGGCGCGGGCCGGTCGCTTCATGGGGGCACGGAAGCGCTCGCCGCGCTGGTCGAGCCCGCGGATCTCCTTGAGGTCGAACCCGGCGCAGAACGCGGGCCCGGTGCCGGTGAGCACGAGTGCGCGGACCTCGCCGTCCTCGGTGGCCCGGAGGAGCTCCTCGACGAGGTCGGCTTGTAGCTCTGTCGACAAGGCGTTACGTCGCTCCGGGCGGTCGAGAGTGAGCACGCGGACGTGTCCACGGTTCTCGACGATCAGGCCGGAGTCGTGTCGGTGCGGCATGCGGTCAAGGTGCCCGGTGCGGCTCGGGTGCGGCAACCGGAACGCAGCGGGGCCCCGGCGCGGTTCCGGCCGGGGCCCCGCTGCGGAGGTGGGATCAGGGACGGCGGCCGTACGTGCCGGTGCCGCCCTTCTTGTTCTTGTCGGTGAGCTGGGAGACGAACTGCTTGATCTTCGCCTGGTTGTGCGGCTTGCGGGCCTCGTCGAAGACCTTCTTGGCCAGGCCGGCCACCACTGCGCTGCGGATGAGCTTCATGACTGTCCTCCAGAGTCGGTCGGGGCCTCCTGTGCCCCGTCGCACGGATGATCAATCGTGGCGGGTCTCTCGTCACCCGTCAGATGCGGCCCGCCGACTCGACCAGGCGGCAGAGCGCGTTGACGCGGCGGAGCTGGTCGGGCGTGCGCACCGGCGCGTCGAGCAGGTGCTCGCTCATGACGACGACCGCCATCGCCTGGGCGCGGGAGACGGCGACGTTGAGCCGGTTCAGGTCGTACAGGAAACTCACCCCGCGCGGTGCGTCGTCGGCGCTGGTGCTCGTCATCGAGTAGAGGACGACGGGGGCCTCCTGGCCCTGGAACTTGTCGACGGTGCCGACGCGGGCGCCGGCCGGCAGCACCGACCGGATCAGGGCGACCTGCGCGTTGTACGGCGCCACCACGAGGACGTCGGCCGCGCCGATCGACCGCAGCCCGCCTTCGTGGTCGCGCCAGGTGCGCCCCTGCAGCGACGACCAGAGCTGCGAGACCGCCGCGGCTTCGTCCTGGCTGTCGGAGCGCGCGGTCGCCGTGTGCTCGACGAGTCGCACGCGCAGACCGCTGCCGCTGACCGGCCCGTCGCCGAGCACGGCGAGGCCGGAACGCCCCTCGGCGGAGGCGAGCCGGCCCTCGTAGGCCAGGTCGGAGACGAACGCCGTGAGGTCGGGATGCATGCGGTAGGACCGGTCGAGGAAGATCCCGCGGTCGGGCGGCACCGTCTCGTGGCCCTCGAGCAGGTGCTCGAGAGCGGACGCGCCGGACTGCCCCGGGTGCACCGCCTGGGTGGGCTGGGGCAACTGCTGCGGGTCGCCGAGCAGCACCATCGGCCTTGGCGCCCCGCGCCACGGCCACCGCGTTGGCGAGCGAGAACTGACCGGCCTCGTCGACGACGAGGACGTCGACGGCTTCGGCGACGCCCGGATGGCTCCAGAACCATGCGGTGCCGCCCACCAACTGAACGTCCCCGGCGTGCAGCTTGTCGATGACGTGCGCCGACTTGTCCGACCAGTCCACGAGGTCGGAGCCGCAGTGCTCGTCCTCCTTGCACTTCTGCATGGCGCTGCGGCCGACCGACCTTCAGCAGGTTGCCGATGACGGCGTGGGATGTCGCGGTGACGCCGACCTGCTTGCCGGCGTCCAGCAGTGCGCGGATCAGCTGCGCCGCCGCGGTGGTCTTGCCGCTACCGGGCGGGCCCTGGATGGCCAGCACCTCCCCCTCGAGCGCGAGTCCGAGACGGAGGATGGCGTCGACGGTCGACTCCCCCTCGCGCAGCCGGGTGCCCGACGGAACCCGCCGCTCGATGAGCGCCTGTCCGAGGCAGTCGCGGCCGGCGAGCACGTCCTCACCGGTCGCCCGGATGGCGGCGCGTAGATCACCCGTCTGGAGAGGGCCGCCGGGACCGAATCCGCGAACGCGCGGCGCCGCCTTGGTCGTCTTGAGCACGACCCTGCCACCGTCCACGTCGAGGTCGAAGACCGTACCGGCCTTCTCGGCTGTCTCAGCGACTCTCACGTCCATGCCGGATCGGAGCCTGGTCTCCTGCGGCGGAAAGGAGTACTCGAACAGCCGGCTCTTCTTCTCGGGTCCACGATCGATCGGCTCGGACAGTCCTCCGATAGCGGTCGCATCCTCGACGAGAGCCTCGCGATCGAATCCCCTGAGTCGGTAGACGTCCCACCACACCGGGCGATCCTCGCGGCGGTGCCACTGCACGAGGTCGCCGAGCAGGTCGTGGCCGGCCTGCTGGAGCCGCTCGACCAGGGCCAGTTCCTCGCGCTCTGCCTCGCCCGGCTCGCCGCTGGGCGCCTCTTCCGAGAAGGCTGGCCGCGACTGGACGCCGTGCAGCGCCTCGAGCTCGGCGCGCTGCTGCTCGAGCCAGTCGTGCAGCTCCCGCGTGGAGTCGACGTCGTCCTTGTTGTAGTTCTTGATCGCCGTCGAGCTTCGACGGGTCGGGGTCGGCGAGCCACTCCTCGTACATCAGCACGCTGGCCATGGCGCTGGCCACCTCGCCGCCGTGCTCGCGACCGTAGAATGCCTCCACCTTCTTGATGGAGTACGAGGGCTTGCTGATCCGCATCGACTGGCGGACCACGGGATAGAGGTCGACGAACCGCTCCTCGCGCAGCAGCTCGTCGAGCTCGTGCCTCGCGCACGCCGTAGCCCGCGGTGAGCCGCTTGAGCGCGGTCACCTCGTAGGGCGCGTAGTGGTAGACGTGCATGTGCGGGTCGCGCTGGGCCGCGGCGACCATGCGGTCGACGAGGTCGGCGACCATGCGCTTCTCCTGCGCGCGGTCGTGCGCCCAGAGCGCCGTCGAACCGCCCCGACCGGTCGCCGAGGCCGGCGAGGTACTCCAGGCCCGCGCCGTCGTCGAAGTACGGGTCGCCCTCGAAGTCGAGGTAGAGGTCGCCGTCGCTGGGTGGCGGCAGCCGGAGCAGCCCGAGGCCGGCCTCGGGCGGCAGCAGGGTGCGCGACGGTTCGCCGGTCTCTCGTTCCCGGAGCTGCTCGGCGGCCTGCTGGCGCAGTCGGTCGCGCGCCTCGGCACCGATGCCGGAGCGCCTCAGCTGCTCGTCGGGAGCCGCGGCCAGGCCGGCCAGGGTCGCGATCCCGGCCGCGCGGAGCTTGTCGCGGTGGTCGCCACGCATGAACGCGACCAGCCCGAGGTCGTCGGCCTCGGTCAGCTCCTCCTCACACCTCGCGGCCCAGCGGCAGCTGACCGCAGTGCGAGAGGAACGCCGGCTCGGTGAACGGTGGCGCCGCGACGAACTGCTCGAGCCGGTGCGCGCGCCCGCCGCGCGTAGGCGGCCACGTCGACCAGGCGCCACGACCGCGGGACGCCGTCCCCGGTGACCACGTACAGCCGCTCGGGCTCCCGGCCCTGCAGGGCGGCGAGCCGCTCGGCGTAGGTGGCCATCTGCAGCAGTGCGGCGACCTTGACCGACCGCGCGAGCTTGGTGTCGGCGATCTCGTAGGACCATGCGCCCAGGTCGGACGGCTCGTCGACGCGCAGCAGGAAGTCGGCCTGCCCGCCCCAGGCCCGGTCGTCGTAGAACGTCGCCTGGTAGATCACGTCGACGCCGCGACGCATGGCCTCGAGCGTCAGCCGCTCGGCTCGTCGGCGCCCCTCGGCGTCGAACGCGGTGGGGATCTCCTCGACCGAACGGCCCTCGGCCCGCAGCGTCGCGAGGTACTTCTCCTCGTGCGCGAGGCCGCGCTCGGAGACCAGGTGCAGTTCGGGGTTGTCGAGGCGCTCGGGTGCCGGCCGGACGCCGGTGGCCACGGCCAGGTCGAGCGCGGTCAGGTGCCGGCACTCCTGGTGCGCGGTGAGGTCGGTCGGGCTGAGCACGAGCCGCCCGTCGAGTCGCTGCACTGCGCCGTCCTCCCGTTGCCCGATCCGTCGACGCCCTGCCTACCGGACGCCACCGACAGAACCACCCCACCCAGCGGCGCGGCGGCCGCTTTGCCAGGGTGGAGGGATGTCTGAGGAGAACAGCGGGTCCGGGTACGTCGAGGCCGGTGGCTACGAGCGCGACTCGAGCTACCTGCCCGATCGCATCACCGCGGACGGCTCGAGCGGGTGGCCGGTCGAGCCGGGCCGCTACCGGCTGGTCATCGCGCGCGCCTGCCCGTGGGCGAACCGGGCGGCGATCGTGCGCCGGCTGCTCGGCCTGGAGCAGGTGATCTCGATGGGCATCTGCGGGCCGGTGCACGACGAGCGCAGCTGGACCTTCGACCTCGACCCGGGCGGCCGCGACCCGGTGCTGGGCTACGAGCGGCTGCAGGAGGCGTTCCTCGCCCGCGACCCGGAGTACCCGAAGGGCATCACGGTGCCGGCGATGGTCGACGTCCCGACGAAGGCCGTCGTCACCAACGACTTCGCGCAGATGACGCTGGACTTCTCCACCGAGTGGACCGCCCACCACCGCGACGGCGCACCCGACCTGTACCCGGAGAAGCTGCGCGACGAGATGGACGAGGTCATGCAGCGCGTCTACACCGAGGTCAACAACGGGGTGTACCGGTGCGGGTTCGCCGGTGACCAGCCGGCCTACGACGACGCGTACCAGCGGCTCTGGACGGCGATGGACTGGCTCGAGGAGCGACTGTCGGGGCAGCGCTACCTGATGGGCGAGACCATCACGGAGGCCGACGTCCGCCTGTTCACGACGCTGGCCCGGTTCGACGCCGTCTACCACGGCCACTTCAAGTGCAACCGGCAGAAGCTGACCGAGCTGCCGGCGCTGTGGGGGTACGCGCGCGACCTGTTCCAGACGCCCGGGTTCGGCGACACGACCGACTTCCCGCAGATCAAGGAGCACTACTACGTCGTCCACGCCGACATCAACCCGACGCAGGTGATCCCCTGCGGCCCGGACACGTCGGGCTGGCTCACGCCGCACGGCCGCGAGGAGCTGGGCGGGTCACCCTTCGGCGACGGCACTCCCCCACCCCCGCCGGCCGAGCCGGTGCCCGCCGAGCACGGGCCGGGCGGCATCCCGCACCGCTGACCGGTGCCGACCGGTCAGGCCAAGGTGACCCTGCGGAGCGGCGCACCGGAGGTCGCGCGAATCGGTCACCGAGGTGGTACCCGTGGGTAACGGACGTCGCGGCTGCTCAGCGCTGCGGCGGCGTCCGGATGGGCCGCCGACGACCTCGATCGGTCGCCCAGCGGGGAACGCGGGGCGGTCCTAGCGTTCCCGCCGTCCGGTGCGGGCCGTCCGTCGCCGATCACGGTGACGCCCCGCCGGAAGCCGCCGAACCGCGGGCGAACGACCCTCGCCCCCGGACCGGGGAACCACCGCAGTTGGGGTGAAGCGCCGAACGGCCCGTCAGCCGGGCGCCGGGCGACTCCCACGTCCGAACCCGTCAGCTAACTCGGTAGGCGGTGTGCGGAGAACAGGAGACCCGTCGTCCCATGACGACTTCCTGCAGCACCCGTGTGCCCACGTTCCGACGCACGCTCGTCCGGGCCGCGGTCGCCGTACTCGTCGCCCTGGGCATGGCAGCCGCGTCGCTGCCCGCCCAGGCGGCTGCTCCGTCCCTCAGCTACACGATCGGCGGCCACACCGTGACCGCCCCCAGCTACGCGGCCAAGGTCGCCGTCTGGGCCGCACTCGCGCAGCGCGGCAAGCCCTACGTGTGGGGCGGTGACGGTCCCTCCTCCTACGACTGCTCGGGCCTGACGCAGTTCGCGATGGCCCGCGTAGGGGTCTCGCTGCCGCACTCGTCCCGCATGCAGTCGCAGCGCGGCCGTTCGGTGTCGAAGGCCGGTCTCCGGCCCGGTGACCTGGTGTTCTTCTACTCCCCGGTCAGCCACGTCGCGATGTACGTCGGAGCGGGACGGATCGTGCACGCGCCCAGCCGGGGCGGGGTCGTGCACGTGACGCACCTCGGCTACATGTCCAGCTACGCCGGAGCGCGCCGGATGATCTGAGGACGACGGGGCGTCGGCCGCGGCGATCGCGGCCGGCGACCCCTGCGGCCCTTGTCGCGCTGGGTACGATCGGCGGCCACCCGGCTGGGGGCTGACGATGCGACCCTTCCTCATCGCCACGTGGCTGTCCGCGACCGTGACCTCCGTCGTGCTGCTGATCGTCACGGCGGTGACGTCCGGCGGTCTCTGGTGGGTCGCCGTCGGCGTGGTCCTCGCGCTCCTGCTGCTCGCGTTCGGCACCGTCCTCACCCAGCCGATGTGCGGTCACGCGCGCGTGCCCGACCTGTCCGACGCCCGGGTCCTGCGGATCGAGGGGGCCGGGGACTCCGTGCAGCAGGTCATCGAGTGGCTCGACACCCTGGGGAAGCAGGCGGACGGCGGGGCGGGGAGCGCCTGGGAGGACGCGCGACGGACGCTCGCGCGGACCGTGCGGCAGGGCAGCGTCGCCATCGGCGGCCCGTCACGCATGCCGCAGGGCAGCACGGCCAGGAGGTGTCCGTGAGCAGCCCGGTGTCGCCGGTCATGCGGGTCACCTGTCGTGGCACCGGCTTCACCGTGCAACCGCTGTCGGCCGAGGACCAGCTGGTCGTCGAGGGCGCCCGGTGGGAGTTCCGGGTCCGTGCCGACGAATCGGGCGCCCGCACCCTGCTGGTCGGGGCCGACCTCCGCCTGCGGGACGCCGAGGCATGGCTCTCCCAGCCGGCGATCGAGCATCCGATCGAGGTCTACGTGACGCCGGCCTTCGCCGTCGCGAAGCTCTGGCGCGCCAACTGGCAGTGGCTCGCCGGCACGGGTCTGGGTGCCGCGGCGACGATCAGCGCCTGGCGGACGTTCCTCGGCGGGTGACGGTCAGAGCCAGCGGGGTGGCGGCGCGACGTCTCCGGTCAGGCCGGAGGAGTCGGAGCGGGTGAGCCAGGCGGCGACGGCCCACACCGGACCCCGCACCGGAGCGACCCCTGACCCCCAGGTGCGCTCGATGTCCGTGGCCACGATCGTCGCGTCCGGGATCTGGTCGCGGGAGGCGAACACCGCGAGGACGTCGTCCACGAGGGCGGCGAGGAAGCCGGCCGGCACGTCGGCGAAGGCGATCCCGGCGTCGAGGTCGACGCCGTGCACCCACACCTCCTTGGCGCGCATCCACGGGATCTCGCTCGCGGGCACCGTCCGGCCCTGGCCGTTGCGCACCGGCGCCCGCCACGCCTCGTCGGGCAGCAGCGCCACCGCCTCGGCCAGGTGGGCGGAGGAGTCGGCGAGGTCGGTGCGCAGCCGCGAGGGAGGCAGCGCCGCGGTGGTCTCGATGTCGGCGTCGCGCGCCTCGCGCGAGGGGTACATCGGCGTCTCGACGCCGGTCCGCGCCCAGGTGCAGAGGTTGACCAGGGCATCGGCGTTGCGGGACAGGTGCGCCACCACGTGCGCGCGCGACCAGTCGGGCAGTGCCGACGGCCCGGCCAGGTCGGCGTCGGAGAGGTTACGGACGGCGGACGCGACGGCCTGCTCGCCTCCGGCCCACCAGCGGCGGGCGGTGTCGAGGTCGGTCATCCGCTCATCCTGGCACCGAGGGCTCGTGCTCGACGACGACGTCGATGCCGGGCGGGTTCACCAGCGTGTTCGAGACGTAGCAGACCCGGTTCGCGGGCTCCAGCAGCGGCTCGATCCGGTCGGGCGGCAGGCTGCTGCGCACCGTCAGTTCCAGCGCCCCGAAGCACTGCCCGTCGTAGGTCCCGGTGGCCGCGACGGTGAGATCGGGCAGGTCCACTCCCCCCCGCCGGGCGGCCCAGGCCAGCGCCAGCGCATAGCAGGACGACAGCGAGGCCAGGAAGAGGTCGGTGGGCATCGGTCCGCGCCCGGTCCCGCCGACGGACGGCGGCTCGTCGACGGTCAAGGCGAAGCCGCCGGCGTCCACCGAGCACAGCCACCCGCCCCGCCACGTGGCCACCGCCGTGTTGGTGGTGCCGTCCGTCGAACCGGCCATCGCGAGCCGCGGTCAGTGCGTGTGGCCGTGGACGTGGTCGGCGTCGGAGTCGTCGTGCCGGTGGTCGTGGCCGGCGGGCCGGGCTGCGAACTGCACGGACCGCTCCAGCACGTCGCTGTCCGAGATCAGCCCGGCGCTGCCCAGCACCTGCTCGAGCGCGGCGAGCCAGCACCGGTAGTACCGGAAGTCCTCGCCGGGCGACGAGTGCGACTCCCATGCCTGGATCCGCTCGATCAGCGCCGTCCGGAACGTCTCGTAGTCGAGCACGCCACTGTGCACCAGGGCCATCGTGAGGCCGAACGCCCGCCCTTCCCACGGCTCGGCGAAGACGAGTTCGCCGTTGGACCGGGGCGGCGCCGCCGGCCCGTCGACGTCGAGCTGCAGCGAGGGCGCGGTCACGGGGCCGCCACCTTGCGGACGCCGACCATCGCGTCGCGCGTCACGATCGCGGCGAGCTCCTCCTCGCTCATCGACTCCGTGCCGGGCGGGCGCTCGGGCAGCACGAGGTAGCGCACCTCCGAGCTCGAGTCGTGCACCCGCACGTCGACGTCGGGACCGAGGTCCGTGCCCCACTCCGCCAGCACCGCACGCGGCTCCTTGACCACGCGGGCCCGGTAGACCGGGTCCTTGTACCAGGACGGCGGCAGCCCCAGCACCGGCCACGGGTAGCACGAGCACAGCGTGCAGACGACGACGTGGTGCACCGTCGGGCCGTTCTCGACCACCACCATGTGCTCGCCCTGGGGGCCTTTGAAGCCGAGCTCGGCGATCGCCGCGGTCCCGTCGGAGAGCAGCCGCTCCTTGTACGCGGGGTCGGTCCAGGCCTTCGCGACCACCTTCGCCCCGTTCATCGGGCCGACCGCGGTCTCGTAGGTCCGGATGAAGGTCTCGATCGTCTGGGTGTCGACCAGACCGCGTTCGAGCAGCAGCGACTCGAGCGCCTCCGCCCGCAGGGCCGGGTCGATGGCCGGTTCGACGGTGTCCGCCACGTCGGTCATGACGCCTTCTCCAGGTAGTGCTCGTAGAGGTCGAGGGTGAGGAGCGCGGCTTCGGCGTCCGGACCCCACAGGTCCTGCGCGGCGAACTCGACCTGGTAGACGTGCTGCGGGTTCTCGCCGGCGAAGTGCGCCGCCGTGTCCGGGAAGACCTGCGCCGGCTGCAGCGCGCGCACGACGCCCGCCTTGCCCCGGGCGTACCCCGGCAGCCGGGTGTGCGTGGCGGCGACGTCCGTCGCCGTCCGCACCCGGTCGCCGACGGCGAAGGCGGGCGCGGCGTCGACGGTCCGCAGGTTGCCCGCCCCGCCGCTGGGCATGGTCGGCTTGTGCGGTTCGGGCACCGCCGGCTCCTCGACGTCCTCGCCACGGAGGTTGCGGGCCCGCGCCTCGACCGCGCCGGGAGCGAGGATCGCGCTGTCCAGGAGCAGGATCTCGGCGCTGGCCAGCCACCGCTCGTAGTAGCCGGACAGGTACTCCGGTTCGGGCACCCGCTCGATGGCGTGCCGGAAGGCGTGCAGGTTCGTGCCCGCCACCCGGTTGGCCAGCAGCGCGAGCGCGAACGCCTTGCCCTCCCACGCCTCGTGGAAGGGCGGCTCGTCCGGGTCGATGGGGGGCAGCGGGCCGAAGAAGCGCTCCCGGCCACCCATGTCGTGCACGCCGTCCATGACCGCTCCCCTCTCGTGCCGCCGTCCGCCTTCCGGCACTTATGGCCATAAGTGCCGGAAGGGGCCGGGGGTCAGACCGTCCAGGTGTTGAGCTGGAACGCCTTCTCCTTCCACGCGGTCAGCGCGGAGTCGAGCACGTCGAGCGGGTTGAAGGCCTTCACTCCGGGGATCAGGTCGTCCTCCCGGAAGCCGTAGAGGGCACCCATCGCGAAGCGGCAGGCGTAGATCTTCGCGCCCTCGTTCATCAGCGTCTTGAGCTGCTCGTTGACGGCCAGGTTGCCCGGAAAGCCCTCGGCTCCGACCTTGGGGTAGCCGCGGGTGCCCGAGGCGAGGAGCACGCCGGGGCCGTAGAGGACGATGTGTACCTCGAAGCCTTTGCGGACGAGCCGGGTCGAGGTCTTGAGGTTGACCAGGGCGACCGAGCCCTCGAACGGGACCGTGTGGATGAAGACGAATGCCTTCTGCCCCGGCTCGGCCTGGATGTCGGGGAAGACCTTCTCCTCGGTGTCGTAGAGGACGTCGCCCTCCTGGGCCTTGGGGATGTCCACGGTCTTGGTGCTCATCTGGTTCTCCTTCGTCGGTTCCCTGCCTCGATCGGTGCCTTGCCGTGCCGTGCTCTGCCGTGCCGTGCTCTGCCGTGCCCTGCCGTGCCGCTCGTGCTGCCGGTGCTGACCACCGCGGGTCAGACGGCCGGACCCTGGGCCTCCTCGGGCCGGTGCCAGGTCCGCCGGTGGCTGCCGGGCATGGCCTTCATGACCACGGCCCTGAGCCGCCAGGGCAGCACGTTGTAGGCGGGCACGTATACCCGCTGCCAGAAGAGGTCGACGCCGCGCGGGGGCGGCGGTGCCGGCAGCCCGTGCTGTTCGGCGACGCGCCGCTCGGCGGCGACCATCAGCTGGTGCTCGGACGTCGCGCGCAGCCACCGGGCGAAGGACATCTCAGTCGCCCACCCGCGCGAGCAGGTTCTGCGCGGCGAGCGCGATCGGCTCGTTGAGCGCACCGATCGGCGGGGAGTAGACGTTCTCCATCGTCGCCAGGTCGCGCACGGTGATGCCCTTGCGCACCGCCATCGCAAGGAAGTCGGCCCGCTCCTTGATCCCCTCGCCGCCGACCATCTGGACGCCGATGAGCTTCAGCGTCCTCGGCTCCGCGAGCAGCTTGACCTTCACCGGCTTCACGTCGGGGTAGTAGCGCGCGCGGGAGATGCCCTGGGCCTGGCCGACCACGAACGGGATGCCGAGTGCGGTGGCCAGCGTCTCGCTGAAGGAGACCCCGCCGATCATCCACGTGCCGGCCACCAGCGCCCAGGGGACGTAGACCGGCGAGTACGCCCGCCGTCCGCCCGCGGCGTTGACGCCGGCCACCTTGCCCTGCGCGTAGGCGTGGCTGCCCGACAGGCCCTGGATCGGCACGTTGCTGACCCCGTGCGGGATCTCCGCGCAGTCACCGGCCGCCCAGACGCCGGGGACCGACGTCGCCATCGTCTCGTCGACCACGAACCCGCCCGCCGAGCCGGTCGTCAGCCCGGCGGCCACACCCAGGTCGGTGCGCGGCTCCTTGTGCGTGCAGATCACCACCAGCTGGCAGGCGATCTCCCCGCCGGAGGTGACCACGCCACGCACCCGGCCGTTCTCGTCACCGAGGATCGCCTCGAGCTTGGTGTTGAAGTGCAGCTGAGCGCCCATCTCCTCCCACGACTCCTGCACCGGCGCGACCATGTCCGGGTCGGTGGCCATGGACATGGCCCAGGGGTTGGGGTCGACGAGGTGGGTCTCGATGCCGCGGTGGGCCAGCGCGGTCACCATCTCCATGCCGAGCGGCTGGGCCTCCAGGACGACGGCGCTGCGGACGTCGTCGAGGGCCTTGTCCCACTGCATGGCCTCGCGGATGTTCTTCATGTAGTAGATCCCGGCCAGGTCGGCGCCCGGGATCCCCGGCCGGCGGTAGTCCCAGCCGGTCGCGACGACTAGGGAGTCGTAGGGCACCGGCGGGCCGTCGCCCACCCGGACGTTCCTGCCGCGGGTATCGATGGAGCGGACCGGTGTCGAATAGCGGATGTCGATGCCCTGATCGGCGTACTGCTGCTTCGTGCCGAGGAACAGCCGCTCGAAGTCGGGGATCTCCCTGCCGTGCACGTAGGGGATCCCGCACGGGCTGTAGGCCGCGTCCTCGTACTCGGTGTAGACGACGATCTCGGCGTCCCGGTCGGTCCCCCGGGCCGCCCCGGCCGCCCCGATGCCGGCGGCACCGCCGCCGATGATGACGATCCGTCGGGCCACGAGGGCCTCCTTCGTCGGGGTGGTCCCCCGCGCCGGCGTTCAGCATGGAGAACGAGACGTCCACTATCGTCGTGACGGGGTCGCGCCCGCGTCAAGACCCTCAGGCGGCAGCGGTCGCAGTCTTCGTCGACTCGTCGCTCCCCCGGCTTTCCCGAAAGGCTCCGCCGATGACCGAGGACCTC
This sequence comes from uncultured Actinomycetota bacterium, assembly GCA_963723745.1. Classification (GTDB taxonomy): domain Bacteria; phylum Actinomycetota; class Actinomycetes; order Mycobacteriales; family Geodermatophilaceae; genus CAVRRZ01. The sequence continues at coordinate 732,018 of CAVRRZ010000005.1, forward strand.
ACCCGCATCGTTTCAGGAATCGGGCCGAAACTGCACTCGCTGCGCAAGCAGGCCGGCCTCTCGCTCCAGCAGCTCGCCGCCCGCTCCGACGTCTCCGCCGCCGCCATCCACAAGATCGAGCAGAGCGACATGGTCCCCACCATCACCACCCTGCTCAAAGTGGCCGGAGCCCTCGGCCGCCCCGTCGCCTACTTCGTCGACGAAGAAGAAGTGGCCTCCGACCCCACCGTCTTCATCCGCGACGGCCACCAGCCACCCATCCTCACCTCCCACACCGGCATCGACCTCGCCGGCATCAGCGGCACCTACGGGCGCTTCTACCTCGCCGGCGCCCGCGCCACCGTCATCCCCGGCGCCAGCAGCGGCGACCACTTCCTCGAACACCCCGGCGAGGAACTCATCTACCTCCTCGACGGCGAACTCGAATTCGTCGTCAACGGCCAGAGCTACTGCCTGCACCCCGGCGACTCGCTGCACTTCCGCACCGTCCAGCCGCACTCCTGGCACAACCCCGGCACCGTCGACGCCATCGCCCTCTGGATGGCCCTCCGCCCCCAGTAAGCCCCCACCGGCCTTTATGGCCATAAAGGCCGGGAGGGCGCGGCCGCGGGGCCCGCCGCGTGGCGGCCTTTATGGCCATAAAGGCCGCGAGCGGGGCGGGTCAGGTCGTCGCGTGGGCGCGGGCGAGAGTGGCGTAGACCTCGAGGTGGCGGCGGGCGCTGCCGGCCCAGGTGAACCGCTGCGCCACGTCGCGCCCGGCGCAGGCCAGCCGGTGACGCAGCCGCTCGTCGGTGAGCACCGCGACCAGCGCACCGGCGAGCGCGTCGACGTCGCCGACCGGCACCAGGAGCGCGTCCCGGCCGTCGACCAGATACTCGCGGAAGACCGGCAGGTCGCTGGTGACGACGGGGATGCCGGCGCTCATCGCCTCGAGCACCGCGAGCCCGAAGCCCTCCTTGACCGAGGGGAAGGCCAGCACATCGGCCGCGCGGTACCAGGCCGGCATGTCGGCGTCGGGCACGGTGCCGACCTCCACCACGTCGCGGCCGAGCTCCAGTCCCAGCCGGGCCAGCTCGGCCAGGACGGCGTCGCGGTAGGCGCGGTAGTCCTGGAAGGAGTGCCCGCCGAGCACGGCCAGCACCGGGTCCAGCCCCGACCGGCGGACCGCCGCGAGGGCGCGCACCAGGTTGTCGCTGCCCTTGCGCGGCTCGAGCCCGCCGACCGCGAGCAGCAGCGGCCGGCCGGTGGCCGCGCCCACCGACGCCCGCAATTGGCTCGCCCGGTGCAGCTCGGCGGAGGCGTAGCGGTCGACGTCGACCCCGTTGGGCACCACGGACGCGCGCACGCCGTAGTCGGCCGCGAGGATCTCGCGCCACACCTCGGTCACGGCCAGCACGACGTCCGGCTCCAGGATGGCCTGCCGCTGGCAGTCCATCAGGACCTGACTGGAGAAGTCGTCGACGTGGTGGACCGTGCGGACGACCGGCACCTCGTGTCCGGCGTCCCTGACCCGCGCGGCCGCGCGGGCGCTGATGCAGTCCTGCGCGTGCAGGACCGTCCCGGGCACGTCCCGGACGACGTCGAGCAGGGCCCCCTCCAGGCAGTCGATGCTACCGGCCACCTTGTCCTCGAGGGCGACGGCGTCCACCGGCCCGGGGACGAGGGTCACCGGGACCCGCACGGGCCGGAAGAAGCCGGCGGACGGATCCCCGAGGGCGACCACGCGCACCGGCACGCCGAGATCGTGCAGCGCCTCTGCGAGATGCGAGCGTGTGCACCACGCCGCCCCGTGGCTTGGTGGAGTACGTCAGCAGCGCCACCGGCCGGTGATTCACAGACCCTCCTCGGCGAGTGCGGGCTCGCGGCGGACCAGCGCGGCCGCCGCGTACGCCGCGCGCGCGTTGGTCTCCGGCACGATGCAGCCGGCCTCCTCCAGGACGGCCCGCTGCCGCGAGTACCCCTGCGGGTCCGCCTCGGTGCCCAGCACGTAGGCCACGACCTGCGGGCCGCCGCCGGCCATGAGCTCGGCGCAGAGTGGAGCGAGCTGGCCGGCCGGGTCGGCGTGGCTGCCGTGGCCGATGACGACGTCGAGCAGGACGAACCGCGATCGTCGGGTCCTCCGCGGCGGCGCGCAGCATCTCCAGCCGGAGACCCGGGTCGATCATCGGGTGCGGCCGGCCCTGGGTGTACTCCTCCGCGCCGAGGTCGTAGCAGCACGTGGGCGCCGTCGGGGGCGGGCAGCCCGTGGTCCTTGCGCAGCGGCTCGTTCGAGTACACCGGGCCCAGCAGGCCCTCCAGGACGTACTGCGCCTCGTAGCAGAGCGTCCCGCCCGAGAAGAGCCCCCGCACGCTGGTCCGACCGGCGTCCAGACGCCCGGCGGCGGCGGCCACCCGTTCCCGCAGGCCCCCGGCGAGGGGCGGCGGGGTGGCTCCGGCCAGCGCAGCGGCGGCGAGCGCGCCCTGCTCCAGGGTCGGGGACAACCGGACGCCCTCGGGCGGCTCGAGGCCGTCGAGGCCGAGGAAGACCGCGACCGCGGCGGTGTCCCGGCACTCGGCCAGCACTGCCTCCGCCGCTCCGGCGGACGGCGGCTTGGAGACCAGCAGCACGGCACCCGTGCCCGGGTCCGCGTCCAGCGCCCGGGCGGCGAGCTGGGCCATCCGGCCGCCGACCGCCTCGGTGAGGTCCCGCCCGCCGACCCCGATGACCTGGGAGACCCGGACCCCCCAGCGGTCCAGCAGGGCCGAGACCTCCTGGGCCCCCGTCCCGGCCGCGGCGACGACGCCGACCGCCCGCTCGCCGTCGGCCTGCAGTCCGTTGGCGAAGCCGAGCCCGGTGCCACCGAGCACTGCGGTCCCGGCCCCCGGGCCCATCACCAGCAGCCCCAGGCGCGCCGCCCGCTCCTTGAGCTCGACCTCCTCCTCGACCGGCACGTTGTCGCTGAAGAGCAGCACGTGCAACCCGGCCGTGAGGGCATGGTGGGCCTCCAGCGCCGCGTAGTCGCCGGGGACGGAGACGATCGCCACGTCGACCCCGGGGGTCCGGCGTACGGCCTCGGCGATACTGGTCGGCGGCTTCTCCTGGGTCGCGCCGCTGCTCGTGCTGCGCTCGCTGAAGGCCGCCTCGCGGCCGGCGTCGAGGGCGGCCTCGACCGTCTCCTCGTCATCGGCCCGCACCGCGAGCACCAGGTCGTTGGCGCTCAGCCCGTCGAGCTCACCGCCGGAGAAACCCGCCGCAGCCAGGTCCTCGAGACCGCGCGGACTCGCCATCACCGCACCGGCCCAGCTGACTCCGGGACGCTCGTCCATGGTCACGGTGGTGACCATGATGAGCAGGGAGTCCAGATAGGTGTCCTTGTGGATCCGCATCCCGCTCACGGTCATGACGCACTCCCCACGGGAACGGGTGCCGGTTCGATGCTGGTGCCCGCTCCGGGCCGGCCCTCGGCAGCCGCCGCCAGCATGCGCGCGGACGTGATGATGACGCGCCGGCCGCCGGCGCGGAGGAAGGACAGGGCCGCCGTGATCTTCGGGCCCATGCTCCCCGGTGGGAACTGCCCCTCCGCGAGGTATCGCGCGGCATCCTCGGGCGAGAGGCGGTGGACCGGCCGCTGGTCGGGGGTGCCGTACTCCAGCAGCACGCAGTCCACCCCCGTCAGCAGGTACAGCTCGGTAGCCCCGACGGCGGTTGCGAGGGCCGCCGCGGCATGGTCCTTGTCGATCACCGCGTCGATGCCGGCCAGCGCGCCGTCCGAGCCGGCGTTCACCGCGATCCCGCCACCGCCGGCCGCCAGCACCACGTGCCCGGCCTGCAGCAGCGTACGCACGGCCTCCATCTCGACGATCTGCACGGGTTGCGGCGAGCCCACGACGCGGCGGTAGCCACGTCCGGCGTCCTCCACGACCTGCCAGCCGTGCTCGCGGGCCAGCTGGTCGGCTCGTTCACGGCTGAAGAACGGACCGATGGGCTTCGTGGGGTGGTCGAAAGCCGGATCGTGCGGGTCGACGCCGACGTGCGTCACCACGCAGGCGGCCACCCCGGGGCCGCATTCCCGGTCGATGGCCCGCACCAGCACGCTGCCGAGCTGCCCCTGTGTCATGGCGCAGAGCTGGTGCAGCGGCTGCGCGGGGACGGCATCGGCCAGGGCCTCCTGCTGCATCGCCAGGTTGCCGACCTGGGGACCGTTACCGTGGACCACCGCGACCCGCCACCCGGCGCGCACGAGGGGCGCGAGGCTGCCCGCCATCTCCGCGGCGTTGGCCTCGATCTCGGCCCAGGTGCCGAGCTGGTCGGCGGCCGTCAGGGCGTTCCCGCCGACCGCGACGACAGCCGTCGAGGGTTCGAGCGGGGACCTCACGGAAGGGGTACCGGGAAAGCGCGCCGGGTCGACGGCTCGCATCGGATAGGAAACGACATGTCCAGCATAGTGAAGGTTTCGAGGGGTGAGCGCAATGACCGAGCCGCACCGGATCGCTGAGGACCCGGCCGCCGGCACCCCTGCCCCAGCGGTGGGCCCCGCGACGGCAGCGACTCCCGACGACGCCCCGGTGCCCACCCTCCTGGCCGTCTCCTGGCAGCAGGCGGAGGCGCAGCTCTACCCGGCCGTGACCCAACGTCCGGACCTCTACCAGCGCATCGTCGTGCTGGTCCGCCGGACGGTGGACCGGTTGCGCGAGGCCGGCCCGTCCACCAGCGCCCTGCTCGCGGCCGCCGACCGCGGAGCCGCACTGGTGGCGGACGTGGTGGATGAGACCGGGATGAGCGCCGCCGAACTCGACCTCGACCTGGTCGCCCGTGCCGCGCTCGCCATGCGGCACCGCGAGGTACGGGGCGAGCAGACGCTCCTGCGTCGTCTCCGACTGCTCGCCGAGGCCCGTCAGGCCGGGCAGGAGTGGGCGGTCCTCGAGGAGAGCGGGCACTTCGACGGCGACCCGTTCCTGCCCTACCACCGGCTGGAGGTGGAGGTGGCGACCGGCCGCGCCCTCCTGGTGTCGGCCGTCCCGGACGAGGACTTCCACCACGTCCACCACAGCGTGACGGCGGCGCGGCTGGACCTGGACAGCGGCGGTGTCGTGCAGGAGAGCCCGCCGCCGGCCCCCGTCGCGACGTTCCCCGACGCGGAAGCCCGCGAGGCACGGGCGCGTGTCCTGAAAGTGTCAGCGCGATGACCTGGCCGCAGGGGCTTGACAGAGGGCGGACGCGCCCGGAGTGTTTCCTTTAGTAAACGCGCGCCCCCGGCGTGCGACCGCTCGGAGGAAGGCTTCGCATGACTGCCACCGCAGACGCCGTCACGACAGCGCCCGGTCCCGCGCTGTCGGCCGAGGAGCTGGCCCGGCTGCTGACCGCGGTGCAGAGCTCGGGTCTGCGGGTGGAGGTCCCGCTCGACGCTCGAGCCGGCGGTGCGGGCCCGGCGGACGCCGGGATGCTCTACATCGAGGGCGTGCCGACGACCGTCCCGACCAGCGCCTCCTACGTGGCCGACTCGCCGTACGCCTTGCGCGGTGAGGACGACGGCAGCTGGGGGATCTACCGCGAGGGCGAGCGCCTGGCCGGTGCAGCGCTGGCGCCACGGCCGAAGTACTACGACCTGACCACCGCCGACGGCATCCCCTACTCGCAAGATCGCGCTGCTGCACCTGGACTCGATGGCCAGCACGGTGCTGCAGACCTGCGCCTACTGGGGCAACGACGACCAGTGCGCGTTCTGCGGCATCGGCGTCACCCTGGCCGCCGGGCGCACGATCGCGAAGAAGACCCCGGCGATGCTCGCCGAGGTGGCTGTCGCGGCCCGCGACCTCGACGGCGCCGTGGACGCCACGCTGACCACCGGCAGCACGGCCACCCCCGACCGGGGCGCGATGTACGTGGCCCGCTGCGGCGCGGCGGTGAAGGAGGCCGCCGGGCTGCCGGTGCAGGTGCAGTTCGAGCCGCCGGCCGACCTCGACGTGATCGACCGGGTCGCCGACCTCGGCATCGACTCGGTCGGCATCCACGTCGAGAGCTTCGACCCCGCCGTCCTGGCCCGTGTCGCGCCGGGCAAGGCCCGCTGGGGCATCGAGGCCTACTTCGGTGCCTGGGAGCGGGCCGTCGCCGCGTTCGGCCCGGGGCAGGTCTCCACCTACGTCATCCTCGGCATGGGCGAGGACCTCGACGTCACCGTCGAGGGCTGCAAGCGGGCCATCGACCTGGGCGTCTACCCGTTCGTCGTCCCGCTGCGGCCGGTGCCCGGCAGCCTCATGGAGGACCTGCTGCCCCCGCCGCGGGAGGTCGTCGAGTCCGTGTACCGCAAGGTCGTGCCCTACCTGGCTCAGAAGGGCATGTCCGCCGCCGGGGTCGCTGCCGGCTGCGCGCGGTGCCAGGCCTGCTCGGGCCTCGGCGCCTTCGAGCGGATGGACGGTGGGATCAGTGACGGACGTCCGTCTCTCCCGCTCTTCACCGCCCACTGAGGAGGCGCTCGCCTGCCGGCCCGTCGACGGGCCGGCGGAGCTCGTCGAGCACTTCGCGATCCGCCGCTCGGTGTTCTCGGCCGAGCAGGGGCTCTTTCCCGGCGACGACCGGGACGAGCACGACGAGGACCCCGCGACCGTGCACGTCCTCGGCTTCGTCCACGGGCGGCCGGCGGGCACGGTGCGCCTCTATCCACTGACCGGCTCGATCTGGAAGGGCGACCGCCTCGCGGTGCTGCCCGAGCACCGGAGCTCGCACATCGGGAGGCCGCTGGTACGCCTCGCGGTCGCCCTCGCCGGCGCGCGAGGCGGCAGCCGGATGGAGGCGCTGGTGCAGGCCCCGAACGTGCGGTTCTTCGTCCACCTGGGCTGGTCATCCGACGGGGAGCCGGCCGACCACCTCGGCGTGCTGCACCAGCGGATGACGATCCCGCTGGTGCAGTGGTGAGCGTCATCGCACCGCCGCGCGAGGGTTCAGCGCCGCAGGTTCGTCACACCCTCGGTCGTCAGGTCGAACACGGTCACCTGCTCGCCGGACCGCCGGAGCCGGACCTGCCCGCTGCGGTCGAGGGTCCCGAGCGGCTGCGCGGTCAGACCCCGCGCGCGGAAACCCGCCAGGCAGCTCTCGACCCGCTCGGCGGGGCAGGTCAGCAGAAAGGCGAACGCCGGGAAGCAGCCCAGCCAGTCCGCGACGGCCACCCCGGCCGGAACCGGCAGGACGTCGAGGTCGACGGTCACGCCGAGGCGCTGCGGCTCCAGCAGCATCGCCAGCGACCCCACCAGGCCCGCCATGCTGACGTCCTTCGCCGCCACCGCGGCGCCGCTCGCCGCCAGATCGGCCAGCAGCCGCACGTCGCCGGCCATCCGGTCGCCGCGCGCCTCGAAGGACGGGAAGAACGGGAAGTCCGGCCGCATCCTCCCGTCCAGGCAGCACCCGAGCACGAGGACCTGGCCCTGCCGCGGCGTGGGTGGCCGAGAGCACCCGCTCGGCCCGGCCGACGCCGAACGCGGACAGCGCCGGAGGGCCGTCGGTTCGAGTCAGGTGGCCGCCCACGATGGGGACGTCGTAGAGCTCGGCCGCCCAGTGCATGCCGCGCAGGACCTCCCGGGCGACCTCCTCGGGCCCGACCACCGTGTCGAGCAGGGCGACCGGGCGCGCGCCCATGGCGGCGAGGTCGTTCACGTTGGCCAGGACGGCGGCGATGCCCGCGCCGTAGGGGTCGGCGGCCACGAACGCCGGCAGGATCGCCTCACCGCCGACCACGACCTGACCGACCCCCTCCGGCAGGACGGCGCCGTCGTCCCCCGGTCCCGCGTACCAGTCACCGCCGCCGAGCACCTCGGCGACCAGGCCGATGTCGGCCTTGGCGCGGACGCCCGGCAGGGAGCGCAGGTGGTCGGCGAGGCCCACCAGGTCGGACACGGGCGCCTCCTGTGCATCGGTTCGGCGGGGAAAGGCTGTTTACGATGGTGAATGCCATGCCGAGCTTCCTCACGCTGCCACAGCGCACGTCGAAGCCGCGCCGCCGGGGTATCACCCACGTCCTGGACAAGGGGCTGCCCGTCGCTGCGGTGCGGGACCTGCTCGACGTCTGCGGCGCCTACGTCGACGTCTGGAAGCTGGGGTGGGGCACCGCCTACCTCGACCCGGGGCTCCCGGAGAAGCTGCGCGTGCTGGACGGCCACGGCGTACTGGCCTGCGCGGGCGGAACGTTGCTCGAGGTGGCCTGGCACCAGGGCGCGGTCGAGCCCTACCTGGACTGGGCCGCCGAGGTGGGGCTTCCCGTGCGTCGAGGTGTCCTGCGGCGCGGCCGCGATGACCCCGGAGGAGAAGCGGGCCATCGTTGCGGCCGCGGCCGAGCGGTTCATCGTCTTCGGCGAGGTCGGCGCCAAAGATCCCGCCGTCGAGGTCCGCGCGGCGCACTGGGCGGCCGAGGCGGCCGCGGACCTCGCCGCGGGGGCGACCTGGGTGGTGACGGAGGGTCGGGAGAGCGGCACGGTCGGGTTGTTCGACCCGTCCGGCACGGTGCGCACCGACGTCGTCGACGCGGTGGTCGGGTCGGTCGGGATCGACACCACGGTCTTCGAGGCCCCGCGCAAGGAGCAGCAGGCCTGGCTGATCCGCCGCTTCGGCCCGGACGTCAACCTGGGCAACGTCCTCCCGTCGGACGCGCTCGGTCTGGAGGCGCTGCGGCTGGGCCTGCGGGCCGACACCTTCGCGGTCGTCCCCGACCCGGTGCGCCCCCGATGAGCACCGTTCCCGAGCGCTACCGCGAGGTGTCGGTCACCGACGTCGACGTGCCGCTGGAGTCCGGGCCGCTGCGCGATCTGCTGACCTCCCGGCCGGTCTACCGGCGCAGCGAGTACATGGTGGTGCGCCGGGCCGGGCAGGCCGCGCTCGTCCGGCTGCACCGCGGCCCCGAGACCGGGCTGTTCGCGCGGCTGGAGGACGTCGAGCTGCTGGCCGGCCCGGCCGAGACCGTCTACCTGCACCGCCCCGACCTGGACACCGGCGTGCCCACCGCACTGCTCGCCGCCGCAGCCGAGGCGCCCGGCGCCCGGTGCGTGGTGGTCGAGGGCTCCTACGGGCACGTCAGCTTCGTGCTCGACCCCGCGCCGGTCCGGCTGCACGTCCTCGACGTCGTCCCGCCGCGGCCGGCCAAGCTGCTCGACCAGCTGCAGCGGGTGCTGGAGACCGCCGACGACCTGCCCGGGGTGGAGCTCGTGCCGCACGTCGTCGAGCTGGCCGACCTGCTGCCCGACCAGCCGGACGGGCACCTACCTGCTGCCCTGTCGCGGTGGCGGCATGGACGTGCCCGGCACCGGCGTCGCCTACCTCGACGAGGTGCCCGCCGCGCGCGGACTGGACACTGCTGGGCTGCGCCCGCTCCCGGCAGATCCACGACTTCCTCTACGACGGCCCGGTGCGCCAGATCGACATGTGTCCCCGCACCCTCGCCGCTCGGGCCGGCGTGCCCACCGGCGAGGTGCTGGTGACCAAGTGCTGCCTGTTCGAGGACCGCAACGAGATCGACGGCCGCACCGTCGTCACCCCGTGGGGAGCCTCGTTCGGGCAGCTGCGCGAGGCACTGACCACCGCCGTCCACCTCGCCACCGCCCCCGAGCCGTCGGACCGACGGTCGTGAGCGGTGCACGCATCGCCGACTCCGCGATGTACGCCCACCTGTGGGGCACGCCCGCGGTCCGCGCGGTGTTCGACGAGCGCGGCCGGCTGCAGGCCTGGCTGGAGGTGCTCGCCGCGCTCGCGCGGGCGCAGGCCGCCGAAGGGCTCGTTCCCGAGGCCGCCGCTCGGCAGATCACCGAACGCGCCCGCGTGGACCTGCTGGACCTGGACCTGGTCGCCGCCCAGACCCGCGCCACCGGTCACTGCACCCTCGGCCTGATCCGTGCGCTGGGCGAGGTGCTGCCCGCCGACGTGCATCGCCACGTCTACGTCGGAGCGACCGTGCAGGACCTCACCGACACCTGGACGTCGCTGGCCCTGCGCTCCGTGCTCGGCGAGGTGCGGCGCGACCTGCTGCGCGCGGAGAACTCCGCTGCTGGAGCTGGCCGAGCGGCACCGCGACACGCTCATGGCGGGCCGCACGCACGGCCAGCCGGGGGCGCCGATCACGTTCGGCTGGAAGGCGGCTTCCTGGGCCGACGAGCTCCGCCGGCACCTCGACCGGCTCCGCGAGGGCGCGCCCCGGTGGCTGGTCGGCCAGCTCGGCGGCGGCGTCGGCACGCTCGCCGGCCAGGGACCGGACGGGCTGGCGGTGCGGGCGCCGGTTCTGCGCCGAGCTCGGGCTCGCCGACCCCGGCATCTCGTGGCTCACCGCCCGCGACCGGGTCGCCGAGGTGGGCGCGGCGCTGGCGATGGTCACCGGCACCCTGGCGCGGATCGGCAACGAGGTGTTCGAGCTGCAGCGCCCCGAGACTCGGCGAGCTGCGCGAACCGGTCCCCGACGGGCGTGGTGGGCAGCATCACCATGCCGCACAAGCGCAACCCCGAGCGCAGCGAGCACCTGGACACCCTCGCCCGCCTCGTCCGCGCCTCGGCCGCGGTGCTGATGGAAGGCATGGCCGGCGCGCACGAGCGGGACGGGCGCAGCTGGAAGGCCGAATGGGTCGCCCTGCCCGAGGTCTGCCTGCTCACCGCGACGGCGTGCGCGATGGCCGCCGACCTGCTCGCCGGCCTGGAGGTCGACGCCGCGGCGATGCGCCGGAACCTGGACGACTACACCGGCAGCGAGGGCGTGCTGCGAGCCGCTCACCGAGCGCCTGGGCAAACACGCGGCGCAGGAAGCCCTGCAGGTCGCGCTCGCCGAGGGCCGCCGTGCGGGGCGGCCGATGGCCGATGCGCTCGTCGACGCCGGCCTGCTCGGCGCGCAGGAGGTCGACGCGTTGTCGCCCGACCCGGGCGCGGCCGGCGCGATGGTCGACCTGGTCGTGGCGCGCGCCCGCGCGGCGCGGGCGGCGGAGGGCGGGACGTGACGCCCCCGCGCACCGGCGACGGCGTCGGCTCCCTGGCCCTGCTGCCCACCCCGCTGACGCCCACGCCCCGGCTGGCGGCCGCTCTCGGGCTGGCCGGACCGCTCTGGGTGAAGCGCGACGACCTCACCGGTTTCGCCGTCGCCGGCAACAAGGCGCGGCAGCTCGAGCTCCTGGTCGCCGATGCCCGGGCGCGCGACGCCGACGTCCTGGTCACCGGTGGCACGCCGGGCTCCAACTTCGTCCAGGCGGCCGCCGCGGCCGCCGCCTGGGCAGGGCTGCGCTGCGTCCTGGTGCTCGCCGGCCGCCCCGTCCCCCTGACCGCGCACCCGAACCTGGCCGCAGCCAGCGCCTGGGGCGCCGAGGTGCGGTTCACCGGTGACGCCGACCGGAACACCGTGGACGCGGAGCTGCCCCGGGTCGCAGCCGAGCTCGCCGGCGCCGGGTGCCGGCCCTATGTCATGCCGCGAGGCGGCGCGAGCCCGGTCGGCGCGGAGGGCTACCGGCTCGCGGTCGACGAGGTGCTCGCCCAGCTCGACGGGCGGGCGCCGGTCGTCGTCGTCGCCACCGGCGCCGGCGGCACCCTCGCCGGCCTGGTCGCGGGCAACGTCGCGCGCGGACGTCCGCTGCGCATCGTGGGCGCCTCGGTGAGCCGCCCCCCGGACGAGGTCACCGGCCGGGTGCTCGAACTCGCCGGCCAGGTCGCCGACCGGCGCGGGGAGCCCGCGCCGGTCGCCTCCGACGTCGAACTCGTGGACGCCCGGGGGCCCGGGCACGGCCTGCCCTCACCCCCCGGCGACGCCGCCGCCGCGCTCGCCCTGCGCGCCGCCGGGCTGGTACTCGACCCGGTCTACACCGCCAAGGCACTGGCCGCGTTGCCCGCCGCCGCCGGAGGACAGCCGGCGCTGTTCTGGCACACCGGCGGCCTGCTCGACGCCGTCGCCGGACTGATGGGAGAACGCACGTGACCGCCGGACACCGGCTCGGACCACCGCAGGAAGGGCCGGCCCCGGAGCTGGTCGAGTCCGGCTTCCACCTGGAGAACGCCGACGCCCCGCTGCTGCACGCCGGGCTGAACCGCGCCGACCTGGCGCACGTGCTCGACCTGCACGCCCGCGGCGTGGTGCCCGAGGAGCCGGCCCGCCGGCTGCTGCACCTGCTGCTGGAGGCCGACCGCACCACGGCCGAGGAGTTCCCGTACGACCCGGCGTTCGGCGAGCCCTACAACAGCCGGGAGCGCCACTTCGTCTCCCAGCTGGGCAACGACGCCGGCTGGCTGCACGCCGGGCGCCCACGACGGGAGGCCGTGCGCATCGCCCTGCGCCTGCACCTGCGGTCCCAGGTGGTGGACCTCATCGCCGCCGGCGCGGCGCTGGCGGACTCCCTGGCCCGGACGGCCGCGGAGCACAGCCGCACGTGGATGCCCGACCAGACCTACCTGCAGCACGCCCAGCCCTCGACGTTCGGGCACTACCTGCTCTCGTTCGCCTACCCGGTGCTGCGCGACGTGCGCCGTCTGGTCGACGTGCTGGCCTGGGTCAACGCCAGCCCCGGGGGCGCCGGCTGCGTGAACGGCAGCCGACTGCTCGACGACCGCGGGCCGGTGGCGGAGATGCTCGGCTTCGACAGCGTCATCGAGCACACCCGTGACGCGATGTGGCAGACCGACGGCCTGGTCGACGTGCTCGCCGTCGCCGCCAGCCTCGTGGGGACCCAGAGCAAGCTCGCCGAGGACCTGGAGATCTGGGCCTCCAGCGAGTTCGACTACGTCACCCTCGCCGACGGCTACAGCCGCTCCAGCGTGCTCATGCCGCAGAAGCGCAACCCGTACGCGCTGTCGATCATCCGGGGCGCCTCGGGCACCCTGATCGGCCGGGTCAGCGGCTTCCTCGCCGTCGTCAAGACCCCCTCGGCCCGCAGCGACAACCTCATCTACGCCTACGGCGAGGTACCACGCGCCCTGGACCTGGCGCTGCGCACCACCCGGTTGACCGACGGGGTGGCGCGGACCCTGCAGGTCAACACCGCCCGGATGTGGGCCGCCCTCGAGTCGGGCTTCAGCCAGGCGACCGACCTGGCCGAGTACGTCATGCAGACCTGCGACGTCGACTACCGCACCGCCTACCAGGTGGTCGGGGTCGCCGTCCGCCGGGCCAACGCGGCCGGACTGCGGGGCGTCGACCTCGACGGGGAGATGCTCGACGAGGCCGCCCGGGAGTGCACCGGCGGGCCGATCGGGCTGGCCGGCCGCGACCTGACCGAGATCCTCGATCCCCGGCACATCGTCGAGACCCGGACCGCCGCCGGCGGTGCGGCTCCCCCCGTGGTCGAAGGGATGGCCGCGTCCTGCCGGGCGCAGGCACAGGAACTGAGCGCGCTCGCCGAGCACCGGCGAGAAGCCTTCCAGGCGGCGGACCGCCGTCTGCTCGCCACCGCCGGGGCGCTGGCCGCCGGCGCCCACCAGGAGGAACTCCGATGAGCACTGCCGCGACGGCTGCCCCCATTCCGCTGCCCACCGAGGTCGGCGTCGTGAACGTCGGGCTGCCCCTGTTCGCCGAGGCGGTCGAGGCGCAGGGCCGTCCCGCGGTCCAGGTCGACTGGCGGATCCCCGCCGGCGGTGACCCGGTGGCGCTGGCCGCCCTGCGCCGGCTCTCCGGGCCGCTCAACGAGCAGGTGGACGAGGCGAACGCCGAGGTGTTCCGGCGGCTCGACACCGGGGTGCCGCTGCTCACCGCCGTCCGTCCGGCCGGCGAGGTGGTGCCCGGGCTGACCGGGCGCACCCTGCTGCACGCCGGTCCGCCGATGGAGATCGCCGACGCCTGCGACCCGCTGCGCCGGTCGATGCGCGCCGCGGTCGTCGCGGAGGGCTGGGCGGAGGACGTGGACCGCGCCGACGCACTGCTGGCCGGCGGCGCCATCACCCTGGCCCCGGCCAACGAGTCCGGCGGTGTGGTGCCGATGGCCACGGTCATGGGCCCCACCACGCCGGTCTGGGTCATCGAGCTCGAGGCCGCCGGACTCTCCGCCTGGGCACCCCTCGGGCAGGGCCCCGGCAACGTGGCCTGGTTCGGCCGCGACACCCCGGAGGCGGTGCAGCGCCTGGTGCTGCTGCGGGAGGCCGTGCAGCCGGTGCTGGCTGCGGCGCTGGATCACAGCGGACCGGTGGACGTCCTCTCGATCGCCGCCCAGGCGGTGGCCATGGGCGACGACGTGCACGTGCGCACGCAGGCCTCGACCAACCTGCTGATCAAGCACCTCCTGCCCGCGCTGATGACCTCCGAGCACCCGCGGCGGGTGGAGGTCGCCCGGTACCTGTCCGAGAACCACCTGCTGTTCCTCACGCTCGCGATGGCCTCGGCCCGCTCGCTCACCGCCTGGGCCGGTCAGGTCGAGGGCTCCTCGATCGTGACCACGATGGCCCGCAACGGCACCGAGTTCGGCGTCAAGCTCTCCGGCGGCCGGGAATGGTTCCGGGCGACCGCCCCGATGGTCGGGCAGGCGCTGTACCACCCGGGCAAGGGCCCCGAGGACAGCGCGCCGGACATCGGTGACAGCGCGGTGCTCGAGCTGGTGGGCCTCGGCGGTGCGGCCGCGGCCGGCTCCCCCGCCGTCGGGCAGCTGGTCGGCGGCCTGGCGGCGGCCGCCGAGCTCACCGAGGAGCTGGATCGCGTCTGCTTCGGCCGGTCCACCCGCTTCACCCTGCCGACGTTCGGTGGCCGGGGCACCCCGCTCGGCGTGGACGTCCGCAAGGTCGTGGAGCACGGCATCACCCCGAAGGTGACCACCGGCATCCTGCACAACCGGAACGGCAGCGGCCAGGTGGGAGCGGGCGTGGCGACGGCGCCCCTCCCGTGCTTCCGGGCCGCCCTGCTCGACCTCGACGGTCGGCTGACGGCGCCGGCGACCGGCACCACCGTCTGACCGGGCTCCCGGCCGGAGCTCGATGCCTCGCGGCCGCCCGGGTGAGCCGTCGTCGGCTCACCCGGGCGGCCGCGGTCCTCAGATCGAGGCCGGGTAGCGGCTGTGCCCGGGGAAGTTGCCGTAGAGCAGCTCACCCTCCGGCCCCTGGGTGACCGCCTGGACCAGCAGCTCGCCGCCGACGAAGCAGCCGAGCCAGGAGGCCCCGCGGCCGCCGAACGTCTCGGCCCTGTCCCCGCGGGAACGGGGTTCGTTGATGCCCACCTTGTAGGCCTGCAGCTCGCGGGCCAGTCGGCGGGCCTTCGCCTCGTCGTCGCAGGCGAGGCTGGCCACCAGGGCGCCGTTGGAGGCGTTCATCTGCGCCAGCAGGTCGGCCTCGGAGTCGACGACGACGATGGTGTCGACCGGCCCGAACGGCTCGGCGTGCCGCAGCGGCGAGGCACCGCCCGGCTCGAGCAGCGCCGCCGGGGCGACGTAGGCGGAGGTGTCCTGGCCTTCGATGAGCCGGCCGTCGGCCAGGCTCCCCCGGTACAGCGGGACGGCGCCGTGGTCGAGCGCGTCGCCGACCAGCGCACGCAGCTCCTCGGCCTTGCCGGCGCTGATCACCGGGCCGAAGTCGAGTTCCGGCAGGTCGTCGGCGTCCCGCTCGACGGCGAGGGGGTGCCCGAACCGCAGTGACTGGACCACCGGCAGGTACATCGCGAGGAAACGGTCCACCAGCTCCCGCTGCACGACGTAGCGCGGATAGGCGGTACAGCGCTGCTTGCCGTACTCGAAGCCCTTCTTCAGGTGCCTGGCCAGCCCGTCCCAGTCGGAGAACTCCCAGATCCCCCAGGCGTTGAGGCCTTCCTGCTCGAGCATGTGCCGCTTGCCGGTGTCGAGCAGGTTCGCCGCGACCTTGCCGCCGTTGGACCGGCCGCCGACGAAGGCGAGCGCGCCGATCTCCGGCGAGCGCACCAGCACGCTGGACAACTCGGCCCCGCTGCCGGAGAGCAGGCTCACCGGCAGCCCCTCGCGGGCCATCAGGGCGTGGGCGAGGGTGAGGCAGGCAGCGCCGCCCTGCGACGGCGTCTTGGCCAGGACGGCGTTGCCGGCGAGCAACTGCACCAGCTCGGCGTGCACCAGCACCGACATCGGGTAGTTCCAGCTGGCGATGTTGCTGACCGGGCCGTCGAGCGGCGTCCGGTCGCCGAGCATCGCGTCGATCTCCTCGACGTACCAGCGCACGCCGTCGAGGGCCCGGTCGACGTCGGCACAGGCCAGCCGCCACGGCTTGCCGATCTCCCAGGCCAGCAGCGACGCCAGGGTGTCGCGGTGCGCGCTCATCGCGTCGACGGCCGCGCTGACCCGCCCCTTGCGCTCGGACACCGGCGTGGTCGCCCACTGCGCGTGCGCTCCCGTCGCGGCCTGCACCGCATGCCTGGCCTCGCCCGCCGACAATCGCGGAAGCCCGATCAGCTTCGCCCCGTCGACCGGGCTGACCAGCATCTCCGGATCCCCGTTGGGCCGCCACGACCCATCGATCAGGTTGAACAGCCGATCGGTACCGAACGCCTCGGGAGCGGCCGCGGCCGCCCGACCGAGCACCGTGGCCCACTCCGCGCCGGGCTTGACGTGCAGGGACATGAGCGGCCTGCTTTCAGGTGATCTTTCAGAGGATGACGCCGTCGACGACGGGATCGCGCTCGCTGTCCCGGGGTGGGCCGGCGAGAGCCACATCGACCTCCGGCACGTTCGCGAACGTGTTGGAGACGTAGCAGACCCGCTTGGCGGGGCCCAGGAGCGGCGCGACCTGTTCGGCCGGCAGGCTGGTCCGCACGGTCAGGAGCAGAGCGCCGAACTTCTGCCCGGCGTAGGTGCCCGTCGCCGTCACCTCCAGATCGGGCAGGTCGAGGCCGCGCTTGCGTGCGGCCCAGGCCAGTGCCAGCGCGTAGCAGGAGGACAGCGAGGCGAGCAGCAGCTCGGTGGGCATGGGGCCCTGCCCGGTGCCGCCGACCGACGGGGGCTCGTCGACGGTCAGCGTGAAGCCGCCGGCCTGCACCGAACAGCGCCAGTCCCCTTCCCAGGTGGCCGTGGCGCTGTTCGTGCCGCCGCGTTCAGTGGTCGTGGTGGTGCCCGTGCTCGTGGTCATGCCCGTGCTCGTGCCCGTGGTCGTAACCGGCCGGCCGGGCGGCGAAGGCCGCCGAGCGAGCCGCCAGCTCCTCGGCCGGCACCAGGTCCTCCCGCGCGAGCACCTGCTCGAGCGCCTGCAGCCAGCAGCGGTAGTAGCTGAAGCACTCACCCTCCGGGTGGTCGGCCTCCCAGGCGGCGATACGGGCGATCAACTCGTCGCGGAAGGCGTCGTAGGACAGCACCCCGCGGTCGGACAGGGCCATGGTGAGCCCGAATGCCCGGCCCTCCCACGGCTCGGCGAACACCAGCTCGCCGTTCGACCGTGGCGGCGCCGCCGGGCCCTCGGCGTCCAGCTCGACGGTCGCCGATCCCAGGGCGGTCACGGCGCCGTCACCCGGCGCACCCCGACCATCGCGTCGCGGGTGACCAGCCCGGCCAGCTCCTCCTCCGACATCGATTCGGTCCCCGCCGGCCGCTCGGGCAGCACCAGGTAGCGCACCTCGGAGCTGGAGTCCCGGACCCGCACCTCCACCTCCGGGCCCAGCTCGGTGCCCCACTCGGCGAGCACCGCTCTCGGCTCCCGGACCACCCGGGCACGGTAGGTGGGGTCCTTGTACCAGGACGGCGGCAGCCCGAGCACCGGCCACGGGTAGCAGGAGCACAGCGTGCAGACGACGACGTTGTGCACCTGCGGGGTGTTCTCCACGACCACCATGTGCTCACCCTGCGGGCCCTTGAAGCCCAGCGAGGCGATGGCCGCGGTGCCGTCCTCGAGCAGCCACTTCTTGAAGTCGGGGTCGGTCCACGCCTTGGCCACGACCTTGGCGCCGTTCATCGGCCCGACCGCGGTCTCGTAGGTGCGGATGAACGTCTCCACCGTCTGGACGTCGATCAGGCCGCGCTCCAGCAGGAGCGACTCCAGCGCCTCGGCCCGCAGCGCGGGCTCGATGCGGGGCTCGACCGTCTCCTCGATGTTGCTCGTCATTCCGCCTTCTCCAGGTAGCACTCGAAGAGATCGAGGGTGACGGCGGCCGCTTCCGCCCCGTCCCCCCACAGCTCACCGGAGGTGAACTGCACCGTGTACACGTGCTGCGAGAACTCGCCGATGAAGGAGGCCGCGGTGTCGGGCAGCACGTGCCCCGGCCGCAGCGCGACCACCGTGCCGGTCTTGCCCCGCGCGTAGGAGGGCAGCCGGGTGTGCGGCGCCCGCGTCTCCGACCGGGTGGTCACCGTGTCCCCCACCGCAAGGAGCGGTTCGGTGCCGACCGTCCGCAGGTTGCCGCCGCCACCGCTTCGCATGTCCGGCTTGTGCGCCTCGGGCACCGCCGGCTCCTCGACCTCCTCGCCCTGGAGCCGCCGGGCGCGGGCCTCGACCGCCCCGGGAGCCAGGATTCCGCTGTCCAGGAGCAGGATCTCGGCGCTGGCCAGCCAGCGCTCGTAGTAGCCGGACAGGTACTCGGGCTCGGGCACCCGCTCGATGGCGTGCCGGAACGCGTGCAGGTTCGTGCCCGCCGCCCGGTTGGCCAGTAGCGCCAGCGCGAACGCCTTGCCCTCCCACTCCTCGTGGAAGACCGGCTCGTCCCGGTCGATCGGCGGCAACGGTCCGAAGAAGCGGGAGCGGCCCCCCATGTCGTGTACGCGTTCCATGACTGCTCCTTCTGGCAATCGCGAGCGGCTGCGGTCAGGACGGCGGCCGGTGGCCCGGCCGCCGTCCACCTTCCGGCACTTATGTCCATAAGTGCCGGAAGGGGCTGGGTTCAGACCGTCCAGGTGTTGAGCTGGAACGCCTTCTCCTTCCACGCGGTCAGCGCGGAGTCGAGGACGTCGAGCGGGTTGAAGGCCTTCACGCCCTCGATGAGGTCGTCCTCACGGAAGCCGTACAGCGCGCCCATCGCGAAGCGGCAGGCGTAGATCTTCGCGCCCTCGTTCATGAGGACCTTGAGCTGCTCGTTGACCGCCAGGTTGCCCGGGAAGCCCTCCGCGCCGACGGACGGGTAGCCGCGGGTCGCGGAGGCGAGCAGCACGGCGGGGCCGTACAGGATGATGCTGACGTCGAAGCCCTTGCGGACGAGCCGGGTCGAGGTCTTCAGGTTGACCAGCGCCACCGAGCCCTCGAACGGGACGGTGTGGATGAAGACGAACGCCTTCTGCCCCGGCTCGGCCTGGATGTCGGGAAAGACCTTCTCGCTGGTGTCGTAGAGGACGTCGCCCGGCTGGGGCTTGGGGATGTCGACGGTCTTCGTGCTCATGCGTGCATGCCTCCTGGGCTCAGATGTCAACCGGCGTACGGGTCGTGCAGTGGGGTGGTGCTGGCCGTCAGACGGCCGGGCCCTTCACCTGCTCAGGTGTGTGCCACGTCTTCCGGTGGCTGCCCGGCATCGCGAGCATCACCTTCGACCGCAGCTTCCAGGGCAGCTTGTGGTAGATCGGGACGTAGACCTTCTGCCAGAACAGGTCCAGCCCCCGGGGCGGTGGCGGCAGCGGTGCTCCGCGCCGGCGGGCCACCTCGATCTGGGCGGCGATCAGCAGTTGCTTCTCGGAGACCGCACGCAGCCAACGGGCGAACCCCATCTCAGGCCCCCAGCCGGGACAGCGCGTTCTGCGCGGCCAGGGCGATCGGCTCGTTGAGCGCGCCGATCGGCGGGGAGTAGACGTTCTCCATCGTGGCCAGGTCGCGCAGCGTGATACCGGTGCGCACCGCCATGGCCAGGAAGTCGGCCCGCTCCTTGATCCCCTCGCCGCCGACCATCTGCGCGCCGATCAGCTTCAGCGTGCCGGGCTCGGCGAGCAGCTTGACCTTCACCGGCTGCATGTCCGGGAAGTACCGGGCCCGGGAGATGCCCTGCGCCTCCCCCACGACGAAGGGCATGCCGATCGCGGTGGCCAGCGTCTCGCTGAAGGAGACGCCGCCGATCATCCACTTGCCGGCGACCATGCCCCAGGGGACGTAGACGGGCTGGTAGGTCCGGCTCCCGCCGGCGGCGTTGACGCCGGCGACCTTGCCCTGCGCGTAGGCGTGGCTGCCCGACAGGCCCTGGATCGGCACGTTGCTGACCCCGTGCGGGATCTCCGCGCAGTCACCGGCCGCCCAGACACCCGGCACCGAGGTCGCCATCGTCTCGTCGACCACGAACCCGCCCGCCGATCCGGTCTTCAGGCCGGCGGCAGCGCCGAGCCGCGTCTGCGGCTCCTTGTGGGTGCAGACGACGACCAGGTCGCAGGCGATCTCGCCCTCGGAGGTCCGCACTCCCCTGACCTTGCCGGAGGCGTCGCCCAGGATCTCCTCCAGCTTGGTGTTGAAGTGCAGGTGCGCGCCCATCTCGAGCCAGGAGTCCTGGACCGGCTTGACGATGTCGGGGTCGGTGGCCATCGACAGGGCCCAGGGGCTCGGGTCGACCAGGTGGGTCTCGATGCCGCGGTGGGCCAGCGCCGTGACCATCTCCATGCCCAGCGGGCCCGCCTCGAGGACGACGGCGCTCCGGACCTTGTCGAGGGTCTTGTCCCACTCCATGGCCTCGCGGATGTTCTTCAGGTAGTAGATCCCGGCCAGGTCGGCGCCCGGTACGTCCGGCTTGGCGTAGTCCCATCCGGTGGCGACGACCAGCGCGTCGTAGGGCTCCTGCCGGCCCGCGACGGTGACGGTCTTCGCGCGGGTGTCGACCGACTCGACGGCGGTCTCGTACCGGATGTCGATGCCCTGATCCGCGTACTGCTGCTTACTGCCCAGGAACAGCCGCTCGAAGTCCGGGATCTCGCCGCCGTGCACGTAGGGGATCCCGCACGGGCTGTACGCGGCGTCCTGGTACTCGGTGTAGACGGTGATCTCGGCGTCCGGGTCGGTGCCCTTGGCAGCTCCTGCGGCGCCGATGCCTGCTGCACCACCACCGATGATCAGGATGCGCTTGGCCACGTGGGCCCTCCTTCGTCGGGCAGCACCCGGCATAGATATTGAGCATGGGGAACGGGATGTCCACTATCGTGGACAAGTACGTGTGGCGGCGTCAAGAGGTGATCGACAGACCGACCTCAGCTGTTCGATGCCAGCTCTCGATGACGGCTACGGTGCTACGCGG
The DNA here is from genome assembly GCA_963723745.1 of uncultured Actinomycetota bacterium. GTDB lineage: Bacteria > Actinomycetota > Actinomycetes > Mycobacteriales > Geodermatophilaceae > CAVRRZ01. The sequence continues at coordinate 753,056 of CAVRRZ010000005.1, forward strand.
GTCCTGGGCGGGCCTGCGCGGGCCCGAACGGGCGACGTCAGCACGAGAGGTTGAGAGTGACCGAGCAGAACCTCACCCGGATCGTCTCGGGAATCGGGCCGAAGCTGCACTCGCTGCGCAAGCAGGCCGGCCTCTCGCTCCAGCAGCTCGCCGCCCGCTCCGACGTCTCCGCCGCCGCCATCCACAAGATCGAGCAGAGCGACATGGTCCCCACCATCACCACCCTGCTCAAAGTGGCCGGAGCCCTCGGCCGCCCCGTCGCCTACTTCGTCGACGAAGAAGAAGTGGCCTCCGACCCCACCGTCTTCATCCGCGACGGCCACCAGCCACCCATCCTCACCTCCCACACCGGCATCGACCTCGCCGGCATCAGCGGCACCTACGGGCGCTTCTACCTCGCCGGCGCCCGCGCCACCGTCATCCCCGGCGCCAGCAGCGGCGACCACTTCCTCGAACACCCCGGCGAGGAACTCATCTACCTCCTCGACGGCGAACTCGAGTTCGTCGTCAACGGCCAGAGCTACTGCCTGCACCCCGGCGACTCGCTGCACTTCCGCACCGTCCAGCCGCACTCCTGGCACAACCCCGGCACCGTCGACGCCATCGCCCTCTGGATGGCCCTCCGCCCCCAGTAAGCCCGGCCTTTATGGCCATAAAGGCCGGAGGGCGCGGCCGGGTTGCGGAGCCACCTCGCAAGGCCTTGACAGGGACGCCCTGGATCCCGACGGTTTCCTATGGTGAACGTCGTCCAGGGAGGGCGGGCACATGGTCACGGAACCCTCGAGCGCTGCCCTGTCCCCGCCGTCGGCCGAGTACGTGGCGCGGCTGATCACCGCCCTGCAGAGCGCCGGCCTCCGCGTGGAGGTACCCCTGGCCACCCGCACCGGCGGGGCCGGGCCGGCCGACGCCGGGATGCTCTACGTCGAGGGCGTGGCGACCACCGTGCCGACCAGCGCGCCGTACGTCGCCGACTCCCCGTACGTGCTGCGCGGTGAGGACGACGGCGGCTGGGCGGTCTTCCGCGACGACGTGCGGCTGGCCTCGGCCTCCCCCGCGCCGCGGCCGCGCTACTACGACCTGAGCACCGCCGACGGCGTGCCGTACTGGCAGATCGCGCTGATGCACCTGGACTCGATGGCCAGCACCGTGCTGCAGACCTGCGCCTACTGGGGCACCGAGGACCAGTGCCGGTTCTGCGGCATCGGGGTGACCCTGGCCGCCGGGCGCACGATCGCGAAGAAGACCCCGGCGATGCTCGCCGAGGTCGCGGTCGCCGCGCGGGACCTCGACGGCGCGGTCGACGCCACGCTGACCACCGGCAGCACGGCCACCCCCGACCGGGGCGCGATGTACGTGGCCCGCTGCGGCGCGGCGGTCAAGGAGGCCGCCGGGCTGCCGGTGCAGGTGCAGTTCGAGCCGCCGGTCGACCTCGACGTGATCGACCGGGTCGCCGACCTCGGCATCGACTCCGTCGGCATCCACGTCGAGAGCTTCGACCCCGCGGTGCTCGAGCGCGTCGCGCCGGGCAAGGCCCGCTGGGGCATCGAGGCGTACTACGCCGCCTGGGCGCGCGCGGTCGCCGCGTTCGGCGCCGGCCAGGTCTCCACCTACGTCATCCTCGGCATGGGCGAGGACCTCGACGTCACCGTCGAGGGCTGCAGGCGCGCCATCGACCTGGGTGTCTACCCGTTCGTCGTCCCGCTGCGGCCGGTGCCCGGCAGCCTGATGGCCGACGTCCTGCCCCCGCCGCGCGCGGCGGTCGAGGCCGTCTACCGCCGGATCGTGCCGCATCTGCTGAGGCAGGGCCTGACCTCGGCGGGTGTCGTCGCCGGGTGCGCGCGCTGCCAGGCCTGCTCCGGGCTCGGGGCTTTCGAGCGCTCGGACGGGGGGATCCGTGACGGACGTCCGGCCCTTGCCGTCGTCGGCTGAGGCCGCCGCCCTCGCGCCGGCACTGGTCTGCCGGCCGGTGCGCGACGCCCTCGAACGGGCCGAGCACCTGCGCATCCGGCACGAGGTGTTCGTGCTGGAGCAGGGGCTGTTCGCCGGCACCGACCGCGACGAGCACGACGACGACCCGGCCACCGTGCACGTGCTGGGCTTCGTCGACGGGACGCCGGCGGGCACGGTGCGGCTCTATCCGCTCACCGGCTGCCTGTGGCACGGTGACCGGCTGGCGGTGCGCCCCGACGGCCGGCGGTTCCGGATCGGCGGCCGGCTGGTGCGCCTCGCCGTCGCGCTGGCCGGCGAGCGGGGCGGCACGCGCATGCAGGCCCGCGTCCAGCTGCCGAACGTGCCCTTCTTCGTCCACCTGGGCTGGACGACGACGGCGCCGCCGGCCGACCACCTGGGCACACTGCATCAGTGGATGTCGATCCCCCTGGTTTCCCCGTGAGCGCCGGCATCCCCGGAAGCGCCGGCAACCCCGGAAGCGCCGGCAACCCCGGAAGCCCGCAGGTTCGTGACCCCTTCGGCGGCGAGGTCGACGACGGTCACCGACCCCCCGCCGCTTTCCAGCCGCACCCGGCCGCTGTCGCCGAGCACCTCGACCACCAGGCCGATGTCGGCCTTGGCCCGCACGCCCGGCAGGGCGCGCAGCCGCGCGAGATGGGATGCCACCGGGTCCCCCCGAGTCGGGGCGGGTGCTTCCCGAGGTGAATACCGCGCCGGACTTCCTCTCGGTGCCCTCCCGCGCGCGCAAGCCGCGACAGCAGGGTGTCACCCACGTGCTGGACAAGGGCCTACCGGTCGATGACGTGGCCCGGCTGCTCGACGTCTGCGGTGCGTACGTGGACGTCTGGAAGTTCGGCTGGGGCACCGCCTACCTCGACCCGGGCCTGCCCGCGAAGCTCGCCGTCCTCCGCGACTCCGACGTCCTGGCCTGCACCGGGGGCACGCTGCTGGAGGTGGCCTGGCAGCAGGGGGTGGTGGCCGAGTACCTGGCCTGGGCCGCCGACCTGGGCTTTCCGTGCGTCGAGGTGTCCTGCGGCGTCGCCCCGATCGGTCCGGCGGAGAAGGAGAACCTGATCCAGGCGGCCGCCGCACGCTTCGTCGTCCTGGCCGAGATCGGGTCGAAGGACCCGAAGGCCCTGGTGAGCCCGGCGCAGTGGGCGGCCGCGGCGGCGGCCGACCGGGCGGCCGGGGCGTCCTGGGTCGTCACCGAGGGCCGCGAGAGCGGGACCGTCGGGCTGTTCACCGACTCCGGCGACGTCCGGGGCGAGGTCGCCGACGCCGTCGTCGCCGCGGTGGGCGCCGAGTGCGTCGTGTTCGAGGCGCCGCTCAAGGAACAGCAGGCCTGGCTGGTGCGGCGCTTCGGCGCGGATGTCGGACTGGGCAACCTCGCGCCGTCGGAGGTGCTCGGCGTCGAGGCGCTGCGGCTGGGCCTGCGCGCCGACACCTTCGGGACGGCGCTGCCGCGATGACCACCGCGCCCGACCGCTGCCGCGCAGTGCTGGGGATCCTGCACGACTCCGACGGCAGCGGGACGATCGGCGCGGGCGTCGCCGAGGCGCCGCTGGGCTGCTTTCCGGCCGCGCTGCCGGACCTGTCCGAACGGCTTCGCTCCGAAGGGGACCGACCATGACCCGTCCGCCGATTCCGCCCTTCGACCGCGAGGCGGCCATCACGAAAGTGCGCAAGGCCGAGGACGCCTGGAACACCCGCGACCCGGAGAAGGTGGCCGGCGCGTACACGCAGGATTCGCGGTGGCGGAACCGAGCGGAGTTCCCGACCGGGCGGGCCCAGATCGTCGAGTTCCTGCAGCGCAAGTGGGCCCGCGAGCTGGACTACCGGCTGATCAAGGAGCTGTGGGCGTTCGGGGACGACCGCATCGCCGTCCGGTTCGCCTACGAGTGGCACGACGACTCGGGCACCTGGTTCCGCTCGTACGGCAACGAGAACTGGCTGTTCGACGAGAACGGGCTGATGGCGCGGCGCTATGCGAGCATCAACGACCTGCCGATCGCCGAGGCCGACCGCAGGTACCACTGGCCCCTCGGCCCGCGGCCCGACGACCACCCGGGCCTGTCCGACCTGGGGTTGTGACCGTCGTAGTAGCAGCGGGCCTTGCCCATGACCGCGGAGGTCGACGCCGGAGCGCGTGTGTCAGATCAGCAACGCGGTGGTGAGCGTGATCTCAGTGCCATCGGGCCGGTAGGTGCGCCATCGACCGTCGGGATCTCGCTGGACGCGGAACCCATGGTGGACCTTGGTGTGGTGGCGCTCGCAGAGCAGCGCGGAGTTCTCGAGGCTGGTCTTGCCGCCGAACATCCACTCGATCAGATGGTGCACATCGCACCAGTACTTGGGCGCGGAGCAGCCGGCGAAGACGCAGGTGCGGTCGCGGAGCTCGACGGCCTTGCGGATGTGCGGCGGGACGACCCGCATGGCGCGGCCGACGTCCATCGGCAGACCGTGCTGGTCGAGGAGGACGCGGATGACGCTGCCGTCGCAGGCGGCCATGCGGGCGCCGGCCGCAGACAGCGGGCTGCCGAACGCGGTGGTGGCGGTGCCCGGGCCGGTCGAGGGATCGAAGAAGTCGGCCCCCGGGATGGTGACGACGACCGTGGGCTTGACGGTGCGCAGGATCGGCAGTTCGCCTGAGGCGAGCTGGTTGTCGGCCATCTGCACCAGCGCATCGGCGAGCTGCTGCGCCCGGGTGCGACGGTCACCCTTGGGCCGGTCGGCCTGCAGCATCGACTCCAGCGCGGCCATGATCTTCTCGCCACCCACCGCGTCGAGCTGGCCGCGGATCATGACCATGCCGTCGCCATAGGGAGCGATGGACAGGGCCCGCTGCTCGGTCGGGTCGGGCTCGGGGCCATCGGTGTCGAGGCGGGCGAGGTAGTGCCGCACCACCCCGGTCAGTTGCACGACCGATCCCTCGACGGCGACGGAAGCCAGCGTGCGGTCGACCTCGTCGAGGTCGACGCCCTGATCGGTCGCAGCGGTCCGGTTGCGCTCGGCGGCGACGGGGACGACGACGTCGACCTGGTCGGACGAGACGGTGCCCTCGGCGAAGCCGGCAGCGACCGCGGGCAGGTGCTGGAGCGCGCGCCCGTTGCGCACGAGCCGAGCCGCCGACCGTGGCGCGAGCCGGCCCCGGCCGCGCAGCCACGACTGCATGGTCTTCATGCCGTCGACCTCGGCCGCATCGGTGAGGTCGGCCTCGCGGACGGTGCGGGTCAGCTCCGCCTCGATGCGGTTGTAGGCGACGAGCAACTGCGCGGTTCGATCGAGGAGCGCCGGCCCGAACATGGCGTGCAGGTCGTCGGCGGCGAGCGCGTCGAGAGCCGAGGACAACTCACCCATCGCGCACCTCCCCAACAGCTCGATCAGACGTTCGAACACTATCGAGACTTCGACCGACGAACCGGCAGGTCGGAGGCGATCTGTGGACGGCCGGCAGAGCTGTGGACAGCGCCCGAGATCGTCGTCGTCCCGTGCTAGCTGTCGCGACCGGACACGTTGTTCACGCGGCGAGGCGGCTGACCGGTGGGCGGCCTCCGAGGGCGGAGTGGCTGCGGGCAGTGTTGTAGTGCTCGAGCCAGCTGTCCAGGGCCGCGGTGCGCTGGTCGTTGCTGGTCCAGGCGGTGGCGTAGGCCCATTCGGTCTGCAGGGTGCGGTTGAACCGCTCGGCTTTGCCGTTGGTCCAGGGCCGGCCGGGCTTGATGAACCGGCGGCCGATGCGCAGCTGGTCGCAGGCGGCGATCCAGGCCCGGCCGATGCGGTAGCTCTTGGCGTTGTCGGTCAGCACCCGGCGCACGGTCACGCCCTGGGGGGCGAACCAGGCCGCCGCGCGGGTCAGGAAGCCCGCGCACGTGCCCGTGCGCTCGTCGGGCAGCACCTCGGCGTAGGCCATGCGGGTGTGGTCGTCGATGGCGACGTGCACGTAGTCCCAGCCCAGGCCGCGGCCGCGGACCTGCTCGGAGCGGCCGTGCACCCGCCAGCCGCCGCCATCTGGGATCCGGCCGAGCTTCTTGACGTCGACGTGCAGTAGGTCGCCGGGGTGCTGGTGTTCGTAGCGGCGGTCGCTGTGCCGACGGCCGCGCAGCAGCTCGCCGGTGAACCGGTCGACGTCGGCCAGCCGGGGCATGCCGGCCCGGGCCAGCACCGCGCCGATAGTGGAGGCCGCGATGCCCACGATCGGGGCCAGCCGGACCGGGCCGGCGTGGTGCTCGCGGCGGGCCGCCACGATCTGCGCGACCGTCTCCGGTGAGGTCTGACGCGGCATCCGATGCGGCCGGGAGGAGTGGTCGACCAGCCCCGCCTCGCCCTCGGTGCGCCAGCGGCGCACCCACTTGTAGACCGTCTGCCGGCTGATCCCCAGCTGCTTGGCCACCTCACCGGGCCGATGCCCGGCCAAGACACGAGCGACGATCAGCCTGCGGGCGTAGACGGTGGTGCGGGCGTTAGCGTGAGCCACAGAGACCTCCGGTCAGGAATGACGACGTCAGACATCGCCACTCCTTCCGGAGGTCTCCTTCGTGATCAAGGCACCACGCCGACTGTCAACAACGTCCCTGGTCGCGACAGCTAGCGCACTGCGGACAGCTGCGGCATCTGCCATCACGCCGGAACGGAAGTACGGACCGCGGGTCGGCATGCAGGTCGACGCCGGGGACGGCGGCACGCCGCTGGTGGCCGATCCCGAGAACCGGCAGGTCACGGCGGTGCGTGCGCAGGCATTGGTCGAGGGCGGCGCTGAAGCCGACGACCGCGTGGTCAGGGCACCGCGCGGCCCGGTCACCCAGCGGTCGGGAACGCCTCGCGGAAGCGCTGGAGGACGTCGGAGGGCACGCGGCCGCGGTCGCTGACCTCGATGCCCTGCGTGCGCGCCCAGGCCCGGACCTCTGCGGGTGACGGCGGCGCGGCGGGCACCCGCCCGCCGGGGGCGAAAGTGACCTCGAGGTCGGCGGTGGAGCGGGCGGCGCCGAGTTCGGCGAGGCAGGCCCCGAGCCAGCGGTAGGTCCACTCCTGCGCCAGCGGCCGGGTCTCGCAGAACACCACGGGCACCGACGGGAAGCGCGCCTGCGCCTCGGCGAGCGCCTCTGCGACCCGGCTGCCCGCGACGTGCGGCAGCTTGAACAGCCGGCTGTACCGGTCCTCGACCACGACGGCCGCCCTCGCCAGCGCGGTCAGGTCGGCGAGGGCGTAGGTGAGCTTTCCGGACAGCAGGCTGCCGGCGAGGTCTTCGAGCGTCTTGCGCTCGACCGCGGCGACGACCTCCCCGCCGATCTCGACGGCGTAGTCGCCGGCGGCGAGCCGCTGCCGCCGGGTGGTGGCCTGCTGGGCGCCGAAGGCGTAGGGGTACTTCTCGCCGCTGTCGACGACGATGTCGAGCACCTGGCCGTGCGCGCGGGCGGTGGGCAGGTGCACGCCGGGGCGGGCCTGCTTCGTCGTCCGGGGCGACTGCCAGAAGATGACCTCGCGACCGCGGGCGCGGGTGACGACGAGTTGCGAGCGGTTCTCCCGGGCGCGGGCCAGGACGAGGTCGATGGCGGGGCCGCGCCGGGAGCAGGAGCGGACGGCGTGCCGCTCGACGATCTCCGCGTCGGCCGGCCATCCCTCGGCGCGGTGGCAGTAGACCTTGCTCGCCCGCGGCCAGGTCTCCCGGGCCTTCACGACGACGCCGGCCGCACCCAGGGGGATGCGCACCAGGTACGGCAGCGTCGACTCCGGGTCGGGGTTGCGCGCCACGAGGAGGTCGTCGACCACGGCGTCACTGTCGCACGACGCCGTCTGCGTCCGGCACTCGCGGAGCGACTCAGGTCAAGCCGAGATCCGCCTTGACCTGCTCCCACGGGACGTCAGGCCTCTCCTCGGCGCCAGGAGCGTGGCGAGCCGCGATGTCCTCCGCGTCCTCCAGGGCAGTCATCAACTCGTCGTAGCGCTCGGGACTCACCAACACGGCGGCCGGTCGGCCGCCCGTCCCCCTCGAGCGATGAGGGCACGTGGACCTTCCGGTCGTCAGCGCCTCTGCGGCAGGGCAGCCACGGCAGCGGGCCGGAAGCCCTTGACGACCAGGTAGACGCCGAGCGACAACTCCCAGACGGCGATCGGCAGCGCGGCGAGCGCGACGATCGGGGCGTCGCGCTCGTAGAGGCCGAAGAAGATCGCGGCGTCCGAGGCGAGCAACAGCGGGGCGCCGATCAGCCCGAGCGTGGGCAGGATCCGCGGCACCAGCCCGGACCGGTACAGCGCGTAACCAAGGAAGAGCGCGTTGAACACCGGCGCGAGGCTCTGCGAGAGCAGGAACGTCCAGTCGTAGGCGGCGGACAGGGTCTGCCCCGTGGTGACCAGGGATGCCGGGTCGGCGTCCGGGGTGCCGGCGACGTCGTTGCGCAACGTCAGCAGGGTGAGCACGCTGACGACGCCCACGAGGATGAGCGCGCCCTCCACGACCCGGGCGGCGACGAACCCGAGTGCGGCGGTCTCGCTCTGCCGCCGCACGACCGGGTACAGCACCACGGCGGTGCCGATGCAGGCCAGGGCGACGACGACCTCCGACAGGGCGGCCAGCCGGACGCCGGTGTCGCTGCCTGCACCCAGGACGAAGTCGGTCTCGCCCCGCGCGTCCTGGTAGAGCGCGAGCGTCGGTATCGACACGAACGTGAGCAGGTACAGGATCCCGGCGGCGCGGGCGGTGCGCCGCATCGGGTCGACCGGGGCCGACGTGGACGGGCCGGCCGAGGCGGTGGTCTGCATGGCGAGCCTCCTCGGGTCACCGGGCCCACCCGTGAGCGGCGTCGCCGTCGACTCGGCAGCGGCATCCTGGCAGCCGGACCGGGCGGTGTCGATGGTCCTCGTCGTGGGACCTACAGCCCGGCGTCGCGGGCCCTGGCCACCAGTGACGCTCGGTCGGTCACGCCGAGCTTGGTGAAGATGCTCGAGACGTGGTTGCGCACGGTCTTCTCCGACAGGAACAACCGGCGGGCGATGTCCGCGTTCGCGCGTCCCTCGGCGGCCAGCCGGAGCACCTCGCGCTCCCGCTCGGACAGCTGCGGAAACGGACCGACGGCTCCCTCGGTGCGCGCGGTGAAGAAGGCCATGACCCGCTCGGCCACGCCGGCGCCGTAGACCACCTGTCCCCCGGCGACCGACCGGACGGCCCGCTCGATCTCGTCCTGGCCGGCGCCCTTGAGCAGGTAGCCCCAGGCGCCGGCGCGGATGGCGGCCAGCACCGTCTCGTCGGCCTCGATCATCGTGAGCACCAGCACGCGGGTGTCGGGGGCGACCTCCCGCAGCCGCCTGGTCACCTCCACGCCGGTCAGGCCGGGCATCTGCAGGTCGAGCAGTGCGACGTCGGGGCGGGTCTCGGCGACTGCGGCCACGGCATGCGGCCCGTCCGCGGCCTCGGCGACGACGTCCAGACCGCTGTCCTGCAGCAGCAGCCGCAGCCCGGCCCGGAAGGCGGGGTGGTCGTCGGCGATCACGACGCGGACCATGCGGCTCCTCGCAGCGGTAGGACGGCGCGGACGCGGGTGCCGCCGCCGGCGGCCGACAGCACCGAGCAGTTGCCGCCGAGTTCGGCGGCGCGGTCGCGCATCGATTGCAGGCCGAGGCCGGGTCGGGCGTCCTCGGCGCAGCCGCGGCCGTCGTCGACGACGTCGATGGCGACGGCGTCGTCGCCGCCGTGCAGCTGCACGGTGATGCGATCGGCGCCGGCATGTCGGACTGCGTTGGTCATGGCCTCCTGCGTGATGCGGAAGGCGGCCACCTCGACCGCCGCGGGCAGGTCGTCGAGCCGGCCGCTGCCCTCGACGCGGACGTCGGGCCCGCCGTCGCCCTCGGCCAGCAGCCCGGGGCCGGTCGCCTGGAGCGCGCCGAGCAGGCCGAGGTCGTCGAGCGCCGGCGGGCGCAGCCCGTGCACGATGCGGCGGACGTCGGCGACCGCCTCCTGCAGCTGCGCGCGCGCCGTCGTCACCAGGGGCTTCGCCCGCTCGGACCCGAGCGCCCGGGAGGCGACGTCCAGGGCCATGACCGCCGAGGCGAGCTGCGGGCCGAGACCGTCGTGCAGGTCACGGCGGATCCGGCGGCGCTCCTCTTCGCGGGCGGTGACCAGCCGGTCGCGGGAGCGCTCGAGGTCGGTGACCAGGCGCAGCGCGAAGCCGACGGCCGCGATCTGGGCGGCGAGGTCGGTGAGCAGCGAGGTGTCGAGCGGCTCGAGGCCGTCGGTGCCCGTACGGGCGGCGACCGACAGCGTGCCGACGACGTCGTCGTGCCAGTGCAGCGGGAACTCGTGGACGGCGCGCGCCGGGTCGCCGGCGGATTCGACGACCGGTGGGCCGTCGGGCCGGTCGACGCGAACGACGACGGCGGGCAGCTTGATGTCGGCGGAGATCGCGGCGACCGCCCGGGTGAGCGCCTCGCGCGGCGAGCCTGCCGTGCGGAGCAGCTCGGTGACCCGGCCGAGCACCCGGTACGGGTCGCCGCGCAGGCCGTGCAACAGCCGGTCGACGGCGCGCTGGATGCGCACGTACAGCGGGTGGAAGACGGCGGCGACGGCGACCGCCCCGACGAAGCCGATCACCGAGTCGGGGGCGCCGGCCAGGCCGCCGAGCCAGCCGACGACGGCGACGTAGACCAGCGCCGAGCAGGCCAGCAGCGCGGCGCCGACCAGGGTGCGGTTGAGCACGAGGTCGATGCCGAACAGCCGGTAGCGGACCACGGCGACGCCGATGGTGAGCGGCACGCCGAGGGTGGCCACGACGTTGAGCGGCGAGGGGGCCACGAACGAGGCGAGCACCGCCAGCGCGAGCGCGTAGCCGACCCAGGCGATTTGCCGGCGTCCCTGCGGGTCGGCGCGCCGGAACCGCAGGACGAGGCTCGCCAGGCCGAGCAGCGCCAGCGCAGGGATGAGCGGATTGAGCACCGTCTGGACGCCGTCGAGGAACGACTGCGGCACCGCGATCGCGAGCGGGTTGGCCGGCTGGTCGCCCTCGGGCTGGACGTCGGTGAAGGCGGTGACCAGCGACATCGTCGCGATCAGGGCGCCCGAGGTGATCGCGACCGGGCGCCAGCGGCGGGACAGCAGTCGGCCGTCCGGGAAGATCAACGGCAGCAGGGTGGCGAACCCGACGAAGGACGGCACCCAGGTCCACAGGGTGAGCCACGCGGTGATCCGGTAGCCGAGGGCGGGGTCGTCGCTGCCGGTGAAGCCGTGGACCGCGAGGGCGACGGAGCCGGCGTACACGCAGGCGAAGCAGCCGATGACCGTCATCAGCTGCAGGACGCGCTGGCCGGGCACCCGGCCGAGCAGGACGGCGCCGACGATCGCCATGGCCGGGCCGACCAGCGGCTCCGGGGAGGCGACCAGGCTCAGCCGGTCGGCGGCGGGGGTGGCGAAGTGGGCGACCAGCCCGACGGCGAGGTAGCCGATCGCGGCCGCGGCGGAGAGCCGGGCCGCGATGACGACCCGGCTCCTCCGTGCTGCGCGGTCCCTGAACACCGGTTCGTCCACCTCGCGGGCGACGCTAACCGACCGGATGGCCGCTGGTCAGGAGGTTGCCTCGTCCGGGGTACGGCCGAGCCACCACTGCCGGTCGGTGCGCTTCGCGACCACGTACGCCAGTCCGAGGGAGGCGGCGAGGAAGAGCCAGTGCGGGTCGACCGGGCCGGTGGAGAACGGGCCGAAGTCCAGGACGAGGAACACCAGCAGGACGATGGGGATCCAGATCGGGACGACGCGGGTGCGCAGGTAGCCGATGCTCGTGAGCAGCACCGCGCCGGGCATGCCGATCAGGAACGGGGCAAGGATCAGCACGGCGAGCGGGCTGGTCTGCGCGGACTCGAGCAGGTCGACCATGGCGGCGCGGTCGGGCTGGTCGATCGCCGCGAGGTCGACGATCGAGACCGCGTGGATGCCCAGGAAGCCGAGCGCACCGGCGAAGCCGAGCCCCATGGCGGTGGCGCCGAGACGCGGCATGCGCGGACGGATCAGCTGCGCCATGGCGACGAGGCCGAGCAGCAGGAACGGGACGGCGACCGTGCCGAGCGCCAGGCCGACCGCGGCCAGGGTGGGCCGGGCCGCCCAGGCATCGAGGCCCTCGGCGACCGAGCCGCCCTGGCCGACAGCGCGGCCGATGAGCGCCTCGGTGAGGTTCAGGGTCGCGCCGATCGTCAGCGCGACGACGGCGAGGCGTCGGCCGATCGGAGCGGGCCTCGGCACGTCGAGGTCGTCGCGCTGCTCGGGAGAAACGGTGTGTGCAGTCATCGGGTGTCCACTCCTTCACCCGGGCGGGACCTTCCCGGCGGGCAGGAGTCACCGTGCGGCGGGACGTGTCCCGGCGTGCTGAGGCACCGGTCCCGATGTTGCCGGGCGGACGTGCGCCGATCCCCGCTCCGTCCCGTCGCGCCCCGGAGAGATCAGTCCTTCGCCGGCGCGCCCTCCAGTGCACGGAACGCGGCGTAGACGAGGAAGGCCGGCCAGACCACCGACCTGAGGACGGCGAGGGCCCGGTCGCCCGGGGTGGTGGCCTGCTGCCAGTTCCAGACCAGCGCGCCGACGAAGCCGAGCGGATACACGGGGCTGCCGCCACCCGAGCCGGACGTGGGCCCGCGGCCTTCCTTCTGCTGCTTCACGGTGCCTCCCTGTGAGGGTCCCCCGCGCCGAGAGGGCCGACGCTACGGAGAGCGGCCGGTTCGAACCAGAGGATCGGGCCTGATGGGGCCGACCGGCGGCACGCCCCCGCCCGCTCTGCGCCGGATGTGGCTGGTGGTGCCGGTTCTGTCGATCGCATGACGTTTCGATACGGCGCGCGGCAGACGGCTGTCGCCGCACGGTCGGAGCCGCTAGGACAGGAGGGTCGTCGTCCCGCCTGCGCGGCGGTGAGTCCGTCGACAGGCGAACGGGGGCTGGCCGTGTTCGATTCGGCGGTGGAAGCGGTGCTCCGGCACCACGAGGCCCGGTCACGGAACAACCTGATGCGGGCGACCGCCGACCATGCTCGCTCCCTCGGCTTCGCGGTCGTCCCGCCCGGTGGGTCCGGAAGCGCGAAGTACCTCCGCCTCCTGCTCGACGGTGCGCCAGGGCAGAAGGCCACGCTGTACCTGGAGGGCACTCGGCTGCGGGTGAGCGGCAAGGGAGTCCGCTCCTTCGCCGCGGGGCTTCCCGGTGCCGTCGTGACAGCTGCCGACGTGCAGTTCCCGCTGGGCACCGTCGAGTTCGCCACGCTGGATGCCTTCGCCGACCGGGCGCTGCCCTCGAAGAGCCGGGCGCAGCACGCCGAGCTGGCTGCAGCGTCGGGACGCGGCCGGCCGTCCGGAGCCGCGGCACCGCCTCCCCCAGCAATGCCGCCCGCAGCATTGCCCACGCCCGCCGCCGGACGGCGGGCCTCGGGCAGCCACCGGCTGCAGATCGCGGTACTCGCCGCGATCGCCCTGCTGCTCGTCATCGGCGCCGCCGGCAGCGGCATCTCCGGCGCCCTCCTCTTGAGCGGGCTCGCGATCGTCGTGCTCGGGACGTTCGCCGCGTTCGGACGCGGGTCACCGTGGACGGCCATCGCGTCCCGCGGGGTCGGCGGCGCGGTCGCCGCAGGCGGCTTGGCGCTCGCTCTCACGGGCGGCGTGCTCGCACCACCGAGTACGCCGGTAGCGCAGATCGAGACGCCGGCACCGTCGACTCCGAGCCCTCCGCGACTCGAGCCGTCGGAGAGCCGGGCCGACCTCGAGGCCGAGGTCGAGGTGGCGGAAGCCCGGCTCGCGGACGACGAGACGGACGAGACAGCCCGGACGCCGGACGGCCTGGTCGCCGACCCGGCGACGGGCATCCTGGCCGACGGGGCCGCCACGGACGCCATCACCGGCGCCACTGAGACCACCGCGCTGGCCGCCCTCGCGGCGCTGGACGTGAAGGGTCGCGCCCCGCGTACCGGCTACGACCGGGATCTCTTCGGCTCCGGCTGGGGCGATCCGGATCGCAACGGGTGCGACGCCCGCAATGACATCCTCGCTCGCGACCTCACCGGTGAGACGTTCAAGCCGGGCACCCGGAACTGCGTCGTGCTCACCGGCACCCTGGCCGGGCCGTACTCGGGCCGGACGATCGCGTTCGTGCGCGGTCAGGACACGAGTTCCGACGTGCAGATCGACCACGTGGTCGCCGTCTCCGACGCCTGGCAGAAGGGCGCGCAAGGGTGGGACGGCGGACGTCGCATCGCCTTCTACAACGACCCGCTCAACCTGCTCGCCGTCGACGGCGGGCTCAACATGCAGAAGGGCGACGGTGACGCGGCGACCTGGCTGCCGCCGAACCGGAGCTACCGATGCGCCTACGTCGCGCGGCAGGTCGCGGTGAAGGTGAAGTACGACCTGTGGGTCACCCAGGCCGAGCGCAACGCCATGGCAACGGTGCTCAGCACGTGCCCGGATCAGCCCCTGCCCGGCGGAGTCGTCGCGGACGTCCCGAAGCCATCACCGGCACCCGCCCCGAGGCCTGCTCCGGCACCGGCTCCTGCTCCCGCCCCGGCCCCCGCGCCGGCTCCTGCCCCCGCGCCGGCGCCGGCGCCGGACGTCTACTACCAGAACTGCGACGCGGTCCGAGCTGCCAGCGCGGATCCCATCCGCGCCGGCGACCCGGGGTGGGAGCCGAAGTTCGACCGGGACGGCGACGGCGTCGGCTGCGAGTAGGTCGCCCGCCTCAGCGCCGCACCAGTCGGCAGGCGGACGTGGTCGGCCCGGCGTCGCCGGACATCAGCCGAGCCTCGGGTGGCCGGCCCCATGCCGTCTCGTCCATCCCCCGAGCCTGCCCCACACGACCGACGGGGTCGTCAACGGTAGGCGACTCGGGACCGCGCCTGCCTCAGCGCTTGCCGGAGCGGTGTGGGTTCGACGTCCTGCAGGTTGAGCGGCGGGTCGGCGAGCTGTAGCAGGCGCCGTTCGGCTGGGTTCACGTCCTCGATCGCCAGCGGAAGGACGGCGACGCGCAGGTGCCGCTGCATCCACTCCGTGAGCGCGTGCTCGGGGATCGGGACCGAATCGACCGGGGTCAGGCACGCCGTGAGCGTCAGGCGGAACGTCGAGAAGTTGCGACTGCCGCCGAGCTGCATGGCGACGAGCCGGTCCCAGAGGGTGCTCGTCGACGCCTTCCCTCCGGCGCGGATACCGCCGGCACGGCCGGCATAGATCAGCCCTGCAGGGACGTGATACCCGAGTCCCATCGACAGATCCTGGGCACCCCGGAGGTCGACCCACCAGCTGTACACCCCAGGCAGGTCGAGGGCCGCCCGGCCACGACTGAGCAAGTAGTCCGGTGGGTGCGCGTTTCGCTGGTCGAGCAGGACTCCGACGTCCACGTCAACGGATGCAGCTGGACGACCTGGCGCGCGAGACGACGGCTCGTCCTGGTACCGAGCGAGGTGCTCGTCCTGACTCAGACCGCCGAGCGGCTCTTCGAAAGTCGCGCCGGCAGTCGCGAGGGTCAAGCCCGGGGGCGTGGTGTGTGACGACTACCGCGTGATCTTCGTGTCGGGTCAGGCGCTCAGCGCCGGGATGGTCGGCTGGCCGGTCACCTCCTCGGCGGTGTCCGTGGTGTCGGTGACGGGCCGCAGCCGGCAGCGGGCCAGGACGTCGAGGCCGAGGTAGCGGCGGCCCTCGATCCATTCGTCGTGCTGTTCGGCGAGCACGGCGCCGACCAGGCGGAGGAGGGAGTCGCGGCCGGGGAAGATGCCGACGACGTCGGTGCGCCGGCGGATCTCCCGGTTGAGCCGCTCCTGGGGGTTGTTGGACCAGATCTGCCGCCAGATCTCCTTGGGGAAGGCGGTGAACGCGACCACGTCGGCGCGGGCGGCCTCGAGGTGCGCGGCGACCTTCGGGAGCTTGTCGGTCAGCGTGTCGAGGACCCGGTCGAACTGGGCGTGCACCGAGGCGGCGTCGGGCTGGTCGTAGACCGAGTGCAGCAGCGCCCGCACCCACGGCCAGGAGCTCTTCGGGCAGACCGCCATCAGGTTCGCCGCGTAATGGTTCGGCAGCGCTGCCAGGCCGCGCCGGGCAGGGTGGCGCCGATCGCGCCGACGAGCCCGGCGTGCGCGTCGGAGGTCACCAGGGCGACCCCGGTGAGGCCGCGGGCGGTCAGGTCGCGGAAGAACGTCAGCCAGCCGGCGCCGTCCTCGGCGGAGGTGACCTGCAGGCCGAGGATTTCCCGGTGCCCGTCGGCGTTCACCCCGGTCGCCACGAGCGCGTGCACGCCGACCACCCGGCCGCCCTCGCGCACCTTCAGAACCAGCGCGTCGGCGGCGACGAAGGTGTACGGACCGGCATCCAGCGGGCGGTGCCGGAAGTCGGCCACCTGCGCGTCCAGATCCTTGGCCATCTCGCTGACCTGGGACTTGGACAGGCGGGTGATGCCCAAGCTCTCGACGAGCTTCTCCATCCGCCGGGTGGAGACGCCGAGCAGGTAGCAGGTGGCGACCACAGTGGTCAGCGCCCGCTCCGCCCCGCCGCCGTCGCTCGAGCAGCCAGTCCGGGAAGTACGAGCCGGACCGCAGCTTGGGGATCGCCACGTCCAGGGTGCCGGCCCGGGTGTCGAAGTCCCGGTGCCGGTAGCCGTTGCGGGTGTTGGTCCGCTCGGTGGTGCGCTCGCCGTAGCCGGCGCCGCAGACCGCGTCTGCCTCCGCGGACATCAGCGTGTTGATGAAGGTCGTGAGCATCTGGCGCAGCAGATCAGGACTGGCCTGGGCCAGCTGCTCGTGCAGGAAGCGGGCAGGGTCGATACTGGACGGAGCGGTCATCGCGTTCTTCTCCTGGGCGTCTGTGGAAGGTCTTCCAGAAGATCACGCGGTGGCCGCCTCTACGTGCGAGGCCCGCGCTCACCGGGGCCGTCGCATACCACCTTGGTGGACGCCACTGTCGCGAGAGGACCCGTCAGAGGCTCGCAGTAGGCGCGACCGGCATGCGCTTCGATCACGGCACCGCGGAGCGGGTGCCGTTCCGCGAGTTGGGCGAGGACCCAGCTTCCCCACGCGGCGCGATAGGCCGCGGTTCGATCCGGCAGCTGTTCGTCGTAGGGGACGACGACCTCGTCCGGGGCGAGCAGACCGTACTTTTCGCTGAGCACGTACCAGGGCGTGCCGAGGCCCTCCGCCCGATCGCGGCCCTGGACGAAGCCGGCTCCGATGAACAGGTCGCGGGCCGGCCGGGGTGACGCCGCCTTCGAGCTCGAACACCCGACGAGGACGACGCGCGTCTGTGCCGGCCCCGGTGCGCTCGACTGATCGACCCGCGGCGGCTCCTCGGGGATCTCGGCCGTGGCCGCGGGCTGAGGAGCGAGTCCAGAGCGCCGGTAGACACCGCGCTCGACCCGCGTGAGGAAGGGCGTGCGTCCGGCCCACGGACCCGTCCGGTTCGTGGCCTCGACGAGCGCGTGGGAGATGTGCGTACGAATCGAGGATTCGGCGACGTCGGGCCGGCGGCGCCTCACGTAGTCGATGAGGAGTGCAGCGCTGAACGGCTCGGGCAGCGTCTTAGACGCCTCCCGGAGCAACTCCCAGATCGACTGCTCGCTTCGCACCACGGGTGCCTCCTCAGCGTCCTGGAGTGAGTCGCCGCGCAACCGCCTCGCCGCCGACCCGTCGGATCAGGTCGAGGTCACCGAAGACGACGAGCAGGTCCCGTGTCCGCGACAGCCCGACTACAGCATCCTCGCGAGCACGCTCCTCGTGGCGGAAACCGTTGACCGCGAGCACGACGGCCGGGCGTTCGAGCCCCTTGCGGCCGAGGACGTGCATGTCGCCCAGTGCCCGTCAGCCGGCCGAGACGGACGTCACCCGCGAGGCGGGGCTCAGCCGGGCCAGGAGGCCGCCTGTCCGCTCGCCGCCCAGATGCCAGCGACCCGGGGCCTGCCCGTATCCAGGCCCGAGATCCCGGCCGTGAACGCCCGGGTGACGAACGCCTGGAAGCGGAAGCCGAAGACCACGCTGTCCCCCGCCTCGACGCCGGGCCGGCCCGCGAGGTCGAGCTGTCCGTAGTAGTCGATGCTCGAGGGCGGTGGCAGCGTGGCGTCGAGCAGACGCCCGGCGGCCGGCTCGCGCCCCACCACCGCCTGCACGCGGTAGGGCGGCGCCACCGGGTCGATGTACATCCCCCCGCCGAAGCAGAACGCCCGGCCACCGTGGAGGTGGCTGACCTCGCTCAGATAGCAGGCCGCAGGGATCTCGACGAGGTCCGCGACCCTGTGCAGCGGCGTCGTCCCGGTGAGCGCGTGGCCCGGCTCGACCTGGGTCACCCCGGCCGCGGCCAGGATCGGCAGGGCGGCGGACGACGTCGTGCCAGGGCCGTTGACCTCGAAGCGCACCCGGCCGGCGCCGTACAACGCCGCGGCGGCCTGCTCGAGCGTGCCCAGGTTCGCGGTCCGCCGCAGGGCCCCCTGCTCGCGGTCGAACAGCAGGGCGGGGAACGTGGTGATCCCGGCGAAGCTCACCCCGTCGAGGGCGTCGACCTCATCGGCGACCCGGACGACGTCGGCAGCGGGGAAGCCGCCCTCGTGTCCGGGGTAGAACTCGTCGCCCGGCGCGTGCAGGCGCAGCAGCAGCGGCTGCTCCCGCCCCGCCCGGACGGCGGAGGCCGCGGCCTCACGCGCCTTCTCCAGGCTGAACACGGTGAGGAACTCCGGTGCCATGGCCTGGGCGGCCGCCGCCTCGGCCCGCGGCACCTGGACGAGGTGGCCGAGGTGCCCCAGCCGCATCCCGGCCTTCGTCGTGGCGCGGGCGCACTCCATGTCCACCGCGACGGCGGCCCCGATCCCGCCGTCCACCACCGCCCGGCACACGTCGGGGTTGCGGCCGAACTGCTTGGTCATGGCCAACGGCGTCAGCCCCAGCCGGCCGGCGTCCGCCGCCAGGGCGCGGGCGTTGGCCGTCACCGCGTCGATGTCGACGACGTAGGTGTTGGCCGGCAGCTCGCCGCGCTGGTGCAGGTCGATGGCGGCGTCGATGAGCCGCGGGTTGCGGCGGCGCAGCAGGTCGAGGAACACCGGATCTCCCAGGGGTCGGTGGGTGGCTGGTCAGTGGCTCGCGGCGTCCGCGGCGGTCCAGCCCAGCAGGGCCGCTCCGCGCGTTCCCGCGTCGGTGCCGAGCGCGGAGACCACGACCAGCGGCGGCGTCCGCCATGACAGCGCCCGCGCGAGCCCTGCGGCCAGCGGCTCGGTCAGCGCCGTCCCGGCGCCGGCCATCCCGCCGCCGAGCACGACCAGCGCCGGATCGGCGAGCAGCACGACGCCGAGGACCATCCGGGTCAGGGCTCCGACGGCGTCCTCGAGGACGGCGCGGGCCTGCTCGTCACCGGCGGCCGCGCGCGCGAACACGACGTCGGCCGGGCCCGGGGCGGTTCCGCTGCGCCGGGCATAGCGGCGGGAGACGGACGCGGCACTGGCGTAGGCCTCCGCACACCCGCGCTGCCCGCACGCGCACGGCTCGCCGTCCGGGACGACGGGGACGTGGCCGATCTCGCCGGCGAGCCCGGCGGCGCCGTCCACGACCGTTCCACCGGTGACGAGCGCACCGGCCAGCCCGGTGCCGATCGACACGAACAGCACCTCGTCGCGGCCCCGGGCGGCACCCGCGCGCACCTCGGCCAGCGCGGCGGCGCGGACGTCGTGCTCGATCACCACCGGCAGCCCGAGCCGCTCGGCGACCAGGCGCCGGATCGGCAGGTCCCGCCAGCCGATGTTGGCCGACCAGCGGGCGACGCCCTGCGCCCGGTCCACGACGCCCGGCATGACCAGGCCGGCCCCGACGGGGACCGCACCGGGGGCCGCGGCCGCGCACAGCCGGGTGCCGACCTCCACAACCGCCTCGAGGACGGCGTCGACGCCGGCGGCCACCGGCGTCGGCCGCTCGATCCGGGCGCACGGCTCCCCGTCGCGCCCGGTCAGCACGCCCTTGATCGACGTGCCTCCGACGTCGACGCCGACGACCAGCTGCCCCGGTGCAGCGGGAGGGGTCACCGCTGCACCGGGAGCACTAGACGCCCGGCCACGCCACCGGCGCCCCGGACGCGGCGGACTCCAGCGCGGCCAGCGCCACGGTGGTGGCCACCAGGCCGTCCCGCCCGGTCACCGCCGGCTCGCGCCGCTCGCGCGCGGCGGCCAGGAACTCGTCGACCATCAGCTGGTTGATGTCGACGCCCCAGGGGGTCCAGCCGAAGGACGGGGTGCCGCCGAACCGCGTCAGCCGCTGGCGCATCGCGTCGACCTCGACCGTGCCGCCGTCCCCGACCACCGACATGCCGATCCCACCCCAGGTCGGGTAGTCCAGCGGGCGGTTCCAGCTGCAGTCGATCGAGGCGAAGACGCCGTCGGCGTAGTCGAGCACGACCAGCCCGGAGGTCTCGACGGTGACGACCTCGCTGTGCACGATGCGGTTCCCGACGGCGTAGACCCGCTCGGGCGCGGCATCGAGCAGCCAGCAGAAGACGTCGGCCAGGTGGACGATGTGGTCCATCATCGCCCCGCCGCCGGCCAGCACCGGGTCGGCGAACCAGGATCGCTCCCGCATCGGCATGACGCTCTGGTTCGTGCCGGTGAGCGCCCGGAGCGCACCCAGCCCCCCGCTGCCGACCAGCTCCCGCAGCTGCCGGACCGCCGGCGAGAAGCGCACGGGGAACGCCGTCATCAGGGGGACGCCGGCCCGCTCGCAGGCGGCCACGATGCGCGCGCTGTCCTGCGGACCGACACCCAACGGCTTCTCGCAGAGGACGGTGCACCCGGCGGCTGCCGCCTGCTCGACCAGCTCGGCGTGGTGGGCGGTCTCGGAGCACACCACCACCGCGTCCAGGCCGGCGGCGAGCAGCCCGGCGACGTCCCCGTGGACCGTGACGCCGAAGCGCTCGCCCCACATCCGGGCCCGCAGGGCGTCGCGGTCGTGCACGCCGACCACCTCGGCCCCGGCCGCCCGGAGGTTGCCGATGTAGGCGTCGACGTGCAGATGGGCGACACCCAGGATCCCGACGCGCATCTCAGCCCTCCCCGTTTCCTCGGTCGATGGACACGGCTGCCCCGCCGCGAGCCGACGCCCGGGCCGCGGCGGCGAGCGCCACCGCGGCGACGGCGTCCCGCGGGGCGAGCACCGGCTCGGCCCGGCCGGCAAGCACGTCCAGGAAGTGGGACAGCTCGGCCTCGAACGGGTTGGCCGTCAGGCTGACGTCGGCCAGCGCGGTGGTCCCTGCCTCCGACGACCGGTGCAGCCGGACGTCGATCGGCGCGGTCTCGTCGGAGTCGCACGCGACGATCCCGCGGGACCCGGCGACCTCCAGCCGGGTGCGGAACACCGGAGCAGGTTCCGCCCACGAGGCCTCCACGTGGCTGATCGCCCCCGAGGCATGGGTCAGGACGGCGATGCCGTGGCTGCGCGGGCCGCCGGAGGCCCGGGCGAACACCTCGGTCACGTCGCCGCCGATCCACCGGGCGACGTCCAGGTCGTGGATCATCAGGTCGAAGAAGAGCCCGCCCGAGCGCCGCTCGTCGGCGAACCAGCTGTCGGCCCCGCGGTCTGGGGCGAAGGTCAGCCGGGCGAGCCGGAGCACCGCCGGGTCCCCGATCTCCCCGCGCACGACCGCCTCTCGCGCGGCGACGTACTCCGGGAAGAAGCGCACCACGTGCGCGACCTGGAGGAGCACGCCCGCCTCCTCGAAGGCGGTGACGACGCGCTGCGCCCGGTCCACCTCCAGCGCCAGCGGCTTCTCGCAGAGCGTCGGTCGGCCGGCGGCGGCCGCGGCCAGCGCCAGCTCGACGTGGGTGTCGCTCGGCGTGCAGATGTCCACCACGTCGACCGCGGCGAGGAATGCCTCCCGGTCGGTGTGCACCTCGGCGCCGGCCAGGGCCGGGTCCGCCGGTCGCTCGCGGCCCGGCGCCACGAGGACAGCCGCCACGGGGACGTCGATCGCGCGCCAGGCGGCGGCGTGCACCGAGCCCATGAAGCCGGTGCCGATCAGCCCCACCCGGGGGTTCTCCGGTGCGGCCATCACAGGCCGAGCCCGAACTCGTAGGACTCGCGGATGACCTCGCGCAGCATGCGCGGCGCGACGCAGTCGCCGACGCGGTGCAGCCGGCGGTCGCCGATCCGGTTCGACCAGTCGAGGTAGAGCGCCTCGTCCGAGCGGCGGCCGACGGCCGGCACGATCAGGTCGACGTCGGCGAGCTCGGTGACCTGGCCGGTGTAGACGTCCGTCAGCCGCACCACCCCGTCGGTGGCGCCGGCGAAGGCCGTGTGGGGCAGCATCCGGATGCCCGCGGCTGCGGCCCGCTGGTGGAACAGGTGCCGGTTCGCCGTCTCCAGCGCCGCTCCCACGGCGGCTCCCGCGGTGATCACGACGACCTCCGCGCCGGCGTGGGCGAGGAACTCGGCGGTGCCGGCGCCCTCCCACAGGCCGGTGCCGTCGATGACCAGCACCCGGCCGGTGCTCGCCCGGCGCTCGGCCAGGACGTCGTCGACCGAGGCGAACCGCGCCGGGTCGATCGCGCCGATGGCGGGGTTGAACAGGTCGAGCCCGGCGGTCGCCTCCTGGGCGGTGACCAGCGGGTTGGGGCCCAGCAGGGAGAGCGCCGGCCGGGAGCCGGTGGCCAGCACGACCGCGTCGGCCTCGATCTCCTCGAGCACGTCGGCGGTGATCTCCGCGCCGAGGTTGACGTCGACCTTCAGCCGGCGCAGCGACCGGGCCAGGTGATCGATGACGTCGTAGATCTCGACGTGGTTGGGCTGCTTCTCCGCCAGGAGCAGCTGCCCGCCGAGCCGGGTCTCCCGCTCGAACAGGGTGACCTCGTGCCCGCGGCGGGCGAGGGTCTCGGCCGCCTTGAGCCCGGCCGGGCCGCCCCCGACCACCATCACCGACAGCGCGCGCTCGGCCGGCCGGACCAGCCGCTCGCTGAACAGCCGCTCACGTCCGGCGGCCGGGTTGTGGTCGCAGCGGATCTGCTGCTCGTGGGAGACCTGGAAGATGCAGGAGTCGTTGCCGGCGATGCAGAACCGGATGTCCTCGTCGCGGCCCTCGATGACCTTGCGCGGCGTGGCCGGGTCGGCGACCAGCTGCCGGGCCATGCCGATCAGGTCGGCCTCGCCGGAGGCGAGGATGCGCTCGGCGGTCTCGGGCTGCTTGATCCGGCCGAAGGCCACCACCGGGACGCCGACCGCCTCCTTCAGCTGCCGGTTCAGGTGCCGGAAGCTGCCCTCGTCGAAGACGGTGGGCGGGATCTGCATCCAGTAGCTGGAGGAGGTGCCGGCGTCGGCGTTGAAGTAGTCGACCAGCCCGGTGGCCTCGAGGTGCTTGGCCATCCGCAGCCCGTACTCGGTGTCGTAGCCCCAGTCGGTGTACTCGTTGAGGCACAGCCGCACGCCGACGACGTAGCCGGCCGACACCCGCGCGCGGATCGCCTCGAGCACCTCCACCGACAGCCGCATCCGGCCCTCGAAGGCACCGCCGTAGCCGTCGGTGCGGCGGTTGAGGAACGGCGAGGCGAAGGCGTGCAGCAGGCCGTCGTGGCCGATCTTCACCTCGACGCCGTCGAAACCGGCCCGGACCATGTTCGCCGCGGAGATCGCGGAGTACTCGACGAACTCCGCGATCTCCCCGCGCTCCATCGCCTTGACCGGGAAGATCCCCGACGGCTCCGGCATCTGCGTCGGCCCCCACATCAGCCCCGGCCGGGCGGCCAGGCTGTCCGGGCCGGAGTGCACGAGCTGGCTGAAGAACTTCGCGCCGTGCCGGTGCACCGCGTCGACGATGCGCGAGTAGGCCGGGATGTTGGCCTCGTCCCAGGCGTTCACCGTGTGCCGGGAGACCCGGCCGGTGGGGTGCACCGCCTGGCTCTCGAAGATGATCAGCCCGGCTCCCCCGGCGGCCCGCTCCTCGTAGTAGGCGCGGTGGTCGTCGCTCGGGTCACCCTCACCGCCCAGGGCGGTGAAGTGCGGCTGGAAGACGAACCGGTTGCGCAGCTCGACGTCGCCGATCCGGAACGGGCTGCGCAGCAGGGGCCACTGCGCGTCCGGTGCATCGACCAGGGGCAGCGGTTCGGCGTGCGCGGGGACGACGCTCGTCATGGCTCAGGCCGCCGCGGTGGCGTCGACGCGGGCGAGAACCTTCTGCATGAACTCCAGCGAGAACCGGGTGTCCGCGAGGAAGCGGGCGTTGGAGGTCTCGTAGTCCTCGGACGTGTCCTGGCAGAGCTCGATCATCATCGGCCCGGCGTAGCCGTGCTCCCGGAGCACCCGCACGAAGCCCGGGAAGTCGATCTCGCCCAGCCCGGGGACGACGACGGGGCTGGAGCCCGCGCCGTCGCGGATGTGCACGTGGCGGATCTGCGGCGCGAGCGCACGCGTGACCGCGACCGGGTCCTCGTCGGCGACCACGATGTGGCTGGGGTCCATCGTCACGAAGGCGTTCGGGTGGTCGACCATGGCCATGAACTCCGCCGTGGTCGCCAGGTCGTAGGTGAGCATCTCCAGGTGGGGGCCCTCGATGTGCAGCTCCACGCCGGCGTCGGCGGCCTGCGCGGCCAGCTCCCGGACGGCGGGGACGACGTACTCGACGTTGGCCTTCCAGTCCGTCCCGCGGAGCAGCTTCCCCGACTGGATGGTGACCACCCGGCCGCCCAGCTCGCGGCAGATCTCGATGGACCGCGCGGTGTAGGCGACGGCCTCGTCCCGCTCCCAGGCCAGGTTCAGGTAGCCCCCACCGGCGTTGAGGGCGACGAGCTGGAGGCCGCGCTCGTCGAGCTCGTCCTTCACCCGGCTCACCTCGCCGGCGTCCGCGGTGAGCGCGTCCAGGTGGAGCGCCTGGAACTGGTTCTCACCGACGTTGAAAGGGCGCAGCATCCCGAGGTCGACCAGGCGGAAGCCCAGCGCCGCGACGGTGTCCAGCGCCTCCTGGCGCGGCATGCGGGCGAAGTTCAGGGTCGAGCAACCGAGTTCGTTCACGAGGAGTCCCTTCTGGTGCCCGCTGCCGGGCGACGATGGTGGGGCGGGATCGCGGGGGTTCAGGCCTCGCCGCGTTCGGCCGGGAACCAGTCCGCCGGGTCGCCGATGTACTCCATGTACTCGATGCAGGCGCCGTCCTTCATGACGAAACCGACCCGCACGACGTCCTTCTGCGCCTCCCACGGCTCCAGCAGGATCTCGTCGGCCGCCGCCATCAGGGCGTCGAGCGTGCCCATCGGGACGCGGAAGGCGACGTGCGGCTGGTCCCGCAGCGGCCCGGTCACCGGGCTGTCGTCCTCGTACCGCAGGAACTCCAGGTTCTGCGGGTGGTTGCGCGGGTTGGTCACCCACACGCGGGTCGCCTCGACGAACGTCTCGTCGGGCTGGACCTCGCTCGTCGGGATGCCGACGTGATCCCACTCGAGCCGCACAGCGTTCATGACTCACCCTTCGATCGGGGGCAGCGTCCAGACCCTCGGGCGAACGGGAGGCCGCGCCGGGCGACTCCGCCCGGCACCGGTCTGGTGCGCCGACAGTAGCGACCGAGCACAAAGAGGTCCAGACCTATTTTGCGGTGAGCGCGACCGGTGGTCTGGACCACTCGCCACCCGCCTGTTACGTTCGGCCGCGCGTCGGCTGCGGTACCGAGCCGTGCAGCTCGGCCGGCGTTCCCGCGGCCGGCAATGTCCCACTACAGCCCCAGGAGACCCCGATGCGCGGCCTGCTCGTGACCAACGCCCGCGTGGTCGGCGCCGGCCCCGTCGTCGGACGTGGCTGGGTCGCGACGTCCGACGGTGTCGTCGAGGCGGTCGGCGCCGGCGCGCCCGACCCGGCCCTGACCCGGGACCGCCGGGTCGTCGACGTCGACGGCGCCACGGTGCTGCCGGGATTCGTCGACGTGCACGTCCACGGCGCGGTCGGCCACGAGGTGATGGACGGCGACGCCGAGGGCCTCGCCGCGATGTCGGCCTTCTTCGCCGGCCACGGGGTCACCTCCTTCCTGGCCACGACGTGGACCGCGCCCACCGACGAGACGATGCGGGCACTGGACGCCGTCGCCAAGGTCACGACCACCGGCCTGCCCGGCGCGCAGGTGCTCGGGGCGCACATGGAGGGGCCCTATCTCAGCCACGCCCGGTGCGGCGCTCAGGACCCGGCCTTCGTGCGCCCGCCGGACCTCGACGAGGCCCGGCGGTTCCTCGACACCGGCGTGGTCCGGCTGATCACCATCGCCCCCGAGCTGCCCGGCGCCCGCGAGCTGGTCGAGGCCTGCCTCGACCGGGGGGTGCGGGTCAGCGTCGGTCACACCGACGCCTCGTACGAGCAGATCGCCATGGCGGTCTCCTGGGGCAGCCGCCACGTCACCCACACGTTCAACGCCATGCCCGGCCTGCACCACCGGCGTCCCGGGCCGGTCGGCGCAGCCATGGTGCTCCCCGAGCTGCTGACCGAGCTGATCGCCGACAACCACCACGTGCACCCGGTCGTCCTGGCCGCATTCCTGCGGGCCAAGGGCCCGGACGGCGTCACGCTGGTCACCGACGCCCTGCGTCCGACCGGCCTGGACAGCGGCGAGTTCAGCATCGGCGGCCGGACGGCCACCGTCGACCACGGCGTGGCCCGTCTGCGCGACGGCACCATGGCCGGCAGCCTGCTCACCATGGACGCCGCACTGCGCAACCTGATGCAGGCCAGCGGCGCGCCCCTCGAGGAGCTGTGGCCGACCGCGAGCCGCAACGGCGCCATCGCGGCCGGCGTCGGGGACCGCAAGGGCTCGATCGCGCCCGGCATGGACGCCGATCTGGTGATCGTCGGCCCCGACGTGGACGTGCTCATGACCGTCGTCGGCGGCCGGGTGGTGCACGCAGGACCGTCGTTCGCGGCGGAACCGGTCCCCGGGTGACCGGCCCGGAGCCCGTCGTCCGGACCGTGCTCGGCCCCGTCGCCCCGGAGCGGCTCGGCCGCGTGCTGCACCACGAGCACCTGCTGTCGCTGACGCCGGGGCCGTGGCTGTCCGGCGGCCGGCCGGCCGATGGGCCGGGCGCGCAGCCGAGCACCCCGCGGGACCCCCTGCGCGACGAGGACCGGGCCGAGCGGGCCGTCGGCGCGCTCAGCGGACTGGCCGCCCTCGGCTTCGGCACCGTCGTGGACCTCAGCCCCTACGGGGTGGTGGGGCGCGACGCGGACGGAGCCGACGTCGACCTGCTGCAGGAGGTGTCCCGCCGGTCGGGGCTGCACGTCGTCGCCGGCACTGCCGTCTACCTGGAGGCGCTCAGCCCGGCGTGGGCGCGCCGGGCGAGCCTCGCGGAGATGACCGAGCGCTTCGTGCGGGACGCCACCGAGGGCATCGGCGGCACCGGCGTCCGGGCCGGCGTGCTCGGCGAGCAGGCGACCGGGCTGGGCGAGATCACCGCGCACGAGGAGAAGTGCCTGCGCGCCGCCGCCCGCGCCTCCCGGCAGACCGGCCTGGCGCTGGTCACGCACACCACCCACGGCACGATGGCCCTGGAGCAGATCGACCTGCTCCTCGAGGAGGGCGTGGACCTGGACCGGGTGGTCGTCGGCCACATGGACACCCACCCGGACACCGGGTACGTCCTGGAGGTCGCGGCCCGCGGCGTCACCGTCGCCTTCGACACCATCGGCAAGCAGAGCTGGGACTTCCGCGTCGAGCCGGAACCGGCCGCCCCGCCGGACGGCGAGTTCGGCAAGCGCGCCTACCGGCGCTCGGACCGGGTCCGCGCCGAACGCATCGCCGCCCTGGTCCGCGCGGGGTACGCCGACCGGGTCCTGCTCTCCCATGACCTCACCGGCGAGGAGGTCTCGCTGAACCCGGGGACGCACGGCCAGTGGGGCTACAGCTACCTGGGCACGGCGTTCGCCGCGCTGCTGACCGAGCACGGGGTCTCCCCCGCAGAACTGGACCGGATGCTGCGGGACAACCCGGCCCGGCTGCTGGCTGTCGGCTCAGCCGGCTGAGGCCGCGGCCTGCCGGACGGTGCGGTGCACCGCGGCGAGCCGGGCCGCCTCCTCGGGCGGGACCCCGGTGAGCAGGTGGACGATCGCCACCCGCGGCTGGTTGCCGCACCGGGCGAGGGCCTCGCCGGCGACGTCGGTGGCGACGCCGCACGACTCGGCGACCAGGTCGGCGACGCGGCGGACGAGCTTGGCGTTGGCCGGCACGACGTCGACCATGAAACGGTCGTGCACCCGGCCGGCACCGACCATCGCCGCGGTGGTCACGGTGTTCAGCGCGACCTTCTGCGCGGTGCCCGCGGCCATGCGCGTCGAGCCGAGCAGCACCTCCGGCCCGGTGGGCAGCTCGACGGCGACGTCGGCGCGGATGGCCAGCGGCGACCCCGCCACGTTGACCACCGCGACCACCGCCGCCCCACGCTCCCGCGCGGTCTCCGCGGCGGCCACGGTGTAGGGCGTCGTCCCGCTGGCTGCGACCGCGACCAGTACGTCCCCGGCGGTCACGCCCAGGCTGGTCACGTCGGCGCGACCGAGGTCGGCGTCGTCCTCCGCCGCGTCCGTGCCCGACGGCCGGCCGGGATCGGCGCCGGCGACACGGGCGACCACACGGTCCGGGTCGATGCCGAAGGTGCCGGGCAGCTCCGCCGCCTCCATCGCGGCCAGCCGGCCGCTGGTGCCGGCGCCGACCAGGACGATCCGGCCGCCGGCGAGGAAGGCCCGGGTCAGCAGATCCGCGGCCCGGACCAGGCCGGCGGAGGCCGCCCGGACCACGGCCGGGACCTGCTCGTGCCCGGCGACCAGCTCCTCGACCAGCGCCGCCGGGTCGAGCAGATCCAGCGGTGCGCCGGTCACCAGGTCTCGGTCACCTTGCGCAATCCGCGCGGCGCGTCGGGGTTCCCGCCGCGGCCGAGGGCCAGCAGGAGGGCCAGGCGCTGCAGGGGCAGGATGTCGAGGACCGGGTGCAGTTCCTCGCGGACGCCGTCGGTGTGCACGGGCAGCACGGTATCCGCCGGCGTCCGTCCCCCCGCCCCCGCCCCGACGAGCACGAGGTCCGCGGAGCGCTCCCGCAGCGCGGCCAGCACCGGCGCCATCGCCGCACCGCCCCGGCCCGGGGTGGCCACCGCGATCACCGGGGTGTCCGCGTCGACCATCGCCATCGGGCCGTGCAGCAGGTCGGCCCCGGAGAACGCCTGCGCCCCCAGGTAGGAGGTCTCCATCAGCTTCAGCGCCGCCTCGCGCGCGGTCGCGTGGGAGTACCCGCGCGCGGTGGTGATCAGCCGGTTGGCGAAGCGGTACCGGGTGGCCACCGCGGCCACCGCGTCGACCTCCTGCAGGGTCGCGTGCGCGGCGTCGGGCAGGGGTGCGGCGTCGGCCGCCGACAACCCGGTCCCGCCCAGCGGGGCGAGCAGCAGGTAGAGGGCGAGCAGCTCGGCGGTGTAGCTCTTCGTCGCCGCGACCGCCCGCTCCGCGCCGGCCCCCACGTCGACCACGAACTCGGCGGCACGCGCCAGCGGGGAGTCGACGACGTTGGTCACCGCCACCGTCGTCGCACCGCAGCTGCGAGCCGCGGCGAGCGAGTCGACGAGGTCCGGGGACCCGCCCGACTGACTCACCGCCAGGTAGAGGACGCCCCGCAGGTCCGGGCGGACGCCGTACACCGTGCTGGTCGACGGCGACACCAGCCCGGCCGGCAGGGCCAGGTGGACCTCCACCAGGTACTTGGCGTAGAGGGCCGCGTGGTCGGAGGTGCCCCGCGCGGCGAGCAGCACGAACCGGTGCTCGCGGCGGGCCAGTGCGGCGGCCACCCGAGCGATCTCCGGCGCCTGCTCGGCGAGCAGCCGGGCCAGGACGGCGGGCTGCTCGTCGATCTCGGCGGTCATGATGGCGCCGGGGCCGGACCCGGTCGTCGCCACTGGGGTCACGATCTCTCCTGTCATGGGGACGGGTCCTCGTCCGGGCGTCCGACCCGGGGCGGCGTCCGCCCGTGGAATCCGAGGGTGGCGACGAACTTGTACCGGTCGCCGCGGTACCAGCTGCGGACCCACTCGACCGGTTCGTCGGTGGCGTCGAAGCTGTGCCGCGAGAGCACCATCATCGGCGCGCCCACGTCGGTGTCGAGCAGGCCGGCCTCCCGCGGTGACGCGGGCGCGGTCTCGATCGTCTCCACCGCGCCGACGACCGAGACGTCCCAGTCCTCCGCCAGCGCGCGGTACAGCGACCCGGTGCGACGGACCGCACGTGCCAGGCCGGGAAAGCGGGCCGCCACGAGGTGGGAGTGCTCGAGGGCCATCGGCGCCCCGTTGACCTTGCGGAGCCGTTCCAGCCGGTGGAGGGGGGTCCCGGCCTTGATCTGCAGCAGAGCGGCGAGCTCGTCGGTCGCCCGCACCCGCACCGCGGCGACCAGGGTGGTCTGCACGGCCAGGCCCGAAGCGCCGGCCTGCTCTGTGAAGCTGGACATCTCCAGCGGCCACGCCAGCTTCGGCTCCGCCACGTAGGTGCCCGACCCGTGCCGGCGAACCAGCCGCCCCTCGGTCACCAGCTCGGTGAGCGCCTGCCGGACCGTCGTGCGGGACATCGACAGCGCGCTGGCCAGCTCCCGTTCCGTGGGCAGTGGCACCCCGGGGGCGAAGTCGGGCAGCAGCCCGAGCAGGTGCCGCTTCACCAGGTAGTACTTCGGCTCCTGCTTCTCCTGGCTCTCGCCGATCATCCGCCGCCCTTTCGCCGCGTTCCTCCCGCCCCCGGGGCGGGGGCCTGCCGTCCCCCCGGGCGGTCGTCCACCAGTCGTCCCGGCTGTCTACTGCCGATACCCGGCCCGTGCAATGCGGCTCGGCCGCACCTGGCCGAGGGCCGGGACGGGGCGCCGGCCAGCGGCTACACCTCCCCTGACGCCGACGCGCCGGGCCGGATCTGCAGCTTGCGGCCCTCGCCACGCCGGAACATCGCCATGGCCTGCTCGTAGTCGTCGAGCGTGAACGCATGGCTGAACATCGGCTCGCTGACGACGGCGCCGGCCGCGAACAGCTCCACCGCGCGGCTGAAGCTGTGCCGCGAGGCGGCCGAGCCGACGATGGTCACCTCGTCCCGGACGACGCGGTTCGGCGAGTACCGGGCGGTCGCCTCCGCCGGCGCGACGCCGAAGTGCTGGAACGTCCCGCCCGCCTTGACCCGTGGGAGGCCGTCCTCCATCGCCGCCACCACGCCGGTGGCGTCGACGACGACGTCCCAGAGCGACCGGTCCAGCTCGTCGGCACTGGCCACCACTGTCTCGATGCCGACCTCGCGGGCCAGCACCCGGCGGCCCTCGTTGGGATCGACCACGGCGACGCTCGCCGCGCCGGCCCGGGGAGCCAGCTGCGCGATGAGCAGACCCATCGTGCCGGCGCCGTACACGAGGTGGTGGTCCCCGAGCCGCCGCGGCAGCACGTCGTGCGCGCGGATGGCGCAGGACAGCGGCTCGATCATCGTCGCCTGGAACAGGTCGACGCCCTCGGGCAGCCGGTAGGCGTTGCGCGCCGGCGCCAGCAGGTACTCCGCCGAGGCACCGTGGGTGCGGCTCACGCCGAAGGAGTTCCAGTTGACGCACAGGTTGTAGGCGCCGTCGACGCACTGGTCGCACTGACCGCACGACAGGGTCGGGTCGACGACGACGCGGTCGCCCACCGACACCGCGGTCACGTCGGCGCCCACCGCCACGACGGTGCCGCTGACCTCGTGGCCGGGGATCAGCGGGAACTGCGTGCCGGCGTAGTGCCCGTCGTGGACGTGCACGTCGGTCCCGCAGATGCCGACCCCGGCGACCTCGACCACCACGTCCGTCGGGCCCGGGGTCGGGTCGGGAACCTCCTGCACGGACAGCTGCCCGGGTGCCTCGAACACCACAGCGCGCATCTCAGCCACCTCCGTTCTGAGTCGTCGGGTGGGCGGTCACGTGTTCTGCCGGCGGCGCATCGAGGCGTCGAAGATGACCGCGGCGATCAGCACGGAGCCGGTGATCATGAGCTTGACCGGGGAGGCCAGGGCGAGCAGGTCCATGCCGTTGGAGATCGAGCCGATGACCAGCGCGCCGAGCAGCGCCGACCAGACGCTGCCGCGCCCGCCGAACAGGCTCGTCCCGCCGATGACCACGGCCGCGATCGCGTCGAGCAGGACGCTTCCGCTGCCGGCGCCCTGGGTGACCGACATCAGCCGGGAGGCCACGAGGATGCCGCCGAGCGCGGCGAACGTGCCCGACAACATGAACACGTAGATCGTGATCCGCCTGACCGCGATGCCGACCCGCTCGGCCGCCTGCGCGTCCCCGCCGACGGCGTAGATCCGCCGGCCGAACAGGGTCCGCCGCGCGACGAAGTCCACCAGCAGGAGCAGGCCCACCACGATGAGAACGGCCAGCGGGACGCCGCGGTCGGCGACGAACTGCAGGATCACGATCGCGGGGACCGCGGCGACCAGGGCGAAGCCGAGGCCCTCGACCCACGGCCGAGGGTTGGCCAGCCCGGCGGCGGCGCGACGGCGGCGGGTGCGCAGGACCAGAACGGCCCGCAGCGCCAGCCCGACGAGCAGCAGCAGCCACCCGACCCACGGCTGGAAGAACGTGTTCGTCAGCCCCAGGATCGCGGGGTCGGAGACGTTCATCGCGCCGGTGAAGTCGAAGATGAACAGCTGCAGGCCCTGCCAGCCGATCAACCCGCCGAGGGTGACGACGAACGCCGGCACCCCGAAGCTCGCGACGATCGAGCCCTGGATGAGCCCGATCAGCGCGCCGCCGGCCAGCGCGGCGGGGATGGCCAGCCAGGCGGGCACGCCCAGGTGCACGTTGAGCGCCGCCATGGTCGTCGCCGCCAGGCCGCTGACCGAGCCGATCGACAGGTCGATGTGCCCGAGCAGCAGGACCATCACCACGCCGATGGCGATCGACGCAACGGCGACGATCTGCAGGGCGAGGTTGGTCAGGTTGCCGGCCGAGAGGAAGTTCGGATTGAGGATCGCGAAGATCGTCCAGATGACGGCGAGGCCGACGACGACCTGCACGTAGCCGACGCGGGTGGCCGAGTCGGAGCGGACGAACTGGCGCAGCAGCGACCGGACCGACCCCTCCTCGGCCGGCTCGTCCGGGGCGGGCGGCGGCGCGGTCGTGGTCTGCGTGGCGGTCATGACGCCCCCGTGGTGGTGAGTCGGGACCCGGTGATGGCGGCCACGACGTCGTCGTGGTGCTGCTGGTCGCACGGGTAGGACGCGACGTTGCGGCCGAGACGGAGGACCTCGACCCGGTCGCTGACGGCGAACACCTCGGCGAGGTTGTGGCTGATCAGGACGACGGCCAGGCCGCGATCCTTGAGGCGCCGGATCAGGCCGAGCACCTGCTCCTTCTGCGCCAGCCCGAGGGCCGCCGTCGGCTCGTCGAGGATGACCATCCGCGGATTGCCGAGCAGGCTGCGGGCGATCGCCACGGACTGCCGCTGGCCGCCGGAGAGGCTCCCGACCGGGACGCGGAGGGAGCGCGGCCGGACGGCGAGCTCCTCCAGCAGCGCGACGGTCCGCCGCTCCATCTCGATCTCGTCGAGGACGGCGGCCCGGCTGCGCTCGTGGCCGAGGAAGAGGTTGGCGACGACGTCCAGGTCCTTGCACAACGCAAGGTCCTGGTACACCGTCGCGATCCCGAGCGCGGCGGCGTCGTTGGGATGGTGAATCCGGGCCGGCTTCCCCTCGAAGAGGATCTCGGCCCGGTCGGGGACGACCGTCCCCGACATCACCTTCACCAGGGAGGACTTGCCCGCGCCGTTGTCGCCGACGAGCGCGACCACCTCTCCCGCGTCGATGGAGAAGGAGGCGCCGTCCAGGGCGCGCACGGCGCCGTAGGCCTTGTGGACGTCCCGGAAGCTGACCAGGGGCGTGCTCATCGCGGACCGGTCCGTTCGGGTCCCCCGCTCACAGGAGGCCCGCCTCGGTGCACGCGGCCTCGTACGCCTCGGTGCAGATGTCCTCGACCGGCCAGAAGCCCTCGGGCTCGAGCATCGTCGAGATGTTGTCGATCGTGATGACCTCGGTCGGGTACAGGTAGGCGTCGACCTCGTGACCCGACGGCGTGGTGCCGGTGCCGTTGATGATGTCGGCCGGCGGCTCTTCCCCCCGCGCGAGCGCGACGGCGAGCTCGGCCGTCCGCGCGGCGAAGACCTTGATGGGCAGGTTGATGGTGTTGAACTGCTCGCCGGCGATGATCCGCTGCAGGCCGGCCTGGGCGCCGTCCTGGCCGGTGACCGGCAGCGTGGTCGGGTCGATCCCGGCGTTCTTCATGGCGGCGATGACGCCACCGGCGATGTCGTCGTTGGCCGCCCAGACGCCGACGAAGTTGTCCTTGCCGACTGCCGTGATCGCCTGGTCCATCTGCCGCTGGGCGTTGGTGCCGTCCCACTTCTCGGCGTCGTACTCCGCGGCGATGGTGAAGCCGGAGTCGTCCAGGACCGAGTGCGCGCCGGCCTTGTAGCGGAAGCCGAAGTCGTCGCTGGGGTCACCGTTGATCATGATGAGGTTGCCGGACGTGATGCCCCGCGCGTTCAGCTCGTCGACCAGGCTCTGCGCCATCTGAGCGCCGATCTCCTCGATCTCGGTGGAGACGAGGTAGTCGATGTTCGGGCTGTCGATCGTGGTGGCATAGCTGATCACCTCGACGCCGGCGTCGTGCGCGAGCTCGACCATGTTGACCGCGGCGGTCTTGTCCGTCGGCGCGAGCACGATGACGTCGACGTCGTTGGCGATGGCCGCCTGCACCTGGGAGAGCTGCGTGCCGGCGTCGCCCTTGGCGTTGTAGTAGGTGACCTCGCACTCGGGGCAGGACTCCTCGGCCTGCTGCTCGAAGACCACCCGGTCCTGCGCGTCCCATCGGGGGGTGATCAGGTCCGGCATCATGAACGCGATCCGCCCCTGATCCGAGGGTGCGTCGGCGGCCTCCGCGCCGGAGTTCTGGGCGGTGCAGCCCGTCAGGGCCACGGTGAGCAGCGCGACGGAGACGGACGCGGTGGACAGCATCCGGAACGGGGTTGGCCGGGTCATGACTGATGCCTCCTGGGCCCTGTGCGGGCGAGCGGTGGAAACCGGGCGGTGCGGACGGCGGAGCTGAGGTGCCGGGAGATCGCTGTGCGGACCTCGCGGTGGGGGCCGACTCTAACCACAACGAGGCAAAGAGGTCCAGACCTCTTTGGTCTGAACCTCTTTGCATGTCGTGTAGGTGTCGGGGCCGTGTCAGCGGCAGGTCGGCCCACCCCTCCCGGCTCGGGTCGGGCGCCCGGGTCGACCTCGCGCACCCTCGCCGATGCACACCCGGGTGTGGCCGTCGAAGGCGGACTTCCCGACCGAGAGCTTCGCTGACAGCCGTGTGGCGAGTGTCCTGGCGATCCCTCGGTGTCCAACACGAGGTGCCGACACGATCACGCCACGCCATCTCCGACTGCCAGCACGACGATCAGCAGCGCGACGAACACCGGGCCGGCCGGTGCAGCGACAGGCTGCAGGCCGACGACGTGATGACCGAGATGGCCCATTGCGTCCACCCCGGCCTGCGGCGCCAGCCCGGCCCGGCGTGCGACCCCACGGCCAAGCCCACTCGACGCGGACTGACCAGGAGATCCGCCACACGCCGTACACGAAGTCGGACGGTGGAACCGCCCGGCGACCGACTCGACGTCCGACTTTCTCGGTCTCTCGGCCCACGGCCGATCGAGGGCCGAGCGCCAGAGCCTGTTCCCCACCATCGTCATGTGCGCCATCCCGTCGTTGCCGCTCCAGGAGCCGCAGAGACACCCGGTCGGGTGCGCTCTCCGCTGCAGCCCGCCGTCGCCGTGAGGTCGTCAGCGCGCGGACGCGGCGGGCGGCAGGGCAGCGACGGCGGGAGGCCGGAATCCCCTCACGACCAGATACACGCCGAGCGAGAACTCCCGGACGGCGATCGGCAGCACGGCGACGGCGACGATCGGGGCATCGCGCTCGTAGAGGCCGAAGAAGATCGCGATGTCGGAGGCGAGCAGCAGTGGCGCCCCGATCAGCCCGAGGGTCGGCAGGATCCGCGGCACCAGGCCGGACCGGTACAGCACGTAACCCAGGAACAGCGCGTTGAACACCGGCGCGAGGCTCTGCGAGAGCAGGAACGTCCAGTCGTAGGCAGCGCTCAGGGTCTGCCCGGCGGTGACCAGCGAGGCCGGGTCGGCGTCCGGAGTTCCGGCGAAGTCCTGCCGCAGGGTCAGCAGCGTGAGCACGCTGACAACGCCCACGAGGATGAGCGCGCCCTCCACCACCCGGGCGGCGACGAACCCGAGTGCGGCGGTCTCGCTCTGCCGCCGCATCACCGGGTACAGCACCACGGCGGTGCCGATGCAGGCCAGGGCGACGACGACCTCCGACAGGGCGGCCCACCGGACGCCGGTGTCGCTACCGGCGCCCAGCACGAAGTCGGTCTCGCCCCGCGCGTCCTGGTAGAGCGCGAGCGTCGGTATCGACACGAACGTGAGCAGGTACAGGATCCCGGCCGCGCGGGCGGTGCGCCGCAACGGGTCGACCCGGGCCGACGTGGACGGGCCGGTCGAGGTGGCGGTCTGCATGGCGAGCCCCCTCGGGGTGGTCGCCGGGCCCACCCGTGGGCGGCGGCGCCGTCGGCTCGGAAGCGCATCCTGGCAGCCGGACCGGCCGGTGTCGATGGTCCTCGCGACGCCGTCCCGGATTACAGCCCGGCGTCCCAGGCCTTGGCCAGGCAGGGACGACCCGGCGACCGCCACGGTTCGCCGGGTCAGCCGACCGGCAGGGCGACCGCGGACGGTGACGCGGCGGAGTGCCCGATGCGGTGGGTGACCGGGACGCCGTGGGTGGCCTGCCCCATCGGCTCGCTGGTGCCGAGATTGCGGGCGTAGCGCGGATGGGCGCCCCCGGATACCTGCAGCCGGATGCGGTGGCCGACGTCGAACCGGTGCGCGTTGTCGGGCAGCGTCGCCTCGACCGCCCGCTCCCCCGCCGGCTGGTCGCCGCCGGCCGGGTCGAGCCGGACCAGCCGGTCGGTGACGTTGACCGAGCGGCCGCGGGCATCGACGTCGCACAGCCGGACGAAGACGTCGGCGTACGGGTTGTCGGAGGTCAGGCAGAGTGTGACGCGGGCGCCGCCCAGCAGGTCGACGGGCGCATCGAGCGGGTCGGTGGTGAAGGTGCGGACGTCGTCGCGCGCCTCGAGCCGGCGGTTGTCACGGCGGCCGGCGCGGAAGCTGAGCACCCGCCCGCCGACCGACGGGGTGGGGTCCATGGGGTCGTAGCGGAAGCCCGTCGTCCCGCCGTCCGCGGGCGGTTCCCGGTCGGTGAGCCGGCCACCGGCGGCGAGGAACCAGGTGCGCTCGGCGGCGTCCGGCGGCGGCCAGTCGTCCATGCCGCGCCACGTGTTGGCGCCGGTGAGGTAGACGCGCACGCGGTCGGGCCGCGGCGGCACCGGGGCGCCGCCGTCGACGGGCAGGTGGGTGGCGAGCCAGGCCAGGCTCTCGGCGGTGGTGACCCGGGGGTCGATGGTCACGTGCGCCCAGGGGCCCATCGTGAGGCCGACGTCGACGCCGCGGTCGCGCAGGACGGCGTACTGGTACAGCGTCTGCTCGACGAACCAGTCCTGCCAGCCGCTGACCAGCAGGGTGGGCACGGTGCTGGTGTGGACGGCGGCGGTGGCCCGGTAGCGGTCCCAGTAGGGGTCGTCCAGATCGGGGTGGTCGAGCCATTCGTCGAACCACGGCGCGGGGGTGCCGCCGAGCCGCTCGGGCAGGCCGTGCAGGGGCAGCCGGCTCAGGTGCGGGGCGAGCCGGCGGTCGGCGGTGAGCAGCCGGGTGGTGCCGCGAAGGGGGCCGAACAGCTCCTGGTGGGCGATGAGCTCGGTCCAGGTGGCGACGTTCTGCAGCTGGAAGGCGCCGTCGAGCAGGCCGGCCGCGGCGAGATCGTGCGGGCCGATGTGCAGCACCATCGCCTTCAGTTCGGACGGCGGGTCGAGCGCGAGCGCCCACTGCGTGTAGCCGAGGTAGCTCGGGCCCAGCGTGGCCAGGCGCCCGTCGAACCAGGGCTGCTCGCGCAGCCAGGCGACGGTGTCCTGCCCGTCGTGCTCCTCGTGGACGACGGGCGTGAACTCGCCGTCGGAGCCGAACGTTCCGCGCACGCTCTGCAGCACCACCGCGTACCCGCGCCTGGCGTAGGGCAGGGCGAACAGCGCGGGAAAGGAGCCGTTGCGCCGGTAGGGCGAGCGCAGCAGCACGGTCGGGTGCCGCTCGGCGGTGTCGGGCAGGTAGACGTCGGCCTTGAGGACGGCGCCGTCGCGCATGGGGACGGTCTGGTCGCGGAGGACGCCGACCTGCGAGGTCGCCGGCGGCAGTCCCCACCGCCGCCGGATCGCCTCCGCCGCGAGCCGGGACGCGCGCGGCAGCGGCGCAGCAGCGCTGCGGTCGGTCGGCGGCACGCGTTCTCCCTGGTGGAGGCGATGGCGGCGAGCCGACCCTAACCCCGCCGTCCGGTCGACTACTCGCCTTCTCCGGCCTTGCCGATCCAGCGGCCTTCCTGCCGGCTGGCCGCCTCGCGCAGCCCGCGGTCGAGCGCCATGCGCGTGAGCTTGTACAGCGTGCCCTCGACCACGGCGACGGGGAGGAGCGTCTTCAGGCGCACGTCCTTCTGCGCGGTGTCCGGCACCGGGGCGCCGAACGCTGCCTCCCACAGCTTGGCGGCGACCTTCTGCCCGACGATTCCGGCCACGACGAGAATGGGGAGCTCGGCCTTCAGCAGTGTCTTCAGCATCGCCCACCTCTACCCCGCTTCAGCGGAGCGGACCACACGTTCGCTCCTGGGCTGGGGTCGGGAGCCGGTCTGGACACTCGTTCGCCGATGAGTCCGCCGCGCCCCCGGGGTCTGAGCCTCGTCGACCATCTGCGAGAGGGAGCACCGTGGAGCAGTTGTTGAAGGTCCAGAACCTGTTCCTGTCGAGTGACGGGTTCGGAACCGGCGAGGGGCAGAGCCTGGAGCGGCCGTTCGGCCACGCCAACCCGATGAGGCTGGCCGCCTGGGCCGGCGCCACGGCCAGCTGGCCGAACCGCACCGAGCCGGGCGGGAGCCGCGGCCTCGACGACTACTTCACCCGCGACTTCTCCCACAACGTCGGCGCCGAGATCATGGGTCGCAACAAGTTCAGCCCGCACCGCGGGACGTGGCAGGACCACGAGTGGCAGGGCTGGTGGGGCGACAATCCCCCGTTCCACACCCCGGTGTTCGTGCTCACCCACTTCCCGCGGCCGTCGCTCACGCTGTCGGACACCACGTTCCACTTCGTCGAGGGCGAGCCGGCCGCGGTCCTCGAGCAGGCGCGGGAGGCGGCCCAGGGCAAGGACGTCCGGCTCGGCGGCGGGGTCACCACGATTCGGGAGTTCCTCGACGCCGACCTCGTCGACACGATGCACGTGGCTATCTCGCCCGGCGTGACGCTCGGATCGGGGGTGCGGCTGTGGAAATCACCCGACGAGCTGCGCGACCGCTTCCACCTCGAGGTGGTTCCCAGCCCGAGCGGCGTGATCCACCACATCTTCTGGCGGAAGTGACGGCGCAGGTGCTCGAACGGCTGGCATCGCTACGACAGCACCGGCGGGACGGCGAGCGGTCGCCGCACAAGCCGCTGCTCATCCCGACGGCCGGGCACCCCCCTGCCCGCTCGGCCGCACGTGGAGTGGCATCGGAGACAGGTCGTCCAGTGCCCGGTACTCGCGGCCTGAGCCTGCTGTCGGGGGCAACGCGACCGTCAGCCGTTCAGGTTCGGATCGCTCCCCCACTCGAGCCCGCACGACCGGCATGCCAGGGTCGGATCGTCCGGCCCCAGGACGCAGCCACCGAGCACGACGAGTCCCTGGTCGGCCAGGTCGAACAGCTCGGACGACGGCATGCCCGTGATCAGCGGAACGGAGTCCTCCTGGCCGCAGCCAGGACACATCCGCCCGGACTGGACGCCGACCGCTGCACTCATCGTTCCTCCTCGATCCGGGACCTTCCCGTGACAACCGGAGGGAGCTTGGCAGCGGATACCGACAGATTCACGGCGCCGATCCGAACCTTTCACCCGAAGGCGGGACGGTTCATGGCTCCGAGAGCGGCCCGCGCAGCAGCCCGCGGAGCCGGCAAAGCGCTGAGCGGCCCTCGTCGCGGTCGAGGCCGGCGAGACCCGAAGGACGTCGGCATCCAGACCCGCGCCGTCCTCGGCGCAGGACAGCCCTGGGACGTCGCCGCCACGGAGCACTTCCGCCGGACCGGCCGCGCCGCGGGCAACGGCTCGTTGATGCGGACGACGCCGCTAGTTGGCGTTGAGACCGAAGCGCCGGGTGAGCAGCTTGAACTTCCAGTACGACTCGATCTGCTCGATGGTGTCGTCGGGGGTGTTGCCGTCGACGACTTCCAGCACCGACACCTGGTACTGGCGGCGGCCGTGGCGGGCTACAGCCTTGAGGCGGACGTCGCCGCCGTCCCCGCCGTTGGCGTACTCCAGCCAGCGGCCGAGCAGGCTGTCGGCACCCTTCGCCGAGCCGACGTACTGCTGTCCGGAGTCGACGTCCACCAGCAGGTACACGCCTTTCACCGCGCGCAGCACTTGCTGCCAGCCGTGAGGGAGGGTGGGGATGTCGTCGACCGGCCGGACGAACTCGCGGAACCCGGGGAAACGGGGTTCGTACTGCTCGGCGATCTCGAGGACCGGCTTGGGCTGGTTGGCGGCTCGCTGCACCCAGGTCCGAGTGCCGGCGCCCCAGTCGATGACGACCTTGTCGGTGTAGTCGCCGAGGCGCTCGAGCAGCCTCAGGTCGTAGCCGTGGTATCCGGACACGTCGCCGCCGGTCAGGACGTCAACGGTGCCGGCCGGGCAGGTGGTGAGGCCGGCGGCCTCGTAGAGGCCGACGAACACGGTCCTCCGGGCCTCGGTCACGATGAAGCTGGCGATCAGGTCGCCCACGTCGAACACGCTGCGATGCTGGACGCTCTGGTACCGCTCGAACGTGGATCTGTCGTTGCGCCAGGCCTCGTAGAGCCGACCGGGCTTCACCCGGTTGTCCTGGTGCCGGACCAGGCGGACCCCCGCCGGGTCGACGCCCTCGAGGGACAGCAGGTCGTTGAACGTCAGCATCGACATCCCCCGGCTGAGCCGCGCATGGGTCAGCGACTCTCGTCGTCCCGCGGCGGAACGGCCGGGACGGCGGGCCGCCGGCGGGAGAAGCCGGGGTCGAACCGCTTGGTGACGTCGAGCTTGCCGGTGTCGGGTGCGGCGTGCTTGCCCGAGAGGGGCATCTTGAACTCGGCGGTCTCATCGGTGAAGTGCTTGGCCACGGCCTCACGCTACGAAGCGGAACGGGGTTGGGCACGGTAGGCGCGAGAGGCATCCTGCACGGCTGGGACCGGAGGGGCGCATGTGGTCGATTTGTCGACTTGTCCCCTGGTCGATCAGGCCAGCGGCAGGGTGATGGACGACGGTGCAGCGCGCCCCCCGGGCGACGCCCTCACCGCCGTGGTGTCCCATCGGTCTCGTCGCGGACGCCTGGTTCCCGAGCTGCACGGTCGACCGCTCGTCCTCTGCCGGGCGCGCCTCCGCCCGCCAGCCGCCACGTGGCCTGGCATCGCGGACAGGTCTTCCAAGGCATTGCCTCGCCGGCTGAAAGGAGCCGACCCCGGCCAGGCCGATGTGTCCGGACTTGCCCTGGGTGGTGCCGGAATTGTGTCGGTACGGACCGATACGGTCCGCTCGGCGCGTCGGCCACCCGGTCGGACGCAGCGAGACACGGGGGACGGCGTGGACACCAGCTTTCGGCTGCCCAGCGCAGATGAGCACGACATCGCGTGGGACGACGCACTGGCCGCCGTCCTGGGCTACGCCCGGGCACAGCGCGACCTGCGGATCAAGTGGACACCCAGCCATCCAGAAGGTGTCACGGTCAAGGTCCGGGCCTACGCCTACCGGGTCTACGACTGCGTGCTGCCGTCAGAGGACGAGGAGTTCGCCTGGCTCGACGTGCTCGTCGTCGACGGGATCAACGGCAAGATGGACCAGAGCGCCATCACGGCGCTGAAGGACGCCGCCGACCGCGCGTGGCCGCATGTCCGGACAGCGATGGAGCGGGCCGACGGCCGAGCGTTCTGGGAGCTGCCGGAGCCAGAGGTGGGGCGTACCCCTCCCCCTGGGTCGACCGGCAACGCTCTGGACCAGGCGTGGCGGGAGTGCATGGCCACTGACGGGGTCGGAGTCGCTCTCACGCACAAGCTGCTCCACCACAAGCGCCCGCTGCTCTTCCCGCTCATCGACGGCCTGACGGCCCCAAAGCTGAAGCCGCACAGGGACGGCGTCGTCGGCTTGTGGGGTGTCGTGCACCGTGAACTGCAGGCGAACGCGGACCAGTTCTCGGCCCTGGAGAAGGCGTTCGCCGACCTCATGACCGGGAAGGACGACGTGGCGCTTACCCGCCTTCGGCTGCACGACATCCTGCTGTGGCTGAAGGCGGCGGGTAAGTGGAACCACGCCCTGTCCCGCGGGCGGGAGACCGCGGAATGGTCCCGCTGGCACGGCCCAGGCGCTGCTGCGCACCTCGACTGCGGACTCGACGCTGACACGGATGGCTGATCCGGTGTTCCCCAGCAGAGAGGCACTCGAGGCTGCCGACGTCTTCGTCGCTCAGGACGCGCCGTGGCAGGCCGAGCTGCGACTGCGCCAGGCCCGGTGGCGGCAGCAGCTCGGTCAGCCGGTCGGAATGGCGGGCCGACGTGCTCTCGGCTCGCGGCTGCCTGCCGACGACACGACCAGCAACTTCCTGACGCCCGGGGTCGCCCGCGCGGTGGCAGAAGCGAAGCAAGTACCGGGCGCGCTGATCAGCGCTCCCCGCATCTACGACAACATGCTGTCGTCGCAGCCCCTGGCCTTCAACCTGTTCGCCGAGCTGCAGCAGGACCTCCAGCTGGCCGGTGTGGTCGGCCGGACCCTATGGCCGGACCTCGTCGACTCCGTGGAGTCGATCCGCTTCGAGTGGTCACCGGGCCGTGGCGATCCACGCTTCCTCGGCAACCGCTCCGCATTTGACGTGGCCTGGCTTTGCCGCGACCGATCCGGAGCGCCGACCCTGGTGGGCATCGAGGTCAAGTACCACGAAGACATGACGCAAGACCCCGGGTCTCCGGGCCAGAACCCGCGCTACTCGGCGGTGGCGGCATCTTCTGGCGCCTTCCGCGAGCCCGAGGACCCTGCCCTGCAGGCGCTTCCGCTACGCCAGGTCTGGTTCGACCACCTGCTCGCGCTCTCGATGACCGGGCCGGGCGGCCTGGTAACCCACTCCCGGTTCGTGCTCCTGGCCCCCGCGATCAACGAGGCCGCCAGCTCCGTCGACGTCCGATACCGCCGCCACCTCCAGGACGCCCTCACCTACGAACGCCGAACCTTGGAAGAGGTGGCTGCGGTGATCGCCTCATCTACCGCCGCGGACTGGATCGCCGCCTTCCAGCAGAGGTACCTGACACCGACAACGAGTAGCCAGTGACCTCTTGAGATCTGGCGTAACCGTTCAGTCCTTCGCTGTCCCGACCACCGACCCGGGCGATCCCACGGCCTCAAGGCACAGCGCCAGAATCGCCATTCGAGGTCAGCGTCCGGATGCTAGGGACCTGCGCCGCTGCGTGAGCGTCTGACGCAACGGGGTGCGGGCCATCCCGTGCAGGTTCAGCGGCGGATCGGCGCGTTGCAGCAACGCCTCCTCCGCGGTGACCACCGCCGACGAGGGCAGCGGGAGGGCCGCCACTCGCAGGTGCTCGTGCATCCACGCGGTGAGTTCCCCTTCGGGCAACGGCTGTTGGAGCGGCTCGGACAAGCAGGCAGCCAGAGTCAGCCGGAAGCTCGAGAACTCGCGATTGCCGCCGAGGTGCATGGTCGCCAGCCGTCCCCAGAGCGTGTTCGTCGAGGTGGCCCCGTTCGGTCGCACGCCGCCCGCGCGTCCCGCATAGATGAGCCCGGAGGCGATGCGGTGCCCCAGGCTGGCGGACAACGCATGGGCGCCGCCGGCGTCGACCCACCAGCTGTAGAGCCCGGGTTGGTCGGAGGCCGCGCGGCCTGCCGCCAAGAAGGCCTCCGGAGTGACCGCATTGCGCTCTTCCAGCAGCCACGCGACGTCCGACGCCTCCTCGGGAACGAGCTCCTGACCGCCCGCACCGCTGTACCAGGCCAACCGCTCGCCGAGCCGAAGGCCGTCGAGCGGCTGAGTCAACGTGGCGCCGGCCTCCGCCAGTGGACCGATCAGGGGTTCGCAGTAGGCGCTGCCGGCGTGCGTCTCGACCACCGCGCCGCGCAGCTGGTGCCGTTCACCGAGTTGGGCCACCACCCAGCTGCCCCAGGCGCTCCGATAGCGAGCGGACTGCTTCGGCAGGTAGACGTCGTAGGGGGCGATGAGCTCGTCCGGATGGAGCAGGCCGAACTTCGCACTGATCACGTACCAGGGCTTTCCGCGCCCGATAGCGAGGTCGCGAGCCTTTCCGAACGCGGCGCCGGTGAAGAGGTCAGCGGCCCGTGCGGGTCTCGCCGCCTTCGAGCCGGAGCAGCCGACCAGCACGATGTCCGCAGCCGCAGTTGCGGGCCCAGCCGGTCCAACCCGGGCCGACCTCTCGATCGGCGTCTGGCTCGGGTGGACCGGCGCCCGGGTCCGGTCGGCCGGCCGGTCAGCTCCCCAAGGGCTCGTACCGAAACCGAGCCGCTCGAACAGGCCGAGCGCTCGGTGCGACGTGAATTCCGAGGCGCCGACGCCCGTGGCGAGAGCCAGCGCCTGCTTCGGGGGCCAGCGGACGCCGTCGACGTCCACCCAGTGCGTGCGGACGTCGTCCGGAGCTCCGCCACGAAGTGCTGAGCGGACGGACGACGCGTCGAGCGAGTGACGGACACCGTTGAGGATGAACTCCACGACTGCCTCTCAGTGAGCCTGCGTCGGAGAGTCCAG
Source organism: uncultured Actinomycetota bacterium (assembly GCA_963723745.1). GTDB lineage: Bacteria > Actinomycetota > Actinomycetes > Mycobacteriales > Geodermatophilaceae > CAVRRZ01. The sequence goes on from CAVRRZ010000005.1 coordinate 797,916, forward strand.
GAGTCGCCGCGCGACCGCCTCGCCGCCGACTCGTCGGATCAGCTCCATGTCACCGCAGACGACGAGCAGGTCCCGCGCGCGAGACAGTCCCACGTAGAGCATCTCCCGGGCGCGCGACTCGTCGCGGAAGCCGTTGATAGCGAGGACGACGGCCGGCCGCTCCAGACCCTTGAACCCGAGCACATGCCCGTAGAAGAGGTCGTCGTCGGCCCAGTAGGTGGCCCAGTAGGCGTCCTGGCCCTCGGCCTGCCTCTCCGCCTGCACGGGATGGCGCCGGTGCGTGGTCAGCAGGGCCAGCGACTCCGGTGGCCAGCCCTCCTCGAGGAGCGCCTCGGCCGCGTCGTCGGCGGCGCTGACCGCATCCTCCGGCGAGCACTGGACGAACCGCACAGGCACGCCGGACGAACCGCGGATCCGCATCTGCTCCGGGGCGAGGCTGGAGAAGGTGCCGGCGATCTGCTTGGTGTTGCGCAGGTTCTCGCTGAGCGGGATGGGCATGAGTTCGACGGTCGGCCGCCCCTGACGCGCGAAGATCCGCTGCCCCTCGTCGGAGAAGACATACAGGCACCCCCGGTTGGGATCGCGCAGCGCCGCGACGACGGCGTCCCACCAGCTCTGCGCGAAGTCCTGCCCCTCGTCGATGACGACGGCGTCGAACCGCTGATCCTCTGGCAGGTCGCCGGCCAGCCGCACCATCTCGGCCGGCAGGAACTCCTCCCAGTACCGACTGTCGTCGTCGGAACCGGCGGGCACACCCCAGCCGATGCCGAGGTAGTGAAAGGTGCCGACGTACGCCGGCCGCTGCCGCTTGGGCAGCTTCTCGACGCGGCGCTTCAGGAACTCGGCCAGGCCGCGCGAGTAGCACATGAGCGCGACCCGCTGGCCTTCGGCGGCGAGCCGACGGGCCTTCTCGACGGCGAGCCAGGTCTTGCCGGAACCCGCTCCGCCGCGGATCTCGACCCGGTTATAGGCGGTGAGCAGGTCGAGCACCTTGGCCTGGTCCTTGGTGAGCAGGTCGCAGGCGGCCTCGCGCTCGGCCAGCTCCGCGATGAGGTGCTGCTGCGGGATCGCCGTCCCGGCGAGGCAGTCGACCAGCTGGTCGACGTCCTCGGCGGTCGGCGGGTCCGGCTCGTCGCGGACCTTGTCCAGCGCCGCCCGGATGCGTGCAGCGGCGTGCGCCACGTCGGTCTTGTCGAGCGCCATCCAGCGGGCCAGGCCGGGTGCCATGAAGTCGCCGGGCAACGTGGTCGCCGGCACCGCGACGAGGTGAGCGGTACGCGGACGCCCCGCGGACCAGCGCGGATGGTCGGCCAGGTACTCGCAGAGCAGGTACTTGCAGGCGACCGCCTGATCGACCGGGTGGATGACGCTGTCGACGCCGTCCTGGCGCTGCCGCCACTCCCCCCGGTCCAGCGACACGCTGCCGCCCTTGACCTCGACCACGGCGACGCCCACACCGGGCCACGCGACCACGAGGTCGGCCTCCCGGTCCTGCCTGCCGTCGCTGAAGCGGAGGTTGCAGAAGAGCACGGCGTCGTCCGGCAGCTGCTCCTGCAGCGCCTCAGCGAACAGCTGCTCGGCGAACGAGCCGAACACCGGTTCGTCCGGAAACCGCCGCGCGGTCAACGGCTGACCAGCCGCGTCGCGCAAATCCCTCGCGACGTGCGCCCGGAGGCGCTCCCACCAATGCCACCGCCGCTCCTCCGACAGATCTCCTTCATGGTGCTTGTTGGACTTGGCCGTCGTAACCGAGCTCTTCCAGGCGCTCGGAGGCGATCCGGACTTCGACCTGGGTGAACAGCGCGGCGAAGCGCCGATCTACGACAGCGGCCTCGAGGCTGTACTGCAGCAGTCCGCGATTCGCCAGCGCACGCAGAAGCCGCAGCGGTTGTTGGCGCGCAAGGAGATACCGGGCCAGGCCAACGGCGCCAAGCATCTCGAGCTTCTCGAGCCACCATTCGTTGAGGAAGTCCGAGATGACGTTGAGCCCCTGGAGGACATGCTTCTCGAACGCCCCCTCCAAAGAGGCCACGCCGCCGCTCGGCGTCCCTGTCGAGAGCGCGGCGTGCTCCGTCTCCCGCGAACCGTGCCCCTGGACAGGCTCGGCGGTCTTCTGGTCCTCGGCCGATCTCCCCATGGCCTCAGGCGGTGCCGGCGAGCTTGTGCCGATGAGGACGTAGTTGGTCCCCTTCGTGGCGCCGCGCCGTTCGAGCAACCCTTCGTCGGTGAGAGCGGTGAGGACCCGGCGAGCTTCTTCGCTGTGCACCCCGAGCAGCTGACGCACAGCTTCGTTCGTTACAGCCCCGTGGCCGGCGAGCTCCAGGACGAGCTGACCAGCATCTGTCTCCGACACTTGGAGACGTACCTCCTCGGGCTGGAAGGAAGACGTCACCAGCCCCGGCGTGGGGGTGGTCCATCGCTCAGCGGCCCCGTCGGGCAGCTCATACCGAGTGCCTTTGGTCGCCCCTCGCTTGTGCAACAACCCCTCATCGACAAGCGTGTTCAGCACAGCGCGCGCGGCGTCAGCATCGACAGCGAGAAGGAATCGGACGCTCTCGTTCGTGAGTGGCCCTGCTGCGGCGAGGTCCAACACCAACTGCCGCTGATCTGCCCACCCCACGCCCCTGTGCTGAACGCCCTCAACCTCCGGCTGCGTGGGGAGCTCGGGCCGCCGTGGTGCAGGCGAACCGCCAGTCGACAGGCGCATATCATCGGCCGCCGAAAGTCTGTCCGCGCCGGGAGCGGCAGGTGCAACCGGTGCGGCAAGGGCTAGGGACGCCGGTGGTTGTTGCTCCGCCTCGGGGAGGCGGGGCATCGGGACGTGCGACTCAACAATCTCGCTCGACTCGTCCTCGCCGTCCTCGTCCTCGTCCTCGTCGTCCACTGTCGGGAGCGACTGCGGGGTCCAGTCACCAGCGCTCTGCCCGTCAACGGTGATCCGAGCCGGTCCGATACCGCGCTTGTCGAGCGTGACCCAGAGGTCGGCGAGCGCGCCCTCCGGATCCAGGTAGTACCTCGACTCGCGGATCCGCCAGAAGTGCCACCCACAGCGCCGCAGCTCCAGCTCCCGTGCGAAGTCGCTGGAGACCTGCTCCGGGGAGCTGTGCCATGCATCCCCGTCGCACTCGACGGCCAGCTGTCCCTGAGCCCCTGTGACGACGAGATCGATGCGCCGCCCGTTGACCTCGACTTGCGGCGTCACGTGGTAGCCCCGCTGCTGGATGCGCCGGAACACGCGCTGCTCGAACAGGCTGTCGAACTCCGGGTGGCGCTCGTTCTCCGGCACGTCGTCCGGCATCGCCGCCGCCGCCGCGACTGGCATCGAGGTCATGTACGAGAGCAGCTGGGATCGCAGGTCGTCTTGTCGGAGCTGGTCGGCCATCACGGAGTGGAACAACCACAGCTGGTCCCGCGCGCGGGATGCCGCGACGTTGTACGAGCGTTGGGCGTCCAATCGCGTCTGCGACGCGCGCTTGTGATCCGGTGCAGTGACCAGGCTCAGCAAGACGACGTCTCGCTCGTCCCCCTGGAACTCCGGTGGCGTCCCGACCCGGATGTCCCGGCGTTCCCACTCGTCCGGCTCGACCCGGTTGAGCAACGCATCACGGATGAGGCCCACCTGCGCCTGCCCTTGAAGGACGATCACACCAAAGGTCTTGCCGCTGTAGGAGGGGTCCTTCAGGCAGCCAACGAGCGCCTCGACGATCGCCTCGGCTTCGACTTCGTTGCGCAGCAAGGCGTTGGCGCCCTCGATGTACGCGCCGGGCACGAACGTGGTCTTCAGCGGAGGCAGTCGGTCGGCGCCGTGCTGCCGGACCGGGACCAGCGGGGCATCGCGGTAGAACATCTGCGACGACCACGTGATGATCTCCGGCATGCACCGGAAGTGCTCACGCAGCCGAATGACCTGACCGAATCGCGTCCGGAGGATGGAAAAGACGCTTGACCTCGGGGTGAAGGTCGACCGCAGGTAGTTCGGGACATCAGGCAGCATCGTGTCGAGCCGGTCGAAGACCTTGTCCAGGGCTCCGTGCTTCACCTCGGACGGCGTGCACTGCTTGTCGTCACCGACGACGATCACGCGCGGCGCCAGCCACAGCAGGAACAGGTTCTCGATGCCCACCTGGCTCGCCTCGTCGACGATCACCACATCGAAGGCACTCTGGCGCGGCGGGATGGAGGCCAGCACCTCCTGCAGCGGCATGACCCACGCCGGCACGGCCTCCTGGGCGGCGCTCATGGCCTCGCGCGCGGCCAGGCGGAAACGCTGGGCGTACTTGCCGCTGCCCTTGCCGACGTTGGCCATGCTGTCCCGGTAGGCCTGGAGAGCGGTCACCTGAGTCGCGTTCATACGCCCGAGGCAGGCCTTCCACGCCTGCTGCGCAGCAAGCTCGGCGGTCAGTTTGGCGATGTCCCGATCCACCACGGCGAGGTCGCGATCGAGCGCGTCCTCGCGGCCTGGTGCCGTCCGCTCGCGGACGAACGTCGCAGCGCAAGCCCAGCCCCAGGCGTCATCGAGCTGTGCGAGCCGCTCGACCCAGACGTCCTCGCGCATCGACTCGCGGAGCAACGCCAAGAGGACGGGGGCTGCGGTGCCGAGCCGCTGCGACAACTCGTCGCACCGCAGCTGGGCCCGGCGTTCGTGGCCAGCGATCTCCAGATCGTGGAGCGCCGCCTCGAAGGTCTCAGCCTCCGCTCGCCAGAGCGCCTCCACCGCCGATTCGAGCTCTGGTGGACGCTGAGCTCGCTCGACGGTCGACTCAAGGGCGGTCGCCAGTCGCGCCAGCTCATCGGAGGCCCGCCGGGCGATCTCGACGTCAGCAAAGACCGTGGCGACGTCGACGAAGGTTCGAACACCCTGGGTGGTGACGAGGTCGACCCGGGGCATCGCCGGGATGCGGCTGAGAGCGGTGGCCAGTCGGTCACGGGCCGCGCGGAGAGCCTCGATGGCCTCGATCGTCTGGACGACGCGGTGGGCATGCGAGACCTGGAACGCCCGGGGGCCTGCGACCCCACCAGGGATCTGGACCATCGCGGTCGCCGAGCCGAACGCCTGCAGCCGGGCCAGCGTTGAGAGGTGCAGCGCAACCATGTGCGCCTGCTCGGCCGTCGTCACCGGCTGGCCCTCGACGAAAGCGCCCGGCAGGTATGGCTCGGCCGCCTTCTGCTGGTCGCTCTTGAAGAGCTTCTTCAGCGCACCGCCGTCCTGCAGGTAGCGCGCGAGGTTGGCGAAGATCTGCGCGAGCGGTGCCGGTGGGGCGTCGCTGGCGACCTGGACGTCCCGAAAGCCGATCTCGGAGTTCATCGCCTGGGCGTCGTCGACGAGCTGACGCGCCTGTCCGATCTGCTGCCAGAGCAGTTCGTTGTCCCTGCGCAGGACGCTGTCGAGGACCGGCATCGCCCACGAGGCGTCGACTCCCGACGACAAGCCGGCGATCCCGTCGCGGATCTCACCGCAGACACGGATGAGCTCGGCGAGCGTTCCGGCGTCGAGCTGGCCGAGGACGTCAGCCAGGGGTCCGGACTGCCCGGCGCGTGCGGCCTCCCCACGCGCAACGTCCTTGGCGAGCCGGCGCACCACCTGCACGTCCGGAATGGCCACGGCCGGTGGCAGCGACTGTTCGCGGCGTCGCCGGCGGACGTCGGTGTCGCCCGGAAGCTGTCGGCGGAGCTCCTCGAACTCGGACACCGTGAGCGGCAGCGAGCCCGCGGCTGGTACCGGCATCCATCCGTGCTCGGCCTGCGCGACGGCTACCCGCTCGGCGATCCGGGCCAGCGTGCCGTCGAACCCCGGGGCGACCTCCGGGTGCGGGTAGGTCTCGGCCTCACGCAGGGAGCGGATCTCCTCCAGGATGCCGGCCCGCCGCGTCCGCGCCTGGTTCAGCTTTCCGGTGAGGTCGTCGATGACCCGCTGCGCCCGAGCCGGGTTGTAGGAGGAGTGCTCGGCGGCGAGCCGGCTCACGCTCCTGCTCAGCTCCAGCGAACCGCCCCGGCTGGCATCGGTGATGGAGACGCAGAGCTCCTGCATCTCCGCAGGCAACTTGTCTCGGAGGACCTTGAGCGCCTGGGCCTTCTCACTCGTAACGAGGACCCGCTGGCCGCGAGCGAGCAGGGCCGACATCAGGTTGGCGATGGTGTGCGTCTTGCCAGTGCCCGGCGGACCTTCGACGACGACGCCCGTGTCGTCGCGCAGGCGGTGGATGATCTGCCCCTGCTCTTCGTTGGCGGGCAGCGGGAACAGCGGGTCGTCGGCCACGTCGACACCGGCCGTTGCCCCGGTGGCCTCCAGCCAAGCGACCCGATCTTCGGCCTCGATCGACTCCACCAGCTGTGCGAGACCCAGAGGAACTGCCTCGCCGGCGTCTGCGAGGGTCCGCTGGATGTCGTTGTAGTACTCCTGAAGCGCGTAAGCCCCGCGTCGCCTCAAGACGATCGCTGGTGAAGGCGACAGCGATGCCTTTCTTCCCGCCGGCGGGGCCCATCCCTCCGCGATCTCGACCGGCGCGAGCACCGCACGGATGGCCCACTCTTTGAGGAAGGTCAGCGCGTTGTCGCGGGCCGGACGGACGTCGAGCTCGCTGATCAGTACCCGCAGCGCCGCCGTACCGCCGTCGTCGAAGATGTCGAGGCCTGCGAGGACCCGACCGTCCTCCAGCGCCGTCGCTGCGGACGGATCGAGCCTGACCACGACGTCGCCGGTCTCGATCTCGATGTCCACCGTCACGCGGTGTGCGAGCACATGCGTGCGCACGTCATGGTCGGGCAGGTGCAGGAGGCCGCCGGCGACGACCGCCTCGACGCTCTCAGGGTTCTCCAGCGTCTGCTGCCGCATGGTTCGGAGTCGGTCATACGTCCGGTGCAGCAGCCGCTGCGGGCGATCGCGGTCCGCCCAGCGCTGCCAGTCCGGCAGCCACGCGTCGTACGCCAGCGCGATGTCCGGCCGCTCGTCCAGCCGTACCCGGTTGCCCTCTTCGTCGGCTCCCTCCAACCGCAGCCTCGGCGCGTCCAGAGCGCTGTTGTCCCGCTCCGACACCGGCACCCAGCCCTGCAGCAACGACGGGAGCGCCGGCGGAGGCTCGAGGACGACCCGAGGCAACCGCAGCAGGGCTCCCCCCGCAGCGGCCTCCGCATCCACCACCGCCAGTTCCCGCACCTCGTCGAGCCAGAGGTGGTCGAGGTGCCCGGTCACCTGGCGCACCGGGACCGCCCGAGCGGTCACCAGGTCCTTGAGGAACTGAATAAGGCGGTTGACCTTGTCCTTGAGGACCGGATCGGTCGCGCGGGTGGCAGCGGGCGGCGTGGTCAAGCTCTCTCCCCGTGGTACGAGCTGCGCGACGACGCGGATCGCGCTCGCACCGCCACGCTAGGTGGCACCTACGACACGAACCAGGTCCCGAATGTGCAAGTTAGCCCCGATCGTCACGACTGCCACACGCACGGGTGACGGCACGTGCCGAAGTCGCCGGAATCGTCGGGCTGGTGACCTAGCGTCGGGCGGTCGCGGCCGACTCGGACTCGGGGGATGCATGTCCACGCAGGATGGCGCCGTTGTGGACCCCTGGGTCGTCCTCCGTCGGGTCATGGCCGAGAACCGGGCATTGCGGCGGGAGCGCGACGAGCTGCTCGCGCGCGTGGACGACCTGGAACTGCAGCTGTTCGCGGAGCCAAGCCCCGAGGTCGCAGTAGAGGACTCTGGTCCGGTCCTGCACGGCCTGGCCGCCGCCGACGACGGCGCCGCGAGGACTGGCGCGGGTGCAGGGATGGCTGCGCCCGAACCTGTCCCGGCGTCCCGACCGCCCAGAGCTCGGCGGGCCTATCCCGACCTGCCGGACATGGCCCCTCTGCTCCGCCCGTGGCAGCGCGAGGCGATAGCGGCCTGGCAGGCCGCCGGACACCGCGGGGTGGTCGAAGCCGTGACGGGTGCCGGCAAGACGTTCGTCGGGATCGCCGCGGCCCGGGACGCACTGGTGGCCGGGGGCTGCGTCGTGGTGGTTGTGCCGACGACCGAGCTGCAGGACCAGTGGCACGCGGGCCTGGTCGACCGGCTTCCGGGCGTGCGGATCGGTCGCCTCGGTGGCGGCCGGCAGGACGACCTGGACACGTGCGACGCCCTGGTGGCGATCGTGAACTCCGCGGCCCGACGGACGTTCCACCCTCGCGACAGCGACCTCCTCATCGCCGATGAGTGCCACCGCTACGGCGCTCCGGGCTTCGCCCAGGCGCTCGAAGAAGGCTTTCAGAACCGCCTCGGCCTCACAGCAACCTTCGAACGTGAGGACGACGGGATCGCGACCTACCTGCGCCCCTACTTCGGGGACGTCGTCTTCACGCTTTGGTACGACCGTGCCGTGGCCGAGGGCATCATCGCCCCGTTCGACATCGCCCTCGTGGCCGTCGACCTGAGTGCCGAAGAGCAGCGCGAGTACGACTACTGCTCGCAACGGATGGACGTGGCGGCCCGGGCGCTCGAGACCCGCTTTGGCGTATCGCGCGACTCCTACAGCCGCTTCATGCTCACGCTCAACAACCTCGCTCGCGGTGGCCGCCAGGACGGCGCCTCTGCTTATGCGCGCATGTACCTAGGACCGATGAGCGCTCGCCGCGGCTTGCTGGCTGGCTCGCAGGCGAAGCTCATCGCCCTGGCGCAGCTGGAACCGGCGGTCCGGCGCGCCCACGGCGCGCTGGTCTTCACGCAGACCAAGGAGAGCGCCGAGAGCGCGGCGGACGTGTTCGAGGACGCCGGCATCCCCGCATCGACCCTGTTCTCAGGTCTCGACCGCGACGAGCGCCGGGACCGCATGGCGGCCTTCCGCGACCGCGTGGCCCACCTTCTCGCGGCGCCACGGGTCCTCGACGAGGGCGTCGACGTCCCCGAGGCGGACCTCGCCGTCATCGTCGCCGCCAACCGCAGCCGGCGGCAGCTGGTCCAGCGACTTGGCCGTGTGCTGCGTCTGAAGAGCGACGGACGGCCTGCCCGACTGGTGGTCCTGTACGCCCGGGGGACGTTCGAGGACCCAACGCTTCATGAGGACAACCCGCTCGCATCGGTCCTCCCTCACAGCCGGCGATCAGCTGAGTTCGACCTGCCCAGCGATCGCGATGCGCTTCTCCGCTTCCTCATCGGAGAGGACTGGCAGCCCGAGAACGTGGTTTCGGACCCCCGCGTCTCAGACCCGATGCCCCAGACCCCGACCCTGCCGGCACCGGACGAAACAGCAGCGCCGCCAGCTCCGCAGCCGGTCCGCCCCTTTCCCTACCAGCAGGAGATCCTCGAGGACCTCGCTGCCGAGCGGATCGTCCACGGGCACTGGCGCAACCTCGTCGTGATGGCCACAGGCACCGGCAAGACGGTCGTGTCCGCTCTGGACTACCAACGCCTCCGCGCGGCAGGGACGGTCGAGACGCTGCTGTTCGTCGCCCATCGCAAGGAGCTGCTGGCCCAGAGCCGCGACACCTTCCGGCGCGTGCTGGACGACGAACACTTCGGCGAGCTCTTCGTGGGTGGTGAGCGCCCCCGTGCCTGGCAGCACGTCTTCGCCTCTGTGCAGTCACTGGCCTACCTGGACCTAGCGGAGCTGAGCCCTGGCCACTTCGACCTGTTCGTCGTGGACGAGTTCCACCACGCTGAAGCGTCGACCTACCAGCGGTTGCTCGAACATTTCGAGCCGAAGGTTCTCCTGGGGCTGACCGCGACTCCCGAACGGGCCGACGGCGCCGACGTTCGCAAGTGGTTCAACGGGCGCACAGCCGTCGAACTCCGTCTGTGGGAAGCCCTCGAACAGAAACTGCTGGCGCCGTTCGAGTACTACGGCGTCCACGACGGAGTGGCACTGGACCGGCTGCAGTGGAAGCGCGGGCGCGGCTATGACGTCGCAGAGCTGACTGACCTGTACACACGGTCGCAGCAGCGTGTCCAGGTCATCCTGGAGGCGGTGCACGCGAAGGTTCCCGACCCCCTTCAGATGCGCGCCCTCGGCTTCTGCGTGAGCGTCCAGCACGCGCAGTTCATGGCCGAGGCGTTCACCGCCGCGGGCATTCCAAGCCTTGCGATCACGAGCCTGACGAGCCCTGCCGACCGGGCTGCAGCGCTCGCCGCGCTCGCTGACCGGTCGGTCAACGTGCTGTTCACCGTCGACCTGTTCAACGAAGGTCTGGACCTGCCAACGATCGACACTGTGCTGTTTCTCCGTCCGACGGAGAGCGCGACTGTCTTTCTGCAGCAGCTCGGGCGCGGGCTCCGCCTGTCCGAGGGCAAGACCCACCTCACGGTGTTGGACTTCATCGGTGCCCAGCATCGGGACTTCCGCTTCGACAAGCGATTTCGGGCGCTGACCGGCACGTCGCGTGGCGGCCTGCGGCAGGAGGTCGAGCAGGGCTTCCCCCACCTGCCAGCCGGGTCCCGGATCGAGTTGGATCCTGTCGCGCAGGACGTCGTCCTCGAGAACGTCAAGCGTTCGCTCAGCGTCTCGTGGAACGGCCTGCTTGTCGAAGCCCAGGGCCAGAGCAGTCCCGGCCTGGCGCAGTTCCTCGAGGACAACGGCGTCGAACTCGAAGACTTGTACTGCGGGCCGAAGGCAAGCTGGCTGGACCTGCGTCGAGCGGTCGGCTGGGACGCCACCGTGCCGGGGCCCGATGACAAGGCGCTCGGCGCGGCCTTCAGCCGGTTGCTGCACATCGACGACGTCGAGCGACTCGAGTTCATCCAGTCTTTCGCCAGCGTCGCCACGAGGCGCAGCGGCCTAGACGTGAACGAGCGCGTCCAGCGGCTGGCGGCGATGCTGCACTTCTCGCTGTGGGGCTGGCGGGTGCCGTTCACGGGCATGGAGGACTCGCTCGATCTCTTGCTCGCCAACCCTGGACGTGCAGAGGAGCTGTTGGAGCTCAGCAGCGTCCTCCGCGAGCGCATCCGTAACGCGACGCCGACTTTGGACCCGTCCGAGCCTTGCCCGCTCCATCTCCACGCGCACTACAGCCGCGATGAGGCGTTCGCGGCGTTCGGCATGCGCAATCTCGCCGGGACCTTCGGACAGGGGGTGCGCTGGGTGCCAGGTGATCAGGCCGACGTCTTCTTCGTGACCCTGCACAAGAGCGAAGACCAGTTCTCTGCCACAACGATGTACGCGGACCGTCCGTTGTCCCCCACGCTCTTCCAGTGGGAGTCGCAGAGCACGACAGCGGAGGCGTCACCGACTGGTCAGCGCTACATCAACCACCGCGAGCAGGGCTCCACGGTGCACCTGTTCCTCCGCGAGACGAAGACGACGGAGACAGGTGGGACGCCTCCATTCCTCTACGCCGGACCGATGACCTACGAGTCGCACACCGGCGAGCGCCCCATGCGCATCCTGTGGGAGCTGGAGCACGCGCTGCCCGCGTCGGTGCTCGAGCTGGCTGCGGCGCGGGAACGCTAGGCCTGCGGGTCGGTCAGCTGTCCTCGCACGGCCGTCCGTGGATCCGGCGGATAGCCTGCTGCTGTGCTGGACGAGCAGGTGCGGAGCGCGATGTTCGCGCACCTGGAGCGGCTCACCGCGCTGCATCCCGAGGGTGTGACCTCCGCGGAGATCAACGAGTTCCGCGTCGGCGGGCAGCCGTTGAAGCTCGTCGTCCAGCCGGGCATCTGGAAGCCGGCGGCCTTGGACGCCGCGCTGACCATCCGCACGACCTTCACCGCGCCGAACCAGATGCCGCCGTACGAGGACGCCATCGCGCCCGGCGGTCTCGTCAAGTACGCCTACCGCGGCACGGACCCGAACCACTCCGACAACCGTGCCCTGCGGACGGCGATGCAGGAGCAGCGGCCACTGGCGTACTTCATCGGCGTCGCGAAGGGCGTCTACCAAGCCCAGTTCCCGGTCTACGTCCTTGCGGAGAAGCGGGAGGAGCACGCCTTCCTCATCGCCGTCGACCAGGCCCAGCGCCTCGTCGACCCCGACCTGGTGGCATCGCTGACCCCGGACAACCGGTCCTACCTGGAGCGGTTGGTGCGCGCCCGCCTTCACCAGCCGGTGTTCCGGGCTCGAGTCCTCCAGGCCTACGAGAAGCGCTGCGCCGTCTGCCGGTTGCAGCACACGGACCTGCTAGACGCAGCGCACATCGTCCGGGACTCCGACGAGGGCGGGCTGCCGGTCGTCCCAAACGGGCTGAGCCTCTGCAAGATCCACCATGCGGCCTACGACCGAAACATCATCGGCGTGCGGCCTGACTTCGTCCTCCAGGTGCGCCCGGACGTCCTCGTCGAGGTCGACGGGCCGATGCTGAAGCACGGCATCCAAGCGATGCATGGCGTCCGATTGACCTTGCCGCACCAGCGGGCAGCCCGACCTGACCCTGAACGCCTAGAGCAGAGGTTCGAGGAGTTCCTGGCCGCCGGCTGACCACCGTGGCCCGGGTGCTGGTCGAACATGTCAGCCCCGACTGAGCGACCCAGCGGCGCAACGCCTCAACCGAGATGCCGAGCTGTGCCACACAGCATGGCAGGCAGCGAACCTTGAGTCGTAGTCATCTACATGATCGAGAACCATCCGCAACGCCAGCTCCCGAGCCTCGGGCAGGTCCTTCTTGGGTATGGCGCCATCCACCTGGTCTCACAAGCAGGCGGCATCAAACCCGGAACGCTTCCAAGGCCGACAGCAGGCCGCAGGTGATACGCCAGCCCATCCCGCGCGCCTTGTTGCGGGCCTCTGTGTTGGCGGGTCCCAGGCAGGTTGACCGTCATGGTTGGCCGTCAGCTCGCCGTGTCATGGCACCTCGTTCGCCGTGACAGCGGTCAGGTCATCTGGGTTCCAGAGTTGCTTGGCGATATCGCGGTACAGGTTGCCACGCTCGACGATGTCAGCCGCTTTGAACTCCTCGTGGGCGCGGAACGGCAGACCCGAGTCCTTGACGAAGGCCAAGAAGCCGGGGTTCTTCTCGTAGGCCTGCGGATCCAGGCTGGCCGCAAGCAGGTTCTGGCTGAAGTACCTCGGACGCTTCTGCGCGTAGGTCTCGTCGTTGTAGCTCGCGTTGAACTGCTTGGGCAGCAGCAACAGGTCACCGATCCGATTTCGATGGCGCGCAAAATCGGCTTCATGGCTGAAGTCGTCGGTGTGCCGCTCGGGATGGTCGGCCCAGATGTGCTCAACCTCGTACTTCACCTTCGCACCGTTCGTGAGCTCAATGTAGTTCGAGGCTTGGCCGGACTTCACGGTGATGTGGTCGGTGATCCGAGCCAGGATCTTGTGGAGTTGGCTCCGGTTCTGCTGGTGGACGTACAGGCCGTCGTAGTCAAAGGACTCGTCGACCTTGAGCAGGTAGTCACGGAGCAACTTGGCCAGGTCAGTCTCGCTAAGGCCACGGATGTCCCGCATGACGGTAAACATCGCGTATTGCATCGTTGAGTACGCCGTCGCTCGGAAGTTCCAGATGCGGCGCGCGAGGAGGATGTCGGTGAACCGGCCGACCAGCTCCAACTTCCTGTCGATGGCGGCCGTGTTGTCATCGACTCGGAGCGGGGCCAGGAGCAGCTGATTCTGCAGTGTGAAGCCGAGGTCGGCGTTAAAGCGGATGAAGCGCAGAGGGCTGTCCGGCTGGAAGGGTCCCGTCGATGCGTCAAGGATGCGCGCGTAGTGGTGGCTGTAGAAGTCAAGGTCACGGACCACGAAGTGGTAGAAATCGTCGCGTGCCCTCAGGCCAACGCTGTCGTTCGCGCCGCGGAGCCAGCGGTGGAACTCGGTGCCGATGCGATCCCAGTCCTCAGGACGCGCTCCCTTCTTGCGCTCACGAATCCGGGTCGAGTACTGGCTTCGCAGCCACGTCTTGAGGAAGTCGGAGCTGGCGTCCTCCGCCTGCTCGTCGAGGCTGCGCAACCGCTTGCGCCAAAGCTCGTTGGCCTTGGTGCGAGGCTTCCCGTCTTCCATGTTGGCAAGCAGGTACCCCTTGAGCATGTCTGCCGGGGTGAGTTTGAGGCCGCGATCGTTCATCGTCTCAAAGATGGCGTAGGCGTCGTCGTCGCTGTACGCGGTGATCTGGACGAGCTGGACCCGGTCCTTGAGCCAATCGATGAAGAACGGGAGCGCGGCCCCCTTCAGCTCATCGGGGAAGAGCCCGTCAAGTTCCGCGTACCTAGCGACGAGCGTGTGGACTGACTCCGCCGCGTCCGAGGGCGGTTCGTATTCGCCGAACTCGAACAAGGCCTCCATGCAGTCGTTGCGATCTGGAACATCGAGGTTGAACGATTTTTCCCCGAACTTCTCGGAGTAGATGAGCTCGTCGATGTTGACGACCTCTTCCCGTCCCTGCTGGAGACGCCGCAGGTATGTGAGGAACAGCGTGAGGCTGGTCAGCCGCTGCTGGCCATCGACGACGAAAGGTTGACTGCCCTTCTGTGAAATTATGATGGAACCGAGGTAGTAGCCAGGGTATTTGGCGACGTCCCGGCGGGCGTGGTCGGCCTCATAGAGGTCGAGGAACTTGGCAGTCAGATCGGCGACGAGCTCAGCGATCTGCTTCGACTCCCACTTGTACTCGCGCTGGTAGTAGTCGATCGAGTACTTCTTCTTCTCCAGGACTTCGGCGATGGTCTTTGCTACGCCATCGATCGTCCGATCAGTATCGGCCACAGTCATCGCCCCTACCCCGTCACGAGTTCCATCAGCTTGGAATAGCTGTCGGCGACGTCGTATTTCACCTGGCCCTCGAACTTCTTGTTGACGTCGGCGAAGAATTTCCGGGCGCACTCGATCTTCGCGTCTTCGACACCCTTCAGTTGAAGGGTGGAGAGGGAGCCTTTCGTCTCGGCGACGAAGTACACGTGCTTGACCGAACCCTCGGTGAACGCGATTGCCCAGTCGGGGTTGTAGTCACCGACCGGAGTCGGGATGAAGAAGCCGCGCGGCAACTTGGCGTACACCTCCACCTCGGAGCTTGTGTCCAACTCCGTGACGAAGTCACGCTCAACCTTCGAGTCCGTGACAACGTAGTCGTACACGTGCTTCTTGAGCTTCTCACCAGCCTTGGCGAAGTCCTGGGCACTCTGGTTCTCCGTGAAGATCGCCGTGTCGAAGCGGTCCTCCAGCGCGTCGTACGCCAGATGCTCGACGATGACCGTGGCCTTCTGCTCGTTGATGAGTCGCGCGGCTTCGGTGATGAATTGCTCCGGATTGAGACGGAACTTGCCAAACGTGTTCGGGTTGATCCGGCCAAGGATGGCAGCGGCAGTGCGCCGAGTGAGCTGAGTCTTCTCGGCGACCTCGCCCAGCAGGTCGTACTTGACCTGAGACCCGGAAGACACCGTCTCGGTCTGGGTAGAAGTCGTGGAGACGTCGAATCCGGCGCCACTGGCCAGGTCATCAGCGTCTAGCGAGTCCCGCTGCCTGCCGGACTGGACGACGTACTGCATGGCTGCGACGTTCAAGTGGGTGTCGAGTGACGCCACGCACCTGCCCACCAACTCCGCCGAGTCGAACTCGACCTGATAGACGGCCTTGTGGTTGATCCGACTCCAAAGCTCCTGGAACTCCTTCTTCTTGAAGTTCTCCTCGTTGAGCGGGATCTTCTTGGGCTTACGGTCGTTCGTCGGCGCCGGGATGTCGATGTACAGGGCGTCGACCAATGGCCAAACGAAGTCGATAACCGGCTTGAGGACTTCGGACAACGGCTCGGAGAGCGTCCCTGCGTCCTTGTCCTCCTTGTACTTCTGCGTCACGAACCCGTCGTCGTCGACGTAGTCGTTGCGCAGGAGGTAGTTGTACAGGGCGGTCGCCAGCTTCTCGTCGACGGCGCTCTCGCCGGAGTCGGTGTGGATCGTCTTGCCAGTGAAGAACTTGACACTGGCCTTCCGCGGGCGCGCTGCCAGCGACTCTGCGATCTCCTTCTGCAAGCCGGCCACGAAGTCGGTGTAGGACTCGTCGGTCACGACGGTCAGCTGGTTAATGGCATGCACCGTGACCGGGTTGTCCATGCGCTCGCCGTGCTGGTCGACGGCGAGCCGCAGTCCTCGCCCGATCTCCTGCCGCCGCGAGATGGTGTTGTCACTCCTCTTGAGCATGCCCATGACGAACACGTTGGGGTTGTCCCATCCTTCGCGAAGGGCGGAGTGCGAAAACAGGAACCTCACAGGCTCCTCGAAGGACAGCAGGCGTTCCTTGTCCTTGAGGATCAAGTCGTAGGCGGCGACGTCCTTTGACTGTCCCTTTTCATCGCCGGTCTTGTGCACGTCGCCGTCGACGAGGCGCTTGCTCCTTTTGTCGATCGAGAAGTAGCCCTGGTGCACGTTCCGGGCTTCGTCACGGCTGAGGTATTCCTTGTAAGCAGCTGTCGCGCCGTCGAGATCCAACTCCCCCAGCACCTCCTCCACGAGGCCGGCGTACTCCTCCTCGAATACTCGCGCGTAGTCGCCAAGGGTGTCCTCGCGGTCGTAGTCACGGTACTTGGCGACCTCGTCGATGAAGAAGAGCGAGAGGACCTTGATGTCCTGGCTGAAGAGTTCGCGCTCCTTCTCGATGTGCGCGCGGATGACTTCGCGGATCTGGATTCGCCGCTTGGTCTCCTCGGTCACGTCACGATCCGCGAGCTGGCCCGCGACGACGACGTCCCCGTTGCTGAGCGTGATGGTGTCGTCAATCGCGCTGACGTCGGTGACCACGAGGTCCTTGTAGGCCTCGACGCCGTTCGCGAGGTCATGAAGTCGAGTGCCCTTGGTGACGCGCTTGACTTGCCGCTTGATCGGACCACCCTTGGTCTGAACTTCCAGTTCCACGCGGGCCACGGGCGACTGGCCCTTCTTGACCTCGATCGCGTCGAGGTACAGGTAGGCCGTGGAGCCGGCCAGGCCCTTGACCGTGATGCCACGGACAGCGATCTTCTTGACGAGCCTCTGGTTGTAGGCATCGAGGGCGTCGAGCCGGTGGACTTTGGTGTGCTCAACCTTGTGGGTGGCCGAATAGCGCAGCACCATCATTGCGTTGAAGCGGGACAGAGCCTCAAGCGACTTCGGAGCGCCGATTTTCTGCGGCTCGTCGATGATGACGATCGGCCGATTGGCGCTGATCACGTCTATCGGCTTGCGGGACTGGAAGTCGTCCAGCACGTCGTAGATGCGCCGGTTGTCCTTCCCGGTGGCGTTGAAGGCTTGGATGTTGATGATCATGACTTGCACGCCAGCGTCGGAGCTGAATCGCTCGAGCTCATGGAGCTGCGAGGAGTTGTAGACGAAGGAGCGCGGCTTGGTGCCGTAGGTCTGCTGGAAGTGCTCGGACGTGACGTCGAACGACTTCTTCACGCCCTCGCGGATCGCTACCGACGGAACCACGATAACGAACTTCGACCAGCCGTAGCGCTTGTTGAGCTCCATGATCGTCTTGATGTAGACGTAGGTCTTCCCCGTGCCGGTCTCCATCTCGATGTCAAGGTTCGGAGCACCGGGCGCGGCCTTGCTGTCGGCGACCTTCGTCGCCAATGGCAAGTTACGAGACTTCTGCACCTGGTGAAGGTTGGCGAGCAACTGAGCCGCGGAGAGCTCGATCTCGGCGTTGCGCAGGCCTGAGTCGGGGGTTGTGCTGGCCTCGAACAGGGCTGGCGCCGCGCTCGGCTTCACCTCGCCGGGGTCGATTCGGTACGAAACGCTGCTCCGGCGAGGCTGACCGGCGAACACGTCGACGACCGCGTCGACCGCTTCGGTCTGGTACGGCTGGATCTTGAACTGAAGCTTCATCGGCGTCAGATGGCCCGCACGTCAGTCGCTGGCGACAGTTCCTTGAAGATCTGATCGGCGTTGATGCGCGCATCATCTGAAGTGAACCCGGAGTCCATGAAGACAGCGCGCAACGGCTCCTGCTTCGCCAGCATCCGGACGAGATCAGAAGTCACATCTTCGTCGAAGCAGGCTACGAGCGCTCCGTCCTCGACAATAAAGACTTCGTACCCTTCGATCTGCTGGACGGAGATCGGCGCAGCGAGTTCGAGGCCCCAGTCAAGAAGGACCTGAAAGAGGAGATCCTCGCTGGTGCGTCCAGGCTTCACACTGTCCTCTAGCCCCGTGAGTGTCTGCTGGTCCGTCTCATCAGGCGTTCTCAGTACGTCCGTCATATTCGTCGTGTCAACTCGGAGGGACCGGAATCCGGTGTCCAGGTGGTCGCCGAGGAGACCCGCCGAGGCCTTTATCTCGGCACCCGCGCGACGCAGGCGCTCACGTGCGATATCCGCAATAGATTCGAAGCCGCGCTCGGCTGGACGAGACTTAGGGTCAGTTGGCTCGTCCAATTGCACAAGAATGAATCGTCGCGATCCTCGATCCATGGCATTCATGGCCATCACCGCATGGGCCGTTGAACCCGATCCGCCAAAGAAGTCGAGGACGACGGCCTCCTTGTCGTTCGAGGTTAACGCATTAATCCATGTTTCGAGCACGCCGACGTCCTTCGGATAGTCGAAGTACTTACCCCCCAGGAGTCGCGCGAGTGCGTCGCTGGCCGGCGCCCGTTCTTGGGACACCAGCGGCCGTATCGCCTGAGTGCTCATGTCTGAAAGAAGGCGCTTGAGCCGCGGAGTCGTCGTGTGGTCTTCACCGAACAGGATGCGCCCCTCGTCGATCAGCGACTGCATCCGTCCCTTCGCGTACACCCAGCCGTTCGGGTGGCGCTTGACGGGCAGGCCGGTGCGCGGGTGCAGAACGTCGTACATAAGATTATCGCGCGGATTCGGTGAACGAAGATTGTCACGCGTGAACACGCTGCCATCAGCATCGATATCGCTGTACGCCGTTAAACCCGGCTCAACATCAGGCTTGGTCCTCCACCATGCACGAAATAGCTCTGTGGCACGAACCGGATTGCCGTCGGCCTCCGCCCAACACCGTTGCCCCGCGGCCATCACGTCTTCGTAACCGCGCTTCGGCCCCCTGAACCGAACGTCGTTCTCAATCAATGTCGATCTGCTGCGCGCGTACACCAACATGTAGTCGAGGCCTCCAGAAGTGAACCGTGCATCGTTCTTTCCGGAGCCTTGCCACACGACGTTCGCCAGGAAGTTGTCCGCGCCGAAGACGAGGTCGAGCACCGCCCGCATGCTGGCATGCTCGCGGTCGTCGATCGCGGCAACGAAGATCCCTTCCTCAGTGAGAAGGTTGCGCGCTAGCTTCACGCGGGGATAAATGGCTCTTCGTACCTGAGGTGGGTGTGAGGAACTCGCGCGGGTGAGCTGAGGCCGGGAAGGGGTCGAGACCTTCCAAGATCGGGAGCGACCAAGCAACCCGTTCCGGAAGGCCTCGACGGTGTCCGAGCCTACGGCGTGCGCTCGCGCGCGCTCACGTCCTGTTTCCGCCTACTGCGACCGCTGTGATCTGCTCGTCGGCCTGGACGGGTTCCACGTCATCGAGGTCGCCGAGCAGCCCGGCCGGGTGCAGGTGGTGGTCGAGTCGGCACCGGAGCCGATGGGCTGCCTGGCCTGTGGCGTCCTGGTCGGCAGCCACGGTCGCCGCGACGTCGTCCTGATCGACGTGCCCTGCTTCGGGCGCCCGGTCGAGCTGGTGTGGCGCAAGCGGACCTGGCGCTGCGCCGAGGACGAGTGCACCGGCAAGGCGTTCACCGAGCAGCACGCCGACCTCGCCCGGCCACGGGCGCTGCTCACCACCCGGGCAGCCTGGTGGGCGGTCGGTCAGCTGCGCCGCGAGCACGCCTCGGTCGCCGGGATCGCCCGGCAGCTGGGCACGACCTGGCGCACCGTGTGGCGGACGGTCAAGCCGCTGCTGGAGGAGATGGCCGCCGATGAGGCGCGCTTCGCCGACGTCACCGCCTTGGGCGTGGACGAGCACATCTGGCACCACGTCTCGACCAAGCCGGTCGAGGACGGTGGTCGCGGCCCCAAGGAGCTGACCGGCATGGTCGATCTGACCCGTGACCAGCACGGACGGGTCCGCGCCCGGTTGCTTGACCTGGTACCCGGGCGGTCGGGCAAGGTCTACGCCGACTGGCTGACCGCACGCGGCGACGCGTTCCGGGCCCGGGTGCAGGTAGCCACGCTGGATCCGTTCCACGGCTACAGGAACGCCATCGACGACCAGCTCGAGGACGCCACCGCAGTGCTGGACGCGTTTCATGTCGTCAAGCTCGGCACCGACGCCGTGGACCGCTGCCGGCGCCGCATCCAGCAGGAGATCCACGGCCACCGCGGCCGCAAGAACGACCCGCTCTACGGCATCCGGAACACCCTGCGAGCCGGCGCGGAGAACCTCACCGACCGGCAGTGGGAACGACTGCACGCCGCGTTCGACGCCGACGACCGACACTTGGCGGTCTGGCTGGCCTGGTCGTGCGCGCAGCAGCTGCGCTCGGCCTACCGGCACGAGCACACCGCCGAGGGCCGACAGATCGCCGAGAAGGTCATCGACTCCTTCCCCAGCTGCCCAGTCCCCGAGATCGCCCGCCTCGGCCGGACGCTGAAGCAGTGGCGCGAGGCGTTCCTGGCCTACTTCGACACCGGCCGCGCCAGCAACGGCGGCACCGAAGCCGTCAACGGCCTCATCGAGCTCCACCGTCGCATCGCCCGCGGCTTCCGCAACCGCGACAACTACCGCCTACGCATGCTGCTCATCGCCGGCGGGCTGACCAGCCCCCACCTCAAGTAAGAAGAGCCGGATAAATCATGCTTAACCAGAAAGAGTGGAATCGTCCATTCGACTCGGGGTTGGCAACAAGGCGCTCCCCCGTGGAGGCGCGCTGCCCCGACCGGGCGAGATAATCCCCTGCCGTCTCGGCGAAGTCGTCCGCATAGATGAAATCGTTACCCGTGTTATAGGGCGGATCGATGTAAATCAGCTTAACCTTGCCGAGGTACGACTCTTGCAGCAGCTTGAGTGCATCGAGATTGTCACCCTCGATGAAGAGGTTACTCGTCGTGTCGAAGTCGACGGATTCCTCGCGCGCGGGACGTAGTGTCTTCGCGATAGGAGCGTTGGCAGCGAGAGCTGCTGCGCGCCTGCCGGGCCAGTCGAGTTGGTATCGCTCCTGCGGGCCCTCCACCAAATGATCGGAAAGTTCCTGGCGGAGTAGGTCGAAGTCGATTGCCGAGACCGTGTTGCCTTCCGCGTCAAGGGCTTCCGTGATAACGCCCGGGAAGATCTCGGCGATCTTATTGATGTTGGCCACCGTCAGGTCGGGTGACGTCATTCGCAGCTTCTCCACGGTTGCCCTCAGTTCGCTTCGCCCGTGGCCGGGCCGGGGGTCGGGCTCGCAAGGTCCATGACCATTGCTTGCTTGGACTTCAAGATTCGACGCAGCTCGATCTTTCGATTGAGCTGCGGTTCATTCCGGAGCTTCCGCTCCAAGGCAGCGATCTCGCGCTCGAGCGACCGAATGGTCAAGAGTATGCCGACGACCTCGGACACATTTTCGCCAACGCGCGACGCGACGGGCGTCAGCGGCTGTAGCAGCGCTATGTAAATGCTCGTCAAGTCGATGGCTGTCGGTAGCGGGACTCGGTCGCCGGATGCGGGTTGCCAGTCGGTACTGAAGTAGGGGCCCAATTTCGGGGGACCGGTACCGAGCTGCTTGTGGGCGGCGACCATGCGGATGCTTCCGTTGGTGCCCTCCCCCCGGCTGATCTCGAAGATAATCGGAGTTCGGACCGCCTTGTCGATCGCAGCGAGCACGCTCTCCGCGACGTCCTCTTCTTTAGCTCCGATCTCGAAGACCTGGATCTCTGGGACCTCAACGCTGCCCGGAAGGTTGATCGTCGACTCGGCGAGCTTGTAGGCCCATGTGATGCGTCGCACGTCGGAGACGAAGCGGTCCTTGATCGTTGAACCGATGCTCGCGTGCTCGTAGAACTTGGTCTTGGGAACCGTGCGGCCGAACTGGGCTGCGGACGGCCAGCGATACAGCGGGGCCCTCATGCAGTGCTCTGCGCCGGGTCCACGATGGCGATGAAGGCGACGAGCTCGAAATCGTCCAGCCCGCCGATAGTCTGGGTGAGCGCGGTAGTAGCTCCGTTGGTGAAGAGGCTGTCCAGGTCGCGTTCGGCCGTCACGTCGACCATCGAGCTGATGGCCGCGGTGAGCAGTTCCGAGTAGTGCCCCATCTCAGCGCCCTCCTTGGTGGCCGAGTTGAAGATGCGCGTGACCACACTGACCGGCTCGTCGTGGAGACGGCATCCGGCACGGATGAGGTCGAGGAGGTGCTTGACCTCCGTGTGGTCGGCGATGACGTTGCCGTCGTCGTCGAGATAGACGAGGTAGTGCGGGTGGAGTCGGTTGCCGCGGTTGATGCTCTTGTCGGCGTTCACATTGCGAAGGGCGAAGAGCGCTCCCGGCTTGAGTCCCTGGTCCGCTCGGGCAGGGACCACGGCATGGAGGCCCTTGGGCGCGGTCGCGAGATCGCCGTACTCCTTGATGTAGCCCAGAAGATCCATGCGGAAGTCGTTGAGGCCGAGGTCGGTGATCGAGACGCCCGTGCGGACGTCTTCGAGCTCGATGACCTCGTTCTGCAGCTTCCGAAGCTGTTCCTTGCGGAAGGCTGCGTCGCCGTCCTCCATGGTGAGGACGTTGTCGTCGGCGGTCCCTGCTAGGTCAGCGATGACCATGCGGTTCTCGACCCGTTCCTTCAGGTTGATGTACTCGTCTAGAGAGATGTCGGGCCAGAAGTTGACTAGCTGGATGTACGTGTTCGTGGAACCGATGCGGTCCACGCGACCGAAGCGCTGGATGATCCGGACCGGATTCCAGTGGATGTCGTAGTTGACGAGGTAGTCGCAGTCCTGGAGGTTCTGGCCCTCGCTGATCACGTCGGTGGCGATCAGCACGTCGAGCTCGCCGATCGCCTTGGGCATGGTGAGGTGTCGCTGCTTTGACTTCGGCGAGAAGAGCGTGAGCACTTGTTGGAAGTCATAGCCGGGACCGAGCGTGGTCTTCGCGGCGTGACCGCCGCCGGTCACCAGGGCGGACTCGAGGCCAGCCTTGCTCAGGCACGGAGCCAGTTCCCGGTAGAGGTACTCGGCAGTGTCGGCGAAGGCAGAAAAGACGAGCACCTTGCGGTTGCCCTCGTTGATCGGCTGAGCGGCCTTGCCGACGATCAGATCGGTGAGTGCCTGGAGCTTGCGGTCGTGCTCCGGTGTCACCCTTCGCATCTCGTCGAGCAATTCACGGAGCGTCTCACGGTCGTTCCACAAGTCGCGTCGCCACGACTCAACGTCGACGTCATCAAGATCGATTTTGATGTTTTCGCCGAACACGAGAGCGTCGGCGCCCACGGCTTCCTCGTCGTCGACGTCCAGGCCAGCGAAGTCGATGTTCATGTCGGCGATCGCGCCCTCGTGGGAGTCGAGCCGACCCAACGTGTGGTCGACCGCTCCCTCGATCTTCGCGAGGGTGAGCCGAAAGGCCTCGACCGAGCTCTCCAGCCGCTTCAGCAAGTTGACGGTCATGAGCTTCTTCAGCCCCTGCTCGCGCCCCCGCTGCCCGAGGTTTGACCGTGCCGTTCCACCCTCAATGTTGTACAGGTCGTCGTACTTCTGCATACGGCTATCGAGTACGTATTTCAAGGGCGTGTAGACGGCGAGCGTTAGCTCCTGCAGTTGCTCGAAGATCTCCTTGAACGTCGGGACATCCTGGAGGTCAGTAAGCGGCTCACGGATGGAGGCCGGCGGCTTGCGCTCCGGAAACGCGCCGATCTCGGTGGTGTCGTAAAAGGCCTGGATGTGCTTGCGTGACCGTGCGATGGTGACCGAGTCGAGCAACTCAAAGAAATCGAAGTCGAGCATCTTCATGATCGCGGCTGGGGTGCGAGACTCCGGCGGTAGCTTCGACCACTCGTTGAACGCCCGTTGGGCATCACTGAAGACCCTCTCCACGCTCGTGGACAGGCTGAGATGCTTCGCGAGGTTCTCCGACTCGCCCTCATAGGCGAGCTGGAGCTGGTTCTTCAGGTCGTTGAACCGGTTGTTGACCGGCGTTGCCGACAGCATGAGCACCTTGGACTTCACGCCCTCGCGGATCACCTGCCGCATCAGCCGCTGGTAGCGGGATTCCTTCTCCTCCGCATAGTCGGCGTTGCGGAAGTTATGGGACTCGTCGATGACGACGAGGTCGTAGTTGCCCCAGTTCACTCGGTCAAGCCGGAGTCCCCCAGACTCACCCTTCGTGCGTGACAGGTCGGTGTGAGCGAGGACGTCGTAGTTGAAGCGATCCTTGGCGAAGATGTTCGTCGTCAAGTTCGCATTGTAGTTCGTCCAGTTCTCCGCCAGCTTCTTCGGGGCCAGCACCAACACCGACTTGTTGCGCAGCTCGTAGTACTTGATCACGGCGAGGGCTGTGAAGGTCTTACCGAGGCCGACGCTGTCAGCGAGAATGCATCCGTTGTAGGTCTCGAGCTTGTTGATTATCCCGGTGGCAGCGTCGCGCTGGAAGTTGTAGAGCGAGTTCCAGACCGCCGTCTCTTTGTAGCCGGTGCGATCGTTGGGCAGCACGTCCTCGCTGATGTCGTCGAGGAACTCGGCGAACAGGTTGTAGAGGATCAGGAAGTAGATGCGCGCCGGTGAGTTCTCGGCGTACACGCTGGCGATGTGGTCGTAAACCGCGTCGGTGACGTCGCCGAGCTGGTCTGGGTTGTGCCAGATCTGGTCGAACAGACGGACGTACTGCGCAGTCATCGGCGCATCGTCGACCCGGTGCACCATGTTCGAGACAGCGTTTCCGCGCTCGTAGCCGAGGTCCGCGGTCGTGAACCCCTGGAGCGGCATGTAGGCAGCCTTGTCGTCGACCACGGCGAACTGCTGCATCGGGTTTCCCGTGGAGTTCGACCGGAACGTGACCTTGCGGCGCACCCAGTCCGCGCACTCTCGGGCGATCGCGCGCTGCGTCAGCTTGTTGCGCAGCCGAATCTCGAACTCCGAGCCGTAGAGGCTCGACTCTCCACCCTTGGCATTGGGGATGAAGAACTCACGGCGTTCCTTGCGAAGCCTGTCCGTTGCCTTACTCGTGACGAAGGACGGTGCCGTAAAGATGAACTCCAGCTCGCTGACTTGCTCCAGCTCCTTACGGAGGGTCTCGAACGCGAAGATGGAGAATGTCGACGCCGCGATGCGGACCTTCGACCCGGGCCCGATCGCCGCCTTGAGATCGTCTCCAAGCAGTTCGTTGACATTGTCGATGATCTTCATGCGCCACCCCGTCGAACTCGCGCAGATCGGCCAACGTCCGCGTTTGCCCCGCATCGACTCGGCCCCACCCTGGTCGCTTGTGCACCCCTGCGGAGGCCAGTCCCGCCAGTGGGAATTGCTCGGGCTGCGGCGGCCGGGGCGCCGCCTGCGCCGACGATCGGCTGCGCCGGGTCGCCCGTCGCTAGGTCAGCGAAACCGACCAGCTCGGCTGCATGCGAGCTGTTGGGGATCACGATCGACATCCGGACGGGCACCTCCTCAGCCGGACAGTACCTACGGGTACGGATGCATTCGATGAACCAGGGAGCACGATGGCCCGATGTGGTCACAGGGCCGTTTGGGGCGCATGGGCCTCAGTTGAAGCTGCGGGAGGCTGTCCAACGTTCGGCCTATTCGCCGTCGGTTGCCAACGCCGCCACCCGACAGAGGCATCCGTCGCCAGAGTCACTCCGGCGTGCGCACCGGAGCGCTGGCGGCGCCGGGATCAGCACCACGACCGCCAGCACTTGCGCCCGCAGCAGCGCAACGTTGTGCCGGTGCAGGCCGTACAGGAACGAGACGCCTGGGGGTAAGCCCGGAGCGCCCGGATGACGCCCCGCTGGGTGGTGGATGTAGTCCTCACCGTGTTGGTCAGCGGTGGGGTGACTATGCCGTGAGCATGGCCGGTGTCGCCAGCGCTGCGGCGGGGTCGTCGATGGGGCGGATGGCGGCCATCGAACCCTCGGAGAGGTAGCGGCGGTCGGAGACCTGCCACTCGTCGTGCGCCTCGACCAGCACCGCGCCGGCGAGACGCAGCAGTGCCTCGGGGTTGGGGAAGACGCCGACGACGTCGGTGCGCCGCTTGATCTCCTTGTTCAGCCGTTCCAGGTAGGGGTCGACCCGGGGCGCGGTGCCAGCCTCGCGGCTGGTCCGTTTCCCCGGGCCGCCCTCCGAACCGGACGTGCCCGTTCCCGAGCATCCGGCTCTCCACGAGGTCATGCCGGTGGGTCAGGCCGCGCTCGCTGCTGACCACGGGGTGGGGATGTTCGGGCGGTGCCGATAGCGGGTGACCGCCACCTTGCCGATGTCGAACAGCGCCACGTTCCCGTCCGTCGGCCACCACCCGGGCAGGTAGCGGCGACGGAGCCACTTCCAGTTGGCACGGCGATGCTTGCGGCGCATCCACAACAGCACCCGGCGCCAGGTGAAGCGGCGCAGGTAGTCGAAGGTGGCCTTGGAGACGCCGTGCCGGAAGTAGTTGGCCCAGCCCCGCAGCACCAGCGCGAGCCGGTAGAGCAGGACAGCGAGCGGCTTGTTCAGTCCCTGCTGGGTCGCCGTCCGCACCTTGGCCTTGACCGAGGCCAGCGCGGCCTTGGTCGGAAAGGTGTAGACGGTCGGCTTCCCACTGCCTCGCTTGGGCTGCCGCTGGATGCGGAAGCCCAGGAAGTCGAAGCCCTGGTCGACCGAGACGATCCTGGTCTTCGCCGCCGATAGGCGCAGGCCCATCGGGGCGAGGACGGCTGCGGCCTCGTCCTGCAGCGCTTCGGCGTGCGCCTGAGTGCCGTGAACCAGGACGACGAAGTCATCCGCGTAGCGGACGAGCCGATAGGTCGCCTGGCCCTTGGTGCGGCGGCGGTGCCGAGCGCTGGAGTCACCCATCGCAGCCCAGGCGGCGGTGAAGTGGTCGTCCAGCACGCTGAGGGCGATGTTGGCCAGCAGCGGAGACAGGATGCCTCCCTGCGGCGTGCCAGTGGCCGTGTCCCTGAGGGTCTGCTCCTCGCTGAGGATGCCCGCCTTCAGGAACGCCTTCACCAGCGCCAGCACGCGCTTGTCGGCGATCCGTGCCCGCACCCGGTCCATCAGGGCCGGGTGGTCGATCGCGTCGAAGCACGCCTCGATGTCCGCGTCGACGACCCACCCGTAGTTGCGCGGGTGAGAGGTCCACTGGTGGATCTCGGCGATCGCGTCCTGCGCGCGGTGACCGGGGCGGAACCCGTGCGAGCACGGGGCGAAGTCCGCCTCGAAGATCGGCTCCAGGACCAGTTTCAGGGCGGCTTGCACCACCCGGTCCCGAACGGTCGGGATGCCCAGACGACGGAGCTTGCCCGACGCCTTGGGGATCATCCGTTCCCGCACCGGCACCGGGACGAACTGGCGGGCCTTCAGGTCGGCCCGCAGATCGGCGAGGAACACCTCGACCCCGCGCACGTCCTCGATGTAGTAGGCGGTGATGCCGTCCACTCCGGCCGTGCGCGAGCCCCGGTTGCTGCGCACCCGCGCCCAGGCCACGGCCAGGACGGCGGGATCGACGACCAGGTTGAACAGGTCGTCAAACCGGCGAGCAGGATCGCTGCCGGCCCACTGGTGCAGCTTGGTCTGGATCTTCAGTACCCGGGCCCGCGCGAAGCGCACGTCGAGCTGCGGTGCGCCGATGTTCACCGGCGGCCTCCTGACCTTCCAGTTCCTGCACTGCGAACTCGCTGCCGCCCTTGGCCATGTGACCGGCTTTCCCGGTCTCGGACTACTACGGCGGCTCCGCCCCACCACGCGGCGATCGGCTGACGGTGCGCCCAGCCCGCCCCGACCTGGCCGGTCGGGTGGCGGGACAGCCCCGCGGTGGTTCCCACGTTCACCACTTGACCGTTCGACGGGATCGGCGCCCAGCTATTCCCCGGCGGTCTCGCCACGACTACCCCGCAGCACTTCGTCGTGGCCTTCGACCCGGCCAACCCTGGACCTGGCCGAAGTTCCCTCGGCGACTGCACGTCCTGACCGAGGTGCGCACCGCTGACCGGCCCAGATCCGCCAGGTTCGAGCCGACGTTCCACTTTCGGGGGTTCCACCACTGGTTCCTGCACTCGTACGCCTGTCCGTCTCGCTTGCCAGGCCCGGGCCGTCTGGCAGTACCGACCCGTCCTGTCGTTGTCGGGGCTGCTCTCGCCTCCCTCGGCACCTCCCGAGATCGACTGCCCCCAGCTGCATCAGGCCGCTGCGACGGCCCGAAGAGGAAGGACTCCCACCTCCCTGCGGTCATGCGGCGCCTCGTGGCGCACCGGGTTGGTTGACCAGATCTTCTTCCAGTGCGCGACCGGGAAGGCGGTGAAGGCCAGCAGGTCGTCGGCGGCGTCGCGGAGCATGGTCTCCACGGCGGGGAACTGCCGGCCGAGCATGCCGGCGATGACGTCGAGCTGGGAGCGCACGTGCTCGCCGTCGGGCTGGGCGAAGATCGTGCGGATCGCGGCGGCGACCATCTCGCTGTTGCCGCGTGGCACGCGGGCGAGCACGTTGCGCATGAAGTGCACCCGGCACCGCTGCCAGCTGGCGCCGAGCAGCACCGCGCCGATCGCGGCGGTGAGACCGGCGTGGGCGTCGGAGATGACCAGCTGGGTGCCGGCCAGCCCGCGGGCCTTCAGCGAGCGCAGGAACGCCGTCCAGAACGCGCCGTCCTCGGAGTCGCCGACGGCGAAACCGAGCACCTCCCGGTGGCCGTCGGCGGCCACCCCGGTGGCGATCACCACGGCCTGAGAGACCACCCGCCGGTTGACCCGCGCCTTGCAGTAGGTGGCGTCGAGGAACACGTACGGGAAGGCCTGCTCGGCCAGCGACCGGTCCCGGAACGCGGCGACTTCGGCGTCCAGGTCGGCGCAGATCCGGCTGACTTCGCTCTTGCTGATGCCGGTGTCCGCGCCCAGGGCCTTGACCAGATCGTCGACCTTCCGCGTGGAGACCCCGTGCAGGTAGGCCTCCATCACCACCGCGAACAGCGCCTGGTCGATCCGCCGCCGGCGTTCCAGCAGAGACGGGAAGAACGACCCGGCGCGCAGCTTCGGGATGCGCAGCTCCAGATCCCCCGCCGTGGTGGACAGGGTGCACGGGCGGGAGCCGTTGCGCTGCGCGGTCCGCGTGTCGGTGCGCTCGTGCGGGGCGGCGCCGATCACCGCGGTGAGCTCGGCCTCGATCAACGCCTGATAGATCGTGGTGGCCGCCGACCGGATCCGGTCGTCGACATCGGCCGCCTTCAGTGCATCGAGCACCTCGAGCAGGGCAGACTGGTCCAGGGCCATCGTGTGCTGTGTCCTTCCGCGAGAACCATTGGCGTGGTCTCGCTGACCATCACACGATGGCCCCTCGCACGTGATCACCCACGCGGTCGTGGCCTGGACTTACACCACCTGGCGGGACGTCAACAGCGCCCGTGCCGGTGCCCGCAGTGGCCGGGCTTGGAGACGGTGCGTTCAGACGCGAACGTATGCGAACTGCTGCCTTCAGCTGCCGGTGCGCGCGACCGGAATGCCCGGCCAATCAGGCCCGGGACGGGAGCTGCCGCGGTGTGAGGCCGGCGGGGCACTCACCGGAGCGGCGACCAGGCGAAGCGTCGTCCCGGTCGCAGCCGGCACGTCGCGACGCCCCAGGTTGTCCCGGCACCAGCGTTCGCAGTCGGCCATCAGGTTGCCGGTGGTCATCGGGCGGGAGATCCCGCGGGACGGCATGCCGGACAACGCTGCGCAGCTCCTCGGCTCAGGACGACGTTTTCGGCGTCCCCGCCGCAGGGTGCTGCCGGGCACGGTCATGACCGGTCGAGAACGACCGGGAGACCTGCCGGGAGCGCGCCGGAAGACGGGGAAGGACGCGGGACCAACCGTAGGTGACGCCCGTGTCCGAGCCCGGCATCCCGATGACCGGTGCGCCCCGCTCAGCCGGCCCCCGAAGAGCGAGACCGTTGCGCCGGGGCGGGGCCGTGACGGCATTGCGGCAGAAACCGATCGCAGCCAAGGTGAGCCCCGAGTGGCGATGCCACCAGGGCGCCGCCACGAGCGGAAGGTGCGGCGGCATGCACGCTGGATCACCACCATCAAGGCCGACCCCGACAACCTCGACGCCGGCATCGCCTTCACGCGTGACGAGGTGATGCCGGCGATCGAGCAGATCGACGGCTGCATCGGCCTCTCGATGCTCACCGACCGCGAGAGCGGCCGCTGCATCGTCACCACCTCCTGGGCCGACGCCGACGCCATGCGCGCCGCCACCGAGGACGTCCACCCGATCCGGCTCATGCAGACCCTCGGTGCCCAGGGCCTCGACATCCAGGAGTGGGAGATCGCCGTCCTGCACCGGGAGCGCCCCGCCGGGGACGGCGCCGGCGCCCAGGTCACATGGGCCCGCATCCCGCCGAACCACCTGAACGAGCTCCTCGATGCCTACCGCCACAACCTCATGCCGCGGCTGCTGGAGCTGATGGGCTTCGACAGCCTGAGCATGCTGGTCGACCGGCGCACCGGCCGCACGGTCAGCGTCACCGCGTTCGAGACCCGCGACGCCCTCGCGCTGGTCCGCAAGCAGGCCAGGCACCTGCGCGAGCAGTTCGCCCAGGCCATGGGCGCCCGCATCACCGACATCGCCGAGATGGACCTCGCCGTCGCCCACCTGCGGGTCCCGGAAACGGTCTGACGGACCGAGGAGGAGCGCCGTAGCGTCGTCAAATGGCGATCGATCCCCGCGGTGCAGACCTGAAGCGCTACCTCCAGGAGGACCCGGGCGGTCCCGTGGTCATGCTCAACCTGCTCCGCTTCGCCGAGGGCGGCCGCGAGTCCTACGACCAGTACGCCAAGGCCCTCGCCGAGACCTTCCTCCCCCGCTACAGCGGCGAGGTGATCTACGCCGGCGACGGCGGCACCCCGCTCGTCGCCGAACAGTGCCAGGACTGGGACGCCGTCCTGCTCGTCCGCTATCCCTCCCGCGAGGCGTTCAGCCGCATGGTCGCCGACCCCGAGTACCAGGAGGTCACGCACCTGCGCACCCAGGCGCTCACCGAGGCCGTGCTCCAGCCGACCACCCCCTGGTAGCCATGCCCGATCGGGACGAGGGGACGCCGGCGCGAGGCCGCCTCGCCCGGACGGCCCGTCTCGCCGCACTGCCGGCCGCCTACGCCGGCCGCACCGCCCTCGGACTCGGCAAGCGCCTCGGCGGCCGCCCCGCGGAACTGGTCGCCGAGCAGGTCCAGCAGCGCACCGCGGAGCAGCTGTTCGCCACCCTCGGCCATCTCAAGGGCGGCGCCATGAAGATGGGCCAGGCGCTCTCGGCCATGGAGGCCGCCCTCCCCGAGCAGCTGGCCGGCCCCTACCGCGAGACGCTCGTCAAGCTGCAGGAGGCGGCGCCGCCCATGCCGGCGGCGCGCGTCCACGAGCAACTCGAGGCGTCGTTCGGTCCGCGCTGGCGCGAGCGGTTCCGCGACTTCGACGACCGGCCCGCCGCGGCCGCCAGCATCGGGCAGGTCCACCGCGCCACCTGGTCCGACGGCACGCCGGTCGCCGCCAAGGTCCAGTACCCGGGCGCCGCCGAGGCGCTGGTCGCCGACCTCGGCATGCTCCAGGGCCTGTCGCCGCTGGTGAAGGCCGCGGCCCCCCACCTCGACGTCCGCGAGCTCTTCACCGAACTCCGCGGACGATTCGTCGAGGAGGTCGACTACGGCCGCGAAGCCGACGTCCAGACCGCCTTCGCCGACGCCTACCGCGGCGACCCCGACATTCTCGTGCCGGAGGTCCTGGCCGTGCACGGCGAGGTACTCGTGACCCGGTGGATCGACGGCACTCCCCTGTCGCGCGTCATCGCCTCCGGCACCCAGGACGACCGCGACCGCTGCGGCACCGCCCTCGTGCGCCTGTTCACCTCCGGCCCCGCGCGGGCCCACCGGCTGCACGGCGACCCGCACCCCGGCAACTTCCGGCTGATGGACGACGGCCGGCTCGGCGTCCTCGACTTCGGGTCGAACCAGCCCATGCCGAATGGCTGGCCGGCCCGGCTCGGCCCGCTGCTCGCCGCCGGGCGGGACGGCGACGCCGAGCACCTGCACCGCATCGCCGCTTCAGCCCACCTGCTGCGACCGGACGACGTGACGCCCGCGGCCCTGCTGTCGCTCGTCGACCCCTACCTGCAGCCGCTGCGCAGTGAGCGATACACGTTCACCCGCAGCTGGCTGCAGGAGCTGACCCGGCTGGCCTCCGACCCGCTCGGCGCCGCCCAGCGCACCCAGCGGAAGCTGACGATCCCCGCCCGCCACCTGCTGCTGCAGCGGGTGGCCGCCGAGCTGGTTGGCGTCCTCTGCTCACTCAACGCCACCGTCGCGGTGGACGGCGAGCTGCGGCGGTGGCTGCCCGGCTACTGAGCCGAGCGGCGCATCGACCACATCTGTGCGGGGCTCAACGGCGTCATGGCCCTCGGTCCGCGGCGTCGGCCCTCGGCTCGCCTGCCCTCCTCCAGGGGTTCACCCCGCGGGCCCGCTGGCTCGTGTTCCGCTTCCCGTGCCGGCCCGGTCATCGGATAGCTCACGGCGCGCTCGGAGACCGGCCTGCTCGTCGCCCTCGCCCACCGGCCTGGCAGCTGGCAGTGGCGGAACGCGAACTCGTCCCCCTCTGACCCGAGTCAGACCCCCAGGTGGGCCAGCGCCTGCAGCAGCAGCGTGCTCTGACCGTTCTCGAACTCGGCCAGCACCACCGGGTCGCGCGCCTCGATCGGTGAGAACCACGTCAGCTCGAGCGCGTCCTGCTGCGGTGCGCAGTCCCCCTCGACCGGCACGACGTAGGCCAGCGACACCGCGTGCTGCCGCGGGTCGTGGAACGGCGTCACACCGGGCGTCGGAAAGTACTCGGCGACGGTGAAAGGCTGCGGCGCCGGCGGCACCCGGGGCAGCGCCAGCGGGCCGAGGTCCTTCTCGATGTGCCGGAGCAGCGCCGCGCGGATCCGCTCGTGGTACAGCACGCGCCCCGTGACGAGCGCCCGCTTGATCTGCCCGTCCTCACCGGCCCGCAGCAGCAGACCGACGGCCATGACCGTGCCCTCGTCGTCCACCCGCACGGGCACCACGTCGACGTAGAGGATCGGCAACCGCTCACGAGCGGCGTCCATGTTCTCGCGGGAGAGCCAGCCGGCACCGGTCGCCGTCGTCACGTCGGTCATGAGGAGTGTCTAACCGATGCCGCTGTCCCGCCGGCACTCCGGTCCACCTGAAATGGTGCCGACACACCCGAGACCGTTGAGCGACGGCGCAGACCCGAGAAGCATCACGAGGCGCGGCGACGCCGCCCGGGCGCCGCCCACCATCCGGAAGGGGGCGTCATGTACGCCCGAACCACCACCCTCATGGCCGACCCGACGCGCATCGACGACGGCATCGCCGACCTCCGCGACAACGTCAT
Source organism: uncultured Actinomycetota bacterium (assembly GCA_963723745.1). Lineage (GTDB taxonomy): Bacteria > Actinomycetota > Actinomycetes > Mycobacteriales > Geodermatophilaceae > CAVRRZ01. The sequence goes on from CAVRRZ010000005.1 coordinate 831,212, forward strand.
GCCCCAGGTGCTCGAGATGGACGGCTGCATCGGCCTGTCCATGCTCTGCGACCGCGACTCCGGCCGGTGCATCGCCACGACCGCCTGGGAGACCGAGGAGGCGATGGCCGCCACCCGCGACCGGGTCATGCAGATGCGCGCCCGCGCCATCGAGCAGTTCGGCGCCACCGACTCCCAGGTGCAGGAGTGGGAGATCGCCGTCATGCACCGGCTGCACCCCGCGGGCGACGACGCCTGCGCCCGCGTCGGCTGGAACCGCATGGACCCCGGCCGGGTCGACGAGGTGCTCGACGCCTTCCGCACCCAGATCATCCCTCGGATGGACGACACGCCCGGCTTCTGCAGCCTCAGCCTGATGATCGACCGGCAGGCCGGCTTGGGCTCCCTGACCGTCGTCTACGCCGACCGAGCGGCCATGAACGCCTCCCGCGACCAGGTCAGCAGGATGCGGGCAGCGTTCGCCGAGCAGATGGGCATGGAGATCCTCGACGTGGCCGAGTTCGACGTCGCACTCCACCACCTGCGCGTACCCGAGCTGGTCTGACCCTCGCTCCCTTGTAGCGCCACCAGGCCCGTCAGTCCGCCACGTACTCCGTCCGAGGGGTTCTCCTTCAGAGCCGGGCGACAGCCCCCGATGAGAACGCGAACGGGGATCACGAGGGGGAGGACATGGCCGTACTGACGCGCCCGCAGCACCGGACCACGGTGCTGCGTCGCAACAACGTCTCCGTCACGGGCGGACCGCTGGGGCGTCCGCTGGTCTTCGCGCACGGTTTCGGCTGCGACCAGAACGTCTGGCGGTGGGTGGCGCCGGCCTTCGCCGATGCGCATCCCACGGTGCTGTTCGACCACGTCGGAGCCGGCGGCTCGGACCTCTCGGCCTACGACCACGTCAGGTACGACAGCCTCGACGGGTACGCCGACGACCTGGTCGAGATCTGCGACGCGCTCGACCTGCGCGACGCCGTGCTCGTGGGCCACTCGGTGGGCGCGATGATCGGCGTGCTCGCGGCGATCCGCGCACCCGAGCGCATCGGTGCGCTGGTCCTCGTCACCCCCTCCCCGAGCTTCCTCGACGACCCGGCCGACGGCTACACCGGCGGGTTCTCCCGGGAGGACATCGAGGGTCTGCTCGAGACGCTGAGCGACAACTACCTCGGCTGGTCCGCGGCGATGGCCCCGGTCATCATGGCCAACCCCGAGCGGCCGGAGCTCGGCGAGGAGCTCGCCAACAGCTTCTGCCGCACCGACCCCACCATCGCCGAGCACTTCGCCCGGGTGACGTTCCTGTCCGACCACCGCCGCGTCCTGCCGGACGTGGGCGTGCCGACGCTGGTCCTCCAGTGCTCCGACGACGCCCTGGCGCCGGAGTCCGTCGGGCGCTACGTCCACGACCGGATCCGGGACAGCAGTTTCGCGCTGCTCCGGGCCACCGGCCACTGCCCGCACATGAGCGCGCCCGACGAGACGGTCGCCGCCATCCGCGAGTTCCTGGCCGCCCGATGACGCGTGCGGACCTCACCGAGGACGACGTCGAGGACCTGTACGAGCACGCGCCGTGCGGTTTCCTGTCCACCACCCCCGAGGGCACGGTGGTCAGGGTCAACGCGACCTTCCTCGACTGGACCGGCCACCGCCCCGAGGACGTGCTCGGCCGGCCCTTCCGGAACCTGCTGAGTCCGGGCGGACGGATCTACCACGACACCCTCGTCGCGCCGCTGCTCCGTCTGCAGGGCTGGGTGCGGACGCTGTCCCTGACCGTGCTGTGTGCCGACGGCAGCAGCCTTCCCGTGCTCGTCAGCTCCGACCTCCGGACCGACGAGGCAGGCACCCCGGTGCTGATCCGGACGGCGATCCTCGACCGGAGCGACCGGTCTGCCCAGGAGCGGGAGCTCGTGCGCGCTCGCAAGGCGGCGGAGGAGTCCGAGCGCCGCATCCGGGTCCTGCACCGCGCAGCAGCGGAGTTCGCCGCCGCCACGGACACGGCCGGGGTCCTCGGCGCGCTGACCGGCATCCTCGCCGACGAACTGGGGGCCGCGGGCGCCGGCGTCTGGCTCGTCGACCCCGGACGCCGGGCACTGACGCTTCCCGGGACGCAGGATCCGCCCGCAGCCTGCCTCGCCGCTGCCGTCGTCCCCACGCGCTCCCGGATACCGCTCACGCAGGCGTTCCGCCGGCTCGAGGTCGTGACCGTCGACGCCCCGGAAGCCGCCGGCCCCGGCTTCGCGGCGCGCATGCGGCAGGCGGGGGTGACCTCGGTGCTCGCCGTGCCGCTGCTCGCCGAGGGGCGTGCCATCGGCGCCTACCAGATCGGGTTCCACCGCGACTCCGGCTTTCCCGCCGAACAGCTCGACCTGCACCGCACGCTGGCCAGCCAGGCGGCGGCGGCGGTCGAACGCGCCCGCCTGGACGAGGAGCTCCGGCACCTCGCCCACCACGATCCGCTGACCGGTGCGGCCAACCGCTCCCTGTTCGCCCAGCGGCTGGACGCGGCGGTCGACGAGGCGCGCCGGACCGGGCAGCCGGTGACGGCCATGTTCCTCGACCTCGACGGCTTCAAGGCGGTCAACGACGATCTCGGCCATCACCGGGGCGACGACCTCCTCGCCCACGTCGCCCGGAGCCTGCGACAGGCCGTGCGCCCCGACGACACCGTGGGGCGCCTGGGCGGTGACGAGTTCGCCGTCGTCTGCACCGGGGCCGATCCCACCGACGCCGAGCACATCGCCCGCCGCCTCGAGGAGGCCGTCCGTGCCCCGCTCGTCGTGGACGGCCGGACCGTCTCGGTCACCGCGAGCGTCGGGATCGTCGTCTACGAGCCCGGCTCCTGGCCGGAGTCGGCCTCTGCCGGGCAACTGCTCAAGGACGCCGACAAGGCGATGTACCGGGCCAAGGCGCTGGGCAAGAACCGGCACGTCATGTACGACGCGACGCTCGAGGCGGAATTCGCCCGGCGCTCCGAGATCGAGGCCGCCGTGCGCGAGGCGCTCGAGGGCGACGGCGTGGTGCTCCACTTCCAGCCGATCGTCGACCTCACGACGGGGACCGTGACCGGCGTGGAGGCGCTGTGCCGGTTGGACGCCGGGAACGGGCGGCTCCTGCCACCCGGTCAGTTCATCGAGGTGGCCGAGGAGCGTGGCCTGATCGTGCCGCTCGGCCGGCGCGTGCTGGAGAAGGCCTGCACCACCCTGGCCGCCTGGGACGCCGACGGCGGACCGGCGATCACCCTCGCCGTCAACGTGGCCGCCGACCAGGCCAGCCGGAGCGGGTTCGCCGACGAGGTCCTCGAGGTCCTCGCCCGCACCGGCTGCCCACCGCGGCGCCTCGTGCTCGAGCTCACCGAGTCCGTGCTCCTGGCCGCCTGCCCGGACACCCTCTCGGGTCTCCGGCGGCTGCGGAACGAAGGCGTCGGCATCGCACTCGACGACTTCGGCACCCGGTACGCCTCGCTGCACTACGTGCAGCAGCTCCCGCTGACCAGCCTCAAGATCGACCGCTCGTTCGTCGCGAAGCTGCCCGGTGGGCGCGCCGAGCGGGCGATCGTCCGCAGCGTCGCCCAGCTCGCCGCCGACCTCGGCGTCAGCTGCACCGCCGAGGGCATCGAGGACGACGCCCAGCTGGAGTTCCTCACCGCACTCGGCGTGCAGGGGCAGGGCTACCTGCTGGCGCGACCGATGGACGCGGCGGCCTGCCGCGAGCTCCTCCGGAAGAAGCGCCCCTTCCCGGCCTGGCCACCGACCGGCCGGCCGGTTGCGCTGGCCGGCGGGCTCGCGTCGCCGGGCTGACGCGGGGGTCGCCGCCCCGGCGCACAGCTCAGGACCGGTCCCCGGCGACGAGCGACGGGCGCCGCGGGTCGAACAGGCCGATCGGATGCCGCGTCGTCCCCTCGGTGGCCAGGTCGGCCAGGATCTCGCCGACCACCGGCACGAACTTGAAGCCGTGCCCGGAGAAGCCGCAGGCCACCGTCACGTTGGCGTGCGACGGGTGCGGTGCGATCACGAAGTGGTGGTCCGGCGTCGTCGTGTACAGGCAGGGCTGCGCGCGCAGGAACCGGCCGGGCAGCGTCGGCAGCAGCCCGGCCGCGTGCGAGGCGATGAACGCCACCTCGTCCGGGTGCACGTCGCGGTCGAGCGCGTCGGGATCGGTGACCGCGCCCCGCCGGAAGAACGCCACCTTCACCCCGCCGTCCGGCCCGTCCGTCGCCGGGAAGCCGTACAGCTGCAGCTCGTCGCCCCCGTGGATGAACACCGGCTGCCGATCCGGCAGGTACGCGTCCACGCCGCCGACCGGCTGGAACCAGTACTGCACCTGGCGCTCGACGGTGAGCTGCAGCCCCAGGTCCGCGAGCAGCCGCGGCGCCCAGGCGCCGGGACAGATCACCAGCCGCTCCGCCTCGTACGTGCCGCCCGTGGTCCGCACCCGCACGCCGCCGTCGGTCGCCGACCACGAGACGACCTCCTCCTCGAACCGTAAGTCGGCGCCGTGCCGCGCGGCACGCGCAAGGTGCGCCGACACCGTCGCCTCGGGCCGCACGAACCCGGCGGCCGCCTCGTAGAGCCCCACCTCGTCGTCGGCGGGGAAGAACGTCGGAAAGCGGCGGCGGATCTCCCGCGCGTCGAGCAGCTCGTGCGGCAGGTCCCACTCCCGCGCCGAGCGCAGGCTGCCGGCCACCGTCGGGCTCTCCGGCCGGCCGAGGTAGATGCCGCCGGTGCGCGTGAGGAGACCGCCCCCGAGCTCGTCCCACAGCTCGTAGGCGCGCAGCAGCAGCGGCACGTAGGCCGGGTCCTCGAAGTAGGACTGCCGGATGATCCGAGAGCCGCCATGGCTGGACCCCCGGTCGTGCGCCGGGCCGAACCGCTCCAGTCCCAGCACCCGCCGGCCGCGGACGGCGAGGTGGGCCGCCGCGGCACTGCCCATCCCGCCGAGCCCGATCACGACGACGTCGTACGCCACACCTGCATCCCAGCACGACTCGCCGGCGCGGTGCGGAGTGCCTACCGACGTCACGTCCACCTCCTCCGAGGTCGCCTCGCGGCGAAGGCCTACGGTCGGCCGGCGGTCCGGAAGTCATCGCCGACGAGTGCTACCGAGACGAGTGCTACCGATCTGCATCCCCCATTGGCACCATCCGCTTCGTGACCAGACAGATCGCCGTTCGCCTGCCGGAGGAACTGGCCGAGTTCATCGACCGGTTGGTGTCCGAGGGCCGCGCGCCATCCCGAGCCGCGGTCGTCAGCCGGGCACTCCACCGCGAGCGTCGGCGCGAGGTCGCGGCGCGGGACGCGGCGATCCTCGCCGCAGTCCGCGGCGATGACGACGACCTCGACGCGCTCGCCCGTCACGCCGCGCGCACTCCGATGGACGACCTCGACTGATGCGCCCGATCCACTGGCTTCGCTCGACGACCTCCCCGCGCAGGGCTGACCGACAGACCGGGCCTGGCCTGCGGACGCCGCCGGCATGTGGCCGGGCCGAGTCGGGTCGCGGGGCGCGTGGGTTCCCGCTCAGCCTCGATCCGCCGGCCGGCTGCGGATCGCCGGTAGGTCGTGACAGACGAATGCCCCTGTGACCAGCGATGATGGGACTTGCGACGGTTCCATCTGACTGAGCAACAGGGGCATCCGGTAAATGCGAGTCTCGCACAGCGTCTCGGCGGTTTTCGACGATCCCAATCTCGTGTCGGCCGGCGGTCTGGCCCCGGTGCTGGCGTTGGCCGAGCGGGCCGGGCTGCACGAGCTGGTGGCCGAGCACCTGACAGTGCCGGGCTCGGCCGGGGCGAACACGGTGGTCAAGATCCCGGCGCTGGTTGCCGGGATGGTCGCCGGCGCGGACAGCATCACCGACATGGACCTGCTGCGTCACGGCGGCATGGGCCGGTTGTTCACCGAGGTCCGGGCGCCGACGACGCTGGGCACCTGCCTGCGCGGGTTCACCTTCGGCCACGTCCGCCAGATGGATGCGATCGCCTCCCGGCTGCTGATCGCGCTGAGCAGGCAGGCGCCGCTGCTGGCCGGCGCCGATCAGGTCGCCTACCTCGACATCGACGACACGATGCGGGAGACCCACGGGTATGCCAAGCAGGGCGTGGGCTACGGCTACTCCAAGGTCAAGGGCCTCAACGCGCTGCTGGCGATCATCTCCACCCCGATCGCGGCGCCGGTGATCGCCGCGACCCGGCTGCGGAAGGGGGCGACCAACTCCGCCCGGGGCGCGGCCCGGCTGATCACCGACGCGCTGGCCACTGCGCGTAAGGCCGGGGCGTCCGGGCGGGTGACCGTGCGCTGTGACAGCGCCTTCTACAACCACGACGTCGTCGCGGCGGCTCGCCGGGGCGGGGCGCACTTCTCGATCACCGCCCGGATGGATCCGGCGGTGCGCAAGGCGATCGCCTCGATACCCGAGGACGCGTGGGTGGCGATCAAGTACCCGAACGCCATCTGGGACGACGACGAGGGCCGCTGGATCTCCGACGCCGAGGTCGCCGAGGTCCCATTCACCGCCTTCACCTCCCGCCGCAAGGCCGAGCACATCAGCGCACGGCTGATCGTGCGCCGGGTCAAGCGGCTGAACCCGAAATCGGTGCCGGCCGGGCAGAGCGAGTTGTTCGCCGCCTACCGCCACCACGCGGTGTTCACCGACTCGACGTTGCCGATGCTCGAGGCCGAGGCCGGGCACCGCGATCACGCGATCGTCGAGCAGGTCATCGCCGATGTGAAGAGCGGGCCCCTGGCGCACATGCCCTCGGGCCGGTTCGCCGCCAACTCCGCCTGGACGGTGCTGGCCGCGATCGCCTTCAACCTCACCCGCGCCGCCGGCGTCCTGGCCTCGACGTTCCATGCCAAGGCCAGAACCGCCACCATCCGCGCCCACCTGATCGCCGTCCCGGCCCGGCTGGCCCGCTCCGCCCGACGAATCCGGATGCACCTACCGCGCGACTGGCCCTGGGAGAACGCCTGGACCGAGCTGTTCACCAGCACCTGCGGCCCACCGGGCGCCCTCACCTCCTGACCACCCCAGCCGCACGCGGCGCGAGGAACGACCCGAAGTGGAAGAGCCGGCCAGAACCCGGCAACCTCCGCACGTCCGTCACCCGCACCAAGATCATTGAGCGGAATCAGAAGTCCGAACTATCGACGCGGCGGATCGAGGCTCAGACGATGCGGATGCGCAGGCGCCGGAAGCCGCGGCCCTTGTTCTCCATCTTGGTCACCTCGACCCGGCCGACCATCGACGTCGACGCGACGTGCGTGCCGCCGTCCGCCTGGGTGTCGAGGCCGACGATGTCGACGATCCGCACCACCTCGATGTCGGGCGGCAGCAGGTTGGTCGCCGTCCGGATGATGTCGGGGATCGCGAACGCCTCGTCGCGCGGCAGCACCGACACCTGGATCGGCCGGTCGGCCGCGATCTCGGCGTTGACCGACTCGGCCACCCGCTCCTTGAAGTCGGCCGGCACCTCGGCCAGGTCGAAGTCCATCCGCGCGGTCAGCGGCTCCATGTTGCCGCCGGTCACCAGCGCCCCGAAGTCGCGGAACACCACGCCGGTCAGCACGTGCAGCCCCGAGTGGGTGCGCATCAGCGCCGTCCGCCGCTCGTCGTCCAGCGCCCCGCGCACCGCCGTCCCCACCGGTGGCAGCGGGTCCCCCTCGACCGGGATCAGGTACTGCTCATCCCCCTTGCGGGTGCCCGCGATCCGGGTCCGCACCCCGCCCCACAGCAGCACGCCCTCGTCCGGCGGCTGCCCGCCGCCGCCCGGGTAGAACGCCGACCGGTCCAGCACGATCCCCTGCTCGGGATCCGAGGCCACGACCACCGCGTCCCACTCGCGCACCGAGGCGTCGTCCAGGTCGAGGCGGTGCGTGTGCGTCATGCCGCTCATCGTGCCCGCCACCCACGGACCCTTGACAGCTCCCGGCATCCGAGCAGGCTCACGCACGCGGCGACGCCGCAGTGGCGCCGCCGGCCATCTGTGAAGGAGGGCGACATGTACGCCCGATCCACGACTCTGCAGGCCGACCCGCAGCGCATGGACGACGGCATCGCCGACGTCCGCGACAACGTCATGCCCAACGTGCTCGAGATGGACGGCTGCATCGGCCTGTCCATGCTGTGCGACCGCGACTCCGGCCGCTGCATCGTCACGACCTCCTGGGCATCCGAGGAGGCGATGGCCGCCAGCCGCGAGAAGGTGCGCGCCCTGCGCGACCGCGCCGTCGACATGTTCGGCGGGGCGGCTCCCCAGATCGACGAATGGGAGATCGCGGCGATGCACCGCGCCCACACGGCGGGTGACGGCGCCTGCGCCCGCCTCATCTGGAGCCGGCTGCGCGACGTCGGCGCCGCCGACCGCACGATCGAGGCCTGGAAGGCCGGCATCATCCCGCGCCTCGACGAGATGGACGGCTTCTCCAGCGTCAGTCTCATGGTCGACCGCGCCAGCGGCCGCGGCGTCACCACCGTCACCTTCGACAGCCGGGAGGCGATGGAGCGTTCCCGCGAGATGGGCGACCGGATGCGCGACGAGTTCAGCGCCCAGATGGGCGTCGACATCACCGACGTCGCCGAGATGGAGCTGGTCATCCACCACCTGCGCGTACCCGAGCTGGTCTGAGGTCCGACGAAGAGAGGTGCCGATGCACGTCGAAGCGACGCGGGCCCTGCGGACGGCGCCTGCCGACGACCCGCCGTCCGCACGCCTGCTCGGCCGCACCGCCGCCGTCGCCGCCGCCGGCTCGGCGGTCGCGCACCTCCTGCTGCTCGACAGCTCCTCGCTCGGCTCGCTGGCCATGATCGCGATGGCACTGAGCTGCCTCCCCTGCGCCTGGCACCTGTGGCGCTCCCCCACCTCGGCGGTCTGGGCGCTCACCGCCACCCTCGACGGCGCGATGCTGGCCCTGCACGTGCCGATGCTCGCCGGCAGCACGCACCAGCACGGCGCGACGCCGGAGCTGCTCCCCTGGCTCGCCCTCGGCCTGGTCGTCACCCAGCTCGCCCTCGCGGGCGCCGCGGCGATCCGCCGGCTGCGCGACCGGGTTCAGGCCGCAGCGCTCGCCTGCGAGACCGGCCTGGCCGGAGCCGGCGACCCGGACCGAGCCGGCGCCTCCACCGGGAGCGGCTACCCCTTCTGGATGCGCAGGTAGTCGATCTCGCCGGCGAAGAAGTCGCAGCCCACCTCGTCGCTCGCGCAGCGGGACTTTCCGCCGATCGCCAGCTCCCAGCTGTTCGAGATCGGGCCCGAGATCCCGCTCCGGGTGCTCTGGTGGACGCCGTCGACGTACATCGTCACCCGGTGCCCCGAACGGCCGCAGCGGACCGTGTGCCACTTGCCGTCGTCGATCCGCCGGGTCGAGCCGACCGTCAGGTTCGAGCCGGTCTCCGTTCGGAACTGGCACTTGACGACCCCGCGGGCCACCTCGACCTTCCAGTAGCCGCCCGGCGTCCCGCTCTGCCCCTTCTGCACCACGTTGCTGTAGAACCGCGCCGTCCGGAACCGCACGGAGACCGCGTAGTCGCTCCGCCCGGGATCGAGCCGGTCGCTGTCCGGCACGATCACCTCGTGGCCCGCGGCGGTCGAGGCCCAGGTCGGAAACCGGTAACCGGTCGCGCCCGACGTGCGGACGCCGGTCGTGATGTCCGACCCCACCGCGCCGTGCTGGCGGTGGCCGCTGGTATCGAGCGCCGTTGTCGCGCCCGGCGGCTCGTTCAGCTCCCACGCGCCCACCGTGGCCGTCGCCGCCGCGGACGCCGGCCCGGCCCAGGCCACCGACGCGATCGCCGTCCCGAGCGCGACCCCGAGGGCCACCACGGCCCTCTGCGTGTGCCGACCCTTCACCTGCGTGCCTCCACCCTCGCCCGGCGATCGCCGGGCGCCCCGTTGCCTGACCCCATCACGCTGCGCGACGTCGGCGCCTGCCCACGTCCCTCAGGAGTGGAGATCAGCGACCCACGACACCCGATCGGATGACGACCGCGCGGCCTGGGCGTGCCGGTCATGCGAACAGGCCGCGGATGTCGTCGGCCGTCAGCGCCCCCGACATCGTGCCGCCGGCGTCGTCGAGCACGCGGGCGAACAGGTCGCGCTTGCGCTCCTGGAGCGCGAGCACCTTCTCCTCGATGGTGCCGGCCGCGACCAGCCGGTAGACCATCACCGTCTTGTCCTGGCCGATCCGGTGGGCGCGGTCGACCGCCTGCGCCTCCACCGCCGGGTTCCACCACGGGTCGAGCACGAAGACGTAGTCGGCCTCGGTCAGGTTGAGCCCGAACCCGCCGGCCTTGAGGCTGATCAGGAAGACCGGCGCCCGCCCGTCGCGGAACTCGTCGATCACCCGCTGCCGGTCGCGCGTGCGCCCGTCGAGGTAGGCGTAGGGCAGCCCGGCTGCGTCGAGCCGCGCGCGCACCGTGCCCAGGAAGCCGGTGAACGAGCTGAACACCAGCGCGCGGTGCCCCTCGGCGACCACCTCCTGCAGGTGCTCGAGGAACGCGTCGGCCTTGCTCGACCGGACGTCGGCGTAGGCCTCGTCGATCAGCGACGCGTCCAGCGCCAGCTGCCGCAGCAGGGTCAGCGACCGGAAGATGGTGAACCGGTTGCTCTGCAGGTCGTCGACCAGGCCGAGCACCTTGCGCCGCTCCCGCTGCAGGTGGGTGTCGTAGACCTTGCGGTGCTTCGGGTTGAGCACCACCTCGAGCACCTGCTCCTGCTTGGGGGGCAGCTCGGCGGCCACCTGCTCCTTGGTGCGGCGGCGCATCAGCGGCCGGATCCGCCGGCGCAGCGCGGCCAGCGCCTCGGCGTCGCCGAGCTTCTCGATCGGCGTCCGGTACTGCTCGGTGAACCGCTGCGGGCTCGGGAAGAGCCCCGGCGCGACGATCGAGAGCATCGACCACAGGTCCATGAGGTTGTTCTCGACCGGGGTGCCGGTGAGGGCGAGCTTGAACCGGGCCGGCACGCGGCGGGCGGCGGCGTAGGTCTTGGCCGCGTGGTTCTTCACGAACTGCGCCTCGTCGAGCAGCAGCCCGCTCCACGGCAGCTCGCGGTAGTCGGCCTCGCCCAGGCGCAGCAGCGTGTACGAGGTGACCACCAGGTCCGCGCCGTCGACCGTCGCGGCGAGGCTCGCGCCCCGCTTGCGGCCGGTGGCCTCGATCGTCCGGACGACGAGGCCGGGCGCGAACCGCTCCGCCTCGCGCGCCCAGTTCGAGACCACGCTGGTCGGTGCCACCACGAGCACCGGCGCGGTCAGGTCGCCGGCCTCCTTGGCCCGGCACACCAGCGCGAGGGCCTGCAGGGTCTTGCCCAACCCCATGTCGTCGGCGAGCACGCCACCGAGCCCGGCGTCCCACAGCGTCGACAGCCACTGGTAGCCCTGCAGCTGGTAGGGCCGCAGCTGCGCGGCCAGGCCGGCGGGCGGCGCGGGCGGCTCGGCGTCGTCGACGTCCAGCAGCGCCCGCACGTCGCGCGCCCACCGCTCGCTCTGCTCGGCCACCACCCCGAGCTCGACGAGCTCGTCCCACAGGCTCGCCTGGTAGCGGCTGATCCGCAGGCCCGGCCGGTCGGCGTCCTGCAGCGCCCGCGCCTCGTCGATCAGCCGGCGCAGCTGCTCGAACTCCGGGCGCCGCACGTCGAGATAGGTGCCGCTGGGCAGCACCAGGTGCTCGGAGCCGACGGCCAGCGCGGCGAACAGCAGCGGGAACGGGATGTCCTCGCCGTCGACGGTCACCGTCACGCCGAGGTCGAACCAGTCGGCGTCGCCGGCGTCCGTCGCCGATACGTGCACGACCGGCGCGGCGTCGGTGTGCCGGTACTCCGGCGGCTCGCCGGTCACCTCCACCAGCACGCCGGAGTCGGCGAGCCGGGGCAGCACCTCGGTCATCAGGACGACGGTGTCCATGCCCTCGGTGACGGCGGTCGGCGCGAGCCGCCGCTCCGGGTCCCGGTCCCACAGCCGGGGCAGCCGGTCGGCCGGCAGCGGCAGCGCCCGCACCAGCCGCTCCTCCGCCTCGAGGTCGCGCCCGGGGTCGGCGGCGCCGTCCGCACCCGCAAGCGGGAGCCGGCGGACGTCGTCGCCGGCGCGGTACTGCACCGACCAGGTGACCCGGGCCCGGTGCTCCCCCAGGTGGTCGACCAGCACGGCGAGCTGCGGTGGATGGATCTGCGGCAGCTCCACCGACCCGTCGGACGAGCAGACCCGCAGCATCCGCGAGAGCGCGGGGTAGAACGCGCCGAGGAAGCGCTCCCGGTCGCCCGCGGGCACCCGCAGCGGGCCGCGGGCGACCAGCTTCTCGACCCGACGCGGCACGGGCGCCACCGGCACCAGCAGCAGGCCCTGGTCGGGGACGAGCCGCGCCGGCACCCCCGGATCCCCGGGCAGCAGCAACGCGCCGTTCGGCGGGCTGCCGAACAGCCGTACCAGCTCGGCCGGCAGGGTCGCGTCCAGGCCGAGGTCGACGACCGGCGCCATGACCAGGCCGCCGTCCGCGTCGCCGCGCAGGTCCACGGCCAGCGACGCCGGCTCGGCGGCCACGCGGACCGGGCCGCCGGTGGTCGTCACCAGCGTCACGCCGTCGTCCACGACCTGCCGCAGGGCCGGCCACAGCGCGGGGCCGAAGCCCTCGAGCCGCACCGAGGTGTCCGCGGCGCCGTAGTAGGCGCCGGGGCCGTCGTCGGCCGCCGAGTGCGCCTGGTGCAGCGCGCGCAGCGCGGCGACGTGGTCCGGGTCGCGCAGCGAGTAGTAGTCGTAGCGCAGGTCGCGCCAGGAGACCCCGGTGCGGACCCAGCGCCCCTTGGCGCCCCTCACGACCGGCCGCAGCCGCACCGAGGTGCCGCCCGCCGACGTCTCGACCTGGAACTGCAGGCCGAGCGGGGCCCCCGCCGGACGTCCGGCCTGCGCGCCGGCCGGCACCACGTCCGCGAGCGCCGCCTCCCACGGCGCGGCCCGACCGCCCTCCGGGGCCGGCGGCGGCGCGTCGAGCCGGTCCCGGGTGGCGATCAGGACCGCGGCCACGTGCTTGCAGTCGATGCCGACCGGGCAGCTGCACCGCCCCCACCAGCGCCCGCTCCTCGCGTCGTACTCCGCGAAGGTGGCGTACCGGCGCGACTGGCTGCCGACGACCGTGGCGTCGAGCTCGCCGGCCGTCCGGCCGGAGGTGATGCGGGCGACCCGGCCCTGCGCGGCGTAGGCGGCGCCGCGGAAGAACACCTCGTCGCCGACGGAGAGTCGGATCGCCGAGTCGGTGAGCATCGGTCGCAGCTCCTCCAGCACGGCCCGAGGCTAGCCGCGCACACCCCCGGCTCGGGCGCGCTGTCCACAGCGTCGACCACAATTCTGCTACAGATGTGCTACGTTCGTAGCCGTGAAGGTGGCTTCGCGAGAACTGCGCAATGACACTGCGGGCGTCCTCCGTCGTGCGGCCGCCGGCGAGTCCGTACAGATCACGGTCAATGGCGAACCGGTGGCAGAGCTCGGGCCCCTCCGGGCGGACCGATCGCACTGGACCAGTAGCGCGAGCCTGCTCGAGCGGCTGGCGAAGGGCCAGGCCGATCCGGCGCTTCGCCACGAACTGGCCGCGCTCTCCGGCGGCACGGACGAGCTCGGCCCGATCGGATGAGTCGAGGACTGCTCGACACCAGCGTGTTCATCGCCGTGGAAGGCAAGGACCTCGATCTGTCGGCACTGCCGGACGAGGTCGCCGTCTCGGTGATCACGTACGGCGAGCTGCGGGCCGGGGTCCTGGCCGCCTCCGAGCTGTCCGTCCGTTCACGCCGGCTCACCACTCTTCAGACGGTTGCGGACCTGAACCCGCTGCCGATCGACTCGGCGGTCGCAGACGAGTGGGCGCGACTGCGGGTGCTCCTCGCGGCGGCCGGCGCGAAGGTGAACGTCAACGACACATGGATCGCCGCCACCGCACTGGCGCACGGCGTGCCCGTGGTGACCCAGGACGCCGACTTCGACATCCTCGCCCGACTCGGCGATCTCGAGATCATCCCGGCGTGAACAGACGTCGCGTGCACCGCTGAACGGGGAGTGCACGCACGTCGCCCTCCGTAGCGGCCCCTACTGGGGGGTGACGTAGGCGCCCGAGATGCCGCCGTCGACGAGGAACGTCGAGGCGGTCATGAACGACGAGTCGTCGCTGGCCAGGAAGGCGACCGCCGCGGCGATCTCCTCCGGCTCGGCGAAGCGGCCCATCGGCACGTGCACCAGCCGCCTGGCCGCGCGCTCGGGGTCGCTGGCGAACAGCTCCTGCAGCAACGGGGTGTTGACCGGGCCCGGGCAGAGCGCGTTCACCCGGATGCCCTCGCGGGCGAACTGCACGCCGAGCTCGCGGCTCATCGCGAGCACCCCGCCCTTCGAGGCGCTGTAGCTGATCTGCGAGGTCGCGGCGCCCATCACCGCCACGAACGACGCGGTGTTGATGATCGAGCCCCTGCCCTGGCGCTGCATGTACGGGATCGCCGCCTTGCAGCACAGGAACACCGAGGTCAGGTTCACCTCCTGCACCCGCCGCCAGGCGTCCAGGCCGGTCACCAGGATCGAGTCGTCGTCCGGCGGCGAGATGCCGGCGTTGTTGAACGCCACGTCCACCGACCCGTACGCCTCGAACGCCGCGGCGAACAGCGCCGCGACGTCGTCCTCGCTGGTCACGTCCGCGCGCACGAACAGGCCGCCGACCTCGTCGGCGGCGGCCTTGCCGGCCGCCTCGTCGACGTCGGCCACCACCACCCGCGCGCCCTCGGACGCCAGCCGGCGCACCGCCGCCAGGCCGATCCCGCTGCCCCCGCCGGTGACCACGCACACCCGGCCCTCGAGACGCTGCATGACCTACTCCTCCGTCGCCAGAAAGACGTTCTTGGTCTCGGTGAACGCGGCCAGGGCGTCGGGCCCCAGCTCCCGCCCGAGCCCCGACTGCTTGAACCCGCCGAACGGGGTGGCGTAGCGCACCGACGAGTGCGAGTTGACCGACAGGTTGCCCGCCTCCACCCCGCGCGAGACCCGGAACGCCCGGCCGACGTCCCGCGTCCAGATCGATCCGGACAGGCCGTACTCGCTGTCGTTGGCCATCCGCACGGCGTCGTCCTCGGCGTCGAAGGGCACCACGGCGACCACCGGGCCGAACACCTCCTCGCGCAGCACCGGGTCCCCCGGTGCCGGCGTCAGCACCGTCGGCGGGAACCAGAAACCGGGTCCGGACGGCGCACTACCGCGGAACGCCACCGCCGCGTCGTCGGGCACGTACGAGGCCACCTTCGACCGGTGCTCGGCCGAGATGAGCGGCCCCATCTCGGTGTCGGCCGAGGCCGGGTCGCCCACCCGCAGGCCGGTCACCGCCGGCTCGAGCAGGCCCATGAACCGGTCGAACACCGACCGCTGCACCAGGATCCGCGAGCGCGCGCAGCAGTCCTGCCCCGCGTTGTCGAACACCCCGTACGGCGCCGCGGCCGCCGCCTTCTCCAGGTCGGCGTCGGCGAACACGATGTTCGCGCTCTTGCCGCCGAGTTCCAGGGTCACCCGCTTGACCTGGTCGGCGCAGCCGGCCATCACCCGCTTGCCCACTGCGGTCGACCCGGTGAACGACACCTTGCGCACCAGCGGGTGCTCGACGAACCGCTGGCCCACCACCGAGCCCTTGCCGGGCAGCACCGAGAAGACGTCCTCGGGGATGCCGGCCTCCCGCGCCAGCTCGGCGAGGCGCAGCGCCGTCAGCGGCGTGATCTCGGCCGGCTTGAGCACCACGCAGTTGCCCGCCGCCAGCGCCGGCGCCAGACCCCACGCCGCGATGGGCATCGGGAAGTTCCACGGCACGATGACGCCGACGATGCCCAGCGGCTCCTGGAAGGTCACGTCCACCCCGCCGGCCACCGGGATCTGCCGGCCGAACAGCCGCTCGGGCGCGGCCGCGTAGTACTCGAGCACGTCGCGCACGTGCCCGGCCTCCCACCGCGCGTTGCCGATCGGGTGCCCGCTGTTGGCCACCTCCAGCGACGCCAGGTGTTCGACGTCGGCGTCCACCGCCGCCGCGAACCGGCGCAGCAGCCGCGCCCGGTCGGCCGGGGCCACCCGCCGCCACGATCCCGAGGCCGCGTCGGCGCGGGCGATGGCCGCGTCGGTCTCCTCCGCCGACGTGAGCGCCACCTCCTGCAGCGGCGTCTCGTCGGCCGGGTTGACCAGCTGGATCGTGCTCACGTCGTCCCCCCACCTGCGGCGTCGACGAGCGCCGCGAACAGCCGGCAGTCGTCGCCGTCCACCTCCGGGTGCCACTGCACCCCCACCGCGAACCGGGGCCCGCGCAGCTCCACGGCCTCCACGGTCCCGTCGTCCGCCCGCCCGACGGCGACCAGGGACGACGACAGCGTGCCCACCGCCTGGTGGTGGTGGCAGTGCACCTCCACCTCCTCGCCGAGCAGCCCGCCGATCACGCCGTCCGCATCGAGCCGTACCCGGGTGCGCCCGAACGTGCCGGGCGCCGGGCGGTGCCGCTCGTGCCCGACCTCGTCGGGCAGGTGCTGGGCCAGCGTGCCGCCGAGCGCCACGTTGAGCACCTGCATGCCCCGGCAGACGCCGAGCACGGGCACGTCCGCGGCGAGCGCCGCCTGCAGCAGCGCCTCCTCCGCGGCATCGCGGACGACGGACGTCCCGCCGGTCGCCGGATGCCGGTCCGCGCCGTACCGCGACGGGTCGACGTCGCCGCCGCCGGAGAGCACCAGCCCGTCCAGCGACGCCACGACCGAGGCGTCCAGGTCGGCCACCGGCGGCAGCAGCACCGGCCAGCCGCCCACCCGCGCGACGACGTCCACGTAGGCGCGCGGCAGCAGCGCCGTGTCCTGCGACCAGACGCCGTAGCGCGCCGGCTCCAGGTACGTGGTCAACCCGATGAGCGGACGACGCTGCGCACCTGAGAAGTCAGAGCCGCTCGAAGCCACGCACCCGCTCCCAGTCGGTCACCGCGGCGTCGAAGGCCGCGACCTCCACCCGGGCGGCGTTGAGGTAGTGCTCGACCACCTCGTCGCCGAAGGCCTCCCGCGCCATCGCGCTGTCCGCCAGCCGGGCGGCCGCGTCGCGCAGTGTCGAGGGCACGTGCGGACGCCCCGCCTTGTACGCGTTGCCGGTCAGCGGCGGCTCCAGCGGCAGCTCGTTGTCCACGCCGTGCAGGCCGGCGGCGATCAGCGCGGCCACCGCCAGGTAGGGGTTGACGTCCCCGCCGGGCAGCCGGTTCTCGAACCGCAGCGATTCCCCGTGCCCGACCACCCGCAGGGAGCAGGTGCGGTTGTCCAGCCCCCAGGCCACCGCGGTCGGCGCGAAGCTGCCCTCGGCGAACCGCTTGTAGGAGTTGATGTTCGGCGCGAGGAACGCGGTGATCTCGGGGAGGCAGGCCAACTGCCCGGCGAGGAAGTGCTCCATCAGCGGCGAGAACCCGTACTCGCCGTCGCCGGCCATCGCCGGTGACCCGTCGGCGTCGCGCAGGCTCAGGTGGATGTGGCACGAGTTGCCCTCGCGGGCGTCGATCTTGGCCATGAAGCTCACGCTCATGTCCTGCTGGGCGGCGATCTCCTTGGCCCCGGTCTTGTAGACGACGTGGTTGTCGCAGGTGCGCAGCGCGTCGCTGTACCGGAAGGCGATCTCGTGCTGGCCGAGGTTGCACTCCCCCTTGGCCGACTCCACGTACAGCCCGGCCCCGGTCATGCCGCGGGTGATCGCGCGCAGCAGCCCGTCGATGCGGCCGGTGCCCATCAGCGAGTAGTCGACGTTGTACTGGTTGGCCGGTTCCAGGTCGCGGTAGCCGGATCGCCAGGCGTCCTCGTACGAGGTCTTGAAGGCGTAGAACTCCAGCTCCGTGCCCACGTACGCGGTCAGCCCGCGCTCGGCCAGCCGGTCGAGCTGGCGGCGCAACACCTGCCGCGGGGACGGCGCCACCGGCTCGCCGTGGGAGTCGAGGACGTCGCACAGCACCAGCGCCGTCCGCTCGTGCCACGGCACCAGGCGCAGCGTCGACAGGTCGGGCTTCAGCTCGAAGTCGCCGTAGCCGGTGTCCCACGACGACATGGCGTAACCGTCGACGGTGTTCATCTCGACGTCCACGGCGAGCAGGTAGTTGCACGCCTCGGCCCCGTGCGGCAGCACCTCCTCGATGAAGTACCGCGCCGAGCAGCGCTTGCCCTGCAGCCGCCCCTGCATGTCGGTGAGGGCGACGAGCACGGTGTCGACGTCCCCGCGGTCGACCCGCGAGCGCAGCTGCTCGACCGTCAGGGGGGCCGGAGGTCGGTCCACGGCGTCTCCTCGCACAGGCGCCCGCTCGCGGGCGGCGGCCGGGCAATCCGGTCAACGGGTCAGTGGTGACCCATTGACGCGCATGGAACAGGGCCCACGGGGTCGCCGTCAACAGGGCTTGACAGCCCACCGCGGCGGCACCACGCTACGCGCCAGCGAACTGCTCCAAAGGTCCAGCCACGACCCATTGCCCGCCGCGGGCGGGCCCTTCTCCCGGAGTGCGCACATGGCCGATCGTCGCCAGATCCACGGTGCCGACTACGAGCGGGTCCATTCGGAGTACTTCCACCACCGGCAGCTGAAGAGCGGGGCCGCCGGCTGGGTGCTGCTCGCCGGCCTCGGCGTCGCCTACGTCATCTCCGGCGACTTCGCCGGCTGGAACTTCGGCCTCGCCGAGGGCGGCTGGGGCGGCCTGCTGATCGCCACCGTGCTCATGGCGATCATGTACACCGCCATGGTGTTCGGCCTGGCCGAGCTCGCCTCGGCCATCCCGGTGGCCGGCGCCGGCTACGGCTTCGCCCGCCGCGCCATGGGCCCACTCGCGGGCTTCGCCACCGGGACGGCGATCCTCATCGAGTACGTCATCGCCCCGGCCGCGATCGTGGTGTTCATCGGCGGGTACGTCGAGGCCCTCGGCCTGTTCGGGCTGACCAGCGGGTGGCCGGTCTACCTGGTCTGCTACGCGATCTTCGTCGGAATCCACCTCTATGGCGTCGGCGAGGCGCTGCGGCTGATGTTCGCCATCACGGCGATCGCGGTGGTTGCGCTGGCCGTCTTCGTCATCGGCATGCTGCCGAAGTTCAGCGCGTCGAACCTGTTCGACATCGAGCCGACGTCCGCGGCCGGGGCCAGTGACTTCCTGCCGTTCGGCTTCGCCGGGGTGATCGCCGCCTTCGTCTACGGCATCTGGTTCTTCCTCGCCGTCGAGGGGGTCCCGCTGGCCGCCGAGGAGTCACGCGACCCGAAGCGGGACATGCCCCGCGGCATCATCGCCGCGATGATGGTGCTGCTGGTCTTCGCGGCGCTCATCCTGGTCACCGCCCCCGGCGGCGCCGGCGCCTCGGCGATCGCCGAGTCGGACAACCCGCTGCCCCTGGCCCTGCGCGAGGCCTACGGCGGCGACCCGTGGATCGCCGACTTCGTCAACTACGCCGGCCTGGCCGGCCTGGTGGCCAGCTTCTTCTCGATCGTCTTCGCGTACTCGCGGCAGCTGTTCGCGCTCTCGCGCGCCGGCTACCTGCCGCGCTGGCTGTCCAAGACCGGCAGGCGGCGGACGCCGTACCTCGCGCTCATCGTGCCGGGCACGATCGGTTTCCTGCTCGCCGCGATCACCCAGGACGGCGCCCTGCTGATCAACATCGCCGTCTTCGGCGCGACGGTGAGCTACGTGCTGATGATGCTGGCGCACATCGTCCTGCGCCGCCGCGAACCCGACCTGCCCCGCCCCTACCGGACGCCGGGCGGCACGGTCACCACGGGCATCGCGCTGGTGCTCGCCATGACCGCCGTCGTCGCGACCTTCTTCGTCGACGAGTTCGCGGCGGGCATCACCGCGGCCATCTTCGTCGCGGCCCTGGCCTACTTCTGGTTCTACAGCCGGCATCGGCTGGTCGCGAACGCACCCGAGGAGGAGTTCGAGGCCATCGAGCGCGCCGAGGCCGAACTGTCGGGTGACTGAGCCGCTCCGCTCGTCGGCGGGCGGCGTCGACGCGGCGCTGTTCCGGCCGTTGCGCGGAGGCAACGCGTTCGAGGAGACCGTCGAGCGGCTGCTCCAGACACTCCGGCTCGGTGTCGTCGGCCCCGGCGGGCGGCTGCCACCGGGTCGCGAGCTGGCCGCCCGCCTCGGGGTCAGCCGGGCGACGCTGCGCGAGGCGCTGGCCACCCTGGCCGACGCCGGCTATCTCGAGTCGCGCCGCGGCCGCTACGGGGGCACGTTCGTGCGGGCGACGCCGCCGCCCGACCGCGTCGTCCGCAGGCCCTCGGCCGCGGAACTGGACGACGTGCTGCAGTTCCGGCTCGTGCTCGAGACCGGCGCGGCCGAGGCGACCGCGGCGCGGTCGCTGACCCGCGGCGACCGCGAGCACCTCAGCGTGGCGCTCTCGTCCTGCTGCGCCGCCCCGCTGGCCGACTACCGGCGGGTGGACTCGCGGCTGCACCTGGCCGTGGCCGAGCTCGCGGGCTCCCCGTCGCTCACCACCGCCGTGGCCGACGTGCGCAGCCGGGTCAACGAGCTGCTCGACGCGATCCCGCTGCTGCCGCCCAACATCGAGCACTCGAACCGGCAGCACGCGGCGGTGGTGACGGCGATCCTCGCCGGCGACCCGCCGGGCGCGCGGCGGCAGATGGCCGAGCACCTGGCCGGGTCGGCGGCGCTGCTCCGCGGATTCCTCACCTAACGGCTGTTTTCCCCCGCGCGCCTGGCGGTGCACCGGAGGGCCGAGGACACAGCGTCGGTGCGCGCTCGGCCGCCCGCATGCCGTCCGGCTATCCCTTCTCGATGCGCACGAAGTCGATGTCGCCGGAGAAGTAGTCGCAGCCGGTGCCGCGCTGGTCGCAGTCCGCCTTGCCGCCGATGACCACGTCGGCGGTGTTGCGGATCGGGCCGGTGGCGCCGTCCCTCGTCTTCGGTGCGGCGTCGTCGACGGAGATGCTCACCCCGTCGGCGGTGCGCTCGCAGACCACCGTGTGCCATCGGCCGTCGTCGACCCGGACGTCGGCGGCCACCGACCGGCCCTGCCCGTCCCCGCCGACGAAGGCGCAGCGCGCGCGGCCGTCGTCCTGCTCGATCTTCCAGTAGCCGCCGCCCTCCCCGTTCTGGCCCTTCTGCACGACGTTGCCGGGGGTACGCGTCGTCCGGAACCGCACGGTGACGGTGAAGTCGCCGTCGTCGGGGTCGAGCTGCGGGCTGTGCGGCACGGTGACCAGGTGCCCGGGCCGGGTCGGCGGCGAGTTCGGCGCGACGTCGGCGAACCGGTAGCCGATCGCGCCGCCGTGCACCACGCCGGTGACGACATCGGCGCCGACGGAGCCGTCGTGGCCGTTGCCGCTGCTGTCGGCGGCGACCCGGGCGCCCGACGGCTCGTCGAGATCCCAGGTGGCCCCGGTGCCGGCCGACCCCGGCAGCGGCGACGTGACGACCGCGAGCAGCAGTGAGAACAACACCGAGCCGAACACGTGGCCGACCGCACCTCCCCCAGGACGAGCGGCTCCCCCGCGACAGCCGGCCCGTCACCATCTTTCGCGGGGCACGCAGCCATGGCAACGACGGCCGTCGTCGGACCTCCCCCGAAAGAGCACCATCGACGGTGCGGCGACGCCGCAGGGGCGCCGCGGTATGGCAACAACGACGGGGCCACTGTCGTGGACGACTGCGAAGCCGCGTTCGTCGAGGCGGTTCGCCGGCGGGACGACGAGTACTGATCGTCGCCGCGGAGCGTCTCTGCGAACTGTCCGTCGCACCCCTCAGGACCTGTCTCGGCTCGCCCGGATTTGTCGTACCCCCGCTCTAGCCTGCTGGTATGTGGGACGAGGAGCCGGAGCGGTCACCGGTGGAGGGTGAGCCGATCCATCTGCGTCCCGACGAGGTGGTGCCCGAGGCCGAGACCGAGCTGGAGCTGGTGGCAGACATCTGGGCCGCCGACTCGCATGCGGCCCGCACCTACGCGATCAAGCTCGTGGGCGTCGCCCGGCTGGCCCGCCGCCGGGGCGCCGAGCGCGACGCCGCGTTCGGCCCCCGGGGCGGCCCCGGGCCCGGTTCCCGGTCGCTGCGCTCGGCGGTGCTCGCCGAGGTGTCCGACGACTTCGTCAGCGAACTCGCCCTGATCCGGCAGTGCTCGGAGGCCGAGGCCACCGCGCTGGCCGTCGAGGCCCTGGTGCTCACCGAGAAGCTGCCCGGCACCTGGTCGGAGCTGTTCGCCGGCCGGCTCGACGAACGCAAGGCCCGCGCCCTGGTCGACCTGCTCGCCGACGCCGGCGACCAGATCGCCGCCGCGGTCGAGGCCCGGGTGCTGCCCGGGGCGGACAAGCTCACCCGGGCGGCGTTCCGCGACCGGGTCCGCTACCACCTCTACCGGCTCGACGAGCAGGCCAAGGAGCGCCGCCGCCGCGACGCCCAGAAGCGGGCCGACGTGCGGCTGTGGCCCGGCGAGGACGGCATGAGTCAGCTGGGCATCGACCTGCCCACCCCGCTCGCGCTGGCCTGCCGCGACGCCCTGGACCAGTACGCCAACTGGCTGGGCGCCGACGGCGACCCCCGCCCGCTCGGGCAGCTGCGCGCCGCCGTCGCGGCCGACCTGATCCTGCGCCCCTGGGACCGCACCCGACCGGCGGTCACCGCCGCGCTGACCATCCACGCCGCGCTGCCCGCGCTGCACCCCGACGCCCGCCCCGGGCAGCCACCGGCCGAGGTCAACGGGCAGCTGATCACCGCCGCCCAGTGCCGCGAGCTGCTCGCCCAGCTGGACATGCTCGGCCTCCGCCTCGGCCCCGGCAGCACCCTCCACCTGGCCATCGGCGACCCGGCCACCGGCGAACTGCTCGCCGTGGCCACCCGCGCCGAACTCGCCCGCGCCGCCGGCACCGGCCGACGACGCCGACGCCGCCAGCGGCGCCGAACCCACCCGACCGCCGCCGGCCGCCCCGCGACGGCTACACCCCAGAGCACCGCCGGCGCCGCGGGCACTGATCCGCCCGACGGCCCCGGCCTGGGGCCACCCCCACCGACCCGCGGCTACCGGCCCACCGCCACACAGCGGCGCTTCATCACCACCCGCGACCGGCACTGCCGCATGCCCGGCTGCCGACGATCACCCGGCCGCTGCGACATCGACCACGCCCTCCCCCACGCCGACGGCGGCCCCACCGACTGCTCCAATCTGTGCTGTCTCTGCCGCCGGCATCACCGGATCAAGACCTTCGCCCCCGGCTGGTTCTTCACCCTGCTCGCCGACGGCCGACTCGTCGTCCGCACCCCCTCGGGCGTCTCCCGCATCACCCGACCACCCGGCTGGAGCCCCGACTCGGCACCCGCCTCGGCCTGGCTCCACGAACAACCACCCGAGACCACACCGGTCTGAACGGTCGCTTTCTCACGGTTCGCACTCTGGTCGACTCGGCGCTACATCGACCTGTCGGCTTGTCGACCTGTGGATAACTTCCGGGGTGAGCGGCCTCGTTCTGTCACCGTTTCCGCCCATGACGAAGCCCTCGTACGCCGACGTCCCGGTCCGAACCGCTGAAGAGCTCACCCGCCGCTGGCAGCAGTTGCTCGACCCGCCGACGTTCGGCGCCCGCAGCCTGTGGCTCACCTGGTACGACGGCGACGGCCTGCAGCAGCCGCTGGTCGTGCCCATCGACGACATCCCGACGACGCCGACCCGCGACATGGCCGCCGGCCTCAGCGGGCTGCACGAGACCGTCGCCGAACAGGTGACCGGCCTGGGGCACCTGGCCATGGCGCTGTGCCGGCCCGGCCACACCGCCGTCACCGAATCCGACGACGCGTGGGTCGCCTTCCTCGGCGAGGTCTTCGGCGACCTGCTCGACGAGACGTGGAGCCTCCACCTCGCCGCCGGCGGCCGCGTCGAGGCTCTCGTAGTCCCGCTGGACTTCGCCCTGGACCCGCGATGACGGGTTCCTCGGCGCGCGGATTTGCCGACGCCGTCGGCACCGGACTGCCCTCTTTCGGACGCGGCAGTGACGGCGGGTTCGGCACTGCACCGCACGGGGGGGCACACGCGACTGTCGCGGATCCTTGTGATCGCCTTCCTACCAGTGGCCGTCGCGCTGGCTGGCCTCGTGCACTGGATCGACGAGATCACAGGCCCCACTTCGCCCGACGAAGCCGCGGTGTCGTATCTCAACGCGTACCTCGACGGCCGGTTCGAGACCGCCCGTACCTTGGCCTGCTCCAGCTGAAAGCTCGCCTACGACTTCTCCTACTGGCAGTTCTACGAAGCCGGGGTCAAGGAGCGGAGAAAGTACCCGCAGATGGAGGACGTCGGGTTTCGGGTCAAGGACATCGAGGCGTACGGCGAAGGCAGCTGGCGGGTCCCCGTCGTCGCTTCCCTCGGTGACCGAAGCAATGCCAGCCAGGTGGACGTCCAGCTGGACAGCGACGAGTACCGCGTCTGCTGAGTTGCCCGGTCGCGACGGTCGCTCGAACGGCGGGTTTTCCACAGCGTCTCCGCGAGCGACGCCGATCGGTCGTTACTCTCCGGCCGTGCGGCGGCATCGGATCTCGGTAGGTCAGCAACTCGGTCGGCTCACGGGGATCGTTGTCATCTGCAGCACCGTGGCACTGGCGGGCTGCAGCGCAGAGCCGGAGCAGCAGGCCAGCACGGAGTTGCCTGCCGCGACCAGCACGTCCGCCGAGCCGACGCCCGAACTGCCGCCGCTCGGGCCGGCCGACTTCCCGGTACCGGACGAAGCCCGTGTCCAGACCGAGGCCGGCGCGGAGGCGTTCCTCCGCTACTACATCGACCTGATGAACCACCAGTTATCAATCCCAGCAGGCGCTCCACTCCGCGAACTCGGTCCGGAGTGCAATGAGTGCTTACGGATTGCTAGCGAGTTCGACGAGGCAGCCGCATCTGGCTTCTCCTATGAAGGCAGCGAAGTTCGAATCGACAGCGAATTCGGCACAGCCACAATCGCCGACGGTGTCAACTTGTCGTTCTTCGCGTGGATTGAAGGCGGTCGCCGGGTGGACGCGTCCGGGAGGACGGTGCCCGACTCGAACTTCGACGGCGAAAGGCTCCCATCCGCCGCCTTGCTCGCCTGGTCACCCGAGTCGCAAGGTTGGCTGGTTCGCGCCATGAACTTCGGTTGAGGCGTCGACTAACGGTCACGTCGCTGGTGGTGATTGCTGCGGTCGTCGGGACCATTGCCCTAGCGAGCCCCGTCCTCGCGGCCTGCTCGCCATTCCGACCGTGTCCGGACGCGGGGCTCGATGATGGCTCTGCGACCGTGGAACTGACCCAGGAGATGGCTGGCAGATTCGTGGTGTCCGGCGTCACCGTAGCCGACTACGCCTGGCGCCTGAGGACGCTCTGCGAGATCTCGGACGAAACCAGTGGTGTCTGCACCTCCTTAAACTTTCGGCCCTGCCCAGCGGAACCTGATCAAGTCGTGAGGTACCTGGTCCTCGAGCAGCGAGCCATCGTTAGACCTGACGGCACAGCCGCGGACGGCGTCATTCCAACGCCGGGCACTCCTGCGGGCAGCCCTGTGGGGCCGTGGGTTGAAGTCAGACAAGGGTGCTTCGACATCACGCCGCTGAACCCGCCGCCGTCACCGGCCGAGGTGTTCAGCTACTTCGAGCGTCTCCCCCTGCCCGAACTGGAGGCGAAGCACCAGCCGCCGGGCAACGGGCTTGCCGGCCTGCCGGTCATCTTCTTCACCGACGAAGCCACCACGCAGACGTTCACCGTCGACATCCGCGGCTTCGAGGTCGTCATCGACGCCGGCGCCACCGCCTTCACCTGGCACACCGGTGATCCCGCCGAACCGACGATCACCACCGACCACCCCGGCGAACCGTGGCCCGACCACACGATCACGCACGACTACTCGTCGGGCACCTACACGGCCAGCCTCACCGTCACCTGGGGCGCGACCTTCACCGTCGACGGCGGCCCCGAGACCGCGGTCCCCGGCACCACGACCACCCAGGGACCGCCGGACACCTTCGACGTCCTCCAGGCGCGACCGGTCCTCGTCGACGCCAACTGACAGCGGCCGGGACCCGAAGCACGGGTCCCGGCCACCGACCAGCCAGATCTCAGTCCGCGAAGAACGTCGTCAGCAGCTCCCGGTACTCCTCGGGCGCGTCCAGCAGCTCCTGCACCAGGCCCTCGACCTCGTCACCCGACAGGTAGTTGATCGGCCGGTCCTGCTGCTCGGCGTCGGTCACCAGCTCCTCGTTCTGCAGCGTCGCGGCCACCGCGTCGCGCAGGCACGCGGTCAGGTCGTCGTCCATCCCCGGAGGCGCCACCAGCGGACGCCCCATCTCCATGAGCGCCACCTGCGGCTCGATCAGCGCCGCCTGCTCCTCGGTCGCCTCGATCTCCGAGATCAGCGGCACGTCCTCGGGCAGCCACTCGGCCTTCTCCCGACCGATCACCATCACCGGTCGATGGTCACCGTTCTCGATCGCCGACCTCCGGCTGCTCGGGTCGCCGGTCATCCCGTCGGCGTCCCCGGCGGTCACCGCCAGCTCCGCCTCGCTCGAGCCCGGGAACCCGGCCACCACCTCACCGTCCATCTCGAACACCGAGGTCAGGAACGACGAGTTGATGTAGTCCTCGGCACCCGGCCCGGTCGACGCCCACTGGAAGCCCGACGCGTCGCGCACGTCCTCCCACGTCTCGTAGTCCGTCCGCGCCCCGACCACGGCGACCGGCGCCTCGCCCGACACCTTGCCCAGGTAGGTCAGCCCATCCACGTCGAACGACGCACCCGGCGCCCCGGCCAGCGCCGCACCGACACTGCCCTGACCGTTCATGATCGCGATCGTGGTGCCGTCCGGCTCCTCGGTCGTCAGGTTGTTGATGGCCAGCAGACCGCCGGCACCATCCCGGTTCTCCACCACGACCGTCCCGCCGAGCTCCTCCTCGAGGTACGGCGCGATCATCCGCGCGTACGTGTCATACCCACCACCGGGCGAGTACGGCACCACCAGCGTCACCCGCTCGCCCTCGAGCGCGGCGCACGGCGAGGAGTCGCCGTCCGCGCCGCTCGCGGACGACGACGCCGACCCCCCGTCGTCCGAACACCCCGTCAGCACCAGTGACCCGACGCCGAGCACCACCAGCGAACGCACACCCCTGCGACCCATCGACTCCCCCTTCGTGAACGAACAACTCAGCGCACCGCAGCGGTGCGCACGTACTGATCCGCGATCTGCGAGCCGGTCGCCCACCAGACGCCGTCCCGCGATCGCAACTCCCCCAGCAGCCGGCGCAGCGCGCCGATCCGGTGCGGCACCCCGATGAGGTACGGGTGCAGCGCGATGCCCAGCACCCGCGGCTCCTCACCGCCCTCGCGCCAGAGCACCTCGAACTGGCGGACGACGAGATCGGCGAACTCGTCCGGCGTCATCCGCCACGTGTCGAAGGCCGGCTTGTCGTTGGCCTCCATCGAGTACGGCACCGAGACCAGCTCGCCGACGCGGTTCGGCCGGTCGTCGCTCACCCAGTCGGCGACGTAGGAGTAGCCCTGCGCGGCCAGCACCGACGGCGTCGTCCACCGCTCGTGCAGCCCCGCACCGAGCCAGCCGCGCGGCGGCACCCCGAACGCCGACCGCAGGGACGCCGTCACGGCCTCGACCTCGGCCGGCTCCTCGGCGTCGGAGGACAGCGCCGACAACCGGCGGCTGTTGGTCCGGCAGTGCCCCATCGCCTCCCAGCCGGCCTCGACCATCGCCGCGGTCACCTCCGGGTAGGCCGCGCAGACGTCGCCGTTCACCGCCGCCGTCACCGGCACCTCGGCCTCGGTGAGCGCGTCGAGCACCCGCCAGAAGCCGACCCGCGCGCCGTAGTCGCGCACGGCGAACGCCGGCACGTCGGGCACCGCCCCGCTGCCACCCGGCACCGGCGCGTCGAGCGGGAAGTACTCGACGTTGGGCACCACCCACACGGCCAGCCGGGCCTCACCCGGCAGCGACCACCCGCTCGGCGTGCGGGCCGACCGGTACGGGATCGGACCCGTCACGCCGCGGAGTCGGGCGGCGCGGCCAGCAGGCCCTGCGCCGTCTTCGACGTCATCACGTCGGCGTACTTGTGGTGCAGGTCGAACAGGTTGATGCAGTGGTTGAGCCACGACCGGTCGAACACGCCGTCCTCGACGACCACCATGTGGAAGCCGTTCGAGTACCCGTCGACGGTCGTCGCGCGCATGCACCCCGAGGTGCTCTCGCCGACCACGATCAGCGTGTCGATCTGCCGGCGCACCAGCTCCGAGACCAGCGTCGTCCCGTAGAAGCCGCTGGCGCGGTACTTCTCGACGATCACCTCGCCCGGCTCCGGTGCGCACTCGGGCTGGAAGTCCCAGGCGTCGCCGCTGTCGTTCATCACGCGGCGGTTCGTCGAGCCGGAGTACCGCAGCTTGCCTCCGGTCACGTGCACGACCGGCACGTCCAGCGAGCGCGCGGTCGCGAACAGCGAGGCGATCGGCTCGATCGCGTTGTGCGCGTAGATGCCGCAGCTGGACGGGAACCGGTCCTGCTGCTGCTGCGGCGGCACCGGGTCACCCGCGAACGCCATCTTGTAGAGGTCGATGGCCAGCACCGCGGGCCGCGCGCCGATGCCGAGCGGCCGCGCGTACGCCTTGTAGATCGTGCGCATCGCGTCGTCGGCGACGTCGTCCCAGACGTGCGGCTCGGCGTCCCACGGAATGGTCTTCTCCAGCATTCGGCGCTCCTCGTCCCCGGGGACGCCTCGTTGCACCACGTCCCGCGTCGCTACGTGCGGACGACGCAGCGGCGTCATCCGGTCACCCGAGGCTAGGTGACCGTGATCACGGGCTCGCAGGCGGGTGGTCTGACAACAGACCACCCGCGGAGATCAGGCTTCGTCCCGGCGCCGCTGCGACCACATCTGCGTCGCCCGCTCGAAGTGCAGGGCCGCCTCCCAGCCGATCCCGGGCGGGCCGGCCTCCGTCCGGAAGGACCGCGCCGCCTCCCGCGCCAGCTCGGGGTCCCGCGCGGCCCGCCCGGCCAGCTCCAGCGCCAGCGGCTCCACCTCGTCGTCGGGCACCGCCTTCCAGGCCATCCCGAGCTCCGCCGCCCGGACGCCGTCGATCGACTCGCTGAACAGCCCCATCGCGGCCGTCGCCTCACGCCCCGCCGTCCGCGTGGACAGCGTGAAGTAGCCCCCACCGGGGTGCAGGCCGATGCGCAGGAAGCCGGCCAGGAGCTTCGCGTCCGACGCCACGATGCGCAGGTCGGTCGACAGCACCAGGTTCAGCCCCGCCCCCACCGCGGCCCCCCGGACGGCGGCGATCGTCGGCACGCCCAGCGTCCCGATCCGCCGGAACGCCGTGTACACCGCGCCGAGCTCCTTGTAGACGGTGTCCTCGGCCTGGTCGGCGCCCGCCGTCCAGCGCCGCCGGTCGGCACCCGAGCAGAAGGTGCCACCGGCCCCGCGCACCACGGCCGCGCCGATCGCCGGATCGGCGTCGATCTCGTCGCACAGCGCCGAGATCGCGAACCCCATCTCCGGCGTCAGCCCGTTCTTCGCGTCGGGGTTGTCCAGGGTCAGGACGGCGACGCCGCCCTCCCGCTCCAGCTGCACCTGTGCCACGCGCCTGCTCCTCTCGACCGACCGGACCGGTCGCGACGCTAGCCGGGTCGGTCACACTGCACGTCGACATGTCCGCACATCGCTATGTCGTCGTCGGCGGAGGCATCCTCGGGGCCGCCGTCGCCCGCCGCCTGCTCGCCGTCCGCCCCGACGCGCACGTGACGCTGCTCGAGAAGGAGCCCGCGCTCGCCGCGCACCAGTCGGGGCGCAACAGCGGCGTCGTGCACGCCGGCCTCTACTACGAGCCCGGCTCCCTCAAGGCCGCGCTGTGCCGCCGCGGCGTCGGGCTGCTGCGCGACCTGTGCGCCGAGCACGACCTGCCCTACGCCGAGATCGGCAAGGTCCTCGTCGCCCTGGACGACGCCGAGCGGGCCCGCCTCGACGGCATCGCCGAGCGCGCCCGCGCCAACGGGGTGCCCGGCGTCCGGCTGCTCGACCGCGCCGAGCTGACCGAGCTCGAACCGCACGTCGCCGGCGTCGCCGCCCTGCACTCGCCGTCCACCGCGATCACCGACTACGCAGCGCTCACCCGCGCCCTGGCCGACGACGCCGCGGCCCGCGGCGCCGACATCCGCCTCGGCTTCGAGGTGACCGGATTCTCCGGCGACGACCCGGTGACCGTGCACGGATCGGCCTGCGACGTCGAGGCCGACACCGTCGTCCTGTGCCCGGGGGTGCACGCCGACCGGCTCGCGCACCTGGCCGGCGACGACGCCGGGCCGCGGATCGTGCCCTTCCGCGGCGAGTACTGGGCGCTGCGGCCCGAGCACCGCGAGCTGGTGAACGGCCTGGTCTACCCGGTGCCCGACCCGCGGTACCCGTTCCTCGGCGTGCACCTCACCCCGCGGGTGGACGGCGAGGTGCTGGTCGGCCCCAACGCCGTGCTCGCCCTGCACCGCGAGGGCTATCGACGTCGCGACATGTCGCCGAGGCACCTCGTCGACACCGCCCGCTCCCCCGGGTTCCGCCGCTTCGCGCGCACCCACTGGCGCACCGGCGTCCACGAGATGCGCGGCTCCCTGAGCAAGCGGGCCTTCGCCGCGGCCGCCCGCCGCTACCTGCCCGAGCTCGGCGCCGACGACCTCGTACCGGCCCCCGCCGGCATCCGCGCCCAGGCCCTGGACGACGACGGCTCCCTGGTCGACGACTTCCGCATCTCCCGCCGCGGCGCGGTGATCGCCGTCCGCAACGCCCCGTCCCCCGGCGCCACCTCGTCCCTGGCGATCGCCGAGCACCTGGTGGCACAGCTGGCCTGACCGGACGGCTCAGCGGTCGTCGTCCGAGGGGACCGACGACGAGCCGCGGGTGAGCTGGCGCAGCTCCATGACGACGTCGGACGCCGCCCCCGTCAGCGCACCCAGCGCCCCACTGACCAGCCGCCGCACGCCCACCGGCTCGAGCCCCAGCACCGCACCGAGACCGGCCGCGACGTCGAGGCCGGCCATCGTGCCCGGCGGGGTCGTGTCCTCCGGTCCGCGCTCGGCCAGCGACGGCGACCAGCGCATCGCATCACCCGACACCGACCAGTCACCGGTGGCGCCGTCGATCGACTCGGCGACGGGATCGCAGCGGCTCTCAGCTGGGACGTCCATGGCGCGCCTCCACACGGGGATACACCGATGGTCGCGCGCCGGAAGGGATTGCGACAGCCCCTGCGGGCTAGCGATCGCGGGTCAGCGCCAGCAACGCGATGTCGTCGTCGCGATGGCTCCCGGCCAGCGCGGACAGCAACCGGTCGCACAGCCCGTCGGGCGAGTCCGCCGGCGCGGCCACCACCGACAGGAGCCGGTCCAGCCCGGCGTCGATGTCCGCCGACCGGCTCTCGACCAGCCCGTCGGTGAACAGCACCACCGTCGCCCCGGCCGGCAGCACACCGCGGCTACTCGACCGCGGCCGAGGCCGGGGCGCCCAGCATCCGCGACGGGACGACGGGCAGCAGCGACGCCTGCCCGTCGACCACCACCACCGGGGGCGGGTGCCCGGCCGACGCGACGCGCAGCGCTCCCGTGGCGGGGTCCAGCGTCGCGAACAGGGCCGTCGCCATCCGCTGCCAGCCCGAGGAACGGCCAGCTGGCCTGCAGCCGGTCGATCACCGCCGACGGCTCCGGCCGCTCCACCAGCAGCGCCCGGTACACCGCCCGCAGCTGCCCCATCGTCGCCGCCGCGGTGATGTCGTGGCCGACCACGTCGCCGACGGCCAGCGCCACCGTGCCACCGGGCATCGCGGCCACGTCGTAGAAGTCGCCGCCGACCTCCACGCCCCGCGAGGCCGCGAGGTAACGGACCGCCACCGACAGGCCGGGCACGGCCGGTGGCGTCGGCGGCAGCAGGCTGGCCTGCAGCGTGTGCGACGTGCGCGCCTCGAACTCGTAGCGCTGCGCCTTGTCCACCACCTGCGACACCTGCAGCGCCAGCTGCTCGGCCATCTCGACGTCCTCGGCGGTGAACGACCCGCGGCGCACGTCGGAGGCCAGCGTGATCGCCCCCAGCGGCCGCCCGCCGGCCTGCAGCGGCACGCTCGACCATGCTCACCAGCTCGAGCTCGCGGGCCACCTGCGCATGCCGCGGCCCGGTGGTGATCCGGGCGAGCGTCGCGTCGTCGAGCACCGGCACCCACTGCGTGCGGCCCTCGGCCACCGCGTCGCACGCTCGGGTGGTGCACCGTCGGCGGCGACAGGTGCCTGTCCCGCAACTCGTCGACCAGGTGCTGCCGCGACGGGTCGCCGTGCCGTGCCGCCGGGCGGGTCATGCCGTGCTCGGTCATCAGGTCGATGACGCAGACGTCGGCCAGCCGCTGCACGGCCAGCTCGGCCAGTCGATCCACCGTCTCCTTGACGTCGTCCGCGGCGGCCATCAGCCTCGCCGCCTCCAGCAGGAAGGCGGCCCGGTCGGCCTGGCGCGCCGTCTCGCTCGTGCAGCCGCGCCCGCTCCAGCGCCTGGCCGGCCTGCCGGCCGAGCGTGGCCAGCAGCGCCCGGTCAGCGGGGACGACGAGCTCCGACCGGTCCCCCAGGTCGATGAGCCCGCCGGGCGTGGGCCCCAGCACCGAGCACCAGCACGCCGAGGTACCGGCTGTCGGCGAACACCGGTACGACGACGAGGCCGTCGAGCCGGGCCGACTCCATCGCGGCGGCCACCGCCGGCTGCGCCGTCCGCAGCCGTTCGTCCAGCGGCACCGCCCGCACACCCTGGGCCAGCTCCAGGGTCAGCCGGCCGCGCGCCGCCGTCTGCAGCTCCGCCAGCAGGCCTTCGTCGATGCCGTGCGATCGGACGACGGTCAGCTGCGGGTCCCCGCCCTCCGGGACCTCGTCGAGCAGCACCAGCGCCGACCCCCGGGCCCGTACCGCCTGCTGCGCCCGCTCGAGCACGACCGCGGCGATCTCGTCGGCGGTGCGCGCGCCGCGCCAGGGCGGACACGATCCGGTGCAGCGCGCGGGACCGCTGCTCCGACTCCTCCGCCGTCCGCCGGGCGGTGAGCAGCTCGCGCTCGTAGCGGCGCCGGGCGGTGGCGTCGAACAGCGTCGCGCGCACCAGCACCGCCCGCCCCCGATCGTCGCGGACCTCGACGGCGTTGAGCAGGCAGGGCAGCACCGATCCGTCGACGCGCAGCGACGTCGAGCGGCGATCTCCCGGACCGCCCCCTGCATGCGCAGCAGCGGCGCGAAGTGCGTCTCGTGGAAGATCCGCGCGCCGACGCTGAGCAGGTCCTGGAACCGGGCGCCGACGACGTCCTCGATCCGCCGTCCGGTCCACGCGCAGAGGGTCGCGTTGGCCTTGACGATCGTGCCGTCGGGCAGTGGTCGAGAGGTAGCCGCAGGGCGCGTTCTCGTAGAGGTCGGCCGGGTCCTCCTCGAGCAGCGCGTCCAGCTGCCGGCGAGCCTCGTCGGGAGAGCCCTTCGTCTCCATGGCGGCCTCAGCCGAGGAAGGCCCGTATCGCCGCCGTCGTCTCCTCCGGGGCGCTCAGGTTCGGGCAGTGCCCGGTCGCGGCGAGCTGCGTGAACGTGCTGCCCGGCACGTGCTCGTGCACGTACCGCCCGGCGGACTCGGGGGCGATCGCGTCGTCGCTGCACTGCAGCACCAGGGTGGGGACGGCGATGCGGGGCAGGTCGGCCCGGTTGTCGGACAGGAACGTCACCCGCGCGAACTGACGAGCGATCGCCGGGTCGGTGCGGCAGAAGCTGTTGGTCAGCTCCTGCCCGAGCTCCGGCCGGTCGGGGTTGCCCATGATCACCGGCGCCATCGCCGCCGACCAGCCCAGGTGGTTGGCGTCGAGCGACGTCGAGCAGCCCGCCGATGTCCTCGCGCGAGAACCCGCCCGCGTACCCCTCGTCGTCGACGTAGCGGGCGCTGGGCCCGACCATCACCAGCGCCCCGAACAGCTCGGGGGCCTTCAGCGTCGCCAGCGACGCCGATCATCGCGCTCACCGAGTGGCCGACGAAGACGACGTCGGCCAGCTCCAGGCCCCGGCAGATCTCGACGACGTCGTCGGCGTAACCGTGCAGCGAGTCGTAGCTGGCCGGGTCGTAGGCCGACAGATCCGAACCGCCGTGGCCGACCTGGTCGAAGGTGATCACCCGGTGGTCGACCTCGAAGTCGGGCACCACCAGCCGCCACATCGACTGGTCGCAGCCGAAACCGTGCGCGAACAGCATCGGCCGGCCGCCGGGCACTCCGCTGACCCGCACGTTGTTGCGCGTCATCAGATCCATCACCGCAGAACGGTACGGGAGCGGTCACCGTCCCGGCATGTCTCGCTTCGGCGCAGTCCGCCGTCCCCCTCCCGGCGACCCGCCCTCCTCCGCAAGGAGGACGGCGGCTCCGCCTCCCGGACGAAATTACTGCGTCCCGGCCGAACCGGGACAGAAATCCCTGTTGCTCGGGACGCATCCGTCTCTAATCTCTGCCTCGCTTCCGATACCCATCAGCGTCGATCGAGGTGCTCGCATGACCGCAACCGCGGTCCTCCCCCGTCCCGCCCAGCGGGTCACCCCCGCGCGCGGTGTGCGCGCGGCCGCGTACCAGCGCGTGCTGCACCAGTTGGTGCGCCGCGAGTTCCGGATGCTCGCCGACCTGGCCACCTGGGCCGCCCCGGCCGACCGGGAACGCACGGCCGCCCTCACCCGGCACGCCGACCTGATCAGCCGCGTGCTCCTGCACCACCACGCGACCGAGCGGGAACTGCTCTGGCCCGCCCTGCGCAACGCCGTCCCCGACGCCCAGCGAACCCGCACCCGGGAGCTCGTCGACGACTGGACCGCCCGGTGTGCCCGCATCGACCACGAGTTGCGCGACGTCTCGACCGCCGCCCGCCAGTGGGCCGTCGCCGGCACCGCCCGCGCCCGCGACGCCTTCGCGCTCGCCTGCCTGGACCTCGCCGACTCCGTCGACGCGCAGGTCGACGAGGAGGAGAGCGGACTGCTGCCGCTGATCGCCGCGCACCTGTCGGCCGCGCAGTGGCGGGCGATCACGCGCGCAGCCCGCTGCCCGCTCAAGCCCCAGGAGCAGCTTCTGGTGCTCGGCATGGCGCTCGAGGACCTGGGCCCGACCAACCGCGCCCGCCTGCTCGCCGGGCTGCCGGTCGGCGTCCGCGTCGCCTGGCGGCTGCGCGGCCGCACCGGCTACCGCGCCGCCGTCGTCAAGCTCCGAGGAGCCCCGCCGGCGCGCTGACCCTGCGCCGGGCGAAGCGCAGCGACCCGAGAAGCCCCCGGCTTCTCGGGTCGCTGTCGTCGGTGCGGCGGTGGGGCGTCAGTAGCGGAAGGTGCCGCAGTCGCTGCACCTCTTGCGCGGCTCGTAGGTCTTTCCCGTGCAGTTCGGGCAGGTCCAGGTGTTCCACACCCTCGGGGTGCGGGCACCGTGCGCCCTCGGTCCGGTCGTCCTGGTCCTGCGCGGCCGCTTCGTCGTGGTCGTCATGGGTCCTCCCCTCGCGTCGTGCTCTGGCACCGGGAACGGTAGGGAGCCGAAATGTCCGAGCGGTGACGTCGAGGTTGCGTCACCGGACCGCTTCCGGTGCCGCCGGGAGGCCCTGAGCCGTCGGCCCCCACCGCGTCGGTTTTCGGGGGCCGGGTCAGGCGCTGGGTCAGGCGCTGGGTCAGGCGCTGCCGCAGCCGCCCGCACCGCACGCGCAGCCGCCGCACCCGCCTGCCGGGGCGGGGGGTGCCGGCTCGGCGGCGACGGCGCGGAAGGTGGCGGCGGCCACGAGCAGCGGCACACCGAACACGGCGACCGCGAGGGCGGTGACGACCCGGGCGACGTCGGCGGCGCGGTCCCAGCCCTGCGCCACACCCGCGACGACGAGCACGCCGGCGACCAGCACCGTCCAGACCAGCAGCACCAACCCGCCGCGTCGCGCCGTGCCCCCGCGGGCCAGCAGCGCGACAGCGCCCCCCAGGAGTGCCAGCGGGACGCCGACCATCAGCACCTGCGCGGCCAGCGTCGCCGACATCAGCGCCGCGACCAGCGCGAGCGCCCCGGCGCCCAGCGCCACGCCGCCGAGGAGGCCGGCCTGCGGCAGCAGGTCCTCCTCCAGGCCGCCGGTCCGCGACGCGCGCAGCAGCACGGCGCCGCGGACGGCGACGAACAGGCCGATCGCACCGAGCAGCAGGCGCGCGCCGAGGTCGCCGAGCAGCACGCCGGCCACACCGACGGCCACCATCGCCAGCCCGAGGGCGAGGTAGCGCGGCCACGTCCGCCGGGCGACGTCCGGGGTCGGTCGGGCGGTCAGGACGCCGGGAGCACTCGTCACGCGACCAGTGTCCCTCACGCCGCCGCACCGGCGGGCGAGGCCGTCCGTCCTGTGCCACGCTCAGTTGTTGCCCACCCCCGCTCCGAGGAGACGTCGTCCGTGAACTCACCACAGTCGGCGGCCCGGGCGGCGGACCGTGCGGGCCAGAGCGACTTCCTGGAACACCTCGCCCGCGTCGGTCTGATCGCCTACGGGCTGGTGCACGTGCTCATCGGCTGGCTCGCGCTGCAGCTGGCCTGGGGTGGGGGCGGCGAGTCCGCCGACCAGGCGGGCGCGCTCGACACCCTGTCGCAGACACCGGTCGGCGGGCCGCTGCTGTGGGTGCTCGGCATCGGCCTGTTCGCCCTCGCCGCCTGGCAGGCGGCGGAGGTGCTGCGCTGGCGGCACGCCTGGAGCGCCTCGGGAGACCGGCGCAAGAAGGGCGTGTTCCGCTCGGTCAAGGCGGTGACCAAGGCAGTGATCTACGCGGCGCTCGGCGTCCTCTGCCTGCAGGTGGCCAACGGCACCGAGCAGTCGAGTTCGAGCTCCGAGGAGCAGGCCACCCAGGACGTGTTCGCGCTGCCGGGCGGCCGGTTCCTCGTCGGCGCCGCGGCCCTCGTCGTCATAGGCGTGGCGGTCTACCACGTGCACAAGGGGCTGACGAAGAAGTTCCTCGAGCAGACCGACCTCGACGGGTGCTCCTCCTCGGCGCGCCGGAACATCACCCGGCTCGGGCAGGTCGGCTACCCGGCCAAGGGGGTCGCGCTGCTCGTCGTCGGCGGGATGCTGCTGTGGGCGGCGATCACGTTCGACCCCGACAAGGCGGCCGGGCTCGACGAGGCCCTGCAGACGGTGCGCGAGGCGCCGCTGGGCACCTGGCTGCTCACCCTGATCGCCGTCGGTCTGATCGCCTACGGCATGTTCTGCTTCGCCCGCGCCCGCTACCCCGAACGCGCCTGAGCCGCCCGGCTCAGGTTCTCGGGCCGCCGGCGACGTAGACGACCTGGCCGCAGACGAACCCCGCGCCCTCGCTGACCAGGAACGACACGGTGTGCGCGATGTCCTCGGGCACGCCGGCGCGGGCGACCGGGATCGCGGCCGCGCGCTGCTGCACGTACTCGTCCCAGTCGGCGCCGATCCGCGCCGCGGTCGCCCGGGTCATGTCCGTGACGATGAACCCCGGCGCGACCGCGTTGGCCGTCACGCCGTACTGGCCCAGCTCGATGGCCAGCGTCTTGGTGAACCCCTGCAGGCCCGCCTTGGCCGTCGCGTAGTTGGCCTGCCCGCGGTTGCCCAGCGCCGAGGTGCTCGACAGGTTGACGATCCGGCCCCACTGCGCCTCGACCATGTGCTGCTGCACCGCGCGGGTCATCAGGAACGACCCGCGCAGGTGCACCGACATGACGGTGTCCCAGTCGGCGTCGGTCATCTTGAACAGCAGATTGTCACGGGTCACGCCGGCGTTGTTGACCAGCACCGTGGGCGCGCCCAGCTCGGCGGCGACCCGGTCGACCGCGGCGGCCACCTGCTCGGCGTCGGACACGTCGGCCCCCACGGCCAGCCCCCGGGCCCCGGCAGCCTCGACGGCGGCCACCGTGTCGCCGCAGTCGTCGGCCGCCAGGTCCACGACGGCGACGTCCAGACCGTCGGCGGCCAGCCGGGCGGCCGTCGCCGCACCGATGCCCCGCGCCGCCCCGGTGACGATCGCGACGCGCCGGCTCATCGCGCGACGCGCTCGAAGATCGCGGCCAGGCCCTGCCCACCGCCGATGCACATCGTCTCGAGGCCGTAGCGGGCCTCACGTCGGTCCATCTCGCGCAGCAGCGTGGCGAGGATCCGCCCGCCGGTGGCACCCACCGGGTGGCCCAGCGAGATGCCCGAGCCGTTGACGTTGGTGCGCTCGAAGTCCTCGTCGGTGAAGCCCCACTCCCTGGTGACGGCCAGCACCTGCGCAGGCGAACGCCTCGTTGAGCTCGATCAGGTCGATGTCGGAGAGCTTCAGGTCGGCCTGCGCCAGCGCCTTGGCCGTCGCCGGCACCGGGCCGATGCCCATGGTCTTCGGCGGCACGCCGCCCACACCCCAGGAGACCAGCCGGGCCAGCGGGCGCAGCCCCAGTTCCGCGGCCTTCTCCGGCGAGGTCACGATGCAGATGGCCGCGCCGTCGTTCTGGCCGCTGGCGTTGCCGGCGGTGACCGTGGCGTCGGGGTCGTCGCGACCCAGGATCGGCTTGAGCGTGGCCAGCGTCTCGACCGACGAGTCGGGCCGGATGTGCTCGTCGCGATCGACGACGGTGTCGCCCTTGCGGCCGTGCACGGTCACCGGCACGAGCTCGTCGGCGAACCGGCCGGCCTCGGCGGCGGCCGCGGCGCGCTGGTGCGACGCGGACGGCGTACTCGTCCTGCTCCTGCGCGGCCGATGCCGTACTCCCGCGCGCAGGTTCTCGGCCGTCTCGAGCATGCCGCCGGGCACCGGGTGGTTGCGGCCGCCGGCGGTCACCCGACCGCGGGCCAGTCCGTCGTGCAGCAGCACCCCGGGGCCGGCCTTGACGCCCCACCGCATGGACGTCGAGTAGAAGGGCGCGTTGCTCATCGACTCGGCGCCACCGGCGAGGACGACGTCCGAGACGCCGGTCTGGACCTGCATCGCCGCGTACAGCACCGCCTGCAGGCCCGAGCCGCAGCGGCGGTCGATCTGGATGCCGTTCGCCGTCACCGGGAGCCCGGCGTCCAGCGCCGCGACCCGGCCGATCGCCGGCGCGTCCATCGTCGGGTAGCAGTGCCCGAGCACCACGTCGTCCACCGAGTCCGGCGGGAGGCCGGTGCGCTCCATCAGCGCGCGGATCACGGTGGAGGCCAGGTCGACGGCCGGCACGTCCTTCAGCGACCCGCCGAACCCGCCGACCGGCGTCCGCAGCGGCTCACAGATGACGGCGTCTCGCAGGTCAGAGCGCACGTGGTGCCTCCCAGGAAGTCGGTTGCTCGCCGCCCATCCTCCCCCCGGCCCCCGGACGAGAACCGGCGGGTGGCCGCCGCAGCGACCACCCGCCGATCTCAGGCTCGGCACTTATGGCCATAAGTGCCGGAGGGGGTCAGCCGAGGTCGACCTCCTCGTAGCAGGGGCCGGTGAACTCGTAGCCCTCAGCCGTCGGGCCGGTGTAGGCCTCGGCCTCCAGGGCCAGCCCGGTGCTCGCCGCCGGGTCGATGCTGCTGATGTAGGTCGCCCGCGTGGCCGCCGCGTCCGGGCCGCCGGCGTAGTTGCCGGAGCCCTCCGGGAGCACGCCCTCGAAGTCGATCTGCTCGAGCCCTTCCGCGGCCTCGCGCAGCCCAGCGCGGGTCAGGTCGCCGTTCTCCGCGGCCGCCTCGAGCGCCGCCTTGAGCGGGTAGGACCAGAACCAGCCGGCCGTGTAGAACTCGTTCGGCTGGACGTCACCGAGAGCCTCGCGCGCCGCCTCGTGTCCCGGCGTCTCGGCGTCCCACGGACCCCACGGGCCGAGGTGCTGGAACAGCGCCTCGAACGCCGGCGCCGCCGGCGACTGCAGGATGGCGGGGTTCCACGTCGGCGACGAGCCCATGAACCGGCCCTGGAAGCCACCGGCCGCGGCCTGGCCCACGATCGTCGCGGTCTCCGTCGGTCCGGTCGCGATGATCACCAGGTCAGGGTCCTGGTCGCGGATCGCCGCGATGGCCGCCGCCTGGTTGTCCGCGCCGGGAGCCGTCTCGACGTCGGTGAACTCCAGACCGTTGGCGTCGGCGGCCACCTTCGCGCCGGCGGCGGCGTCGCCGCCGTAGTCGCCGGGGTAGTGGATCGCCATGACCGACTCGACACCGTCGAAGTTCTCGACCGCGTAGTCGACGCCGTTCATGGCCTCGGGGCAGTACGACGTGCCGCTCTCCAGGATCACGTCCTGGAACAGGTACAGCGAGCTCCAGGCCGCGGGCGCGGCCACGATGTCCTCGGCGTCGAGGTCCTCGACGATCGCCGCGGTCATCGGCGACCCCAGCGTCTGGGCCAGGGCCAGGATGTCCGGCTTGATCTCC
Organism: uncultured Actinomycetota bacterium; assembly: GCA_963723745.1. Classification (GTDB taxonomy): domain Bacteria; phylum Actinomycetota; class Actinomycetes; order Mycobacteriales; family Geodermatophilaceae; genus CAVRRZ01. The sequence continues at coordinate 871,530 of CAVRRZ010000005.1, forward strand.
TGGTAGACCTGGTTGGTCACCTGCGGGTTGTACTGGTTGTCCCGCACGTACTCGGTGACGTCGATGTCGTATCCGCCGATGCCGCCGTCCTCGTTGACCCGGTTCCAGAACGCCTCCTGGCCCTCGATGATCAGCGGGCCGGCAGCGGCGAACGGGCCGACCGAGAGGTCGGACAGGATGCCGAGGTAGATGCAGCCGTTGTCCTCGTTGACCGCCTCCGGGCACGGGTCGTCGGTGACGCCGACGTCGGTGGCGATCTCCTCGCCGTCACCGCCCCCGTTGCCCCCGTCGGCCGGGTCCTCGTCGCCGCCACGGCAGCCGGCCGCCACGATCGTGAGGCCGGCCAGGGAGGCAGCGAAGATCCTCCTGCGCGCGGTGTTCTTCATGTGGTGCTCCCTTCTCGCCGGCACCGGCGCCGGTCGTGGGGTGTCCCGATGGCGGAGGCCGCCGGGCAGTCGGTGGGGTGGGAAAGATCGGAGGAGCTCAGTAGCTGAACGGCCAGGCCTTCCAGTAGTTGCGGACGCGGACCCACACGCCGTACAGGCCGCGGGGTTCGAAGATCAGGAAGAGGACGATCAGCAGGCCGTAGAGCAACGTCTCGAACTGGAAGACGTTGGGTGTCTGCGTGGCCGACGACGACAGGAACGGCAGGTACGCGGGCAGCTCGCGGGTGAGCACCGGCAGCAACGCGATGAAGAAGGCGCCCATGATCGAGCCGGAGATCGTCGCCGCCCCGCCGATGAGCACCATCGCGATGAACTGGACCGAGAGCAGCAGGCCGAACGACGCCGGGTCGATGTACCCGAGGATCGAGTACCAGAGCGCGCCGGCGCAGCCGGCGTAGAACGACGAGACGACGAACGCCCGCCGCTTCACCCGTCGCACGTCGACGCCGGTGATCTCGGCCGCGATGTCCCGGTCACGGACGGCGGCGAAGCTGCGCCCCATCGCCGACCGCGCGATGTTGCGGCCTACGAGGGCGAACACGATGAGCAGCGCCAGCATCAGCCAGAACATCTGCTGGTCGCCGGAGAACGACTCGGTCGAACGGGAGAGGTCGACGCCGAACAGCACCGGGTCGGCACCCTGCCGGCCGACGCCGGCCCCGCCGGTCACCGAGTCCCACTCCCGGAACAGGTGCTCGCCGATGAACACCAGCCCGAGGGTCACGATCGCCAGGTAGAGACCGCGGAGCCGGCTGGCGAGCGGGGCCACGAAGAACCCGAGGACTGCGGCCACGAGGCCGGCCGCCAGCAACCACACCGGCAGGAAGCTGATGCCCAGGCCCCAGAGGTCCTCGTCCTCCGGGTCGCCCGCGACGACCGCCGCCGTGTAGGCGCCCACCCCGATGAAGAAGGCGTGCCCCAGCGACACCTGCCCGGCGTAACCGGTGACCAGGTTCAGCCCGATGGCGCCGATCGCCAGGACGCAGCCGATGGCGAGCCGCCGCAGCAGATCGTCCTCGAGCATCATCGGCAGCAGCGCGCCGAGCGCGATCAGCGCGAGGACCGAGACCTGCTTGGGCCGCGTGTTGAGCAGGGCCATGTCCTGCTGGTAGGCCGTGTACAGGGCAGGGCGACCTCGCGGTCGCCGTCCCTTCGTCCTGGTCGGCTCCGCCGCCGGCCGCTCGGAGGTGGTGGTCACCCCGCCCTCGGTCGAGCTCGCGAGCTCGCTCATACCCGCTCCACCTCCCTCGTGCCGAACAGGCCGTAGGGCCGCACGAGCAGCACGAGCAGCAGCAGCACGTACGGCGAGACGAGCGCGAAGTTCTGGCCCAGCCAGGGGGCGTACTCACCCTGGTAGGACGCGACGAAGCTCTCCACGACCCCGACGGCGAGGCCGCCCACCACCGCACCCTCGATGGAGTCGAGGCCGCCGATGATGATCGCCGGCAGCGCCTTGAGCGCGATGATCCAGGTGGTCTGGTCGATGCCGCTGCCGGTGCCCACGAACGCCCCGGCGACCGCGGCCAGCCCGCCGGCCATCGCCCAGGACATCGCCATGACCGTGCCCACGGAGATGCCCTGCACCAGCGAGGTCTCCTGGTCCAGCGAGGCGGCCCGCATGGCCAGCCCCCAGCGGCTGTAGCGGAAGAAGAAGAACAGCGCCGTCGACACCGCGATCAGCACCACGATCATGGCGATGTACCGCTGCTGGACGGTGAGCCCGAGGATCTCGACCGTCGACAGGCCCCACGGGTCGCCCACCTGCCGGACGTCCCGGCCGATGAACACGTTGACCACGACCCGGATGGAGATGTCGAGGCCCAGGGTGATGATCGCGATCACGAACACCGGCCGGCCGATCATCGGCCGGATCGTCGTCCGCTCGATGCCCAGGCCCAGGGCGGCGATCCCCAGCGCGGCGAGGGGCACGGCGAGGTAGAAGCCGACCGGACCGGTCAGGTAGGTGACCAGGGTCGCCCCGGCCAGCATCAGCGCCGGCTGGGCGAAGCTGATCACCCGGGACGACTTGTAGATGATCACGAAGCTGATGGCCAGCATCGCGTACAGCGACCCGAAACCGAGCCCGCGGACGAGCGTCTGGAGGATCTCCTGCATCAGCCGCGCCCCCCGCCGCGGTACATCGACTCCACCAGCTCGGCGAAGGTCTGCGCCATCGCCGAGCGGCGCACCTTCTGGGTGGCCGTGAGCTCGCCGTCCTCGTGGTCGAGCAGCTTGGGCAGCAGCCGGAAGGCCTTCACCTGCTCGACCTGGGCCAGGTTCTTGTTGACGTCGGTGACGATGCCCTGCACCAGGTCGATGACCTCTTTCTTCTCGGTGAGGTCGCGGTAGGTGGTGAACGCGATCCGCTTCTGCTGGGCCCAGTCGGAGACCGTGTCGGGCTCGATGCCGATCAGCGCGGTGAGGTACGGACGGCGGTCGCCGATGAGCACCGCCTCCTTGATGTAGGGGCTGACCTTGATCGCGTTCTCGATCTCCGACGGCGCGATGTTCTTGCCGCCCGCGGTGATCATGATGTCCTTCATGCGGTCGGTGATCCGCAGGAAGCCGTCGTCGTCCAGGACGCCGACGTCGCCGGTGTGCAGCCAGCCGTCGGCGTCGATGGTCTCGGCGGTGGCGTCGGGCCGGTTCCAGTAGCCCATGAACGTGGCCGGCCCGCGGGTGAGCACCTCCCCGGTCGCCTCGTCGGTCGTCAGCTCGACGTTGGGGTGCGCCTGGCCGACGGTGCCGAGCTTCCAGCTGCCGGGCTTGTTGGTGGTGGCCGAGGCGGTGTTCTCGGTCATCCCGTACACCTCGTAGATCGGGATGCCCAGGCCGAGGAAGAAGCGCAGCACGTCGATGGAGACGGGCGCGGCACCGCACCCGGCCCAGCGCACCCGCCGCAGTCCGAGGCGCTCGCGCAACGCCCGGACGACGAGCACCCACGCGACCGCGAAGCGGAGCCGCGAACCCGTCGTGTGCCGGCCGCCGGTGCGCTCGAGGGTCCGCCCCACCTTCGCGGCCTGCTTCAGCCCGGCCCGGCCGATGCCGGCCTTGAGCGGGCTGGCCGCCGCCTGCTTGACCTGGACGGTGGCCAGCAGCTTCTCCCAGATGCGCGGCACGGCGAAGAAGAACGTCGGCTGGATCTCGCGCAGGTTCGCCGGCACCGTCTCGATCGACTCGGCGAAGTTGACCTGGATGCCGGTGGCGGCGTTGTTCCAGGTGGTGAAGATCCGCTCGGCGACGTGGCAGAGCGGCAGATAGGACAGGGCGAGGTCCTGGGGGCCGGCCGGGGGGTCGAGCAGGCCGCCCTGGCCGGTCATCGCCGTGATCGTCGCCTCGACGTTGGCCACGCTGAGCATCGCGCCCTTGGGCAGCCCGGTGGTGCCCGAGGTGTAGATCAGCGTCATCAGGTCCTCGGGCCGGGTGCGGGCCATCTCCGCCTCGACCGCGCCCGCGTGGGCCGCCCGGTGCTCCCGGCCGCGCGCCAGGAAGTCCCCGAAGAAGATCAGCCGCGGGTCGTCGTAGCGGCCGCGGATGCCCCGGGGCTCGCAGTAGACGATGTGCCGCAGGTCGGGCGCCCGGTCGCTGACCTCCAGCGCCTTGTCCAGCTGCTCCTGGTCCTCGGCCAGCAGCACTGTGGCGCCGGAGTCGGCGAGCACGTGCACGACCTCCGCGGCGGGGTTGGTCGGGTAGAGCCCGACCGTGACCCCGCCGATCGCGACGGTGCCGAGGTCGGTGGTGAGCCACTCGCGGCGGTTCTCCGACTGGATGGCCACCCGGTCACCGCGCTGCACGCCCAGGGAGAGCAGCGCGTGGGCGACGTCCTGGACCTCGTCCCAGTACTGCGACCAGCTGTACTCGCGCCACAGGCCGAACTCCTTGGCCCGCATGGCCACCGCACCGGGCGTGGCCGCGGCACGGTCGCGCACCCGGGTGACGACGGTCGTCGTGGTGGCCGGCGCGCTGCCGGTGCGCTGCTCCGCGGTCGCGGTCATGGCGTGCCTCCCGGGGTGGTGGCGCCGGGGCCGCCCGGCGCGGCGGGGACGTCGAGGGGCCGCTCGGGCTCGTCCGGGCCGGGGCCGGCACCGGATGGCGTGGCGCCGTTGTTCCTGCGCCGTCCGCCGGTCCCGTGGTCCTGGCCGAGGTAGGCCTTGATGACGTCGGGGTTGCGCTGGACGTCGGCCGGGACGCCGGTGGTGATCGGGACGCCGAAGTCGACGACCATGATCCGGTCGGCGAGGTCCATGACCAGCCCCATGTCGTGCTCGACCATGATCATCGGGACCTGTAGCTCGTCGCGGATGTCGAGGATGAAGCGGGCCATGTCCTCGGTCTCCTCGAGGTTCATGCCGGCCACCGGCTCGTCGAGCAGCAGCAGCTTGGGCTCCATGGCCAGCGCACGGCCGAGCTCCACCCGCTTCTGGACGCCGTAGGGCAGCAGGCCGACCGGGAAGCCGCGGTACTGGGCCAGCTCCAGGAAGTCGACGATGTCCTCGACGGCGGCGCGGTCGGCGAGCTCGCTGCGCCGGGCCGGTCCGAGCCAGGCCGCGGCGGCGAGCATGCCGTACCGCACGCGGTGCGCCCGGCCCAGCATCAGGTTGTCGATCACCGTGAGGTTCTCGAACAGCTCGATGTTCTGGAAGGTGCGCGCCATGCCCATCGCGGCGATGGCGTGCGGCCGCCGGCCGAGGATGTCCTCGCCCAGGAAGCGGACGCTGCCCTCCTGCGGCCGGTAGACGCCGGACAGCACGTTGAAGATCGACGTCTTGCCCGCTCCGTTCGGGCCGATGATCGCGAACAGCTCGCGCTCGGCGACGGTGAAGGTGGCGCCGTTGATCGCCGTCACGCCCTTGAACCGGAGGGTGACGCCCTCGACCTCGACGACCGGCCGGCCCTGCCCGCTGCCCTCGCTCATGACAGCCACCGCTTCCGCCGCTTGTAGTGCTTCACGTCGCGGAAGGACTTCTCGCTGCCCTCCGCGCCCAGGCCCAGGTAGAACTCGCGGATGTCGTCGTCCTGGAGCAGGTCGGCGGCGGGCTTGTCCATGACGACCCGGCCGGTCTCCAGCACGTAGCCGTGGTCGGCGATCGACAGCGCCATCGACGCGTTCTGCTCGACCAGCAGCACCGTGGTGCCCTGCTCGTTGATCGTGGTGATCAGTTCGCGGATGGTGGCGACCAGTTGCGGCGCCAGGCCCAGGCTCGGCTCGTCCAGCAGCAGGTATCGCGGGTTGGTCATCATCGCGCGACCCATCGCCAGCATCTGCTGCTCCCCGCCGGAGAGGTAGCCGGCCACCTGGGTGCGCCGCTCGAGCAGCCGCGGGAACAGGTCGAAGACCCGCTCGAGGTTGGCCGCCCGGTCCTTGGGGCGGGTGTGCGCGCCGACGCGCAGGTTCTCCTCGACGGTGAACTCGGCGAAGACGCGACGCCCCTCGAGCACCTGGCTGATGCCGCGGGCCACGATCTGCTGCGGGTCGAGGTGGTCGATGCGGTCGCCGTCCAAGGTGATCCGGCCGCGGGTGACCTCGCCGTGGTGGATGTCGAGCAGCCCCGACAGTGCACGCAGCAACGTCGTCTTGCCCGCCCCGTTGGCACCGAGGAGGCCCACGATCGCGTTGTCCGGGACCTCCAGGCTCACCCCGCGGAGGACGAGGACGACGTCCTCGTAGACGACCTCGAGGTTGCTGACTGCGAGCACGGACCGCCCTCCGCCGACGTGGTGCCGTCGCTGTGAGCTGGCTCACAACTGATCGGCGTAGAAGGCGGACCCTAAGTGGCCCAGGTCACTGCGGGAAGGGGCGCGCGGCAAGAGGGGGCGTCCGGCGCGAGTTCGTTACGCAGACGTGATCGACAGGGTCGCCCGGACGGGCGACGTCCTGATCCGCGATCGGTCGAACGGCAGGTCAGGCGGTGGTGCCGGCACCCTCGGGGGTCTCGACGACCTCGAGCAGGCTGTACAGGCCGGTGATCTGCATCGGGCGGATGACGGCCCGGGAGGTGGCGATCACGGTCAGCCGGACGCCGTCGCGCACCGACCGGCGGTGCGCGGCGGCGAGCACGCACAGGCCGGCGGAGTCGAGGAAGGTGACGCGGTCGAGATCGATGGTCAGATCCGTGACGCCGGCGTCGAGCACGGCGTCGAGCCGGCTGCGCAGCTGGGGGGCCGACGAGGAGTCGATCTCACCGGCCACGCTGATCCGGGCGCGGGCGTCGTCCCGGGTGACGTCGACGGTGACGAGGTCACTGGCGCCGGGGTCGATGGACGATGCGGTCACGAAAACCTCTCAGCCGGTATGTGCGCCGGACTGCGGTGCGTCCGGGCGGGCAGGACGGCTTGTGGTTGAACCGCTCCCCGACCGTAGGGAACGGACGCGCGTGAGGCAAGAGCCGTCACTCGGGGTAGTCGCCACGGTCACGGATACCGTCGCGGACCTCCCCGCATCGTCGGCGGATACTGGCAGCGTGCCGAAGCGGATCCTGATCGCCGCCGCCGTCGCCGTCGTCGCGGCGGTGGCCGCCTTCGTCCTGCTCGACGTGGTGCTCGCCGTGGGCGTCGCCATCCTCGGCCTCACCGTGGTGGCGCTCGTCGCGGCGGCGACCGACTGGGAGCAGCACCCGACGTTCGAGCAGCGCGAGCTGGAGCGGGCCCGGCGGCGCGCCGCCAAGCGCGAGCGGACCGCGCCCGCCCGCGCCCGGGACCGGGCGAAGTGGGAGGCCCACCAGGCGCGCAAGCAGGCCAGGCAGGGCGGCCACCCCTCGAGTTGATCATCGTCTGCGTGCCCGGCCGGGCGGCGTGTCCGCCCGTGTCGCGTGCACGCGGACGATGATCAACTCAGAAGGGCGTCCTCGGCGGCCAGCGCGTCGGCGTCGCCCGGGTGCGCGAAGGCCTCGGCCAGCGCCTGGCGCAGCGGCCACGCGTCGTGCCGCCAGGCCAGCGCCCGGCCGAGCGCCGCGGGGCTGCCGTCGACGGCGTCCCGGTCGCCGTCGGGCCACCATGCGACCTCGCGCCCGCCGGCGCGCAGCGGCTCGTGCACCGCCACCTCGCCGTCGAGCGCGGCGACGCCCAGGCGGGCAGCGGCCAGCTGAGCACCGGGCAGGTCCGCCCAGCGCAGCACCCGGACGGCGCGGCTCTCGACGGCCGCCTCGACCGTCTCGCTCGCCACCGGCAGGTCGAGCAGGTCGGCCACCGCACCCGGCGCCCCGCCCGCGGGCACCAGCGGGCGTCGCACCAGTGGCTGCAACCACGGCCGGTCGAGCACCACGGCGTCCGCGGCCACGCGGTCGGCGGCCACGCGCACGCGGTCCGGGGGGTCGACGTCCACGCCGTCGAGGGCGACGGCGAGCCGTGCGTAGACGGTGCGCAGCACCTCCGGCCGGACGCGGCGGGCGGGGTCGCCGAGCCGGTCGAGCAGGTCCAGCGCGCCGTCGACGTCGGCGAGCACGTCGTCGACCGACGCGGGCGGCGCGAGCAGGTCGAGCACCGCCCCGTCCGCCTCGGCCGGTTCGTACAGTCCCTGTAACTCCTCGCTCACGGGGTGCCGCAGCCGACCGGGACGCCGACCGTCGAGCACCGGGTGGCCGCGCAGCCACCAGCGCAGGTAGCCGGGCACCCGCACGCCCCCGACCTCGACGTCGTCCCGGGCAGCAGGGGGAAGATCGGTCAGCAGTCGCAGTGCGCGCGGCCAGTCGGTGACCAGCTCCAGGTCGCGGACGGCGACCAGCTCCGGCCACCTCGGCGGCGGCGCGTCGGGCGGCAGCCGGTCGAGCACCGCGTCGGCCCAGTCCGCGGCGCCGTCGACGTCGAGGTCGTCGGGGTCCTCGGCGCGGACGACGGCGAAGGTGTCGAGCACGCCGACCGCACGCAGCGCGTCGAGGTCCACGCCGAAGTCCGGCGCCAGCATGCCCAGCGCGCCCGGCTCGAGGACGGCGTCCAGCGGCGATCCGGGCAGCACGAGCTCGCCGGCCGGCGCCCACCCCCCGTCGGCGTCGGGCAGGGCCAGCTCGGCCAGCCACGGCAGCTCGCCGGGCCGCACCCCGGCGGCCTCGACCAGCGCCAGCACCGCCGCGGCGAGCTCCTCCGGAGGTGGCGCGTCGAACTCGTCGAGGGCATCCATCGACCCCTCGACCGCCTCGCGGACCGCCGGGTCGGCCAGCACGCCGGCCGCCGTCGCCGGGCGGGCGCCCAGCCGTTCCAGCAGCTGCCGGGCGGCCGCCGACGCCACGGCGTCGGGCTCGGCCAGCCTCAGGGCGAGCGGCCCCAGGGCGGCCACCGGCAGCCCGGGGTCGGGCAGCAGCACCCCGGCCGGGCCGTGCGCGGTCCGGCCGTCGGTCAGCGGCACCGGCAGAGCGGCCAGCTCCTCCCGCTCGCCGGCGTCCAGCGCGGCGTAGAGCTCACGCCACCACGCCGGGGGCCGGTCGACCCCCCGCACCGCCTCGACCACGTCGGCGGTGCGCACCCGCCGGACCCCCAGCGCGGTCAGCGCGGGCAGTGCCGAGGCCGCCGACCAGTCGGCGGGCAGCAGCCCCGGGACGACGCCGGCCAGCGCGGCGACGAGGCCGTCGGTGCCGCGCTCGAGCACCGCGGCGCGCTCGGGCGGCTGCGGCTCCTCGTCGCCCGGCAGCCACGGCGTCGTCCGCAGCCGGTCGAGCACCGCCGTACCCAGCGCGGCGTCGAGCTGCGCCCCGGCCAGGCCGATCCGCGGCACGAGGGCGAGCACCGACCGATCGCGCGGCAGCGCGGTGACCAGGTCCACGTAGGTGTCGGCGGCGGCCTCGACGAGCGCGTCGGTCACCGCGCCCGGCAGCACGTGCCGGCGGTCGGGGCCGAGCGGCAACGGCGCGACCAGGCGGACCGGGAGCGACAGCGGCTCGTCGCTCGGCGTCGGTGCGTGCACCGCCTGCGGCACGGGCAGCGCGCGCGGCCGGCCGTCGTCGTCCAGGGGCACCGCGACGGTGACCGTCCAGCCGCGCCGCTCCCGCTCCTCGACCGGCCGGTCGGCCACCAGCTCGGCCGGCAGCTCCCCCGACCGTTGCACCACCTGCCAGGTCGTCGCCGTCCCGCCGTCGGTCAGCACGAGGGCGTCACCGCGACCAGGCTCCCGGATCAGGGTGCGGGCGGCGCCGTCCACCACGACGTCGATGCGGCCCAGGCCCGGCAGCGCCAGCAGCAGCTCCGCGGTCAGCTGCTCCAGGGCGGTGTGGACGGCGGTGCGGGTGCCGGCCCGCAGCGGCAGCACCACCTCGGTCGCGAAGCCCTCGGGCACGGCGGCGGTCGCCGGCCACGGCAGCCGCAGCACCGGCACCCCGCCGTCGCGGCGGGCCAACTCGCCCGGCCAGCGGGCCGACCGCCGCCACCTCGGCGCGGGTCCGGTCGGCGCTGAACCGCACCCCGCCGCCGGCCGACACCACGGCCGGCTCGTCGCTGACGGCGAGCACCGCCGCGAAGCCGACCCCGAAGCGGCCGACGCTCTCGACGGTGTCCCGCTTCGCCGACGCCCGCAGGGAGGCCAGCGACGCCACGCCGTCGGCGTCCAGCGGGGCGCCGGTGTTGGCCGCGCGCAGCACGTCACCGTCCAGCTCGAGCCGCAGACGACCGTCGACCGCGCCCCGGACGGCTGCATCGGCGGCGTTCTGCGCCAGCTCGACGAGCAGCCGGTCGCGGTAGCCGCCGCGGACCAGGTCCTCCTCGGCGTTCGCGTCCTCGCGGAACCGCGCCGGGCTCGCCGACCAGGCGGCGAGGACGCGCTCGCGGATCGCCGCGGTGCCGAAGGGGTCGCTCACGGCCGCCAGCATGGCAAGCGGCCGTGCTCGGCACGGTCTGCGGGCCGTACCTACGCGCCGGTAACCTCGCGCCATGTCGCTCGCCGAAGAGATGGACACGGTCACCGCGGGCACCGCGGGCACGGTCGACCGGCACGCCACCGCGCGAGACCTTCGAGTCGACCGACCCGGCCACCGGCGCGGTCGTCGGCGTCTTCCCGGTGCACGACGCGGACGCCGTCGCCGAGACCGTCGAGCGCGCCCGCGGTCGCCGCCGAGCGCTGGCGCGAGCTCGGGCTTCGACGGCCGCCGCCAGCGGCTCGCCGCCTGGCGCGGCTACCTCGCCCGCCGGATGCACGAGCTCGCCGACCTGGTGCACCGCGAGAACGGCAAGCCGCACGCCGACGCGATCCTCGAGATCACCCTCGCCGTCGACCACCTGGCCTGGGCCGGCGCGCACGCGCCGAAGACCCTGGGCCTGCGCCGGGTCGGGCCGGGCCTGCTCGCGGCCAACCACGCCGCCTACCTCGAGTACCAGCCGCTCGGCGTCGTCGGCGTCATCGGCCCGTGGAACTACCCGGTGTTCACGCCGATGGGCTCGATCGCCTACGCGCTGGCCGCCGGCAACGCCGTCGTCTTCAAGCCCTCGGAGTACACCCCCGCCGTCGGCGCCTGGCTGGCCGCCGCGTGGCGGGCCGCCGTCCCCGACTGCCGCCGACGTCTTCCAGGTCGTCACCGGCTTCGGCGACACCGGCGCCGCGCTGTGCCGGCGCCGGCGTCGGACAAGCTGGCCTTCACCGGGTCCGCGCCGACCGGCCGGAAGGTCATGGCCGCCTGCGCCGAGACGCTCACCCCGGTGCTCATGGAGCTCGGCGGCAAGGACGCGATGATCGTCGACGACGACGCCGACGTCGTCGCCGCCGCCGACGCCGCCGTGTGGGGCGCGATGAGCAACGCCGGGCAGACCTGCATCGGCATCGAGCGGGTCTACGCCACCGAGCGCGGTCTACGACCGGTTCGTCGCCGAGGTCACCGCGCAGGTGCGCGAGCTGCGGCCCGGTTCGGACGACGAGGCCGCCTACGGGCCGATGACGATGGCGTCGCAGATCGACATCGTCCGCCGGCACGTCGAGGACGCCGCTGGCCGCCGGCGGCCGCGCCGTGGTCGGCGGCGCCGACGCGACGCCGTTCCCGAGCGAGAACTACGTCGCGCCGACCGTGCTGCTCGACGTCCCCGAGACCTCGGCGGCGATCCGCGAGGAGACCTTCGGCCCGACGCTCACCGATCACCAGGGTGCGCGACGCCGAGGAGGCGCTGGCGCTGCACCAACGCCACCAGCCTACGGCCTGGCCGGCTCGGTGTTCGCGCAGTCGAAGGCGCGGGCGATGGACCTGGCCCGCCGGATGCGCAGCGGCATGACGTCGGTGAACTCGGTGCTCACCTTCGCCTCGGTGCCGGCGCTGCCCTTCGGCGGCGTCGGCGAGAGCGGCTTCGGCCGGATCCACGGCGAGGACGGGCTCAAGGAGTTCACCCGCGCCAAGGCGATCACCCGCCAGCGGTTCGCCGCTGCCGGTCGACCTGATGAGCTTCGGCCGCCCGGCCAGCGCCGCCGACGCGCTGGCGCGGGTGATGGGCCTCGTGCACGGGCGGCACCGGTGAGCGGGGACGACGACGGCCGAGTTCGACGTCGTCGTCGTCGGCGCCGGCTCCGCCGGCTGCGCGCGTGGCCGGGCGGCTGAGCGAGGACCCGTCGCTGCGGGTGCTGCTGCTCGAGGCCGGCGGTTCGGACGACGTCCTCGAGGTGCAGGTCCCGGCGGCGCTGTACAAGGTGTGGCGCACCCGGCGCGACTGGAACTACACGACCGAGCCGCAGCCCGGGCTCGACGGCCGCCGGCTGTTCTGGCCGCGCGGCAAGCTGCTCGGCGGCTCGTCGTCGATCAACGCGATGATCTACATCCGCGGTGCCGCCGCCGACTACGACGAGTGGGCGCAGCTCACCGGCGACGACGCCTGGTCCTACGACCACGTGCTGCCGCTGTTCCGCCGCATGGAGGACAACGCCCGCGGCGCCGACCGCTGGCACGGCGTCGGCGGGCCGCTGCGGGTCGAGGACCTGCGCTCACCGCACCCGTGGACGACGGCCGTCATCGAGTCCGCGGTCGCCGCCGGCTACCCGCGCAACGACGACTTCAACGGCCGGCAGCCAGGAGGGCGTCGGCCAGTACCAGGTCACCCAGCGGCGCGGCCGCCGCTGGTCGGCCGCCGACGCCTACCTGCACCCCGCCGAGTCACGGCCCAACCTGACCGTGCGCACCGGTGCCCTGACCACCCGGGTGCTGGTCGAGAACGGCCGGGCGACCGGCGTGGAGTACCGCCGCGGCGGGTCGGTGCACGCGGCCCGGGCCACCCGCGAGGTGGTGCTCTCCGGCGGCGCGGTCAACTCCCCGCAGCTGCTGATGCTCTCGGGCATCGGCCCGGCCGACCACCTGCGCTCGGTCGGCGTCGACGTCGTCCACGACCTGCCCGGGGTGGGCGACGACCTGCAGGACCACCCGCTGGTGCCGGTCATCTGGCACGTGCGCTCGGGCAAGTCGCTGGTCCGGGGCGAGTCGCCGTCCGGGTACGCGCAGTGGTTCGGCGCCCGGCGCGGGCCGCTGACCTCCAACCTCGCCGAGTCGGGGCTGTTCACCCGCTCCACCCCGGAGCTGTCCGAGGTCGACCTGCAGATGCACTTCCTGCCGGTGAAGTTCTGGCGGCAGGCCGAGGTCGACCCCGACGTCGACGCGTTCACCGCCGCCGTCGTGCTGGTGCACGTGCACTCCCGCGGCTCGGTGCGGCTGCGCTCGGCCGACCCGGCCTGGGCGCCGGCCATCGACGCCGGCTACCTCACCGACAGCGCGACCTCGACGCCCTGGTGCGCGGGGTCGAGCAGGCCCGCGAGATCGCCTCGGTCGGGCCGCTGGCCGACGTGCTGGCCGACGAGTGGTCCCCCGGGGGCACGGTGTCACGGCCGCGGACGACCTCCGCCGGTCGGTGCGGCAGACCCTGGAGTCGCTGTACCACCCGGTCTCCTCGTGCCGGATGGGCCGGGCGGACGACGACACGGCGGTGGTCGACCCGCAGCTCCGGGTGCGCGGCATCGAGGGCCTGCGGGTCGTCGACGCCTCGGTCATGCCGACGCTGGTGCGGGGCAACACCAACGCGCCGACGATCCTGATCGCCGAGCGGGCCGCCGACCTGATCGCCGGCCGGTCCGTGGACCCGGAGCTGGCGTCGGCCGGCTGATGCCGAGGACGAGCGCGGGCGTGCTGCTGCACCGCCGGGGCGGCGCGGGCATCGAGGTGCTGCTCGGGCACATGGGCGGGCCGTTCTGGGCGCGCAAGGACGACGCCGCCTGGTCGGTCCCGAAGGGCGAGTACGGCCCCGGCGAGGACCCGCTGGCCGTGGCGCTGCGCGAGTTCGAGGAGGAGATGGGCTCGCCCGTGCCGTCGGCCGACCTCGTTCCGCTGGGCGAGGTGCGGCAGTCCGGCGGCAAGCTGCTCACCGTCTGGGCCGCCGAGGGCGACCTCGACGCGGCCGCCGCGCGCAGCAACACCTTCGAGCTGGAGTGGCCGCCGCGTTCGGGCCGGGTGCAGGAGTTCCCCGAGATCGACCGCGCCGCGTGGGTGACCGTCGATGTGGCCCGCACCAAGCTGGTGAAGGGCCAGGTCCCTCTCCTCGACCGCCTCCTGGCCGCGCTTCCCCCCTGGCCCTCCGGCACTTATGGCCATAAGTGCCGGACTGTGACCGGTCACTCCCCCGTCGGGGGACGCACCGGGCGTCCGGAGGTGAGAGGGTGGACCCAGACCGGCGCCGTCCCCCGCTCGACCGAGCGGCAGGGAGCGACGTCGGGCCGAGGCAGCGCCACCGAGGCGCGCCCGGTTGACCGACGTCCTCGACGAAAGGCGCGCGTCCCGCCCTGCGCGGGATCGACGGTGCCTGCGCTCGTTGCGACGCTCGGTCGACCACCGAGACGTTCGAGGACGTGCAGACTTCATGACTTCCCCCGGCTCCACCCCCTCCGGCTCCACCCCCTCCGGCTCCGACCGACCCCGCCGCCGTCGCGGCAGCCGCGGTCGCGGCACCGGCACCGGTGCCCCCCGCCCCGAGGCCACCGCCGTGCGCACCCCCACCCCGGTGAGCGCACCCGTCGTCCCGACCGGCGACATCCCGACCGTCCTTCCCACCGACACCACCTTCGACGCGCTCGGCGTTCCCGCTCCGCTGGCCGAGGTGCTGGCCGGCAGCGGCATCACCGCGCCGTTCCCGATCCAGGTCGCCACGCTGCCCGACAGCCTGTCCGGCCGGGACGTGCTCGGCCGCGGCCGCACGGGTTCGGGCAAGACGCTCGCATTCACGTTGCCCCTGGTCGCCCGCCTGGCCACCAGCGACAGCCGCCGGCAGGCCCGCCGTCCGCGCGGCCTCGTGCTGGTGCCGACCCGCGAGCTGGCCAACCAGGTCGCCGCCGTCGTCGACCCGCTCGCCCGCGCGCTGGGCCTGAGCAGCACGACGATCTTCGGCGGCGTCGGCCAGAACCCGCAGGTGCAGGCCCTGGCCCGCGGCGTCGACATCGTCATCGCCTGCCCGGGCCGGCTCGAGGACCTCATCGGCCAGGGGCACTGCGACCTCGGCGCGGTCGAGATCACCGTGCTCGACGAGGCCGACCACATGGCCGACCTCGGCTTCCTGCCCGGCGTCAAGCGGCTGATGGACCGCACGCCGAAGACCGGCCAGCGGCTGCTCTTCTCGGCCACCTTGGACAACGGCGTCGACGTCCTGGTCCGCCGCTACCTGACCACCCCGGTCACCCACTCGGTCGACCCGGCCGTCGCGCCGGTGTCCACGATGACCCACCACGTGCTGCACGTGTCCAGCGGCGACAAGGCCGCCGTCGTGCGCGAACTGGCCGGCGGCCTGGGCCGCAGCGTGCTGTTCACCCGCACCAAGCACCAGGCCAAGAAGCTCGCGCGCCAGCTCACCGCCGCCGGCGTGCCCGCCGTCGACCTGCACGGCAACCTCAGCCAGAACGCCCGCGAGCGCAACCTGGAGGCGTTCAGCTCCGGCACCACCCGGGTGCTGTGCGCGACCGACATCGCCGCCCGCGGCATCCACGTGGACGACGTCGCGCTGGTCGTGCACGTCGACCCGCCGGCCGAGCACAAGGCCTACCTGCACCGCTCCGGCCGCACCGCGCGCGCCGGCGCCGGCGGCACGGTCATCACCGTGGTCACGCCCGACCAGACCGGTGAGGTGCGCACGCTCGCCCGCCAGGCCGGCATCACGCCGATCGTCACGCCGGTCCAGCCGGGCGCCCCGCTGCTCGAGGAGCTCACCGGGCCGGCGGCACCGCACGTCGAGCCGGCGCCCGCCCCCGCCCCCCAGCAGCAGGGCGGCGGCGGCCGGGGCTCCGGACGCCGTCGCGGAAGCTCGGGCGCCGGGTCCGCGAAGGGGTCGGCCACGGGCAACTCGGGCAGGAGCGGCTCGGCCACGGGCAACTCGGGCAGGAGCGGCTCGGCCACCGGCGGCTCGTCGTCCGGTCGCCCGTCGGGGCCGGCCCGCACCCGGGCCGAGCTGGCCGCCCGTGCCGGCTCGCACACCGCGGCCTCGTTCTCGTCGGGCCGGCGCCGCGGTCGCTGACAGCCACGGTTGACCTCGCGGTCGGTGGGCACAGGAGCGGTCGTCAACCGGTCAGCCACCGACTCCGACGAGGTGCTCCCATGGGTCTGCCCATCACGCTGTCCGAGATCGCGCCGCGGATCTCCGCCGGTGCCTTCATCCTCAACAGCGGTCTGTCCAAGCGCGGCGCCGATGCGGAGGCCGCGGCCGGGATGCACGGCTTCGCGGCGGGCACGTACCCGTTCCTGAAGTCCGTGCCCCCGCAGCAGTTCGTGCAGGGACTGGCCACGGCCGAGATCGTCCTCGGCGCGGCCCTGCTGACCCCGTTCGTCCCCACGGTCGTGGCGGGCGCGGCGCTCACCGCCTTCTCGGGGGGCCTGCTGGGCCTGTACCTGAAGACTCCCGGCATGCGGAAGGAAGGCAGCCTCGCGCCGACGGAGCAGGGGCTCAGCCTGGCCAAGGACAGCTGGCTGGTGGGCATCGGCCTCGGCCTGTTCACCCACGGACTGGTCGAGCGCAAGCCGCGGGTGACGGTCAAGAAGGCCGCGAAGCAGGCGAACAGGCGAGCTCGGCTGGCCGCGGCGGAGGCCCGTCGCGCGGCCCGGAAGAAGTAGGCGGTCAGTCCCCCGCACGGCGGTGCTCAGCGGGGGTCATCGTCGCCGCCGTCCCGCGCCGATCACCAGGACGCGGTTCCGACGTCAGCCGACCCGCGCACGCCGACGTGCTCGACACCGTCGTCCGTCGGTGCGTCGACCGGGTGACCCGCGGGCAGGACTGAACCGGACGGGGCCGGTGCCCGTGAGGATCGGTGACGGCGAACGTCCCTCGAGGAGGCACCGTGCCCGGCTCATCGCGCGTCCACCGGTCCCCGGCCACGCGGCGCGTCGTCGCCCTGGCGGCCGCCTGCCTCCTGGCGCTGACCGCGTGCGGCGGGGACGACGACGGAAGCGACGGCGCCGACGACGCCGCGCCCGCCACGTCGAGTTCCCCGGCCCCCACGACCGCCTCGGAGCCGAGCGAGCCAGCGGCTCCCCCCACGGAGACGGGCTCGGCGCCGCTCTCGCTGGTCGCGACCGAGGTCGAGTTCGCGATCGAACTCCCGAGCACCGACCTGGAGGCGGGTGTCTACGAGATCGAGGTCGTCAACGACGGCACCTTCCCGCACGACCTGTCCGTCGAACGGGACGGCGCGGCCGTCGCGGCCACCGAGATGATCGAGCCCGGGGAGTCGGCGACCCTCAGCGTGCCGCTCGATCCCGGGGAGTACGTCTTCTACTGCTCCGTCGGCGACCACCGGGCGAGGGGCATGGAGGTCACGGTCACGGTCACCTGAACGGGCGGGCCCCGTCGCAGCCGGGGACGTCCGCCGCCCACCGCGCCCAGTCCGGGACGTCGCTGCGGAACGCGTCGGCGAGATCGTCGGCGGCCAGAACGCGCCAGTCCACGGCGGGCAGGGTCTCGTCGGCCGGGAGCTCCCGCTCCACCCAGGTGATCATCGCCAGGCGCGGGAACCGCTCCGCGAGCGCGGGAGCGAAGACCTGCCGCCACCACGCCTGCTTGACCGCCAGCTCGCCGTCGCCACGCCCCCCGGGCGCCCACAGCGCCCCGGTCTCGGGGATGGCCACCGGCTTGCCGTACCCCTCGCCGTAGACGGCGTAGAAGTCGGGCAGCGCGCGGTCGTCGCCACCCGGACCCACGTACTCCCCGGTCAGCTGCGCGACGAACTTGCCCGGCTCGGGCACCTCGTTGTCGCCCCACGGCCACCGCTCCCCCCAGTGGAACAGCGAGAGGCCGACCCAGTCCACGACGTCGGCACCCGGCCAGTACGGGGCGTAGGGATCGTCCGCGCGCGTGACCCGGCCGTCCCCGTCGACGTCGAGCACGGCGGCGTCGGCCGGCCGCGGATCCGGGGTGAAGGGGTAACCCCCGCCGTACGCGGGAGCCCACATCGTGGCCGAGCCGGCCGCGTGCGCGTCGACCGCGGCAGCCAGTCGCCGGAAGGCGGCCACGTACTCGGTGGGCTGCTGCCCCCACGGGTACCAGTGGCCGTTCATCTCCGGCCCGAAGCGGACGACCACGGGGACCCCGCGGCGGTTGTAGGCGCCCAACCGCAGCGCCAGGTCCGTCGCGACCTCGTCGTCGACCTCCGCCAGGCCCTGCCTCGGCTCCAGCGTCAGCAACAGCAGGCCGCCCATCTCGGCCAGCTGGTCGACCACATCGTCGACGGCCGCCTCGTCGGCCGGGCTCGACGGCACGGGGGTGAAGACGCCCGCGACGGCCGGGCGCTGCCTCAGCGCCGACGCGTAGTCCCGGAGCGCACCCGGAGCCCAGTCCAGGTGCGCGCCCACGAGCACGCCGTCCGGAGGGACCAGGTCGGTGGCCGGCGCCGGTGTGCACGACGGGGGGACGTCGGCGGCCTCGGGCGGTCCGTTCGCCACCCCGCACCCACCCAGGAGCAGGGCGACGACGGTCAGGGCGGGAACTCGAAGGGAACGCACGGAGGTGGTCCTGCCCCGCCGGCGACCGGCCGATGGGCCGGGACCGGTCGACCTCACCACGATGGGGGAGGCCGCTGGAGGTCTCGGGCCGTCGCGGACGCCTGGTGACCGGGCCGACTCAGCGGACGCCGAGCAGGTGTTCCATGGCCAGCTGGTCGAGACGCTCGAAGTGCATGCCACGCCGCGCCATCGCGTCGGGGTCGTGGGCTTCCGCACGCAGGTCGGCGAGCGTCTCCCCCTCGGCGAGCGTCGGGACGGCGAGCTGCTCGACCCGGGCGGCGGCCAGCGCCTCGGCGACCTCGGGGTCGGCCCGGAACGCCCGCGCCTTCTCCCGCAGGATCAGGTAGTTGCGCATGCACGCCCGCGCGGTCTCCCACACGCCGTCCATGTCCTCGGTGCGCGGCGGCTTGTAGTCGAAGTGCACGTAGCCGTCGTAGCCGGGGCCGACCCCGGCGCCCTCGAGGACGTCGACGGTCCAGAACGCGCCGCGCAGGTTGCCCGCGCCGAAGCGCAGGTCCTGGTCGAACCGCGGGCCGTGCTGCCCGTTGAGGTCGATGTGGAACAGCTTGCCGTGCCAGATGGCCTGGGCGATGCCGTGGGCATAGTTGAGACCGGCCATCTCCTCGTGCCCGACCTCGGGGTTCAGCCCGACCCGCGTGGGCTCGTCGAGGTCGTTGATGAACGCGATGGCGTGGCCGATCGTGGGCAGCAGGATGTCGCCGCGCGGCTCGTTCGGCTTGGGCTCGAGAGCGAACCGGATGTCGTAGCCCTGGTCGCGCACGTAGGCGCAGAGCAGGTCCATCGACTCCTTGTAGCGGTCGAGCGCCGCGTGCACGTCCTTGCTGCCGCCGGACTCTGCGCCCTCCCGGCCGCCCCACAGCACGTAGGTCGCAGCACCCAGCTCGGCGGCGAGGTCGAGGTTGCGCAGCACCTTGGCCAGGGCGTACCGGCGGACGTCGCGGTCGTTGGCGGTCAGCCCGCCGTCCTTGAACACCGGGTGGCCGAAGAGATTGGTGGTGGCCATCTCGACGCCGAGGCCGGTCTCGGCCAGCGCCTCGGTGAAGCGGGCCAGCTCCTTGTCGCGGGTGGCGTCGTCGGTGGCCGCCCCTTCGACGAAGAGGTCGTCGTCGTGGAAGGTGACCGCCGCGGCACCGAGCTCGGCGAGCTTGTGCACGGCCTCGACCGGGTCCAGCCGGGGCCGGACGGCGCCGCCGAAGACGTCGACGCCCTGCCAGCCGACGGTCCACAGCCCGAAGCTGAACCTGTCGTCGGGTGTCGGGGTGAGGTTCATGCCGGGATCTCCGTCCATGAGGAGCGGTCGGCGGAGCTGCGCTCCACCGCGTCGAGCACACGCTGCACCTGCAGGCCGTCGGCAAAGGACGGGCTTGGGTCCTCGTCCTTCGCGATCGCGGTCAGCAGGTCGACGACCTGGTGGGTGAAACCGTGCTCATAGCCGAGCCCGTGGCCGGGCGGCCACCAGGCGGCGACGTAGGGGTGGTCGGGCTCGGTGACGACGATGCGCCGGAAGCCCTGGACGGCGGCAGGCTCGCTGCCGTCGAGGACGTGCAGGACGTTCATGTCCTCGAAGTCGAAGGCCAGGCTGCCGGCCGAGCCGTTGATCTCGATGCGGATGGCGTTCTTGCGGCCGAGCGCGAACCGGGTGGCCTCGAAGACGCCGAGCGCGCCGCCCTCGAAGCGGGCCAGGAAGGCGGCCGCGTCGTCCACGGTGACCCGGCCGGTGCCCTCGCCGGCCGAGCCGGACAGCCCTCCCCCGGCGGCGGCCAGCGGCCGCTCCGTCACGAAGGTCTCGAGCATCCCGCTGACGCCGGTCAGCCGCTGCCCGGTGATGAACTGGGTGAGGTCGACGATGTGCGCGCCGATGTCGCCCAGCGCTCCGGAGCCGGCCTTGTCCTTCTCCAGCCGCCACGACATCGGCGCCTGAGGGTCGGCGATCCAGTCCTGCAGGTACTGGGCGCGGACGTGCCGGATCTCCCCGAGGCGGCCCTCGGCGACCACCTGGCGGGCCAGCCCGATGGCCGGCACCCGGCGGTAGGTGAAGCCGACCATCGAACGCACGCCGTTCGCGGCGGCGCGGGCGGCGGCCTCGGCCATCGCCTCGGCCTCGGCGACGGTGTTGGCCAGCGGCTTCTCGCAGAGCACGTGCTTGCCGGCCTCGAGCGCGGCGATCGCGATCTCGGCGTGCGTGTCGCCGGGCGTGCAGACGTCGACGAGGCCGACGTCGTCGCGCTCGATCACCCGGCGCCAGTCGGTCTCGGTGTCCGACCAGCCCAGGCGGACGGCGGCCTCGGAGACCTTCGTGGCGTCGCGGCCGGCCAGCACGGTCAGGTCCGGCCGCAGCGGCAGGTCGAAGAAGTGGGGGGCGGTGCGCCACGCCTGCGAGTGGGCGGCGCCCATGAACGCGTAGCCGATCAGGCCGATGCCGATGCTCGGGGTCATCTACTCCCCCTGGGTGGCGGAGCGGAAGGGACGGGGCGCCATGCCCGGTCGAGGCGACGTCGTCGCGGGGGCGCCGTGCCGGTCACGAGACGCCTTCGAGGGGGACGGCGGACGGGGCCGCGGGCACGGCCGCGGAGCCGAACCGGGTGGGATCGGCGAAGACCGCCTCGAGGGCGACGTGCGCCCCGCCCCGGACGGCGGCGGTGAAGCCGAGGGTGGACAGCACGACGCGGGCCCCGGCGACGTCGGGGCCGAAGACCCGGTCGCGCAGCTCGGCCTGCAGCGGCTCCATCAGCCACTCGCCGACGACGGCGAAGAAGCCGCCGAGAACGAGGACGCGAGGGTTGAAGACGTTGATCAGGATGGACGCGCCGACGCCGAGCTGGGTGCCGACGGCGTGCAGCGCGTGCAGCGTCCGCTCGTCGCCGGCCTCGGCGCGCCGACGGATCTCGGCCAGGCGGGTCTCGAGGTCGCGGGAAGGGTCGTGCACCGGGTCGTCGCCGTCGGCGGCCATGCGCAGCAGCGCGGCCAGGCCGACGACGGTCTCCCAGCAGCCGCGGCGGCCGCAGCCGCAGACGCGGTCGGGGCTGCCCAGCGACATGTGCCCGACCTCGCCCGACAGGCCGCTGGCCCCGCGCAGGAGCTCGCCGGCCACGATCACACCGCCACCGACGCCGACCTCACCGGTCAGGTACACCAGGTCGGAGGTGCCCGCCTCGGCGCCCATGGCCCACTCGGCCAGCGCCGAGAGGTTCGCGTCGTTCTCCACCCGGATCGGCAGCGCGGGCTCCGCCAGGCGTGCCCTCAGCTCGGCCTCGAGGGGGACGTCCCGCCACCCGAGGTTGGGCGCCAGGGCGGCCACGCCCTCGGCGCCGTGGACCAGGCCCGGGACGGCCACGGTGACCCCGGCCGGGGTCGAGCCGTAGGTGGCGACCGCGGCCAGCGCCTCGGTGACCAGGCCGGCGACCGCGTCGAGCGTGCGGGCCACACCGAGGTGCGCCACGTCGAGGGCGAGCCGGTGCTCGTGCACCACGTCGCCGCGGAGGTCGAGCACCAGGACGGCGGTGTAGTCGACGTTCAGCTCCACGCCGATGCCGCAGGCGCCACGGCCGGCGACCTCGACGATGACGCCCGGCCGGCCGACCGCGCCCGCCCGGTCGACGACACCGTCGGTGACCAGGCCGCGCGCGATGAGCTCGGCGACCAGGCTCGAGACCGTGGCCTTGTTGAGGCCGGTGTCCTGGGCGATCCGGGCACGGGAGCGCGGACCGGCCGTCGCGCAGGTGCCGGAGCACCAGCCCCAGGTTGCTGCGCCGGACGGTGGCCTGGTCGGCGGGGCGGTGCGAGGTGGCGCGGGACGTGTGCGGGCGGGAGGCATCGCCTGCGAACCGTTCGACCATGGCGCACCTCCCCGGACCTCGTCATCGGCGTCGGATTAGTCGGGTGGCAAAACAAACTATCGAGTCGAGCCTCCGGGATCAACCGCCGCGAGCGCGCGCGTTACCGGACCGCCACCCACCGGCCGCGGCCTTGCCGCCCACCGTCGGCCTCAATAAGTTGCACTCCCCGACAAAATTGCAGGAGGTCGCGGTGCCGTTGGTCGCCGGCGTCGACAGCTCCACCCAGGCCTGCAAGGTCGTCGTCCGGGACGCCGACGTCCGGCCGCCTCGTCCGGGCGGGCCGCGCCCCCCATCCCCCGGGCACCGAGGTGGCGCCGCAGGACTGGGCGCGGGCCTTCGACGTCGCGGCGGCGGCGGCCGGGGGCCTCGACGACGTCGCCGCGCTGGCCGTCGGCGGCCAGCAGCACGGGATGGTCTGCCTCGACGAGGGCGGCGACGTCGTCCGCGACGCCCTGCTGTGGAACGACGTCCGCTCCGCCGGCAGCGGCTGAGCGACCTGATCCGCGAGCTCGGCGACGGCGACGCCGCTGCGGGCCGCCGCGCCTGGGCCGACGCGGTCGGCCTGGTACCGGTGGCCTAGCTTCACCGCGACCAAGCTGCGCTGGCTGGCCGACGCCGAACCGCAGTCACGCCGACCGCACGGCCGCCGTCTGCCTGCCCCACGACTGGCTGACCTGGCGGCTGTCCGCCGAGCCGGCGACCTGGCGACCCTGGTCACCGACCGCGGCGACGCCAGCGGCACCGCCTACTGGTCGGCGCGCACCGGCGAGTACCGCCTGGACCTGCTGGAGCTGGCCATGCGCGGACGGCGCCCGCACGTCCCGCGGGTCGCCGGCACCGGCCGAGGCAGGTCGGCGTCCTGGCCGGGTCGTCGACCGTCCTCGGGCCCGGGCACCGGCGACAACGCGGCGGCCGCCCTCGCCCTGGCCGCCGCGGCCGGGCGACGTCGATCGTCTCGATCGGCACGTCCGGGGTCGTCTCGGCGGTCGTCGGCCACGCGCCGTGGCCGACGTGACCGGCACCGTCGCCGGGTTCGCCGACGCCACCGGCCACCACCTGCCGCTCGTCGCCACGCTCAACGCCGCCCGGGTGCTCGACGCCGCGGCCACCCTGCTCGGCGTCGACCACGCGGAGCTGTCCGACGCTCGCGCTCGTCCGCACCGTCCGGTGCCGACGGGACTGGTGCTGGTGCCCTACCTGGAGGGCGAGCGCACGCCCGAACCTGCCCGCGCGCGACCGGCGTCGGTGCACGGCCTGACGCTGCGCACCTCCACTGCCGCGCACTGGGCGCGCGCCGCGGTCGAGGGCCTGCTGTGCGGGCTCGCCGACGGCATCGAGGCCGTCGTCGCGCAGGGCGTCGCGGTCGAGCGGGTGCTGCTCGTCGGCGGCGCGGCGCGGTCGCCGGCGGTGCAGCAGCTCGCGCCGGGCGATCTTCGGCCGGCCGGTCGCTGGTACCGCCGCCGGGCGAGTACGTGGCCGACGGCGCGGCCCGCCAGGCCGCGTGGGTGCTGTCCGGCGAGCCGGCGCCCCGCCGGACGTGGGACGCAGCCCGGCCTGCAGACCGTTCGAGTCGGCGGCCACGCCGTCCGTCCGCGAGCGCTACGCCGAGGTCCGCGGCCGCACCGACGGCCAGTGAGGACCGGTCGTCGAGCCCAAGGCCGGAAAACCAGGACGAGGCGGGTGGCCATCAGTAGGGTCTACCGGTCGGGCGCGTGAGCTGCCGACCGGGCGGGTAGGGGGCCTGACTGTGGCCGGGATCGCTCGGTCCACGGCCGTCCGAGCGGCCCCCGAGGTGGGAGAGTGAAGTCATCATGACGACATCACCAGCGCGTGCCCCGACCGCTGCGACCACCGCAGGCGGGCGACCCCGCGTGGTCATCGTCGGCTCCGGGTTCGGCGGGCTCTTCGCCGCCCAGCGCCCTGCGCAAGGCGCCGGTCGACATCACGCTCATCGGCAAGACCAGCCACCACCTGTTCCAGCCGCTGCTCTACCAGGTGGCCACCGGCATCCTCTCCGAGGGCGAGATCGCGCCGGCCACCCGCGAGATCCTGCGCCGGCAGGAGAACGCCCGCGTCGTGCTCGGCGAGGTCACCGACATCGACCTGGCCGCGCGCACGGTCACCTCGACGATCCTGGGCCGCACCACCGTGCACCCCTACGACGAGCTGATCGTCGCCGCCGGTGCCGGCCAGTCCTACTTCGGCAACGACCAGTTCGCCGAGTTCGCCCCCGGCATGAAGAGCGATCGACGACGCCCTCGAGCTGCGCGGCCGCATCTTCGGCGCTTTCGAGCTCGCCGAGCTGGCCACCGACCAGGACGAGATCGACCGGCTGCTGACCTTCGTCGTCGTCGGCGCCGGTCCCACCGGCGTCGAGATGGCCGGGCAGATCGCCGAGCTCGCCCGCCGCACGCTGCGCCGCGACTTCCGGCGCATCGACCCGACCACCGCCCGGGTCGTCCTGCTCGACGCCGCACCCAACGTGCTGCCCTCCTTCGGCGAGAAGCTCGGCGGCCGCGCCCGCCGGCAGCTCAACGAGATCGGCGTCGAGGTCCAGCTCGGCGCGATGGTCACCGACGTCGACGCCGACGGCATCGAGGTCAAGGACGCCGACGGGCAGGTCCGCCGGATCAACGCCGCCACCAAGATCTGGGCCGCCGGCGTGCAGGCCAGCCCGCTGGGCCGCCTACTCGGCGAGCAGTCCGGCGCCGAGGTCGACCGCGCCGGCCGCGTCGCCGTGCGGCCGGACCTGACCCTGCCGGGGCACCCCGAGGTCCACGTCGTCGGCGACATGATGTCGCTGGACAAGCTGCCCGGCGTGGCGCAGGTCGCCATCCAGGGCGGCCGCTACGCCGCCGACGCCGATCAAGCGGCGCTCGGACCGGGCAAGCGAGCCTCAGGGCCCGTTCAGCTACAACGACAAGGGCTCGATGGCGACGATCTCGCGGTTCTCCGCCGTCGCCGACCTGGGCGGCAGGCTCAAGTTCGAGGGCTTCATCGCCTGGGTGATGTGGCTGGTCGTGCACCTGTTCTACATCGTCGGCTTCAAGAGCCGGATCACGACCGTGCTGCACTGGCGGTGAGCTTCCTCGGCCGCGGCCGGTCCCAGCGGGTGGCCACCCAGCAGCAGGTCTACGGCCGGCTGGCGCTCGAGCACGCTCGGGCCGCGGCTTCGAGGCGTCGAAGACCGGCGGGCCCAAGGACGACCGTCGTCGTCGGCGAGGACCGCACCAGCCGCGAGTCCGCCTGATCCGTCGGCGTCAGCGGACGACGGTGCCCTCGCGCACGATGCGCGGCGGCGACCGCGCGGCGTGTCCCCCGTGCGCAGCCAGGTCGCGCCGCTGCCGCTGAGCCGAGGTGCCGCGGGCGAACAGCCGGTCCACCAGCTCGCCGACCTCGGCCCACTCGTCGTGGTCGCGGAGGTCGTCCTCGAGCTCGGCGAGCAGCCGGCGCACCGCGACCCGGCGCCTCCACCAGGACTCGCCGCTCCGGAGTCGAACAGCTCCCCGGCCACGCCGTGCCGGGCGGCCCGCCAGCGGGCCGCCCGGAGCAGCTCCGGCGCGCGGCTGGGGGCAGGGACGGTGGCCCAGCTCGGGCGCGCTCGGCGAGCACCCGCACCAGCGACCGGGCCAGCGCGGCGTGCAGCACGGCGTCGTCGACGTCGGTGCAGACGTCGGCCAGCCGGAACTCCAGCGTGGGCAGGTGCTGCGACGGGCGGAGGTCCCAGTACAGGTGGGAGGCGTCGGCGACCACGCCGGAGGCGACCAGCCCCTCCACCACCTCGCGGAACCGCTCGGCGCTGCCGAAGTACTCCGGGATGCCGGTCATCGGCCACCGCGACCACCACAGGGTCCGGTAGCTGTCGTAGCCGGTGTCGAGACCGCCGTGGAACGGTGAGCTGCCGGTCATGGCCAGCAGCACCGGCAGGTACGGCCGGGCACGGTCCATGACCGCCGACAGCGGTCTCGAGATCGGGGACGCCGACGTGCACGTGGCAGCCGCAGATGTCCTGCTGGACGGCGAGCGCCGCCCAGCGCTCGACCATCGCCTCGTAGCGCGGGGGCGTGCGTGATCTCCTGGTGCTGCCAGCTCCCGAACGGGTGCGTCGACGCGGCCAGGATCGCGCACCCCCGCCGACTCGGCGGCCGCGGTGGCCTCCAGCCGGGCGCACGCGATCTCGGCGCGGATCTCGGCCAGCGTGCGGCAGATGCCGGTGGCGGTCTCGAGCTGGGTGGTGGTGATCTCGGCCTGGATGCGCCCGCCGACCTCCTGCCGCATCACCGCCTCGACCAGCTCGGGGCTCGGCGTCAGCCGTAGGTCTCCGGGTGGACGAGGTGGTACTCCTCCTCGACGCCCAGGGTCGAGCCGGCGGCCGCGGCCTGGTTGGTGCCGAGGTCCCGGGTCTCCGCCGGCGTCGTCCCCACGCGTCCTCCAGTCGGCTCGGCGGCGAGCGCTGCGCCGCCTCCACCCCGGAGCCGGGGACGGCTGCCATCAGCCGTGCCGAAACGGTAGAGCCTTCCCCCGGCCGTCGCACCCGGCGAGGTCCATGAAGAGTCGGTGAAGCTTCGTCGACTACGGCTCGGCGAACCAGGCGAACCCCAGGCCCGGGAGCGACCAGGCGGCCGTGCCGCACCGGGAAGTCCTCGTCGCTGGCCAGCACCCGCTCGAAGGTGCCGAATCCGGTGACCGTGTCCGCGTCGACCCCCTGGGGGTAGGGCGCGAAGTTGGCCAGCCCGACGAACGCGCCGCCGCGCGGCGTGCGCCGTCGCCAGGCGAGCACGAACTCGTTGCCGACGTCGAGCACCTCCGACTCCGTCCCGCCGCGCAGCGCCACCAGCGACCGGCGGGTCTCCCCCAGCCGGCGCATCCAGCCGAACACCCGGCCCTCGACCGTCGTCGGGTCGGCCCGCCGGGTGGCCCGCTCCCAGTCCATCGCAGGCCGGTGCAGCCAGCGGTTGTCGGGCGCCCGCTCGGGGACGGCGAGGTATCCCCGGTCGTTGCACAGCGCCGAGCTCGTCGCCCATGTAGAGCAGCGGGATCCCGCCCCACGCGTAGGTGACCGAGTACAGCAGGACGAGCCTGCGGACGGCGGCGTCGACCTCGCACGGGTCACCGTTCTCCAGGGCCGCCTCCAGGCCGCAGAGCGAGGCCGCGGTGCCGGAGACGCGGGCGTCGCCGGTGGCCTCGTTCTCCTGGAAGAGCTCACCGCGGGCGAACGAGCCGGGGAACCGGCCGGAGTAGAAGTCGCTGAGGAAGCGGCGGTGCCCGAACCCGTCGCTGCCGACCGCCGCGGCGTCGGTGTCGCTGACCGCCCAGCCGATGTCGTCGTGCCCGCGCACGTAGGTGCACCACGAGGTCGTCGGCGGGATGGCCCTCATCCGGCGGAGGGCCGCGCGCGGCAGCCGGGCGTCCTGGGTGGCCAGGCTGCTCCACAGCAGCACCATGAGCTGGTTGTGGTAGGCCAGCTCGCACTCCGGTCGGTACCGGTCGTGCCCGCCCAGGTAGGGCACGAGGTCCTCCGGCGAGACGATCGCCTCGGCCTTGAAGACGACCCCGGGCGCGGCGGTGCGGGTCAGCGCGTGCAACAACTGCAGCAGCGTGTGGACCTCGGGCTGGTTCTGGCAGCTGGTGCCCAGCCGCTTCCACATGAAGGGGACGGCGTCCATGCGGAACACGTCGATGCCGCGGTTGGCCAGCCAGGTGATCTCACCGAGCATCGCCAGGGTGACCTCGGGGTTGGTGTAGTCGAGATCCCACTGGTAGGGCCAGAACGTCGTCCAGACCCAGCCCCCCTCGCCGCTGCGCGCCTCGGGCACCCAGCTGAACGACCCCGGGGCACGGTCCGGGAAGACCTCCGGGATGGTGGCGTCGTATGCGTCGGGCATCGTGCGGTCCGGAAACGCGGTGTAGAAGCCCTCGAACGCGGGGTCACCGGCCAGCCAGCCCCTCGCCCAGCGGTGCTCGCGCGCGGTGTGGTTGAGCACCAGGTCGACGCACAGGCTCATGTCCCGCTCGTGCAGCGCCGTCGCCACCGCCTCGAGGTCGGCCATGGTGCCCAGCCGCGGGTCGACCTGCCGGTAGTCGGCCACGGCGTACCCGCCGTCGTTCTCGCCCTCCCGCGGCCGCAGCAGCGGCATGAGGTGCAGGTAGGTCGTGCCGAGCTCGGCGAGGTAGTCCAGGTGCGCGGGCAGCGCGTCGAGGGTGCCGCAGAACCGGTCGACGTAGCAGACGTAACCCTGCACGCGGGACCGCTGGAACCAGGCCGGGTCGATCTCCCGGCGGCGGTCGATGCGCCGCAGCGGCTCCGGCCGCTCCGCGGCGGCCGCCAGGACGGTGCGCAGCGACCGCTCGAACAGCTCGTCGACGTCGGCGCGCTCGCCGTAGAGGACGGCCAGCGGCTCGTGCACGTCGAGCACCGCGAGATCGGCGCGAGCCAGGAAGGCGTCCGCCTCCGCCTCCCCGAGCAGGTCGACCGCATCCTTGGCCAATCGAGGCCGCAGGTCCTGCCACGCCGCCCGCGCAGCCCGCCGTCGCCCTGCGTCCGAGACCGTCACGGCTGCAGTATCGCGGCAATCGCGTTCGCCCACGGCGTGAGCGGTGCACCGGGGGCCGGAGGAGGCGTTCACTGGTGCCTGCAAGCGTGTAATCACCGGAGGTCGCGATGAGCCTCTCCCCCGAACCCGATACCGCGCTGGACGCCTACTCCCGGGTGGTCACCACCGTGGCCGGCGAGCTGACGCCGCACGTCGCGGCCCTGCAGGTGACCAGCGGTTCCCGGGCCGGCGCGGGCTCGGCCGTGGTGATCCGCGAGGACCGCCTGCTGCTCACCAACGCCCATGTCGTGGGCCGGGCCCGATCGGGACGGGCCGTGTTCGCCGACGGGACCGATGCCGACGTCGACGTCGTCGGCGCCGACCCCCTCTCCGACCTCGCGGTCGTCCGGGCCCGCAGCGGCACTCCCCCGCCGGCGACGCTCGGGAACGCCGCCGAACTCCGCGTCGGTCAGCTCGTCGTCGCCGTCGGCAACCCGCTGGGGCTGGCCGGCTCGGTGACCGCGGGGGTGGTCAGCGGCCTCGGCCGGTCGCTGCCGACCCACGACGGCCGGACGGCCCGCGTCGTGGAGGACGTCATCCAGACCGATGCGGCCCTCAACCCGGGCAACTCCGGCGGCGCCCTCGCCGACGCCTCGTGCCGGGTCGTCGGCATCAACACGGCGGTCGCCGGCTGGGGTCTGGGCCTGGCCGTGCCGATCAACGAGACCACGCGGCGGATCGTCGGCGCGCTGGTACGCGACGGGCGGGTCCGGCGCGCCTACCTGGGCCTGGTCAGCACACCGGCTCCGCTGCCCGGCGCACTGGCCGAGCGGCTGGGGCGCCGCCGCGGCCTGCGCGTCGTCGACGTCGTCGCCGGCTCACCGGCCGACCGGTCGGGCCTCAAACCCGGCGACCTCGTCCTCGAGGCCGGCCGGGCGCCGGTCGCCGACGCCCAGAGCCTGCAGCGGCTGCTGTTCGCCGAGGCGATCGGCACCACGCTGCCCGTCACCGTCTACCGACGGGGCGCGATGGTCGACGTCCTCACCGTGCCGACCGAGCTGACCGGCTGACCCGGCCGCTCGCCCCACCCCGTCGCGATCACGGCGCGGGAACCACGTGTCGCGACGCGGCCCCGGTCGGCACGCCATGATCGCCGCATGCTGCCGCTCGCCGAACTGCACGTGCACATCGAGGGCACCCTCGAGTCAGATCTGCTGGTCACCCTGGCCCGCCGCAACGGGGTGCCGCTGCCCAGCTACGACCCGGCCGAGCTGACCGCCCGGTACGCCGACTTCGCCGGGCTGCAGGACTTCCTCGACGTCTACTACGCCAACCTGGCGGTGCTGCGCACCGAGGAGGACTTCCACGACCTGGCCGCCGCGTACCTGCGCCGGGCCGCCGCGGCGGGGGTCCGGCGGGCCGAGGTCTTCTGTGATCCGCAGACGCACCTGCGCAACGGGGTGCCGCTGGGGGTCGTCTTCGGCGGGCTGGGCGCGGCGCTGGCCGAGGCCCGCGCGGAGGGCATCTCGGCCGACCTGATCGTGTGCTTCCTGCGCGACCTCGGCGGCGAGGCGGCCGAGGACCTGCTGCGGCAGGCCCTGCCGTTCCGGGAGCACTTCATCGGCGTGGGCCTGGACTCGGCGGAGGTCGGCTGGCCGCCGCGGCTGTTCGCGAAGGCCTACGAGATGGCCACCGCCGAGGGCCTGCACCGGGTGGCCCATGCCGGGGAGGAAGGCGGCCCGGAGTACGTCCGTGAGGCACTCGACGTGCTGCGGGTCGAGCGGGTCGACCACGGCAACCGGGCGCTGGAGGACGCCGACCTGGTGGCGCGGCTGGTCGACGAGCAGGTGCCGCTGACCGTCTGCCCGCTGTCCAACGTCGCGCTCAAGGGCGTGCCCGGCATCGAGGTGCACCCGCTGCCGCGGATGCTGGAGCTCGGCCTGGCGGTGACGGTCAACAGCGACGACCCGGCGTACTTCGGCGGCGGCATCGACACCGTCGTCGCCACCCTGCGGACGTCCCTCGGCATGGGTGACGACGAGCTCGCCACCCTGGCCGGCACCTCGTTCCGGGCCGCCTTCCTGGACGACGCCGAGCGGTCGCAGCGGCTGGCCGAGGTGCGGGCCTGGAGGGGCCGGCGGTAGGGGTGAGACGGGGTTCAGTTCTCCTCCCGACCTGTCGATGAGCATGCCGGGAAGGATGGTCGACATGCACATGGCACGGCGGACGGCGACCTCGCTGCTGGCTGCGCTGTACGCCGTCAGCGGCGCGCTGTGCTTGTCCCTCGCGGCGGTGCCGATGCACCGGGACACGCCCGTCGAGCTGCTGCTGGTCCTCGGGTGCATCGGCGTGGTGGGCGGGTTGACGCTCCGGCTGCGCGCCGGCCGGCTCGGCGACACCGCGATGCATGTCGCGGTCGCCGTCATGTCGGTGCTGATCGGCGTGCTGGCCTGGCGCAGCGCCACCGCGGTGGGCATCGTCGGCCTGGGCCCGGCCATGATCGGCGTCGAGCTGTTCGTGGCCTACTTCTTCCCGCGACGGGTGGCGCGGCTGCACACCGCCCTGCTCCTGCTCGCGACGACGGCCGGCGCGGTCGCCGCCACGCCGTCGGGCTTCCTGGTGCCGTGGATCACCGTGCTCGTCGCGGTGGTCGCCCTCGGCGAGGCGCAGGTGCGGATCGCCGAGCAGCTGCGTACGGCGGCCGACACCGACCCGCTCACCAACGTCGCCAACCGGCGGGCCTGGGAGCTCGAGTCCGATCGGCACCTGGCCCGGGCCGCCCGCACCGGGGAGCCGGTGACGTTCGCGATCCTCGACCTCGACGACTTCAAGGAGGTCAACGACCGCGACGGGCACATCGCCGGCGACACGCTTCTGCGGGACCTCACCCACGGCTGGACCCGGCGGCTGCGCCGCGCCGACCTGCTCGGCCGGTACGGCGGCGACGAGTTCGTGCTGTGCCTGCCCGCGACCGACGAGCGGGGGGCCCGCGAGGTGCTCGCCCAGCTCGACGACACCCACGACTTCCGGTGGTCGGTCGGGCTGGCCACCGCCCGGCCGGACGACACGGTGACCAGCGTGCTGGCCCGCGCCGACGCCGACCTCTACGCGCAGAAGCGCAGCGGCCGCCGCGCCTGAGGGGTCAGGGGCGGCGCCAGTCGTCCACCGCCAGGTGGGACCCGGCCATCGGGCCCATCTGCAGCATGCCGCCGTCCACCGCCCACGACGCCCCGGTGACGTAGCCGGCGGCCGGCGAGGCCAGGAACGCCACGACCGCGGCCACCTCGCGGGCGTCGCCGGGCCTGCCCAGCGGGATGCCCCGCCGCTCGTGCCCCGGCGCGGTCGGGTCCTCGTCCTCCTGGCCGGTCATCGCCGTCGCGATCTCCCCGGGTGCCACTGAGTTGACCGTGATGCCGTGCTCGGCCAGCTCCAGGGCGGCCACCCGGGTCAGCAGCCCGAGACCGCCCTTGGCCGCGCAGTAGGCGGCCGCGCCCACCCGGGGCTGGTGCTCGTGGACGCTGGTGATGTTCACGATCCGGCCGCCGCGGCCGGCAGCCACCATGCGGCGCGCGGCCCGCTGCAGGCAGACGAACGCGCCGTCGAGATCGGTGGCGAGCACCTGCCGCCAGGTGTCGAGGTCGAGGTCGAGCAGCGGGGTCAGGTGGCCCGTCCCGGCGTCGTTGACCAGGACGTCGAGGCCGCCGAGCGCATCGGCCAGCCCGTCCACCACGCCGGCGGCGTCGAGCAGCCGGGTGAGGTCGAGGTGCCGGATCTCGGCGGCCCGACCGTGGCTGCGCACCTCCTCCGCGGTGTCCTCGGCCATGGCCTCGTCGCGGTACCAGGTGATGCCGACGTCGCAGCCCTGCTCGGCGAGGGCGACGGCGACCGCCCGGCCGATGCCGGACTCCGAGCCGGTGACGACGGCGACGCGCGAAGAGGTCCCCGGGGATGTCATGGCCGCGACGCTAGGGCCGCCCGACCGGCTCCGCGAGAGGGCCGCCGGAGGGGTCCCGGATGTCGGTGCCCGGGCCTAGCGTGCAGCCATCGGGCCCGGACGGCGGAGGGATGCAGACCATGACCACGACGAGGACGGCGACGACGAGCAAGACCCTCGCCACGGCCGAGCGGGCCGACCTGCTCGAGACGCTGGCCGCGCACCGGCAGTTCCTCCGGTTCACGGTGCAGGGGCTCACCGACGAGCAGGCCCGGCAGCGGACGACGGCCAGCGAGCTGACCCTGGGCGGCCTGGTCAAGCACGTCGCCCGCACCGAGGCCAAGTGGATCGACTTCCTCCTCGAGGGCCCCGAGGTGATGGCCGCGCCCACCGACCCGGCCGGCTACGCGAAGTGGGCCGACGACTTCCGGCTGCTGCCCGACGAGACGCTCACCGGGGTGCTCGCCGAGTACGAGCGGGTGGCTGCCCGTACCGACGACCTCGTGCGCATCCTGCCGGATCTGGACGCGTCGCAACCACTGCCCGATGCGCCGTGGTTCACCCCGGGCGCACGCCGATCGGCCCGCCGGGTGTTCCTGCACATCGTCGCGGAGACCGCCCAGCACGCCGGCCACGCCGACATCCTGCGGGAGTCGCTGGACGGGCAGAAGACCATGGGCTGAGCGGCGAGGAGGACCGACCGGCCGGGCGTCGATTCCGTGACGATCCGCCGTCCCCGGGCCCGCGCCGGCCCGGTCGGGGTAGCGCCGGACAGTGGCCACCCCGACGCTGCGAGCCGCCGCGGTCGCGGTGGGTGCCGCCCTGCTCGCCGGCTGCGTGGCCGTCGGCTCCGGATCCGGCCCACCACCCGGCGACGGCACCGGCCCCGCGCCCCAGCCGGCGCCGACCGCGGGCTCGACCGCGCCGATCGAGGAGCGGATCGCCCGGGAGATCGTCGATCGGGTGAACGCCGAGCGGCGGGAGCGCGGCCTGGCGGCCCTGGCGTGGAACGGTGCCCTCGCCTCGGTGGCGACCCGGTGGAGCGAGCAGATGGCCTCGACCGGGCGACCCGAGCACCAGGACCTGTCCGCCCTCCTGGAGCGCGAGGAGCTCGCCGGTTTCCGCGGCCTCGGGGAGAACATCTTCACCGCCTCCGCACCGGTACCGGCCGGGTCGATGCACGTCGGCTGGATGGAGTCCGACGGGCACCGGCGCAACGTGCTCAACCCCGGCTGGAACCGCATCGGCGTCGGCGTGCACTGCGCGGCCGACGGCTCGGTCTGGGCGACGCAGCAGTTCGGCCGGACGGTGGACGCGGACGTTCCCGAGGTCAGCGAGGAGATGCCGCCCCAGCAGCCGATCGTCCGCGCCGAGGAGACCGGGCCCAGCTGTGGGTGAGCCGCGGCCGCGGGCTCCGGCCCCTCGCGACGGCGGCGCCCGATCCGGCGGGCGGCCGGCGAGGGGGCGCGCACGACGAGGGGTGGGCCGGGTGCGCGATGCCCTGGCCGACCGCTACGGCCGCCTGCCGCAGCCGGTGCGCCGGTTCGTCTCCTGGCTGCGCAGCCCGGAGTTCGTGACCACCAGCTCCAGCCTGGCGTTCTACGCCACGATCTCGCTGCCCCCGATGGTGCTCCTCGGCTTCTGGGTCGCCGGCTGGTTCGTCGACGACTCCGCCCTGCGGGATCTCGGCACCCAGGTGGAGGACCAGGCGCCCGACCAGCTCCCCGTCGCCGACGTACTCCGGGGCCTGATCGACGCGGCCGCGCGCATCGGACCGGTCGCCGCAGTGGCCGCGGTCTGGCCGGCCACGACCTACGGGGCGGCCCTCGCACGCGCCTTCACCGAGGTGGCCGCCGAGTCCGAGCGAGAGATGGCGGGCTGGAAGGGCCGGGCCCTGGCCCTGGTGATCGTCGCCGTGCTGCCGGTCGTGGTGTTCTCGGGGCTGGCCTCGATCTACGTCGTTCCCCGGCTGCTCGATTCCGGGTTCGCTCTGCGCGTCGTGTTGTGGGCGGGCAGCCTGCTGGTCCTCGCGCTGGTGGTGGCCCTCATCTACGTGCTCTTCCGGCTGCGGGACACCCGGTGGACCGACGTCGTCCTGGGCGCCGGCACCGCGTCCGCGCTGGTGGCGCTGACCACGGCGGGCTACCTCGTCTACCTGGAGTTCGCCGACTTCGGCTCGCGCTACGGGGCCAGCGTGCTGGCCACGGCCGTGCTCCTCGGCCTGTGGCTGCTGCTCGGCAACGCCGCCCTCATCACCGGCTACCGGGTGATGTCCCGGCGCAGCCAACGCCGGACACGGGGTCCGAGAGGTGATCGATACGACACCGGCCGTAGTGGTTGACCGTTCAACCGCGAACCAGAATGGAACCATGCAGTCCTGGCCCGCTCCGTCCCCGCACCCCTCGCGACACCATCTGGTCAACACCTCGATCGTCGTCGTCGTCCTGGGGATACTGCCCTTCGCCTGGGACGCCGCGACCCCGTGGAAGGTGTTGGGCCTGCTCGTCAGCCTGGCACTGGTCTCGCGCAGCGCCGTGCTGGTCTGGGGGGAAGCGTTCTCCACCAGGAACCTGCCCGACACCGCTCGCTGATCGTTCGGCGCGACGCGCAGCGGCCCCGGACCTCGAGGTCCGGGGCCGCTGCGCATTCCGGGGTGGGGCGTCAACCGAAGATCAGCACCCCCGCGATGGTGGAGATCACGAGCCCGGCCATCACGGGAACGAACAGCCGCCGGGCCAGGTCGACCGCCGACACGCGGCAGAAGCCCGCCACCGCCAGCAGCGAGGACCAGGCGACCAGCGTGCCGCCGCCGGACCAGATGTTGCCCATCTGACCGATCGCGGCGAGCGTGGGGCTGCTCACGCCCGCACCCTCCGCGAGCGAGCCGGCGAGCGCGCCGGTCAGCGGCAGTCCCGAGAAACCCGACCCGTCCAGGCCGGCGACGACGCCGACGAGCATGACGCCGAGCGCGGTGAGGAAGGCGTTGGCCGGCAGCTGCTCCTGGAAGGACACCACCAGGTCGAACAGCAGGTTCGGTGCCTGCTCCCCCTCTGGGATGCCGAGGATCGTGGCGGCGAACTCGGCGTTGCCGAGGAAGAAGAACCCTGCGATCGGGATCACGACGCCCATCGCCTTGAAGGCGAACACCAGCCCGTCGACGATGTGGTCGGCCGAGGTCTCCAGGAACTTCGGGCCGCTGCGGGCGAAGGCCGCGCCGAACATGACCAGGATCGCGATGCCGCCCACGAGGGCCGCGGCGTCACCACCCTGCAGGTCCGGCACAGCATCGGAGACAGCGGCCACGATCAGGTAGATGACCAGCGCCAGGTAGGCCAGGGGAACGAGCAGCGCGAAGGCCTTCGAGGCGGTCGGCTTGTCCACGGGGGTGATCGTGTGCTGCTCCGGCGGGACCGGCCCGCCGGCGGGCGTACCGAGCAGTGCCCGCCCCTTGCTGAGGCGTCGGGCGATGACCGCCGCCTCGTCCTCCCTCGGCGCAGGCCCACCGGCACCGACGGGCTGCATCTCGCGGTGCCCGCCCGTGGGGGTGGACACCCCGCCACCGCCGCCGTCGGCCGGAACGCTCCCGGCGACGGCCGTGGCCGACCCGCGACCCTCGGCCTCGTCCGCGATCAGCTCGGCGTCCGCGGTGCCCGACCGACGGTCACCGGCAGCCTCCCACTCGGCGAGCAGGTCGTCGGAGGGCCGGCGCATCTTGCGGATCTCCATCGCGTAGCCGATCGCGATGGCGACACCGCCGACGATCAGCGACAGCACCAGGGCGCGGTCGGCCACGACCATGGCGTCGGTCCCCGCTGCGGTCGCCGAGAGCCCCGGCGCGACGCCGATGATGTAGTCCGACGACAACGCCATGCCCTGACCGGCCACCGCGACGGTGAAGCCCACCGCCAGCGGACGGAGGCCCGCCCGGATGGCGACCGGGATGAGCACCGCACCGACCAGGGGCACAGCCGGCGTGGGCCAGAAGAACAGCGAGATGAAGTACGTGACGATGAACAGGGTCCACCAAGCCAGGTGCGCATTGCGCATGACCCGTCGGAACGGTGCCACCATCCGCCTGTCGGACCCCAGGCCCTCGAGAGAACGCAGCATCGCGGTGACCAGCGCGATGATCAGGAAGATGTTGAACAGGCTCGTCGCTGCCACGAGGCTGGCCGTGAAGACGGACGAGAGGCCGGTCGTCAGGCTGCCCGACCAGACCAGCGCGGTCAGGAACGTGGCCACCACGGCGGGTACCACGATGTTCTTGCGCATGACCATCGTGCCCAGGATGACGACCACCCCGGCCAGGAAGATCCAGTGCGCTGCTGTGAGTGCCATCGATTCCCCTATGCGGAGGAGTGGGATGTGATGGGAGGAGAACCTTCCCGACTCGCGCACCCCCGTCCATGAGCGACGTGCACAGTGCAATGCGTCACAAATGTGCACCATGCCGTAGGCGGGGCACCTCTGCCTTGACAGGCTGAAGCGGTCGGTCGAGCGGAGGGACGGCGGTGTCGCAGACCCGGAGGGATCCGGCGCGGGGGCGTGACCACGCTGAATCTCCGGCCGAGCCGCCACGGCGATCGGGTTGGTTGCTCGCCGCCCTGCTCGGCGCGACGGTGCTCGGCACGGTCAGCAACAACATCGCCAACGTCCCTCTCCGCAAGATCACCACCGATCTCGGCGCACCGGTCACCCAGGGTGTCCTCGTGGCGTCGGCAACGGTGGTCGTCCTGGCCGTCGCCATGCCGGTGACCGGATGGGTGACCGAGCGGCTGGGTCGTCGGCGCGCGCTGGTCATCGCCCTGTCGGTGCTGCTGGCCGGGACACTCGGCGCCACGCTGGCACCCAACCTCCCCCTGCTCGTGCTGAGCCGGGCGGTGCAGGGCCTGGGATGCGCCGCGGTGCCGACGGCGGTCATGGGCACGCTGGCGCGAGCGTGGCCGGCCGCCCGGCGCAACCGCGTGATGGGCGCGTGGGGGGCCGCCAACGGCATCGGTCAGGCGATCGGCCCCCCGGTAGGCGGTCTGCTGGCCGACGCCTTCGGTTGGCGAGCGGTCTTCGGCGCGCTCGTTCCCGTGACGGTCGCCGTGCTGGTGCTCACGCTGCGCGAGGTCCCCCACGACCGCGGGCACCGAACGCCGATGGACTGGGCCGGCGCGGGCAGCCTCACCGTCGGCATCGCGCTGGTCGTGACGGCCCTCACGGCTGCCCCGCAGCCGGGCGTGCCGCGCTGGCTCGCCACCTCCGGCGCCGCCCTCGGCGTGGCGGTCCTCGCCGTCTTCGTCGTCCACGGCCTGCGGCGCCGCGAGTCGTTCATCGACCCCCGGCTGCTGATCGAGACCCGCTGGCTGCGCAGCGCCGTCGGGGTGTTCGTCCAACAGACGGTCCTGGCCGCCCTCCTCGTCGCCGTCCCGCTCTACCTGCTCGCGGTGGTCGAGTTGTCGGTGTCGCTGACCGGCGCGCTGATCTTCGCGCTGCCGCTGGTGTGGGCGCTGTCCGCACCGCTGGTCGGCCGCCTCGCCGACCGCGTCGGCCCACGGCCGGTGCTGCGCACGGGCCTGTCGGTGCTGCTGGCCGTCGGCGTCGCCCTTGCCGCCACCCTGGACGCGGGAGTGCGGAACGTGTGGGCCATCGCCGCGCTGCTCGCGGTCGCCGGACTCGGCATCGCCCTTGTGCAGACCCCGGCACTGACCGGGGCGACAGGCTCACCGGCCGGTCAGCGGGGTGCCGGGCTCGGGCTGTTCAACATGATGCGCTTCGTCGGGGCGTCGCTGGGCACAGCCGCCGTCGCCGCGGCCTGGCCCGGCGGCCTCGCGTGGCTGTTCGGCGGCTGCGCCGGGCTCGCCGCCGTGGGCCTGGCCGTCAGCTTCGCCGGACGCACCGTGCCCGATGCCGCAGCACCGGACCCCGTCCGACCGCACGGACCTCTACCGGCCGGCCGCGCCCCTCGGCCGCCCCGGTCGTCACTCAGCCGGGGCTGACCACCCGGTCCACCTCGGCGCCGGTCGAGGCCAGCAGATCCAGCGTGTGCGCGAGCCAGACCGCGAACTGGTGCTCGGCCTGCCGCAGGTCCATGCCCAGCACCCGGGAGGCGCGGTCGAGCTTGTAGAGCATCGTGTTGCGATGGATGTGCAGGTCGCGGGCCGCGGCATTGACGTTACCGCCGCTGGACACGTACGCCAGCACGGCCGCCTCCAGATCGCCCGAACCGGGGGCGCGCAGGGGCCCGAGGAGGTCCGACGCGAACGACCGCCCCGTCCGGCCGGCGGCCACGTCCTCCAGCACCGCGTGCACGCGCATGTCCTGGTAGCCGCACACCGGCGGCGAGGGACAGCCGCGTCTGCAGTCCCAGGGCCATGCGGGCCTCGCGGTAGCTGTCCGGGATCGCCAGGGCACCGGCCACCGGCCGGCCGTACGCCACCCGCACCGGCCGACCCGCCTGGTCGTTCCGTCGGGAAAGCCACGTGTGCAGGGTCTGGGAGTACTCGCGGACCGCCGCCAGCACCGCGTCCGGCGTGCCGAGCGTGCCGCGCCGGGCCACCTCACGGACGACGACGAGCACGTCACCGACCATCGCCGCCTGGGTGTGCCGGTCCTGCTCGGGCTGCAGCCTTGCCGCCTGCGCGGCGAGCGTCTGAAGTCTGGCGGGGATGTCCGCGTCCGCCGGGGTCGTGAGCCCTGCGGCGACGACCACGCCGAACCACGCGCGCACGGGGAACTCGTAGTGCGCGGCACGGGCGGCGATGTCCTCGGCGGTGGCGAAGCGACCGTGCAGCAGGCCGTGCAGGAAATCGCCGCGCGCCTGCTCCTTGGCCCGCTGGACGCTCCTCATCCGAGCATCTCGGTACCGACGATCGGGGCCGCCTGCTCCACGAGCACGCGGTGCTCGGCCAGGTCGTGGGGATGCGGATCGTCGCTGTCCTCGAGCAGCAGCACCCAACCGTCGTGCCGGCGCCGAGCACGATCGGCGTCAGCACGCAGGTCAGCGCGCCGTCCGCCGACGGTGATCTCCCTGACGCGGGGGTGAAGCTCCGCGAGGCTCGTCCTGCGTACCGAGCGTCTCGGCCTGATCGGCGAACGCGCGGACGAGATCTGCCTGCTCCACGACCCGCGGTCTGGGGCTGGTCGAGCGCCGCGAGCGTGCCCTGGGTGTCGAAGACGGCGACGGGGCGCTGGGACATCCGCGCCATCTGGCTGCACAGCGCCGCGAGGTCCGCGCCGCGGTACAGCAGTTCGGCGAGAACCCGGTGGACGCTCAACCCGTAGCGCAGCACGTGCGTCTCTCGGGCCAGAGTGAGATCGGCGACCAGGCGGTTGACGAGGGCGAACGGCACGTCGTCCGGGGTCGTGGCCATCGGCAGCCGGGTCGCCGCCGCCGCGTCCTCCGGACCGATGTCGTGCTCGGTGACGAGCAGCGCGGCGGCGCCGCGGCCGGCCATGCGCTCGGCCGCCGCCGCGAGCGTCGTCCCCTCCTCGGTCAGCTCGTGGGCGCAGGCGTGCACGAGCTGGCCGCCGAGCGGTTCCTCCGTGCGCGCGACCACCGCCCAGGGAACGACCCACTCGATCCGGGTCACCGCCCCGGCGCGCCCGGAATGGATGCGTGCCCTGCGGAGCACCGGCTCCTGGACCAGCCGGGCGAGGGTCAGCGCGTCGTCGGAGTGGGAGTGC
This sequence comes from uncultured Actinomycetota bacterium, assembly GCA_963723745.1. Lineage (GTDB taxonomy): Bacteria > Actinomycetota > Actinomycetes > Mycobacteriales > Geodermatophilaceae > CAVRRZ01. Next base: position 911,883 of record CAVRRZ010000005.1, read on the forward strand.
GGCATCGGAGCTCGCCCCTTCCTACGGCTGGTCACAGTGCACAACACCGAGTGCACCCGAGACGGCAGTCTCACCATTGCCGCGGCCCACGTCCAGCCCCGAGGGTGGGAGTGCTGGCTCCCCCCGGGGCCGGTCGCCGTCGACCCCGGCCTCAGGCCGGAGGAGGAGAAGCCCCGTGCATCAGGTCTTCCGGATCACCCTCGACGACGCCCTGCCCGTTCTCGCCGCTGCGCGCGCGAAGGCGGAGGAGATCGGCGTCAAGCAGACGATCTGCGTCTGTGACGACGGCGGCAACGTCGTCGCGCTGCACCGGTTGCCGGGCGCTCGGCTGACCGGGGTGGAGATCTCGATCGCCAAGGCGTTCACCGCCGCGGGCCACGAACGGGCCACCCACCTGTTCAACGAGCCACCGAACGGTCCCGCGCTGCCCGGCAACGAGGCGTTCGGCATCTCGCACATGCTCCCCGGCAAGTTCGCGATCTTCGTCGGCGGCTTCCCGATCGTGCACGATGGGCAGATCGTCGGGGCCGTGGGTGTCAGCGGCGGCAACGGCGAGCAGGACAAGGCCGTAGGGGCGGCCGCGCTCCAGGCCTTCGCCGACCACATCGCGGCCACTGGCGTGGCCGCCGGCCCACCGGCCTGAGGCATCCCCGGAAGAACGTCTGGGGCGGCCGGCGAGGACGCCGGCCGCCCCTGATTCCGTTCCCCGGCACCCTTCTCGGCATCCGTCGCGCTCAGCGACCGGCCTGCGCCGCCACGACGAGCTCCACCTCCACCGGAGCACCGGAGGGCAGTGTCCGCACGCCGATCGCGCTGCGGGCCACCACGCCCCGATCGCCGAGCCGTTCGCGCAGCGCCTCGGACGCCCCGTCGGCGACGGCGGCGTGCTCGGTGAAACCGTCGACGGCGGCGATGAACACGGTCATCTTCAGGCACCGCTCGACCTGCTCCAGCCCGCCGAGCGATTCGTCCACCGCAGTCAGTGCATTGCCCGCGGCCAACCCGGCGGCCGCCCGCGCCTCGCCGAGGTCGACGTCGCGGCCGACGACCCCGCGCACGACGAGCTCGCCCGCCCGCCGCGGGGTCATCCCCGCCGTCCACACGATGCCGCCGTGCCGGACCGCCGGCACGTAGGCCCCCTGGGGTGGGACGGCGGATCGACGGGACCCGGACTCAGCCACAGCACACCTCAGACACCGAGCGCCACCCCGTCCTGACGGGGGTCGGCGGCACCGGCGAGCACCCCGCGTTCGTCGTCGACGGAGATCACCAGGCCGCTGCCCCCACCGCCCCACGGACCCACGTCCCGGACGTCGTGGCCGCGCGCGGCGAGTTCGGCCAACACCGCCGGACCGAGCCGTGACTCGCACTGCAGCGTCTCCGGGGCGCCCAGGGCATCGGCGTCGCTGCCGGGATGCACCGTCGTCCGGGGGGCGGAGACCGCCATCTGCGGATCCAGCTCGCCGTCGACCAGGTGCGCGAGCAGCTGCATGTTCCACTGCACCTGGCCGTCGCCACCGGGGATGTTGCCCAGGTGCCGCAGCCGCCCGGCATCGTCGGTGGCGATCCACGCGTTGAGGGTGTGCAGCGGCTTGCGGCGCGGGGCCAGCGCGTTGGGGTGCCCGGGGATCAGGTAGGCGCCCCGGCCCAGCCGGTTGTTCAGGGCGATGCCGGTGCCCGGCACGGAGATGCGGGCGCCGAAGGTGAACGCCAGCGAGGAGATCGCACTCACCGCGCGTCCGTCGGCGTCCACGGCCAGGCAGGTGGTCGTGTCACCGGCCGTCGTCCCCCGGCCCACCGCCGCCGGCGTGCGCGTCAGCTCGGCTCGTGCGGCCGCCACCGCGGAGGGCTCCAACAGCTCGCGCCAGGCGTCGGTGTCCGATCCGCACCGCTCGAACCGGTCGCGGAAGGCACGCCGCGCGGCCAGCGCCATCAGGTGGATCGCGTCCGCCCCGGTGGTGCGCCCGTGCGGGATCTGCCCGTCGAGCAGGGCGGCCTGCTGCAGCACCATCCAGCCGGGAGACGGTGGCGGTGTCTGGTGGACGACGTGGCCGCGGTAGCCGACGGCGATGGCCGGCTCCACCGGAGCGTCCGCACCGAGCACCCACTCCTCGCCCGAGAAAGGTGCCCCACCGGCGCGCAGCAGGGCCAGGGCGCGCTCGGCGATCTGCCCCCGGTACAGAGCGAGCGGATCCTCGGCCAGCAGTTCGATGCTGGCGGCGAGCTCCTCGGAGGGCAGCCGGTCGCCAACTGCGGGCAGCCGCCCGCCCGGGAGCAGCCACTGCCGCAGACCGTCGTCGTCGGCCAGTGCACCGGCGTGCTCGGCGATGTCGGCGCCGGTTCTTGGCCGTGCAGGGCAGCCCGGCGCGAGCCGTGGCGGCCACGTGCGCCCACAGCTCGGCCAGCGAGCGGGTGCCTCCCTGGGCGTGCAGGGTGTGCAGCGCGCCCAGCGCGCCCGGGGTGGCGACGGCCGCGGCGCCGGTCATCGGCAGCGCCGTCCGACCACGGGCGATGTAGTCCTCGGCCGAGGCGCCGTCGGGTCCGAAGCCGCTGCCGTTCACCGTCCAGACCCGCCCGTCGGGCTCGCGGACGACGGCGAAGGCGTCACCGCCGATGCCGCACTGGCCGGGCAACGCCAGCCAGGACATCGCCGTCATCGCGAGGACTGCGTCGATGGCGTTGCCTCCGCCGGCGAGGACCCGAACGCCCAGAGCGCTGACGTGCGGCGAGCTGCTGCTCACCATGCCGCCGGTGGCCAGGGCCGGTGTCCGGACCGGTCCCCAGCTCTCCGGCCAGCGACCCGGCGCGACCTCGCTCGGGCCGCTGGCCGTCACGGCGCTCACCCGGCCGCTGGAGGCTTGCGCCGGCGCGGGCCACCCTCCAGCACGTCTCGCGCGGAGATGCCGACGAGCACCTGCCCGTCCTCCTCGCGCACCGGGTAGGTGCGGATCGGCTCGGTGGCCGGCGGCTGGATCGGCTGGCCGTGCTCGAGCTCGAAGACGCTGTTGTGGCAGGAGCACCGGATGCCGTCGTCCTGAAGCTTGCCGGAGCTGAGCAGGCAGTCCAGGTGCGTGCAGTAATTGGACGTGGCGTAGGCCTTGCCGTCCAGACGGGCCAGCGCCAGCTCCAGTTGGCCGTGGTCGGTCTCGGCGTAGAAGCGGCGCACATAGCCTTCGGGGACCTGCCCCGAGCGGCAGAGGCGCACGAACTGGCGGTCGTCGGAGGCGTCGGCGAGTTCGGCGTCCGACACGACGTCCGGGCTCTTCTCCGGGGTGGCGTCGGCGGCGGTCATGCGCTCAGGTAGACGGTCTTGTCGACCGTGTAGAAGGCGATCATGGCTTCTCCTGCCTGCTCCTTGGACGTCTGGGTACTGCTGTCCTTGATCCCGCCGAACGGGGCGTTCATGGCCTGCCCGGTGGTGGGTTGATTGATCTTCACGAGTCCGGCGGGCACCTCGCGTGCGAAGCGTAGGGCGCGGGCCATGTCGCCGGTGACGATCGACGCCGAGAGGCCGTAGCGGGTGGCGTCGGCCACCTGCAGCGCCTCGTCCATCGAACCCACCCGGAGGAAGGCGAGCACCGGACCGAAGACCTCTTCCCTCGCCAGCTGGAAGGCCGGATCGACGTCGGCGAACACGGTCGGCCGCACGAAGTGGCCGTGGGCCAGCTCGGGGGCGTCGTCGGCGGGGTCTTCCGGGCCGCCGACGACGAGGCGGGCACCGTCGTCGATGGCCTGCCGGATGTGCCCGAGCACGTTCTTCTTCTGACCAGCGGTGGCCTGGGGACCGACGTCCACCCCGTCGGCGAGTCCCGGGCCGAGGCGCAGGGCCGCGGCCTTCCCGGCGACCCGCTCGAGCAGGGCATCGTGCACGTCCGCGTGCACGATGACCCGGCTGGTGCCGGTGCATGCCTGACCCGACAGGCCGAAGGCGCCCTTCGCGATCAGCGCGGCGGCCCGGTCCAGATCGGCGTCCTCGAGCACGACGACAGGGTTCTTGCCGCCCATCTCCAGCTGGGTGCGCCGACTGGCCGCGTACGGACCTGTGGATGGACTCCCCCACCGCCGTGGAGCCGGTGAACGTGATCGCCGCAACCCGGTCGTCAGCGACCAGGGCCTTGGAGACCTCGGCGCCACCGTGCAGGACGGCGAGCGCCCCCGCGGGCACGCCTCCCTCGATCAGCGCGTCGACCAGGCGCTGACCGAGCAGCGGGGTGACTTCGCTGGGCTTGAAGACGACGCCGTTGCCCGTCGCCAGCGCGGGACCGAGCTTGCGCGAGGGGATGTTGAGCGGGAAGTTCCACGGCGTGATGGCGGCGACGACGCCGACCGGCCCCCGCAGGGTGAACACCAGGCTGCCGTCGCCGGTCGGCAGGGTCTGCCCGGAGTACGCGAACTGCCTCGCCCGCGTAGAAGCGCAGGTTCGACGGCGTCCGGCTGACCTCCATGGTGGCCTCGGCGCGGGTCTTCCCCTCCTCGCGGACGAGTTCCTCGACCAGCTCGTCGTGCTGGTTCTCCAGCACCGCGGCCGCGTTCTCCAGAGCCCTGGCCCGCTTCTCCGGAGCCGTCGCGGCCCACTCCTGCCAGCCGGCGGCGACCGCGGAGACGGCGGCGTCGGCGTCCTTGGCGTCGGACTCGGGGAAGGTGCTGACCACCTCGCGGTCGTCGGCGGGGTTGCGGCGCTCCCGGGTTCGGCCGGTGACCGACTCGACCCAGGCGCCGCCGATGAGGTTGCGGACCGTTCGTGCACCGTTGGGCTGGATGCTCATCAGGCGTTGGCCTCCTCGAAGTCGAGCAGCTCGTCGAGCTCGGCCGATTCGTCGCCGAGCTGGTCGGCGCGCAGCGGGATCTCCAGGTCGATCAGCTCGCGGGCGACGGAGATGTCCTCACCGCGCTCGATGCTCGCCGCGGCCACCAGCAGGCCGTCGCGGAGCCAGAAGACGGTGCCGTCGAGAGCGAAAAGGTCGCCGCGGGTGACCACCTCGTCGTCCGGACGGATGCCGGACATGCCCAGGCCCTGGACGTTGATGTCGTACTGGTCGGTCCAGAACCAGTGCGGGTCGGCGAACGTCGTGGGCTTGCCGGCGACGGTCTTGGCGATCGCCGCGGCCTGCTGCTGGGCCACGTCGACGTGCTCGACGCGCACGCGGCCGTAGCGCGGGTGGTCGTGGGCGGCGACGTCGCCGGCGGCGAAGACCGTGGGCACCGAGGTGCGGCACTGGGCGTCGACCTCGACGCCGTTGCCGACGACCAGCCCCGAGCGGACCGCGACGTCGGTGTTCGGCTCGATGCCGATGCACACGACCAGGTCGTCGACGGTCTCGGTGCCCGAGGGAAGGGTGAGGGTGACCGCGTCGGCGGTGACGTCGATGCGTTCGATCGGCTGGCCCAGCCGGAACTGCACGCCACGCTGCTCGTGCAGTCCCATGACGGCGCGGCCGATGTCGGCGCCGAGTCCGCGGACCAGCAGCACCGGGTCCCTGTCGAAGACGACGGCGTCGGCACCGCGGGTGCGGGCCGCCGCCGCGACCTCCGTGCCGAGGAAGCCGCCGCCCAGCACGCCGATGCGGCGTCCGGGGGTGAGTCGATCACGCAGGCGGTCGCTGTCGGCGAGCGTGCGGATGTAGTGCACGCGGCCGCCTTCGACGCCGGGCAGCCGGCGGGGGCGGCCTCCGGTGGCGAGGACGACGAGGTCGGCCGGCAGTCGGGTGCCGTCCGCCAGCAGTACCTCGGCGGTGTCGGCGGCGATGCGGTCCACCGGGCTGTCGGTACGCACGGAGACGCCGTTCGATTCGCACCAGGCGTGGTCGAGCAGCCACAAGCCGCTCTCGGCGTCGCCGGCGAGGCGCTCCTTGGAGAGCATGGGGCGCTGGTAGGGGCGCGCCGGCTCGTCACCGAGCAGGACGATCTCGCCGCCGAAGCCGCGCCGGCGGGCGGCGCGGGCCAAGGCGGCGGCGACGTGGCCGGCACCGACGACGACGAGGGTCGGTTCGGTGGTCATGGACATCACCTCTGGGTGGACGTCGGGGCGGCGGGGAACGGCGACGCCGCGGGGCCGAGTGCCGCCGGGTCCGCGGGCACCTCCGCGGGGGCATCGGTGGCGGCCACCTCCGGGGTGGTCTCCCGCCGGGGGGACGCGGGCAGGGGATCGACGAGTACGTGGCCCTCGTCGGTGACCTGGACCTTGTAGGTGGCCTGGCAGCCTTCCTGGTCCTCGGGTCGGCCGGTGCTGGGGTCGAACCGCCACTGGTGGCCGGGACAGATGACCTGTCCCCCCAGCAGGGTGCCCTTGGAGAGGTTCCGCTCCTTGTGCACGCAGATGTCGTCGACCGCGTACACCTCTCCGTCGACGAGGAACAGACCGATGGGATGGCCCTCGACGGTGACGCCCTTCTTCTTGCGCCGCTGGAGCTCCTTCAGCTCAGCCACGTGCACCCACGTGCTCACGGGTTCCTCCGGTCCAGTTCGTGCTGCTGGGATCGCGTCCGGGGGCGGTGCCGGGGCGCGGCCGAACCGCGCCCCGGCACCGACGCTGCGGAGCCCGTCAGGCGCTCGCACCCTCGAGGTCGGGGGCGACGTAGGAGTCGTACAGCGCGCGGGTGTAGGAGTAACGCATCTCGGCACCCCAGCGGACGAACTGCAGGCAGCGCTGCTGCAGCTCCGGGGTGTTGGCGTTCTCCAGCACGATCTGGTAGCCGCGTTCGCCGTGCACCTCGTCCGAGGTGATGTGCAGGTCGAAGAACTCGATCTCGTCCTCGGTGAACCCGTACGTCTCGCGCAGCGGGATGATCTGCTTCTTGTAGATGCTGGGCACCTGGGACTCCAGGCCGACGATCAGCGCGGCGGTGGAGACCACGAAGTGCTCCCGCATCGCGGTGGCGTAGCACCACGCCTGCAGCCCGCGGGTGACCGCGTTGGCGTTGTTCGGGTCCTCGATGCGCTCCTTGGTGGTGCCGCATGCCTCGCCGAAGCGGATGAGCAGGTCGGTGTGGCGGATGTCGGCCAGCTCCTCCTCGTACATGTTCTGGAGGAGGAAGTCCTTGGCGTCGGTGAGCGTGTCCGGGGTCTGGGCGTAGATGTAGCCCAGGTAGTCGGCGAACGGGCCGACGTACTGGTAGTGGTTCTCGGCCCAGCGGGCGAAGTGGTGGCGCTCCAGCTTGCCCTCGGCCCAGGCCTTGCTGAAGGAGGCGTTCTTGGCCTCGCGGCCCTTGATGGCGTCCTGGAGTGCGGAGCGGAAGTCGTCGGGGCCGAGCAGTTGGGTGCGGTCGAGAGTCTGGGTCATGGGGGGATCGCCTCTCCGATGCGGTGTGGGCGGTGGTGGGACGCCACCCAGTGTTAGCCAGGACACAGCCGATGGAGAGGGTCAAGGTGCACACAGACGGCACGAATGGCTGGGCACAACCACCAACGCCCCCGCGACGGGTGGACGGCAGACTCCACAGCCGTGCCCCGATCTGTCACGAACGCGGCGCCCGGCGCGCCGGACCGCGCCGCTGCCGCCTCCGCACCCACCGATGCGATCACAACTCGGCTGCGCCAGACCCTGGTGGTCGTGCTCGCGGTGGTCAGCGGCGCCACCGATGCCATCGGCCTCGTGGCCCTGGGCGGTGCCTTCACCAGCGTGATGACCGGCAACCTGGTGATCCTCGGCGTCGCGGCCAGCTCGACCGACGGGGCGCTGGCGATCGCCTCGGGCGGCGCGATCCTCGCCTTCTGCGTGGGCGCGGCGCTGGGCGCCCGCGTGGCAGGCACCCCACAACCCGGTGATTCCGTGTGGCCACGCGCCGTTACCGTCGGGCTGGTGGTCGAGTTCGCCCTCCTGGCCTCCTACGGCATCGGCTGGTGGCTCACCGGCGGAGCACCCGGGATCGTGGTCACCCTGACGCTGCTGTTCTGCATGTCGGCGGCGATGGGCGTGCAGAGCAGCGTGGTCCAGCGCTTCGGGGTGAGCGGGATGTCCACCACGTACCTGACCGGCACGCTGACCACGGTCGTCATCAAGCTGGCCACCGGTCGTGGCTGGCGTGCCAACCAGCACAGCATCGAGATCCTGCTCGGACTCGTCGCCGGCGCGGCGGCCGGCGCCGGTCTGCTGATCGTCGCGCCGCTCACCGCGCCGGCGCTGCAACTCGGCGCGCTCGGCGGCGTGATCCTCCTCGTCGTGGCGCTCCCCCGACTGCGCCGCGGTTGAGCACCGCCGCCGCCCTGCCCCCGGGGACGGGCTGCGTCAGTTCTGCGCGGCGAGGCGCCGGTCGAGCAGCGCGTTGAGGGCGGACTCGGCATCGGCCACCAGCCGCTGGTTCGCGGCGGAGGGGCTGTGCGCCCAGCTGGTGCGGGCGGCACCGAGCGCGACATAGGCGATCGCGATGTCGAGGTCGATCCGGTCGATGCTGGTCACTGTCGGGCTCACGGCGGCCTCCCCATGCTCGGGTTCCTGGCCGGAACGGTAGGGCGCGGGTATGACGGTTCTGCGACGACGGGATCACCGGTCTGCGGCGACTCGGTCGCGATCCGGTCACGGCGGGGCCGGCGGCTCCCGGAGCGCGGCGGCGACGGCCTCCAGGGCCGTCACGGTGTGGCCGCTGACGAACGCGTCGCAGAACGGCAGCGCCGCCGCCATCCCGCCGACCAGGGGCGCGAAGCCCGGGGCCGCGCTGCGCGGGTTGACCCAGACGATCCGGGAGGCCAGCCGGCGCAGCCGGCCCATGGCCGCCGCGACCGCCTCCGGTTCGTCGGTGGCCCAGCCGTCGGAGAGCACCAGCACCACCGCCCCGCGGGCCATGCCACGGCGGCCGTGCTCGGACACGAACCGGTCGATCGCCTCGGCCAGCCGGGTGCCGCCGGACCAGTCCGGCGACGCGGCGGCCGCCCGGGCCAGGGCGGCGTCGGCGTCGCGGATGCGCAGCTGCCGGGTGAGCCGGGTCAGCCGGGTCGCGAAGACGAAGGCCTCGGCCCGCGCCCCGGTCACCGCGCCCTGCAGCAGGGTCAGGTAGACCCGCGTGTAGGGCTGCATCGACCCGGACACGTCGCACAGCAGCACGAGCCGGCGCCGCACGGTCCGGCGACGACGGTGGACCAGCCGCGCCGGGTCGCCGCCGGTGCGCTGGGCCGCCCGCACCGTGCGCCGCAGGTCCAGCCGGTCACCGGAGGTGCGCCGCACCGTGCGTCGCGCGGTGCGCTCCGGGGTGCTCAGGACGACGTGGCGCACCAGCCGGCGGACGTCGGCGACCTCCGCCTCGGTCAGCTCGGCGAACGAGGTGGCCGCGAGCCGCTCGTCGGGTGAGGCCGCCGCCACCACGACCTCGCGGCCGTCGTCGTCCGCGCTGCCGCCGTCCCCGGCCGGTGCCGCGACCCTCGACCCGGGGGCGACCGCCTCGTGCGACGGACGACGGTCCGCCGGTGCCGGCCGTAGCCGCGGTTCCGCGCCGATCGCCGGCGGTGCGGTCGGGTCGCCGCGGGAGTCGGCGGGGTCGAGCCGGCCGTCGAACACGGCCGCGAACACCGCGTCGAACAACGGCAGCTGGGCGCGCTCGGTCACCAGCGCCACCCGGCAGGCCCAGTACAGCGCGCTCCGGTCGGTGGGCGGGACGAGCCGCATCGCGCGGGTCAGCAGCACCGCGCGCTGCGGTGTCGTCGGCAGGCCGGCACGGTGCAACGCCGTCGTCAGGCCGACCGCCAGGGGCCCGGGAGCGACCTCAGCCACGGGCCGCCAGCCAGGCCGCGCCGCGGCCGCGCACCTGGTCCATGTCCTCCCGGTTCTTCAGCACCGACCCCCAGGTCGACTCGACCGCCGCGGCGTCGAGCCGGTCGACCCCGAGGACGGTCAGGGCCGCGACCCAGTCGATGGCCTCGGCGATGCCCGGTGGTTTGACCAGGTCCGTCGATCGGAGCCTCGTGACCGCGGCCGCTGCGTCGAGCGCAAGCGGCTCGGCGCTGTCGGGCACCCGTCGGCGCACGATCTCGGCCACCCGTTCCGGCGTCGGGTAGTCGATCCAGTGGTAGAGGCATCGCCGGGTCAGCGCGTCGTGCAGGTCGCGCGTCCGGTTGGAGGTCAGGACGACGACCGGCGGGTGCGCGGCCCGCACCGTGCCGAGTTCGGGCACGGTGACCGCGGCCTCGGCCAGCACCTCGAACGTGAACGCCTCGAACTCCGCGTCGGCCCGGTCGATCTCGTCCAGCAGCAGCACGGCCGGCCGCGGCCCGCGGTGCTCGATGGCCTGCAGCAGCGGGCGCCGGAGGAGGTAGTCGGGGCCGAACAGGTCCTCCTCGTCCAGCGGCCGGCCCGACGCCTCGGCCAGCCGGATGCCCAGCAGCTGGCGCGGATGGTTCCACTCGTAGAGCGCCTCGGCGGCGTCGATGCCCTCGTAGCACTGCAGCCGGAACAGCGGGGTGGAAAGCACGCGGGCCAGCGCCTTGGCCGCCTCGGTCTTGCCCACCCCGGGCTCGCCCTCGAGCAGCAGCGGCTGCGGCAGCCGGACGGCGAGGAACAGCGCGGTGACCAGCCCCTCGTCGGCGAGGTAGTCGACGCCGTCGAGCGCCTCGGCCAGCGCGGCGGCGTCGGGCAGCCGGGCACGGATCTCCTCCTCGGCCCCCGCGCGGGCCGCCCCCGTCATCGCCCACTCCCGGCACTTATGGTCATAAAGGCCATCATCCGGCGGTCGCGTACCGGGTCGGGTCCTTCTCGAAGGCACGACGGCAGCCCGGGCAGCAGAACCAGGTCGTGACCCCGTCGAGGGTGAGGTGCGGCGAGGCGTCGACGGCGGCCACCGTCATGCCGCAGACCGGGTCGACCGCCCGCGCCGGCTCGGCCGCGGGCGCAGCCGCCGGTCCCCCGTGCCGTTCGGCTGCCCGGCGTTCCTGGACCAGTTCGGCGAGCACCGACAGGGCGATCTCGGCCGCCGTCCGCCCGCCGATGTCCAGGCCGGCCGGGTTGTGCACGCGCGCGCGCTCGGCGTCGGGCACCTCGAGCGAGGCGAGGACGGCGGCGCCGCGGATCCGGCTGGCGATCAACCCGACGTAGGGCACCCCGAGGCGCAGCGCCGCGGTCAGCGCGGGCTCCTCGCCGCGGCCGTGGGAGGCGACGACCAGCGCGGCGTCGTCCGCACGGGGAGCGGCGGTCTCACCCGACGTGAGCTCGACGGCGAAGCCGAGCGGGCGGCCGAGTTCGGCCAGTGCGACCGCGATCGGGCTCTCCCCCACCACCAGCAGCCGGGGTGCCGGCACCTTGGGTTCGAGGAAGATCTCGACCGACCCGCCCGACAGGCACGGGTTGGCCACGGTGACCGCGCCGTCGTCCGTGGTCTGCGGCGGGGCCTGGCCCGCGACGATCCGCAGCAGCAGCGGCTCGTTGGTCGTCAGCGCCATCAGCCCGTACTCGCGCACGGAAGCCTCGGCGCAGGTGCCGCCGACGAACCCGTCGATCCTGCCGTCGGCGCGGACCAGCGCAGTGTCGCCGGCGTGCGCGCTGGTCGGCTTCTGCGCCCGCACGACGGTGGCCTGGACGAACGGCTCCCGGCTGCGGGCCAGCTCGGCGGCGGTGTCGGTGACCGTCATCGGCGCGTCCTCCCTCAGATCGGCGGGGTGGGGCGGCCCTGCATGGCCGCCCACACCCGCGCGGGCGTGCAGGGCATGTCCATGTGCGTGACGCCGAAGGGAGCCAGCGCGTCGACGACCGCGTTGACGACCGCCGGCGGCGAGCCGACGGTCGCCGACTCCCCGATCCCCTTCGCGCCGATCGGGTGGTGCGGCGAGGGGGTCACCGTGTGCCCGGTCTCCCAGTCCGGCACCTCCATCGAGGTGGGGATCAGGTAGTCCATGAACGACCCGCCGAGGCAGTTGCCGTCCTCGTCGAAGCCGATGAACTCCATCAGCGCCATGCCGACGCCGTCGGCGAGCCCGCCGTGGATCTGGCCCTCGATGATCATCGGGTTGATACGGGTACCGCAGTCGTCCACGGCCACGAACCGCCGGACGTGCACCTTGCCGGTGCCCGGGTCGACGTCCACCACGCAGATATAGGCGCCGAACGGGAAGGTCAGGTTGGGCGGGTCATAGGTGACCTCGGCGTCGAGGTTGCCGTCGATGCCCTCGGGCAGCGCGACGGTGCCGTGCGCGCCGAGCGCGATCTCCTGGATGGTCTTGCCGACGCCCGGGTCGCCCTTGACGAACCAGCGGCCCTTCTCCCACTCGAGGTCCTCGGGCCGGGTCTCGAGCATCGCCGCGGCGATCGCCCGCGCCTTGTCCTTGATCTTGCGGGCGGTGAGCGCGACCGCTGCGCCGCTCACGGGGGTGGACCGGCTGCCGTAGGTGCCCAGCCCGAACGGTGTCTGATCGGTGTCGCCGTGCACGACGTCGATGTCCTCGGGCGGGATGCCGAGCTCCTCGGCGACGATCTGGGCGAACGTCGTCTCGTGGCCCTGCCCCTGGCTCTGCACCGACAACCGGACGACGGCCTTGCCGGTCGGGTGCACCCGTACCTCGGCCCCGTCGGCCATGCCGAGGCCGACGATGTCCATGTGCTTGCGCGGGCCGGCGCCGACGGTCTCGGTGAAGAACGAGACCCCGATGCCCATCAGCTCGCCGCGGGCCCGCTTCTCGGCCTGCTCGCGCAGCAGGTCGTCGTACCCGGCCATCTGCATCGCCAGCCGCATGGTCGGCTCGTAGTCGCCGGAGTCGTACTCCCAGCCGGTCTTGTTCGGGTACGGGAACTGCTCGGGGCGGATGAAGTTCTTCAACCGGAGCTCGGCGGGGTCCATCTCCAGCTCGTCGGCCAGGACGTCGACCATCCGCTCGACCAGGTACACCGCCTCGGTCACCCGGAACGAGCAGGCGTAGGCGACGCCGCCCGGCGCCTTGTTGGTGTAGACGCCGGTCACCTTGCAGTGCGCGGCCTGCAGGTCGTAGCTGCCGGTGAAGATGTGGAAGAAGCCGGCCGGGTACTTGGTCGGCTGCGCGGTGGCGTTGAACGCACCGTGGTCGGCCAGCACCTCGGTGCGGACGGCGAGGATCTTGCCCTCCTTCGTCGCCGCGACCTCGCCCTTCATGATGTAGTCGCGGGCGAACGAGGTGCTCATCAGGTTCTCGGAGCGGTCCTCCACCCACTTCACCGGCTTGCCGGTCACGATCGACCCGACGACGGCCAGGATGTAGCCGGGGTAGATGCCGACCTTGTTGCCGAAGCCACCGCCGATGTCGGGGCTGATCACCCGGATCTTGTGCTCGGGGATGCCGGCCACCATCGCGAACAGCGTCCGGTGGGCGTGCGGCGCCTGGGTGGTCTCGTAGAGGGTCAGCCTGCCCTCGATCGGCTCGTAGTCGGCGATCGCGCCACAGGTCTCCATGGGCGCCGGGTGCACCCGCGGGTAGACCACCTCCTGGCTCACCACGACGTCGGCGGCGGCGAACACCGCGTCGGTCTCGGCGGCGTCGCCGGCCTCCCAGTCGAAGATGTGGTTGTCCGTGCGGCCCTCGAGGTCGGTGCGGATCACCGGGGCGCCCGGGTCGAGCGCCCGGCGCGCGTCGATGACCGGCTCGAGCTGCTCGTACTCGACGTCGATGAGTTCGAGCGCGTCGCGGGCGGAGTAGCGGTCGTCGGCGACGACGAAGGCCACCTCCTGACCCTGGAAGCGCACCTTGTCCGTGGCCAGCACGGCCTGGACGTCGGCCGACAGGGTCGGCGCCCAGGCGAGGTTGAGCCCCTCGAGGTCCTTGCCGGTGATGACCGCGTGCACCTTCGGGTGGGCCAGCGCCTCCGTGGTGTCGATGGAGACCAGCCGGGCGTGCGCCATCGGCGAGCGGAGGATCGCGCCGTGCAGCATGCCCGGCAGCACGAAGTCGTCGAGGTAGTGGCCCTTGCCGCGGACGAACCGCGGGTCCTCCTTGCGCTGGATCCGGCCGAAGCCGATCGGCCGTTCGGCGGCGGTGGCCGAGGGGTTGGCGGGGCGTTCCTCGACGGCGGTCATGCCGGCACCTCCTCGGTGCTCTCCGTGGCCGGGTGAGCCGCGGCCCACTGGATCGAGCGCACGATGGTGGCGTAGCCGGTGCACCGGCAGATCTGGCCGGAGATGGCCTCCCGGATCTCGCCCTCGTCCGGGTCCGGGTTGCGATCCAGCAGGGCGCGGGCGGTGAGCATCATCCCGGGCGTGCAGAAGCCGCACTGCAGCCCGTGCTCCTCCATGAAGCCCTGCTGCACGGGGTCCAGCGTGGCGCCGTCGGCCAGTCCCTCGACGGTGCGCACCTCGTGCCCGTCGGTCATCGCGGCCAGCGCGGTGCAGGACTTGACCGGCTCGCCGTCGACGAGCACGACGCAGGTACCGCAGTTGCTGGTGTCGCAGCCCCAGTGCGTGCCGGTGAGGCCGAGGGTCTCGCGCAGGAAGTGCACGAGCAGCAGCCGGGGTTCGACGTCGCGGGTGACCTCGGTGCCGTTGACCGTCATGGTGACCTGCATGGCTCAGCCCTCCAGGGATGCGGTGGCGCGGGTGGTGGCGCTGCGCAGCGCCCGGCGGGTGAGTTCGTCGGCGAGGTGGCGCTTGTAGTCGACCGGTCCGCGCTGGTCCTCGACGGGTGAGCTGGCCGCGGCCGCCCGCCGTCCGGCCTCGGCGAACAGCTCCTCGGTCGGCCGTTCGCCGGGCAGCACGGACATCGCGTCGGTGGCGCAGCCCCAGAGCCCGAGCGCGGTGAGCCCGATCGCGGCGTCCTCGATCGTGCCGTCCGGTGCCAGCCGGACCGCCGCGCCGGCGGCGCCCACCGCCCAGTCGCCGACGCGGCGCTCGACCTTCTCGTAGGCGCTGCCCGACCGCGGCCGGATCGGCAGCCGGATCTCGGTGATCAGCTCGTGCTGCTCGCAGGTCGTCTCGTACGGACCCATGTGCAGGTCCTCGATGCTGATCACCCGGGGTCCCGCGGGGCCGGTGATGACGACGCTCGCGTGCAGGACGTCGCAGACCGTCGTCAGGTCCTCGGCCGGGTCGGCCTGGCCGAGCGAACCGCCGATCGTGCCGCGGTTGCGGACGACGGGGTCGGCGATGACCCGCTCGGCGTCGTGGACGATCGGGAACCGCCGGCCGACGATCTCGGAGGCGAGCAGCGTCGCGTGGCGGGTGAGCGCGCCGATGCGCACCTCGTCGGGGGTCTCGGTGATGTGGTCGAGCTCGGCCACGTCGTTGATGTCGATCAGCCATTCGGGCCGGGCCAGCCGGAGCTTCATCATCGGCAGCAGGCTGTGCCCGCCGGCGATGACGCGGGCCTCCGGGCCGTGCCGTTCGAGCAGGTCGAGTGCGTCGCCGACGCTGGTCGCGCGCACGTAGTCGAAGGGGGCGGGCACCTGCACGGAGCACCTCCGTTCCACGGGAGCTCCGACGGCGGGGCCCCGGTGACCGGAGCCTTGTGACGCGGCTGTGACGGTGTCAACATCGCGATAACCGATCGGTTATGAGGAACGATGACGTTCACCCAGCTCCGCACGTTCGCGCTCGTCGCCGAGCTGGGCTCGCTGCGGGCCGCCGCCGCGGCGCTGGGCGTGAGCGAGCCGGCGGTGTCGGCGGCGGTCGCCGCGCTGCGCGCCGACCTCGGCGATGCCCTCTTTGTCCGGACGGCGACCGGCATCGCGCTGACCCCCGGGGGGCGCGCCCTGGCGTCCCGGGCCCGGGAGCTCGTGCGCCTGG
This sequence comes from uncultured Actinomycetota bacterium, assembly GCA_963723745.1. Lineage (GTDB taxonomy): Bacteria > Actinomycetota > Actinomycetes > Mycobacteriales > Geodermatophilaceae > CAVRRZ01. Next base: position 927,542 of record CAVRRZ010000005.1, read on the forward strand.
CCGACCGAGCCCGCCGCGAGGTGGGCGAGGCGGCGACGTCGCTGGGCCGGCTGCCGGTCGTGGCGACGGCGGCGTGCGCGGAGCACGTCGTCGGCACCGTGGTCGACGCGTACTCCCGGTCCGTGCCGCGTGCGGCGGTGGAGGTCACCATCGGCTCGGTCGAGTGCGCAGCGGTGGCCCTGGACGACGGCACCGCCGACCTGGCCCTCGGCTTGCGCCCGCTCCCCGTCGAGGGCCAGTCGGTGGAGTCCGTGCCCTTCCTCCGGTACGCGCGGATCGCCGTCGTCGCACCGGACCATCCGCTCACCCGACGGGCCCGCCCCGGGGGCGCCCAGCTGGGCGCCCACTCGTGGCTGACCGGGCCGTCCGGCTGGGAGCCGGGGAGCGCGGAGGCCCGCTGGGCGGCCGACACCGGCGCCGTGCGCGACGTGGTGCCGCTCCAGAGCGAGGCGGCGGCGCTGGCGCGGGTGCGCAGCGGGGAGGGCGTGATGCTCGCGCTGGGGCACGCCGTCCGCGAGGACCTGCGTTCGGGCGCCGTCGTCCGCGTGCCCGTCCCCGGGACGCCGGTCAGCGGGCTGTGGTGGTCGAGCGTGCCCGGGGCCGGGCGGGCGACGCCCGCGGCGCGGGCGCTGCAACGGTTCCTGACCACCCCGGAGGCGACGACCGCGCTGATGGCCCGGCCAGGTCGGAGCGAGCGCCGGCACCCGCGGGTGCGGGTGGAGCTCTGGAGCTGATGCCGTGTCCGGCAACGCTCGCCCTGGAGGCCGCCCATGGGACAGGACCCGCCGGCGCGGCGGGCTTGACCGCCGTTTTACGCACGGACGCTGTTATCCCGCGCGGGATAACAGCATCCATGCGCATGACGGCGGACATGCGCCCCGGCCCGCCTAGACCGACTCCTCCCCCGCCGCCCTGAGGTCGGACGCCCGGGCGCCGCGCTGCGACTGGGCCGCGCCGGAACTCTGTGACTCCGGGTCGGTGGCGGTCGACGCGTCGTCGCCCCCGTCCCCGAGGACGACCTGCCCCTCGGTCATCTCCGGGTCCCCGGCGGCCCGCTCGACCGGTGCCTCGCCGGACTTCGTCCGCTCGGGCCGGTCGTGCACGTCCTGGACGGAGCTGCCCCGCTCGGCGACCTCGATGGCCTCGGCGACGTCCTCGCCGCTGCGGGCGTGGTCGGCGGACGTGCCGTCCGTGTCCGGTTCCCGGGGGCTGCTCATGGGGTCCTCCGCGCGTCGTCGGGCTGGATGCGGGCAGTGTCGCGGCGCGACCCGGCGCGGGCAAGGGGGTCAGTCGGACCGCGCGGCGGCCAGCTGCTGGGCGTGGGAGACGGCCCGGTCGCGCAGCTCGGCGGCGTCGTGCGCCTCCCGCTCGGCGGCGGAGCTGCGTCGCTGGGCCCGCTTGAGCGCGGTCTCGGTCTCGGCGGCCGCGCGCTCGGCGTCGGCGAGCTGGTCGGCGAGCTCGTCCACCCGCGCCCGCAGTTCGCTGCGACGGGCCTCGATCTCCTCGGTCTGTCGCCGCAGTTCCTCGGCCGCGGTCGCCGCCTCCTCCGCGGCCGCTGTCGCCTGCTCGGCGGCCTCCTGCGCCCGCGCCAGTTCACGGCGCCACTTCTCCTCCGCTGCCCGTCGGCGCTCCTCCGCCGCGCGCCGGGCCTCCTCGCGGCGCGCCTCGTCGTCCCGCCGCGGTCGGGCCTTCGCGCCGGTGTCCTTCTTCGGCGTCGGCGCCGGCTTCTGCTTGGGCGGTGGGACCACCCGCAGGTGGGGCCGCCCGGTCAGCCCCATGCCGCTGTAGGACAGCGGCGAGGTCAGCCGGCCCTCCAGCAGCGCCTCCCCCGCCTCCGGGTCGGCCATGGCGGCGCGCAGGGTCTCCTCGATCTGCTGGGCGGCGCCGGTGCTCACCGGGTGGGCGAGCTCGTGGGCCAGGCCGCGCGCCTGCCGGGTGAGCGCGCTGACCAGCTGCCGCCGCTGCACGTCGAGGGCGCGCAGCTGGTCGCCCTGCAGGTTCTGCTGCGCCTCCCGGAGCAGGCCGCCGAGCTCGACGAGGCTCTCGATCTCCTCGCGGGCGTGCCGCACCAGCACGTTGCACGCCCACGCCGCGGCCGAGGGTTTGCCGAGCGCCTTGATCTCGGCCGCGAGCGACCGGTCGCCGTCCGCGCGCGCCTCCTGCTCCCGCGCGGTGCGCGCCGCCATGAACTCGTCCGGGTGCAGGCCGTACAGCTCGTCGGCGACCTCGTCGACATCCACGCCGGGACTGTGCCACGAGCGCATGCGCCGGCGCCCGGTCCCTGCGCGGGAAGCCGCGCGCCGGATCGGCCGGGGGTCAGGCGCAGCAGTCAGCAGCAGGCGGCGGCGGGGGCCCGGTGCGCTGGTGTGTCGTACCCGGTGGCGTCGGGGGTGCAGCAGGTGCCGTCGCCGGCGACGGCGGACAGCTCGAGCGCCGTGCGGCCCTCCAGGTCGGGGCGGGCGTCGGCCTTGACGGTGTAGACCTCCCACGGCTCACCGCCGGGGCCGGTCACCCAGACCTTGTCCTGCAGCGCGTAGCAACACGTGGTGCCGTCCTCGGCCCGGGTGGCGAGGCCGGCGTCGGCGAGCCGGTTCGTGGCGGCGGCCACCTCGCCGGTGGACGCGACCTCCACGCCGAGGTGGTCCATGCGCGTGGCCTCGCCGGCCTCGCCCTCCAGCAGCACCAGCTTCAGCGCCGGCTCGGCGATGGCGAAGTTCGCGTATCCCGGACGGCGCTTGGCGGGCTCTGCGGCGAACAGGCGCGAGTAGAAGTCCACCGCCGCGTCGAGGTCGGCGACGCGGAGGGCCAGCTGGATGCGGGACATGTCGTGCGCTCCTTCAGTAGACATCGATGGTTGTCGATGTCCAAGAACGGTGGACCATCCATCGATCATTGTCAATACGATCTATGTCGATATTATGGCCGACGATGTCCCGACGTGAGGAGACCGTCATGACCGAGCCGGCCCTGGCCTGCTGCACCCCGTTGACCGGGACCGCGATGTCCGAGGAGCAGGCCGAGCAGGTGGCGCCCCTGCTGAAGGCGCTGGCCGACCCGGTTCGGCTGCGCCTGGTCAGCCTCATCTCCTCGAGCGCCACCGGCGAGGCCTGCGTGTGCGACCTCAACGGCGCCTTCGACCTGACCCAGGCCACGATCAGCCACCACCTGAAGGTGCTGCACACCGCGGGCCTGCTCGACCGCGAGAAGCGGGGGGTGTGGGTCTACTACGCCGTCCGCCGGGAGGCGCTGGCCGCGATCGCCGGCCTGTTCGACACCGCCGTCCTCAGCCCGGCATGAGCGACGCCGTCCGCGAGTTCCCCCGGTCCGACGTCCCGGCGGAGGCGCTGGTCCTGCAGCGGCTGCCGCCGCTGGACCGGTTCCTGCCGGTCTGGATCGTCGCCGCCATGGCGGCCGGCCTCGCCCTGGGCGCCTGGGTGCCCGGACTGGACGACGTCCTGTCGGCGGTCGAGATCGGCAACGTCAGCCTGCCGATCGCCGTCGGGCTGCTGCTGATGATGTACCCGGTGTTGGCCAAGGTGCGCTACACCGAGCTCGGCCGGGTCACCGCCGACCGGCGCCTGCTCGGCGCGAGCCTGGCGCTCAACTGGCTGGTCGGCCCCGCCTTGATGTTCGCGCTGGCCTGGGCGCTGCTGCCCGACCTGCCCGAGTACCGCACCGGGCTGATCATCGTCGGGCTGGCCCGGTGCATCGCGATGGTGCTGATCTGGAACGACCTGTCCTGCGGCGACCGTGAGGCCGCCGCCGTGCTCGTCGCGCTCAACTCCGTCTTCCAGATCGCCGCGTTCGCGGCGCTGGGCTGGTTCTACCTGCAGGTGCTGCCCGGCTGGCTGGGCCTGCCGACGACGTCGGCGGAGTTCAGCGTCGGGGCGATCGCCCTGTCGGTGCTGGTATTCCTCGGCATCCCCCTGCTGGCCGGCTACCTGACCCGGACGTTCGGCGAACGCGCCCGCGGCCGCAAGTGGTACGAGGGTCGGTTCCTGCCGCGCATCGGCCCGCTGGCCCTCTACGGGCTGCTCTTCACGATCGTGCTGCTGTTCGCGCTGCAGGGCGAGGCGATCACCTCGCAGCCCTGGGACGTCGCCCGCATCGCGCTGCCCCTGCTGGCCTACTTCGTGCTGATGTTCGGCGGCTCGTTCGCACTCGGCATGGCGCTGCGGCTCGGCTACCCGAAGACCTCCACGCTCGCGTTCACCGCGGCCGGCAACAACTTCGAGCTGGCCATCGCGGTCGCGATCGGCACGTTCGGGGTGACCAGCGGGCAGGCCCTCGCCGGCGTCGTCGGCCCGCTGATCGAGGTGCCCGCACTGGTCGCCCTCGTCCACGTCGCGCTCTGGGCGCGCCGCCGGTTCTACCCCGAGGAGGCCCGGTGACCCGGCCCAGCGTGCTGTTCGTGTGCGTGCACAACGCCGGCCGCTCGCAGATGGCGGCGGGCTGGCTGCGGTCGCTCGCCGGCGACGCGGTCGAGGTGCGCTCGGCCGGGTCGCTGCCCGCCGACGAGGTCAACCCGGCCGCGGTCGAGGCGATGGCAGAGGTGGGCGTCGACATCACCGGCCAGCGGCCCACGGTGCTCACGACCGACGCCGTGGAGACCTCGGACGTGGTCATCACCATGGGCTGCGGCGACGCCTGCCCCGTCTTCCCCGGCAAGCGCTACCTCGACTGGCCGCTCGAGGACCCGGCGGGCAAGGGCGTCGAGAGCGTGCGCCCGATCCGCGACGAGATCGAGCGGAAGGTGCGGGCGCTGCTCGACGAGCTGGGCGGCTGAGGCCCGTCCAGCGACGGGCCGGCGGGCTGCGTCGTCCGGACCGGGCCGGGGCGGCCGGCTCAGGCAACCGGCCGCTCGAAGGTGACCAGCAGCCCCTCCACGCCGCCGGGGCCGATCCGGCCCTTCACGTCCGTGGAGGTGATGGCCTTGAGCTGCCAGCCCTCGCGCGCGTGGTCGTTGAGCACCTTCTGCAGCTTGTCGGCCGACATCTTGCCGCCGATCATGCCCTCGCGGAGTTGCTCGACCTTGTACTCGTACCGAGCTGCCATGAGCCGCGCCGTCCTCTCCTGCGATTCGCCGGTTGGCTCCGGCCCCGCCCAGGGTAGGGACGGGCGCATGACGGCGACACTGGTACGACCACGGCGCGGCAAGGTCATCGCGGGCGTCTGCGCGGCGCTGGCCGACCGGTTCGGAATCTCCCGCGGGCTCGTCCGCGTCGTGTTCGTGATCTTCGGCCTCGTCGGCGCCGGCGAGATCGCCTACCTGTTCGGCTGGCTGGTGATCCCGAAGGAGCAGTGACCGGTCAGGCCGTTCGGGGGCCGCGCCAGAGGTCGACGCCGGCGTCGACGGCGTGCCGGTCGATCTCGGCGAGCTCGTCGTCGGAGAACCCCAGGTTCTCCAGCGCCCCGACGTTCTGCTCGAGCTGGCGCACACTGCTCGCACCGATCAGCACGCTGGTCACCCGCTCGTCGCGCAGCGCCCAGGCCAGCGCCATCTGCGCCAGGCTCTGCCCCCGCCGCTGCGCCACGTCGTTCAGGGCCCGGATGTGCTCGAGCGCCTCGTCGGTGAGCAGGTCGGTCGACAGCGACTTGTCCTGGCTGGCCCGCGACCCCTCGGGCACCCCGCCCAGGTACTTGTCCGTGAGCATGCCCTGGGCCAGCGGCGAGAACGCGATGCAGCCGGCCCCCACGTCGGCCAGGGTGTCGAGCAGGTTCTCGCGCTCGATCCAGCGGTTGAGCATCGAGTACGAAGGCTGGTGGATCAGCAGCGGCGTGCCCAGGTCGGCGAGGATCGCGGCTGCCTCTGCCGTGGCGGCCGGCGAGTACGACGAGATGCCGACGTAGAGCGCCCGCCCGGACCGGACGGCGGTGTCCAGCGCGCGCATCGTCTCCTCGAGCGGCGTGGTCGGGTCGGGTCGGTGCGAGTAGAAGACGTCGACGTAATCGAGGCCCATGCGGCGCAGCGACTGGTCCAGGCTCGCCAGCACGTACTTGCGGCCGCCTCCCCCCTGCCCGTACGGCCCCGGCCACATGTCGTAGCCGGCCTTGGTCGAGATGACGAGTTCGTCACGGTACGGGGCGAAGTCGTCGGCGAGGTGCCGGCCGAAGTTGGTCTCGGCCGAGCCGTAGGGCGGGCCGTAGTTGTTGGCCAGGTCGAAGTGCGTGATGCCGAGGTCGAAGGCGCGGCGCAGGATGTCGCGCTGCCGGTCGAACGGGACGTCGTCGCCGAAGTTGTGCCACAGGCCCAGGCTGACGGCGGGCAGGTCCAGTCCGCTGCGTCCGCAGCGGCGGTAGGTCATCGAGTCGTAGCGGTCGTCGGCGGCGCGGTACATGCCTGCATCGTTCCCGCTGCGGGGCGAGCGTGCCCGCCGGACGGCGGGAGCGGACGACCTCCGCGGGCGCGCGCGGCACTAGGGTCCGCCCATGCGGTACGGCCCGCCGGTGCGGTTCGCCCGCAACGGCAACGGCGCTGCGGTCGCGTACCAGGTCGTGGGCGACGGGGACCTCGACCTGGTCTTCGTGCTGGGCTGGCCGTCGCACCTGGCTCTCCTGTGGAACTACCCACCCCTCGCCGAGTTCCTCGACCGGCTCGCGTCGTTCGCGCGGCTGATCCTCTTCGACCGCGTCGGCAACGGGATGAGCGACCGCGGCCCGACCGGGCAGGCCTTCGAGTCCTGGATGGACGACCTCACCGCGGTGCTGGACGCCGTCGGCTCGAGGCGCGCGGCAGTCTTCGGCTGCCACCTCGGCGGCCGGCTGGCCCTGCTGTTCGCGGCGACGCACCCGGAGCGGACGACGTCGGTGGTGACCTTCGGCGCGCACCCGGCGACCCTCCGGGACGACGACTACCCGTGGGGATCGACGACGGACGAGCGCGCCTGGCTGCTCGACGCGATCAGGAACGTGACGAGCCGGCCGTACATGGAGGACCTCATCCACGAGCTCGCACCGAGCGTGGCCGGGGACGCACCGTTGCAGAAGTGGTGGCGGACGTTCTACCTGTCCTCCGCGAGCCCGGCCGAGAGCATCGACGAGATCACGGCGATGGGACCGGTCGACATCCGGGGACTGCTCCCCGCGATCCGCGTGCCGGTCCTCGTGCTGCACCGGGCCGGCGACCGGATGGCCGCGGTCGAGGCCAGCCGGTACCTGGCCGAGCGGTTGCCGCACGCCGAGCTCCGCGTTCTGCCCGGCGATCAACACCTCGCCTTCGTCGGCGACCAGGACGCCGTCCTCGGTGCGGCCCAGGAGTTCCTCACCGGCCTGCGACCGGTCCCCGACCGCGACCGGGTGGTGCTCACCGTCATGTTCACCGACATCGTCGACTCCACCGGCACGGCCGCGCGGCTCGGCGACAAGCGCTGGGAGCGGCTGCTCGCCGAGCACGACGCGGCGGTCAGGTCGCAGCTGCAGCGGTTCCGCGGCCAGGAAGTGGAGACGACCGGTGACGGCTTCCTGGCCACCTTCGACGGCCCCGCGCGGGCCATCCGTGCCGCGGCCGCCCTGCACGTGGAGCTCGCCGAGTACGGGCTGCGGATCCGGGTCGGGCTGCACACCGGCGAGTGCGAACTGGTGGACGGGCACGTCCGCGGCATCGCCGTGCACATCGCCGCGCGGGTCATGGCGCACGCCGGTGCCGGCGAGGTGCTCTGCTCGCGGACGGTCAAGGACCTCGTCGCCGGCGCAGGGTTCGCCTTCGCCGACCGCGGCGTGCACCGGCTGAAGGGCGTCCCCGAGGACTGGCAGCTCTACGCCGCCGACGTCGTCCCGCGGTGAGACCGGCCGGACTGCGTTGCCGCTGCTCGGCGGCGGCGCTGGCTACGCTGGGGAGGACGACGTCCGCCGACACCCGGGAGCGCCCGTGCTGCAACTCATCGGACTGCTGCTGGTCGTCTGGATCGCTCTGATGATCATCGGCGCCGTGCTCGAGGGCCTGTTCTGGCTGATCGTGATCGGCGGGCTGCTGTTCCTGGGTACCGCCGCCTACGGCTGGCTGAAGAGCAACAGCAAGGTCTGACGGCGACTCAGCCGCCGTCCACGTCCCCGCCGCCGCCGTCCAGCCACGGCTGCGGGGTTGGCTGCCAGTCGGGAGGAACCTGCTCCGGCTCGGCCTGGACCTCGATCTGCTCATCGGCCGACACGTGCGCGCCGGCGTAGAGCTCGTCGGCTGGTACACGGAAGCGGTTCTCGGTCATGCGCGCAGCGTGGCACGTCCGCGCGCCCAGGTCACTCCCGGCCCAGCCCGTCGAGGCACGGATCGTCCAGGCGCACGCCTCGCCCGCTGACCCGGCCGGCGCGCTGGTCCGGAGCGTGACCTTCGCGGCGTGCGCTCGTTGGGGACTGCATCCACGGTCCTCACCGGCGAGGGCCCGCGCAGACCGGAGAGTCGCATGATCCTTCGTTCGGTTCGCAGCCGCGCCGCGCTGACGTCGCTGGCGACCGCCTCCCTGCTCGCCGTCACGTCGGCGTGGGTGACCGGGCCGGCCGCCGCGTCCTCCGACGAGTTCGCTCCGCAGCTGGTCACCGTCGACACCCCCACCCGCGAGGACAAGCGGCTGCTGCAGAGCCTCGGCCTGGACCTGACCGAGCACGCCGGCCACGACTACGTCGAGGTGGTGCTGCACAGCCCAGCCGACGGGGCCGCGCTGGCCGGCGCCGGCCTGGGATACGACGTCCGCATCCCCGACCTGCTGCTGCGTGAGGCGCAGAACAACGAGGTCAACGCCGCGTACGCCGCCGCGACCGAGCGCTCGCCCCTGCCGTCGGGCCGCGACGCCTACCGAACGCTCGACGACTACAACGCGGACATGGCCGCCCTCGAGCAGGCCGACCCCGACCTGGTCGAGATGTTCGCGCTGCCGCACCGCTCGCTCGACGGCCGGGAGATCTACGGCGTCGAGATCGGCAAGGACGTGCGCGGACCCGACCGGGGGGTGCCGACGTTCGTGATGCTGGGTCTCCACCACGCCCGCGAGTGGCCCTCCGGTGAACACGCGATCGAGTTCGCGGTGGACCTGGTGACCAACTACGGCAGCGACGCCCGCATCACCGACCTGGTGAACCGGGCGCGCGTGGTGGTGGTGCCCGTGGTCAACGTGGACGGCTTCGAGCTGTCCCGGACCGACGGCGGCCTCGTCGACCTGCGCGAGGCCGACGGCGGCGGCACCGGGACGATCCTGGGCACGCCCGGCAACGCGTACAAGCGCAAGAACTGCCGTCTCGTCGACGGGCAGGACACGCCCGACGGCACCTGCCGGGCCGGCAGCCTGACCAGTCCGGGCGGCTTCGGCACCGGGGTCGACCTCAACCGCAACTACGGCGGCTACTGGGGCGGGCCCGGGGCGTCGGACCTGTTCGCGGACCCGACCTACCGCGGCGCGTCGGCGTTCTCCGAGCCGGAGACGCAGAACATCCGTGAGCTGGTGAGCGGCCGCCAGGTGACGACCCTGATCACCAACCACACGTTCTCGAACCTCGTGCTGCGCCCCAACGGCGCGGCGCCCGACCTGGTGCCGCCGAGCGAGGGCATCCCGCTGGGCGATCCGTACGACGAGGCGGCGCTCCAGGCCCTCGGTGACGCGATGGCCGCGCAGAACGGCTACACCAGCCAGCACGCCTGGGAGCTCTACGACACCACCGGCTCGACCGAGGACTGGTCGTACAACGCGACCGGGGGCTTCGGGTACACCTTCGAGATCGGCCCGGACGAGTTCCATCCGCCCTTCCCCGAGGTGGTCGACGAGTACCTCGGCGCCGGTGAGCACGCAGGCAAGGGCAACCGCGAGGCCTATCTGCTCGCGCTGGAGAACGCGGTCGACCCGACCACGCACTCGGTGCTGACCGGCAAGGCACCGGCAGGGGCGACCCTGCGGCTGCGCAAGACCGTGGCGACGCCGACCTGGGAGGGCTCGATCCGGGACGTGCTGGACTCGACGATGACGGTCGGGGCGAACGGCCGCTACACCTGGCACGTCAACCCCTCGACCCGGCCCGTGGTGATGGACCGGCAGGTGGAGACGGTGTCCGGGGAGCCGGTGGCCACCGAGTCGTGGACGGGGACGACCGCTCCGACGCAGTCGACCGACCAGGAGTTCGTGGTCGACCGCGACGCGGACCTGCTGGAGATCATTCTCGACTGGCCGACGCCGGACGACATGGACCTGGAGGTCTACCGCAAGACCGCCGACGGTTCGCTGGAGCAGGTGGGCAGCTCGGGCAACTTCGTGGGCGAGAAGGAGCGGGTGCTGCTGCAGGACCCGGCGCAGGGCACGTACGTCCTGCGGGCGATCAACTTCGCCTCCGTCACGCCGACCTGGACGCTGACCGCCTCGCTGTTCGAGGCAGAGAGCTCCACGGTGCCCGGCCTGGTGGAGAACTGGACGCTGACCTGCGAGGTCGGCGGTCAGGTCCGGCAGACGGTGCCGGTCGTGGTCGACCGCGGTCAGCAGCTGCGGGTGGACCTGCGGGCCTGCGGCCGCCGCTGAGCCCGGCGCCGCCCCACCGTCGTCCCTCGGGGGGACATTCAGCCGGCAGGATTGCCCGCCCGAGGGACACCGCGGATCGCCCCCGCTGCGGGGGACCACTCAGGAGCCCTCAGCGCACGCTCCGCCCTACGGGGGCAGCGAGCCCTGCACCTCGGACCTGCACACCGCGTCGGCCTGGGCGGACATCAGTGTGTTGATCAACGTGGTCAGCAGATGCCGCAGCAGATCAGGGCTGGCCTGGGCCGGCTGCTCGTGCAGGAAGCGGGCAGGGGCGATACTGGGGGGAGCGGTCATCGCGTTCTTCTCCTGGAGTTCCGTGGAAGGTTCTTCCAGAAGGTCACGCGGTGGCCGCCTCTACGTGGAACGCCCGCTGGTCACCGGGGCCGTCGCACACCACCTCGGGTGGACGCCACTCACTCGTCCGGGGCCGTTGGCCGAAGACGTGGAGGCGGGAAATGGGCTGAGTCGACCGGATTTCCGCCGAGGCTGACCTGCTCCGGGGGCTGCGTCAGACGCGCGAGCACAGTCGGACGGCGAAGCCCTCGGCGTCGGCGACGAGCGCGATGTCGACGTTGGCCAGCTGGTGGCTGAGCCACAGCCCCCGTCCGCCCGGGGACGAGCGGTCGCGGACGAGGCCGGCCAGGGGATCGGCGGGGCCGGGCCCTGTGTCGTGCACGTGCACCACGACCTGGTCCGGGCCCGTCCAGGCCGTGACGGTGGTGGGCGGTCGCCCGTGCAACTGCGAGTTCTCCACGGCCTCGGACACCGCGAGGATCAGTTCGTCGAGGGTGTCGGTGTCGATCCGTCCGTCCGCGGCTTGAGCGATGAGGTGCCGGACGAGCCTCGGTGAGGCGTCGGTCAGCCGCAGGCTGGGGGTGGTGGCCTCCAGCGGGTTGGGCTCGGGGGGCAGGGGGTCGAACTCGGTGACGGCCTGGTAGCGCGGGCTGATGTCGGCACTGCCGTCAGGGGCGACGAGCCGGGGGTGGCTGCGTTCGACGGCATCGCGCACGTCGTCCGCCACGGTCGTGGCGTCGTACAGGCAGCGGCTGAACACCGGGTAGTCGGGCCAGACGGCATTGAGGGCGGACTCGTACCGGTCCCAGCCCGCGAACCGCCCGCCGTTGCCCACGTGCGGGACGTCGCCGGCGATGCGGATCTGCTCGGCGCCGACCGCCAGGTGCCGTTCGAACTGCTGCCGGTACGCCTCGATGGCGCGCGCCGGCGACGCGTACAGACGCGTGTCAGCCATGAAGCTGACCGCGTCGGGCTGCGACAGCGCCGCCCGGAGCAGGTCGCACTTGCGGGCGTCATAGCCGATGACGACCGGCTCCCCCGCGGCGAGGCCCTCCCCCACGAACGGCACGATCAGCGCCAGGAACTCCGCATCGGAGGCGTAGAAGCCGGCCTCGTGGAAGTTCCCGACCCAGCCGCGCGCGGCGCCCGACCTCATGCCACCGCCCCTAACTCGGTGAGGTGCACGTCGGTCATCGCCAGCATCTCCAGGAGGCGGGCCGTGAGCCGCGGCGTCGACCGCAGCGACAGCGCCACTGCGCGGGTCCGACCGTAGTCGTCGAGCGCGATCAGCAGCTTGTGGTCGTGGAAGTCGACGGCGGCCATGTCCACGACGAGGGCCCCGGCGTCGGCTCCCGGCCGCAGCCGGGTCAGCAACCGGTCCAGCACCGGGACCGTGGCCAGGTCGAACTCGCCGGCCAGGCCGAGCGCACCGTCGGCGCAGCCGAAGACCCGCACGAACGTGTCCTCGGACGGCCCGGGGGCGTGCAGCGCCGCGAACTCGGCCGCGGTGTCCTCGCCCAGGGTGACGCTGTAGCCGCACAGGGCCGAGAGCGGATGGTCCGCCATGTACTGGTCGGCCAGGATCTCGGCCCGGGCGAACGCGTCCTGCTGCTCAGGCGTGCGCACCAGTTCGGTGGCGTCCGCGCTCACCCGCAGCCCGCGGAACCCGTCGGCCAGGGCGGCCTCGGTTGCGGCCGCGTAGGCCGCGACCACCCGCTCCGGATCCACCGGCCCCCCGGGCCCGTACACCTCCTGGACCGGCAGGATCTGTACCGCGCCGCCGGCGACCAGTCGATCGACGTCGTCCAGGTCGGCAAGCTCCGCCCGCGCCGCCTCCATCCCGTGGGTCGCGGTGTACGCCACCCGCAGGCCCTCGCGGAGCCCGTCGGCGAGGAACGCCGCGGCGCGGCGGTGGTACTCCGCCACGTCGCGGTGCAGGCAGCACAGATGGTCCTGTGCACCACGCTCCGCGGGGCCGATGCGAACGGTGGGCTCTCCAGCCATGCCCCACCCCCTACGGCCGACACCACCCCGCTGCCTCCGCAGGATGACCGCACACCATAACGCGGATCAATCGGCCGTTTCACCGATCTACGGCACGGCGGCCCGGTGCGGCCGCCGCTTTCCCCGAGTTCGGCACCAGGCTGTGGAACGCGCCCCGGCAGGACGGGAGCGGCACGCAACGGAATCAGGGCGGGGACCTGTCGGCCACCGCCCCGGTGACGTGGGGCTGCGTGCGGCAGCTCATCCCCATACCGAGGGCCCCCTCGATGGGAGGCGGATCGAGAGGGCCCTCGGTGGATGGTGATCGTGAGCGGGTGGCTCAGCCGACCTTGAGCAACGGGTAGTCGGTGTAGCCCTCGGCGCCGCTGGCGTAGAAGAGGTGGGCCTTCGGCTGGTTCTCCGGGTGCTCACCCTTCCACCGGTCGACCAGGTCGGGGTTGGCGATCACGGCGCGGCCGACGGCGACAGCGTCGGCGTGCGCGGCCTCGATCAGCTGCACCGCCTCCTGGCGCGTGGTCGGGGACGAGAAGCCGCTGTTGGCGATCAGGTGGCCGCCGAACCGCCGGCGGAGCTCCTGCACCAGGTCGCCGCCCGGCTCCTTGTGCAGTACCGACAGGTACGCGAGGCCCAGCGGCTCCAGTTGGTCGACGAGCGTGCCGTAGGTGGCGAGCACATCGGCCCGGTCGGTCTCGAACGCGTCCTGGATGTTGTGCTCGGGCGAGATGCGCAGCCCCACGCGGCCGGCTCCGATCGCCTCGGCCACCGCTGTCACGACCTCGACGACGAAGCGCGCGCGGTTCTCCGGTGAGCCGCCGTACTGGTCATCGCGCTGGTTGGACGCCGGTGACAGGAACTCGTGCAGCAGGTAGCCGTTGGCGCCGTGGACCTCCACGCCGTCCAACCCGGCCTCGATCGCCCGGCGGGAAGCGGTGACGAAGTCCTGCAGGGTCGCCCGCGCCTCCTCGGTGGTCAGCGCGTGCGGCACCGGGTATGGCTGATTGCCCTTCTCGGTGTGCCCGTCGCCCGCGATCGCGATCGCGCTCGGCCCGACGACACGCCGTCCGCCGTTCACGTCGGGGTGGGTGACCCGACCGCCGTGCATCACCTGCAACACGATCCGGCCGCCGCGCTCGTGAACGGCCGAAGCCACCCGGCGCCAGCCCTCGACCTGTTCGTCGGTGACGATCCCCGGCTGCCCGACGAACGCCTGCGACTCGTGACTCGGGTACGTGCCCTCGGTGACGATCAGCCCGACACCGGCGCGCTGCCGGTAGTGCTCGACGACGAGGTCGCCGGGGACACCGGACGCCCCGGAGCGCATCCGGGTGAGCGGTGCCATGACGACGCGGTTGGGCAACAGGAGGTCGCCCAGGGCGACAGGTGAGAACAGATCCACGTGAGGTACCAAGCGGATTCGCGAGGGGGTCGGTTTTCAGGCGTCGTCGAGAGACTTTCGTACCCGTCGGGACTGAGCAAGCACCCGACACCCACTACGCCGGGTGGGCGTAGAAGTCTGGCAGTACGCCACCGGCCCGGCCCTCAAGGAGGAGCCGGGCCGGTGGACGAGCCGTCTAGCCGCGGAAATGTCCCGCTGACCGAATCCGGGACATTGCTGTCCGAATCCGGGACATTGCTGTCCGATTCAGCAGGACATTTCCTGGCCGTTCACATCAGCTGCAGCCGCTGGTGGAGCCGCAGCCCTCGCAGACGTAGCAGCTACCGGCCGGGCGCATCTTCGTGCCGCAGGTCATGCACAGCGGCGCGTCGGTAGCGGTGCCGGTGACCAGCTCGAGCAGCTCGGCCGAGGAGTGGACCTCCTTGACCGACTTCTCGGCCTTCTTCTCCGCCTTCGGCTCCGGCTTGGCCTCGGTACCCACCGAGCCGCGCAGCGCCTCGACGTCGACCTCGTCCTCCTCGGCGACCGCGCCCGTCGAGGCGGAGGTGTCGTAGCCGGCCACCTGGGCGGCCCGCTCCGCGGCGGTGAAGATGCCGAGGTTGGCCCGCTTCTCGACCGGCAGGTGGTCCAGCGCCAGGCGCCGGAAGATGTAGTCCATGACCGACTGGGCGATCCGGATGTCCGGGTCGTCGGTCATGCCGGCCGGCTCGAAGCGCATGTTGGTGAACTTCTGGATGTAGGTCTCCAGCGGCACACCGTGCTGCAGCGCCAGCGAGATGCCGATCGAGAAGGCGTCCATCACACCGGCCAGGGTCGAACCCTGCTTGCCGAGCTTCAGGAACACCTCACCGAGGCTGCCGTCCTCGTACATGCCGGCGGTCATGTAGCCCTCGGCGCCGGCCACGCTGAACGAGGTGGTGACGCTGGTCCGCTTCTTGGGCAGCCGCTTGCGCACCGGGTGCGACAGCGCCACCGGCGCCGCCTCCTCGACCTTCGCGGTGGCCTTCTTGGCCTTGCCGTCGGAGAGCGGCTGACCGACCTTGCAGTTGTCGCGGTAGATCGCCAGCGCCTTGAGGCCGAACTTCCAGCCCTGGAAGTAGATGTTCTCGACGTCCTCGATGGTCGCCGTCTCGGGCATGTTGACCGTCTTGCTGATCGCGCCGGAGATGAACGGCTGCACCGCGGCCATCATGCGGACGTGGCCCATCGGGGAGATCGCCCGCTCGCCCATCGCGCAGTCGAACACCTCGTAGTGCTCGGGCCGCAGGCTGGGCGCGTCGACGACGTGCCCGTGCTCGGCGATGTACTCGACGATCGCCTCAATCTGCTCCTCCTGGTAGCCCAGGCTCCGGAGCGCCCGGGGCACCGTCTGGTTGACGATCTGCATCGAGCCGCCGCCGACCAGCTTCTTGTACTTGACCAGCGAGAAGTCCGGCTCGATACCGGTCGTGTCGCAGTCCATCATGAAGCCGATGGTGCCGGTGGGCGCCAGCACGGAGGCCTGCGCGTTGCGCCAGCCGTTGTCCGAACCGATCTCGAGGCAGTCCTGCCACTGCTGGGTGGCGGCCTTGAGCACGTCGGCGTCGTCGGCACCGACCGGGCGGATGGCGTCGTTGGCCGCGGCGTGCTTGCGCATCACCCGGGCGTGTGCGTCGGCGTTGCGGGCGAAGCCGTCGTAGGCGCCCACGATGCCGGCGAGCTCGGCCGACCGGCGGTAGGCGGTGCCGGTCATCAGCGAGGTGATCGCCGCGGCCAGGGTCTGGCCACCACGCGAGTCGTAGGCGTGACCGGTGGCCATGAGCAGAGCGCCCAGGTTGGCGTAACCGATGCCCAGCTGGCGGTAGGCCCGCGTCGTCTCACCGATCGGCTCGGTCGGGAAGTCGGCGAAGCAGATCGAGATGTCCATCGCGGTGATGACCAGCTCGACGGCCTTGACGAAGTTCTTCGAGTCGAACGTGCCGTCGGCCTTGAGGAACTTCATGAGGTTCAGCGAGGCCAGGTTGCACGAGCTGTTGTCCAGGCTCATGTACTCCGAGCACGGGTTGGACGCGTTGATCCGGCCGGTCTCGGGGTTGGTGTGCCAGTCGTTGATCGTGTCGTCGTACTGGATGCCGGGGTCGGCGCACTCCCAGGCGGCCTGGGTGACCTTGCGGAACAGGGTCTTGGCGTCGACGGTCTCGATCACCGAGCCGTCGAGCCGGGCGCGCAGGCCGAACTCGGTACCGTCCTCGACCGCGCGCATGAACTCGTCGGAGACGCGCACGGAGTTGTTGGCGTTCTGGTACTGGACGCTGGTGATGTCCTTGCCGCCGAGGTCCATGTCGTAGCCGGCGTCGCGCAGCGCGCGGATCTTGTCCTCCTCGCGCGCCTTGGTCTCGATGAACTCCTCGATGTCGGGGTGGTCGATGTCGAGGACGACCATCTTGGCCGCGCGGCGGGTGGCACCACCGGACTTGATGGTGCCGGCCGAGGCGTCGGCGCCGCGCATGAAGCTGACCGGGCCGGAAGCGGTGCCACCGGAGGAGAGCAGCTCCTTGGAGGAGCGGATGCGGGAGAGGTTCAGACCGGCGCCGGAGCCGCCCTTGAAGATCAGGCCCTCCTCGCGGTACCAGTTGAGGATCGAGTCCATCTGGTCGTCGACGGCAAGGATGAAGCAGGCGCTGACCTGCTGAGGTGCGCTGGTGCCGACGTTGAACCAGACGGGCGAGTTGAAGCTGAAGTACTGGTGCATCAGCATCCAGGTCAGCTCGTGCTCGAAGATCTCCGCGTCACCCTCGGTGGCGAAGTAGCCGTGCTCGCGGCCGGCCGCACCGTAGGTCAGGACCACCCGGTCGATGAGCTGACGGAGGCTGGACTCGCGCTGCGGGCTGCCCACCGCGCCGCGGAAGTACTTGGTGGTGACGATGTTGGTGGCGTTGATGCTCCACTCCGCCGGGAACTCGACACCACGCTGCTCGAAGTTGATCGAGCCGTCGCGCCAGTTGGTCATCACGACGTCGCGGCGCTCCCAGGTCACCTCGTCGTAGGGGTGCACACCGGCGGTGGTGAAGACGCGCTTGATCTTCAGCCCCTTGCCGCGGCTGGGCGCCTTCGCGGTGCGCCGGGAACGTGAGGCCAGGCGGTCGTCGGTCTCGGTCATGGTGTGGAGCTCTCCCTGTCGTCGTGCTGGGGTGGATCGGTCGGCTGGGGAAGAGCCGCGATCGGACCTGACTGATGTCTATCGGGTGCTGGTGACAGTTCTGCGCTGGCGGCAGCCCTACGGAACGGGGCTACCTGTCGGCGGAGCGGCGGACTGCCGTTCCTTGAGTTCGGCGATCGCCTTCTCGAAATCGGCGAGCGAGGTGAAGGACTGGTAGACGCTGGCGAACCGGAGGTAGGCCACCTCGTCGAGCTCGCGCAGCGGGCCGAGGATGGCCAGGCCCACCTCGTGGCTGGGCACCTCCGCGGCGCCCGTCGCACGGATGGCGTCCTCGACCTGCTGGGCGAGGACCTGCAACTGGTCCTCGTCGACGGGGCGCCCCTGGCAGGCCCGCCGCACGCCGGCGACCACCTTGCTGCGGTTGAACGGCTCGCTGACCCCGCTGCGCTTGACGACGGCCAGGACCGCCTCCTCGACGGTGGTGAACCGTCGATTGCACTTCGGGCAGGACCGGCGCCGACGGGTCGTCGCACCCTCGTCGGCCTCGCGCGAGTCGATGACCCGGCTGTCGGCGTTGTGGCAGAACGGGCACCGCACCCGGATCACCTCCTTCTCGCCTCCCCGCCACGCTGACGGGCTGGCTGCGCTCGCCCCCGGCCCGTCCTGTGGACTTCTCTGGGGACATCCGGTGGATGTCCTCGGGAGAACGTGAGGACGAGCCTGTGGACAGGCTTACAACTGTGTAACTACTAGATATAGGGGAACAGTAGGCCGCCCCACACAAGATGTGCAAGCGCATGAGAGACCGGCGTGTTCCGTCCCGACACTGGCGTCACCAGCGGATACAGGGCATCCCATTCGTCACACGACACGCCGCGACGACGCGCCGAACGGCCGACATCGCCCCCGCGGCCAAGGCGCGCCCGCTCCGGAGCGACCTGCGGCGGAGACACCTTCCCGCGCGGGAAACGGACGCGCTGGGTGCAGGCGGCTCCGAGTGGTCAACCCCGCGGGGCGGCGGACCGCAGACGACAGCTCAGGCGCTGCTCAGCACGTCCCGACGTGAGCGCCGGGCAGAGCCGACGCCGTCCTCGAGGCGCATGGGCCGGGTCAGCCCGTCGGCCTCGTTCTCCGCGCCCTCGTGGCGCACGCCGTTGGAGCGGACCGCCGGCCCGGGCGGGGGGAGCTCCGTACGGGGAGGCGGGGGCGCCCAGGACGTCGGGGCGAGCGTGGCCTCCGGCGAGACCGAGGACAGCGCGCCCGTATCGGTGGCGCGGTGCCGACCAGGATCGGCCGGTGCGCGGTGCCGACCGGGCACACGACCCGCCGAGGGAATCGAGGAGTGCACGTGCGCGGCCGCGGGCGACTCGCCCTCCGCCGGCGGCTCCGGTGCGCGACGCCGGCCGCCGGTGGCACCACCCGAACGTCCCGCCCTGGGCGCCTCGGCGTCGCGCACCAGGGGAAGGTGCTGCGTGCGGGGCTCGTCGTCGACAGGGCGGACGGGGGCGACGCGCGCGGCACGTCGGCCGGTCAGCACCGCTCCCGGATCGGCGCCGACGTGCCGCCGCTCGGGCCGCGCCTCGGGAAGTCGGAGCAGGGAGAGATCCACCCACGCGTCCTCGACGACGCCGGCGAACTCCACCCGCACCCAGACCTGACAGGCGCCTGCGGCGTCGTGCCGCCAGCCCAGGAGCATCCCCGGCCACCAGGCACCCCGCTCGTAGATCTCAACGTCCTGGGGGTGACTGGTGAAGACCGCGGCGCGGTCGGACATGGCGTCTGACACGTGGAAAACCTAAGTCCCCGAGCGAGCACAGAGCGTGAACGCGGCCACACGGAGGGTTGACGAAGTCGGAGCCCAACCTTGGGAGCTCTTGCCGTGGTGCGCGTCGCCCCGGCGCACCACCTCGGCGTCGACGGACACGACCGTCTCCGAGACCGGTCCGCAGCTGCGCCGGGAGCATGCCTCCCCCGCGTGGTCATGGCAGCTGGAGCACCTGTCCTGGGACCAGGTGTGCTCCGTCGAGGGCGTTGAGGTTCTGGATGGCGTCGACGACCGGTCGCACGTCACCGTCACCGGCGACCGACCGGGCGATCGACCACAGCGTGTCCCCCGGCTGCACCACGACGCTGGTCTCCCCCGCCAACTGCAACCCGCTCTCGCCGTGGCCCGCGACGAGCGTGCCGACCCAGGACCCGCAGGCCACCCCGATCGCCAGGCCGAGCACGAGACCCAGCCGGCGGGCACGCCGGGTCAGCCGGAGGGCCGGCGCCTCGCGACGCGGCCCGGGGTGACGACGCCCCGCTGACGCGGCCGGCATCCGCCCGGCGGGAGCCGGCGCTCGGCCACGACCCGCGGTGCGCGGGACCGACGACCCCGCGGCCGGGCACCTCGCGGTCGACGATGCCGACCCGGCGGCGCCGAGGGGGCGACCGACCGCGGCACGCGGTGCGCCGCGGAACGTGGCAGCCGGTCGCGAAGCGGCGCACCGCCCCCCGGGGACCGCCACCAGAGGCGGCCGCCACGGCGCCTGCACCGCCTCGTCGAACTCCACCACGGCTCGCGCCACGCTCTCCACGACTCCTCCTCCGCTACCGCCGGATGCCACCGCTCGATCGAACGCCCGTTCGAATCGAACGTCTGTGCGATGTCTACCGGAAGACTCCGACAGAAACCACCCGGCGCGGCGGAGAACTTCGAACAGGTGTTTGAAATCCCGGTCGAACCCCGCTAACGTCCAGGGCACGGTCGAGGGCGAGCACCTGCCATTCCGGCACGGCGCCGCTCACCGGCACGGAGGTCCGCGAGACGGGCAGCGGTGGACGAGGAGGAGACGTGGCGAGCACGAACGGCACCGGGAGCCGGCGCGGACCAGGCAAGAAGGCGACCCAGGACGCGAGCTCCCCGGGCGGATCGGTGCGCACCTTCCCCGACCGCGACGGCAGGGGTGACGGCCTGACCGAGCGCCAGCGGCGCGTCCTCGAGGTCATCCACGACTCCATCGAACGGCGCGGCTATCCGCCCTCGGTCCGGGAGATCGGTGAGGCCGTCGGCCTGTCCTCCGCCTCCTCCGTCGCGCACCAGTTGTCGGTGCTGCAGAAGAAGGGCTGGCTCCGACGCGACCCGAACCGGCCGCGCGCGCTCGACGTCCGCCTGCCCGGCGACGCGGCGACGCGGACGACGGCGCCCGTGGTGGATCTGCCCGGCGTCCCGGACGACGCATCCGCCGCGGCTCCCACGTACGTCCCCCTCGTCGGGCGCATCGCCGCGGGTGGGCCGGTCCTGGCCGAGCAGGCCGTCGAGGACGTCTTCCCGCTCCCGCGCGAGCTCGTCGGCGACGGGACGTTGTTCATGCTCAAGGTCACCGGTGAGTCGATGATCGAGGCGGCCATCTGCGACGGCGACTGGGTGGTCGTCCGCCAGCAGCCGAACGCGGAGAACGGTGAGATCGTCGCGGCCATGATCGACGGGGAGGCCACCGTCAAGACCTACAAGCGACGCGACGGGCACGTCTGGCTGCTGCCGCACAACCCTGCGTTCGAGCCCATCCCGGGCGACGACGCGACCATCCTCGGCCGGGTGGTCAGCGTTCTGCGTCGGGTCTGAGCCCCCCGGGCGTCAGACGGCACACCGCCGCCCGGCCGCGTCGCACCGGAAACCTGGTGCGACGTGGCGGGGCAGCAACTCAGCCGCGCCGGCGCCGCACCAGGCCGCCGATCCAGACCAGCACGGTCGCGACGGCGGCGGCGATGATGGCCGAGGTGAGCGGCGAGCGAGTCACGCCCAGATCGCCCAGTTCCCCGAAGCCGACATCGGTCCCGTCGACGGCGAGCTCGTCCGCCACGGGAGCCAGGGCGGTGTCGGTGGGCACGATCACGACATCGGACGGAAGGCCCTCACTGGCCACGACCAGACCGCGGTCGTCCGCACCGAAGCTGATGGCTTCGCCCTGCGGTGACGGCGGCAGTGGCACACGCACGGGCTCGGCCGACAGCGCAGCAGGGACGTCGGAACCGGTCAGCGGCCAGACGTAGGCGTCGGTGTAGGTCCGCAGTGCGATCAGGCGGCCGTCGCCTGACACGGCGCCACCGGTGATGAGCAGCTGGCCGGCCCGGCCGACGGGCCCCCCGGGGGTCCCGGTGAGCGTCATGTCGACCGCGGCGACCTGCTCGAGTCCGACCGTGGCGTCGGGGACCAGTGCGGAGACCGGGCGGTACACCTTGCTCGCGCCCAACACCTCCTTGGTCACCAGGTACGGCGTCCGGTCCGGTGCGACGAGCAGCGCCTCGGAATCGTGCGGGCCGTCGGGATAGGCCAGGCGGTACAGGGCGTGGCTGCCGTCGGCGTGCAGCGCGTGCAGCGCGACCGTGGACCGCGTCGCGGTGTTGTCGCCGGTGTCGGCGATCCAGATCGTGCCGTCGGCCGACAGCGCCAGGTCCTCGGGG
The DNA here is from genome assembly GCA_963723745.1 of uncultured Actinomycetota bacterium. Lineage (GTDB taxonomy): Bacteria > Actinomycetota > Actinomycetes > Mycobacteriales > Geodermatophilaceae > CAVRRZ01. The sequence goes on from CAVRRZ010000005.1 coordinate 949,311, forward strand.
TCGTAGGGGTCCACCGGCGCGGTCCGCACGTGGGTGACCGTGCACGTGCTGTCGAGAACGTGCACCGCGACCTCGTCGCCGCCGTCGTTGACCGCGAGCATCCGGTCTCCGACCACGACGAGACCGGAGAGCTCGGCCAGGCGGGGATCAGAGATCGTGCAGTGGGTGCGCGCTTCGGCGGCGGATCCGGTCGCCGCCACGGGGGTGTCCTCGGCGTTCGAGAGCGCCGGGGTGGCGACCACGAGACCGGTGCTCAGCACGACGGCGGCCAGGCCTCGGACAACGGATGGGCGCCCACGCATGCCGCTAGGCGGACTGCCGGCCGTCTCGGGCACGCACCCAGCGTGACAGAACGAGTGCGTCGAGTGTGTGAACCACGCCCAACAGCAACACGCCGACGGCGGCGCCCACGACCGCGTCGGTGATCCAGTGGAAGTCCAGCGCCACCATCGCCACACCGGTCGCGACAGGTCCGGCGACGCTCAGCCCCCAGAAGGCCCGCTGCACCGTCGGCGGCAGTCGGTACTCGACCGCCAGCCACCGCGCCACACCCCACATGAGCACCGCATTGGCCACGTGCCCCGACGGGTACGACGCGCCGTCGGTGTGGAAGAAGAACGACCCCGGGAAGGCCGGGGCCGTCCGGCCCGTCCCGTACTTGATCGCGTACACCACGAGGGTCAGCAGCAGCAGGGCGAGCAGGACACGAGCCGCCGGCATCCACGTCCGCCGCCGCCAGGCCAGGTGACCCACGAGAGCGAGCAGCACGATCAGGATGGTGACCCGGCCGCCGACCTGGGTGACCAGCCACACCGCGGGATAGGCGGGGCCGTTCTCCAGGTCCCAGTCGCTGACGACCTCGGAGAGCTCCAGGTCCAGGCGCTCCAGGGGGCCATGGTTGACCAGGTCGATGGTGACCACGACGGCGGTCAGCAGCGCGGCGACCAGCAACCACCACGGCGGGCGGCCCACCGAGACGACCTGCGGATGCCCACGCAGGTCCTTCTCGTCGACGACGCCGCTGGACACGTCGACAACGGTACCGGGCCGTGACCTCGCCGTGACCTGCCCGATCGGGGCAGGCGGGCGGTCAGGCCTCGGGGGACGCGGCGAACTCGGCGAGGGATGCGGCCAGGCCGGCGTCCACCCGGGCGCTCAGCAGGGTGCCGGTCGGCTCGTGGCGCACGCTCCGTACCTCCCCGTCCTGGTGGACACGCGACACCAGGTCGCCCCGCTCGTAGGGCACGAGCACCTCGACGTCGACGTCCGGGTGCGGCAGCCGCTCGGCGACGATCCGGCGCAGCTCGTCGATGCCGTGCCCCGTACGCGCCGAGACCCACACGGCCTTGGGCAGTGCCTGGCGCAGGGTGAGCACGTCCTCCTCGGTCATCGCGTCGACCTTGTTGACGACGACGATCTCGGGGACGGCGGCGGCGTCGATCTCGCCGAGCACCACCCGCACCGCCTCGATCTGGCCCAGCGGGTCGGGGTCGGAGCCGTCGACGACGTGCAGCAGCAGGTCGGCGGCGGCCACCTCCTCCAGCGTCGACCGGAAGGCGTCGACCAGCTGGTGCGGCAGGTGCCGGACGAAGCCGACGGTGTCGGTGAGGGTGTACTCGCGGCCGTCGGGTGACTCGGCGCGCCGGACCGTCGGGTCCAAGGTGGCGAACAGCGCGTCCTCCACCAGCACACCGGCACCGGTGAGCGCGTTGAGCAGACTCGACTTGCCCGCGTTGGTGTACCCGGCGATCGCCACGCTGGGCGTCGCGTTGCGGTCGCGGCTGGACCGCTGGGTCGCCCGCGCGGTGGCCATGCCCGCGATCTCGCGGCGCAGCTTGCTCACCCGCGCGCGGATCCGGCGGCGATCGGTCTCGATCTTGGTCTCACCGGGGCCACGGGTACCGATACCGCCACCGCCGGCGACGCGGCCACCGGCCTGCCGGGACAGCGACTCACCCCAGCCGCGCAGCCGCGGGAGCATGTACTGCATCTGGGCCAGCTCGACCTGGGCCTTGCCCTCACGGCTGCTGGCGTGCTGGGCGAAGATGTCGAGGATCAGCGCGGTCCGGTCCACGACCTTGACCTTCAGGATCTTCTCCAGCGCGTTCAGCTGGCCGGGCGTCAGCTCACCGTCGCAGATGACGGTGTCCGCCCCGGTGGCCGCGACGATGTCACGGATCTCGTTGGCCTTGCCCGACCCGACGTACGTGCCGGCGTCCGGCTTGTCGCGCCGCTGGGTCACCGCCTCCAGGACGACGGAGCCCGCCGTCTCGGCCAGGGCGGCCAGCTCGGCGAGGGACCGGTCGGCGGCGGCCGCGGTGCCCTCGGTCCAGACGCCGACGAGCACCACCCGCTCGAGGCGCAGGCGCCGGTACTCGACCTCGGTGACGTCGGTGAGCTCGGTGGACAGGCCGGCGACCCGGCGCAGCGCCCCGCGCTCCTCGAGGGCGAAGGCGCCCGTGGTGTCGTCCGGTTCGGCCCAGTCGCGGCGGGTGCGGGGCGCGGTCGGCTCGTGCTCGTGCTCGTCGGCGAGCAGTGCGCGGTCGTGTGCGGTCGTCATCGTCTCCCAGCGTGCCAGCCCCGGTCCTCCGGGGCACGTCGTTATCGTCCGGTGCAACACCGCGACGGTGCCGGTTGATCCCGACCTGGCCGACGGGACCCGCCGCGCGGCCTGGCGCTCCGGCTCAGCGCGGGCCCAGCCACCCCCCTGCCAGGGTTCCGGCGGCCACCAGGACGGCGGGCCCGCTGAGCACCGTCGTCCGTTCGTCGACCTGCACCGACAGCCGGCCGCCGGGGACGTCGACCACGACGGTGCCGGTGCGTTCGCCGCGCGACTCGAGCGCGGCGAAGGCGGCGGCGCAGGCGCCCGTGCCGCAGGAGCGGGTCTCCCCCACCCCGCGCTCCACCACGCGCAGGCGGATGTGGGGATCCGGGCCGTCGTCGAGCACGCGCACGATCTCGACGTTCACGCCGTCGGGGAACAGGGCGGCGTCCACCGACGGCGTGCCGGTGAGGTCGAGAGCGTCGAGGTCGGCGTCGGTCAGCACCACCAGGTGCGGGTTACCCATGGACACCGCCAGCCCGGCGAAGGTCCGGCCGTCGACCCGCGCCTCGCCCCGGCCGAACGGCCGGGCCGGGCCCATGTCCACCCAGTAGCCGGCCCCGTCGGCCCGGGCGCCCACGGTGCGGGGACCCCCGCGGGTGCCGACGACGACCCCCTCGGCGCAGGCGGCCCGGTCGACGAGGCCCTCGCTGAGCAGGACGTGCAGGAACAGCCGGATGCCGTTGCCGCACATCTCGGCGTAGGAGCCGTCGGCGTTGCGGTGGTCCATGAACCATTCGCAGCGACCGAGGTCGTCGCCGAGGACATCGGCCGCGTCGGGCACGTGCACGCTGCGGACGACCCTCAGGACGCCGTCGCCACCGATGCCGGCGCGTCGCTCGCACAGCCGACGGACGGTGGCCGCGTCGAGGCGGTCGCCCGCCCACACGGTGCCGTCCGGATCGGGCAGGACGACGAAGTCGTTCTCGGTGCCGTGGCCCTTCAGCACCCGGGGGCCGGGATCGCTCACGGATCGATCGTACGGTCGGCGACCTGCGCCGCCACGGCGTCCAGAAGGTCCGGGCGGGCGGCGTCGAACCACCGGACGGCGGGGTCGCGCCGGAACCACGACCGCTGCCGGCGCACGAATCGCCGGGTGGTGCGCACCGTCTGCTCACGGGCCTCCTCCGGCGCCAGGTCCCCGGCGAGCTGCGCCAGCACCTGCGCGTAGCCGAGCGCCCGAGAGGCGGTAGGCCCCTCGCGCAGCCCCTCGGCGGCGAGGGCCTCCACCTCGGCCACGAAGCCGGCGTCCCACATGCGGTCCACCCGGACGGCGATCCGCTCGTCGAGCTCGACCGGCTCACGGTCCAGTCCGACGACGACCGCCGGGTAGTGCGGCCGCGGCTCGGGCAGGGTCGCGCGGAACGGCTTGCCGGTCAGCTCGACCACCTCGAGGGCGCGCACGATCCGGCGTCCGTTGCTGGGCAGCACCGCCGCGGCGGCGTCCGGGTCGACCGCCGCGAGGCGCGCGTGCAGCGCGCCCGGCCCCTGCGCCGCCAGCTCCTCCTCGAGCCGGGCGCGCACCAACGGGTCGGTGCCCGGGAAGTCCAGGTCGTCGAGGACGGCACGCACGTACAGGCCGGAGCCACCGACCAGCAACGGGACGACGCCGGCCGCGCGGAGGCGGTCGACGACGGTCCGCGCCGTCCGGGCGTAGTCGACGACGGACGCGGCCTGGCGCACGTGCCACAGGTCGAGGACGTGGTGCGGCACGCCGGCGCGCTCGGCCGGGGTGGGTTTCGCGGTGCCGATGTCCATGCCGCGGTAGAGCTGCATCGAGTCGGCGTTGACGACCTCCCCGCCGAGCCGTCGGGCCAGCTGCACCGCCAGGGCGGTCTTGCCCGTGGCGGTCGGACCGACCACCGCGACCACCGGGGGCGCGGTCACCGCACCCGCCAGTCGGCGACGAGGTATCCGACGCCGTAGGGAGCGTCGTCGAGGAGCAGCCGCGCGTCGACCGCCCGGTCCCGCACGGCGGCACCCACCGCCCGCCAGGTCGGCACCCCCGAGGCGAGCAGCCGCTCCCCCTCGGCGGTGTCGAGAGCCGCCAGCGCGTCGGCGTCGCCGGTGCGCAGCGCGGTTGCCACCGCCGCGTCGAACGGGCCGGCGGCCTCGTCCAGGTAGCCGGGTGCCTTGAGGGTGCGGCGCGCGGAGCCGTCACCCATCGCCAGTACGGCGCCCGTCGACGTCAATCCGGCCAGGGTGCCGACGAGGTCGTCGGGCGCCACGCCCAGCCGTGTCCCCTCCCAGCCGGCCTCGTCGAGCAGCCACGCACCCACGGTGTGGGCGAGCGGGAGGCGGCGTCCACCGGGTCGCACCCGACCGGCGAAGGGGACGTCCGCGTCCACGCCGAAACCGCGCAGCGTGCCGCCGTCCCCGGCGCCGTACCGGACCCCCGGCGGTCCCGCGCCGACCACGACCACGACCTCCGGCCCCCCGGCGAGCATCGCCGCCACCGCTGCTGCGCATGCGGACCGCAGCGCGGCGACGTCGGCGGCCGCACGGCCTGCCACCACCGGCAGCAGCAGGGGCGGCGTCGGGCAGAAGGCGACGGTCAGGCCGGAGTGCGGCTCGGCGGCTGCGCGCGGCTCGGCGATCACACGGGCAGTGTCGCCGATGCGACGTGGGACACTGCCCAGGTGTCGAGCACGGAGAACCCCGGGGACGCGGTGCAGCCGCTTCCTGCGCAGGAAGCTGACCTGGATCAGGCCACCACCGCGCCCGGGACGACGACGTCCGAGAACTCCCCTGCGGGAACGCCGGCCGAGGTGCAGGAGTCGGTCGCGGCCGAAGTGGGCGGCGCGGAGGTGACCGCCGAGGCCACCGGCACGGTCGCCGTGACCCCGGAGGCGGGCACGGCCGAGGCGCCGGAGCCCGGAGACGGCCGGGTCGCCGACCCGACGGTCGAGCAGGCCCCGGCCGACCAAGCCGCGGTCGAGCAGGCCCCGGTCGAGCAGGCCCCGGTCGAGCAGGCCCCGGTCGAGGAGCCCGCATCGCACGCCGTCATCCCTGGGCCGCGCGCCCTCCAGCCGCCGGCCCCCGCGACACTCGCCGAGCATCCGCACGAGCCGGGCGACGAGGCACCGCGCGACCCCGCGGAGTGGGGCCGGGTCGACGACGACGGCACCGTCTACGTCCGCACGGCCGACGGTGAACGACCGGTCGGCTCGTGGCAGGCCGGCGACCCGGCGGCCGGCCTGGCGCACTACGGACGGCGGTACGAGGACCTGGCCACCGAGGTCCGGCTGCTCGAGGCCCGGCTCAAGGCGCACACCGGCAATCCGACCGAGCTGAAGAAGAAGGCTCAGACGCTGGCCGAGTCGATCCCCGGCGCGGCCGCCGTCGGCGACCTGGCCTCCCTGGCCGCCCGGGCCCGGGCGATGGTCGGCACCGCCGACGAGGTGGCTGCAGAGACGCGCGCCGAGAAGGCGGCGGCGCGGGCCGCGCAGGTCGCCCGCAAGGAGGCGCTGGCCGCCGAGGCCGAGCAGATCGCCGCCGAGTCGACCGCCTGGAAGGCAGCCGGTGACCGGCTCAAGGCGATCGTCGAGGAGTGGAAGACCATCCGCGGCATCGACCGCAAGACCGACGAGGCGCTGTGGTCGCGGTTCGCCGCGGCCCGCGACGGGTTCGGCCGCCGGCGTGGTGCGCACTTCGCCGGCCTGGACGCCCAGCGTGGTGAGGCCCGAGCGGCCAAGCAGGCGCTCATCGCCGAGGCGGAGAAGCTGGCGACGTCGACCGACTGGGGACCCACCAGCGCCGCCATGCGCTCGCTGATGGACCGCTGGAAGGCCGTGCCCCGCACCGGCCGGGATGGCGACGACGACCTGTGGAAGCAGTTCCGCGCGGCGCAGGACGCGTTCTTCAATGCCCGCTCCGAGTCGGACAAGGTCCGCAACACCGAGCAGCTGGCCAACCAGCAGCAGAAGGAGGAGCTGCTCGCCGAGGCGGAGAAGCTCGACCCGACGTCCGACCTGCGGGGCGCGCAGAACGCGCTGCGCAAGATCCAGGAGCGCTACGACGCCATCGGGCACGTGCCCCGCGGCGCCATGCGGGCCCTCGAGGACCGCATGCAGGCGGTCGAGCAGAAGGTGCGCGGGGCGGCCGACTCCTCGCGCGCCCGCACCGCCCCGGAGAACCCGATGGTGGTCTCGATGCGGTCCGCGGTCACCAAGGCCGAGGAGCAGCTGGCCAAGGCGGAGGCCGCCGGCGACAAGACACGGATCGCCGACGCCAAGGCCAACCTGGCGACCCGTCGCGAGTGGCTGGCCGAGGCCGAGAAGAGCGCCTCGCGGAGGTGAGCCGAGCGCCCCGGATCGCCGAACCGAGCGCTCGGCGCGCTGTCCCGAGCGCACCGATCCGGCGCACCGGGCTCACGTGGGGGCGGACGGCTCCTCGGGGTCGTGCCAGATGACCCGGTCCGGCGCGGGCATGGCCAGCACCTCGTCGTCGAGGGAGTAGACCTCGAGGGCGGACAGCCGCCCGTCATCGACGAAGAGAAGCAGTCCACCCACCGCCGCACCGTCGGCGTCGACGACCGTTCCGTCGGCCGGAGTCCGGTCGGTCACGTGGGCCTCCGGCACCTGCTCCGGCACGTGCAGGGCGATGGTCCCGCAGCCGCAGTCGCAGCCCCGGGTCCCCTGGGCAGGAACGGCCTGCCTGCGCAACGCGGCGACGCCGGGGAAGTCCAGGCGCAGAGCACCGTCGAGGACGCCCCGCTCGACCGGGCTCAGCGGGCGCGGGACCTCGCCAGCGGTCACACGGGGGCGCCGATGCCAGGCATGCCGAGCAGCACGCCGGGAGTGGTCGGTCGGGTGCCGGCCTCGGCCGCGTCGCCGGCACGGGTGCGGCGGTGCGAGAGCAGTGGCCCGTCCGCGACGAGGTGATGCGGCGCGGCCTGGGTCACGACGGTCTCCACGACGTCGCCCGGGCGCACGCCGTCGGCCGCCGTGAAGTGGACGAGCCGGCCGTCGCGGGCCCGGCCGGAGAGCCGGCCGCGCTCGGCGTCCTTGCTGCCCTCCCCCGCCGCCACGAGAAGCTCCACCGTCGTGCCGATCAGCGCCCGGTTGCCCGCCCAGCTGATCTCCTCCTGCAGGGCGGTCAGCCGCAGGAACCGCTCCTGGACGACGGCCTTGGGCAGCTGGCCGTCCATCTCGGCCGCCGGCGTGCCGGGGCGCTTGGAGTACTGGAAGGTGAACGCGCCGGCGAAGCGGGCCCGGCGGACGACCTCGAGGGTCTGCTCGAAGTCCTCCTCGGTCTCGCCGGGGAAGCCGACGATGATGTCGGTGGTGATCGCCGCGTCGGGCATGGCCGCGCGCACCCGGTCGATGATCCCGAGGTAGCGGTCCTGCCGGTAGCCCCGGCGCATCCGGCGGAGCACGTCGTCCGAACCGCTCTGCAGCGGCATGTGCAGCTGGTGGCAGACCGTCGGCGTCTCGGCCATGGCCTCGATGACGTCGTCGGTGAACTCCCGCGGGTGCGGGCTGGTGAAGCGGATTCGCTCGAGTCCCTCGATGCGGCCGGCCGCCCGCAGCAGATCGGCGAAGGCACCGCGGTCGCGGAACTCGACGCCGTAGGCGTTCACGTTCTGGCCGAGCAGGGTCACCTCGAGCACGCCCTGGTCGACCAGCGCCTGCACCTCGGCCAGGATCTCGCCCGGCCGGCGGTCCTTCTCCTTGCCGCGCAGCGCCGGGACGATGCAGAACGTGCAGGTGTTGTTGCAGCCGACGCTGATCGACACCCAGCCGGAGTAGGCCGAGTCCCGCTTGGCCGGCAGGGTCGACGGGAAGACCTCGAGCGACTCGACGATCTCGACCTGCGCCTCCGCGTTGTGCCGGGCGCGGTCGAGCAGTGCCGGCAGCGAGCCGACGTTGTGCGTGCCGAAGACGACATCGACCCACGGGGCGCGCCGGACGATCTCGCCGCGGTCCTTCTGCGCCAGGCAGCCGCCGACGGCGATCTGCATGCCCGGGCGGGCGTCCTTGACCGGGCGCAGATGACCGAGGTTGCCGTAGAGGCGGTTGTCGGCGTTCTCCCGCACCGCGCACGTGTTGAGCACGAGGACGTCGGCGTCGTCCTCCTCCGGCGCGGCGGCGTATCCGGCGGCCTCGAGCAGCCCGGCCAGCCGCTCGGAGTCGTGCACGTTCATCTGGCACCCGTACGTGCGCACCCGGTAGGTGCGCGGCGCGGTGCCGGCAGCGGAGCTCGTCATGACACAGCGAGGGTACGGCGGTGCCCCGCCGCACCCCCGCCGTGTCAGGTCACGGAACCGGTCAGTCCTCGCCCCATGCGTCGGTCGGCTGGTTGGTCTCGACCACCTCTTCGGTCTCGACGACGTGGAGCCGGTCGCCGGAGGGCGTCGTCTCGACGTCGCCGTCGGGGGCGGGCGGCTGCTCAGGGCTGGTCATGACGGGCACCTCTTCCTGTACGGGGGTCGGTCGTGCGCGCTGCCCTACCCGCGCGTCGGCCGGGTGACGCACCGCATCCGGCCCGCCTTCGTTACGGGTTCGTGATCGCACGGCTGAGCGGCCGTGACCAGCGGCCTCTAAGTTGTCCGGGTGACCAGCGCCAGGACGGGACAGCCTCTCGTGCAGCTGTCGGAGGTCAACAAGTGGTTCGGCGATCTCCATGTGCTCCAGGACATCGATCTGACCATCGACCGCGGCGAGGTGGTCGTCGTCATCGGCCCCTCCGGGTCCGGCAAGTCCACCCTGTGCCGGGCGATCAACCGGCTGGAGTCCATCCAGCGCGGCGAGATCCGGATCGACGGGGAGAAGCTCCCCGCCGAGGGCAAGGACCTGGCCAAGCTGCGCGCCGACGTCGGCATGGTGTTCCAGAGCTTCAACCTGTTCGCCCACAAGACGGTCCTCGAGAACGTGATGCTGGGCCCGACCAAGGTGCGCAAGAAGTCGAAGGCGGACGCGGAGACCCGCGCCCGTGAGCTGCTCGACCGCGTCGGCGTCGGCAACCAGGCCGACAAGTACCCCGCGCAGCTCTCCGGCGGTCAGCAGCAACGCGTGGCCATCGCCCGCGCACTCGCCATGGACCCCAAGGTGATGCTTTTCGACGAGCCGACCTCCGCGCTGGACCCCGAGATGATCAACGAGGTCCTCGACGTGATGGTCTCGCTCGCGAAGGACGGCATGACCATGGTCGTGGTCACCCACGAGATGGGTTTCGCCCGGCGCGCGGCCAACCGCGTGGTCTTCATGGACGGCGGCCGCATCGTCGAGTCCGCCGATCCGGAGACGTTCTTCACCCGGCCGCAGTCCGACCGGGCCAAGGACTTCCTCTCCAAGATCCTCACGCACTAGTGCCCATCGACCGACGACCTGCCCACAGATCGAAAGGACCTGACGCCATGAAGCTCCGGCGCACTGCACTGGTGGCGACCATGACCGCCGCGTCGCTCGCCCTCGCCGCCTGCGGCGGCGACGACGCCGAGACCCCCGAGCCCGAGGTCGCCCAGGACACCGAGTTCGAGGCCGGCACGACCATGGCCGAGATCGCCGACCGCGGCACCATCACGATCGGCACCAAGTTCGACCAGCCCGGCTTCGGCCTCGAGAACCTCGACGGCGAGGTCGTGGGCTTCGACGTCGAGGTCGCCAAGATCATCGCCGGCGCCCTCGGTATCGCCCCCGAGGACATCACCTGGGAGGAGACCCCCTCAGCGGTGCGCGAGGAGGTCATCGAGGGCGGCGAGGTCGACATGGTCGTCGCCACCTACACGATCAACGACGAGCGCGCCGAGCGGATCACCTTCGCCGGGCCGTACTACGAGGCCGGCCAGCAGATCATGGTCGTCGCGGACGACGACACCATCACCGGCCCCGAGTCCTTCACCGACAACCCGGACGCGACCGTCTGCTCGGTGACCGGCTCGACCCCCTCGGAGCAGATCCGCGAGTACCTGGCCAGCGACGACCGGCTGGTGCTCTTCGACGAGTACTCGCAGTGCGCCGACGCGCTGGGCAACGGTCAGGTCGACGCGGTCACGACCGACAACGTCATCCTGCTCGGCTTCGTCTCCGAGTCCGACGGCGCGTTCAAGCTCGTCGGCGAGCAGTTCACCGAGGAGCCCTACGGCATCGGCATCGAGAAGGGTGACGTCGAGTTCTGCGAGTTCATCAACGAGACGCTCGCCGAGAACGAGGAGGCCTACGTGGCGGCCTGGGAGGCCACCGCCGGCCAGGTCGAGGGCACCGAGACCCCGAGCCTGCCCGAGCCCAACGAGTGCGTCTGAGTTCCTGAGCGATCCGCGGCCGGCCGGATCCCACCGGTCGGCCGCGGATCGGCACAGCTGACCGCTGCACGACATCGATTCCCGGGAGGAGGGCGCACGCGTGGACGCGGTGTTCGACAACATCGACCTGTTCGTCGACGGCTATCTGACGTCGTGGCGAATCATCCTCGGGGCCCTGGTCGGCGCCCTCCTGCTCGGCGTGATCATCGCGGCGTTCCGGGTGTCGCCGGTGCCACCCCTGCGGGCCTTCGGCTCGTTCTGGGTGACCACCTTCCGCAACACACCGCTGTCGGTCGTGTTGTTCTTCTGCGCCTTCGGCCTGCCCGAGCTCGGCATCAACCGGTCGTTCTTCTTCTTCGGCGTGCTCGGGCTGATCCTGTACACGTCGGCCTTCGTCTGCGAAGCCGTCCGGTCGGGCATCAACTCGGTCTCGGCCGGCCAGGCGGAGGCGGCCCGGTCGATCGGCCTCAACTTCACGCAGAGCCTGCGCTTCGTCGTCCTCCCGCAGGCGCTGCGCACGGTGGTGCCGCCGCTGGGCAGCGTCATCATCGCCATGTTCAAGAACTCCGCCGTCGTCGGCGCCTTCGGGGTGGGCGGCGACCTGTGGAGCACCGGGCAGACGCTGACCAGCGCGCGCGGTTACGAGACCTTTCCCATCTTCATCGGCATGGCGGTGGGTTACCTGGCCATCACCCTTCCGGCGGGCGCGGCGCTGCAGGTCATCGAGCGACGGGTGGCGATCGCACGATGAGCCAGCAGGAGACCGTCCTCTACGACGCGCAGGGGCCGCGCGCCCGGCGCCGGACGGTGATCGGCACGGTGATCGCCGTCCTCGCGATGATCGCCCTCGCCGTCGTCGTCGTGCGACGACTGGCCGCCCGGGGCCAGTTCTCCATGGAGCTGTGGGGTCCGTGGATCGACCCGGGCAACGAGTTCTTCGATGCCGTCTGGAGGTTGGTCGGCGAGGGCATCGTCAACACCCTCAAGGCCGCCGCCCTGGCGATGACCTTGTCGATCGTGCTCGGTACGGCGATCGCGGTCGCCCGGCTCTCGCTGGGCCGGTTCGGGCGCCTGCCGCTGATCGGCATGGTCGAGCTCTTCCGCGGGCTGCCGGTGGTCATCCTCATCTACTTCGGCGTCCGGGTACTGCCTGACATCGGCGTGGACCTGCGCGGCTGGCCCGGAGGGCAGGTGCTCTGGGGCCTGGTCATCGGCCTCACCGCCTACAACATGGTCATCTTCGCCGAGGTCGTGCGCGCCGGGGTCGCCTCGCTACCCAGCGGCCAGCGCGAGGCGGCCCTGGCCACGGGCCTCACCAACGGCCAGACGATGCGGCTCGTGCTGCTGCCCCAGGCGTTCCGGGTGATGCTGCCGGCGATCATCAGCCAGCTCGTGGTCGTGCTGAAGGACACCTCGCTGGTCACCTTCGTGGCCAACTACGACGAGCTGCTCAGCCAGGGCGAGAGCATCCGCCGCAACCTCGACAACCCGATCCAGACGTTCTTCTTCATCGCCCTGATCTACATCGCCATCAACTACGCGCTCAGCCGGCTGGCGCGCTACATCGAGAGCCGCCAGGCCCGGACGGGCAAGTCGACGGCGAAGGCCGAGGAAGAGGCCGCCGCGACTCCCGTCGGCGGCGGGGCCTGACGGCGGTCGCCTCTCATGTGACCCAGTGGTCACACTCCGGCGTGCCGTGCTCGGCACGACCGGAAGCCGCGACGAGACTGTTCGTCACCATGGAGACCATGCATGCGGCCGGGCGCCGCAACCTTCCGCCCGTGCCCCGCCCCCACGGGGAGGCCGACCGCGAGCAGCCCGTCGAGCGAACGATGGAACTGCGCCGCCACGACGAGCCCGGGGCTGCGCCGCCGGTGACCGACGACTTCGAGACGGCTGCCTTCGACCCGCTCGAGATCGACGATGCGGCGGCCGGCCTGGACCACGGTCCGGACGTCGCCCAGGTGACCGACCGTGCCGGCGGTCGGCAGGACGACGATCCTGCCGCCGCCCCGGCACGCGCCGACGCCGCCCCGACGTCGGCGGCTCCGGCCGCCGGGCTCGAGCAGCGGACCACGGTGCTCGACGCCGAGGACCCCGCCCAGCACTTCGTCAGCCGGCTGCGCTCGGCCGCGGCCGACTTCGCCACGGCCGCAGGTGCCGAGAGCGCCGTCGTCCGCGAGGCCGTGCCGCCGGCCCGGCACCGTCGGTCACGGTGCCGGCTGGTGCTCCGCTACCCGGGCGGCGACGAGGCGGACCTGACCTTTCTGGGATCTGTCGGCAGGCCCGGGACCTCCGCCTGGCTCGGCTTCGACCGGCAGATCCAGCAGTGGCTGGGCACCGGGCAGCACCGTGAGGCGGCCTGGCTGGTGGACGACCCCGAGGCGCCGGACGGCGTCGCCGTCGACGTGCCTGCCTGGCTCGCCGCGGGCTGAGTACGGCTGATGAGGGTGATCGCATCGGGCCAACTGCCCGGCGCGGACTCGCCCAGAAGGCGGCCTCTGGGCCACGATCCGTCGGGGTGTCGGGCATTCCCGCCGTCATTCGAAGAGATGCTGTTATTCAGCCACGGATAACAGCATCTTTTCGAATAGCTGCGGTGTTGGCGGAGGCGCCGCCGTGCTCCCGGACTGTGTCTGAGCGGCCGCGATGGGAGATGCCTCGATTCACCGCTGGCGAGCGGGAATCCACCGGCCAAGGCGAATCGTCACCTCCGGGCCGGCGCCCTCAGCCGACCACCCCGGGCCAGACGTCCTGGCTGCATCTCGAACGCTCGAATCCGCGGAGTTGGCCCGCCCTGTCACCCTCACTCGTCGTACTCGCCGCGGGCTGAACCGACCGCTACGGCCTGGCCGGGGCAGCGCACCGCCTCAGCGAGCCGGCGGAGACCGTCAGACGGTCAGAGCGGTTCGAATTCGTCGTCGCCGGCCTCGGCGCCCGAGGCGTCGAGGACCTCGCGGACGACGGCGGCGGCCATACCCCCGCTGTAGCCCTTGCGCGCCAGCATGCCCATCAGCCGGCGGGTCGCGGTGGCTCGGTCCAGTCGCTGCATCGAGCGGGCGCGGCGCTCGACCAGCAGGCGCGCCGCGGCGCGTTCGTCCTCGTCGTCGACCGATTCGACCGCTTCGGCTGCGATCTCCGGCGCGACGCCCTTGGCCTGCAACTCGGCTCGCAGCGCGCGGCGGGCCAGGCCGCGGCCGGCCTGCCGGGAGTCGACCCACATGCGTGCGAAGGCGGCGTCGTCGACCAGCCCGACCTCGTCGAACCGGTCGAGCACCGCGGTGGCGGCCGCCTCGGGGACGCCGCGACGGTCGAGCAGGTCGGCCAGCTGCTTGCGGGTCTTCGGTGCTCCCGTCAGCGCCCGCAGGCAGATGGCCCGTGCGACCGACTCCGGGTCGCCCCTCTCGTCCTCCGGCGGCCCCGGCGCCTCGTCACCGGCATCCCCCTCGGAGACGACCAGCTCGCCGGCGCCGGCCGCCCAGGAACCGGAGCCGAACCCCGACCCGGGCGCCCGTCCGCGTCGCCCGCCGCCGGGCCGCCGGTCAGCGCGCGAAGCGGAGGAACGGCGACCCGACGGGCCGGACGGTGCGGTCACGGGGCGGCTCAGAAGTCGACCGGAGCGGCCGGCACGACCGGTGCGTCGAGCGTGGCGCCGATGCCCAGCTTCTCCTTGATCCGCTTCTCGATCTCGTCGGCGAGATCGGGGTTGTCCTTCAGGAAGTTGCGGGCGTTCTCCTTGCCCTGACCGAGCTGGTCGCCCTCGTACGTGTACCAGGCACCCGACTTCTTCACCATGCCCTGCTCGACCCCGACGTCGATGAGCCCACCCTCGCGGCTGAAGCCCTGGCCCCACAGGATGTCGAGCTCCGCCTGCTTGAACGGCGCCGCGACCTTGTTCTTGACGACCTTGACGCGGGTCCGGCTGCCGACCGCATCGGTGCCCTGCTTCAGCGTCTCGATGCGGCGGACGTCGAGCCGGACCGAGGAGTAGAACTTCAGCGCGCGACCACCGGTGGTGACCTCGGGCGAGCCGTAGACGACGCCCACCTTCTCGCGCAGCTGGTTGATGAAGATCGCCGTCGTCCCGGAGTTGCTGAGCGCGCCGGTGATCTTGCGCAGCGCCTGGCTCATCAGCCGGGCCTGCAGACCGACGTGACTGTCGCCCATCTCGCCCTCGATCTCGGCGCGCGGTACCAGCGCGGCGACCGAGTCGATGACGATGATGTCGAGCGCGCCCGAACGGATCAGCATGTCGGCGATCTCGAGCGCCTGCTCCCCGGTGTCGGGCTGGCTGACCAGCAGCGCGTCGGTGTCGACGCCGATCGCGCGGGCGTACTCCGGGTCGAGCGCGTGCTCGGCGTCGATGAACGCGGCGATGCCGCCGGCGGCCTGGGCGTTGGCCACCGCGTGCAGGGCGACGGTCGTCTTGCCGGAGGACTCCGGCCCGTAGACCTCGATGACCCGGCCGCGCGGCAGCCCGCCGATGCCCAGTGCGATGTCCAGCGCGATCGAGCCGGTCGGGATGACCTTCATGGCCACCTCGGGGCTGTCGCCCAGGCGCATGACGGAGCCCTTGCCGAACTGCTTGTCGATCTGGGCGAGGGCCATGTCGAGGGCCTTGTCGCGGTCGAGCGTTGCCATGGTGCTCACCTTCGGAAGAGTGCGTGGAGCGGTCGAGATCGACGCTAGGGCGGGGGTCCGACATTTCCGGCTCGCCGACGGATCTGTGGAGAACCGCTCGGCCTGTGGACGCCACAGTAGGCCGAACACCTGTTCGACCGCCAGGCCGACACGCCGCCGACCGCCGCGCGGGCGGTCACCGTTCCTTGACGGGAACCTCGTACTCATCGCAGATGGCCAACCACACCTTCCGCACCGGCAGACCGGCGTCGATCGCCTCCACCGCGGTGCGTCCGCCCAGAGCGCCGAAGACGTGGTCCCGGGCCACCGTGTGGGCCCGCATCGGACCGAAGCGTTGTTCGAGACGGGACCAGAACTCCTGCAGGCGCACACCCCGACGCTAGCGCGAACGAGACGACGGCCGGCGACACCGACCTCGAGCGGCCGATGTCCGCCGGCCGCGCGCCGCACGGCCTACCCTCGCGGCATGCTGCCCGGCACCGGGTCGGAGACCCTCGACGTCGTGCTCGAGTTCGGGATCATCATCGCGATGGTCGTGCTCGTCGTGCTCCTGATCAAGAACTTCTTCCGGGACCGCTGAGGGCGTCCGGTCGGCGCACCGTCCGCACCCAGACCACCGCCAGCGGGACCACCATCACCGCGGACACGGCCGACACCAGGCCGAACCCGCCCAGTGCCAGCAGCGGCCCGCCCACCACGCCGGCCACGGCGGCGCCGAGGCCCATCAGCAGGTCGGTGCCGCCCTGCGCGGTGGGCCGCACGTCGACGTCGACCGACTCGGTGACCAGCGTGGAGCCGGCGATCAGGCCGCACGACCAGCCCATGCCGAGCAGGAGCAGTCCCACACCCAGCTGCCAGGCCGCGCCCGGCGGCGCGGTACCGGCGACGGCCGCGGCGACCAGGAGGAGCCCGCCCCCGAGACCCACGGTCGCCGCGCGCCCCGCGCGGTCGGCCAGCATGCCGACCAACGGCGAGAACAGGTACATCCCGGCCACGTGCACGCTGATGACCAGGCCGATGATCCGCAGCGTCGTCCCCTCGGCCGTCCCGTGGTGGCCCATGTGCACCGGCGTCATGACCATGACGCCGACCATCACCGAGTGCGACACCACGACCGACGTGAGGCCGAGCCGTCCGCCCGGCGTGGCCCACACGGCCCGGAGGGCGTTGCCGGTCGCCCGCCGGGGCCGCGTCGGCGCCGCGCCACCCCCGAGCCGCCGGGCGAGCAGGAGGGGATCGGGCCGGAGCAGCAGCAGGAGCCCGGCGGCCACGAGCGCGAAGACGACCGCGGAGAGGGCGACCGCGCCACCGAGCGCCGGCAGGCCGAGCTCCCTGCCCAGGTCGGCCCCCGGGCCGGCCAGGTTGGGACCGAGCACGGAGCCGATGGTCGTGGCCCACACGACGAGGGAGAGGTCGCGGCCACGGCGCTCGGCGGTCGCGAGGTCCGCGGCCGCGTAGCGCGCCTGCAACCCGCACGCGGTCGACGCGCCGAAGAGGAACAGCCCCACCAGCAGGAGGAACAGGGAGGACATCGCCGCGGCGGCGACGGTCACCACCGAGCCGAGGACGGCGATGCCGAAGCCGGTCGCCAGACCCGTGCGGCGGCCCGCCCGCGCGCTGATCGCGGCCAGCGGGACGGCGAGCACCGCCGCGCCGAGGACGCCGGCGGTCTGCCCCAGGCCGGCGGCCGTGTCCGTGCCGGCGACGTCGCGCGCGAGCAGCCCGCCCACGGTGATGCCCACGGTGATGCCCAGCCCGCCCAGCGCGACGCCGCCGCTGAGCACGGCCACGGTGCGACGCTGCACCCGCCCGACGTCCACCGCGTCCGTCGCGGTCACCACGGCCGTCCGGCGGTGATGCGGTGTCCGCGGAACCGGTCCACGACGAACTCCTCGATCCGAGGGCCCGGCGGCGCGCCGCCGTCGGGTCCGGGGAAGAAGACAGCGTCCAGCATGACCCGCATCGCCGTCGACCTCCCCTCCCGCCGTGCCGAGCCTGCCCGGCCGGTCCCCGCGACCAGCGAAGTGTCACACCCCCCGGGGACACTGGATCCGTGGCCACCCGTCCCTCCGCGCTCGAGCGCTTCAGCGAGCCCACCCGTGCGTGGTTCACCGGAGCCTTCGATCAGCCCACCCCCGCGCAGGAGGGAGCCTGGGAGGCCATCAGCAGCGGCGGCCACGCGCTGGTCGTGGCGCCGACGGGCTCGGGCAAAACGCTGGCGGCCTTCCTGTGGTCGCTCGACCGGCTCGCGGCGGCGCCGCCGGTCGACGAGCAGCGGGCGTGCCGGGTCCTCTACGTCTCACCCCTGAAGGCGCTGGCGGTCGACGTGGAGCGCAACCTGCGCGCTCCGCTGACCGGTATCGGCCAGGCCGCGGCCCGGCTCGGCCTGCCCCGACCCGAGATCCGGGTCGGCATCCGCTCCGGGGACACGCCGGCCGACGAGCGACGGGCCTTCGCCCGGCGTCCCACCGACATCCTGATCACCACGCCGGAGTCGCTGTTCCTGCTGCTGACCAGCTCGGCGCGCGAGGCGCTGCGCGGGGTGGAGACGGTGATCGTCGACGAGGTGCACGCCGTCGCCGACACCAAGCGCGGCGCACACCTGGCGGTGTCCCTCGACCGGCTCGACGAACTGCTCGACCGGCCGGCGCAGCGCATCGGGCTGTCGGCGACCGTGCGCCCCATCGAGGAGGTCGCCACGTTCCTCGCCGGAGGCCGTCCGGTCGACATCGTCGCTCCCACGTCCGAGAAGCGCTGGGACCTCTCGGTCGTGGTCCCGGTCGAGGACATGAGCACGCTCGGCCAGCCGACCGGTGAACTGGAGGGTTCGGCCGCGGGCAACCAGCCGCGGACGTCGATCTGGCCGGCGGTCGAGGAGCGGGTGCTCGACCTGGTCGAGGCGCACCGCAGCACCATCGTGTTCGCCAACTCCCGACGCCTGGCCGAACGGCTCACCAGCCGGCTCAACGAGCTCGCCTACGAGCGGGCCACCGGCGAGACGGTGCCGCCGGGCACGAACGCCGCCGCGCTGATGGCCCAGGCCGGTTCCGGCGGCGGCATCCCCGAGGTCGTGCAGCCGGTGGCCGCGGCCCATCACGGCTCGGTCTCCCGCGAGCAACGGGCGATCGTCGAGGAGGCGCTGAAGTCCGGCCGCCTGCCCGCCGTCGTGGCCACGAGCAGCCTGGAGCTCGGGATCGACATGGGCGCGGTCGACCTCGTCGTCCAGGTCGAGTCACCCCCGACGGTCGCCGCCGGGCTGCAACGGGTGGGCCGCGCCGGCCACCAGGTCGGCGCGGTGAGCCGCGGCGTGCTCTTCCCCAAGTTCCGCGGCGACCTCGTGCAGTGCGCCCTCGTCGCCGAGCGGATGAAGTCCGGCGCGATCGAGTCGATCCGCTATCTGCGCAACCCGCTCGACGTGCTCGCCCAGCAGATCGTGGCGATGGTGTCCGAGCGGCCCCGCACCGTGGACGAGGTGGCGGCCGTGATCCGCCGATCCGCCGCCTTCGCCGCGCTGCCCGACTCCGCGCTGCACGCCGTCCTGGACATGCTCGCCGGCCGCTATCCGTCCGACGCGTTCGCCGAGCTGCGGCCGCGGCTGACGTGGGACCGGGTCACCGACACCCTCACCGCCCGCAGCGGCGCGCAGCGGCTCGCGGTGACCAGCGGCGGCACGATCCCCGACCGCGGCCTGTTCGGCGTCTTCCTGGTGTCGGCCGCCGGTGAGTCCGGCGGTCGACGGGTCGGCGAACTCGACGAGGAGATGGTGTACGAGTCGCGCGTCGGCGACGTCTTCCTGCTCGGCTCGTCCTCCTGGCGGATCGAGGAGATCACCCACGACCGGGTGCTGGTCACTCCGGCGCCGGGCCAGCCCGGCAAGATGCCGTTCTGGCACGGCGACGCCCCGGGCCGCCCGCTCGAGCTCGGCCGCGCGCTCGGCGCGTTCCTGCGCGAGGTCGGCTCGGCGACACCCGAGGCCGGGCTGGAGCGGGCGCGGGCAGCCGGTCTCGACGAGTGGGGCGCGGCCAACCTGCAGGCCTACCTGGCCGAGCAGAAGCAGGCCACCGGCCACCTGCCCGACGACCGCACGCTGCTCGTCGAGCGGTTCCGCGACGAGCTCGGCGACTGGCGACTGGTCGTGCACTCCCCCTTCGGCGCCCAGGTGAACGCCCCGTGGGCGCTGGTCCTCGCCGCCCGGCTGCGCGAGCGGTACGGCGTCGACGTGGCCAGCATGCACTCCGACGACGGCATCGTGCTGCGCCTGCCCGACACCACCGGCGAGCCCCCGGACGCCGACGTCGCCGTCCTCGATCCGGACGACGTCGAGCGCGAAGTCACCACCGAGGTGGGCAGCTCGGCGCTGTTCGCCAGCCGGTTCCGTGAGTGCGCGGCACGGGCACTGCTGCTGCCACGCCGCGACCCGCGCAAGCGCACGCCGCTGTGGCAGCAGCGGCAACGGGCCGCGCAGCTGCTCGCCGTGGCCAGCGACTTCGCGAGCTTCCCGATCACCCTGGAGGCGGCGCGCGAGGTGCTCCAGGACGTGTACGACGTGCCGGGCCTCGTCGAGCTGATGCGCGACGTCCGGGCCCGGCGGGTGCGCGTGGTCGACGTGCAGACCCCGAACGCCTCGCCCTTCGCGCAGTCGCTGCTGTTCGGCTACGTCGGCCAGTTCCTCTACGAGGGCGACGCCCCGCTGGCCGAACGGCGCGCGCAGGCCCTCGCCCTCGACACCGGTCTGCTCGCCGAGCTGCTGGGGCGCTCCGAGCTGCGTGAGCTGCTCGACGCGCAGGCGCTGGCCGAGATCGAGGCCGAGCTGCAGCGGCTGCCCGCCGAGCGGCATCCGCGAGACCTCGACGCCGCCACCGACCTGCTGCGGTTCGTCGGCGACCTCACCGCGGGCGAGGCAGCCGCCCGCGGCGTCTCCCAGGATTGGCTCGACGAGCTCGTCGCCGCGCGGCGCGCGATCGTCGTCCGCATCGCCGGCCAGGAGCGGTACGTCGCCATCGAGGACGCCGGCCGGCTGCGCGACGCCCTGGGCACCGCTCTGCCCGTCGGGGTGCCGGAGGTCTTCACCGAGCCGGTCGCCGATCCGCTGGGCGACCTGATCGGCCGCTACGCCCGCACCCACGGCCCGTTCCAGCCGCACGAGGTGGCCGCGCGCCTCGGCCTCGGCGTCGCGGTCGTCAGCGCGACGCTGCATCGGCTGACCGGAACCGGTCGACTCGTGGCCGGCGAGTTCCGACCAGGCGGCAGCGGTCAGGAGTGGTGCGACGCCGATGTGCTGCGCTCCATCCGACGGCGCAGCCTGGCCAAGCTGCGACAGGAGGTGGAGCCGGTCCCGATCGACACGCTGGCCCGATTCACGCCGTCCTGGCAGTCGGTCGGCAGCCGGCTCCGCGGTCCGGACGGCGTCCTCGCGGTCGTGGAGCAGCTCGCCGGTGCCCTGCTCCCGGCCAGTGCGCTCGAATCGCTGGTGCTGCCGGCCCGCGTGCGCGACTACTCCCCCGCCATGCTCGACGAGCTCACCAGCGCCGGGGAGGTGCTCTGGGCCGGAGCCGGCGGGCTGCCCGGCGGTGACGGCTGGATCGGCCTCGTCCCGGCGGACCTGGCCCCGCTCCTGCTCCCCGAGCCGCTCGAGCTCGACACGGAGGGCGGTGCGGGCTCGGTGGTCCTCGAGCAGCTGGGCGCCGGGCAGGCCCTGTTCTTCCGCGGGCTCTCTGACTTGGTCGGCGCCACCGACGACACGGCCCTCGCCGAGCTGGTGTGGGACCTCGTGTGGGCCGGCCGGCTCACCAACGACACGCTCGCACCGCTGCGCACGAGGCTGGCCGGTGGCGGCACCCACCGCCGGTCTCCGGCGCCGCCACGGGCACGGCTCGACCGCACCCGCTACGGCCGCACGCGGCTCGGCCGTCCGGCCATGCCCAGCCGCACCGGCCCGCCCACCGTCGCGGGCCGCTGGTCCCTACTGCCCGAGCGCGAGACCAACCCGACGAAGCGGACGACGGCCCGCGCCGAGGCGCTGCTCGAGCGGCACGGCGTGCTCACCCGGGGAGCGGTGGTGGCCGAGCAGGTCGCCGGTGGCTTCTCCGCGGTGTACCCGGTGCTGCGGGCGTTCGAGGAGAACGGCCGGGCCCGCCGCGGCTACTTCGTCGAGACCCTCGGCGCGGCCCAGTTCGGCACGCCCGGCTCGGTCGACCGGCTGCGCAGCTTCGCCGCCCCCGACCGGTCGCCGGCCGGCGCCGTCGTGCTGGCGGCCACGGACCCGGCCAACGTGTACGGCGCCGCCCTGCCCTGGCCGGAGCGCACCGCGAGCAGCGAGAACGCCGTCGACATCGGCGAGGGCGCCACCCGTCGAGCGACGACGGGGCACCGGGCCGGGCGCAAGGCCGGCGCCCTGGTCGTCCTCGTCGACGGCGACCTGGTGCTGTACGTGGAGCGGGGCGGCAAGACGCTGCTGTCCTGGACCGACGACGAGCAGACGCTCAAGGAAGCGGCCACCGCACTGTCGGGCGCCGTCGCCGCCGGCGCCCTGGGCCGCATGATCGTGCAGAAGGCAGACGGCGCCTCGGTGCACGAGGCGACCCCGTTGTCGGCAGCCCTGCAGGCCGCGGGTTTCGCGGCGACGCCGCGGGGCCTGCGACTGCGGGCCTGAGTCCGTCACCTCGTCGTCTCTTCACTCGCCGATGACCCGCAGCGAGGCCGCCTGCCGGGGACGGATAGCCGCGCTGTGACGCTGCTGACCGGACCGGCGTCCTCCCCGCAGCCCGGGGAGAATCGCGGCCGTGCCCGAAGGAGACACCGTCTGGCTGGCGGCCCAGCGCATGAACACCGCGCTGGCGGGCGCGACCCTGCGGCGCGGCGAGCTGCGCGTCCCAGCCCTCGCCGAGGTCGACCTCGCCGGCGTGACCGTCACCGAGGTGGTGCCCCGCGGCAAGCACATGCTCATCCGCCTCGGCGACGGGAGGACGCTGCGCACCCACTACCGGATGGACGGCAGCTGGCACATCTACCGGCCGGGGGCCCCGTGGCGCGGCGGTCCCGCGTTCGCCGTCCGTGCCCTGCTGGTCACCGACGACTGGGAGTGCGTGGGCTACCGGCTGCACGATCTGGCCCTGGTGCGCACCGAGCACGAGGACCAGATCGTCGGTCACCTCGGGCCCGACGTGCTCGGGCCCGACTGGGACCTCGACGAGGCGCTGCGTCGGCTGAGGGCGCACCCGGACGAGCAGATCGGCGTGGCCCTGCTCGACCAGCGGAACCTGGCCGGCATCGGCAACCTGTACAAGGTCGAGTCGCTGTTCCTCTGCCGGGTCCACCCGTGGACCCCGGTAGCGGACGTCGAGGACCTGGCCGGGCTGGTCGAGCGCGCGCGCACCCTCATGCTGGCCAACCGGCACCATCCCGAGCAGAGCACCACCGGCAGCCTGCGCCGCGGGGAGGACCACTGGGTCGCCGGCCGCAGGGGCCGGCCCTGCCGTCGATGCGGAACGACGATCATCCTCGGCGACCAGGGGCCGGACCTGCAGGAACGGGTGACGTGGTGGTGCCCGACCTGTCAGGCAGCCCGCTCGCCGATCGATCCGGCGGCCCGTACCGGCGAGCCCGGCGCGCCGCCGGTCTCCCCCGCCTTCCGGTGACCGCCCCGGGTCAGGCGCCCTGGTCGGGACGCTCGGCCGGCTACGCCTCCGGAGTACCGGCCTGCTGACCGGACGTCCCGGCCTGCGGCTGCCCGCCCTCGATCGCACCGGCCGACCGGCTGCCCTCGACCGCCTGGGGGCCACCGCCCATGGTCGCCCGGATCTGGTCCAGCCGTGAGGCGCCGGCGACGTCCAGGGTCGCCTTCTGCACCTCGAGCATGCGGCCCTCGACCGAGGTCTGCGCCAGCTCGGCCTGTCCGAGCGCGTTGGCGTACCGCGCCTCGATCTTGTCCCGCACCTCCGAGAGGCTCGGGGTGTTGCCCGGCGCCGCCAGCTCGTTGACCTGGCGCATCGAGGCTGCCACGTGCTCCTGCATCTTCGCCTGCTCGAGCTGGCTCATCAGCTTCGTGCGCTCAGCCAGGGTGGTCTGCAGGCGCATCCGGCTCTGCTCGACCGCGCCGCGCGCCTGCTCCGCGGCCTGCAGGGCCTCGTCGTGGCTGCGCTTGAGGTCCTCCATGCTCTGCTCCGCGGCGACCAGCTGCGTCGCGAACGCCTGAGCGGCGGTCTCGTACTCGATGGCCTTCGGCTCGTCGCCGGCCCCGCGGCTCTTGTCGGCGAGCACGAGGGCCTGGCGAGCCGAGGCCTGCAGCCGCTCGACCTCGCCGAGCTGCCGGTTGAGCCTCATCTCCAACTGCCGCTGGTTGCCCAGCACTGCCGCCGCCTGGTTGGCCAGCGCCTGGTGGCGCTGCTGCTCGCTCTCGATCGCCTGGGCGATCTGCACCTTCGGGTCGGCCTTCTCGTCGATCTTCTGGTTGGCCGAGGCCGTGAGGTACTTCCACAGCTTCACTAGCGGATTGGGCATGGCTCCTCCTGCTCCGGCGCAGTCCGGCGCCGGCCAATGGCTCTTCGTCGGCCCCCATCGTCGCAGGTGATCGCCGCCCGCGACCAACCGATCCACGCCGTCCGCGGGTCGGCGCTAGGGTCGCCAACCGTGGAGCGCGATGCGGCAGCAGGTCGGCCTGTGCTCAGCGTGCTCGGTGAGCTGGTCGTCGACCTGCTCCCGATGGCCCCCGGTACGGGCCCGCAGGGCACCGCGCCCGCGTACGTGGCCCGGCCCGGCGGCAACGCGCTGAACGTCGCCGTGGCCGCCGGCCGGCTCGGCGTGCCGGTGCGGCTGCTCGCCCGCCTCGGCACCGGGCCCCTCGCGGCGAACCTCCGCCGCCACGCCGAGCTGTCGGGGGTGGATCTCGGAGGCCTGGTCGAGGCGGTGGAGCCGGTCAGCCTGGCGGTGGTCGGGGTGGGCGCAGACGGCAGCCCCGAGTACGGCTTCCACGTCGCCGGCGCCGCCGACTGGCAGTGGCGCGACGAGGAGCTCGCCCGTGTGCTCCCGGCGGAGACCGGGCTGCTGCACGTCGGCTCGATCTCGGCGTGGACCGCGCCCGGCAGCGATGCGATCGCCCGGCTGGTCGAGCGGGTCGCGGGCAGCGCCCTGATCAGCGTCGACCCGAACATCCGCCCCCCGCTGGCCCACGGGCCCGTCGCGGCTCTGCTCGGCAACACCGCCGACGCCGTCCGGGGCCGGCTCGACCGGCTGCTCGCGCACGCCGACGTGGTCAAGGTGAGCGCCGAAGACCTCGCCTGGCTGGAGCCCGGGGCGGTCGTCGACGACGACGCCCTCGACGACGCGGCGCGCCGGTGGGCCGACCGCGGACCGGCGCTGGTCGTGCTGACCGACGGCGGCGCACCGCTGCGGGTGGCCCGGCCCGGCCGGCCGGTGCACCACCACCCACCGCCGCGGGTGGCGGTCGCCGACACCGTCGGCGCCGGCGACTCCCTCGCCGCCGGCTTGTTCACCGGGCTGCTCGAGGCCGCGGTGACCAGCCGCGCCGCGCTGGAGTCGCTGACCGACGACGAGCTGCTCCGGCTGGTCGACGACGCCGCCCTCGTCGCCGCGCTGAACTGCACGCGGGTCGGGGCGGACCCGCCCACCCGCTCCGAGCTGGACGCCGCGCGGGCAGCGAGGTCGTGACCGGCGAACTGCGACTGGTCGGCCTCGAGGAGCTCTCGGCGACGGCGCTGCGCGGCCGGCTGCTGGCACGGCTGGACGAGTTCTGGTCCGGCTCGCCCCTGCCGGACGACGAGATCCGCGCCCGGCACGACCCGCTGTTCTTCCACCAGCTCGGCGGGTTCGGTGCGGTGGCCCTGACCCCGGACGGCGAGGACGCGGGCTACCTGCTGGGACTGGTGAGCGCCGACCGGCTCGCGGTCGTGCACGCCCTGGCCGTGCACGAGGCGCACCGGAGGCGGGGCGTGGCTGCGGCGCTGCTCGAACGCTTCGCCGCACTGGCGGCCGGGGTCGGGGCGCGGGCGGTCCAGGCGATCGCGATGCCCGGCGACAGCGCCGTCCTCCGCCTGGCGCAGCGGTTCGGCGCGCACGCGGCGTCGTCCTCCGATCACGCCGGTCCCGGCGTCGACCGCGTGGTGCTCACCCGGTCGCTGCCGCTGCGCTGAGCCCGTTCAGCCGGCCAGGACGGCCGCCAGCCGGGCGGCCGACCGGTGCCGCAGCGACGAGCGCGCCGGCTGCAGCACCACACCGAGGAGCCACCGGGCGGCCAGCTCCGCCCCGTCGTGGTCGGTGCGCAGGACCTCGGCCAGCCGGCCGGTGAGGGCGGCCCACAGGTCGGCGGGCACGTCCAGCAGGCCGACGAGGACCTCCGGTTCGGTGTCGGCCAGCCGCCGGAGCACCGGATGCTCCCCGAGCTCGTCGGCCAGCGCGGCAAGGGCCCGCTCGCGTGGATGCTCGACCGCGAGCGCGCTCAGCCGGTCCAGCTCGACGGCGAACAGCGCCCTGGCCAGCTCGTCCTTGGTGCGGAAGTGGTTGTACAGCGTGGCCTTCGAGACACCGGCCGCGGACGCGACCGCCTGCATCGTGCAGCCGCGCAGCCCGTGATCGGCGAACGCCCGCGCCGCCCCGGCGACCAGGCCGTCGCGGGTGCGCCGGATGCCACCGGCCGGCTCGGCGAGAGGGCGGACGACCACACGTCCTGTCTGACACCCCCGACTGCCGTGGTCAAGCAGCGGGCACCCGCGTGTCGCGGAGGCGGATCAGGCGGCGAGCGAGACCGCCCCGCGGCGCAGGACCGAGGGGGCCGGAGCCGCACCGACCAGCGCCAGCGCGGGCTCCGCACCGGCGGCCGCGGGCGCCTCGACGGCCGCGGCTGCCCCGACGGCAGCGGGCGTCTCGGCCGGCATCGCCGTCGCGGCCGTACGCATGCCGTCACTCACCTCGAGCAGCAGGTCGGCGAGTTCGAGATCCAGTGCGTCGCAGATCGAGGCCAGCAGCTCCGACGAGGCCTCCTTCTGTCCGCGCTCCACCTCGGACAGGTAGCCGAGGCTGACGCGGGCGGCGCCGGAGACATCGCGGAGCGTGCGCCGCTGGCGCAGCCGGTGGCTCCGCAGCGAGTTGCCCAGCTGGGTGCGCAGCAGCGTCATGACCGTCTCCTGTCCTGCGAGCACGGGATGCACGGGAAGGTCCCGGCACCGTGCGCTCACGGTACGCGGCCCGCCCGAACGGGGATCGCCGGACCGGCGGGAGTCCGCTCATGGCGTAACACGGTGGCCACGGCCGCCGTTCCCGGCTGCGCCGGAGCGCCTTCCGCTGACGACACTGCGTGACTAGGCTGCGCAGCGGTCATCCAGGGGGAAGCTGCTCCCACCCGGGAGGCAGGGATGCACGACCCGACGTCGGCGCTGGGCTCTGGCGTCGTCGTGCGCCTGCTCGGCGGCCTGTCCCTCAGCCGCGATTCTCGCGGCGCCGTGGTGCCGCCGGGCAGCCGCCGGCTGCTGGCCTACCTGGCACTGCACCCCTCGGGCGTCGACCGCAGGCACGCAGCCGGCGTCCTGTGGCCCACCGTCGGCGACGCCCGGGCGGCGGGCAACCTGCGGTCGGCCCTGTGGCGGCTGCAGCAGGTCGGCTGCCCCGTCGTCCGCGCCCAGCAGGCGCGGCTCCTGCTCGAGGACGACGTCGCCGTCGACGTGGCGGACGTCGAGGCGTGGGCCGGCCGGATCGTCGCCGGCACCGCGACGCCCGCTGACCTCCTCGTCGACCCGGTCCCGCTCACCGAGGCCGAGCTGCTGCCCGGCTGGTACGAGGACTGGGTGCTGGCGGTGCGCGACCGGCTGCGGTTGCGGCTGCTGCACGCGATCGAGGTGCTGAGCCGGCTGCTCCGCGAGGCCGGGCGGCCCATCGAGGCCGTGGAGGCCGGGCAGGTCGCGGTACTGGCCGAGCCGCTGCGGGAGAGCGGGCAGCGCGCACTGATCGAGGCGCACCAGGCGGCCGGTGACTGGGTCTCCGCACGCCGGCAGTTCGACGCCTTCCGCGTGCTGTTGCGCCGGGAGATGGGGGTCGAGCCGAGCGACGAGCTGGCTGCCGTGGCGACGCTCCGCCGGGTGGGGGGCGCGGCCGCGCGTACCCGGCTGCAACCCTCGCCGCGCGGGCGCGGTGACCGTCCGGTCCCCGGACCCCGGTAGCCCGCGTGACGGCGCCGTGACGGTGCCGTGACGCCTCCGGTGGGAGGTTCGCCGGGCACCCGGCGGCGACCGATCCTGTCGCGTCCACGCCGATCGGCAGCCGGGTGCGGGCCGTCTTCCGAGGAGCTGATCAGCGTGACCGTTCTCGAGCCGAACGCCGCACCCGCCGGGACCGCACCCGGTGGCACGCCTACCCCCACCATCCCGTCACCCGCGGCTCCGCGGGAGACCGAGACCCCCAACGTCGCCGCCTCGCCGGCCGACCCGTCGGCGGCGCTGCCCATGACCTCCCCCGAGATGGACGCGGCCGTCTCCCAGGTCGAGTCGTTCCTCGCCGAGCAGACCACGGATCAGGCCGGCGACATCGGCATCGCACCGATCCCCGTCCCCAAGCTGCCGACCCTGCCCCTGCGCACGCGGCCGGCCAGCGGCCGCTATCGCTCCCCGGCGAGCGGCTTCCAGATGGAGCTGCGCGTCGACGTCGACGGTCGCCGTCCGCTGATGAAGGTCAGCGGCGACTACTTCAGCATCTCCGGCAGCACGACGAACTACTTCGGGTCCTGGACCGTCGACGCGGTCACCACGTCGTCGGTGGGCAGCGACCTCGTCGTCGTGGGCACCGCCCGGACCACCTGGGCGACGACCTACACCGTCGCCCGCGTGACGATCCCGCGGCGGCACTTCTTCCAGCCGGCCGCGCCCGCGACCGTGCAGTGGTCGACGCCGTCCGGCGCCATCGGGGCGACGTACGTCTGCGCCCACGAGAGCGCCAGTCTGCGCACCGTCGAGCTGGAGCAGGACGTCGAGGCCGGCGTCACCCCGTTCGACACCTACAACACCGGCTCGCTGCCCAGCGGCGGGCCGGCGCGCTCGCTGAACGTGGCGGCCGCCTACGGCGAGGCCGGGCTGCAGGTGCTCGACACCGGCGGCACCAACACGATCGCCACGTCGTCCGGACACATCTGGAACAACGCCAGCCTGCACGGCGCGATGATGGCGCACTTCTCCCGGCACGCCGAGCGCCCACAGTTCAAGGTCTGGCTGCTGCACGCGCAGCGACACGAGCTCGGCACCGGCCTGCGCGGCATCATGTTCGACCAGCAGGGGCTCCAGCGGCAGGGCTGCGCCAGCTTCTACCAGGTGATCCAGGCCGGCACCGCGCAGAATCTGCGCGAGCAGCTCTACGTCAACGTGCACGAGCTGGGGCACTGCTTCAACCTGTTCCACTCGTTCCACAAGCAGTTCATGAACCCGCCGCTGCCCAACCGGCCGGGCTCGCTGTCGTGGATGAACTACCCGCAGAACTACAACCCGGGCGGCGGCGCCCCCAGCGGCGCGGCGGCCTTCTGGGGCGCCTTCCCGTTCCAGTTCGACGACCTGGAACTGGCCCACCTGCGGCACGGCTTCCGCGACAACGTGATCATGGGCGGCACCCCGTTCGGCACCGGCGCCGCGCTCGAGGTGCCGTTGCAGCCGCACGACGCGGTCGACGACAGCAGCGGCCTGCGACTCTCCCTGCAGACCTCGCCGGCCCGCCCGCTGCTCGGGACGCCGATCGTCCTGGAGCTGGCGCTGACCGCCGAGCGCGGGCAGTTGGTGCACCCGGCCGAGCAGCTGCACCCGAAGTACGGCATCGTGCAGGTGACCATCAGCCGCCCGCGCGGCGACGTGGTGGTGCACCGGCCGCCCGTGCTGCACTGCGTCGAGCCGCGGCTGGAGCGGGCGGAGGCCGGCCAGGTGTTGCCGGTGAGCGCCTACATCGGCTACGACGCGGCGGTCGGGCAGATCTTCGAGGACCCGGGCACCTACCGGCTCCGCGCCTCCTACACCGCCCCCGACGGGTCGGTCATCATCTCCGATACGGCGACGATGCGGATCTGGGCCACCCGCGACGACCAGGACGCCGCGGTGGCCGAGCTCATGCTCGGCGACGAGGCGGGCATGGTGATGACCCTGCTCGGCAGCGACGCACCGGAGCTCGCCGGCGGCATGGCTGCCATGCAGGAGATCGCGGAGGAACACGCCGAGCACCCGCTCGCCGTCTACGCCCGGCTGGCCCTGGGCATGAACGCCGCCCGGCCCTACACCTCCGTGGAGGCCGACGGGTCGGTGCGCGAGCGCGGCCGCGACCTCGACCGCGCCGACGCCCTGCTGCGGCCGGCCATCGACGCCTCCCGGGGCGACGAGGGGCTCGACGACCTGAGCCTCCTGCAGGTGATGGCCTACCTGGCGCGCAGCCACGCCGCCGAGGGCGACACCACCGGCGCCGAGGAGCTACGCGAGGACGCCCTCCGGCTCGCCGCCGAGAAGGATGCGCCGGCCGTGGCGGTGGAGATGCTGCGGGAGGACGACGAGGGTCGCTGACCGCCGCCGGATGGGGCAGGCTGCCGCCATGACCGACCCTCCCGCCCTGGAACTCGGCACCGGGTTCCGGGACGACGAGGTGACGGTGCTGGTGGACGGCCGGCAGGTGTGGCACGACCGCGGGGTGACCACCGACTACTCGGTGGGCCTCGCGGCCGTCGTCCCCCTGCCGGCCGGTGCCGCCGGCACCGTGGAGGTGCGGGTGGGTTCCCGCGCGACCGGCTCGGCGGAACTCTCGCCTGCCACCGAGTCGGCGGCAGGCGGGCGGCTGCGGGCCGACCTCGACCCGGCCGGGGCCATGAGCGTGGGCCCGGCTCCGGAGGGCCCCATCTTCTGACCGTCCGGGCGCCCGCGGGAGGTCAGGCCGCGGTGTCGCTCCGGCTGCCGGACGGGCCGGTGGCCCGCCGAGCGGCCGCCGCGCGCATCGCCCGCGCGCTGGTACGGCGCAGGCGCACGGCCCGGTACACGTAGTCGATCCCGGTGACGACCGTGAGCACCAGCGCGGCGGCCATCACCCACCAGCGGGCGGAGGCGAGCAGGCCGCTGAGCGGGAGGATGTAGAGGAAGATCGCCAGCGACTGGGCGACGGTCTTCAGCTTGCCGCCACGGCTGGCCGCGATGACCCCGTGCCGGATGACCCAGACCCGCAGCAGCGTGACCCCGAGCTCACGGGCGAGGATCACCACCGTCACCCACCAGGGCAGCGACCCGAGCACCGAGAGGCCGATCAGTGCCATCCCGGTCAGGGCCTTGTCGGCCAGCGGGTCGGCCAGCTTGCCGAACTCGGTGACGGTGCCGGTGCGCCGGGCGATCATGCCGTCGTACCAGTCCGTGGCGATGGCCAGGACGAACAGCGAGGCGGCGAGCCAGCGGCCCACGTCGTCCTGACCGCCCTCGCGGAGCAGGAGGACGGCGAACACCGGCACCATCGCCAGCCGCAGGACGGTCAGCGTGTTGGGCAGGTTGACCAGGCGCGCCGTCGGCTGGTCTTGGGCCGGGTCGGGTGCCACCGAGTTCACCGGTGCCCTGTCAGGGCGGGTACCACCGCACGCGCGACCAGGTCGACGCCCTCGGTGCCGATCACGTCCGCGGGCAGGATCTGTCCCGCGACGGCGCCTGCCGGGACGCCGATGATCGTGGTGGTGCCGTCGGCGTCCGGGTCCTGGTGCGCCGCATGACCGGCCCACTCCCCGGGGGCCCCGTCGGCGGCAAGGTGCTCGGTGAGCAGCACGTCGACGCGGGAGCCGATGCGGTCCTCGGCCCGCTGGGCGGTGAGCTCCTCGACCAGGTCGGTGATCCGGCGGACCCGGGCGTCGATCTCGGGCTGGTCCAGCTTGCCGGGCAGGCCGACCGCCTCGGTGCCCTCCTCGTCGGAGTAGCCGAAGACGCCGACGGCGTCGAGCCGGCCCTCGGTGAGGAAGCGCTCGAGCTCGGCGACGTCGTCCTCGGTCTCCCCCGGGAAACCGAGGATCACGTTGGTGCGGAACCCGGCCCCGGGCGCGAGCGCGCGGGCGCGCTCGATCAGCGCGAGGAAGTCGTCGGTGCCGCCGAACCGGCGCATCCGCCGCAGCAGCCCCGGCGAGGAGTGCTGGAAGGACAGGTCGAAGTAGGGCGCCACCCCGCCGGTCCCGGCGATGACCTCGAGCAGGCCGGGCCGGAGCTCGGCCGGCTGCAGGTACGCCACCCGCACGCGGGCGATGCCCTCGACGGCGGCCAGCTGCGGCAGCAGCTTCTCCAGCGACCGGAGGTCGCCGAGGTCCTTTCCGTAGGAGGTCGAGTTCTCGCTGACCAGTACGAGTTCGGTCACGCCCTGGGTGGCCAGCCACTGCGCCTCGCCGAGCACCTCGGCCGGCGGGCGGGAGACGAAGGCGCCACGGAAGGCCGGGATGGCGCAGAAGGCGCACCGCCGGTCACAGCCGGAGGCCAGCTTCAGCGCCGCGGAGGGCCCGGAGGCCAGTCGGCGGCGGCGCAGCCAGTCGTGCCCCGGGATGGCGGGGGCATCGACGGCCGCCCGGGCGGCCGACCGCTGCACCGGGCTGATCGGCAGCAGCGTGCGCCGGTCGCGAGGGGTGTGCGGCACGAGCGGGCGTCCGGAGAGGACGTCGTCGAGCCGCTCGCCGATGGCCGCGTAGTCGTCGAAGCCGAGCACGGTGGCCTCGGGCAGCGCGCCGGCCAGTTCGGAGCCGTACCGCTCGGCCATGCAGCCGACGGCGACCACGTTCGCGCCGGAGTCGGTGGCCGCCAGGATCGCGTCGACGGAGTCCTTCTTGGCCGTCTCGATGAAGCCGCAGGTGTTGACGAGCACCGCATCGGCGCCGTCGGCGTCGTCCACCAGCTCGTACCCGTCGGCGGCCAGCCGGCCGGCGAGCTCCTCGGAGTCGACCTCGTTGCGGGCGCACCCGAGCGTCACGACCGCCACGGTCCGGCGGGCAGGGCTGGGTACGGCACTCACCGGACCATCGTAGTCACCGGACGACGGCGATCCGGGCGAGCCGGCGAGAGCTCAGCCGGCTCCGCCGCGCAGAGTGAAGAGCACGGACTCGAGCTCGTCGGGCTTGATCAGCACGTCGCGGGCCTTGGAGCCCTCGGAGGGGCCGACGATGCCGCGGCTCTCCATCAGGTCCATGAGCCGGCCGGCCTTGGCGAACCCGACGCGCAGCTTGCGCTGCAGCATCGAGGTCGAGCCGAACTGGCTGGTGACGATCAGCTCCACGGCCTGCACGAGCAGGTCGAGGTCGCCGCCGATGTCCTCGTCGATCTCCTTCTTCTCACCGCCACCACCGGCCTGGAACACCTCTTCGCGGTACTCCGGCTCGGCCTGCCGCTTGGTGAACTCGACGACCGCCTCGATCTCGGTGTCGGAGACGTAGGCGCCCTGCACGCGCATCGGCTTGCCCGCGCCGATCGGCAGGAACAGGGCGTCGCCCATGCCGATGAGCTTCTCCGCACCAGGCTGGTCGAGGATGACCCGGCTGTCGGTCAGCGACGAGGTGGAGAACGCCAGCCGCGAGGGCACGTTGGCCTTGATCAGGCCGGTGACGACGTCGACCGACGGCCGCTGGGTGGCCAGGACCAAGTGGATACCCGCGGCGCGGGCCTTCTGCGTGATCCGGACGATGTGGTCCTCGACGTCCCGCGGCGCAACCATCATGAGGTCGGCGAGCTCGTCGACGATCGTGAGGATGTACGGGTACGGGCGGTAGACCCGCTCGCTGCCCGGCGGGGCGACGATCTCGCCGCGCTCGACCTTGCGGTTGAAGTCGTCGATGTGGCGGACGCCGGTGGCGCGCATGTCCTGGTAGCGCTGCTCCATCTCCTCGACCAGCCAGGCCAGCGCGGTGGCCGCCTTCTTCGGGTCGGTGATGATCGGCGTGATCAGGTGCGGGATGCCGTCGTACGGGGTGAGCTCGACCATCTTCGGGTCGACCAGGATCATCCGCAGCTGCTCGGGCGTCGCGCGCAGCAGCAGCGAGGTCAGCAGCGAGTTGATGCAGCTGGACTTGCCGGCACCGGTGGCGCCGGCCACCAGCAGGTGCGGCATCTTGGCCAGGTTGGCGCAGACGAAGCCGCCCTCGATGTCCTTGCCGAGGCCGACGAGCATCGGGTGCAGGTCCTGCTTGGCCGCCTGGGAGCGCATGACGTCGCCGAGGCTGACGGTCTCGCGGTCGGTGTTGGGCACCTCGATGCCGACCGCGGACTTGCCGGGGATCGGCGCCAGGATCCGGATGTTGTCGTTGGCCACGGCGTAGGCCAGGTTGCGCGTCAGCTGGGTGATCTTCTCGACCTTGACCGCCGGGCCGAGCTCGACCTCGTAGCGGGTGACCGTCGGGCCGCGGGTGAACCCGGTGACGGCCGCGTCGATGTTGAACTGCTCGAGCACGCCGGCGATCGCCTCGATGGCGACGTCGTTGGCCTTGGACCGCGCCCGCGGCGGGTCGCCGGGCCGCAGCATGGTGAGCGACGGAAGCCGGTAGTCGCCCTCGACCGGCTGGATCGACAGCTGCTCCGGCTCGGTGATCGGCGGCAGCTCCTCCTGCGTCAGGGTCCGATCCTCGACCGGGCGGCGCAGGCTCGTGTGCACGGGCGGGGTGGTCGCCGTGGCCTCGGGGGCGGCGTCGTAGGCGCCGTGGTCGATCGCTCCGGTCGCCATGCCGGCGACGTCGATCGGGCCGGTGGCGGTCAGGTCATCGGACTGCTGCTTGCGCCCGCGCCGGAACCGGCCGCCGCGCTCCTCCTCGGCCACGAGGTCGTCCTCGAGGTCGTCGTCCTCGTCGTCGAAGTCGTCGTAGCTGTCGCGACCGAGCAGCCGGTCGGCGAACGAGCCGAGCCGCTCGGGGATCTGGTGTACCGGGGTCGCGGTGATGACGAGCAGCCCGAAGAAGGTCATGAGCGCGAGCAGGACGACGGCGACGATCGCGCCGAGGCCCGCGGTGAGCGGGGTGCCCACGGCCCAGCCGATCAGGCCTCCGTCGCCGGGCTCGCCCCGCCGGGGGTCCCCCGCGGTGCCCAGCACGTGGGCGATGCCGAGGACGGCGGCGACCATGCAGAGCCAGCCGATTGCCAGCCGGCCCCGTGCCTCCGGCCGCGGACCGCGGCGCAGCAGCCTCAGGGCGGCGAAGAAGAGCACCACCGGCAGCACCATGACCAGCGTGCCGACGACCCAGCGCACGCCGTCGGCGATGCCGGCGCCGACCGGGCCGATCCCGTCGCTCCACACCGCGGCACCGAGCACGATCGCCAGGCCGAGGACGGCGAGGCCGACCCCGTCGCGGCGGTGCTCGGGCGCGAGCGGCTCGGCCTCCTCGGGCTTGGCCACCGAGCGGGCCAGCCCGCCGGCGCCGCGGGCGAGCAGGTTCCACGCGCCGCCCATGACCCCCCACAGCCCGGTCGACTGCTTCTTGCGGGTCGCGGGCTTGCGGGCGGGCGGCTTGCGGGCGGCGGTCCGCTTGGCGGGCGGCCGCTTGCGGGACGCGGTGGACCCGGAGCGGCTGCGCGCGGACGCCTTGCCCGCCGGCCGGCGCGAGGTCGTGGTGCGGGCAGGCATGCGTCAGACCGTAATCCCGCCAGGGCTCCGCACGGGGCAGGTCGGCGCTCGTGTCCCGCACGGGGTGTGGCCTGGCTAACGTCACAGCCATGCCCACCGAGCTCCCCTCCGGCAGCTGGCCGACACCCCTCACCTCCGAGCTCGTCGTCCGGGCGGCCGCCCGGCTCGGCGAGGTGCGCGTGGACGGCGCGGACGTGTGGTGGTCGGAGGGACGGCCCGCCGAAGGCGGCCGGTCGGTGATCGTCCGGCGGTCGGCCGACGGTTCGACGACCGACGTGCTGCCGGCGCCGTGGAACGCCCGCACCCGCGTGCACGAGTACGGCGGCGGCTCGTGGACGGTGTCCGACGGCACCCTGTGGTTCACCGAGTTCACCGACCAGCGGCTGTACCGGCTCGAGCCGGGCAGCAACGCCCCGGTGCCGGTGACGCCCGAGCCGTCAGTGCCGGCCGGCGTCCGGTACGCCGACTTCTCGGTGACC
This sequence comes from uncultured Actinomycetota bacterium, assembly GCA_963723745.1. Classification (GTDB taxonomy): domain Bacteria; phylum Actinomycetota; class Actinomycetes; order Mycobacteriales; family Geodermatophilaceae; genus CAVRRZ01. Next base: position 984,850 of record CAVRRZ010000005.1, read on the forward strand.
CCGGACGGGTCGTTGCTGGCCGTCCGCGAGACGCATCCGGCCGACGGCGCGGCCGCCGGCGTGGTCAACGAGATCGTCCGCATCGCGCCGGACGGCTCCACCACGGTGCTCGTCAGCGGGCCGGACTTCGTGTCCGACCCGCGGCTCGCCCCGGACGGGGTCACGCTGTGCTGGCTGCAGTGGGACCACCCGCACATGCCGTGGGACGCCGCGCAGCTGGTCGTCCGGGCCGCCGACGGCACCGAGCACGTGCTGGCCGGCGGGCCGGGCGAGTCCGTGGTCCAGCCGGTGTGGGGCGCCGACCTGTCGCTCTGGTGGCTCAGCGACCGCACCGACCTGTGGTGCCTGTACCGGCGGCAGCCGCACGGCGAGGTCGAACTCGTCGTCGACGCCGGCTGCGACATCGGCGGCCCGCAGTGGGTGTTCGGCCAGAGCCGGTACGCGCTGCTGCCCGACGGCCGGCTCGTGCTGGCCTACGCCCGCGACGGCGCCGACCGGCTCGCCGTCCGCGACGAGGCCGGCCTGCACGAGCTCGACGTGCCGTACGCGGTCTTCCGGTACGTGACGGCCGCGGACGGCGGGATCGTGTGCGTGGCGGCCGGTCCGGCGTCCGAACCCGTGGTGCTCCGGGTCGCGGTGGACGGCGGCGAGGCGGGTGGGGGCCGGGTCCAGGTGCTGCGACCCGCCCGCGACCTCGGCCTGGACCCGGCGTGGTTCTCGCGGCCCGAGCACGTCACCTTCCCGACCGAGGACCGCGGCACGGGCATCGGCGTCGCGCACGCGCTGGTCTACCCGCCGACCAATCCGGAGGTCACCGCGCCCGAGGGCGACCTGCCGCCGCTGATGGTGGTGGTGCACGGCGGGCCGACCGCCGCCGCGGTGCCGGCGCTGAACCTGGAGGTGCAGTACTGGACCTCGCGCGGCTTCTGCGTGGCCGACGTCGACTACCGCGGTTCGGTCGGCTACGGACGCCGGTACCGCGACGCGCTGCAGGGCCGCTGGGGCGTGACCGACCTGGACGACGTCGTCGCCTGCGCGCGTTTCCTCGCCGACGCCGGCCGCGTCGACCCGGCGCGGATGGCGATCCGCGGCGGCTCCGCCGGGGGCTACACGACGCTGGCCGCCCTGACGATGCGGCCGGGCGTCTTCACGGCGGGTGCGAGCCACTTCGGCGTCGCGGACCTCGGCGCGCTGGCCGCGGAGACGCACAAGTTCGAGTCCCGCTACCTCGACGGCCTGGTCGCCCCGTGGCCCGAGGGTCGGGCGGTCTACGCCGAGCGCTCGCCGATCAACCACGTCGACGCGCTGGACACCCCGCTGGCGGTGTTCCAGGGGGACGAGGACGAGGTGGTGCCGCCGGCGCAGGCCGAGGCGATCGTCGCGGCGCTGCGCGCGAAGGGCGTGCCCCACTGCTACCTGCTGTTCGCCGGAGAGCAGCACGGGTTCCGCAAGGCGGAGAACATCCGCGCCGCCCTCGACGGCGAGCTGTCGTTCTACGCGCAGGTGTGGGGGTTCGACCTGCCCGAGGCCGAGAACATCTCGCCGATCACGCTGTCGTCCTCCGGAGACACCGCGGCCGACGCCGTCCCCCTGACCCCCTGACCCGCCGCGTCACCAGGTCAGGCGGGCCGTCGCCTCACCGGTGCCCTCCCAGTACCGGATCCCGACCGAGTGCGTGCCCGCGCTGACCGTCCGGGTCGTGCTGACCGAGCCGGAGACGGTCCACCGGTTGAGGATCCGAGTGCTGTCGAGCCACACCTCCATGCCGTTGTTGTGCGAGGCGAGGAAGGTCCGGTCTCCGCCCGGGAAGGTGAAGGTCCCCCGCCAGCGCGCCGAGAAGTCGTCGGCGGCCACGCCCATGCCGGCGGGCGCCCCGTTGCCCCAGTAACGGGTCAGCGGCGCCGTCTCGCACAGGATCGTCGCGGCGCTCCCCGACAGGGTGCGGTTCGGGAAGTACTCGGCCCGGTACTGCCCGGCCGGGCAGGACGTCGCGTAGAGCACGGCGGTCAGCGTCGTCGCGGTCGCCCCGACGGTGACGTCGTGGGCCCGCGCTCCCCCGTCGGACCAGCGGTCGAAGGCGTAGGACCCGCCGGACAGCGTCTGCGGTGAGGGGGCCGACACGCTCAGCCGCGAGCCGACGATCGCGGTGGTGGTGAACGGCGTCGCCGCGGTGCGCGAGCCCAGCGACAGCTGCAGGCCGGCCGGCCGCGAGGTGAGCGTGACCGGCACCGTCGTCGGGTCCAGGCGCCGGGTGACCGTGGCGCTGCGACCGTCGGAGTCGGTGGCGGTGAGCCGGAGCTCGAGGTGGGACGGGTACTCGTGGTCCACGGCCGTGAAGGAGCCCGAGGCCCCGGTGAAGGTCTGCACCGGGTGGGAGTGGCACTCGCCGGGGCAGTGCTGGAGCACGACCTGCCACGACAGGGACGACGGCGGCAGCGCGCCGTCCTGGGGATCGTTCGCCGACCCGGAGAACGAGATCACGTCCCCGACCCGCCAGGTCGTGGCGGACGACGGCGTGGCGATCTGCGGCTGGGGCACCTCCTCCGCCCCCGCTGCCGCCCACGCCAGGCCGGCGACCGCGTCCCCGGTCGTCTGGTACCACTCGACCCGGACGTCGTGCGGCCCGGCGCTGAGAGTTCGGCCGGCCGTGAAGGTGGTCGTGCCCTGGTCGCGCCACTCGTCGATGAGCAGGGTGCCGTCGACCCACACGCGGATCCCGTCGCTCGACACCGCCCGGAAGGTGTGCACACCGGCGACGGCGACGTCGAACGTGCCGCTCCAGCGGGCGGAGAAGTCGTTCGGTCCCACCCCGGACGGCCACGGCGCCGCCGACGGGTGGTCGAGCGGGCCGGCCTCGCACACCGTCCGCACGGGAGTTCCGCTCAACGTCCGGTTCGCGTAGTACTGCGCGAGGTACTGACCGGTCGGGCACGAGGTCGGGCGGTGGACGATTCGCCGGATCGTCCCTCCGGTGATGTCGACGTAGAAGAGCTCTCCGGCGGGCGACAGCTCGAGGTCGACCGGCCCGGCCGCGGCGGACACGAAGGGGCGCACCCCGGCCCGGTTCAGCAGACCGTCGGGGCCGCGGGTGACCACCCAGATGCAGCGGCGCGTGTAGTCGGCGAAGAAGAGCGCGCCGTCGTACTCGGGCGGGTAGGGCCCGCCGGAGTAGAACGAGAACGACACCCCGGAGCCCGACGATCCGGCGGCGAAACCGCAGGTGTCGTTCGCGTTGAGCGGCTGGTCGTGGCGGTAGGCGTAGTAGGGCTCGATGTCCGCGCTCGGCTGCGCGTACAGGTTCTCGCAGATGGTGAGGTCCGCCGCGTCGAAGCCGGGCTGCCGGGCGGCACCCTCGTAGCAGGGCCAGCCGTAGTTGCGGACGGCGCTCGCCGGGGAGGGGATGCGGTTGAGCTCCTCCCAGGTGCCCGCACCCACGTCACCGACCCACATGTCGTCGGTGCCGGGACGGCTGGTGATGCGGAACGGGTTGCGGAACCCGTAGGCGACGATCCGTCGCGCGTTGGCGTCCGCCGCCCCGGCGTTCGGGTTGGTCGACAGCGCGGCACCGGTGTCGGGGTTCACCCGGATGACGGTGCCGTCGAGCGTCACCGCGTCGGTGGGGGTGCGCAGGTCCTGGGAGCGCAAGGCCCCGCCCTGGGCGCTCGGCGGCACCATCGTCCCGCCGACCCCGCCCGGGGGGTCGCCGCACGGGTTGACCGGGCTGCCCTCCTGCCCGTAGTCGGTGAAGGTGAAGCTCGCGCCGTCACCGGCGCTGGCGTACAGGGCGCCGTCGCGGCCGAAGACCAGGTCGCCCACGGTGTGGCTCGGGTACTGCTGGCACCAGTCGTGGATCAGGTCCCGCTTGCTCGTGGTGCCGTCGGCGTTCAGGGTCAGCCGGGCGAGCTTGCCGCTGACCACGCAGCCATCGGAGTTCGCACCGGGTGGCGTCGGGCAGGGATCGCTGTCGGCGCCGGGCGTGCCCCAGCGCGGCGCGCTGCCGCCGATCGGCCCGTCGAAGGTGTAGAGCACGTACAGGTACGGCCGCGCCGGGAAGCCGGGATCGACGGCGAGGCCGAGCAGGCCGCGGTCCCAGAAGTTGTGCACCTCGGTCCGCAGGTCCGCGACGCGCGTCGGGGTCGGATCGTCCAGGCCGGAGAACATCTGCACCGTGCCGCGCTTCTCGGCCACGAAGACCCGGCCGTCGGGAGCGAAGCGGACGGCGGTCGGTTGCACCAGACCGCTGAACGCCGTGACCTCGACGAACCCGGCGGGAACGGCAGCGGCCGCCGGCGACCGGGGGACCACGGCGACGAGCGAGCTCAGGACGACCGCCACCAGGAGGACGACGGTCGGGCGCGCGCGCCGCCGACCCGGGGACGAGAGCGCCGTACCCGCCATGGGGACCCCCGAGCCGAGCCGCAGAGGGCTCGGACGCTAGCCCTGGGCGGTCATCGGGGACACCGGTCCGTGCGCGGCGCTCAGACCTCCAGCACGGTCGGGATGATCATGGGGCGGCGGCGGTGCTTGTCCGAGACCCACTTGCCGACGGTGCGCCGGATGAGCTGCGAGAGCCGGTGCGGGTCCACCTCGTCGTCCTGCAGCGCACGCTTGAGGTTGTCCTCGACCAGGCGCAGCACCTCGTCGAAGGCCGCCGGGTCGTCGGAGAAGCCCCTGGTCGACAGGTGCACCGGCCGGACGATCGTGCGCGTCGAGGGCTCGATGACGACGGTCAGCGCCACGAACCCCTCGTCGCCGAGGATCCGGCGCGCCTGCAGCGACTCCTCGCCCACGTCGCCGACGTTGAGACCGTCGACGTAGACGTCGCCCACGGGCACCGATCCGGTGATCGACGCCTTGCCGTCCACGAGGTCGACGACCACGCCGTCCTCGGCCAGGAGCACCCGGTCACGGGAGAGCCCGCACTCCTCGGCGAGCGCCGCGTGGGCACGCAGGTGCCGCCACTCGCCGTGCACGGGCATCAGGTAGCGCGGCTTGGTGACGTTGAGCAACGTGCGCAGCTCCCCCGCCGGGGCGTGCCCGGAGACGTGCACGCGCGCGGTCTCCTTGTGCACCACGGTGGCGCCCAGCCGCGCCAGGCCGTTGATCACCTTGTACACGGCGGTCTCGTTGCCGGGCACCAGCGACGAGGCGAGGACGACGGTGTCGCCGGCCTCGATGGTGACCTGGTGGTGCTCCCCGCGGGCCATGCGGCCCAGCGCGGACAGGGGCTCGCCCTGCGACCCCGTGGACACCAGCACCACCTGGTCCGGCGGCATCGACGCGGCCTCGTCCAGGCTCACCATCAGCCCCGGGGCGACGCGCAGCAGGCCGAGGTCGCGGGCCACCCCCATGTTGCGGACCATCGAGCGGCCGACGAACGCCACCTTGCGCTTGTGCGTCTCGGCGCAGTCGAGCACCTGCTGGATGCGGTGCACGTGGCTGGCGAAGCTGGAGACGATGAGCCGCTGCGTGGCCCGGCCGAACACGTCGTCCAGGACCGGACCGATCGTCCGCTCGGAGGTGACGAAGCCGGGGATCTCGGCGTTGGTGGAGTCGCTGAGCAGCAGGTCGATGCCCTCGACGCCCAGCCGGGCGAAGGCACCGAGGTCGGTGAGGACGCCGTCGAGCGGCAGCTGGTCCATCTTGAAGTCACCGGTGTGCACGAGCAGCCCGGCCGGGGTGTGGACGGCGACGGCGAGCGCGTCGGGGATCGAGTGGTTGACCGAGATGAACTCGCAGTGGAACGGCCCCGCGACGTGGTCGTCGCCCGCGGCCACCTGGACGAGCTCGGTCTCCAGCCGGTGCTCGCGCAGCTTGGCCGCGACCAGCGCGAGGGTGAAGCGGGAGCCCACCAGCGGGATGTCGCCGCGCATCCGCAGCAGGTACGGGATGGCGCCGATGTGGTCCTCGTGGCCGTGCGTGAGGACGACGGCGACGATGTCGTCGAGGCGGTGCTCGATCACGCCGAAGTCGGGGAGGATCAGGTCGACACCGGGCTGCTCCGCCTCCGGGAACAGCACCCCGCAGTCGATGACCAGCAGCTTGCCGTCGAACTCGAGCACGGCCATGTTGCGGCCGATCTCGCCCAGCCCACCGAGGGCCATGACCCGCAGACCCCCCTCGGGCAGCGGCGGCGGGTGCTCGAGATCGAGGTGCGGCTGCAGGGCGGAGGCGGTCGCCGGGCTCGCGCTCACCAGGTGACGCCCCCGGCGGCGAGGTCGGTGCGCAACTGGTCGACCTGCTCGGGGGTGGCGTCGACGAGCGGGGGCCGCACGGGACCGGCCGGGAGACCGATCGCGTTGAGCGCGGCCTTGACCAGGATCGTGCCCTGGGTGCGGAAGATGCCGGTGTAGACGGGCAGCAGGCTCTCGTTGACCGCCCGGGCCTTGACCAGGTCACCGGACTCGACCGCGGCGACGAGCTCCGCCAGCCGCGGCCCGACCAGATGCCCGACGACGCTGACCACGCCGACTCCGCCGATGGCCAGCAGCGGCAGGTTCAGCATGTCCTCGCCGCTGTAGTACGCCAGGTCGGTGCGGGCCAGGGTCCAGGCCACCGCGCCGAGATCGCCCTTGGCGTCCTTGACCGCCACGATGCGGGGGTGCTCGGCCGCGCGGACGAGCGTCTCCACCTCGATCGGCACGACCGAGCGCGGCGGGATGTCGTAGAGCATCACCGGCAGGTCGGTCGCGTCGGCCACCGCCGTGAAGTGCCGGAGCAGGCCTGCCTGCGGCGGCTTGTTGTAGTACGGCGTCACGACCATGAGGCCGTGGGCACCGAGCCTGGCCGCGTCACGGGCCTTCTCGATCGAGTGCGCGGTGTCGTTGGTGCCCACGCCCGCGACGACCGTGGCCCGGTCACCGACGGCGTCGAGCACCGCCTCGAGCAGGGCGTGCTGCTCGGCGTCGCTGATCGTCGGGGACTCGCCCGTCGTCCCGGAGATCACCAGGCCGTCGTGGGCTCCGCGGTCGACGAGGTGGGCCGCGAGCTCCTGGGCGCCGGCGAGGTCGAGCGACCCGTCCTCGGTCAGCGGGGTGACCATGGCCGTGAGCACGCGCCCGAACGGCCGGGCGGGGTCGGAGGTCATGCAGGGAATCTACTCAGCGCCCGCGGCACCGGCCCGCGCGTACTCGGTGACGGCGTACCGGAGGCCGGCCGAGCGCGACACGGCCCAGCCGCATTCCGGCGTCCGGGTCAGCGGCCGCCACCCGGGGCCGACGACCGGTGCCCGGGCGTCGCCGTCCGGGACGTCGAGGTCGACGTCGGTGACGACCAACCGGTCGGCATGGGGCAGGAAGGCGGTGTAGACCGCGCTGCCGCCGATGACCCAGAACGAGGCGTGGCGCTCGAGCACCTCGGCCACCGAACCGGCCCGCTGCGCGCCGTCGGCCGCCCAGGACGGGTCCGCGGTCAGCACGACGTTGGTGCGGCCGGGCAGCGGCCGGAAGCGTGCCGGCAGCGAGTCCCACGTCCGCCGGCCCATGACGACGGCGCCACCGGTGGTGGTCGCGCGGAACAGCTCGAGGTCCTCGGGCAGGTGCCAGGGCAGCCGGCCGGAGACGCCGATGACACGGTCGCGGGCCTGGGCCCAGATCATGCCGACCGTGCCGGGCCGGGCCTCGGAGGACGCGGTCACACCGCCACGGCCGCGCGGATCGCCGGGTGGTGCCGGTAGTCGCGCACCGTGAAGTGCTCGTAGGTGTAGTCGAACAACGACGGCGCCGGAGCCAGGTCGAGGACCGGGAAGGGGTACGGCTCGCGGGACAGCTGCTCCCGGACCTGGGCCGTGTGGTTGCTGTAGACGTGGCAGTCGCCGCCGACCCAGATGAAGTCACCGGGGGCGAGGCCGACCTGTTCGGCCACCATCCGGGTGAGCAGCGCGTAGCTGGCGATGTTGAACGGCACGCCGAGGAACATGTCGGCGCTGCGCTGGTAGAGCTGGCAGGACAGCCGGCCGTCGGCGACGTAGAACTGGAAGAAGGCGTGGCAGGGCGCCAGGGCCATCTCCGGCAGCGCCGCCACGTTCCACGCCGAGACGATCATGCGGCGCGAGTCGGGGTCAGTGCGGAGGGTCTCGAGGACCGCGGCGAGCTGGTCGACGGATCCGCCGTCCGGGGTCGGCCACGAGCGCCACTGCACGCCGTAGACCGGGCCGAGCTCCCCCTCCGGGGACGCCCACTCGTCCCAGATGGTGACGCCGTGGTCGCGCAGCCAGCCGACGTTGCTGTCGCCGCGCAGGAACCACAGCAGCTCGTAGGCGATCGACTTGAAGTGCACCGACTTCGTGGTGATCAGCGGGAAGCGCTCGGAGAGGTCGTAGCGCAGCCGCTCCCCGAACACGCTCACCGTCCCGGTACCGGTCCGGTCCTCCTTGGGCGTCCCGGTCTCGAGGATCCGCCGGAGGAGGTCTTCGTACTGCGTGTCGAGAGGTTCCGTGCCGTCCACACGGCCGAGGGTACGGCCGCCCGCCGACAGCCCGGGAGCCGCGCGCCCCACGCATCCCACCCGTCCGTCGGTCCCCGCGCGAGCCGGCGCGGGGGCCCGTTCAGGCCTCGTGCACGTACGGGCTCGCGGCCACCTCCGTGCCGTCGGCCAGCTCGCTGATCCGGAAGTCGTCGAACACGTTCGGGGCGACGCGGCCCAGCTCCCTCAGGCAGGCGATCGCGACCTCGCGGATCTCGACGTCGGCGTGCTCGCTGGCCCGCATCGCCACGAAGTGCCGCCAGGCCCGGTAGTTGCCGGTGACCACCATGCGTGTCTCGAGCGCGTTGGGCAGCACCGACCGCGCGGCCTGACGGGCCTGCTTGCGCCGCAGCCCGGCGTTCGGAGCGTCGGCGAGGCTCTCCTCGAGGCCGTCGAGCAGTTCGGTGTAGGCGGCCAGCGCCGCGTCGGTGGCGGCGAGGAACCGCTCGTGCAGCCGCGGGTCCCCGGCGATCCCCGCGGGCTCGACGACGGCCACGGTGTCGCGGGGCACGTGGCGGGGCGAGAGCTGGCTGAACGACAGGTGGCGGTGACGCACCATCTCCTGTCCGACGGCGCGGGACAGGCCGGTCAGGTAGAGCGTGACGCTGCTGTGCTCGAGGACGGCGAGGTGCCCGGTCTCGAGGATGTGCCGCAGGTAGCCCCGGTTGGTGGCGGTCGCCGGGTTGGGCTTGTCCCACGCCTCGTAGCAGGCCCGCCCGGCGAACTCGGCGAGAGCCTGACCGCCGTCCTCGTCGGTGTCCCACGGGATGTCCGCGGGCGGGGTGAACGCGCTCTGCGCGACGACCTGGACTCGGAGGGGCGCGATCGCGGGCACGCCCCCGAGCCTAGGACGCGGGCCGGACCGGAACCCGCGTCGGCGCTCCGTCTGCCCCCGGAACGGGCAGACTCGGCGCGTGACCGTCTGGCGCACCGTGCTCGTCGTCGTCGGCGGCCTGCTGCTCCTCTGGCTCGCCGTCCTGGCGTGTGTGTGGCGGGCCCGGCCGGACGAGCTCACCGTCCGCAGCGCCCTGCGCCTGCTGCCCGACCTCGTGCGGGTCGTCCGGCGGCTGGCCGGCGACGGGTCGCTGCCGCGCGGGGTCCGGCTGCGACTGTGGCTGCTGCTGGGGTACCTGCTCTCCCCCGTGGACCTGGTGCCCGACGTCGTCCCGGTGCTCGGCCATGCCGACGACGTCGTCGTCGTGGCCCTGGTCCTGCGCTCGGTCGTGCATCGTGCCGGTCCGGAGGCGCTGGCCCGTCACTGGCCTGGGGACGCCGCCGGACTCGCCGTGCTCAACCGGCTGGCCGGTCGAGTGCGGCCCGCACCGGAGGACGTCGCACCACGCGACTGAGGTCGCCCGCGAGGTCACCCCGCTCGACCACCTCCACGTCGTCGAGCTCGAGCCAGTCGGCCATCAGCCGCAGCTCGTCGGCGAGGGCGCCGCAGACCAGCGCCCGCTCGGCGCCCTCCTCGCCGTGCACGGCCTGCGCGCGCAGCACACCGGCCTGCCGGTCCGCCTTCAGGTCGACCCGTGCGACCAGCCGGTCGCCGAGCAGGAACGGCAGCACGTAGTACCCGTGCACCCGCTTGGCGACCGGCGTGTAGATCTCGATGCGGTACCGGAAGCCGAAGATCCGCTCCACCCGCGGGCGCTCCCAGACCAGCGAGTCGAAGGGGCTCACCAGCGCCCGGGCGGAGATCCGGCGGGGCCGGCGCGCCCCGGGGTCCAGATAGGCCGGCTGCCCCCAGCCGGCCACCTCGACCCGCTGGAGCTCGCCGGCATCGGCGAGCTCGGCGACGGCCGTCCGCGCCTGCTGCGGCGCCAGCCGGAAGTAGTCGCGCAGGTCCCGCTCCGTGGCCACGCCGAGCGCCCGGGCCGCGGTGCGCACCAGTTCGCGAGCTGCCTCGGCCGGCTCCGGCGTGGGAGCGTGCACGACCTCGGCCGGCAGGACCCGCTCGGTGAGGTCGTACACCCGCTCGAAGGAGGCGGTGCGCGCCCGGGCGGTGAGCACCCCGGAGTAGAACAGCCACTCCAGCGCCACCTTGCCCGCATGCCAGTTCCACATCGCCTTCGGCCGGTCGGGCCGGGGCTCGGCCAGGTCGCTGGCCTTGAGCGGGCCGCCCTCGCGCACCCGGTCGAGCACCTCGGCGACGTAGTGCGGCCGCTCCTGCTGGATCGCCACCATCGAGCGCCACGCGTGCTCCTCGGCCGCGTGCATGCGCCAGCGCAGGAACGGGTGCAGCCGTACCGGCAGGTAGGACGCCTCGTGCGCCCAGTACTCGAACAAGGCACGGCGGCGGCCGCCGAGCTCGTCCAGCGCCGTCCGGGGGTAGGGGCCGAGGCGGCTGAAGGCCGGCAGGTAGTGCGCCCGGCTGAGCACGTTGACCGAGTCGATCTGCAGCACCGCCAGCCGCTCGGCCAGCCGCCGCAGGCGGAGAGTGCCGTTCGGGCCCGCCGGGCGCGGGTCTGCGAAGCCCTGGGCGGCCAGTGCGATCCGGCGGGCGAGGGCCGCCGGCAGCCGCTCCACCTCGTTCCTGCTCACGGGGGGAATCCTGCCGAACGGGTACGACGGACGCCGACCGTGGACACCGACCGTGGACACCGCCGCGCGACCCGTGGCCCGCCCCCGCCTACCCTCGCGACGTGGATCCCTCCAGCCCGTTCCCGCGGCTGACCGGCACGGCCGACGTGTCGGTCCGGCCGGCCCGACCGGCGGACGCGGCGACCGTCGCCCGCGTCCAGGCGGTCACCTGGCGGACGGCGTACCGCGACGTCCTCCCGCTCGCGGTGCTCGACGAGTGGGACGAGGACGCGGCCGCCCTGTCCTGGTCGGCGGCGATCACCTCACCCCCGACTCCCGGTCACGGCGTGCTGGTCGCGGTCGAGAGGGACACCGTCGTCGGGTTCGCCGCGTACGGCCCGGCCGAGCGCAGCCCCGACGCGCCGCCGTCGGACGACGGTCCGGTGACCGAGGTGGCCGCCCTGCTGGTCGAGCCGCGCTGGGGCCGGCGAGGGCACGGCAGCCGCCTGCTGGCCGCCGTCACCGACCTCGCGCTCGGGTCCGGGGCCGGACGGCTGGAGATGTGGCTGCCGGAGTCCGACGACGTGACGGCAGGGTTCCTGGACTCGGCCGGGTGGGACCGGGACGGCTGGGCCCGGACGCTGGACACGGGGGCCGCGCCGCTGCGCGAGATCCGCTGGCACACGCTGCTCGGCGCCGACCCGGAGGGGCCGCCCGGATGAGCTTCGCCGGCTTCCCCGACGAGGGCCTGGTCTTCTACGAGGGCCTCGAGGCGGACAACTCCAAGACCTACTGGACGGCGCACAAGCCCGACTACGAGCTGTACGTGCGCACCCCCCTGCAGGCGATGCTGGACGAGCTCGCCGCCGAGTTCGGTGCGGCGAAGGTGTTCCGGCCCTACCGCGACGTGCGGTTCAGCCATGACAAGACGCCGTACAAGACCCACCAGGGCGCCGTCGTGCGCAGCAGCACCCACGGCGCCTGGTACGTCCAGATCTCGGCCGAGGGGCTGATGGTCGCCGGCGGCGCGTGGCGCTGGGAGTCCGACCAGGTCGCCCGGTTCCGGCGGGCACTGACCGACGACCTACAGGGGTCCCGGCTGACGGCCGAGCTCGACCGTCTGGTCGCGGCCGGCTACGAGATCAGCGGAGACCGGCTGGTCCGCCTGCCCAAGGGCTTCGACGTCCCGGAGGACCGCGCGGACCTGCTGCGGCACAAGGCGCTGCACGCCGTCCGCCGCTGGGAGCCGGCCGACTGGCTGCACGAGCGGGCGGCGTTCGAGCGGGTGCGGACCGCGTGGCGGGACTTCTCGCCGTTGAACGCATGGCTGTCGACGAACGTCGGTGCGACCACGAAGGAGATCCGCCGCCGCTGACCGGTCAGCCGCGCGCCGCCGGCGCCCCGACCGGGCGCTGCGGGTCGACGAGCTCGCCGTCGCGGAACACGATCCGGCGCAGCTGCGGGGACCGCCAGGCGATCACGGCGACCCCGGCGAGGCAGGCCAGCCCACCGGTCACGATCGACAGACCGGCCGAGGTCAGCGTCGCCTGGACGCCCGCGCGGGTGTCGCCGAGCAACGGCCCACCGGACACCACGGCCTTGTTCACCGACGAGACCCGGCCGCGCAGGGAGTCCGGGGTGTTCACGGTGATCAGCGTGTTGCGCAGCGTCGCGGAGATCATGTCCGCGACGCCGGAGAGCACCAGGCAGGCCAGCGACAGGGCCAGCCACTGGGAGATCCCGAACCCGACGATGGCCACGCCGTAGATCGCGATCCAGATCATGATCACGCGGCCGATGCGCCGCACCCGCGCCATCCACCCGGAGGTGAGCGCACCCAGGAGGGCCCCCGCGCCCGGGGCCGAGTAGAGCAGCCCGACCGTCGCCGCGTCGCCGCCCAGCACGTCGGTGCCGATGGCCGGGAAGAGGGCGCGTGGCAGGCCGAACACCATCGCGCTGATGTCGAGCAGGAAGATCGCCCGGATCATCGGTTGCGTGCCGACGTAGCCGAGCCCTTCGCGCAGCGAGGACCAGCCCGCCTTGCGCCCACCGCCCCCGGGTCGCATGGCGGGCAGCCGCGCGGTGGTCAGCGCACCGACGAGGAAACTGCCGGCGTAGATCCAGAACACGAGGTTCAGCCCGAAGGCCGCGATCAGCACGCCGGTGACCGCCGGCACCAGGAGCTTGCCCAGCGTGCTGAGGATCTGCTGCAGCGCGAGTGCCGACGGCAGCAGCGACAGCGGGACCACGTGCGGCAGCGCCGCACGGCGCGCCGGCGCGTCGAACCCCGACGCCGTGGCCTGCAGCGTCGCGAGCACGAACACCACCCACAGCTGCGCCCGGTCCTGCGCGGCGTTCAGCGCGAAGCCCCCCGCGACGCACATGAGGAACAGCTGGGTGACCAGCAGGACGCGACGCCGGTCGAAGGCGTCGACCACCACGCCCCCCACGAGGGATCCGACGATCAGGGGCACGACCTGCGCGAGGCTGACCAGACCGACCATGAGCGACGACCCGGTGAGCGCGTAGACCTGCAGCGGGATGGCCACGAGCGGGATCTGCCGGCCCATCGTGGCGAAGACGTCGCCGAACCACAGCCACCGGAAGGGCCGGGACTGCTGCAACGGCGTGGTGTCGACGGCCATCCCACGCATCTGCGCCAGCACCCGGCGCCTCGACGGGGACGACCTGGGCTGCATGCGGGGGTCCGGCCTCCTCGGGGCGACACTTCGTTGCGGCAAGAAAGTACCGTCTCCGCCCACGGAACGGCGCGTGTCGCCCGGGCGACGACCTGTCGGCGGCACCGGCCCGGCGCACGGATCAGAGCGCGCGAGGACGCACCGGGAGGACGTCGCACCCGGCGGTGTAGCCGCCGGGACCGCGCCACTGCGGTGGGGTGACGCGGCACAGGTCACGGAGCCGGAAGAGCACGCCGTCCCGGCGCAGCGCGTCCTGCACGTCCGCCACCGGGACGCTCGCGACCGGGGTGCCGCTCGTGCTCGCCAGTGCGGCGGCGATACCGGCCGCCTCGCCCAGCGCCATGTACTGCGGCTCCATGCGCACGGACCCGTAGGCCGTCGGCGACGCGGACACCCCGACCGGGGCGAGCAGGTTGACGACGCCGCCTTCGGCCGGGAGCAGCACCTCGAACGGGATCTCGTAGGCGGGTGCGGTGTAGAGCATGTTGCCGTCGCTGACCAGCCGCCCGTCGGCGAACAGCATCCGGGTCGGCTTCGTGTCGACGTGGTAGGCGCCGACGGCGACCGCGGAGGTCTTCTCCCGGTCGGTGTAGACGTCGGCCTGCGTGAGGGTGGCGCGACCCTCGATCCGCCGGGCGTCGCGCACGTAGGGCTCGTAGGGCCAGTTGCCGTTGTCGGCGAACTCGTCGGCGCACAGCCCGAACGGGGCGAACACCTCTCGCAGCGGGGCCGGCACCGCCGGGTCGCGACCGAGGAAGTGGAAGAACGACTCCACGTACTCGCGCAGCGTCCGGTTGTGCTCGGCGCGGCGCACCGGGTCGTCGAAGTAGTCCGCCGGCGCCGGCACGTTGGTGAACGCGAGGTGCCCGGCGTTCAGGTCGTACTTGTCCCCGGGCAGCACGGCGATCTGGAAGGCGTCGCTGAGCAGCGACCCGTTGGGCCGGGTCTCGACCGCACCGCTCAGGGCGCCGGCCATCAACCGGAACGACGGCAGGAACTCCGCGTAGCGGGCGGTCGCGCGGAAGGGCGTGCGGTTGCCCGGGTCGACCGTGACGCAGAGCCGGTAGGCCAGCGACGGCGTCCCACTGTCGACCACGTCGTCGTAGTCCGGGACGTCGTCGGCGGTGTCGACGAACGGATTGGCGGCGAACGCCGCGCGGGCGGAGACCGCCTCGCCGGGCTCGACCGCCAGGACCTCGGTCCAGCCGCGCTGCGCGGCCAACGGCTCGTCGTAGGCACGGAAGTCGGCCATGCCGACGCGATGCCGAACGCCGGCACCGGCGATCAGGTCGCCGGTGTAGCTGGCGTCGACGAACGTGTCTGCGCAGAACTCGTCCCCGTCGGCGACGGTGACGCAGTCGACCGTGCGGTCCGCCGTCCGGACGCCGGTGAGCGGCGACCGGAGACGGACGTCGACGCCCGCCTCCTCCAGCATCCGCCGGAACACCCGCTCGGCGATCCGGGGCTCGAAGCGCCACGTGGTGGGGTCCCCGTAGTACGAGCGGATCCGCTCGAAGAAGTCGAGAGCGATCCCCTGCACGGCCAGCGGTGAGCCGACGTCCGAGGCGCTGATGCCGTTGGACGCCATGCCGCCGACCGTGCCGGCCTCGGCGAGGAGGACGACGTCCGCGGAGTGGCTGGTCGCGGCGAGTGCCGCGGCCACGCCCGCCGGGGTGCCGCCGTAGACGACGACGTCCCGGTGCTCGGCGGCAGGTCGACCCGGCAGTTCGACGGCGGCGCGGGACACCTGGGGCCCCTCGGCCGGGAGCGGCCCGCGCAGGACCTGGGAGCCGCCGAGGGAGAGGGCGACCACGGTCATCAGGACGGCCACGCGTCGCATCGAACCGACCGCCCTCCCCCGTCGGGCCATCTGCTGGCCGCTCCAGCCCCTCTGCCCGCGGGCGAGGTGCGGCAACCACGCTGGTGACCGCCGGTCACGATGCCCAGGCTCGGAGCGGTCGGACCACCCTTTCGGGTGGCGCTGCTCGGCGCGGTTTCGGCGGAAGGTCAGGCCGCCGTGACGCTGCGCCACCGGTGCCGGCGTCCGGCGATCAGTCCGGCAGGACCCTCAGCAGGCTGCAGGTGCTCGAGAAGCCGCCGGACCGCCGAAGGGCGGCCGGCGTCTGCGCGCACACCGCCGTCGCGGTGTGGGCCACGCCGTCGTACCGCAGGATGGCCTGCACACGGGCCGCCGGCAGCGCGGCCACTGAGAGGGCGATGTCGGATACCTGGTCCGCCGCGATGCCCGCCGCCTGGCCCAGGGCCATGTACTGGGGCTCCATCCGCACCGATCCGTAGGCGGTCGGGGACGCCGAGAGACCGACGGGCGCCAACAGGTTGGTCACGCTGCCCGTGGTCGGCACCATCGCCCGGAACGGGATCTCGTACACCGGGGCGGACGAGAAGGCGCCGACGTCCCGGTGCAGCACGCCCTCGGCGAAGACGTACTGACTGGATTTGGCGTCCACGTGGTACGACCCCACGGCGACGGCGTCGGTCTTCTGCCGGTTGATGTAGATGTCGCCGACCGTGAGGGTGTGCCTCCCCGCGATCCTCCGTCCCTCGCGGACGTAGGGCTGGTAGGGCCAGTTGCCGTTGTCGGTGAACTCGTCGGCGCACAGTCCGAAGGGCCGAAAGGTCGTGCGCACCCCGGACGGGACCGTCGGATCGTTCTGCACGAACCAGAAGAAGGCCTGGATGTAGGTGCGCAGCACCTCGTTCGCCGCCTCGCGGTCGGCCCGGCTGCGAAAGTATTCAGGGGGCGCCGGCACGTTGGACAAGCTCGACCAGCCGGCGTTGAGGTCGTACTTGCCGCCGGGGATCTGGGCCAGCGTGTAGAAGTCGCTGACGATCGTGCCATTGGACTTGCGGTCGACGTTCGGGTTGGCGGCACGCGCCATCACCCGGAACGACGCGAGCAGGTGATCGGAGCCCGCCGGCTGGGTGAACGGCACCCGCCTGGCCGGGTCGGAGGTGACGCACAGCCGGTAGGTCAGGGACGGTGTCCCACGACGGTAGGCGGTGCGGTACGGGGGGAGCGTGGGCTCGACCAGGACGTAGGGATTGGCACGGAACGCGTTGCCCGCGTTCGTCCACTGGTCCCGGCCCACGCGGAGGACAGCCCGCCAGTCGCGGCGCAGGGCCATGCTCTCGCCGTAGGAGCGCAGGTCGGCCATGCCGAGCCGGTGCGGGACGCCGGCGGCGGCGAGGACGTCGCCGGTGTAGCTGGCGTCGACGTAGTTGGGTGCGCACAGGTCGCCGGCCGACAGCTGGAGGCAGGCGATCCGCCGGCCGGCCATCCGCACCCCGAGCAGGGATTGGTCCAGCCGGACGTCGACGCCGGCCTCGCTCAGCATCCGGACCAGGATGCGTTCGGCGATGCGTGGCTCGACCCGCCATTCGGAGCGACCGCCGTAGTAGCTGCGCACCCGGTCGAAGAAGGTGCGGGCGACGCCCTGCACCGCCGCGGCCGAGCCGATGTCCGAGGCGCTGATGCCGCTGGACATCATGCCGCCCACGGTGCCGCCCTCGGCGACGAGCACCACCTGGGAGCGGTGCTGCGCCGCGCCGATGGCCGCGGCCACACCGGCCGGGGTACCGCCCCAGACGACGACGTCGGGTTCCTCCACCACGGCCTTGCCCGCCGGGACCAGCCGGGCGCCGTCGCCCACGGGCGTCCGGCCGACAGTCACGGACAGGATCAGGGCAGCGTTGAGCACGAGCGCCGGCACGAGGCGGCGGAACGACCTGGCCACGCGATGACACCTCTCGACGACCCGGGCGAACTCCGCCGTTCCTGGTGCCACCAGTGCTGACGGGACGGACAGCTTCGCCGACGGCCGGCGAGCCGGGAAGCCCTGCCCCGCGCGGGTCGGCACATCCGATGACGGCACCGGCGGTCATGACGCTGAGCGCTCGGCCGATCACGCAGCGACAAGCGCCCCGGCTACGAGCCCGGGCATGCGAAAGGGCCCCAGCCTGGTGGCTGGGGCCCTTTCGGTAAGAGTTGTCCGGCGGCGTCCTACTCTCCCACCCCGTCTCCAGGGCAGTACCATCGGCGCTGAGAGGCTTAGCTTCCGGGTTCGGAATGAGACCGGGCGTTTCCCTCTCGCCATGGCCGCCGTAACGCTGTGAACATGACAAACACACACCTGCCAGGGGCCGGGTGTGGTTGCGGGTTCAGAACCGCACAGTGGACGCGAAGGCTTCTTCGTTTCTGGCTCGCCGGGCCCCGCCTGTTGGGGGGTTGTGGCAAGTCCTCGGCCTGTTAGTACCGGTCAGCTCCAACACCTTGCGGTGCTTCCACTTCCGGCCTATCAACCCGCTGGTCTGGGCGGGGGCCTTACCCGGTTGACCCGGTGAGAGACCTCATCTTGAAGCGAGCTTCCCGCTTAGATGCTTTCAGCGGTTATCCCTGCCGAACGTAGCCAACCAGCAGTGCACCTGGCGGTACAACTGGCACACCAGAGGTTCGTCCGTCCCGGTCCTCTCGTACTAGGGACAGCTCTTCTCAAGTCTCTTACGCGCACGGCGGATAGGGACCGAACTGTCTCACGACGTTCTAAACCCAGCTCGCGTACCGCTTTAATGGGCGAACAGCCCAACCCTTGGGACCTACTCCAGCCCCAGGATGCGACGAGCCGACATCGAGGTGCCAAACCATCCCGTCGATATGGACTCTTGGGGAAGATCAGCCTGTTATCCCCGGGGTACCTTTTATCCGTTGAGCGACACCGCTTCCACATGCCGGTGCCGGGTCACTAGTCCCAGCTTTCGCTCCTGCTCGACCCGTCGGTCTCGCAGTCAAGCTCCCTTGTGCACTTGCACTCGACACCTGATTGCCAACCAGGCTGAGGGAACCTTTGGGCGCCTCCGTTACATTTTGGGAGGCAACCGCCCCAGTTAAACTACCCACCTGACACTGTCCCTGATCCGGATCACGGACCGAGGTTAGACATCCAATTCGACCAGAGTGGTATTTCAACGATGACTCCACGGACACTGGCGTGCCCGCTTCACAGTCTCCCACCTATCCTACACAAGCCGAACCGAACACCAATATCAAGCTATAGTGAAGGTCCCGGGGTCTTTCCGTCCTGCCGCGCGTAACGAGCATCTTTACTCGTAGTGCAATTTCGCCGAGCCTGTGGTTGAGACAGCTGAGAAGTCGTTACGCCATTCGTGCAGGTCGGAACTTACCCGACAAGGAATTTCGCTACCTTAGGATGGTTATAGTTACCACCGCCGTTTACTGGCGCTTGAGTTCTGAGCTTCGCGCCCGAAGGCACTAACCCGTCCCCTTAACGTTCCAGCACCGGGCAGGCGTCAGTCCGTATACATCGTCTTACGACTTCGCACGGACCTGTGTTTTTAGTAAACAGTCGCTTCTCACTGGTCTCTGCGGCCCCCCACCGCTGCCCGCCGCAAGGGCGTTCACAGCAGAGGGCCCCCCTTCTCCCGAAGTTACGGGGGCATTTTGCCGAGTTCCTTAACCACAGTTCGCTCGATCGCCTCGGTATTCTCTACCTGACCACCTGAGTTGGTTTGGGGTACGGGCCGCTCGGAACTCGCTAGAGGCTTTTCTCGGCAGCATAGGATCATCCCATTCGCCTCATTCGGCTATGCGTCAGGCCTCACCCTCGTGCGGGACGGATTTACCTACCCCGCGGGCCACACCCTTGCACCGGTACTACCACTCACCGGTAGGACTACCTTCCTGCGTCACCCCATCGCTTGCCTACTACCAGTCCGGGTCCCGCGCTAGAACCCGGCGGTCACCCCGAAGGGATCCCACCGAGCGTTCGGGCGGTTAGCATCGCTGGGTTCAGCATGGACGCTCCTTCGCGGGTACGGGAATATCAACCCGTTGTCCATCGACTACGCCTGTCGGCCTCGCCTTAGGTCCCGACTCACCCTGGGCGGATTAGCCTGGCCCAGGAACCCTTGGTCTTCCGGCGGGGGAGGTTCTCACTCCCCTCTCGCTACTCATGCCTGCATTCTCACTCGCGTGGCGTCCACGGCTGGATCACTCCGCCGCTTCCACCGCCACACGACGCTCCCCTACCCATCCACGCACCTGGCCGCCGGCCACAAGGACCAACGACGGGCTAACGCATGAATGCCACGGCTTCGGCGGTGTGCTTGAGCCCCGCTACATTGTCGGCGCGGAACCACTTGACCAGTGAGCTATTACGCACTCTTTCAAGGGTGGCTGCTTCTAAGCCAACCTCCTGGTTGTCTCTGCGACTCCACATCCTTTTCCACTTAGCACACGCTTAGGGGCCTTAGCCGATGATCTGGGCTGTTTCCCTCTCGACTACGAACCTTATCGCCCGCAGTCTCACTGCCACGCTCTCACTTACCGGCATTCGGAGTTTGGTTGACGTCAGTAACCTTGTGGGGCCCATCGGCCATCCAGTGCTCTACCTCCGGCAAGAAACACGTGACGCTGCACCTAAATGCATTTCGGGGAGAACCAGCTATCACCGAGTTTGATTGGCCTTTCACCCCTACCCACAGCTCATCCCCCAGGTTTTCAACCCTGGTGGGTTCGGTCCTCCACGCGGTCTTACCCGCGCTTCAACCTGGCCATGGGTAGATCACTCGGCTTCGGGTCTAGAGCACGCGACTGTAGATCGCCCTGTTCGGACTCGCTTTCGCTACGGCTACCCCACACGGGTTAACCTCGCCACGTACCGCTAACTCGCAGGCTCATTCTTCAAAAGGCACGCAATCACCGTGCCGGCAAAACCGGCTGCGGCTCTCACGGCTTGTAGGCACACGGTTTCAGGTACTATTTCACTCCCCTCCCGGGGTACTTTTCACCTTTCCCTCACGGTACTTGTCCGCTATCGGTCACCAGGAAGTATTTAGGCTTAGCGGGTGGTCCCGCCAGATTCACACCGAATTTCACGGGCTCGGTGCTACTTGGGATACAACTCGGGAGGCGCCAGGCTTTCGGGTACGGGGCTCTCACCCTCTACGGCGACCCCTTCCAGAGGCCTTCCCCTAACCACGACGCTTTCTCACTCCCCGCCGGTCCGGCAGAACCAGCTGAGTCGTCCCACGACCCCGACCACACAACCCCTGCCGGGTATCACATGCGACCGGTTTAGCCTCATCCGCTTTCGCTCGCCACTACTCACGGAATCACTGTTGTTTTCTCTTCCTGTGGGTACTGAGATGTTTCACTTCCCCACGTTCCCTCCACACGCCCTATGTGTTCAGGCGCGGGTCACACCACATGACTGGTGCGGGGTTCCCCCATTCGGACATCCTCGGATCAACGCTCGGTTGGCAGCTCCCCGAGGCTTAACGCAGCCTCCCACGTCCTTCATCGGCTCCTGGTGCCCAGGCATCCACCGTGTGCCCTTAACAACTTGCCACACAACAAACACCGCACACCCCACCCCCGGAAGGAAACAGAATGTGCGGCCCTACAAACAAACCCTGCAAAACAGAGTCAGAAGATGCTCGCGTCCACTGTGCAGTTCTCAACCAACAACCAGACACCCCCACACACCCCCGCCAACCCACACCCACCCGGCGCCAACCGGACCCATGCAAGCGGTACGAGGACAAGGAAGCCCTGACCCAACCGAGGAACAACGGTCGCCCGTTCCCTCAGGACCCAACAGCGTGCCTACCACCCACCCACGCACCCGACCCCGATCCACACCCACCCCCGAAGGAACAAGCAGTACTAGGAGCCCGCCACGCGAGCCGGCCGAACTGGTCAGCGTTCCACCCTCGAGCACCACCCCACACACACGCCGACCACTCCAGACGAGTGGCCGATCCCGATGCGGGCGCGGCTCTGGACCACACAGGCTCCTCACCAAAGGTGGGAGGTGTGGCCAGTGCTCCTTAGAAAGGAGGTGATCCAGCCGCACCTTCCGGTACGGCTACCTTGTTACGACTTCGTCCCAATCGCCGATCCCGCCTTCGACGGCTCCCTCCACAAGGGTTGGGCCACCGGCTTCGGGCGTTACCGACTTTCGTGACGTGACGGGCGGTGTGTACAAGGCCCGGGAACGTATTCACCGCAGCGTTGCTGATCTGCGATTACTAGCGACTCCAACTTCATGGGGTCGAGTTGCAGACCCCAATCCGAACTGAGACCGGCTTTTTGGGATTCGCTCCACCTCACGGTATCGCAGCCCTTTGTACCGGCCATTGTAGCATGTTTGCAGCCCTAGACATAAGGGGCATGATGATTTGACGTCATCCCCACCTTCCTCCGAGTTGACCCCGGCAGTCTCCCATGAGTCCCCGCCATTACGCGCTGGCAACATGGAACGAGGGTTGCGCTCGTTGCGGGACTTAACCCAACATCTCACGACACGAGCTGACGACAACCATGCACCACCTGTGCACGGCCCTTACGGACCCCGCATCTCTGCGAGATTTCCGTGCATGTCAAGCCTAGGTAAGGTTCTTCGCGTTGCATCGAATTAAGCAACATGCTCCGCCGCTTGTGCGGGCCCCCGTCAATTCCTTTGAGTTTTAGCCTTGCGGCCGTACTCCCCAGGCGGGGCGCTTAATGCGTTAGCTGCGGCACGGAGACCGTGGAATGGCCCCCACACCTAGCGCCCAACGTTTACGGCGTGGACTACCAGGGTATCTAATCCTGTTCGCTCCCCACGCTTTCGCTCCTCAGCGTCAGTAGTTGCCCAGAGACCCGCCTTCGCCACCGGTGTTCCTCCTGATATCTGCGCATTTCACCGCTACACCAGGAATTCCAGTCTCCCCTGCAACACTCAAGTCCGCCCGTATCGACTGCAGGCCTGAGGTTGAGCCTCAGGTTTTCACAGCCGACGCGACGAACCGCCTACGAGCTCTTTACGCCCAATAATTCCGGACAACGCTTGCACCCTACGTATTACCGCGGCTGCTGGCACGTAGTTGGCCGGTGCTTCTTCTGCAGGTACCGTCACTTTCGCTTCGTCCCTGCTGAAAGAGGTTTACAACCCGAAGGCCGTCATCCCCCACGCGGCGTCGCTGCGTCAGGCTTCCGCCCATTGCGCAATATTCCCCACTGCTGCCTCCCGTAGGAGTCTGGGCCGTGTCTCAGTCCCAGTGTGGCCGGTCACCCTCTCAGGCCGGCTACCCGTCGTCGCCTTGGTAGGCCACTACCCCACCAACAAGCTGATAGGCCGCGGGCCCATCCCCAGCCGATAAAACTTTCCACCACCAGACCATGCGGTCAGCGGTCATATCCGGTATTAGCCCCAATTTCTTGGAGTTATCCCAGAGCCGGGGGCAGGTTGCCCACGTGTTACTCACCCGTTCGCCACTAGAACACCCACCCGAAGGCGGGGCCTCGTTCGACTTGCATGTGTTAAGCACGCCGCCAGCGTTCGTCCTGAGCCAGGATCAAACTCTCCGTAGATGAATTCGATCCCAGCTGAGAACCGAGAGCTAGCACTCTCGATATCAATCAACCAAAGGAATCCCCACCAGACACCCGAAGGCACCCGGCACGGGGTTATTACTTGGCACTGACTTTCGGCACGCTGTTGAGTTCTCAAGGAGCGGACGCACAACAACTCCACCCTCTCGGGCTTCATCGTCAGCGGCTTGTCCCACTCTACCCTGCGGTGCGTCGGCCTGACCCGGGGGTCTGACCGGCTGGCCTCTCGGCCCGCCCGGCGCATCGACGAACATACACCATCCGGGACGGCCCGTGCCAGGGGTCGTCCGGAGCGGCCCGGCCCGACCGTCCTACAGGCCGAGGAAGGACTCGATGCCGACCGTCAACCCGGGGCGGCGGCCGATCTCGCGCACCGCGAGCAGCACCCCGGGCATGAAGGAGGCCCGGTCGAACGAGTCGTGCCGCAGGGTCAGGGTCTCCCCCGCGGCGCCCATCAGCACCTCCTGGTGGGCGACCAGACCGGTGAGCCGGACGGCGTGCACCGCCACCCCCTCCACGTCGGCACCCCGGGCTCCCGGGAGGGAGTCGGTGGTGGCGTCGGGTGACGGCGGCAGGCCGGCGGCGCGGCGGGCGGCCGCGACCAGGCGTGCCGTCCGCACCGCGGTCCCCGACGGTGCGTCGACCTTGTTCGGGTGGTGCAGCTCCACCACCTCGACGGACGGGAAGAAGCGGGCCGCCTCCTGCGCGAAGCGCATCAGGAGGATCGCGCCGATCCCGAAGTTGGGCGCGATCACGACTCCGACGTCCGGCTTGGGCTTGAGCCACTCGGCGACCGTGGCCAGCTTGTCCTCGTCGAAGCCGGTGGTCCCGACGACGCAGTGGATGTTCTGGTCGATGCAGAAGCGGATGTTGTCCATGACCACGTCGGGCCGCGTGAAGTCCACGACCACCTGCGCGCCCGCGTCGGCGACGTTGAACAGCCAGTCGCCCTCGTCGACCATCGCGACGAGCTCGAGGTCGTCGGCGGCGTTGACCGCCTTGACCACCTCGGTGCCCATGCGGCCGCGGGCACCGAGCACCCCGACGGTCGTGCGCGGGACCTCGCCGGTCGGATCGGCGAGGGTGGACGGTTCGGCTGCGGAGGTGGTCACCGGGTCAGGCTTTCCGACGCGGCGCCCGTTCGCAAGGCAGCCACCCCGGTCAGGCGCCCGCCCGTCGTCGCAGCAGCCGCTCGCCGAGCGACCAGAGTCCCAGCCCGGCAGCGACACCGAGCACGTCGGCGAGCCAGTCGGCCGCACTCCCGGACCGCTGCAGCGGCGAGAACGCCTGGACGAGCTCGCTTCCGGCCGCGTATCCCACGAGCAGTCCGCCCAGCACCGGCGCGCCGACGCCGGCCCAGCGCCCGGTCAGGGCCAGCGCCAGGAACAGCAGCAGGTGGACGACCTTGTCCACGCCGGGCGGCGCGCTCGGCACCTCACCGGCAGGGGCGAACAGGACGGCGAGCGACACCAGCACGGCCACGGCGAACGCGCCGCGCGCCAGGGTGCCGTGGACGGCGAGCACCCGTGGCATCAGGCCGTGGCCGGCATCAGAGCCGGTCGAGGTCGGACTCGCGGTAGGGGCCGACGACCGCGAGGCAGGTGTCCCGGCCCAGCAGCTCGGCGGCCACCGCGCGGACCTGCTCCTCGTCCACGCGCGTCCAGCCGGTCGAGCACCTCGCGCACGGGGAGGTACTCCCCGAACGACAGCTCGCTCTTGCCGAGCCGGCTCATCCGCGAACCGGTGTCCTCGAGTCCGAGCACCATGCCGCCCTTGAGCTGGCCCCGCCCCCGCGCGACCTCTTCCGGTGTCAGCCCGTCGGCGGCCACGCGCGCCAGTTCCTCCCGCACCAGCCGCAGCACCTCCGGCACCCGCTTGGGCGAGCACCCGGCGTAGACGGAGAACGAGCCCGTCCCGGCGTAGTGGGTCAGGGCCGAGCCGACGCTGTAGACCAGCCCACGCTTCTCGCGGATCTCCTGGAACAGCCGCGAGCTCATCCCGCCACCCACGGCCGTGTCGAGCACGGCAGCGGCGTACCGCCGCTCGTCCAACCGCGACATGCCGAGGCTGCCCAGCAGCAGGTGGGCCTGCTCGGTCCGTCGCGGGATCAGTCCGTGGGGTCGCGCCGGCCGGGTGAAGGAGGCGTCGTCCCCTCGGCGCAGCGGTGCCGGATGGGCGTCGCCGGCGAGCCGGTCGCCGAAGGCGGCGGTGACCAGGTCCAGCACCTGCTGGTGGTCGACGCGGCCGGCCGCGGTGACGACGATGGACGGCGGCGCATAGCGGCTGCGGTACCACCCGTGGACGTCGTCCCGGGTCAGGGACTCGATCGACTCGATGCTGCCCAGCACGGAGCGGCCCAGGGACGTGGCGCCGAAGAGCGTCTCGGCGAACAGGTCGTGCACGGCGTCCGAGGGCTCGTCGTCGCGCATGGCGATCTCCTCGAGGACGACCGTGCGCTCGGACTCGAGGTCCTCGGCGGTGTTGCACGCCTCAGTCACCAGGTCCGACAGCAGGGTGACCGCGAGCGGCAGGTCGCTGGCGAGCACGTTCGCGTAGTAGCAGGTGTGCTCCTTGGCGGTGAACGCGTTCATCTCACCGCCGACGGCGTCCATCGCCGTCGCGATCTCCAGGGCGCTACGGCTCGCCGTCCCCTTGAACAGCAGGTGCTCGAGGAAGTGCGACGAGCCGGCCAGCCGGTCGTCCTCGTCGCGGGAGCCGACTCCGACCCAGATGCCGAGCGTGGCCGAGAGGACGCCGGGCATGGTCTCGGTCAGCACCCGGAGCCCCCCGGGCAGTTCCGTGCGCTCCACCCGGCAGCCGACCTCGTCGAGGTCGAGCAGCGCGGTCACCCCGACGGGAGCCGGGGCGGGTGCGACAGCACCCGCCCCGGTCCCGGCCGTCTCAGCGGCCGTCACTCACTCGCGGGTGCGTCGGCGGCATCGGCTGACGCCTCGGCCGGGGCGGCACCGTCACCCTCGGCCTGCACCGGGACGAGGCTGATCTTGCCGCGGGCGTCGATGTCGGTGATCTCGACCTGCAGCTTGTCGCCCACGTTGACGACGTCCTCGACCTTGCCGATGCGCTTGCCGGCACCGAGCTTGCTGATGTGCACCAGCCCGTCCTTGCCCGGGAGCAGGGACACGAAGGCACCGAACGGCGTCGTCTTGACGACGGTGCCGAGGAAGCGCTCGCCGACCTTGGGCATCTGCGGGTTGGCGATCGCGTTGATCCGGTCCACCGCAGCCTGGGCCGACGGGCCGTCGGAGGCGCCGACGTAGATGGTGCCGTCGTCCTCGATGGTGATGTCCGCGCCGGTCTCGTCCTGGATCGCGTTGATCATCTGGCCCTTGGGGCCGATGACCGCGCCGATCTTGTCGACCGGGATGCGCACGGTGGTGACCCGCGGCGCGTACGGGCTCATCTCGTCGGGGGCGTCGATGGCCTCGTTCATCACCTCGAGGATGTGCAGCCGGGCGGCGCGGGCCTGGGTCAGCGCCTGGGCGAGCACGTCGGAGGGGATGCCGTCGAGCTTGGTGTCCAGCTGCAGCGCGGTCACGAAGTCCTTGGTGCCGGCGACCTTGAAGTCCATGTCACCGAAGGCGTCTTCGGCACCGAGGATGTCGGTCAGCGCGACGTACTCGGTCTTGCCGTCCACCTCATCGGACACCAGGCCCATGGCGATGCCGGCGACCGGGGCGCGCAGCGGCACGCCGGCGTTGAGCAGCGCCATCGTCGAGGCGCAGACCGAGCCCATCGACGTCGACCCGTTGGAGCCCAGCGCCTCCGACACCTGCCGGATCGCGTACGGGAACTCCTCGCGGTCGGGCAGCACCGGCAGCAGCGCGCGCTCGGCCAGGGCACCGTGGCCGATCTCACGACGCTTGGGCGAGCCCACCCGGCCGGTCTCACCGGTCGAGTACGGCGGGAAGTTGTAGTTGTGCATGTAGCGCTTCTTGTTGTCCGGGGACAACGTGTCGAGCTGCTGCTCCATCCGGAGCATGTTCAGCGTGGTCACGCCCAGGATCTGGGTCTCGCCGCGCTCGAACAGCGCCGAGCCGTGCACGCGCGGGATCACGTCGACCTCGGCCGACAGCGGCCGGATGTCGGTGACGCCGCGGCCGTCGATGCGCACCTTGTCGCGCAGGATCCGCTGGCGGATGACCTTCTTGGTCACCGCGCGGAAGGCGCCCGAGATCTCCTTCTCGCGACCCTCGAACTGGCCGGCCAGAGCGGCCTTGACCTCGTCCTTGAGCGCGTCGGTCGCCGCCTCCCGCTCCTGCTTGGCCGGGATGGCCTGCACCTCGGCGAGCTTGGCGGCGGCCTGGGCCTCGACGGCGGCGTAGACGTCGTCCTGGTAGTCGAGGAAGCGCGGGAACTCCTGCACCGGCTTGGCGGCCTTGGCCGCGAGCGCGGCCTGCGCCTCGCACAGCGACTTGATGAAGGGCTTGGCGGCCTCGAGGCCCTGGGCCACGACCTCCTCGGTCGGCGCGGGCGCGCCACCCTCGACGAGGGCGATCGTCTTCTCGGTGGCCTCGGCCTCGACCATCATGATCGCGACGTCGCCGTCCGGGAGCACGCGGCCGGCCACGACCATGTCGAAGACGGCGTCCTCGAGCTCGCTGTGGGTCGGGAAGCCGATCCACTGCCCGTTGACCAGGGCCACGCGGGTGGCGCCGACCGGGCCGGAGAACGGCAGGCCGGAGAGCTGCGTCGACGCCGAGGCGCCGTTGATCGCGAGCACGTCGTAGAGGTGGTCGGGGTCCAGGGCCAGGACCGTGATGACGACCTGGACCTCGTTGCGCAGACCCTTGGCGAACGTCGGCCGCAGCGGGCGGTCGATCAGCCGGCAGGTGAGGATGGCGTCCTCGGACGGGCGGCCCTCGCGGCGGAAGAACGAGCCGGGGATGCGCCCGGCGGCGTACATCCGCTCCTCGACGTCCACGGTCAGCGGGAAGAAGTCGAACTGCTCCTTCGGCGAACGACCGGCGGTGGTCGCCGACAGCAGCGTGGTGTCGCCCATGGTGGCGACGACGGAGCCGGCGGCCTGGCGGGCGAGGCGGCCGGTCTCGAAGGTGACGGTGCGGCTGCCGTAGCTGCCGTTGTCGATCACCGCGGTAGCGGTGGTGACGCCTTCTTCGGCGTCGTACTCAGCGGTGATCCCGCTCGTGGTGGGTGCGGACACGTGTCCTTCTCTCTTCGTCGCAACCGGCCTCTTGCCGGTGCGATCTCCTCTCGCGGCACTCCACCCCTTCGGTGGGGCACCGGCGTTCGTCCGGGGCGACCGGTCTTCGATCGAAGCCCTCGGGGACGGGGGTCCTCCCGGCGCAGATGCTGGGAGGCGTTGCCCGGGGGCCACTACCGAGGACCGGCCTGGCAGGGGACGGGGCCGGCTCGAGTGCCGCCTGGCTCGTGCGACGGGTGCCGCACGAGAGAGGGGACCGGCCCGAGTGCGGGACGGTCCCCTCGACGTACTAGCGACGCAGTCCGAGCCGCTCGATCAGCGAGCGGTACCGGGTGATGTCGGTCTTCGCCAGGTAGTTCAGCAGCCGACGACGCCGGCCGACCAGCAGGAGCAGGCCCCGGCGGCTGTGGTGGTCGTGCTTGTGTGCCTTGAGGTGCTCGGTCAGGTCGCTGATCCGTCGGGTCAGCATCGCGACCTGCACCTCGGGGGAACCGGTGTCGTTCTCGACCGTCGCGTACTCGGTCATGATCTGCTTCTTCAGCGCACTCTCGAGCGCCATAGGTCGCCTCCCGGGCAGGTCACGTGTGGCCCCCGGTCTGACTCACGAGGGCAGGTCTCACACACGTCGGGCACAGGCCCGACCGTCCAAGACTACACAGTGGCGTCCGGTCGTCCGCCCGACTCCCAGGAGTTGATCATCGTCCGTGTGCGCGGGACACGGCCGGACACGCCATACGGCCGCGCACGCGGACGATGATCAACTCGGGTCGGCCGCGTCCAGGGCGGCGCGGGTGTCGACGACGTCCTGATCCATGGCGGCGACGAGCTCGTCGACGCCGGTGAACGCGCGCATCGGCCGCAACCGGCGGACGAACTCGACGCCGACGTGCTCGCCGTAGAGGTCGCCCTCCCAGTCGAGGAGGTAGGCCTCCACCGTGCGGCGGGTGCCCTGGAACGTCGGGTTGGTGCCCACCGAGATCGCGGCCGGGAACCGCTCGCGGCTGCGCCCCTCCAGGTCACGGGTGACCAGGTGCCCGGCGTAGACGCCGTCGGCCGGGATCGCGGTGAAGGGGGCGCTCTCGACGTTCGCCGTCGGGTAGCCGAGCGCACGCCCGCGGCGCTCCCCACGGACGACGACGCCGTCCACCCGGTGCGGCCGCCCCAGGGCGGCCGCCGCGGACTCCATGTCACCGGCCGCCACGCAGGCGCGTACGTAGGTCGAGGAGACGCTGACGTCCGCGTCGGGGGACGGTCCGTCGGACAGGTGCGTGAGCGGCACGCCCTCCACGCCGAAGCCGAAGCGCCGGCCCTCCGCGGTCAGCGAGGCGACCGTGCCGGCGGCGCGGTGCCCGTAGGTGAAGTTCTCCCCGACGACGACCTGCGCCGCGTGCACCTGCTCGACCAGGACCGTGTGCGTGAAGCTCTCCGGCGACAACCGCATGAAGTCGGCGGTGAACGGCAGCACGCACATCGCATCCACCCCCAGGGCGGCGACGAGCTCGGCCTTGCGGTCCAGCGACGTGAGGATCGCCGGGTGCGACCCGGGCCGCACCACCTCGGCCGGGTGCGGGTCGAAGGTCAGCAGCAGGCAGGGCCGCCCCATCGCCCGGGCCCGCTGGACCGCCGTCCCGATCAGGACCTGGTGGCCCCGGTGGACGCCGTCGTACATGCCGATGGTGACCACCGTGCGCCCGAGGTCACCGGGGGTCGCCTCGATCCCCCGCCAGCGCAGCACCCGCTCGCCTCGCTCAGCCGACCCGGTGCAGCCAGCCGTGGCTGTCGGCGACCCGCCCGTGCTGGATGTCGAGGAGCGCCTCGCGCAGGCCCGTGGTCAGCGGACCGGGGGTGCCGTCGCCGACGGTGAAGTCACCGGTGCGGGCCTTCACCTCGCCGACCGGGGTGATGACGGCGGCGGTGCCGCAGGCGAAGGTCTCGGTGATCGAGCCGTCGGCGACGCCCGCACGCCACTCGTCGACGGAGAACTTCCGCTCGGTGACCGTGTGCCCGCGCTCGCGGGCCAACGTGATCAGCGAGTCGCGGGTGATGCCGGGCAGCAGGGTGCCGGTGAGCTCCGGCGTCACGAGTTCGGCGTCGGGGCCGGAGCCGAGCACGAAGAACAGGTTCATCCCGCCCATCTCCTCGACGTAGCGCTTCTCGACCGCGTCGAGCCACACGACCTGGTCGCAGCCGGCGGCGATGGCCTGTTCCTGGGCGAGCAGGCTGGCCGCGTAGTTGCCCGCGCACTTGACCTCGCCGGTGCCGCCGGGAGCCGCGCGGATGTAGTCCTCGGAGAGGTACACCGAGACGGGCTGGACGCCGCGCGGGAAGTACGGCCCGGCCGGGCTGGCGATGACGAGGAAGAGGTACTCGTGCGCGGGCCGGACGCCGAGGAACGGTTCGCTGGCCAGCTGGTAGGGGCGCAGGTACAGGGTCTGGTCCGCTCCGGTGGGAACCCAGTCGCGGTCGGCGTCGACCAGCGCGTCGACGGCCGCGAGGAAGGCCTGCTCGGGCACCGGCGGCATGGCCAGCCGCTTCGCGCCGCGCACGAAGCGGGCGGCGTTGGCCTCGGGACGGAACGTGGCGACGCTGCCGTCGGGCTGGGCGTAGGCCTTCAGCCCCTCGAAGATCGACTGCGCGTAGTGCAGCGCCGCGGTCGCCGGGTCCAGCTGCAGGGGCGCGTAGGACGTCAGGCGGGCGTCGTACCAGCCCTGGCCGGCGGCGTAGCGAGCCACGAACATGCTGTCGGTGAAGTGCCGGCCGAAGCCGGGGTTCGCCAGCACCTCGGCACGCTCGGCGGCCGGACGGCGGGAGATCTCCTCCACGACGACCGGAACGCCCTCGACGAACGTGCGCGAGGTCGTGCGGGTGTCGGCGAGCGTGTCGGTCATGTCTCCCACCTGCGAAGGATGCGGCCCGGGCGGGCGGGAGACAACCTCCGCACCCGCCCGCTCACCCTAGCCAGCCCTCGCCCGGGCGATCGATCAGACCTGGCTCTACCGGGTCGCCCTCGGCCCCGCCGACTCGATGACCTCGTAGGACCACAGGTGCGCCGACCGGCTCGCCGCGGGCGCGAGAGTGTCACCGCCACCGGAGTGGGCACGGTCGAAGTCCTGGCCGGACTGCCATGCCTCGTAGTCGGCCTCGCTGCTCCAGCGGGTGTAGACCAGGTACTGGTCGGTGCCCTCCTGCGGGCGGAGCAGCTCGAACCACTCGAAGCCCGGAGTGGTCTCGACGGCACCCGCGCGGCCGCGGAACCGCTCCTCGAAGCGCTCCTGCTGCTCCGCCGGAACGGTGATCGCGTTGATCTTGACGACACTCATGCGGCTGCTGGTGCCCGCCCCGACGCCGCGCTAATCCCCGGTCTCGACCGGCGCCGGCCCGTCGATGGGGCACCCTGTCGGCGTGAGCACGTACCGCACCGCGGACCTGGGCTTCGCCCGCCTGGACCTGGACCGGGTCGCGCGCACCGGCACCCCGGAGGTCGTCTATGCCGCGGGCAAGACGCCGGAACAGACCGTGGCCTGCCTGGCGGCCCTCCTCGACGGCGGGGCGGCGACGGCATGGGCGACGCGGGTCGACGAGGCCACCGCCGACGCCGTCCGGACCCGCTGGCCCGACGCGGAGATCGACCCCGAGGCCCGGTGCGCCCTCGTGGGCACCGTCCCCGTGCCGGCGGGCGACGTGGTGGTGCTGACTGCGGGCACGTCCGACGGCCCGGTGGCGGCCGAGGTGTGCGCGACCCTGCGCGCCTGCGGGGTCGCGGCCCGTCGCTTCGACGACGTCGGGGTGGCCGGGGTGCACCGGGTCCTGGCCGTGGCTCCCGACATCGCCGCGGCCGACGCCGTGGTCGTCGTCGCCGGCATGGACGGAGCCCTGCCCAGCGTCGTCGCGGGGCTGACCGACCGGCTGGTCGTGGCCGTGCCGACGTCGGTCGGCTACGGGGCGGCCTTCGAGGGCCTCGCGGCGCTGCTCACCATGCTCACCGCCTGCGCACCGGGCGTCCTGGTGGTCAACATCGACAACGGGTTCGGCGCCGGTGTGGCGGCGGCCCGGATCGCCCGCCCCTCGCGCCCCTCACCGGGTCAGCGATAGCGGACGGGATCGGGCAACAGCTCGTTCATCGATCCGGAGCGGAACCCCCGCGGGTCCACCTCGACACGTGCGAAGTCCTGGCGGACCGGCGCGAGCACCTCGGGCCGGGCGGCGACCGAAGGCAGCAGCTCGGCGTCGATCTCCACCCGCGCGGTGTCGGCCCCCAGGTCGCGCACCCGGAGGTTGCGGACCGGGATCCCGGCGGCGTGCAGCGCGGCGCGCAGGCCCGCTTCGGCCCGTTCCACCCGAGCCAGTCCCGCGGCGGTGACCGGCACGTCGTAGGCGATCCGGCTGGCCAGGCACGCGGCCGCCGGCTTGTCGGCCAGCGACAGCCCCCACCGCCGGGCAGCGGCCCGGACGTCGTCCTTGCCGAGCCCGGCGCGGGCCAGCGGCGCCCACGCTCCCCGCGCGGCGGCCGCGCGGATCCCCGGCCGGAACCCGGCCGACACGTCGTCGGCGTTGGTGCCGGTGACCACGTCGGCGACGCCGAGGCGGGCGGCCAACGGCATCAGGACGTCGACGAGCTCGGACTTGCAGAAGGCGCACCGGTCGCCGGCGTTGGCGACGTAGCCGGACCGGTCGAGCTCGAAGGTCTCCGGCTGCTCGTGCCGTACGCCCAGGGACACGGCGAACTCGGCCGCGCCGACCCGCTCGGTCGCCGGCAGGCTCGGCGACACGGCGGTCGCGGCGACCACCCGCTCGGGGCCGAGCGCCCGCACGGCCGCGGCCAGGAGCGTCCCGGAGTCCACGCCGCCGGAGAAGGCGACCAGGACGCCGGGCAGCCGGGCCAGGTCGGCGTCGAGCGCGGCCAGCCGGTCGTCGAGCGTCACATCGGGCAGAGTGCCACGGCCGGCGACGGGGACGCGGCGGAACTCCCTGCCCCCGCCCGAGCCGGATCGTCAGGACGGCGGGAAGCCCACGCTCACCCGCGCGGTCGGCCCGGCGTCCTCGACGAGCGCGACCAGCCGCCCCTGCGGGTCGATGCCGGCGACGAGGCCGGCCGCGCCCGTCGCGGCGATGCGCTGCCCGTAGCCGAGCGCCGTGGCCTCCTCGGCGGTGAGCGCCCGCTCCGCGAAGACCGCCCGGGCGGCGTCGGCCAGGGGCAGGAAGCCGACCCCGCCGCCGGCGAGCAGTGAGGTGGCGGCGTCCTCGACCGGCGCGGCGTCCTCGACCGCGAACGGCCCCGAGGTGGTGCGCCGCAGCGCGGTGAGGTGCCCGCCGACGCCGAGGGCGGCCCCGGCGTCGCGGGCGATGGCCCGGATGTAGGTGCCGGCGGTGCACGCGACGGTGACGTCGACGTCGATCAGGTCGGACGTCGGCCGGCGGATCGCGTGCACCTCCAGGCGGTGCACCGTGACCGGTCGGGGCGGCAGCTCGACGTCCTCACCGGCGCGCACCCGGTCGTAGGAGCGCCGTCCGGCGACCTTCACGGCACTCACCGACGAGGGCACCTGCAGCAGCGGCCCCGTCTGGGCGCTGAGCGCGGCCGCGACGGCGCCGTCGGTGACCGACGCGGTCGACGTCGTGCCGGTGACCTCGCCCTCCCGGTCGTCGGTGACCGTGGCCTGGCCGAGCCGGAGGGTGGCGTCGTAGGTCTTGTCGTGCCCGCCGAGGTGGCCGAGCAGCCGGGTGGCAGCGCCGACGCCGAGCAGCAGCAGGCCGGTCGCCATCGGGTCCAGCGTTCCGGCGTGCCCGACCCGTCGGACCGACAGCGCCCGGCGGGCCCGGGCGACCACGTCGTGCGAGGTCATGCCGCCGGCCTTGTCGACCAGCAGGATGCCGGGGGGCACGTCGGCATCGGGACGTCGCCTACTCATGGATGGACCTCACGACGTCACTGTCACAGGTGCGCTCAACCAGCGGTCACCCGCCACCCGGGCCAGCACCCCGGCCAGCCGCAGCACGATGAACAGCGTCAGCCCCGCCCAGACCCCCGCGAGCCCCCAGCCCAGCGGTGCGGCGAGCAGCGACAGCGGCAGGAAGCCGATCAGCGCGGCA
This sequence comes from uncultured Actinomycetota bacterium, assembly GCA_963723745.1. GTDB lineage: Bacteria > Actinomycetota > Actinomycetes > Mycobacteriales > Geodermatophilaceae > CAVRRZ01. Next base: position 1,019,216 of record CAVRRZ010000005.1, read on the forward strand.
CCGATCGTGACCGTGCGCAGGTAGCCGACGTCGCCGGCACCCATGAGGACGCCGTCCAGGGCGAACACCACTCCGGCCAGGGGCTGCACAGCGGCGAGGAACCACCAGGCGACGGTCGCCTGCTCGACCACCGCGGGGTCGTCGGTGAACAGCGGCAGCACCAGCGGACGGAGGACGAGCAGCACGGCGGCGACGAGCAGACCGGTGCCGAGTCCCCACCAGGTGACGCGACGGGCGGTGGACCGCGCGTCGTCCGGACGGCGGGCCCCGAGGGCCTGGCCGACCAGCGTCTGCGCGGCGATCGCGTAGGCGTCGAGGACGAGGGCGAGGAAGAAGAACAGCTGGACGGCGATCTGGTGCGCGCCCAGCGACGCGGTGCCGGCGCGGGCGACCACGCCCGTGGCCACGAGGAAGGACAGCTGCAGCACGACCGCGCGCAGCAGCAGGTCGCGGCCGATCACCAGTTGGGCGCGCAGCGCGGCCGGCCGGGGGCGCCAGTCGACCCGCTCCCGGGAGAGCGCCGCGAGGAACAGCCCGGCCGACACCGCCTGCCCGACCACGTTCGCGACCGCGGAGCCGACGAGGCCGAGTCCGGCCGGGTACACGAGCACCGGGCAGAGCACCAGGCTCACCAGGCTGCCGGCGAGCACGAACCGCATCGGCCGCCGCAGCTCCTGCACCCCGCGCAGCCAGCCGTTGCCGGCCAGCGAGACCAGCAGCAGCGGCAGGCCCAGACTGGCGATGCGCAGCCACTCCTCCCCCGCCGCGGCCACCGGACCGGCGCCGCCGGCGAGCAGCCGCGTCATCGGCCCGGCGAGCAGCTGGAAGATCAGCACCAGGGCGAGCCCGAGGGCCAGCGCGAGCCAGGTCGCCTGCACCCCCTCCGCCACCGCACCGGCGCGGTCCCCGGCACCGGCGCGGCGGGCGGCGCGGGCGGTGGTGCCGTAGGCGAGGAAGTTCAGCAGGGCCGCCGACCAGGCCAGGAGTCCCCCACCGACGGCGAGTCCACCGAGCGCCACGGTGCCGAGGTTGCCCACGACCGCCGTGTCGACCAGCAGGTACAGCGGCTCCGCGGCCAGCACCACCAGCGCCGGCGCTGCCAGAGCCGGCACCGAGGGCGTCTTCGCGGCGATCATGGCGCCCTGACCGCGGTGCAGGGCGGGAAAGCGGTCACAGCTCCATGATCGGCGGGAGAATCGCGCCCTCAGGCCAACTCGGCGCGGAGGGCCGCGACGGTGCCCTCCCAGTCGAGCGTGGAGCTGAAGCCGGCCGCGAGGGTGTGCCCACCGCCGCCGAAGGCCCCGGCGACGCGGGCGACGTCGGTACCACCGCGCGAGCGCAGCGAGACCGACCAGGTGCCGTCCGGCTGCCCCTTGAGCACGCAGGCGACGTCGGCCTCCTGGGTGGAGCGGACCACGTCGACCAGCGCCTCGAGCTGCTCGGCCGGCAATCCGTGCTCGGCCGCCTCGGCCGCGCTGGACCAGGTCCACACCAGGCCCTCCCCGACCTCGGGCTCGAGGACGGCGCGGCCGGTGACGACCGAGAGCAGGCCGAGCCAGCCGAAGGGCGCGGTGTCGAACAGCCGGCGGCTGATCGCGGCGTGGTCGATGCCGGTGGCCAGCAGCCGGGCGGCGAGTTCGTGCGTGTCCGACCGGGTGTTGGGAAAGCGGAAGGAGCCGGTGTCGGCCGCCAGTCCCGCGTACAGCAGGGTGGCCAGCTGCGCGTCGAGGGTGACGCCGAGGCCGTCGAGCAGGTCGGCGACCAGGCTCACGGTGGCCGGCGCGGTGCCGTCGATCAGGCGCAGGTCGCCGAAGCCGGGGTTGCTGGCGTGATGGTCGATGACCACCGACGTGCCGGCGGAGCTGAGCAGCGGGGCGAGCTCACCGATCCGCCCCGGCGAGGCCGCGTCGAGGCTGACGAACACCTCCGGCGACGACGGCACGGCCGACGAGGGCACCAGCCCCTCGGCCCCGGGCAGCCAGCCGAGCGACGGCGGCAGCGTGAACGGGTCGGGGAACGTGGCGAGCACGCGGGCACCGCGACGGCGCAGCCCCTCGGCCAGCGCGAGGGTGCTGCCGAGTGCGTCCGCGTCGGGCTGGACGTGTCCGGTGAGCACGACCGTGGCGCGGGCGTCGGCCGCATCGGCGAGCACGCCGGCCACCGACCTGCGGTCCACCGGCCGGGTCACGGCGAGCGGACGTCGCGCGGTCATCGGTCAGGCACCCGGTCCGGGCTCGGCGACCGGCGGCGCGTCGCTCTCCTCCGAGGTGTCGCCCCCGCCGACCGGGTACGTCGTCCCGTCGTCGGGCTCGTCGGCGGCGATGCCGGCGGTCTCGCCGACCTGGCCGCGCTTGCCGCCGAGGGTCGGGTCGCCGGCGTCCGGAGCGGCGGCGCCACCGAGGACGGGGCGGTCCTGCTCCTCAGGCGGCAGGTAGGGGTCGGGGTCGTTCTCGGTCATGAGCCGCTCCTCGTCGCGATGCCCGCGTCCTCGGCACTGTCATCGGCAGTCGCCGGCGATTCGGGATCGCCGTCCTCGCCGTCCTCCGCCGGCTTCCGGTACGGGTCGGGCTCGCCGGCGTAGCTCGCGCCCTCGCGGGCGCGGGCCAGCTCGGCGTCGGCGTGCCGGGCGCGCTCGAGCGCCTCCTCGAGCTCCCGCGCGGTGTCGGGCACGATGTCGGCGACGAATGTCAGCGTGGGCACGAACTTGATCCCCGTCTGACGGCCGACGGTGGAGCGGAGCACGCCCGTGGCGCTGGCCAGCGCCTTCGCGGAGTCCTCGATCTGGCTCTGGTCGCCGTAGACGGTGTAGAAGACCGTGGCCTCGCGGAGGTCACCGGTCACCCGGGCGTCGGTGATGGTCACCATGCCGAGACGGGGGTCCTTGATCTGCATCTCGATCGCCGACGAGACGATCTGCCGGATGCGGACGGCCAGCTTGCGGGCGCGGGCCGGATCGGCCATCACGGACCTCCTGGTGAGTGGATGGATCGGCCCCCTCGCAGGATCCCGCCGCGAGCGTCCGAGCGGTGGGGGGCGAGGGGTCCTTGGTCAGTCCTCGTCGGAGAACAACTGGCGGTGCGTCGACAGCAGCGTCACCTCGGGACGCTCGGCCAGCAACCGCTCGCAGGCGTCGAGCACGTCGGCGACCTGACCGGCGTCCCCGGCGACGGTGGCCACGCCCACCTGCACCCTGCGGTGCAGGTCGACGTCGCCGACCTCGGCGGCGGCCACCGCGTAGCGGCGCCGCAGCTCGGCCACGATCGGCCGGACGACGGCGCGCTTGCCCTTGAGCGAGTGGATGTCGCCCAGCAGCAGGTCGGCCGTCAGCGACCCGGTGAACACCCGGCACTCCCCCGTTCTGCGGCCCGGGCGTGCGGTGCGGGGCCCGCTCCCCGCCCCCGCGGATGCGGGGGCGGGGAGGACGGGTCCTCCGCTATGCGCGCGGCTTCTCGCGGATCTCGAAGGTCTCGATGACGTCGTCGACCTTGATGTCGTTGAACGACCCCAGGCCGATACCGCACTCGTAGCCCTCGCGGACCTCGGTCGCGTCGTCCTTGAACCGGCGGAGCGACTCCACCGTCAGGTTGTCGGCGACCACGGCACCGTCACGCAGAAGGCGCGCCTTCGAATTGCGGACGATCGTGCCGCTGCGGACCAGCGAACCGGCGACGTTGCCGATCTTCGGCACCCGGAAGACCTCGCGGACCTCCGCGGAGCCGAGCGCGACCTCCTCGTACTCGGGCTTGAGCATGCCCTTGAGAGCGGCCTCGATCTCGTCGATGGCCTGGTAGAGGACCGTGTAGTACCGGACGTCCACACCCTCGCGGTTGGCCAGCTCGGTGGCCTGACCCTCGGCCCGGACGTTGAAGCCCAGGACGATGACGTCGTCGGCCAGCGCCAGGTCGATGTCGCTCTTGGTGATCCCACCGACGCCACGGTGGATGACCCGCAGCGAGATCTCGTCGTCCACCTCGATCTTCATCAGCGCCTCTTCGAGCGCCTCGACGGTGCCCGAGTTGTCGCCCTTGATGATCAGGTTGAGCTGGCGGGTCTCCTTGAGCGCGGCGTCGAGGTCCTCGAGGCTGATCCGCTTGCGCATGGAGGCGTTCTGCGCGTTGCGGATGCGGGCCTGGCGGCGGTCGGCGATCTGCCGCGCCACCCGGTCCTCCTCGACGACCAGGAAGGTGTCGCCGGCTCGCGGGACCGACGTCAGGCCGACGACCTGGACCGGCCGCGACGGCAGGGCTTCCTTGAGCTTGGTGCCGTGCTCGTCGAGCAGCGACCGGACCCGGCCGTAGGCGTCACCGGCCACGAGCGAGTCGCCCTGGCGCAGCGTGCCGCGCTGGACGAGCACCGTGGCGACGGGGCCGCGACCCTTGTCCAGCTTGGCGTCGATGACCACACCCTGCGGGTCCTGCTCGGTGTTCGCGCGCAGGTCCAGCGAGGCGTCGGCGGTCAGCAGGATCGCCGTGAGCAGCTCGTCGAGGCCCTGCCGGGTGGTGGCGGAGACGTCGACGAACATCGTCTCGCCGCCGTACTCCTCGGCGACGAGGCCGTACTCGGTGAGCTGCTGGCGGATCTTGGCGGGGTTGGCCCCCTCCTTGTCGATCTTGTTCACCGCCACGACGATCGGCACCTCGGCCGCCTGCGCGTGGTTGAGCGCCTCGACCGTCTGCGGCATGACGCCGTCGTCGGCCGCGACCACGAGCACCACGATGTCGGTGACCTTCGCGCCTCGGGCACGCATCGCGGTGAACGACTCGTGACCCGGGGTGTCGATGAACGTGATCGGCCGCTCGTTGTGCTCGAGCTCGGTCACGATCTGGTAGGCGCCGATGTGCTGGGTGATGCCACCGGCCTCGCGCGCCACGACGTTGCTGTCGCGCAGGGCGTCGAGCAGCTTGGTCTTTCCGTGGTCGACGTGACCCATGACGGTCACGACCGGCGGACGGGACTCCCAGTCCTCCTCGTTGCCCTCCTCGTCACCGAAGGTGAGGTCGAAGGTCTCGAGCAGCTCGCGGTCCTCGTCCTCGGGGCTGACGACCTCGATGTTCCAGCCGATCTCGGCACCGAGCAGCTGCAGCGTCTCGTCGTTCACCGCCTGCGTCGCGGTGATCATCTCGCCGAGATGGAACAGGGCGGTCACCAGCGCGGCCGGCTGCGCCCCGATCTTCTCGGCGAGGTCGGTCAGCGAGGCACCACGCGGCAGCCGGACGGTCTGCCCGTTGCCGCGGGGCAGGGTGACGCCGCCCATGCTGGGCGCCGCCATCGAGTCGAACTCCTGACGCCGCTGCTTCTTGGACTTGCGACCGCGGACGGGACCGCGACCACCGGGACGGCCGAAGGCGCCCGCAGTGCCGGCACCGGAGCCACCGCGGCCGCGACCGCGACCACCGCCGCCACCACGGAAGCCACCGCCGGCGGGTGCACCGGCACCGCCGCCACCGCCACCGCCACCGCCGGGACGGAAGCCGCCACCGGCGCCGCCGGGACCGCCACCGGGACGGCCGCGACCGCCCGGGGCACCGGGTCGGCCGCCACCGGCCGGACGCGGCGGCATCATGCCGGGCGACGGGCGCTGCGGCATCATGCCCGGGTTGGGACGCGGGCCGCCGGGACCGGCCGCCGGGCGGGGACCGCCGGCGCCGGGCGCCGGACGAGGACCGCCCGGACGGGGACCGCCCGCGCCGGGCGCGGGACGGGGACCGCCGGCGCCGGGCGCCGGGCGGGGCCCACCGGCAGCGGGGCCGGGGCGCGGACCGCTGAACGGGTTGTTCCCCGGCCGGGGCGCCGGACGCGGCGCACCGGGACCCGGACGGGGTCCGGCGGCCGCGGGACGCGGCGCACCGGGAGCCTGGCCACCCGGGACACCCGCACCCGGTCGCGGCGCGCCGGGACGGGGCCCGGCAGGCTGCTGGGGCGCGGCCGGCTGCTGCGGAGCAGCAGGCTGCTGGGTCGGCGCGGGCGCGGCGGCGGCCGGCGCCTGCGGCGCAGGTGCCGCGGGAGCGGCCGGACGAGGACCCGGAGTCGCGGCCGGAGCCGGAGCGGGGGCGGGGGCGGCAGCAGCGGGAGCCTGGGGCGCCGGCGCCGGGGCGGGAGCCGCCGGGGCCGACGGGCGCGCTGCGGGGCGGGCGGGCGCGGCTGCGCCGTTGCCGCCGGAGTTGCCGAAGGCCTCACGGAGCCGCCGGGCCACGGGGGCCTCGACGGTGGAGGACGCGGACTTCACGAACTCGCCCTGCTCCTTGAGCTTGGCGAGCACGGTCTTGCTGTCGACACCGAACTCCTTGGCGAGTTCGTGTACGCGGGCTTTGCCTGGCACGGGTCTCCTCTTGGTGAGGCCGGCGGCGGGCCCGCTCGACCTCTGTCTTAGTGGTGCATGGTCATCGTTGGGACTTCACGGCTGGCTCATCCGACGACGTCCTGCTCTCGACGTGCGGCCCGGCCTGCTGCCGGTCCGACTGGGGTGGTGCTGATCGTCCTGTTGTCCTCGCCCGTTCCGCACCTGCGTCCCCGTCCGCCGCGTGCGGCGTGCCGACTACGTGGGTCCGGAGCGGACCGGCCTCCAACGGGACGCTGCTGCGCAGCGCCCGGGAGAAGGCCCGGCGCCTCTCCGCTGCGTGCAGGCATTCCGGGGTGGGATGCAGGGAGGCACCCCGGCCGGGGAGCCTCCGCCGCGGATCGGGGACGAGGGTCCCCTCCCGGACGACGACACGCAGCAGTTCGGTGACCGGAGCGCGCGTCCGGCACCCCACACAGGTGCGGACCGGGATCGGCGTTACGGCCACCGGCAAGTCTAGCGCCTCACTGGAAACCGGATGCCGGTCCGGGATGTTCCGCACGCCCCGACGGCGGGCGTGCCCCGCGCGACACGGGCCCCCGGGCCACCCCTCCGGGGGGTGTGGCCGTGCCCGAGCGCAGCGGTGCGCGGCCCATTCCCGGCGACGGCGCGGCCGCCTCGTCGCCGGTCTGGGCGTCGCTGCGGATGTCGATGCGGCAGCCGGTCAGGCGCGCGGCCAGGCGGGCGTTCTGGCCTTCCTTGCCGATGGCCAGCGACAGCTGGTAGTCGGGCACGACCACCCGGACGGCCTTGGCGGCCGCGTCGACCAGGTGCGCGCTGCTCACCCGCGCGGGGCTCAGCGCGGAGGCGACGAACGCGGCCGGGTCGTCGGACCAGTCGACGATGTCGATCTTCTCGCCGTGCAGCTCGCTCATGACGTTGCGCACCCGCTGGCCCATCGGGCCGATGCAGGCGCCCTTCGCGTTGAGCCCCGGCACCGCCGTCCGGACGGCGATCTTCGACCGGTGCCCGGCCTCGCGGGCGACCGCGACGATCTCGACACTGCCGTCGGCGAGCTCGGGCACCTCGAGGGCGAACAGCTTGCGCACGAGGCTCGGGTGCGTGCGCGACACGGTGACCTGCGGGCCGCGGAAGGTCCGGTCGACCGACACGACGTAGGCCTTGATGCGGGTGCCGTGGGTGTAGTCCTCGCCCGGCACCTGCTCCGACTGCGGGAGCACCGCCTCGACCTTGCCGATGTCGATGAGCACGGTGCCCTGCACGTTGCGGCGGTCGTGCGCCTGCACGATGCCGCTGACGATGTCGCCCTCCTTGCCGGCGTACTCGCCGAAGGTCTGCTCGTGCTCGGCGTCGCGCAGCCGCTGGACGATGACCTGCTTGGCGGTGCTGGCCGCGATCCGGCCGAAGTCGGAGGGGGTGTCGTCCCACTCGCGGACGACCTCGCCGTCGGGACCGAGCTCCTGGGCCAGGACGGCGACCTCGCCGCTCTTGCGGTCGACGTGCACGCGCACGTGCTTGGCCGCCCCGTCGCGCGTGCCGGTAGGCCGTCACGAGGGCCGACTCGATCGCGTCGATGACGGTGTCGGCGGGGATGCCCTTCTCCCGCTCGACCGCCTTGAGCGCGGTCACGTCGATGTTCACGATCCTCCTCCGAACTCGACCTGCACCCGGCCGCTGCCCAGCTCGACCCAGGGGACGGTGCGCGCGGTCGGCGGCTTGCGGGGAGCGCCGGGCTTGCCGTTGCCACCGGTCTCGACGGCCAGGGTGACGCCGGCGTCGTCGACGGCGGTGATGCGGGCGGTGAGCTGCTCCGCGGCGCCCACCGGCCCGACCGGCACGGCGACCAGGCGACCGACGTTGCGCCGCCAGTGCCGCGGCTCGGTCAGCGGCCGGTCGACGCCCGGGCTGGTGACCTCGAGGACGTAGGGCGCGCGCCCCATCGCACCGTCGTTGTCGTCGAGGGCTGCCGACACCGCCTTGCTCACCTCGGCGATGTCGTCGAGGGTGACGCCCTCGTCGCGGTCGACGATCACGCGGACGACGCTGCGCCGGCCGGCCGGGGTGACCACGAGGTCCTCGAGGTCGTAGCCCGCGGAGCCGACGACCGGCTCGATCCAGCCGGCGAGCCGCTCGGTGGCGGGATCGGTGCGGCGGGTGCTGCGAGAGGCGGACACCGGTGCTTCCTCCTCCGTCTCGGGCCGGCTGGTGGCGGGTGCGCACGGAGCCGGCGGGCCTGCGCGTCCCGGCCGCACCGACCGATCGGTGCTGCTCGGGCCCGCGTGGGGCCGAGTGATCAGGCTACCGCCCGGCGCCCCGCGCCGACGGCCGGTCCCGGAGCCCGCGGATGGGGCGGGAGGGGTCGCTGGGGCGGTGCGCCCGCGGACCGGCCGGACGCGCGCGGGCGGGTACCGCCCGGGATCGCGAGCGGCTGTCAGGATGGCTGTCGATGTCCTCCCTCGCCCGATCCCCGGTGGCCGGTCTGTCCCGGCGCTCGTTCCTCGCGGCCACCTCCGCCGCCGGGTTCGCGCTCCTGGTCACCGGCTGCACGTCGGAGCCCGAGGAGCAGGACGAGCCGGTCACCGCGGCGCAGGTCGACTCACTGGCCGAGCAGGTCACCCTCCAGGAGCAGGTGGTCGCCGCCTACGCCGCGGCGGTCGCCGCGGACGCGACCCTCACCGACCGGCTCGCTCCGCTGGCCGCGCAGGCCGACGAGCAGCTCGCGCGCCTGACCGCCGCCGCACCGGACGGCGGCACGTCGTCGGCTCCCCCGTCGGCCGCGCCCGCTGTGGGCCCGGACGCGCTGGCCTGGCTCCGGGCGCAGGTGATCGGTGCCGCCGACTCGCACGCGGCCGCGTGCCTCGAGCAGTCGGGCGGCCGGGCCGCCCTGCTGGGGTCGGTCTCGGCAGGCCTGCGTGGGCACGCGACCTGGCTGGCGTGAGGCGGAGGGGACATGGCTGAGGACGACGACACCGGCGTGGGCGAGCCCTCGGGGACGGCCGAGGACGAGGCGTTGACCGCCACCCTCGCCGCCGAGCACGCCGCCGTCTGGGGGTACGGCGTCGTGGGCGCGGCGCTGCCGGTCGACCAGCGCGAGCCGGCCGCCGCGGCCGAGCGGACGCACCGCGACGCGCGGGACGCCCTCGTGGCGCTGCTGTCGGAGCGGGGCCTCGAGCCGGTCGGCGCCGAGGCCGCCTACGCGCTGCCCTTCCCGATCCTCTCCGCGGTGGACGCGGCCGCGCTGGCGGTCACCCTCGAGGACGGTGTCGCCGCCGCGTGGGTGCGGGTGCTGGGTGCCGCGACCGGGACGGACCTGCGCCGGGGCGCGGTGCAGGCGCTGAGCGCCACCGAGGTGCGCGCCGTCGGCTGGCGGGTGCGCGCCCAGCAGACCCCGGCCACCAGCGCGCTGCCCGGACTGCCCGACGACTGACCTCCTCCGGGTGACGTCCGGCTTTCCGGACGCCGCGGTTCCGGGGATGATGCGGCCGCGTCGGCCGGACCGACCCCGCCGTCCGAGGAGGTGCCATGCCCGCGTCCGAGCAGGACCCGGCCGACAGCACGCTGGTCGGCCTCCAGGAGGGCGCCGACCACCTCGGCAAGATGTGGCTGCGCCGCGGGGCGATCACCGTGCTCGTACTGGTCGTGGTCGCCGGCGCGACCGGCTGGCTCGGCGTCCGCACCGCGACCGTGACCGGCTCCGGCGACGGCTGGCAGCTGTCCGTGGAATACCCGGTGGTCGCGCGTGCCGGTCTGGACACGCCCTGGACGGTGACCGTCGAGTCGGCCGAGCCGATCGACGGCGAGGTGACCGTCGCGGTCACCACGGAGTGGTTCTCGCTGTTCGAGACGCAGGGGCTCAGCCCCGCCCCCGTCGCGGAGACCAGTGACGGCACCATGACGTACTTCGTGCTCAACCCGCCGCCGTCGGGCAGCACGGTGACCCTCGACTACGACGCCTACGTGCAGCCGGCCGCCCAGCTCGGCGAGTCGGCGGAGGTGTGGCTGGTCGTGGACGGCGAGCGCGTGGCGACCGTCGACTACCGGACGTGGGTGCTGCCCTGATGGAGATCGTCGTCCGGGCCGTCGTGCTCTTCGTCTTCCTGTACCTGATCACCCGCATCGCGGGCCGGTCGACGCTCGGCGAGCTGACCGCCTTCCAGCTGCTTCTGTACGTGGTGATGGGCGACCTGGTGCAGCAGGCGGTGACCCAGCAGGACTACTCGGTGACCGGCGGCATCCTCGCCGTCAGCGTGTTCGCGCTGCTGACGATCGCCGCTGGGGCGGCCAGCCGGCGGTGGAAGAGGTTCCGCGACCCCGTCCACGGCGTGCCGTACGTGATCGTGCGGGACGGGGAACCGATGCTCGACGCCCTCCGACTGGAGCGGATGTCGATCGACGACGTCCTGGTGGCGGCCCGGCAGCAGGGCATCGAGCGCTTCTCGGAGATCGAGCTGGCGGTGCTCGAGACCAACGGCCGGGTGTCGTTCTTCACCCGCCAGTCGCCCACCGACGGTGCCGCGGAACCCCCCGAGCAGCTCGGCTGACCACTGCCGCGGAAACCGCTTCCCAGCGGACCCCCGGAGCGCTACAAGTGCACCGCTGCACGCTGCGGTCGCCACGGTGCCCGCCGGACACCGGCGATGCGCGACGTCGGCACGAGGAGTCGCCGTGAGCACCACTCATCCCGGTCCCGCCCCGCAGCTGAACCTCCCCGGCCAGGTGCACGTCGCCGAGGGCCGGCACGACATGAGCGGGATGTACGTCATGCATCACGCCTTCCGTCGCGACCTGGGCCGGTTCGCCACCGCCGTCCGGCGGACCCCGCTGGACGACGCCGCCACCTGGCGGGCGCTCGCGGACCGCTGGCAGCGCTTCGGCATGGTGCTGCACCACCACCACACCATCGAGGACACCTGGATCTGGCCGCCGCTGCTGGCCCGCTGCGACGCCGCCCGCGACGCAGCAGCGCGGGCCACGCTCGAGGCGATGCAGACCGAGCACCGGACCATCGACCCGCATCTGGCCGCCTGCGGCCGCGGGTTCGCCGCGATGGTCACCGGCCCGGACGCCGCGACGCGGGACCGGCTCGCCGACGACCTGACCGCGATCCAGGACGGCCTGCACCGGCACCTGGGCCACGAGGAGACCGACGCGCTGCCCCTCGTGCAGCGCTACCTGACCGATGAGGAGTGGGCGACCTCCGAGAAGGCGGCGCAGAAGTCCTTCCGCCCGCGGGAGCTCGGGTTCCTCATCCCGTGGGCGGCCTCGGGTCTGGACCAGCCGACGCTGGACCGCGCGTTCGGCACGGCCGGACCGCTGTTCCCGCTCGTCCATCGGCTGACGCGGGGTCGCTTCGCCCGGCGCGACGCCATGATCTTCCGGTACGCCTGAGCGTTCAGAGCGCGGCGAGGAAGCGCTCGGTCACCGCGACCGCGGCGCTGCTGGACTGCCCGCCCTCGACGAGGACGGCGAAGGCGACGTCGCCCGCCGGGCCGCCGACCTGGTAGCCCATGAACCAGCCGTGCGCGTCCGGCGGGGTGTTGCTGCCGTACTCGGCGGTGCCGGTCTTGCCGTACACCTCGCCGCGGTCGCCGAGCTCCGTGGCGGTCCCGGTGAGCACGACGTCGCGCATCATCGACCGCAGCGCCTCGAGGACGTCGGCGTCCGGCCCCTCGGGTGCCGGGCCCGCCGGCTCGGCTCCGACCACCTGGACGGGCGCGGCCGGGCCGCCGGCCACGCCGGCGGCGACCAGGGCGAGCTGGACCGGGCTGATCAGCACCTCGCCCTGGCCGATGGCGGCGGCCGCCTTGCCCGTGCCGGTCGCGTCGCCCGGCACGCTGCCGCTGAAGATCCCCACCGGCAGCTGCCACTCGGTGCCCACCCCGTACGCCGAGGCGGCGTCGACGAGCGCGCCGTCGGGGAGGTCGAGGCCCTGCTCGATGAAGGTGGTGTTGCACGAGGCGGCGAAGGCCTCGCTGAACGGCACCGTGCCGAGGTCGAACTGGTCCTCGTTCTCGAACTCCCGGCCGTCGACGGTGATCGTGGGCGGGCAGGGCACCGCGGTGGCCGGGGTCGACCGCGCCGGCGCTCAGCAGCGCCGTCGCGGTGATCGTCTTGAAGCTGGATCCGGGCGGGAACTGCCCGGTCAGCGCGTTGACCGAGTTCGCCGACTCGCTGGACGCGACGGCGAGGATCTCGCCGGTGCCCGGCCGGACGGCAACCACGTGGGTGGGCAGCTCCGCATCCTCCAACGCGGCCTCGGCGGCGAGCTGGACGGCCGGCACGAGCGGGGTCTGCAGCGGCTCGCCCGGCACGGGCTCGAGGGTGTCCACGACCCGGCCCGCGTCGTCCAGGCTCTCGTCGGTGCTGGCCACCGAGACCGTGTAGCCGGGGGTTCCCGTCAGCTGCTCCTGGAAGGCCCGCTGCAGCCCCGAGAGGCCGAGCCCGTCGCCGGCCGCGTAGCGCTGGTCGCCGTCCTCGGCCGACTCCTCGAGGAGCTCGGCGGTGGCCGGGCCCACCCGGCCGAGCAGGGCGACGGCGAAGCGGGAGCTCGGGGGCAGCAGCCGGGTGTCGGTCGGGAACACCGCCCCGGGGAGGTCGAAGACGTCGGCCCGGATGGCCTCGAAGTCCGGGCGGCGCAGGGTGATGACCGGCACGAACTGCCCCTCGGGCGCGGCCTCGACGTCGGCGACGATCTCCTCGGCCTCGATGCCCGTGGCCTCGGACAGGGCGGCGGCCAGCGCGGGCAGGTCGGTGACCTGGGCCGCGTCGACCCCGACGTTCACCACCTCGGTGTCGGTGAACAGCGGCGCGCCGTCCGCGTCGGTGACCGGTGCCCGCTCGGGGAGTTGCCGGTCGACGACCAGGCGCTGTCCCTCGTCGAGCTCGGGATGGACCACCGTCGGCTCGGCGACGACCGCCCAGCCGCCGTCGCGCTCCTCGAGCCGGAGGGATGCGTCGTAGCTCCAGTCGGGGGCACCGACCATGTTCCAGGTCGGCGACCAGCGGACCGTCGCCGCGGCGTCCTCGACGGTGACCGCGCCGTCGTCGTCCAGCCGGTACTCCGACATGCCGTCCGGCAGGTCCTCGGCGGTCTGCTCGAGCAGCGCGGTCGCGGCGTCCGGGTCGGTGGTGGCGTCGGCGGCCGCGGCGAGGTCGCCGTCCACCCAGGCGGTGAGGAACTCCTCGGCCGCCGAGCGGACGTCGTCCTCGGCGCTGCCGGAGCACCCGCCGAGAACCGGCAGGGCGAGGAGTGTCAGCGTCGTCCCCAGAACCGGTCCCCGTCGCACGGACGCCAGCGTTCCAGATCCGGTCGAGCGGGTCAGAACAGCACGCTGGCGTAGCGGCCGACCTCCCGGAAGCCGACCCGCTCGTAGGCGGCCCGCGCGGGGGCGTTGAAGTCGTTGACGTAGAGGCTGACGACCGGCGCGACCACGGCTCGGGCGTACTCGACGACGGCGGCGGTGCCGGCGGCACCGATGCCCCTCCCCCGGCGCGAGGGGGCCACCCAGACCCCCTGGATCTGGCAGACCGACCGCGACACGGCGCCGATCTCGGCCTTGAACACGACCTCCCCGCCCTCGATCCAGGCCAGCGAGTACCCGGCGCGGACCAGCTCGGCCAGCCGGGCGCGGTAGCCGGCCCCGCCGTCGGTGCGCAGCGGGCTGATGCCGACCTCCTCGGTGAACATCGCGACCGCGGCCGGGAGCAGCGTGTCGAGCTCGGCGGGGCGGACCGGCCGCACCCGCGGCTCGGACGGCACGGACGGCGGCGCGTCGATCGCCAGCAGCGGCTGCCGCGCCCGGACGTCGCGCGCGGGGCCCCACGCCGGCTCGAGCAGCTCCCACAGCGGGGCGACGACGGCGCTGGGCCCCACGATGGTCGAGCAGCGCCGGCCGGCGCGGCGGGCCCGGTCGGCGAAGGCAGTCGCGGCAGCCCGCTCGGCGCCGGGCCGCGCGAACGGGATCAGGTTGGCCCCGGCCAGGCACACGGCGTCGAGGTCGCGTCCGTCACCGACGCCCCAGAGCGGCGCACCCAGCGCGCGCGGTCCCGTGCCGACCCTCTCCACCCGGCCGGCGATCACGCAGGCCGCCACCGGATCGGTGGCGAGCAGCCGGGTGACGGAGGCCTCGTCGGCCTCGTCGAGCACCCGGGCGGTGGGGGTCCGCAGCACGGAGCGGCGGTCAGCCGACGGTGACGACCGGCGGACCGGACGGCGTGCCTTCGTCGGCCTGCTCGACCGGCATCGCGGCGGCGAGGCGCATGGCCTCCTCGATGAGCGTCTCGACGATCTGCGACTCGGGCACGGTCTTGATCACCTCGCCCTTGACGAAGATCTGCCCCTTGCCGTTGCCCGAGGCGACGCCGAGGTCGGCCTCGCGGGCCTCGCCGGGACCGTTGACGACGCAGCCCATGACCGCGACCCGCAGCGGCACCTCCATGCCTTCGAGGCCGGCGGTCACCTCGTTCGCGAGCTTGTAGACGTCGACCTGCGCGCGGCCGCACGAGGGGCAGCTGACGATCTCGAGGCCGCGCTGCTTGAGGTTGAGCGACTCGAGGATCTGGGTGCCGACCTTGACCTCCTCGACCGGCGGCGCGGACAGGGAGACGCGGATGGTGTCGCCGATGCCCCGGCTCAGCAGCGCGCCGAAGGCGACGGCCGACTTGATCGTGCCCTGGAAGGCGGGGCCGGCCTCGGTGACGCCGAGGTGCAGCGGGTAGTCGCACTGCGCGGCGAGCAGCTCGTAGGCGCGCACCATGACCACCGGGTCGTTGTGCTTGACCGAGATCTTGATGTCGCGGAAGTCGTGCTCCTCGAACAGCGAGCACTCCCACAGCGCCGACTCGACCAGCGCCTCCGGGGTGGCCTTGCCGTACTTGGCGAGCAGCCGCTTGTCGAGCGAGCCGGCGTTGACGCCGATGCGGATCGGGATGCCGGCGTCCTTGGCGGCCTTGGCGATGTCGCCGACCTTGTCGTCGAACTTCTTGATGTTGCCCGGGTTCACGCGGACGGCGGCGCAGCCGGCGTCGATCGCGGCGAACACGTACCGCGGCTGGAAGTGGATGTCGGCGATCACCGGGATCTGCGACTTCTTGGCGATCGCCGGCAGTGCCTCGGCGTCGTCGGTGTCGGGGACTGCCACGCGCACGATCTGGCAGCCCGAGGCGGTCAGCTCGGCGATCTGCTGCAGCGTCGCGTTGATGTCGGCGGTCTTGGTCGTCGTCATCGATTGCACGCTGACCGGGAAATCGCTGCCGACCCCGACGCCGCCCACGTCGAGCTGCCGGGTCTTGCGCCGGGGGGCGAGCACGGGGGGCGGGGCTGCGGGCATGCCGAGACTGACGGGGGTCGCCATGACGCCCAGTATCCCCGTTGCGCGCGACCGTGCCGCGACCCGCACTGTGACCTGCCGCGACGAGGAACGCCGTCCGTACCCGCCGTGATGCGGATACCGGCTGCTACCGCCGTACGGATGACAGCCCGTATCCGCACATCGGCGCAGGCGACCGGCGGCCGCGCGCCTGCGTCAGCTACGAACAAGCTGCCGTCGAGGCGTGAAGGCATCTTCGAATCGGGGCATTGTGCACAAAGGGGCCGTTCTCAAGCCAGAAACGGCCCCCTGGCGCACATTTGCTCGGCCGACGGAACATTCTCGGAAACGCATCGAGGGCAGGTGCCCTCACATGGGCCGCTCAAGGGCAGGTTGCGTTCGGCCGGCCAAGGAGCGGCCTGTTGGAGAGCGCCTGGAGCGGTCAGCCGTTGCCCCGCAGCGGGAGCAGCTTCGTGAAGAACCAGAGAAGAAACCAAGCCGTCAGGCCGGTGATCAACAGCGTGAAGAGGAAGCGGACAAGATCGAAAGGCGGATCGCGCAGCTCACCCACGACGCCTCCGAGCAGCACCAAGACGGTGAGGCCGGCGATGATCCACCGGCGATGGCCGACACTCGCACCGGACTGGTTCGGACTCGTCACGTCTTCATGATCATGCACCCGTCCAGACCGGGCGATGCATACCGCTGAGCACCCCGCTGCCAGTAGCACCGCCGCACGGAGATGGTCTCGGACCCGGATCCGCCACTCCCGCAGGTCGGAGTCCGGCGGAAGGACACCGCTCCGAAAACCCGAGCCGTCTCTGCTCTGCGCTGCCTGCGGCCGTGATGGCACGTTGAGCGGTGAGTCTCAGGAAGCCGCGGCCTCCGCACACGCACCACCACGACCGCTATACCGACGTGGGCCGTCGGAAGTCATGGACCGCGCCGTCCGCGGACGTTCCCGCGGGAACGTCGTCAAGCCACGGGCCTTGACCACCTGTGCGCGCAATGCCCTGTCGCGCCGCTGCATTCCCTCGACGGCGTCCACCGCCCGCGCGCGTCAGCCGCTGATGGTGATCGGGTTGACGACGTCGGCGACGAGCAGCAACGCGGACAGCGCGATGAACAGGCCGGCCACCGCGTAGGCCACCGGCATCAGCCGGGCGATGTCGAACGGCCCGGGGTCGGGCTTGCCCCGCAGCCGCGCCACCGTGGAGCGGGCCTTCTCGTACAGCGCGCCCGCGATGTGCCCGCCGTCGAGCGGGTACATCGGCAGCAGGTTGAACAGGAACAGGACGAGGTTCACGCCGGCCAGCAGCGAGATGAAGAACGCGATCTTCTCGGTGGTCTCCAGTTGCGGCAGGGAGAACACCTCACCGGAGAGTCTGCTGACGCCGACCACGCCGATCGGCCCCTGCGGGTCGCGCTCCTCGCCCAGGAAGGCCGCGCGGAACAGCCCCGGGATGCGCTCGGGGATCTCCAGCAACCGGTCCACCGACCGCACGAAGACCCGGCCGATCTCGCCGGGCACCGCGGTGACCGGCTGGCGCACGTAGTCCTGCACCGGGCTGATGCCGACGTAGCCGACCTGCTCGGGGGCCTGCGCGTCGACGTCGGTGTAGACCAGGTTCTCGATCGGCGTGACCGTGACCTCGCGCGTGGAGGTCTCGCCGGTGTCGGGGTCGGTGCGCTCGACGGTGACCGGCACCGGCGTCCGGGCCGATCCGCGGACGGCGTCCTGCACCTGCCCCCAGCCGTCGCTGCCCGCCTCGGGGTCCAGACGCTGCCCGCCGATCGCGACGATGGTGTCGCCGGGGCGCAGGCCCGCCTCGACGGCGGGGCTCGCCGGGGGCAGCGCGCAGTTCGCCGTCCCCTCGTCGCAGATCGTCCCCGCCTCCGGGCCGGTCTGCACGATCGGGACGTCGCAGGCGTCCTCGCGGGTGGCGCTCTCCGCGCCGGCCGGGAGCACGCAGTCGGGGACGGCCGCGATCGTGGTCGACGGCTGCACCAGGCCGAAACCCATGAGCAGCGACGGTGAAGAACACGACCGCGAGCACCAGGTTGTGGAAGGGGCCCGCGAACATCACGATGACCCGCTGCCACCAGGGCTTGGCGTAGAACACCCGCCCGGCGTCCGTGGGCCGGACGTCGTTGAGCGCCTGGCCGCGCACCTCGGCGATGAAGCTGCGCATCCGGGTGGCGCGCTTGCTCTCGCCCTCCTCGGCCGGCGGGATCATGCCGACGATGCGGATGTAGCCGCCCAGCGGGATCGCCTTGATGCCGTACTCGGTCTCGCCCGTGGTCCGCGACCAGACGGTCGGGCCGAAGCCGACCATGAACTGCGGCACCCGCATGCCGAACTTGCGGGCCCAGAAGAAGTGGCCGAACTCGTGGAACCCGATCGAGAACAGCAGGCCGATCGCGAAGGCGACGATCCCGAGGACGGTGAGAAGGATCCGCTCAGCTTCAGCCTCCGGCGATGACGCCCCGGGCGTGCTCCCGGGCCCACTTCTCCGCGGCCAGCACGTCCTCGACGCAGGTGGGTGCGCCGAGGTCCGGCGCGTCGTCGAGGGTACGCGCGACGAGGTCGACGATGCCCCGGAACGACAGGCGACCCGCCGACGAAAGCCGCGACCGCCTCCTCGTTGGCCGCGTTGTACAGCGGCGGGCACGACGCCACCGGCCTCCCCCGCCGCGCGGGCGAGCCGCACGGCGGGGAACGCCTCGCTCGTCCAGCGGCAGGAACTCCCAGGTGCTCGCCGTGCGACCAGTCCAGCGCCGGCTGCACGTGCGGCAGCCGGTCGGGCCAGGCCAGCGCCAGCGCGATCGGCAGCCGCATGTCCGGCGGGCTGGCCTGCGCGATGCGTCGCGCCGTCGGCGAAGGTCACCATCGAGTGCACGATCGACTGCGGGTGCACGACGACGTCGATGTCGGCGTAGGGGACGCCGAAGAGCAGGTGCGCCTCGATGAGCTCGAGGCCCTTGTTGACCAGCGTGGCCGAGTTGATCGTGACCACCGGGCCCATGTCCCAGGTCGGGTGCGCCAGCGCCTGCTCGACGGTGACGCCGTCCAGGTCGTCGGCGCTGCGGCCGCGGAACGGCCCGCCGCTGGCGGTGAGCACCAGCCGGGCCACCTCGTCGCGAGCCCCGCCGCGCAGGCACTGGGCGAGCGCGGAGTGCTCGGAGTCGACCGGCACCAGCTGACCGGGGTCGGCCGCCGCGGTGACCAGGTCGCCGCCGGCGACCAGCGACTCCTTGTTCGCCAGGGCGACGGTGCGCCCGGCGTTCAGCGCGGACAGCGTCGGCCCCAGACCGATCGAGCCGGTGATGCCGTTGAGGACGACGTCGGCCGGGCGGGCCGCGAGCTCCTCGGCCGCCCGCGGTCCGGCGAGGATCTCGGGGAGGGCGTACTCGCCCTTGCTCCAGCCGCGCTGCGAGGCGGCCGCGTAGAAGGCCAGCTGCAGGTCCTGCGCGGCGGTGGCGCGGGCGACGGCGACGGTGCGGACGCCGAGGGCCAGCGCCTGCTCGGCGAGCAGGGCGACGTCCCCACCGCCCGCGGCCAGCGCCGGTGATCCGCAGCCGGTCCGGGTTCTGCGGGCCACGTCGATCGCCTGCCGGCCGATCGAGCCGGTCGAGCCGAGGACGGTGACCTCGCGGGGGAACTCACCGCTGCATCCTCCCCGACGCCCCTGTGCGCGGCCCCCGGGGCGACCCGCCGCGCCGGGCCACCTCGAGGCGTCGTCCCGAGGAGGAAATGGCAGGATGACCGGCGTGACCGGACAGCAGGCGAACGCGATCCACTGGACCGCAGGGGCACTCGCCCGTCCGACGGGCACGACGCCGGTCGAGCACGAGCACCCCGAGGCGTGGGGCTGGCACGGCGAGACCGGCAAGTCGGGCGCGCCGGCGCCTGGTTCGCCGCCGTCTTCCTGGTGCTCTTCACGCTCGGCAACGAGCCCTCGGCGCCCCGAGCACCATCGCCTCGCTCGGCTTCGCGGCCCTGCTGGTCGTCATCCTGCTGTGGGACCTCCACCGCCGCAAGAACGCCTGGCGCGCCCGCTGACCGCGGCGGGCCCCCAGGGGCTCAGGTGGCGACGACGCCGATCGCCGCACCGATGAGGTAGGTGGCGCCGGCCGCGGCCGCGCCGAAGAGAACTGCCGCAGCGCCGCGTACCACCACGGCCGCGGGGTGAACCGGCTCGACAGCGCGCCGGCCAGCAGCAGCCCGATCCCGCCGGAGAGCAGCCCGGCCCACAGCAACGGGTAGCCCAGCAGGAACGGCAGCAGCGGGAAGAGCGCCCCGACCGAGAAGGTCACGAACGACGAGGCCGCGGCCACCCACGGCGAGGGCTTGTCCTCGGGGTTGAGCCCGAGCTCGGCGACCACGTGCAGCCGCAGCGCGGTCTCCGGGTCGGCCGACAGCTGGACGGCGACCCGGTGGGCGAGGTCGTCGTCCACACCCCTGGCCTGCAGCATGCCGATGAGCTCGGCGAGCTCGCCCTCGGCGTTGTGCTGGAGCTCGTGCCGCTCCTTGTCCACCTCGAGCTCGAGCTGCTCGTTCTGGGTCTTGACCGAGGTGTACTCGCCCAGCGCCATCGAGATGGCGCCGGCGATCAGCCCGGCCGCGCCCGCGAGGACGATCGCCCGCGAACCGCCGCCACCGCCACCGACGCCGGCGACCAGCGCGGTGTTGGACACCAGCCCGTCCATCGCTCCGAACGTGGCGGCGCGCAGCCAGCCGCCGGAGACGTCGGAGTGGTGGTGGCCGTGCGCCTCGGCGGCCTGGGGCGCGGTCACTCGGTCTCCTCCGGGCTCGCGCCCAGCGGGATGACCTCCTCGGCGAGCGACGGGGTGGGCAGCGCTACGGCGGGCACCCCCTCCACCCGGTCGGCCGCCGCGAGCTGACCGCAGGCGCCGTCGATGTCCTGGCCCCGGGTGTCGCGCACCGTCGTCGGCACGCCGTGCGCCCGCAGCCGGGCGACGAACTCGCGCTGCGCGGGCAGCGGGCTGGCGTCCCAGGGCGACCCCGGCGTCGGGTTCAGCGGGATGAGGTTGACGTGCGCGCGGCGGTTCGCCAGCAGCCGGCCCAGCAGGTCGGCCCGGAAGGGCTGGTCGTTGACGTCGCGGATGAGCGCGTACTCGACCGAGTAGCGGCGCCCGGTGCGCTCGGCGTAGGCGTCGGCGGCGTCGACGACCTCCTGCACCTTCCAGCGGGTGTTGATCGGCACGAGGGTGTCGCGCAGCTCGTCGTCCGGGGCGTGCAGGCTCACCGCGAGCGTGACCGCGAGGCCCTCCTCGGTGAGCCGGCGGATCGCGGGGACGACGCCCACGGTGGAGACGGTGACCGACCGCTGCGAGAGGCCCAGCCCGTGCGGGGCGGGGTTCAGCAGCGCGGTCAGGGTGGCGCGGACCCGCGCGTAGTTGGCCAGCGGTTCCCCCATGCCCATGAACACGACGTTGGAGAGCCGGCCGGGCCCGCCCGGGATCTCGCCGTTCGCCATCGCCGCGGCGGCCGCCACGGCCTGGCCGATGATCTCGGCCGCCGACAGGTTGCGGGTCAGCCCCGCCTGGCCGGTGGCGCAGAACGGGCACGCCATGCCGCAACCGGCCTGGCTGGAGATGCAGACCGTCGCGCGGTCCGGGTAGCGCATGAGCACGCTCTCGACCAGGGCGCCGTCGTGCAGCCGCCACAGGGTCTTGCGCGTGCGGCCGCCGTCGGCGGACTGGTGCCGCACCGGCGTGAGCAGTCCGGGCAACAACGCCTCGGCCAGCGCCTCGCGGGACGCCGACGGCAGATCGGTCATCTGCGCCGGGTCCGTGACCCCCCGGAAGTAGTGCCGGGCCAACTGCTCGGCACGGAAGGCCGGGTGGCCCAGCTCGGTGACCGCTGCGCGGGCCTCCTCGCGGGTGAGGTCGGCGAGGTGCCGCGGCGGCTTGCCGCGGCGGGGGGCGTCGAAGACGAGAGGCAGGGCAGACATGACGCCGTCCATCGTCCCACTACCGTGCCCGGCGTGAGTGTCTCGGAGGACGACCCGAAGGTGGTGCTGGACACCGTGGGCGTCGGCCCGTGGCCGGGACCATGGCCGGACGACGACCGGTACGACCCCGACCTGCTCGCCATCGGCGACCGGCGGAACGTCGTCGACCGCTATCGCTACTGGACGGTCGAGGCGATCGTCGCCGACCTCGATCCCCGCCGGCACCCGTTCTCCGTCGCGATCGAGAACTGGCGGCACGACCTGAACATCGGCACCGTCGTCCGGACGGCGAACGCCTTCCTGGCCGCCGAGGTGCACATCGTCGGCCGCAAGCGGTGGAACCGCCGGGGCGCGATGGTCACCGACCGCTACCAGCACGTCCGCCACCACCCGGACGCCGCCGCGCTGGCCGCCTGGGCGCGCGAGGCCGACGTGCCCATCCTGGCGATCGACAACCTGCCGGGCGCGACCCCGCTGGAGACGGCGGACCTGCCCCGGGCCTGCGTCCTGCTGTTCGGGCAGGAGGGCAGCGGCCTGTCGGAGGAGGCCCGGGCCGGCGCGGACGCGGTGCTCTCGATCGCCCAGTTCGGCTCCACCCGCTCGATCAACGCCGGCGTGGCCGCCGGGATCGCCATGCACGCGTGGATCCGGCAGCACGCAGCACCGGGGTGAGCTCCGTGGCACACGAGTGCGGCCTGGGGAGAGAGGTGCGGACGCGGTGACGATCTGCTCGCTCGCCTGCCGGGCGTCCGCGCACGGGCCGTAGCCTGTCGGCGCAGGGCGACGAAGCCGCTGCGGTCGCGTGCTCCGGCTGCGACCGGCCGGCCACAGGTCGCAGGTCGCCGGAGGCGGCGCGAGACAGGGGTTGCGTGCATGGCACCGAAGGCGGGACGCGTCCGGGATCTGGCCAAGGCCGCGGCCAGGAGCGCGACAGGTGGCGAGGGCAATCCCCTCACCCGCATGAAGCGTCGGGCCGAGACGGCCGAGGAGCAGGTGGCCGCCCTGCAGGCCCAGCGCGACCGGCTCGTCCGGGAGCGGGACGCGGCCCGCTCGCAGGTCGACACCCTGCGCCGCCAGGGCGAGGTGCTGCGCGAGCAGCGCGAGCGCGGACGCGCCGCCCAGCGGGCGCTCGCGGCGGTGGCCCGCCTGCTGGAGGTCGACGCCGACCCCGCCCAGGGGATCCGGCCATTGCGGCAGGCCCTCAACCAGATCCGGGCCGAGGCGCAGATCGCCGACGGGTTGCTGCACGGCCGCGACCTCGACGAGTCGGCCGTGCGGGCGGTTCGCGCACTGCTGGTGAACCCGCAGTCGATCGCCCGCGCCCGCGCGCTGTGCACCGCCCTGCAGGCCGACGAGCGCACCCGGATGGGCGGCACCGTCGCCCTCGGCCACTATCTGCTGGTGTGGGGGTCGCGCCGGACGGCGCACGAGGAGTTCTCGAAGGCGCCGCTCGACCTCGTCGTCCGCGCGGCCGCTGTCGAGGCGGTCCGGAGCGCGCTGCACGTCGACCGTCCGGCCGGGCTGCGCCTGGCCGAGCAGGTCGTCGAGCACCCCGACCTGGCCGCCGAGGACGCGTTCGGCGTCGCGGGGGTGCTGGTCGGGCACTCCGAGCGCGACCTCGCCCGGCGCGCCCTGGCCCGCGCGCAGGGCGCCACCGACGCGCAGACCGCCGAGGACGTCGCGCGCCTCGGCCGGTGGCTCGACGACCACCCGACCGACCTCGACACCGTCGCCCCCACGCGCTCGCGGCCGGTGATCGGCGTCCTGACCTACGACCACCCCCAGCAGGCGCGGTCGTCGTCCGACCTCGGCGATCACGGCCAGACGGTGGCCGTGCTCAGCCACCTGGCCCGCCGCAGGGGCCTGAGCCTGCACGCGGCGGACGCCGACCTGCAGGAGGCGCTCGACACGCTGCGAGCCGACGTGCCCGCCGGCTCGGTGCTGGACACCCCGGCCGCGGAGGTCGACGTGGTCGCGGTGTCGCGCGACGCGTCCCGGGACCAGGCGCTGCCCGACCCGACGTGGCTGGTGACCGCCGGCTGGTTCCTCCAGTCGATCTTCGGCGTCCGCACCGACCTGCCCTTCCACCCGGCGATCCGGCCGGTGTTCCTCGGCTTCCACCTGGGCCGGCCGGAGGTGCTCACACCCGACGCGGTCGCCTACCTCCGCCGGTACGGCCCCGTCGGCTGCCGCGACTGGACGACGGTCGACCTGCTCCTGAGCTACGGCGTCGACGCGTTCTTCTCCGGTGACGTCACGACGACGGTGTCCCTACCCGCGGCAGCGGGCGACCCGGCGCCGCCGACTCCGGACAGCGAGGAGGATCCGCGGCACCGCACCCTCGGGCGGAACCTCCTCGCCGCGCACGCCCGTCACCGCCGGATCGCCTCCGCCGGGTCGCTGGAGACCGCGGACCTGCACGAGTACCTGGCGGGGGTCGCGCTGGGCGTGCCGGTGGAGTTCCGGCCACCGCTGGTGACGGACGGGCGCCTCGACGGGCTGTCCGATCTGACCCCCGGCTCACCCGCGCTCGGCCAGATGCGGCAGCGGATCAGCGGCCTGCTGGACCTGTTCCTCGGCCTGGTCACCGCCGGCGCCGGCGAGGACGACGTGCGTGCGGCCTGGCGCGACGCGACGGAGCCGTTGGTGGAACAGGCCCGCGCGCGGCGGGAGCACTGGCGGTCGACCTCCCCACCGGTGGAGTCGCTCGCAGGCGCGGCCGGGCCGGTGCGCGACGCGGCTGTGCACCACGGCGAGGGCGGCGACCTGCACGTGGCCATCTCGCTGGACCAGAACCTGATCGACGTCACCCCCGTGGTGCTGCAGGGCATCGACGAGCACACCGACCGCGACGTGCGGGTGCACGTGCTGACCCGCGGCGTCCCGACGGACGTCGTCGAGGGGTGGGCGCGCACGTTCCCGCGGCTGCGGTTCTCGCACTACCGCTTCGACGACGTGCAGTACGGGTCGATCGCCCGGCTGCTGGCGCACACCACGGTCTCCACGATGGACCGGCTGCTGCTCCCCGACGTGCTCGCCGACCTCGACCGCGTCGTCTACATCGACATCGACGTGACGGTGCTCGGCGACGTCGGCGAGCTGTGGGACCTCGAGCTGGGCGGCGCCCCGCTGGCGGCCCGGCCGACCGCCTCGGAGTGGGCCGAATCGGGCCTGGCCTTCATCTACCGCGCCGCGCAACGGTTGCCGGTCGACGTCGCCCGCGAGCTGCGTGCCTACATGCACGCCCGGCTCAGCGGCGACTTCGTCTCGTTCAACGCCGGCATCCTGGTGCTCGACCTCGACCGGATGCGCAGCGACAAGTTCGCCGAGCACTTCGCCGGGATGGCCGGCCGGTACGGGCTCAACGACCAGGACGTGCTCTGCTGCTACGCCGGCACCGAGGCAGTGGCCCTCGACCCCCGGTGGAACTCCTTCCCGACCCGCGAACCGCTGGCCGACGACGTCCGGCTGGTGCACTTCGCCGGGGGCGCCAAGCCCTGGGGCGCGCTGCCGGTGCCCGCGAAGGAGCGGTGGGTCGCGGCTCGGGACCGCTACCTCGCGCGGCTCGGCCCGACACTCGGCGCCTGATCCGGGGATTCCCGCGAGCCCGCCAGGGCGCCGAAGGCGCCGATCTGCGGATATCGGCGGCTACCCGGCGAGGGATTCGCGCCGGTATGCGGATACCTGCGGTTATCCGCAGCAGGGCGCTCGAGCGCCCGCATCGCACCCCTGGGCCGGCGCCGGAACTGCTCCTCCACGCTCGAACCGGTGCCCGACGACGTGCGCCTGGTCTCCTTCGCGGGTGGGGTTCCGCCCTGGGGACCGCTGCCCGTGCCCGCCGAGGACCGTTGGCCCGCCGCCCGCGATCGGTGGCTCGCCCGGGCCCGGGACGGCGCCGTGCGCCAGACGGAGTTCTCCGGCAACTACGTCGTCGATGTCGGGGCGGACGCGCAGGACGCGCCATCCGGGAGCGGGCAGGCGAGACTTCGGTCATGAACCGCCTCGACCAGGTCGACCTGTCCCAGCGGCTGTCGAAGTCCGAGGGCAAGACGCAGCTGGCAGAGGCGCAGCAGCGCCTGGTGCACCTGCGCCTCCTCCTGGGCGGGCAGATCGGCCCGGCCGAGATCGGCCCGCCGCTGTGCGTGCTGTTCGAGGGCTGGGACGCCTCGGGCAAGGGCGGGGCGATCAAGCGGCTGGTCGACCATCTCGATCCGCGGCACGTCCGGGTGGCCCAGTTCGCCGCCCCGACCTACGACGAGAAGCGGCACCACTTCCTGTGGCGGTTCTGGCCGGTGCTGCCCGGCTGGGGTGGCATGGCCGTGCTGGACCGCACCTGGTACGGCCGGGTGCTGGTCGAGCGGGTCGAAGGGTTCACCCCCGAGCACCGGTGGCGGCGGGCGTACGACGAGATCGTCGACCTGGAGACCACGCTGGCCGCCGAAGGCACCATCCTGGTGAAGTTCTGGATGCACCTGTCCGCCGAGGAGCAGCTGCGCCGGTTCGAGTCCCGCCGCGAGGACCCGTACCGGTCGTGGAAGCTCACCGAGGAGGACTGGCGCAACCGCGATCGCAGGCCCGCCTACGAGGACGCCGTCGAGGAGATGCTCGAGCGCACCGACATTCCCGAGGCCCCGTGGCACGTGGTGGCGGCGGAGGACAAGCGGTGGGCGCGCGTCGACGTCGTCCGCACCGTCTGCACGGCCGTCGAGACGGCGCTGCAGGCCCGGGGCATCGACCCGGACCCGCCGCTGTGACGGTGCTCGTCCACCTGATCGAGCCCGCGGCCTGGCGGGCGGCCCTGCGCGAGGGGAGCATCCCGCCCGGCCCCGAGGGCTTCGTGCACCTGTCCCGCCCCGAGCAGGTGCACCTGCCCGCGACCCGGCTCTTCCCCGGTCGCCGCGACCTCGTGCTGCTCGTCGTCGACCAGAAGCGGCTGACCGATCCGCTGCGTGCCGAGGCCGGCTCCCCCGACGACCCGCCGGACGAGCTCTTCCCGCACCTGTACGGGCCGCTGCCCGCGCCCGCCGTCGTCGCCGTCGTGCCGTACCGGCCACCGGCGACGCCGGTCCTCCCCGAGCCGGACGACGCGTTCGGCCGGGCGCTGGCGCTGTACCTGTCCACCCCGGTGCGCCGGTCCGCCGAGGTCCGCGACGTGCCCGGCGGCGTGGCCGTGGTCGACACCCGCTTCCGGCACTCGCGGGAGGACAACCGGGTGCTGTTCGACGAGCCGCGCACCGCCGACGAGGTCGAGGACATCGTCACGTCGGCGGCGGTCGACGCCGGGTGGCCACACCGGGCGGCGCAGCTGCGCTGGCCGGGCGCCGCCGCGGTGGCCGCCGAGCTGGGCCGTCGGGGATGGGACGTCGGCGAGCTGGTGCTGATGGCCCGCCCGGCCGCGCGGACGCCGGGTGGCGAGCGGGCCGAGGTGGTGCCGCAGGCCGAGGTGCACCCGCTGTGGGACCGGTCGTGGCGCCGCGGCGGGGTGGCCCCGCAGGAGCGCATGGACGAGGTCGTGGGCGAGCTGGTCGGCCGGGAGTACCGCAACGACCTGGTCGTGGCCGTCACCGACGTCGTCGTCCGGGAGGACGGTCGGGTGGTCGCCGCCGGCCAGCTGAGGGTGGACGGCGCCACGGCGGCCGTCGAGTCGGTGATGACCGATGTGACCGCGCGGGGCCGCGGGTACGCCGACGCGGTGCTGGCCCGCATCGTCACCCTCGCCGCCGAGGCGGGCTGCGACCTGGTGGTGCTCGAGGCCGACGGCGGCGACTGGCCGCGGCACTGGTACGCGCGCCGAGGGTTCCGGGAGCTGGGCTCGACGTGGGAGGTCTCGCGGTCCGACGTCCCCGCTCAGACCGGGACGAGCACCGCCAGCAGCAGGTAGGACACCGCGGCCGACGGCAGCAGCGAGTCCAGCCGGTCCATGATCCCGCCGTGACCGGGCAGGAGGTGGCCCATGTCCTTGATGCCGAGGTCGCGCTTGATCAGCGACTCGGCGAGGTCGCCGATGGTCGCCGTGACCGCGATCGCCGCCCCGAACACCAGCCCGCTCCACCACGGGCCACCCAGACCGACGACCACGAGGCCGGTCGCCGCCGCCATGCAGAAGGCGACGGAGCCGCCCATGCCCTCCCACGACTTCTTCGGGCTGATCGAGGGCGCCATGGGGTGCTTGCCGATCAGCACGCCGACCGCATAGCCGCCGACGTCGCTGGCGACGACGGTGGCGATGAAGGCGATCACCCGCAGCGCCCCGTCGTCGGGCACGAGCAGGAGGGCGGCGAAGCCGGCCAGCAGCGGCACGTACATGGCCACCAGCAGCCCGGAGGCGGCGTCGGGCAGGTAGTTCTCCGGCCCGTCGGCGAGCCGCCAGAGCAGTACCGCCAGGACGGTGATCAGGAAGGCGAGCACCAGGCCGGTCGGGCCGCGCAGCCAGGCCAGCGCGATCATCGCCACCGTGCCGATGAGCACCGGGGTCTGCGGCGGCCGGAAGCCGCCGACCTGCAGGGCGCGGCTCAGCTCGACGACGGCCACGAGGACGGCCACGGTGAGGACGCCGAGGAAGGCCGGCCGCCAGATCAGCAGGGACGCCAGCAGGATCCCGCCCAGGCTCAGGCCGACGACGACGGCCGCGGCCAGATTGCGGCCCGCCTTGCCCGGGGCGGGCTCGACGTCCGTGCGGCCCGGCTGGACCTCGGTGGTGTCCGGGCCGACCAGTGGGTGCCGGGGCGGGGCCGGCGGCACCGGAACGGCTCCGACGATCGGCAGCGGGCCGGTGTCCTCGGGCGACGGGTCGTCCCAGTCGCGGGGAGCGTCGGGGCGGGTCCGGCGGGGATAGGCGCTCATGGTCTCTGCGGGTCCGCGCCGTTCAGACCTCGAGCAGCTCCGCCTCCTTGTTCTTCACCGCGTCGTCGATCTGGTGGACGTGCTTCTCGGTGAGCGAGTCGAGCTCCTTCTCCGCGCGGCGCACCTCGTCCTCGCCGGCCTCGCCGTCCTTGGCGATGCGGTCGAGCTCCTCCTTCGCGCGACGGCGGATGTTGCGGATGGCGACCTTGGCGTCCTCGCCCTTGGCGCGGGCCATCTTGGCCAGGTCGCGCCGGCGCTCCTCGGTCAGCTGCGGGAACACCACGCGGATGATCTGGCCGTCGTTGGTCGGGTTGACGCCGAGGTCGGAGTCGCGGATGGCCTTCTCGATCGCGCCGAGCTGCCCCATGTCGTAGGCCTTGATCACCGCCATGCGCGCCTCGGGGACGGTGATGGAGGCCATCTGGGGCACCGGGGTGGGGGCGCCGTAGTAGTCGACCAGGATCTTGTTGAACATGGACGGCGCGGCGCGGCCGGTACGGAGCGATCCGAGGTCCTCGCGGGCGACCGACAGGGCCTTGTCCATCCGCTCCTCGGCGTCGAGCAGGGTGTCGTCGATCACGGGGCTTCCCTCCTGCGGCGGCGGGAAGTGCCGCCGTCCGTTCGCTTCGTCCGGTGCGCTGGTCGTGCCGGCCGCTACTGCGGCTGGCTGATCAACGTGCCGATCTTCTCACCTGCGACCGCCCGGGCGATGTTGCCGTCGCGCAACAGGTTGAACACGACGATCGGCATGCGGTTGTCCATGCACAGGCTGATCGCGGTCGCGTCGGCCACCTTGAGCTGCTTGGCGAGGACCGTCGCGTAGTCGAGTTCGTCATACATGGTGGCCGCCGGGTTGGTGCGCGGGTCGTCGTCGTAGACGCCGTCGACGCCGTTCTTGCCCATGAGGATGACCTGGGCCTCGATCTCCAGCGCCCGCTGGGCGGCGGTGGTGTCGGTGGAGAAGAACGGCATGCCGGCGCCGGCGCCGAAGATGACCAACCGGCCCTTCTCCAGATGCCGGATGGCCCGCAGCGGGATGTAGGGCTCGGCCACCTGGCCCATGGTGATCGCCGTCTGCACGCGGGTCTGCACGCCGGCCTTCTCGCAGAAGTCCTGCAGGGCCAGGCAGTTCATGACCGTGCCGAGCATGCCCATGTAGTCGGCCTTGGTGCGGTCCATGCCGTGCTGCGAGAGCTCCGCGCCACGGAAGAAGTTGCCGCCCCCCATGACCACGGCCACCTGCACGCCCTTGGCGACCACCTCGGCCAGCTGCTCGGCGATGCCGCGGACGATGAGGGGGTCGACCCCGACCTTGCCGCCGCCGAACGTCTCACCGGAGAGCTTGAGCAGGACCCGCTTGTACCCGGTGCTGTCGGCGGGTTCGAAGGCGGTGGGGGCGGACAGCGGTGCGGTGGTGTCGGTCAAGACGTCATCCTCGCTCGGTTCGGTGATCGGATCCTGCCGCATCGACGAACGGCCCCGCTCCCGGTGTCGGGAGCGGGGCCGTTCATCGCAACATGATGGAACGGCCGCCCTTCAGGGTCCCGCGCCGAGCGTGCGAGGCGTGGGGGGAAGGGCGGTCCTTTCTCAGGCCTGGCCGACCTCGAAGCGGGCGAACCGCTCCACGGTCAGGCCGGCCTCGTCGACGATCTGCTTGACCGTGCGCTTGGGCTCGGTGATCGACGGCTGCTCGAGCAGGACGAAGTCCTTGTAGTAGGCGTTGACCCGACCCTCGACGATCTTGGTGATCGCCTGCTCGGGCTTGCCCTCCTCCTTGGCCGTCTGCTCGGCGACGCGGCGCTCGGTCTCGACCGTCTCGGCCGGGACCTCGTCGCGGGTGAGGAAGCGCGGGCGGGCAGCGGCGATGTGCATCGCCAGGCTGCGCGCGGCCTCTTCGCTACCGCCGCTGTACTGGACCGCGACACCGATGGCCGGGGGCAGGTCGGTTGCGCGCTTGTGCAGGTAGGTGGCGATCTGCCCCTCGAAGGCCACGAACTTGCTCAGCACGAGCTTCTCGCCGATACGCGCCGACTCGCCCTCGACCAGGGCGGCCACGGTCTGGCCGTCGACCTCGGTGGCCAGCAGCGCCTCGGCGTCGGCGGACTCGTTGTCCAGACCGATCTGCAGCAGACGGTCGGCGAGCGCGACGAAGTCGGCGTTCTTGGCGACGAAGTCGGTCTCGCAGTCGAGCTCGAGCAGGGCGCCGTCCTTGCTGACGACGACGCCGTTGGTCGTGGAGCGCTCGAGGCGCTTGCCGACGTCCTTGGCGCCCTTGATGCGCAGCAGCTCGACGGCCTTGTCGTAGTCGCCGTCGGCCTCGGTGAGCGCCTTCTTGCAGTCCATCATGCCGGCGCCGGTGGCGTCGCGGAGACGCTTGACGTCGGCAGCGGTGAAGCCAGCCATGTCTGTTCCTCTGGGATCTGGTGGATGTCGGGCGGCGGAGGTGCGGGCACCCACGCGCCGCCCCCGGTTGCCGGGGGCGGCGCGGAACGGGTCAGGCCTGCGTGGTGCCCTCGGCCGGAGTGGCCTCGTCCGCGGCCGGTGCGGCCTCGGCAGCGGGGGCGTCGGCAGCGGGGGCGTCGGCAGCGGGGGCGTCGGCGGCCGGAGCCTCCGTGGCCGGGGCGGCCACGGTGTCGGCGGCCGGAGCCGCGGCCTGGGCCTCGGCGGTGCCGCCGGTCAGCAGCTCGCGCTCCCAGTCGGCCAGCGGCTCGTCGCCGCCGATGGCCGGCTGCTCGGCGCCGTCCTCGCGACCGGCGTTGGCCTGCGCGGCCGAGCGGGCCATGAGCCCCTCGGCGACGGCGTCCGCGATCACGCGGGTCAGCAGGGCGGCGCTGCGGATGGCGTCGTCGTTGCCCGGGATCTTGTAGTCGACCTCGTCGGGGTCGCAGTTGGTGTCGAGGATCGCGACGACCGGGATGCCCAGCTTGCGGGCCTCGCCGACGGCGATGTGCTCCTTCTTGGTGTCCACGATCCAGACGGCGCTGGGCACCTTCTGCATGTCACGGATGCCGCCGAGGCTGCGCTCGAGCTTGGCCTTCTCGCGGGAGAGGACCAGCTGCTCCTTCTTGGACAGGCTGACCAGCACGCCGGTCTGCTCCATGTCCTCGAGCTCCTTGAGGCGCTGGAGCCGCTTGTGCACGGTCTGGAAGTTGGTGAGCATCCCGCCGAGCCAGCGCTGGTTGACGTAGGGCATGCCCACGCGCTGCGCCTGCTCGGCGATGACCTCCTGCGCCTGCCGCTTGGTGCCGACGAAGAGGATCGAGCCGCCGTGCGCCACCGTCTGCTTGACGAACTCGTAGGCGTTGTCGATGTACCCCAGCGTCTGCTGCAGGTCGATGATGTAGATGCCGTTGCGCTCGGTGAAGATGAAGCGCTTCATCTTCGGGTTCCAGCGACGGGTCTGGTGCCCGAAGTGGACGCCGCTGTCGAGCAGCTGCTTCATGCTGACGACTGCCATGGTCGCCTTTCTGTATGTGCGCGCGGCCGCACGGGCCGCGCTCCTCGGTTGCCGCGGCGCCCCGGGTGGTGCGCCGCCCTGGCGTCCGGCCGCGCCACATGCACCCCTTGCGGGGACCGAGGTGGCGACTGCCCCGCGACGAGCGGGAAGAGGACGCGCGAAGTCGGCTCACCGGAGCGAGCCGCATCGGACAGCATACGCGACCCCGCGGGGTCCTTCCCCAGCGCAGCCGGGGCGTCCACAGCCCGGCCGGAGCCCTTGGCCGGCGATCGGGTGTCACCGACGCTGGCCGGGTGAGAGCCGTCCTCGCCGCCACGGTCCTGCTGCTGGCCGCGCTCGCGCCGGCGGCCGCGGGCGCGGCGCCCGCCGCTCCCCCACCCGCCACCCCGGCGAGTGCCTGGTCGTGGCCGCTGCCGGAGCAGCCGGCGGTCACCCGGGCGTTCGACCGGCTGCCGCATCCCTACGCGGCCGGGCACCGGGGGGTGGACCTCGGCGCAGCCCCGGGCGCGACCGTGACGGCGGCCGGCGACGGGGTCGTGGTCTTCGCCGGCATGGTCGCCGGGCGTCCGGTCGTCTCCGTCGACCACGCCGGGGGCCTGCGGACGACGTACGAGCCGGTCGACGCCTCGGTCGGCGCGGGCCGGGCCGTGGCGCGGGGCTCGCCGATCGGCACCCTCCGCGCGGGTCACGACGGCTGCCCGGTCGCCGCGTGCCTCCACTGGGGCCTGCGCCGGGGCGGCACCTATCTCGATCCGACGGCGCTGGTCCGGCCCCCACGGCTGCGGCTGCTGCCGCTGTACTGAGGCAGGCAGCCGCACGGCAGGAGGAGCGCGACATGGCAGTCGACGGAGCGGTCGTGGTCGAGCGGCTGGCCGACCTGCAACTCGAGCCGTCCCGGCCGGTGGTCCACGACCGGCCGATCGCGCTCCGCCGGCTGTTCCGCGACCCGCGCACGGGTGCGAGCACTACCTGGTGCGCTATCCCGCCCAGCTGCGGGCGCGGTGGCACCGGCACACGGCGGCCCACACGATCGTGGTCCTCGAGGGCGGCCTCGAGGTGAACGGCCGGGTGATCGGGCCGGGTTCGTACTGCCACCTGCCCGCCGGCGAGCCGATGCACCACGCACCTGCCCCGGGCGGGGGCTGCCTGTTCGTGATCGTGTTCGACGGTCCGTTCGACGTCGCGCCGCTGCCCGAGCAGGCGGCCAGGGAGGACAGCGCTCGCTGATCCTGCCTGGCCGCCCCTGGACAGCCACCGGCCCGGCCGCGGCGGTCGGGGGGCCGCCGGGCCGGGCCGGGGTGTCCAATCGGTCGAGCGGGAGGTCAGCTCCTCGCGTCCTGCAGCGGGCGCCGCTCGCCGTCGGCGAACAGTTCCTCCTGCGCGGCGTCCTTGCGGGCGTGCCGGAAGCCGAGGCCCGCCAGGACCAGCAGCAGGCCGGCGCCGACGAAGGACGCGATCGCGGCGAACATCGCGATCTGGCCCATCTTCCAGAAGGCGTAGGCGTTGAGCAGCAGACCGCGCAGCGTCTCGCCCATGAACAGCGCCTGCCGCTGGCCGGCCGCCTGCTGGTAACCCGGGTCCTCGGGGTCCATCTGCTGGAACTCGCCGCTGACCTCGCTGTAGGTGCGCCCGTCGGCGATCTCGTCCAGGTGCGCCTTGATGTAGTTGTCGGCGTACGCCTGCGCCTGCGCGCCGTTCTCCAGCGGCTGACCGGCGAAGGGCTCGAGGGCCTCGCGGTCGGCCTCGTCGGCCAGCGAGCTGATCGCCTCGCCCTCCGGCATCGTGATGTTCTGCTGCGACAACTGCTCGCGAACGTTGTCGTTCACGAACGAGTTCGCCCACAGCAGGAGCGAGCCGGCGACCACCAGCAGGGCGGCGACCAGCAGGCCACCGAGGGACATCAACTTGTCGAAAGCCCGTCGTCTCATGGCTCCAATGATCGTTGAACGCTGCAGGAGGCGCGTGAGGAGGAAGGCCGTTTCCCGGAGGGCCGAAAGTCCCGAGAACTCACTACTCTTCGCCGCATATCGCGCCCGGAGCAGGCCCGGTGGCCCTCGGTGCGCCCCGGGCGGGGCCACTACGAGAGCTACTACCTGCGGGCGCTGGACCCGTCTCGCCCGCGGGGCGTCTGGATCCGGTACACCGTCCTGGTCACGCCGGAGGGCCGCTCGTCGGGCCAGCTGTGGTGCACGCTCTTCGACCGCGAGGCGGGCGCGCCGCGCGCCGTACGGATGGACCTCGCCGAGCCGCAGGCGGGCGAGGGGGCATGGATCCGCCTGGGTGCCGCGGTGTTCGGCCCCGAGGGCGCGACGGGCGAGGCGGTGTCCGCCGGTCGCGCCGCGTCGTGGGAGCTGACCACGCGCGCCGGTGACCCGACACTGCTGCACCTGCCCCGGCCGTGGATGTACGAGGCTCGGCTCCCCCGCACGAAGCTGCTCTCGCTGACCCCGTCGACGTCGTTCGACGGGGTGCTGCGCGTCGACGGCGAGGAGATCCCGGTCGCCGGCTGGCCGGGCATGGTCGGGCACAACTGGGGCGAGGAGCACGCCGCCCGGTGGATCTGGCTGCACGGGCTGCGCTTCGACGCTGCCGGGCCGGACACCTGGCTCGACGTCGCGATCGGCCGGGTGCGGCTGGGGCCGGTGACGACGCCGTGGATCGCCAACGGGGCGCTGAGCCTGGACGGCGAACGGCTCGCGCTGGGCGGGCTCGGCCGGCGCTCGGCGGTCACCGCGACGGAGTCGAGCTGCGTGGCGCGCCTGCCGGGACGCGGGGTGACCGTCACGGCGTCGATCAGCGCGCCGCCCGCGGCGTTCGCGCGGTGGGACTACG
Source organism: uncultured Actinomycetota bacterium (assembly GCA_963723745.1). GTDB lineage: Bacteria > Actinomycetota > Actinomycetes > Mycobacteriales > Geodermatophilaceae > CAVRRZ01. The sequence continues at coordinate 1,053,932 of CAVRRZ010000005.1, forward strand.
CGGGGCCGGCCGGCTCGACCAGCGACGTCGTCAACTGCTCGGTCGCCGACCTGACCGTGCGCGTCGAGCGGCCCGGCCGGGAGACGGTGGAACTGACCGCCCCCGGCCGGGCCGTGTACGAACTGGGCCGCGAGGCCTGACGGGGTTCAGGCCGGCGGTCGTTCCGCGGCGGACGGTCGGAGGGCCGCCATCGCGTCGGCGACCTGCTGCTCGCGCCCGCCGCCCTCCCGGCGGAGCCCCGCGACGACACCGGCGTAGTCGGCGTCGTCCCTGTTCTGGCTGAGCTTGGCCTTGGCGCTCACCTGCTCGATGGCGAACTCGACGCCGACGATGGCGCGCAGCTGCTTCTCCACGTACCGGCTCGGCGCGTCGTCGACCGACCACGGCTCGTCCCGGAACCGCTCGTGCGCGTGGGTGAGCCGGGTGACCGCGTCGAGGAGCCACTCGGCGTCCTCGTGCACCTCGACGCGGCCCGCGAAGTGCACCGCGGAGTAGTTCCAGGTCGGCACGACCCGGCCGTGTCGCGCCTTCGACGGGTACCAGGCGGCGGAGACGTAGGCCTCGGCTCCGGTGACGACGGCCAGCGCGGGCGCGCCGGGCCGGATCGACCTCCAGTGCGGATTGGCCCGTGCCAGGTGGAAGACCAGCCGGCCGTCGTCCCAGAGCACCGGCAGCAGCGTCGCCGTCGGGTATCCGCCCTCGGAGACGGTCACCAGCTGCGCCGAGCCCACGGCGGCCACGAGGCGGCGGACCTCGTCGCCGTCCTCCAGCGCGTTGGACCGCGGGACGTACACGGTGGTCAGGCTCCGACCGTGGCGTGACTGCGCGCCCCGGTCCGCTCCTCGCTCGTTCCTCGCTGCGATGCTCCTGCGGCTGTAGTTGTGACCGGACTCGACAGTTGAGCAGCGCGCGACCCGCTGACCTGCGGCTTGGACACGATTCTGCTCATCGCACGGACACGATAGTCGAGCAGGAGCGCGGCTCCTGGACTCGATAGTTGAGCAGGACTGCGCGGACACGATAGTTGAGCAGGATGGGCCCCGGAACGACTGCGGACCGCTCATTACTGGTCCAGACCTAATCTCAGGTGCTATCGACCACTCAGATGGGTTGACGGACCACTGTGTGAGTGGTTGAGTCTCTCTCAGAGCGGTGCCGCACCGCTCACAACCGGTCAGGAGCCAGTCATGAGCAGCAACGAGTACGTCGCCTTCCCCGTGCGAGTCGAGTTCGTTCCGGACGTGACAGCGCTCTGCGCTCGGCTGGAGGCCGTCCGCAACGGGAGCCTCACCGATGAGCAGGCCGTGACGCCCGACGGCACCCACATCGAGTTGCCGGGTGGCGGGACCCCCGCGCAGCCGGGGAGTCGCGGGGGCAGCGCCGCCAACAAGGTCGAGGGCGACGGCGTCGTGTGGACCCCAGAGCAGTACGCACTCCTCCGGGACAACACCACCGTGAGCGCATCCCGTATTCACAAGATCCTGGACACCCTCGCCGAAGCAGGCGGTGAGCGGGTAACGACCACCGTCCTGTCCGACCGAACGGGCGTGCGGGACACCGAGATCCGACACGCCCTGGGTTGGCTCACCAAGTTCATGAGGGGCAACCCCAACGTCTTCGACAGCGACCAGTGGCCGATGGGCTGGGCCTACGGACGCGAGATCGACCCCGACAACGCGTTCGAGTTCCACTACCGGATGACAGCCGAGCAGATTGGAGGGTGGACCGGCGCGCCCAACGGCACCCAGCAGTAGCAGAATGATCAACAGATAGGTCTGTAGGCCCGTGATCTCCCCACGGGCCTACAGCCATGCGCAGACCCAGCGCTAACGGCGCTGCTCCGCACGAGCAGGCGCAATGATCGTCGCGCCCGGCAGGCAGCACCATTGCGACGGCCCACCTCAAGGAGGCCGCCCGATGTGGTGGTGACGTACAGCGCCGGGAGAAGGGAGACGGCGAGTCGACGGCGACGGCGGAGCCTCCGTCGGTGAGGCTTGGGGACTGGACGGAGCACCGGCCTCGATTAGGACAGGGCGTTGGTGATTGCTTTGTGCAACACCTTCAGTGCCTTCTTTCCCTCGGGAGTGAGCGCGATCTCCGACGGGCTCTGCACGAGGCGACTGGCGACGGCAGGCTTGCCGATCAGCGGTGCGCCGTTGCTCTTGCACCACTCCCGGAGTCGGCCAGCGATGGGGCCGGGACCATCGAGCGCCTCGGTCGTGACGGCGGGGCCCATGTATCCGGTGTCCGTCATCAGGGCAGCGACGACGTTGACGTAGCACTCCGGCGTGATGAGGTCTTCGACGGCGCTGCCGGTCGGTAGGGCGAAGATGCGCTTCTTGTCCACGCCTGCGGCTACGAGATTCTCTTGATACTCATCGCCTGGCTGATCTCCGTCCACGAGGTAGGCGACTTTGGCGGCGACGGCTTCGTTGGCGAGATCGCTGATCGGCGCTGAAGACAGTCCGGGCGCGACCTGATAGCCGATGTCCGTTGCGTTGGTGGCGAGGCGGATCAGAGTCGGCAGCAAGATCATGTCGGACGGGCCTTCGGCTAGGACGGCGCGTCGGCACACCGAGAAGGCTGCGGCTCCGGCTCCCATTGCGAACAAGAGCGGGCTGAACCCCGGTTCGTTGCTCGCCCAGAAGTCGTTGCGGAGGACACTGGCGGCGCGGTTTGGGGTTGGCGCGACGAGGCGGATGCCTGTTCCGAGGTCTGGCGGCAGACATCCGGGTGAGTGAGTGGTGTAGATGACCTTGCTCGTCCGGACGTGATGTAGCAGGACGTCGATCAGGTCGGCCTGGGCGTCGTAGTGCAGGTGTGTCTCGGCTTCGTCGAGCATCAGCACGGGCGGAATGTCACTGTGATGGCGAGCGAGGAAGCAGACGAGCGCGATGAAGGTCTTGAGGCCGTCACTTCTCTCATGGATGGCGGTGGTTGCTCCGCTCTCCTCGTCGATGAGCACTTCGAGCAAATCGCCGTTGATTGCAAGGGCCACAGTCAACCTGGCTTGCCGCCAAGTGGGTTGCAAGCGCTCTGCCAGCCGCTGATTGACCGCCTTCAAGTGAGTCTTGATCCGGGTCGTGTCCCCGGTCTTTTGGACGGCTCGCAGTACGGACACGCTTGTCTCGCCGAGGGACAACAGGTTCACGAGCGCGGGCGGGGTGTGATTGTGAAGGTTGACGTCTGCGAGGTTGTACTCCGTTTGGAGGACGCGGTCGCGCTCCTCGAACAGTAGGAACTCCGGCACTCTCACGCGCAGGCGCTGGCGGGCCACCAGGTGCGGCGGATCCGCGTCGAGTCGAGCACTGAGGTCGTCGAGGACGGACGCGAACCGAGCGATGGCGTCCCCGGTCTTGGCTGACGTTGCTCCATCAGCCGTGCGCTCGTGGCACCACTCCCGCAGCGACTTCAGTTCCTCGACACACGAGCCCCGCTGGCTGTCTTCGACCTCGTGGAGGCACGTACGCACAGCGTCAATCCAGCCCTGGACGTCATCCTGCTCGCGAATCAGCAAGTGGAAGCGGGTGTTGAACCGGTCGAGGGCCGCGAGCGCCTTGTCCAGGGGCCCTCGTGACCTGTTCAACGTCGGCTCCACGTTCGTTTGCCAGGAGCCGTCGAGCATCTTCTGGAAGATGAAGGCGTAGGGCTTGTCGTCGGTGTCCAGGTCGCTCAAGGCGGAGTGGTCGTCGTCTTCCAATGCGAATCGGGTGTAGACGACGGGCTGGGCGGCGCTGTGCTGGGCAATGCTGCGGCTTCGGCTGGGGCCCGGTAGTGCCTCTGAGTCCTCCTCGGAGAGCCAGGCGAGGGCTTCTAGAACGCTGCTCTTGCCAGCCTCGTTCGGTCCGAGGAGTGCGATCAGCCGCCCATCGAGGTTGCAGGACGCGTCTGCGAGGCGCTTGTAGCCCCGGATGTGAACCTTGGTCAGACGCATCGGCACTCCACGGTTACGCCACGGCGGGTGTGCACCGTAACTGGCGGGACTGACAACTCGTCACAGACAGTGGCGGCACGCACCTACGACTTCACCAGTCGCATGGTCACGTGACTGAACTCGATAGTTGAGTACCGCCGCCTCGCCGACCCGCGGCTTGGGCAGCGGCGGGCTCACCCAGCGGACACCACGTTCTGAACCGCCCTGGGTCTGATGGAGACCCGATCTATTGGATTCCCACCCCGGCGGAGCGGCCCGGAACGACCATACGGGGGAAGCCGGTCTGTCTACCCCCAAGGGCCGCGGGCGGTGCTGGTGGACCGCACCGCCTGGAGCAGGCGGACGGCGAGTTCATCGGCGACAGCGGGCAGCCCCTCGGTGAGGCTGGCGCGGGTGACCTGATCGACCGGCTCGGTGCGGGCTGCCTTGTCGCCGTGCATGGACATGGCCCCGCTGGTGCGGTGGCCGACCTGGCTGGGGTCTCCCTCGGCAATGCGATCGATGGGGTCGAGGGCCGCGGCGAGTGCGACGTGCTCGGTCGCGGGCAGGTGCGGGGCGAGGATGCGGAGGAGGACGCCGATACGTTGGGCGAGGTCGGCCTGGTTGACGAGTGCGCCCATGACGTCGGTCGGCAGTGCCTGGAAGATCATGGCCGCGCCGTCGCGGCCGACAGCCAGTCCTGCGTATGGGTCCTGCTGGCGCTGGTCGTACCGGCCGCCACCGGCGTTCGGGTCGCTCGGTCGGAGGGTCCAGGCGGTGGTGCCGTCGTGGTTGATGGCGAGGGCGTCGCCCTGTCCGAAGAAGCCGATCTCACGGCCCCGCACGGCCAACCGCTGAGCGAGATCAGCGAGTTGAGAGACCGGCCGGAGTGCTCCGGTGGCGGTCGGCAGGGCATGTACTTCCAGGGCGGGGGCGTAGAGGTTGCGGTCGGTAAGGGCTGGCCGGTCGCGTCTCCACGTCACTGGCACCGGCTGGGTGAGCGGGAGGTAGGTAAGGGGCGGTGGGGGAACTTCAAGGCCCCGCATTGCCTCGGTGACGCGGATGCCGAGGTCCATGCCGTCGCTGAACTCGGCCCAGAATCGTCCGCGTTGGTACTCGCCGAGTCGCCGGATGAAGTCCTCCTGGGCGGGGTCGTGGGCGACGCCGGTCTTCTTGAACACCAGGATCGGGATGCCGCGCTGCTGGGCGACGTTGTACTCCTCCTCGGTGGCGGAGATGCCGGAGTCCTCCATCTCGTCGCCGTAGTGCGAGCCGAGCAGCAGGACGTACACGTCGGCCTGGCCCACTCCGTCGAGGCAGGCATCGCGGCTGGTGGCGTTGCGAGCGCCGAAGTCCTCGAACCGTGACGGCTCGTGCCCGAGGGCGTGGATCAGGCCGGGGAGGTAGTCGCGCTCGGCGGCAAGGCCGCGTCGGACCGAGGAGATGAAGACCCGCATGTCCTACCTGTCCCCGCAGAGGAGGACGACGACACGCTGCCGTCGCCATTCGGGCATGTTCGAGGACAGCGCCTCCTCGGCCTCGCGGCTCAGCCGGTCACCGCCGATCTTCCACAGGCAGCCGCACTCCTGGCACACGATGTCTCCGGCGCCGTCCTTGCGGACACCCCCGTGGTGATCATGGTCGCAGCGGAGGAAGTCGGGTACGCCCCGGTGCACCGGGACACAGATGTTGATCGACGACCGGCATCGGCGGCATTCCAGCCGCACCTTGACTGCGTCGGGCCTGCCTTCCATGCGTCCTCCTTACCGATCGAATCAGGTTCGGGACGGACGGTAGGAGGATGGTCCGACAGAACGCCGCTGCTCGGCTCGGGCCTTCCGTAGGGTCTGGCAGGGGCGCCGCGGGCTCCCTACGAAGCGGAAGCCGCTGGCTGGCTGCTGGCCCGCGGAATGGGTGAACGATGCCTGCGACTGGTGGTCATGCTGACTGTTCCTCGGCTTTGAGATTCTCGTGGACGAGTTCGCCGAGGAGGTACACGACCTTGGCCTTGATCCTCTCGTCGGTGAAGAAGATGTCGGCCATCTTGTTGTGACTGGTCTGGTTGCCCAGGACGGCCTCGACGACCGCGTCGTTGAGGTCGGGGGACTCCATGAACTGCTTCTTGGAGTTGTTCGCCGCCTGTGTCTGGATGGTGTCGTCGCTCATGAGGACGGTGACCACCCCCTCGACCCACGACTGCTGCGTTGCGGGGCTGAAGTCTTCCCCGGCGAACAGGTCGTTCACCTTCGCGAGGACCTCTTGCAGCCGGACCATGCGCGGGTCGTGCTTCTGGCCGGAGCCGGTTGCGGTGATGGGCTTGAGGCCCCTCGCCTCGCCGGTCTTGAGGTCGAGCGTGTGATCCCCTGAGCGGGACTGCTTGATGTGGGTGAGTTCGACGGTGGAGAAGTCGACTTCCTGGTTGCGGTTCTTGGCCGCGATCTGGCGGCCGAGGAATCGCAGGTACAGCGACCGCTTCTCCAGGTCGGTGTCCTGGTAGTTGACGATCTGGGAGAGGAAGTCGTAGAGCCGGACGAACGAACCAACGTCCTTGCGGAAGATGTCCAGTTCGTCGATCTTGGCCTTGTCATTGGCGGCGACGGCGGCCTCGTAGCGGCTATTGAACCGGTCCTTTGCCGCCTTGAGCGGGGCCTGGATGGCGGAGTTGCCCTTGCCGCCGACGTACGCCTCGGCGAACGCGTCGACCTCTGCGGCGGTGTAGATGCCCGCGTGGTCCAACTTGGCCTGGAGGTCGTGGACGAGGTCGGGATCGGTTTCGCCTTCGATGGTGGCGGTCTCGAAATACTGCTTGAAGTCGGCGAGGACCTCGTCGGGGTTGTTGACGAAGTCCAGGACGTAGGTGGTGTCCTTGCCGCCCGCCGGATAGATCCGGTTGAGCCGCGAGAGGGTCTGCACGGTGGTGACGCCCGACAGGCGCTTGTCGACGTACATGGCGCACAGCAGCGGCTGGTCGAAGCCGGTCTGGAACTTGTTGGCGACCAGCATGACCTGGAACTCGTCGGTCGCGAACGCCTTCGGCAGGGACCGGCCCTTGAGCGCGGGGTTCAGGTTGCCTTCGGTGTAGGGCGGCTCAACGTTGGGGAACGCGACCCCGTCGACCTCAATGGAGCCGGAGAACGCGACAAGGGTGGCGATGTCGTTGTAGCCGCGCTTCGTGATGTAGCGATCGATGGCTTCCTTGTACCGGACGGCTGCCTCCCGCGAGGAGGTGACGACCATGGCCTTGGCGTGCCCGTCGAGGAGGTGCCGCACGTTCGTGCGGTAGTGCTCGACGATGATCTGGACCTTTTGGGCGATGTTCGTGGGGTGCAGGGACACCCACTTCATCAGGCCCTTGGTGGCTTCGGCTTCGTCAACGACCTTGGCCTCGGACAACGTCGTCTTCCCGGCGGCAGCGGTGGCCTTGACCTTCTCCGCGATCCGGTACGCGGTGCTATAGGTGGTGTAGTTCTGGAGAACGTCGAGGATGAAGCCTTCCTCGATGGCCTGCCGCATCGTGTACTCGTGGAAGGCGCGGCGGATGCCGTTCGCGTCCTTGCGCCCAAAGAGTTCCATCGTCTTCTGCTTAGGCGTCGCGGTGAACGCGAAGAACGACAGGTCTGGCGACTCGGCGCGCCCTTCCATCTCTGCCGCGAGCATCGCCTCGGTGTCGATCTCGCCGCCGTCGGCGAGGTCGGCCTCTTCCTCGGCGGTGAGCACCTTGCGCAACTGCTGGCTGGTGCGACCGGTCTGAGAGGAGTGGGCCTCGTCGGCGATGATGGCGAACTTCTTGCCCGCCAGCCCCTTGTGGGAGGCGATTTCGGCCATCGCGAACGGGAAGGTCTGCATCGTCACGACGATGATCAACCGGCCCGACATCAACTCCTTCGCCAGCAACCCGGACTTCGAGGTCTGACCGGCCTTCTGGGCTTCGTCAATGTTGATCTTCCCGACGGTGCCGTCGGTGCCCTCGATCTGCTTGATGGCCGCCTGCAACTGGTCGTCGAGGACGTTGCGGTCCGTGATGACGATGACCGAGTCGAAGACCTTCTCGTTGTTGTCGTCATGAAGGGTCGCGAGACCGTGCGCCGTCCAGGAGATGCTGTTCGTCTTCCCAGAACCAGCGGAGTGCTGCCCCAGGTAGCGCTGACCCGGCCCTTCAGCCTTGACGGTGGCCAGCAGGTTGGTGACCAACTCCCACTGGTGGAAGCGCGGGAACAGCAGCGTCGTCTTCTTCGACTTCGCCCCGGTGATCGGGTCGACGTCGTCCTTAATCTCGACGTGCAGAAACTTGCCGATGATGTTGAGCCACGCGTCGCGGTCCCAGACGCGCTCCCACATGTACGACGTGGACGAGTTGCCCTCGACGACCGGGTTACCGGCTCCCCCGTCGCGACCCATGTTGAACGGCAGGAAGAACGTCTCCTGTCCGGCCAACTTCGTGGTCATGTAGACCTCGTCGTTCGACATCGCGAAGTGCACCAGCGCCCGCGACCCGAACGCCAGCAGCGGCTCACCCTTGACCGGGCGGTCGTTGCGGTACTGCTTCTTCGCGTCCTCGACCGTCTGAGTCGTGTCGGTCTTCAACTCCACCGTGGCGACAGGCAGGCCGTTCACGAAGAACACCAAGTCGATCGACTCGGCCGGACGCTGCTTCGAGTAGTGCACCTGCCGCATCACCCGGAGCCGCACCTTGCCGTACCGCTCCAGCGTCGCCTTGTTCAGCGTCGTGGCGGGCTTGAACTCACACATCGAGAACCGGCCGGGCGTCCTCTTGAAGCCCTTGCGGAGCACGTTCAGCGTGCCGCCACCGTTCTCCAACGGCATGTCCAGCGCCTTGACGAGCCTGTCGAGGAACTGGTCGCGCGACTTCTTCTCGTCCGCAGCGGACGCACCGGGCTTGACGACCTTCGCCAACTCCTCCGGCTGCGTGTCCTCAAGCCATCCGAACACGTCCTCCGGGAACAACGCCCGGTCCTTGTCGTAACCGGCGTCGGTGGTCGAGTACAGCCAGCCATGCGCGGCGAGGTACTCGCACAGTTCTCGCTCGAACTCGCTCTCGTGCTCCTGCCCCACGTCAGGCCACCTCTCCCCGTACGTCAATCCGGCCCGTCACAGCAGCCGCAACCAAGGCCGACCGGCGCTCCTTTGCCACGGCGACCATCCCCTCGGCCTCAGCGATCAGACCGTCAATCTTCTCCGTCTGCTCGTCGAGGAAGGAAGCGATCAGACGCTGTTCGTCAGGAGTCGGAAGGGCGACGCGCATCTGCGACAGATGAGAGGGTCCAAAGTGCTGGATTGTTGAGCCAGTCTTCAACGCCTCCACCTGCTCGATGAACTCGTTGGACACGACAAACCAGCGAATAAAATCTTCCAACATGGCGCCAGGCGTAATCTTGATAATGCCGGTGTATGGGACCGCCCCAACCACGTCGTCGGAAGTCACCTTGGAAACCGTGCCCATACTGGCGCTCGCACTGATCAACAGATCGCCCAGTGCAACCCGGAAATGGGACCACTTGCCGTCCACCATCTCAGGGTCGAGATAGTTGCAGCCCTCCAGGCTCGCCTCCGCCGTCTTTACCCCACTGATCCTCAGTAGGGGTACACCCTCGTCCCTGAAGTCGACCGCTAGAATCCCCGGCCCCTCCTGGTACCGAAGCGTGTACCGCAGCGGCAAAACGGTCCAGTGCGCTGGGACGTCCAGCATCACCGCACCTACCTGCCTTCGCTCCTTTGGAGCGGCGCGATTCATGCCGGAGGCCACGACGTGAGAGATCAGCGCCCGCCGTCGCTCGCGCGAGACGGCCAGCAGACCTTCCTGCTCCGCAATCAGTGCGTCGATCTTCGCCGTTTCACGCTCCAGGTACTGGACGATCGTTCGCTGCTCTTCGATCGATGGAACAGGGCAACGCACACTTGCGAACTGAGACCCTGACACCTCCATAAAAGTGGTGCCCCGCCCCTGCGCCAGCAACTCCTGTCCTGCGGCCAGCAGCGCGTACGTCAAGTAGCGGGAGTCGATCCGCTCATTCGGCACGAGCGCACGGCAGCCCTGGTTGAAGGCAACCGGCAGGGCGGTCCGGGCTACGTATCCGATTGGCGCCCGGATGGAAACCAACACCGAGTTCGCCGGTACGACTGCTGACCCCGTGGCCGCGCCAAGTGCTGTCACGTGTCGCTCTGTCGTCGACACGGTCGCGCCGCTAACGACCCGCAGGTCCGGCGGTGTCACGAAGGGGACATCGCCGTCCCAGTTGGACGGTTCGGCCGTCGGTGTTCCACCGCCGACCACCATGCCGAGCCGACGTAGCGGTTTGTAGTCCCAATCGTCAGGGATGCTCGGGCACCAGGCATCGCCCGTTGACTTGAAAGCGCGACTCATGCTTCTACCTCTCGAAGCATCTCAAGCACGCGAGCGATGCGCGTTTCGAGGTCAGCGTCGATCTCTTCAAGAGTTCGGGGTGCCCGGTACTTGTAGAAGATGCGAGTGAAGGGGATCTCGTAGCCGACCTTGGTCTTGGCCTTGTCTACCCACGCGTCAGCAACATGCGGGCGCACCTCCGCGTTGAAGTACGCCTCGATGGTGGCGTCCCGGCCGTCCGCGCCGTCGGCGTTTCCATTGTAGGTGAAGGGAACGTTATCGGTGTCGCGGAGCGTGGGGTCCGGCTCCGAGTTGCCGCTCTTGTCAAGGCAGATGTCTGCGTTTTCATCACGCTCTCCGATCGCCAGCCACAAAGCCTTCCGCTGTGCGGTCGTGAGCAGGACGCGGTGTTCACCGAGGCTTGGGCTAAGCGCCTTAAGGAAGGCTTCACGGTTCGTGTAGGTCTCGGCGCCGAAGGCTTCGAGTGCGGCACGGAGTAGCACGGGATCCACGCTCTTGAGCGGCTTAGATGCGAGTGCGCGGTCGATCCGCTCGGGAGTGCAGGCGAAGTTGAGGCGGAGCGGCCGTTCGACGGTGATAGTCCAGTAGCCGAACTGGTCGTTGGCGAGAACCTTGGACCGCTCGTTGTCGGCGATCTCGTCGTGGAGCCGCAGGATGGTCTCACGGTGCGCTTCGGTGAGTTCGCGATTCTTAGAGCCGAGGCTCCTGCGCATCTTGGCGTACAGGTCGGTTCCGTCGATCAACTGGACCTTGCCGACGCGCTCTGGTTGCTTGGTGTTGTCGAGCAGCCAAATGTAGGTAGCGATGCCGGTGTTGTAAAACATATTGGTCGGCAAGGCGACGATGGCTTCGACGAGGTCGTTCTCCAGCAGCCAGCGGCGGATCTCGCTGGGGCCAGACTCTGCGCCGCCGGAGAAGAGCGGGGAACCGTTCAGGACGATGGCCGCCCTGCCGCCGCCGTCTTCAATCGGTCGCATCTTGGTGGCGAGGTGCTGAAGGAACAGCATCTGGCCGTCGCTGATCGGCGGTAGTCCACCGGGGAAGCGGGAGTAGGCGCCGCCGTGGTTGTACTCGGTGACTACGGCGTCCTGGGAAGCCTTCCAGTCGACGCCGTAGGGCGGGTTGGAGAGGCAGTAGTCGAAGGTTCGTCCGGCGAACAGGTCGTCGGCGAGCGTGTCACCGCGTTTGATGTTTCCGGCGTCCTGGCCCTTGGCGATCATGTCGCTCTTGCAGATGGCGTAGGACTGGTCGTTGATCTCTTGCCCGTACAGGTTGAGGCGAGCGTCCGGGTTGCGCGTCTTGAGGTGCTCGTCGGCGACCGAGAGCATGCCGCCGGTGCCTGCGGTTGGGTCGTAGACGGAGCGAACGACGCCCTTCTCGACCAGGGCGTCGCTGTCTTCGGCGAACACTAGGTCGACGGCGAGGCGGATCGCGTCGCGCGGGGTGAAGTGCTCACCGGCCGTCTCGTTGGAGGCTTCGGCGAACTTGCGGATGAGTTCCTCGAAGAGGTCGCCCATCTGGGCGTTCGACACCACGTCGGGGTGGAGATCGATGTCGGCGAACTGCGAGACGACGATGTAGAGCCGGTTATTCTCTTCGAGCGTGGCGATCTCGTTCTCGAACTTGAACCGCTCGAACACGTCGATGTTGGCGGAGAACTTCGAGATGTAGTCGATGAGGTTGTTGCGGAGCCCGTCGGGGTCCTTCTTGAGCCGGGCGAGGTCGTAGTCGGACGTGTTGTAGAAGTTGAGGCCGAACTGGCGGCGCACCTTCACGTCGAGGATCTCGGGACGGGTCTCGGCTTCTGCGAGGGCGCGTACCTGGTCGCGGGTCGGTTCGAGCACGCAGTCGAGACGGCGCAGGATCGTCATCGGGAGGATGACGTTGCCGTACTGACTGGGCCGGTAGACACCTCGCAACTGGTCCGCGATGCCCCACACGAAGTTGCCGAGGTTGCTCACTGCTCTCCCTTTGCTGGAACTGCCGTCTCTGCTCGTATCGGCAGACAGCCGCGACTACCTCACCGACCACTGCGGTTGGCCAGATGTTCACGGTCGCACCCTGGCATCTAACGAACCGGATGCGGCAGCCGGGAAGGCTCGGACCGCCCGCTACGGCGGCCCGAGCCCCCGGCCCGAGGGCGCGGCCATCCACCCTGGGACCCGCGGGTCACCGCCGTGGCGACCCGCTGGGGCGGTACGACCTGGCACCGACACGACTGCGGCGTCGGGCCTCAGCATGTGTGCATGTGCATAGCGTCAGGCGGCGGCGGGCATCAGGCCGCCCCTCCTTTGGGCTGAGTCGCCAGCGCCAGCGCCAGGGGGCTGCGCCGTGACGGCGAAGGACGAGGGACCGCGGCTGCGCCCGCCGCCTCCTCCGTTCTGGTGAGCCGGGGGCCCGCAGGTCGCAAGAACCGGCCTGACCGGGTCGTTTTCTGCCCTGTTGTCGGTGGACCCGGCTACTGTCCCGGCTCAGTGATTCGAACGTCTGTTCGAGAGGAGAGATGACGTGACCTCGGCCTCCGCCGTCGATGCCCTGGCCGCCGGGATCGGACCGTCGCTGCGTGACCTTCAGCGCATCCCGGCTGCCGACCTGGAAGCCCTGCTGGGGGTGCGACTGCTGCCGCCGGTGTTGCGCTACGACCCCGACCGGGACCGTCCGGCGCTGGACTCGGCTAAGGCGTCCTGGCTGGACATCTGCGAGACGACGACAGCCCACCACGAGCACGCCCGTGACCTGCCGACCGGCTGGCCCGACCGCTGGTCGATGACCTACAGCCAGGCCAAGAACGAGCACACGGTCAGCGTCCGCGAGGTGGAGCCGACCGATCTGCTCGACGCCGATCCGATTCGCAACTCCACCTGGCACGCGCACAGCCGCGCCCGGGCCGGGCTGCACTTCATGGCCTCGACCGAGCGGTTGCACTGGCACGAGTCCCTGTTCGAACGGGACCTTCTGGTCGCCCTCGACTTCGACGAGGGCTTCAACGACGCGGCCAGCCAGCCGTTCACGTTGTCCTGGCACGACGGGACCGACTGGAAGACCCACACGCCGGATTTCGCCGCGGTCATCCACGGCGAGATGTGGATCATCAACGTGCGGCCCGCGTCGCTGCTCAAGCCGCAGTTGCTGGCCAACGCTGCCGCCGTCCGCGCGGTCTGCGCGCTGCGCGGCTGGCAGGAGACGCTGGTCGTCGGCTACGAGCAGCCCGCGCTCACCGTGCTCAAGACGATCGGCGCGGCCCGCCGGACCGCCGACCCCTACAGCATCGGTGACCAAATGCTCGACATGCTCGCCGACTGGGGGCCGTCCCGGTTCGGGGACGTGGTCGCGGCGAGCGCGGCGCCGGTCCTGGCGCGGGCGGTGCTTCAACGGCTGATCTGGGACCGCGAGGTCACCGTCGACCTGAACCGGTTGCTGACCGACGAGACCGTCGTCGCTCTCTCGGCAGGGGTGAGCGCGTGAGCGTCCGCCTGGCCCGTGGGATCCGGGTGAGCGTCGATGCCCGCGAATGGCTGATCACCCAGGTCAACCACAGCCACGGCTTCGTGCGATTGTGCGACGACGAGGGCGAGCAAACCACGATGCCGCTGGAAGAGTTCGTCACTCATCCGCACATCGAGGAGATCACCGCCAAGCCAGCCTCGATGGTGGATGCGGCGGTCGAGCGGCTCGACAAGCGGGCGCGAGAGATCCTCAGCAAGCGCATTGCGCACGTCTACGAGGTCGAGACCGGCTATCGGTCCGGCACTCCGGAAGTGGCACTGCCGCACGAGCCTCGCCCGGAGTACGACCCGGCCACGACCACGCTGACCGAGCGACGGCTGGCCAAGGCCCGCGAGTTGAACAACGAGCACGCCGCCGACGCCGGAACGAAGATGTCGGTCGCGACGATCCGCCGGATCGGCAAGTCCCTCAACAACGGCTGCGCGCTGTCGGGCACCGTCGACCGGCGGCACGTGCGCCGCTCGCCCGGCCGCATCTCGATCAGCAAGGAGGTCGAGGCGGCGTGCGAGGAGGTGTTCGAGAAGACGCGCCTGGAGTCCAACCGGACCCACGCCGCCCGCTACCTGCTGGTCAAGCAATACCTGCGTGAGGTCTACGGCTACGAGCCTGGTGACGAGCCGGTGCCCCACGAGAAGACGATCCGCCGCTGGTTCCAGGACCGGTTCATCCCGAGCGAGTTGAACGGCAAGGCCCGCACCCGCCGCAGCGCGACCTCCGCCCCGGCCGGGGGCTTTTCTCGGGCCAATCCGAGTCGGCCTGGCGAACTGGTTTGCATCGACACGTGCAGCCTGGACGTGCTGCTGAAGGGCACCGAGTTCGAGGGTGTCCTTCGCGGCGTCATCGTGATGGCCGTCGACTGGTACTCGCGGTCGATCGTCGCGATCCGGGTGCTGGAGGGCTCGGAGCAGGCGATCGACGTGACCTTCCTGCTGCGCGAGATCGGCAGGCCGAAGCCGATGATGCCCGGCTGGGGTGATGAGAATCGCTGGCCGTTTGTCGGCCTGCCCGAGCAGATCCTCACGGACACCTTCGGCGACGACACCACCTACTCCGCGATGCCGTTCGTCAACGCCGAGGCCGTGGTCACCGACCACGGCAACACCTACAAGGCGCACATCAACGTCGCCGCCGCGACCCAGCAGGGGATCAGCATTTTGCCTGCCCGAGTCCGCACCGGCTCGGACAAGCAGGTCGTGGAACGGGCTTTCGGCTCGTTCCGGACGATGCTGCTTCAGTATCTGTCCGGCTACCGCGGCACCGACGCATCCGAGCGCGGCTCCGATGTGGACGCTCAGGTGAAGTACGACGCCCAGGACATCGAGGATCTCGCGTCCTGGTGGGCGGTCCGGATCTGGCAGAACCACGAGTTGTCCGATGCCCGTCCCGACTGGTGCCCCGAGGGCACGTTCAGCCCGAACAGCCTCTACGAGTTCGGGCTCGCCCAGACCGGTGTGCCGCTGCGGGTCATGAGCAGCAACGACTACTACGCGCTGCTGCCCACGGTGCATGTCCGGGTCCGCAACCGCGGCGTGAAGGTCCGCGGCCTGTACTACGACGGCGCGGCCCTCAGCGACCCCACCGTGCGCAACGAGCCGTCCCCGTACGGCGGACGCCACAAGAACCTGTGGACCGTCCGGTTTGACCCCCGCGATCTGCGGCGGGTGTTCTTCCTCGACCGTGACGGCGTCTACCAGCCCCTGACCTGGGTGGGGGCCAGCAGGAACACCCCGTGCTTCAACGACCGGCACGCCGCCGCGCTCACCTCGCTGCGCATCAAGCATGGCATCGGAGTGATGGATCAGGACGCACTGGCCGAGATCCTGCTCAGCGAGATCCTCGCCGTGCACGAGCCGGTCGAGAACTGGCCAACCCTCAGCCCGAAGGGCCGCAAGATCATCAAGGACCGCAGCCGCCTTCAGCGGCAGCAGCAGATGGTCGAGCGGGACCAGGCCGCCTCCGGGCTTTCCCGCTTCCCCGAATCGTTCGACCAAGCCGACGGCGGCCCCGAGCCGGTCGAGGCTGCGCCGGAGCGCCCGGTCTCGGCGGTCACCGCGCTGGACAGCGCTCGTGCCCGGAAGAACGCCGCCCAGGTGCCGCCAGAGAAGCAGGACGGCGTGCAAGCCGCGCCGCGCCTTGGCAGCGGCATGAAGACGATGTTCGGGGTCGACGCCTCCGCCCTCCAGGCCGCCCGCGACGCAGCGCGGACTTCCACCGAGCCCGCCACGACCGAGCCTGCCGCCAGCGAGGTCGACGACTCGTCGCTGACCGAGGAAGGAGACGAGGAAGCGTGACCAGGACCCCTCCCCCACCGCCCGCCCAGTGGATCGCTGAACCGCCGCCTCGTCAGGAGGTCACGACCCTGGACGGCTGGCAGCACTACGTCGAGCACCGCCACGACTATCAGCCGCCCGCCCTGTTGACGCGCGCCGAGTACGACCGGCTGCCGGACGCTCACCGCGGCCTGTATGACATGGCCCGGGAGACAGCCATCGGGAATCTGCCGCGTCACGAAACCCCCATGGGGCAGGTCCTGATGAACAAGGTCGCCCTCACCTTGCGGGCGAACACCGCCAACACCGCCCCCGGTGTCCGGACAGGACTGTTCGTCTCCGCGGACGCCGGACTCGGCAAGAGCACCCTCGTCTCGGAGATCGCCGCCAGGTTCGACGAGGCCCAGCGCCAGCGCGCGGAGTTCTTCCCGAGCGTCGCCGGAAACCGCGACCGCTGGGTTCCCGTCGCGTGGCTCAGCGTCGGCTCGGAGGTGTCGATCAAGGGTCTGTGCCGTGACCTGCTGGGCTTCTACGGCGAGGTTGCCCGAAAGAGCGCCTCCGCAGCGGATCTGAGCGCCCTGGTCCGGAAGGTCATCGTTCAGTGCGGCACTCTGCTGCTCGTTTTGGACGACATCACCCGGCTGAGGATGCACCGCGAGGCCGACCAGAACGCCGCCGACTTCATCCGCTCGTTGATGGAGACCGGCGCGACCATCCTGGGTATCGGCGTCGACATCCCCGGATCCGGCCTGCTCAACGAGGGGCAGGCCAGCGCCCGTAGTCGAAGCCTGCTCACCCAGACCCGCCGCCGGTTCACCGTCCACACCCTCGGCTCGTTCACCGACGAGACCGGCGACGCCTACGCAGCATGGCTGTCCCACCTGAAGGCCGTCGAAGAAGACCTGCCGCTTCTCGACAAGGCGCCGGGCATGCTCACCGACGGCGACACACCGGCCTACCTGCTGCGCCGCACCAGCGGCGTCGTGGGCACACTAACCCGACTGATCACCGAAGCATCCCTGGCGGTGCTCGGCCAGCAGCCCACCGGTCCGGGCACCGGCGAATACCTCAGCCGGGAGATTCTGGACTACATCACCCTCGACGACGCCGCCGAGAACCAGGGCCTCGCCCAGCCGACCGCACTCACGCCGCGAGCGACGGCGCGCCGGACTCGGTCCCGGAACGGCGCCTTCAATGGCAGGCGCCCCCGAGACGGGGCTGCGTGAGGCGCCGCCGCCCGACCGCCGTTCCGGCGAGCACGCTGCCCCGTTCGCTGCCTCGGAGCCTCGCGCCACAACCTCGCGAGACGCTCGCCGGGTATCTGCTCAACCTCTCCTACCGCCTTGACATGCGTCCGGCCGACCTCTGCCATCGCGTCGGCCTCGAACTGCACCCGGACGTTCGCAGCATCAACATCGAGTACGCCATGCATCTCCCGTCCGACGTGGCCTTGCGCTTCGGGCACGCCTGCAATCTCACTCCCGCCGAGATGGAAGGACTCACGCTTACCCGCTGGGAGAATCTCTTCGGCGTCGGGAACAGCCGTGCAGCCCACACCTGGTACGGCAGCGGCTGGCTGAGCCTCGATCCGCCGGCCGGCTGCGGATCGCCGGTAGGTCGTGACAGACGAATGCCCCTGTGACCAGCGATGATGGGACTTGCGACGGTTCCATCTGACTGAGCAACAGGGGCATCCGGTAAATGCGAGTCTCGCACAGCGTCTCGGCGGTTTTCGACGATCCCAATCTCGTGTCGGCCGGCGGTCTGGCCCCGGTGCTGGCGTTGGCCGAGCGGGCCGGGCTGCACGAGCTGGTGGCCGAGCACCTGACAGTGCCGGGCTCGGCCGGGGCGAACACGGTGGTCAAGATCCCGGCGCTGGTTGCCGGGATGGTCGCCGGCGCGGACAGCATCACCGACATGGACCTGCTGCGTCACGGCGGCATGGGCCGGTTGTTCACCGAGGTCCGGGCGCCGACGACGCTGGGCACCTGCCTGCGCGGGTTCACCTTCGGCCACGTCCGCCAGATGGATGCGATCGCCTCCCGGCTGCTGATCGCGCTGAGCAGGCAGGCGCCGCTGCTGGCCGGCGCCGATCAGGTCGCCTACCTCGACATCGACGACACGATGCGGGAGACCCACGGGTATGCCAAGCAGGGCGTGGGCTACGGCTACTCCAAGGTCAAGGGCCTCAACGCGCTGCTGGCGATCATCTCCACCCCGATCGCGGCGCCGGTGATCGCCGCGACCCGGCTGCGGAAGGGGGCGACCAACTCCGCCCGGGGCGCGGCCCGGCTGATCACCGACGCGCTGGCCACTGCGCGTAAGGCCGGGGCGTCCGGGCGGGTGACCGTGCGCTGTGACAGCGCCTTCTACAACCACGACGTCGTCGCGGCGGCTCGCCGGGGCGGGGCGCACTTCTCGATCACCGCCCGGATGGATCCGGCGGTGCGCAAGGCGATCGCCTCGATACCCGAGGACGCGTGGGTGGCGATCAAGTACCCGAACGCCATCTGGGACGACGACGAGGGCCGCTGGATCTCCGACGCCGAGGTCGCCGAGGTCCCATTCACCGCCTTCACCTCCCGCCGCAAGGCCGAGCACATCAGCGCACGGCTGATCGTGCGCCGGGTCAAGCGGCTGAACCCGAAATCGGTGCCGGCCGGGCAGAGCGAGTTGTTCGCCGCCTACCGCCACCACGCGGTGTTCACCGACTCGACGTTGCCGATGCTCGAGGCCGAGGCCGGGCACCGCGATCACGCGATCGTCGAGCAGGTCATCGCCGATGTGAAGAGCGGGCCCCTGGCGCACATGCCCTCGGGCCGGTTCGCCGCCAACTCCGCCTGGACGGTGCTGGCCGCGATCGCCTTCAACCTCACCCGCGCCGCCGGCGTCCTGGCCTCGACGTTCCATGCCAAGGCCAGAACCGCCACCATCCGCGCCCACCTGATCGCCGTCCCGGCCCGGCTGGCCCGCTCCGCCCGACGAATCCGGATGCACCTACCGCGCGACTGGCCCTGGGAGAACGCCTGGACCGAGCTGTTCACCAGCACCTGCGGCCCACCGGGCGCCCTCACCTCCTGACCACCCCAGCCGCACGCGGCGCGAGGAACGACCCGAAGTGGAAGAGCCGGCCAGAACCCGGCAACCTCCGCACGTCCGTCACCCGCACCAAGATCATTGAGCGGAATCAGAAGTCCGAACTATCGACGCGGCGGATCGAGGCTGAGCCGCACGCTCACCCGTGCGTGTCCGCACTGCTTGTCCGAACGAGACCCCGCCGCGCCGGACAGGATCCTGTGGCAGGCGGCCTGGCGGACGACGTGGGCGTTCGCCTGCGAACGTCACGGAGTTCTCCTGGAAGACACCTGCCGCGGATGCGGCGGGCTGCTCGGCGCATCCGGGCACCGCATCGGCGGTCTGATCCCGAACCCGACGTTCGGCCCGCTCCATCCGGCTGCGTGTCGCGCCCGCAACGAGTCCCAGGGCCTCTGCGGGCACCGGATCGACGAACAGGCCACGACACCGAGCCCGCAGCCGCTCCTGGCCCTTCAGCGGCGCTTGAGCGGTCTCCTTGACGGCACCGGCCCCCGACCGTCCAGCCTGGGTCTCCCGGTGCCTCCTGCTCAATACGTCCGTGACCTGCGCGCCCTGGTCGTCCTGCTCCAACTCGCCGACCACCGCCCAGCGGACAGCCCTCTGCCCGACTCCTTCACCGCAGCACTCAACCGCCACCTCAGCACTCGCCGCGAGAGCCGCAGGAACCGCGCCGCCAACGACCGGACAGACCGGACCTGGACGACACCGCCCACCGACACTCGTGTGCTGTCCGCGCTGCTGCACCACGCCGTCGCCATCCTTGACCTGCCGACCCCCGAGGACGCCCGCGACCTACTGCCCCCGCTCATCGAGGCCGCCAACGAGCACGAACAGCGCACCTGGGAACGCGTGCGCTCCGCTGGTCAGCCGTCCGACGGCCTCTTCCGCTACTTCGCCCCCAACCGCGCGGGCACGTTCAGCGTCCACATGCTGCGCGCCGCCTGCCCCACCGCGCTGACCATCACGAGCGATCACGTCCCCGCCTACCTGGACCGGGAGCATTACCAGCGGTGGTTTGCATCGTTCTGGCCGTCTCAGCAGCGGAACATCCGCCGAGCGGTCCCGATCGCGATCGTCCAACTCATCGAAGAGTGCGACCTCCACACCGCCGCTGGCCGCCTCGGTATTCCGAGCAAGAGCGCGCAGGCCGCAATCATCCGCGCCGGTCGGGCCTGCAAACGCACCGACCGCGACGACGAGTTCCGCAGGTTCGTCGGCCTGGTCGCCGAAGACCTACAGGTCAGCCCCATCGACTACGGCCACCGCCGCCGCTACATCAACGCCGACTGGGACATCCCCGAGCCGGACTGGCAGCGGCTCGTGGAGCAGATGCTCGCCGCGCGCGTCGCCCGGCAAGACACGTTCTGGGAGGAACGCCGCAGAAGTCTGCGCATCTGGCTGTGGAGCCACGTCACCGGCGGAGACCCAATCCTGGCCCCCATGATCAAGCCGACACTGGACGGGCGGCTCTCAACCGCCTCCACGATCGACGCCTACACAACCCTGCGCCGCCGGGCCGCGCCCGCCCTTGAAGACATCGTCAACCGCTACGCGCTTCAACTGACTCGGCGCATCGACCGGACGACACCCCAGCAGTCGGCAGCGGTTGTAGGAGCGACGGCCGCCCGTTAGGCGGCGTCACCAGGCGACCGTCCACACCGAAGCCTCGAAGGGTCCCAGCGGCTTCCGACGGCCAAAGGACTCTCCCCATTCCCAGAACGTGATCCCGCTCACGCGTTCGGCGACTGAGCAGTTCTGCTCAACTGTCGTGTCCGAGCCCCGGCCTGCTCAACTGTGATGTCCAAATGGGCTACATACGGCTCTGACCAGCGCCAACGTCGCAGGAAACGGTGCTCAACCGTCGTGTCCGCCGACGGTCGTGCTCACCTTCCGTGTCCATTGCTCAACTATCGAGTCCAGTCACAGTAGTCACGCGATGTCGGCGAGCTTCGTGCGCAGGTGCAGAACGGCCTTGGTGTGCAGCTGGCAGATCCGGCTCTCGGTCACCCCGAGCACCCGACCGATGTCGGCGAGGGTGAGCCCTTCGAAGTAGTAGAGGCTCACGACGACCTTCTCGCGCTCCGGCAGCTGCTCGACGGCGCGGGCGAGGAGCTGGCGGGCCTCGCCGTGCTCGGCCATCGCCTGCGGGTCGAGGGCGGAGGGGTCCTGCAGCGTGTCACCCAGGCGCGGGGAGCTGCCGCCGTCGTCGTCCACGAGCAGCTCGTCGAGGGCGACGACGTTGACCAGCGAGAGCTGGCCGAGGAACTTGCGCACGTCCTCGACGTCCATGTCGAGCTCGTCGGCGACCTCCTCGTCGGTCGGGCTGCGCCGCAACTTGGCCTCGAGGTCTGCGACGGCGCGCTCGAAGGCGCGGGCCTTCATCCGCACCGACCGCGGGATCCAGTCGGTGTTGCGCAGCTCGTCGATGATCGCGCCACGGATGCGGGCCATCGCATAGCTCTCGAACTTGACCTCGCGCGTGGGCTCGTAGCGGGTGATCGCGTCGATCAGCCCGAACGTGCCGTAGGAGATCAGGTCGGCCTGCTCGACATGCGCGGGCAGGCCGCTGCCCACCCGGCCGGCGACGTACTTGACCAGCGGGGCGTAGTGCAGGATCAGGCGGTCTCGCAGCTCGGGCGCCCGGTTGTCGACGTAGTTGGCCCACAGGTCGGCCAGCGCCGCCTCCGGGTCGCCGTTGCGCTCGTCGATGTAGTGGACCGTTGCCTCAGGCACGTCCCCGCTCCTCGTCCCTGCCCGGCATCCCGTCGCCGGGATCCCCTGCTGTCTGTCGTGGCACTGCGCCGTCCTCTCAGGCCCGCGGATGCGCTTGAGCGTGCACCGCCCGGAGGCGCTCGACCGTCACGTGCGTGTAGATCTGCGTCGTCGCGAGGCTAGCGTGGCCGAGAAGCTCTTGGACGGAGCGCAGGTCGGCGCCACCCTCGAGGACGTGCGTGGCCGCGGAGTGCCGCAGCCCGTGCGGGCCGATGTCCGGCGCGCCGGGAACTCGGGCCATCGCCGCGTGCACGATCCGTCGCGCCTCGCGGGCGTCGAGCCGGCGGCCGCGGAGCCCGAGCAGCAGCGCCGGGCCGGAGGTGGGCGTGGCCAGCGCCGGGCGCCCCCGCGTGAGCCAGGCGTCCAGCGCCACCTCGGCCGGGACGCCGTAGGGGACGCTGCGCTCCTTGCGGCCCTTGCCCAGCACGCGCAGCAGTCGCCGGCCGCGGTCGACGTCGTCGATGTCGAGCCCGACCAGCTCGCTGACCCGGATGCCGCTGGCGTAGAGCAGTTCGAGCACCAGCGCGTCGCGCAGACCCGCCGGCTGGTCGGCGCCTGCCGCGCTGTCGACCACGGCGGCGGCCTGCTCGGGCGCCAGGACGTCGGGCAGGGTGCGATGGGCCTTCGGGGTGACCAGCCGCAGGCCGACGTTCTCCGGGGCGAGCCCGGCCCGGCGCAGCCACCCGGTGAGCGACCGCGCCGACGCGGCGTGGCGGGCGGTCGTCGATCGGCTGTGCCCGCGGCTCCGGCCCTGCGCCAGCCAGCTCCGCAGCGTGGCCAGGTCCAGGTCGTGCGGTTGCCCGCCGCCGCGGCGGGCCAGGTGGTCGAGCAGCCGGACCGCGTCGGTGACGTAACCCCGGACGGTGTGCGGGGACAGGTCGCGCTGGGAGCGCAGGTGGGCCTCGTACCCGTCCAACGCCTCTGCCAGCGCGGGCGGCAGCGCCGCACGCGTGTCGGCGGTGGTCTCGGGCACGGAGCAGACCGTCCGGTGCCGCTCGCCCCTGGTCAAGCAGCCGCGCCGCGCCGGGCGGAGGGGTCATGAACCCGGCTTCGGTGCTGGGGCGGTGCGCCACCCCTCCCCCGTCCACTGGACCAGACCGGCGAGCTCGAGCGCGGGCAACACCTTGAGCACGTCGAGCACCTCGCACCCGGCGATGCGGGCCAGCCGCTCAGGAGCGACACCGACCCGCACCGGGCAGGCGTCGAGCACCCGCACGGCCACGTCGGACAGGCCGTCCCGCGGCGACTCGAGCCGCGGCTCCGGCGCCACGAGGTCGTCACCGATGGCACCCACCACGTCGACGACCTGGGCCGCGCTGGCGACCAGGACGACGCGGGCCTCCCTGTCGCGCAGCAGTTCGTGGCACCCCACCGACATCGCCGAGGTCACCGGGCCGGGCACGGCGAGCACCTGCCGGCCCAGCTTCTGCGCCCGGCGGGCGGTGGCCAGCGCGCCCGAGCGTGCCGCCGACTCGACGACGACCGTGCCGCGCGCCAGCGCGGCGATCAGCCGGTTGCGCACCAGGAAGCGGTGCCCGTGCGGGGCGGTTCCGGGCGGCCACTCGCTCACCAGCAGCCCGCTCTCGGCGACGCGCGCGAACAGCGAGTCGTGACCGGCCGGGTAGGGCCGGTCCACCCCGTTGGCCAGCACGACGAGAGTCCGTCCCCCTGCCGCCAGCGCGCCCCGGTGCGCGGCGCCGTCGATGCCGTAGGCGCCGCCCGAGACGACCGTCCAGCCGCGCTCGGCCAGCTGGTAGGCGAACTCCCCGGCGACGTGCTCGCCGTACGCCGTCGCCGCCCGGGAACCGACCATCGCCACCGCGCGGTCGGTGAGCTCGTCCAGCCGTGCCGGGCCGCGGACCCACAGCCCCACGGGCGGGATCAGAGCCTCGGTGCGCTTGGTCCGGTCCTTGGCGTCCGGGGGCTCCTCCAGGGCCCGCAAGGTGAGCGCGTGCAGAGCGAACGCCGGCCACTCGTCGTCCTCGGGCACCACCAGCCGGGCACCGCAGCGCTCGGCGCGCCGCAGGTCGTCGAGGCTGCGGTCCTGCGCCGCTCGCCCGCCGACCAGACCGCGCAACGTCGGGCTCACCGTGCCCGCTCGCAGCCGGCGCACCGCCTGCACGGGACCGACCTCCTCGACGAACCGAAAGAAGTCCACGTACCCCGGCTCCGTCGCGCGGGTGAGCCAGGCCCGCGCCCGGCGGACACCCGGCCCGGCCATGCCGGGGAGGGACGTCTCGTCCTCCGCGGCGTCGAGAGCGGCGTCCAGATCGGTGCCGGAGTCGAACGTCGCAGTCATGCCGCCACCCGCTGCAGCCGCATCCCCAGCGCTTCAGCGACCTCGTCCTCACCGGGTGTGGTCGCCCCGGAGAGATCGGCCAACGTCCAGGCGACGCGCAGCACGCGGTCGAAACCGCGCACCGACAGCGACCCCCGCTCCAGCGCCCGCTCGGCCAGGCGGAGCGCCGGTCGGGGCACCGGCCAGCGCTCGCGCAGCAGACGGCCGGGCACCTCGCTGTTCGTGCTGCAGCCGCTCCCCCGCAGCCGCTCGGCCGCAACGGCACGCGCCGCACGCACCCGGCCGGCCACCGTCGCGGTGGGCTCGGGCGGCACCACCCCGTCCAGCCACGTCGCCCGGGTCACCGGCGGCAGGTCCACCCGCAGGTCGATGCGGTCGAGCAACGGCCCCGACAGCCGGGCCAGGTACCGGCGGCGCTCCAGTGGGCTGCAGGTGCACGCGGTGTCACCCGCGGCCGTGGCGCACGGGCACGGGTTCGCCGCCAGCACCAGCTGCGCCCGGCACGGAAAGGTCGCAGACCCGGCGGCCCGGTGGATCGTCACCGAGCCCCGCTCCAGCGGCTGGCGCAGCGTGTCGAGCACCGCGCGCGGGAACTCGGGCGCCTCGTCCAGGAACAGCACGCCGCGGTGGGCCCGGCACAGCGCTCCGGGACGGATGGCACCGGACCCGCCGCCGACGAGAGCCGCCATCGTGGCGGAGTGGTGCGGCGCCTCGAACGTGGGCCGGGTCAGCAGCGGCGCACCCGGCGGCAGGGTGCCCGCGATCGAGTGGATCGCGGTCACCTCGAGCGCCGCCTCCTGGTCGAGCGCCGGCAGAAGGCCCGGCAGTCGTTCGGCGAGCATGGTCTTGCCGGCTCCTGGCGGCCCGGCCAGGTACAGGTGGTGCCCTCCGGCCGCGGCGACCTCGACGGCCCGCCGTCCGGCCGCCTGCCCCACCACGTCGCCCAGGTCGGGACCCCCCGGCGGGAGCGGCGCCCGGCCCCGCCGGTGCCGCCGCAGCCGACGACGGCCGGCCAGGTGCTCGATGACGTCCGGAAGGGTCTCGGCGGGGAGCACCTCGATCCGGTCGACGAGCGCGGCCTCCTCGGCGTTGACCGCCGGGACGACGACCTGCGCGTGACCGGCCCGGGCAGCCGCCAGGACGGCGGGGAGCACGCCCCGGATGCCGCGGACCGAGCCGTCGAGGCCGAGCTCGCCCAGGAGGACCAGGGAGTCGATGGCGGTCAGCGGCACGGCGTCGGCGGCACCGAGCACCCCCGCGGCCAGTGCCAGGTCAATATGACGGTTAGGACATGTCTATACCGAGCCTCCGCCGACCAGGCCCCGGCCCGACTGAACCCCACGTCGAGGCGTCGAGGACGAAAGGCATGGCCGTCCGCTCCCTCGCCGGGATGGACGCGCAGAGGCAGCTGAGCAGCGTCGTCCTCCTTGCCTGCATGACGCGCTCCGGTCGCCGACCCTCACCGAGCGGGCTCGGACACGATCCCCGCACCCTTGCCGTGCGGGGGCGTCGGATATCGGCCCCGTCTGCGCCCGTAGCGGGACTTGTCCCCCAGCCTTCGGCCTGGGCCTCGCGGTCGTTCATTGCGGTCCGTTTATGCAGGTCAGCGGGGAGACCGAACCAAGGCGAACGATGCTGAATGTCCCCGGACACGGCCAAATGGTGGTCAAAATGGTGGTCAACAGAACGCCGATCCCGCGCTCCGAATAGAAGGCCTCGGGCAGCCAGGCTCCACTGCAGGGCACTCCGAGCCTCCCGCCCGCTGAGCTCGACGTGGCCGCCCACCAGGCCGCGACTGCGGACGTCGGAACCGGACGGGCTGCAGATCGACGGACAGCAGGGACGGCGCCAGTCCCGCACGTCTATACCAGGCTGGCCTCGCATCCAGCAACCGTCGACCGACTCGGTCCCACCAACGCATCGATAACCAGTGGCGTGCACTTCGGCCGAAGAGTCTTGGCCGAGCTCGCAGCCATCGTGCTGGAGGTGTTGGACGCGTGGCGCTTCACTCGACTCGACCTGCGCGGGATGACGCTTCGCCGTACCCCGAGACCGCTGGCGCCAGGCACCAGCACACTCTGTGGCCGAACGCCTTGCAGCCAGACGGCTCCGCACGCGGCCCCGGAGGTCGCCCCCACTCAACAGGCGGTCGTGGTCAGCACCGCTAGGCCGTCAGCGACCAGCCATTGAGTCCGAAGGCATCAAAGGGGACCGCCGCGTGCAGTAGCAACGTGCCGCTCGCCATAAAGCCCCGAACCCGCCTCAGGGGACCGATGTCGATACCACCGAAGGCGTCGGGGTGGATGTCGACGGAAGCCGCTCCCCCCGTCGTCCCAGTCATGTTGCAGTCCAGACGCGTACGCCGCAGGTCGCCCGCCGACACAGACTGCCCACGACCCGCCGCGGCGCCTGCGCACTGGACCGGGAAGTGTGTCCCGGACAAGGGAAAGTCTCGCTTCGGGATGGCGCGAAGATGCCGCAAGGTCGCCGACACGACAGTCCGTCCTCCGTGCTGTACGGAGAATGCGCGGTCGCGGTCGCGGTCGCGGTCGCGGTCGCCCAGCCCGGGTCGATCAACCTGGATCTCCGCCAGGCGCCTCGGACCGACGACCACCTCCGGCCCGCGGATCGCTGCTAGGGGGTCGTCGACGAACAGGGGCGCGTGGAAGAAGAGGTCCGCGTCCTGCTCACCGGTCCGCGCTTCCACCGACAGGCCCAGCTCCCGGAACGGCCAGGAGATGCCCGCACTTCTGGGTGACCGCTCCTGCAGCCACGCTGCATAGATGAGGATGCGGCCGGTGGGCTCCATGCCGGGCGGGAGGAGCGTCCTCATCCGGTCTGGACATCCGTGTCCCGTGAGCACCAGAAAATCGGCGTCGACCTGACCACGTCCGGCAGGCGAAATCCAGTCGAACTGGTAGCCGGGACGGGTACCGCCGATCCGCTCTCGCTGGCCGCGTGTGCGGCGTGCGCAAGCGGCGGCGTTCCTGGCAATGGTCGTGTGCTCGGCCAATTGGGACCTCTCCTTCGAACTCCCGTACTGAGTGGGAGAAGTCTCCGGGGATCGGGCCCGCAGTGCCGTCGCAGTTTGCGACACGTCCGACGCGAGGGCGCTCGCGCTACAGGTCGCTGAAGTGCTCCACCTTCGGCGGCACGCTGAAGTGTTGGCCGATCAGCGACCGCCACTGCGGGAACCGGTCGCTGGCCCGGAACTCCTCATGGGACTCGATCGAGTCCCACTCCGCAAGCAGCACGAAACGGTTCGGTGTCTCGACACCCCGCGTCATCCGCATTGTCAGGCAGCCCGGCGTCACCGCGACCAGCTGGCGCGCCGTCTCATAGGCCGCGACGAACTCGGCTTCCGCTCCGGGTACGACCTCGAAGACCGCGACCTCGAGAACCATGCCGCCGTCCTCAGCTCGGGGCGAGAACGGTGAACATGATCAGCGCGCCGACACCGAGGGTGCCGTACATGATCGCGAGTCCCCGCAACCGACCCCGCGCAGCGCCTGTGCGGCGCTGGGCCTCGAGCGACACCGCCACCAGCACGATGAGGCCGTTGATGAGCAGCTGCATGAACGGGTCGACGTTCATGAGGTTAAGGATGTTGCCGGTGAAGGCGATCACGAGCACACCGATCATGGTGCCGACGATCGAACCCCGCCCTCCAGCGAGCGCGGTCCCGCCCACGACGACCGCTGCGATCGCGCTCAGCTCGTACCCGTTGGCAGCGTTGGCGTCGGCCGTGGCGGTGAAGCTGGCGAGGAGGACCCCGGCGAGGCCGGCCAGGAAGCCGCTGGCGATGTAGACGACCAGGCGACGACGGGCCACCGGCACACCGGATAGGTATGCCGCCTCCTCGGTGCCACCGACGGCGTAGATCTCCCGGCCCCACACGGTGTACCGAAGGGCGACGTGCACCAGAAGGGCCGCGCCGATGAAGAGCACTGCGGGAAGGGGGAAGATCCACAGCTCGCTGGTGCTAATGGCATTCAGCTCCGGCATGGAGACGATCAGGGGCGTGCCGCCCGAGATGTAGAACGCTGCCCCGCGAGCGATGGTCATCGTTGCGAGCGTGACGATGAACGGTTGCAGGAAGCCGCGACTTACTCCCAGCCCGTTGACCAGGCCGAAGAAGCAACCGGTGAGGACGGCGGCGAGGACGAAGACGCCGAGCCCGTAACCGCCGAAGAGTGCACCGACGACTGCGGAGACGGCCGCCACGGCGCCCACCGACAGATCGATGCCGCCACCGCCGCTGAGGATCACCAGCGTCTGGCCCACGGCCAGCAGCCCGACCACAGAAGTGATCTTCAGAACGGTCTCGAAGTTCTGCGCCGTCAGGAAGGATGGCGACAGCACGCTTCCCAGCAGGAGCACCACCAGGAGGGCCGGTAGCATGCTGGCCTCGCGGGGCAGGCGGAACCTGCTCTTCCATCCGCCGCCCGGCTTCGTGGCGGCGTCTTCTACCGCACGATCTCCCTCACTCGAACCCGCGCCTCCATCCCCATCCACAAGAACGGTCGTGGGACCGGTCTCGCGCCGAGAAGAGGTCCCGCTTCGCTGGTTCATGTGAGTGACCCTTCGATCTGCGCCCCGTGCGGGGCTTTGTCTGATGTATCCGAGTCCGCGACACCGTCCAACATCGCGAGCTGGAGGATGTTGTGCTCTGTCGCCTGTTCACCCGTCAACGTCCCGGCGACAGCGCCGCTCCTGAGCACGATCACTCGGTCGGCGAGCCCGAGGACTTCCAACATCTCGGAGGAGACCACGAGCACGGCGCAGCCCTGGTCGGCGAGGGAACCGAGGAGTGCATAGATCTCGTGCTTGACCGCCGCGTCGATGCCGCGCGTCGGCTCGTCGAGCAGGAGGATCCGCGTCCCCCCGATCAGCGACTTGCCGATCACGACCTTCTGCTGGTTGCCTCCACTGAGGCTTCCCGCTGCAGCTCCGTACCTACTGGCCTGCAGACCAACCTTCGCCGCCATGGCGGTCACGTCGTCACGGCGTGAGCGGTCGAGGACAAACGGCCCTTTCGCCCACTTCCGCAGGCTGGGCAGGGAGATGTTGTCGGCCACCGACATCATCTCGACAAGCCCCTGCGCCTTACGCTCCTCGGGGACGAGCATCATTCCGACGCGCTGCGCGTCGCGGGGGCTCCTGATGCGGGTCTCCTCGCCGTCGACGAAGAGCTTCATGAAGTCGGCTTGGTCGACACCGACCAGGCACCGGAGCACCTCAGTACGGCCCGAGCCCATCAGTCCGGTGAGGGCCAGAATCTCGCCCGCGTGCAGGGAGAAACTGATGTCGTGCAGGACGCCATCACGATGCAGACCCTCTACCCGGAGGACCTCTTTATCGCCGGCGGAGCGCTTGCGGTCGGCGCTGAAGAACCGTTCCACCGACCGGCCGACCATCAGCTCGATCAGCCGGTTGTCGTCGGGGACGCCCTCGCCGATCCGGCTCTCGATCAGCTGACCGTCACGGAGCACGGTCATGTCTTCGGCGAGCCGCCGTAGCTCGTCCATGCGGTGGCTGACGTACAGGATCCCGATTCCCTCGGCTTTGAGGTCGTCGAGCACAGTGAAGAGGTGGTCCGCCTCCTGGTCGCTCAGCGCGGCCGTCGGTTCGTCGAGGACGAGAATCCGGGCCTCGCGCGACAGGCCGCGGGCGATCATGGTGAGCTGCTGGACGGCGGGGCTCATGGCGCCCAGTGGCGCACGGCAGTCGACGTCGACGCCGAGTCGGGCGAGCACCTCCTGGCTGCGCTTGACGATCGCGCGGGAGTCGACGAATCCGCCGTGCGCGTCGAACTCTCCCAGCGCGATGTTCTCCGCCACGGACATGCCTGGCACGAAGATGAGCTCCTGCGGCACAACGCTGATGCCGAGCTTCAGCCCCTCGGCCGGGTTACGCAGCCTCTTCTCCTCACCTGCGACCGTCAGAGTGCCCTCATCGGGCAGGATGAGTCCCCCGATCACCTTGATCAAGGTGGACTTGCCGGCCCCGTTCTCACCGACCAGCGCGTGACAGCGACCCGCGTAAAGGTCAAGGTCGACGCCGTTCAGCGCGTGGACGTTCGCATACCGCTTGGACACATTCCGCAGCGAGAGGACTGGCTGCTCAGCAGGTGGCACCACGCGGACGCTCCCTCGAGGGAATCGATGACGGATGAGCGGCGCCGGGCTGCCGGCCCCAGGGCCCCCGTGCCCACCCATGGACGGGCGGGCACGGGGCTCGTGCTGACCTACTGCGGGTCCTGGCTCCCGGCGCCCCAGGCACCTTCGAGCCAGTCCTGGGCGTTGTCCTGCGTGATCAGGTCGGTCACGCCCAGGAGGATGTCCCGGGCCGGCGTCTCACCGTTGATCGCCTGGATCGCCAGGCGGAGAGCGACGTCGGCATGCACGGGGGCGTTCGGCATGACGGCCGCGAACCGCCCGTCGATGACCGCGTTGATCTCGGGCTCACTACCGTCGATCGTGAAGATGGGGATGTCCTCGCGGCCGAGCTGCTCCATGGCCCGCTGCACACCGAAGGCCGTCGTGCCCGAGTGGACATACCATGCGTCGATGTCCTGGCCCTGCGGCGAACCCAGGAACTGCAGAGCGACCTGGTAACCCTGGGCTGCACTGAAGTCCGTGTGCGGCGTGGTGTTGACCGTGATGTCGGGGTACTTGGCCGCGAGGGCCTCCTCGAAGCCGTCGCGGCGGATGATGGTCGCCGAAGCGCCGACGTCCCCACCGGTCTCGGCGATCACTCCCTTGCCATCGAGCAGTTCGCCGGCGAAGTCGGCCAGCGCCTCGGTCTGGGCCTTGCCGTCCAGGTAGATCCAGTGGTCGTACTCGCGGGTGGCGACGCTGCGCTCCATGCCCACCACGAGGAACCCGTCCGCGTTGAGCTTCTCGATCGTCGGCGTGAGCGGTGCGGTCGAGTGCGGCCAGACCAGGATCGCGTCGGGCTTCTGCGCCGCGCAGGTCTCCAGGTCCTGGATCTGCTTCAGCGGGTCGTTGTCGGTGTTGTAGTACAGGATCTCGATGTTCGGATGGCGGGCCGCCTCGGCCGCCAGGCTGGCCCGCATCGCCTCGGCGAAGGGGTGCCGGATGAGCGCCTGCGAGAAGCAGATCTTGTATGTCTTGTTGGCGTCCCCGATAGGTCCGTCGTCCACGGGCAGGCTGTTGAAGTAGGGCAGCAGGATCGGTTCACCCGTGTCGGGGTTGGTCACCAGCTCCGGCTCCGGCTCGACGCGCTCGGCGCCGTCGGGCGCGTAGAGCCACTGGTTGACGTCGTCGCCGGACGCCCCGGAGTCACCGCCCGACCCGGAATTCGCGGTGGAGCAGCCGGCGGCGAGCAGGGCGCTGATGCCCAGGATCGCGACGCGCCCGGTGATCGAGCGAGACCGCGGCTTACGTGGTGCCGTCATCTTGGGTTCCTCTCGGTCTACATCCGGTGGCGTCGGGACGAACTCAGCTATTCCGGTATGCGGAAGGAAGTATCTGTCCTGCGAAAAGATAGTGGCACTGTCGGGCTAGGTCAACGGTCTATTTCGGCGCCGTTACGAGACCGCTAAAGAGCTAAACGGCCCAGGGAGACCGGTCGGGGATCACGGCCTCCGTGGCCGACGAGATCCGGCGCTCGGCAGTGCGCACGAAGGCAGGGACGAGCTCGAGGCCCCACCCCGGCTCGGACGGCACGGCGATCTCGCCCCCGACGACGCGGAGCATCGGCTCGTAAATCTCGTCAGTCCACGTCGTGGGCTCGATGCCCCACTCCTGGTACTGCGAGCAGGCAGGCATGGCCGCCGCCAGGTGGAGCGTGAAGAGCTGCAGCATCGAGTGGTTGGAGCAGTGGGGCGTGCAGGGGATGCCGGCGATCTCGGCGAGCTGGGCCACCCTACGGGCCCGGGAGATCCCACCGATATAGCCGACGTCCGGCTGCACGACGTCGACCGCCCGCATCGCCAGCATGCGATGGAACTGGGGCAGGGAGTTGTCCTGCTCACCTCCCGACACAGGGATGTCGAGCGCCGCGGCCACCGCGGCGGTGTTCTCGATCTCGGGGAAGGGACAGGGCTCCTCGTAGTGGAAGTAGCCGTTGTCCTCCAGCAGCCGGCCGACACGGATCGCCCGGCTGACCGAGAAGCCGCCGTTGGCGTCGGCGCTGAGATCGAAGTCGTCCCCCATCGCCGTCCGCATGTAGGGAATGAGCTCCTCGGTTCGCCCCGGCCACGCGTCGACGTCCCGGCCCATCTCCTCCCCCACGCGCACTTTGCCGCAGCGAAAGCCGTTCTCCTCGACCAGTCGCTGCATGCGCTCGGCCTCCTGCTGCGGCGTCACCGCGCGGCTCATGCTGGAGGCGTACATCGGCACCGAGTCGCGCACCCGGCCGCCGAGCAGCTTGTGCACCGGCTGGCCCGTCACCTTCCCCAGCACGTCCCACAGGGCGGTGTCGACCCCGCACATGGCGCGCAGCATGAAGGTGCCCGGGTACTTGTACTGGTATCTCAGGCAGCGGTCGACGAGTGCCTCGAGGTCCCAGGGATCCTGCCCCAGGAAAAAGGGCGCCACCATCGTGTGCAGGACCTGCACGGTCACGTCGACGTCGAACGGGCGCCGTCTGGCCTACCCCCTCGACACCGTCGTCCGTGCGGACCCTGACGACGGCGACCTTTCCCCTGACTAAGGTCTCGATGCTCTCGATCTTCACTGCGATTCCTGCAGGATGTTGCGCATCGCGATCGTCTTGACCTGCGTGAACTCCTGGGCCATGGCGGTGAGGCCCTCGCGTCCGATGCCGCTCATCTTGTAGCCGCCGAACGCGATCGCGGCGGGCTTGTACAGGCCCGATCCGTTGATCGCGACCAAGCCGGCCTCGAGCTCGCGCGCCATGCGCAGCGCCCGGCCCGTGTCGCGGCTGAACACCGACGCGTGCAGGCCATACACCGACGCGTTGGCGATGTCCGCCGCGGCCTGGTCGTCGGTGAAGCGGATGACCGGCCACACCGGGGCGAAGATCTCGTCGTCCCGGGCGACGTCGGCGTCGGCGGACACGTCTACGAGCACCTGCGGCGCCAGCACCGCCCCCTCGTTCCGCCCGGTGCCCAGCGCCAGCCGGCCTCCCTGCTGGATGACCCGGTCGACCTGTCCCGCCGCCTGGGCGGCGGCGCCGTCGTGGATGAGCGGGCCAATGTCGGTGCCCTCATCGAGCTGGTCGCCGATCACGAGCTTGCTCAGCTCTGCCACGAGCCGGCCCTCGAACTCGTCGGCCACGTCGCTGTGGACGAGGAACCGCTTGGCCGCCGTGCAGCACTGACCGTTCTCGAGGGTGCGGCCGGAGACAGCGTGTGACACCGCGAGTTCCAGGTCGGCGTCGGGCAGCACGATGAGCGGGTCGTTGCCGCCGAGCTCGAGCTTGGTGCGGGCGAGGTGCTTGGCCGCGCTGGCGGCGACGTTGACCCCGACCGCCGTGCTGCCGGTGAACGACACCAGCTGCACAAGTGGGCTACCGACCAGCTGCTCCCCCACCCGGCGGCCTTCGCCGGTCGCTACCTGCAGGACGTCCTCGGGGACCCCGGCCTCGTGCAGGAGCTCGACCATGCGCTTGGTCGACAGCGGTGTGTACTGGCTGGGCTTGATGATGACGACGTTCCCGGTTGCCAGCGCAGGAGCGGTCTTGTGCGAGAACAGGGCAACGGGGAAGTTGAAGGGCGTCACCAGCACGGCGACCCCGTGCGGCTCGTGGGTCGTCACGATCAGGTCGTTCTGGAAACCGGCCTGCACCTCGCCCGGGATGTTCTGCCCATAGATGCGCAGCGCCTCGGTGGCGTAGGCGTCGAAGAGGCGGCCGGCATTGCGGATCTCGTCGCGCGCGGCGCTGATCCGCTTGCCGTTCTCCGCCGACAGCAGCCGCGCCAGCTCCTCGACGTGCGGCTCGAGCTGCCGCGAGAAACGGCGCAGGATGTCGACCCGTTCGTAGGTCGGGGTGCGGGCCCAGCCGCGCGAGGCCGCCGCCGCCCGGAGGAGCACGCTCTCGACCGCCTCCTCGCTCATATTCTCGGTCGTCCCGACGAGGTCGCCGGAGTACGGATTCGTCACGCGGATGTCAGTGGGCACGGGTGATCGCCAATCGAAGAGGTCGGATGTCGGAAGGGAGAGAGATGGTCACCAGGCCACGGCGATGTACTTGGTCTCCGTGTACTCGAGCATTCCTTCGTGGGCGCCCTCGCGGCCGAGGCCGCTCTGCTTGACGCCGCCGAAGGGCGCCGCGGGGTCGGACACCAGGCCACGGTTGATCGCGACCATGCCGCTCTCGAGGGCCTCGGCGACCCGGAGCGCCCGGGCCAGATCACCGCTGTAGACGTACGCGGACAGGCCCAGGTCGGTCGAGTTGGCCGCGGCGACCACCTCGTCCTCGCGGTCGAACGTCTGGACGGCCGCCACCGGACCGAAGATCTCCTCGCGCACGATCTGCGAATCCGCGGCGACACCGGCGAGCACGGTGGGCCGGTAGAAGGCGCCGGGGCCGTCGGGCGCCGAGGCGCCGGTGAGCACCCGGGCCCCGTCACGGATCGCGCCGTCGACCAGCTCGGCCACCTTGTCCACCGAGCCCCGGTTCACCAGCGGACCGCACTCGGTCGCCTCATCGGTGCCCGGGCCCAACTTCAGCCCGGCCATCCGATCGGTGAGCCGCTCCAGCAGGGCGTCGACGATCCCCCGCTGCACGTAGATGCGGTTGGCCGCCGTGCAGGCCTGGCCGCCGTTGCGCATCTTGGCGATCATCAGACCGTCGACGGCCGAGTCGAGGTCGGCGTCGTCGAAGACCAGGAACGGCGCGTTGCCGCCGAGCTCCATCGAGCACTTGAGCACCTGGTCGGCCGCCTCGTGCAGCAGCCGCCGACCCACCTCGGTCGAACCGGTGAACGACAACGCGCGCACCCGCGGGTCGTGCAGCATCGCCGACACCACCGGGCCCGCCGCACGGGTGGTCACGACGTTGATCACGCCGTCGGGCACGCCGGCCTCGCGGCAGATGTCGGCGATCGCGTATGCCGTGAGTGGCGTCTCGGTGGCCGGCTTCAGTACGACGGTGCTGCCTGCAGCCAACGCCGGGGCGATCTTGCGGGTCGCCATCGCGGCCGGGAAGTTCCAGGGGGTCACCAGCACCGCCACCCCGATCGGCTCCTGAAGGGCCAGGATCCGGTTGGTGCCGTTCGGCGACAGGCTCACCTGGCCGATGCTCCGCACGGCCTCCTCCGAGTACCAGCGGAAGAACTCGGCCGCGTAGCCGACCTCCCCGCGTGCGTCGCTCATCGTCTTGCCGTTCTCCGTGGCGACGAGCACGGCCAGCTCCTCGCTACGCTCGACCATCAGGTCGAAGCAGCGACGCAGCACCTCGGCTCGTTCGCGGGGCGGCCGCTTACGCCAGTGGGTGAAGGCCTCGGCGGCGGCCTCGACGGCGAGTAGCCCATCCGCCACCGATGCGTTTGCGACGGTGGCGACCGTGGTGCCGGTGGCGGGGTTCAGTACGGCGATGCGTTCGCCGCTACCGCCGGACGTGCCGCCTCCGATCAGCAGGCCGATCGCGCGTTCGGTCAGAATCGCAGTCACTGTTACTCCTCGGTTTGCTGCCTGCACGACCGTGGTCGAGGTCGGCAGAAGGTGGTCGGGTCAGGTGCGCAGGAGCCGGCGCTCGCCACGCTGGGCAGCCTCGGCGATGAACTCGAGGGCGTCGACGTCGAGGACGCGCGGATTGTTCTCGACCAGTCGCTTGGCCTGGAAAGCCTGCTCAGCGACCCATCGCTCGCGGCCGGGGACCATGCCGAGGGCTGCCAGGTCGGTCGGGACGCCGACGTCGGCGAGCAGATCGGCGACCAGGTCCACGGCGCGGTAGGACAGCTCTTGGTCGTCGACCGCGGAGCCGTCGTCGCCCAGTGCCCGAGCGATCGCAGCGAACTCGGCCACGCGGGCGGGGCGGTTGAACTCCATGACGTACGGGAGCAGGCAGCCCACTCCCATGCCGTGCGGCGTGTGCGTCGCGGTGCCGATCGGGTACTGCAGCGCGTGCGCAGCGGCCGTACCGGCGGTGCCCAGCGCCAGACCGCCCGCCAGGGCGGCGATGGTCATGTCGGCGCGGGCGGCGGGGTCCTCGGTGGTGACCGCGGTACGGAAGCTCCGTCCCAGCGCAGCGATCCCCAGGAGCGCGTAGGCATCGGTCAGTGCGCTCTTGCCGACGAACACCCGCTCGGTGGCGAGGGTGTGTGTCACGGGCCGGACGATCGAGGTGAAGGACTCCACCAGGTGGCTCAGGGCGTCGGCCCCCACGCTCGCGGTGAGTGCCGGCGGCGCGCCGTAGGTGAGCTCGGGGTCGCAGACAGCAATCGCCGGGATGAGGAACGGACTGGAGATGCCGACCTTCATGTCCCGGTCGGGGTCGCTGAGGACGGCGACCGGCGTGGCTTCCGAACCGGTGCCGGCGGTCGTGGGCACGGCCACCACCGGGATCGTGGGCCCAGGCACGGCGAACTCACCGTAGTAGTCCTGTGGCTTGCCGCCGTGGGTGAGCAGCAGCGCCGCGACCTTGGCGAAGTCGAGGCAGCTACCCCCGCCGATGCCGATCACCAGGTCGACCTTGTCGCCCGCACGACCGGCCACGGCGTCGAGCACGGCGCCGACGGGCAGCTCGGCCGGCACCTGGTCGAAGACCCGCACCGTGCGACCAGTGTCCTCGAGGCCCTTGACGATCCGGCGGAAGTCGTCCTCGGCGCTCATCCGTGCGTCCGTGCAGACGAACAGGGTTCGAGCGCTGTCGGGCAACAGGGCAGGGAGGGCATGCCGCTGGCCGGCGCCCATCACGATCTGTCCGGGCTGGCGCAGCAGGCCGAGGGCAGGGGCAGCGGGCGTTCCGCTCATCAGATGTCCTTCTCGTTGTCGGGGGACGTGGGGGGATGCATCCCGCAGACCCGGTGCCACAGCTGAGCGCTCAGGGCCACGCCATCGCGCAAGGCTGCGGAGCGGCGGCGCAGCGCGCCGTCGCCGGGGACACTGACCGGACTGGCTGGGTCGAATGGCTGGCTGGAGCGCAGTGTCTGCAGATAGGCGCCGACCGCACGTCGAGCCGCGTCGGGCACCTCGATGACCACGAAGACGTCACCCTTGGTATTGGGTGCCGTGTCGCTGAGCGTTCCGGTGACGTCTCTGCCCAGGGCCGAGGCGGTCAGCGCCCCGGTGAGGGCGCCGAGCGCGACGGCGAGCCCGTAGCCCTTGGCGCCGCCGAAGGGTGCAAGAGCACCGTCCACCGCAGCCGCAGCGTTGGTGGTCGGGTTACCCGCGGCATCCACGGCCCAGCCCTCCGGGATCGGCTGCCCCCGCCCGGCGCAGTCGCGGATCTTACCGGCCGACACCCGGCTCGTGGCCATGTCGAACACCAGGGGCTCGGGGTCGGCCGGCACCCCGATCGCAATGGGGTTGGTACCGACCAGCGCTTCCCGACCACCCCAGGGATGGACGAGCGCCTCGGTGGACGTGGTGGCGACGAGTACCTGCCCGCGCCGGGCGACGTGGTCGGCGTAGTAGGCGAGCATCCCCAGGTGGTTGTTGCCGCTGAGGACCGCGGTAGCGGAACCGGTCTCGCGGGCGCGTTCCATCACCCGCTCGAGTGCCGCGAGCGCGATCACGGGACCGAAGCCGTCCCTCCCGTCGGTCACCAGAAGCGCGGCCTTGTCCCACCGGTGCGACCCGGTCGCGGACGGGTCGAGCACCCCGTGCTCGATGCGGGCGACGAGCCGCGACAGCCGGAGCAGCCCGTGCGACGCATGCCCCCGCAGCTCGGCCTCAGTCAGCAGGTCGGCCTGCAGGTGGGCGTGCGCGCTCGGGGCGCCGACGGCCGTCAGCACCTCGGTTATCCGCGCCCGTAGCCGATCGGCCGGCACCCGCACCATGTGGTCGTCGCCGGGCG
The DNA here is from genome assembly GCA_963723745.1 of uncultured Actinomycetota bacterium. GTDB lineage: Bacteria > Actinomycetota > Actinomycetes > Mycobacteriales > Geodermatophilaceae > CAVRRZ01. The sequence goes on from CAVRRZ010000005.1 coordinate 1,092,121, forward strand.
GAAGGTCCTGTGCGGCCGTTCCTTTGTCCGTGTCCGCACCGCTGTGTGCCGTAGACACCATGGCTCCTCGTCGTCCGCGCTCTGATCGGGACTGGTCCGGCGCGCCCGGCGCTACTTGACCGCCACCGGATTGCATGGCGCGGAGACCGCGCCCGTGAAGGGCAGGGAGCCGCCGTTGAGCATGAACTCGTAGACGCCGTCCTCGGCGCAGTCGGCGGCCAGCGCCTCCAAGTCGAAGATCTCGCCCATGAGCAGCCCCATGTGCACGATTGCCACGGCGTGGACGGGGAACAGCAGCGGGCCGCGGCTGGGCACCGCCTCGACCGCCCAGTTGTCGGTCGCGATACCGGCCACGTTCTTCGCGTGCAGCCAGGGCAGCACCTCGACGGTCGGGCCCGGTTCGGGGTGCTTGGCGTACTCGACCCACCCGCTGTCCTGGCGTGCCCGGAGCATGTTGCCGGTCCGGATGAGAAGGATGTCGCCCTCCCGGACCTCGACCTGCTGCCGGTCCAGGGCGCTCTCTATCTCCTCGGTGGAGATCCGGTGGGTCGGTTCCAGCCAGTCCACGCCGGCCGCGCGGGGCAGGTCGACCAGCACGCCGCGGGTCACCAGCTTGTCGGCGAGCACCGACGCGCTGTTGACGGGCGTGCCCTGTGAGCCCACCAGGTGGCAGTCGTGGCCGTTGTACATCTTGTAGTCGTGGAAGAAGTGCGACAGGCCGTCCCACTGGGTGCTCGACGAGATCGCCATAGTGATCATGTCGTCCGCGAAGCCGTATCCCGGCACGCCGCCCATGCCCTCACCGCCGTGGAGGTCGGCACCGCTCTGCAGCATCGTCAGCTGCGCGTTGAGCCTCGGGCCGTCGAGGGGCGCGGGGCCGGAGCGACCGAAAGGCACGGCGAGGGAGAACACCTTTCCGGTCCGCACGCAGGCTGCCGCTGCCTTGCGCACGTCGGGAGTGATGAAGTTGAGGGTGCCCAACTGGTCGTCCGCACCCCAGCGGCCCCAGTTGTTGACCTGCTCGATGATGGCGTCGAGCTCGGACTGCGTCGTGAGGAGGTCCGGTGAGGCGTCCACGGACATGTTGATCAGCTCCTGGTTCGGTCGCACGGTGGGGGAAGGACTGAGGATCGAGGTGGCCGCGCCGCTCGTCGCGGAAAGGCGCGGCCACCCAGGACGTCGGTGGCTCAGGCGGGCTCGGCCTTGTCGAGCAGGCCTTCCTCGATCGCCTTGATCTGGAGCGCGAGCATCAGCGAGTAGTGGCGCGCTGCCTGCAGGTTGCCGGCCATGTACCAGAAGCCCTCGTGGCCGGAGCGACGCCAGACGGTCTTGAGCTCACCCTCGTCGTCGAGGCCCCAGGCATCGCGGCACTGGTCGGCCCTGTCGCCGATGACCTTGCGAGCGGTCTCCCGCATGTTCCCGTAACCGGTCGCCATCACGATGACGTCGGCGGCAACGAAAGTGCCGTCCGCGAAGACGACCCCGTCCTTGGTCAGGTGGGAGACCTCGACGCCCTGCTTGAGGCCGATCTTGCCGTCGGCGATGAGCTGCGAGGCGCCCACATCGATGTAGTAGCCGAAGTTGCCCCGCAGGTACTTCATGAACAGGCCGCTGCCGTCGTGGCCGAAGTCCAGCTTGAACCCGACCTTGCGCAGGGCGTCGAGCAGCTCGCCGTCGTTCTCGGCGAGCTGGGCCGTGGCGGGGATGTGCAGCTCGGGCAGCAGCTTGTACGGCACCGAGGCGCTCATGAGGTCGGCGTCCTCGACGTCTGGCCCCCCCTCCTCGTAGACCCCGGCGTGGAGCGTGAGGAACTGCTCGCTGCTGACCACATACGTCGACGAGCGCTGCACCATGGTGACGCTGGCGACGCCCTGCTCGTAGAAGTCGTGGCAGATGTCGTGGGCGCTGTTGCCGCCGCCGATCACTACCGCGTTCTTGCCCTTCCAGTCCTGGCCGCCACCGTGGTTGCTGGAGTGCACGATCGTGCCGCCGAAGTCCTCCACGCCGGGAAAACTCGGAATGCGCGGCTCGCCGCTCATGCCGGTGGCGAGCACCACGTGGTTGGGGTGCAGGGTGCGCTCGCTGCCGTCGCCGCGGCGAACGCGCACCGTCCACTGCCGGGCCGAGTCGTCGTAGGTGCACGACAGGATGGTGGTCGCGGTCCAGACGTTCAGCTCCATCGCCGAGACGTAGCTCTCGAACCAGTCCGCGAGCTTGTCCTTGGGCGTGAAGATGGGCCAGTTCTCCGGGAATTGGAGGTACGGCAGGTGATCGACCCACACCGGGTCGTGCAGCGCCAGCGAGTAGTAGCGCCGGCGCCAGCTGTCACCGACCCGCACGCTGCGCTCCACCATGAGCGTCTTGACGCCCAGATGCTGGAGCCGGGCGGCCAGCGACAGGCCGCTCTGCCCGGCACCGACGACGAGCACCTGCGGCTCGTCGTCGACGAACTCGCGCTCGCGTGTGCGGCGGTCGGTCCAGTTCTCGCGCCCCAGGTGCTGTCCGTGGTCGGTGCCCTTCGGCCGACGGGGACCGGAGAGCTCCTCGTGCCCCTTGAGGGCCTGCATCTGGGTAAGGACCGTCCAGGCCTTCCACGGGTTCTGCTCGTCGCCGGTCGGTGAGAGCCGCGCGAATCCCACCGCTCGGGCCACCGCAGTGTCGAACTCGAAGAAGACCTGCAGCTGCTGACCGTCTCCGAAGGGGACCACCTGCGGCTCCTTGCCGGCCACAAGAGAGAACCCGGTCGGGCCGACCTCTGCCAGACGCTCCCCCAGGGCGGCACGCATCGCATCGGTGCCATGGAAGGTGCGCAGGTCCCACGTGAACGTCAGCAGGTCCCGCCACCAGCCGTCGGCCAGGAAGAGCGAGTCGAGTGCCGCGAGGTCGCGCTGCTCCAGCGCGGTACCGAACTCCTGGACCCAGCGGCTTGCCGCCTCACGGGCCTGCGTGGTCGACGTGTCGACCGTGTCCATCACTGTCATGGGTAGTTCCTCCGGGAGGCGCAGACGGGGTGGGCAGATCACGACGCGGCACCCGAGGCGACCGCTAGATGTTTCGTTTGACGGAATCTAATGTCTGTCATGCGGAACCTAATCCTCGCTCACCATACGGTCAAGGGGTGTCGCCCATGCCGCCGCTCGGCTTGACCGCCCACATCACGTTCGGCTACGTTTCCGCCAGTCAGACAAACTATTTCGTTGTTCGGAAAATCGGCGGGAGCACCATGACAGTTCGGGTTATCGGACCGATGCATGCGCGGTACGGCGAAGTGCTCAGTGCCGAGGCCCTCGACCTGCTTGCGACGCTGCACCGGGAGTTCGACGGCCGCCGCCGCGAACTGCTCGCCGATCGGGCGCAGCGGGTCGCAGACCTGGCCGCCGGCGGCACTCTCGACTTCCTGCCCGAGACCAGGTCCATCCGCGAGGACGCCTCGTGGCGGGTCGCTGCGCCGGCGCCCGGCCTGGACGACCGCCGAGTGGAGATCACGGGTCCCACTGACCGCAAGATGACGATCAATGCGCTCAACTCCGGCGCCAAGGTCTGGCTGGCCGACCACGAGGACGCCAGCACTCCCCTGTGGGAGAACGTCATCGGCGGGCAGCTCAACGTGCGCGACGCTATCGACCGGCGCATCGACTTCAGTACCGAAGCGGGCAAGCGTTACGCGCTACGGCCCGACCCAGAGCTCGCCACCATCGTCCTGCGCCCCCGGGGCTGGCACCTGCCCGAGAAGCACATCCTGGTCGACGACGAGGAGATGTCCGGAGCGCTGGTCGACTTCGCTCTCTATCTGTCCTCCAGCGGACGGGCGCAGATCGCCCGTGGCCAGGGGCCGTACTTCTACCTCCCCAAGCTCGAGAGTCACGTCGAGGCGCGGCTGTGGAACAACGTGTTCGTGCGCGCCCAGGAGCTGCTCGGCATCCCGCGCGGCACGATCCGCGCGACGGTGCTGATCGAGACCTACCCCGCCGCGTTCGAGATGGACGAGATCCTCTACGAGCTCCGCGAGCACTCCTCAGGGCTCAACGCGGGTCGTTGGGACTACATGTTCAGCGTCATCAAGAGCTTCCGGACGCGCGGGAAGGAGTTCCTGCTCCCTGACCGCAACTCCGTCACGATGACGGTGCCGTTCATGAGCGCCTACACCGAGCTGCTCGTGCGTACCTGCCACAAGCGGGGGGCCCACGCTATCGGCGGCATGGCTGCGTTCATCCCGAGCAAGGACCCTGTCACCAACGAGCTGGCGTTCGCCAAAGTGCGCGAGGACAAGGCCCGCGAGGCAGGAAACGGCTTCGACGGCTCGTGGGTGGCGCACCCGGGGATGGTCGCCCTGTGCCGCGAGGTCTTCGACGGCGTGCTCGGCGAGGCACCCCACCAGCTCGGCAAGCTGCGCGAAGACGTGGCCGTGACGGCCGATCAGCTGCTTGACGTCGGCTCTACGCCTGGTGACGTCACCGAGGCAGGGTTGCGCAACAACGTCAGCGTCGGCATCCAGTATCTCGAGTCGTGGCTGCGCGGCTCAGGCGCGGTAGGTATCAACAGCCTGATGGAGGACGCCGCCACGGCGGAGATCTCTCGCAGCCAGGTCTGGCAGTGGCTCCACAACGACGTGTACCTGGCCGGAGGTGAGCAAGTCACCCGCGAACTTGTCGAGCGAGTCATCGACGAGGAGATGTGCAACATCCGCCGGCGCCTCGGCGACGAGGCGTTCCTAGCCGGCCGCTGGGACGAGGCGGTCGCCACCTTCACCGAGATGGCGCTCGGCGCGGACTTCGCCGATTTCCTCACCCTGCCGGCGTACGCCCGCATGCCCTGAGCGACGGGATCACCATGAACAGCACCCCCGAGAGCGTCACGTCCGACGGTGTGAGCGCGAGCCCCCAGGCGGTGGGCGCGGTCGCGGCGCGGGCACGGGCAACCCTCCCCCGGGCGTCGGTGATCACCGACCGCGCCGAGTTGAGGACCTACGAGTGCGACGGCCTCGCCCACTACAAGGTGGAGCCCGCCCTGGTCGTGATTCCCGAGACGGCCGACCAGCTGGCGGAGGTGGTGCGGGCCTGCGCCGAGCACCGCGTGCCCTTCGTGGCACGCGGCTCGGGCACCGGTCTGTCGGGTGGGGCACTTCCCCGGGCCGACGGTGTGCTCATCGTGACCTCCCGCATGCGCGCCATCATCAACATGCGGCCTGACGACCAGCGGGCGGTCGTGGAGCCCGGCGTCATCAACCTCAATGTCACGAAGGCCGCCGCGCCCTACGGCTACTACTACGCGCCCGATCCCTCGAGCCAGCAGATCTGCTCGATCGGCGGCAATGTCGCCGAAAACTCTGGCGGTGCGCACTGCCTCAAGTACGGCTTCACCAGCAACCACGTCCTCGGCGCGCAGCTCGTGACCGCGGACGGCGACGTGGTAGAGCTCGGCGGCCTGGCCCCCGATGCGCCGGGCTATGACTTGCTCGGAACGGTCGTTGGCTCCGAGGGGACGCTCGGCATCGTCACTGCGGTCACCCTGCGCCTGGTGCGGGCCCCCGAGGAGGTGCGCACCATGCTGGCGGCGTTCGCGTCCACCGACGAGGCCGGCGCCGCGACTTCCGCCATCATCGGTGCTGGGGTGGTGCCGGCAGCCATCGAGATCATGGACGCCCTCGCCGTCGAAGCCGCCGAGGCCGCGGTGCACTGTGACTATCCCGCAGGCGCCGGTGCGGTCCTCATCGTCGAGATCGACGGGGCGGCGGCCGAGGTGGAGCACGAGTTCCGCGAAGTCGAGCGCTACTGCCTCGAGAACGGCGCGTTCGAGACCAAGGTCGCCACCGACGCCGCCGAGCGGACCTTGATCTGGAAGGGGCGGAAGTCTGCGTTTGCCGCGGTCGGCCGGATCAGCCCGGATTACATCGTGCAGGACGGAGTCATCCCGCGCACCTCTCTTCCTGTGGTGCTGCGCGCAATCGACGAGCTCTCCGCGGCGTCAGGTGTCCGTGTCGCCAACGTCTTCCATGCCGGCGACGGCAATCTGCACCCCTTGGTGCTCTTCGATGAGGCGGTGCCCGGTGCCGGCGACGCGGCCGAACAAGTCAGCGGCGCGATTCTCGACATCTGCATCAGCCACGGTGGCTCGATCACCGGGGAACACGGGGTGGGGGTCGACAAGGCTGCCTACATGCCGAAGATGTTCAGCGAGGACGACCTGGACACCATGAGTATGGTGCGCTGCGCCTTCGATCCCCACGGCATCTCCAATCCCGGCAAGATCTTTCCCACGCCTCGGCTGTGCGGTGAGGTCCCCGGCAAGCACAAGGGCGCACACCCGCTGCAGCAGGCGGGTCTGGCGGAGGTCTTCTGATGACGAACACGACTTCCGACACCCGCATCGGCGGCGACGCCGTGGCCGCTCTGCGGCTGGCCTGCGACGACGTGGAAGATGCACAAGAGGCCGACGCGATCGACGGTGTGCAACCCCAGCTCGTGGCGCGCCCCTCGTCCACGGCGCAGGTGAGTGCGCTGCTACGAACTGCGGCATCGTCCGGGCTGACGGTGGTGCCCCGCAGTCGCGGTACGAAGATGACCTGGGGATCTCCGCTGCGCGGAGTCGACCTGGTGGTCGACCTGAGCCGCATGGACCAGGTACTCGACCATGCCGCCGGAGACCTGGTGCTCGTCGTCCAGCCCGGCGCAACCCTCCGGGCGGTCCAGCAGGTCACAGCCCAGGCCGGCCAGCGACTCGCGATCGATGCCACCGTGGCCGGCGCCAGCGTGGGCGGCAGCATCGCCGCCGCGACCAGCGGGCCCATTCGGATGCTGGTCGGCACGGTCCGCGACCTGCTCATCGGCGTCACGGTGGTGCGAGCAGACGGTGTCGTCGCCAAGGCGGGCAGCCGAGTGGTCAAGAACGTGGCAGGTTACGACGTGGGCAAGCTCATCACCGGGTCGTTCGGAACGCTCGGCATCATCACCGAGGCCACCTTCCGGCTGCACCCGCTTCCGGCCGCTTCCCAGGTCGTCAGCACCCATGTGGAAGACCACGCCGAGGTGCACCGCCTCGTGCAGGCTGTCGTGCACTCGCAAGTCGTTCCCAGCGCCGTCGAGCTGGACTGGCCCGCCGAGGGCCCCGGCACCCTGTCCGTACTCCTCGAGGGCATCGCGGCCGGCGTCGAGACCCGCGCCGCGACGACCCGGGCAGTGCTCCGGGCGGCGGCACAGACAGGGACGAGCGGCGAGGTCCCGAGCTGGTGGAATACCTACCCCTGGAATCTCGGCGAGACCGCGCTCAAGCTCACCTTCGCGCTGACCGGGCTGCCGCACGTGCTCACCGAAGCCCGCGCCGCGGCGGACGAGCACGGATTCACACTGGGCCTGCGGGGTTCCGCCGGGGTGGGCGTTCTCCATGCCGCGCTGCCCGCCGACGTCAATGCCTCGACCGTCGCGGTGGTGCTCGATCGGCTGCGAGCCACGTGCGCCCGCTATGGCGGCAGCTTGGTCGTGCTCGACGCGCCCGCGGAGGTCAAGCGTGCGGTCGACCAGTGGGGACCCATCTCCGCCATCGATCTGATGCGGCGTGTCAAGCGGCAATTCGACCCCGAGTACCGGCTCTCGCCGGGCCGGTTCGTGGGAGGAATCTGATGCACGAGTCGAGAAACGCAGCTCACGGGGGTGCTCCCGTCGGACTGGGCCTGCCCGCCGTGCGGGGCGCCTTCGACGCTGATCACCCGCCGGACGCCGCGCTGATCGGAGACTGCGTGCACTGCGGCTTCTGCCTCACCACCTGTCCCACGTATTCGTTGTGGGGCGAGGAGATGGACTCGCCCCGCGGCCGCATCTATCTGATGAAGGAGGGGCTCGAGGGCGAGCCACTGACGGACTCGATGGTGCAGCACTGGGACGACTGTCTCGGCTGCATGGCCTGCGTCACCGCCTGCCCATCGGGGGTTCAGTACGACAAGCTGATCCACGCCACGCGCGTCCAGGTGGAGCGCCAGCACGAGCGCTCCCTCAAGGAGCGGCTGCTGCGTGGCCTGATCTTCGCCCTCTTCCCGCACCCCGGCCGGCTGCGACTGATGCGTGGGCCCTTGCGGCTCTACCAGTGGCTCCGCCTGGACCGGCTGATGCGCCGGACCGGCCTGCTGGAGCGGTTCACGCCCCGGCTGGCCGCGATGGCGGCCCTGGCGCCCCGGCTGATCCGGCGTGAGCCGGTTGCCCAGCGGACACCAGCGTCGGGTGAGCGCCGGGCAGTGGTCGGCATGCTGACCGGCTGCGTACAGCGCGAGTTCTTCCCCGGGGTCAACGCCGCCACCGTGCGGGTGCTCGCCGCCGAGGGCTGCGAGGTGATCGTGCCCCCAGCCCAGGGCTGCTGTGGGGCCCTGTCGGCGCACAACGGGCGGGAGGCAGAGGCCCAGGACTACGCGCGCGGAATCATCGACGTGTTCGAGTCGGCCGGCGTCGACCACATCGTGGTCAACGCCGCCGGGTGCGGATCGACGATGAAGGAGTACGCCGACCTGCTGGCCGACGATCCCGGCTACGCCGGGCGGGCAGCGCAGTTCTCGTCTCGGGTGCTGGATGTGTCTGAGATCCTGTCCACGCTGGGGCCGGTCGCCCCGCGGCACCCCCTGGACGTCACGGTGGCCTACCACGATGCCTGCCACCTCGCCCACGCGCAGGGGGTGCGGTCTCAGCCGCGGGAGCTATTGCGCGGCATCCCCGGCGTGCAGGTACGCGAGATCGCCGACGCCGACCTGTGCTGCGGCTCGGCGGGCATTTACAACATCATCAACCCCGAGCCGGCCCGCGAGCTCGGCGATCGCAAGGCCGCCAATGTGCTGGCCACGGGCGCCGAACTGCTGGTGACCGCCAACCCCGGCTGCCTCATGCAGGTGGGAGGCGCGCTCTCCCGCACCGGGCAGCAGATCGCCGCCGCACACACGGTCGAGGTGCTGGACGCGTCCATCCGGGACCTATCCGTCAGCACCCTGCTCGAGCGCCGGCTGACGGACTAGGCCCGTTCGGCCGTGCCGCGGGTGATGCCGCCTGGCGCCATCACCCGCGGCACCCCCGCAGGATTCCCTGGGAGCATGCAACGACCCGGACTAGCGACGCGCGCGGGCGGTCAGCCGGTGCTCAGGGAACTCGGCGGACAGGACCTTGCTGGCCCGGCCGAGAATCGGAAGAGCCCGATCGACCAGCTCCGGCGTCATGCGCGGGGCGGGACCGGAGACCGAGACCGCCAGCCGGGTAGCGACCCCTTGCACGGGCGCCGCGACGCAGCGCACTCCGATCTCCTGCTCACCCTCGTCCAACGCGTACCCCTGCTCACGGATCGTGTGCAACTGGGCCAACAGCTCATCGACATCGGTGACGGTGTCCGGGGTCTGCGCCTCCATGCCGGTGCGGCCGACCAGGTTGCGCACCTCGTCGTCCGACAGCTGCGACAGCAGCGCCTTGCCCACGCCAGTGCAGTGCGGGAGCACTCGCCGTCCCACCTCCGTGAACATCCGCATCGAATGCTTGGAGGGGACCTGGCAGATGTACATCACGAGGTCACCGTCGAAGACGGCGAGGTTCGCGGTCTCGCCCAGGGCATCGACGAGCTCGGCGAGCACCGGCCGCGCCCACTGGCCGAGCATGCCGCTGGCCGCCTCACCCAGCGGAATGAGCCGCGAGTCGAGCGCGTACCGGCGGTTGGGCAGCTGACGGACGTATCCGCGATCGACCAGGGTCCGAAGGATGCGGTGAATGGTGGGCACGGGCATGCCGGTGACGGCGCCCAGCTCACTGATCGCCATCTGGCCCCCGGCGTCAGCGATCACCTCGAGCATCTCGAGCGCCCGCTCGACCGACTGGACACCGCCCGACTTCCCCGTCTCGGCCACCCTGATCCCTTCCGGCCGCACGGCAGCGAGCCCATCGACAACTGCGAACCAGCATTCCGCATCGTGGACATTGTACGCCGCTTCATTGGGCACGGTCCACGTGATCAATTCCGCAACACAGAAATGATATTCCGTCCACGAGAACCACTACGGAGGCTTTCCATGGCAGCACCCAGTCCCGGCTACGCCATCACCGTGCGCGTGGAGGCCCCGGCCACGTCCGATGCCACCGCTCGCCTGTCCGGCGTGGTGGCGGCTGCCGGCGGCGCCCTCACGGCGCTCGATGTCGTCGAGTCGCGTCACGACCGGATCGTGGTGGATGTTTCGTGCGACGCCGTCGACGTGGCGCAGACATCAGTGATCACCGCCGCCATCACCGCGCTCGACGACTTCGTCGTCCGCAAGGTGTCAGACCGCACCTTCCTCATGCACCTCGGCGGCAAGATCGAGGTGGTGCCCAAGGTTGCCTTGCGTCATCGGGACGACCTGTCCCGGGCCTACACCCCGGGCGTCGCGCGCGTCTGCCTGGCGATCGCCGACGATCCACGGAACGCCCGTCGACTCACGATCAAGCGCAACACCGTCGCGATCGTCACGGACGGCTCGGCCGTGCTCGGGCTCGGCAACATCGGTCCAACCGCGGCATTGCCCGTCATGGAGGGCAAGGCGGCGCTGTTCAAGCGATTCGCCGACGTCGACGCCTGGCCGGTGTGCCTCGACACTCAGGACGTCGACCAGATCGTCGAGGTGGTGCGCTGCCTCGCCCCCGTCTACGGCGGGGTGAACCTCGAGGACATAGCCGCACCGCGCTGCTTCGAGATCGAGCGCCGACTGCGGGAGGTCCTCGACATCCCAGTCTTCCACGACGACCAGCACGGCACCGCGATCGTCGTGCTCGCAGCCCTGGCGAACGCACTGCGGGTCGTGGGCAAGCATCTCGGCGACGTGCGCATCGTCATCTCCGGGGTGGGCGCAGCCGGGGCGGCGATCATTCGACTGCTCCACGCCCAGGGCGCACGCCACATCGTCGCCTGCAACAGGAACGGCGCCGTGAGCCGGGCGCCCGAGGCCGACCCCACGCGGCGGTGGATCGCCGAGCACACCAACCCCGACGGTTTCCAGGGCAGCCTGCGCGAGGCCCTGCACGACGCCGACGTGTTCATCGGGGTCTCCGGTCCCGACATCCTCACCGGTGCCGACATCGCCACCATGGCCGAGGACGCGGTGGTGTTCGCCCTTGCGAATCCGGTGCCGGAGGTCGACCCGGTTGCGGCCCGCGAACACGCTGCGATCGTGGCAACCGGCCGCAGCGACTACCCCAACCAGATCAACAACGTACTGGCCTTCCCCGGCGTCTTCCGCGGTCTGCTCGACGCAGGCACCAGCGAGATCACCGAGGAGATGCTGGTCGCCGCCGCGCTCGCGATCGCCGGGTGCGTCACCCAGGACGAGCTGAACCCCAGCTACATCGTGCCCAGCGTCTTCGACGAGGCGGTCGCCCCCGCCGTCGCGGCCGCGGTGAGCGAGGTGGCACTGAGGGATGTCATGCCCTCGGAGGCCGCCGCGGGATGAGCGTCGCGGCACCTGGGCCACCCGCGCCCGGGTACGCCGCCGGGAGGCGCCGTCGCCGTGGCGGCCCGACGCTCCTCCTGGCGTCGAGGACGGCGGGGATTGACTCTCCGAGGCACCTCGCGTAGATTTCGTACTCCAGAAGATTTTTTCCGCATAACGGAAGGTTTAGGGCGTTGGACAGTCGCTACGCGGTGAACATCTCGATGCTCTTCACCGAACTTCCCCTGCTCCAGCGACCGGCCGCGGCCAGGGCCGCCGGGTTCCACGCCGTGGAGTGCTGGTGGCCGTTCACCACAGCCACCCCTTCCGATACAGAGGTGGATGGGTTCATCGCCGCGCTGGAGGACGGCGGGGTGCAACTGGTCGGCCTCAACTTCTTCGCCGGGGACATGCCGGCCGGTGATCGCGGCGTGGTGTCGTGGCCCGGGCGGTCTGCGGAGTTCCGCGACAGCGTCGCCGTCGCCGTCTCCATCGGCGAGCGGCTCGGGTGCCGTTCCTTCAATGCGCTGTACGGCAACCGACGCGAGGACTGCACGCCCGACGAACAGGACACGCTGGCCGTGGCCAACCTCGCGCACGCCGGCACGGCCGCCGCGGCAATCGACGGCACCGTGCTGGTCGAGCCCGTGAGCGGCGCCCCGCTCTACCCCCTGCGGACCGCGCAGGACGTGCTCAGCGTCATCGATCGCGTCGCTCGCGAAACCGGGGTGGAGAACCTCGGCTTCCTGTGCGACCTCTACCACCTGGCGGTCAACGCCGACGACCTCGACGCCGTGATCGCCACATCCGCCACCCGTGTCGCGCACGTGCAGATCGCCGACGCTCCCGGACGCAACGAGCCCGGGACCGGCCTGCTCGACATCGGCGGCTACCTCGCTCGGCTGAACGCAGCCGGTTACGACGGGTGGGTCGGCCTGGAGTACAAGCCCAGCGGGTTGAGCGCCGAGAGCTTCGGCTGGCTCCCGATCGCCGACCGCGCCGCCGCGGGCACCCGCTGAGCGCCCGAACCGGCCGCCAACAAGAAGGAGTTGCAATGACAACCGTCGCTGTCATCGGTCTAGGCATCATGGGTGCCCCGATGGCGACCAACCTGGTCAAGGCCGGCCACGACGTCATCGGGTACAACCGCTCGCCACACAAGGCCGAGGCCCTCGTCGCCGCCGGCGGCCGGGCGGCTACCGGGGTCGCCGAGGCCGTGCGGGGCGCCGACGTGGTGCTCACCATGCTGCCGGACTCCCCCGACGTCGAGCAGGTCGTGCTGGGCGACCACGGCGTGCTGGCCTCCGCTGCCCCCGGCACCCTCCTGATCGACGCGAGCACCATCCGGCCCGAGGTCTCGGTACGGATCGCCGAGGCGGCGACGGCACGCGGCATCCGCGCGGTCGACGCACCGGTGTCGGGCGGTGAGGCCGGCGCTATCGAGGGAAACCTCTCGATCATGGTCGGTGGCGAGGAAGCTGACGTCGAGGCGGCCCGGCCCGTGCTGAACGCCGTCGGCTCCACCGTCGTGCATGTCGGGCCCTCTGGCTCAGGCCAGACCGTCAAGGCCGCCAACCAGCTCATCGTCGCCGGCACCATCGGCCTCGTCGCGGAGGCACTCGTCTTCCTGGAGGCACACGGGGTCGATACCAAGGGCGCCGTCCAGGTGCTTGCCGGCGGTCTCGCGGGCAACCGCATCCTCGACCGCAAGGCGGCCAGCATGCTCGCCCGTGACTTCCAGCCCGGGTTCCGGGTCGATCTGCACCACAAGGACCTCGGCATCGTGACCTCCGCGGCGCGGAAGGCCGGTGTCGCGATCCCGCTAGGCGCCGTGGTCGCCCAGCTGATGGGCAGCCTGCGAGCCAACGGGCACGGATCTCTGGACCACTCGGCACTGCTGCTCATGGTCGAGCAGCTCTCCGGACGCGCCCGCGCCTGACCCGGCGTTCGCCGTCCCCTTCGTCCACACAGCAGACCCGCCCCGAGGGGCAGGTCGACAGAGGAGCCCGCCATGCCACGTATGACCGCCGTGGACGCCGCCGTGCTGATCTTGCAGCGCGAGGGCATCACACATGCGTTCGGGCTGCCCGGTGCAGCCATCAACCCCTTCTATGCCGCCATGGCCCGCCGGCCAGGCATCCAGCACGTCCTGGCACGCCACGTCGAGGGCGCCTCCCACATGGCCGAGGGCTATACCCGTACCCGCCCAGGCAACATCGGCCTGTGCGTGGGCACCTCGGGCCCCGCGGGGACGGACATGATCACCGGCCTCTACTCGGCCTGGGCGGACTCGGTGCCGATCCTCTGCCTCACCGGGCAGGCGCCGGTATCCAAGCTGCACAAGGAGGACTTCCAGGCGGTCGACATCGCGACCATCGCCGCCCCGGTGACCAAAATGGCGGTGACGGTGCTGGAGCCCGCCCAGGTGCCGGGCGCGATCCAGAAGGCCTTCCACCTGATGCGTTCCGGTCGGCCCGGCCCGGTACTCCTCGACCTGCCGATCGACGTGCAGATGGCAGAGATCGAATTCGACATCGACGCCTACGAACCGTTGCCGGTGTACAAGCCGGGCGCCACCCGCGGCCAGTGCGAGAAGGTGCTCGACATGCTCGCCACCGGCGAGCGCCCGCTCATCGTCAGCGGCGGCGGGGTGATCAACGCCGACGCCGCTGACCTCCTCGTCGAGCTCGCCGAGGTGCTCGACATCCCGGTGATCCCGACCCTGATGGGATGGGGGTCGATTCCTGACGATCACCGGCTGATGGCCGGCATGGCGGGCCTGCAGACCGCGCACCGCTACGGCAATGCCAACATGCTGGCCTCGGACGTCGTGCTCGGCATCGGCAACCGCTGGGCCAACCGGCACACCGGCGGCCTGGAGACGTACACGCGCGGGCGGAAGTTCATCCACATCGATATCGAGCCGATGCAGATCGGCCGGGTCTTCGCCCCCGACCTCGGGATCGCATCCGACGCCAAGGCGGCACTGACCACGCTCGTCGAGATCGCCAAGGAGCGACGTGCCGCCGGGCTACTGGCCGACCGGACCGCCTGGGTCGACGAGTGCCTCGAGCGCAAGGCCACGCTTCACCGTCGTACCCACTTCGACAACGTGCCGGTCAAGCCGCAGCGCGTGTATGAGGAGATGAACAAGGCTTTCGACAGGGACACCCGTTACGTCAGCAGCATCGGGCTCTCGCAGATCGCGGCCGCCCAGTTCCTGCACGTCTACCGGCCCCGGCACTGGATCAACTGCGGCCAAGCCGGCCCGCTGGGATGGACCCTTCCGGCCGCGTTGGGTGTCTGCGCCGCGGACCCCGAGGCGACGGTGGTGGCGCTGTCCGGCGACTACGACTTCCAGTTCATGCTCGAGGAACTGGCCGTCGGGGCACAGTTCAACCTGCCCTACATCCACGTGGTGGTGAACAACTCCTACCTCGGTCTCATCCGGCAGGCACAGCGGGCGTTCGACATGGACTACTGTGTCCAGCTGTCCTTTGACAACATCAACTCCCCCGAGCTCGGTGGCTACGGAGTCGACCACGTCAAGGTGGCGGAGGGGCTGGGTTGCAAGGCGATCCGCGTGCACAACCCGGACGACATGCTGCCGGCCTTCGAGACAGCCAAGAAGCTGATGACGCAGTACCGGGTGCCCGTCGTCGTCGAGATCATCCTCGAGCGGATCACCAACATCTCCATGGGCGGCGACATCGATGCCGTCAACGAGTTCGAGGACCTCGCCACCGCCGGAGACCTGGCGCCCACGGCCCTCGCCTGACGGTTCCAGCCACCGACCGAGTTGTCACCGAGTTGTCACCGAACCGCGTTGACATGCATGTCCTCGTAGCCCCCGACAAGTTCAAGGGTTCCCTGTCGGCGGCCGAGGTCGCCGGGCACCTCGATGCCGGCTTGACCAGCGCGGCACCGAGCGCCCGCGTGACGCTGCTTCCCGTCGCCGACGGGGGCGAGGGGACGCTGGACGCTGTCGTGGGGGCCGGCTTCCGGCGCATCCCGGTGCGCGTGTCGGGGCCCACCGGGGAACCGATCGAGAGCGCCATCGCAATTCGCGGACGCACGGCTGTGGTGGAGATGGCCGCGGCCTCGGGGCTCTCGGTACTGCCCGGAGGGCGGCCAGCCCCACTCCAGGCGAGCAGCCTCGGAACCGGCGAGCTGGTCAGGGCGGCCCTCGACCTCGGTTGCACCGAGATCGTGCTCGGTATCGGTGGCAGCGCGTGCACCGACGGGGGCGCCGGTTTGCTGGTCGCCCTCGGAGCGCGACTGCTCGGCACCCACGACGAGCTGGTCCCGTGCGGGGCCGCCCTGGGCGAACTGGAGCGGGTGGACCTCCGCGGCCTTGACCCACGACTGGCCGGCACCAGCTTCGTCCTCGCCTCCGACGTGGACAACCCGCTGCTCGGTGAGACCGGTGCGGCGGCGGTGTACGCGCCGCAGAAGGGAGCCAGCGAAGGTGAGGTACGGCTGCTCGAACGGGGGCTGCGGTGCTGGGTCCACGCCTTGACCCGGGCACTCGGCCCTGCGGCGTCATCGGCCGCGGCGGCACCGGGCGCCGGCGCCGCCGGAGGGGTGGGATACGCCGCGCTGGCAATCCTGGCCGCCACCCGACGTTCAGGCATCGACGTGGTACTCGGACTGACCGGGTTCGCGACGCACGTCCACGATGCCGACCTAGTGATCACCGGTGAGGGGTCGCTGGACCATCAGACGCTGCACGGCAAGGTTCCGGTCGGTGTCGCCTCCGCCGCCCGGCGGGCCGGGGTTCCGGCAGTGGCCGCGGCCGGTCAGTCGGTCCTATCGCCCGGGGACCTGGCGCGGGCAGGACTGCGTGCCGCGTACCTGCTCACCGACATAGAGCCGGACACTCGGCGGTGCATCGAGCGGCCGGGGCCGCTGCTGCAACGGCTCGGCGCTCGCATCGCGCACGACTGGCTGACGGCGCCGACCCGGCATGACGCCCTTGACGGTCCGCGTCGGGCCACCTGGAGCGGGAGTTCGCCGCACCGGCCCAGCGGTCCGACGCCGACGGAGGTGCCCATGCCGGAGCAACAAGCTTGCGACCGAGTCACGTGGTCGTGCGACAACTGCGACCGCGTCAACGCCGCACGGCTCAAGCGCTGCGCCGAGTGCCGGACCTCGCGATTCCAGGACGGCCGCCGTAAACCGGCACCGTCGCACGACCAGGAGCGATGGCTCCGCACCACCCTCGAGAGACGTGATCCCGCCTGAACCGTCGGAGACTCCGTCCGGGCGCGCGGGACCCAGGTTCCGCCGGAAGCACCCGCCGACCCTGAGCGGTCTTCCGTGACCTACACGGACGTGTCTCGCAGGGTGGACCGGTGGGCGTTGGATGCCCTCTGGCCCGCCTACCCGGCGGAGGCGGGGCCCGCACGGATCAGTCGTCTCCACGAGACCGGTCCAACACCTGGAGACAGAGGACGTGGCCACCGTTCTGCCGAAGCCCGGGACCGGGATGTGCGGACGTGGTTCGGATCGGGGGGGCGAGCATCCGCGCGGCGCGGGAAGGGACCCAGGGCCGCCCGCGGGTTACTGCCGGCCGGCGTGCCGGTGCGCCCCTGGGCCCTGTCCTTCCAGGCGGCCCGGATCGGCAGGCCGCACGCACAAGGACGCATCCGGTGAGCGTCGTCCACGCTCACCGGATGCGTCCGTCTGTGGGCAGCTCGCGCCGCCGTCAGGGTGCAGCCGTCAGTCGGTCCACCCGAACGGCCGGCCGTCGGCCGCCACCAGTTCCGGGGCGACCACCTCGTAGTTGCCCTCCTCGAGGTACTGCATCGTGCTGTACCGGCCGTCGCGGGTCTCAGCGATCGACCTAGGGCCGGGGAAGCCGATGACTTGCCAGCCGATGTGGTCCCTGTTCCCGCCGTACACCGGGTCCGCGTAGAAGCCCTGCCGCGTGTGCAGCACGAGCGTCTCGAAGAAGTCCAGCGCGTCGTCGGTGACCGGCTGACTCAGCACGATGGACTTGCCGCGACCGGGCTCGGACCGCTCGAGGCTGATGCCGAAGTTGCCGTGCGCCAGACCGTCGGTGACCGCCAGGTCGTTCGACACCGAGGTCGGCAGGAACCGTTCCGGCTTCGCCGCTCCCGAGATCTTCGCCAGCACCTCGTCCCGCTGCTGCTCCGTGGCGTCGGCGAAGTCCTGCCCGTATGCCTCCCGGCTGAGCTCGTCGAGCTGGACCAGGCCGGTCCGGTAGCGCTCCTGCAGCATGGCGTTGCGCTGCGACCACGCCTGCGCCTGCTCCCCCTCGAGGCGCATGAAACCGCTGCCGTAGGCGTTGGCATAGATGTAGTCGGTCCCGCACAGGTAGCGGTCGATGAAGCCGACGACTCCCGCCTCGCGTGCGCCCGGATCGTGGTCGGTCGGAATGATGCGCGCCGTGGCCGCATCCATGGTGCGCCACTGGTGCGCGTCGAAGAAGCGAGCCTGCGTCTCGTTCATGTCTCCACCTCGTTCGGTCATCGCGTACTCCACCGTGCCGTTCAGCCGACAGCCACGAGTTGCTCGGCCGCGGAACCGACGGCCCCCCGACCGCGCTGCTGGGCCAGGCGCTCGGCACATCGCCAGGCGATCGCCATGATGGTCAGAGTGGGATTGACGCCCAGCGAGGTCGGGAACACGCTGCCGTCCATGACATAGAGGTTGTCAACGTCGTGCGCCTGACCCCACTTGTTGAGCACCGACGTCGCCGGGTCGTTCCCCATGCGCGTCGTCCCCATCTCGTGGTTGCAGTTGCCGGTGATGTCGTTCATGTAGACCGGCATGACGCTGGAGGCTCCACCTGCCTGCAGGATCTCGACGCACTTGTCGACGATCCAGGTGCCCTGCGCCAGGTCGTTCGCATGCGGCTTGGCGGTGATGCGTGCCACCGGCATACCCCAGGCGTCCGTCACGTCGGGGTCGAGGTCGACCATGTTGTTGTGCTGCGGCAGGTCCTGGACGGGCACGCCGACCTTCATGCTGTGGTTGAAGAAGTCGCGGTCCGCGTCCTTGCCGGCCTGGCCCCAGGAGGGCTTGCCCGGGAAGTTGTAGTTGACCGGGTGGCCCAGGATCGAGCCGGACACCACCGCACCGAGGATGTGCGGGCGGCTCATGTCGGTCTTGTAGAACTCGTAGGTGGCGCCGTTGATGTAGGAGCCACTCCAGCCCCGAAGCGGCGGGTGGTTCTCCTTGTCAAAGACGCCGACAGCGAAGATGTACTCGTGCGCCGTGAAGTTGCGTCCCACGAGTCCACTGCTGTTGGCCAGGCCGTCCGGAAACAGGTTCGACCGTGACATCAGCAGCAGCCGCGCACTCTCGATGCCGCCGCAACACACGACGACGGCCGAGGCCCTCTGGTGGATCTCCCGGCCATCCTTGTCGACGTAGATCACGCCGTCCGCCTTGCCGTCCTTGCCCACGGTGATCTCGCGGACGTAGGACTCCGGGCGCAGGTCGAGCCGACCGGTCGCCAACGCTTCCGGAATGAACGACTGAAGGGTCGTGGACTTGGTCGTCGTCGGGTCGCCGTACTCCTGCCAAAACCCGGAGTGCACGCTCGCCTTCCGGCCCTTATGCGCCGTGGTGACCAACGCCTGCGGGAGCGGGAACGCGTTGTAGTCGAGCTCTCCGCAGCCCCGGTAGAACGCCTTGCCGTATCCGCTCAGCGGGACCGGGGGGCAGGGGAACCCTGCGCTGCGATAACCGTCGTACTTGTTGCTGCCGGCCAGCCCCGAGGCGCCGAACTCCCACTCCACCTTGGTCAGGTAGGGCTCGAGCTCGTCGTAGCTGAACGGCCAGTCGACCAGGCTCGCACCCGGGATGTCGCCGTAGATGCTCCGGGGGCGCAGGTCGTCCGGAGTGGGGCGCGGGAACCACCCGTTCCAGTGCGTGGTGCCACCGCCGACCATCTGCGGAGTCGGCGAGAAGCGAGTGACCTCGGCCTTCTCCGACGCGTCCCTGCGCTTCGTCCGAGGCTTGAGGAGCGTGTCCTGCCAGAGGAAGTTGCGGTTGATGTACTTGATCTCGTCGCCAGAAAACTGATCCGGCTTCATCCACGGACCGCGCTCGAGACAGACGACGTTCACGCCCGCCTCAGTCAGGACCTTGGCTGCAGTACCCCCGGCTGCGCCCGCGCCGATGATCACTACATCGGTCGGATCGGGGATGGTGCGCCCGACGCTCATTCGTCCTCCTTGGTGGACCTGCGGTGGTCGACGTGGACTCGCCTGGCCGTATGGCGGCGAACGCCGGTTCAAACTCCATCATTCTGCTTGTCGGATACTAAGTTCTATGATGCGGAAGGCACAAGGGTGTCCGCACTTTGCGTGGTGTCGACGGAAGGAAGCTGGTGGGCACCGGGGCATCGCTAGGTCTGACTAGCCGTCCGTGATGGACCAGGCGTCGTCCTCGGCGCGGGGCACCGCCCGCTCACACTCCGAGCCGCAGGGGCGCCGGCGACCCGCTCCTCAGAAGTTGGTCCGGTCGAGGGCGATTCCGTAGGAGCGGATCTTGCGGTAGAGCGTGGCCCGCGAGACTCCCAGGAGGTCGGCCGCCTCGCTCTTGTTCCCGCCCGCCTGCTCGAGCGCCGAAGTGATGGCCGCCAGCTCCGCTCTCTCCATCTGCGCGAGTCGCCGTCGCGGTGCCTGACCGCGGATCTCACTGGGCAGATCACGCGCACCGATGTCCCCGGCCCGACGCGTCGTGAGGACGCGTCGGACGAGGTTCTCCAGTTGACGGACGTTCCCGGGCCAGTCCAGTCGGGCCAGCGTCTGGATCGCGTCAGGCAGCCATCGCACCTGGGCCTGGGGGGAGTGTCTGCGGGTGAGGGCCGCGACCATCGCCGACAGCTCAGCGGTGCGCTGCCGCAGCGCAGGGATGGTCACCGGGGCCACCGCAAGCCGGTCGATCAGGGACCCGCCCGGCGTCGAGCCGTCTTTGACGGTGAGCGTGGCCACCAGGGAGGTCTCCGTGATCTGGTGGGTATCGATGACGCTGCAGACCGCCCGGGCGGCCTGGTCGTCCAGGCACTCGATATGCCGCAGCACCACCACATGGTCGGGGTGCTCGCGCAGCGCCGACTCCACCGCGCCCACCCACCGCGCTACACCGTCCAGGGGTTGCCGGGCCCCGTCGAACACGGTGATCGGAGGCGCGTTCCCACCCCCCAGCACGTCCTCGACCAAAGTCATCTTGCCGACGCCCGACTCCCCCACGACCAGCAGCGGGAGGCCAGCCGAGCGCGCGTCACGACCCGCCGTCCGCAGGCGAGCCCAGGTATTGGCGGCGTCACCCGAACGTTCCGACCGGGACTGTGGGCCGCGAACGGCTCCGCCCTCTCCGGCCGCTCCTCGAGATGGTGGACGGCGCTGCTGCACGATCTCCATCAGCGCACCGATAACGGCACGACCTTCCTTGATGGGCTGGCAGTGCAGCGACACCGATGCGCCGTCGCCGAGCGGCAGCAGGGTGTCCTGGCCCCGGCGCTCCTCGATCGCCGCGGCGGCGTACTCCCAGAGTTGGACCTGCCCGACCTCGTCGAGCACCCGACCGGCGGCGGCATTACTGATGACGATCTGGTCGTTGACCACGATGATCGGGCGACTGCTGCGCTTCTCCGCCGACAGGAACTGTTCGAGCAGGATCCGCTCGTTCCGGGAGCTCTTCAGGTAGAGCCGGCGCTCGATCGCCTGCGCGGCCTCCAGCACGAACGGCAGCATCAGGTCGTTCGCCTCGCGTGCTCGGCAGGTCAGGTTAAGGACGCCCTGCACCTGGCGCGTGATCGGGTGGCGAATGGGGGTCCCGACGCACGAATGGTCGAGCCAGACGTCCGCAAAGTGCTCCGCCCCGTCGACCAGGACCGGGCGGCCCTCCTCCAGCACGGTTCCGATGCCGTTGTTCCCTGAGATCGACTCGTCCACCAGGAAGCCGGTCGTGGCGTGGGTCTTCTCGAGATGACCGAGGACCTGGCTGGTGCCCGCCCAGTGCTGGACCAGGAGGCCCGTACGGTCTGCGAGCAGCATGCTGACCGACGTTCCCGACAGCCGCTCGTACAGTTTCGACAGGACCGGTGTGGCAGCGACTACAAGCTGACTCTCGGACCCCTCCTTGCCGACATAGAACGGCGCCAGAGTGTCTGGCCTGACCCCACTGCGGACACAACGCTGCCAGGCCGTGGCGATCTCCGGCCGCACGATCGTGCCCTCGGGCAGGCCGTGGGACTCGAGCAGGAGGTTTCGCGCCGAGCGCAGGTCGTCGGTAGACGGACGGGACAGCATCGTGCCTCCACGAAATAAGCGACGCGATGTCGCCGTATGTGAGCCACCGCACTGTGGCCCCCCCGTTGTCGCATCGAGTGTCGCATCTTGCGACACCTCGGCTCCGAGTTCGCAAGGCCCCCGGGCGTGATGAGGCCGTCGCACCGTCCAGCACCGGTTGACGGCCGCCCGCCGACGGTCGGGGAGCGGCGGGGCCCTGAGGTGGGCGGCCAGTACTAGGCAACGCGGACGGCCGACTCGAGAAGCTTCCGTCTGGCCCAAGCGGGGCCGTCCATGGATGGACGCGTCAAGCGTGTCAACGACGGTCGAAGATGACGCCCCGCTGGGTGGTGGATGTAGTCCTCACCGTGTCGGTCAGCGGTGGGATGACTATGCCGTGAGCATGGCCGGTGTCGCCAGCGGTGCGGCGGGGTCGTCGATCGGTCGGATGGCGGCCATCGAGCCCTCGGAGAGGTAGCGGCGGTCGGAGACCTGCCATTCGTCGTGCGCCTCGACCAGCACGGCGCCGGCCAGCCGCAGCAGTGCTTCGGGGTTGGGGAAGACGCCGACAACGTCGGTGCGCCGCTTGATCTCCTTGTTCAGCCGCTCCAGGTAGGGGTCGACCCGGGGCGCGGTGCCAGCCTCGCGGCTGGTCCGTTTCCCCGGGCCGCCCTCCGAACCGGACGTGCCCGTTCCCGAGCATCCGGCTCTCCACGAGGTCATGCCGGTGGGTCAGGCCGCGCTCGCTGCTGACCACGGGGTGGGGATGTTCGGGCGGTGCCGATAGCGGGTGACCGCCACCTTGCCGATGTCGAACAGCGCCACGTTCCCGTCCGTCGGCCACCACCCGGGCAGGTAGCGGCGACGGAGCCACTTCCAGTTGGCACGGCGATGCTTGCGGCGCATCCACAACAGCACCCGGCGCCAGGTGAAGCGGCGCAGGTAGTCGAAGGTGGCCTTGGAGACGCCGTGCCGGAAGTAGTTGGCCCAGCCCCGCAGCACCAGCGCGAGCCGGTAGAGCAGGACAGCGAGCGGCTTGTTCAGTCCCTGCTGGGTCGCCGTCCGCACCTTGGCCTTGACCGAGGCCAGCGCGGCCTTGGTCGGAAAGGTGTAGACGGTCGGCTTCCCACTGCCTCGCTTGGGCTGCCGCTGGATGCGGAAGCCCAGGAAGTCGAAGCCCTGGTCGACCGAGACGATCCTGGTCTTCGCCGCCGATAGGCGCAGGCCCATCGGGGCGAGGACGGCTGCGGCCTCGTCCTGCAGCGCTTCGGCGTGCGCCTGAGTGCCGTGAACCAGGACGACGAAGTCATCCGCGTAGCGGACGAGCCGATAGGTCGCCTGGCCCTTGGTGCGGCGGCGGTGCCGAGCGCTGGAGTCACCCATCGCAGCCCAGGCGGCGGTGAAGTGGTCGTCCAGCACGCTGAGGGCGATGTTGGCCAGCAGCGGAGACAGGATGCCTCCCTGCGGCGTGCCAGTGGCCGTGTCCCTGAGGGTCTGCTCCTCGCTGAGGATGCCCGCCTTCAGGAACGCCTTCACCAGCGCCAGCACGCGCTTGTCGGCGATCCGTGCCCGCACCCGGTCCATCAGGGCCGGGTGGTCGATCGCGTCGAAGCACGCCTCGATGTCCGCGTCGACGACCCACCCGTAGTTGCGCGGGTGAGAGGTCCACTGGTGGATCTCGGCGATCGCGTCCTGCGCGCGGTGACCGGGGCGGAACCCGTGCGAGCACGGGGCGAAGTCCGCCTCGAAGATCGGCTCCAGGACCAGTTTCAGGGCGGCTTGCACCACCCGGTCCCGAACGGTCGGGATGCCCAGACGACGGAGCTTGCCCGACGCCTTGGGGATCATCCGTTCCCGCACCGGCACCGGGACGAACTGGCGGGCCTTCAGGTCGGCCCGCAGATCGGCGAGGAACACCTCGACCCCGCGCACGTCCTCGATGTAGTAGGCGGTGATGCCGTCCACTCCGGCCGTGCGCGAGCCCCGGTTGCTGCGCACCCGCGCCCAGGCCACGGCCAGGACGGCGGGATCGACGACCAGGTTGAACAGGTCGTCAAACCGGCGAGCAGGATCGCTGCCGGCCCACTGGTGCAGCTTGGTCTGGATCTTCAGTACCCGGGCCCGCGCGAAGCGCACGTCGAGCTGCGGTGCGCCGATGTTCACCGGCGGCCTCCTGACCTTCCAGTTCCTGCACTGCGAACTCGCTGCCGCCCTTGGCCATGTGACCGGCTTTCCCGGTCTCGGACTACTACGGCGGCTCCGCCCCACCACGCGGCGATCGGCTGACGGTGCGCCCAGCCCGCCCCGACCTGGCCGGTCGGGTGGCGGGACAGCCCCGCGGTGGTTCCCACGTTCACCACTTGACCGTTCGACGGGATCGGCGCCCAGCTATTCCCCGGCGGTCTCGCCACGACTACCCCGCAGCACTTCGTCGTGGCCTTCGACCCGGCCAACCCTGGACCTGGCCGAAGTTCCCTCGGCGACTGCACGTCCTGACCGAGGTGCGCACCGCTGACCGGCCCAGATCCGCCAGGTTCGAGCCGACGTTCCACTTTCGGGGGTTCCACCACTGGTTCCTGCACTCGTACGCCTGTCCGTCTCGCTTGCCAGGCCCGGGCCGTCTGGCAGTACCGACCCGTCCTGTCGTTGTCGGGGCTGCTCTCGCCTCCCTCGGCACCTCCCGAGATCGACTGCCCCCAGCTGCATCAGGCCGCTGCGACGGCCCGAAGAGGAAGGACTCCCACCTCCCTGCGGTCATGCGGCGCCTCGTGGCGCACCGGGTTCGTTGACCAGATCTTCTTCCAGTGCGCGACCGGGAAGGCGGTGAAGGCCAGCAGGTCGTCGGCGGCGTCGCGGAGCATGGCCTCCACGGCGGGGAACTGGCGGCCGAGCATGCCGGCGATCACGTCGAGCTGGGAGCGCACGTGCTCGGCGTCGGGCTGGGCGAAGATCGTCCGGATCGCGGCGCCGACCATCTCGCTGTTGCCACGTGGCACGCGGGCGAGCACGTTGCGCATGAAGTGCACCCGGCACCGCTGCCAGCTGGCGCCGAGCAGCACCGCGCCGATCGCGCTGGTGAGGCCGGCGTGGGCGTCGGAGATGACCAGCTGGGTGCCGGTCAGTCCGCGGGCCTTCAGCGAGCGCAGGAACGCCGTCCAGAAGGCGCCGTCCTCGCTGTCGCCGACGGCGAAGCCGAGCACCTCCCGGTGCCCGTCGGCGGCCACCCCGGTGGCGATCACGACCGCCTGGGAGACCACCCGCCGGTTGACCCTCGCCTTGCAGTAGGTGGCGTCCAGGAACACGTACGGGAAGGCCTGCTCGGCCAGCGAGCGGTCCCGGAAGGCGGCGACCTCGGCGTCGAGATCGGCGCAGATCCGGCTGACTTCGCTCTTGCTGATGCCGGTGTCCGCGCCGAGCGCCTTGACCAGGTCGTCGACCTTCCGCGTCGAGACCCCGTGCAGATAGGCCTCCATCACCACCGCGAACAGCGCCTGGTCGATCCGCCGGCGGCGCTCCAGCAGCGAGGGGAAGAACGACCCGGTGCGCAGCTTCGGGATCCGCAGCTCCAGATCCCCGGCCGTGGTGGACAGCGTGCGCGGGCGGGAGCCGTTGCGCTGGGCGGTGCGTGCCTCGGTGCGCTCGTGCGGGGCGGCGCCGATCACCGCGGTGAGCTCGGCCTCGATCAACGCCTGGTAGATCGTGGTGGCCGCCGACCGGATTCGGTCGTCGACATCGGCGGCCTTCAGTGCGTCGAGCACCTCGAGCAGGGCAGACTGGTCCAGGGCCATCGTGTGCTGTGTCCTTCCGCGAGAACCATTGGCGTGGTCTCGCTGACCATCACACGATGGCCCCTCGCACGTGATCACCCACGCGGTCAGTGGCCTGGACTTACACCACCTGGCGGGACGTCAACTGTCGCCGCGGCGCCCCCTCTGACCGCTGAGCAGCGCGACAAGCTGACTTTGTTGCTCCGCGGAAGCGGCCTCTGACCGGGTCCACTGCCAACCGTCCCGTGGCCGAGATCATGCGCCATCAGCCGGAGCCAGCAGCGGGGCGACCGGTCCGTCGCCGCTGCCTCGTCAGTGCTCTGCGTTGTGTGGCCCCCGCGAAGGGCTCCCTTTGCCGCTGCGCGGTTGAGGGCGGCGTTCTCGTGTTGATCGGCGACTGGCCGGCGGCGTTGTATCGGCGCTGGTGGTCGCAACGCCGTAGCACTGTCGATGACGCTGCGCCTCCTGAGCAGGGTGTCGGAGTCGTGCTCGGGACAGCACCGCCCACTCCAGGCAGGAGAGCAACGCCTCGGCCGCGGCGCGCGGCAACACTCAGCGCCAGGTGATCTCCACGCCCGCCGGGTCGAAATAGGAGTCCCCCGGCCGCCATCCTGGTGGTCGTCCTCGCCGAGTCCGAAGGACGGTGACGGTCATCAACGTGTCCACAATGGCCCGTCGTCGAGACAGGTCCAGCGTCGACCAGACCGCGGGGGTACCCGGACCGGTAACCCCATCGAGCGCCGATGCACCAACGGCCGAGGCGAGCTGCCGGTCGAGATCATCGAGCCTTGCCCGCAGCGTCGCCGAGCCACGCTCCACCATGTGCGCGGTGATCTGACCGCCTGTAAAAAGGTCGACCAGCTCCGACAAACGCGCCTGCACCGCCAGTCGCTCGACGTGCAACGCCGACGTGTCGACCGCCACGGGGACGCGCCCGAGGTCGGCTGCGTCCGGCCGGGAGAGGCGTTCGATGACGACCTGCTCGACGAAATCGTCCAGCGACTCGCAGCGCCGGACGACGTGCGCGCCGTGCTCGCAGCGGTAGGCAGGTACATGCCCGCGGCCTCGGCCGCCCGTCCCTGCCGTCGTCGCCCTCAGGGACGCGCCGCAGATCCCGCACAGGTACAGGCCACCCCCGAGCCAGCGACGAGCGTTCCCGGTCGTCGTACGGCGGCCTTCGTCAGCCAGGAGCGCCCGCACGGCCTGCCATAGCGACTCCTCCACGATCGCTGGCCACTCTGCCGCACCGACGATCTCGGCGCGATGCTCCATCAGCCCCGCGTTGCGCGGCCGTGCGAGCAGCTTGCGGACCTCCGTTGGCTTCCACACCCCGCCGGTGGATGTCGTGACTCCGCGGGCGTTCCAGTCGCGGGCGAGAGCGTGCAGGCTCATCCCTGCCAGCAGGTCGTCGGTGGCCCGCCGGATCTCGGCTGCCTCGCTTGGGCGGACGGTGACGCCGTCGCTCTCGTACCCGAACGGTCTCCTGCCACCCTTCCACCGCCCCGACGTGGCGGCCTGGAGCTTCGCCGCCTGCTGGCGCTCGATCATGTGCTCGACCTCGTAGCGGCCCGCGCTACCCAGCATGCGGGCGACCATGCGACCTGACGGCGTAGCGAGGTCGAGGGGCCCGGCCTTGACAGTCTGGGTGATGACGCCGCGGGGGTCGCACACGTCGATGTAGTGCTCCAGCTCAACGGGGCGGCGGTGGAGGCGGTCGGTGTGCCACACGACCACGGCGTCGGCGCGCCCATGCTCCAGATCGTCCAGCAGTGCGCGGTAGCCGGGCCGAGGCTTGCCGGAGTAGGCGGAGAGGTCGTTGTCACTGTGATGGCCGATGACGCTCCAGCCGAGCCGGTCGGCGAGGTTGGCGCAGTCCTGCCTCTGCCTGTCGACGCCCAGACCCGCACCTGCTCGGTCCTTGCTCATGCGCGTATAGATCACCGCTCGACGGCTCACGAATAAGAGTGTTCCACCGCCGCTTCCGATAGGTCGAAGCCGCTGCCCTGCTTCGGCATCGAGGCCGGGGAGAGCCCGATGGTGATCTTGCGATGGGGGAAGGTGGCTCCGGCATTGGTGACCGCCGCCCGCACCCGGTCGACGGACTGACGGACCACGGCGTCGGGGAGCCCCACGAGCGCGACCCCGGGCATGCCCTGGGCGATGTCGACCTCGACCTCGACCATCGCGCCCTGGACGCCGGCCAGCCCGACCGACCACGTGCGCGCCAGCGTCACGACAGGGCCCCGCGCAGGTGGGTGACCAGCGCCGGTCGCTCGCCGCGGACGAGGACTCCGACCACGTCGAACCGCAGGTCGGGGGCGTGCTCGTCGTGGGCCGCCAGCCAGCGCTGGGCCAGGAGGCGCAGCCGCTTCTGCTTCGCCGCGGTGACGGCCTCGACCGGGTGGCCGTAGCCGGTGCCCCGCCGCGTCTTCACCTCGCAGAAGACCAGGGCGTCGCCGTCGCGGGCCACGATGTCGAGCTCACCCTGGCGGCAGCGCCAGTTGCGGTCGATGACGCGGAACCCGAGGTCTGTCAGGTACGCCTCGGCGATCCGCTCTCCGCGGGCGCCGAGGTCGGCGGTGGTGGACACGCACCGACCCTCGCCGCCCCGGCGACCGGGCAGAAGTGCGCTGCCGGATCTGTGGAGAGCGGATCCCCCTGTGGACAGCGCCGAGGAGACGGCGAGGTCAGCCCTCTATGGAGGTCACCACGTCGCAGTCGACGGCGGTGTCCGTGCCGCTGCCACCGTTGCAGATGTCGGTCGCGGGCCCACCGGGCAAGGGCGGCGGCTCGGTACCGGGCGGCGGAGGCGGGAGCTCGCCCGCGAGGGTGTCGTCGCCGCCGCCGCCGTTGACCACATCGGCGCCGGGCCCACCGGCGGCGACGTCGGCGCCGCCCCCGGCGTTGATGACATCGCGGCCGAGACCGCCGATGATCGTGTCCGCGCCCGGCCCGCCGTGGCCGATGTCGTTGCCGAGTGCGAGCGCCAGGAAGTCATCGCCGGCCTGGCCGGACACGATGTCGTTGCCCGGGCCGGACACGACCTGGTCGTCACCGGGGCCGGCGTAGATGATGTCGTTGCCACCGGCGGCGTCGAACTGGCCGAAGAATGTCGTGTTGTCGCCCGCGATGATGTCGTCGCCGCCGAGCGCGTGGACGACGTCGTTGCCCAGGCGGGCGCAGATCAGGTCCGGCCCCGCGGTGCCACGGATGACCTCCGAGGCGTCGGTGCCGATGATGACGTTGAAGTCGGCCGGATCGGCCACGTCCGGAGGAACGGCACAGTCCTCCGGCAACGGGGCCGCCGCCGCCGGACCCGCCATCACCACCGGTGCCGTCAATGCCACCAGACCGACCAGGACTCGTGCAGCTCGCATGGGATTCCCTTCCCCGAGCGGAACGGACCCGAGCGAGGCTGGCACCACCGGGCGCATCCGACAATCGAGGGCGCGACGGGCCGGTACCGGAAGCCGGGGCCACCTGCGTGTGCCTACGGTGCGTCGTCCGGACGTCGCCGACCGAGTCGATCACGTTCAGGACGTCGGTCGACCCGGTCGAGCAGGTCAGGTCAGGCGCGGCCCGTCGGGCAGTTCGAGGTCGGGCTTGTCGAGCTCCTCGACGTTGACGTCCTTGAACGTCAGCACCCGCACGTTGCGCACGAACCGGGCCGGCCGGTACATGTCCCACACCCACGCGTCGGACAGCTTCAGCTCGAAGAACACCTCGCCGCCGGCCTCGCGGACCTGCAGGTCGACCGAGTTCGCCAGGTAGAAGCGCCGCTCGGTCTCCACGACGTAGGTGAACTGGCGGACGATGTCCCGGTACTCGCGATAGAGCTGCAGCTCCATCTCGGTCTCGTACTTCTCGAGGTCCTCGGTGCTCATGGCCTCGCGCTCGCCATCGCGCTTCCTGTTTCCCGGGCCCTCTGCATGACCCCATCATCGACCATGCCGGTCGCGTCGGTCAGCCCGACCATCCGCGCCGCGTGCAGGTCTCGTGCACGCGCGACGTTGACGAAGCGCATCCGGTGCTGAGGGCAGGGGCCGTGCCGCTCCAGCGCGGCGCTGTGGTCGTCGGTGATGTACCCCTTGTGCCCCGCGAAGTCGTACTCCGGCCACGTCTGGTGCAGCTCGAGCATCATCCGGTCCCGGGTCACCTTGGCAAGCACCGAGGCGGCGGCCACGCAGGCGGCCACCCGGTCGCCCTTCCAGACGGCGAGGGTCGGCCGCGCGAGCCCCGGGACCGGGAAGCCATCGGTCAGCACGTAGTCCGGACCGGGGTCGAGCGTCACCACGGCGCGGCGCAGCGCCTCGATGTTGGTGACGTGCATGCCGCGGGCGTCGAGCTCCTCGACCGGGATGACGACCACCGACCAGGCCAGCGCCCGCTCGACCACCTCCGCGTACACCCGCTCCCGCGCGGCGGCGGTGAGCAGCTTGGAGTCGGCCAGACCGGGAACCCGCCCGCGCCGACCGGAGGGCAGGACGCAGGCCGCCGCCACCAGCGGGCCGGCGCAGGCGCCCCGGCCGGCCTCGTCGGCGCCCGCGACGGCCTCGAAGCCGCGGCGGCGGAGCCGCGTCTCCAGCTCCCACAGCCGGTCGCCGTCCAGCGGCGTGCCGCGTCCCGCCGTCCGGGAGACCGGGGACGGGCGCAGGGAGGAGGGGCGGGGGGCCATCGCCGTCCGAATCTACGACGCCGGTCCGACTCCTCCGCCGCGGACACCCCGGGGCGCGAACGACGCCGGGCCGGCTCCCCCGGAGGGGAACCGGCCCGGCAGGCGGAGGTCAGCTGGTGCGCGTCAGATCTCGGCGGAGGACAGGTGCTGGGCACCGCAGGTGCAGCCGGCCGGGTTGCGGCTGGACAGCACCAGGGAGACCGCGTGGGCCCGGTCGCGGGCACCCAGCTTGCGCAGGATGGCCTTGACGTGGGACTTGACGGTGTCCTCGCTGATGAACAGGTTCTTGCCGATCTGGCGGTTCGACTGGCCCTGCAGCAGCTCGTCGAGGACGTCGGACTCGCGCCGGGTCAGGGGCACCTCCGGCGTGAAGGGCTTGCCGGCCGGCACGGCCGAGGGCTCGACCCGGCGGATCTGCGGGTCGACCACGACGCGACCGGCGCGGGCGGCCAGGATGGCCCAGCCCAGCAGGGTCGGCGAGGTGTTGATCATGAGGTAGCCGCGGACGCCGGCGGCCAGCGCCTCGTTGACCACGGCCGGGTCCTCGCTGGTCGCCAGGGCCACGATGGCCACCCGCGGGAAGCGGCGGCGCAGGTCGCGGCAGGCGTTGAGGGTCGCGGCGCGGCCCGAGCCCAGCTCGACCACGACGGCGTCGGGGCGGGCGGACTCGACCAGCGTCAGGGCCCGGCGGAGCTCGCCCGGGGTGCCCACGGACTGCATGCCGGCGGTCTCGTTGATCATGCTGACCAGACCGCGGCGCAGCACGGGGGCATCGGCGAGGAGGAGCACGCGGGTGACGCCGCGGGCGTTGCTCGCCAGGGGTGCGGACACAGCTGACTCCAAATCGATCTGCGGAAAGGCTTGCAACACCTCCATCGGACGGGTGAAACGGTTACTTGAACACTTTCTCAGAATTTGTCTGATTGGCCGCGAATGCAGCACGTTCATCGTCGCTCATTCACACCCGCACCAGGACGACCCTTTCGGGGAATGGCGCGGCAGTCGCCGGGGTGTAACCACCCGCGCGCGACCGCCGGCATTCAGGGCGTGCGGCGGGACCTGCGCCAGGCGACCAGCGCAGCCGATCCGGCGAGGCCGGCCACGGGCGGGGCCACGAGCGGGACCGCACCCGCCGGGGAGGTCGCGGCCGTGGCCATGGCGCCGGCGTCCCTCCCCTGAATGTCGGGTGAGTCGAGGAAGCCCATCCGGCTGGGCGGCCAGACGATGACCGACGCCTTTCCGATGACGTCGTCCACGCCGATCGTGCCGGAGTACTGGTCGTCGATGTGCGCCTTGGAGTCGGCCGACGCGGAGCGGTGGTCGCCCATGACCCAGAGCCGGGCCTCCGGCACGGTGACCGGACCGAATGCACGGCTCTCGATCGGCGAGTTCTCGAAGATGTAGGGCTCGTCGAGTGGCTCGCCGTCGACCGTGACGCGACCCTCGTCGTCGCAGCACTCGACGGTCTGTCCCCCGGTCGCGATGACCCGCTTGATGAAGTCGTCCTCGCTGGGCGGGGCGACGCCGACGGTGCGGCCCAGCCACATCAGGGCGCCGGTGAACCAGTTGGACGGCTCCTCGACGCTGATCTCCGGGGACCAGGTGTCCGGGCCCTTGAAGACCACGATCTCGCCGGGCTCGGGTTCGCCGAACCAGTACGGCACCTTGTTGACCAGCACGCGGTCACCGGTACATCCCGGGCAGCCGTGCAGCGTCTGCTCCATCGACCCCGAAGGGATGAAGAAGGCCTGCACGAAGAACGTCTTGACGACCAGTGCGAGCAGGAACGCCACCAGCAGCAGCACCGGCAGCTCACGCAGCAGGGAACCCTTCTTGGCCTGCTGCTCGCGTCGGCGCGCGCGCCGGGAGAAGCGGCTCACGGGCACGGCGCCGCCGACCGGGCCGGTGGGCCTGTCGTCGTCGCCGCCCCCCACGACGTCGGCGGGCCCCCCGGGCCGATCACTGCTCATCGAGAGCAAGCGTACGGCGCGGAGGGCCCGCTACGACGACAGCCGGGCTCGCCGGCGGCGAAGATGTCAGCGCGTGACGGTCTCGCGCTTCTCCTTGATCTTGGCGGCCTTGCCGCGCAGCTCGCGCAGGTAGTACAGCTTCGCGCGACGGACGTCACCGCGGGTGACGACCTCGATCTTCTCGACGACCGGGGTGTGCACCGGGAAGGTGCGCTCCACGCCGACGCCGAAGCTGACCTTGCGCACGGTGAAGGTCTCGCGGATGCCGCCGCCCTGACGGCGGATGACCACACCCTGGAAGACCTGGATACGGGAGCGGTTGCCCTCGATGACGCGGACGTGCACCTTGACGGTGTCCCCGGGTCGGAAGCTCGGGATGTCGTCGCGCAACGAGTCGGCGTCGAGTGCGTCCAGGGTGTTCATCGTCGGCAGTCCTCAGTCGTCGCAGTGGTCGTACGTGGCTCGGTGCGGACACCCGCGCCGTCCGCGTGGAGGGCGCAGCGGGGAACGTCACTGGCTCGGTTCGGCAGGCGCCACCGGTCCGCAGCAGCTCTCTACTGTGCCACACCTTCCGGCGGCGAGGAGCAGCGGCCCGTCAGGTCTGGTCCAGCACCGCCCGGTCGGCGTCGCTCAGCGCGTCGGGGGCCAGCGCCGCCAGCAGGTCCGGACGGCGCTGCGCCGTCCGCCGCAGCGACTGCTCGCGGCGCCACCGGTCGATCGCGGCGTGATCGCCGGACAGCAGCACCGGCGGCACGTCGTGGCCCCGCCAGCTCGCCGGTCGGGTGTAGGCCGGCCCCTCGAGCAGCCCGTCGGCGTGCGAGTCCAGCTCGACCGACTCGCGGTTGCCCACGACACCGGGCAGCAGCCGGGTGACCGCCTCGACCATCACCAGGACGGCGGACTCCCCGCCGGCCAGCACGTAGTCGCCCAGCGAGACCTCCGACACCGGTCCGGCCGCGGCCGCCCAGTCGGCCACCCGCTGGTCGATGCCCTCGTACCGCCCGCAGGCGAACACCAGCCCCGGTTCGGTGGCCCAGGAGGCTGCCATGGCCTGCGTGAAACGCTCACCCGCCGGCGTCGGCACCACCAGCCGGGTCCCCGGCGTCCGTACGACGTCCAGCGCGCGGCCCCAGGGCTCGGGCCGCATGACCATGCCCGGGCCGCCGCCGTACGGGGCGTCGTCCACCGTGCGGTGCACGTCGTCGGTCCACCGCCGCAGGTCGTGGACGGCGACACGGACCAGACCCCGGTCGGCCGCCTTGCCCAGCAGCGACTGACGCAGCGGCGCCAGGTACTCGGGAAAGATCGTCACGACGTCGATCGCGTACGGACCGCCGGGCTCGCCGCTCACAGCTCCAGCAGCCCCTCGGGCGGGTCGACGACCACGAACCCGCCGGCGACGTCGACCGTGGGGACGATCGCCGCGACGAACGGGATCAGGTGCTCGGCACCGTCCGGACCGCGGACGACCAGCAGGTCCTGGGCCTCGTGGCGCACCTCGACCACCGCGCCCAGCTCCGACCCGTCGGCCAGCCGGGCGGTCAGGCCGACCAGTTCGTGGTCGTAGAAGGAGTCGGGGTCGTCGAGCGCCGGGAGGTCGGCGACGTCGACCAGCAGTTCGGTGTTGCGCAGCGCCTCGGCGTCCTCGCGGCTGTCGACGCCCTCGAGCCGCAGCAGCAGGGTGCCGCTGTGCCAGTGCACGCGGGAGATCGTGACCGGCCCGCGTTCGGCCGGATCCGTGCGCAGGACCGCCCCGGCGACGAAGCGCAGGTCGGGGTCGTCGGTGCGGACCTCCACGGTCACCTCACCGCGAACACCGTGGGGTCGGCCGATGCGGCCGACCACCACGGTGTCCGTCGAGGAGTCGCGAGGGGTGCTCAACGAGCCCTTGTTCAGCGCCCGTCGGTGTCGACGACGTCGACCCGCAGGCCGCGTCCGCCGACACCGGTCATGACCTGGCGCAGCGCCTTCGCGGTGCGGCCACCCCGGCCGATGACCTTGCCCAGGTCGTCGGGGTGGACCCGCACCTCGAGGGTCTTGCCGCGACGACCGGAGATCAGGTCGACGGTGACGTCCTCCGGGTGGTCGACGATGCCCTTGACCAGGTGCTCGAGCGCGTCTTCGAGCACGTCTTACTCGGCGGGCTTGTCGGCCGGAGCCTCGGTGGCCTCGGCGGCAGCCGTGTCCTCGGCGGGCGCGTCGGCAGCCTTCTCGGCGGCCTTCTTGGCCGGCTTCTCGGCGGCGTCGCCGGCAGCGGCGTCAGCACCCTCGGCCGGGGCCTCGGCTGCGGCCTTCTTCGGCGCGGCCTTCTTCTTGGGCGTCGTGGCGCCCTCGGCGGCCTGCTCGCCACCGGAGTTGCGGACGGCGTCCTCGTAGAGGGCCTTCTTGTCCGGCTTCGGCGCGGCGGTCTTCATGGGCGGCGGCGCGGCCTCGCCCTTGAACTTCTGCCAGTCGCCGGTCACGCGGAAGATCGCCGCGACGGCCTCGGTCGGCTGGGCACCGACACCGAGCCAGTACTGGGCGCGCTCGGAGTTGACCTCGATGAAGGAGGGGTCCTCCTTCGGGTGGTACTTGCCGATCGTCTCGATCGAGCGGCCGTCACGCTTGGTGCGGGCGTCGGCGACGACGATGCGGTAGTACGGGGCGCGCATCTTGCCCAGGCGCATGAGCTTGATCTTGGTGGCCACGGTAGGTGGTCTACTCCTCGAACTTCGGTCGTGGGTGCTCGCCGGAGCGACGCGTGGGGTTACGCCGAGGCGGAGCGGAGGACACGGCCGGCGCCGGTGAGAGGGCCGCCACCGCCGTGTTCGACCGTCCATGATGCCAGATCGCCCGCGGAGAGCCATGGCCAGCCCGGGTCCGCTGCGCCACATCGAGCCATGGCCTCGCCCGCCCGCGCCCAGGCAATGGAAGCTTTACCTACGTACCGGCGGCGAATACGTAGGTAAAGCTTCCATTGCCCAGGAGGCCGGCGGGGTGGCGGCGGGTGGTTCCGGTGGTCAGCCGCGGACGGCGGCGAGCACGCGCTGAGCCGCCTCGGCCACCGGAACCTCCTCGCGCTCGCCGGTCGCGCGGTCGCGG
Source organism: uncultured Actinomycetota bacterium (assembly GCA_963723745.1). Taxonomy (GTDB): domain Bacteria; phylum Actinomycetota; class Actinomycetes; order Mycobacteriales; family Geodermatophilaceae; genus CAVRRZ01. Next base: position 1,127,295 of record CAVRRZ010000005.1, read on the forward strand.
ACCTCGATGACGCCGTCCGCGAGGCCGCGGCCGACCGTGACGATGGTCGGCATCCCGAGCAGCTCGGCGTCCTTGAACTTGACCCCGGGTGAGACCTTCGGCCGGTCGTCGTAGAGCACCGTCAGTCCCGCTGCGACGAGCTCGTCGGACAGCGCCTGCGCGGCGTCGAAGATCGCCGAGTCCTTGCCGGTGGCGACGACGTGGACGTCGGCCGGGGCGACCTCGCGCGGCCAGCACAGCCCGAGCTCGTCGTGGGTGGACTCCGCGATCGCCGCGACCGCCCGGGAGACCCCGATGCCGTACGAGCCCATCGTGACCGTGACCAGCTTGCCGTTCTCGTCGAGCACCTTGAGGTCCAGCGCCTCGGCGTACTTGCGACCGAGCTGGAAGATGTGGCCGATCTCGACGCCGCGGGCCAGCTCGAGTGGACCGGAGCCGTCGGGCGCGGGGTCACCCGCCAGCACCTCGGCGGCCTCGATGACGCCGTCCCAGGTGAAGTCGCGGCCGGCCACGAGGTCGAAGACGTGCTTGCCGGGCTCGTTCGCCCCGGTGATCCAGCGGCTGCCCTCGACCACCCGGGGGTCGACCAGGTAACGGATGCCGGTCTTCGAGTCGCTGCCCAGCACCTGCGGGCCGATGTAGCCCTTGACCAGGAGCGGGTGCTTGGCGAAGTCGTCGAACGGCTGAACCTCGGCCGGCGCCAGCTGCGCCTCGAGGCGCTTGGCGTCCACCTCCCGGTCACCAGGGATGCCGATGACCAGCGGCTCGCGGGTGCCGTCGGGGTGGACGAGCGTGACGACGACGTTCTTCAGCGTCGATGCGGCCGTGTATCCGGCGTCCGGGAACATCTCCTGCGCCACCGCGACCAGCGTCTCGATGGTCGGGGTGTCGGGGGTGTCCTCGACGTGCGCCTCGGGCAGGCCCTCGAGCGGGATCGCGTCCGGGACGACGGTGGTCACCGCCTCGACGTTGGCCGCGTAGCCGCCGGCCGAGCGGACGAAGGTGTCCTCGCCGATCGCCGTCGGGAAGAGGAATTCCTCGCTCTTCGAGCCCCCCATGGCACCCGACATCGCCGAGACGATGACGTAGTCGAGACCCAGCCGGTCGAAGGTCTTGATGTAGGCCTCGCGGTGCGCGGCGTAGGAGCGGTCCAGGCCGGTGTCGTCGACGTCGAAGGAGTAGCTGTCCTTCATCGTGAACTCGCGGCCGCGGAGCAGGCCGGCCCGGGGCCGCGCCTCGTCCCGGTACTTGGTCTGGATCTGGTAGAGCGAGAGCGGCAGGTCCTTGTACGACGAGTACAGGTCCTTCACCAGGAGCGTGAACATCTCCTCGTGCGTCGGGCCGAGCAGGTGGTCGACGCCGCGGCGGTCCTTGAGCCGGAAGAGGTTGTCGCCGTACTCCGTCCAGCGGCCGGTGGCCTCGTAGGGCTCGCGCGGCAGCAGCGCTGGGAAATGCACCTCCTGCGCGCCCATCGCGTCCATCTCCTCACGGACGACGCGCTCGACGTTGCGGTAGACCCGGTAGCCCAGCGGCAGCCACGAGAACCCGCCCGGCGCGGCCCGCCGGATGTAGCCGGCCCGCACGAGCAGGCGGTGGCTCGGGACCTCGGCGTCGGCCGGATCGTCGCGCAGGGTCCGCAGGAACAGGGTCGACATCCGCAGCAACACGGGGCGAAGTCTCCCAGGCGGGTCGACGTGCTCGCGCGCGCCCCGGACACGGACCCGGGCGCCGCTCCTGGGGGTGAGCGGCGCCCGGGGGTGTGGGGGGTCAGTCGTCGGAGCCGCGGCCCCGTCCCTTACCGGAGTCGTCGTCGGAGTCGTCGCGGTCGTCGGAGACGTCGTCGTCCCGGTCCCCGCCGTTGTCGTCGCCGGGCGGGTCGTCCGAGCCGTGCCCGCCGCCGACCCGGCCGTCGGAGTCGTCCGGCGCGTCGGTCGTCGCCGGGGCGCCGCTCGGGCGGACGGCCGGAACGTCGTCGGAGTTGTCGTCGGCCCGCGGGCCCTCGACGGCGAAGCGGGGTCCGCCGTCGACGCACGTGACGGTGACCTCGAGCTTCTGCGTGCGGGACTCGAACTCGACTTCGCCGGGGTCGTCACCGTCACCGCGGTCGTCGAGCCACCAGCCGGTCGCCGGCGCGCCGGCGACCTTCGGGGTGCCGGACTCGCACGAGGCGTAGACGGTGCCGGCCTCGGTGGTCTGCTGGCCGGTGGGCCGCAGGTCCGAGGGGCTTGCCGACGGGTCGGCGGTGGAGCCGGCCGAGGAGGTGGCGGCAACGGGGAGCGGGCCGGGCGACGCCGACGCGTCGACCAGGGAGACCGCGAGGAAACCGAGTCCGACCGCCGCGGCCGCCGAAGCGGTCCAGGCGGTCCCGAGGAGAAGGGTGCGCTTCATGGCGCAGACGATGCGACCGGCACGGTTAAGACCACCCCAAAGAAGGGCCAAGGACGGCACAGGATCGCACCGGATCCGACGTCCGGGAGGTTAGCTTCCGATCCGTGGCCCAGTTGCTCATCGTCGAGGACGACGAACGCATCCGCACCGCGCTCATCCGCGCGCTGCGCGACCGCGGCCACGCCGTGAGCTCCGCGGGCACCGCGATGGCCGGGCTGCAGCAGGCGGTCGAGGAGCGCCCCGACCTCGTCGTGCTCGATCTCGGCCTGCCCGACCTCGACGGCCGGGAGCTGCTGCGCATGCTGCGGGCCGTGTCCGCGGTGCCCGTCATCGTCGCGACCGCGCGGGACGACGACGGCAGCGTCGTGCAGGCCCTCGACTCCGGCGCCGACGACTACGTGTTCAAGCCGTTCAGCGCCGACCACCTCGACGCCCGCATCCGGGCGGTGCTGCGCCGCACCGCCGGCGGTGGGGACGCCGGACCCGACCCGATCACGGTCGGCGAGCTGACGGTGGATCCACGCAGCCGCAGGGTCTCCTACGGCGGCCATCCGATCGACCTGGCCCCGAAGGAGTTCGACCTGCTCGCCTACCTCGCGGCCCGTGCCGGCGCCGTCGTCCCGCGGCGCGAACTGCTCGCCGAGGTGTGGCAGCTGCCCTACGGCGGATCGGACAAGACCGTCGACGTCCATCTGTCGTGGCTGCGGCGCAAGCTCGGCGCCGCGGGGGCCCGGATGCTGCAGACCGTGCGCGGCGTCGGCGTCCGTCTGGCCGAACCCGAACCCGAACCCGCACCCCAACCCGAGGCCGAACGCGATCCCGAGCCGTGAGGCAGCGGATCACGCTCCTCGTCGCCGCGACCACCTCGATCGTGCTCCTGGCCTTCCTGCTGCCGGCCGCCTCGCTGGTGGCCCGGGTCGCCGAGGCCCGGGCGATGGACGCCGCCCAGGCCCAACTGCAGTTCCTCATCCCGTCGGTCGGGCTCGACGACCGCGACCAGGTGTCGGCCACCCTGATCGGCGTCACCGGCGGCACCGACGTCGGCGTGCTCTGGGTGGACGGGTCGTGGCTGGGCGAGCCGGGCGCCACCGACACCGTGCCCGAGACTCCGGTCGTCGACGAGGCGGACGCCGGTACGCGCCTGGTGCAGCCGGTGCGCCGCGGCGACGGCACCGCGGTGATCGAGGTGTTCGTCCCCTCCGACCTGCTGCGCGCCGGGGTTGCGAGGACGTGGACGGTGCTCGCCGGGCTCGGGGTCGTCCTGCTGCTGCTGGCCCTGCTGGTCGCCGACCGGCTGGCCCTGTCGCTGACCCGCCCGGTCACCGACCTGGCCGCCACCGCGCACCGGCTGGGCAGCGGTGACCTGACCGCCCGCGTGGCGCCGGCCGGTCCCGCCGAGGTGCGCGACGTCGGCGAGGCGCTGAACCGGCTGGCGGCGCGGATCGGTGAGCTCCTGGTGGCCGAGCGGGAGGCCGCCGCCGACCTGGCCCACCGGCTGCGGACGCCGCTGACCGCCCTGCGGCTGGACGCCGAGTCGCTGCAGTCCGATGACCGTCGGCGCATCCTCGACGACGTCGACGCCTTGAGCCGCACGGTCGACGCAGTCATCGACGAGGCCCGGCGCACCGTGCGCGAGGGCGTCGGGGCCGAGTGCGACGCCGTGGCGGTGGTCGCCGACCGGGTGCGGTTCTGGAGCGTGCTCGCCGAGGACGAGGGCCGAGCGCTCCGGGCGGACCTGCCGACTGGTTCCCTGGTGGTGCGGGTCGCCCCCGCGGATCTCGCGGCCGCTGTCGACGCGCTACTCGGCAACGTTTTCGCGCACACGCCGGAGGGCACGGCCCTCGCAGTGCGGGTGCGTCCGCGTCCGGACGGCGGCGCGCTGGTGACCGTGGCCGACGAGGGCCCCGGGATGGACGCCGCCGCGCTGGTGCGGGGGCGCAGCGGCGGCGGGTCGACCGGCCTCGGCCTGGACATCGCCCGCCGGACGGCGGAGGCCTCGGGCGGGGCGCTGCGCGTGTCGTCGTCCGCGAGCGGTACGGAGGTGACCCTGGACCTGGGTCTGCCCACAGCCTGACTCAGGCGACGACGCGGCCGCGCAGGATCATCCGCGCCGGCTTGGCCAGCACGTCGAGGTCGGCGCGGGGATCGCTGTCGTAGACCACGACGTCGGCGGGCGCGCCGTCCTCGAGCCCGGGCAGGCCCAGCCAGGTGCGGGCTCCCCAGGACGCCGCGGCGAGCGCGGCCTCGGCGGGCAGCCCAGCGGCGTGCAGAGCGCGGATCTCGTCGGCGATCCGGCCGTGCACGATGCCGCCGCCGGCGTCGGTGCCCGCGAACACCGGCACGCCCGCCTCGAAGGCCGCCCGGACGACGGCGCCGGCCGAGGCGTGCAGCCGCCGCATCGTCGAGGCGTAGGACGGGAAGCGCTTCTCCCCCGCCGCCGCGAAGTCGGGAAAGTGCGCGACGTTGATCAGCGTCGGCACGACGGCGGTGCCGCGTGCGGCCATCTCGCCGATGAGGTCCTCGGTGAGCCCGGTGCCGTGCTCGATGCAGTCGATGCCGGCCCGGATCAGGTCGGGCAGCGCGTCGGTGCCGAAGGTGTGCGCGGTGACCCGCGCGCCCTCGTCGTGCGCGGCGGCGATCGCCGCGCGCACGGCGTCTGCCGGCCACTCGGCCGCGAGGTCGCCCACCGAGCGGTCGATCCAGTCGCCGACGAGCTTGACCCAGCCGTCGCCGCGCCGGGCCTGCACCCGTACCTCGCCGGCCAGATCGTCGGCGTCGAGCTCGATCGCCAGGCCCGGGATGTAGCGGCGCGGCGCGGCCAGGTGCCGGCCGGCCCGGATGATCCGCGGCAGGTCCGGCTCGTCGTCGAGCATCCGGGTGTCGACGGGCGAGCCGCAGTCGCGCAGGGCCAGCACCCCGGCGGCGCGTTCGACCAGCGCCTGGTCGCGCAGGCCGGGCAGGTCGTCGACGTGCACCCCATCGAGCCCCAGGCCGACGTGGCAGTGCGCGTCGACCAGGCCCGGCAGCAGCCAGCCGCCCCGCGACACCGTCTCGGCGCCGGGCACCGGCTCGGTGGTCAGCCGCCCCTCACGCACCCACAGGTCGCGGTGCTCACCCTGGGGCAGCACCACCCCGGACAGATGGAGGGCGGGGGCGCTCACCGCCCGGGCCGCTCGTCACCGGGCTGGTCGAAGTTCAGCTTCGTGAGGTCGGGCAGGCCCTGGCCGGGCGGCAGGGACGGCATGCCGCCCTGGGCGGCGAAGGGGTTCACGCCACCCGGGAACCCCGCGCCCGGCGGCAGGCCCGGCGCGCCCATGGGCCGGCGGGCGGGACCGCCGCCCTTGCCCTTCCCCTTGCCCTTCTTGCCCTTCTTCGACTGCGCTTGCATCGCGCGGCCGCGGGCCTTCTTCGACATCGGGCCCATGCCCGGCATGCCCATGCTGCCGGCCATCTGGCCCATCATCTTCTGCGCCTGGGCGAACCGCTCCAGCAGCTGGTTGACGTCGGTGACGCTGACGCCCGAGCCGTTGGCGATCCGCACCCGCCGCGAGGCGTTGATGATCTTCGAGTTGACCCGCTCCTGCGGCGTCATCGACCGGATGATCGCGGCCGTCCGGTCCAGGTCGCGGTCGTCGATGTTCTTGATCTGCTCCTTCATCGCGCCCGCGCCCGGCAGCATGCCGAGCAGGTTCGCGATCGGGCCCATCTTGCGGATGGCCATCATCTGCTCGAGGAAGTCCTCGAGCGTGAACCCCTCGCGGGAGGCGAGCTTCGCCGACATCCGCTCGGCCTGCTCGGCGTCGAAGGTCTGCTCGGCCTGCTCGATGAGGGTGAGCACGTCGCCCATGCCGAGGATGCGCGAGGCCATCCGCTCGGGGTGGAAGACGTCGAAGTCGGTGAGCTTCTCGCCGGTGGAGGCGAACATGATCGGCTGGCCGGTCACGTGCCGCACCGACAGCGCCGCGCCACCGCGGGCGTCGCCGTCGAGCTTGGTCAGGACGACGCCGCTGAAGCCGACGCCCTCCTGGAAGGCCGTCGCCGTGGTGACCGCGTCCTGGCCGATCATCGAGTCGACGACGAACAGCGTCTCGTCGGGCTGCACGGCGTCGCGGATGGCCGCGGCCTGGGCCATCAGCTCCGAGTCGATGCCCAGGCGGCCGGCGGTGTCGACGACGACGACGTCGTGCATGGTGCGGCGCGCGTGCTCGATCGAGTCGCGGGAGACCTGCACCGGGTCGCCGACGCCATTGCCCGGCTCGGGGGCGAACACGTCGACCCCGGCCTGACCCGCGACGATCGACAGCTGGTTGACGGCGTTGGGCCGCTGCAGGTCGGCGGCCACCAGCAGCGGGGTGTGGCCCTGCGCCTTCAGCCACCGGCCGAGCTTGCCGGCCAGCGTCGTCTTGCCGGAGCCCTGCAGGCCGGCCAGCATGATCACGGTCGGGGCGGTCTTGGCGTAGCGCAGCCGGCGGGTCTCGCCGCCGAGGATGCCGATGAGCTCCTCGTTGACGATCTTGATGACCTGCTGCGCCGGGTTCAGCGCCTGGGAGACCTCGGCGCCGGCCGCCCGCTCCTTGACGTTGGCGATGAACGCGCGGACGACGGGCAGCGCGACGTCGGCCTCGAGCAGGGCGATCCGGATCTCGCGCGCCGTGGCGTCGATGTCGGCGTCGCTGAGTCGACCCTTGCCACGCAGGCCGGTGAAGACCTTGTCCAGCCGGTCGGAGAGGGTCTCGAACACAACACTTCCTCAGTCAGGGCGGCGGTACGGGCGCGGCGGACCGCGTCACCTCACCCCAGGGTATCGACCGGCGGTGAACCGCTCAGGCCGCGCGGCGGGCGGGCGCCGCCGGGACGACCGACTCGAGGTCGCCGGCGAACACTGCGGTGCCGCAGTCGGCGCACGCCCACTCGGGGCACTCGCCGCCGTCGTCGGTGTGCCCGTCGACGCAGGGCGGCTGCACGAAGCTGCGCTCGTCCTCGCAGGCCGGGCACGGCCACTCGCGTTGGTACATGGGTGCGCTCCCCTCCGGCAGGACCGTTCCGTCCCGCTCGCGAGCAAGGTCGCACGGACCACTGACAGGACGAAGCACCTCAGACCGGCGTGTCGGTGCCCTCGGACGCCACGACACCCCGGGCCGCCGCCACCAGCGCCGCCTCGATGCGCGCCCGCTGCCGCGGGTCCAGGGGGCCGTCGGGTGAGGCGACGTAGAAGGAGTCGACCGCGTCGGCGCCGAGGGTCTCCACCCGCGCCGCCGTCACGTCCAGTCCCTCCCCTGCCAGTGCCGCGGTCAGCCGGTAGAGCAGGCCGGCACGGTCCCCGGCCCGCACCTCGACGATGCCGGTGGCCTCGCCGGTGACCTCGCTGTCGTGCCACGAGATGCGGGGCGGCGCCGACCGGTCGGCGTCCTGGCGGTAGTCGGCCTCGCGCTGCCGCAGCCGTTCGGCCAGCGGCAGGGTGCCCTCCAGGGCCGCGCGGACGCCGTCGGCGAGGATCTGCGGCACGGGCGCACGCCCGAAGCGGGGCCGGACGGCGAACACCGCCGTCCCCCGTCCGTCGGTGACCGACAGCTTCGCGGCCCGCACGTCGAGCTGGTTGAGTGCGAGCACGCCGGCCAGGGAGCTGAAGATGCCGGGCCGGTCGGGTGCGCCGATGGTGACCTGCTGCCCGTCGGCGACGTCGACCACGCCGACGGTGACCGCGCCGCTGGTCGAGTCGGGCGGCGCCGAGGTGACCGTGGGCTCGGCCGGCGAGAGCACCGGTTCCGGCTCGGACGACGGCGCCGCGCCGAGCCGTGCCTGCACCCGCGCGACGAGCGCCGCCACCAGGTGCGCCTTCCACGGCGACCACGCCGACGTGCCGGTCGCCGCCCCGTCGGCCTGCGCCAGCGCGTGCAGCAGCTGCAGCACGGTGCTGTCGTGGGCGATGGTCGCCGCGACGCGGTCGATCGTGGCCGGGTCGTCGACGTCGCGGCGGGTCGCGGTGTCGGGCAGCAGCAGGTGGTGGCGCACCAGCGCACCGAGCACGTCGACGTCGGCGGAGGCGAACCCCATGCGCGCGCCGATCCGGCGGGCCACCGGCTCACCGGCCTCGCTGTGGTCGCCATCGGAGCCCTTGCCGATGTCGTGCAGCAGCGCCCCGACGAGCAGCAGGTCCGGGCGGTCGACGTCGCGGGTCAGCTCGGCGGCTGCGGCGGCGGCCTCCATGAGGTGGCGGTCGACGGTGTACCGGTGCCACGGGTGGCGCTGGGGCAGCGACCTGACCCGGTCCCACTCGGGCAGCACGCCGGCGAGCAGGCCCTCGTGGTCGAGCTGCTCGAGCACGGCGACGGCCGGCCGTCCGCTGGCCAGCAGGCGCAGGAACGACCAGCGCACCTCCGGGGGCCAGGGCTCGGGCAGCGGCGGCGAGTGCGCGGCGAGCACCTTCAGCGTGTACGGCGACAGCGGCAGGCCGGCCCGCGCTGCGGCGGCGGCCGCGCGCAGCAGCAGGCCCGGGTCGGTGGCGGGCCGCGCGTCGCGCGCGAGCACCACCTCGTCGCCCTGGCGGACGACGCCCTCGGCCAGCGGCTCGCGCCGCACCCGCCGGTACCGGCTGCGCGGACGGCGGTCCAGCCCCGCCTCGACGCGGCGCCAGGTCTCGTCGGCGACGAAGGCCAGCCGGCGGCCGGTGAGGCTGACCTCGCGGAGCAGGGTGTCCTCGTCGGCCAGCCCGAGCGCCTCGGCGACCGGGCGCTGCTCCTGCCGGACGAGGGTGTCCACCGGCCGTCCCGCCCGGCGGCGCAGTTCGTCGCGGACGTCGAGCAGGAAGCCGTACGCCCGCTCCACGGCGGAGCCGGGTTCGTCGGCCAACTGGGCGGCGGCGACCGCCCGCAGCACCTGGACCTCCCGCAGGCCGCCGTAGGCCTCCTTGAGGTCGGGCTCGATCAGGAAGGCGAGCTCCCCGACCACCCGGGCGCGGTCGCGGCGCAGGTCGCGCAGCTGCGGCAGCAGGCGGGCCGCCGACTGCCGCCAGGTCGCGAGCGTCGCCGTCCGAAGGGCGGAGGCGAGGGCGGCGTCGCCGGCGACCAGCCGGGTGTCGAGCAGCCCCAGACCGGCCTTGACGTCGCTGCCGGCGACGCGGACGGCCTCCGGGACGGTGCGCACCGAGTGGTCCAGCCGCAGCCCGGCGTCCCAGATCGGGTACCAGAGGGCGTCGGCGACGGCGGCGATCCCGGGCCGGTGGTCGTGCACGAGCACGAGGTCGACGTCGCCGTGGGGCGGCAGCTCCCGCCGTCCGTGGCTGCCGACGGCGACGAGAGCGACGCCCTCGGACCCGTCGGGCAGGGCGTCGGCCAGCAGGCCGGCGAGCCAGTCGTCGAGCACCGCGCCCCGCTCGGCGCGGGGAAGATCGGCCAGTTTCGCGACGTCGATCACGCGCCCTCCTCCCCCACACCGGTCGAGATCGGCGTCGAGATCTGCACACTCGTACGCTTCGGGGCCTCCGGAGCGACGAGTGTGCAGATCTCGACCGTGCCTACAGGGCGTCGTCCCCGCGTTCGCCGGTGCGCACCCGCACCACCTCGTCGACCGTGGTGACCCAGACCTTGCCGTCGCCGATCTGGCCGGTGGACGCCGACTCGACCACCGCGTCGACGACGCGGGCGGCGTCGGCCTCGGTGACCACGATCTCGATGCGCACCTTGGGCACGAAGTCGACCTGGTACTCCGCGCCGCGGTAGACCTCGGTGTGGCCGCGCTGGCGGCCGAAGCCCTGGACCTCGCTGACGGTGAGGCCCTGCACACCGATCAGCTCGAGGGCGTTCTTGACGTCGTCGAGCTTGAACGGCTTGACGATCGCGGTGACGAGCTTCACGCCAGGCTCCTCTCGGTGGTGGTGGTGGTGGCCGTGCCGGCCGGCGCCTGGTGGAGCGCCGAGCCGCTGGAGCTCAGGCTGGTGAAGTCGTAGCCCGACTCGGCGTGGACGACGGTGTCGATGCCGGCGACCTCATCTTCCTCCGCGATGCGGAAGCCCATCGTCTTCTGGATGGCCGTGCCGATGATCCAGGTCAGGACGAAGGAGAACACGAGCACCGCCAGCGCACCGACGACCTGGCGCCAGAGCTGGTCGAGGCCACCGCCGTAGAGGAGGCCGTCGACACCCGCGGGGGCCGCCGCCGACCCGAGGAAGCCGATGGCGACGGTGCCCCAGAGGCCGCCGACGAGGTGGACGCCGACGACGTCGAGCGAGTCGTCGTAGCCGAGCTTGTACTTCAGGCCCACGGCCAGGGCGCACAGGACGCCGGAGAGGGCGCCGACCAGGATCGCGCCGACCGGCGAGACCGCCGAGCAGGCCGGGGTGATCGCGACCAGACCGGCGACGACGCCGGACGCGGCGCCCAGCGACGTGGCGTGCCCGTCGCGCAGCTTCTCGATCGCCAGCCAGCCCAGGACGGCGGCGGCGGTGGCCACCAGCGTGTTCACCCAGGCCACCGCGGCGGTGTTGTTCGCGGCCACGGCGGAGCCGGCGTTGAAGCCGAACCAGCCGAACCACAGCAGCCCGGCGCCGATCATGACCAGCGGCAGGTTGTGCGGGCGCATGGCCTCGCGGCCGAAGCCGCGGCGCTTGCCGAGGACGAAGGCCAGGGCCAGGCCGGCCGCGCCGGCGTTGATGTGGACGGCGGTGCCGCCGGCGAAGTCGATCGCGGCGAGGTCGTTGGCGATCCAGCCGCCGACGACGTCGTCGACGTCGAAGGCGAACACCCAGTGCGCGACCGGGAAGTAGACGATCGTGGCCCAGATGCCGACGAAGACCATCCAGGCGCCGAACTTGGCGCGGTCGGCGATCGCGCCGCTGATCAGCGCGACGGTGATGATCGCGAAGACGGCCTGGAAGCCGACGAAGGCCATGGCGGGCAGGCCGCCGGCCTCGCTGGTGGTGTCCTCCATCAGCCCGGCGAGGCCGAAGAACTCGGCGGGGTTGCCGAGCAGGCCGAGGCCGACGTCGTCGCCGAAAGCGATCGAGTAGCCGTAGAGCACCCACAGCACGCTGACCAGGGCCAGCGCGCCGAAGCTCATCATCATCATGTTCAGCACGCTCTTGGCGCGGACCATGCCGCCGTAGAAGAGCGCGAGACCTGGGGTCATCAGCAGCACGAGGGCGGCGCTGGTGAGGATCCAGGCGGTGTCGCCGGTGTTGACCACGGCAACCTCCTGTGGGGTCGTCGGCCGGGGGCCGCTGGGGCGGCCCCAGGACGGGGCCGGTGCGGGTTGCGGCGTTCACCGTGCCGTCCACGTGTTTCTGCCGGGCGCGCTCGTTCGTTTCGGGCCGGTGAACTCGACTGCGCGTGTCCCGACCGCAGGTTGCCGACGTGTTGCGCAGGCCCGGGGAGATGACCGGCGTCACAGCGGATGCCCGTCATCGCCAGCTTGGTGCAATTGCAACCTCGATGCAATAAGCTGCCAAAGGTCAGACCACGGCTCGACGCCTGGAGGCAGCGTGCACGTCCCCGACGGATTCCTCGACGTCCCGACCTCGGTCGCGACCGGCGCCGTCGCGGCGGGCGCGGTGGCCATCGCGCTGAAGAAGTCGCGCCAGGAACTCGACGACCTGACCGCACCCCTGGCCGGCCTCACGGCCGCCTTCGTCTTCGCCGTGCAGATGATGAACTTCCCGGTCGCCGCCGGCACCAGCGGCCACCTGATGGGCGGCGCGCTCACGGCGGTCCTGGTCGGGCCATGGACGGCGGTGCTGGTGATGACCGTCGTCCTGATGGTCCAGGCCCTGCTCTTCGCCGACGGCGGGCTGGTGGCCCTGGGCAGCAACGTCGTCCTGATCGGGCTGGTGACCGTGCTGGTCGGCTGGGGCGTCGCCCGGCTCGCCACCAAGGTCTGGTCCCCCTCCCGGACGGCGGTGCTCGCCGGCGCCGGCGTGGGCGCCTTCCTCTCCGTCCCGATCGCCGCGCTGGTGTTCGTCGGGCTGTTCGGCGTGGGGGGTGTCGCCGACGTGCCGCTGGGCAGCGTGGCCGCCTTCATGTCGGGCATGCACGTGCTGATCGGGCTGGGCGAAGCGGCGATCACGGTCGCGGTGCTCGGCGCGGTCCTCGCCGTCCGGCCCGACCTGGTCTACGGCGCCCGGCACCTGCGCCGCACGACGCTGGCCCCCCGCGCGACCGAGACCACGGGAGCCGCCCGATGAACCCGCACACCCGTCGCTTCTGGATCGTCGGCCTGCTCGTCACGCTGCTCATCGCCGGGGTGGCCAGCTGGTACGCCAGCGGTTCCCCCGACGGGCTGGAGTGGGCCGCCGAGAAGGCCGGCTTCATCGGCACCGCGCAGGACAGCGCTGTCGCCGGCTCGCCACTGGCCGACTACTCCGTCAGCGGCGTGGAGAACGGCCGGCTCTCCGGCGGCCTCGCCGGGCTGCTGGGCGTGTTCGCCACCCTCGCGATCGTGGGCGGCCTGACCCTGCTGCTGCGCCGCCGCGGCTCCGCCGACCGCACCGACGAGGACGTCGAGCAGCCCGCCGGGAGCCGCTGAGATGGCGGCCATCGGCGTCCTGGGCGTCGCGCCGGTCACCGGCGAGAGCGTCGTCCACCGGCTCGAGGCGCACCTGAAGCTGGTCGCCGTCCTGTCGTTCGCGCTGGTCGTCGTCGCCACCCCGGTGCGCGCGGCCTGGGCGCCGGCCGCCTACGTCGGGTACCTGACGCTGATCCTCGGCGTCGCCGTGGTGGCCGGCGTGAGCGCCGCTCGGCTGGCCCGCGGGCTGCTGATCGAGATCCCGTTCGTGACGTTCGCGCTGCTGCTGCCGTTCGTGTCCAGCGGCCCGCGGGTCGACGTCGCCGGGCTGTCGCTGTCGGCCGACGGCCTGGCCGTCGGTGGCGGGATCCTGGCCAAGGCGACGCTGTCGGTGCTCGCAGCCACGATCCTGGCCGCGACGACGGAGCCGCGGGAGCTGCTGCGCGGGCTGGAGCGGCTGCGGCTGCCGCAGCTGCTCGTGCAGATCCTGACGTTCATGATCCGCTACGCCGACGTGGTCACCGCCGAGCTACGCCGCATGCGCATGGCCCGTGAGGCGCGCGGCTTCCGGGGCCGGCACCTGGGCGCGCTGAAGGTGCTCGGGCCGACGGCGGGCGCGCTGTTCATCCGCTCGTTCGAGCGGGGCGAGCGGGTGCACCTGGCGATGCTGTCGCGCGGCTACACCGGCACGCTGCCCAGCGGCCCCACGTCCACGGTCTCGCCGCAGGCCTGGTGGACGGCGCTGAGCCTGCCGATCGCCGCCGCGCTCGTGCTCGTCACGGGGTTCCTCGCGGGGTGACCGCTCCCCCGTCGCCGCCGGGTGGGCACCCGCCGCCGTCCTTGCTTGTCGACGACCTGGCGTTCGCCTACCCGGACGGCCACCAGGCGCTGTTCGGCGTCGACCTGCGCATCGAGAAGGGCGAGCGGGTGGCCCTGCTCGGCCCCAACGGCGCGGGCAAGACCACGCTGGTGCTGCACCTCAACGGCATCCTGCGCGGCGGGCGCGGCCGGGTCGAGGTTGCCGGGCTGCCGGTGGAGAAGCAGAACCTCAGCGAGATCCGCCGCCGGGTGGGCGTGGTGTTCCAGGACCCGGACGACCAGCTGTTCATGCCCACGGTCGGTGAGGACGTGGCGTTCGGCCCGCGCAACCTCGGACTGCCCGAGCCCGAGGTGGCCGCCCGCGTGGCCGAAGCGCTGGACAAGGTGGGCATGTCCGGCTTCGCCGACCGGCCGCCGCACCACCTCTCGTTCGGCCAGCGCCGCCGGGTGGCCGTGGCCACGGTCCTGTCGATGCACCCGGAGATCCTGGTGCTCGACGAGCCGTCGTCCAACCTCGACCCGGCCGGCCGCCGCGAGCTGGCCGAGGTGCTCGAGGCCCTGCCGGTGACCCTCTTCATGGTCACCCACGACTTGCCCTACGCCCTGCAGCTGTGCCCGCGTTCGGTGGTGCTCGACCGTGGCCAGGTGGTGGCAGACGGCAATACGGCCGAGCTACTGGCCGACGCCGACCTGCTGGCCCGACACCGGCTGGAGCTGCCGTTCGGCTTCGACCCCAGCCGAGTCTGAATCAGCGCCCGGGCAGCCGGTCCAGCGCTCAGGATGAACCCCGACGGCCCCGAAGCGGGGGCGGATTGGGCTACCTGGGTTCGCGCTGCCCCGATGAGGCAGGCGGCCAGAACGAGTTCTCAGTCGAGCGAGCCGACCAGGCCCTCCGCGAACTCGCGGGGCTCGAACGGCGCCAGGTCGTCGGGGCCCTCCCCCAGGCCGACCAGCTTCACCGGGATGCCCAGTTCGCGCTGCACCGAGACCACGATGCCGCCCTTCGCCGTCCCGTCCAGCTTGGTCAGCACGACACCGGTGACCTCCACGGCCTCGGTGAACACCCGGGCCTGCACGACGCCGTTCTGCCCCGTCGTCGCGTCGAGCACGAGCAGCGTCTCGGTGACCGGCGCCTGCTTCTCGACGACCCGCTTGACCTTGCCGAGCTCGTCCATCAGGCCGGACTTGGTGTGCAGCCGGCCGGCGGTGTCGATGACGACGGTGTCGGCCTCGCCCTCGATGCCGGTGCGCACCGCCTCGAACGCCACCGACGCCGGGTCGCCGCCCTCACGGCCGCGCACCGTCAGCACGCCCACCCGCTCGCCCCACGTCTCCAGCTGATCGGCCGCGGCGGCCCGGAAGGTGTCGGCCGCGCCCAGCACGACGCTCTTGCCGTCGCCCACCAGCACCCGGGCGATCTTGCCGACCGTCGTCGTCTTGCCGGCCCCGTTGACGCCCACCACCAGCACGACGCCCGGCTTGCCCTCGTGCCGATCGGTGCCGAGCGTGCGGTCCAGCTCGGGACCCAGTACCGCCGTCAGCTCGGTGACCAGCAGCTCGCGCAGCTCCGCGCCCGACGCGGTCGCCAGCACCATCGACTGGGTGCGCAGCCGCTCGACGATCTGCGTGGTCGCGGTGACGCCCACGTCGGCGGCGAGCAGGGTCTCCTCGATCTCCTCCCAGTCGTCCTCGGTCAGCTGCTCGCGGGCCAGCACGGTGAGCAGGCCGCGGCCCAGCGACGACTGCGAGCGGGCCAGCCGCGACCGCAGCCGCGCCATGCGGCCCGCTGAGGGCGGCGGCTGCTCGATGACCAGCCCGCGCTCCGGCTCGGCCGGCGGCAGCTCCACCTCCGGCGGCGCCTCGGGCTGCACGGTGTCCGGCTGCGCCTGCTCACTCGGAACGGGAGGAACCGGAGCCGGCGGCGCCGGTCGCTCGGTCGGCGCAGGGGGCCGCGGTCGCGTCAGGGTGGTGCCCGTCGCGGCGTCGTCGTCCAGCCGGGTGACCCTCCGGCCACGGCCGACCAGCAGCCCCACGCCGACGAGGACGGCGACGACGAGGATCGCGATCGCGATCAGCACGAACTCCATGCCGCGATCCTCCCAGGCGGCACCGGCGCTCACCCGGGAGGACGGACACCCAGGCATTTCCCAGCCCGATGCAGCAGGCTGGAGGGCATGTCACTGGCCGGACAGACCCCTGCCCTGCTGCTGGGGCCGCTCCTCCGGCACGTCGACCCCGTCTCGGCCACCGTCTGGGTCGAGACCGACCGGCCCTGCCGCGTCGAGGTGCTCGGCCGCTCGGCGCGCACCTTCTGCGTCGGCGGCCACCACTACGCCCTCGTCGTCATCGAGGGCCTCGAGCCGGGCAGTTCCACGCCCTACGACGTCCGCCTCGACGGGCACCTGGTCTGGCCCGACCAGCACGGCCTCTTCCCGCCGAGCCGGATCCGCACCCCCGGCCACCCCGGCGAGTTCCGGCTGGCGTTCGGCTCCTGCCGGTACGCCACCCCCAGCGCGGTCGACACCCGCGACGGCATCCCGCCCGACGCCCTCGACACCTACGCCGCCCGCGTCGCCCGGCTGCCCGAGGACCAGTGGCCCGACGCGCTGGTGCTGCTCGGCGACCAGGTCTACGCCGACGAGCTCACGCCCGGCACCATCGAGTGGCTGAAGCTGCGTCGCGACACCGACTGGGCCCCGGGTGAGCAGGCGGCGAACTTCGAGGAGTACACCCGGCTCTACGCCGAGTCGTGGAGCGATCCGCAGGTGCGCTGGCTGCTGTCGACGATCCCGTCGTCCATGATCTTCGACGACCACGAGATGATCGACGACTGGAACACCTCGCAGACCTGGCGCGCGAAGGTGACCGCCGAGCCGTGGTGGCGCGAGCGCATCCTCGGCGGCCTGGCCAGCTACTGGGTCTACCAGCACCTGGGCAACCTCAGCCTCGACGAGCTGGCGAACAACAAGACGTGGCAGGCGATCCAGGGCCTTCCGGACGGCGACGACGACGCCGAGCCCCTGCTGCGCGAGATGGCCGAGGCCGCCGACGAGCAGCCGATGACGGTGCGATGGAGCTTCGTCCGGCACTGGGGCTCGACCCGCCTGATCATGATCGACACCCGCGCCGGCCGGGTCCTCGACGAGCAGAACCGCCGCATGGTGGACGACGAGGAGTTCGAGTGGATCGAGGCGGCCATGCGCAACGCGGTCGCCGACGGCGTGGACCACCTCGTGCTCGGCACGTCGCTGCCGTGGCTGCTGCCGCATGCCATCCACCAGATCGAGCGCTGGGACGAGACGCTCGCCGCCCGCCACGCCGGCCGGCCGCTGGGCCGGCTGTTCGAGAGCCTGCGGCAGGCCGCCGACCTCGAGCACTGGGCGGCGTTCGGCGACTCGTTCTCGCGGCTGGGCCGGGCGCTGGTGTCCGTCGCCCGCGGCGAGCACGGGCCGGCGCCGGCGACCGCGCTGGTGCTCTCCGGCGACGTCCACCATGCCTACGCCGCCGAACTGGTGACGCCCGGCGACCTGACCAGCCGGGTGCACCAGCTCACCGTGTCCCCGCTGCACAACCAGGCGCCGCACCCGATCCGGGTCGGCTTCCGCATCGGCTGGAGCCGCTGGGCGCGCAGGCTCACCTCGGTGCTGGCCCGGGCCGCGCGGGTGCCGCACTCCGGGCTGGAGTGGGAGAAGGTGGCCGGCCCGTTCTTCGGCAACGAGATCGGCGAACTGGCGCTGGAGGGCCGCAGGGCCCGGTTCCGGCTCTTCGCCACCCGGCGGGACGAGAACGGGCAGGACGCGCTCCGCGAGGTGGCCGACCTGGAGTTGAACTCGGCCTGACAGGCTGACCGGCGTGACCGATGCAGCCGGGTTCAAGCCGGCACCCGGGCCCGACCAGCCGCCGATCCCGGTGCGGCTGGTGAGCTTCAACGTCCACCACGGCGTGGGCCGCGACGGCCGGCACGACCTGCCCCGCCTGGCCACGCTGCTGGCCTCGATCGACGCCGACATCCTGTGCCTGCAGGAGGTCGACCGGCACTACGGCGAGCGCAGCGAGGACGTCGACCAGGCGCTGCTGCTCTCCCGTGCCCTGGACATGCAGCTGGCGTGGGGCCCGGCGATCGACGAGCCGCGGCCGGGCGGTGCGCGCAGGCAGTACGGCAACGCGCTGCTGTCGCGGCTGCCGATCCTGATCAGCGACGTCCACCCCCTACCCGGGGGCGGCGAGCCCCGGTGCGCGCTGCGCACGATGGTCGAGCTGGACGGCGGCGCGCTGTGGGTGACCAGCACGCACCTGAGCACCGGCGACCCGGCCCGCCGCGCCGCCCAGGCGGCGGCCGTGGCTGCCCTGCACACCGAGCCGATGGAGACCGGCGTCGTCGTCGGCGACTTCAACACCGGCCCCGACGCCCCGGAACTCGGCGTCCTCCGCGAGCAGTTCACCGACGCCTGGAACCTCGCCCGCGCCCGCGACGACCGGGCGGGATGGCGGTTCTGGCAGGCCGACGAGGGCCACACCTTTCCCTCGCGTGGACCGCGCATACGCTACGACCAGGTATGGGTGTCGGCGGGCGTGGGTGTGGCCGCCGCGCACGTCGTCGACGACGAGGGCGCCTCGGACCACCTGCCGCTCGTCGTCGACCTCGAGGTCCGCTCCGGCGTCTGAAGCCCCCCGCCGTCCGGCACTTTTGGCCATAAAGGCCGGCGGCGGCCTCCTCGCGGACGGGCGCGGCCCGGCCTTTATGGCAATAAGTGCCGCTGGGGCTGGGGTCAGGAGGCCTCGAGCTCGCGCAGCCGCTGGCTGATCACGCCGGTGATGCCGTCGCCGCGCATGCTCACGCCGTAGAGGGCATCGGCGATCTCCATGGTCCGCTTCTGGTGGGTGATCACGATCAGCTGCGAGGTCGACCGCAGCTGCTCGATCAGCCGCAGCAGCCGGCCGAGGTTCACGTCGTCCAGGGCGGCCTCGACCTCGTCGAGCACGTAGAACGGCGAGGGGCGCGCGCGGAAGATCGCGACCAGCAGCGCCACGGCGGTCAACGACCGCTCGCCGCCGGACAGCAGCGACAGCCGCTTGACCTTCTTGCCCGGCGGGCGGGCCTCGACCTCGATGCCGGTGGTCAGCATCGAGTCGGGCTCGGTGAGCACCAGCCGCCCCTGCCCGCCGGGGAACAGGGTGCTGAACACCGTCTCGAACTCCCGCGCGACGTCGGCGAACGCGGAGGCGAACACGTCGTGGATGCGCTCGTCGACCTCGCGGACGACGGTGAGCAGGTCGCGCCGGGTCGCCTTGAGGTCCTCGAGCTGGGTGGCCAGGAACGTCTGCCGCTCCTGCAGCGCCTCGAACTCCTCCAGCGCCAGCGGGTTGACCTTGCCCAGTGCGGCCAGGTCGCGCTCGGCGCGCGCGGCGCGGCGCTCCTGGACGGCGCGGTCGTAGGGCACCGGCTCCGGCGCCTCGGTGCCCGCCGCCTCGGCCTCGGCGACCTGCTGCGGCCCCGGGGGCACCGGTGCGGCGGGCCCGTACTCGGCCAGCAGCGTCTCGAGGTCGACGCCGTACTCCTCGGCGGCGCGCTGCTCGAGGGTCTCGATGCGGTACCGCTGCTCGGTGCGCGCCACCTCGTCGCGGTGCACCTCGTCGGTGAGCCGGTCGAGGTCGGCGGTCGCGGCGCGCACCTGGGCGCGCACCTCGAGCAGCTCGGCCTCCTCCGCGGTCCGCGACGCGGCCAGCGCGTCCCGCTCGGCGCCGGCCCGGGCCAGCGACACCGCGAGGGCGGTCAGCGCGGTGTCGGCGTCCGTGCGCACCCGCGCGGCGACGGCCGCGCCGCGCTCGCGGGCGACCCGCGCCGCGGCGGCGCGCTCGCGGTTGGCCCGTTCCTGCCGCGCCTGGCGGCGCAGCGACTCCGCGCGCCCGTGCAGCGCCCGGGCCCGCTCCTCGGCCGTGCGGACGGCGAGGCGTGCCTCCGTCTCGGCCTGCCGGGCCGCGTTGACCTCGGCGCGCAGCCGGTCGCGCTGCTCGGTCGAGGGCTCCTCCTCGACCGGGGCGGCCTGCGCCTCGGCGAGCCGGGCCTCGAGTGCGTCGAGGGCGACGACGTTCTCCTCCAGCGCCCGCTCGGCGCGGACGCGGGCCGCCTCGTGCCGCTCGGCCTCGGCCGTCGCGGACCGCGCCGCGGCACCCAGTTCGGCCAGCCCCGCCGCGGCCGCCGAGCGGGTGCGGTCGGCGGCCTGCCGGGCGGCCAGCGCCTCCTCGACGTCGGCCGAGCGTGCGCGGGCGGTTTCGCGGGCCGCGCTCAGCCGGTCGGCCAGGTCCGCCGCACGCGCGGCGGCGGCGGTCAGTTCGGCCTCGGCCTCGTCGACGTGGGCGCGCACCTCCAGGTGCGAGGTCTGCTCGCGCTGGCCCCCCACGGTCCAGTCGGCGCCGACCAGGTCGCCGGTGGCGGTGACGGCGCGCACGCGCGGGTGGGTCTCCACCAGCCGCACCGCGGCGGCGAGGTCGGGAACCAGCGCCACCCGGTCCAGGGCGCGGGTCAGCGCCGGCTGCAGCGACTCGGGTGACGCGACGGCGTCCAGCGCCCAGCGGAGGCCCTCGGGCAGCGCCGGCCAGCCGTCGCGCGGCACCGGCGGCAGGCCGGCGGTGACGACCAGGCCCACCCGGCCGCCGTCGACGTCCTTCAGGTGCGTGAGGACGGCGGCGGCCTCGGCGACGCCGGACACCACCAGTCCGTCGGCCATCCCGCCCAGCGCGGCCGCCACGGCGACCTCGTCGCCGGCGCGGACCGACAGCTGCTCCCCCGCGCGGCCGAGGACGCCGGCCAGGTCGGCGTCGAGCACGGCGGCCGCGCCGTCGGCCGGGGCGAGCCCCAGCGCGAGGGCGTCGCGCCGGGCCTGCCAGGACGCGCGGTCGCTCTCGGCGGCCCGCTCGGCCGCGGCGAGCTCGGTCACCGCGGCGGCGGCCGCTGCGTGCGCGGCCACCGCGTCCTCGTGGGCGGCGACGAGCGCGAGGTCGGCGTCCTCCTGCTCGGCGGTGCTGTCCCGCCGCTCGGCGAGCCGCTCGGCGGCGACCTCGGCGCGGTCGGCGGCCTCGCCGGCCGCCAGCGCGAGCCGCGCGATCTCGGCCTGCGCGGAGGACACCCGCGACCGGGCGGCCTCGACCTGGCCGGAGAGCTTCGCCAGCCCCTCGCGGCGGTCGGCGAGCGCCCGGGCCGCTGCCACCCAGGCGCGCTCGGCGTCGGCCAGTGCGCTCTCGAGCGAGCCGCGATCGGCCACCACGCCGGCCAGGCGGGTGCGCTCGGCCTCCAGCCCGGCGGCGAGCTCGGCCTCGGTCGCGGCGACCCGGTCGGCCTCGGCGTCGAGCTGGTCGGGGTCGCGCCCGGGTGCCGCCGCGGCGGGCGCGGCGGAGAGGTGGCGGTGCCGCTCGGCGGCCAGCTGCGCGACGCTCCGGAAGCGCTCGGTCAGCGACGAGAGCCGGTACCAGGTGTCGGACGCCGTCTGCAGCAGCGGAGCGGTCTCGGCCATCCGCGACTCGAGCTCCGCCTCGCGCCGGGAGGCGACGCCGAGCGTGGCCTCGACCGCCGCGCGGCGCTCGCGCGCGGCGGTCTCGTCGGCGACGTCACGGTCGAGCGCGTCGCGCAGCTGCACCAGGTCGTCGGCCAGCAGCCGCAGCCGCGCGTCGCGGAGGTCGGCCTGCACGCCTGCCGCCCGGCGGGCCACCTCGGCCTGGCGGCCCAGCGGCTTGAGCTGGCGACGCAGCTCGGCCGTGAGATCGGCCAGCCGGTCGAGGTTGGCCTGCATGCCGTCGAGCTTGCGGAGCGCCTTCTCCTTGCGCTTGCGGTGCTTGAGGACGCCGGCGGCCTCCTCGATGAACGCCCGCCGGTCCTCGGGGCGACCCGACAGGACGGCGTCGAGCTGGCCCTGGCCGACGATGACGTGCATCTCGCGGCCGATGCCGGAGTCGCTGAGCAGCTCCTGGACGTCGAGCAGCCGCACCTTGTCACCGTTGATCTCGTACTCGCTCTCGCCGGAGCGGTACATGCGGCGGGTGATCGACACCTCGGTGTAGGCGATGGGCAGCGCACCGTCGGTGTTGTCGATGGTCAGCGTGACCTCGGCGCGGCCCAGCGCCGGGCGGCCGGCGGTGCCGGCGAAGATGACGTCCTCCATCTTGCCGCCGCGCAGGCTCTTTGCGCCCTGCTCGCCCAGCACCCAGGCGATGGCGTCGACGACGTTGGACTTCCCGGAGCCGTTGGGGCCGACCACCGCGGTGATCCCCGGCTCCAGCCGGAGGGTGGTGGCGGACGCGAAGGACTTGAAGCCCTTGAGCGTCAGGCTCGACAGGTGCACAGAACGGGCACGGTAGCGGACGGAGCGGTCCGTACCCCGCAATTCCGGGGTTTCTGGGCAGCGTGGTGCAGAAGTTTCAGCACCTGACCGCCGGCCCGATCAGGCGAGCGCGGGCTCGGCCTTCTCGGCGGTGAGGTTCAGCAGTTCATGGGCGATGGCGGCGTCACGCTCGGCGCGCAACTGCTCGAGCTCGCGCTCGAGACGGCGCACCCGGTCCCGCAGCGCGGCATTCTCCTCGGCTACTCGGAGCTCCGCGAGGGGGACGAGGTGACCGAACAGGGCCTTGGCCATGACAGGAGAGGCCTTTCCGACAGACGAGAGGTGAGCTCTGCGCCCCGGTGGACGGTCGGCGCGAGCTGTGATAACCCCAGGGTGACAGGCATTTCCGCGCTGGTCAACGCGAGCCCCGGAGCGGCCCCGCCCCCGAGTGGTGTCGCGTTGGTCACATCGTGGTGAAGCCGCGCAACCCCTGCACCGGTTCGTCCCGCACGTCGACCGCTTCGACCCGGCCGGGCGCGCGCGGACCGTCGAGCGCGGCCACCAGCCGACGGACGGCGTCCGGGGGCCCCTCGGCCACCACCTCGACCCGGCCGTCGGGCAGGTTGGTGGCCGATCCGCTGAGCCCGGCGGCATCGGCCTGCTGCCGCACGAACCACCGGTAGCCGACGCCCTGTACCGAGCCGGAGACCAGGGCGACGACGCGCACGCGCCCGGTCATGACCGGCGGGCGCGCGGCCGAGGCTGGCAGGTGGGGCAGCTGTAGCTCGACCGGTTCATGAACGGCTCGCGCCGGATGGCGCCGCCGCAGCGTGGACAGGGCCGGTCGGCCTGCCCGTACACGGCGAGGAACCGGGAGAAGTAGCCGCTCTGCCCGTTGACGTCGACGTAGAGCGAGTCGAACGACGTGCCGCCCTGCTCCAGGGCCTCCCCCAGCACGTCGCGGACACCCTCCAGCAGGTCGTTCACCTGCGCGCGGGTCAGCCGGTCGGTCGGCCGGGTGCCGTGCAGGCGGGCCCGCCACAGCGCCTCGTCGGCGTAGATGTTGCCGACCCCGCCGATCAGCGTCTGGTCCAGCAGTGCCCGCTTGACCTCGGTGTGCCGGCGACGCAGGGCCGCGGTGAACGCGTCGGCATCGAACGAGCCGTCGAGCGGGTCGATGGCGATGTGCGCCAGACGCTGCGGCAGCCCGCCGTCGGTACTCGTCTCCTCAACGGCGAGACCGCCGAACGTGCGCTGGTCGACGAACCGGAGCTCGCGGCCGCCGTCGGTGAAGGTGAACCGTGCCCGCAGGTGCGTCTCCAGCGGCTGGGACGGCTTCTCCACCAGCAGCTGGCCGCTCATGCCCAGATGCGCGACGAGCGCGCGGCCCGACGGCGTGCCGTCGGTCTCGGCCAGCGGCAGCCACAGGTACTTGCCGCGGCGGCAGGCGTCGGTGAGCGTGCGGCCGGTCAGCGACCCGACGAAGTGCTCGACGCCCTCGAGGTGCCGGCGCACCGCGCGCGGGTGGTGCACCTCGACCGTCGCGATCGTGCGGCCGGCGACCCAGCGCTCGAGTCCGCGCCGGACGACCTCGACCTCGGGCAGTTCGGGCATGGCGTCAGTGCCTCACTCCGCGCCGTTGGACAGCGCTCGCCAGGCCGCCTCGGCGGCCTCCTGCTCGGCGGCCTTCTTGGTGCGGCCGGTGCCGGTGCCGTAGACGGTGCCCGACAGGACGACGGCCGCCGTGAACGTCTTGGCGTGGTCGGGACCCTCGTCGTCGGTCTGGTAGCTCGGGGCGCCGAGACCGCGGGCGGCGCCGAGCTCCTGCAGGCTGGTCTTCCAGTCCAGGCCCGCGCCGCGGGTGGCCGCCTCGACCAGGAGCGGGTCGAACAGCCGGTGCACGATCTCGGCGGCGGCGTCGAGCCCCCGCCCGAGGTGCACGGCGCCGATCAGCGCCTCGAGCGCATCGGCCAGGATCGAGTCCTTCTCGCGGCCACCAGTGGCCTCCTCGCCCCGGCCGAGCAGCAGGTGCGGCCCGATGCCGCCGTCCCCCAGCCGTCTCGCCACGCCCGCCAGCGACGTCATGTTGACCACCGAGGCACGCAGCTTGGCCAGCTGCCCTTCGGGAAGGGCCGGCTGGCTGCGGTAGAGCTCGTCGGTGACCACCAGCCCGAGCACCGAGTCACCCAGGAACTCCAGGCGCTCGTTGGTCGGGGCGTTGCCGTTCTCGTAGGCCCAGGAGCGGTGGGTCAGCGCGAGGCCGAGCAGTTCACCGGGCAGGTCGACGCCGAGGGCGTCGCGCAGCCAGTCGGCAGCACGACGGCCGTGCTCCGGACCCGCCGGCGACGAATCGTGGTCGGGCGGGGCCGGAGCCGGAGGAACGCTGATCAGACCGAGAGGACCTGGCGGCCGTCGTACTGGCCGCAGTTCGGGCAGGCGTGGTGCGGCGGCTTGAGCTCGCCGCAGGCGCGGTTCGGGCAGGGCGACAGCGTGGGAGCGCTGGCCTTCCACTGCGACCGGCGGGAGCGGGTGTTGGAGCGGGACATCTTCCGCTTCGGAACGGCCACGGTCAGTTCTCCTTGTGGGTGTCGTCGCCGGGGGTGCCCGGCGAGGGAGAGAAGCGTTCGGCGAGCCCGGCCCAGCGCGGGTCGAGCAGCTCGTGCGAGTGGTCCTCGGGCAGGTCGTCGACCCGCTGGCCGCAGCCGACGCAGAGTCCGCCGCAGTCCTCGTCGCAGACCGGCGCCAGGGGCAGGGCCAGGACGACGACGTCGCGGGCCATCGGCTCGAGGTCGATCGCCTCGCCCTCGACGAGCCGGACCTCGTCCTCCTCGCTGGTCGCCTCGGTGGTGCTGCCCTCGTAGGCGAACAGCTCCTGCACGTCGAGGGTGAGCGTGTCCTCGATCGGCTCGAGGCAGCGGGCGCACGACCCGACCAGCGGCACCGTGATCTCACCGGAGACGAGCACGCCCTCCATGACCGACTCGAGGCGCAGGTCGAGCTGCACCTGCGCCCCCGCGGGGACGCCGATCAGCTCGACCTTCCAGCCCTCGGACGCCGGCAGGGTCCGGTGCAGCTCCTGCATCGACCCGGGTCGGCGGCCCAGCTCACGCAGCTCCACCTTCCAGGGGTTGGCTGCGGAACGCCGGCCCTCGGCGGGCCGGGGGCCCGGGGACACGGCGCCGGAGCGGCGCGGAACTGCGGCAGGCATGTCGATGCTTCGTGGTCGGGAACGGGGGGCAGGTCGCGCGGGACCGTCTCCCGGTCGGGGGAGCCGGCAGCGATCGGACCAGGGATCGAGACTACCCGATCCCCCGCGGGCGCCGGTCGGCGCGCAGGTGTGACCCGGACCCGCCCCGCCGATGCGCCCCGGCCCGCCCCGGGCAATGGAAGCTCTACCTACGTATCGGGCCCCAGAACAGGGGTAGAGCTTCCATTGCCTCGGGACGGCGGCGGGAGAGCGGCCCACCCGACGCGTGCCACGGTCAGGGTTCGCGCAACGCCGTCCGTGCGGCGTCGACCGAGCGCATCATCCGCTCCAGGGAGCTGCCGAAGTCGGCCAGCCGGGTGTCGACGTACTCGTCGACCTCGGCCCGCATCCGCGCCACCTCGGCCTGGGTCTGCGCCCCGAGCTCGTCGGACTGGGCCAGCGCCCGCTGGTAGACCTCGGTCTCGGTGACCAGCCGGTCGTGCTCGGCCTGGCCCTCGGTGATGAGGAGGTCACGGCGCCGGCGGCCCTCCTCGACGAGTTCGGCCGCCTCGACCTCGGCCCGGGCCAGGATGTCCTCGGCGTCGGCCTGGGCGCGGGCGAGGAGGTCGTCGCGCTGCCGCCGGGCCACGCCCAGGATCTCGTCGCGCTGCCGCTGGGCCTGGGCCAGCATCTGATCGCTCTCGGTGCGGGTGCGCCCGGTGAGCCGCTCGGCCTCGGCCTGCGCGGCCTGCAGGATCTGGGTGCGCTGCTCGACGATCGCGCCGGCTGCCTGGACGTCCTCGGGCAGCGACTCGCGCAGGTCGTCGAGCAGATCGAGCAGGTGGTCGCGCGGCACCATGCACGAGCCCGACATCGGCACGTTGCGGGCGTTCTCGACGACGGTGGTGAGCTCGTCGACGGTCTCGTAGAGCCGGTAGACGACCTCGGTGACCCGCCCCTTGCGGGCGCCGGTGAGCTCGGTCACGGTTTCTCCCCCTGCGACCGGCGGTGCTCCTCGCGGGCGAGCAGCAGCCGCGCGTGCACCGCCTTGGGAACCAGCGACGAGACGTCGCCGCCGAAGAGCGCGATCTGCTTGACCAGGCTCGAGCTCAGGTGCCCGACCTGCGGCGCGGTCGGCACGAACAGGGTTTCGATACCGGCCAGTTCGCGGTTCATCTGCGCCATCTGCAACTCGTACTCGAAGTCGCTGACCGCGCGCAGTCCCTTGACGATCACCGGCACGTCGTGGGCGCGGCAGTAGTCGACGAGCAGACCCTGGAAGCTGTCGACCCGCACGTTCGGCAGCTCGGCCACCGCGTCGCGCAGCAGCTCCATGCGCTCCTCGACGGGGAACAGCCCGGCCTTGCCCGGGTTCACGAGCACGGCGACGACCAGTTCGTCGTACAGGCCGGCGGCGCGGAAGATCACGTCGACGTGCCCATTGGTGACCGGGTCGAACGAGCCCGGACAGACGGCGCGTCTCACGGGGAGCGACCGTACCGGAGCACGGCCTCGCCGTAGCGCCGTTCGCGCAGTCCGGCCAGGGGTGTCGGCCACACCCACTCGGACTCCCGGCTCGACCGCTCGACGACGACGACGGCCTCGGGCGCGAGCCACCCGTGCTCGACCAGCCCGCGCAGCACTCCCTGGACCTCCGCCGCCGGGGTGTCGTACGGCGGATCGGCCAGCACCAGGTCGAACGAGCGCGGCGCCGGACCGGCCACCACAGCGGGCACCGAGCCCCGCAGCACCCGCCCACCGGGGAGCCCGACGGCGGCCAGGTTCGCCTCGATCACGGGCAGCACCTTCGGCGAGGACTCCACGAAGACGACCGACTCGGCGCCCCGGGACAGCGCCTCGATGCCCAGCGCCCCCGAGCCGGCGTAGAGGTCGAGGACGGCGGCTCCGTCGAGGTCGAGCAGGCTGCCGAGCGAGTTGAACAGGGCCTCGCGGGCCCGGTCGCCGGTGGGCCGCACGCCCGTCGGCGGCACCTTCAGCCGCCTTCCGCGGGCCAGCCCGGCGATCACCCGCGTCACGCCTTCTCCAACCACTCCGCGCGCTCGTCGGTGGCCAGCGCCGCGACCTCCTGGGCCAGCAGCGGGTGGTCGGCCAGCCCCCGGCCGGTCTCCAGCAGCCCGGTCGCCTCGGCCCGCGCCTCGGCGATGAGCTCCTCGTCCTCCAGCAGCGACAGCAGCCGGATGCCCGAGCGGCGTCCGGACTGCGCGGCGCCCAGCACGTCGCCCTCGCGACGGGTCTCCAGGTCCAGCCGGGCGAGCTCGAAACCGTCCGACGTGGCGGCGACGGCCGCCAGCCGCTGGCCGGACGGCGACCCCGAGGGCGCCTCGGTGACCAGCAGGCAGAGGCCGGCGTGCCGGCCGCGGGCCACCCGGCCGCGCAGCTGGTGCAGCTGGCTGACGCCGAAGCGCTCGGAGTCCATGACCACCATCACGGTGGCGTTGGGGACGTCGACGCCGACCTCGATCACGGTGGTGGCGACCAGGACGTCGATCTCGCCGGCGGCGAAGGCCCGCATCCGGGCCTCCTTCTCGTCGGCGGTCAGCCGCCCGTGCAGCACCTCGAGGCGCAGCCCGGCCAGCGGCCCCGAGCGCAGCATCTCGGCGACGTCGAGCACCGCCAGGGGCGGGCGGCGCTGCTCCCGGCCGTCGTCGTCCGGGGCGCCGTCGGCGTCGTCGGGCTCCTCGCCGGTCGGCTCGTCGTCGCCGATCCGCGGGCACACCACGTAGGCCTGCCGGCCGGCCGCGACCTCCTCGCGCAGTCGCTGCCAGGCCCGGTCCAGCCAGGCCGGCTTCTCCCCCGTCGGGACGACGGACGACGACACCCCGCCGCGCCCGCTCGGCAGCTGCCGCAGCGTGGAGATCTCGAGGTCGCCGTAGACGGTCATGGCGACGGTGCGCGGGATCGGGGTCGCCGTCATGACCAGCACGTGCGGCGGCCGGGCGCCCTTGGCGCGCAGCGCGTCGCGCTGCTCGACGCCGAAGCGGTGCTGCTCGTCGACCACGACCAGGCCGAGGTCGGCGAACTCGACGCCCTGCTGGAGCAGCGCGTGGGTGCCGACGACGATGCCCGCCCGCCCCTCGGCGACCTCGGCCAGCGCCTCGCGGCGGGCGGCGGCCTTCAGCGAGCCGGTGAGCAGCGTGACCCGCGTGCCGTCGGGGTCGCCGTCGAGCTCGCCGGCCCGGCCCAGCGGCCCGAGCAGCTCGCGGATGCCGCGGACGTGCTGCGCGGCGAGCACCTCGGTGGGCGCGAGCAGCGCGGCCTGCCCGCCGGCGTCCACGACCTGGGCCATGGCCCGCAGCGCGACCACCGTCTTGCCGGAGCCGACCTCGCCCTGCAGCAGCCGGTGCATCGGGTGGTCGCGGTCGAGCTCGGCGGCCAGGTCCTCCCCCACCTCCCGCTGACCCTCGGTCAGCTCGAAGGGCAGCGCTGTGTCGACCGCGTCGAGCAGACCGGCGCGCCGGCGGGGGCGCGCGGTGCCGGGCTCGAGGGCTGCGGCCCGACGTCGCGCGGCCAGGGTGAGCTGGAGGGTGAGCGCCTCGTCCCACTTCAGCCGGTGCTCGGCGCGCTCGACGTCCTCCATCGTGGTCGGCCGGTGGATGTCGAGCAGCGCGGCGGGCAGCGACAGCAGGCCGTACCGCGTGCGGATGCTCTCGGGCAGGGGGTCGCTGACCAGGTGCCCGAGCTGCCCGCCGGGCCCGAGCAGGGTGCGCAGCGAGCGCTGGAGGACCCAGCTCGACACCTCTTTGCTGGCCGGGTAGATCGGCACGAGGGCGCGCGCCCAGTCGGTGTCGTCGTCGGCGCTGTCGAGCAGGTGCATGTCGGGGTGGGCGAACTGCTTCTTGCCCTTGTACTCACCGACCGTCCCGGCGAACAGGCCCCAGGCACCGGTCTTGAGCGAGGCGTGCTTGCGGCTGAAGAAGACCAGCGTCATCGAGCCCTGGCCGTCGCCCACGACCACCTCGGTGATCATGCCGTGCCGGCGCTGCATCCTGCGGGTGCTCACCGAGCGGACCTGGGCGAGGACGGTGACCCGGTCCCCGACCTGCACGTCCTTGAGGTCGGTCTGCTCGCCACGCTGGGCGTACCGGCGCGGGTAGTGGCGCAGCAGGTCGCCCACCGTGTGCAGGCCGAGTGACTCGGCCATCGGTGCGGCCGTCTTCGTGCCCAGGGCCTTGGCGAGCGGGGTGCTCATCTCGAGGTTCACTCGACGCCCACCTGCAGCGGGATCGCGGCCGGTCCGGCGTCGTAGCGGGTCACCTCGACCGTCGGGTGCTGTCGGGACAGGTGCCGGCAGACGGTGTCGCCGAGGCCCGCGTCGGGGCCGACGACCAGGGTGGCCAGCTCGCCGCCGGCCGACAGCAGCCGGTCGAGCAGGTCGCAGGCCACGGTGGCGGCGTCGGGGCCGATGACCACGACGTCGCCCTCCGCGCTGCCCAGCACGTCGCCGGGCTGGCAGCGGCCCGCCGAGGTGAGCGCCTCCTGCTCGGCGACGGTCACCTCGGCCCAGCGGGTCGCCGCGGCCGCCTCGGCCATCGCGACGACGTCGTCGCCGAAGCGGCGGGCCGGGTCGGACACGGCGCAGGCCGCCAGCCCCTGGACCGGCGAGGCGGTGGGCACCACGACGACGTCGCGGCCGAGGTCGCGGGCGCGGGCCGCCGCCCGCCCCGCCGCGCTGGTCAGCGAGGGGCCGTTGGGCAGCACGACGCAGTCCTGCGCGGTGCAGGCGATCAGCTCGGTCAGCAGGTCGTCCTCGGTGACGCCGCCCGGCCCGCACGGGACGACGCGCACGCCCTCGCCGGTGAACAGCTCGGCGAGGCCGCCGTCCTGGGGCACCACCGCGACGATCGCGCGACGGCCGGGCACGGGCGTCGGCGTGCGCACGGGAGCCAGCGGGGTGACCCGGATGTTGTACGGCCGGCCGGTCTCGATGCCGGCCTCGATGGCGGCGCCGATGTCCTCGACGTGCACGTGGACGTTCCACTCGCGGCCCGAGGGGGTGTCGACGCCGACGACGACCAGGCTGTCGCCCAGCCCGGCCAGCTTCTCCTGCAGGCGCGCCACGGCCACCTCGTCGCTGTCGGCGAGCAGGTACTGCACCTCGCTGCCGTGGCCCGGCGGCGGCTCGTGCGGTAGGTCGTCGGCGTGCCCGTGGTGCCCCCGGCCGGCGGGCTCCCGACGGGTCAGCGCGGGCCGCGCGGGTTCGACGCCGGTGACGACGGCGACCAGGGCGTCCAGGACGAAGCACAGGCCCGCCCCACCCGCGTCGACGACACCGGCCTCGCGCAGCACCTCGAGCTGGTCGGTGGTGGCGTCGAGGGCCCGGCGCGCGCCGTCGGCCGCGGCACCGACGACGTCGGCGAGCTCGGAGCGGCCCTCGTCGACGGCGAGGGCGGCCGCTCCCGCCGCACCGCGGGCGACGGTGAGCAGCGTGCCCTCCTCCGGGTCGGCCACCGCGGAGTAGGCACTGTCGGCCGCCTTCTGCAGCGCGGCGGCGAACGTCGCCCCGTCGGCCGGGGGCTGCGGGGCGAGCTGGTCGGCCAGACCGCGCAGGAGCTGGGCGAGGATCGTGCCCGAGTTGCCCCGGGCACCCAGCACCGCGCCGCGGGCCACCAGGGTCCACGTCGACTCCGGGGCCGCGCCGGTGCTCGCGGAGCGTTCGAGGCCCTTGTCGAGGGTCTCGAGGGCGGCGAAGGCGGTGAGCAGCATGTTGGTGCCGGTGTCGCCGTCGGGCACGGGGAAGACGTTGAGGTCGTCGAGGCTGCCCCTGCACCTGGACAGCGCATCGACCGCGGCCCGGCACCACTGACCGACCGCGACGTCGTCGAGCGCCGCCAGCACGGCCGGAGGTTACCTTCCGGGTGCGACCGTTCCGGTCTCCTCCGGGGCTCCGGCACCCGTCCGGGGGCCGTGGCGGCACTGCCTGCGAGGACCGGCTAGACTGATCGACGGTCTTTGCGGAGGCGCCTCGTGGTGCCCCGCCCATCTTGTTCAACTTTCTGGGAGTGATCCACCGTGGCTGCCGTGTGCGACGTCTGTGGCAAGGGGCCCGGTTTCGGTATGTCGGTGTCGCACTCGCACCGCCGCACGCCGCGCCGTTGGAACCCGAACATCCAGTCCGTGCGGGCGCTGATCGCCCCCGGCAACCGTCGCCGGATCAACGCGTGCACGTCGTGCATCCGCGCCGGCAAGGTCGCCCGCGCCTGACGACGGCCGCGGGAGCCTCGCAGCGAGGGGCGGACCGCGGCGCGGAGTCAGGCCGATGGCAGAGCCTGAGCTGACGCTCGTCGGAAGAACCCCGGAGGTCGACGACCTCCGGGGTTCTTTCGCGTACGCGCGGATCAGCCGAGGCCGATCCTCCGGTCCTGCGCCGCGGTGACGATCACGTCGGTGACGGCGGACAGCGACAGCGCCGTAGTGTCCACCACCAGGTGGTAGTTGTCCGCCGACGCCGGATCGCAGCGGTAGAAGTGCCGCACGTAGGCCTCGCGCGCCCGGTCGTTGGTCTCCATCTCGCGGCGGACCTCGTCCCACGGCCGGCCCGATCGGGCGACCACCGCCTCCAGCCGCCGCTCCTGCGGGCCGTCGA
This sequence comes from uncultured Actinomycetota bacterium, assembly GCA_963723745.1. Taxonomy (GTDB): domain Bacteria; phylum Actinomycetota; class Actinomycetes; order Mycobacteriales; family Geodermatophilaceae; genus CAVRRZ01. Next base: position 1,159,102 of record CAVRRZ010000005.1, read on the forward strand.
GACGCACGTGCAGGGTGTCGGCGCGCTGCCCCAGCACCATGGCGGCGGCCCGGCCGAGGACCACGCCCCCGGGCCCGTCGGCGATCTCCAGGAGCAGCCGCTCGGTCTGCTGCCGGTAGGCGCGCTCGTCGGGCAGTGCGGACGTCGGCAGCACGCCGCCGACGGGGTCGGGCATCGTGCCCAGCGACGCGACCAGCCGCCAGATGCCGCGGACGACGGTCTCGTCGTTGGCCTCCGCCTCGGCCACCGGCACGCCGAGCCGGCCGGCCACCTGAGCCGGGATCGCCCGGTCGTGGAACGGCAGGCCGAGCCGTTCGGCCACCGCCGGCCCGATCTCGGCGCCGCCGGCCCCGTAGGAGGCGGAGATGGTCACGACGCCCATGGCTGGTCTCCCTCGTCGACGTCGTCCCCGATCCGCTTGCCGAGGAAGACCGCGTTCGGCGAGCAGGCGTAGGGCCCGTAGCCGGGCACCGGGCCGTACCCGGCGGCCGCGTAGAGCGCGAGCGCCTCGGGCTGCCGGTCCCCGCTGTTGAGCACGATCGACCGGTGACCGGCGCGCGCCGCGCTGTCCTCCAGCGCGTCGACGATCAGCTGCGCGAGTCCGCGCCGCCGGAACCCCGGCGCCACGTAGACGCGCTTGATCTCCGCCTGACCGTCGACGACCGTGCGCCATCCGCCGCAGCCGGCCGGCGCCCCGTCGACCTCGGCGACGAGGAACAGCCCCAGCGGCGGCTCGAACTCGCCGGGCTCGACGACGGCGGCGTCCCGGCCGCCGTAGCGCTGCACGTACTCCTGCTGCACCTGCTCGACGAGGTGCTGCACCAGCGGATCGGCGTAGGGCAGCGCCCGCAGGACCGCCCGGCCGCCGTCGCGCAGCACGCAGTCAGCCGAAGTGGACATGTCCGGTCCCCTCCGCTCCCAGGGCGTGCGCGACCGCCGCACCGGGTTCCCCGCTCACGAGCACGGTCGGATTCTGCCTGGCCGCGCGCACGGTGCCGATGCGCGTCCACCCATCGGGTAGCGCGGCGTCCGCCGGGAAGGTGGCGAGCAGGGCATGGTCCTCGCCGCCGGTGAGCACCCAGGCCAGCGGGTCGCCGCCCAGGGCCGCGGCCACCTGCTGCAGCGGCCCCTCCGGCTCCAGGCAGGCGCGCACCAGCGCGGCGCGGTCGAGGTCGACGTCCACACCGCTGGCCTCGGCGACGTGCCCGGCGTCGGCGAGCAGCCCGTCGCTGACGTCGCACATCGCCGTCGCACCGGCGGCCGCGGCCGCCGGTCCGGCCGCGTACGGCGGCTGCGGACGGCGGTGCGCCGCCACCGCGGCGATCGGGCTGCTGAAGCCGCGGCGCAGCACGGCCAGCCCGCAGGCCGCCCAGCCCAGCCGGCCGGCGAGCGCCACCACGTCGCCCGGGCGGGCTCCGGAGCGCAGGACCGGGGCCCGGCCCCCGAGGTCACCCAGCGCGGTGACCGAGAGGACGACGGCGTCGCTGCCGGGCGGCGCCGAGACCATGTCGCCGCCGACCACGGCGGCGCCGAGCGGCGCGCACTCGGCGGCGAGCCCCGCCGCGATCCCCTCGAGCCAGGTCGTCGCGGTGTCCGGCGGGCAGGCCACGCCCACCAGCAGCGCCGTCGTCCGGGCGCCCATGGCGGCCACGTCGGCGAGGTTGGCCGCGGCGGCCTTGTGCCCGATGTCCTCCGCCGACGACCAGTCCCGCCGGAAGTGGCGGCCCTCCACCAGGACGTCGGTGGTCGCGACCACGCGGCCGTCGGGGGCGCGCAGCACCGCCGCGTCGTCCCCGGGGCCCACCTCGGCGACCGCCGCCGTGCCCGCCTCGGCGACCACCCGGGCGATCACGCCGAACTCGCCGACCATGCGCACGCTGTCCGTCGCGTCCCCGCGCGGGATCAGCGGGCGAGGCCGCGTCATCTGGTCGTCCGCCCTGCTGCGGTAGGTTCGCGTCCGGTCCGCCAACCGGCGGGGACGACGTTCCGGCAGCGCTGCCCGAGGAAGGGTCTTCCGTGGTCCACGCCTACATCCTCATCCAGACCGAAGTCGGCAAGGCCGCCCAGGTCGCCCAGACCATCGGCGAGATCGATGGCGTCACCAAGGCCGAGGACGTCACCGGCCCCTATGACGTCATCGTCCGCGCCGAGGCCGAGACCGTCGACGAGCTCGGCCGGCTGGTCGTGGCACGGGTCCAGTCGGTCGACGGCATCACCCGCACGCTGACCTGCCCCGTCGTCAACCTCTGACGTCCTGACCGAGCAGACACCCGACGAGCGGCCCGCTCGTCCGCCGGATCCGCTGCGCCGGGTGGCGCTGGTCGTCACCGCCGTCGCCCTGCCGGTGGTGCTCGTCCTGATCGTGCTGGTCAACGTGGTGGGCGACCGGGACGACGGCGACCGGCCGCCGGCCACCGTGGCGGGCAGCACACCGACGGTCCGGCCCGACCTGCCGGTCCTCGACGTCCCCGTGCCCGAGGTGACGCCGCAGACCGAGGCCGCGTGCACCCGGCTCATGAGCGAGCTGCCGCTGGAGCTGGCCGGCGAGCCCTCCCGCCGGGTGAACTCCGAGACGCCCTTCGCCTACGCGTGGGGCGATCCGGCCACCGTGCTGGTGTGCGGGGTCGACCGGCCCGACGGCTTCGACGCGGCGTCCGGGCTGATCCAGATCAACGGTGTGCAGTGGTTCGTCGACACCTCCGACGCCGAGACCACGGTCTGGACGGCGGTCGACCGCGAGGTCTACGTCGAGGTGCAGGTGCCGGCGACCACCGACAGCGCCGGCATCACCGAGCTCACCCTGCCCCTGATCGAAACCCTCGAGCGCGTCCCGCTGGACCCCGCGCCGGCCGGCTGAGGCGGCTCCGCGCCCCTTTCCGGACCCAGCCTGCCCCGGACCCGCACCTGTCCCGGATAACGGCAAGTTTCCGCATACCGGCGCGAATCTGGGCGGCGATAGCCGCAGATATCCGCGTACCGGCGGTCACTACGGTCGCTGCCCCCCGGCGCTCCGCCTGTGGAAAACCGCTCCCCGATCGGCGACCGCAGGACACAGTGCCGGAGTGCCTCGAACCCCCGCCGTCCCCGACGCGCTGCGCGGCAAGATGTTTCGCGCATCGCAGCAGATAGCCCGTGGCCGGCTCACCCGAGCCCAGGTGCGGAGCACGGCGTGGCGGCACCTGTTCCCCGACGTGTTCGCCTGCTCCTCACTGCCCCTCACGCATCGACTTCGCGCGCGAGCCGCCGCCATCCTCCTGCTGCCCGGTGCGGTGCTCAGCGGCCGCAGCGCGGCGGTGCTGTGGGGCGTGCCGCTCGCGGAGACCGACGATCCGGTCGAGTGCACGGTCGATCCGAGCCGACGCGGTGGGGCGATCCGCGGCGTCCGCGTGACCCGCCGCCGCCTGCCCGACGAGGACGTGGTGCGGCGGAACGGCGTTCTGGTCACCACCCCGTTGCGCACGGCGCTCGACCTCGCCCGCATCGAGCCTCCCGACGAGGCCGTCGTGTGCCTGGACCAGTTCCTGCGCTCCCGCCTGGTCACGCTCGACGAGGTCCGTGCGGCGGCCGCGGCGACCACCGGCCCGGGATGCCGAAGAATTCGAGCGGCTGCGGCACGGGCCGACGGATTGGCACAGTCGCCGCAGGAGACGCGCCTGCGCCTGCTGATCCACCGCTCGTCGCTCCCCCGGCCCATCGCGCAGTACGTGGTCCGGGACGCCCGGGGCTTCGTCGCCACGGTGGACTTCGGCTGGCCGGAGCACCGAGTCGCCCTCGAGTACGACGGGCTGTGGCACGGCGAGGCTCAGCAGGTCGGAAAAGACCGGCGGCGACTCAACCGGCTCACTGCCGCCGGCTGGACCGTCGTCTTCGCGACCGCGGCAGATCTGCGCGATCCCGTCGCGCTCGTCGCACGCGTCGGTGCCGCCCTCGCTGCGTCCAGATACGCATAGTGGCGGCTATCTGCGCCCGGGTAGCCGCAGATATCCGAACATCGGCGGGAAACCGGCAGCCAGGTCGGGTCGGCGGCCGGGGTCAGCCCCGTGGCAGGCGGTCGAGCTGGCGGGGCAGCAGCTCGTGCACCTCGCGCTCGGCCGCCGCGAGGCTGCCCGCGATGGCGGTGACCGAGACGCTGAACACCCCGTGGGCGCACCAGGTCACCGCGGTCGGCCCGGCCAGGCCGGTGTGCGGTCGCGGGTCCTCGACCACCAGCAGCCAGCAGCCGTCGGGGAGGTCGTTGGGGTTCTCGATGAGGACGCCGTCGTAGTAGTCGGCGTCGTTGGCCGCCAGGTCTCGGGCGTAGGCGACGGCGGCGTCCGCGTTCTCGAGCTGGTGGACGAAGACGCCGGTCAACGCACCGTCGTCGACACCCCAGAAGCGCTCCCAGCCGAACCGGTAGCCGTAGCCTTCCAGCACCTCCCGCTCGCGCCGAGGGTCGTCGGCGTAGGCGGCGACGTCCTCGACGGTCTTCTCGCCGGCAGGCGGCTGCACCTCGTCGTCGGGCAGCCGGGGCAGCCCGGAGGGGACGTCGTCGACCAGCAGGCCGGCCAGTTCGTCCGGAGAGTCCGGCGAGTCCGGCGCCTCCGCCGCCGGGGCGGTGGCCGCGGCGCCCTCGACCGACTGCTGGCACCCGATGGTGAGCAGCAGAGCAGCCGACGCCGGCAGCAGCCCGGACCACCGGCGACCGCGGCTCACCGCCCGGTCCGCGAGCCGTCCAGCGTGGGGTCGGGGCGCGCCAACCCGTCGAGGGCGGCGGCGATCAGCCGGTCGACCAGCTCGGGGTAGGTGAGCCCGGTGGCCGCCCACATCCGCGGGTACATCGAGATGGGCGTGAACCCGGGCATGGTGTTGACCTCGTTGATCACCAGCCGGTCGCGGCCCTCGGCGTCGGTCCCGACGAAGAAGTCGACCCGGGCGAGACCGCGGCAGTCCAGCGCGTGGAACGCCGCGCGCGCAGCCGCCTGCACGGCGGCGGTCTGCTCGGGGGCCAGGTCGGCCGGGACGTCGAAGTCGACGGCGTCGTCCTGCAGGTACTTGGCCGCGAAGTCGTACCAGTCGGTGCCCGGCCGCAGCCGGATCTCGGCGGGCAGGCTGGTCGCGGGCTCGCCGCCGCCGGGCGTGGCCAGCACGCCGCACTCGATCTCGCGCCCCGGGACGGCGGCCTCGACGATCACCTTGGGATCGACCTCCGCGGCGGCGGCGACCGCGGCCGGGAACTGGGCCCAGTCGGTGACCTTCGTGATGCCGACGCTGGAGCCCGCGCGGGCCGGCTTGACGAACACCGGCAACCCGAGGCGGGCGCGCGCGTCGTCGGTCAGCAGGTCGGGGTCGGCCGACACCGCGCCGGTGGCGTCGCGCAGGACGACGTGGTCGCCCTGCGGCAGGCCGGCGGCGGCCAGCAGCTTCTTGGTGAACTCCTTGTCCATGCTGGCCGCGCTGGCGAACACCCCGGAGCCCACGTAGGGCACCCCGGCCATCTCCAGCAGGCCCTGCACCGTGCCGTCCTCGCCGAAGGTGCCGTGCAGCACCGGGAAGACGACATCGACCTCGGTGAGCCCCGGCCCGATCGCGTTGCCGGGCTCGAGCACGGCCAGACCCCTGCCGGCCGGGTCGCCGACGAGGGAGACCGCGGTGCCGCCGGACACCTCGGGCAGCCGGCCGTCGGCGATGGCCAGCTGCTGATCGGGGTCGGCCAGCACCCAGCGGCCGTCGGTCGTGATGCCGACCGGCACCACGTCGTACCGGTCGGGATCCAGCGCCGCCATCACGCTGCCCGCCGAGACGCAGGAGATCGAGTGCTCGGCGCTGCGACCACCGAACAGGACTGCCACACGCACCTTGCCGCTCATCGCGGCCGACAGTAGTGGAGCGGTCCTCAGAGGGCGTCGAGCGCGGCGGACAGGTCGGCCACCAGGTCGGCGGTGTCCTCGATGCCGCACGAGAACCGGACGAAACCCGGAGGCACGTCGTCCCCGCCCCACTGGGCGCGCCGGTCGGCGGTGCTGTGCACGCCGCCGAAGCTGGTCGCCGCCGTCCACAGCGAGCTGGCGGCGAGCATCCGCCGCACCGCCGCCTCGTCGGCGAGCTCGGCGGACACGACGCCGCCGGGGCGCAGCATCTGCCGGGCGGCGAGGTCGTACGAGGGGTCCCCGGGCCGCCACGGCCAGCGGACGCCGCACACCGCGGGGTGCCCGGCCAGCAGGTCGGCCACCGCCGCGGCCGTCGTCGCCTGGCGGGCCAGCCGCAGGTCGAGGGTGCTCATCGAGCGGTGCCCGAGCCATGCCTCGAACGGTCCCGGCACGGCGCCGGTGTGGTCGCGCCAACCGCGCAGCCGCGCGTGCAGGTCGCCGTCGGCGACGCTGACGTGGCCGAGCAGCAGGTCGCTGTGCCCGGCCAGGGCCTTGGTGTCGCTGGCGACGACGAGGTCGGCGCCGAGCGCCAGCGGGCGCTGCCCGAGCGGCGTGGCGGTGGTGTTGTCGACGGCGAGCAGCGCGCCGGCCGCCCGGGTCGCCTGCGCGACCGCGGCGATGTCGCAGACGTCGAGCCGCGGGTTGCTCGGGGTCTCCAACAGCACCAGCCGGGCGCCCTCGAGGTCGCCGCGGGCGGCCACCTCGCCGATCTCCGGCGTCGGCACGGCCTCGACCCGCAGCCCGAAGCGGGTGAGCTCGTCGGCGGCCAGCATGCGGGTCGTGTAGTAGCCGTCCGACGGCAGCACGACGCGGTCGCCGGCCGACGTGCAGGCCATGAGCACCGCGGTGATCGCGGCCATGCCGGTGGCGAACGAGACGCACGACCCGCCGTCGAGCTCCCCGATCGCGGCCTCGAAGTCGCGCAGGCTCGGCGAGTCGGCACGGGCGTAGCCGTCGGCGCCGCCGGTGCCCGGCGGCTGGTCGGCCAGGTGGAAGGGCGCGGCGAACACCGGCGAGGGCCGCAGCGGCGCCCCCGGGACGGGTGCCCGCTCGCCGGCGCGGACGGCGCGCGTGCCGTCACCCCACGCGCTCACTCGGGCCGCCTCATTCGGGCCGCCTCATTCGGGCTTCGCCTCGCGGGACATGATCTCCTTGACCAGCGCCGCCGCGGGCACACCCTCGTGGCAGACGCGGACGACGGCCTCGGTGATCGGGACGTCGACGTCGTGGGCGCGGGCCAGGTCGAGCACCGAGCGGCAGCTCTTGACCCCCTCGGCGGTCTGCCGGGTGCTCTGCTGGATCTCCTCGACGGTCATGCCCTGGCCGAGCTTCTCGCCGAAGGTGCGGTTGCGCGACAGCGGCGAACTGCACGTGGCCACCAGGTCGCCGAGGCCGGCCAGCCCGGCGAACGTGGTCAGCTCGGCGCCGAGCGCCAGGCCCAGCCGGGCGGTCTCGGCCAGCCCGCGGGTGATCAGCGAGGCGCGGGTGTTGTCGCCGAACCCGAGCCCCTCGGCGATGCCCGCGGCCAGCGCGATCACGTTCTTGACCGCGCCCCCGAGCTCGCAGCCGACGATGTCGGGGTTGGTGTAGGGCCGGAAGTACGGGGTGTGGCACGCGGCCTGCAGCGCCGCGCCGCGGGCGCTGTCCGTGCAGGCGATGACGGTGGCGGCGGGCTGCTCCTCGGCGATCTCGCGGGCCAGATTCGGCCCCGACAGCGCCGCGACCCGGGTGGCCTCGGCGCCGGTCACCTCGCAGATGACCTCGCTCATGCGCATCGTCGTCCCGAGCTCGATGCCCTTCATGAGCGACAGCAGGGTGGCGTCACCGGGCAGCAGCGGCGTCCAGCGGCCGAGGTTCTCGCGCAGCGACTGCGAGGGCACGGCGAGGACGACGATGTCGACGCCGTCCAAAGCCTCCTCGGCGTCGCCGGTGGCCTGGACGGCCTCGGGCAGCCGGATGCCGGGCAGGTAGTCGGCGTTCTCGCGGTCGCGGCGGATGCTCTCGACCAGCTCCGGACGGCGGGCCAGCAGCGTGACGCGACAGCCGGCGTCGGCCAGCACCTTCGCGAACGTCGTGCCCCACGACCCGGCACCCAGGACAGCGGCGCGCGTCACGCGGCGCTCCCCGCGATGTCGCCGGGCAGCTGCCCGTGCGGAGGGCGGGGGTGGAAGCCGGACGGCGGGGTCTCGCCCCGCAGCTCGCCCAGCTGGTCCCGCACCCGCGCCATGATCAGGTCGGTGGTGTCGCGGAGCAGCTCGGAGTCCAGCGGCCGGCCGGCGCGGATCTCGGCCCGCTGCTCGGTCAGGTCGACCGGCTCGCCGACGAGGTAGTCAGCGGGGGCGCGCACGCGCAGCCGCAGCTTCTTCGCGTGGTAGTCGTGCACCCGCTGCGGGCCCCACTGCGCGACCGGGACGACGGCGGCGTCGGTGGTCAGCGCGAGGCGGGCCACGCCGGTGCGGCCCTGCATCGGCCACCAGGACGTGTCGCGGGTGACCGAGCCCTCGGGGTAGATGACCACGAGGTTGCCCGCGGCGAGGTCGGCCTCGGCCGCCTCGAGGGCCTCGTGGGCGTCGGCGGAGAAGCGGGCGACGGGGATCTGGCCGGCCGCGCGCAGGATCCGCCCGACCCAGCCCTTGAACACCGACTGCTTGGCGAGGAAGTGGGGCACCCGCCCGTTGTCCCACGCCAGCCGGGCGCAGGCCAGTGGATCAAGGACGGAGACGTGGTTGGCCACCAGCAGCACCGGGCCGGTCGGCGGGATGCGGTCGCCGTGCCGGTAGCGCAGCCGGAACATCAGCGACGACACCGGCACGATCACGACGGCGGCGAACCACAGCGCGCCGTTCATGGGCGCGCGCGTCTGCCACCGGGACGGCCGCCGCTCCCGCCGCTGGGCCGGCTGCGCGTCCCCCGTGGACTGTTCCTGGCTCACCAGCGCCCTCCCGACCTCGGAACCGGTGACCATGATCGACCCCCCGCGGGGAACCGAGCCGCACCGGGGTCCCGGCGGCGTTCCGGGACGCGTCCGGCCGAGCGTGTGCTGACATGGACGCGTGCGCTGGTCGGTGGTGGTCCCCGCGAAGCGGCTCGCCGTCGCCAAGACGCGGCTGCGGCCGGTGACGGCCGGCCGGCCGGACCCCGTCGAGGCCCACGCCCGCCTGGTCCTCGCGCTGCTCGCGGACACGGTCGCCGCGGCGCTGGCCACGCCGTCCGTCGTCGACGTCGTCGTGGTCACCGACGACCCGGCCGCGGAGGCCTGCGTGCGGGAGCTGGGGGCACGAAGCGTGCCCGACGCCCCCGACCGGGGGCTGAACCCGGCACTCGCGCACGGGGCGGGGACGACGACGACGGGCGCCGTCGCCGCGCTCTCCTCCGACCTCCCGGCGCTGCGGCCGGCCGAGTTGGCCGCCGCGCTGGAACGGGCGGGCGCCCACCCGCGCGCCTTCGTGGCGGACGCGGCCGGCACCGGCACCACGCTGCTCACCGCGGTCGGCGTCCCGCTCGAGCCCCGCTTCGGCCCCGACTCCGCGGCGGCCCATCAGTCCGGCGCCGTCCGGCTGGACGGCGACTGGCCCGGTCTGCGCCGCGACGTCGACACCGGGGCCGACCTGACCGCGGCCGCCACGCTTCGCCTCGGCCGGCACACCGCCGCGGCCCTGTCCGGCGCCGGCGAACCCGGCGAACCGGGAAGCGTGTGAACCGTCACCGTTCACCTGCGTGCGGCACGATGACGGCGTGACCTCCGAGACGCTGCCCGCGGCGCCGGCCGGCCGGCGCGAACAGTTGCCCGCCGACCGGTTCCTCAACCGCGAGCTGTCGTGGCTGGAGTTCAACGCCCGGGTGCTCGAGCTGGCCGAGGACGACACGCTGCCGCTGCTGGAGCGGGTGAAGTTCCTGGCGATCTTCGCCGGCAACCTCGACGAGTTCTACATGGTGCGGGTGGCCGGGCTGAAGCGGCGGCAGAGCATGGGCCTGTCGGTCCGCTCCCCCGACGGGCTGACCGTCCGCGAGCAGCTCGAGCAGGTCAACGCCCGCACCCAGGAACTGGTGCAGCGGCACTCCGACGTCTTCAACAAGGACATCGGGCAGCGACTCGCCGAGCAGGGCATCCGGATCGTGCACTGGTCCGACCTGGGCGACGCCGAGGCGATGCGCCTGCGCGAGTACTTCCGCGACCAGGTGTTCCCGGTGCTGACCCCGCTGGCCGTGGACCCGGCTCACCCGTTCCCGTACATCAGCGGCCTGTCGCTGAACCTCGCCGTCTCCGTGCGCGACCCCGATACCGGCGCGCCCCGGTTCGCCCGCATCAAGGTGCCGAACAACGTGCCGCGGTTCGTGCCCGTGCAGAGTCCCGACCAGGTGGTGTTCCTCCCGCTCGAGGACCTCATCGCCGCGCACCTCAACCAGCTGTTCCCGGGCCTCGACGTGCTGGAGCACCACGTGTTCCGGGTCACCCGCAACGCCGACTTCGAGGTCGAGGAGGACCGCGACGAGGACCTGCTGCAGGCGCTGGAGCGCGAGCTCGCCCGCCGCCGCTTCGGCCCCGTCGTCCGGCTCGAGGTCGCCGAGGCGATGGACCCGACGATCCTCGACGTGCTGCTGTCCGAGCTGGAGGTCAACCCCGAGGACGTCCTCGAGGTGCCCGGCCTGCTCGACCTCAGCTCGCTCTGGGCGCTCTACGCCCTCGACCGCCCCGAGCTCAAGGACGACCCGTTCGTGCCGGCCACCCACCCGCGGCTGTCGGAGGGCGAGACCCCCAAGAGCGTGTTCGCCACCCTGCGCGAAGGCGACGTGCTCGTGCACCACCCCTACGACTCGTTCGCGACCAGCGTGCAGCGGTTCATCGAGCAGGCGGCCGCCGACCCGGACGTGCTGGCGATCAAGCAGACGCTGTACCGGACGTCGGGCGACTCCCCCATCGTCAACGCCCTCATCGAGGCCGCGGAGGCCGGCAAGCAGGTCGTCGTCCTCGTCGAGATCAAGGCGCGGTTCGACGAGGAGGCCAACATCTCGTGGGCCCGTGAACTGGAACGGGCGGGCTGCCACGTCGTCTACGGGATGGTCGGGCTGAAGACGCACTGCAAGACCGCACTCGTCGTCCGCCGGGAGCACGGCGTCATCCGCCGCTACTGCCACATCGGCACGGGCAACTACAACCCCAAGACCGCGCGCATCTACGAGGACCTCGGCGTCCTCACCGCCGACCCCCGGGTGGGCGCCGACCTGACCGACCTGTTCAACACGCTCACCGGGTACTCGCGGCAGAACACCTACCGCACCCTCATGGTGGCGCCGCACGGCGTCCGCAACGGGCTGATCGAGAAGATCCGCCGCGAGGTCCGGCACGCCGCCGAGGGCAAGCCGGCCGGCATCAGGCTGAAGGTCAACGCGCTGGTCGACGAGAAGATCATCGATGCCCTCTACGAGGCGTCGAGGGCAGGCGTGCCGGTGCAGCTGCTCATCCGCAGCATCTGCTCGCTGCGGCCCGGCGTCCCCGGCCTGTCGGACAACATCGAGGTGCGCTCGATCGTGGGGCGGTTCCTGGAGCACTCCCGCGTGATGAGCTTCGTCAACGGCGGCGAGCCGGAGTTCTGGCTGGGCAGCTCCGATCTCATGCACCGCAACCTCGACCGCCGCGTCGAGGTGCTGCTCAAGGTCTGCGACGAGACCGCCCGCGAGCAGCTCCAGACGATCCTGGACGCCGCGATGGCCCCCGACGTCCGGTGCTGGCACCTGGCCAGCGACGCCACCTGGAGCCGCTCCGGTGAACGGGACTACCAGGCCGAGCTGATCGCGAGGGCGGGACAGCGCGGTGCCTGACCGCCCGTCGGAGGTGTCGGCCGGCTCGTCGGGGCAGCGGCTCATCGCCGCGGCCGGCGGAGTTCTGTGGCGCCCCGCTGCGGACGGCGGGATCGAGACCGCCGTCGTCCACCGGCCGAAGTACGACGACTGGTCACTGCCCAAGGGCAAGCTCGACGTCGGGGAGCACGCGCTGGTGGCCGCCGTCCGCGAGGTCACCGAGGAGACCGGCGAGGGGGTGGTGGCCGGGCGGCGCAGCGTGCGGACGACGTACACCGCTCCGCAGGGCCCCAAGCGGGTCGACTACTGGCTGATGCGGGCGCTGGGCGGGCGCTTCGAGCCCAACCCCGAGATCGACGACCTGCGCTGGGTGCCGTTCGCGACGGCGACCGACATGGTCACCCACGAGCACGACCGGGTCGTGCTCGCCGACGCCGCCCGGGACGACGTCCCGACCGCGCCGACGCTGCTGCTGGTCCGGCACGCCAGTGCCGGGAGCCGCTCGGACTGGTCCGGGGACGACGACCTGCGCCCGCTGGACGCCAAGGGCGTGCGGCAGGCCCGGGTGCTGGCCGAGGTCCTGCCGGTGTTCGGCCCGACCGCGGTGCTGTCGGCGACGCGCACCCGCTGCATGCAGACCGTCGAGCCGCTCGCCGAGAAGCTCGGCCTGCCCGTGCAGCCGCTGCCCGCGTTGGGCGAGGAGGAGTTCGCCGACGACCCGCAGGCCGGTCTGGAGATCGTCGAGGAGCTGCTGGCGCCGCGGGACGAGCCGGGGGTCACCGTGATCTGCAGCCAGGGCGGGGCGATCCCCTCGGTGCTGATGGCGCTCGGCGTCCACTGGGAGGGGATGGCCGGCCGGCTCTACCCGCCCTGCGCCAAGGGCAGCGTGTGGGCTCTCGGCGGGCGCCCGGGCAGGATGTCGGCCGACTACTACCGCGACTTCGATCCCGACCCGGATGCTCCCGGGGAGCTGTCAGAGCGCGGGTAGCGCCTTGGGCAGCCACGACGGCCGCGCGGCCTCGTAGCGGTCGATGTCGTCGAGGTTGCGCTCGGTGAGGCCGACGTCGTCGAGCCCCTCGAGCAGCCGCCACCGGGTGTAGTCGTCGATCTCGAACGGCACGGTCACCTGGCCGTAGGTCACCTGCCTGGCCTGCAGGTCGACCGTCACCTGGAGTGCCGGGTCGGCCTCGATCGCCGCCCACAGCGCCTCGACCTCGGCCTGCGGCAGCAGCACGGTGAGCAGCCCGGACTTGGTCGAGTTGTTCTTGAAGATGTCGGCGAACCGCGAGCTGATGACCACCCGGAAGCCGCCGTCGAGCAGGGCCCAGCAGGCGTGCTCACGGGAGGAGCCGGTGCCGAAGTCGGGGCCGGCCACCAGGATCGATGCGTCGGCGTACTCGGGCTTGTTGAGCACGAAGTCGGGCTCGTTGGTCCGCCAGGCGACGAACAGGCCGTCCTCGAAGCCGGTGCGGGTGATCCGCTTGAGGTACTCGGCCGGGATGATCTGGTCGGTATCGACGTTGGTCCGCCGCAGCGGGGCCGCGGTGCCGGTGTGGGTGGTGAAGGCGTCCATCGTGGTCAGACTCCAGCGAGTTCGGCGGGGGCGGTCAGGTGGCCGGTCACGGCGGTGGCGGCGGCCACGGCCGGCGACACCAGGTGGGTGCGGCCGCCCTTGCCCTGGCGGCCCTGGAAGTTGCGGTTGCTGGTCGAGGCCGACCGCTCCCCCGGCTTGAGCTGGTCGGGGTTCATGCCCAGGCACATCGAGCACCCGGCACCGCGCCACTCGGCGCCTGCGTCGATGAACACCTGGTCGAGGCCCTCGGCCTCGGCCTGCGCCTTGACGGCGACCGACCCGGGGACGACCAGCATGCGGGTGTCGGGGTCGACCTTCTTGCCGCGCAGCAGCTCGGCGGCCACGCGCAGGTCCTCGATCCGACCGTTGGTGCACGAGCCGAGGAAGACGGTGTCGACCTTGATGTCGCGCAGCCGGGTGCCGGCCTGCAGGCCCATGTACTCCAGCGCCTGCTCGGCGGCGCGCCGGTCGCCCTCGTCGGCGAACTCGGCGGGGTCGGGCACGCGCTCGGAGATCGGCAGCCCCTGACCCGGGTTGGTGCCCCAGGTGACGTAGGGGGTGAGGGTCGAGGCGTCGAGGTGCACCTCGCGGTCGAACACGGCGCCGTCGTCGGTGCGCAGCGTCCGCCAGTACTCGAGCGCCGCGTCCCAGTCGGCCCCCTGCGGGGCGTGCGGACGGCCCTTCAGGAAGGCGAAGGTCGTCTCGTCCGGCGCGATCAACCCGGCACGAGCCCCGGCCTCGATCGACATGTTGCAGATCGTCATCCGGGCCTCCATCGACAGCGCCTCGATCGCGCTGCCGCGGTACTCGATGACGTGGCCCTGGCCGCCGCCGGTGCCGATCTCGGCGATGACGGCCAGGATGATGTCCTTGGCGCTGACGCCCGGGGGAAGCTCGCCGTCGACGGTCACGGCCATCTGCTTCGGACGGCGCTGCGGCAGCGTCTGCGTGGCCAGCACGTGCTCGACCTCGCTGGTGCCGATGCCGAACGCGAGCGCGCCGAACGCGCCGTGGGTGGAGGTGTGGCTGTCGCCGCAGACGATGGTCATGCCCGGCTGGGTGAGGCCGAGCTGCGGGCCGATCACATGCACGATGCCCTGGTCGCGGTCGCCCATCGGCGCCTGGCGGAGGCCGAACTCGGTGGCGTTGCGCCGCAGCGCCTCGATCTGGGCCCGGCTGATCGGGTCAGCGATCGGGCTGAGGATGTCCAGCGTCGGGACGTTGTGGTCCTCGGTGGTCATGGTCAGGTCCGGACGGCGGACCGTGCGCCCGGCCGCGCGCAGCCCGTCGAACGCCTGCGGGCTGGTGACCTCGTGCACGAGGTGCAGGTCGATGTAGAGCAGGTCGGGCTCTCCCTCGGCGCTGCGCACCACGTGGGCGTCGTAGACCTTCTCCGCCAGGGTCTTGGGCACGGATACCTCCGAGGTGTGACTGGACTAGCGATCTCACTGAGTGAGATGCAAGTATTGCTCTGTGGGACAGCCTAACCCCGTTGCCGTCTTGGACAAAGCGGTGGCCATTCTCCGCGCCGTCGCCGACGAGCCGGCCACGCTCGCCGAGCTCGTCGTCCGTACCGGCATCCCGCGCGCGACCGCGCACCGCCTCGCCGTGGCCCTGGAGGGACACCGGCTGGTTCAGCGCAGCGACGACGGCAGCTGGAGCACCGGGCCGGGGCTGGGCGAGCTCGCCCGCGGGGGCACCGACCTCGCCGACGTGGCCGAGCGGCACCTGGTCACGCTGCGCGACGCGAGCGGCGAGAGCGCGCAGTTCTACGTGCGCGACGGCGCCACGCGGGTCTGCATCGCCGCCGCCGAGCGGGCGCACGGGTTGCGCGACACCGTGCCGGTCGGCGCCCGCCTGCCGATGACCGCGGGCTCGGCGGCGCACGCGCTGCTGGCGTTCACCCCGGTCGAGGAGGTCAACCGGCTGCTGCCCAACGCCAGCTTCACCGCGCGCACGCTGCTCGACGTCCGCCGCCGGGGCTGGGCGCACAGCGTGGCCGAGCGCGAGCCGGGCGTGGCCTCGTTGTCGGCTCCGGTGCGCAACCCGGGAGGCGCGGTTCTCGGCGCGGTGTCGATCTCGGGACCGGTCGAGCGGCTGGGCCGTCGTCCGTCGCCGGAGGTGGTGGGGGCCGTGCTCGACGCGGCCGCCGCGATCGCCCGCGCCACCCGCTGACGTCTCGCCGTCCCCCTCTCTCGCCGTCCCCCTCTCTCGCCGTCCCCCGCTGGACCTGAGCCGCGCCGCGGTGCCGAGAGCCGCCGTGTGCCGCGGCTTGCGGCCCGTCGCGGCGGCTCTGGTCGGGCCGCTCCCCCGCGTCTGGTCAGGAACGCCGCCAGGGCGAAGACTGCCGCCATGACCGCGACGGAGAGCACCTACCGGGGGCGCGCCCGGATCGCCGAGCCGGGCGAGGGCATCGGTCTCGACGAGCTCGCGCTGGCCACCCGCAACCACGGGATGCCGCTCGAGGCGCTGCGCTACGACGTCACCCCGCCCGGGCTGCACTACGTGCTCGTGCACTACGACATCCCGGCCGTCGACGCCGGCAGCTGGCGCCTCGACATCGGCGGTGCCGTGGCGCGACCGGTGTCGGTGACGTTGGACGACCTGATGCGCCGCTCCCGGGTGACCGCGCGGGTGCTGCTGGAGTGCGCGGGCAACGGGCGCGCCCGCTTCGAGCCCCGGCCGGTGAGCCAGCCCTGGCTGCTCGAGGCCGTCGGCACCGCCGAGTGGACGGGCACCCCGCTGGCCCCGCTCCTCGAGGAGGCCGGCCTCTCCCCCGACGCCGTCGACGTCACGTTCACCGGTGCCGACCACGGCGTCGAACGCGGGGTCGAGCAGGACTACGCGCGGGGGCTGCCGCTGGCCGAGGCGTTGCGCCCCGACGTGCTGCTCGTGTGGGGCATGAACGGCCAGCCGCTGCCGCCCCAGCACGGTGCGCCCCTGCGACTGCTCGTGCCCGGCTGGTACGGCATGGCCCAGGTCAAGTGGCTGACCCGGATCGAGGTGCTCGAGCGCCCGTTCGACGGTTTCCAGAACGCCACGGCCTACCGGCTCAAGGTGGAGGTCGAGGACTCCGGCGAGCCGGTCACGCGCATCCAGCCCCGCGCGCTGATGGCACCGCCGGGCTGGCCGGACTTCATGACCCGTGAGCGGTTCGTGCGCGCGGGGCGCGTGGCGTTGTCCGGGCGGGCGTGGTCGGGCCGGGCGGCGGTCACCGGCGTCGAGGTCAGTACGGACGGCGGCATCTCCTGGGCTCCGGCCGTGCTGGCTCCCGCGGATCCGGCGCACCCGTACGCGTGGCGGGCATGGTCGTTCGAGTGGCCGGCCGAGCCCGGCGTGCACGAGCTGCTCGTGCGGGCGAGCGACGAGCTCGGCGGTCAGCCGGTCGAGCAGGAGTGGAACCGGCAGGGCATGGCCAACAACCTCGTCCAGCGCCTGCCGGTCACCGTGCTCCCGTAGTTCCGTTCTCCGTAGCTCCGCCGACGTCCGGCTCCCCGCGCAGCGCGCCACGCCACAGCCGCGCCAGGGGGCCGGGGAGGGGAACGCGCCGCCGGGGCGACGACGGGAACGCCCACGGGGCGGGCAAGCAGAAGGGCCCCCGACCTGGTGGTCGGGGGCCCTTCTCGCTGTAGCCCCGAAGGGATTCGAACCCTCGCTACCGCCGTGAGAGGGCGGCGTCCTAGGCCGCTAGACGACGGGGCCGAGCTGCGGATCCATCTTGACACGTCGACCGGACGAGCCGGTCGCCGGGGGGTGGACCCGGTGGTACTGAGGAGGTGGTGCTTCCTCGCTGGGGTACCAGGACTCGAACCTAGACTAACTGAACCAGAATCAGTTGGGCTGCCAATTACCCCATACCCCAAGGGTGGCGCCTCTTGGACTCACTGCCTCGCAGCGCCGGAAACGACCATACCTGACCACGGACGACGCCGTGGCACCGCCCCGAGGTGGCACCGGTCACCCCGGGGCAGGCAGCGGCCGCCGGAGCGGTGGACGGAGGTCGTGCGCCGGCGTCCGTAGCTCGGGTCGCAGCCGCCCGTTGGATCGCGCGACCAGGGCGGTGTAGGCCGACACGGTGACCGCCGTGATCGCCACCGAGAGCAGGCCGTAGCCCGCCGGCACCTCCGTGCTCAGCAGTTCCTCACCGAGCAGTCCGACCAGCGTGAAGACCAGCACGTTGTTGACCGCGTGCAGCACGATCGCCGCCTCGAGCCCCCCGGTCAGCCAGACCGTGGCCGAGGCTCCGAGCGAGAAGAGGAACCGGTCGAGGAACGTCAGGAAGTCCCCCGGCAGGTGGGCCAGGGAGAAGATCGCGCCCAGGCCGACCGCCGCGACGATCGCGCCGGCACGCTCCGACCGGAACCAGCCCACGACCATCTGGCTGAGGTAGCCGCGGAACAGGTACTCCTCCGCCGCCGACTGCAGCGGCGTGGTGAGGAACACCACCACCAGCAGCCACCCGAGCGACGCCACGGGCCCCGTGAGGTCCTCGGCTCCGGCGGCACCGATCCCGATCGACAACCCGATGCCGAGGCCCAGGGTCGCCAGCGCCATCAGCGTGTAGGGCAGGAACAGCCGCGGACGCAGCCGCGCGAGCACGGACGACGACCACCCGATGCCCATCCCGTGCGCGACGGCCCAGGCCAGCCACACGCACGGGATGAACAGGATCAGCGAGAGGTTCGTGACCAGCAGGGTGGCCGGGTCGACGTAGCTGAACAGCTCGAGGTCCACGGTGATGCCGGTCAGGAGCGTGACGACGACCAGGGCGAAGGCCCCGGCCGCGTAGACGACGGTGATCAGGAGGAGGCCGAGCAGCGGCCGCCACCAGCCCCAGTCACGGGATCGCATCGCGTGCAGGTAGGGCACCGGCTCGTCGTGCGGCGGTGCGCCCGGTGGCGGCGCCCAGCGCATCCCGCCCGGCGGCATGCCCGGCGGGGGCATCCCGTACGGAGGCATCCCGTACGGAGGCATCCCGTACGGAGGCATCCCGTACGGAGGCATCCCGTACGGAGGCATCCCGTACGGCGGCGTCCCGGGCGGGGGCGTCCCGTACGGCGGCCTCGGCGGCAGCGCCCCGGGATACGGCGCCGGGACGTACGGCGTCCACGTCGCGGGACCCGGGACGGCACCCCCCGATGAGGATCCCGGTGGCCTGCCCGGCGGGAGGCCCCACGGAGGCGCCGGC
Source organism: uncultured Actinomycetota bacterium (assembly GCA_963723745.1). GTDB lineage: Bacteria > Actinomycetota > Actinomycetes > Mycobacteriales > Geodermatophilaceae > CAVRRZ01. The sequence continues at coordinate 1,177,568 of CAVRRZ010000005.1, forward strand.
GGCATCGGGTAGACCGGCTGCCCCGGCGCGGGGCGCAGGGTCGGCGGCGGCCCGGTGTAGCTCTCGTCGTCGGGTCGGGTCACGCGCCGCCCGTCACTCGACGGCGGCGCGAGCCGCCGCGAGGCGGGCCAGGGTCCGCTCCCGACCGAGCAGCTCCATCGACTCGTACAGCGGCGGGGAGACGGTCCGCCCGCTGACGGCCACGCGGACCGGCCCGAACGCCTGGCGGGGCTTGCGCCCGAGGCCGTCGACGAGCGAGGTCTTCAGCGCCTCTTCGATCGCCGGCGTCGTCCACTCGGCGAGGTCGGCCAGTGCCCGCTCCGCGGCGTCGAGCACCTCGAGCGCCTCGGGGCCCGACAGCTGCTTGGCCGCGGCCGCCGGGTCCAGCTCGACCTCGTCGGTGAACAGGAAGCCGAGCAGGCCGACGGCGTCGGAGAGCACGACCATCCGCTCCTGCGCGAGCGGGGCGATGGCGCGCAGCACCCCTTCCTGCTCGGCGGACGGTGGGTCGCTCACCAGGCCGGCCCGCGCGAGGAAGGGCGTGACCCGGGCGATGAACTCGTCGAGCGGCAGCGCCCGCAGGTGGGTCGCGTTGATCGCCTCGGCCTTCTTGAGGTCGAAGCGCGCGGGGTTGGCGCTGACCCGCGTGACGTCGAAAGCCTCGACCATCTCCGCCATCGAGAAGATGTCGCGGTCGTCGGCGATCGCCCACCCCAGCAGCGCCAGGTAGTTCGCGAATCCCTCGGGCAGGAAACCGCGGTCGCGGTAGATGTCGAAGTTGGCCTGCGGGTCGCGCTTGGAGAGCTTCTTCGTGCCCTCCCCGGTGACGTAGGGCAGGTGCCCGAACCGGGGGGTGCCCTGCGCGACGCCGATGTCGGTCAGCGCCCGGTAGAGCGCGATCTGCCGCGGCGTCGAGGGCAGCAGGTCCTCGCCGCGCAGCACGTCGGTGATGCCCATCAGCGCGTCGTCCACCGGGTTCACGAACGGGTAGAGCGGCGCGCCGTTGGCGCGGACGAGGACGAAGTCGGGCACCGAACCGGCGGCGAAGCGCACCTCGCCGCGCACGAGGTCGGTCCAGGCGAGGTCCTCGTCGGGCATCTTCAGCCGCAGGACCGGCTCGCGGCCCTCCGCCCGGAAGGCGGCCTTCTGCTCGTCGGTGAGGAAGCGGTCGGCGTTGTCGTAGCCGAGCTTCGGGTCCTGGCCGGCGGCGCGGCGGCGGGCGTCGACCTCCTCGTTCGTGGAGAACGACTCGTAGGCATGGCCCGCGGCCAGCAGCTTCGCGGCCACCTCGCGGTGGATGTCGTGCCGCTCCGACTGCCGGTAGGGGCCGTGCGGGCCGCCGACCTCGGGACCCTCGTCCCAGTCGAGCCCCAGCCAGCGCATGCAGTCGAGCAGGTGCCGGTAGGACTCCTCGGAATCACGGGAGGCGTCGGTGTCCTCGATGCGGAAGACGAACGAGCCGCCGGTGTGCCGGGCGTGCGCCCAGTTGAACAGCGCCGTCCGCATCAGGCCGACGTGCACCATGCCCGTCGGCGACGGGCAGAAGCGGGTGCGGGTCGTCGCCGGGGTGGCGGGCGGGGCGGGATGGCCGCTCATGCGGTGCCGCCCGCGGTGGACACCGTCTCGGCGTCGGCGACGGGGTTGGCCAGGGTGCCCAGGCCCTCGATCGTGCACTCGACCCGCTGCCCGGGCCGGATCGGCCCGACGCCGGCCGGGGTGCCGGTGAGGATCACGTCGCCGGGCAGCAGCGTCATGACCCGCGAGATGTAGGAGATCAGCGTCGGCAGCCCGAACAGCAGTTGGCTGGTGCGGCCCTTCTGCCGCGGCTCGCCGTCGACGGTGCAGCTGATCTCGAGGTCGCTCGGGTCCAGGCCGAGCCCGGGGAGGTCGGTCTCGATCCAGGGGCCGAGCGGGCAGAACGAGTCGAAGCCCTTGGCGCGGGTCCACTGCCCGTCGGACTTCTGCATGTCCCGCTCGCTGACGTCGTTGCCGATCGTGTAGCCGAAGACGCTGGACATCGCCTGCTCCTCGGTCACGTTGCGCGCCCCGCGGGCGCCGATGACGACGCCCAGCTCGACCTCGTGGTGCACGTTCGTGCTGCCCGGCGGGATGCGGATGGCGTCCTCCGGACCGATCACCGCCGTCGACGGCTTGAGGAAGATCAGCGGGGCCTTCGGGGCGTCCCCGGTCTTCATCTCGGCGACGTGGTCGGCGTAGTTCTTGCCGATGCACACCACCTTGCTGGGCAGGATCGGCGAGAGCAGCCGGATGTCGGCCCGGGCGTACCGGGCGCCGGTGAAGGTGATCCGGCCGAACGGGTGGCCCTCGATCTGGGCGACGTTGCCGTCGCCGTCGAGGATGCCGAAGGCCATGCCCTGCGGGGAGGCGAAACGAACGATGCGCACGCCGCCACGGTAGTCGCGCACGAGGGGCGGGCTCCCGGGTGCTTGGTTAGCGTCGCCCCATGGCCTGCCGCTTCTCCGAGCTCGTCGTCGACTGCCGGGATCCCGAGACGCTGGCGGCGTTCTGGTCGGGGGTGCTGGGGTACCGAGAGCTGTCCCGAGAGGACGGCGCGATCGAGATCGGTCCGGACGGCGGGTTCGGGGGCAACGCGCCGACCCTGGTCTTCTCGCCGTCCGCCGAGCCGACGCCCGGAAAGCTCCGGATGCACATCGACGTCAGCCCCACGGACCGGGACCAGGACGCCGAGCTGGAGCGGCTGCTGGCCCTCGGCGCCCGACCGGCCGACGTCGGCCAGACCGGCGACGAGAATTGGCACGTGCTCGCCGACCCGGAGGGCAACGAGTTCTGTCTCCTGCACCGCAGATTGGAGCCACGATGATCCTGATCGTCGTCAAGACGCCCGTCCGTCCCGAGCGCGCCGAGGAATGGGCCGCGCTGTCGGAGGAGTACACCCGCGCGGTCCGCGCCGAGGAGGGCAACCTGTTCTTCGAGTGGTCGAAGAGCCTGGAGGAACCCGACACGTACGTGCTCGTCGAGGGGTTCCGCGACGCGGCGGCGGGCGCGTCCCACGTCGGCACCCAGGCGTTCAAGGACTTCGTCGAGCGGGCGCCGGACCTGGTGGCCGCGCAGCCGCAGATCATCTACGTCGACGCCCCCGACGTCTCGGGCTGGGGCCCGATGGGCGAGATCCAGCCGCGCTGATCGGAGCCGCTCCCCCGCGATCATGACGTCCGGGAAGGGGCACGCCGGCACCCGGCGGCGCGTCGCTTCCGCGACTTCATGATCGCGCGGGAGGTGGCCGACCTACGATTCAGCGCGTGAAGCCCTTCCTGCTGCTGTCCTCGCGGGCCGAGGACGCGGCGGCGGAGGAGGAGTACGCATCCTTCCTGCGATGCACCGGCCTGCCCGCGGAACGGCTGCGGCGCATCCGCCTCGAGGCCGGACCGCTGCCGCACCTCGACCTCGACGACTGGTCCGGGATCTTCCTCGGTGGCGGGCCGTTCAACTCCAGCGATCCGCCGGAGGAGAAGTCCGCCGTCCAGGTCCGGGTGGAGCGGGAGCTGAACTCGCTGCTCGACGAGGTGGTGGCCCGGGACTTCCCGTTCCTCGGCGCCTGCTACGGGGTCGGCACCCTCGGCGTGCACCAGGGGGCCGTCGTCGACCGGACCTACGGCGAGCCGGTGGCCGCAGCGGAGATCGCCCTCACCGACGAGGGCCGGGCCGACCCCCTGCTGGACGGCCTCTCGGAGCGCTTCGACGCGTTCGTGGGGCACAAGGAGGCGTGCCGGACGCTCCCGCCGTCCGCCGTGCTCCTGGCCACCTCGCTCGCCTGCCCGGTGCAGATGTTCCGAGTACGGACCAACGTCTACGCCACCCAGTTCCACCCCGAACTGGACCCGCCCAGCATCGTGGCGCGGGTGCGCGTCTACCAGCACGCGGGGTACTTCCCGCCCGAGGAGCTGGACGCGCTGATCAGCCGCCTCCAGCCCGCGAAGGTGCACGAGCCGGGGCGGATGCTGGCCAACTTCGTGGCCCGGTTCGGCTGATCGCCGCCGGGGCGCGTCTTCGGGGAAGTCGCCGTCGTGGGGTCCTCCACTGCGGCGACTTCCCCGAAGGAGGGGCTGCTCGGTCGCGGGGTCTCCGCTACCGGCAGGCGACGGCGTAGGTCAGGGCGTCGACCAGGGCGTGCCAGGAGGCCTCGACGATGTTCGAGTGGACGCCGACCGTCGTCCACTCCCCCACACCGTCGGTGGTGTCGATGAGCACCCGGGTGGTGGCGCTGGTGCCGCCCTTCCAGCCCAGGATGCGCACCTTGTAGTCGGCCAGGGCGACGTCGGCGAGCTTCGGGTGCCGGCTGACCAGGGCCTGGCGCAGCGCGTTGTCCAGGGCGTTGACCGGTCCGTTGCCCTCCGCGGTGGAGATGACCCGTTCCCCGTCGACGTGCACCTTGACCGTGGCCTCGCTGACCACGACCCCGTTGCCCCAGTGCTCGACCGAGGTCTTGTAGCTCTCCAGCTCGAACAGCGGCTCGGGGGCGCCGGGCAGCTGGGCGCGCAGGAGCAGCTCGAAGGAGGCGTCGGCGGCCTCGAACGACCAGCCGTCGGCCTCGAGCACCTTGACCTGGTCGACCACCCGGCCGATGACGTCGGCGTGCCCCTCGAGGTCGACACCGAGCTCCTTGCCCTTGAGCTCGACCGAGGCGCGGCCGGCCATCTCGGTGACCAGGATGCGCATGTCGTTGCCGACGACGGCCGGGTCGAGGTGGTTGTAGAGCTCGGGACTGACCTTGATGGCGCTGGCGTGCAGTCCGGCCTTGTGCGCGAACGCCGAGGCGCCGACGAAGGGCTGGTGCTCGTCCGGCGCGAGGTTGGCCAGCTCGGCGATGGCGTGGCTGACCCGCTGCAGCTCCGGCAGGCACTCCTCGGGCACGACCTGCAGCCCCATCTTGGTGACCAGGTTGCCGATCAGCACGAACGTGTCCGCGTTGCCCGCGCGCTCGCCGTAGCCGTTGGCCGTGCCCTGCACGTGGGTCACCCCGGCCTCGACGGCGGCCAGGGTGTTGGCGACCGCGCAGCCGGTGTCGTCCTGGCAGTGGATGCCCAGCTGGCCCTCGACCCGGGCGCGCACGTCGGCGACGACGCGGCCGACGTCCATCGGCAGCATGCCGCCGTTGGTGTCGCACATGACCCCGACCTCGGCGCCCGCGGCGAACGCCGTCCGCAGGACCTCGACGCCGTACTCGCAGTCGGCGGCGTAGCCGTCGAAGAAGTGCTCGCAGTCGAGGAAGACCCGCCGGCCGTGCGCGACGAAGAACTGCACGGTGTCGCGCACCATGGCCAGGTTCTCCTCCGTCGTCGTGCGCAGCGCCTCGCGCACGTGCCGGACGTCGGACTTGGCGACCAGGCAGACGACCGGCGTCCCGGCGTCGAGCAGGGCACGCACCTGCGGGTCGTCCTCGACCCGGACGCCGGCCTTGCGGGTGGCACCGAAGGCGACGAGCTTCGCGTGCTTCAGGTCGAGCTCGGCACGGGCCCGGGCGAAGAACTCGGTGTCCTTGGGCATCGCCCCGGGCCAGCCGCCCTCGATGAACCCGACGCCGACCTCGTCCATGAGCCGGGCGACGGCGAGCTTGTCCGCCACGGAGTAGCTGATGCCCTCTCGCTGGGCGCCGTCGCGCAGCGTGGTGTCGAAGACGTGGAAGTCGGTGAGCATGAGGTCTCCCGGATCGGCCGCACCTGCCCCGCACACGAAAAAGACCCCCCGGGTACGGGAGGTCTGCGCGCGGTCGGGGAGGTGACTGCGCGCTAGCTGAGAATGATGGAGCGGTACGGGTACATCGCCGTCGAGTAAACCACGCCCACCGGTGACGGCGTGAGGGGCCCGCATCGACGTTGCACGCGTTTCTGCCGCATCGCGCGCGCCGGAGCGCGTGCGATGCGGCAGATTCCCGTGCAACGGGCCTGCGGCGGCCCGCTCAGCCGCTGGCGAGCGCGGCCAGCCGGTCGCCGACCTCGGCCGTGCGAATCGGACCCTGCGGGTCGCGGGTCGACAGGTCGAAGGCGACGGCGGCGTTGACCTTGCGCGCGGCGTCCGAGCGGCCCAGGTGCTCGAGCAGCAGCCCGACCGACAGCACGGTCGCGGTCGGGTCGGCGACGCCCTGTCCGGCGATGTCGGGCGCCGACCCGTGCACCGGTTCGAACATGCTCGGGTTGGTGCCCGACACGTCGAGGTTGCCACTGGCGGCCAGTCCGATGCCGCCGGTGACCGCGGCCGCGACATCGGTGACGATGTCGCCGAACAGGTTGTCGGTGACGATGACGTCGTAGCGGCTCGGGTCGGTGATGAAGAACATCGAGGCCGCGTCGACGTGCTGGTAGGCGACGGTGACCTCGGGGAACTCCGGCGCCAGCTCCTCGACGGTGCGCGACCAGAGCCCGCCGGCGTGGGTGAGCACGTTGGTCTTGTGGATCAGCGTGAGGTGCTTGCGCGGGCGGGCCACGGCCCGCTCGAAGGCGTAGCGGACGACGCGCTCGACGCCGAACGCGGTGTTGATGCTGACCTCGGTGGCGATCTCGTGCGGAGTGTCCTTGCGCAGCACCCCGCCGTTGCCGACGTAGGGCCCCTCGGTGCCCTCCCGGATGCACAGCATGTCGATCGTCCCCGGCTCGGCCAGCGGGCTGGCCACCCCGTCGAACAGCCGCGCGGGGCGCAGGTTGACGTGGTGGTCGAGCTCGAAGCGCAGCCGCAGCAGCAGGCCTCGCTCGAGGATGCCCGGCGGCACGCCGGGGTCGCCGACCGCGCCGAGCAGGATCGCGTCGTGCTGCCGCAGCTCCTCCAGGACGCTGTCGGGCAACAGCTCGCCGGTACGGCGCCAGCGCGCCCCACCGAGGTCGTAGTCGGTGGTCTCGACGTCCGGGGAGATCTCGCGGAGGACCTTCAGTCCCTCCGCGACCACCTCGGGGCCGATGCCATCACCAGGGATCACTGCCAGACGCATGGTTGCGAACCCTAGGTCAGAACTCGTTGAGGTCCGCGGCGCGGGCCTCGCGCGCCCCGATCCGGCCCGCGATCTCCTCGAGCAGGTCGACCGGGACGGGACTGTCGACGGTGACCGCCATGAGCGCCTCGCCGCCCTTCGTCGTGCGGCTGACCTGCGCGCCGGCGATGTTGATCGAGGCCTCGCCCAGGGCCGCCCCGACGGCGCCGACGATGCCCGGCCGGTCGGTGTAGATGAAGAACAGCAGGAAGCCCGACATGTCCAGGTCCATGTCGAAGCCCATGACCTCGACCAGCTTGGGCACCTGGTTCTTGCCGAACAGCGTCCCGGACACCGTGATCTCGGTGCCGTCGGCCATGGCTCCGCGGAGCTGGATCAGGTTCCGGTAGTCGGGGCTCTCGACGTCGCTGGTCAGCTGCACCTCGAGGCCGCGCTGCTCGGCGAACAGGGGGGCGTTGACGTAGGTGACCTGCTCCTCGATCACGTCGGAGAAGACGCCCTTGAGGACGGCGAGCTGGAGCACCGAGTCGTCGAACTCGGCGAGCTTGCCGCGGACGTCGACGGTGACCGACTGGGCCAGCCCGCCCGCGACGGCGGTGAACAGCCGGCCGAGCTTCTCGGCCAGCGGCAGCCCGGGGCGGACGTCCTCGGCCACGACCCCGCCGGCCTGGACGTTCACCGCGTCGGGCACGAACTCGCCCTGCAGCGCCAGGCGCACCGAGTGCGCGACGGCGGTGCCGGCCTTGTCCTGCGCCTCGTTCGTGGAGGCCCCCAGGTGCGGGGTGACCACGGCGTTGGGCAGCGCGAACAGCGGGCTGTCGGTGCACGGCTCCTTGGGGTACACGTCGACGCCGGCGGCGCCGACCTGGCCGGACTTCAGGGCGTCGGCCAGCGCCGCCTCGTCGACCAGGCCACCGCGGGCGGCGTTGACCAGGATCACCCCGCGCTTGGTCATGGCCAGCTGCTCGGCACCGATCAGACCCACGGTCTCCGGGGTCTTCGGCAGGTGGATCGAGATGAAGTCCGACTCGCGGAGCAGCTCCTCGAGCGAGACGAGCCGGACGCCGAGCTGCGCGGCGCGACCGGGCTGGATGTAGGGGTCGTAGGCGATCAGCTCGACGTCGAACGCGGCCATGCGCTGGGCGAAGAGCACCCCGATACGACCCAGGCCGATCACCCCGACGGTCTTCTCGGTGACCTCGACGCCGGTGAACTTCGAACGCTTCCACTGCGACTCGCGCAGCGACGCGTCGGCGGCCGGGATGTGGCGGGCGGCGGCCAGCAGCAGCGCGACGGCGTGCTCGGCGGCGCTGACGATGTTCGACGTCGGGGCGTTGACCACCATGACGCCGCGCTCGGTGGCCGCGGCCACGTCGACGTTGTCCAGTCCGATGCCCGCACGCGCGACCACCTTGAGGTTCGGTGCGGCCGCCAGCGCCTCGGCATCGATCTGCGTGGCACTGCGGATCATCACCGCGGCGGCGTCCGCCAGGGCCGGCAGCAGCGCGGCGCGGTCGGCTCCGTCGACGTGACGGATCTCGACCTCGGTGCCGAGCACCTCCAGCACGCTCGGCGCGAGTTCTTCGGCGATCAGGACGACGGGCAGGCTCGTGGTCACGGGGTCACAGCCTAGGGAGCGGCCGACGGCGCTCTCCGGCCGCCCCGCCTCCACGCTCCGCGGGACCGGAACCGGCGGGTGTCACCCGTTCGGAGTCGCATCGAGTCGCGCGTGCCCGAACCACGCCTGTCGTCCTTGCCCCGCCCCCGGCCGGGCCGACATCCTGACTGCTGGCAGGCCCGCCGGGCGGGCACCGACGGAGGGGACCATGACCAGCAACGAGCAGGACGACCAGAGCCGCCGCGACACCACTCCCCAGTCGACGGGGAGCAGCGGGCCGGGCTACGGCCAGGAGGCCGGCCAGCAGCCCGGCTACGGCCAGCAGCCCACGTACGGCCAGGAGGGGTACGGCCAGCAGCCCACGTACGGCCAGGAGGGGTACGGCCAGCAGCCCACGTACGGCCAGCAGCCCGCCTACGGCCAGGAGGGGTACGGCCAGCAGTACGGCCAGCAGCCCGCCTACGGCGACCAGTACGCGACGTCGGGACAGCCGGCGGCGTACGGGCAGCAGCCGGCCCAGTACGGCTACGGCCAGGGCTACCCGGCGGGCTACACGTCCTACGGCGACACCGGTGTCCCCGCCAAGCCGACGGGCGTGACCATCGCGGCGGTCCTGGGTTTCGTGTTCGGCGCGTTCGGGGTGATCGTGACCCTCGGCGCGATCCTGGTGGGCGCGGTCGCCGGCGGGGCGTCCGACGAGCTGGAGAACTCGATCCCCGGGTTCGGCGCCGTCGCGGGCGCGGCGGCCGGCATCTTCATCGTGCTCGGGCTGCTGGCGCTCGCCTGGACCGTCGTCATGATCATGGGCTCGGTCCGGGCGTTGTCGGGTCGCAGCCGCGTGCTCCTGCTCGTTGGAGGGTCGATCGCGGTGTTCTTCACCGGGCTGAGCTTCTTCGGTGGCCTCGCGGACGACGCCAGCACGGCCGGTGGGGTGATCTTCTCGCTGATCCTCTTCGCCGCCGCCATCGCGATCGTCGTGCTGCTCAGCATGAAGCCGGCGGCCCAGTTCTTCGCCGCGCACCGCGCCCGTCGCGGCGTCCACTGACCCCTCGGAACGCTGGCCGGGACGGCCTCGCCGGCTGTGCCGTCCCGGCCATCCGTTCGTGTCGACGTGGTGACGATCACCCTGGGCGGGCCACCTGGGCCCTAGACTCCGCCACCGACCGCCGCCCGGCGGGACGTGACACAGGAGGAACGCGGCCCATGAGCAGCCCGACCGGCCCCGATGCGAACTACCCGCCTCCGGGAGGTGCTCCGCAGGGGCAGCCCGGCTGGAGCCCGCCCCCACAGAGTCAGGGCCCACAGGGGTACGGCCAGGAGGGGTACGGCCAGCAGGGCTACTCCCCCGCGCCGTCCTACTCCGGCGGGCCGGCGCCGACCGCCCAGCGACCCGGCATGGTGACCGCGGCGGGCATCGTCGGCATCGTCTGGGGGGCCCTGGGGCTGTTGTTCGGCCTGATCGGCCTCTCGCTCGCCTTCTCGCTGCTCGGCGCCTTCTACGGCCTGCTGACCCTGCTCTCGGTCGTCATCGCCGGCGCCCTGCTCTGGGCCGGCATCCAGGTCATCCAGGACAGGTCGCCGCGACTGCTCCTGCTGATCAGCTACGCCGCGATCGGCATCAACCTGCTGACCATGATCTGGGCCGCGACGCAGGGCGGATCGATCGTCGGCGGCCTGCTGGGCTTCATCCTGCCCGGCGTCGTCGTCTTCCTGCTGCTCAACCCGGTGTCCAAGCAGTGGTACGCCTCGCGGGGCATCAGCTACTGATCCGTCGTCCACGTCGAAGGGCCCCCGTCACCTGCTGGTGACGGGGGCCCGGCCCCCTGCCGGGCCCCGCAGGGAGCGTTGACAGGCAGGGGGGATGTTCCGTCAGCTGCGGGCCGCGGTCCCGGTGTAGTCGTCGGAGGACTGCACCCAGCTCATCAGTCCGCGCAGCTTGCGGCCGGTCTCCTCGATCGGGTGCGCCTCGGCCTCCGCGCGCCGGCGCTTGAAGTCCGGCGCACCGGCGTCCTGGTCGGCGATGAACTCCGCGGCCCAGGAGCCGTCCTTGATCCGCGCGAGGACGTCACCCATGGCGGCCTTGACCCGGGCGTCGATGATCTTCGGGCCGGACGTGTAGTCGCCGTACTCGGCGGTGTCGGACACCGACCAGCGCTGCTTGGCGATGCCGCCCTCGTACATGAGGTCGACGATCAGCTTGAGCTCGTGCAGGCACTCGAAGTAGGCGACCTCCGGCTGGTAGCCGGCCTCGGTGAGGGTCTCGAAGCCCGCGGTGATCAGCGCGCTGGCGCCACCGCAGAGCACGGCCTGCTCGCCGAACAGATCGGTCTCGGTCTCCTCGGCGAAGGTGGTCTTGATGACGCCGGCGCGGGTGCCGCCGATCGCCTTGGCGTAGGACAGCGCGAGCTGCAGCGCCGAGCCGCCGGCGTCCTGCTCGACGGCGACCAGGCACGGCACGCCCTTGCCGTTCTCGAACTCGCGGCGCACGAGGTGGCCGGGGCCCTTGGGGGCGACCATGGCGACGTCGACGCCGGCCGGGGGCTTGATGTAGCCGAACCGGATGTTGAAGCCGTGGCCGAAGAACAGCGCGTCGCCGTCCTGCAGGTTCGGCTCCACCGACTCGGCGTACAGCGTCCGCTGCACGTGGTCGGGCGCCAGGATCATGATCAGGTCGGCCTCGGCGGCCGCCTCGGCGGGCGTGACGACCCGCAGGCCCTCGGCCTCGGCCTTGGGCCGGCTCTTCGAGCCCTCGGGCAGGCCGACGCGGACGTCGACGCCCGAGTCGCGCAGCGAGAGCGCGTGCGCGTGCCCCTGGCTGCCGTAGCCCAGGACGGCGACGGTGCGCCCCTGGACGATCGAGAGGTCGGCGTCGTCGTCGTAGAAGATCTCGGCGGCCATGCGGTGGTGCTCTCCTTCGGTCGGTGGAAGGGCCAAAATGGCCATTTCTGCCCTTGTTCAGGCGGTGCGTTCGACGGGACGCAAGGTACCGGCGCCGGACATGGCCCGCGGTCCCCGGCCCAGGGCGACGGTGCCGGACTGCGCCATCTCCTTGATGCCGAGGGGCGCGAGGACGGCGAGCAGCGCCTGCAGCTTGTCCGGCGTCCCGGTCGCCTCGAGGGTGACGGTGTCGGTGTTGACGTCGACGACGCGGGCGCGGAACAGCGCCGCGGTCTCGATCACCTGCGTGCGGTCGGCCATGGGCGCCCGCACCTTGACCAGCAGCAGCTCGCGCTGCACCGCGGCGCCGCCGTCCAGCTCGACGATCTTGATCGTCTCGATCAGCTTGTTCAGCTGCTTGGTGATCTGCTCCAGCGGTTGCGCGTCGCCGTCCACGACGATCGTCATCCGGGACAGGTCGGGGTTCTCCGTGGGCCCGACGGCGAGCGACTCGATGTTGAAGCCGCGGCGGCTGAACAGCGCCGAGACGCGCGCCAGGACGCCGGACTTGTTCTCCACCAGCACGGACAGCGTGTGCCTCGTCATCGCTCAGACCTGACCTTCGCCGAAGACCGGGCGCAGGTCGCGCGCGGCCATGATGTCGTCGTTGCTCGCGCCCGCAGCCACCATGGGCCAGACCTGGGCGTCGTGGCCGACGACGAAGTCGATCACGACCGGGGCGTCGTCGATCGCCATCGCCTTCTCGATCACCGAGTCGACGTCGTCCCTGGTCTCGCAGCGCAGCCCGACGCAGCCCAGCGCCTCGGCCAGCGCCACGAAGTCGGGGATGCGCACCGGCTTGGGCCGGCCGTGCTCGTCCTGCACGTGCAGCTTGGTGTTGGAGTAGCGGCCCTCGTAGAACAGCGTCTGCCACTGCCGGACCATGCCGAGGTTGCCGTTGTTGATGATGGCGACCTTGATCGGGATGCCCTCGATGGCGCAGGTGGCCAGCTCCTGGTTGGTCATCTGGAAGCAGCCGTCGCCGTCGATGGCCCACACGGTCGTGTCGGGGCGGCCGTACTTCGCGCCCATCGCCGCCGGGACGGCGTACCCCATGGTGCCCAGCCCGCCGCTGTTGAGCCACGTCGCCGGCTTCTCGTACTTGACGAACTGAGCAGCCCACATCTGGTGCTGGCCCACGCCGGCCGCGTAGACGGCGTCCGGCCCGGCGATCGCGCCCAGCCGCTCGATCACGTACTGCGGCGACAGCGACCCGTCCTCGGGCCAGTCGTAGCCGAGCGGGTAGCGCGAGCGCCAGTCGTCGAGCTGCGTCCACCAGTCCGACAGGTCCGGACGGCGCCCCGCGGCCTGCTCGGATCGCAGCGCCTCGAGCAGCGCGACGATCGTCTCCCTGGCGTCGCCGACGATCGGGACGTCGGCCCGGCGGTTCTTGCCGATCTCGGCCGGGTCGATGTCGGCGTGCACGATCAGCGCCCCCGGAGCGAACGACGACAGCTGCCCGGTGACCCGGTCGTCGAAGCGCGCGCCGAGGGCGACCAGCAGGTCGGCCTTCTGCAGCGCGGTGACCGCGGTGACGTTGCCGTGCATGCCCGGCATCCCGAGGTTCTGGGGGTGGCTGTCGGGGAAGGCGCCGCGCGCCATCAGCGTGGTCACCACCGGCGCGCCGGTCAGCTCGGCCAGCTCGGCGAGCTCCTCGGTGGCGCCGGCCCGGAGCACCCCGCCGCCGACGTAGAGCACCGGACGCCGGGCGGCCGAGATCAGCGCCGCCGCCTCGCGCACCTGCTTGCCGTGCGGCCGGGTGGTGGGCTTGTAGCCGGGCAGGTCCAGCCGCGGCGGCCAGGCGAAGTCGGTGATCGCCTGCAGCGCGTCCTTCGAGATGTCGACCAGGACCGGGCCGGGGCGGCCGGTAGCGGCGAGGTGGAACGCCTCGGCGATCCGCTGCGGGATCTCGTCGGCGTTCGTGACGAGGAAGTTGTGCTTGGTGATCGGCATCGTGATGCCGCGGATGTCGGCCTCCTGGAAGGCGTCGGTGCCGATCGCGTGGCTGGGCACCTGCCCGGTGATCGCCACGATCGGCACCGAGTCCATGTAGGCGTCCGCGAGCGGGGTCACCAGGTTGGTCGCGCCCGGGCCCGACGTGGCCATGCAGACGCCGACCCGGCCGGTGGCCTGGGCGTAGCCGGTGGCGGCGTGCCCGGCGCCCTGCTCGTGGCGGACCAGGACGTGGCGCACCCGGGAGTCGAACAGCGGGTCGTAGGCCGGCAGGATCGCGCCGCCCGGGATGCCGAAGATCACCTCGACGCCGGCGGCCTCGAGCGACCGGACCAGGCTCTGGGCCCCGGTGATACCGGTGGCCGGCTCGGTCGGCGCGCTCGGCGGGCGCGACGCGGCGGCAACGGAGCGGGGCACCGTCTCGACGCCGGCCAGCGCGGCGGCGGCCTCACGCGTGGCGGACTCGCTCGGTGGGGTGGTCATCTTCGGATCTCCTGGACGCCGGGACGGACGTGCGGTGCGACCGGATCCCTTCCGGGGGTCGGCCAACAAAAAACCCCTCGTGCCGCAGGCACGGAGGGGTGAGCGCGTCGGACGTGCCGACGCGCTAGGCGACTACGAGGGTCAGGCGGGCGCGCAGCACGCGACCACTGTGCGCCCTCCCGGGCTCACACGTCAACCAAGCCGTCCCACAGAGTGGACAGGAGCGAGCGAAATCGTGGGATCCACCACGTCCAGCACCGAGGGGTCGAACGCGTCGATGACCTCGACCAGCCGCTCGATCGGCACCGCCCGGCCGACCAGCCAGCCCTGCACGAAGTCGCAGCCGAGCCGGGTCAGCTCCGCCAGCTGACCGGGCGTCTCCACCCCTTCCGCGACGACGTCCATGCCCAGCCGCCGACCGAGGTCGATGACCGTGCGCACGAGCGCCGACGCGCGGGTGTCGCGGTCGATGCCGGCGACGAACTCCTGGTCCATCTTCAGGACGTCGACGGGCATCCGGGCGAGGTAGGCCAGCGACGAGAAGCCCTTGCCGAAGTCGTCGAGGCTGATGACGCAGCCCATGTCGCGGAGGGTGACCAGGTCGCCCTCCAGCCGCTCGTGGGCGTCGATGAGCACGCTCTCGGTGACCTCGAGCATCAGCCGGCGCGGCGGCACGCCGGCGGCGGCCAGCGCGCGCGCCACGTCCGGGGCCAGGCAGCCGGCCTGCAGGTGCCGGACGGACACGTTGACGCCCAGCTTGAGGTCGCGGCCCTCGGCCAGCAGCACCGCCAGGTCGGCCGTCGCCGTCCGGAGGACCCACTGCTGCAGCGGCACGATCAGGCCGTCGTCCTCGGCGAGGGCGATGAACTCGTCGGGAGGGACGGTGCCGAGCACCGGGTGGTCCCAGCGGACCAGCGCCTCGAGTCCCAGCACCCGTCGCTCCCGGAGGCCCGCCACCGGCTGGTACTCCAGCCGCAGCTGTCCGTGCTCCAGCGCGGCCGGCAGGTCACGGGCCAGACGTGCGCGCCGGCGCATCGCGTCCTCGAGGGCGCCGTCGCGCCCGGGGCCGGTGAAGCGGGCGCAGCCCTTGCCGGCCGCCTTGGCCGCGCGCAGCGCCAGGTCGGCGGCGCGGATGGCCGCGGTGGCGTCCTCGTCCGGGACGAGCTGGGCCACCCCGATGCTGCCCGAGACGGCGAAGACCGGGCCGGGACCACTGCCCCCGTCGGGGGCCGGGGCCCGGAAAGGCCGGTCGAGCAGGACGAGGAGCCGCTCGGCCAGGGCGAGCGCCTCGTCCGAGCCGCCGGGCACGACGAGCGCGAACTCGTCGCCACCGAGCCGGGCGACCAGGTCGTCGTCACGCGCCGCGGCACGCAGCCGCTCGGCGATCTCGGTGAGCAGCCGGTCGCCGGCCTCGTGCCCGGCCACGTCGTTGACGGTCTTGAACCCGTCGAGGTCGATGAGCAGCAGGCAGCCCGCCTCGCCGGCGGCCGTGCGGGTGCGGGCGACGTCGAGGGCGGCCATCAGGCGGGCGCGGTTGGGCAGGCCGGTCAGGTAGTCGGTCCAGGCCATCCGCTCGAGCTCGCGCTCGGCGGTGCGGCGGGCGGTGACGTCGCGCAGGTGCAGCACGACCTCGTCGTCCGGACTGCCGTCGGCGGCGACCCGCGCGGCCCCGGCGATCTCGACGTCGCGCCGGTCGCCGGACGACGTCCGGATGCCGAGGGTGACCGGCAGGTCCAGCGGCTCCCCCGCCAGCACGTCCTCGACCGCCCGGTCGAGCTCGGCGGTGCTGTCGTCGTCCAGCAGCTCGCGCAGCGGACGACCGGTGAGCTCCTGCCCGCGCCAACCCAGCTGGCTCCGGACGCCGCCGGACACCCAGGTGACCCGGCCCTCGAGGTCGAGCACGACGGTGACGTCCTCGGCGGAGGCCACCAGGGCGCGCAGCCGGCGGTCGGTGCGCAGCAGCCGCCGGGCCAGCCGCTGCCCGTCGGTGGCCCACAGCAGGCCGCGGACGAAGGTCAGCACGACCAGCACGCTGACGCCGATGCCCTCCACCAGGGTGGGGCTCCGGCCGGCGACGGCGGCACCGAAGACGAGCAGCGCGACCGAGTAGGCGGTGCAGTGGCTGAGCAGCACGCCGAGCAGCGGCACCGGGCGCGACTGCGGTCGCTCGACGCCGGGCTGGCCGGGGTCGGAGTCGGCGGCGCGGATGCCACAGGCCAGCATGGCCAGCCAGGCGAGTGGGGTGAGCAGGTCGACGGCCGGCCCGCCCAGTGTCCGGCTGAAGGCGTCGGCCACCGCCACGACCGAGATGAGGACGACGGCCCCGAGCAGCCACCCGGCCGCGCGGCGTCGGGGCTCGCTGACCCGCGCCAACGTGATCAGGCCGAGGCCGCAGAGCAGGGCCCCGAGCGCGGGATAACCGACGGTGATCAGGGCAGCGGGCAGTCCCTGGCCGGTCACCAGCGCGTCGGCGAGCACGAACTCGCCGATCACAGCCACCGCCACGAGCACGATCAACGCATCGACCAGGACCCGCGAGCCTCCGCGGCGCTGCTCCCGGGGTGGCATGAGCAGCAGGCAGCAGAGCACGACGGCGAAGACGGCCAGCAGCTGCGGCGCCTCCTCCCAGCCCGCCCGGCCCAGGTCCGAGCCGACCCCGCGCACCGCCGTGGCCGTCTGACCCACGGCGAGCAGGGCGGCAGCGCCGGCGAGCACCTGCCAGGGCCGGCCCGAGCCGGCCGGGACGCGACGCCCGGCGCGGGTCAGCGCTCCGGCGGTGACGGCGCAGGCCACGGCCAGCAGCGCGGGGCTGGCGCGCCGGGCCTCGTCGGGCAGGCCGAGCCGGACGACGAGCACACCGGACGCGAGGGCGCCCAGCACGAGCAGAGCCCCGCGCGATCCCGCGCGGGGCTCTCCCGCAGGCGCGGGGAGGGTCGACGTCACCGCTGACCGACCAGACCGGGCCACAGGGCTCCGGCGCCCTCGACGAGCAGCGCGCGGAGGTCGGCGACCGGCATCGGCCGCGAGATGACGAAGCCCTGGGCGAACCCGCACGGCATGCCGCACAGGGCGCCCAGCTGGGCCGCCGTCTCGACACCCTCGGCGACCACGTCGAGCCCGAGGGCCAGACCGATCCCGGTCACCGACTCGCACAGGGCGCGACTCTGCGGGTCGCGGTCGACCCGCGAGATCAGTGACCGGTCCAGCTTCAGCACGTCGATGGGCAGCCGGGTCAGCTGACCCAGGCCGGAGTTCCCGGCGCCGAAGCCCTCCAGCGCGATGTGCACCCCCATGAGACGAAGCGTGGCGAGATCCAAGCCGATCCGCTGGGCGTCTGCCAGCACCGTACCTTCGGTGATCTCCAGCACCAGCCGCTCGGCAGGCAGCCCGGAGGCCTCGAGCGCCGCCGCGACGTCGGCCACGAGCGTGCCGCCGGCCGCCCAGCCGGTCGGCACGTCGAACCCGAGCCGGATCGGCGTCCCGTCGCCTGCGGGCAGGGACGCGACCGCGGTCGTGGCCTCCTGGAGCGCCCAGCGGCCGAGCTGCCCGGCGACGCCGGCCCGCGTGGCGAGGCGCATGAACTCGGCGGGCGTCACGTCGCCGACGACCGGGTGCCGCCAGCGCAGCAGCGCCTCGACCCCCACCACCCGCTGCTCGCCGAGCGACACGATGGGCTCGAAGAGCAGGAAGAACTCGTTCCGGTCGCGGGCCCCGGGCAGGTCGGCGCGCAGCCGCTCGCGGCGGGCGGCGGCCTCCCCCAGTGCGGTCGTGTAGCGCCCCGCGGTGCCGGCGGCCCGGTCCCGGGCGGCACGGACGGCGAGACCGACCCGGTTGAGCAGGTCCTCGACCGACAGGCCCGGCTCGGCGACGGCCAGGCCGACCGAGGCCGAGAGGTCCACGATGCCGTCGGCGGTCATGATCGGCTGCTCGACGACCGCGAGGCAGCGGGCGGCGACCTGGTCGGCCTCGGCGTCCATCTTCTGCGGGTCGTCGTCCGTCGCATGCGTGAGCACGGCGAACGTGCCGCTGCCCATGCGCGCGACGACGTCGTCGCTCCGGACCGTCGAGCGCAGCCGCCGGCCGATCTCGCCCACCACGTTGCGGACGATCTCGCGGCCGACGTCCTCGCGGGCCTTCAACAGGCCCTCCACCTCGACCAGGAGGAGGGTGGCCGGCGCGGCCCCCGGCGTCACGGCGCGATGCAGGTCCAGCAGGAACGACGCCCGGTTCGGCAGGCCGGTGATCGGGTCGGAGTAGGCGACGCTCTGCAGCGCCTCCTCGCGGGCGTGCCGTTCGGTCACGTCGCGACAGTGCAGCACCACCGCCCCGACGGAGGTGTCGGCGCGCAGGTCGGAGACGTTGGCCTCGAACACGCGCCAGTCACCGGAGTCGTCGGCGATCCGCAGGATGTGCGGCCCGGCGCCCCGGGCGGGTTCGGGCGCGGGGGCGTCCGGCTCTCCCGAAGGCAGCGCGGCGAGCAGGCCCGCGACGTCGTCCGGGTGGACGACCATCGGCAGCGACCGGCCCGGCAGCTCCCCGGCCACCGGTCCGAGGGTCCGCGCGAGCGCGGGCGAGGCCCAGGTCACGCGCAGATCGTCGTCCAGGATGAGCACGGCGTCGCTACCGGACTGCACGAGGGAGCGGAACCAGGCCTCGCTGCGGCGCAGCCGGGCACCGAGCAGCTGCTCGTCACGGGCGGTCACCCACCGGTGGACGGCGACCAGCGCGACCGCGAGCACCAGGCCGGTGACCGACAGCAGACTCGGGCGGTGGCCCGCGACCGTGGCGGCCGAGAGGACCACCGTCGCGACGACGAGGGCGAGGTGCGGCAGCAGGTGCCCCAGCCGGGTCGAGGCGCCGCTGCGCGGTCGGCGGTCCGAGCCGGGTCCGGGGTCGGCCAGGGCGGCCCAGGTGACCGCGGCCAGACCGGCGACCACGCACATCCGGCTCACCGATGTCCCGTTCGCCCAGCCCCCGAGCAGTGCCGACGTGCCCAGGCCGCGGCCGACGGTCAGCAGGACGGAGCCCACCAGCAGCAGCAGTGCGGCACGCTGACGGCGGGACTCGATGGCGCCCAGCACGGTCAGTGCGGCCGCCATGGTCGCCGACGTCGCCAACACGCCGGCGGAGAGCACCAGCCGCTCGGTGGTGGCGAAGGTGCTCCACTGGCCGGCCGGGCCGACGAAGAGCAGCTGGACGGTGACCACGCTCGCGGTGGTGAACAGCAGGAGCTCGACGCCGACCCGCCGTCCGCGTCCGCGGAAGCGACTGCGGTCGACCAGCGTGAGCCCACCGGCGATGGCCAGCAGGTAGCCGGGCACGGTGGGCAGCCATCGGAGGACGGCGGCGTCGAGCGGATCGGTGGGCGCCACGAGCAGCGGCAGCACCCCGCCGAGCGCGGCGAACAGCGGCGCGAGCGCGAAGAGCCGCCATCCGCGCAGTGCACGCCCGTGCCGACTGCCGACGATCCACAGCGCGGCGCCGCACAGCCCGCCGCAGGCGACCAGCACGACGTCGGCCACCGAGGCCAGCCGAGGCGTCACGGCGGCGCCCGCGCAGGCGCTCAGCGCCAGCGCGGTACAGACCAGCAGGCACCATCGACGGGGTTCCACACGGACAGTCTCGACAGCCTCACGCAACGTGAGGAGCCCAACCGCCGGTGCGGTCACCCGTTCGGGGGGTCTCCCCCGTCCGGGTGGCGGGGCCTGGCCGGTGGCGTCAGCCGCAGATGGCGCCCTGCGCCGCCGACCCCACGAGCTTGGCGTACTTGGCGAGGACACCGGTCGTGTACCGCGGCGGCGGGGCCACCCACTCCTGGCGGCGACGGGCCAGTTCGGCGTCGTCGACCAGCAGGTCGAGGGTGCGGGCGGCGAGGTCCAGCCGGATCGGATCACCGTCGGCGACCAGGCCGATCGGCCCCCCGTCGGTCGCCTCCGGTGCGACGTGCCCGATGCACAGGCCGGTGGTGCCGCCGGAGAACCGGCCGTCGGTCAGCAGCAGGACGTCCTTGCCGAGGCCCGCGCCCTTGATCGCGCCGGTCACCGCCAGCATCTCCCGCATGCCGGGGCCGCCCCGGGGGCCCTCGTAGCGGATGACGACGACGTCACCGGGCTTGAGCGTGCCCTCGGTGACCGCGTCCATCGCGCCCTGCTCGCCGTCGAAGACCCGCGCGGTCCCCTCGAACACGTCGGTGTCGAAGCCCGCGGACTTGACCACCGCGCCCTCCGGCGCCAGCGAGCCCCGCAGGATCGTCAGCCCGCCGGTCCGGTGGATGGGCTGGTTCATCGCGTGGATGATCGCGCCGTCGGGGTCCGGAGGGGCGATCTCGGCGAGGTTCTCCGCCATGGTCTTCCCGGTGACGGTCAGCGCGTCGCCGTGCAGCAGCCCGGCGTCCAGCAGGGCCCGCAGGACCACCGGCACGCCGCCGATGCGGTCGACGTCGGTCATCACGTAGCGGCCGAACGGCTTGACGTCGGCCAGGTGCGGCGTCCGGTCACCGATCCGGTTGAAGTCGTCGAGCGTGAGGTCGACCTGCGCCTCGTGCGCGATGGCCATCAGGTGCAGGACGGCGTTGGTGGAGCCGCCGAGCGCCATGACCACGGTGATCGCGTTCTCGAAGGCCTTCCTGGTCATGATCTGCCGGGCGGTGATGCCCTTGCGCAGCAGGTTGACCACGGCCTCGCCCGAGGCGATCGCCACGGCGTCGCGGCGGCTGTCGATCGCCGGCGGGGCCGCGCTGCCGGGCAGGGCCATGCCCAGCGCCTCGGCGACACTGGCCATCGTGTTGGCGGTGTACATGCCGCCGCACGAACCCATGCCCGGACAGGCGTTGCGCTCGATCTCGCCGAGCTCGTCCTCGCTGATCCGGCCCGCCGCGCACGCGCCGACCGCCTCGAACACGTCGATGACGGTCAGGTCGCGGTCGCCCAGCTTGCCCGGCAGCGTCGAGCCGGAGTACACGAACACGCTGGCCAGGTCGAGGCGGGCTGCGGCCATGAGCATGCCGGGCAGGGACTTGTCGCAGCCGGCGAGCAGCACCGAGCCGTCGAGCCGCTCGGCGAACATGACCGTCTCGACCGAGTCGGCGATGACCTCCCGGGACACGAGCGAGGCGCGCATGCCCTCGTGGCCCATCGAGATGCCGTCGGAGACCGAGATGGTGCCGAATTCGAGCGGGTAGCCGCCCGCGGCGTGGACACCCTCCTTGGCGCGCTTGGCCAGGCGGTCCAGCGACAGGTTGCAGGGGGTGATCTCGTTCCACGACGAGGCGACGCCGATCTGCGGCTTGTCCCAGTCGTCGTCGCCCATGCCGACGGCCCGGAGCATCGCGCGGGCCGGCGCTCGGGTGATCCCGTCGGTCACCTCACGGCTGCGCGGCTTGACGTCCGGGCTCCCTGCGGCGGCCTCGGATGCGGGGGGGCGATCGTCGACGGTGGTCACGACCGCGATCGTAGGCGGCTCCGATCTCGGCCATCCCGGGTGATCGCCCTGTCTGGGAGCATGGGGAGCCGTGACCGCCCCCGCCCGCCTGCGCATGAGCCGCACGGCGCTGCTGCCGCTCGTGCTCTTCGCGCTGTGCCTGCTCCCGGTCGCGATGTTCTCCCCCTGGGCGTCGCTGGTCCTCCTCGTGCCGGTCCTGATGGCCGTGTGGGTCCTGCGGGTCGGGGTCGCGATCGGCGAGGACGGCATCGGTGTGGAGTCGGTCGCCGGCTCGCGGCACGTGCCGTGGACCGAGATCGCCGGCATCCGCGTCGGCGGCCGGAAGGAGCTGTACCTGGTGACCACCCGCGGCACGGAGATCCGGCTGCCGGTGCTGCGCCCCCGCGACCTGCCACGCCTGTCGGAGCTGTCCGGCGGCCGGATCGACGTCCCGGCGCCGCCGGCCCCCTGACCGTCCGAGCGGGCTCTGCCGCGACGACGCTCGTCAGTAGTCGGCGACGACGTCGGCGAGCGGCTCGCCGGCCAGGATGCGCTCGAGCTGGCGGACGACGGACGTCGCCGCACGCTCGACGGTGCCCGGGATCTGCCCGCCGACGTGCGGGGTGATCAGCACGCCCGGCGCGGACCACAGCGGATGGCCCGGCGGCAGTGGCTCGGGGTCGGTGACGTCGAGCGCCGCGCGCAGCCGGCCGGCGGTGAGCTCCGCGAGCAGCGCGTCGGTGTCGACGACCACCCCGCGGGCGGCGTTGACCAGCAGCGCGTCGTCCTTCATCGCCGCGAGGAACGGCGCGTCGACCATGCCCCGGGTCTCGTCGGTGACCGGGACGATCAGGATCACCACGTCGGCTCGCGGGAGCAGCTCGGGCAGCTCGCTGGTCCCGTGCACGCCCTCCCGCGCGCTGCGGGCCACGTACTCGACCTCGACGCCGAAGCCGTCGAGCATCCGGCCGATCGTCGCGCCGATGTCGCCGGCACCCACGACCAGGACCCGGGCCCCGACCAATGTGTGCTGGGTGCCGAACGACCACCGGCCGGCGTCCTGCTCCCTGGTGAAGAACGGGATGCCGCGTTGCGCGGCGAGGGTCGCGGCCATCACCCACTCGGCGGTGGACGGCGTGTGCGCACCGCGGGCGTTGCACAGCACCACGCCCTCGGGCAGCCGGCCGATGAACTTCTCCGCGCCGGCGGTCTGCAGCTGGACCAGGCGCAGCGCCGGGAGCGCCTCGACCAGCCCCTCGGGCACGCCCGGGTAGCCGTTGGGCGGCACCCACACCTGCGCCCGGGCGGCCTCGCCCTGCGGCGGGCCGGCGTCCGGGTCGACCGGATGAGCGGTGACGCGGCCGGACACGGCGGCCACCCGGTCGACGATGTCCGGCGGGACCAGCACGTGCAGCTGCTCGTCGGGAGCGAGGTCGAGGCGGTGCTGGGACATGGCTCGACCCTAGGCGCAGGCCCCGCGAGCGCACGTACTGTGATCGGCGTGGGACGGCGGGCGGCGGTAGGTGCGCGCGGGCGTGCCGTTCCCATGCTCGCGGGCCTGCTCGCCGTCACCGTCCTGACCGGCTGCGGCGGCGGGGACGGGTACGAGCCGAGGGGCCCCTTCCGGCCGCTGCCCGAGGGCGCCCCGCCCCGGGTCGGCCCGCCGTCCGACGAGGCGGCGCCGCCCCCTCAGGCCCCCGCCGAGCCGGGCGCCGGCGAGGAGGAGGGTGATCCGAACGTGGTCGCCACCGACCTCGACGTGCCGACCGGGCTGGTGGTGCTCCCCGACGGCAGCGCCATCGTCGGCGAGCGGGAGACCGGCCGGCTGGTCCAGGTCTTCCCCGACCGCTCGCCGCAGCGCGAGCTGATGACCGTGCCCGGCATCGACACGGCCGGGGACGGCGGCCTGCTCGGGCTGGCGCTCTCGCCGACGTTCGGTGAGGACGGCCTGGTCTACGCCTACATCTCCACGGCTCAGGACAACCGCGTCGTCCGCTTCCCCATCGGCGGCACCCCGAACCCGGTGTTCACGGGCATCCCCCGCGGCGACGAGCACAACGGCGGCGCGCTGCTGTTCGGCGCCGACCAGCACCTCTACGTGGGCACCGGCGACACCGGCATCCCGTCCCTGGCCGCCGATCCGGACTCGCTGGCGGGCAAGGTGCTGCGCATCGACGTCTTCGGCCGGCCGGTGGGGGGCCTCGACCCGGTCTACAGCCTCGGCCACGCCGACGTCGCCGCCCTGTGCACCGCCGGCGGCGAGCAGGCGCGGCTGTACGCGGTCGGTGAGCGGGAACTCAACGCGGTCACCGCGGACAGCGAGCACGGGTGGCCGGTCGAGCGCCCCGACAGCGTCGATCCGGTCATCGACTTCCCGGCGGACCAGGCCGGCCTGGCCGGCTGCGCGGTCGCCGGTCCCGCCGTGTTCCTCGCGTCGCTGCCGGGTGAGCTGATGCACGTCGCCGAGGTCGACGGCGACGGGTCGATCGTGGACACCCCGGAGGCCGTGC
The DNA here is from genome assembly GCA_963723745.1 of uncultured Actinomycetota bacterium. Taxonomy (GTDB): domain Bacteria; phylum Actinomycetota; class Actinomycetes; order Mycobacteriales; family Geodermatophilaceae; genus CAVRRZ01. The sequence goes on from CAVRRZ010000005.1 coordinate 1,201,449, forward strand.
TCCGAGGCGAGTACGGGCGGCTGCGCACCCTGGTGCTCGACGCCGAGGGCGGGCTGTGGGTCACCACGTCCAACCGGGACGGCGGGGGCGAGCCCGCCGAGGACGACGACAAGGTGCTGCGGATCGTCCCGCCCACCGCCGAGGGCGCCTCGCCCCTCTGACCCGATCGCCGAGATCTGCGCACTCGTACGCATCGGGGGGCCGAAGCGTACGAGTGTGCAGATCTGGTCGGGATCAGCCGGGGAGCACGCGCTCCTCGAGCATGCGCTTCACCGTCGCCGCGTCGGCCTTGCCGCGGGTGGTCTTCATGACCGCCCCGACCAGGGCGCCGAGTGCCTGCACCTTGCCGCCGCGCACCTTCTCGACGACGTCGGGGTTGGCGGCCAGCGCCGCGTCGACGGCGGCGACGAGCTCGTCGGACTCCCCCATGACGGCCAGCCCGCGGGCCTCGACCACCTGCGCCGGGTCACCCTCGCCGGCCAGGACACCGTCGAGCGCCTGACGGGCGAGCTGGTCGTTGATGGTGCCCTCGCCCACGAGCCGGGTGAGCTCGGCGACCTGGCGGGGAGTGACGGCCAGCTCGGTGAGGTCGACACCGGCGTCGTTGGCGCGGCGGGCGAGCTCGCCCAGCCACCACTTGCGCGCATCGGCCGGGGAGGCGCCCGCGTTGACCGTGTCGGCGACCAGGCCCAGCGCGCCGGCGTTGAGCAGCCAGGCCATCTCGGTGGGCGACAGGCCCCACTCCTGCTCCAGCCGGATGCGGCGGGCGGCGGGCAGCTCGGGCAGCGCGGCGGCCAGCTTCTCGACCCACTCCGCGTCCGGCGCGACCGGCACGAGGTCGGGCTCGGGGAAGTACCGGTAGTCGGTCGCCTCCTCCTTGCTCCGGCCCGGGGACGTCGTCCCCGTGTCCTCGTGGAAGTGGCGGGTCTCCTGCAGGATCCGGCCGCCCTCGTCGAGGACGGCGGCCTGCCGGCGCATCTCGAACCGCACCGCCCGCTCGACCGAGCGCAGCGAGTTCACGTTCTTGGTCTCGGTGCGGGTACCCCACTCGAGTCCGCCGGTCGGGGCCAGCGAGGTGTTGACGTCGCAGCGCAGATTGCCCTGCTCCATCCGCACCTCGGAGACGCCGAGGGCCAGCAGGATCTCCCGCAGTTCGGTGACGTAGGCCTTGGCCACCTCGGGTGCCTTGCCGGCGGTGTCCGGGATCGGCCGGGTGACGATCTCGACCAGCGGGATGCCGGCCCGGTTGTAGTCGATCAGCGAGTGCGAGGCGCCGTGGATGCGGCCCGTGGAGCCACCGACGTGCAGGTTCTTGCCGGTGTCCTCCTCCAGGTGCACCCGCTCGATCTCCACCCGGTAGGTCTCGCCGTCGACCTCGACGTCGAGGTGCCCGGCGGTGCAGAGGGGCTCGTCGTACTGGGTGGTCTGGAAGCCCTTGGGGATGTCCGGGTAGAAGTAGTTCTTGCGCGCGAAGCGGGACCACGTCGCGATCCGGCAGCCCAGCGCGAGCCCGATGCGGATGGTGGCCTCGATCGCGGCCGAGTTGGCCACCGGCAGCGCGCCGGGCAGGCCCAGGCAGACCGGGCAGGTCTGGGTGTTGGGCTCGGCCCCGAAGGTGGTCGAGCAGCCGCAGAACATCTTCGACGCGGTGCCCAGCTCGACGTGCGTCTCGAGGCCGATCACCGGCTCGTAGCGGGTGAGCAGGTCCTCGTACTCGACCAGGCGATCGGTCATCGGGGGTCTCCGTTCGACGCGGGGCCGGCGCCTCGGCCGGTCCACCAGGCGCCGGCGGCGGTGAGCACGCCGAGCACGAGGAAGACGGCAAACACTGCGCGGTCGGTGAGGATCCAGCCGAGGATCCCGGCGACGATCACGAACGCGGTGAGGCCCCATGCGGCCTTGAGGGCACCATTCACGCCGCGGTCTCCGTCCGTGCGAGCTGGTCGAGGAAGCGCATGCCGCGGGCGTCGTCCTGCGCGGCCTCGAGCGCGGCGGCCACCGAGTAGCAGCGGTCGTCGGCCATCGCCGGCGCCATCACCTGGAGGCCGACCGGCAGCCCCTCGGACAGACCGCACGGCACCGAGATCGCCGGCAGCCCCGCCAGGCTCGCCGGCAGGGTGCACAGGTCGGCGGCGTACATGGCCAGCGGATCGTCGACACGCGCGCCGATCGGGAACGCGACGGTCGGCGTCGTGGGGCTGACCAGCACGTCGACCCCGCCGCCGTCCCGGCCGCCCCAAGCGGCGGTGAAGTCGCGCACGATGAGCGTGCGCACCTTCTGCGCCTGCCCGTAGTAGGCCTCGTAGTAGCCGCTGGACAGTGCGTAGGTGCCCAGGATGATGCGGCGCTTGACCTCCGGGCCGAAGCCCGCCTCCCGAGTCAGCGCCATCACGGTGTCCAGGTCGTTCTCGCCGTCGTCGCCGACCCGCAGGCCGTACCGGACGCCGTCGAAGCGGGCCAGGTTGGACGACGCCTCGCTGGGCGCGATCAGGTAGTACGCCGGCAGGGCGAGGTCGAAGGCCGGGCAGGAGACCTCGCGGATCTCCGCGCCCAGCGACTCCAGGCGCTGCAGCGCCTCGGCGAAGGCGGCCAGCACGCCGGGCTCGTAGCCGTCGGTGTGCCCCTCGCCGCCGAGCTCGCGGACGACGCCGATCTTCAGGCCCGAGAGGTCACCCGAGGCGCCGCGGCGGGCGGCCTCGGCGAGCACCGGCGCGGGGGCGTCGATGCTGGTGGAGTCGGCCGGATCGTGGCCGGCGATCGCCTCGTGCAACAGCGCGGCGTCCAGGACGGTGCGCGCCATGGGTCCGGCCTGGTCGAGGCTGGAGGAGAAGGCGATCAGCCCGTACCGGGAGACCGAGCCGTAGGTCGGCTTGTGCCCGACCAGCCCGGTGACGGCCGCCGGCTGGCGGATCGAGCCGCCGGTGTCGGTGCCGATCGCCCAGGGGGCGAGCCCGCCGGCGACGGCCGCCGACGAACCACCCGACGACCCGCCGGGGACGCGCTCGGGGTCCCAGGGGTTGCGGGTCGGCCGGTAGGCGGAGTTCTCGGTCGAGCTGCCCATGGCGAACTCGTCCATGTTGGTCTTGCCCAGCAGCACGGTGCCGGCGTTCTTCAGCCGCGCGGCGACGGTGGCGTCGTACGGCGGGCGCCAGCCTTCGAGGATCTTCGAGCCGCTGGTGGTGGGCACGCCCGCGGTGACGACGAGGTCCTTGAGCGCGACCGGGATGCCGGCCAGCCCGATGCCGGTGGTTCCGGTGGCGTCGATCTCCTCGGCGCGGCGCACCGATGCCTCGGGGTCGACGTGCAGGTACGCGCCGAGGTCGTCGTCCTCGGCGGCGATGCGGTCGAGGTAGGCGCGGGTCACCTCGGCGGAGGTGACCTCCCTGCCGGCGAGCAGCCGGCCGAGCTCGGCGGCGTCGGTGGTGGTGAGACTCATTCCTCTTCCCCCAGGATCCGCGGCACCCGGAACCGACCGTCCTCCGCAGCCGGCGCACCGGCGAGGACGACCTCCCGGGGCAGGCTCGGCGTGACGACGTCGGGACGCGTCACGTTGGTCATGGGGACGGCGTGCGTGGTCGGCGGGGCGTCCTCGACCGCGGCCTCGCCCACGCGGGCCACGGCGTCGAGCACGACGGCGAGCTGACCGGCGAACAGGTCGAGCTCCTCGTCGGTCACCGCCAGCCGGGCCAGGCGCGCGAGGTGCGCCACATCGTTCCGGGACAGCGTGCTCACGGGGGCGGAAACTCTCCTTCGTACCGGGATCGACCTGCGGCCGGAGCGCCGGCGTCGTCGCATCGGGTCGGGTCGCCGGGGCTGGACGGCCGACCGGATCACTCTACGCAGCGGCCCGCGGGGGGCCCTGCCCGCGTCGGCGTCCGCATGGCAGGCTGCCGGTACCGGCGATCGACGGAGATCGGCCCCGCTGCCCGACCGCCCGGAGGAACCGTGTCCTATCTGCTCCGTCTCGTCCTGCCCGACCGTCCCGGCATCCTCGGCGCCGTCGCGACCGCGCTGGGCACTGCCGGCGCCGACATCGTCTCGCTCGACGTGCTCGAACGTGCCGACGGCGTCGCCGTCGACGACGTGGTGGTCGACCTGCCGCCGGGCCGCCTCCCGGACAGCCTGATCTCCGCCGCGCAGGCGATCCCGGACGTCGAGGTCGAGTCGCTGCGGCCGTTCTCCGGCTCGCTGGACACCCATCGCGAACTCGAGCTGCTCGAGTCGCTGGCGCACGCCGAGGAGGGCACGGCGGTGAAGCTGCTGGCCGCGGAGCTGCCGCGGGTGCTGCACAGCGGCTGGGCGGCGGTGCTGACCGGGGACGGCGAGGGCCACCAGGTGCGGGCGGCGTCGGAGGCGGCACCGACGTTCGAGGGCATGTGCCTGCCCTGGCTGCCACTGCGCTCCCCCGTGCTGCTGCCGAGCGAGGCCGGTTGGCTACCGGCCCAGTGGCGCGAGATGGCCGTGGAGATGATGGCGGCGCCGTTCGCCGACCAGGACGGCACCGTCGTGCTGCTCGGCCGCTCGGGCGGGCCCGCCTACCGCCGCTCGGAGCTGCTGCGGCTGGTGCACCTGGCCGGGCTGGCCGCGACCGTCGCGCACCTGCCGCCGGCCTGATCCCTCATCCGCCGTCCCCGACGGTGGCCACCTCGCGCGCAGCGTCCGGCCCCTCCTCGAGCAGGACCCGGAAGCCGTCGTCGTCCAGGATCGGGGCCTTGACCTGCACGGCCTTGTCGTACTTGCTGCCCGGGTCGGCCCCGACGACGACGAAGCCGGTCTTCTTGCTGACCGAGCCGGTGACCTTGCCGCCGCGCTCCTGGATGGCGGCGGTAGCCTGGTCGCGGCTGAAGTCGCGCAGCGAGCCGGTGACGACGACGGTGACGCCGGTGAGCGGCCCCGGTCCGGCGTCCTCGCCCTCGTCTGCCATGCGGACGCCGGCCTGCCGCCACTTCTCGACGACCTCGCGGTGCCAGTCGACGGCGAACCAGTCGCGGATGGACGCGGCGATGGTGGGCCCGACGCCGTCGGCGGCGGCCAGTTCCTCCTCGGAGGCCTCGGCGATCCGGTCGAGGCTGCGGAAGTCGCGGGCGAGCGCCTGCGCGGCCGTGGGGCCGACGTGCCGGATCGACAGGGCGACGAGCACCCGCCAGAGCGGGACGTCCTTGCGGGTCTGCAAGTTGGCCAGCAACTTGCCGCCGTTGGCCGACAGGGTGCCGTCCTTCTTGGTGAAGAACGCGGCCTGCTCCAGCTGCTCGGCGTCCAGGAAGAACAGGTCGCCCTCGTCCTGGAGCAGGCCGCTCTGCAGCAGCGCGACCGCCGCCTCGTAGCCGAGGTTCTCGATGTCGAAAGCGCCGCGGCCGGCGACGTGGAAGACGCGCTCCCGCAGTTGGGCGGGGCAGGAACGGGCGTTCGGGCAGCGGATGTCGGCGTCGCCCTCCTTCTCGGGGCGCAGCTCGCTGCCGCACTCGGGGCAGTGCGTGGGCATGACGAACTCGCGCTCGTCGCCGGTGCGTGCGGCGACCACGGGTCCGAGCACCTCGGGGATCACGTCGCCGGCCTTGCGGATGACGACGGTGTCGCCGATCAGCACGCCCTTGCGCTTCACCTCGCCGGCGTTGTGCAGGGTGGCCAGCTGAACCGTGGAACCGGCGACCTTGACCGGTTCCATGTAGGCGAAGGGGGTGACCCGTCCGGTGCGCCCGACGTTGACGCGGATGTCGAGGAGCTTGGTGGTGGCCTCCTCGGGCGGGTACTTGAAGGCGATCGCCCAGCGGGGGGCGCGCGAGGTCGACCCGAGCCGGCGCTGCAGCGCGATCTGGTCGACCTTCACGACCACGCCGTCGATCTCGTGCTCCACCGAGTGCCGCTGCTCGCGGTACCGCTCGATGAAGGCCCACACGCCCTCGAGATCGTCGACGACCTCGTAGCGGTCGCTGGTGGGCAGGCCCAGCTCGCGCAGCCGGACGTAGGCCTCGGACTGGTTCTCGGGCCGCCACCCGTCGTGCACACCGATGCCGTGGACGATCAGCCGCAGCGGCCGGGTTGCGGTCACGCGCGGATCCTTCTGCCGCAGCGAGCCCGCCGCCGCGTTGCGCGGGTTGGCGAAGGGCGCCTTGCCCTGCTCGACCATGGACGCGTTCAGGTCGGCGAAGGCCTCGACGGGGAAGTAGATCTCGCCGCGCACCTCCAGCCGCTCCGGCAGGTCGTCTCCGGGCAGCTGCTGGGGGATGTCCTTCATCGTGCGGACGTTGGCGGTCACGTCCTCACCCGTCGTCCCGTCGCCGCGGGTGGCCGCACGCACGAGGCGGCCGCGTTCGTAGAGCAGGGCGACGGCGAGGCCGTCGATCTTCAGCTCGCAGAGGTACCGGGCGCCGCTACCGACCTCGCGCTCGACCCGTACCGCCCACGCGGACAGCTCGTCGCTGGAGAAGGCGTTGTCCAGTGACTGCATCCGCTCCAGGTGCTGGACCGGGGCGAACGTCGCAGTGAACCCGCCGTTGACCTTCTGGCTGGGCGAGTCGGGGGTGACCAGCGCCGGGTGCTCGGCCTCGATCGCCTTCAGCTCGGCCATGAACTCGTCGTACTGGCCGTCGCTGATCAGCGGCTGGTCGAGCACGTAGTAGGCGAACGCGTACCGGTCGAGCTCCTCGGCCAGCTCGCGGTGCCGCGTGCGGACGTCGTCGGGGACCTCGGTGACGTCCTCTCGGTCGGCCGTAGCGCCGACCGCCGGCTCGTCCGGGGCCGTCTCGTCCAGCGCAGCATCCGTCGTCACGGCGAAACGGTATCCGGCCGGTACGACAGCGAATCGCGCATCACCCGGCCGGGGGCGAGACCAGCGGATTGCGCACGCGGAGCTCGGGGAACCGGCCGAAGTCCCGGTCGACCGTCCACAGCTCCCGCACGCCGTGGTCGAGACAGATCGCGGCGACGCGGGCGTCGTGGACCCGCTGTCCGGTGGTCCCCCCGTGCTCGATCAGCCCTCGCAGCAGCGGCCAGGTCCCGGTGCGTTCACCGATGACCTCGGCGTTGGGCGCTCGCAGCCAGGCGTCCATCTGGGCCAGGGCCCGGGACAACGGGGTCGGATCGGAGGAGAACCGCGGACTCGTGACGACGGCGAGGAACTCCCCGACACACGGTCCGGGGACGGCCACGCGCTCCTTGCCGGGTCCCAGCGCCGCTCGTACTGCCACCAGGGCACGCTCGTGCTCTCGCGTGTCCGGACGATGCGCGTACACCAGCAGATTGGTGTCGAACGCGATCACCGGTCGGGCCCGTACGCCGCCTCGAGGAAGGCGTCGTGCCCGCCGGCCAGGTACTCCGCCCGGACGCCGCCACTCCCGTAGCTGAGATCCGGCAGCTCCCAGGAGGACGTCTCGGCGTCCGCTTCGTCGAGGAGTCGGCGCAGACCCTCTTCGATGAGCGACCTCATCGTCGTGCCGCGACGTTCTGCCTCGGCACGAGCCTCCGCGAAGAGCGCGTCCGCAATCTCGACGGTTGTCTTCATATGGGTGACCATACTCCGTCATCCATACACCCGTAGGCGTGCGTGAGTGATCGGTGTCGCCTACAGGGATCCGTCTGCAGGGGGCGCTCCCTGCGTAGCCATCCCGTGAGAGCGGCCGGGTGACCCCGGGCCCCCGGGCCGCGCTGTCTGGAGGACTTCGGCCCCATCTCCGCGGTACTGACACCTTCGCTGGCCTGGGCAGTGGTCGCTTCCTGTCTCATCACCGGCAGCTGGTCCCTGATCACCGCTGGCCCATGGCGCTGGGCTAGCCACCCTGGTGCTGGCGCTGCCGACGCCACTGGCGCCGTTGCTCCTGCGCGTGCGCCGTCAAGGCGCACCGCTTGCTGCCTCGCCCGTGAAGGGCCATCGCGGGGCCGTCTCTGAACGGCGCGCTGCGGGCACTGCGAACCGGACGAGACCTTTCCGCGGGAACCCTGTCAAGGTGAGGGGCTCGACGGCGTGCCCGCGGGAACGCCGGAGAGACCGCGTTCAGTGTCCTGAAGCGGCCCACTCAGTCACAGTCCGGGACCACGGCGGCGATCCCGCCATCACCGCAGTTTTTCGAAAGGATGCTGCTATCCGTGGCTGGATAACAGCATCTTTTCGAATACCGGCGGGAATGCCCGAGGCCCCGACGACCCGGCGTCCCTGAGGCCGCCTTCAGGGCGGCCGCGACGGCGCGGCGCTACTCGGGTCGCAGGTACTTCGCGGCCTCGCGGACGTGCGCCATCGCGGCGCGCGCGTACCCGGGCGACGCCCCCGCCAGGCCGCAGGTCGGCGTCAGGGTGACGGCGGCCGGCAGCTGCTCGGCCGGGAAGCCGAGCTCGCGCCACCAGGCCTGCACGCGGGACGCGGTCGCCTTCGGCTCCGGCAGCGACGTGTCGGTGCCGGGGACGACGCCGACCAGCAGGTGCGTCCCAGCGTCGACGGCGGTGCCGATCGCGTCGAGGTCCTGAACCAGTCCCAGGTCGAAGGAGACGCCGGCCGAGCCGGCGGCGCGGAGCAGCGCCATCGGGAAGCGGCGGGCACAGCAGTGCACCACCACCGGCCCGGGCAGCGCCGAGATGGTGGCGGTGAGCTCGGCCTCGACGTCCGGAGCGTCCAGCGCCGGCAGCTTTCCGAAGCCCGTCGTCGTCGGCAGGCCACCCTGCAGCACGTCGGGCAGCGACGGCTCGTCGAGCTGGACGACCACCTCGGCGCCGGGCACACGACCACGGACGGCGGCGACGTGGTGCCGGATCCCCTCGACGAGGGACTGGGCGATGTCGCGGCGGGCCCCGGTGTCCACGATCGCCCGCTCGCCCCGGCTCCGTCCGAGGCCGGCGGCCAGGGTGAACGGTCCGGTGGCCTGCACCTTGAGCGGTCCGCTGTACCCCTCGGCCTGGTCGTGCAGGGCGTCGAGGTCACGGGCGAGGAACTCCTGCGCGCGGCGCAGGTCGACCCCGGGGCGGGACACCAGCCGCCAGCCGGCCGGGGTCAGGTCGACGGCCAGGTCGACCAGCAGCGCGGCGGTGCGGCCGATCATGTCCGCCCCCGCACCGCGCGCCGGGAGTTCGGGCAGGTGCGGCATCGCGGGCAGCTCACCCAGCACCGTGCGCAGCGCCTCGGCCGGGTCGGTGCCCGGCAGCGAGCCGACGCCCGTGGCCGGTCCCCAGGCGCTCACGCGGCGGCGGTGATGGTGCCCTGGCCGAGCACCCGGTCACCGCGGCCGGCATCGGGCTCGTAGAGGACGGCTGACTGGCCCGGGGCGATCCCGCGCTGCTCCCGCTCCAGCACCAGCCGCAGGCCGCCGTCCGTACCGGCGTGCACCTGGCACGGCACGGCGGAACCGTGCGCGCGCAGTTGCACCTCGGCCCCGAGCGGCAGCGCCGGGCGCGGGTCCCGTCCAGGTCGGGACGGCGGTCTCCACCGAGTCCACGCCCGCCTGGTCGGCCGTGCCGATGGTGACCGTGCGGGACACCGGCTCGATCCCCAGCACGTACCGGGGGCGCGCGTCGGCGACGGTCACCCCGAGCCCGCGGCGCTGGCCGACGGTGAAGCCGAACGTGCCGCCGTGCTCCCCCACCGTCTCGCCGGTGGCCGCGTCGACCACCGGACCGGGCTGCTCGCCGAGGCGCCGCGCGAGGAAGCCGCGGGTGTCGCCGTCGGGGATGAAGCAGATGTCGTGCGAGTCGGCCTTGCCGGCGACGGCGAAACCCCGCTCGGCGGCGATCTCGCGCACCCGGTCCTTGGTCATCGACCCGAGCGGGAACATCGCACCGGCCAATTGCGCAGGCGTGAGCACACCCAGCACGTACGACTGGTCCTTGCCGGCGTCGACGGACCGACGCAGCTCCCCGCCGGTCAGCCGGGCGTGGTGCCCGGTGACGACGGCGTCGAAGCCGAGCGCCAGCGCGCGGTCGAGCACCGCGGCGAACTTGATCTTCTCGTTGCAGCGCAGGCACGGGTTCGGCGTCCGGCCGGCCGCGTACTCGGCGACGAAGTCGTCGATGACGTCGTCACGGAACCGGTCGGCGAGGTCCCACACGTAGAACGGGATGCCGAGCTCGTCGGCGACCCGGCGCGCGTCGTGCGCGTCCTCGACGCTGCAGCAGCCGCGGGCGCCGCTGCGCAGGGTCTGGCGGTCGGGTGACAGGGCGAGGTGGACGCCGGTGACGTCGTGTCCCGCATCGACGGCCAGGGCCGCGGCCACCGCCGAGTCGACCCCGCCGCTCATCGCCGCGAGCACCCTCATCGAGACCCCATCCCCGCCCGGCGCGCCCGCTCCACGACCGGCGCGATCACCTCGAGCACCGCGTCGACGTCGGCGTCGGTCGACGTGTGACCGAGGCTGAAGCGCAGGGAGCTGCGGGCCCGCTCGCGCGTCGGCACCGACGGCGAGCAGCACGTGGCTGGGGCGGGCGACCCCCGCGCTGCACGCCGAGCCGGTGGAGCACTCGACCCCACGGGCGTCGAGCAGCATCAGCAGGGCGTCGCCCTCGGCGCCGGGGAAGGACAGGTGCGCGTTACCGGGCAGCCGACCGGGGCCGCCGGCCACGACGTCGTCGAGCGGGGCGCCGTTGAGCTGGGCGTCGGGCACGGCCGCGACCACACCGGAGACCAGCCTGTCGCGCAGCGCTGGACAGCTCGGCCGCGCGGGCCTCGCGGTTGCCGACGGTGGTGACCGCCGCCACCGACAGACCGACGATGGCGGCCACGTCGAGCGTGCCGGACCGGACGTCCCGCTCCTGCCCGCCCCCGTGCAGCAGCGGCGTGCACTCGGCGTCGCGGCGGAGCAGAAGCACGCCCGCGCCCATCGGGCCGCCGAGCTTGTGCCCGGTCATGGTCAGCGCGTCGACCCCGCTGGCCGCGAAGTCGACCGGCACCTGCCCGACGGCCTGCACCGCGTCGGTGTGCAGCGGCACGCCGACGGCGTGCGCGACCGCGGCGAGCGCAGCGATGTCGCTGACGGTGCCGATCTCGTTGTTCGCCCACATGACGCTGGCCACCGCGACGTCGGAGCCGTCGCCGAGCGCCTCGGCCAGCGCCTCGGGGTCGACCCGGCCGCTCCGGAGCACACCGGCAGCCAGGTGACGTCGGCCCCGTCGTGCTTGGCGAGCCACTCGACGCTGTCGAGGACGGCGTGGTGCTCGGCGGGGCTGACCACGATCCGGCGGCGCCGGGAGTCGGCGGCCCGGCGGGCCCAGAACAGACCCTTGACCGCGAGGTTGTCGCTCTCGGTGCCCCCGCCGGTGAACAGCACCTCCGACGGGCGGGCGCCCAGTGCCTCGGCGAGCCGCTCGCGGGACTGCTCGGCGACCCGTCGCGCCGCGCGCCCGCTGGCGTGCAGCGAGGAGGCGTTGCCGACGCGGCCGAGCTGCTCGGTCATCGCGGCGAGCACCTCGGGCAGCACCGGCGTGGTCGCCGCGTGGTCGAGGTACACCGACTCGGACCCGTTCATGACGTCGCCAGGGTAGTCGCGTCGCGGACGGCGACCGGCGCCCCAGGGGCAGCGGTCCGCCCGGCCACCGCGACGCCGACGACGGTGAGCGCCGTGAACGCGGCGATCGAGCCCAGCACGGCCACCGGCATCGACAGGGCCCCGGCGGTGGCCGCCGCGACGAGCACGCCGGCCAGCCCGATGCAGAGCGCGGAGGCGGTGACGTCGGAGATCTGCAGCGCGGCGGAGTTGGCGCCGCGCGCGTGCTCGGGTGACTGGTCGAGCAGCAGCACCCCCACGCTGGGCATGCCCAGCCCCATGCCGAGGCCGGCGATGGCCCAGAACGGGTACGCCGGCCAGCCGCCGAGCGCCGGCAGCGCGGCCAGCGCCGCACCGCCCAGGCCGAGCGCGAGCAGCGCGAAGCCTGCGCGCAGCACCCGCTCGCGCGGTGCGTCGGGGCGGCGCCCCTGCAGCTGCGAGGCGACCGCCCAGCCGATCGCGCCGGCCGTCAGCGGCAGACCGGCCGCCGTCGGGCTGTAGCCGTGGATGCGCGGTCAGCGTGAGAGGCAGCAGCGCGTCCATGCCGAAGAAGGCGCCGGCCAGCAACCCGCGCGAGGCGATGACGGCCGGGATGCCCTGTCGGGCACGGGCGGTACCCGCGGGCAGCAGCCGGCCGAGGCCCAGCACGAGGGCGGCGACACCGGCGGCGGCCAGGCCGACGGCAGACCAGGTCCAGCCGCTGCCCGGCGTACTGCAGCGCCGCGATGCCCAGGCCGGCGAGCAGCGCCCACCAGCCGCTGTCACCGCGGGCGGCTGCCGGCCCCCCGGTGGGCGCGGTCGCACGGCCGGCCGAGATCACGAGCAGCAGCCCGATGAGCACCAGCGGCAGCAGGCCGACGAAGACCAGCCGCCAGCGACGTGTGCGTCGTGACGATCCCGGCGATCAGCGGGCCGATCAGCGCGGGGAGCACCCAGGCCGCGGAGATCGCGCCGAACAGCCGCGGCCTCAGGCGGGGCGCGTAGGCCTGCCCCGCGATGACGTAGAGCAGGGTGACCATGACGCCCGCGCCCAGGCCCTGTACCGCGCGACCGGCGACCAGGACCGCCATGTCCGGGCGACCCCGGAGACCAGCAGGCCGACGGCGAAGGTGCCGACGCCGACCGGCAGCGCGACCCGTGGGCCCGTGCGGTCGCCGGCCTGTCCCCCGAGGACCATCCCCACGACCGAGGCCACCAGGAAGGCGCTGAACGGCCACGCGTACCAGGCCAGCCCGTCGAGCTCGGTGACCGCCGTCGGCATCGCCGTCCCGACGGCCATGGCCTCGAACGCGATGAGGGTGACCAGGGTCAGCAGTCCGGCCGTCGTCCGCCGGTGGTCGGCGTCCCAGACGCTCGTCGCCCTCTGCCCCACGTGCACCTCTCCGCCAACCGCTCGTCCGCGCGGGAGCTTCCCACCTCCCTACGACGACGAGCGCCGGCCCCCGTCAGGGGACCGGCGCTCGGGGTGACGTGCTGGAGCGGCCCCTCTGCAGGGACCCGCGCCGAGCTTGCGAGGCGTGGGGGGCAGAGGGGTCCTTCTCCTACTTGCGGGCGGTGATCTGCTCGGTGGCGGCAGGGACGACGGTGTTCAGGTCGCCGACGACGCCGAAGTCGGCCAGCTCGAAGATCGGGGCCTCGGGGTCCTTGTTGATGGCCACGATGGTCTTCGAGGTCTGCATGCCGGCCCGGTGCTGGATGGCCCCGGAGATGCCGACGGCGATGTAGAGCTGCGGGGAGACGGTCTTGCCGGTCTGCCCGACCTGGAAGGTGTGCGGGTAGAAGCCGGAGTCGACGGCGGCGCGCGAGGCGCCGACGGCCGCGCCGAGGGAGTCGGCCAGGCCCTCGATGATCGAGAAGTTCTCGGCGCTGGCCACTCCGCGGCCGCCGGAGACCACGATCGAGGCCTCGGTCAGCTCCGGGCGCGACTGGACTTCTGCTCCACGACCCGGTCGGTGACCCGGACCTTCTTGGCGGCGTCGGAGACCGCGACGTCGACCGGCTTCTCCGCGCCGGCGGCCGGCGCCGGCTCGGGGGTGACCGAGTTGCCGCGCAGCGTGTAGATCGGCGTGCCCGGTGGTGACCTTCGAGTGCACGATCGTCGCGCCGGCGAAGGCCACCTGGGTGGCGGTGCCGTCGGCGGCGATCTCGGTGACGTCGGTGAGGAAGCCGCTGCCGGTCTTGAGCGCCAGCCGGGCGGCGATCTCCTTGCCCTCCGAGGAGGACGGGATGACCACGGCGGCGGGCGACGTCTCGGCCACCAGCTGCGGCCAGCACCTCGGCCTTCGGCGCCACCAGGTAGTCGTCGAGCTCGGCGCGACTCGGCCACGTAGACCGTGGCCGCGCCGTACTCGGCCAGCGCGTCCTTGACCCTCGCGGCGGTGCCGGGCGCGCCGGTCACGACGGCGGACGGGCTCACCGAGCGCGCGGGCGGCGGTCAGCGCCTCCAGGGTGGTCTTGCGGACGCCGTCGCCGCTCGGGCGTGAGCTCGGCCAGGACCAGGACCTCTGCCATGTCTGTGTGCTCCTTCCTCTGTCGCTGTCGATCCGGAGCCGGGTCAGACGATCTTCTGGGCGGCGAGGTAGTCGACGAGCTTCTGGGCGCCGTCGCCCTCGTCGGCGACCTTGACGCCCTCGCCCTTCGGGCGGGCGGCCGGCGAAGTCGAGCACCTGGGTGGTCGCGCTGCCCAGGCCCACCGTGGCCGGGTCGATGCCCAGGTCGGCCAGCGACTTGGTCTCCACCGGCTTCTTCTTCGCGGCCATGATCCCCTTGAACGAGGGGTAGCGCGGCTCGTTGATCGTGTCCCAGGTCGACACGATCGCCGGCAGCGGAGCCTCGAGCGCCCAGTAGCCGCCGTCGGTCTGCCGCTCGACCCTCGCGGTCGCCGCCCTCGACGGTCAGCTTGCGGGCGCCCGACAGCTGCGGGATGCCCAGCCGCTCGGCCAGCAGCGCCGGCATCACCGACACCTGCCCGTCGGTGGACTCCGCGCCGCAGAGGACCAGGTCGTACTCGAGCTGCTGCAGCGCTGCGGCGATCACCGCCGAGGTCTGGATCGCGCACGAGCCGTGGATCGCGTCGTCCACGACGTGCACGGCCTTGTCGGCGCCCATCGACAGCGCCTTGCGGATCGCGTCGGTCGCCGAGTCCGGACCCACGGTCAGCACCGTGACCTCGCCGCCCTGCGCCTCCTTGACGACCAGCGCCTCCTCGATGGCGTACTCGTCCATCTCGTTGATGACGTTGTCCGCGCTCGCGCGGGCGACCGTGTTGTCCGCCGGGTCCAGCTTGCGCTCGCTACCCGAATCGGGGACCTGCTTGACCAGAACGACGATGTTCATCGCGCGGGACCTACCTCCGCACCGGGTCGGAAACGCGGGCAGCCGCCCGCCTGGCATCCGATCATGGAGGTTACTGGCCAGTAACCAGAAGGTCGCAACCGGACGCCGGTGGCGCCGGTCACGCTGGTCCTACCTTTGGCGGGGCGGGCGCCACTCCCCCGTCGTGGCGAACGCGTCGAGCGCCGCCGTCCACGGACCGAGGTCGAGGTCCTGGCCGGCCAGCCAGGCGTCGTCGTAGTAGGTGTGCGCGTACCGCTCGCCGCCGTCGCAGAGCAGGGTGACGACGCTGCCCTCGCGCCCCGCGGCGACCATCTCCGCGACGAGGGTGAATGCGCCCGATCAGGTTCGTGCCGGTCGAGCCGCCGGCCCGGCGTCCGGTCGCGGCTGGAGGTGCCGCATCGCCGCGATCGATGCGGCGTCCGGGACGCAGATCATCCGGTCGACGATGGTCGGCACGAACGAGGGCTCCACCCGAGGTCGGCCGATGCCCTCGATCCGGCTGGCCCGGCCGGTCGGCGGCCGACATGTCCGCGTCCCGCCAGCCCGGGAAGAACGACGAGCCCTCCGGGATCGACCACCGCCAGTCTCGTCGGGAGCCGGCGGTAGCGGAGGTAGCGGCCGACCGTGGCACTGGTGCCTCCGGTGCCGGCGCCGACGACGACCCACTCGGGCACCGGATGCCGTTCCAGTGACATCTGCTCGAAGATCGACTCGGCGATGTTGTTGTTGCCGCGCCAGTCGGTGGCCCGCTCGGCGTTGGTGAACTGGTCGAGGTAGTGCCCGCCGGTCTCGGCCGCGATCCGCCGCGCCTCGTCGTAGACGGTGCTCGGCGTCGTGCACGAGGTGACACCGCCCGCCGTGGAACTCGATCAGCGCGATCTTCTCGGGGCTGGTGGTGGCCGGCATGACCGCCACGAACGGCAGCCCGAGCATGCGGGCGAAATACGCCTCGCTGACCGCGGTCGACCCGCTGGAGGCCTCGACGACCGGACTGCCCTCGGTGATGTCGCCGTTGCACAGGCCGTAGAGGAACAGCGACCGGGCCAGCCGGTGCTTGAGGCTGCCGGTCGGGTGGGTCGACTCGTCCTTGAGGTACAGGTCGACGCCCCACTCCGGCGGCAACGGGTAGACCAGCAGATGGGTGTCGGCGCTGCGGTGCGCGTCGGCCTCGACCGCCGCGACGGCACGGTCGACCCACGCCCGGCAGGCGGGGTCGGACCGGTCGACGTCGTCCCTCGGGCCCGGAGTGCTCATCGGCCGGTGAACGTCGCCTTCCCGGGGCCGTGCTCGAGGAACGACTGCATGCCGACCTTCTGGTCCTCGGTGTCGAAGAGGTCGGCGAACAGCTCGCTCTCGAGCTCCAGGCCCTTCGCCATCGTGGTGTCCAGTCCCTCGTCGATGGCCCGCTTGGCGGCGGCCAGGGCCAGCGGCGGCCCGGCGGCGAACTTCCTGGCCATGGCGAGCGAGGTCGCGTAGACCTCGTCGTCCGGGACGACGGCGTCGGCGAGCCCGATCTCGAGCGCCTCCTCCGCACCGACGTGCCGGCCGGTGAAGACCAGGTCCTTGGCCTTGGCCGGGCCCACGAGGCGGGCCAGCCGCTGGGTGCCGCCGGCCCCCGGGATGACGCCGAGCAGGATCTCGGGCTGGCCGATCTTGGCGCTCGCGCCCAGCACACGGAAGTCGGCGCACAGCGCGAGCTCGTAACCGCCGCCCAGCGCGTACCCGGTGATCGCCGCGATGACCGGCTTGGGCAGCGTGGCGACGTGCATGAACGACGTGGTCAGCTCCCGCCCCCAGGCCACCATGTCGGCCTTGCGGAGCGGGCTCATCGCCTTGATGTCGGCGCCCGCGGCGAACACCCGCTCACCGCCGTAGAGCACGACCGCCCGCACCTCCGGGTCCGCCGCCGCGCGGTCGGCCGCGGCCCGCACCTCCCAGTGCAGCTGCTCGTCGATCGCGTTCATCTTCGGCCGGTCGAGGCGGATGGTGCCCACCCCGTCCTCGACGGTGAGGGTCACGAACTCGGGCTCGGCCATGCAGCACTCCTCGCGGACGACGTCGTCGTCGCACCCTAGCCAGCGCGCCCCGTCGTCCGCCCGTGGCCGGGGTCGTCGGCCCGCCCGGGTCGGGATTCGCGCCGACGTGCGCATCGTGGCTGTCATCGGTGGACGGACAACCGCCGATATCTGCATCTCGGCGGTACCGGCGGCGAAGCCGACGGGCTACGTAGCGCGGCGGGCGGTGAAGCGGCCGCCGGTGCGGTCCAGGGCCAGCGACAGACCGAACGTCTCCGACAGCGCCTCGTCGACGAGCACCTCGTCGGCCGGACCGGACGCCACGACCTCGCCCTCACGCAGCAGCATCGCGTGGGTGTAGCCGGGCGGGATCTCCTCGACGTGATGGGTGACGAGCACCTGCGCCGGGGCGTAGAGGTAGCGGGCGAGGTCGGACAGCCGCGAGACCAGGTCCTCGCGACCGCCGAGGTCCAGGCCGGCGCCCGGCTCGTCGAGCAGCAGGAGCTCCGGGTCGGTCATCAGCGCCCGGGCGATCTGGGCACGCTTGCGCTCACCCTCGGACAGCGTGCCGAACGAGCGGTTGGCGAACGGCGCGATCCCCCACTGCTCCATCAGCATCGCGGCCCGGGTCAGGTCGTGGACGTCGTACTGCTCGCGTCCCCGGCCGACGACCGCGTAGCCGGCGGAGACGACGACGTCACCGGTGCGCTCGGACGGCGCGACGCGCTGCGCCAGGGCGGCGCTGGTGATGCCGATCCGGGGGCGCAGCTCGAAGACGTCCACCGCGCCCAGGGTCTCCCCCAGCAGCGACACCTCGCCGCGGGTGGGGTGCAGCAGCGCGGCGGCCAGCTGCAGCAGCGTCGTCTTGCCCGCGCCGTTCGGCCCGAGCACCACCCAGCGGTGGTCGGCCTCGACCGTCCAGTCGACGCCGCGCAGGAGGTGGGTGTCCCCCCGGACGACGTCGACGCCGCACATGGCGATCACCGCTTCGCTCGTCACGCCCCCCATCCAACCAACCCGTCCCACAGGCCGCCGACACCGTGCCCCTGCACACACGGGGCGCATGCACCAGGCAGGATCGGGCAGGTGACCGCCCACGACGCCCCCGAGCCCCCGGGCCCGGAGGTCTGGCCGGGCTCCTCCGCCCCGCTCGGCGCGCACTGGGACGGCACGGGCACCAACTTCGCGCTCTGGTCCGCGGGCGCCCAGGCCGTCGACCTCTGCCTGTTCGACCCCGACGGCACCGAGCACCGGCACCGCCTCGAGGAGACCACCCACCAGGTGTGGCACGGCCGGCTCGCCGGGGTCGGTCCCGGCCAGCGCTACGGCTACCGGGTGCACGGCTGGTACGAGCCGGGGGCCGGCTACCGCCACAACCCGCACAAGCTGCTGCTCGACCCCTACGCCCGCGCCGTCGACGGCGAGCTGACGCTCGACCCGGCGATCTTCGGCTACCCCGCGAACGCCGTGGAGTCGGCGACGCCGGATCCGCGCGACTCCGCACCCGCCGTCCCGAGGGGCGTGGTCACGCACGGCACGTTCCCCTGGAACGGCGACCGGGCGCTGCGCACGTCGTGGTCGGACACGGTGATCTACGAGGTGCACGTGAAGGGCGCGACCATGCGCCACCCCGGCGTCCCCCCGGCGCTGCGCGGCACCTACGCGGGCCTGGCGCACCCCGCCTTCGTCGAGCACCTGCTGTCGCTCGGGGTGACCGCCGTCGAGCTGCTGCCGGTGCACCACTTCGTCAGCGAACCGCACCTGCTGCGCCGCGGGCTCACCAACTACTGGGGTTACAACACCCTCGGCTACTTCGCGCCGCACGCGGCCTACAGCTCCAGCGGCTCCGGCGGCGAGCAGGTCACCGAGTTCAAGACCATGGTCAAGGAGCTGCACGCGGCCGGCATCGAGGTGATCCTCGACGTCGTCTACAACCACACCGCCGAGGGCGACCACACCGGCCCGACGCTGTCCTTCAAGGGCATCGACAACGCCGGCTACTACCGTCTCGACGGCGCCAACCCGGCCCGGTACACCGACTACACCGGCTGCGGGAACACCCTCGACGTCCGCCGTCCGGCCGTGCTGGCACTGCTCATGGACTCGCTGCGGTACTGGGTCACCGAGATGCACGTCGACGGGTTCCGATTCGACCTCGCCAGCGCGCTGGCCCGCTCCATGCACGACGTCGACCGGCTCTCGGCGTTCTTCGACGTCGTCCACCAGGACCCCGTGGTCAGCCAGGTGAAGCTGATCGCCGAGCCGTGGGACGTCGGTCCCGGCGGCTACCAGGTGGGCAACTTCCCGCCGCCGTGGACGGAGTGGAACGGCAAGTACCGCGACACGGTGCGCGACGTGTGGTCCGGGGCGCACGTCGGCGTCCGCGACCTGGCCTACCGGTTGACCGGCTCGTCGGACCTGTACCGCTCCGACGGGCGCCGTCCGTTCGCCTCCATCAACTTCGTCACCGCGCACGACGGCTTCCCCCTGGCCGACCTGGTCACCTACGAGCACAAGCGCAACGAGGCCAACGGCGAGGACAACCGGGACGGCGAGAGCCACAACCGCAACTGGAACTGCGGCGTCGAGGGCCCCACGGACGATCCCGAGATCACCGCGCTGCGGGCCCGGCAGGTGCGCAACCACCTGGCCACCCTGCTGCTGTCCACCGGCGTGCCCATGCTGACCGCCGGTGACGAGCTCGGCCGCACTCAGCAGGGCAACAACAACGCCTACTGCCAGGACAACGAGATCTCCTGGCTCGACTGGACGTCGGTCGACGAGGAGCTGCTGGCCTTCGTGACCCGGCTGATCGCGCTGCGCCGGTCGGCCCCGGCCCTGCGCCAGGAGGCCTTCTTCGAGGGCCACGAGATCCCCGGGACGGCGGGCGACCAGGGCCCGGGCACCCGCGACCTCGCCTGGTTCGCCCCGGACGGCGGGCAGCTCGCCGTCGCCGACTGGTTCGACAGCGGCCTGCAGACCGTCGGCATGTACCTCGACGGCCGCGGCATCCGGCACCGCGACGCCCACGGCCACCGGGTGATCGACGACTCGTGGCTGGTCTGGCTGCACGCCGGCGCGGACCCCCTGACCGTCGAGCTGCCGGGCCCACCCTGGGGAGACGGCTACCACCTGCTGGTGTCGACCGAGTACGCGACCGGGGCGCCGCCCGCGCTCACCGTGGTCGCCCCCGGCCCGGTCGAGCTGCCCGGCCGCTGCGTCTGGCTCCTCCGGGTGCTGCGCCGCCCCTGACCCGCGCCCCGCCGCCCTAGGCAATGGAAGCTTTACCTATGTTCTGGGCCCCACAACGCAGGTAAAGCGTCCATTGCCTGGGTGCCGGCACCGGGATTGGGCGCCGGACCCAGGTCAGGCCGCCGGGTACCTGGTGACCAGCGCGTCGAACTCGCGGTCGCCGTCGCGGGCGGTGCGCAGCGGCAGCCGGTCGGCGGCGGGCAGCTTGTCCCGGTCGACGGCGAGGACGAGGCGGTAGGGGTCGAAGTCGTCCGTGCACGCATTTCCGGGGACGTGCTCGGTCTCCGCGACGGCGAGGACGTCGCCGTCCACGGAGAAGTCGGTCAGCCACCCCGGACAGGCGCCCGACTGACCCGCCGAGTAGACGACGAGCGCCTGCTCGGCGAGGTCGACATCGTCCAGGGAGCCGTAGCGCCCGGACTCGCGCGGTTCACCGGAGCGCCCCGGCAGGTCCGCCGGCACCGAGTCGGCCCACGCCGCCCGCGCGGCGTCCTCGTCGTAGGCGATCTCGACGACAAGGTTCACGCCCAGCGACTCGTCCGTCGACAACGGACCGCTCCACCCGTCGACCTTCGCCAGCACCGTGATGCCGTCGTCGATGGGTGCAGGGGATGTGCCGATGCCCAGAAGAGAGCACGCCGAGGCGCCGAGCACGACGGGGACGACGGGGACGACGACCGCCACCCAGCGCCTCACGGCGGACCTACTCCTGGGGCTGCTCGAACGTGATGACGGTCCAGCCGAGCAGCAGGCGGTCGCCGTCGGAGAGCGGGTGCGCGACGCCCGGCTCCAGCTGGGTCCACTCGGTCGCCTCGGGCCCGGCGACGTGCGTGCCGTTGAGCGAGCCGAGGTCGACCAGCGACACCTCGCGACCGCTGCGCTGCAGCGCCGCGTGCGCCGACGAGAGCACGTTCTGGGTGTCGGCGATCGGCACCGGCCGGGCGTTGCCGTTGGTGACCATCTCGTGGTTGTCGGGGCGACGGCCCAGCACGATGTCCTCGTCGACGGTGACGACCATGCCGTCGTCGAACCGCAGCACCGGCGCCGCCGACTCGGGGCGCCAGAACGCGGTCTGCTCACCCGAGGCAGGGCGGGCGGCGGCCGACGCACCCGAGCCGAACCCGGCGTCGGAGCCGGCGGTGAACGACGACTGCACCGGCGCGGCCGTCGCCGGCGGCGCGGCCGACGAGTGCGCGGCGACGGCCAGCTGGAGTATCGCGCCGGAACCGGGGACCGTGCCCTCGACCAGGTCGAAGGCGACACCCGGCGGCATGGACGGCGCCGCGGCACCGGGGCCGACGTAGAGGGTCTGGCCGAGCTGGAAGCCGGCCGCCAGGGTGCAGCCCTCGACCGACGTGCCGCTCACCGGCACCCCGTCGACGGTGGGCTGCCCCTTGCCGGACCAGAGCGCGACGCCGGTGCCGGAGCCGTCGACGGTGTCGGCGATCACCAGGGCGAAGGAAGCGCCGCTCGACCCGAGCCCGGCCACCTCCCCGGCGACGGCCGACAGCACCCTGTCGGCTCCGGGGCCCGAGACGCCGAGACAGGCGTGCAGGGCCGCGACGAGGGCGGGCGAACCGGGCGCGTCCACCCACAGCAGGCCACCGCCGCGACGAGCGACGACGGCGTCTCCGGGCAGGACTTCACAGCGGTCGGGCATGGCGTGCAGCCTAATTGCCGAGACGACCCGCCGGGAGACGCGCACGGTCGCCACGCCGAACGATCACGAGACCTCCGGGACCGCTGTGACGTCGGTGACCCGCTGTGACCGGCGAGCCGCTGCGCCCCGTCACGCGGTGGTCACCACGCCGAGTTCCGCGGGCGTGGCCAGGTGCTCCGAGTGCGGCAGCACACGCACCGTGTACCCGAAGGCGCCCGTGCGCTCGAGGGGCACGGTCGCGGTGAACCAGTGGCGCGTGCCGTCGGCCGTCTCGTGCTCCATCGGCACCGTCGTCACGTCGTGCAGCCCGTCGGTGTCGTCCACCCGGCCGTAGGCCGCCTGCACCTGGACGTCACCGGGCTGCAGGCCCGGGAGCTCGACCTCCGCCCGGAGCGCCAGGCTGGAGCCGATCTGCGGGGTGTCCCCGGCCCCGGTCGCCTCGACGTGGGCGACACGGACGGCGCTCCAGTGGTCGAGCAGGTGGCTGCGCCACACGGCCTCGGAGCGGGCCGGCGCGTAGTCGTCGCCGGCCATCGTCCGCGCCGAGCGCGCCGCGGGCACGTAGAGGTGGTCGACGTAGTCGCGGACCATCCGCGTGGCCAGCACGCGCGGGCCGGTGGAGCGCAGCGTGTGCCGCACCATCTCGACCCAGCGGCCGGGCACACCGTTGCGGTCGCGCTCGTAGAAGCGCGGCAGCACCTGGGTGCCGAGCAGGTCGTAGATCGCCCGCGCCTCGACGTCGTCCCGGCGGTCGGCGTCGGCGACCCCGTCGGCCGTGGGGATGGCCCAGCCGTTCTGCCCGTCGAACCACTCGTCCCACCACCCGTCGCGGATGGACAGGTTGAGCCCGCCGTTGAGCGCCGCCTTCATGCCCGAGGTGCCGCAGGCCTCCAGCGGGCGCAGCGGGTTGTTCAGCCAGACGTCGCAGCCCCAGTAGAGGTACCGGGCCATCCCGATGTCGTAGCCGGGCAGGAACGCGATGCGGTGCCGGATCTCGGGGTCGTCGGCGAACTGCACCATCTGCTGGATGAGCTGCTTGCCCCCGTCGTCGGCCGGGTGGCTCTTGCCGGCGATGACCAGCTGGATCGGGCGCTCGGGGTCCAGGAGCAGGGCCTTGAGCCGCTCCGGGTCGCGCAGCATCAGCGTCAGTCGCTTGTACGACGGGACCCGGCGGGCGAACCCGATGGTGAGGACGTCGGGGTCGAACGCGCTGTCGGACCAGCCGACCTCGGCCTCGGTCGCGCCGCGGGAGAGGGCGGTCTCCCGGATCCGGCGACGCACCTCCTCGACCAGCCGTGACCGGAGCTTGCGCCGCACCGCCCAGAGGTCGCCCGAGGAGATCTTGTCGACGCCGTCGAAGGGGACGTCGCCGCTGCCCACCTCGGCCGGGTCACCGGCACTGGACCGCTGGGTGCCCATCTCGATCAGCTCGCGCGCGGTCCAGGTGGGCGCGTGCACGCCGTTGGTGATCGAACCGATGGGCACGTCGGCCTCGTCGAAGCCGGGCCACAGGTCGCTGAACATGCCGCGGCTGACGTGGCCGTGCAGTTGGCTCACGCCGTTGGCCCGCTGGCCCAGCCGCAGGCCCATGTGCGCCATGTTGAACTTGGTCGGGTCCTCCTCGGCGCCGAGCGCGAGCAGGTTCTCCAGGGCGACGCCGAAGCCGGCGAAGTACCGCTCGATGAGCGCCTTGGGGAACCGGTCGATGCCGGCGGGCACGGGAGTGTGCGTGGTGAACACGGTGCCGGCGCGGACCGCCTGCAGCGCCTCGGAGAAGCCGAGGCCGTGGGTCGCGGTGAGCTCCCGGATCCGCTCGACGGCCTGGAAACCGGCGTGGCCCTCGTTCGCGTGGAACACCTCGGGCGCAGGGTCACCGGTGATCCGGCACCACTCGCGCAGCGCCCGGACGCCCCCGATGCCCAGCAGCATCTCCTGGCGCAGGCGGTGGTCCTCGTCGCCGCCGTAGAGCCGGTCGGTGACCAGCCGCTCGGCCGGGGCGTTCTCCTCGATGTCGCTGTCGAGCAGCAACAGGGTCACCCGGCCGACCTGCACCCGCCAGACGTGCGCGTGCAGCGTCCGGCCCTCCGGCAGCGGCACGTTGATGACGACGGCGGTGCCGTCGGACTGGCGCAGCAGCTTGATCGGCAAACCGTGCGGGTCCAGCGACGGGTAGTGCTCGAGCTGCCAGCCGTCGGCCGACAGGCTCTGCGCGAAGTAGCCGGCGCGGTAGAGCAGGCCCACGCCGATCAGCGGGACGCCGAGGTCGGACGCGGCCTTGAGGTGGTCGCCGGCGAGGATGCCCAGGCCGCCGGAGTACTGCGGCAGGACCTCGCTGATGCCGAACTCGGCGGAGAAGTACGCGATGGCCTTCGGGGCGTCGGTACCCAGTGACTGGTACCAGTGCGGCGCGGCCAGGTACTCCTGCAGGTCGTCGACGGCGTCGGAGAGCCGACGCAGGAACTTGCGGTCCTTGGCCAGCTCGGCCAGCCGCTCCGCGGACACCTCGCCGAGGACCTTCACCGGGTCGCCGCCGCAGCGGTTCCACAGGTCCGGGTCGAGGGTCTCGAAGAGGTCACGGGTCTCGGCGTGCCACGACCAGCGGAGGTTCATCACCAACTGGGAGAGAGGAGCCAGCGGCTCGGGCAGGGCAGCGCGGACGGTGAAACGACGGAGGGCTCGCACCGGTGGAGCCTAACCACGTCGCGGTGGGCCGCCAGTCGCTGAGCCGACTCATCCGTGGGCAGCCGCCCCAGCGTCCCCACCGACCCCACCGCCGGGTGGCGGATCGGGCGGGGATCGGGCTCAGGCGGCCGGGTACACCCGCGCCGGTCCGATCACGCCGACCCGCACCACGTCGCCGGGACGTCGGTCAGCGCTGCGCTCGCGCACGGTCAGGTCCCAGCCGCCGTCCGGTCCCGGCACCCGCACGGTGACGAGGCTGTCGGGCCCGGTGAAGACCTGCCCCACGACGGTTGCCTCCGGGTCACCGGCATCCCCGAGCCGCACTTGCTCCGGCCGCAGCAGCACGCGCACCGCGGTGCCCGCCGCGCCGTTCGGACCGGCCACCGGCAGGTGCCCCAGGACCGTGCGCACGCCGCGATCGGTCGCCGTCCCGGGCAGGACGACCACCTCCCCGACGAACACGGCCACGCCCAGATCGGCCGGTTCGCGGTACAGCACCGCAGGAGCCGCTGACTGCACCACGCGGCCGTCGCGCAGGACCGCGACCAGGTCCGCCGTCGACAACGCCTCCGTGCGGTCGTGCGTGACGAGGACGGCCGTCGCCCCGTCGGCGGCGACGGCCCTGCGGACGTCGGCCCGCAGGTCGGCGCGCAGCGCCGCGTCGAGCGCACTGAAGGGCTCGTCGAGCAGCACCAGGGCCGGTCGCGGCGCCAGCGCCCGCGCCACTGCGACGCGCTGCTGCTGGCCGCCGGAGAGCTCGTGCGGCATGCGCCCACCGAGACCCGCGAGCCCGACCAGCTCGAGCACGTCCTGCACCCGGCCGCTGCGGCGACCGCCGCGGCCGAGGCCGAAGGCGACGTTCTCCGCCACCGACAGGTGCGGGAACAGCGCCCCCTCCTGCGGCACGATGCCGACCTGCCGGCGCTCGGGGGGCAGCTGCCCGGAGGGGCCGGCGACCTCGAGCCCACCCACGGTGATCGTGCCGGCGTCCAGCCGCTCGAAGCCCGCCACCAGGCGGAGCAACGTCGTCTTCCCGCACCCCGACGGCCCCAGCACGGCCGTCAGGCTGCCCCGCGGCACGATCAGGTCCGTTCCGCGCAGGACCGGCTCGGCGCCATAGGACTTGGTGGCGCCCGCGACCACGAGCCCCGACTCAGCCACGGCGGCTCTGCCGCCAGATGAGCAGGGCGTTCGGGACGGCGGCCAGCAGGACCAGCAGCGCGGCGTAGGGCGCCGCCGCCGCGTACTGCCCCACTCCCGTGGTCGTCCACAGCCGCAGGGCCAGTGTCTCCGTGCCGGTCGGGTGCAGCACCATCGTCGCGGTCAGCTCCTTGAGGCAGGAGAGGAAGACCAGCAGCGCGCCGGCGGCGAGGCCGGGCGCGGTCAGCGGCAGGGTCACCCGGCGCAGGACCGCGGCCGGGCGACGGCCGAGCGAGCGAGCCGCCTCCTCCAGCGCGGGCGGCGCCTGGGCAGCCGAGGTACGGATGGCGCCGACGGCCAGCGGGAGGAAGAGCACGGTGTAGCAGCCCACCAGGAGCGCGGGGCTCAGGTAGACCGCGGGTGCATGCCGGACGGTGAGGTAGACCAGCGACAGCGCGACGACGACGGCAGGAACCGCGCGCGGCAGCCAGCTCGCACCCTCGACCCCGCGCGCGACCCGCCCCGGATTCCGGCCGGCCAGCAGCCCGATCGGCAGCGCGACCAGGAGCGTCAGCAGTGCGCCGGCCCCCGCATAGCCCAGCGACGTCCCCGCCGCCGTGGCCAGCCGGGGCAGGTCGAGCCCGGCCGACCGTCCGACGGTCAGCCACCACCCGAGACTGGCCACGGGGACACCGAGCGCTGCGACGAGCAGCGCACCGAGCACGGCGGGGACGCCGACGCGTCCGGCACCGCGCAGCGCCTGCGGGGAACGCCGGCGCGCGGCGCCCGAGCCGACGCGCGCGTACCGCGCCCGCCCACGGCTGCGCAGCTCAGCGGTCACGACCAGCGCGGTGACGGCGACGAGCAGCAGCGACAGCGTGGTGGGCACCAGGCGGGTGAAGCTGTTCTCCATCGAGGTGGCGATCGACCGCGTCAGGGTCTCGACCCGCAGGATCGCCACCGAGCCGAAGTCGGCCAGCACGTAGGTGACCGCGAGCAGGCCGCCCGCGGTCATGGCCGGGCGCAACTGGGGCAGGGTCACCTTCCGGAAGACGGTCAAGGGCCGGTGCCCGGCGGTGCGCGCGACCTCCTCCCAAGCGGGGTCCAGCCCGCGGAGAGCCGCGGCCACCGGCAGGTAGACGTACGGGTAGCAGCACAGCGTCAGCACCAGCGCGGCGCCGGCGAAACCCTGCACCGCTGGGAAGGCGGCCAGCCAGGTGTAGGCCGCGACGTAGGACGGCACCGCCAAGGGCAGCGCCACCAGGACCGCGAAGGAGCGGCGGCCCGGGAAGTCCGACCGCTCGACCAGCCAGGCCGCGCCGACACCGATCACGACGCTGCCGGCGCCGACCACGGCGGCCAGCGCGAGCGTCGTGCCCAGCAACTCCCTGGTGCGCGGCCGGAGCAGGACCTGAGCCATCTCGCCCGCGTTGAGCTCGGCGGCGACGGCGACCAGGTGCGCCAGGGGCACCAGGACGAGAGCGCAGGAGACCACCGCGGCCGCGACCAGCCCGCGCGGGAGCCGGCGCCGGCCCGGCAGCGGTCCCGACGGGACCGACGGATCGTCGACCTCGGCCGGCGGCACCGACGCGCCGAACCCGGCGCCCCGAAGGGCGCCGGGTTCGGGCTGCTGCGCGGGGAGAGTCCGCGCGGCGAGGGTGTCGCTCAGGTCAATCCCACCCGGTCCAGCAACTCGAGGGTCTGCGACAGCGACGCGAGGTCGTCGAGGTCGATCTCAGGGGCATCCAACTCCTCGAGAGCCGGCAGCTCCGCGGCAGTGGGCACCGCGTCGATCATCGGGTACTCGTAGGTCTCACCGGCGAAGTATTCCTGCGCCTGCTCGGAGAGCAGGAAGTCGACCATCGCCACGGCGTCCTCCGACCGGTCGGTAGAGCTGACCACACCCGAACCGCTGACGTTGACGAGGGCGCCGGCGCCGCCGTCGCGCAGGTAGTGCAGCTGTGCGGTCATGTTGTCGGCGCCGACCTCGGCCGCCTGCTCGAAGGAGTAGTAGTGGTTGATCAGACCCATCGGCAGCTCGCCGGAGTCGACGGCGTCCAGGATCGCGCCGTTGCCGTCGAAGACCGGCGCCTCGGTGTCGACGAGAGCCTGCACGAACTCCTCGGCGGCGTCCTCGCCGTCGAGCACCCGCAGCGCGGTCACGAAGGCCTGGAACGAGGCATTGCCCGGCGCGATGCCGATCCGGCCGGCGAAACGCTCGTCGACGAGGTCGGCGGTGTCCTGGGGGAGGTCGCTCTCGTCGATCAGCTCGGGGTTGTAGACGACGACCCGTGCGCGGCCGGTGAGCGGCACCCAGCGCCCGTCGTCGTCGGCGTAGGCCTCGAACGTCTGACCCGTGAGGTCCTCGGGCAGGTCGGCCAGACAGCCGGCGTCGGCGAGGGCACCCAGGGCGCCGGCATCCTGGAGCAGGACGACGTCGGCCGGGCTCTGCGCGCCCTCGGCGAGCAGCTGAGCGGTGATGGAGGACGTGGAGCCGTAGCGCACCGAGAGCTCGATCCCGGTCTCCTCGGTGAAGTCCTCGAGCAGCGGGGCGACGAGCTCCTCGTTGCGACCGGAGTACACGACGAGGGCGTCCTCGTCGACCTCGGCGGCCGCCTCCTGGTCCACCTCGCCGTACTCGACGGCGTTCGCCTCGCAGGTCGTCTCGGGCGCGGCGGCCGGCTCGTCCGCGTCCGACGGCGCCCCGCATGCCGCCAGACCGACGACGGCGGCCGCTCCGACGGCGATGCCACGGAACCGTCCGGCAAACCGGCGGGGGGGCAGGGATGGCAGTGACACGGGCACTCCAAAGGGCTCAGGGAGCTGACCCTCAGCTCACTAAGGCGAGCCTAACCAAACTCCGTTTCGTGCCCCACCCCGGGGGTGCGGCTGCCGCACGACCATCGAGATGACAGATCCGCCGACGTGCCCCCGCCGCGCGACCTCGATAGCGTGGCCGCGATGACTGGCCGCCCTGATCTCCGTCTCGGCATCACCGATGTCGCCCCCGTCGTGTCGTGCGGGTCCTTCTCGGCCCGCGCGGTGGTCGGCGAGCACGTGCCGATCACCGCCACCGTGTTCCGAGAGGGGCACGACGCCGTCGCCGCGAACGTCGTCTGGACGCCGCCCGGCGCCGGTACGGAGGCGACGGGCGCCCCCCCGTTGATCCGCATGGCGAGGTTCGGTGAGGAGCCCGACCGGTGGCTGGCCACCGTCGTGCCCGACCGGGAGGGCTGCTGGACCTTCACCGTCGAGGCCTGGAGCGACCCCCTGGCCACGTGGCACCACGCCGTGGACGTGAAGATCGCTGCCGGCCAGGGCCCCGAGGACCTGGCCAACGACCTGGAAGAAGGGGCCCGGCTCCTCGACCGGGTCGCGGCCGAGGCGCAGGGCGAGCACCGCGACCAGGTGGCCGCCGCGGCGGCCGCCCTCCGCGACACGTCCCTGGAGCTGTCGGCACGGGTGGCGCCGTCCTTCGCGCCGGCGATGCAGCGCTATCTGCACGACCACCCGGTCCGCGAGCTCGTCACGCCGTCCCCGGCCTACGAGATCTGGGTCGACCGCCCCCGGGCGCTCTACGGCTCCTGGTACGAGTTCTTCCCGCGCTCGGAGGGCTCCGTCGTCGGCGGGGTGCCGACGCACGGAACGTTCGCCTCCGCTGCCGAGCGCCTGCCCGCGGTCGCCGACATGGGCTTCGACGTCGTGTACCTGCCGCCGATCCACCCGATCGGCATGGTCAACCGGAAGGGCCCGAACAACACGCTCACGCCGGGCCCGGACGACGTCGGCTCGCCGTGGGCGATCGGCAGCGACGAGGGCGGCCACGACGCGGTGCACCCGCAGCTGGGCACGATGGAGGACTTCACGGCCTTCGTCGCGCGCACCCGCGAGCTCGGCATGGAGGTGGCGCTGGACTTCGCGCTCCAGGCCGCACCCGACCACCCGTGGGTGAAGGCGCATCCCGAGTGGTTCACCACCAAGGCCGACGGCACGATCGCCTACGCCGAGAACCCGCCGAAGAAGTACCAGGACATCTACCCGATCAACTTCGACAACGACCCCGGGGGCATCTACGCGGAGTGCCTGCGGGTCCTCCGGGTGTGGATCGACGCCGGCGTGAAGATCTTCCGCGTCGACAACCCGCACACCAAGCCCCTGAACTTCTGGCACTGGCTGATCTGGGAGGTCAAGAAGACCGACCCGGACGTGCTCTTCCTGGCCGAGGCGTTCACCCGGCCGGCGATGATGCACCAGCTCGCCCGCGTCGGGTTCACGCAGTCCTACACGTACTTCACCTGGCGGACCGGCCGCGACGAGCTCGCCGAGTACGGTGCGGAACTGGCCGCGAACGCCCACTACATGCGGCCCAACTTCTTCGTGAACACCCCGGACATCCTGCACGCGTCGCTGCAGTACGGCGGCCCGCCGATGTTCAAGATCCGCGCGGTGCTCGCCTCGATGATGAGCCCGACCTGGGGCGTGTACTCGGGCTACGAGCTCTACGAGCACGTCGCCGTCCGGCCCGGCAGCGAGGAGTACCTCGACAGCGAGAAGTACCAGCTGCGCCCGCGCGACTGGGCCGGCGCCGAGGCGGCCGGCCGCAGCCTCGCCCCCTACCTGCGGCGGCTCAACGAGATCCGTCGGGCACACCCCGCGCTGCAGCAGCTGCGCACGCTGCGGTTCCACGACGTCGACAACCCGGACCTGCTGTGCTTCTCGAAGACCGATCCGGGATCCCAGGACGCCGTCGTCGTGGTGGTCAACCTGTCCAGCCACAACACCCAGATCGGGACGACGGCGCTGCACCTGCCCACCCTCGGCCTCGACTGGCACGAGCGGTTCGGGGTGACCGACGAGCTGACCGGGGCGCGCTACGACTGGGGCCAGTTCAACTACGTGGAGCTGGACCCCTATCGCGAACCGGCGCACGTCTTCGCGGTCACCTTCGGCCGGCCGGTGACCTTCCCGCCGCCGATCTCCTGAGAAAGGACCCCCTTGCCCCCCACCGCTCGCAGGCTCGCGGCGGGCCCCCGCAAGGGGGCCGTTCCAGCCTCCTCCGACGTCTACGAGGGCGACCGATTCCGATGACCGTTCCCGTTCCCGACTTCCCGGCCGGCCGGTCCGCGCTGCCGCCGCCCGGCTCCGACCCCGAGTGGTACAAGCGGGCCGTCTTCTACGAGGTGCTGGTCCGCGGCTTCGCCGACAGCAACGCCGACGGCGTCGGCGACCTGCGCGGCATGATCGACAAGCTGGACTACCTCCAGTGGCTCGGCGTCGACTGCCTGTGGCTGCCGCCGTTCTTCGCCTCCCCGCTGCGCGACGGCGGCTACGACGTCAGCGACTACACGGCCGTGCTGCCCGAGTTCGGCGACATCGAGGACTTCCACGAGTTCCTCGACGCCGCCCACTCGCGCGGGATGCGCGTGATCATCGATTTCGTCATGAACCACACCTCGGACCAGCACCCCTGGTTCCAGGCCAGCCGCAGTGACCCGGACGGCCCCTACGGGGACTTCTACGTGTGGGCCGACGACGACTCCGGCTACCCCGACGCGCGGATCATCTTCGTCGACACCGAGAGCTCCAACTGGACGTTCGACCCGGTGCGCAAGCAGTACTTCTGGCACCGGTTCTTCTCCCACCAGCCCGACCTGAACTTCGAGAACCCCGCGGTGCGGCAGGCGATCATCGACGCGCTGCGCTTCTGGCTGGACCTCGGCATCGACGGCTTCCGGCTCGACGCCGTGCCCTACCTCTTCGAGGAGGAGGGCACGAACTGCGAGAACCTGCCGCGGACGCACGAGTTCCTCAAGGAGGTCCGCAAGGTCGTCGACGCCGACTACCCGGACCGGGTGCTGCTCTGCGAGGCCAACCAGTGGCCGGCCGACGTCGTCGAGTACTTCGGCGAGAACGGCGACGAGTGCCAGATGGCCTTCCACTTCCCGGTCATGCCGCGCCTGTTCATGGCCGTGCGCCGGGAGCAGCGCTTCCCGATCTCGGAGATCATGGCCCAGACGCCGGAGATCCCGGACAACTGCCAGTGGGGCGTCTTCCTGCGCAACCACGACGAGCTGACCCTCGAGATGGTCACCGACGAGGAACGCGACTACATGTGGGGGGAGTACGCCAAGGACCCCCGCATGAAGGCCAACATCGGCATCCGCCGGCGGCTGGCCCCGCTGCTGGACAACGACACGAACACCCTCGAGCTGTTCAACGCGCTGCTGCTGTCGCTGCCCGGCTCGCCGGTCCTCTACTACGGCGACGAGATCGCCATGGGCGACAACATCTGGCTCGGCGACCGCGACGGCGTCCGGACGCCGATGCAGTGGACGCCGGACCGCAACGGCGGCTTCTCCACCGCCGACCCGCAGCGGATGTACCTGCCCCTCAACCAGGACCCGGTGTACGGCTACCAGGTCACCAACGTCGAGTCCCAGCTGCGCAACACCACCTCGATGCTGCACTGGATCCGCCGGATGATCCAGGTGCGCGGCCAGCACCCGACCTTCGGCCTGGGCAGTTTCGAGGAGGTCGGCTCGCGCAACCCGACGGTCCTGTCGTTCATCCGCCAGTTCGGCGACGACGTCGTGCTGTGCGTGAACAACCTGTCGCGGTTCCCGCAGCCGGTGGAGCTCGACCTGCGCCAGTTCGAGGGCTACACACCGATCGAGCTCACCGGTCGGGTCGAGTTCCCCCAGATCGGGGTCCTGCCCTACATGCTCACGCTGGCCGGGCACGGCTTCTACTGGTTCGAGCTGGCCAAGCCGGCCCAGCCGTCGCCCGACGAGCACGAGGACTGGGAGGCCGCCACCTCCAGCGCCGTCGCCGAGTCCCTGCTGGCTGCCGGCGTGGTCAGCGCCGCCGAGGAGATCCCCGGCGACAGCGACACCCGGGACACGAGCGAGGAAGGTCTCCGATGAGCAACCTGACCGACCTCTTCCGCGACTGGATGCCCCACCAGCGTTGGTTCGGCGGCAAGGGCCGCGAATGGGCCGGCGTCCGCGAGGAGGGGTTCCTGCTCGACCAGGCCCACCCGGTCCTGTCCGTGCACCGGGTGACCGTCGACTACGCCGACGGCGCCAGCGAGACCTACCTCGTCCCGCTGTCGTGGCGCGACTCCCCGTCCGAGGACCTCAGCCACGCGTTCGTCGGCGCCGTTCCCGGGGACGGTCGGGAGACCTACGCCTACGACGCGATGCGCGACCGGGACGCCACTCCCCCGTGGCTGGTGCACCTGGTCAACGCCTCGACGATCGGGCCGATGCACTTCCACCCGGCGGGCATCGCGTACATCCCCGAGGGCCTGCCGGGCGACGTCCTGTCGACCGAGCAGAGCAACACGTCGCTGGTGTACGGCAACGAGGCGATCCTCAAGCTGTTCCGCCGGCTGGAGCCCGGGCTCAACCCGGACGTCGAGGTGCACGAGGCGCTCCGGCGCGCCGAGAACCCGCACATCGCGCCGCTGCTCGGGCACATCGAGATCGACGACCCCGACTCCGCGCTGCCACCGGCGACCGTGGCGATGCTGCAGACGTTCGTGCCCAACGCCAGCGACGGCTGGCGGCTGGCGACCGCCAGCGTGCGCGACCTCTACGCCGAGGGCGACCTGCACGCCGACGAGGTCGGCGGTGACTTCGCCGGCGAGAGCGAGCGGCTGGGCGCGGCCACGGCGTCGGTGCACGCCGACATGGCCCGGGTGCTGCCCACCGAGCCGGCCGACGCCGCGTGGGTCGCCGCACTCACCGCGCAGATGGACGAACGGCTCGACGCGGCGATCGCCGTCGTCCCCCCGCTGGCCGACTACGCCGACGGCATCCGCGCCGTCTACGCGGCCGCCGCGGACTCCCGCGAGTCCATCGTCCGGCAGCGGGTGCACGGCGACCTGCACCTGGGCCAGGTGCTGCGCACCGCGACGACGTGGATCGTGCTGGACTTCGAAGGCGAACCGGCCCGGTCGCTGTCCGTCCGGCGCGAGCTCGACAGCCCGCTGCGCGACGTCGCGGGCATGCTCCGCAGCTTCGACTACGCCGCGCGGCACCTGCTGGCCGAGCAGCCCGAGGACACCCAGCGCGCGTACCGCGCCCAGGAGTGGGCCGAGCGCAACCGGGCCGCCTTCTGCGCCGGCTACGCCGCGGCCGGCGGCCGGGCCGACCCCACCTCGCCCCTGCTCCGGGCCTTCGAGGCGGACAAGGCGGTCTACGAGTGCGTCTACGAGGCGCGCAACCGCCCGCACTGGCTGATGATCCCGTTGCACTCGCTGGCCCGGCTGGTCAGTCCCGAGTAGACCGCCGACCCGAGACCGACCACCCCCGCCGCGGTGGTGCACCCCCGCGGCGCCCACGAAGAGGACGGCGAGACGATGACTCCCCCCGAGCACGACGACCGGCCCGACGACCGGCCCGACGAGGTGGCCGCCGAGCTGACCGAGAACACCGACGAGAACACCTCCCACGTCGCGGACAAGGAGGAACTGCAGCGCGCCGTCGAGGAGAAGACCGAGCTGGTGCGCGAGCTGGCGGAGGCCGAACCGTCGGTGAGCGAGGCAGCACCGGTGAAGAAGGCTCCGGCCAAGCGCGGCGCCGCGAAGAAGACACCGGCCACGAAGGCGCCCGCGGCGAAGAGGACCGCCGCCAAGCGGACGCCCGCCGCCAAGAAGGCACCCGCCGCCAAGCGGACGCCGCCGGTCGCGGTGCCGCCTGCGCCGGTGTCCCCGCCGGAGGCCGGCGCCGCGTCGTCCGCCGACGCGACCGAGCCGGCCGCTCCGGACCTGTCCGGGCTGACGACCACCGACCAGCTCGCGCCCTCCGGGCCGGCCGGCCACGAGGTCTCCGGCGAGGAGCTGCGCGCCGTCATCGAGGGCTGGTCGCACGACCCGCACGCCGTCCTCGGCGCCCACCCGGTGCCCGGCGGATGGGCGGTGCGCACCCTGCGCCCGGACGCCGTCGCGGTCACCGTCGTCGACCAGGACGACAGCCGCTACCCCGCCAACCAACTGCACGGGGGCGGCATCTACGAGGCCCGGCTGCCCACCCGGCCGGGCGACTACCGGATCGAGGTCACCTACGGCGACGGCACCGGCGGCACCAGCGTGCACACCGTCGACGACCCGTACCGGTGGCTGCCGACGGTGGGCGAGCTCGACCAGCACCTCATCGCCGAGGGCCGGCACGAGCGCCTCTACGACGTGCTGGGTGCGCACGTGCGCCGCTACGACACCCCCCGCGGTCCGGTCGAGGGCGTGTCGTTCGCCGTGTGGGCGCCCAACGCCCGCGGGGTGAAGGTCACCGGCGACTTCGACTACTGGCAGGCCCGCGCGTATCCGATGCGGTCCCTGGGCTCGACCGGCGTCTGGGAGATCTACGTGCCCGGCGTGCAGGTGGGCAGCCGCTACCGCTTCCACGTGCTCGGCGCCGACGGGCAGTGGCGGGAGAAGTCCGACCCGATGGCCTTCGCCACCGAGGTGCCGCCGCTCAACGCCTCCGTCGTCACCGAGTCCACCTACGAGTGGGACGACGAGAAGTGGCTCGCCGAGCGCGCCGCGGCCGGCTGGCACGCCCGCCCGATGAGCATCTACGAGGTGCACGCCGGGTCGTGGCGGCAGGGACTGTCCTACCGGGAGCTCGCCGACGAGCTGATCGACTACGTGGTCGCGCACGGCTTCACGCACATCGAGTTCATGCCGGTGGCCGAGCACCCGTTCGGCGGGTCGTGGGGCTACCAGGTCACCTCGTACTACGCGCCGACCGCGCGGTACGGCACCCCCGACGAGTTCCGCTACCTCGTCGACCGCGCACACCAGGCGGGCATCGGCGTCATCGTCGACTGGGTGCCCGCCCACTTCCCGAAGGACGACTGGGCACTGGCCCGCTTCGACGGCACGCCGCTGTACGAGCACGCCGACCCCCGTCGCGGCGAGCAGCTGGACTGGGGCACGTACGTGTTCGACTTCGGACGGCGGGAGGTGCGCAACTTCCTGGTCGCGAACGCCCTGTACTGGTGCCGGGAGTTCCACGTCGACGGCCTCCGGGTCGACGCCGTGGCCTCGATGCTCTACCTCGACTACTCGCGCGAGGAGTGGACGCCGAACAAGTACGGCGGCCGGGAGAACCTCGAGGCGGTCGAGTTCCTGCAGGAGATGAACGCGACCGTGTACCGCGAGATCCCCGGCGTGGTGACCATCGCCGAGGAGTCCACCGCGTGGCCCGGGGTGACCCGCCCGACCCATCTGGGCGGTCTGGGCTTCGGCTTCAAGTGGAACATGGGCTGGATGCACGACTCCCTGACCTACATGTCCAAGGAGCCGGTGCACCGCAGCTACCACCACGGCCAGCTGACGTTCTCGATGATCTACGCCTACTCCGAGAACTACGTGCTGCCGATCAGCCACGACGAGGTCGTCTACGGCAAGGGCTCCCTGCTGCGGAAGATGCCCGGCGACCGCTGGCAGCAGCTGGCCAACCTGCGCGCCTACCTGGCCTACATGTGGGCGCATCCGGGCAAGCAGCTGCTGTTCATGGGGTCGGAGTTCGGCCAGGACGCCGAGTGGGCCGAGAGCCGGTCCCTGGACTGGTGGCACCTCGACGACCCCGCGCACCGCGGCATCGCCCAGCTCGTCACCGACCTGAACACGGTCTACAAGCGGCTGCCGGCGCTCTGGTCGCGCGACGTCGAGCCCGAGGGCTTCCAGTGGATCGATGCGAACGACGCCTCGGGCAACGTGCTCAGCTTCCTGCGCTACGGAGCAGCCGGCTCCGGCGGGGACGGCGAACCGATCGGGTCCGCGGAGCCGCAGGCCCTCGCCTGCGTGGCGAACTTCTCGGGCGCCCCGCACCACGAGTACCGGATCGGCCTGCCCCGCGGCGGGTTCTGGCGGGAGATCATCAACACCGACGTCAACGGTTACGGCGGCTCGGACGTCGGCAATCTGGGCGGTGTGGAAGCCCGGCCGGAGCCCTGGCACGGCCAGCCCTTCTCAGCGGTCGTGGCGGCACCGCCGCTGGCCACGCTCTGGCTGCTGCACGAGGGGTGAGCCGGCGCGGCCCCCGGCCGCCGTCCGCCCCGCCGTCGGCTGTGGGGGTCGGGCATGCTTCTCGCATGGTGTCCGGCCACCCCTCGTCGTCCCGGCTCGTCCCCGCCGTCCTGGCCGGGACGGTGCTGCTCAGCGGCTGCGTCACCGTCATCCCCGGCCGACCGATGTCGCTGGAACCCCCGGTCACGGACGTGGGCGAGGGCGAGGTGCAGATCGTCGGCGCCGGTGACGGCGTCATCGACACCCTCGCCCGCAACGCGCTGGCCGACCTGGAGACGTTCTGGGCGCAGACCTTCCCCGAGGTCTACGGGGAGGACTTCACCCCGCTGCAGGGCGGCTACTTCAGCGTCGACCCGGACGACGTGGACCCCGGCGACTACCCGGACGGTGTCTCGTGCGGCGCCCGGCCGCTGGAGGTCGAGGACAACGCCTTCTACTGCCAGGCGCCGGGCGAGCCGAACTCCGACTCGGTCACCTACGACCGCGCGTTCCTGCAGGAGCTCGCCGAGCAGTTCGGCCGGTTCATCCCCGACCTGGTCATGGCGCACGAGTTCGGGCACGCCGTCCAGGGCCGGGTCGGCTTCCCGAACGCCTCGATCGCCGCCGAGACGCAGGCCGACTGCTTCGCCGGCGCTTGGACCGGCTGGGTGGCGGCCGGCAACGCCGAGCACACCAGCATCCGGACACCCGAACTCGACGAGGTGCTGCGCGGCTACGTGCAGCTGCGCGATCCGGTCGGCACCGCGCTGGAGGAGCAGTCCGCCCACGGCTCGTACTTCGACCGCGTCTCCGCCTTCCAGGAGGGTTTCAGCGACGGGGCAGCCGCCTGCCGTGACAACTTCGGGCCGGGACGGGTCTACACCCAGGACGAGTTCGTCGACGACGTCGACTTCTCCCGGGGCGGCAACGCCCCACCCGAGGACACCGTCGCCCTGGTCGAGTCGTCGCTGCCCACCTTCTGGGCGCCGGTCTTCGACGAGGTGCTGGGCGCGAGCTTCGAGCCGCCCGACATCGAGCCGTTCACGGGCACCGCCCCGGACTGCGCCGCCGACGACCGCGACCTCGTCTACTGCCCGGACGAGGACCTGGTCGGCTACGACATGGCCGAGCTGTTCCCCGAGGCCTACGCCCTGGGTGACTACGCGGTCCTGACCGCGGTGTCGGTGCCCTACGCCCTGGCCGTGCGCGACCAGCTGGGCCTGTCCACCGACGACGCGGCGGCGTTGCGGTCGGCGGTGTGCCTGACCGGCACGTTCAGCTTCGCGGTCTACGCCGACGCGGTGGAGGGGATCGTCATCTCGCCGGGCGACATCGACGAGAGCGTGCAGTTCCTGCTCGAGTTCGGCAACGATCCGGCCGTGCTGCCCGCCGGCGACCTGACCGGCTTCGAGCTCGTCGACGTGTTCCGCACCGGTTTCATGCGCGGGATCGAAGCCTGCGACGTCGGCGCGTGAGCGCCCTCAGTAGAGGGCGATGGTCAGCGCACGGCGGGCGGCGACCACCCGCGGGTCGTCGTCGCCCACGACGCTGAACAGCTCCACCAGGTGCCTGCGCGCGGCGTCGCGGTCCTCGCCGGCGGTCCGGCGGATGACGGCGAGCATCCGGTCGAAGGCACCCTCGATGTCGCCGGTTCCCAGCAGGAAGTCGGCGGCCCGCTGCTGCGCCTCGACGTCGTCGGGGGCTGCGTCGGCAGCGGCGAGCGCGTCGGGTCCCGCCTCCTCCGCGCGACGGAACAACTGCACCTGGCGCAGCGCGAGACCGGCGTCGGGGTGGTCGGGCTGCTCGTCCAGGATCGCCTGGTAGGCCGCCTCGGCGGCGGCGAGGTCACCCCGCTCGAGCGCGTCCTCGGCCGCGTCGAGACGCGGGTCGTCAGCCGCCTGCGGCTCCTCGTCGGTACCCGGAGCCGCCTCGCCGGTGGTCGCGCGCACCAGTTCGGTGACGAACTGCCGGGCCTGGTCCTCGGGGATGGCGCCGGTGAACTCGGCGACCAGCTGCCCCTGCCAGACCGCCTTGACCGCCGGGATGCCCTGCACCCGCAGGCCCTGGGCCAGCGCCGGGTTGGCGTCCACGTCGACCTTGGCCAGCACCCACGAGCCACCGCCCTCGGCGGCCAGCCGCTCCAGCACCGGGGACAGCTGCTTGCAGGGCCCGCACCACTCGGCCCACAGGTCGAGCACGACCGGCACCTGGAACGAGCGGTCGAGCACCTCGGCCTGGAACGTCGCCTCGGTGACGTCGACGACGGCCGACCCGGGTGCCCCCGCCGGTGCCGCGGCGCTCGGCGGCGGAGCGGCCTGGGCGCGAGCGGCGGCCTCGGAGCGGGCCTTGACCGCCGCGAGGTCGACGGCGCCGGCCAGCGACGCGGCCATCTGCGCCTGCTGAGCCTGCGCACGCGGGTCGGGACGTCCGGGACGAGTCGGCTGCATTGCTCGATTGTCACCCCTCCGGGCTCCGCCCGCGGCCAGGGGTCGTCCACAGCTGCGTGGAGCGCTCCCGGGGTCACCGTCCGCTGGTGCACCGTTGCGCTCCGGTGCCTGTGTCAGAAGCGGGCGGGCTCGGTGTAGCTGCCCCACTCGGCACGCAGCGCGTCGCAGATCTCGCCCAGGCTCGCCTCGGCACGGACGGCGTCGAGCATTGCCGGCACCATGTTCCCGTCGGTGCGCGCGACCTCGACCATGCGCTGCACGGCGGCGCGGACGGCGGCGTCGTCCCGGTGCTGCCGGCGCCGGGCCAGCTCGGCCTTCTGCTCCCGCTCGACCTCGTGGCTCACCCGCAGGATCTCCAGCGGTTCCTCGCCCTCGACCGTCCCGGTGAGAGTGTTGACGCCGACGACCTTCTTGTCGCCCTTCTCCACCGCGCGCTGGTGGACGAACGAGGCCTCGGCGATCTCGCCGGTGAACCAGCCGTCCTCGATGCCGCGGAGGATTCCGCTGGTCATGCTGCCGTCGGCGCTCATGTCCGTGATGCGGGCGAAGATCTCCTCCGCCTGGCGCTCGATGTCGTCGGTGAGCGCCTCGACGTACCAGGAGCCGCCGAGCGGGTCCGCGACGTTCATGACGCCGGTCTCCTCCATGATCACCTGCTGGGTGCGCAGCGCGATCTGGGCGGCCTTGGCGCTGGGGAGCGCCAGCACCTCGTCGAGGGCGTTGGTGTGCAGCGACTGGGTGCCGCCGAGCACGGCGGACAGGGCCTCGACCGCCGTCCGGACGATGTTGTTGTCCGGCTGCTGCGCCGTCAGGCTCACCCCGGCCGTCTGGGTGTGGAACCGCAACTGCTGAGCCTTGGCGGTCGTCGCGCCGTAGACGTCGCGCAGCCAGCGGGCCCAGATGCGGCGCGCGGCGCGGAACTTGGCGATCTCCTCGAAGAAGTCGATGTGCGCGTCGAAGAAGAACGACAGTCCGGGGGCGAACGTCTCGACGTCGAGCCCGCGGGACAGGCCGAGCTCCACGTAGGCGAAGCCGTCGGCGAGCGTGTAGGCGAGCTCCTGCGCGGCGGTCGAGCCGGCCTCGCGGATGTGGTACCCGGAGACGCTGATCGGCTTGTACGCGGGGATGTTCTCCGCGCAGTACTCCATCAGGTCGCCGATGAGGCGCAGGTGCGGCTCGGGGGCGAACAGCCACTCCTTCTGCGCGATGTACTCCTTGAAGATGTCGGTCTGCAACGTGCCGTTGAGCGACCCGACCGGCGCGCCTTGTCGTTCAGCGGCCACCAGGTACATGCAGAACACCGGGACGGCGGGGCCGCTGATCGTCATCGACGTGGTGGTCTGCCCGAGCGGGATGCCGTCGAAGAGCACATCCATGTCGGTGGCGGTGTCGATCGCGACGCCGCAGTGCCCGACCTCGCCGAGCGCCCGGGGGTCGTCGGAGTCGCGGCCCATGAGCGTGGGCATGTCGAAGGCGACGGAGAGCCCGCCGCCGCCCTCGGCCAGGATCATCTTGTAGCGCTCGTTGGTCTGCCGGGCGTTGCCGAAGCCGGCGAACTGGCGGATGGTCCAGGCCCGCCCGCGGTAACCGGTGGCGTGCAGCCCTCGGGTGAACGGGAACTCACCCGGGTAGCCGATGCGCTCGAACTCCTCGACGGCGCTCTCGTCGGCCGGGCCGTACACCGGGTCGACGGTCGTGCCGGAGAGGGTCGTGAAGTCGGCGTCGCGCACCGCCCCCTTGGCCAGGGCGTCGTCGTACCGCTCCTGCCACCGCTGCCGAGCGTCCTGTCCCATGCCGGGATACTAGGACGTCCAACTATCTTCCGTCGACCGCCGGCTGGGTCTCGGCCACGTCGCCCGCGCCCAGGCGGACCCGCTTGAGGATGGCGAACAGCTCCTCGCGCTCCGCCTCGGGCAGGTCCCCCAGCCCGAAGTCCAGGTCGGTGAGGGCGGCGGTCGCCGCCGTCACGACCCGCCGTCCGTCGTCGGTGATCGCGGCCAGGACACCGCGGCCGTCGGCCGGGTTCGGACGCCGGGCGACGTACCCGGCCGCCACCAGCCGGTCGACGGCGTTGGTGACGCTGGTCGGGTGCACCATCAGGCGGCTGCCGATGACCTTGAGCGGGAGCTCCCCGCGGCGGCTGAACGTGAGCAGCACCAGCACCTCGTAGCGGGCGAAGGTCAGCTCGTGCGGCTTGAGCACCTCGTCGAAGCGGGCGAGCAGGATCTGCTGGACGCGGAAGATGCTGGTCGCCGCGCGCATCGACGACGCCGGCCCGAACCGTTCCGCCCAGCTCTGCCCGGCGCGCTCGATCGGGTCGAAGGGCAGGCCCAGCGCGCGCACCATGTCGCGGACGCTACCGCCGCGGCCGCGACGCCCCGCCGTCCGTCCCCTGTCCGGGCCGCTCCGGCTCCTGCCGTCGTCCGCCCCCCACCGTCGCCGCCGTCAGGTCAGGGCGGGGCGCAGCGGCGGGACGGTGCGGACGCCGAACACGTCCCGCAGGGCCACCCGCGCGGCGTTGTCGCCGCACTGGCCGTGGACGGCGGGTCCGGGCGGCGTGGCCGCCGACGCGAGGTAGACCCCCTCCAGGGGCGTCCGGTAGGTGTTCCACCGCGGGACGGGCCGGGCGATCATCTGCCGGAAGGACGCCTCCCCGTTGGAGATGTCGCCTCCGATGTGGTTGGGGTTCCAGGCCTCCATCGCCACGGCGTTCTTGGTCACCCGCTCGACCACGGTGTCCCGGAAGCCGGGCGCGAAGCGTTCGATCTGGTTCTCGATGGCCTCGGTCATGTCGACGTCCGAGCCGTGCGGCACGTGCACGTAGGCCCAGAGGATGTGACCTCCGGACGGCGCCCGCGACGGGTCCACGACCGTCGGCTGGACGGCGAGCACGTACGGCTTGTCGGTGATCCGCCCGGCGGCCGGCGCGGCCTCGCCGGCGACGGTCTCCTCCAGCGTGCCCGCGACGTGCAGGGTGCCCGCCCGCCGGACGTCGGGGTTGGTCCACGGCACCGGTTCGGAGAGCACCCAGTCGATCTTGAACACACCGGGACCGTGCTTGTACCGCGAGACCCACTTCCGATAGCCGCCGTGCAGGCGGTTCCCGGCCATCGAGACGAAGGCCCGAGGGGTGGTGTCCAGCAGCACGGCCGGCACGCCCTCGAACTCGCGCAGGTCGGTCACC
This sequence comes from uncultured Actinomycetota bacterium, assembly GCA_963723745.1. Lineage (GTDB taxonomy): Bacteria > Actinomycetota > Actinomycetes > Mycobacteriales > Geodermatophilaceae > CAVRRZ01. The sequence goes on from CAVRRZ010000005.1 coordinate 1,243,635, forward strand.
TCGTGCCCGCAGACCACCTCCCCGCCCTGCTGCTCGAGCGCGGTCACCATCGCGTCGGCGAGCTTCTGCGAGCCGCCCTCGATCAGCGGCCACCCGACGTGGTGGGCCAGCATGCCGAGCACCATGCCGAGGCCGGAGGTCAGCGGCCGGGACAGGTCGAGCATCCCGTGGGCCGCCGCGCCCGCGAGCAGCGCCTGCCCCTCTTCCGTGCCGAAGTGCCGCCGGGCCAGCCACCGCACGCTCGGCAGCGCCTCGAGCGCGAAGCGGGTCACCTGGACGACGCTGCGCGTGGGCGGCCGTCGCAGCTGCGAGGTGAGGAAGAAGTCGATGACGTCGTCGCCGTGCTCGACCAGGCGCTGGAACAGCAGCCGGTAGTTGTCCGCGTCCTCCCCCAGCCCGTCGGCCGTGTCGTCGAGCGACGGGCGGGCCAGCGCCGCCCGGCCGCCCTCCAGGGGATGCGCGTAGCAGATCTCGGGCTGCACGAGCCGGACCCCGCGGGAGGCGAGGTCGAACTCCCGGAAGAAGGGCGCCGCGGCGGCCATCGGCTGCACCGTGGAGCAGACGTCGTGCAGGAAGCCGGGCCGGGTCAGCTCCTCGGTGCGCAGGCCTCCGCCGGGGCGCGCGGCCCGTTCGACCACCCGCACGCGCAGGCCCGCCGCCGACAGCCGCAGCGCCGCGGCCAGACCGTTGGGCCCGGATCCGACGACCACGGCGTCCGGTCGTCCCCCCGCCCCGGTCACCGGGCGATCCTCACGGCGGCACGCACGATGTGCAAGTTCTCCCCTGTCGTGTCGAGGGAGTCCTGGGGCGCAAGGCGGGCGGGAATCCGCGCGAGCGGCGACCCGGATTCGGATCCGGAACGTTCTAGCATCCCCCCGTGTCACTGCCTCCCGCCACCCGGGCGCCGTCGGAGCCTGCGGTGGTCGAGCTGTCCCCCGCCGGCCGTCGCGGCCGCCTGCTGGCCGTCGCCGTCGTCCTGGCGCTGCTCACCGCGGGCAGCATCTGGGGCGACGACGACGAGTTCCCGTTCGGCCCGTTCCGGATGTACTCGACGCGCGCCGATCCGGATGCACCCGTCATCTCGACCCGGGTGGTCGGGCTCACCGAGGCCGGCGAGGAGGTCAAGCTCTCCGGCGGCGCCGTCGGACTCCGGCGCGCGGAGTTCGAGGGCCAGCTGGACCGCATCGCCCAGGAACCGGAGCTGCTCGGCCTGCTCGCCGAGTCCTTCGCCGACGCCCATCCCTCGGCGCCGGAGCTGATGTCGGTGCAGGTGGTGCAGCGCCGGTTCGAGCTGGTCGACGGCGTCCGGACCGGCGCCTACGACGACCGGGTCCTCGTCCACCACGACCTCGAGGACGGCGCGTGACCCCCACCTCCCCCACCGCGCCCGAGGCCCGCCCGTGGCAGCTGCGCTGGTGGTTCCGGCCGGTTCCGCTCGCGCGGATCGCGGTCTACCGCGCGGTCGTGTACCTGTTCATCCCGATCGACGTCTTCGTGACGACGGCCTGGGTGAAGGCGCACGCCGACGTCCCCACCGAGTGGTACGAGCCGCTGCTGATCGGGCGGCTGCTCAACCTGCCGACGCCCACCGCGACCGTCGTGTTCGTCGTCCAGTGGGCGCTCGTGCTGGCCACGGTGGCCGCCGCGACCGGCCGCGCACCCCGACTGCTCGGCACCGCCGTCTTCCTCCTGTACGCGGAGTGGATGGTGATCGCGATGAGCTACGGGAAGGTCGATCACGACCGGATCGCCTTTCTCGTGGCGCTGGCGGTGCTGCCCACGATCGGCATCGCCCGGTTCCGCGACCGCCGGCGGTCGGAGGCCGCCGGCTGGGCGCTCGCCGCGATCTTCGTGGCCGTGATGCTCACGTACTTCCTGGCCGCGTGGGCCAAGATCCGCTTCGGTGGCTGGGACTGGCCGACCGGTTCGACCCTCACCCGGGCCGTGATGCGCCGGGGTACGGACCTGTCCGAGTGGACGCTCGACGTCCCGTGGCTGCTGCCGGCGGCGCAGTGGGCGATGATCGTCCTCGAGTTCGCCGCGCCGCTCATGCTGCTGGTGCGCAGCGACCGGGCCCGGGCGGCCCTGGCGGTCTTCCTGCTGGGCTTCCACGTCATGGTCTACGCGGGCGTGGAGATCATCTTCCTGCCGCACTGCGTCGCGATCCTGTCGCTGCTGCCGTGGGAGCGGCTGACCGCCCGCCGGCGGCACGGCACCGGGCTGCCCGGCCCGGCCCCCGCGTCCGTCGACGGCGCCGCACATGCCCCGCCCCCTGTGGTGCGCACCTAGGGAGGACGGCGCCTCAGAGCTCGTCGAGCAGTTCGTCGGCCGCCGAGTACGGGTCCAGCGACCCGCCGACGACGCGCTGCGCGAGCGCACCCAGGGCAGCAGACCCGTGGACGTCGCCCATGCGCTCCCGCAGCGCCGCGAGCGCGATCGCCTCGATCTCCCGGGCGGCCCGTTCGGCGCGCCGGCGGTGCCCCTCGCCGGAGGACTCGAGCCACGACCGGTGCTGCTCGACCGCCTCGAGCACCTCGTCGACGCCGCTGTCGGTCTCCCGCGAGGCGACGGTCTTGACGATGGGCGGGCGCCAGTGCCCCGCCTCCGAGTGCCGGCCGCCGAGGGACAGCATGTAGCGCAGGTCGCGCACCGTCTGGTCGGCGCCGTCCCGGTCGGCCTTGTTGACGACGAAGACGTCGGCGACCTCGAGGATGCCCGCCTTGGCCGCCTGGATGCCGTCGCCCATCCCCGGCGCGACCAGCACCAGGGTGGTGTCGGCGAGCGAGGCGATCTCGAGCTCCGACTGGCCCACGCCGACGGTCTCGATCAGCACCACGTCGCAGCCGGCCGCGTCCAGCACCCGCAGCGCCTGCGGCGTCGCCCAGGCCAGCCCGCCGAGGTGTCCGCGCGAGGCCATCGACCGGATGTAGACACCGCTGTCCCCGGCGTGGTACTGCATGCGCACCCGGTCGCCGAGCAGCGCGCCACCGGAGAACGGGGACGACGGGTCGACCGCGAGCACCCCGACCCGCCTGCCCGCGCGCCGGAGCTCCCGCACGAGCGCCGTCGTCGTCGTCGACTTGCCCACCCCCGGCGAGCCGGTCAGCCCGAGCACCTGGGCGGAGCCGGTGTGGGGCGTCAGCGCCTCGGCGACCTCGCGCAGCACCGGACTGGCGTCCTCGACCAGCGAGATCAGCCGGGCCACCGACCGCGCGTCCCCCTCGCGCGCCGCCGCGACGAGGGCCGGGACGTCGACAGCCCGACGGCTGCGCCGCCCACGGGGTGCGGCGGCGGCCGGCGTCTGGACGGCGGTCTCCTCCGAGGTCACGCCCGGGCGGGAACGCGGACGATCAACGCATCACCCTGGCCGCCCCCGCCGCACAGGGCGGCCGCACCGACACCGCCGCCACGACGGCGCAGTTCCAGCGCGAGGTCGAGCACGATGCGGGCACCGCTCATGCCGACCGGGTGGCCGAGGGCGATCGCCCCGCCGTTGGGGTTGACCTTCTCGGGGTCGATGCCGAGCTCGCGGGTCGAGACGATCGCCACGGCCGCGAACGCCTCGTTCAGCTCGACGAGGTCGAGGTCCTTCGGGTCGATCCCCTCGCGCTCGCAGGCCTTCTGGATCGCGCGCGAGGGCTGGCTCTGCAGCGTCGCGTCCGGACCGGCGACCACGCCGTGCGCGCCGATCTCGGCGAGGACGGTGCAGCCGAGCTCGGCCGCCTTCTCCGCGGACATGACCACGACCGCGCACGCGCCGTCGGAGATCTGCGACGCCGTGCCGGCCGTGATCGTGCCGTCCTTGGCGAACGCGGGCTTGAGCTTCGACAGCGACTCCACCGTGGTGTCGGGGCGGATGCCCTCGTCCTCCCGGAACTCCACGGGGTCGCCCTTGCGCTGCGGGATGAGGACGGGGCTGATCTCCTCGTCGAAGACGCCGTTCTTGGCCGCGCGCGCGGCCTTCTGGTGGCTCTCCGCCGCGAAGGCGTCCTGCTCCTCGCGGGTCAGGTCGTAGCGGCTGTTCGCCTGCTCGGTGAGCGCACCCATCGCGATCTGGTCGAAGGTGTCCGAGAGGCCGTCGTGGGCCATGGAGTCGATCAGCGTGGTGTCGCCGTACTTCGTGCCGGAGCGCGAGTTGGCCAGCAGGTGCGGCGCCTGGGTCATCGACTCCATGCCGCCGGCGACGACGACGTCGAACTCGCCGGCGCGGATCAGCTGGTCGGCCAGCGCGATCGCGTCGATGCCCGAGAGGCACACCTTGTTGAGGGTGAAGGACGGCACCGACATCGGGATGCCCCCGGCGACCGCCGCGGGACGGGCGGGGTTCTGGCCGGCGCCGGCCTGGATGACCTGGCCCATGATCACGTAGTCGACCTGGTCTCCGGAGATCCCGGCGCGCTCGAGCGCTGCCTTGATGGCCACGCCGCCGAGGTCGGCGGCCGAGAAGTCCTTGAGCGAGCCGAGCAGCCGGCCCATCGGGGTGCGGGCGCCGCTGACGATGACCGAGCGGGACATGCTGCCTCCAGTGCCGGGCCGCCACCGTTGGCGACCGCATGGTCGGGACGCGCCACGAACACACGCGATGAGCACGGGCGCGCGCCCCCGGGACGGGGCCTCCGGGGAAGGATAGGACGGTCGCACCCGGCTCGGCACCGGGAGACGGCAGGCGCAGGACCGGGATCACCCACCCGGTCCGGGATGCCGAGGGAAGGGGAGCACGGGCAGGATGCCAGCGTGATCAACGACGCGCGCACCGGACTGCCGGCCGAGCTGTTCACCACCATCGACCACGTGGGCATCGCCGTCCCCGACCTGGACGAGGCGATCGCCTTCTACGCACAGGCCTTCGGCGTGCACTCGGTGCACGAGGAGGTCAACGAGGAGCAGGGCATCCGCGAGGCGATGCTCGCCGTCGGCGACGGCGAGACCCGCGTGCAGCTGATCGCTCCGCTGAACGACGAGTCGACGATCGCCAAGTTCCTCGACCGCAACGGCCCGGGCCTGCAGCAGCTGGCCTTCCGGGTGGCCGACGTCGAGGCCGTCAGCGCGACGCTGCGCGAGCGCGGCCTGCGGCTGCTCTACGACGAGCCACGCCGCGGGACGTCGGGCAGCCGGGTCAACTTCGTCCACCCCAAGGACGCCGGCGGTGTGCTGGTCGAGCTGGTGGAACCGGCGAGAGCCTGAACCCCGGCGCGCAGTACCTGTTACCCGTCGGTAGCATCCGGCCACGCCATCCTCACCGCCCCCTGTCGACGACGCCCGGGAGACAGCAGTGAACGAGATCAGGGACGCCATCCTCGCCGGCCGGCTGGACGCCGTGGTCGGCCTGGCCGTGCCGGAGTCCTACCGCGCGGTCGTCGTCCGCAAGGACGAGCAGGACATGTTCGAGGGCCTGCCCACCAAGGAGAAGGACCCGCGCAAGTCGCTGCACGTGGAGGAGGTCGCCACCCCGCAGCTGGGCCCGGGCGAGGCGATCGTGGCCGTCATGGCGTCCTCGGTGAACTACAACACCGTCTGGACGTCGATCTTCGAGCCGGTCTCGACCTTCGGCTTCCTCGAGCGCTACGGCCGGGTGTCCGAGCTGACCAAGCGGCACGACCTGCCCTACCACGTCGTGGGGTCCGACCTCGCCGGCGTCGTCCTGGCGGTCGGCCCGGGTGTGAACAAGTGGAAGCCCGGCGACGAGGTCGTCGCGCACTGCCTGTCGGTCGAGCTCGAGGACCCGGCCGGCCACGACGACACGATGATGGACCCGCAGCAGCGGATCTGGGGCTTCGAGACCAACTTCGGGGGCCTGGCCGAGCTCGCGCTGGTCAAGAGCAACCAGCTGATGCCCAAGCCCGGCCACCTGTCCTGGGAGGAGGCCGCGGCCCCCGGGCTGGTCAACTCGACCGCCTACCGGCAGCTGGTCTCCCGCAACGGCGCCAACATGAAGCAGGGCGACACCGTGCTCATCTGGGGTGCCTCCGGTGGCCTGGGCTCCTACGCCACGCAGATGGCACTCAACGGCGGCGCGATCCCGGTCTGCGTCGTCAGCAGCCCGGAGAAGGCCGACATCGTCCGGACGATGGGCGCCGAGCTGATCATCGACCGCTCCGCCGAGGGCTACCGGTTCTGGAAGGACGAGAACACCCAGGACCCCAAGGAGTGGCAGCGCCTCGGCAAGAAGATCCGCGAGCTGACCGGCGGCGAGGACGTCGACATCGTCTTCGAGCACCCGGGCCGCGAGACCTTCGGCGCGAGCGTCTACGTCGCGAAGAAGGGCGGCACGATCGTCACCTGCGCGTCGACCACCGGGTACATGCACCAGTACGACAACCGCTACCTGTGGATGAACCTCAAACGGATCATCAGCTCCCACTTCGCCAACTACAAGGAGGCGTGGGAGGCCAACCGGCTCATCGACAAGGGGCTGATCCACCCCACGCTGTCCAAGGTGTACCCGATGGAGGAGGTCGGCCAGGCCGCCCTCGACGTCCACCGCAACGCCCACCAGGGCAAGGTCGGCGTGCTCACGCTGGCCCCCGAGGAGGGGCTCGGCGTCCGGGACCACGAGAAGCGCGAGAAGCTGCTGCCGGCCATCAACCGGTTCCGCGGCGTTTGAGCTCGGCCGCCGTCCCACCAGCAGCGATGCGTGGGACGGATGGGGCGGCAGGTGACCGGATCGGCGGGGCGACGGCACGGGACTGGACCGGCCTGGCAGGCTGAGGGGCGAACGACCCGCGAAACACCGCACTGAGCGATGCGAGGATGACCGTATGACCGAGCCGCGCCGCGACCTCCATGCCAGCCACGAGGCCCAGCACTCGTTCGACGTCGTGCTGCGGGGTTACGACCGCAACCAGGTCGCCGAGACGATCGAGCGGCTCGAGGCCGACTTCCGCATCGCCATCGCCGACCGCGACGCCACCGCCGCCCGGACCGCCGACCTGGCCAGCCAGCTGTCGGCCCTGCACGGCGAGATCGAGTCCCTGCGCCGCAAGGCCGCCCAGGCGACCGCCCCGACGTTCGAGAACATCAGCGAGCGCATCCAGCACATGCTGCAGCTCGCCGAGGAGGAGGCGGCCGAGATCCGCCGGGCCGCCGAGCTCGACGCGGCCGCCGTCCGCGAGCAGACCGCCGCCGAGGAGCGCGCCATGCTCGAGCGGCACGCAGCCGGGCAGGCCGAGGTCGAGCGCATGATCGCCGAGGCCCGCCAGGCCGCCGAGCAGATCGCCCAGAAGGCGCAGCTGCGCGCCGACGAGCTGGTCGCCAAGGCGCAGGAGCGGGTCGCCCGTCTCGACGCCGAGTCGCAGGCGCGCCGCGCCAAGGTCGAAGAGGACTTCGAGATCGCCCAGCGCGCGCGTCGCATCGAGGCCGCCCGCGCCGAGGAGGAGCGCGAGCGCATCTCGACCGAGGCCGCCCGGCAGCGGATCGCCGCCGCCGAGCAGCAGGCCGCGCAGATGATCGCCGACGCCGAGGCCAAGGCCGAGGCGATCCGGGACGTGCGCGACGAGCTCACCGGCCGCCTGCTCCAGGCCCGCCAGCTGCTCTCGACCCTGCCCGACCTCTCGGACCGGTCGCAGCCTGCGCCCGCAGCCGAACGGCCGAGCACGCCGGCCGAGACCCCGACCGCGCAGCAGCCCGCGGCGGCGCCCCAGCCCCAGCCCTCAGCGCAGCCGGCACAGGGCACCCGGACGACGGATCCCGAGACGACCGTCCGGCAGCAGGTGCGGTCCGAACCGGCGACCGCGCAGTTCGCCGCACCGACCGCGGCCCGCACCGAGGGCCCGGCCACGGGTCGGCTGCCCATGCCGCCGCGCCCGACGGCGCAGTCCGAGCCGGCGGGCCTCCCGGCGGGCCAGGCCCCGCGCCAGGAGCCCCCGACCGCGGAGGCCACCCGACCGGACGCCCCGCGCACGGACACCCCTCGGCCCACGCCCGCACCCAAGGCGCCGCAGACCCAGGCCATCGACCAGCCGGTCGAGGCCCGCAACTGAACTCCTCCGGCCGCACGGCGGCCGGTCGCACGTCCGTGAGCACGCTCTCGTCCCGTCTCCTGGTGGTGTGCCTGCTCGCGTGCACCGGCGTGCTCGGCGGCGGTCTGCTCGCGGGTGCGACGGCGGCCGCGGCGGACGGCGGGCTGCTGCGCCTCGCCCACCTGTCCCCGGACACCCCGGCGGTCGACGTGGTCATCGCCGGCCCGGCCCCGGCCGCCGACGGGGCCACCGCCTTCGACGGGGTCTCGTACGGCGACGTCTCGCCGTACGTGGAGCTGCCGGCCGGCCGGTACACCGTGGCGGTCCGCCGGGCGGGGGCGCCCACCGACACCCCCGCCGTGCTGTCGTCGACGATCGACCTGACCGCCGGTAGCGCCCACACGCTGACGGTGTCGCGGCCTTTCGCCGACCTCGGTCTCGCGGAGGTCGACGACGACCTGTCCGCACCGCCGCCGGGCGAGGGGCGCATCCGCGTGCTCGACGGCACCTCCGGGGACGTCGTCGTCCGCCTGCCCGACGGGACGGAGCTGAGCGGGGCGGTGACCGTCCCTGCCGGTCGCATCCCCGTCCTGGTGTCCTCGACCGACGGCCGGACGACGGAGGTCCCGCTGGACGTCGCCGGCGGATCCGTCCAGAGCCTGCTGGTGCTCGACGACGCGGACGGCGACCTGCGGGTGCGCCCCGTCATCGACGCCGCCGGCCCTGCCGAACCGCCGGTCGGTGGTGTCGATGCCGGCGGCGGCCCCGCACCCCGTCCGACCCTCCCCCACGTGGTCGCCGGCCTGCTCGAGTCCGTGCAGGCCGCGGCCGCGCAGGCCGCGGTCGCGGAGCGGGCGGCGCGCGTTCCGGCGCCGGTGCGCGTCCGGATGCCCGCCCTGGGTCTCGACGCGCCGCTGGTCGCCGTCCGCACGCGGGACGACGGAGTGCTCGCGCCGCCCGACTCCGCCGCGGCCGGCGGCTGGTTCGCCGGCGGGCCGAGGCCGGGCGAGATCGGCCCCGCGGTGCTCACCGGCCACGTGGACTGGGCCGGGCGACCGGGGTCCTTCGCCCGGTTGGCGCAGGCCCGTCCCGGGGCGGAGATCCTGGTCGAGCGGACCGACGGCACGGCGGTCCGCTTCACGGTCACCTCCGTGACGCGCTCGGCGAAGGCCGACTTCCCGACCGGCGCCGTCTACGGGCCGGCTGCGCGCGCCGAGCTCCGGCTGATCACGTGCGGCGGGGAGTTCGACCGGGCGACGGGCAGCTACCGCGACAACGTCGTCGTGTACGCGACCGCGGTCTGGGAGCGGGGTCCAGGAGCGGGGGTCTAGCGACGGCGGTCCCGGGCCCGCCAGCACGTGGTGTGCCAGTGCCGGCGCAGGTCCGCGGCCGACTCGGTGTCCCAGGGGTCGAGATCGGAGTCGCGCGCGTACGCCGGCCAGGTGACCACGTGCGGCGTCCCGGTGCGGATCTCCTGGTCGCAGCCCGGGCACCGGTAGGTCTTCGCGGTCGCCGCCCCACCCATGACCGGCCGGACCACCCAGTCGCCGTCCGGGCCCTCCTCGACCCGGTCGGGACGCGGGCCGGGCAGGCCTCCCCCGCCCCGCCGCGGAGGGCCGGGCCGTCTGCCGCGGGCCACCGGGTCAGGCGCTCGCGTAGTCGCGGAACCCTCGGCCGGTCTTGCGGCCGAGATAGCCGGCGGTCACGAGGTGCTCGAGCAGCGGTGCCGGCGCGAACCCCGGCTCGCGGAACTCGACGTAGAGCTCCCGCTCGATGGCCAGCGAGACGTCGAGACCGACGACGTCCAGCAGCTCGAAGGGGCCCATCGGGTAGCCACAGCCGACCTTCATCGCCGCGTCGATGTCGTCGGCCGTGGCGTAGTGCGCCTCGAGCATCTTGACCGCGTCGTTGAGGTACGGGAACAGCAGCGCGTTGACGATGAAGCCCGCGCGGTCGGTGCAGGAGACGGCATGCTTGCCCAGCTGCGCGCAGACCGCGTGCGCCGTGGCCGCGACGTCCGGGGCCGTCGAGATGGTGGAGACGACCTCGACGAGCTTCATCACCTGGGCGGGGTTGAAGAAGTGCAGGCCGACGACGTCGGCCGGCCGGCCGCTGGCCTGCGCGCACTCGATCACCGGCAGGCTCGAGGTGGTGGTCGCCAGCACCGCCCCGTGCCGGGCGATCTCGCCCAGGTTGGAGAACAGCGCCTCCTTGACGGGCAGCGACTCGACCACGGCCTCGACGATCAGGTCGCGGTCGGCGAGCTCGTCCAGCGACGTCGTCCCCTCGACCCTGGCCAGGACCTCGTCGCGGCCGGCCTCGTCGAGACGCCCGCGCTGGACCTGCTTCTCCAGCGACTTGCCGAGCGCCTTGCGCACGGCCTCGACCTTCTCCGGTGCCCGCGCCACGAACCGGACGTCGTAGCCGCCCTTGGCGAACACCTCGATGATCCCGGTGGCCATCGTGCCGGACCCCACGACGCCGACCTTCTGCACCGGCCGGGCGCCTTCGGCGGCGCCGCCGTCGGCCGGTGTCAGCGCGTCGGGGACGACCTCGTGGGAGTCGCGCTCGGCGTAGGTGTAGAAGCCGCGGCCGACCTTCCGGCCGAGCAGGCCGGCGGTCATCATCTGCTTGATGATCGGGCTCGGCGCGTGCAGCCGGTTGCGCGACTGCTTGTACATCGTGTCGAGGATCTCGTAGGCGGTGTCGATGCCGATGAGGTCCATCAGCGCAAGGGGACCCATCGGCAGCCCGCAGCCGAGCCTCATGGCCGCGTCGATGTCCTCGCGGCTGGCGTAGCGGTTCTCGTACATCGAGACCGCGTGGTTGAGGTAGCCGAACAGCAGCGCGTTGGCGATGAAGCCGGCCTTGTCGCCGATCGTCACGTCGACCTTGCCCAGCCGCGCGGCCAGCGCCTCGACGTCCTCGACGACCGACGGCTCGGTGACGACGGTGCGCACGACCTCGACCAGCTTCATGACCGGTGCCGGGTTGAAGAAGTGCATCCCGATGACCTTGCTCGGCCGGCCGGTGGCCACCGACAGCTCCGTGACCGACAGGCTCGAGGTGTTGGTCGCGAGGATGGTGTCCGGCGGGCAGATCTTGTCCAGCGCCGCGAAGACCTCGGTCTTGAGCTCCATGCGCTCGGGCACGGCCTCGATGACGAGTTCGGCGTTGCCGAGGTCTTCGAGCGAGGTGCTGAAACGGATCCGCTCGATGATCGCCGTCCGTTCGTCGGCGTCGAGCTTGCCGCGGCTGACCGCCCGTTCGGTGGAGTGCTCGACGTGCGCGCGGCCGCGGGCCACCGCCTCGTCGTTCACCTCCACCGCGGTCACCGACAGGCCCGCACGGGCCAGCACCTCGACGATGCCCGCACCCATGGTGCCCAGTCCCACGACGCCGACCTCGGTCAGTTCTCTGGCCACGCTGCCATCTCCTCCCGCCGTCCGTGCCGGGCAGTCTCTCACTGCCGGTGCCCGCACCGCCCGCCGGGTTACTGGCCGGTAACCGGCCCTTATGGCCATGAAGGCCGGACTCAGGTGCCCAGCGCGCCGTCGAGGCGGCGGACCGCCTCCCCCACGGGGGTGCGCTCGGAGAAGCGAACCACCTGCAGAGCCGCGGACAGCGGGAACGGCGGTGCCAGCACGACCCGGCCCACCCCGTACGCGTACCGGTCGAGCATGCGGACGGTCGCGGGACGACGCGCGTCGTCCTGCCCCGCCAGCAGCACGGCGGCGTCCCACGCCTCCTCACGGGCCCGTCGGAGCTTGAAGCCGAAGATCTCCTCGTCGACCCGGCCCAGGACGGCGTCGAGCGCGCCGAACAGCGGCGAGAGGTCGTTCAGCGCCTCCTGCAGTCGGCAGAGCACGTCGATCAGGACGTCGTTGATCCGCTCGAAGTCGTCCTTCAGGTCCTCGATCCCGCCGTCCGGACAGGCCTGCGCGGCGGCCACCGCGAGGTCGAGGTTGATGTGCGCGTTCACACCGAGCACCACGTGCTGGACGAGGACCGGTCCGTCGTCATCCGTGGCTCCCAGTGCGAGCCGCCAGCTGCGACCCGGGTCGCCCCCGTCGCGCCACGTCCGCAGCGCCGCCAGGTAGCGGCCGGCGAAGATCGCGTCGAACCGGCTGAGCCGCTCGGCGTCGTCGAACCGCCCGTCGGCGATGCCGCGCGCCACCTCGGCGGTCACCTGCCGGTAGACCGACGCGAACAGGCCGACCCGGCTGCCGCTGGCGATCGCATCGTCGACGACGATGCGCAACGCCCTCAGCACGTCCTCGATGGTGCGGGGCTCGGTCACCGCCCCACCCTGGCCGACGGGAGCCCGTTTCGGGGCAGTCCCCGCCCCCTCCGGCACTCATGGCCACAAAGGCCGGAGGGGACCCCTCAGAACAGGCGGGCGGACGGGTCGTCGGTCCCCTTGAGGACGGCGTAGTCGACGGTCACGCAGTCGATCCCCCGGTCGGCGGCCAGCACGCGCGCCTGGGGCTTGATCTCCTGGGCCGCGAAGACGCCCTTGACGGGAGCCAGCAGCGGATCGCGGTTGAGCAGTTCCAGATATCTCGTGAGCTGCTCCACTCCGTCGATCTCGCCCCGGCGCTTGATCTCCACGGCGACGGTCGTCCCCGAGGCGTCGCGGCAGAGCAGGTCCACCGGGCCGATCGCGGTGGGGTACTCCCGGCGGACCAGGGACCACCCCGCGCCGAGGGTCTCGACGTGCAGCGCCAGCAGCCGCTGCAGCTCCGCCTCGACGCCGTCCTTCTGCAGGCCGGGGTCGAGGCCCAGCTCGTGGGAGTGGTCGTGGTGGACCGACTCGATGGTGATGATCAGCTGCTCGCCGGCCTTGTTGGTGACCGTCCAGGTGCCCGCACCGTCAGTGAGCTCGTCCCGGAGCGTGCAGGGCGGCGTCATCCAGTTCAGCGGCTTGTAGGCGCGGTCGTCGGCGTGGATGGACACCGAGCCGTCGGCCTTGACCAGCAGCAGGCGGGTCGCCAACGGCAGGTGGGCGGTGAGCCGACCGACGTAGTCGACGGAGCAGCGGGCGATGACCAGACGCACGGGAGCCGACGGTACCGGGCCGGCCTCACCCGGGTGTCGATGCGGTATCGACCGCGCCGTGGCTGGAACCCTGCGGGCATGAGGACCGTCGTCCCGGTCATGAGGACCGTGAGTGCCGCCCTGGCCCTGGTGCTGCTGACGGCGGGCTGCGCGCAGCGACCGGCAGACGGCGACGGCGGGGCCCCGCAGTCGCCGTCGCGGGCGCCGACGCTGCCGGCCGAGGGCCTGGTGCTGGAGATCGCCTACACCGGCGGCTTCGTGACACCGCAGATGCAGGCCGGTCGGCTGCCGCTGGCCGCCGTCTACGCCGACGGCAGGGTGATCACCCAGGGGCCGGTTGTGGCGATCTACCCGGGGCCCGCCCTGCCGAACCTGCAGGTGCAGCAGCTCGCCGCGAGCGAGGTGGAGGACCTCGTCGACCGCGCGCTGGATGCGGGCGTCGGCGGGTCGGTCGACTACGGCCGGCCGTCGGTGGCCGACGCCCCCTCCACCCGGTTCACCGTCGTCACCGAGCAGGGCACGGCGGTGACCGAGGTCTACGCGCTCTCCGAGGCGCTGTCCCCCGGGCCGCGCGGCGACGAGCCGGCACCCGGGCTCACGGCGGAGCAGGTGGAGGCCCGCGCGGCGCTGCAGGAGGTGTTCGACGCCGTCACCGCGGCCGGCACCACGGACACGGTGTCGTACCAGCCGGACGCGGTCGCGGCGGTCGTCTCCGAGTGGACCGCTGCCGGGGACGGCCTGCCCGCGCCTCCGCCGGTGGCCTGGCCCGGCCCTCCGCTGCCGGGCGAGCTGCTCGATCCGCAGCTCGGGGTGCACTGCGTCGCGGCGACCGACGAGGCAGCCGACCGGGTGCTGGAGGCGGCCCGCTCGGCGAACACGGCCACCCCCTGGACGTCGGACGACGGCACCCGCTGGTCGCTCGCCCTGCGGCCGCTGCTGCCGCACGAGACCGGCTGCCCGGACCTGCTGGAGTGACCGCGGGGGTCCCCGGGACGCGGATCCCGCGCCCCGGGGACCCCGGCGGACTCGCTCAGGCGGTCGCGGGCTGCCGCAGGTCCTCGTCGACGCCGCCCCGCTCCTCGACCCGCGCCAGCGGGTCGACCGTCGAGGTGGACCGGAAGCGGTCGAGGTCGAGGATGCCCTCGCGCTTGGCCACGATCGTCGGCACGAGCGCCTGACCGGCCACGTTCACCGCGGTGCGGCCCATGTCCAGGATCGGGTCGATCGCCAGCAGCAGGCCGACACCGGCCAGCGGCAGACCCAGCGTGGACAGGGTGAGGGTCAGCATGACCACCGCGCCGGTGACGCCGGCGGTGGCCGCCGAGCCGACGACGGAGACCAGGGCGATCAGCAGGTAGTCGGTGATCGCCAGGTCGACGCCGAAGAACTGGGCCACGAAGATCGCGGCCAGCGCCGGGTAGATCGCCGCGCAGCCGTCCATCTTGGTGGTGGCGCCCAGCGGCACCGCGAACGAGGCGTAGGACCGCGGGACGCCGAGGTTCTGCTCGGTCACCCGCTCGGTCACCGGCAGCGTGCCGATCGACGACCGGGAGACGAAGGCCAGCTGGATGGCCGGCCAGGCGCCGGCGAACCAGCGCAGCGGCGAGAGGCCGTGGGCGCGCAGGAGCACCGGGTAGACGACGAACAGCACCAGTGCCAGACCGGCGTAGACGGCACCGGCGAAGACGCCCAGCGAGCCCAGGGACTCCCAGCCGTAGCTGGCGACGGCGTTGCCGATCAGGCCCAGCGTGCCGATCGGGGCCAGCAGGATGACCCACCAGAGGACCTTCTGCACGATCGCCAGCGCGGACCGGGTGAACGACAGGAACGGCTCGGCGGCGTCGCCGACCTTGAGCGCCGCGACGCCGATGGCGATCGACAGCACGATCAGCTGGAGCACGTTGAACGACAGGGCCCCCCCGGCCGACCCCTGCAGGCCGAAGATGTTGCCGGGGACGAGGCCGGTCAGGAAGTCCCACCAGCCGCCGGTCCGCTCGGGCTCGACCGCGCTCGCGGCGTCCACCGAGCTGTTGCGACCGGGCTCGGTGAGCAGGCCCAGGCCGATGCCGATGCCGACGGCGATCAGGGCGGTGATGGCGAACCAGAGCAGGGTCTGGCCGGCCAGCCGAGCGGCGTTCGAGACCTGCTTGAGGTTGGCGATGCTGACGATGACCGCGGTGACGATCAGCGGGGGGACGAGGACCCGCAGGAGCGTGACGAAGGTGCTGCCGATCGTCGCGAGGGTGCTGGTCAGCCAGTTCGGCGACCCGTCGCCGACGGGGCCGATCTGGCGGGCGACGAGGCCGAGGACCACACCCAGGACGAGGGCGACGAGGACCTGCACCGCGAACGGGACGCGGCGGAGACGAGCGAGCACGAGGAAGTGCCTTTCGGGGGGAGGGACGGGTACGGACGGCGGTCAGCGAGCCGCCGTACACGCGGCGGTCGTCACCCGCCCGAAGTCCAGCGCCCGACGGCGCGTCAGTCCCCAGAGGTTCGGCACGGCAGGCTCAATGCGCCGCGCGCGCACCTCCATCCCGGCAGTGCGCAGTGTCACCCTGCGCGGACCGGTGGTCGTCGACCACCCCGGCCTCCCGGCGCTGTTCAGGCGGGGGCAGGCACCCGGTCGTCGAGCCCGTGGGTCTCGCGGAGGACGTCGACGACCTGGCCCATGATGTCGGTGAGCCCGAAGTCCTTCGGCGTGAAGACGCGGGCCACGCCGAGCTCCCGCAGCCGCCGCGCGTCGCCGTCCGGGATGATGCCGCCGACGACCACCGGCACGTCGTCCAGCCCGGCCTCCCGCAGCCCGTCGAGCACCGCCGGCACCACCTGCAGGTGCGAACCGGACAGCACGGAGAGCCCGACGACGTGCACGTCCTCCTCGACCGCGGCGGACACGATCTGCGACGGCGTGAGCCGGATGCCCTGGTAGACGACCTCGAAGCCGGCGTCGCGCGCACGGACGGCGATCTGCTCGGCCCCGTTCGAGTGCCCGTCGAGCCCGGGCTTGCCCACGAGGAAGCGCAGCCGGCCCCCGAGCTCCTCGGCGGTGGCCCGCACGCGTTCGCGCACCTCGGTCAGGGCGTCGTCGGCCGTACCGCTCCCGCCGGCGGCCGCGACCCCCGTCGGCGCCCGGAACTCACCGAAGACCTCGCGGAGCACACCGGCCCACTCCCCTGTCGTCACGCCGGCGCGGGCGCACTCCAGGGTGGCCTCCATCAGGTTCTCGTCGGTGCCGGCGGTCCGCCGCAGCCGGTCCAGCGCGCGCTGCACGGGTTCGGGGTCGCGCTCGGCCCGCCACTTCGCCACCGCCTGGCAGGCGGCGGCCTCCACGGCGGGGTCGACCACCATGATCGCGGTGTCGAGGTCGGCGGTCAGCGGGTTGGGCTCGGTGCTCTCGAACCTGTTCACCCCGACGACGACGTCCTCGCCGCTCTCGATCCGGCGCCGGCGCTCGGCCAGCGAGCCGACCATCGCGCTCTTCATGTAACCGGACTCGACCGCCGCGACCGCGCCGCCCATCTCCTCGACGCGGGCCATCTCGGCCCGGGCGCCCTCGATCAGCGCGGCGACCTTCTGCTCGACCACGACGGAGCCGGTGAACAGGTCCTCGTACTCGAGCAGGTCGGTCTCGAAGGCCAGCACCTGCTGCAGCCGCAGCGACCACTGCTGGTCCCAGGGCCGCGGCAGCCCGAGCGCCTCGTTCCAGGCGGGCAGCTGGACGGCCCGGGCCCGGGCGTCGCGCGAGAGCGTGACCGCCAGCATCTCCAGCACGATCCGCTGCACGTTGTTCTCCGGCTGGGCCTCGGTCAGCCCGAGCGAGTTGACCTGCACGCCGTAGCGGAACCGGCGGTGCTTGGGGTCCTGGACGCCGTAGCGCTCCCGCGTCAGCTCGTCCCAGAGCTGGGTGAACGCCCGCATCTTGCACATCTCCTCGACGAAGCGGACGCCCGCGTTGACGAAGAAGGAGATGCGCGCGACCACCTCGCCGAACTTCTCCTGCGGCACCTGGCCCGAGTCGCGGACCGAGTCCAGCACGGCGATCGCGGTCGACAGCGCGTACGCGATCTCCTGCTCCGGCGTCGCGCCGGCCTCCTGCAGGTGATAGCTGCAGATGTTGGTCGGGTTCCACTTCGGCAACGCCGTCACGGTGTAGGCGACCATGTCGGTGATCAGCCGCATCGAGGGCCCCGGTGGGAAGACGTAGGTGCCCCGCGACAGGTACTCCTTGATGATGTCGTTCTGCGTCGTCCCGGCGAGCTTCGCCAGGACGACGTCCGGATCGGAACCGTGCGCCTCTGCTTGTTCGAGTGCGACCGCCTGGTAGAGCGCGAGCAGCCACATCGCCGTGGCGTTGATCGTCATCGACGTGTTCATCTCGTCGAGCGGGATGCCGTCGAACAGCGCCCGCATGTCGCCGATGTGGGTGATCGGGACGCCGACCTTGCCCACCTCGCCGACCGCGAGCTCGTCGTCCGGGTCGTAGCCGGTCTGCGTCGGCAGGTCGAAGGCGACCGACAGACCGGTCTGCCCCTTCTCCAGGTTCCGGCGGTACAGCCTGTTGGACTCGGCCGGCGACGAATGGCCGGCATAGGTGCGCATGACCCAGGGACGGTCGCGCTCCGACGGCTCCGAAGGGAACGGCATGTCGCCGGAGTGTAGGGAAGTTACCCGCGAGTAGCCAGACGGCGCCGGAGGGGACCCGGTGGAAGGCGGGCCGGTGGGACACTCGGCGGCGGAGCGAGGGGGTGCCCGTGCCGATCGACGCCGGAAGCCTGCACTTCGCGGTGGGGCCGGCCATCGCGTTCGTCGTCCTGCTGCTGATCGGGCTGTTCATGCGCTGGGCCTTCTCCGGTCCGGGCGGCCCGGAGCGCCGCCGCCCGCGGCCGCCGTCGGCCGACGAGGGCCTGCTCGCCCGGGTGGCCACGCTGCCGAGCCGCGAGTCGGCCCTCGCGCTGCGCGCGGTGCTCTCCGACGCCGGGATCCGCTCGACGATCCGCCTCCCCGAACCGCCCCGGGCCGAGGTGCTGGTCTTCCCGGAGGACGCCACCCGGGCCCGGGAGCTGGCCTCCACCTTTCCCGCGGCCGGTTAGAACCCGGCTAGAGGTCGCGCTCCACCCGCCGCACGTCCGCCCCGAGGCCCTGGAGCTGGGCGACGAAGTCGGGATAGCCCCGGTCGACGTGGTGGACCTCCTGCACCTCGGTCACGCCGTCGGAGACCAGCCCGGCGAGCACCAGTCCGGCCCCGGCGCGGATGTCGGTGGCCACCACCGGTGCGCTGGACAGTCGCTCCCGCCCGCGGACGACGGCGTGGTGGCCGTCGATCCGCACGCTGGCGCCCAGCCGGACCAGTTCGTTGACGAACATGAACCGGCCCTCGAAGACGTTCTCGGTGATCAGGGCGGTTCCGGTCGAGACCGCGGCCAGGGCCACGGCCATCGGCTGGAGGTCGGTCGGGAAGCCGGGATAGGGCAGCGTGACGACGTCGACACAGCGCGGGCGGCCGTCCATCGCCACCCGGAAGCCGTCGTCGAGCGCGGTGACCTGCGCTCCGGCGTCGGTGAGCTTGTCCAGGGCGACGGTCAGGTGGTCGGCGACGGCGCCCTCGACGACGACGTCGCCGCCGGTCATGACCGCGCCGATCGCCCACGTGCCGGCGACGATCCGGTCGGGCACCGTGCGGTAGGTGACCGCCGACAGCTCGTCGACCCCCTCGACGGTGATCGTCGAGGTGCCGGCCCCGTCGATGCGGGCCCCCATCGCCGACAGCAGCGCGCACAGGTCGACGATCTCGGGCTCGCGGGCCGCGTTGTCGACGACGGTGGTGCCCTGCGCCAGCACCGCCGCCATGACCAGGTTCTCGGTGGCGCCGACCGACGGGAAGTCCAGCCAGATCGACGTGCCGGTCAGCTTCGGCGCGGTCGCGACGAGGAAGCCGTGCTCGCTCTCGATGGTGGCGCCCAGGCGCTCCAGGCCGGCGATGTGCATGTCCAGCCCGCGCGAGCCGATGGCGTCGCCCCCGGGCAGCGCCACCTTCGCCGATCCGCAGCGGGCGACCAGCGGGCCCAGCACGCTGATCGACGCCCGCATCCTGCGCACCAGGTCGTAGTCGGTCTCGGTCGAGGGGGCGTCGGGCACGTCGACGACGACGCGGCCGCCACCGCCCGAGCCCGGCGTCCGCTCGTAGGTCACGCCGCAGCCGAGCCGGCGCAGCACCTCGCTCATGATCGTGACGTCGAGGATGTCGGGGACCTCGTCGAGAACGGTCCGTCCCGGTGCCAGCAGCGCGGCCGCCATGAGCTTCAGGGCGCTGTTCTTCGCGCCGGTGACCCGCACCCGACCGGTCAGGGCGGTACCGCCCGTCACCTGGAAGCACTCCACAGCGATCACCCTACGGCGCTGCCCGGGACCGACCGCCTCAGCGACCGGTGGCGGTGGCACGCCTACGCTCGCTGACCATGAGCGTCCGGCTGACGAGGATCTACACGCGCACCGGCGACGGCGGTCAGACCCGCCTCGGTGACATGAGCACGGTCGCCAAGACCGATCCCCGGCTCGTCGCGTACGCCGACGTCGACGAGACCAACAGCGTCATCGGCGTCGCGCTGGCGCTGGGCGATCCGCCGGCCGAGGTCACCGAGCTGCTGCGCAGCGTCCAGAACGACCTGTTCGACGTGGGCGCCGACCTGAGCACGCCGATCGTCGCGGACCCGGCGTACCCGCCGTTGCGGATCACGGCCGCGTACACCGAGCGTCTGGAGCAGGCCTGCGACAGGTGGAACGCGACGCTCGCCGACCTGACGAGCTTCATCCTGCCCGGAGGAACCCCGGCGGCTGCGCTGCTGCACCAGGCCCGGGTGGTCACGCGGCGGGCCGAGCGGAGCGTCTGGGCGCTGCTGGCCGTCGATGCCGACCGGACCAACGCCGAGACCGCGCGCTACCTCAACCGGCTGTCGGACCTGTTGTTCATCCTGGCGCGGGCCACGAACCCCGGCGGCGACGTGCTGTGGCAGCCGGGCGCCCACAGTGGCGCGCACACCCAGCGAGCGGCGGCCGCACCCGCGCGCGGCGAGCAGCCGGGAAGCTAGCGGTCGGCCCAGGGCGGGGCCGACTCGACCCAGGAGAGGAACCCGGTCACCGTCGAGGTGTCCATGGCGAGGTCACGCGGACCGGCCGCGGTGCGGCAGTGCAGCACCACGCTGCCGGCCGGCAGCGCGGTGTCGTCGCGGCCAACCGTTCCCCGCGAGTCGATCTGCAGCTCCGACCGGCACAGCCGCTCGCTGGGACGCACCGAGAGGGAGAGGGCGCGGTACCAGAGCAGGGTGTCGCCGCCGTACCAGGCGACGCCGAGCGACCAGCGCGGAGAGCCGGAGGTCCGCAGCCACATGGTGACCGCCCCCAGCCCGGAGAGCAGGAACCTGCGGCGCAGCAGGAAGGCCACCACCAGGCCCACCAGGACGACGACCGCCGCCAGCACTACGACCTCGATCATGGTGCGCGGGGAACCGCCGGACCGGAGTGCTGCTCGGACTCAGTCGGCCTGGCCGGCAGCCCGCAGCCGGGACTGGGCGCGCCGGGCGGCGGCCTGGGCCTCCGGGTCGTCGCCCTCGGACTCGGCACGGCGCAGCGCCTCGCGGGCCCGTTCCACATCGATCTCGGTGGAGATCTCGGCCGTCTCCGCGAGGATCGACACACCCTTCTCGGTCACCGAGACGAAGCCCCCGTGGGCGGCCACGACGAGGTCCTCGCCCGACTCGGTGCGGATGGTCACGACGCCGCCGGGGGCCAGCTCGCCGAGCAGGGATGCGTGCCCGGGCAGGACACCCAGCTCGCCCTCCGTCGTCCGGGCGATGACCATGCGGGCCTCGCCGGACCAGATCTTGCGCTCGACGGCCACCAACTCGACCTGCAGGGTCGCCACGACACTCCTCTAGCGATGGGGCGGTGCGCCGGGCGGTCCGCCCGGGCACGGTCGTGCTCACTCTAGCCGCGCCCTCCGGACCGCCGGACGGACGGCCCCCTCAGGGGCGCCGGTAGAGCAGCGTCCAGCGACCGACCCGGACCCAGGGGCGGCGGACCACGGACTGCGGTGCCCACTCGTCGAGCCGGTAGCGGGGTGCCGAGGGCTCCTCGGGCCCGTACGGCGGCCAGCTCCAGGACACGTCGCTGGTGCCCTCGGTGTGATCAGTGTCCATGGTCATCCCCACCACGGTGCCCGGTCGTCGGGACGGTCGAAACGATGATCGGGGCGGTCTCGCATCCGGTCGGCACATTGCACCGCAGAACACCCGTTCAGGTGAACCGGATCGTGCGCGATCGGGCCCATCGGACCCCAGTTCGGGTCAGAAGTCCCTGCGACCGCCCGCAGTGCGGCGGCCGGGCCCCGAGGGACCCGGCCGCCGCGTCGCGCCATGAGTGCACCCTCCGCGAGAAGGGTGCCGGTGCTACTTCTTGAGCTTGGCGGCGTTGCGCTCGAGGTCCTCGAGCCCACCGCACATGAAGAAGGCCTGCTCCGGGACGTTGTCGTACTCGCCCTCGGTGATCGCCTTGAACGCCTGCAGCGTCTCCGACAGCGGCACGAACGAGCCCGGCTGACCGGTGAACGCCTCGGCCACGAACATGTTCTGCGACAGGAACCGCTCCACGCGCCGGGCGCGGTTCACGGTGACCTTGTCCTCCTCGGAGAGCTCGTCGATGCCGAGGATCGCGATGATGTCCTGCAGCTCCTGGTAGCGCTGCAGCACGCGCTTCACCGTCTGCGCGACCTGGTAGTGCTCCTCGCCCAGGTACTGCGCGTCGAGGATCCGGCTCGTGGAGTCCAGCGGGTCGACGGCCGGGTAGATGCCCTTCTCCGAGATCGGCCGCGAGAGCACGGTCGTCGCGTCGAGGTGGGCGAACGTGGTGTGCGGCGCCGGGTCGGTGATGTCGTCGGCGGGCACGTAGATCGCCTGCATCGAGGTGATCGACCGGCCACGGGTCGAGGTGATCCGCTCCTGCAGCTCACCCATCTCGTCGGCCAGGGTGGGCTGGTACCCCACGGCCGACGGCATGCGGCCGAGGAGCGTGGAGACCTCGGAGCCCGCCTGGGTGAACCGGAAGATGTTGTCGATGAACAGGAGCACGTCCTGGTTCATCTCGTCGCGGAAGTACTCGGCCATCGTCAGCGCCGAGAGGGCCACCCGGAGGCGGGTGCCCGGCGGCTCGTCCATCTGGCCGAAGACCAGCGCGGTGGACTCGATGACGCCGGACTCGGTCATCTCCGTGATGAGGTCGTTGCCCTCACGGGTGCGCTCGCCGACGCCGGCGAACACCGACACACCGCCGAACTCCTGGGCGACGCGGCGGATCATCTCCTGGATCAGCACGGTCTTGCCGACGCCGGCGCCACCGAACAGGCCGATCTTCCCGCCGGCCACGTACGGGGTCAGCAGGTCGATGACCTTGATGCCGGTCTCGAGCATCTCGGTACGGCCCTCGAGCTGGTCGAACCGCGGCGCGTGCCGGTGGATCGACCAGTGCGGGGCGTCCTCGGCGTAACCGGGCTGGTCGAGGCACTCGCCCAGGGCGTTGAACACGTGGCCCTTGGTGACGTCACCGACCGGCACCATGATCGGGTTACCCGTGTCGGTGACCTCGGCGCCGCGCACGAGGCCGTCGGTCGGCGCCATGGAGATGGTGCGGACGACGTTCTCGCCCAGGTGCTGCGCCACCTCGAGGGTCAGCGTCTTGCTCAGGTCGGCCAGTACGACGTCGACCTTCAGGGCGTTGAACAGGTCGGGCATCGCGTCGCGCGGGAACTCGACGTCGACGACCGGCCCGGTGACCCGCACGACGCGGCCGGCGGCCGTCGTCTGCGAGGTGGTCGGACGGTCCTCGGTGACGGTCATCTGTACTGCTCTCCTGCCTGTGCGCTTGTCGCGGTGTTGCTCGGTGGTGGGTGGGTGGCTCAGTCGTTCGCGCCGGCCGAGACCAGCGCGTCGGCGCCGCCGACGATCTCGCTGATCTCCTGCGTGATCTCCGCCTGGCGAGCCTGGTTGGCCTGCCGGGACAGGCTCTTGGCCAGCTCCTCGGCGTTGTCGGAGGCCGACTTCATGGCACGACGTCGCGAGGCCGACTCCGACGCCGCGGCCTCGAGCATCGCCGCGTAGATCCGGGTGGTCACGTACTTGGGGAGCAGCGCATCGAGCAGCGCCTCGGCCGACGGCTCGAACTCGTAGGCCGTGGGCATGCTGGTGTCCGCGCTGCCGCCGTGCTCGCGCGCCTCACGCTCGTAGTCGAACTCCTCGACCTCCTCGACCTCCAGCGGAGCCATCCGCGTGGCGACCGGGACCTGCGCGAGCAGCGACCGGAACTCGGTGTAGACGATGTGCAGCTCGTCCACACCCAGCATCCCGTCGGCTCCGCCGCCGCCCTGCTCGTCGTCGTCCTCACCAGCGGTGAAGGCGGCGATCAGCTCCTCCCCGACGCTCTGCGCGTCGGCGTAGGACGGCTGTTCCGAGAAGCCGGTGAAGGTGTCGGCCATCTCCCGGTTGCGGAAGGAGTAGTAGGTCTCCCCCTTGCGCCCGACCACGTAGAGCACCGGCTGCTTGCCCTCCTGACGGAGCAGGGCGAGCAGTTCCTCGGTCCGGCGCAGCACGTTGACGTTGTACGAGCCGGCGAAGCCGCGGTCGGAGGTGATGACCAGCACCGCCGCCCGGCGCGGGTTCTCCCGCTCGGTCAGGAGCGGATGGTCGAGCGAGGCCGAGGACGCGAGCGCCGACAGCACCCGTGTGATCTCCCGGGCGTAGGGCTTGGAGGCCTCCACCCGGGCCTGGGCGCGCACGATGCGGGCACCGGCGATCAGCTCCTGCGCCGAGAAGATCTTCTTCGTCGACTGCGTGGAGCGGATGCGGCGCCGCAGCGCGCGGAGCGAGGCTGCCATGGGTCAGGCCTTCCTCTTGACCTGGACGCGCTCCTGCCCGCGCTCCGAGGCGTCCATGGCCTCGGCCTCGGGCTCGTTGAGCTGCAGCGACTCGCCCTCGTGGGTGGTGAACTGGCCGTAGAACTCCTCGACGGCCTTCTCCAGACCCTGGACCGCGTCGTCACCGAGGGCCTTGGTCTGGCGGATCTCGTCGTAGACGCCGGCGTGGTTGCGGGCCACGTGGTCGAGGAACTCCGCCTCGAAGCGGCGCACGTCGGGCACCGGGACCTTGTCGAGCTTGCCGGTGGTGCCCAGCCACAGCGACACGACCTCACGCTCGACGGGGAACGGCGAGTACTGCCCCTGCTTGAGCAACTCGACCAGTCGCTGCCCGCGGTCGAGCGTCGCGCGGCTGGCGGCGTCGAGGTCGGACGAGAACGCGGAGAATGCCTCGAGCTCGCGGTACTGGGCCAGGTCGAGACGCAGCCGGCCGGCCACCGACTTCATGGCCTTGATCTGCGCCGACCCGCCGACGCGGGACACCGAGATGCCGACGTTGATGGCCGGGCGGACACCGGAGTTGAACAGACCGGTCTCGAGGAAGATCTGCCCGTCGGTGATCGAGATGACGTTGGTCGGGATGTAGGCCGACACGTCGTTGCCCTTGGTCTCGATGAGCGGGAGACCGGTCATCGAGCCGGCGCCGAGCTCGTCGTTGAGCTTCGCGCAGCGCTCGAGCAGCCGGGAGTGCAGGTAGAAGACGTCGCCCGGGTAGGCCTCGCGGCCCGGCGGACGACGCAGCAGCAGCGACACCGCGCGGTAGGCCTCGGCCTGCTTGGACAGGTCGTCGAACACGATCAGGACGTGCTTGCCCTCGTACATCCAGTGCTGGCCGATCGCCGAGCCGGTGTAGGGGGCGATGTACTTGAACCCGGCGGCCTCGGACGCGGGGGCGGCGACGATGGTCGTGTACTCCATTGCGCCCGCCTCCTCCAGCGCGGCGCGGATCGCGGCGATGGTGGAGCCCTTCTGGCCGACGGCGACGTAGATGCAGCGCACCTGCTGCTTCGGGTCGCCGGTGGCCCAAGCCTCCTTCTGGTTGATGATCGTGTCGGTGACGATCGCCGTCTTGCCGGTCTGACGGTCACCGATGACCAGCTGGCGCTGGCCGCGGCCGATCGGCGTCATGGCGTCGATCGCCTTGATGCCGGTCTGCAGCGGCTCGTGCACCGACTGCCGCTGGACCACCGTGGGCGCCTGCAGCTCCAGCGCGCGGCGGCCGGACGTCTCGATCTCGCCCGCGCCGTCGATCGGGTTACCGAGGGCGTCGACCACGCGGCCGAGGTAACCGTCGCCCACGGGCACGGAGAGCACCTCACCGGTGCGGCGGACCTGCTGGCCCTCCTCGATCCCGGTGTAGTCACCGAGGACCACGACACCGACCTCGCGGACGTCGAGGTTCAGGGCCAGGCCGCGGACGCCGCTCTCGAACTCGAGCAGCTCGTTGGTCATGACCGAGGGCAGGCCTTCGACGCGGGCGATGCCGTCACCGGACTCGGTGACGATGCCCACCTCCTCGCGGGAGACGTCGGCGCTGAACTCGGTGACGTAGCTCTGGATGGCACTGCGGATCTCGTCTGCGGAGATCGTCAGCTCGGCCATGTGTCTGGTCCTCTTCCCTGCGAAGGCGTTTCGGGTCTTGGGTGTGTCAGCCGGTGATGTCAGCTGGCCGGGTCAGCCGGCGAGGCGGCGCCGGGCGGATTCCAGGCGTTGGGCGACGCTGCCGTCGATGACCTCGTCACCGACCTGCACGACGAGCCCGCCGAGCACGGTCGGCTCCACGGTCACCTGCAGACCGATGGGGCGTCCGTAGATGCGGGCGAGCACGGCGGTCAGCCGCTGTTCCTGGGCGGGGGTGAGCTCGGCCGCCGTGGTCACGCGGGCGACCGACCGGCCGCGGCGCCGGCTGGCGGCCTCGGACAGCCGCTCCACCGCCGCCTCCGCGCTCCCGGTGCGGCGGCTGGTCAGCACGTTGCGCAGGAGCATCTCGGTCACGGGGCTGACCTTGCCCGAGAGCAGGCGGTCGAGCAGCGCGCTCTTGCCCTCGGGGGAGGCGGAGCGGTCGCCGAGGATGCGGCCGAGGGCCTGGTCGCCACCGACGATCCGACCGAAGCGGAACAGCTCGTCCTCGACGCCCTCGAGCTCACCGCGCACGTCGGCGGCGTCGAGTGCCGCCTCGGTGCCGAGGGTCGCGAGCGCATCGACGACGTCGATCGGCCGGGACCAGCGCTGCCGCGCAACGGTCTCCAGGATCTCGACAGCGGCCGGCGTCACCTTCGTCTCGAGGAGTCGCCGCGCCAGCCCTGCGCGGTCCTCCGGCCTGGCCGAAGGGTCCGACAGGGCCCGGCGCAGGCTCGGCTGGTCGTCGAGCAACCGGGAGACGGCGAACAGCTCGCCGGCCAGGTCCAGCAGCTCCGGCCCGGTCTGGGCCTTGGGCTGCCGGGTCAGCTTCTCCCTGGCCTTCCCGAGCAGCCCCGAGGCGTCCCGGGTCAGCTCGGCCAGCCGCTCGCGCGACTGCTCGAGTGCGAGCCGGCTCGATGCCTCCATCGCCGAGGCCTCCATCAGCGGGTGCCTCCCGAGACGGTGCTGCCGCCCCGCCCGTCCGGGCTGCCCGCGGACATGCCGTCGAGCTCGTCCAGGAAGCGGTCGACCGTGCCACGACGGCGAGCGTCGTCGGCCAGGGACTCGCCGACCACCCGGCCGGCGAGATCGACCGCGAGCATGCCGATCTGGCCACGCAGCTCGTTGACCACCTGTTGGCGGGCGGCCTGGATCTGCTCCTGACCGCGGGCGACGATCCGTGCCGACTCCTCCTGGGCCTGGGCGCGCAGCTCAACCAGGATCTGTTGCCCGTCGGCGCGCGCCTGGTCGCGGATCTGCGCTGCCTCCGTCCTCGCCTCGGCGAGCTGCGCCGTGTAACGCTCGAGCGCCGCCTTCGCCTCGGCCTGCATGGCCTCCGCGCGTTCGATGCCGCCCTCGATGGCCTCCCGGCGAGCCTGGAAGACCTGCTCGAACCGGGGAGCGACGACCTTGATGACGACGAAGGCGAGCACGCCGAAGGCGATCAGACCGATGATGATCTCGCCTACAGGCGGAATGAGAGGGTTGGGACTCTCCGCAGCCAGGATGCTCATGCTCTCCACTGTCCCGTCTCGAGTTCGTGCCCGTACACGCAGTTGTCCGGGATCAGGTGCCGTAGACCAGCGGAGCGACGAAGCCGATGAGGGCCAGCGCCTCGGCCAGGGCGAAGCCCAGGAACGCATAGGTCCGGGTCAGGCCGGCCGACTCGGGCTGGCGAGCGGTCGCCTGGATGTAGGCCGCCCAGACCAGACCCACACCGATGCCGGGGCCGATCGTCGCGATGCCGTAACCCACCGACCCGATGCTGCCGGTCAGGCCTTCAGCCAGTAGATCCATTGCGGGAACTCCTTCTGTGTCGTCCGCCCGGCTTGTCCGGACGGCTGTGCGAGGTCGTGCGATGGTGCCGTTCAGGTGGGGAGCGCCCGGCGCCGAGCAGGCAGGGGCACCGTGGGGCCATGCCTCAGTGCTGCGCCTCCACGGAGCCGTTGAGGTAGGTGCCCATCAACATCGTGAAGACGTAGGCCTGCAGGAAGATGATGAGCAGCTCGAAGAAGGTCATCACGATCGCCATCAGGGCCGAGATCGGCCCGAATACCGCCGACCAGTTGCCCACGGTGAACAGGTAGGTCGCGCCGAGGGCGAAGGTGACGAGCAGCATGTGGCCGGCGAAGAGGTTCGCGAAGAGCCGGATGGCGAGCGTGAACGGCCGGACCACGAAGTTCTGCAGCAGCTCCAGCGGGGTGATGAGGACGTACATCGGCTTGGGGACACCGGGCATGAACGCGATGTCCCGGAAGTAGGGCACCAGTCCCTGGTGGCGGATGCCGACACCGATGTAGACGACCCAGCAGATCATGGCCAGGACCAGGGGGAAGGCGAAGCGGGCCATCGGGGAGATCTGGATGCCCGGGATGATGGCCAGCAGGTTGTTCGCCAGGATGAAGAAGAAGAGCGAGGCCAGGAAGGGTGCGAACGGCAGACCCTTGGGACCCACCACGTCTCGGGCGATGCCGTCCCTGACCAGCGAGTAGCCGGACTCGCCGAGGAACTGCAGCCGTCCCGGCACGATCGACGCCTTGCGCGTGGCCATGACCAGGAACACCAGCATGGCGAGCGTGGCCAGCCACAGCGCCAGGATGATCCGGTCGAAGCTGAACTCGATACCGAGAAGCTCGAAGCCGAAGAGTTCCGCGGGGAAGAACTCGCCGATGCCCGGAGCCGTGAAACCGCCGCCGGGGTCGCTCTCCACGGCCAGCACATCACCGAGCGCAGGGGCGCTGGAGGTCACCGTCGTCCCTTCTGCGTCCTGGTCGGACGCTGTCTCCTGCCCGAGCGTGTGCTCGTCGGCCCCAGTCCGGGCTGAGGTCCGATGGCTCCGAACTTGACAGCCACCACGTAGATGGCCACCGCCACGCCGAGGATCACGCCGACCGGGAAGAACACGCGGGTGTCCAACCACTGGTCGAGCAGCCAGCCGACCCCACCCCACACGGCCATTCCCGAGATCATCGTCCCGGTGACCGCCCAGCCCATCTCCGCCCCACTGGGCTGGCGAGCTGAACTTTCAGGGCGTGGTCGGTGGCCTCCGTTCCCGGAGGTGTCCTCGGCCATCGGCGGCGAGACTATCAGCCGCCCGCCGAGCGCCCGTCGCCGTCCACCGATGGCGCCCCATCGGGCCGGCCGGACACGACGGGCGGTGCCACGTAGTACAGCTGCCGGGTCCACACCCAGCGCAGCTGGACTCCGCTCCACAGGAGGGCACCCACCACGACCGCCCAGGCCAGCGCCCGGCGGTCCAGCCAACCGTCGACCGGCAGGGACTGCAGCACGGCGAAGAGCACCGTCGCCTTCGCCCCCAGGGCGAGCAGCGCCACGGGAAGCGTCAGCGTGTCGGCGATCCGGCCGGCCCAGGCCACCGCCCAGCCGGAGACGGCGAAGAACGCGGTGACGATGATCGCGGCCACGACCACACCGAGCGCCTCCGGCGCTCCGGCGACGAGCCCGACCACCGGGGCCGCCGCTGCGGTGCACGCTGCGGTCGCGAGCGCGCCGACACGGATGAAGGAAAGGTCCCAGGCCGGACGTGCGTCGTTCATCGGGCGACCTCCTGGGGCGCGGGTCCGAGCTGAGCAGGGTCGGGCGGTGAGCCGGCGTCCGGCGTCGGTTCGCGCGACGGCCCCGCGGATCTGGCGGAAGGGTGGGCCGCCCGGCTGCGCCGCCGCTGGGCGGCCAGCTCGGCCGCCCGCGCCTCCCGCGCCGCTCTGCGGGCCCGCGGGCTGAGCACCGCCACCACCCCCGCGACGAGCAGGAAGCCGATGGCCAGGACGAGCTCCGCGGTGCCGCCGGTGATGGACAGCCCCACCGCACCGAAGGACAGCAACAGTGCCCAGAAGTACATGACCAGCACCGCGCGCCGGTGCGAGTGGCCCAGGGCCAGCAGGCGGTGGTGCAGGTGCATCTTGTCCGGGGAGAACGGCGACTGGCCGCGCCGGGTACGCCGGACGACGGCCATCACGAGGTCGACGAACGGGATGAACAGCACCGCGATCGGCACCAGCAGCGGCAGCGCGAGCGGCAGCAGGCTGGCGGCGGAGTCGAACGACTGCGGATCGACCCGGCCGGTGGCGCTCACCGCCGCCGCCGAGAGCATCAGCCCGACGAGCATCGACCCGGAGTCGCCCATGAAGATGCGGGCCGGGTTGAAGTTGTGCGGCAGGAAGCCCAGGCACGCGCCGGCCAGCACGGCGGTGACCAGCGCCGGGGCGCTCATGACGTCGTTGTAGCCGACCAGCCCCAAGTTGTAGCTGTAGGCGAAGAACGCCAAGGCCGCGATCGCCGAGACACCGGCGGCCAACCCGTCCAGGCCGTCGATGAAGTTGAGCGCGTTGACCGTCAGCAGCGTGAACAGGATGGTCAGCGGCACGCCGACGTCGGGACCGAAGGTGAGCGTGCCGATGTCGGCAACGGGCAGGAAGACGTAGGAGAACTGCACGCCGAGCAGGACCATCACCCCGGCCGCGGCGATCTGGCCGGTGAGCTTGGTCAGCGCGTCGAGGCCCCAGCGGTCGTCGAGCACCCCGAGCGCGCAGATGAGCCCGCCAGCCACCAGAACCGCGAAGGTCTGCGAATCGTCGAAGGTGCGCTGCAGCGCCGGCAGCCGGGTGGCCACCAGGATCGCCGCGGCCACGCCGAGGAACATCGCCACTCCCCCACCGCGCGGGGTGGGGATGACGTGCACGTCTCGCTCACGGGGCGCGGCCATCACCCGCAGCCGTACCGCCAGCAACCTCACCACCGGCGTGGCCAGGAAGGTGACCAGCGCGGCGGTGAGGAGGACGACGGCGTACTCGCGCACGGGGTGGCGGTCTCCGGCTCAGCCGGCGCGCTGCGGCTCGGGGTATGCCGGATGGGCGGTGACGAGCTCGCGGACGCCGGCGGCGACCTCCGCCGTCCGGCTGCCGTCGGCGTCGCGGATGGCGGTGCCGATCAGCGAGGCGATCTCCTTCATGTCCGACTCGCGCATGCCCTGGGTGGTGACCGACGGGCTGCCGACGCGGATGCCGGAGGCGATCGAGGCCGGCTGCGGGTCGAAGGGGATGGCGTTCTTGTTCAGCACGATGCCCGCGGCGTCGCACCGGGCCTCGGCGTCGGCCCCCGTCACCCCGGTCTCGCGCAGGTCCAGCAGCGCCAGGTGGGTGTCGGTGCCTCCGGCGACGGGCCGCAGGCCCTCGGCGGCCAGTCCCTCCGTGAGCGCCTGGGCGTTGGCGATGACCTGGCGGGCGTAGACCTGGTACTCGGGCTGCAGGCACTCCTTGAGGTTCACCGCCTTGGCGGCGACCGCGTGCATGAGCGGGCCGCCCTGCATCATCGGGAACGCCGCCTTGTCGATGGCCTTGGCGTGCTCGGCCTTGCAGACGATCGCCCCGCCACGCGGACCGCGCAGCACCTTGTGGGTGGTGAAGGTCACGACGTCGGCGTAGGGCACCGGGCTCGGGATCGCCTTGCCGGCCACGAGGCCGATGAAGTGCGCGGCGTCGACCATGAGGATCGCGCCGACCTCGTCGGCGATCTCCCGGAAGGCGGCGAAGTCGATCAGTCGGGGGATCGCCGAGCCGCCGCAGACGATCATCTTCGGCCGGTGTTCGCGCGCGAGGTCGCGGACCTGGTCGTAGTCGATGTGCTCGGACTTCTCGTCGACCCCGTACTGGACGGCGTTGAACCACTTGCCGCTGAAGCTGACCTTCGTGCCGTGGGTCAGGTGCCCGCCGTGTGGCAACGCCATGCCGAGGAAGGTGTCCCCCGGCTTCAGGAACGCGCCGTAGGCCGCCAGGTTGGCGTTGGCCCCGCTGTGCGGCTGCAGGTTGGCGTGCTCGGCGCCGAACAGCTCCTTCGCGCGCTCGATGCCGATTGACTCGGCGCGGTCGACGACCTCGCAGCCGCCGTAGTAGCGCCGTCCGGGATACCCCTCGGCGTACTTGTTCGACAGCGTGCTGCCCAGGGCGGCGAGCACCGCGGGGCTGGTGAAGTTCTCGCTCGCGATCAGCTGCAGGCCGCTGCGCAGCCGGTCGAGCTCGTCGGTGACCACGGAGGCGATGTCGGGGTCGAAGGCGGCCAGGGCGTCGAAGTCCGGGCCCCAGTACGGGGTACTCATCTCTGGCGCACTCCAGAAGGTCGGTGCGGGCGCCCGCGAGGCCCGGGCTCGGGCGGGGCGGAGGTCGACCAACCGTAGCGCTGCGCCCCCGCGGACCCCGCGTGGTCACCCGTGATCATCGTCGCCCGGCTGTCACTGTCGGCGTGTCGAACGGCCACGCGACGATGCTCGCCTCCACGGCAGCTCAGTCGGTGAGCTCGGGAACGACGTCCTTCAGCCGGGCGGGGTCGATGGCACCGACGCGCAGCACCCGCGGGGTGGCGCCCGTGCAGTCGACGATGGTGCTGGCCGCCGAGCTGTCCCGCCGGCCGCCGTCCAGGACGACGGCCGCGTGCTCGCCGAGCTGCGCGGCGGCCTCGTCGGCCGACGTCGCGGCCGGCCGGCCCGACCGGTTGGCGCTGGACACGGCGAGCGGGCCGGTCCGGCGCAGCAGGTCGCGGGCGAGGTCGTCGTCGGGCAGCCGGACTGCGACCGTCCCCTCCGCGTCGCCGAGGTCCCAGGCCAGCGACGGCGCGTGCTCGAGGACGAGCGTCAGCCCCCCGGGCCAGAACTCCTCGGCCAGTCGCATGGCGGCCGGCGGCACCCGGAGCACCAGGCCGGCCAGCGTCGAGGCCTCGCCGATGAGGACGGGCACCGGCATCGAGCGGCCGCGGTTCTTGGCGGCGAGCAGGCCGGTCACGGCGGCCGGGCTGAACGCGTCCGCCGCCACCCCGTACACGGTGTCGGTGGGCAGCAGCACGAGGTCACCCCGGCCGATCGCGTCGGCGGCCGCGTCCAGGCCGGCGGACCGGGTCTCGGGGGCGGAGCAGTCGTAGATGTCGGCCACGAGCAGCGAGTCTCCCACCCGGACGCGACCGCGCCCGGGGCACCTGGTCGGGGCACCTGGTCGGGGGTGCCCCGGGCGCGGCCTCGGATCAGGCGCCGATCGTCGTGGTGGCCCTCCCGGTCGCCCACCGGGCCAGCACTGCCAGCCCGACGGCTGCGGCCGCGACAACCGCCTGGACGACCAGTCCGACCGCCCAGAGCGCATCGTCGTAGTGCTCGCCGAGGACGGCGAAGTGCGCCATCTGCGCGAACCAGCCGGCGACGACGGTCACGACCGCCGTCTGCCGATCGGGGGCGAGCACACCCACGACCAGGGCGAGCAGCGCGACGAGGGCGAGCCACGTCTCCAGCGCCCGGCCGTCGGTCCACTGGCCACCGGCGGCGTCCGGCCGGAGGAGCAGCCACACGCCCAGGTGCGCGATCGTGCCCACCACGAGGACGACGAGACGCTTCCGACCGGTCCGGTTCACCTCGGCCCTCCCTGACCGGCTCAGCGGGTCGGTTCCGCCCGACCGTCACGAACGTATCGTGACTTCACTGGTACAGAGGGTTGCGCCCGCTCGTCGCGATGGCCTGCGCTGCGGCCGCCCCGGAGCGAGAGACCTACGCGCGCCGGGCGGTGGTGAAGCGGGGCCGGCCGGCGAGGTCGGGGTGGTCGGCCACCTCGGTGAACCCCCCGTGCGCACGGACGACGGCCGGCAGCGAGCTGCCCTGCTGGTCGGCGTGCTCGACGGCCAACCAGCCTCCGGTGCGCAGCAGTCGGGCGGCGGTGCCGAGCATCCCGCGGACCACGTCGAGCCCGTCGGGGCCGCCCCAGAGGGCGAGCGACGGGTCGTGGTCGGACACCTCGCGCGGCAGCACGGCCCCGTCGGGCACGTACGGCGGGTTGGAGACGACGACGTCGACAGCGCCGTCGAGCTCGGCCAGCAGCGACGGGTCGGTCATGTCGCCCGCGACGACGGTGACAGGGGTGTCACCGGCCGCGGCGCGCAGCCCGGCGTTGTGCCGCGTCCAGTCGATGGCCACGGGGTCCCGTTCGACGGCGGTGACCCGGGCGCCGGGGTGCTCGTGCGCGATCGACAATGCGATCGCCCCCGAGCCGGCACCCAGGTCCACGACGACGGGAGCGGCGGCGTCGGCCAGCCGCTCGAGCACCCAGCCGGTCATCTGCTCGGTCTCCGGGCGTGGCACGAACACCCCCGGGCCCACGGCCAGCTCCAGCAGGCGGAAGGGTGCGCGGCCGGTGAGGTGCTGCAGGGGGATGCGGTCGATGCGCTGGTCGAGCAGGGCGGCGAAACGCGCGAGCGCGCCGTCCGGGACCTCGTCGAGGGTGAGCAGCCGGGCGCGGGGCACGTCGAGGACGGCGGCCAGCAGCAGCTCGGCGTCGACTCGCGGTGACTCGATCTCTGCCGCGGCGAGCCGTCGCGACGCGTCGGCGAGCAGCGTGCTGGGTCTCATGGAAGGACTCCGTCCTAGGAGCCGGCCGCCAGCAGCTCGGCGGTGTGTGCGGCCACCAGCGCGTCGATGACGTCGTCGAGGTCGCCGTCGACCACCTGGTCGAGGTTGTACGCCTTGTAGCCGACCCGGTGATCGCTGATCCGGTTCTCCGGGAAGTTGTACGTGCGCACCCGCTCGCTGCGGTCGACGGTGCGCACCTGGCTGCGCCGCTGGTCGCTGGCGGTGGCCGCGGCCTCCTCGCGGGCGGCGGCCA
Organism: uncultured Actinomycetota bacterium; assembly: GCA_963723745.1. GTDB lineage: Bacteria > Actinomycetota > Actinomycetes > Mycobacteriales > Geodermatophilaceae > CAVRRZ01. Next base: position 1,277,879 of record CAVRRZ010000005.1, read on the forward strand.
GCAGCCGAGAGCGCAGCACGCGCAGCGCCGACTCGCGGTTCTGCAGCTGGCTCTTCTCGTTCTGCGAACTCACCACGATGCCGCTGGGCAGGTGGGTGATGCGGACGGCGGAGTCGGTGGTGTTGACGCTCTGCCCGCCGGGCCCCGAGGACCGGAAGACGTCGATGCGCAGGTCGTTCGGATCGACGGTGACATCGACCTCCTCGGCCTCGGGGAGCACCAGGACGCCGGCGGCCGAGGTGTGGATCCGGCCCTGGCTCTCGGTGGCCGGCACCCGCTGGACGCGGTGCACGCCGCCCTCGAACTTCATCCGCGACCAGATTCCCTCGTCCCCGCGGGACTTGATGGCCACGGCCACGTCCTTGTAGCCGCCCAGCTCCGCGTCCACGGCGTCGAGCACCTCGGTGGCCCACCCGCGCCGCTCGGCGTAGCGCAGGTACATGCGCAGCAGGTCGCCGGCGAACAGCGCCGACTCGGCCCCACCCTCCCCGGCCTTGATCTCGAGGATGACGTCCTTGTCGTCGTCGGGGTCCTTGGGCAGCAACTGCTCGCGCATCCGGTCGGTGAGCTCGGCGATGCGCTCCTCCAGCCCGGCCGCCTCGGCGGCGAAGGACGCGTCTTCCGCGGCGAGCTCGCGCGCGGCCTCGAGATTGCCGCGTGCCTCGTCGAGGGCGCGGGCGGTCTCGACCACCGGCGCGAGCTGCGCGTAGCGACGTCCGAGGTGCCGTGCCCGGGCCTGGTCGGAGTGCACCGCCGGGTCGGCGAGCTCGGCCTCGAGTGAGGCGTGCTCCTGCAGCAGGGCGGACAACCGCTCGGGCGCGGCGTCGACACTGCTCATGGACGTGGCCTTTCACTGCGGCGGCACTTATGGCCATAAAGGCCGGGTCGAGGGGCCGAACATGGCGACGGCGCCCGGTCCGTCCCGGGAGGGACGGACGCGGGCGCCGTCGGACGAGCTACTTGCCGGCTCCGGCGCGCTTGCCGAAGCGCTTCTCGAAGCGGGCCACGCGGCCACCGGTGTCCAGAATGCGCTGCTTGCCGGTGTAGAAGGGGTGGCAGGCGGAGCAGGTCTCGACGGTCAGCTGACCGGTCGGCGACGTGCTGCGGGTGGTGAAGGTGTTCCCGCAACCACACGTCACGGTGGTGGTCTTGTACTCGGGGTGGATGTCGGGCTTCATGCCTCTGCCTTCGCAAGTCTTCGGAATCGGTGCACCGGGTCGAACGCCACCGGCGGGGCGGGGATTCCCGGCCCGGGTGCGGGCTCGACCGTCGAGTATCCCCGATGGTCGAACGCCACGCCGAGCCGGGGGTGAGGCGCTGGAACGGCCCCGCTGCAGGGTCCGCCGCGAGCGTGCGAGCGGTGGGGGCAGCGGGGCCCTTCCTCAGTCGTTCGAGCCCAGGGTCGTCTTCTGGATCTGCATCAGGAACTCGACGTTGTTGCGAGTCTTCTTGATCTTGTCCAGGAGCAGCTCGAGGGCCTGCTGCGGCTCGAGCGCGTGGAGCACGCGCCGCAGCTTGATGACGACGGCCAGCTCGTCGGGCGACATGAGGATCTCCTCCTTGCGCGTGCCCGACGCGTTGACGTCGACGGCCGGGAAGACCCGCTTGTCCGCCAGCCGGCGGTCGAGCTTGATCTCCGCGTTACCGGTGCCCTTGAACTCCTCGAAGATGACCGTGTCCATCGTGGAGCCGGTCTCGACCAGCGCCGAGGCGATGATCGTGAGCGAACCACCGTTCTCGATGTTGCGGGCCGCGCCGAGGAAGCGCTTGGGCGGGTAGAGCGCCGTCGAGTCGACACCACCGGAGAGGATGCGCCCGCTCGCGGGGGCCGCCAGGTTGTAGGCGCGACCCAGCCTGGTGATCGAGTCCAGCAGGACGACGACGTCGTGGCCCATCTCGACCAGGCGCTTGGCCCGCTCGATGGACAGCTCGGCGACCGTCGTGTGGTCCGACGGCGGGCGGTCGAAGGTCGAGGCGATGACCTCACCCTTCACCGAGCGCTGCATGTCGGTGACCTCTTCGGGCCGCTCGTCGACGAGCACGACCATGAGGTGGCACTCGGGGTTGTTCGTGGTGATCGCGTTCGCGATCGCCTGCAGCACCATCGTCTTGCCGGCCTTCGGCGGGCTGACGATGAGCGCGCGCTGGCCCTTGCCGATCGGCATCACCAGGTCGATCACCCGGGTCGTCAGCTGGTGCGGCTCGGTCTCGAGGCGCAGCCGCTCCTGCGGGTAGAGCGGCGTCAGCTTGGTGAACTCCGGCCGGTTCTTGGCCTGGTCGGGCTCGAGTCCGTTGACGGTGTCCAGCCGGACCAGCGCGTTGTACTTGTCCTTGCGCTCGCCCTCGCGGGGCTGGCGGACCGCACCGGTGATCGCGTCACCGCGGCGCAGGCCGTAGCGGCGCACCTGCGAGAGGGAGACGTAGACATCGTTCGGGCCGGTGAGGTAGCCCGACGTCCGGACGAACGCGTAGTTGTCCAGGACGTCGAGGATGCCGGCGACCGGCAGCAGGACGTCGTCCTCGCTGATCGTCGGCTCGCCCGGCTGCTCGAAGCGCTCACGCCCGCCGCCGCGCCGGTTGCGGTCGCGGTAACGGCGCCCACGGCGGCCGCGGCCGCCCTCGAAGTCGTCGTCGTCGGCCTCGTCGTTGCGGTCGTTCCGGTTGTCGTTCCGGTTGTCGCTCCGGTTGTCCGGCCGGCCACCGCGATCGTTGCGGTCGGTGCGGTCGGGCCCGCGGTTGCCGCCGTCACGGTTGCCCCGCTCGTTGCGGTCGCCACCGTCCCGGTTGGCCCGCTCGTTGCGGTTGCCGCCGTCCCGGGTGCCGCCGTCCCGGTTGGCGCGGTCGTTTCCGTCGCGCTCGACTCGGTTGCGACTGCCGCGGTCCCGATTGCGCTGCGGCCGGTCGCCGTCGCGCTCGGTGTCACGCTGCTCGGTGTCGCGCTGCTCGGTGTCGCGCTGCTCGGTGTCGCCCTCGCCGGGTGCGCCCGCGGCCGGCGCGTCGTCCGTCGAGGCCGGGGCAGCGGGCGCGGCACTCGCCGCCGGCGCGGACCCGTCGACGGCCGGCGCGCCCGCGGGGCGGCTGGCGCCGCGCCGGGTGCGGGTGCGGACGGGAGCGACGTCGCCGCTCGCGGGCGCACCGTCGGCGCCCTGGTCGGCCGGGGCCTCGGGCGGCGTGCTCGCCGCGACGGAGGGCGGGTTCTCGCTGCGCGGGGCCGGTGCGACGGCGGTGTCGTCGCCGGAGCCGCCGACCTGGCGGGCGGAGATGGCGGCGACGAGGTCGCCCTTGCGCATGCGACCGGTGCCGGCGATGCCCAGGTCGGCCGCCAGGCGCTGCAGCTCGGGGAGCAGCATCCCGGACAGCCCGCTGCCGCGGCGGCGGGATCGACCCGCCGTCCCAGAAGCGGCAGAGGCCTCGTTCGGATCCGCGGCGCCGATGGCGCCGGTCGCGACGAGGTCGGTGGTGTCAGTCACGTACAGGTCCTTCCCTGCGGTACCTGCGCCTGACCAGCGCAGGGGGTGACCCGGTACCTACCGGTCCCGGCCCGGGGGCGGGAGACTCGGAGGCGTACGGGTACAGAGCGGAGCGGATCAGCGGCGACGGAATGGCTTTCGTCTGCATCGCCCCGCGCGAGGCTCGCCCGACAGGGCGGCTACGTCGTGAGACTAGACGCAGCCTCACGGACCAGACAACACCGCTCGGTACCGGCGTGTTCCTCGTTATGCAGACGATACCTGGCGCATCGGGCTCTCGACCCGTGCCCCCGTCAGATCGACATCCAACGGCAACACGGACCACCCGGCGGGAGCGAGGTCCGCGACGGCCCGCACCTCGGACTCCCCCGGCGGCTCGGCGGCGCTCATGACCGTCCGGCGGGCGAGCACGAGCACCGATGGCCCCGCCCCCGAGACGACCGCGGCGTGCCCGGCGGACCGCAGCCGGTCGATCAGCGCCAGCGACTCCGGCATCGCCGCAGTGCGCTGCCGCTGGTGCAACCGGTCCTCCGTGGCCTCCATCAGCAGCCCCGGCTCGGCGGTGAGCGCGTGCACGAGCAGCGCCGCCCGGCCCGCGTTGAACGCGGCGTCGGCGTGCGGCACGACATCGGGCAGCAGGCCGCGCGCGACCTCGGTGGACAGGGTGGCGTCGGGCACCAGGACGACGGGGAGGACGTCGTCGTCCACGAACAGGCTGCTGCCGACGGGTCCTGTGCCGGTGGACCACGACAGGGTCAGTCCGCCGAGGAGGCAGGCCGCGACGTTGTCGGGGTGGCCCTCCATCCGCGTCACCAGCCGGAGCACGGCGTTCAGGTCGATGGTCTCGACGTCCGGGCACAGGGCCCACGCGCCCATCGCCCCGGCGACGACGGCCGCGGCCGACGAGCCCATCCCCCGCCCCTGCGGGATCGCGTTCTCCGCCACCACCTTCAGGCCTGGAGGTGACCAGCCCAGTTCGTCGCACGCCGCCCGGAACGCGCGGACGACCAGGTGCGACCCGTCCGTGGGCAGGTGCTCCGCCCCGACGCCGCGGACCTCGACCGAGAGTCCCGAGGGTTCGACCGAGAAGGACACGTGGTCGTGCAGCCCGAGAGCCAGGCCGGCGCAGTCGAAGGCCGGCCCCAGGTTCGCGCTCGTCGCAGGAACGCGCACCCGCACCCGCTCCGGGTCGAGCACCCTCACAGCGTCACCGTCGCTCCCGCGGTGCGCTCCGCTCCTCGCTCGTTCCTCGCTGCGATGCTCACGCCCCTGTCCGCTCACAGCCCGAGCTGGGCGGCGGCCGCCGCCGCGTCCACCGGGATGGTCACCGGCGCCGGTGCACCGGAGATGGCCCACTCCGGGTCCTTGAGGCCGTTGCCGGTCACGGTGCACACCACGCGCGAGCCGGCGGGCAGCTCGCCGGCGGCGGCGACCTGCAGCAGGCCGGCCACCGACGCGGCCGAGGCCGGCTCGACGAAGACGGCCTCGCTGCGGGCGAGCAACCGGTAGGCGGCCAGGATCGCGCGGTCGGTCACCGCGTCGATGCGGCCACCGGACTCGTCGCGGGCGGCCAGCGCCTTGGTCCAGGACGCCGGGTTGCCGATCCGGATGGCGGTGGCGATCGTGCTCGGCTGCTCGACGACCTTGCCGGTGACGATCGGCGCGGCCCCGGCGGCCTGGAAGCCCCACATCTTCGGCGTCCGCGTGGCCGGGCCGGGAGTCGCACTGTCCGCGCAGTACTCGCGGTACCCCTGCCAGTAGGCGGTGATGTTGCCGGCGTTGCCGACCGGGAGGCAGTGGATGTCCGGGGCGTCGCCGAGTGAGTCGACGATCTCGAACGACGCGGTCTTCTGCCCCTCGATCCGGTACTGGTTGACGCTGTTGACCAGGCTGACGGGGTAGTCGATGGCCAGCTTGCTCGCCAGCGCCAGGCAGTCGTCGAAGTTGCCCTGCACCTGCAGGAGCGTGGCGCCGTGCACCAGGGCCTGGGCCAGCTTTCCGGTCGCGATCTTGCCCTGCGGCACGAGGACGGCGCAGACCAGGCCCGCCCGGGCCGCGTACGCCGCGGCGCTCGCGCTGGTGTTGCCGGTGGACGCGCAGATGACCGCCTGCGCCCCCTCCTCGACGGCCTTGGTCATGGCCATCGTCATGCCGCGGTCCTTGAACGACCCGGTCGGGTTGGCGCCCTCGACCTTGAGCCACACCTCGCAGCCGGTGCGGCGGGACAGCTCGTGCGCCGGCACCAGCGGGGTCGCGCCCTCGTGCAGCGTCACCACCGGGGTCGACTCGGTCACCGGCAGCCGCGACCGGTAGGCCTCGATCAGCCCCGGCCAGTACGGCGACGCCTCGCGGCGCACGTCGGTCGTCATGCCAGTCCCTCCACCCGCAGCACGCTGGTCACCGCACGGACGATGTCCATCTCGCGCAGCGCCTCGACGGTGGCCGCCAGGGCGGCGTCCGGCGCGCTGTGCGTGACGATGACCAGCGTCGCCGCGTCGCCGTGCCCATCCTGGCGGACCGTCGAGATGCTCACGTCGTGCTTGGCGAACTCGGCGGCGACCGCCGCCAGCACACCGGACTTGTCGGCCACGTCGAGGCTGACGTGGTACCGCGTCGGCGTCTCGGCCATCGGCCGGATCGGCAGGCCCGCGTAGCCGGTCGTGCCCGGGCCGGCCGCACCGGCCAGCCGGTTGCGCGCGACGGCGACCAGGTCGCCCAAGACGGCGCTGGCCGTCGGCTGCCCGCCGGCGCCCTGGCCGTAGAACATCAGCTGCCCGGCGGCCTCCGCCTCGACGAAGACGGCGTTGAACGCGCCGCCCACGGCTGCGAGGGGGTGCGTCGTCGGGATCATCGCGGGATGCACGCGGACGGCCACGGACGTGGACCCTGCGTCGCCGTTCTGATCAGTCACCCGCTCGCAGATGGCCAGGAGCTTGACCGTGCAGCCGATCTCGGTGGCACCCGCGACGTCGGCCGCGGTGATGGCCGAGATGCCCTCGCGGTAGACGTCGTCGGCCGAGACCGGGGTGTGGAACGCCAGCGACGCGAGGATCGCCGCCTTCGCGGCCGCGTCGAAGCCGTCGACGTCCGCGGTCGGGTCGGCCTCGGCGTACCCGAGGTCGGTGGCCTCGGCCAGCGCCTCGGCGAAGCCGGCACCGGTCTCGGCCATGCGCGACAGGATGTAGTTCGTGGTCCCGTTGACGATGCCGACGACCTTGCGCAACTGGTCACCGGCCAGCGACTCGCGCAGCGGTCGCAGCAGCGGGATCGCCCCGGCCACGGCGGCCTCGTAGTAGAGGTCGACGCCGGCCTTGGCCGCCGCGGCGTGCAGCGCCGGCGCCGTCGTCGGCCAGCAGCGCCTTGTTCGCGCTGACCACCGACTTGCCCGCCTCGATCGCGGCCAGGATCAGGGTGCGCGCGGGCTCGATGCCGCCGATGACCTCGACGACGAGGTCGACGTCGTCCCGGGTCACCAGCGCCTCGGCGTCCGTGGTGAGCAGGTGCGCGGGCACGTCGCGGTGGTGGTCGGGACGGCGGACGGCGATGCCGGCGACCTCCACCGGCCGGCCGATGCGCGCCGTCAGGTCGGCCGACTGCTCCTGGATCAGCCGGAGCACGGCACTGCCGACGGTGCCGCAGCCGAGCAGGGCCACCTTGAGCGGTTTCACGACTGCGCCTCCGCGACGACTCGCGAGCTCGTCATCCGAACTCCTCCGGGGTGCTCGGGGGCCGGCTGGTCGATCGCCGGTGACGGGGCGGGGACGTCGGCGAGCACGGCGTCGAGGGCGAAGACGTCGGCAGCGTCTGCCGCCGGACGATCTCGGTGGCCCGACCGTCGCGCACCGCGACCACCGGTGGCTTGAGCAGGTAGTTGTAGTTGCTGGCCATCGACCAGCAGTAGGCGCCGGTCGCGGCCACGGCGAGCAGGTCGCCGGGCTGCACGTCGGCGGGCAGCCACAGGTCGCGCACCAGGATGTCGCCGCTCTCGCAGTGCTTGCCGACGACCCGGCACAGCGCCGGCGGGGCGTCGGAGACCCGGTTGGCCAGCACGCACGTGTAGGCGGCGTCGTAGAGCGCCGTGCGGATGTTGTCGCTCATCCCGCCGTCGACGGACACGTAGTTGCGCACGTGCGGCGTGCCGGGGGTTCCGCTGGCGCCGAGCCGGACCGGCTTGATCGTGCCGATCTCGTAGAGGGTCACGGTGCCCGGCCCGGCGATGGCCCGGCCGGGCTCGACGGCCAGCCGCGGCACGGGCAGGTCGAGCTCGGCGCACTCGGCGGCGACGACGGTGCGCAGCCGGGCGGCGATGTCGGCGGGGCTGATCGGGTCGTCGTCGGGCAGGTAGGCGATGCCGAAGCCGCCGCCGAGGTTCAGCTCCGCGAGCACCTCGCCGGTGGCCTGGCGGACTGCGCCGAGCAGGCCGACGACCCGGTGCGCGGCGGCCTCGAAGCCGGCGGTGTCGAAGATCTGCGACCCGATGTGGCTGTGCAGGCCGGCCAGGTGCAGCGCCGGGTCGCGGATGACCCGGCGCGGCCGCGGTCGAGCGCGTCTCCGGTGGCCAGCGAGAAGCCGAACTTCTGGTCCTCGTGCGCGGTGGCGATGAACTCGTGGGTGTGCGCCTCGATGCCCACCGTCGCGCGGATGAGCACCGGCACCGGAGGCGCACCGCCCGCGACCGCGGCGGCGGCGATCGGCGCGAGCCGGTCGATCTCGTCGAAGGAGTCGAGCACGATCGTGCCCGATGCCGGAGTCGACGGCCAGCTGCAGCTCGGGGATCGACTTGTTGTTGCCGTGCAGCGCGATCCGCTCGGCCGGGAAACCGGCCGCCAGCGCCAGGGCCAGCTCGTTGCCGCTGCAGGCGTCCAGGTGCAGCCCGTCGTCGGCGATCCACCGCGCGACCTGGCCGCAGAGGAACGCCTTCGAGGCGTAGTGCACGTCGGCGTCCGCGAACGCGGTGGCGAACTCCTCCGCGCGCCCGCGGAAGTCGCCCTCGTCGAGGACGAACAGCGGGGTGCCGTGCGTCGCGCGCGAGGTCGGTGACCGAGCGGCCGCCGACGTGCAGCACACCGTCGACCCGCTGCGCCGACCGCGGCCAGACCTGCGCGTCCAGGACGCCGAGGTCGTCGGGCGGGGCACCGGCCGCCGTCGGCGGCGCGATGTTGCCGTGCAGCGGACCTGCCGGGTGCGCCCTCACATCCGCTCCGGGGCGCTCACGCCGAGAACGGTCAGCCCGTTGTGCAGGACGACGGCGGTGGCCGCGCAGAGCCACAGCCGGGCGACGGTCAGCGGCCCGGCCACCTCGTCGCCGCGGGGCAGGACGCGGCAGGAGTCGTAGAACCGGTGGTAGGTGCCGGCCAGCTCCTCCAGGTAGCGGGCCACCCGGTGCGGGGCGCGCAGCTCGGCGGCGCTGGTGAGCACCCGCGGGAACTCGCCGATCGCCCGCAGCAGGTCGTTCTCGCGCTCGTGCCCGAGCAGCGTGACGTCGACGTCCCCGGCCTCGCCGAGCGCCAGGCCGAGGTCGGCGGCGTTGCGCAGCACCGAGGAGATGCGGGCGTGCGCGTACTGCACGTAGAAGACCGGGTTGTCGTTGGTCTTCCGCGTCCACAGCTCGACGTCGACGTCGATCTGCTGGTCGACCGAGGCCCGTGCCAGCGCGTACCGGGTCGCGTCGACACCGATCGCCTCGACCAGGTCGTCGAGGGTGATGACGGTGCCGGCCCGCTTGCTCATCCGCACCGGCTCGCCGTCGCGCAGCAGGTTGACCAGCTGCCCGATCAGGATCTCGAGGTGGGCGTCGGGGTCGTCGCCGGTCGCCGCGACGAGCGCCTTGTAGCGGCCCACGTAGCCCGAGTGGTCGGCGGCCAGCATGATCACGACGCGGTCGAACCCGCGCGCCCGTTTGTCCAGGTAGTAGGCGCAGTCGGCGGCGAAGTAGGTCGGCTCGCCGTCGGCCCGGACCAGGACGCGGTCCTTGTCGTCGCCGAAGTCCGTCGTCCGCAGCCAGACGGCACCCTCGGTCCTCGAAGACGTGACCCTGCTCGCGCAACCGGTCCAGCGCCTTCTCCAGCGCGCCGCTCTCGTGCAGCGAGGTCTCGGAGAACCAGACGTCGAAATGGACGCCGAGGTCCTCGAGCGAGCTGCGGACCTCGTCGACCATGAGCTGCACGCCGCGCGAGCGGAACACCAGGACCTGCTCGTCCTCCGGCCGGTCGAGGAGCCCGGGTTCGGCGGCGACCACGCGCGCGGCGATCTCGCCGATGTAGGTGCCGGCGTACCCGTCCTCGGGCACCTCGCGACCGTGGGCGGCGGCGAGCAGGCTCCGGGCGAATCGGTCGATCTGCGCGCCCGCGTCGTTGAGGTAGAACTCGCGGGTGACCTCGGCGCCGCTGGCCTCGAGCAGGCGGCCGAGCGCGTCGCCGACCGCCGCCCACCGGGTGCCGCCGATGTGCACCGGCCCGGTCGGGTTGGACGACACGAACTCCAGGTTCAGCCGCTGCCCGGCCAGCACGGTGGTCGTCCCGTAGGACTCCCCCGCCGTCACCGCCCGGACGGCGATGCTGCCCAGCGCCCCCTGGGCGAGGGTGATGTTGAGGAAGCCGGGACCGGCCACGTCGACCTTCGCGACGGCGTCCTGCGCCCGCAGCTCGTCGGCGAGCAGCTCGGCCACCTCGCGGGGCGGGCGACCGGCGGGCTTGGCCAGGCGCAGCGCGACGTTGGTGGCGTAGTCGCCGTGCTCGGGGTTCTTCGGCCGCTCGACGAGGACGTCGTCGGGCACGGGGACGGCGAGCGCGCCGCGGTCGACGACCGCGGCCACGGCCGTTCGGACGACGTCGCGCAACTGCTCGGGTGTCACCGCACGAGCGTACTGAGGCGGGTGTGCCGGCCCGGCGGCCCGTCCTCCCGCGCTCCCAGGGTTCGTCCAGGGTGCGAACCTAGACTGGCCGGTGAGCCCGTGCGCCCGTCGCGCCGGGTTGCCCACGCGCACGCACGGAGGAGACCGCTTTGGCCAAGGACCGCACGCCCGGGAACGCAGGCGGGAAGGGTGGGGCGGCTCGCGGAGGGGGCTCCTCCGCGGCCGGACGCGGCACGGGCGGGCGCACCCGCCCGCCGACGCAGGTGGTCACCGCGCCCCGTCGTCCCTGGGGACTGATCGCCGGCGCGATCGCGGTCGTGGTCTTCGCCGTCGCGGCCATCGGCTACGCGGTGGCCACCGTCAACCGCTCCGAGGCCAACCAGATCACCTCGCCCGACGAGATCGAGGGCCTGGAGACCTTCGACTACGAGGCCGGCCAGCCGCACGTCACGACGGCGGTGAACTACGAGCAGATGCCGCCGGTGGGCGGCCCGCACGACGGCAGCTGGGCCGACTGCACCGGCACCGTCTACGACGTCGACATCCGGCACGAGAACGCGGTGCACTCGCTCGAGCACGGCGCGGTGTGGATCACCTACGACCCGGAGGCGCTGTCGGACGACGAGATCGCCACGCTGGCCGGGCACGCCGACGAGTCGGGCCGGATGCTCTCGCCGTTCGCCGGCCAGGAGTCGCCGATCAGCCTGCAGTCGTGGAACCACCAGCTGAAGGTCGACTCGGTCGACGACCCGCGGATCGAGCAGTTCGCCGAGTTCTTCACCTACAACGGCGAGTTCTACCCCGAGCCCGGCGCCAGCTGCGAGAACCCGGTCTTCGCGCAGTCCCCGCTGGTCGCGGGCGACGACAGCGCCACCGTCGGCGACGAGATGCCCACCGACGCCCCCAGCGGTGAGACGACCGCCCCGAGCAGCGAGCCCAGCGAGACGCCCTCGTCGTGACCATGACCGCACCGGTGGAGCAGTCGACGGGCAGCGACCGGCCGCCCGGGCGCGGCCGGTTGCGGACCGTGCTGCTCGCGGTGATCGGTGTCGGCCTGCTGCTGCTCGGCGGGGGGCTGGGCCTGATCCTGGCGCCCGCGCTCGGCTTCGGGGACGACGCACCGGCCGCCGACTCGGTCGACGCCGGGTTCTCCCGCGACATGGCGACCCACCACCTGCAGGCGGTGGAGATGGCCAACCTGGTGCCCGAGCGCAGCACCGACCCGGTCGTCGAGCAACTCGCCTTCGACATCGCCGAACTGCAGCTCAACCAGGCCGGCCGGATGCAGGGCTGGCTGTCGCTGTGGGGCGTGCCGCTGACCGGCGGTGAGCGGATGGCCTGGATGACCGAGGGCGGGCACGCCGGCCACGACGCAGGCGCCGACATGGGCTCCGGCGGCCTGATGCCCGGCATGGCGACCACCGAGGAGCTGGCGAACCTGCGGTCGCTGACCGGCACCGAGTTCGACGTCGAGTTCCTGCGCCTGATGATCCGCCACCACCAGGGCGGCTTCGACATGGCGGCCTACGGGGCGGAGCACGCGGAGCTCCCCGCCGTCCGCAACCTCGCCGACAAGATCGCCCGCACCCAGGACGTGGAGACCACGACCATGGCCGATCTGCTCGCCGAACGGGGCGGCACGCCGCTGCCGGCGCCCTGACCTCCCGCTGTTCGCGCGGTCGTGCACGGCTGGTAGTTTTCTCGCTGCCCCACCACGAAGAGCCCCCGTAGCTCAGGGGATAGAGCACCGCCCTCCGGAGGCGGGTGCGCAGGTTCGAATCCTGCCGGGGGCACCCTCACGAGGATTGCGTGATGAAGGCCCCGCGGGCCCCGGAATCGGGTGCCGGAGGGGCCTTTCGCATGTGCTCAGGCTGCCGATCGCGTCGGCGGCGATTCCGGGCATGCTCCGGTTCCTCCCGCCCCCGGATGCGGCGCACGAGGTCGGCTGCTCTGCCCATGCCGCGGCCGGGCCTCCGGGTCTAGCGTGGAGGCCGGCTCAGCCCCGGCCACATCTGCGCGGAAGGACCCGGCATGAGCAGTCCCGTGACGAAGGCTCTGGTCGTGCGGATGACGGCGAGGGCGGAGACCCGTGACGAGGTGGCCCGGTTCCTGTCCGGTGCCGTCGACCTGGCCAACGCCGAGGCGGGGACCACGGTCTGGTTCGCCCTGCGGACGGACGACTCGACGTTCTGGATCGTCGACGCCTTCCCGGGTGACGCCGAGCGGCAGGCCCACCTCGACGGCCAGATCGCCAAGGCGCTGATGGAGAACGCCGAGCGTCTCCTGGCCAGCGCTCCCGAGATCCTGCCCGCCGACGTGCTGGCCGCGAAGGTGCCCTGAGCCTCCGCCTCGCGCGCCCCCACATCGCTGTTCCCACTCCTGCTGCTCGCGACCGTGCTCGGCTGCTCCTGCAGGACCTGCCGGCGTCGACCGGCCGATCGCCCCGGTGCGATGCCGTACCGACGGAATCCTTAGGATCGGGACAAGGCTCACGAGAGGCAGCGTCAAGCACCTGGCTGGCTGCCCGGCAACCTCTACTCCGTCTGAGGTGCTCCAGGGGAAGAGCCGGCCGGACGGCGACCGCCATCCGGCAAGGACGGAGTTCCTGCGCGCCGCGGGTCTCCTGAGCGAGAAGGAGACGGCGCATGACCGACCCCCAGGCATGGAGCTTCGAGACCCGGCAGATCCACGCCGGCACGAGCCCCGACCCGACGACCGGTGCCCGCGCACTGCCGATCTACGCGACGACCGCCTACCAGTTCCGCGACAGCCAGCACGCCGCGGACCTGTTCGCGCTCGCCGAGCTCGGCAACATCTACACGCGGATCATGAACCCGACGCAGGACGCGCTCGAGCAGCGCGTCGCGTCGCTCGAGGGCGGCGTCGCCGCCCTGGCCGTCGCGTCCGGGCAGGCCGCCGAGACCCTCGCCATCCTGAACATCGCCGAGGCCGGTGACCACGTGGTCGCGTCGGCCTCGCTCTACGGCGGCACCTACAACCTGCTGAACCACTCGCTGCGCAAGCTCGGCATCACCGTGTCCTTCGTCGAGGACCCGGACGACCCCGAGGCGTGGCAGGCCCAGGTCCGCGACAACACCAAGGCGTTCTTCGGTGAGTCGATCGGCAACCCCAAGGGCGATGTCCTCGACATCGAGGCTGTCGCGGCCGTGGCCCACCGCAACGGCGTCCCGCTGATCGTCGACAACACGATCGCCACGCCGTTCCTCATCCGGCCGCTCGAGTTCGGGGCCGACATCGTCGTGCACTCGGCGACCAAGTACCTGGGCGGGCACGGCACGGCCATCGCCGGCCTGATCGTCGACGGCGGCAGCTTCGACTGGCGCGGCGGGAAGCACCCCGGCTTCACCACACCGGACCCGACCTACAACGGCGTGGTCTACGCCGATCTCGGTGCACCGGCCTACGCGCTCAAGGCGCGGGTGCAGCTGCTGCGCGACCTCGGCCCGGCCATCTCGCCGTTCAACGCCTTCCTCGTCGTCCAGGGCATCGAGACGTTGTCGCTGCGGATGGAGCGGCACGTGCAGAACGCCCAGCGGGTGGCCGAGTGGCTCGAGGCCCACGACGCCGTCGACTCGGTGAACTACCCCGGTCTGCCGTCCTCGCGCTGGCACGCCGCGCAGCAGAAGTACGCGCCGAGCGGCGCCGGCGCCGTCCTCACCTTCGAGCTGCACGGCGGCAAGGAGGCCGGGCAGAAGTTCGTCGAGGCGCTCGAACTGCACAGCCACGTGGCCAACATCGGCGACGTGCGCAGCCTGGTCATCCACCCGGCGTCGACGACGCACTCGCAGCTCACCGAGGACGAGCAGCTGTCCGCCGGGGTGACGCCCGGACTGGTCCGGCTCGCCGTCGGGCTGGAGGGCATCGAGGACATCCTCGCCGACCTGGAGGCCGGCTTCCGCGCCGCCAAGTCCGCCTGAGGGCGGCACGCACGATGACTGGCTGGGTCGAGGGGGATCCGGTCGGCGACCGGGTCTTCCTCGACCTGCCCGGCCCGATCTCCCTCGAGCGGGGCGGGACGCTGCCGGGGATCCGGGTCGCCTACGAGACATGGGGAAGGCTCGCGCCCGACGGCGGCAACGCGGTGCTGATCGAACACGCGCTGACCGGCGACAGCCACGTCGTGGGGCCGGCCGGGCCGGGGCACCCCACCCCGGGGTGGTGGTCGGGGCTGGTCGGGCCGGGCGCCGCGCTGGACACCGAGAGGTTCTTCGTCGTATGCGCCAACGTGCTCGGCGGCTGCCAGGGCACCACCGGCCCCTCGTCGATCGCGCCGGACGGCGGCTACTGGGGATCGCGGTTCCCGGCCGTCTCCGTCGGCGACCAGGTGCGGGTCGAGGCGGCCCTCGCCGACGCCCTCGGCATCCGCCGCTGGGCCTGCGTGGCGGGCGGATCGATGGGCGGCATGCGGGCGCTGGAGTGGGCGGTCGCGCTGCCCGACCGCGTCGACACCCTGTTCTTCCTCGCCTCCGGGGCGCTCGCCACGGCCGACCAGATCGGCACCCAGACCACGCAGCAGGCGGCCATCCGCGCCGATCCGGCCTGGGCCGGCGGCGACTACCACCCCGGCCCCGGTCCGGTCGCCGGTCTGGGCGTCGCTCGCCGGATCGCGCACCTCACCTACCGCAGTGCCCGAGAACTGGACGCGCGGTTCGGCACGACGGTTCAGGACGACGGCCGCTTCGCGGTCGCCTCCTATCTCGACCACCACGCCGAGAAGCTGGCCGGCCGGTTCGACGCGGGCAGTTACGTGCTGCTGACCGACGCGATGAACGGCTGGGACGTCGGCCGCGATCGGGGCGGGGTCGAGGCCGCGCTGTCCCGGATCACCGCCCGCACGCTGGTCGCCGGCGTCGACAGCGACCGCCTCTACCCGATCGCGCAGCAGCGGCGGGTCGCCGAGGCCCTGGGCGTGCCGCTGCACGTTCTCGAGTCCCCGTACGGCCACGACGGCTTCCTCATCGAGGTCCGCGCCGTCGGCGAGCTGCTGCGCCGGCTGCTGGCCTGACGCCGCGGCAGCACGTCGCGGGTGATCGCGGAGCGCGCGGCGATGCCGCCGCCCGCGCGGTCCACGGCGAGAACGGCCACATCGGGGCGAGGCCGGCGATCATCGCGCTGCGGTCAGCCCGGCAGGTTGGCCAGCAGCTTCTCCATGAGCCGGCGCAGGTCCTCGACGTCGCCCTCGCCGAGCGAGTCGAAGACCAGCCGGCGCACCTCGGCCACGTGCCCGGGGGCGATCCGCTCGAGCAGCCGCCGTCCCTCGTCGGTCAGCCGGGCCACCTGACCGCGCCGGTCCTCCGCGGAGGGGCAGCGCGCCACCCAGCCGCGCTCCTCCAGCGTGCCCACCGCGTGCGAGGCGCGGCTGAGCGAGGTGCCGGTGCGGCGGGCGAGCACGCTCATCCGCAGCTGCTGCTCCGGCGCATCCGAGAGCATGGCCAGGATCTGGTAGTAGACGTGCCCGATCCCGGCGTCCTCGCGCAGCTGCTTGTCGAGGGCCTGCGGCAGCAGCATCACCACGTGCACGAGCGGCAGCCACGCCGCCATCTCGGCGTCGCTGAGCCAGCGCGGCTCCTGCTCGGCCGTCACGCGGCCTCGATCGAACGCTTGGCCAACCCGAGGGCGTAGCCGTCGATCGCGGTGGTGACCGGCGCGGTCGGATCGGTCGCGGCGCCCAGCGTGACGAACAGCGGCGTGAAGTGCTCGACCGTGGGGTGCGCGTACGGCATCCCCGGCGCACTCCCCCGGAACCGGGCCAGCTCCTCGACGTCGCCGCGGGACAGCGCGTCGGCCGCCCACAGGTCGAACTCCGACGACCAGCCGGGCACCTTGCTCAGGTCGCTCCAGTCGATGAACGGCAGGCCGTGGGTCATGTAGCCCGAGCCGATGACCAGCACGCCCTGCTCGCGCAGCTCCCGCAGCCGCTCCCCCAGTGCCAGCAGCCGGTCGCTGTCGTGCGTGGGCATGCTCAGCTGGAGCACCGGGATGTCGGCGTCCGGGTACATGATCTTGAGCGGCACCCAGGCGCCGTGGTCGAGCCCGCGGCTCGGGTGCTCGTGCACCGGCTCGGTGTCGGGCATGAGCGCCGCGACCTGCCGGGCCAGGGCCGAGGCGTCGGGGGTGTCGTAGCGCATGCGGTAGTACATCGGGTCGAAGCCGCCGAAGTCGTAGACCAGCTCGCGCGCCTGCGTGCTGCTGATCGCCAGGGGCGCGCTCTCCCAGTGCGCCGAGACGATCAGGATCGCCTTGGGCTTGGGCAGCGAACGGGCCCACTCGTGCAGCTGGGTCATCCAGCCGGCCATCTCGAACAGCATCGGCGCGCCGTGGCTGAGGTACAGGCTCGGCAGCGCGCCGTCCTCCGGCGTCCAGAGCCGGTGCGGGCTCGCCTGCTCGGCGGTGGCGGCGCTCTCGAGGTGACGGGCGAACGGGTGGGCGGCCGGGATCATGGCGTCGGCCGCGGCGGTGGTGGTCAGGCTCATGTCGTCTCCAGGTGGCTGGGTGCTCACCGTAGACAACAGATCTTGAGACTTCAAGTATTCCGTTCGCTCACGGTCGGGCGTAGCGTGACCGTCACTGTGAACTGGATCACGGTCGAGGTCTTCGATGCCGACGGTCGCTCCGCGGCCGAGTGGGAACGCGCCTGGCACGACCGGATCGTCGAGGCGGCACTGACCGGCGGCGCACGGTTCTGGGACGAGCACGACCACCGCTGGGGCGTGGTGCTCGAGTTCGCCTTCGCCGACGAGCGGGCCCGTGACCGGTTCCGGACGGCGCCCGTCGTCCGGGCCGCGCTCGACGCCGCCCCCGACCCGGTCAACGGCGTGCTCGTCTACCCGCACCGCGGCGGGGGCAGCGGCTCCCGGCAGCCCCGCCGACCGCGGCCGCTGGTGCAGGGCGGCGCCGCCGCACTGCCGGCGCCCGACCCCGATCGGGACCGCGTGCTGCCGGTCGCCGCTCAGCTGGTCAGCATGCCGCCCTCGACGGGCACCGTGGCCCCGGTCATGTAGCCCCCGGCGTCGCTGACCAGGAACACCAGCGCGGCCGCCAGCTCGTCCGGGTCGCCGGCCCGGCCGACGAGCACGCGGTCCAGCTGCGCCTCGAGGTAGCCCTCGGGGTACTGGTCGGTCATCTCCGAGGCGAAGAACCCCGGCGCGAGCGCGTTGACCCGGATTCCCTTGCGACCGGTCCACTGCTGGGCCAGGTCGCGGGTCAGGCCGATGAGCCCGGCCTTGGACGCCGCGTACGCCGCCTGCGGCAGCCCGGCGGTGGTCAGGCCCAGCACGCTGGAGATGTTCACGATCGAGCTGCCCGGCTGCATGACCCGCGCGCAGGCCTGGGCCATCCAGTAGCAGCCGCCCAGGTTGACGTCGATCACCGAGCGGAACTGGTCGGGGGTCTCGCGGGTCGCCGGCACGGCGGTGCCGATGCCGGCGTTGTTGACCAGCACGTCGACGCGGCCGAACTCGGCCATCGCGGCGTCGACCAGCGCCTGGCAGTCCTCGGGCTGCGCGACGTCGGTGCGCACGGTGATCGCCCGCCGTCCGGCGTCCTCCACCACCTGCCGCGTCTCGGCCAGCCGGTCCTCGCGCCGGGCGCCGAGCGCCACGTCGGCACCGGCCTCGGCCAGCGCCCGCGCGAAGACCACGCCGAGGCCGGACGACGCCCCCGTCACGATCGCCACCCGCCCGTCGAGGCGAAACATGTCCAGGATCGTCCGGTCCCTCATCGGTGTGCCCCTTCGCGCTCGGCAGCCGTCGTCCGTCTCACCCTGCCACCCACCGTCCCTCCGGCACTCATGGCCATGAGTGCCGGGAGGGAGGTCAGGTCTCGGTGACCCGTCCGCCGTCGACCGCTATCCGGCGGGTGACGGTGACGGCCTCGAGCATCCGGCGGTCGTGCGTGACCAGCAGCAGCGTGCCCTCGTAGGACGGCCAGCGCCTGCTCCAGCTGCTCGATGGCGGCCAGGTCGAGGTGGTTGGTCGGCTCGTCGAGCACCAGCACGTTGACCCCGCGCGCCTGCAGGAGCGCCAGGGCGGCCCGGGTGCGCTCCCCCGGCGACAGCGTGCCCGCCGGACGGAGCACGTGGTCGGCGACCAGCCCGAACTTGGCCAGCAGCGTGCGCACCTCCGCCGTCGGCCGGTCGGGCAGTTCCGCGCCGAACGCGTCCAGCAGCGGCTCGTCGCCGAGGAAGCGCTCGCGCGCCTGGTCGATCTCACCGATGCGCACCGACGGACCGAGGCTCGCCGTCCCCTCGTCGAGGGGCACCCGGCCGAGCAGGGCGGCCAGCAGCGTCGACTTGCCCGACCCGTTGGCGCCCGGTGATGGCCACCCGGTCGCCCCAGTCGACCTGCAGGTCGACCGGACCGAGGCGTGAAGCCGCCGCGCCGCACGACCGCGCTGCGCAGGGTCGCGACGACCGCGCCCGCGCGCGGGGCCGCGGCGATCGTCCATGCGCAGCTCCCACTCCTTGCGCGGCTCCTCGACCACCTCCAGGCGCTCGATCCGGCGCTCGGTCTGGCTGCGCCTTGGCCGCCTGCTTCTCCGACGAGGCGCGGTCACGGGCCTTGATGTGCTTGTCCGGGTCCTTCTGACTTCTTGATGGAGTCGCGGACGCCCTTGGCCATCCAGTTGCGCTGCATCCGGGCGCGCCCCTCGAGAGATGCCTTGGTCTCGGCGAACTCCTCGTACTCCTCGCGCGCGTGCCGGCGCGCCACCTCCCGCTCGACCAGGTAGGCGTCGTAGCCGCCGTCGTGCACCCGGACCAGCTGCTGGGCCAGGTCGAGCTCGACCACGCGGGTCACGGTGCGGGCCAGGAACTCGCGGTCGTGGCTGACCACCACGACGCCCGACCGGGCTCCCTGCGACGAAGCGCTCGAGCTGGTCGAGACCGGCCAGGTCGAGGTCGTTGGTCGGCTCGTCGAGCAGGAGGAGGTCGTAGCGGGAGAGCAGCAGCGACGGCGAGCCCGACGCGCGCGGCCTGGCCACCGGAGAGCGACGTCGTCAGTGCGTCCAGCGCGACGCCGGGCGCGACCGCGGCGACCACCTCGCCGGCCCGCTCGTCGAGGTCGGCGCCGCCGAGCGCCAGCCAGCGCTCCAGCGCGTCCCCGTAGACGTCGTCGGCGCCCGGACGGCCGTCGGTCAGCGCCTCGGTGGCGTCGTCCATCGCCGCGTGCGCCGCGGCGACCCCGGTCCGCCGGGCGAGCGCGTCGAGCACCGTCTCCCCCGGCCGTCGCTCGGCCTCCTGCGGCAGGTAGCCGACGGTCGCCGAGGGCGGGCTGAGCGCGACCGAGCCCTCGCCTCGGCGGGCAGCTCGCCGGCCAGCGTCCGCAGCAGGGTGGACTTGCCGGCGCCGTTGACGCCGACCAGCCCGACGACGTCGCCGGGGGCGACGACGAGATCGAGGCCGGAGAACAGCACGCGGGCGCCGTGCCCGGCGGCGAGGCCGCGGGCGACGAGGGTGGCACTCACGGGGACGAGCCTGCCAAACGCCGACTCCACCCGAGGCAATGGATCCTTTACCTACGCCGTGGCGCGCCAGACGCAGGTAAAGGATCCATTGCCCGGGGGCGCGGGGCGTCAGCCCGCGTCGTCCTCCTCGTCGAGGACGTCCTCGGCGAGGTCGTCGAGCATCCCCTCGAACGGGTTGTCCTCGTCGGCGTCGGGACGACGGCGCACCAGCCACGGCTGCAGGTGGTCGTAGCCGCGCACCGACACGCGGCGCAGCGGGCGCACGCGGTACGCGGGCTGGCGGCGCAGCCGGCGGGCCAGCTCGCGGTCGACCAGCACCGTGCCCGGCCGGGCCAGGGAGGTCAGCCGGCTGGCCAGGTTGACCACCGGTGAGTACACGTCGCCGAGCCGGGTCAGCACCGGCCCGAAGGCGGCGCCGGTGCGCAGCGGCGGGCGGTCCTCGGCGGCCCAGACGTCGGGCAGCTCCAGGCCGATCTCGACGGCGCCGGTCGCCGACGCGGCGGTGAACAGGACGCCGTCCCCGACGGTCTTGACGACCCGGCCACCGTGCCGGGCGATGACCTCGGCCGCGATGCTCTCGAAGTCCTCGACCATGGCGCCCAGCTCGCGGCCGCCCATGCCGCGGCTGCGCGAGGTGTAGCCGACCAGGTCGACGAACCCGACGGCGAGATCTCGGCGGTCCCACGGTGGTCCCGGGCTCGGCGAGCAGGCGATCGGCGTTGGCGGCCAGGTGACGGCGCCAGACGTAGTCCTGCACCGACTGGAGCAGCGGCAGCAGCGCTCCGCGCGGCCTCGGTGGCGTCGTCCGGGCGGCCCGGCCCTCCGTCGGGATCACGGTGGGACAGCACGTCGGCGAGCATGTCGGTCTGCCAGTCGGCCAGGCGGGACAGCGACTGGCCCATCGCGCGGGCGATGGAGGCCTCGGTGTCCGGGCCGACGAAGCCGGACTCGATCAGCTCCGACAGGACGCCGAGGGCAGCGACGTCGGCGTCGGTGAACGCCGGGGTCGTCGTCCGCGGCGTCCGGGAAGCCCAGCGCCCGCCACAGCCGCTGGGTCCGCTCGGGCGGCATGCCCGCCCGCTCGGCGACCTCCAGGCGGGTCCACCGGCGGGGGCCGCCGAGCAGCAGCCGCTCCAGCTCGTCGCCGGCCTCGGCACTCGGATCCCGGTCGTCCATCGGTGCCGGCGGGTCAGCCGGTCGTGTGCACGACCAGGACGTCGCACTCCGAGCGGCGAGTGGCGTCGGCCGGCACCGAGCCGATCAGCCGGCCCTTGATGCTGTTGAGCCCCCGGTTGCCCACGACCAGCAGGTCGGCCTGCTCCTTACGGACGACGTCGAGCAGCGCCTCCACCGGCGACCCCACCACGGCCAGCGCCTTGACGTCCGTGGCGCCGGCGGAGCGCGCGACGTCGGCCGCCTCGCGCACCGTGTGCTCGGCCGGGCTGGAACCGACGACCTGGTAGGCCTCGTCCCCGAGGGTGTCCTGGGCACGGGCGAGCTCGCGGTCGTCCTCCTCGGTGGGCAAGTACGCGCAGACGACGACGACGGTCGAGCCGGCCGCACCCGCCAGCGCTCCCGCGCGGGCGACCGCTCGCAGCGAGGAGTCGGAGCCGTCCGTGCCGACGACGACCGTGCGGTAGGCGCTCACGTGTGGCTCCCCATCCCCGGCCGCGAGTGACCGGACACCCCCGAGGCGGACGAGGCGGCGTCCGCGAGGCGAACTGTATGTGACCAGCGGTACCGGATGTGCCGGGGGTCACCCCCGCGGGCGCATGATCATCCGGCGCGCCGCCCCCGGGACTCCGGGAATGTCCCCACCGTGCGGTTACATGAGTGGACACGATCCGGCAACCGGGGGCACCGTCCGCCGGACCGACGAGACCGGCCCGACGAGGAGAGGCACCATTCCCATCGACGCTCCCGCGCCTGCGGCCCCGGTCCGGGTCGAGGTCAGCGGACTGACGCAAGTCCTTCGGTCAGGTACGGGCCGTGTCCGACCTCAGCTTCACGGTCGAGCCGGGGTCGGTCACCGGCTTCCTCGGCCCCAACGGAGCCGGCAAGACGACGACGCTGCGGATGCTGCTCGGCCTCGAGCGCCCCGACGCGGGGACGGCGACCTTCGACGGGCGCCGCTACGCCGAGCTGCCCGCACCGGTGCGCACCGTGGGCGCGGTCCTCGAGACGGCGTTCCACCCGGCCCGCTCCGGGCGCAACCACCTGCGGGTCTACTGCCGCGCCGCCGGCCTGCCCCTCTCCCGGGCCGACGAGACACTGGCCCAGGTCGGCCTGGCCGACGCCGGGGGCCGACGCGCCGGCGGCTACTCCCTCGGCATGCGCCAGCGCCTGGCACTGGCCACGGCACTGCTCGGCGACCCCGTCGGTGCTCGTGCTCGACGAGCCGGCCAACGGACTGGACCCCGAGGGCATCCACTGGCTGCGCGGGTTCATCCGCCACCTGGCGCACGATCAGGGCCGCACGGTCCTGGTGTCCAGTCACCTGCTGTCCGAGATGGAGCAGACCGTCGACCGGGTGGTCATCGTGGGCGCCGGACGGCTGGTGCGCGAGGGCTCGATCGCCGAGCTGCGGTCCGGGGCCGATGGGTGCCGGCACCGTGCTGGTGCGCAGCCCCGAGGCGGCGCGCTTCGCCGCCGTGCTGCAGGCCGCGGGTCTCGCGGTGACCGCCGAGTCCGACGGGCAGCTCACCATCCCCTCGTCGACTCCCGCCGACATCGGCGCGCGCGCCTTCGCCGCCGGCGTCGAGCTGCACGAGCTGCGCGCGCAGTCCAGCGGGCTCGAGGAGATCTACTTCCAGCTCACCGCCGGCCAGGAGCAGTTCGCCGCCCGCCGCGCACCCGACTCCGGAGGCGACCCGATGACCGCGCTGGTGCGCGCCGAATGGACCAAGCTGTTCACCACGCGGACCTGGATCGGCCTGGTCATCGGGGCCTGCGTCCTGGCCGGCGGCTTCTCGGCACTGTTCACCGGACTGGCCGGGGTCGAGCAGAACGGTCAGCCGGGGCTCCCGGCCGTGGGCACACCGCAGTACGAGGAGCTCGTCTTCTCCGTCGGCGCCAACGCCAGCGTCCTGCTGCTGATCCTGGGCATCATCGGCATGACCCAGGAGTACCGGCACCGCACGGCCACCCCCACGTTCCTCACCACGCCGCAGCGTGGACGCGTGGTAATCGCCAAGCTGCTGGCCTACGCGATCGCTGCCGTTCCCTTCGCCCTCGTCGTGCTCGCGGTCAACGTCGCTCGTCGTGCTCGTCTACGCCGGCGCCCGGGGGGACGCGCCCGCGCTGTCCGGCGAGAACCTGCAGCTGCTGGGCAAGGCCGGCCTCGTGCTGGTCATCTTCGCGGTGATCGGGGTCGGCGTCGGCGCCCTGCTGCGCAACCAGGTCGGCGCCATCGTCGGCGCCCTGGTCTACCTTTCGTCATCGAGCCGATCGTCGGCCTCGATCGGCGCCATCTCGGCCGCCTACAAGTGGCTGCCGGGAGGCGCGCGTGCAGGCGATCACCACCGACTTCGAGGCACCGGAGCTCCTCGCCGCCTGGCAGGGCGGCCTCCTGCTGCTCGGATACGGTCTTGTGGCCGCGCTGCTCGGCACCGTCCTCGCGGTCCGTCGCGACGTCGTCTGATCGAGGACTCCTCCCGGTCAGGTCGACGAGCGGAGCGTCGCGACGCCGAGACCAGCCCGTCAGGGAGCGCAGCGATCGACACCGGAGAGGACGCATGACCACTCGCATGACGGCCCAGCGGCTGGGCCGGCTGATCGAGGCCGGTGCCGTCGACGCCGTCCGGACGGCGCTGGACGAGTCCCCGCACCTGATCGGGCACACCGTCGAGCGCGACGGGCAGGACGGCTGGACGCCCTGCACGTCGCGGTCGCCGAAGGACGGGCCGAGATCGCACGCCTGCTCGTCGAGGCCGGTGCGGACGTCGGCGCCCGCACCGAGCACCACCGGACCCCGCTGCACGTGGCGCTGCAGCACTGCCCGCGCATGGTGTCGGTGCTCCAGGAGCTGGGTGCGGTCACCGACGCGGCCAGCGCGGCCTACCTCGACGACGTCGAGCAGCTGACCCGGCAGCTCGACGACGGGGCTGCCCTGTCCGACCCGGACTCCGGTGACCTGCTCATCTGGGCCGCCTACGGCGGAGCCACCGGCACCGCCCGCCTGCTGCTCGACCGCGGTGCCGACGGCGACGCCGGAGCCCTGCACGCCGCCGCCGAGCGGGGCCGGCCGGAGCTGGTCCGGATGCTGCTCGACGCCGGGGCCGACGTCGACCGGCGCGACCCGGCGACCGGACGCGCCCCGCTGCACGCGGCGATCGCCGCCGGCCCGGACGGCGAGGTCCGCGGAGATCGTCCGCGTGCTCCTCGAGGCCGGTGCCGACGTCAACGCGACGACTCACGACGGCGCCAGCGCGCTTGACATCAGCCGGGTCGCGGCGGCCCGTAGTCGGCACGACGACGCAGGTCAGGCCACCGGCAACGACGCCCTGGCCGAGCTGCTGGTGGCCCACGGGGCCACCGACTGACAGGTGCCGCGGCGCTCCGACGCGAACTCTGCCGGAGGACCTGATGCCCGATCGGCATACCTCGACGGGCGTAGACTCCCCTCCTGGTCCAGCAGCACATCCGCCACCCGATAAGACGAAGAAGGCACTCGACCCCGTGTCAAGCGCGAGCTCATCCCGGCCGTCCTCCACCCCTCCTCGGTGGCGGGCTTCGGCACCAACGAGTGGCTGGTCGAGGAGATGTACCAGCAGTACCTCGCCGACCCGTCGAGCGTGGACCAGGCATGGCACGAGTTCTTCGCCGACTACCGGCCCGGCAGCCCCGTCGCCGCGACCAGTGACCGGCAGCCGGCCGCGCCGTCCGCCTCCGGCAACGGCGCGGGCGTCCCGGCCCGGCAGCGCGGGGCCTCGTCCGCCCCGGGGCTGCAGGCCGAGCGCAGGCGGCGGAGCCGGCCCAGCAGGCGGCCCCGGCGACCGACGGCGCGAAGCCGGCGAAGGCCGGGAGCAGCGCACAGCAGGGCGCCGCCCAGAAGAGCAAGCCCGCCGAGAGCACGCCCGCTCCGGCCAAGCCGGCGCCGGCTGCGGCGAAGAAGTCCGCGTCCGACGACGGCGAGGGCGAGGGCCCAAGCAGACCCCGCTGCGCGGCGCGGCCGCCAGCGTCGTCAAGAACATGAACGCCTCGCTGACCGTGCCGACGGCGACGAGCGTGCGCGCGGTGCCGGCGAAGCTGCTGGCCGACAACCGCATCGTCATCAACAACCACCTGGCCCGGGCCCGCGGGCGGCAAGGTCTCCTTCACCCACCTGATCGGCTACGCGCTGGTCCGGGCGCTGGACGACTTCCCGAACATGAACAACGCCTTCGCCGAGGTCGACGGCAAGCCGGTGCTGGTGCAGCCCGAGCACGTCAACTTCGGGCTGGCCATCGACCTGCCCAAGCCCGACGGCTCCCGCTCCCTGGTCGTGGCGTACATCAAGGGCGCCGAGGACGATGGACTTCGCGGCCTTCTGGGCCGCCTACGAGGACATCATCCGGCGGGCCCGCTCGGGCAAGCTGACGATGGAGGACTTCACCGGCACCACGATCAGCCTGACCAACCCGGGCACGATCGGCACCAACCACTCCGTGCCGCGGCTGACCGCCGGCCAGGGCGCGATCATCGGCGTCGGCGCCATGGAGTACCCGGCCGAGTTCCAGGGGATGAACCCCGAGGCGCTCACCGAGATGGCCGTCTCGAAGATCATCACGCTGACCTCGACGTACGACCACCGGATCATCCAGGGCGCCGAGTCCGGCGACTTCCTGCGCCGGCTGCACGCAGCTCCTGCTCGGCGAGGACGGCTTCTACGACGACGTCTTCCACGTCGCTGCGGATCCCCTACGAGCCGGTGCGCTGGATGCCCGACGTCCGGATCAGCCACGAGGGGCAGATCGACAAGGAAGCCCGGGTCATCGAGGTCATCGAGGCCTACCGGCGCAACGGCCACCTCATGGCCGACACCGACCCGCTCGAGTTCAAGGTCCGCACCCACCCCGACCTCGACATCCTCCAGCACGGGCTGACCCTCTGGGACCTCGACCGGCAAGCTTCCCGGTCGGCGGGTTCGCCGGCGAGCGGACTGATGCCGCTGCGCGACATCCTCGGCGTGCTGCGCAACTCCTACTGCCGCACCGTCGGCGTGGAGTACATGCACATCACCGACCCCGAGGAGCGCGACTGGCTCCAGCAGCGGATCGAGGTCAAGCACGACCGAGCCCGACCGCGAGAAGCAGAAGCACGTCCTGGGCCGGCTCAACGCCGCCGAGGCCTTCGAGACCTTCCTGCAGACCAAGTACGTCGGGCAGAAGCGGTTCAGCCTCGAGGGCGGCGAGTCGGTCATCCCGATCCTCGACGAGGTGCTGATCGCCGGCACCGACCACGGCCTCGACGAGGTCGCGATCGGCATGGCGCACCGCGGCCGGCTCAACGTGCTCGCCAACGTGCTCGGCAAGAGCTACGCCAAGATCTTCGGCGAGTTCGAGGGCAACATGGACCCCGGCAGCGTGCAGGGATCCGGTGACGTCAAGTACCACCTCGGCGCCACCGGGACGTTCCGCAACCCGTTCACCGGGACGACGCCGAGATCGCCGTCTCGCTGGCCAGCAACCCCTCGCCACCTCGAGACGGTCAACCCGGTGCTCGAGGGCATCGTCCGCGCCAAGCAGGACATGATCGACAAGGGCGAGGCGGGCTTCACCGTCCTGCCGGTCCTGCTGCACGGCGACTCCGCGTTCGCCGGCCAGGGCGTGGTCGCCGAGACGCTGAACCTCTCGCAGCTGCGCGGCTACCGCACCGGCGGCACCGTGCACGTCGTCATCAACAACCAGGTCGGCTTCACCACCAGCCCGACGGCGGCCCGGTCGAGCCTCTACTCGACCGACGTGGCGCGGATGGTCAACGCGCCGATCTTCCACGTGAACGGCGACGACCCCGAGGCCTGCGTGCGGGTGGCCCGGCTGGCCGTCGAGTACCGGCAGGCGTTCAAGAAGGACGTCGTCATCGACCTGGTCTGCTACCGCCGTCGCGGCCACAACGAGGGCGACGACCCGTCGATGACCCAGCCGCTGATGTACGACATCATCGACCGCAAGCGCTCGGTCCGGAAGCTCTACACCGAGGCGCTGGTCGGCCGCGGCGACATCACGCTGCAGGAGGCCGAGGAGGCCCTCAAGGACTACCGCGGCCAGCTCGAGCGGGCCTTCGCCGAGACCCACGACGCGCAGGACACCTCCAAGCCCGAGCCGGTCATGGACCCGCAGCACGCCGCAGGAGTCCCCGGTGCGGACGGCGATCACGCCCGAGGTGCTCAAGGCCATCGGCGACGCCCACGTCTCCTTCCCGCCGGACTTCACCCCGCACCCGAAGCTCCAGAAGATGCTGGAGCGGCGGGCGGCGATGGTCAGCGAGGGCGGCATCGACTGGGCGATGGGCGAGCTGCTCGCGTTCGGGTCGCTGCTCATGGAGGGCGTGCCCGTCCGGCTGGCCGGCCAGGACTCCCGCCGCGGCACCTTCGTCCAGCGGCACTCGGTGCTCATCGACCGGGAGACCGGCGCCGAGTACACGCCGCTGGCCAACCTGACCGACGACCAGGCGAAGTTCTTCGTCTACGACTCGCTGCTGTCAGCGAGTACGCCGCGCTCGGCTTCGAGTACGGCTACTCGGTGGCCAACCCGAAGGCACTGGTGCTCTGGGAGGCGCAGTTCGGCGACTTCGTCGACGGCGCGCAGATGGTCATCGACGAGTTCATCAGCTCCGGCGAGGCCAAGTGGGGCCAGCGCTCCGGCGTCGTCACTGCTGCTGCCGCACGGCCTCGAGGGCCAGGGCCCGGACCACTCCAGCGGCCGGATCGAGCGGTTCCTGCAGCTGTCGCGCCGAGAACAACATGACGGTCGCCAACTGCACGACGCCGGGCAACTACTTCCACCTGCTCCGCCGCCAGGCGCTGTCGGACGTGCACCGGCCGCTGGTCGTGTTCACGCCGAAGTCGCTGCTGCGGGCCAAGGCGGCGGTCAGCCCGGTCGCGGACTTCACCGAGCGAGAACTTCCGGCCGGTGCTGCCCGACCCGGGCGTCGGCGGGGAGCCGCTGGACGACGGCGCGGTGCGCCGGGTGCTGCTGTGCAGCGGCAAGGTCGCCTACGACCTCATGGCCGCAGCGGGAGTCCGAGGGCACGCGCCGACGTCGCCGTCGTGCGGGTCGAGCAGCTCTACCCGCTGCCGGCCGAGCAGATCCGCGAGCGAGCTCGAGCGCTACCCGAACGCCTCGGACGTCGTGTGGGTGCAGGAGGAGCCGGCGAACATGGGCGCCTGGCAGTTCATGGCGGTCAACCTGCCCGAGCACCTGCCCGAGGGCCGGACGCTGCGCCGGGTCAGCCGCCGGGCGTCGGCCAGCCCCGCCGTCGGCTCGGCGAAGGTGCACGAGGTCGAGCAGCGCCAGCTGGTCGCCGAGGCCTTCGGCGGCTGACCGGGACGTCGGCGTGTACTTCACCGATCGCGGGCTCGAGGAGCTGGCCGACCGGCGGGGCGAGGAGCAGGTCACCCTCGCCTGGCTGGCCGACCAGCTGCAGGCGTTCGTCGACCGTCACCCCGACTTCGAGGTGCCGGTCGAGCGGCTGGCCACCTGGCTGGCCCGCGGCGGCACCGACGACGTCGACGAGGACGAGTAGCCCTCCCCCTCCGTCGAGATCTGCACACTCGTACGCATCAGGGGCCTGATGCGTACGAGTGTGCAGATCTCGCAGCCACGAGGCCGCGCGCCTACACCCGAGGCGCTCGGCAGGGCGGCACGCTGCGTAGGTGCTCGGTCACTCCCACGCGCTCTCCGGTCTGGCCGCCGGGGCCGCACGCTGCCCTGGGCGCCAGGTCGACGGCACGGTCGCGCAGGTCGCGTGGGTCGCCGCCGCGGGCGGGTTCGCGATGCTGCCCGACCTGGACCAGCGGGGCTCGACGATCTCGCGCATGTGGGGCCCGGCGACCGACGTTCCCTCCGGCCTCGTGGGCACGCTCGTCGGGCGGGCACCGGTGGGGCACGCACGACGCCGTCCTGGCACCGATCGCTCTTCGGGTTCCTCGCCAGCCTGGCCGCCGGCTGCGTTCTGGTCGAGCCTGCTGTTCATGGCGCTGGCGATCGGGCTGGCGCTGCGGGCCCTGCACTTCGTGATCCCCGGCCGCGCCGAGAACACCGTCATCGGCAACCTGGTGCTGTCGTGGGGCGGGGCGTGGCTGCTGCTCGAGCACATGGCCCAACCCGGCGTGGCTGCCGTGGGCGGTGGCGCTCGGCGTGCTCACCCACATCGCCGGCGACGCGCTGACCTGCGCGGGCGTGCCGCTGCCGCTGCTCTGGGTGTTCGGCCGCAGCCGGCTCAGGTTCTGCCCGCTGCGCACCGGCACGACGCTGGAGAAGGCGGTGCTGGTGCCGGCCTTCCTGGCGACAGCCATCGTCTTCTCCTACCTGAACACCGAGGCCCGCGGCGCCGTCGACCCGTGGCTGGACAAGCTCGCCTCGCTCGGCTGACGTGGCCTTCATGGCCATAAAGGCCACGAAAGGGGTCGCTGAGGACCTCGGCTTCTCGCAGACTCGGCCGCGTGGAGAGACTGGGCGACAAGCTGCTCAACTGGGCGAGCATCCTCGACGACGAGACCCGCCGGCAGGCCGAGCGGACGGCGTCGCTGCCGATCGTGCACCCGCACGTGGCGCTGATGCCCGACGCGCACCTCGGCAAGGGCGCGACCGTCGGCTCGGTGCTGCCCACCCGGGAGGCGATCATCCCGGCCGCGGTCGGCGTCGACATCGGCTGCGGCATGATCGCCGTCCGGACGCCGTGGTCGGTCGCCGAGGTGCGCGACGCGCGGACCGCTGGCGCCGCTGCGCGGCGACATCGAGCGCGCCGTGCCGCTGTCGGCGGGCAGGTACAACCGCCGGCTCACGGAGTCGGCGCAGCGGCGGGTCGCCGAGCTCGAGGAACTGGCCGGCGACGCTCGGCGTCCTGCGAGTCGGTGACCGCGACGTCGCCGAACTGGCCGCTGCAGCTGGGCAGCCTCGGTTCGGGCAACCACTTCCTCGAGGTCACCGCCGACGAGCAGGACCGCGTGTGGCTGTTCCTGCACTCGGGCAGCCGCGGCGTCGGCAACCGGATCGCGATGACGCCACATCGCGATGGCGCAGCTGCGCGCCGAGCGGGATCGGCTGGACCTGCCCGAGCGCGACCTGGCCTGGCTGGACGAGGGCACGCCGCGAGTTCGACCGCTACATGGCCGAGCTGCACTGGGCGCAGCACTTCGCCCTGCTCAACCGCGAGGAGATGATGGACCGGATGGCCGACTGCCTGGCCCGGCACATGCGCGCGGAGCGACACGCCACGGGTCGAGGCGGTGAACTGCCACCACAACTTCACCCAGCGCGAGACGCACGACGGGGTGGAGCTGTGGGTGTCGCGCAAGGGCGCGATCCAGGCCCGGCGCGGCCAGGACGGGCTCATCCCGGGCTCCATGGGGACGGCGAGCTACGTGGTCAGCGGCCTGGGCAACCCGGAGTCGCTCGAGTCGTCGCCGCACGGGGCCGGCCGGGCCTTCTCGCGGACGAAGGCGCGCAAGACCTTCACGCGGGCCCAGCTGGAGGAGGCGATGGCCGGCATCGAGTGGCGGCACACCGACGCGTTCCTCGACGAGATCCCCGCGGCCTACAAGCCGATCGACGTCGTCATGGAGGACGCGAAAGATCTCGTGGAGGTCCGGCACACCCTGCGGCAGCTGGTCAACGTCAAGGGCGACTGAAGAAGGACCGCCCTCCTCCCCACGCCTCGCACGCTCGGCGCGGGTCCCTGGAGGGCGGCCTTTCCATCACGTCACTCCGCGGCGCCACGCGGCGGCCACGGCGTCGGCAACTGCGGGCTCGACCCGGCGGTCCAGCGGACTCGGGACGACGTGGTCGGCGCGCAGATCCTCGCCCACGACGTCGGCGATGGCGCCTGCCGCAGCCAGCTTCATCTCCTCGGTGATCGCGGTGGCACCGGCGTCGATGGCGCCACGGAAGATGCCCGGGAACGCCAGGACGTTGTTGATCTGGTTCGGCAGGTCGCTGCGTCCTGTCGCGACGACGGCCGCGTACCTGGCCGCCATCTCGGGGTCGACCTCGGGGATCGGGTTGGCCAGGGAGAAGACGAAGCAGCCCGGTGCCATCGAGGCGATCGCAGACTCCGGCACCGAGCCGCCGGACAACCCGACGTAGACGTCGGCGCCCTCCAGAGCGTCGATCATCGTGCCGGTGTACCCGCTGCGGTTGGCGTTCTCGACGACCCACTGCTTGATCGGCGTCAGGTCGCTGCGGCCGGCGTGCAGCACGCCCCGCGAGTCGGCCACCGCGATGTCGCCGACACCCGCCTCGAGCAGGATCTTCGCCGTCGCGACGCCGGCAGCGCCGGCCCCGGCCACGACCACGCGCAGCTCACCCATCGACCGACCGGTCAACCGGACGGCGTTGCGCAGGGCGGCCAGCACGACAGATCGCCGTCCCGTGCTGGTCGTCGTGCATGACCGGGATGGACAGCCGCTCGCGCAGCCGGGCCTCGATCTCGAAGCAGCGGGGGGCGCTGATGTCCTCCAGGTTGATTCCGCCGAAGGACGGCGCGATCGCGGCGACCGTCTCGACGATGGTGTCCACGTCGTTGGTGTCGAGCACGATCGGGCACGGCGTTGAGACCGGAGAACTCGCGGAACAGGCAGACCTTGCCCTCCATGACCGGCAGTGCCGCCGTCGGCCCGATGTTGCCCAGGCCGAGCACCGCGCTGCCGTCGCTGACCACGGCCACCACCCGCGGCGCCCAGGTCAGCAGGTGCGCCAGCTCCGGTTCGGCGGCGATGGCGCTCGACACGCGGCCCACCCCGGGCGTGTAGGTCAGCGCCAGGTCGTCGATCGAGGTCGATCGGCCGGACCGAACGGACCTCGAGCTTGCCGCCCACGTGCACGGCGAAGGCGGGATCATCTGCGAAGCGGTCGGGGAGCTCGGGGGTCGCGCTCTGGTGGCCCATGGACCGGGGAGCGTAATCCCGCGGCCGCGCACGGCGTGCGCGTGGTCAGCCCCCGGAGAGGTGCGGAGGTCGGGGCGGCAGCCGGAACGGGCGGGGCCACAGCCGTGCGAGGACCCGGCCGACGACGACCGCCGTCCCGAAGGCCCGGCTGTCGTCGGCGACCAGAGGGTTGTCCCCCTCGACCCAGTGTCCGCCGGGGACCGCCCGGCGGACACGCTTGACCACGAGCAGCTCCGGGCGCGCCGGGAACCGAGCCAGGACGACGGCGCCGGGCGGCACGGCGGTGCCCGGGTCGACGCGGCGGACGAGCAGCCGGTCGCCGGAGCGGACCGTCGGGGACATCGACGGACCGGTGACCCTGGCCACAGCCCAGAGGCTGGGCAAGGAAGGGCCGGAGAGCTCGGCAGGCTGTCGCGTCGGTCACCGCGGGTAGGGTCGCAGACGACCACACGAACCCGACATTCGGAGGCACGTTTCATGCGTTTCACCCGCGTGTTCTCCGCGGTGGAGGCCACCGCACACTGTGACCTCCCCTGCGGCGTCTACGACCCTGCCCAGGCCCGCATCGAGGCCGAGTCGGTCAAGGCGATCCAGGAGAAGTACCAGGGCAACGAGGACCCGGTCTTCCGGCAGCGCGCCGTGCTGATCAAGGAGCAGCGCGCCGACCTGGTCAAGCACCACCTCTGGGTGCTGTGGACCGACTACTTCAAGCCCCCGCACTTCGAGAAGTACCCGCAGCTGCACGAGCTGTTCAACAAGGCCACCAAGCAGGCCGGCGCGGCCGGCGGCAAGGGCAGCATGGACCCGGCCGAGGGGCAGAAGCTCCTCGACTACATCGCCGAGATCGACAAGATCTTCTGGGAGACCAAGGCAGCCGCCTGATCCCTGAACCGCCCCTGCCGGGCCGCCCCTCGCGGGCGGCCCGGCAGCGTCGTTCGGTCGGCCTGCGCGCCGCCGGACCACCGAGCGCGGCGCCGACCCTCGGCCGGCCTGGCCCGCGAACCGACCGCCGGAACGCCGTCCCGCACCGCTCCCGGTAACGTTCTGGGCACCATGCGCATCGACCCGGCCGGGTGGCCGTTCATCACCGTGCCCCTGGCACCGGCGGCTGCGCTGGCCATCGGCCGCCGACGCCGGGCACGGATCGCCGCGGTCCCGTTCCTCGCCCTGTCGGCGTACATGGCGCTGTTCTTCCGCGACCCGGACCGCCGTTGCGACACCGAACCGCCGGCGCCGGACGACGTCCTCTCCCCCGCCGACGGCGTGGTGATGGTGGCCGGCGAGCCGCAGGAAGGCGTGGCGCCCGAGGGCGACTGGCAGCAGGTCAGCGTCTTCCTGTCCGTCGTGGACGTGCACGTCAACCGCTCGCCGTACCACGGTGAGGTGGTCGAGTACTCGTACCGGAAGGGCAGCTTCCTGGCCGCCTACCGCAAGGAGTCGGCGCACCGGAACGAGCGCAGCGAGATCTGGCTGCGCGACGGCGACCGCACCGTGGTGTTCCGGCAGATCGTCGGCGTGCTCGCCCGGCGGATCGTCACGCGCACCGGTGTCGGTCACACCTTGGCCACCGGAGAGCGGATGGGCCTGATGAAGTTCGGCTCGCGCATGGACGTCTTCGTGCCGCGCGAGTGCACCGTCGTCGTGACCAAGGGTCAGCGGGTGCGTGGTGGCGAGACCGTCATCGCGCGCTGGCCCAGCTCGGGTTGATGGAGCGTCGGGCGCCGACGCGGCGCACCGCCACGGTCGAGTTCGTGCGCGGCTCCGTGCGCGGCGGACGGCGGCGCGCGCTGGCGACGCTGCCGAGCCTGTTCACGCTGGGCAACATGCTGTGCGGCTTCGCCGCGATCCTGGTCTCGATCCGCGGGCAGTACACCCTCGCCGCCGTGCTGATCGGGCTGTCGATCCTGTTCGACATCACCGACGGCGCGGTCGCCCGCCTCGTCGGCGCGGTCACGCCGTTCGGGCTGCAGTTCGACTCGCTCGCCGACCTGGTCTCGTTCGGCCTCGCCCCCGCTCTCGTCGCGTTCACGCTGTTCAGCGAGGGCCGCGACGCATGGGACCCGCTCGGCTGGCTGGTCTGCTTCCTGTGGGTCGCCTGCGCGGCGATCCGGCTGGCCCGCTTCAACACCACGATCGACCCGACCGCCGACAAGCGCTACTTCATCGGCATGCCCAGCCCCGGTGCGGCGGCCGTCGTCCTGGCCTCGGTGTTCGCGTTCGGCGACCAGATGCAGGGCCGCGACCGGCTCTGGGTGGCCCTGATCGTCGCCGTCCCGGCGATCCTGATGGTCACGAACATCCGCTTCCGGTCGTTCCGGTCCCTGGTCAGCCCCAAGAGCGGCCGACCCTACGGCCTGATCGCGGCCGCGATCCTGCTCGTCGTCGGCTTCGCGTTCATCCCGGTCATCACCGGCATGGCACTGGCCTACGGCTACCTGCTGGCGCCGGTGCTGATGCCGCTGGTCGCGCCGTTGGGGCGGCTGGTTCCCGCCCGGATCAAGGATCTGCTCACGTGACCGTGCGACCGATCCGTCCGGACGACGTCCCCGCGGTCATCGGCCTCGTGCGCGAGCTCGCCGAGTACGAGAAGGCGCCCCACGAGGCGACGATGACCGAGCAGCAGTTGTCGGCGGCACTGTTCGGCGAGTCGCCGAAGCTGTTCGGGCACGTCGCGGAGGGCCCGGACGGCGCGGTCGTCGGCATGGCGCTGTGGTTCCTCAACTTCTCCACCTGGCGCGGCACCCACGGCATCTACCTCGAGGACCTCTACGTCCAGCCGGCGGCGCGGGGCACCGGGCTGGGCAAGGAGCTGCTGCGCACGCTCGCCGAGCTGTGCGTCGAGCGGGGCTACTCCCGGCTCGAGTGGTGGGTGCTCGACTGGAACACCCCGTCCATCGAGTTCTACCGAGCGGCCGGCGCCGTCCCGATGGACGAGTGGACGGTCTTCCGGCTCACCGACGACGCGCTGCGGAACTTCGCCGTCCCCCGCTGACGACACGTGAGCCGCGCCGGGGTGGCGAGAGCCGCGGTGCGCAGCGGCTCCCGGCACCGTGCCGCGGCTCCGGTCGCGCGGCGCCGACGTGAGACGGACGCGAGCGCGACGACAGCGGACGGCGCGAGCGTGACCTCCCCACCCCGAGGAGGAGCCATGACGCTGCCCCAGTTCGCCAACGGCCGCGCAGAAGGAGCTGTACGGCGGCCCCGCCTCCACCTAGCTTCGTGCGCACTGCGGCCGCCGACGGGAAGGCCGACGGTGCGGCCGTGGGGTGGGATGTGCGGTGGCCGGACGATCGGCACGGGCGTGCGTGGCCGTCGTGGCCGTGACGGTGCTGACGGCCGGCTGCACGTCGTCCCCACCGGAGCCCGGCACCGTCCGGGTGGCCCCGCCCGAGGGCTGTGCCGTCGGCGAACGGGCCGCTCCCGACCCTGACCGCGCGGTCATCGAGGTCGACTTCCGTCTCGACGACGACCTCCGCACGATCACCGGCACCGAGCGCGTCCGCTTCGTGCCCGACCTCGAGATCGGCGAACTGTGGTTCCGGCTGATCCCGAACGCGCCCCAGTCGGCGGTCAACCGGCTGCAGGTCGACGGCGTCCGCGGGGAGGACGTGGCCGGCGGCGAGCACGTCGATGCGGACGCCGAGGACCCCGGCGGTCTGTACCGGGTCGACCTGCGGGAGCCGGTGCCCGCGGGGCAGGCCGTGGAGGTCGAGGTCGACTTCACGCTGCGCCTGACCACCGGCTCGACCCCCGCCGGCTTCGACCGTCTCGGCGTCGAGGACGACGCGACCTGGTGGGCCAGCGGTCTGCCGCTGCTCACCTGGGAACCCGGCCACGGCTGGGCGCAGGACCCGTTCGTCGAGGTCAGCGGAGAGACCACCGCCCAGGCCGTCGCCGACGCGACGATCCGCGTCTCGGCGCCCGACGACCTCGTCGTCCTCATGACCGGGGACCAGGCAGAGCCCCGTCCGGACGGCGAGGGCCGCCTGCTCTGGGAGTCGCGCGAGCCACTGGCCCGCGACGTGCACGTCGCGGCCGGGAGGTTCGAGACGGCCACCGTCGACGCGGGGCCGACGGAGGTCACCACAGGTGTGCTGCCGGGGGCGGACACCTCGGCCGAGAAGCTGGCCGAGGACACGGCCGAGGCGATCGGTCTGGTGGAGCAGCGCTTCGGCCCGTTCCCGTACCCCACGCTCACGGTGGCCCTGGTGCAGGACGACGGCGAGGGCGGCGAGGAGTACTCGTCGTCGATCCTGCTCGGCGACGACGACTTCGACCTGATCGTGCACGAGGTCGCGCACATGTGGTTCTACGGGATGGTGGGCAACTCGCAGTTCCGGGACCCGTGGCTCGACGAGGCGTTCGCCAGCTACGCCGAGACCGTCACGCACACCCCCGACGAGGACGAACTCGCCGACGACCTGGGCATCCCGGGGTCGGTGGGGGGCTCGATGGCCGACTTCGAGGACCAGGACGACTACGAGGACCGGGTCTACAGCAAGGGCGCCGCCGCACTCGGGACCGCCCGGGTCCAGGCCGGTGCGGATGCCTTCGACGAGGCGGTCCGCTGCTACGTGGAGACCCAGGCCTGGACGATGGCCCGGCCCGAGGACCTCGCCCGTGCCCTCGCCGACCTTCCCGAAGCGCTGGACGTGCTGGTGGAGGCCGGCGCGCTCGACGTCGCGCACCTGGACGGCGCGGCGGACTGAACCCGGGCAGACTGCCGCTGACGGCGACCGCTGTCGACGGCGGAGGTGGCGATGAGCGAGCGCGGACCGGTCGAGTGCTGGCTGACCGACATGGACGGAGTGCTCGTCCACGAGGGGCAGGCCCTGCCGGGAGCCGCCGACTTCCTCGAGCGCCTGGTCGAGAAGCGGCGCCGGTTCCTGGTGCTCACCAACAACTCGATCTTCACGCCCCGCGACCTCGCGGCCCGGCTCGCGCGCAGCGGCCTGCTGGTGCCCGAGGAGGCGATCTGGACGTCGGCGCTGGCGACCGCGGACTTCCTGGCGAGCCAACTGCCCGGCGGCTCGGCCTACGTCATCGGCGAGGCCGGGCTGACCACCGCGCTGCACGAGGCGGGGTACACCCTCACCGACACCGCGCCGGACTACGTCGTCCTCGGTGAGACCCGGACGTACTCGTTCGAGTCGATCACCCGCGCCATCCGGCTCATCGACGCGGGGGCACGCTTTCTGGCCACCAATCCCGACGTCACCGGCCCCTCCCCCGAGGGGCCGTTGCCGGCCACCGGGTCCGTGGCGGCCATGATCACGCGCGCTACCGGCGCCGACCCCTACTTCGTCGGCAAGCCCAACCCGATGATGTTCCGCAGCGCCATGAACCGGATCGACGCCCACTCGGAGTCGACGATGATGGTCGGCGACCGCATGGACACCGACGTCGTGGCCGGCATCGAGGCGGGGCTGGACACGATCCTGGTGCTCACCGGCTCGACCAAGGCGACCGACGTCGGCCGGTTCCCGTTCCGGCCCGGCCGCGTGCTGGACTCGATCGCGGACGCGATCGACCTGATCTAACCCTCGCCGATGTCCCGTTCGAGGAACGCCAGCCGCGCCTCGGGAGTGGCCAGCAGGTAGAGCGTGGTCACCACCATCAGGAGCACGGGCAGGCCGAGCAGCGGCTGGCCCCCCTGGAACGCCGTCGTGAAGCCGAGCAGCCCGAGCAGGATCTGCAACACGATCACCGGCGCCCGTGACCACGACGACAGTCGCCACAGCCCGACGGAGCCGGCGGTGAGCGCCGCTGCGCCCAGGCCGACGTAGACCACCTCGGCGATCGCCCGCCCGACGCTGGAGGCATCGCTGGTCAGGGTGAGCACGAGCAGCGCGCCCGCGAGCACGCCGAGCAGGACGGCCTCGAGCGCCACCACGAGCGCCGCACGCCGCACGCTGGGCGGCACCTCCACCTCGGGGCGTGGAGCGCGCTCGGGTGCCGGGGTGGCGGCCTCCCCGAGCAGCCGGTCCGCCCGGCGACGCCTGGAGCGGGCTCCCGGATCGGGGCCGTTCTCGATCACGACGGCGAGGCTACGCCGGACGCACCCCGCCACCACGCCCCCGCACCCTGCGCCGCCTGCCCGCCTCCCGTGCGCCCGCTGGTTAGCCTGGCCGTCATGCGCACGCTCGTGGTCGTCAACCCGGCGGCCACCACCACGACCGCCAAGATGCGGGACGTGCTGCGTGGGGGCCCTCTCCAGCGAGCTCAAGGTCGACGTCGCCGAGACCGAGCATCGCGGGCACGGCCGCGAACTGGGGCGGCAGGCGGTGGACGACGGCGTGGACCTGGTGGTCGTCCTGGGCGGTGACGGCACGGTCAACGAGGTCGTCAACGGCCTGCTCCACGCCGGACCCGCACCGCACCTGCCCATGCTGGCCGTCGTCCCCGGCGGGTCGACCAACGTGTTCTCTCGGGCCCTGGGCCGCTCCCGGGACCCGGTGGAGGCGACCGCCGAGATCCTCGACTCGCTGCGCAACGGCCGGACCCGGCTGGTGTCGCTGGGCACCGCCAGCGCGTCGGGCGCCAGCACGGCCGCCCTCACCGAGCCCCGACCGCGGCGAGCCGCGGCCGACGCCGCCGCCGACGCCGCAGCCGCGCCGGAGTGGACCGATCCGCGCTGGTTCGTCTTCGCCGCCGGACTCGGTTTCGACGCCGACGTCATCGCCCGCGTCGAGGCACAGCGGGCCCGCGGCCGGCGCTCCACCGGCCCGCTGTACGTCCGCGAGGCCGTGCGGACGTTCTTCGTCGGCCGCGAGCGACGCCGTCCGGCCATGACGCTGCAGGTGCCCGGTGAGCCGCCGCTGGACGGGCTGTTCCTCTGTCTGGTCTCCAACGTGAGCCCGTGGACCTACCTGGGCGCCCGCCCGGTCAACCCGAGCCCCGAGGCCTCGTTCGACTCCGGCCTGGACGTTTTTGCGATGGGCCGCATCGGGACGGTGCGCATGCTGCGGGCGGTGCGCGAGGCGCTGGCTCGCGCGACGCCGAGGCCCGGGGCCGCGGCATCCACCGCCGGCACGACCTTTCGGAGTTCACGGTGACAGCCGCGCGGCCGCAGGGATTTCAGCTCGACGGCGACCACCTGGGCACCGCCACGGGGCTGCGGATCGTCGCGGTCCCGGCGGCACTGCGGGTCGTCTCCTGAGGCGCCCGGGCAGTGCCCCCTACGCAGGTCCGACCAGGAAAGTCAACGCGCCGGACCGTGCTGTCGTTCTGTCGAGTGGCGCGCCTACCACGCCCGTGGTGAGCTTGCTCACGAGGGGGTCGACGACGACCTGGATCTCCTTGACAGGCGCCCATCCCGTGAAAACATCACGGTAGGAACGCAACCTGCCGGTAACAATGGCGGGCAAGTCGCTGCGCACGATCGCTGGGCAACCGGTGGACGGCCTGCGGGCGGACCGACCAGCGACAGCACCTACGTGCACGACACCGTAGACGACACCGAGGAGTACACCGCCATGGACTGGCGCCACCGCGCGCTCTGCCGGGACGAGGATCCGGAGCTGTTCTTCCCGATCGGGACGACCGGCCCGGCTCTCGTGCAGATCGAGCAGGCGAAGGCCGTGTGCCAGCGCTGCCCGGTGAGCGAGTCATGCCTGGACTGGGCCCTCCGGTCCGGCCAGGACTCCGGTGTCTGGGGCGGGCTGTCCGAGGACGAGCGGCGCGCCCTGAAGCGGCGTCAGGCTCGGACTCGGGTGCGCACCGCCTGACGACAGCTCCGGGAGCATCGCAGCGAGGAACGAGCGAGGAGCGGACCGGAGCGCGGAGTCAGGCACGAGCACACCGCCTGACGACAGCTCCGGGAGCATCGCAGCGAGGAGCGGACCGGAGCGCCACCCGGTGCGCGCCCGCACCACCTGAACGCCCGAGGCCGGTCCGATCAATCGGACCGGCCTCGGTGCCCGTCAGCGCCTGGTTCCGGCTCCCGGGAGGGTCAGGACGGCCTCCGTGCCGCTCGTGACGCCCTCCGGTGTGCCCATGGCCAGCGAGCCCCCGAGCTCGCTGACGACGAGAGTGCGCACGATCTGCAGCCCCAGCCCCTCGCTGGCGGCGGGGTCGAAGCCGGCCGGCAGGCCGCGCCCGTCGTCCCGCACCCGGACGACGAGGTCGGCCCCGTCCCGCTCGGCCACGAGCTCGATCGAACCGGTCTCCCCCTCGGCGAACGCGTGCTCCGCCGCGTTGTGCAGCAGCTCGGTGACCGCCATGACCAGCGGCGTCGCCACGGCGGCCGGGAGCTCCCCGAACTCGCCCGAACGCCGCGTGCGCGCGACCGGCCCGATGGTGGTCAGGTCACCGAGCATGGGCAGCACCCGG
Source organism: uncultured Actinomycetota bacterium (assembly GCA_963723745.1). GTDB lineage: Bacteria > Actinomycetota > Actinomycetes > Mycobacteriales > Geodermatophilaceae > CAVRRZ01. Next base: position 1,318,101 of record CAVRRZ010000005.1, read on the forward strand.
TCGAGCACCTCGTCGACGGCGACGACGTCCTCCCGGCTGCCGGCGAGGGTCTCGTGGACGACGGCGATCGAGGTCACCCGCCGCACCGACTCCTCGAGCGCGGCCCGGGCCGACGGCTCGGTCATGCGCCGGGCCTGCAGCCGCAGCAGCGCGGCCACCGTCTGCAGGTTGTTCTTCACGCGGTGGTGGATCTCGCGGATCGTCGCGTCCTTGGTCAGCAGCGCCCGGTCCCGCGACCGCACGTCGGTCACGTCCCGCACCAGGACCAGCGCGCCCGGCGCCCCGCCCGGGGGGCGCAGCGGCAGCGCGCGCAGCAGGATGGTCGCGCTGCGGCTCTCGAGGTCCATCGAGTCGGGGAAGCGGCCGTCCACCGCTGCCGCGATGGACGCCGCGGCCGCCTCCCCCGCCAGCCGGTCGCTGGCGACGTCGCGGGTCACCGCACACAGGTCCGCCCCGGCGAGGTCACCGGGCACGCCCGCACGACGGTAGGCCGAGAGCGCGTTGGGGCTGGCGTACACCGCTCTGCCGATGGAGTCCAGCCGCACCAGCCCGTCGCCCACGCGCGGGCTCAGCTCGGCGTCCTGCGGCTTGCGGGGAGGGAACGCGCCCGCCGAGACCATCAGGCACAGGTCGGCGGCGATGTCGAGGTAGGTGAGCTCCAAGGTCGACGGGGATCGGGTGACGGCCAGGTTCGTGTCCTTGGCCAGGACGGCGACCACGACCCCGTCGTGCCGGACCGGGATCACCTCGCGTCGCCTGGGGGCGGGCCCCGACCAGTCCGGATCCCCCTCGGTGACCGGCCGGCCCTCGCGGTACGCGACGCGGAACGGGTCGGCGTCGACGTCGTCGACCTCCGAGCCGACCAGGTCCTCGGGTCGGCTGGTCGGGGCCGTCAGCGGGCGCACCTGCGCGACGCACCACCAGGCACCGGTCTGCAGCGGCACCCAGAGGGTCAGGTCGGCGAAGCTGAGATCGGCCAGCAGCTGCCAGTCGGCCACCAACCGGCGGGCGTGGTCGACCTGGGACGGGCTGGCCGCCGATCCGCGGGTGAGGCGCTCGGAGAGGCTGCTCATGGTGCCCGCGAGCCTAGGACGGCCGGCGATCCGGGCATCCTCCGGGCGGTCAGGCGGCGGCGGTCAGGCGGCGGCGGTCAGGCGGCGGCGGTCAGGCGGCGGCGGTCAGGCGGCGGCGGTCCGCCCGGTGCGCACCAACGCCGCCCAGAGTTCCACGAGCGCGGCGGGGAGCACGAACAGTCCCACGCTCGCCGCGGCGGCGACCGACCAGGTCAGCAGCACGACGGCCGCCGTCCAGGTCAGGGTGGTCGCCGTCCGGGATCGCGCGGCCACGGCCGGCACGGCGGCCACCAGCACGGGAAAGCCCAGGGCGACGACGAACGCGCGCCAGTCCTCGCCCAGGACACCCGGCCCCAGGACGACGGCGGCCGCGACGGCCAGTGCGAGCGCGAGCCGGTTGAGCAGCACGGGCGAGACGGTCATGACCGACCCTTCGTCGGCACCCAGTCTGCGCTCCTCGGGCGGGCCGCGGAACCCGAGCGTGGCTCACCTACGCTGCCGGGCGTGGTGGACACCGTCGTCGTCGAGCGGGCGACGCCCGGGGACCATCCGCGCATCGCCGAGCTGACCGTCGCCGTCTACCGCGACGAGCAGTTGGCCTCCGACGGCTACCTCGGCGAGCTGGCCGACGTGGCGGGCCGGGCAGGCCGGGCGGACCTGCTGGTCGCCCGCCTCGGCGACGCCGTCGTCGGAAGCGTCGCGCTGGTCCTCGACGGCGACTTCGGCGAGGTGACGACGTCGGACGCCGAGGCCGCGTTCCGGATGCTGGTGGTCGACCCGGCCGCGCGCGGGCGCGGCGTCGGCGAGCTGCTGGTCAGGGAGTGCCTCGACCGCGCCCGCGCCGCAGGCAAGGCGCGGATGATCTTGTCGACCGGGGATCGGATGACCGCCGCGCACCGGCTCTACGAGCGGCTCGGCTTCACCCGCCTCCCGGAGCGGGACTGGGCCCCGGCGCCCGGCGTCGACCTGCGGGTCTACGGCCTCGACCTGTAGGCCCCTCAGCTCTCCACGGTGGCGATCAGGTCGCCCTCCTGGAGCACCTCGCCCTCGGTGACGTGCATGCCCTGGACGGTGCCGGCCTTCTCGGTGAGGACGGGGATCTCCATCTTCATCGACTCGAGGATCACCAGGGTGTCGCCGGCAGCCACGGCGTCGCCCTGCGACACCAGCACCTTCCAGACGCTGGAGACCATCTCGGCATGGATCTCCTCGACCGCCACCGGGCCTCCTTCGCGCTCACCAGCACCGTCGGCGGTCATCCAATCACGCGCCCACTCACCCGGGCGGGCACGTGCCCGGTCAGCCGACCGGCGCCGCCCGGCCGGAGGCGAGCCGGGTGAGCACCGCGCAGACCTCCTCGCCGTCGTGCGGCACGCCGGTGTCCGGCAGGCCCTGGAGCAGTTCCGACGCCGCCCGGGCGGCCGTCGCCGTGTCCGGGGCACCGGCGCTGATCGTGGCCAGGAGCGCGTCGTACCAGCCGTCGAGCCGGTCGCCCGGGTCGTAGCCGTGCACGGCGACGACCTCGGCGCCGTCGGCCTCTGTGGGCCGCTCGACCAGCGGGAGCCGGCCGGTGATCTTGCCCGCCGTACCCGGCGGCAGGGTCGACCGCAGCTGGACCGCGACCGCCGCCCGCGGCTCGGTCGGGGTGGGCAGGCCCTCGGGAGGTGCGCCGGAACCGGCGCTGCGCAGGGCGAGGTCGACGGCGTCCACGCCGTGTGCCCGCTCGAGGACGGCCAGGTCGAGGGAGAACCCGGCCGCCACCTCGGCCAGGTCGCCGTGCGGGTCGACGCCGACCGTGACCAGACCGCGCCACCCGACGGCGGCGAGCCGGCGGGCGGCGGCGGGCAGCTCGGCCGGTCGTGCCGGCGTCCACGAGACGCGCGCGATGCCCGCGGCGCGGTCCCGCTCGACCGCCGTCACGTACTTCGGGCCGTCCTCGGTGACCCAGGCGAGGAATCCGCGCTCGCTGGCCGGTTCCACGCCGTCGCCGCCGAGCCGGTCGAGCACCTCGGCGCCCGGCCCGATCCAGCGCAGCCCGGCCGCGGCGACCGCCCCCGCGAGTCGCGCGTTGCCGGCCAGGGCGGGTGGGACGGCGAGCACGGCGTCGACGCCGCTGCGCAGTGCCGCCTCGACGATGCGATCCACCGCCAGGTAGGACTCCGCCGCCGGGGCGGGGCCGAGCAGGACGGCGTCGTCGGCAAGGCGGACGTGGCGGGCGGACCGGTCGGCCTCCGAGTGGACGGCCACCGCCTTGATCTCCAGCCGCGAGCACGCGGCGATCACCGCGCAGGCGGCCGGACCGCGCCCGGCGACCAGCACGCTCTCGATACCCGGGTGTGCCACGGCCGTCCTTCGTCGGAGTGTGTGCCGCCCCGCACGTGGGTGCGGGGGCGACGTGAGACGCTGTACGTGTCAGCTTGGCGGTTCGTTCGGCGGTGCGCACTCCCGCACGCCGACGTCCACCCGAGCGTGTCCCGGTCCGGTGTCAGGCCTCGCGGCCGGCCGGACGCACAGTGAGAGGAGGGCAGCGATGTCCAAGCGTGGACGCAAGCGGCGCTCCCGCAAGGGGAACAAGGCCAACCACGGCAAGCGCCCCAACGCGTAGGCGACGCCGGCGGCGTCCCACCTCCGTCGTCAGGAGGTGGGACGCTCCCCGGACCGCTCGATGCTGACCCGCTCGACGCTGACCTGCGTGCCGTCCTCCTCGAACGACACCGAGGTCAGCTGCAGCTTGATCCGCTCCCTGAGCCCGGCCGGTGGGGCGTCCCCGCCGCAGCGGCGCCGGACCAGCGCCTTGAACTCCTGCTCGATGCCGAACTCACGCAGGCACGAGGAGCAGTCCTCGAGGTGCTCGGCGATCTGGGCGCGGCGGGCGTCGTCGGTCTCGTGGTCGAGGAACTCGAAGACGTGGGTCAGCACGTCGTCGCACGAGTCGATCCGGAGCGGCTGGCCCGGATCGTGCGTGTCGGTGCCCATCAGGAGCTCGCCTCCTCACCGGCTCCGGCGCGGACGAAGCCGCGCTCACGGGCGTAGTCGGCCAACAGCTTCTGCAACCCCCGCCGGCCGCGGTGCAGCCGGGACATCACCGTGCCGATGGGCGTGCCCATGATCTCGGCGATCTCCTTGTAGGCGAAGCCCTCGACGTCGGCGAGGTAGACCGCGAGCCGGAAGTCCTCGGGCAGCTGCTGCAGCGCGTCCTTGATGTCGTTGTCGGGCAGGTGGTCCAGCGCCTCGATCTCGGCCGACCGCAGGCCGCTGGAGGTGTGCTCCTCGGCCGCGTAGAGCTGCCAGTCCTGCACCTGCTCGGTGGGGTACTGCTGCGGCTGCCGCTGCTTCTTGCGGTAGCTGTTGATGTAGGTGTTGGTCAGGATGCGGTACAGCCACGCCTTGAGGTTCGTGCCCTCGGCGAACTGGTGGAAGGCCGAGTACGCCTTGACGAACGTCTCCTGCACCAGGTCCTCGGCGTCGGCCGGGTTGCGGGTCATCCGCAACGCCGCCGGGTACAGCTGGTCGAGGTAGGGCAGCGCGTCGCGCTCGAAGCGGGCATCGCGCTCGGCGCGGCTCTCGGCCGCCTCGGTGCGGCTGCCGCCGGCATCGGCCTCGGGAACCTCCACCGGGGCGCCGGGCTCGGGCGCCGGGGCGCCGGCCACGTCGGGGCTCTCCCCCTGGGGCTCGTCAGGCACCGACCGTCCTCTCTGCGGCCCCCGGGTGCGGGGAACCACCTCGGCCGATCCTAGCCGCGCGACATCCGGCCGGCCCGGGGGCCGACGGTGCGCGGACCGCTGACGGACGCTCGAGAGAGTGCGTGTCACGGCGGGTCCAACCCCAGCGGCGGGGTCGGCCATTCCCCCTCCGGACGCCGGATCTCTGCCGTCGTCCCGACCTCGCTAGGCTCCGGCGCCGTGGCGGCGACCCCCGCGGTGCGGGCACTGGAGAAGGCGAAGGTGCCGCACACCCTGCACTCCTACGACCCCGAACACCCCGGTGACACGGGGTACGGGGAGGCCGCGGTCGCCGCCCTCGGCTCGGACCCGCGGCAGGTGTTCAAGACGCTGATCGCCCGGGTGGACGGCGCGCTCACCGTCGCGATCGTCCCGGTCGCCGGCACGCTCGACCTCAAGGCGCTCGCCACGGCGGTGGGCGGCCGCAAGGCCGTCATGGCCGACCCCGCGGACGCCGAGCGGACGACGGGCTACGTGCGCGGCGGCATCAGCCCGCTCGGCCAGCGCAAGGCGCTGCCCACCGTCGTCGACTCCTCCGCGCTGGACTTCTCGACCGTCCTCGTGAGCGCGGGCAGGCGGGGCCTGCAGGCGGAGCTGTCCCCGGCCGACCTCGTCGCACTGACCCGCGCCCGGACGGCGCCGATCGCCCGCTGAGCCCCCCTCGTGACGGTCGGGAACGGCCCCGTTCGGAGGCTCGTCCCGAGCCTGCGAGAGATGAGGACGGGTCCTTTCTCAGCCGTAGGGCGTGAGCAGCTGGTCGACCGGCGCGAAGTCGTCGGTGAGCAGCGGGGCGTCGCCGATGACGTCGTCCAGAGCAGCTCCGGTGGCCAGGCTCCACGCGAGCTCGAACTCCGGTAGCGCGGCGGAGATCGCCTCGACCGGGATCGGGGACCGGGAGGCGACCGCGACCACGTTGCCGCCGTCCTCTCCCGCGAGCACCGGCCGGCGGGCGAGCAGGGCGACGTGCGGGAAGACCTCGCGCAATGTGGCGAGCTCCGCGCGGACGAAGGCCAGCGGCGGGTGGTCGATGAGGTTGACGGCGTACACGCCCTCGTCGGTGAGGGCGCGATCGACCAGCTCCAGCGCCTCGCGGGTGGTCAGCTGCCACGGCACCGACAATCCGCCGAACGCATCGCCCACGACGAGGTCGCGGCTGCCGGGTGACTCCTCCGCCAGACCCACGCGGCCGTCGGCGACCCGCACCTCGAGGTCGTCGGACGTTTCCAGCCCCAGCTGCTCGCGGTCGATGGCGACCACACCCGGGTCGACCTCGACCACCCTGCTCCGCGTGCCCGGGCGGACCTCGGCCAGCCAGCGCGGCAGGGTGAGCCCACCGCCACCGACGTGCAGCGCCGACAGCGGCTCGCCCTCCGGGAACACGGCGGAGGTGACCGCGGCGATCGCGCGCACGTACTCGAACCGGAGGTAGGCCGGGTCGGCGAGGTCGACGTAGGAGTGCTGCAACGTGTCCAGCAGCAGGACGCGACCGCTCTCGCGCTCGGCGTCGGCCACGACGCGGGCACAGTGGTAGGCGGTCTCCTCCTCGCACGGCGTCGGCGCCGCTGCCGCCAGCCCGGTGCCCGCGACGGCCAGCACGAGCAGCCCGGCCGGCACCCGGCCGGCTCCCCCGCCGCCGCGCCGCAGGAGCAGCCCGACGGCCAGCCCGACGCCCAGCGTGAGCAGTCCGGTGCCCACCAGGATCACGCTGCTGGGCAGGACGGCGACCAGCACGAACCCGGTGGCGAACGTGGCCGCGATCGCCCCGAGCGTGCCGATGCCCGACAGCCGCCCCACCACCGAGCCGGTCTCGGTGAGGCTGGCCAACTGCAGCTTGACCACCATGGGCGGCACCGCCGACAGCAGCGCCGCGGGCACGACGACCGCGACCGCGGCGAGCAGGAGCACGGCGCCCGCGTCGACCCCGGTCAGCAGGGATCCGGTGAACCGCACGAGCGGCAGGACGGCGACGATCAGCGCTCCCCCGGCCACCATCAGCGGGGCGATCAGCCGGCGGGGGTCGGTGCGGTCGGCGGTGAGACCGCCGGCATAGGCGCCGATGGCGATCGCGGCCAGCGCGAAGCCGATGACGGCAGTGCTGGTCTGCAGCGTCACACCGACGTAGGGGGCGATCAGCCGCAGCCCGACGATCTCCATCACCAGGACGGCACCCGAGCTCAGGAACGTGACCGCTGCGGCCACCCAGTTCGGCAGCGGCGCCGAGACGGAGACCGCCTCCGGCTCCTGGGTGCGCTCCGTCACCTCAGAACAGGACCGGTTGGTCGGCCGGCTCGCTCACCGACTCGGCCCGCGCGACCAGCTCCGGGCCGTTGTTGGCCACGTTGTTGACGGCCGTGCCGACCGGCCGCAGCTCGAGGGCCTGCACCACCTCCGGCGGGGTGGGCACGGCGAGCGTCTCGACGTCCTCCTCGGCGGGGTCGAGCCAGGCGGCCCACCGGTCTGGCGGCAGCACCAGCGGCATCCGCTCGTGGATCTCGGTGAGCGCGCCGACGGCGGGTGCGGTGACCACGGTGCAGGTGTAGACCCGGTCGTCGCCGCGGCCCCACACCTCCCAGAGGCCGGCGAAGGCGAGCACCGAGCCGTCCTCGGGGGTGATGAAGTAGGGCTGCTTGCCCGTCGAGTCCAGCCGCTTGGCCCACTCGAACCAGCCGTCGGCCGGGACCAGACAGCGCCGCGAGCGGGCGGCCGAGCGGAACGCCGGCTTGTCGGCCAGCGACTCGACCCGGGCGTTGAGCATGCGGTTGCCGATCGAGAGGTCCTTGGCCCAGGAGGGCACCAGCCCCCAGCGCACGGCGCGCAGCTCGCGGTGCCCGCCCCCGGTGGGCCGTCCCCCGGCGTCCCGCTCCTTCTTGTGCCGGACGACGTACACGTCCTTGGTCGGGGCGACGTTGTAGTCGGCGGCCAGCGGGGTCTGCCCCTCGGCCGGCACCGCTTCGAACTCGAGCGCGAGGTCCTCGGGCTTGCGGGTGGCGGCGTAGCGCCCGCACATGGTGGTCCCCTCCCGTCGACGGCTGGTGCCGACTGTAGGTGTGCGCACCGACAGCCGGCCCGCACCGGGCAGGATGGACCCGTGGACGAGGTCTGGATGACGCCGCACCGGTCAGCGCCGGTCGACGCCGTGGTCGCGCTGCCCGGCTCCAAGTCGCTGACCGCCCGCGCGCTGGTGCTGGCCGCGCTCGCCGACGGCCCCAGCCGGCTGGTCCGGCCACTGCGCGCCCGCGACACCGACCTCATGGCCGCGGCCCTGCGTGCTCTCGGCGTCCGCATCGACGAGGACGGCGAGGACCTGCTGGTCACGCCCGGCCCGCTGCGGGGCCCGGCCGAGATCGACGCGGGCCTGGCCGGCACGATCCTGCGTTTCCTGCCACCGGTGGCCGCGCTCGCCGAGGGCCCGGTGCGCCTCGACGGCGACCCCCGCCTGCACGAGCGGCCCAACGCCGGGCTTCTCGCCGCCCTCCGCGATCTCGGCGTCGAGGTGGACGACGGCGGCCGCGGCCGCGCGCCGTTCACCGTGCACGGTACGCGGCGGCGTGCGCGGCGGTGCGGTCACCGTCGACGCGAGCGAGTCGTCCCAGATCGTGTCGGGGCTGCTGCTGGCCGCGCCCCGCTTCGACGAGGGCCTCGACCTCGCTCTGGCCGGCGGCGTCCCGTCGATGCCGCACGTCGAGATGACCGTGGTCGACGCTCCGCGAGCACGGCGTGGACGCCGCCACCACCGACCGGGGCTGGCGGGTCGCACCCGGCCCGATCGCCGCGCTCGACCGCGCCGTCGAGCCGGATCTGTCCAACGCCGCGCCGTTCCTCGCCGCCGCCCTGGTCACGGGCGGCCGCGTGACGGTGCGCGACTGGCCGGAGGTCACCACCCAGCCCGGCGCGCACCTCGACCGGCTGCTCACCGCCATGGGCGCCGACGGTGCGGCGCACGGACGCCGGCCTGCAGGTGACCGGCGGCGACGGCATCCGGCCGCTGGTCGCCGACCTCGGCGAGGTCGGGGAGCTGACGCCCGTCCTCGCCGCCCTCTGCGCGCTGGCCGACGGCACCTCGCGGCTCACCGGCATCGGGCACCTGCGCGGGCCACGAGACCGACCGGCTGCAGGCGCTCGACGAGGTGCTCACCGCGGTCGGCGCGCAGGTCGAGCAGCTGCCCGACGGCCTGGTCATCGACCCCGGCCGGCGGCGCCCGGCGCTGGTCGACTCCTACGCCGACCACCGGATGGTGCACGCCGCCGCCGTGCTGGGGCTCGCCGTCGACGGCGTGCGGGTGTCCGACCCCGGTGCGGTGAGCAAGACGCTGCCGGACTTCGTCGCGCGGTGGGCGGACATGCTGGACGGAGCGGGCCGCTGAGCGGGGGACGCCGGTGAGTCCCCGCAGCCTGGACGAGGACGACGTCCGTGTCCGGCCCGAGCCGCCGCGGGTCCCGCCCCCGCACCCGGCAGCGGCCCAGCCACGACGACGCCGTCCCCGGCCTGGTCATCGCCGTCGACCGGGGGCGGATGACCGTCCGGGTCGAGGGACCCGACGGCGGCCCCGTCGACGTGACCGCCATGCGGGCCCGCGAGCTGGGCAAGCACGGGGTGGTCGTCGGCGACCAGGTGCGGGTCGTGGGCGACACGAGCGGCCGCACCGACACCCTCGCCCGGATCGTCACCATCGAGGAGCGGACGACGTCGCTGCGCCGCACCGCCGACGACACCGACCCGACCGAGCGGATCGTCGTCGCCAACGCCGACCTGCTCGTGATCGTCACCTCCGTGACCGACCCGGAGCCGGCGCTCGGCTTCCTCGACCGGTGCCTGGTCGCCGCCTACGCCGGGGGGCTCGAGCCGCTGCTGTGCCTCACCAAGACCGACCTGGGCAGCCCCCAGCCGCTGCTCGACCGCTACGCCGGCCTGGGGTCGAGCCGTCGCGCATCTCGCGGGAGGCCCCGCTCGACGAGCTGCTCGCCCGGCTGGACGGCGCGGATGAGCGTGCTCGTCGGGCAGTCCGGCGTCGGCAAGTCGACCCTGGTCAACCGGCTGGTGCCCGACGCGTTCCGGGCGACCGGCGACGTGAGCAAGATCGGCAAGGGTCGGCACACGTCGTCGTCGGCGGTGCTGTTGGACCTGCCCGGACGGCGGAACGGTCATCGACACCCCGGGCATCCGCTCGTTCGGCCTGGCCCACGTCACCGCCGGACGACGTGCTGGCCGCCTTCGACGAGCTGGCCGAGGCCGCCGCTCGACTGCCCGCCGATGTGCGGGCACACCGCCGACGACCCCGACTGCGCGCTCGACGCCTGGGCGGCCGAGGGCCCACCGGCGCGGGCGGAGCGACTGGCCAGCCTCCGCCGGCTGCTCGACGCGGTCGGGCAGCTCGGCCCCGGCTACTAACCCATCGGCTGCCAGCCGCGACGGAACAAACCTCGCCGTCGCGGCTCGACGAACAGATCGTCGTCCATCGGCTCGCCGACCGCCTCGATCCGCAGGTCGTGGCCCGGCGCCCGCCCGTCGGTAGCCGAGGTGAGCACGCAGACCCCCGTCTGCACGTCCAGCCGCACGAGGTAGGCCTCGGGGTAGGCGGCCAGCATCGCGTCAGGGCGGTCGGCGAACTCGGCCTCGTCCACCTCGCGGGAGCGCAGCAGCGGGCAGCACCCGCAGCGCGGCTCGTACGTCGCCGTCGGCGTGACGACGGCCTGCCAGGCCGGCCGTCCGCCGTGCTCGACGACCTCGACCTCGGTGATGTCGGGACCGAGGCCGGCTCGCTCCCCCGACTCGTCGAACCGGCCCTCGGCGAGCTCCACCGGGTCGAGCATCGCCACCCAGCGGTAGTCCTGGTACATCGGGGCGTCGTAGGACACCTCCTCCGACGGCGGGCGCGCGGCGACCAGCCCGTCCGGGCGCAGCTCGGGGAGCGGGCCCTCGCTCGCCCACGGCAGGTGCACCGTCCGGCCCCCGTCGGAGGTCAGGACGCCGACCTGCGCGCCGCGCTCGCGGACGACCTGCAGCAGCTCGCCCTCGAGCGTCTCGACGCGGACGACGTCCGGACGGCGCAGCCAGGCCCGCAGCGCGTCGGTGCGGTACGGGTCGCCCGGCCAGCGGACGGTGAACCGCAGCGTCGACCAGCGCCACGGCGAGGAGCGGGCCAGGGCGCGGAAGTCGTCGGCGGTCGGCACGGGAGCAAGCATGCCGCCGCGACCATGGCGTGGCGACCACGTTTCCGGCCCGCGCGGTGGTCCGCGCGCCATGATCGGCGGGTCAGACGTCGACGCGGCCGCCGGTGCGCCAGTAGACGCCGGCCTCACGGGACAGCAGTCCCTCGTCGACGAGGTAGCGGCGCAGCGCCGCGACGTCGGGGTGCCAGACGGCGAGCAGCGCATTGACCTCGCGCTCGGGGTAGCGGACGCCGGGCTCGAACACGCGCACCAGGTGCGCGAGCACCACGAGGCGCTTGGAGTGCTGCGCGGGGATCGACGCCAGCCGCCCGTCGCGGACGAACGCAGACAGGACGGCGTCCTCGGCCGGGTCGTCGGACAGCTGCACGGGCGGTGGTGCGGCCTCTGCTGCGGCACGGGCGGCCGCGCCGAAGCGCTCGGCACGCAGCGACAGCGAGCGTGCCCGTCGCGCGTGCACCAGGCCCGCGCGGGCCAGTCGGCGAGCGGCGAGCGCGACGTCCTTGAGCGGCAGGTCGGCGGACCGCGCGACGTCCTCGATGGTGCCGGCGCCGAGAGCGAGGGCGGCCACCACCTTGAGCCGGGTGGGGTCGGCCAGCAGGCCGACGATCGTCGCGGCGTCCACTCCCCGACGGTAACGGCGCCGCATCGCCGAGCCCCGGCAACCGGCCGCACCGGCGCCCGGCCAGCTAGGTTGGGTGCCCATGACGTCAGGGCGGGGCTACTACGGGGACATGCACCTGGCGCACGTGCTGGCCGACCAGGCCGACTCGATCAGCCTGGACCGGTTCCGCGCCCAGGATCTGCAGGTCGACACCAAGCCCGACCTGACCCCGGTCACCGACGCCGACCGCGCGGTCGAGGAGCAGCTGCGGATCACGCTGAGCCGGGCCCGCACCCGGGACGCCGTGCTGGGCGAGGAGTTCGGCGCCACCGGGCACGGCCCGCGCCGCTGGGTGCTCGACCCGATCGACGGGACGAAGAACTTCGTCCGCGGCGTGCCGGTGTGGGCCACGCTGATCGCGCTGTTCGACGGCGACGAGCCGGTGGTCGGGCATGGTGTCGGCGCCCGCGCTCAACCGGCGCTGGTGGGCGGCCAAGGACGTCGGCGCGTGGACCGGACGGCGCCTGGAGTCGGCCACCCGCTGCCGCGTCTCCGACGTCACCGAGCTGGCCGACGCGAGCCTGTCCTACTCCAGCCTCAGTCCGGCTGGGAGGAGCGCGGCCTGCTCGACGGCTTCCTCGACCTGACCCGCTCGGTCTGGCGCACCCGCGCCTACGGCGACTTCTGGAGCTACGTGCTGCTGGCCGAGGGGGCGGTCGACATCGCCTGCGAGCCCGAGGTCTCGCTGTGGGACCTGGCCGCGCTCGACGTCATCGTCCGCGAGGCCGGCGGACGGTTCACCGACCTCTCCGGCACCGCGGGCCCTGCGGGTGGCAGCGCGCTGGCCACCAACGGCGCCCTGCACGACGCCGCGCTCGGCTTCGTCACGGCACCCGACCAGAGCTGAGCGCCCGCGGCGGCGGTCGCACCGCCGCCGCGGGCCTCGGTCACGGGCGCGGGGCGCCGCCGGTCTCGCCGCGACCGCCCTGGATCCTGCGGCGCACGTCGTCGATCTTCGCCCGGGTCTTCGGGTCGTTGGCCAACTGCTGAGCCTTGGCCGTCGCCTTGCCGATCGCCTCCCTGGTCCTCGGGTCGTTCGCGATCTGCTGAGCCTTGGCCGTCGCCTTGCCGATCGCCTCCCTGGTCCTCGGGTCGTTCGCGATCTGCTGAGCCTTGGCCGTCGCCTTGCCGATCGCCTCCCTGGTCCTCGGGTCGTTCGCGATCTGCTGAGCCCTGGTGGTGGCCTTGCCGATCGCCTCCTTGGCCTGGGGGCTCGTCGCGAACTGCGCGACCTTGTCGAACAGCGATGCCATGGGGCGCTCCTCTTCTCGGGTGGGGCTCGCGGCCCCGCTACGCCTGCAACGTCTCCGGGGGCAGGAGTCGTTCCTGAACCGGCAGGCCCAGGCCCCGAGCGGCGAGCAGCGCCGCTCCGGTCGCCGACGCGCTGCGCATCGGGAGGTAGGTGACCGGCCGGCCGAGGACGTCGGACAGCAGACTCCGGACGACGGCGGCGCGCCCTCCCCCGCCGGTCAGCACGACCGCCCCTTCCCCGGGATCACCGAGCAGGCGGGCCGCCGATCCCACCGCCTCCACGACGCCCTCGACGGCCGCGCGGGCCAGGTCGGCGCGGGTGGTGCCGGCCGAGAGGCCGGTCCAGCCGCCGCGGTCACCGGGGCCGGCCACACCGCCGCGCTCGCCGGTCAGCCACGGAGCGAACCGCGCCCCGCCGGCACCGGGCGACGACGAGGCCGCCAGGTCGAAGAAGTCACGCTCGCTGACGCCGAGGGCTCCGCAGGCCCACGACCAGGCCGAGCCGCCGTTGCGCAGCGCCGCCATCGCGTACCAGCCACCGTCGACGTCGGCGTACAGATGGGCGCCCGGGTCGTCGGCCGGCGTGGGTGACACGCCCGGGCGCAGCACCTGGGCGCCGCTGCCGAGGTTCACCTGCAGCGCCGGGGTGCCGGCGCCGAGCATCGCCAGCGGGGTGTCCGCGCCACCGACGACGACGGGCACCTCCCCGGCCCGGAGCACGGCGACGCCGACGACGTCGTCCGACGGCCGGACGAGGGGCAGCAGGGCGGCGGGCACCCCCGCGGCGGCGACCGCGGACGCCGACCAGGTGTCGCCGGGGAGATCCCACAGCAGGGTGGCCGAAGCGTCGCTGCGGTCGGTGACCGGTGCGCTGCCCGGCACCAGCGCGACGCGCAGCGCGTCCTTGGGCAGCAGCACCGCGGCCGCCCCCTCCACCGCCTCAGGGGCGTGCGTGGCCAGCCATGCCAGGAGTGGCCCGGTCATGCCGGCGACCAGTGGATTGGCCAGCGCGGCCCGGTCGGCAGCGGGCAGATCCCGCCAGCGGACGAGCTCGGCGGTCGCCCGGCCGTCCGGCCAGAGCAGCGCCGGGGCCAGCGGCCGCCCTGCGGCGTCCACGAGCACCGCGCCGTGCATCTGCCCGGCCAGGCCGAGCGCCAGCACCCGCCGTCCGGCGAGGTCCAGCGCGTCCAGCGCGTCGTCGAACGCCCGCCGCCAGGTGCCGACGTCCGTCTGCGCCCAGCCGGGCTCCGGTGCGTCGTACCCGTAGGCCGCCTCCGTCGAGGCGACCACGTGCCCGTCGAGCGAGAGGGCGACCAGCTTCAGGCCGCTGGTGCCGACGTCGGCACCGAGCACGACCTCGGCGGACACCTCAGCCGCCGTGCGCGAACCCGCCGGCGCGGCCGTTGCGGTCGGCGAGCAGCCCGGCCAGCGTGGAGATCGCGATCTCCGGCGGGGACTTCGAGCCGATGTCCAGGCCGATCGGCCGGTGCACCCGGGCGATCTCGTCGTCCGGCACGCCCAGGTCCCGCAGAGCCGCGACGTGCGGGCCCTCGTGCCGCGGGTTGCCCATCACCCCGATCCATCGGGTGGGCACCGCGAGCGCGTCGCGCAGCAGCTCGCCCAACTCGGGCCGGTGGTGGTCGGTGACCACGACGTCGGCGATGCCGGCGGCCAGTTCCGCTCCCAGCTCGCCGAAGTCGCGGACGGCGAGATCGGGCGAGATGTCGGCTTCTCGACCCGGGTCCGGCTCGACCAGCGCCGTCCGGTAGCCGAGGTCGGCGGCGTAGCGCACCAGCACGGCCGACACCGGCGAGGCGAAGACGGCGACCAGCAGCCGGTCGGCCGGCCGGGGCGCCTCGTCGCCGTGCGCGACGCCGCAGCTCGGGTCGGCGCTCACGCGACCTTCTCCGGGCTGTCGCCGTAGCCGTCCCGCGGGTTGCGGGAGCGGTCGCCGACAGCGACGCCGACCGGGGCGAGCGCGTCGAGCCGGGCGAGGTCGTCAGGGGTGAGCTCGATGTCCGCCGCCGCGAGGTTCTGTTCCAGGTACGTGCGCCGCTTGGTGCCCGGGATGGGGACGACGTCCGGTCCCTGGGCGAGCACCCAGGCCAGCGCCAGCTGGGCGACGGTGGCGCCCTTCGCGTCGGCGATCTCGCGCACGCCCTCGACGACCCGCAGGTTGGCCTCCAGTGCGCCGGGCTGGAAGCGCGGCGCCTTCCGGCGCCAGTCGGACTCGGACAGGTCGTCCTGACTCGTGATCGCGCCGGTCAGGAACCCGCGGCCGAGCGGGCTGTAGGGCACGATGCCGATGCCCAGCTCCCGGGCGACTCCCACGACCTCAGCCTCCAGGTCGCGGGTCCACAGCGACCACTCGCTCTGCAGCGCCGTGATCGGGTGGACGGCGGCCGCCCGCCGGATCGACTCGGCGCTGGCCTCGCTCAGACCGAGGTGGCGCACCTTGCCCTGCGCCACCAGCTCGGCCATCGCGCCCACGGTCTCCTCGATCGGCACCTCGGGGTCGACGCGGTGCTGGTAGTAGAGGTCGATGGTGTCCACGCCCAAGCGGCGCAGGCTCGCCTCGGCGCAGTCGCGGACGTAGTCGGGGCGACCGCAGATCGCGTTCGCCCCTCCCTCGGGACGGCGGCGCATGCCGAACTTGGTGGCCAGCACGACCTCGTCGCGACGATCGCGAAGGGCCTCGCCGACCAGCTCCTCGTTGTGCCCGTTGCCGTAGAGGTCGGCGGTGTCGATCAGCGTGACGCCGAGGTCGAGCGCCCGGTGGATGGTGGCGACCGACTCGTCGCGGTCGGGTTCGCCGTACATGGCGCTCATGCCCATGCAGCCCAGGCCGAGGGTCGAGACGGTCAGGCCCTGCCCGAGCGTGCGGGTTCCGAGAGTCATGGACGCATCCTCGCTGGCCGGGTCAGGTCCGCGCCAGACCGTCGATGCGGGCGACCTCGTCGGCGGTCAGCGAGAAGCCGCTGACGGCGAGGTTGGCGGCGATCCGCTCCGGCGCGGCCATTCGTGGACAAACGGCCGCCCCGGCGCGGCCATTCGTGGACAAACGGCCGGTTCTTCGGCGCGGGAAGTCTTCTCAGGGGAGGGCCCGGTCGAGGTCGGCGAGCAGGTCGTCGACGTCCTCGATGCCGACCGAGAGCCGCACCAGGTCGCCGGGCACCTCGAGCGGCGAGCCGGCGGCGCTGGCGTGCGTCATGCGGCCGGGGTGCTCGATCAGCGACTCGACGCCGCCCAGCGACTCGGCCAGCGTGAACAGCTGCGCCCGGTCGCAGACCTTCAGCGCCGCGTCCTCGCCGTCGCGGAGGCGGAAGGACACCATCCCGCCGAAGCCGGCCATCTGCTGCGCGGCGATCTCGTGCCCCGGGTGCGACGGCAGGCCCGGGTACAGCACCGACGACGACCGCCGGGTGCCCGAGCAGGAACTCGGCGACTCGCGCGGCGTTGGCGCAGTGCCGGTCCATCCGGACGCCGAGGGTCTTGAGGCTGCGCAGCACCAGCCACGAGTCGAACGGCGAGGCCACCGCGCCCATCGCGTTGTGGTTGTAGGCCAGCCGCTCGCCGAGCGCGGCGTCGCGGGTCACCAGCGCACCGCCGACGACGTCGGAGTGGCCGCCCAGGTACTTCGTCGTCGAGTGGACGACGACGTCGGCGCCGAGCGTCAGCGGCCGCTGCAGGTAGGGCGAGGCGAAGGTGTTGTCGACGACGAGCAGCGCACCCTGCCTCGTGCGCGACCGCCGCGGTCGCCTCGATGTCGGTGATGTTGAGCAGCGGGTTGCTCGGCGTCTCGCACCAGACGACCCGCGTCGTCGGCCGGATCGCCGCGCGCACCGCGTCCGGGTCGTCGAGGTCGGACGGGCGTGTACTCCAGCCCCCACTCCGACAGCACCCGCGAGATCAGCCGGAACGTGCCGCCGTAGGCGTCGCCGCCGAGGACGACGTGGTCGCCGGGCCGGCAGACCGTGCGCAGCAGCGTGTCCTCCGCGGCCAGGCCCGACGCGAAGGCCAGCGCGGTCGTGCCCTCCTCCAGCGCGGCCAGCGCCTCGTGCAGCGCCGTCCGGGTCGGGTTGCCGCTGCGGCTGTACTCGTAGCCGCCGCGCAGCCCGCCGACGCCGTCCTGCTTGTAGGTCGTGGTCAGGTGCATCGGCAGGATCACCGCGCCGGTGGCCGGGTCCGGCTCCTGCCCGGCGTGGATCGCCCGCGTGTTGAAGCCCCTGGCCGGTCACTTCGGCCACCCCGGCCAGGTGCCCGAGCACGTCCTGCCGCGTGACGACGCCGGCCGGCTTGCCGTCGACGTGCACGACCAGCGCGTCGGCCGCCCCGAGCGCGGTCGACCGCGGCCGCCACCGGCTCGCCCGAGCCGATGATCGGCAGCGGCGGCGACATGTGCTTCTCCACCCGGTCGGACGAGGCTCGCGCGTGCCGGCGAACAGCGCGTCGAGCAGCGCCTTCTCGTCGACCGAGCCCCGACCACCTCGCCGGCGGTCACCGGCGGCTCGGCCCGCACGACCGGCATCTGGCTAGACGCCGTACTCGCGCAGGATGTCGATCGCCTCGCGCACGGTCTCGTTCGGGTGGGTGTGCACCAGCGACGGCGTCTCGCCGCTCTTGGCCTGCAGCACCTCGCCGACGGTCTCGCCGGCGGCGGCGTCGAGGAAGCCGTAGTCGGCCATCCACTCGTCGTTGAAGATCTTGGTCAGGTAGCCGCGGCCGCCGTCGGGCAGCAGGACGACGACGACGTCGTCCTTGGTCGAGCCCGGCGGCGACCCGCAGCGCGGCGACCACCGCCATGCCGCACGAGCCGCCGACCAGCAGCCCCTCCTCGCGGGCCAGGCGGCGGGTCATCGCGAACGAGTCGCCGTCGGAGACGGCGATGATCTCGTCGGCGATCGCCCGGTCGTAGGTCGTCGGGCCAGAAGTCCTCGCCGACGCCCTCGACCAGGTAGGGGCGGCCGGTGCCACCGGAGTAGACCGAGCCCTCGGGGTCGGCGCCGATCGACCCGCACCCGACCGCCGGAGGCCTCCTTGAGGTAGCGGCCGATGCCGCTGATCGTGCCGCCGGTGCCCACTGCCGGTGACGAAGTGCGTGACCCGGCCGTCGGTCTGCGCCCAGATCTCCGGCCCGGTCGTCTCGTAGTGCGACTGCGGGTTCGTCGGGTTGGAGTACTGGTCGGGCTTCCAGCCGTTCGGGGTCTCGCGGGCCAGCCGGTCGGACACCGAGTAGTAGGAGCGCGGGTCGGCCGGGTCGACGGCGGTCGGGCAGACGACGACCTCGGCGCCGTAGGCGCGCAGGGCGTTGATCTTGTCCGCGGCCGACCTTGTCGGGGCAGACGAAGATGCACGAGTAGCCGCGCTGCTGGGCGACGAGAGCCAGGCCGATGCCGGTGTTGCCGCTGGTCGGCTCGACGATCGTGCCGCCCGGCTTCAGCGCGCCGCTCGCCTCGGCGGCGTCGACCATCCGGACGGCGATGCGGTCCTTCACCGAACCGCCCGGGTTGAGGTACTCGACCTTGGCCAGCACCAGGGGCGCGTCGGGGCCCAGATCGCGGGTGACCGAGCCGCAGCCGGACCAGCGGGGTGTTGCCGATCAGGTCGAGCGACGGACTCGGCGTACTGCACAGCGCTCCTCCTCCGGCGACGCACGGCCCGGGCTCCGTTGCCCGACGACATCCACCCGTCGACCCCGGTCATCACACCAGACACACCGGGCGGGAAGCGTTGCGCACCGACCGGGGTTGTCAGCACTCGCCGATTGACCCGCCGACCGAGGAGGATGCCGGGCATGAGCACAGTCGAGGGCACCACCGATCCCGCCGCGATCGAGGCCGAGCGGGAGCGGATCCGCCGCGAGCACCTGCGCCCGTCCGGGCAGCGACCGCCGTCCACGGCCCGCGGTCTGCACCACACCGCGCTGATCAGCAGCGACGTCGAGGCGACCGTCCGCTTCTACCAGGACGTCCTGGGCTTTCCGCTGACCGAGCTGATCGAGAACCGCGACTACCCCGGCTCCTCGCACTTCTTCTTCGACATCGGGCACGGCAACCTGCTGGCCTTCTTCGACTTCCCCGGCCTGGAGGTCGGCCCGTACGCGGAGGTGCTCGGCGGCCTGCACCACGTCGCGATCAGCGTCGACCCGGACCGGTGGAAGGATCTCGTCGCCCGGCTCACCGAGGCCGGGGTGGAGCACGTGGTCCACAGCGGCGTCTCGGTGTACTTCCGGGACCCGGACGGCGCCCGCATCGAGCTGATCGCCGATCCCCTCGGTGAGATGTACGGCCACCACGTGCTCTGACGTGGACCGACCCCGCCTCGCGCCCGCATGACGCTGCCGCCCCGGCCCGGGCCCCCACCCCGGGTGAGCCTGCCGACGCTCTCGCCGTCGTCCCGGCTGTACATGGGTACGGAGTCCGGCGGGTCGGTGCTCCTGCTCGCGGCGACCGTGCTCGCGCTGGTCTGGGCCAACTCGCCCTGGGCGGACACGTACGACGAGTTCTGGCACCTGCCCGCAACCATCGGGATCGGCGAGACCGACCTGACCCTCGACCTGCGGCACTGGGTCAACGACGGCCTGATGGCGCTGTTCTTCCTGGTGGTGGGGCTCGAGATCACGCGCGAGGTGGCCACCGGTGAGCTGCGCGACCGGCGCAGCCTCGCCGCCCCCGCCCTGGGTGCCCTCGGCGGCCTGGTCGTCCCGGCGCTGATCTACCTGGCGTTCAACCCGTCGGGGCCGGAGAGCGCCGGGTGGGGCGTGGTCATGTCCACCGACACCGCCTTCGTGCTGGGCGTGCTGGCGTTGTTCGGCCCGCGGTGTCCCGACCGGCTGCGGTTGTTCCTGCTCACCCTCGCGATCGTCGACGACATCGGGGCCATCGGGGTCATGGCGCTGTTCTACAGCGGCGAGCTGCACCCGCCTGCGCTGCTGGTCTCGGCCGGGTTGATCGCCGCGCTGGTCGCGCTGCGCTGGGCCGGGGTCTGGTCGCTGACCCCGTACGTCCTCGTCGGCGTCGCGCTGTGGCTGGCCGTCCACGCCTCCGGCGTGCACGCCACGCTGGCCGGCGTCGTCCTCGGCCTGCTGCTGCCCCAGCGTCCCCCGGACGAGGACGTCGTGCAGGGCAGCCGCAACTTCGGCGAGGCACTGCGCGAGCAGCCCGATGCCGAACGCGCCCGGCTGGCCACCCGCGCCGTGGCGTCGACCGTGCCGGCCGGCGCGCGGCTGCAGCACCGGCTGCACCGGTGGACCGCCTACGTCGTCGTCCCGGTGTTCGGGCTGGCCAATGCGGGGGTGTCCCTGGCACCGGAGACCCTGCGCGCGGCGGCCGGCTCCCCGGTCACCGTGGGGGTCGCGGTCGCCCTGGTGCTGGGCAACACGATCGGCATCTCGCTGGCCGCCGGGCTGGCCGTGCGGACCGGCTGGGGTGTGCTGCCCGGCGGCGTCCGCTACTCCCACCTGCTGGCCGGTTCCACGCTGGCCGGCATCGGGTTCACCATCTCGCTGTTCATCGCCGATCTGGCCTTCGACGATCCTGTCCTCCGCGAGCAGGCGACGATCGGCGTGCTCACCGGCTCGCTGACCTCAGCCGTGCTCGGCGTCGTCCTGCTGCGGCTGCTCGGCGAGCGCTTCCCGCTGTGCTCGCCGGAGACCGAAGGGCCACCGTCCCTGCCGCCCCGGCCGTGGCTGGACCCGGGTCTGGTCACCCGCCAGGACGTCCGCGACCCCGCCTGAGCCGGCCGACGCGACCGCGCGGCGCAGCGCCCCGATCTCGATCCGGCCGGTGAACGGCCGGCCGTCGACGAAGATCGCCGGCGTGCCCGCCACGCCCGCGGCCAGGCCGGCGGCGAAGTCGGCCTCCACCTTGTCACCGCAGGGCTGCGCCGCCTCACCGACGCACCGGTCGGCGTCGAGCCCGAGCTCCTCGGCGTAGCGGCGCAGCGAGGCGTCGTCGAGGCGCTGCTGCCGGGCGAAGAGCAGCTCGTGCATCGGCCAGAAGGCGCCTTGTGCTCCGGCGGCCTCGGCGGCCAGTGCCGCGGTCAGGGCGTGGGGATGCCGGTCGGCCAGCGGGAAGTTGCGGAACACCAGCCGGACGCCGCCCTCGGACTCCTCGACGAGCCGCCGCAGCACCGGCGCCGCCGCGGCGCAGTAGGGGCACTCGTAGTCGCCGTACTCCAGCACCGTGACCCGCGCGGTCGGCTCACCGAGCACGTGGTCGTCCTCGGCGGGCGGCACACCCGGACCGAGGACGGCGCTCAGTGGGCGGCTCATCCCTGCCGGTCCGCGAGCAGGTCCTGGTACTCGGGGTGCCGCTCGATCCAGCCCCGCACGAACGGGCACGACGGGACGACGGTGCCGCCCTGCTCCCGCACGTCGTCGAGGGCGGCCCGCACGAGGCGGCTGCCGAGGCCGTCCTGCCCGGCGTCCGGGTCGATCTCGGTGTGGGTGAACACGACCTGCCGGTCACGGCGCTCGTAGACGGCCACGCCCAGCAGCCGGTCGCCGTCACGGATCTCGTACCGACCGGCGGCGGCCTCGTTGTGCACGGTGGGCTCCATGCCACCAGCCAACCGCATCCGGGCCGCGGTTGCTCCCGGACGAGCGAAGGCCCGGTCACCGTGGTGACCGGGCCTTCGTGTGTGGTAGCGGGGACAGGATTCGAACCTGTGACCTCTGGGTTATGAGCCCAGCGAGCTACCGAGCTGCTCCACCCCGCGTCGGTATGACCACCGTACACGGCCTCGCCCCGGCGCCGTCGGGAGCGGCCCGTGACGTGCGGCACCCCGTGAGGGGACCCCCGCGTGTGGGGCCCGACCGGTCCGGGATCGTGGTGCCCGTGAGCTCGTCGACCGACCCGTTCCCCACCGGCCCGCTCCCCGCCATCACCGGCCGGGGGGCATGGGAGGCCCACCGGCTGCTGGACCTGGCTCTCCGGGTGGGTGAGGTTCTGCTGTCCGGCGGCGCGAGCGCCTCGGAGGTGACGGCGTCCTGCGTCGCGGTGGCCGAGGCGGGCGGGCTGGAACGTGTCGAGTGCGACATCACGTTCACGTCGATCACCGTCACCGGCCATCCGGGCCCGGACACCGCCCCGGTGAGCGACATGCGCCTGGTCCACATGCGGTCGCTGGACTACTCGCGGGTGAGCACGGCCCACAACCTGGTCCGCGATCTCGTCGAGGACCGCATCGACGTGTTCGAGGCCGACCGCCGGCTGCGGGCCGTCGTCCGCGCCCGTCACCCCTATCCCCGCACGGTCGTGACGACCGCCCGGGCGACGCTGGTCGGCGCGGTGGCCGTGCTCCTGGGCGCCGGGGTGCTGGTGACGGCGGTCGCGTTCGTCGCCACCGTGGTCATCGACCTGGTCATCGGGGCGCTGGCCCGGGCGCAACTCCCGGTCTTCTTCCAGAACGCGGCGGGTGGCCTGATCGCCTCCGTCGCCGCGCTCGCCCTGTACGCCGCCGACCTGGACATCCGCCCGTCCCTGGCGGTGGCCGCGTGCATCGTCCTGCTGCTGCCCGGCGTCACCCTGGTGGGCGCGGTGCAGGACGCCATCACCGGCTTCTACGTGACGGCGAGCGCCCGGGCGTTCGAGACCTTCCTGCTCACCGCCGGCATCATCAGCGGCATCGCGGTCGCCCTGTCGGTCGGCGTCCGCGCCGGGCTCCCGGTGCGGATCGGCGACCCGCCCATCCCGGGGCTGGACGAGGTGCCCGGGCAGCTGCTCGCCGCCGCCGTCGTCTCGGCGGCCTTCGCCGTCTCCAACTACGCGCCGCGGCGGACGCTGCCCGCCACCGGACTGCTCGGCCTGCTCGGCTGGGGGGTGTTCGTGCTGGTGGAGCAGGTACTGATGTCGCCTCCGCTGGCCGCGGCCGCGGGGGCGGTCGTGATCGGCATCGGCGCCTACGCGCTGGCCGCCGCCCAGCGGGTCCCGGCCCTGGTGTACGTGGCGTCGGGCATCATCCCGCTGCTGCCGGGACTGACGATCTACCGGGGCATGCTGCGGTTCGTCAGCGGCGAGAGCATCGGCGGTATCACCCTGCTCGGCCAGGCTGTCGCCATCGGGCTCGCTCTGGCCGCCGGCGCCCTGCTCGGTGCCTACATCGCCCATGCCGCCCGGCGCGGGGACCCCCGGCACCTGCGCCGGTTGGCCGGGCTGCTGCCAGCCGGACGCCGCCGCCGCGCCCGGGGCGGGGCGGCGGCCTGAGGTCGCTGTGACAGCCCCGTCACACGGGCACCACGGCCCGCGCGCGCCTTCCCGTCGGTGACCGCGTGGCGACCTAGAGTCCCGGACGTGGCGGGGAACGAGGCGACGAGCGCGTTCGCCGGGGATCCGCAGCCCGTGGAGGTCTACCACCGCGGAATCTGGTACCTCGGTGAACTGCTCGGCTGGCGGCACGAGGGCGACGGCCGCTGCCTGGCCCGCGTGCGCTGCGTCGTCGACGGCCTGCGCCACTCGGCGTGGAAGGACCTCAGCGATCTGCGGCTGCCCCAGCCGATCGCGCTGGAGCCCGACGCCACCGACGAGCCGGAGACCGACGAGACCCGCCCGCACGTGCTGCTCGCCGATCTGCGCAGCCGGCCCCGGCCACCCGCCCACGCGATCGTGCCGCCGCCCCGCCCGTCGCCGGCCCCGGTCGCTGAGCCGCCGGCGGAGCCGGTCGCGAGCGAGGATGCCCCCGGGCGGGACGACGCCTCGGACTGGGCGCACCTGCGCCGTCGCGGTCGCCTCGCGCGCATCTGAACCCCTCGCCGCCGGGCCACCGGCGGGGTTCGAGGGGCGATCAGGTGGTGGCGTCGCGGCGGGTCAGGCACGCAGGAAGTCGAGGACCCCGGCGGCGAAGAGCTCCGGAGCGGTCAGCATCGCCATGTGCCCCTGCCCCGGCAGGGTGACCAGCCGCGCGCCGGGCAGCGCCGAGGCGAGCCGGTCGGCCGACTCCGCCTCGGCGGCCGGGCTGGCGGAGCCGAGCAGTACCAGC
Organism: uncultured Actinomycetota bacterium; assembly: GCA_963723745.1. Lineage (GTDB taxonomy): Bacteria > Actinomycetota > Actinomycetes > Mycobacteriales > Geodermatophilaceae > CAVRRZ01. The sequence goes on from CAVRRZ010000005.1 coordinate 1,341,956, forward strand.
GTCGGGACGGAGAGGCCGGCGAACCGCTCCGGACGGAGGCGGTAGGCGTCGTGGGCACGGACCTCGCGGACGACGGTGTGCGCGGCCGCCACGCGGTACGGCCACGACGGCAACGTCCGCATACGGGCGAGCTGGTCGGCCGGGACACCTGCGGCGACGGTGAGCAGGTGGATCACCACCTCCTCACGCCGGCCGTCGGCCAGCAGGCGCTGGAGCTCGTCGGCGAAGCCCGGCTCGGTGGGCACGCCGGCACCGGCTTCGTAGAGGACCACCCGGCGGATCGCACCGGTCTGCGTCAACGCCTCCAGCGCGCACAGGCCGCCGTAGGAGTGGCCGAGGACGTCGACCGGGCCACCGGTGGTGTCGGCCACCGCTTCGGCGACGGCCGCCACGTCGGCACCCTCCTCCTCGATCCGGTACCCCGGTGCGTCGCCGCTGCCCCCGCGCCCGCGCCGGTCCATCGCAACGACGGTGACGTGCGGCTCGAGCAGCGGCAGCACCGTCTCCCACCGGGTGTGATCGCCTGAGGCGCCGTGCACCAGCACCAGCGGCGGCCCCTCGCCCGTACGCCAGAAGGCGATGCGGGTGCCGTCCCGCGACGTGGTCGTCAGCTCGGTCGCCGTCCGGACGTCCATCGTGTGCCCCTTCGCCGCTGGGATCGACTGCCAGCAGCGTTGTCCGGGGTCACGGGGAGGGCATCGGGTGATCGCCCCATTCGCCGAGCAGGTCGTGTTCCATCGCGAACAGGGCCGCAGCCGGTCGGGTGGTGACGCCGATCTTGGCGTAGACGTGCTCGACGTGGTGACCGACCGTCTTCGCGGAGATCCACAGCCGTCGCGCCACCTCCCGGTTGGACAGACCGCGCGCGATCAGTCGCAGCACCTCCACCTCCCGATCGGAGAGCCCTGCCGGCCAGGGGGCAGCGGGGCGCCCGGGTGCCCGGGCATCCACGCCCAGCAGCGCGTCGACCGCCGTCCGGTCGAGCCGGCCTTCCGCGACCTCCTGCCACAGCAGGTCGCGGGCAGCGGCGGGCGGGAACGCCGGCCGGTGCGGCCGGTCCTCGCGCAACGCCGTCCAGACATCGGCCGCGGCCAGCAGGCGTGCCGCGCTCGGAATCTGCCCGGCACCGCTCCCGCGGTGGTAGCCCGATCCGTCCAGGCGCTCGTGGTGCGCGCCGGCGAGCGCGGCGACCGGATGCAGGACGGAGCACCTGCCCAGCACACGTTCGGACAGGTAGGGATGCAGCCGCAGCCGTTCGACGTCCTCCATCCCGAGCGGCCCGCGGTGCTCGACGGACCCGCTCGGCACCCCGACAGCGCCGAGGTCGGCGACCAGGGCCGCCCGGGCCAGCGTGGCGACGTCCGAGTCGGGCAGCCCGCAGGAGCGACCCGCGTCGCGCGCGGTCGCCGACAGGCGGGACGAGCGGCCTCGTGTCCAGGTCGACCGGAGGTCCGCGAAGTCCCCCACCGCGGCCAGAGCCCGGTCGAGCCCGACGGCTCCCACCCGCCGCACCGGCTCGGGTTCGCCTGCGATCACCTCCGCCCACACGGCCGGGCCGTCGGCCGGCGGGATGCCGACGGCGAGGACGGCGTCCACCACCGCCGGGTCGTACGCGCGGCCGCGGCGGCGGGCGAGGACGGCCGTCGCCGCGCCGATCCCCGCCGTCCGGTGCCAGAGGACGGCGTCGCGCGCGACGACGACGACCCGGACCGGCGCCGGGATCTCCGCCTCCGAGAGGCCGTCGGGCAGCCCGCTGCCGTCCCAGCGCTCGTAGGCGTGTGCGAGCGCCTGCACGACCCCGGCCCCCAGTCCGAGGCGTTCGGCCAACCGGGCGCCGACCTCGCAGTGGGAGACCTCGGTGCGCGAAGAAGCCAGCGCCTCGGCCAGCAGGACGGCCCGGCGGGGCAACGACCGGCGATGCCCGGTGGCGCGCGCCAGGGCGCGGACGGTCTCCCCGGTCGATCCCATGTAGGCCGGTGCCATAGCGGCCAGCAACGCGATGTTGTCGCCGCCGGCGGTGTGCGCGGTCTCCGGCGCATCCGCCGTGCAGCCCAGGAACCTCAGGAGCGCGACGTAGTGGACGTCCGCCACCGTGCCTGCGTCCAGTCCCAGTTGGCGGGCCACGGTCACCGACAGGCGGCAGGTCTGCAGCGCGTGACCCATCGGCTGGCCCGTCACCAGGTCGGTGGCCAGGGAGATCGACGCGACCAACTCGGTCAGTCGGAGTCCGTCGCCGTCCGCGGGGCGGCCCACGCTCCCAGTGTCGCGCAGCAGGAGCCGTCCGAGGCGGGGTCGGCGAGGGCTTCACGGCGCCGCCGAGAGCGGGACACTCGTCGTCTCATCGACGCGAAGGACGCGACATGAAGATCGCCGTGCTCGGCACCGGGACGGTCGGCCGGACCCTCGCGGGCAAGCTCTCGTCGCTGGGTCACGACGTGGTCGTGGGCACCCGCGACCCGGAGGCAACGGTCTCCCGCTCGGAGCCCGACGCCCTGGGGAACCCCGCGTTCCCCGTCTGGCAGGCCGCACACCCCGCGGTGCGGCTGGCCAGCTTCGCCGAGGCCGCCGCCGACGCAGAGCTCGTGATCAACGCCACCGGCGGCGCGGGCTCGCTGCAGGCCTTGACGCAGGCCGGCGCCGCCAACCTGGCCGGCAAGGTCCTGCTCGACGTCGCCAACCCGCTCGACTTCTCGCGGGGGTTCCCGCCCAGCCTGCTGGTCAAGGACACCGACTCGCTCGCCGAACGGATCCAGCGCGCCCTCCCCGAGGCGAGGGTCGTGAAGTCGCTGAACACGATGACCGCCGCGCTGATGGTCGAGCCGACCCTCGTGGGCGGAGGCGACCACTCGGCGTTCGTCTCCGGCGACGACGCGGCAGCCAAGCAGACCGTCGTCGACCTGCTGACGAGCATGGGACACCGGGACGTGATCGACGTCGGGGACCTCTCGACGGCCCGCGGCACGGAGATGCTGCTACCGCTCTGGGTGCGACTGATGGATGCCCTGGGCACGCCCCGCTTCAACGTCAAGGTCGTCCGCTGAACAGACGACAGGGGCCCTCTCACAGCTTGTGTGAGAGGGCCCCTGTCCGTTGTAGCGGGGGCAGGATTCGAACCTGCGACCTCTGGGTTATGAGCCCAGCGAGCTACCGAGCTGCTCCACCCCGCGTCGGTGAACACCACCCTACCAGCCGGCGGTGGGGAGCGCCGCCGGCACTCCCCACCGCCCGGGTGATCAGCCCCCGCCCTCCTGGGCGGCCTGGTAGGCCTCGACGGCCGCCTGCAGATCCTCGAGCGCCTGGCCCTGGGCGGCGAAGTCGCCCGCCCGCTGCGCGTCCTCGAGGTCGGACAGTGCGGCGTTGATGTCCGCCACGGCCTGCTCGAGCGTCGTGCCGTCACCCTCGCCGTCGGGCGCCGGCGTCGTCGGCTCCGGCTCGTCGGTCGGTTCGGGCTCGTCCGGCGGCTGCGGCTCGTCGGTGGCAGGCGGTTGCTCGTCGCCGTCGCCGGGCTCGTTGTCGCTGTCGACGGCCACGTCGCCGGCGCCCGCCCCGAACACCTGGTCCAGCGCCTCGGCCAGCGTGTCGCCGTAGCCGATGCGGTCACCGAAGTTGACCAGCACCTTCTGCAGCAGCGGGAACGCGTTCTCACCCGTGCCCCGCACGTACAGCGGCTCGACGTAGAGCAGCCCGTCGCCGCCGATGGGCAGGGTGAGCAGGTTGCCGAACACCGCCCGGGAGTTCTCGCTGTTGAACAGGGTCAGGTCGGGCCGCACCTGGTTGTTGGTGACGAAGGAGTTCTGCACCTGCTGCGGACCGCGGAACGGCGTGTTGCCCGGCAGCCTGAGCACCTGGATGTCCCCGTAGGTGTCCGGATCGCTGGACGCCGAGACGAACGCCGACAGGTTCTCCCGCTCGAACGCGTTGAGCGCGCTGGTGAGCTGGAACGACGCCTCCTCGTCACCGGGGCGCTGGGCGAGGATGTAGTAGGGCGGCTGGTCCTGGTCCGAGGCGCCGCTCTGCGTCGGGTCGTTGGGGATCTGCCAACGGTCGTTCTGGTTGTAGAAGTCGACCGGGTCGTCCACGTGGTACCGGGTCAGGATGTTGCGCTGAACCTTGAACAGGTCCTCGGGATACCGCACGTGCGAGACCAGCTCGTCGGCCATCTCCGAGCGTGGCTCCACGATCCCGGGGAACGCCGCCATGTAGGTGCGCAGGACCGGGTCTTCCTCATCCCACTGGTACAGGCGGACCGTGCCGTCGTAGGCGTCGACGGTCGCCTTGACCGAGTTGCGGATGTAGTTGACCTGCTCGTCCGGCAGCGCCGTCGTGCCGGTTCCCGTCAGGGCGTCGGTCGAGACCTCGCCGAGCTCGGTGAGCTCGGCATACGGGTAGAACGCCGAGGTGGTGTAGCCGTCGAGGATCCAGGTGATCCGGCCGTCGATCACCGCCGGGTACGGGTCACCGTCGACCTTCAGGAACGGAGCGGCCTTCTCCACCCGCTGGAGCGGGTCACGGACGTAGAGCACCTTGGAGGCGTCGTTGACCGCGCCGGAGAGCAGGAAGTTGCGCTCCCGGTAGAAGATGGCGAAGGTCAGCTGGCGGAAGAAGCTGCCGATCTCCACCCCACCCTCACCGTCGTAGGTGTTGTTGATCTGCCGGTCTTCCGAGCCGCCCTCGGGCTGGTCGAACTCGCGCGGCTCCGCCCCCTCGGGGGCGCCGACGACCGAGTAGTCCCGGATCAGTTCGCCGTAGTAGATGCGCGACTGCTCGACCGGGATGTTGCCTCGGACGGGCAGGTCCCCGGTGGTGAAGTTCGGCTCGCCACCCTCCGAGCCGGCGACGACCTGGTTGGCCGGCGCGGCCACGAACCCGTTGCCGTGCGTGAACACGGTGTGCCGGTTGATCCAGCTCTGCTGGTTCTCCGACAGGCCCGCGCTGTTGAGCTCGCGCACGGCGACCACGTAGTCCTGGGTCTCGCCGTCGATCGTGTACCGGTCGATGTCCAGCTTCTCCGGGAAGCCGTAGACGTTGCGGATCTGCTGGCGCGCCGTGAACGTGTCGGCCAGCACGTTCGGGTCGAGCAGCCGGGCGTTCGGGATGGTCTCGGTGTCCTGGCGCAGCTCGCGCAGGACCGCGCGGGTGTCGACCTCCTCCTCCCCCGCGGTGCCCTGGGCGTAGGGCACGTACTCGATGTCGTCGAGGTCGTAGGCCTGCCGGGTCATCTCGATCGCGCGGTCGATGTAGGGCGCCTCGCGCTGGTCGGCGCTGGGCCGGACGACGAACTGCTGGACGATCGCCGGATAGGCCACGCCGATGATCAGGCTGGTGCCCAGCAGCAGCACCAGCGCCATCGCCGGCAGCACGAAGTTGCGGAACACCATGTTGGCGAAGAAGGCCACCGCGCACGCGGCGGCGACGAACACCAGGATCGTCTTCGGCACGAGCAGCGCGTTGACGTCGGTGTAGCTGGCGCCGGTGAACAGGTCGCCGCGGTCGGAGAACACCAGTCCGTAGCGGTCGAACCAGTAGGCCACCGCCTTCAGGGCGACGAACAGGCCCAGCAGCACCGAGAGCTGCACCCGAGCGGCGACGGTGAGCTTCTGCCCCGGCGTCTGCAGCCGGAGGCCGCCGAACACGTAGTGGGTGACCACCGCACCGATCAGCGACAGCAGCACGATCGCGAAGCCGAAGCCCAGCAGCAGCCGGTAGAAGGGGTACTCGAAGACGAAGAAGGACAGGTCGATGCCGAACTGCGGGTCGACCTGGCCGAACGGCGTGGAGTTGCGGAACTGCAGCCAGGTCTCCCAGCTGCCCTGCGCCGCGAACCCGGCGAACAGGCCGAGGACGACGCCGATCGCGGTCAGCACCAGGCCGCGGCGCGGCTCCAGCGACTGGCGGTAGCGCTCGAGGTTCTGCTGCTCCAGCGACATCGGCCGGAAGGTCGGCCGGAACCGGTAGGCCAGGTGCACCGACAGCGCCACCAGGCCGCCGGTGGCCACGCCGGCGACGGCGAAGAGCAGCAGCCGCGTCTGCAGTTCGGTCCAGAAGACCTCGGTGTACCCGGTCTCGTCGAACCAGAGGTAATCGACGTAGACGTTGGTCAGCGTGCCGATGGCGGTGAACAGCACCAGCAGCACGGCGATGGCCCCGATGACCAGCTTCGCTCGACGCGAGAGGGCGGGCACCGGCACAGGGGGCCGCATGGCCACGAGGAGTCTCCTTCAGTTACGGGCGCGGCCACGGCCACGCCTTGTCCCGACCGCGAACGGTCATGTTCTCTTACGGAACCCGGGGCCCCGAACCGTGGGCGCCGTCCGGATCCGGAGCGGCGGTCACGCCTTGCACAACGCACCGGGATGCCGGCAGTTCCCTGCCACCCGCATCCTGCTCTCCGGCCCGCACCCGAGGGGGGAGGTCAGCACGGGGTCGGCGTCCGCCCCTCGCGGAGGTCCTCGAGAGCCGTCAGCGCGTCGTCGAGGTCGGCGACCCGCGCCGTGGGCACCGAGGAGGTGCTGACCGAGACGGCGTCCTCGCAGTTGGCGGCCGGCACCAGGAACAGGTCGGCACCCAGGTCCTCGGCGGAGATCATCTTCAGCTCGATGCCGCCGATCGGGCCGACGTTGCCCTCGATGTCGATCGTGCCGGTGCCCGCGATCAGCGCGCCGCCGGTCAGGTCTCCCTCGTCGACGAGCTCGATGATGCCCAGGGTCAGCATCAGCCCTGCCGACGGACCGCCGACGTTCTCGACCTGGATGTCCACGTCGAAGGGGGCCGAGGGCATCTCCCGGACCGAGACGCCGAGCAGCGACCCGTCCCGGTCGGCGGCCGCGGCGGTGGTCACGGTCGCGGTGCCGTCCTTCCCGAGCCGCGTGTACCCCACCTCCACCTCGGAACCAGGCTCGATGCCGGTGAGGATCTCGGTCAGCGTCTCGAGGTCGGGCGTGGGCCGCCCGTCGACCGACTCGATGGCGTCGGCCTCCTGGAGCACGTCGGCAGCCGGCGAGTCCTCCGCCAGCCCACGGACGACGACCTTGGTGGGGTAGCCCAGGTACTCCAGCGCGACGCCGGTCGCCGCCTCCTCCGAGGTCAGGAAGGCCTCGCGGTTGGCCTGCCGGGTCTGGTCCTCGGTCCGGTCCGGCGGGTACACCGTCTCCTCGGGAACCACGCTGACCTCGGGGTCGAACCAGCCGCGCACCGCCTGCACCAGGCTGAGGCCGCCGCCACTGACCCCGACGGTGGTCAGGTTGAGGTTGCCCGTGACGTCGTCACGGTCGCGCCCCTCGATGCTGATGACCGGCTCGCCCTCGATGTCGCCGAGGGTGTTGTAGGTGGGGCCGGGCACCTGGGCGACGTAGGGCACGGGCACCGCAGCACCGAGCAGGCCGAACAGCACCAGCAGTACGGAGCCTGCTGCCAGCACGGCGGTCCTTCGGGTCACGACCGGCCAGCCTATGTCGCCGCCCGCCACCGGCGGCGCCGTCCGGTGTCCTCGGGGCGTCGACCGGCTCCGCCGAGTGCGGGCCGACCGCGCCCGCCGAGCCCCACGACCGGGTGATCACGCGTCTACCGTGGACCCATGAGCGACGTGCCCTTCGGCTTCGGAGTACCCGACCGCGACCCGGAGCGCCGGGACCAGGGGGGCCAGAACCCGGCCGACCCCTTCGGCCTGGGCGCCCTGTTCGGCAGCGCCGGAGGAGGCTCGCCCGAGGACCTCCTCAGCAAGATGCCGCTGTTCGCCGAACTGCAGAAGCTCATGAACTGGTCGGGCGGTCCGGTCAACTGGGACCTCGCCCGCCAGGGTGCGATCAGCCAGCTGGCCGCCGGCCACCAGCCGACGTCCGAGGGCGAACGGACCGCCGTCGCCGAGGCGCTGCGGCTGGCCGACGTCTGGCTGGACGGCGTCACCGACCTCCCGTCCGGGATCGACCGCCCCCTGGCGTGGTCGCGGGTCGAGTGGGTGGAGCAGACGCTGCCCGCGTGGGGCGCGCTGATCGACCCGCTGGCCGAGAAGGTCGTCGCCGCGATGACCGACGCGCTGCCCCAGGAGGCCGCGGCCATGGCCGGCCCGATCGCCGGGATCATGGGGCGGATGGGCGGCATGATGTTCGGCGCCCAGGTCGGCCAGGCGCTGGGCAAGCTCGCCGACGAGGTGCTGACCAGCACCGACGTCGGCCTTCCCCTGGGACCCACCGGCGCCGGGGTGCTCGTGCCGCAGAACGTCGCCGCCTTCGCCGAGGGGCTGGATCGCCCGGCCGACGAGGTCCGGTTGTTCGTGGCGCTGCGCGAGGCCGCCTCCCAGCGGCTGTTCGCGCACGTGCCGTGGCTGCGCCAGCAGGTGCAGGACGCGGTGCACGCCTACGCCCGCGGGATCACCATCGACCGGGAGAAGATCGAGCGCGGCATCACCGAGGCCATGGACGGCGGCCTCGGCGGCGGCATGGGCGGCATCGACCCCAGCGATCCCGAGAGCATCCAGCGCCTGCTGGGCAGCGGGCTGCTGGAGCCGGAGGAGACCCCGCAGCAGCAGATGGCCCTGCGCCGGCTGGAGACCCTGCTGGCCCTCGTCGAGGGATGGGTGGACACGGTCGTCGCCGAGGCGGCCGCCGCCCGGCTGCCCGGCTACTCGGCGCTGGCCGAGACCATGCGCCGGCGGCGCGCCTCCGGCGGCCCGGCCGAGCAGACCTTCGCCACCCTCGTCGGCCTGGAGCTGCGGCCGCGCCGGCTGCGCGACGCGGCCACCGTCTGGGCGGCGATGAGCCAGCGCTACGGCGCGGCGGAGCGCGACGGCCTCTGGTCGCACCCCGACCTGCTGCCGACGTCCGACGACCTGGACGAGCCCCTGGACTTCGTCGAACGGCAGGGCATGGACGACGCGCTCGCCGCGCTGATGGCCGACGACGCCGACCGGCCCGCCGAGCCTCCGGTCGACGGCGGGCAGGGCGCACCCGGCGCACCCGGCGCGGACGGGCCGGTCGATGAGCCCGACGGCGAGGACGGGCCGGAGCGACGCTGACGCCCGGTCAGTCGCCGGGGTCGCCGGAGTCGTCCGACGGCCCGCCGGCGGCTGCGGCCTGCTCGACCCCCTCGAGGAAGCCGCGCGCCCGCTCTGCCCGGGGGTAGCGCGCGACCAGTGCCCAGAAGCGCTCGTCGTGCCCGGGCTCGAGCAGGTGCGCGAGTTCGTGGACCAGCACGTAGTCGACGACGTACTCCGGCATCGTGCGCAGCCGGCTCGACAGCCGGATGCTCCGGTCGGCAGGGGTGCACGAGCCCCAGCGGCGGTTCTGGTTGTCCACCCAGCGCACGCTCGCCGGCTCGGCGAGGCCGTCGAAGTGGGCGGCCGAGAGTGCACGGGCCCGCGCCATCAGGTCGTCGTCGCCGCCCAGCGATCGACGTCGCCGCTCCTCGCGGGTCTGCAGCTTGGCCACCATCTGCGCCACCCACCGGCGTTCCTCGGCCGGGCTGAACGCGGCCGGGATGAGCACGACGGTGCGACCCGCCTCGCGGTAGGCCGTGACCGTCCGCCGTCGACGCGCGCTGCGCCGGACCTCCACCGCGTCGGCCGGTCCGGGGTCGCCCGCCGGGGTCCGGCGGGCGGCCAGGGGACGCACGCCGGAGCCGCCGGTCCGCGGGGTGCCGACCGGCGCGCCGGCGTCGTGGAGGGGTCCGTGCACGGCAGCACCGTAAGGCACCGGGTCGAGCGCTCGCGCCTGCTGGCACCCACTCGGGTGCGCCGGCCCCTCGGACGGTGGACAGCGGCTCTCCCCGGTCCGGTGACACGCCGCGGTCGCGGCCGCGCCGTCCACAGGGGCATACGGGTATCCGCGCAGGTGGGGACGGCGGTTCGTCGGGACGTCGGCGCGCCGTCCCACCCGCGTCCCCGGACTCCGCACAGCGACACGCCGACACGTCCCCATGCCGTCCACAGCTGTGTCCACAGGCCGTGGAAACCGCGTCCGGTCGCCCGCCGCGGTCGGCCCCGGCTGCGACCTGCGGATACGGGTAGCGTCCTGCTCGCAGGCAGCGCCCGGCACGGACCGGGACGCCCCGGGAGACGAGGAGATCGGCGTGGCGGAGAGCTACAACGGCTACTGCGTGAAGTGCAAGGAGAAGCGCGACTTCGACGGCGAGGTCAAGGTCAGCGAGTCCGGCCGTCGCATGGCACAGGGCACCTGCCCCGTGTGCGGCACGAAGATGAATCGCATCCTCGGGAAGGCCTGAGCAACCCGTCCCGCGTCCGCGGGGCTCCGACGGCGGCGTCCCCGGTCCGGGGACGCCGCCGTCGTCGTCGCGGCGGCCCTGTGGACGACGGGCACGCCGCGCGCAGCAGGTTTGCGACGCTGCGCCCATGACCGACGGTTCGCATCCCCTGCTCCCCTCCGCCACCCCCCTCCTGCGCGACGGGGCGGCCCTCCAGGTCGGCGGGGTCGACTCCGGCGACGGGGTCCTGGTCCTGCACGGCACGGGCTGGGTCGAGCCGGTGCTGCGCGGGCTGGACGGTCGCCGGGCGCAACGGGCGGTGCTCGCCGACGCGCAGCGTCTCGGGGCGGACGCGTCCGCCGTGGCCGACCTGCTGGACACCCTGCGGAGCACCGGCCTGCTCGTCGATCTCGATCCGGCCGACCTGCTCGCGGCCTCGGCGGGCCCCGCGGCGGTCGAGCGGGCCGCGACCGAACTGCCCGCCGCCGGAGCCGGTTGGCGGGGCCGGCGCGCCGCCACCGTGGTGGTCGAGGGCGCCACCCGGGTGGGCACGCCCCTGGCCGCGGCGCTCGCCGCCAGCGGCGTCGGCCGGGTCAGCATCCGGGACGGCGGGGTCGTCGGCGCCGGAGACGCCGTCGTCGGCGGTCTCACAGCCGACGACGAGGGCCGGCCGCGTGCCCTGGCGGCCGCCGATGCGGTCCGTCGGGCCAGCCCGCAGACGGACCTGGGGCCGCCACCGCCGGGATCAGCGCCGAGCCTGGTCGTGCTCGCCCGGCCGTGGGCTGCGTCCGACCCGCTGGTCGCCGGCCTGCAACGCTCCGGAGTGGCTCACCTGGTGGCGACGGTGCGCGAGCGCACCGGCGTGGTCGGCCCGCTCGTCGTCCCCGGGAGCACCGGTTGCCTGCACTGCGCCGACCTGCACCGGCGGGACGCCGATCCGCGCTGGCCCCGGCTGGCCGCCCAGCTGACCTCCGCGGAGCCGCCCTCCGCCGGGGCCACGGTCACGTGCCTGATGACGGCGGCGGTCGCGGCCGTCCAGGTGCTGGCGTTCCTCGACGGGACGGCGGCACCCGTCGTCCTGGACGCCACGCTGGAGCTGCGACCACCCGACCTGACGCCACGGCTGCGGCGCTGGCCACCGCACCCGGAGTGCGCCTGCCACGACCCGGGCGAGGGAGGTGGCGTGGCGCCCACGGGCCGACGGAGCGCCTGACAGTCCACAATGGGATCAGACGATTCGTCTGCGAGGGCACCGAACGGCACGACCGGGAAGGGATGCGCCCTCGGCGGACACCACCCCGGTGCGGCGACGAGGAGGACCCGTGCGCTTCCCGCGGACCGGGCACGGACAGGATCACGGCCGACGAGGGCCGGCGAGGAGGACGTGTGGCTGACGAGGACCGGGGGATCCCCAGGGGGTCGGTGGCACGCACCGCCCGGCTGGCCTCCCTCCCTCTCGGCGCCGCCGGTCGGGCCACGCTCGGCATCGGCAAGCGGCTCTCCGGCCGGGACGCCGACGCCGTGACCGCCGAACTCCAGCAGCGCACGGCCGAGCAGTTGTTCGCCGTCCTGGGGCAACTCAAGGGCGGGGCGATGAAGCTCGGCCAGACCCTGTCGGTGTTCGAGGCTGCCGTGCCCGAGGAGATAGCCGCCCCCTACCGCGAAGCGCTGGTCAAGCTGCAGGAGGAGGCACCGCCGATGCCGGTGCGCACGGTGCATGCCGTGCTCGCCCAGCAGCTCGGCGGCACCTGGCGGACGCGGTTCGCCGCGTTCGACGACGCACCCGCTGCGGCGGCGAGCATCGGTCAGGTGCACCGGGCGACCTGGCGGGACGGCCGCGACGTGGCGGTCAAGATCCAGTACCCGGGCGCCGCGACCGCGCTCATGGCCGACCTGAACCAGTTGGCGCGCTTCGCCCGGCTGTTCGCCGCGCTGTTCCCCGGCATGGACGTGAAACCGCTGATCGCGGAGCTCAAGGCCCGTGTCGTCGAAGAACTGGACTACGGCCTCGAGGCCGACGCCCAGCGCGCCTTCGCGGCCGCGTACGCCGGCGACGACCAGATCGTCGTCCCCCGGGTGGTGGCCAGCGCACCGAAGGTGATCGTGTCGGAGTGGCTCGACGGCACACCGCTGTCCCGGATCATCAGCGAGGGCACGCGCGCGCAGCGCGACCGCGCGGGCCACCTGCTCTCGGTCCTGCACTTCTCCGGTCCGCAGCGGGCTGGGCTGCTGCATGCCGACCCCCACCCGGGCAACTTCCGGCTGCTGCCCGACGGCCGGCTGGGCGTGATCGATTTCGGTGCCACCGCCCGGCTGCCCGACGGGCACCCCGAACCGATCGGCCGGCTGCTGCGCTGGGCGTTGGCCGGCAAGGCCGACGAGGTGCTCGCCGACCTGCGCACGGAGGGGTTCGTGCGGCCGTCGATGGAGGTCGACCCGCAGGGCGTGCTCGAGTTCGTCCGGCCGCTGATGGAGCCGGTCGCCTCGTCGCACTTCCACTTCACGCGGGCGTGGATGCAGGAGCAGGCCGCCCGCATCGCCGACCCGCGCAACGAGGCCAGCCGCCTCGGCCGCCAGCTCAACCTGCCGCCGGCCTACCTGCTCATCCACCGCGTGACGATCGGATCGATCGGCGTTCTCTGCCAGCTCGACGCCGCCGGTGACTTCCGGGGCGTCCTGGAGCAGTGGCTGCCCGGCTTCGTGGAATAGGCGCCCGATCAGGGGTCGAGCTTGCCCTCGAGATCGCGCAGCACCCGGCGCGCGCAGTCGGGGCACAGGGCGGTCACCCGCTCGTCGGCGTCCGCGGTCGATCCGGTCGGGCGCGGGGACGTGGACACCGACCAGCCCGTGGCGACCTCGCCCGGGGTTCCTGCGCGACCACAGTGGGCGCAGTCGAACCGGTCCGGCAGCGACGGCATGCCGTCAGCGTGCCGCACAGCAGGCCGCGGGGGAACGGCCAGGAGGCCGGGTCCGGAACGCACCGGGAGCGTTCCGGACCCGGCCTCGACCGGGTGGCGGGGCGGGCCCCGCCCGGAGGGGTGCCGCCGTCACATGACGGCGGCGCTGGCACGTGCGGCCCGCCGCACCGCGCGCTCTGCGCGACGGGCGGCCTTGCGTGCGACGTACAGGCGTCGGGCGCGCGCGGCGACCTCTGCCTCGGCCCTCAGCTCGCGGAGGCGACTGGCGGCCAGCTCGGACTCGAGCAGCATCATGGTGGGAGTTCCTTCTTCGTCAGTCGTGCCGGATCCGCCGGGCGGCGGGTCCGAGATTCGGTGGTGCCGGACTTCCGGTGTCGATCAGGCCGCCGCCGCCTCCTTGCGGGGGCGGCCGCGCGGCCGCTTGCGGGCGATGACCACGCCGCGCTCGAAGATCTCGCCGCCCCAGACCCCCCACGGCTCACCGCGGTCCAGGGCACCGGCCAAGCAGGCGGTGCGGACCGGGCAGCCGGCGCAGAAGGCCTTGGCCTCCTCCAGCTGGGCCGGGGTCTCGGCGAACCAGAGTTCCGGGTCCTCGACCCGGCACGGCAGTGGTCGCCGTATCGGGGCAGGGGTGGCCGGGTTCCCTGGCCGCCTCGGGGGTGCGCCGCCGGTCCGGGGGAGCCCGGGTCGGCGGTGGGACTGCGTCCGGTCGGAATGGCGGACGATCGTCTGCTGCACTGCCGCTCCTCCTCGTTCTCGTCTCTTCCGGCCGGCGGGGGGCCCGCCGACCGGTGGTCGGGGCCGGGTGCCGCGAAAGAGAAAGGCCGCGGATCCCGGGGTTCGGGTTCCGCGGCCTCGAGGAGGACCGTGCGAGCGTCTAGCTCGGCGGTCTCGTCGAGGAGTGGATCCCGAGGGTGGTGCCGTCGTGGGTGATGACGTCGTGCTCGACCTGGTTCGGCGCGTCGACCTCGCGGGTCACGACGTCGACCACGGCCGGGGTGCGACCGAACGCGTCAGCGCCAGTGACCGTGCCGCCGAAGGGCAGACCGGTCCCCTGGTACGGAGTCGTGAACGCTTCGGGGGCGCGCAGCCGGGCGCTGCCCCAAGCGGGCAGGGCGACGGCGGGGCCGGACGGCAACCCGGTGGGGGCGGAGGTGCAGAACATGTTCGTCATCTCGTCGCCCCTCCTCTCGGGTCGCGCGTCACCGGCCAGGGCGGCCGGGACGGTGTGGGCACGGTGCGGACACAGCCTTCTGCGTGCGCCCGGTCACTATGGCCCGGTCCGCCGGAGCGGGTCAAACGAATTAACGCAAAGACTTCGGACGTGTCCTCCGGGAGGGTGCCCGGGGTCAGTCCGCCAGCGTGGCCAGCACGTCCTCGCCGTACATCTCGAGCTTGCGCGCGCCGATCCCCGGCAGGCCGGACAGCTCGCGCAGGTCGGCCGGGCGGGTCTCGGCGATCGCCTGCAGCGTGGCGTCGGTGAAGACCACGTACGCCGGCACGGACGCCGACTGCGCGGCCTGGCTGCGCCAGGCCCGCAACCGCTCGAAGACCTCGCCCGCCTCTCCTTCGAGGACCACCTTGGCGCGCTTGGCGGGCCGACGGGCCGGCGGTGCCGTCGGCCCCGACTCGGGGGCCAGACCGGTGAGGAACCTGCTCCGCGGTCGGGTCCGCTTGGCGCCGGGATTGCGCGCCAGAGACCACGACAGCGTCAACTGCTCCCTGGCACGGGTGACCGCCACGTAGAGCAGCCGGCGTTCCTCCTCGACCGCATCAGGGCGGGACAGCGACTGCGCGATGGGCAGCACGCCGTCGACCAGCCCGACGACGAAGACGACGTCCCACTCCAGCCCCTTGGCCGCGTGCATGGAGGCCAGGGTCACCCCCTGCACGGTGGGCGCGTGCTGGGCGTCGGCCCGCCGGGCGAGGTGCGCCACGAACCCGGCGAGGTCGAGCGTGGGCTCGTCCTGCACGAGGTCGACGGCCAGGTCGACGAGCGCGGCCAGCGACTGCCAGCGGTCGCGGGCGGCGCCGCCCGGCGGTGGCCGGTGCTCCGCCCAGCCGGTCGAGGCCAGCACGTCGCGGACGGCGGGCACGAGCATCCCGGGCTCGTTGCCGCCCGCGGCCGCCCCTCGCAGGAGGACGACGGCCTCGCGCACCTCGGGACGCTCGAAGAACCGCTCACCGCCCTTGAGCACGTACGGGACGCCGACGTCGGCGAGCGCCGACTCGTAGACCTGCGACTGGGCGTTGATGCGGAACAGCACGGCGATCTCCGACGCCGGCGTCCCGCCGTCGATCAGCGCGCGGCACCGCGCCGCCACGGCGGCGGCCTCGGCAGGCTCGTCGGGATGTTCGCTGAACCGGGGTTCGGGTCCCTCGGGTCGCTGGCCGAGCAGCCGCAGGCCCGGCAGGCCCTTGCGGCGTGGCGCCTGCCCGATCAGCTTGTTGGCCAGCGCCACCACCTGCGGCGTCGACCGGTAGTCGCGCTCGAGCTTGACCACCTCGGCGTCGGGATAGCGGTCGGCGAAGCCGAGCAGGTAGTCGGGGTCGGCTCCGGTGAACGAGTAGATCGTCTGGTTCGGGTCGCCCACCACGCACAGCTCGGCACGCCCGCCGAGCCAGGCGTCGAGCAGCCGCTGCTGCAGCGGGTTGACGTCCTGGTACTCGTCGACCACGAAGTAGCGGTACTGGGCCCGTACCTGCCGGGCGACGTCCTGGTGCTCCTCGAGCGCGTAGGCGGTGACCAGCAGCAGGTCCTCGAAGTCGAGGACGCCGTCGCGCTGCTTGGCCGACTCGTAGCCGGCGTACGCGGCGGCCACGGCGGCCGCCTCGAACGGCGGTTCGCGCCCGGCGGCCTTCGCCCGCACCGGGTAGTCGTCGGGCGTGGCCAGGGTGGTCTTCGCCCATTCGATCTCGCTGGCGAGGTCGCGCAGGCTCGCGCGGTCGGTGGTCAGGCGCGACCGGGACGCCGCGGCGGCCACCAGTCGCAGCTTGTTCTCGACCAGCCCGGGCATCGGCCCGCCCAGGACCCGGGGCGCGAAGTAGCGGAGCTGGCGCATCGCGGCGGCGTGGAAGGTGCGGGCCTGGACCCCGCCCACGCCCAGACCCGCCAGCCGGGTCCGCAGCTCGCCCGCGGCCCGTGCGGTGAACGTCACGGCGAGCACCTGCTCGGGCACGTACGCGCCGGTGTGCACACCGTAGGCGATGCGGTGGGTGATCGTCCGGGTCTTGCCGGTGCCCGCGCCGGCGAGGATGCAGACGGGCCCGGTGACGGCCTGGGCGGCGGACCGCTGCTCGTCGTCGAGACCGGCGAGGACCGCCTCCGCACGGGCGAGCGGCCCGGCGTCCGCGTCGACCTGCGGCATGCCGACCTCCTCCCGCTGCCGGTCGCCGGCCCGGCGCCGGGCGACCTCCTGCATCCTCCCAGCCACCTCCGACGGACGGCGGAAGCATCCCCAGGTTCCCGGCGTTGGCCCGAGCACAGTCCGAGAACACCCTCTCGGGGGTGGACTACGCCCTCGTCCGCATTGGAGTATCGACGCGATGACCGCCGCAACAGCTCTGACCATGTACACCACGACCTGGTGTGGTTACTGCTTCCGACTCAAGAAGCTGATGCAGCGCGAAGGCATCGACTTCGCCGAGGTCGACATCGAGACCGACGCGGAGGCGGCCGAGGTGGTCATGTCGGCCAACGGTGGCAACCGCACCGTTCCGACCCTGCTCTTCCCCGACGGCACTGCGTTGACCAACCCGAGCATCGAGCAGGTCAAGGCCCAGCTCGATCGAACAACGGAGGAGTGAGGGCAGCGTGATCCCTGGTCCCCGGCCCCCGAAGGGGCATGACCGCCCCTCCGGCGGGAGCCGCGACCGGGGTCGCGCCACTCACCTGGCGGCCGCGCCCGCGTGCGACGGCCCGGCATCGAACGTGCCCCCGCGCCAGGTGGCACCGGTATCCGTCGTCCGGACGTCGCGGGGCTGGACCGTGACGACGGCGCAGGGCACCGAGCCCGCGGCCGATCTCGTCGAGGCCATGTCGCTGGCAGACCTGGTCGCCGAGGAACACGGTGCCTCGTTGGAGCCCGACCGCATCGCGCGCCGCTCGGCACGTGGCCCGGGCTCCGTCGCCGACGGCGGTGACACCGTCGACGCCCGGGTGGCCGCGCTCGAGCGCACCGTCGCCCAGCTGGAGCACGCCCTCGCCGCACGGGTCACCACCGAGCGGGCCATCGGCGTGCTGGCCGAGCGGCACGGCGTTCTCCCGAAGGCGGCGTTCGAGTCGCTGCGCCAGGACGCCCGCAAGCAGGGCCGCCCGGTGCACGAGCTCGCCCGGCTGGTCCTCGACACCCTGTGCGACCACCCCCGGACCGACGGCGTCGTGCTGCACGTGGCCACTCCGTGCCCGACGCAGGGCGCCGCTCCACTGAGCGCGCCCCCCATCGCCGTCCCGCCGCTCGTCGCGCCCGCTCCGCCGGTCGAGACGGCTGCGGACGGCCGGCCCTGACCCGGCCGGAACCGCTCGCCCCCGCAGCGCTGGCCGACCGCCTCGCGGCGCTGCTGGCCGACCTTCCGCCCGAGCCGGGAGCGACCGCCCTGCGCGTGGCCGTCGACGGCCCGGACATCGCCGCGCCGGAGGACCTCGCGTCGGCGATCGCGGAGCGGTTGCCGGTGCTGGGGCGGCCGGCGGTCGTGGTCGCTGCCGCCGGCTTCTACCGCCCGGCGTCGCTGCGCCTGGAGCACGGCCGGACCGATCCCGACGCCCGCTACACCGACTGGCTCGACGCCGGCGCCCTGACCCGCGAGGTGCTCGCGCCGGTCGGCGTCGGCGGCAGTGGCTGCTACCTGCCGGTGCTCTGGGATCTCGCGACGCGACCGCGCCGCCCGCACCCGCCCGCCGTCCGATGCCGGCCGGCGGCGTACTGCTCGTGGCCGGAGCGCTGCTGCAGGGCATCGGGCTGCCCTTCGACGTCATCGTGCACCTGCGCGTCTCCCCGGCCGCCCGCCGGCGGCGGACCGCATCCGAGCACGCGTGGGAGCTGCCCGCCTTCGACCGCTACGACGCCGAGGTCGCCCCCGCGGACCTGGCCGACGCCGTGGTGCTCGCCGACGCACCCCAGCGCCCCGCCCTGGTGCTGGCCGGGCGGTTCGCCTGACGGCCACCCCGGGCGCATCGCAGCGGGCGCCGGCGAGCGAGGAGCGGACCGAGGTTCGGAGTCGGACCCGGGTGCTCAGTCGAACTCGCCGGCCACCCAGCGGTCGATGATGTGCCGCGCGATGGACACCGGCGGCGGCAGCGCCTGCGGGCCGCGCGCCGGAACGCAGCTCCTCGCGGGTGAACCAGTGCGCCTCCTCGATCTCGGTCGGGATCGGGGCGCAGGGTGTCCGGCCCGTCGACCCGCGCGACGAAGCCGAGCATCAGCGACTGCGGGAAGGGCCACGGCTGGCTGCCGACGTACCGGATGTCGGTCACGCGCAGACCGACCTCCTCGGCCACCTCCCGGGCGACCGCCGCCTCGGCGGACTCCCCCGGCTCCACGAAGCCGGCCAGGATCGAGAACCGGCCGGGCGGCCACGGCGCCTGACGGCCGAGCACCACGCCGGTCCGCACCGTCGTGCACGAGCATGATCACGGCAGGGTCGGTGCGCGGGAAGAAGGTCGTCCCGGTCGGTGGGGTCGCGCTGCACCCAGCCGCGACTGCTCGATCGTCGTCGCCGCCCCGGACAGCGGGCTGAACCGGTGCCGGTCGTGCCACTCCAGGATCGCCGATCGCCTGGGCGAGCAGTCCGGCGTCGAGGTCGTCGAGGTCGGCGCCGAGCTCGCGGAGCCCCGCCCAGCGGTCGACGGGCCGGCCGCTCACGGTCAGCGCGCGCTCGCCCCGGACGGCCGCGTACGGAACACCGTCTGCCTCGCCGAGGAACACCGCCCCCCGGGGCAGCCGGGCTGCTCGTCCCAGATCAGCCGGGGGCCGGCGTCGCGCTCGGCCACCGGGACCGTGCGCTCGTCGGTCGACCGTGAGCACCCGGACGGGCCGGCCGCCGGCCGGGTCGTCGAGGCCGCGCGCGAGGTGGCTGCGGTCGTGACGCGACCCGCGACAGCACCGGCACCGGGCCCGGCGCAGGCCGGCTGGACACCGGCCACAGCGCCTCGTCGAGCGCATCGTCGCGGCGCTCCCCCGTCACGCGAGCGCGAGCCCGTCGTCCGTCGTCCGGGTGACCCCGACCGTGGCCAGCGTGCCGAGCGGGCCCGCGATCTGCTCCGCGTCGCCGACCACGACGGCGGTGAGCGCGTCGGGAGCGAGGTAGCGACGGGCGGCCTCCTGCACCTCGCTCGACGGTCACCGCGGCCAGCGCCCGCTGGTGCTCGGCGAGCCACCCGGCCGGGAGACCCGCTCCGATCAGCGCCGACAGCGTGCTCGCCAGGCCGGCGTGCGTGGCGGTCGACAGCGCCATGCTGCCCAGGATGTAGCGGCGCGCGCCGTCGAGTTCGGCGTCGGTGACCGGCAACAGCGCCATGCGACCGAGCTCGTACCAGGTCTCGAGCAGCGCCGGGCCGGTCACCTCGGTGGCGACGTCGGCCTCGACGTAGGAACGACGAGGCGGCGGCCTGGTGGTCGACGCGAGCGCGCGGGCTGTAGCTGTAGCCGCGCCGCTCGCGGATGTTCTCGACCAGCCGGGAGGAGAAGTACCCGCCGAAGATCATGTTGGCCAGGCGGACGGCCGCCAGGTCGGGGTCGGTGCGGCGAGGGGCCGGGCCGCCGAAGCCGGAGGTTGGACTGGACGGCGCCGGGACGGTCGACCACCTGCGACCCCGAGGTGGCGGTCCTCGGCCACCGGCGGCGCCTCGACGGCGACGCCGGTGGCCGACCAGCGGATCCAGCGCCGCCGCGACGCCGTCGGTGGCGGCCACCGGGTCGAGCTCGCCGACCAGGACCAGCGTGCTGCCGGCAGGCAGTACGCGCTCGCACGTGCAGCCGGCGCAGTACCTCGCCGTCCACGGCGGTCACGAGCTCGGGCGTCGGGCAGCGTGACCGCGTAGGGGTGGGCGCCGTAGCGGCGGGCGGACAGGGCGGCGCGGGCGATGACCGCCGGGCTGGGACAGCGCGATGCCGATCCGCTCGGCGACGCGGTCCCGCTCGCCCACGACCTTGTCGTCGGGGTAGGTGGCCTCGGTCAGCAGCTCGGCGAGCACCCCGAGCACCGCGGGCCAGGCCCTCGGGCAGCAGCGTCGTGCCGAGCAGCAGCCGGTCGGGGTCGCTGGACACCGACAGCTCGGCCCCGTGGCCCTGCAGCAGCTGCGCGATCCGGTCTGGTCGTGCCGCTGCGTGCCCAGCAGCACCGCACCGGACAGGACGGCGGTACGGGCGGTGTGCGACAGCGGCGTCGGCGGCGTCCGCGGCGGCGAAGGGAACCCGCAGGCGGAGCTCGATCAGCGGCACGCCCGGCCGGGGGACGACGACGACCCGCAGCCCGTTGGGCAGCGTGGTCTCGGCGACGTCGGGCACCGGCTGCGGGCGCGGCTCACCCAGCGGCGGGATGATCGAGGTCGAGCGGTCATCGGGCGTCCTCCCGGTGGCACGCAGCTCCAGCACGGCGACGGTGCCGGGGTCGAGCGCGCGCGCGGCCGCCTGGACCTGCTCCGGGGTGACAGCGGCGAGCCGGGCGGCCAGCTCGCCGGCCAGCTCGGCGCGGCCGTGGACGATCTCGGCGGCGGCGAAGGCCAGCGTGCGGCCGAGGACGGAGTCGGCCTGGCGCAGCAGCTGCGCCTCGGTACGGGCCTGGACGCGGCGCGAGCTCGTCGGCGGGGACGCCGTCCTCGGCGATCCGGCGCGACCTCCTCGTGGACCGCGTCGAGGACCCGGTCGACGGGCACGGCGGCCGGGTGGTGCACCTGCGTGGTGAGCAGCGTGGCGTCCCGGACGTCGAAGGGGTCGCCGAACAGCCCGACGTAGCTGCTCTGCGCGATCGCGATGCGGTCGTCGTGCACGAGCCGGCGCTCCAGCCGCGAGGCGTCGCCCTCGCTGAGCAGCTCGGCGAGCAGGACGGTGCCCAGGTAGCTTGTCGAACTCGCGCGACCGGGTCGGGCACCCGCCAGCCGAGCGCGACGGCCGGCGCCGGCGCCAGCGTGTCCTCGACCGTCGCCGCGGCGCTGCGTGGTGGGCAGCGGCTCGCCGGTGTCGGGCGTGGGCGGCACGTCGCGGGCGGCGACGGGGCCGAACCAGCGCTCGATCAGCCGCTCGGTCTCGGCGACGTCGAGGTCGCCGCCGATGCAGAGGACGGCGTTGCCCGGCGCGTAGTACCGCGGAGAAGAAGTCGGCCGCGTCGTCGACGGTGGAGGACTCGAGGTCGACGAACGAGCCGTAGCCGTCGTGGGTGTTGGCGAAGCTCTCGAACGCGACCTGCGGCAGCTGCAGCCAGGGGAACGCGCCGTAGGGCCGGTTGAGCACGTTGACCCGGATCTCCTCCTTGACCACGTCGATCTGGTTGCGGAGGTTCTCCTCGGTGATCGCCGGGGCGGCCATGCGGTCGGCCTCGAGGAACAGCGCGCGCTCCAGCGCCTCGGCCGGCAGCGCCTGGTAGTAGTTCGTGTAGTCCTGGTGGGTGGAGCCGTTGAAGGTGCCGCCGGCGGCCTGCACCAGGCGGGCGTGCTCCATCTTCGGCACGTTCGCCGAGCCCTGGAACATCAGGTGCTCGAAGAGGTGGGCGAAGCCGGTGCGGCCCTCGGGCTCGTTGCGCATGCCGACGTCGTAGAAGACGCTCACCGCCACCACGGGCACGCTGCGGTCCGGGGCGAGGACGACGCGCAGTCCGTTGTCGAGCCGGAAGCGCTCCACCGGGTGCCGCAGGGTCAGTTCGGCACCGGCTGCAGTCACGGGTCCGACAGTAACCGCGGGACGCCGTCGCGGTGTCACAGCACCTCGACGCCGTCGACGACGCGGTCGATCGTCCCGTAGAGCTCGGCGTGGGTGTTCGGGATCGAGAGTACAGCAGCGCCGGCACCGCGCCGGCCGACGTCGACCAGCAGCACCGCGGCGCGCTCCCCGGTCGCCTCGTAGCCGGGCACGTCCCAGGACAGCTGGAACTCGAACAGGTGCGCGTCGTGCCCGTCGACGGTGAGCGCCTCGTCCCGCAGCACCCGCTGCTCGTTGGGGCTCGGGTAGTAGTTGGCCCGCTCGCTCGTCGCGATCGCCAGGGTCGTGCTGCGCAGGCTCGCCGGGCCGGTCCAACCGAAGCCGTCGGCGATCGGTCCGGAGGTGCACTCGGCCAGGTAGACACCGCCGGACGGCGGGTCCTCCTGGGTGACGAAGTACTGCCCGGCGGTCGACGTCGTCTCGGCCTTCTGCGAGAGGTCGTACTCGAACCATCCGTTGCCGAGGTAGCGGGTAGGAGATGCCGGCGGCCTCGTCGACGACCGGACCGTGCCGGGCGGGAACTCCGGCGGGTCCGGCGGCGCGGGCAGGGAGAACGTCGGGACCGATGGGCCGGCAGCCGGGGTCGGGTCGCGGTCACCCGACGTCCCGACGAGGACGGCGGTGACCACGACGACGGCGAGGACGAGCAGCGTCAGCCCGACGACCCACGGCGTCCGGCTGGGCGGGGCGTTCTCGCCCGGCGCCGGCCCGGCCGGGACCCGGTCGGCGATCGGTGGCCGGCTGCCGGGCATGGTGCCGACGGCGACACCCGGGCCGGCCGGCGTGGTGACCTCGGACCACGTCTCGCCGCTCCACCAGCGGACCATGCCCGGGGCGCCGTCGGGGTCCGGGTACCAGCCGGGCGGCGCCGGGACCTGCTCGTTCACGACGTCACGACAGGGATCTGCGGGCCGCTGCCAGCTCGCTCCAGAGGTGTGCCGCGGCCTCCGCGCAGCGGTGCAGCATGGGCAGCAGCACCCGCTCGTTCGGCGAGTGGATGCGGTCGGTGGGCAGCCCGGCCCCGAGGAACAGCAGCGGCGCGCCCAGGTGCTCGACGAGGTCGGCCTCCGGGCCACTGCCTCCCTCGCGGGTGAACAGCACGCGGTCGGGCTCGGTGTCGAAGGCCCGGGCGATCGCGCGCAGCAGCGCCGCCATGTGCCGGCGAGTCGAGGTCGCTCGCGCAGGGGGCGACGCCACCGGGCGGCGTGTGCACCTCGGCTTCGATGCCCGTCGGGCAGGTTCGACTCGACCCAGGCGCGCACCATCGGGCCGATGTCTTCGGGGCGCTGGTCGGACACGAGCCGGAAGGTCAGCTTGGCGTGCGCCTCGGCCGGGACGATCGTCTTGTGGCCGGGCCCGGTGTAGCCGCCCCACATGCCGTTGACCTCGGCGGTCGGCCGTGCGCCGATGCGCTCGAGGGTGCTGAAACCCTCCTCCCCGCACGGTCGCCCGGGAGGCCGCCGGGCCGGCGAGCCACTCCTGCTCGTCGAACGGCACCCGGCTCATCAGCTCGCGCTCGCGATCGCCGAGCGGCCGCACCTTGTCGTAGAAGCCGGGCAGGGTGACCCGGCCGTCGGCGTCGTGCAGGCTCGCCAGCAGGCCGGCCAGGGCGTGCAGCGGGTTCGGGACGGCGCCGCCGAAGGAGCCCGAGTGCAGGTCGACGGCGGGCCCGCGCAGCGTGATCTCGGCGTCGGCCAGGCCGCGCATGGCGACCACGGCGCTCGGGACGTCGGGAGCGGCCATGCCGGTGTCGCTGACCACGACACGTCGCAGGCCAGCCGGTTCTTCTGCTGCTCGAGGAGGGCGGCGAAGTGCGGCGACCCGGACTCCTCCTCGCCCTCGATCAGGAGCTTCACGGTGACCGCCGGGGTGTCGCGGCCGGTCGCGGCGAGGTGCGCCCGCATACCGAGCAGGTGGAAGGCGACGTTGCCCTTGTCGTCGATCGCGCCGCGGGCGTGCAGCTCCGGGCCCTGGTCGGGTCCTCGACGCGGGTGGGCTCGAACGGCGGGTGCACCCACAGCTCGAGCGGGTCGACCGGCTGCACGTCGTGGTGCCCGTACACGAGCGCAGTCGGCGCGGCCGGGTCGTCGCTGGGCCACTCGGCGAACACCGCGGGCGCCCCGGCGGTCGGCCAGATCTCGACGGTCGGGAAGCCGGTGCGGCGCAGCGCCTCGGCCAGCCAGGCGGCGCTGGCCTCGACGTCCGTCGGCGTGCGCCGGGTCGGCGGAGATCGACGGGATCCGCAGCCAGGCGTCGAGGTCGGCGTGCAGGTCGTCGAGGTGGGCGGTGACGTACTCGCGCTCGGGACTGCTGGTCACGGTCGCCGACCGTAGCGCCGCCCGGTCGACGGGCGGTCGCCCGGCTAGCGTTCGGCACATGTCCTCGGAGCTGCTGCGAGTCGACGTCGGTGATCTGACCTTCGACGTCCGGGCGACGGGTCCCGACGACGGCCGGCCGGTGCTGCTGCTGCACGGCTTTCCGCAGACCTCGTTGTCGTGGGCCGCGGTCACACCGCTGCTGGCCGAGGCGGGACTGCGGATGCTACGCGCCCGACCAGCTCGGCTACTCCCCCGGCGCGCGCCCACCGGACGTCGGCGCCTACGCCCTGCAGAACGCTGGCGCAGGTGACCGCGGACCTCATGACGGCGCTCGACGTGCCGGTGGCCGACGTGGTCGGGCCACGACTGGGGCGCCAACGTCGGCGTGGGCGCTGGCGGCGTGGCACGTCGACCGCGTGCGCTCGCTGACAGCGGTGTCGGTGCCGCACCCGGCGGCGTTCACGGCCGCGTACCGGGCGGATCCGGAGCAGACGGGAGCGCTCGGCCTACATCCGGCTGTTCCGGCAGGCGGGCAGGGCCGAGGAGGTGCTGCTCGCCGACGGCGCGCGGCGGCTGCGCCGGCTGCTGCTCGGCCCGGACGGCGGCACGGGCGTGTCCGCCGAGGCGGTCGACGAGTACGTGGCCGTGCTCTCGGCGCCCGGGGCGCTGACCGCCGCGCTGAACTGGTACCGCGCGATGAGCTCGGACGACCGGGTCGACCCGGTCGAGGTGCCGACGACCTACGTGTGGAGCAGCAACGACATCGCCATCGGCCGGACCGCCGCCGAGGCCTGCGTCGCCCACGCGCGTGGCGACTTCCGCTTCGTGGAGCTCCCCGGATCTCATTGGATCCCCGAGGAGGCGCCGGCAGAGCTGGCAGCCACGATCCTCGAGCGCATCTCGTCCAGCTGACGAGCCAGCGCCTGACGCCCGGCTCGCCTGGTCCCGCCCCGCCCCGCCCCGCGCTGCCTTGCCCCGCCCCGCGCTGCCATGCCCTACCCCGCCCTGGCCTCTCGCCCCCGGCTTGCCCAGTACGTCGCCAGGTGGGGGAAATGGCACACATGCCAGCCACCGGGCCTGCGGTCACGGCTGCGCTCAGGATGAGGCGGCGACCAACTCGATCTCGAACCCTCCGCCGTTGGCCAGGTAGGCGGCGTAGTGCTCTGGTCCGCCCGCGTGAGGATGGCGATCGGCGAACAGCAGCTCCCAGCCGTGCTCGATCGCCTGGGTGGTCAGCTCGTCCACGTCGCGCTCGCTCCCGGCGTGGAAGGCCAGATGGTTCAGGCCGGGTCGCTGTCGTTCGTGCACGCCCTCGAGCACGTCAGGACCGCTCTCCAACACGATGTAGGCATCCCCCAGGCGCCAGGAGCGCCCCACGGACCACGTGTCAGCGAGCCGGTAGCCGAGCGCGTGCAACAGCCAGCCCAGCGAGGCGTCAGCGGCGTCGATGTCGCTGACCCACAACTCGAGATGGTGAATGGCTCCGCGGCTGCCCATGCCACCGAGCGTGCCCGACCGCGTCGCCACAGAAGTCGGCCGGTGCACCTGGCGCCGCGCCGGCCGCCTTCTTCCGGTTGACCCCGTAGTTGCTGTTCCCGCCGAAATGTCGGACCCCTCCGGTGTACTCGTACACGTGTTCGGAGGGGATGCGGTCGGGGTCGGGCTGACGGTGCACCAGCTCGACGACCAGCCCGCGCCTGCCGGCGGCTGGCCGTCGCCCTTCTGATCCCGCACCTGGAGGCGCTGGCCAGCGCGAGCTTCGAGCGGCGACTCGGTCCGGAGCCCGGTCGGCTCCGCATGATCGTCGGGAGCGGCGTTTGCTTCTCGCCTCATCAGCGGTGTCCCGGTCGCGCCTCAGGGCCCATTCACGTCGCGCCTCAGGAGCGGGGTGCACGTTGCGCGGGGTGACATCGGCCAGCGCCCGCCGTGCAAGCGGCCCGCCGGCCCCTGACGACCGCTGCCCAGCCCGGAGGGCCGGCCGTCCGCGCTCTGCTCGGACGACGACCCGCGAGGGAGTGCCGGGCCATGGCCGCCAAACCGATGCCCGGCCCTGACCGACCGACAGGTTGGGTCAGGCCTCGCCGGTGACCAGTGCGAGGAGGCCGGCCTCGTCGAGCAGGTCGACGGGGCGCAGGGTGACGCCGGCCGCGACGTGGTGGAAGCCTGCGCTGACCCGCTCGACCGGCACGCCGGTCAGCCGCGACCAGCCGAGCCGGTACGCGGCCAGCTGGACGCCGACGGCGGCCAGCTCTGCACCGGAGGGCGGCGGTCCGGTCTTCCAGTCGATGACCTCGTAGCCGCCGTCGGCATCGGCGAACACGGCGTCGATCCGCCCGCGCAGCGTCAGCGGGCCGAGCGGGGTCTCGAACGGCACCTCGACCTCGATCGGCTGCCGCTCGGCCCACTCGCTGGCGAGGAACGCCGCCTGCAGTTCGGCCAGCACGCCGTCGGGCGCGGCCAGCTCGTCGCCCGAGCCGGGCAGCTCGTCGAGGTCGAGCAGGCGGGCGGCGCCGAACCGCTCCTCCAGCCAGGCGTGGAAGGCCGTGCCGCGGCGGGCCTGCGGTGCGGGCGCGGCCGGCATCGGCCGGCGCAGCCGGCGGGCCAGCTCGGCCGGGTCGCGCCGCAGGGCGACCAGCGCGGAGACCGACAGGTGCGAGGGCAGCGGGACGTCGACGGTCGGGCCGGACGTGCCGGGCTCGCTCGCGCAGCAGCAGGTCGGCGTCGCGCACCCACGGCTGCGACCGTGGGGTCGGCCTCGCCCAGCAACCTCTCGGTGTCGAGCGGGTGCGCAGCGGCGGACCCTCGACCAGCTCGGCGGCAGCGGCGAGCGCTCGACGTCGGCCGGAGGACAGGGGGTCGGCCGGCCACACCCCGACCGGCCACTCCTCCAGCGCCGGGTTGGTGGCGTCGTCGTCCGGACGCAGGCGCCCAGTGCACGACCGTCGCCCGCGCCGGCCTCGCACGCCGCCCTGGCGGTGCTCGAGCAGCGACGGACGGGCCGCACACCTTCTTGCCGTCGCGCCACCAGCTGCCGGAGCAGAGCAGCAGGTGCTGGGCGCGGGTGACCGCGACGTAGCCGAGCCGGATCTCCTCGTCGAGGCCGAAGTCCTTCCACGCCTGGACGTACTCCTCGCAGCGCCTGCTCCACCGCGGCCTGGTCACCGGACCCGGGCACCGGCAAGCGGCAGGCCGGGCAGCTCCCCGCGGTCGGTGAGCCGCAGCTCGGCCGGCACCGCGCCCGGGTCGCGTGATCCAGGAGTCGCTGGTGTCGGTCTTGGAGGGGAACTGGCCGATCGGTCATGCCCGGGCACGGCGACGACGTCCCACTCGAGGCCCTTGGCGGAGTGCCCGGTGAGCAGCTGGACCGCCTCGGGGTTGACCGCCACCTCCCCGGGTTCGAGGCCGCGCTCGCGCTCCTCGGCGTCGCGCAGGTAGCCGAGGAACGCCGGCAGCGACGGGCAGCTCGGCCAGCTCGGTGAACTCTGCGGCGACCGCCGTGCAGCGCGTCGAGGTGGGCGCGGGCCCCGGCGGGGCTCACCTCCGGGGCGCTGGCGAGCTCGGTCTCCAGGCCCAGGGTGCGGGCGACCTCGTCGACGAGGTCGGGCAGGGACTCGCCCAGCCGGCTGCGCAGGTGGGCGAGCTCGGCACCGAGCCGGCGCAGCCGGCGGTAGCCGGCCGGTGAGTAGGCGGCACGGCCGCCGAGGTCGTCGAGCGCCTCGACGATGCTGCCGCGCTCGCCCGGATCGGTGACCGTCTGCCCGCCGGCGTCTCCGCCCTCCGGTCGGGGACGCCGGCCGGCGGGAGTGCACCAGGGCGCGGGCCCGCGCCTCGAGCGCGGCGAGGTCGCGCGGACCGATCCGCCAGCGGGCGCCGGTGAGCAGCCGCCCGAGGGCGTCGCCCGCCGTCGGGGTCGACGAGCACGGTGAGCGTGGCGACGACGTCGGAGACCTCGGGCATGCTCGAGCAGGCCGCCCAGGCCGACGACCTCGACCGGCACGTCGCGGGCCCGCAGGGCGGCGCGATGCCGTGGCAGCTGCTTGCGGGCGCGGGCCAGCACGGCGATCGTCGGACGGCGGCCGGCCTCGGCTGGCCGGGCGGCGTCGGTGCCGTGCCAGCAGGCGGCCAGCCGGTCGGCCAGCGCCTCGGTCTCGTCGGCGACGGTCTCGTAAAGGCCGACGGTGACCGCGCCCCGGCCCGCGCCCGGTGCCGGCGCCAGGTCGGGCAGGGCTGCTCGGGCGGGCGGGCAGCATCGCCGAGACGGCGTTGGCGACCGCGAGGACCGCGCCGTCGTTGCGCCAGCTCGTGGCCAGCGTCAGCCGCTCGGCCCGACGTCCGGAGCGGCCGGGGAACGTGCGGGCGAAGCGCTCGATGGTGCCGGCCGAGGCACCTCGCCAGCCGTAGATGGACTGGCGGGGGTCGCCGACGGCGAGCACGGGGTGCCCGGTCTCGCCGCCGAACAGCGCCTCGAGCATGCGCAGCTGGCCCACGCTGGTGTCCTGGTACTCGTCGAGCAGCACGACCTGCCAGCGGGCCCGCTCCCGGCGGCCGACCTCGGGCGCCGCCACCGGCCAGATCGTGCGGCGTAGGCCACCTGGTCGGCGTAGTCGATCGCCCCGGCCGCGCGCTTGCGCGCCTCGAAGGCCTCGACCAGCGGCAGCAGCGCCGACGCGGGCCCGCTGCCGGCTCGAGCATCTTCTGCGACCGTCGCGGTAGAGGCCCTTCTTGCGCGCGGCGTCGGGATAGGTGCGCGATCTGCGCGTTCCCAGCGCGCGGTCCAGTCGCGCAGTCGGTCGGCGCTGACGTCGTGCTCGCCGAGCTCGGCGGCCAACGTCAGGACGTCCTCGATCGTGGTGGCAGCGTCAGCGGGACGTCGCTCATGTCGCCGGTCCACGACGTGACCGACGGCTGGCGGCCTGCCCCCAGCACATCGCCGGGCCGAGCACGCCCGCACCGGGCTCGACGCCGATCCGCAGGCCGTGCTCGGCGACCAGCGCCGCGGCGTAGCCGTGGTAGGTCGCGACGGTCGGAGTGGGCGATCGACAGCCGTTCGGCGAGCTCCGGTTCGGTGTCAGGGTGCCGGGCGAGCGCTCCGAGCCGCAGCCGCACCCGCTCGGTCAGCTCGCTGGCCGCCTTGCGGGTGAACGTCAGCCCGAGGATCGCCTCCGGGCTCGACGATCCGGTTGGCCACCAGCCAGGCGACTCGGGCGGCCATGGTCTCGGTCTTGCCGGAGCCGGCGCCGGCGACGACCACGAGCGGCCGGTCGGCCGGCGCGGACGACGACGCGGGCCTGCTCGTCCGAGGGCGCGTAGGACAGCCCGCAGCGGTCGGCGACCTCGGCGGGGTCGAGGCGCCGCCGGGGCCGCTCGGCCGGCGGCGGGCTCGGCACACCCGGGATCTCGAAGGTCAGCTGGCCGGCGTCGACGGACCCCCCTGCCCGCGGCGTCACCTGGTCACCTGCGCGACCCGGCTCGTGCAGCGGGCAACTGCGACGGGCAGGGCACCGCTGGCAGTAGGCGCCCGTGCGCACCTCGAACGAGCCCGCGCCCATGCCGTCGCCGACCTCGGCCAGCAGCTCTCCTGCCCAGGTCTCCGCCACCGGGACGTCGGCGGGCAGCGGCTCCTGGTGCTGCTCCTTGGCCTTCACGCGGGTGCCGCCGACCTGCAGCAGCGCGGCCCCGCCCGGCGTCGTCCCGTGGTCGGCGAAGGCACCGGCGGCCACGGCCACCTGGTAGGCGGCGAGCTGGCCGTGCTGCTCGACGTTCCTCGACCGGGCTCTTGCCGGTCTTCAGGTCGACGACGACCAGCCGGCCCTCCGCGTCGCGCTCGAGCCGGTCGACCTGACCGCGGACCCGGGCGCCGGCCGACCACGACGTCGAAATCGACCTCGCGCCGAGCAGCTCCCGGCCGGTTCGCCTGCGTGCCAGCCGAGGAACCGGCTGAGCATGTCCTGCGCCGTCGTGCCGCTGCCGCTGGTCGGACCAGCCCGGGCCGAGGCCAGCTGGTCGAGCTCGGCGTCCAGCACCGCCGGCGCCTCGGCAGGAGGCAGCCCCTCGGCCACCTGCTGGGCGACGGCGTGCACCGCCGAGCCGACCGTGCGGGTGCTGTCGGGCGAGGCCTCGGCGCCCACCGCACCCGAGCACCCACCGCAGCGGGCAGCGCTGGAAGGTCTCGATCGCCGAGGGGCGCACGCGCACCGGCATCAGCCGGATCGACCAGCGGCGCGTCGTCCGACAGCGGCGGCAGGCCCCACCACGTGGCCGGATCGGCACCGGGCACGCCCTCGTCGGCCAGCCGTCGGAGCAGGGCCGCGGCCGCCGAACGCCGACCGGCGGGCGTGTGCGGGTCGGTGACCGCACGACGCAGCTCGGCCACCAGCGCAGGGAGGGTCAGCGACCGGGGCAGCTCGGTGAGCGGGCGACCGTCCTCGGCCGGCGGCGGCTCGACCAGGTCGAGGAATCGGGAGGCGGTGGCGCCGGCGTCCGGCGCCGTCGAGGGCGCCCTGGACGGCGGTGACGAGCAGCCGGCGGCGGGCCCGGGTGCACGCGACGTAGAACAGCCGCCGCTCCTCGGCCAGCGCCAGCGTGCGGCGGTCGACCGACGGAGCCGTCGATCCCGGCGGCTCGCTCGACGAGGATCCTCGGCGCCGAGCAGCGAGGTGCGCTCGCGCAGGTCGGGCCAGACGCCCTCCTGGACGCCCGCGACGCAGACCAGGTCCCACTCGAGGCCCTTGGCCGCGTGCGCGGTGAGCAGCCGCACCGTCTCCCCCGCGGAGCCCGGGCGGCACCGGTGTCGCCGGGGAGCTCCTGAGCCGACAGGTGCGCGACGAACGCCGGCCACGTCGGCCGACGGCAGCCGGTCGACGAAGCCGGCGGCGGCGTCGAACAGCGAGACGACGGCGTCGAGATCGCGGTCGGCCACCGCTCCCGACGGCTCCACCCGCGGCGCTGGCGCGCGCCCACCGGCCGGCCAGGCCACTGCGCTGCCACATCGCCCACAGCACGTCCTCCGCGGTGCCGCCGGCCGACAGCGCGACGCGGCCGGCGGCCATGACGGCGGCCACCCGGAGTGCCGGCCGGGCCACGTGCTCGTGCGAGGTCGCCGAGCAGCGCCTCGTCGGCCAGCGCGAGAGCGAGGGGCTCCGCGCGGTCGGCGGGGTCGACACCCCGGCCGATCAGCGCGATCCGGACCGCCCGGCGCAGCCGGCGCAGGTCCAGCACCGTGGCCCCGCCCAGCGGGCAGGCCAGCAGCGCCTCGGCCGCCGGCTCGTCGAGCCCGTCGTTCACCGCCGTCCGGAGCCGGGCAGCACGGCGCCCAGGGCGCCGCAGGAACGG
The DNA here is from genome assembly GCA_963723745.1 of uncultured Actinomycetota bacterium. GTDB lineage: Bacteria > Actinomycetota > Actinomycetes > Mycobacteriales > Geodermatophilaceae > CAVRRZ01. The sequence continues at coordinate 1,373,630 of CAVRRZ010000005.1, forward strand.
GGCCACCGCCGGCTGCCCCGCCAGGGGCAGGTCGTCGGAGGACACCGCGACCGGCACGCCGGCAGTGCGCCAGCGCTCGGCGCAAGCGGGCCCAGCGCGCCGGCGGTGCGCACGACGACGGCCATGTCCGACCACGGCAACCCGTCGAGCAGGTGGGCCCGGCGCAGCACGTCGGCGAGGTAGGCGGCCTCGATCGCTGCCGAGGAGAAGACGTGCACCTCGGCCGAACCCGGCGGGGCGGGCTCTCCAGGCGTCAGCCGGCGGTGCTCCCACGGACCCGGCAGCCCCTCGGCCACCCGCCGGCTGACCCGCAGCAGCTCCTCGCCCGACCGCCGGCAGACGCCGAGCGACACCCGCCGGGCCGGGCGTCCGTCGGTGTGCCGGAAGCGCTCCGGGAACTCGACGATGCCGCGCGGCTCCGCGCCGCGGAAGGCGTAGATCGACTGGTCGGGATCGCCGACGGCGACGAGGTTCGCCGCCGCGACCGGCCAGCAGCTCGAGCAGCTCCACCTGCGCCGGGTCGGTGTCCTGGTACTCGTCGACGAACAGCCACCGCGCCCGCTCGCGCTCCTGGCGCGAGCAGCTCGGCGTCGCCGTCGAGCTCGGCGATCGCACCCCGGACCAGTTCGGCCGGGTCGTACCCCGAGGCGTCGCCGCGGGCGGCGGTGGAGAAGGCGGTGACCGCCTCGTACTGCTCCTGGAAGGCCGCGGCGTGCACCCAGTGCTCCTGGCCCGAGCTCGCGCCCCCAGCGCGGCCAGCTGTTCGGAGCCGACACCGCGCTCGGTGGCGCGCAGCAGCAGCTCCCGCAGCTCGGTGCGGAAGCCGGCGGTGCCGAGGGCCGGCGCCAGCTCCGCCGGCCACCGGACGGCGCCCTGCTCCTCGGCGTCGCCCCGGAGCAGCTCGGCGACCACCGCGTCCTGCTCGGCGGCGGTCAGCAGCCGCGGTGGCGGTTCGGCGCGCAGCATGCGCGGCGCGGCGGAGGACGCCGTAGGCGTAGGAGTGGAAGGTGCGGGCCAGCGGCTCGCGGATGGTTCGCCCGACGCGTGCAGTGATCCGGGCGCGCAGCTCGGCCGCCGCCTTGCGGCTGAACGTCAGGACGAGGATCTGCTCGGGGTCGATGCCCGCGTCGATGCGGGTGGCCACGGCCTCGACGATCGTCGTCGTCTTGCCGGTGCCCGGCCCGGCGAGCACCAGCAGCGGCCCACCCGGATGGTCGACGACGGCCTGCTGCGTGGGGTCCAGCCGTGGCGCGGGGACCGACGTCGGTGCGCTGGGCGCGACGAGCCGGTAGACCGGCGCCCGCGCCACGAGGTCGACTCCGCCGATGTCGACCGCCCCCCGTTCTGCCACGCCTCCGATGACACCACGGACCACCGACGGATCCGGGACGGCTGGTGCAGTCGGGACGACTACTCCTCGGGCCAGCCCACGATCGACAGGTCGATGCGACCGTTGCGCAGCGGCACCCCCTCGCCGGCCAGGAGCTCCAGCTGGCGGACGCGCACCGGCTCGGCCGCCGTCCCGTCGGCCCGGACGACGCGGTGCCACGGGACGGCGCCGCCGCCGGCGGCCAGGGCCCGCGCCACGCGGCGCGGGCCCACGCCCACCATGCGGCCGACCGCCCCGTAGGTGCTCACCCGACCGACCGGGATCGACTCGACGGCGTCGAAGACGGCCTCGTCGACCTCGAGGGCGGGGCGCTGCGGCACGGGACGGTCAGGCAGAGGGCCTCCGGCGAACCGCTCAGCCCTGGTAGTCGCTGTTGGTGAGCCACCACTCGCTGAGCGCCCCGAGCTCCTCCTGGGTGCTGCCGGCCGCGTAGACGATGCCCTCGACACCGAACTCCCAGTCGGTCCACGCGATGACCAGTCCGCTGTCGGTGATGGCACAGGCCACCTCGCCGCCCTGCACGCCACCGACGTCCCACGTGGTCACGCCGGTCGTGGTGGTGCAGTCCTCGCCCTCGGGCATCGGCTCCAGACCCGCCCCCGCGACGTCGTCGGCGAAGACCTGGTCGAGCGTGTCGGTGTCCTCGTACAGGTAGAACTCCGCCTCCTGCGGTCCCGGCTGCGTGGTGCTGGGACCACAGGTGACGTGCGCGATGTCGCCGTCGCCCTCGAGGGCGGCCTCCTCGCAGTCGGTGAAGTCGGCAGGCACGATGCTGATCAGGTAGTCGGCGTCCCCACCGGTCTCCGTCGGGGACGGCGACGGGGTCGGGGACCCGGAGGTCGTCGGCGCGGAGCTCGACGTGGTGGGAGACGTCGACGGGGACGTGGTGCGGTCGGTCGCGACCGGGTCCTCGTCACCCCCGAGGCTCAACCACAGGACGGCGCCGACCGCCGCCAGCAGCACGATGCCCGCCACGACCGCGATGATCAGGTTGCGCTTGCTCCCGCCGGAACCGCCCGGGCCACCCGGCCCCGCGGGCCCGCCCGGCCCGCCCGGTCCGCCGTACCCGTAGGGGCCACCGGGTCCCGGCGGCGGAATCGGACCGCCCGGACCACCGGCGTACGGACCCCCTGCGTACGGGCCTCCCGGGTAGGGCCCCTGCTGCGGGTACGGGGCCCCGGGCCCCTGCTGCGGGTACGGGGCCCCGGGCCCCTGCTGCGCGTACTGGCCGGGGGGCGGCGGAAAGCCCTGCCCCTGCGGGGGCGGGTACCCACCAGGGCCCGGCTGTGGGAACTGTGCCGTCTGGTCCCGCTGCCAACCCTGGCCCTGCGGTGTCGTCGGCTGGTCCGCCGGCGGGGTCGCGCCACCGGGGTTCTGGGACGGCGGCCCCCAGCCCTCCGGTGCAGGTCCGCGACCGGCAGCGGTCGCGTCGTCGTCCGAGGTGGGGGAACCCATGGCGAATACCTCCGGGGCTGGTGGAAGCGGCAGCACAGCCTAAGAAGTCCGACCGGCGCAGCGGGCACCGGCGTGCGCCGCCGGTGTGTCGGTCGGATCGCCTCGTGCGAGGGATCAGGCCTTGCGGCCGAAGCGCGCCAGCAGCCGCACCTGGGGCGGGGCGGCGCCCGAGACGTCCAGCGGTCGGGCCGATGATGCCGGGGACGCCGTCGACGCGGCAGCCGGTCGGCGTAGACGAGCCCCGCCGTCACCAGCTCACCGTCCAGTTCCGTGTCACCGCCGGTCGCCTGAGCCAGGTCCCAGGAGTGCACGGTGAGGTCGGCGGTCATCTCGAAGATGTAGTCGGCGGCCGGCCGCGGGCCGCGCGGACAGGTGCACCGTGCGGATCAGCGCGTCGTCCTCGGCGAAGGCGGACAGGGCGTCGTCCGCGGCGGACTCCCAGCTGGTGAACGGGTCGTTGCCCAGCAGGTCGGTCGTGTCGGTCGGGAACCGCCCCTCCACGTAGGGCTCACCGGCCAGCAGAGGGGGCACCCACAGCGCCTCGGTCACCAGGTGCGCGACCAGGTCGGCCACCGTCCACTCGGGCAGGGCCTCGTCCTCCCACTGGTCCGGCGCGACCGCGTCGACACGGTCGGTGAACTGGGCCTGGGCGCGCTGGAAGAGCTCGAGGAGCTCCACGGGAGAGAAGTCGGCCATGCGCCCAGTGAACATGCCGAGGGCCCGGTCCGCTCGCCGGGGAGAGCGGACCGGGCCGCCCCCTGCAGGGGCCCACCGCGAGCATGCGAGTGGTGGGGGGCAGGGGGTGTCTCTCAGTAGGTGGGCAGCGCCTTGTCGATGCGCGTGGCCCATGCCGTGACGCCGCCCTGGACGTGCACGGCGTCCCTGAACCCGGCGTTCTTGACCGCGGCGAGCGCCTCGGCGGAGCGGACGCCGGTCTTGCAGTGCAGCACGATCGGCTTGTCGTTCGGCAGCTGCGCCAGCGCCCGGCCGGAGAGGATCTCGTCCTTCGGGATCAGCTTCGCGCCGGGGATCGACACGATCTCGTACTCGTTGGGCTCCCGGACGTCGATCAGCTCGAAGTCCTTGCCGGCGTCCATCATGTCCTTGAGCTCGTCGACCGTGATCGTCGAGCCGGCCGCGGCCTCCTGGGCCTCGACCGACACGACGCCGCAGAAGGCCTCGTAGTCGATGAGCCCGGTGATCGGCTCACCCTCGGGGTCCTTGCGGACCTTGATCTCGCGGAAGGTCATCTCGAGGGCGTCGTAGACCATCAGCCGGCCGAGCAGCGTCTCGCCGATGCCGGTGATCAGCTTGACCGCCTCGGTGGCCTGGATCGCGCCGATGGTCGCGCAGAGGACGCCGAGCACGCCGCCCTCGGCGCAGCTCGGGACCATGCCGGGCGGCGGCGGCACCGGGTAGAGGTCGCGGTAGTTGGGGCCGTGCTCGTTCCAGAAGACCGAGACCTGGCCGTCGAAGCGGTAGATCGAGCCCCAGACGTAGGGCTTGTTCAGCAGCACGCACGCGTCGTTGACCAGGTAGCGCGTGGCGAAGTTGTCGGTGCCGTCGACGATGAGGTCGTACTCGGCCGAAGATGTCGAGCACGTTGTCGCTGTCCAGGCGCGTCTCGTGCAGCCGGACGTCGATCAGCGGGTTGATCTCCTTGATGGAGTCGCGCGCGCTCTCGGCCTTGGACCGGCCGACGTCGGACTGCCCGTGGATGATCTGGCGCTGCAGGTTGGACTCGTCGACGGTGTCGAACTCGACGATGCCGAGGGTGCCGACCCCGGCCGCGGCCAGGTACATCAGCACCGGCGAGCCGAGGCCGCCGGCGCCGACGGCGAGCACCTTGGCGTTCTTCAGCCGCTTCTGCCCGTCCATCCCGACATCGGGGATGATCAGGTGGCGGCTGTACCGGCGGACCTCCTCGATGGAGAGGTCGGCGGCGGGCTCCACCAGGGGTGGCAGGGACACGGTCGCTCCTCGGATCTGCGGACTCTGGTGTGCACAACAGCCTGCCATCCCCGCTGATTCCTTCGCGTGCGAGGAGTGGGAGGCGCAGGCACCCGGAGCGCAACGCGCCCATGGATGGCGACTACGGATAGGGCCAGGCGTTCTTGGCGCAGCCCTGGAGGCCGAGGGTCTGCTGCACCATCACCGGCGCGGGCTGCCCGGGGCCCGGGCAGTCGACGTGGCCGTTGCCGAGGACGTGACCGACCTCGTGGTTGACGACGTACTGACGGTAGGTCGCGATGTCGCCGTCGTAGTGCGGGACGGCGGTGACCCAGCGGGCCAGGTTGATGACGGCGCGCTCCCCGTAGCGGCAGGACGTGTACCCGCCGGTGCCGACGCCCGGGCAGTACTTCTCCATGCTGCCGGGGCTGACCAGGCTGACGCGGAAGTCGTAGTCGCCGGCGGCCGCGGCCGCGGCGTCCACGCGCTGGAAGGACATCTGCCCGCCGGCGCCCCACGACCGGGGATCGCCGAGGGTCTCCTCCACCGCCTCGGCGAAGGCGGCGCCCTCGACGTCGATGCCGTCCTCGATCTCGACGACGAAGCGCTGGGTCGGCCCCGAGCCGAGCACCTCCGAGCCGCCGGCCACCACGGTGACCGAGCTGGCCCCCTGCTCGACGTAGGTCTGCGCGGCCGGCTCGCTCGGGGTCTCGCTGGGCCCGGCGTCGGCCTCGGCGGAGCGGGTCGGACCCGGTACCACCGATGGCGGCGACTCGGCCACCTGCTGCCGGACGACGGGCGTCTCGATCGCCGCGGCGGCGTCCGTGCCGGTCGCCTCGCCGGGTGAGGTCAGGGCGAGGTCGACCAGAGTCACGACCGTGGCCACGGCCAGCACGGGGACGGCGTAGGCCCGCCATCCGTACGCGTGCACGAACCGGCGGATCCGTCCCTGGGGCTCCGGCTCGGGGCGGCGACCGCGCGGAACGACGTCCGGGGCGGCGACGAGGGGGCCGTCCGGCCGGAGCCGGCGCTGCGACGCCCGATCGGGTCTCGGCGTCCGGTCGACCGGCGGCGAGGCGGTGCGCACGCCACCGGCATCGCGGACGGGCGGGACCGGCGGACGGCGGTCGACCGGCCGGGCCGGCGAGCGGTGCGCGGGCGGCGGCACCGGTGGACGGGCGAGCGACGGTCGGGCGACCGGTCGACGATCGGTCGGCGAGCCGTCGGCGCGTCGTCCGACCACGTGCCGGTCCTCCCACCGCTCGACTGCTCCCGGCGGGCATCGACCCGCGCGCGGACGACCGGGGCGTCGCCCGCCCCACCCTCTCACGCGGAACGGAACACGCCCGGCAAGCGCGCGGTGTGGCACCCGGATGTCACCGGCGCACGGAGCGCTCCTCGGCCAGCGCCAGCACCGCTCGCGCCACCGGTTCCGGGGTCTCGAGCTGCGCGACGTGACCGACGCCCTCGAGCAGCTGCAAGCGGGCCCCGGGCACCGTGGCGGCCAGCCGCGGGGCGAGCGCGGGGTCGACCAGCTTGTCGCGGTCGCCCCACACGACCAGCGTCGGCGTGCGGCAGCCGGCGGGCCTGGCGCCAGGCGTTGGCGCCCCGAGCCGCAGGTAGGACGTGATCAGGCCCCGCATGCTTCGGGTCAGCGCCCGGTCGGCCCACGGCTGCTCGCTGCGCTCGCGCATCTCCTCGACGGCCTGGTCCAGCCGCTCGCGGGGCACCCGCGACGGGTCGCCGAAGCACATCCGGATCATCGCGCGGACGTGCTGCTCGGGCGCGATCCCGGCCATGCGCTGCTCGGCGAGCGGCGGGATGCCGGGCAGCAGGAGCAGCAGCAGCGCCCGGCTGAAGGCGGGGGGCACGCGGTAGACCGGCATCGCCGGGCGAGACCAGGGTCAGCGACGCCACCAGGTCGGGACGGCGAGCGGCGACCAGCAGGCTGACCAGGCCGCCGAGGGAGTTGCCGAGCAGGTGCACCGGCTGACCGCTGCCCGGGCCCCGGGCAGGTCGACGCACGTGCTCGAGCAGGTCGACGACCGCCTCGCCGTGCCCGCGGATCGAGTAGTGCCCGCGCGGCGGCGGCTGCGACCGCCCGAAGCCCGGCAGGTCCAGTGCCCACCCGTCGAAGCGGACGGCGAGCAGCGCGGCCAGGTCGGTCCAGTTGGTGGACGCGCCACCCAGGCCGTGCACGTAGAGCGCGCGCTCGCGCGGGGCGCCGACCGTCGGCGTCGACCGGACCCGGTCCACGGCGTGTGGCGGACGAAGACCTCACCGCCGCGCATCGGCGATCTCCCGGCCCGGCCAGGGCGGCAGCACGCGGCGCAGCCGCGGCAGCGGGCGTCGGACGAGGGCAGCCGTCCGGCGGCGCGCCGGGCTCGGCGCGGTCGGCGGAACGGTGGCACGCGTCGGGCATCGCCGTCCGACGGTAATCCGGTCGGCTGCGCCGCGGCGCGGCCGACAGAACCCGCCGGTAACATCGACGGCGCCATGCAGACCCCCCGCCCGGCCGCCGCGCCCAACCGCCGCACGTCCCGCCTGCCCCGGGGCGCCCGCCGGCTGCAGTTGCTGCGCGCCGCGCAGGACGTCTTCGTCGCCCAGGGCTTCCACGCCGCCGCGATGGACGACATCGCCGACCGCGCCGGCGTGAGCAAGCCGGTGCTGTACCAGCACTTCCCCGGCAAGCGGGAGCTGTACCTGGCGCTGCTCGAGGAGCACGTCATCGGAGCTCGCCGACCGGGTGCCGAGGCGCATGGCCGCGACCGACGACAACCGCGAGCGGGTGGACGGCGCCGTGCGGCGCCTACTTCGAGTTCATCGACGCCGAGGGCGAGGCCTTCCGGCTGGTCTTCGAGTCCGACCTGCGCAACGACGCCGACGTCCGCTCCATCGTCGACCGCGGCACCGAGGTGTGCGTCGAGGCGATCGCCGAGGTGATCGCCGCCGACACCGGCGCCGACACGGAGCGCGCGCTGCTGCTGGCGGCCGGGCTCACCGGCCTGGCCGAGACCAGCGCCCGCTGGTGGCTGCCGCGCAAGGGCACCGTGTCGCGCGACGAGGCGGTCTCACTGATGTCGGCGCTGGCGTGGCGCGGGATCTCCGGCTTCCCGCTGGTCGACGGCGGCACCGCCCGCGACTGAGCCGTTCGCTGTCGGCGCACCCCGACGGCAGCCCCGCCGCCGCGCCGCTGGACTAGCGTTGGAGCCAGTCGCGCGAACCGAGGAGGCATCGCCCCGTGGAAGTCAAGATCGGCGTCCAGCACTCCCCCCGGGAGCTGGTCATCGACAGCCCCAAGACCCCCGACGAGATCGCGGCGGAGGTGTCCAAGGCCATGTCCGGCTCACCAAGGACGGCCTGCTGACGCTCGTCGACGAGCGGGGACGCCGGATCGTCGTCCCGGTCGACCGGATCGCCTACGTCGAGATCGCCCAGGCCGACCAGCGCCGGGTGGGGTTCATCGCAGGCTCCTGAGCACCCGCCGTCCGAGAGGGCGTCGTCCGCGTGCGGACGGCGCCCTCTCGGCGTCGGTCAGGGCTTCAGGCCCAGGGCCTGCATGCGCTCGGTGTGCGCGCTCGGTGATCCGCTCGATCAGCCGCCCGACGCCGGCCAGGTCGCCGGTGCCGCCCATGATCAGGTCGGCCAGCCGGTCGTGCTCGGCGATGACGGCCTGCGACCTGGTGATCGCCTCTCCGACGAGCCGCCGGCCCCACAGGGCCAGCCGCCCGGCCACCCGGCGGTCCGCGGCGATGGCCGCGCGGACCTCGCGGACGGCGAAGTCGGCGTGCCCGGTGTCGGCCAGCACCTCCAGCACGAGGGCGCGGTCGGCGTCGGGGAGGAAGGCGGCGATCTCGCGGTAGAAGTCCGCGGCCAGCCCGTCGCCGACGTAGGCCTTGACCAGGCCCTCCAGCCAGTTGCTGGGCCGGGTGCTCTCGTGGAAGGCGTCGAGCGCCGGCACGAACGGAGTCATCGCTTCCGCGGGGTCGGCACCGAGCTCGGTGATCCGCTCGGTGAGCCGGCCGTGGTGGGCGATCTCGGCCGCGGCCATGCGGGCCAGCGCCGCCCGGCCGGTCAGCGTGGGGGCCATCCGGGCGTCCTCGGCCAGCCGGTCGAACGCGGTCAGCTCGGCGTAGGCGAGCACGCCGAGCAGGTCGACGACGGCACGGTTGTCGACCGAGGTCACGGGGCGGCTCCAGGGATCGCGACGAGAGGCACGTGGGAGGGGCACCGCCTCCCCCGGGCGGGTGTGCCCGCGGGCACACGGGCGGTGCGGCGACGAGAGGCTAACGAACGTCCGCGCTACCATGGGAATCGGCGAGCCTTCGGGCTTGCTGGTATCTGTGCGCTGACTACCGCCGGACGCCGCCCTCAGGGGCAGGTGACCGAGAGCCCCCAGGGGCTGTCTCCCGGGTCGGATCCTTCCGCCCGGTCAGCTGGTGCGAGTCGGCGCTGGAACTTCCCGCGACATCCGACATCGGGACGACACCCGCCGCGCCCCCCGCGACGCCGGGCCTCCCCCACCAGACCAGAGGCGAGAACCCTGACCTCCATCGACAACACCCCCGACATCGAGAACACCCCGGCGATCGACCACGCCGAGACCGGCGCCCCGGCCCCCGAGCAGATCGAGCAGGCCGTCGAGCCCCTCGGCGGCGCCCCGGTCGAGCCGAGACCGCCCGCTGTTCAGCGACTTCGACATCCACCCGGACGTCATCGCCGCGCTGTCCGACGTCGGGCATCACCCGCACGTTCGCCATCCAGGAGCTCACCCTCCCGCTGGCGCTGGCCGGCCACGACCTCATCGGTCAGGCCCGCACCGGCACCGGCAAGACCCTCGGCTTCGGCGTCCCGATGCTGCAGCGGGTCCGTCCCGCCGGCCGAGGGCGGCGACGGCGTCCCGCAGGCGCTGGTCGTCGTCCCCACCCGCGAGCTGTGCGTGCAGGTCGCCCGCGACCTGGCCGCGGCCGGAGTGAAGCGCGGCATCCGCGTGCAGGCCATCTACGGCGGGCGCGCCTACGAGCCGCAGGTGCAGTCGCTGCAGAGCGGCGTCGAGATCGTCGTCGGCACGCCTGGCCGGCTGCTCGACCTGGCCCAGCAGGGCCACCTGATCCTCGGCAAGGTGAAGGTCCTCGTCCTCGACGAGGCCGACGAGATGCTCGACCTGGGCTTCCTGCCCGACATCGAGCGGATCCTCGGCGATGGTCCCCGACAAGCGGCAGACGATGCTGTTCTCGGCGACCATGCCCGGCCCGATCGTCACCCTGGCCCGCCAGTTCATGACGCAGCCGACGCACATCCGCGCGCACGGCAACGACGAGGGCTCGACCGTCCCGCAGACGACCCAGTTCGTCTACCGGGCGCACAACCTGGACAAGCCCGAGCTGCTCTCCCGGGTGCTGCAGTCCCGCGGCCGCGGTCTGGTCATGGTCTTCTGCCGCACCAAGCGGACCGCGCAGAAGGTCGCCGACGACCTGGTCGACCGCGGCTTCGCGGCCGCGGCGGTGCACGGCGACCTCGGGCAGGGCGCTCGCGAGCAGGCGCTGCGCGCCTTCCGCAGCGGAAAGGTCGACGTGCTGGTCGCCACCGACGTCGCCGCGCGCGGCATCGACGTCACCGGCGTCAGCCACGTCGTCAACTACCAGTGCCCGGAGGACGAGAAGACCTACGTGCACCGCATCGGCCGCACCGGCCGGGCCGGCCGCGAGGGCGTCGCCGTCACCCTCGTCGACTGGGACGACATCCCGCGCTGGCAGCTGATCAACAAGGCGCTCGACCTGGACTTCGAGGACCCGGCCGGAGACGTACTCGACCTCGCCCTGGGTCTACACCGACCTCGACGTGCCCGAGAACGCCAAGGGCCGGCTGCCGCGCTCGCAGCGCACCCGCGAGGGCCTGGATGCGGAGACGCTCGAGGACCTCGGCGAGACCGGCAAGCGGAACCGCCCGTCCGGCGGTGGCCGCGGCCCCGGCCGGGACGGCGGAGGCCGCGACGGCGGCCGTGACGGTGCCCGTGACGGTGACAAGCCCGCGGGCTCCGGCAAGAGCCGCCCGCGACGTCGGACGCGCAGCGGTGGCGAGTCGTCGGACGAGAACGTTCCGGTGAACGCCTCCGAGGGCTCGGCGGCCGAAGGCTCGCCGGCCGAGGGCGGCGCGCCCCGTCGCCGGCGTCGTCGTCGCGGCGGCGCCAACCGCGGTGGCGGCGGTTCCGAGTCCGCGGCCTGATCCCGGACGCTGCCGAGCCGCCGTGCCACATCTGTCGCGCCCGCCGATGCGGGTCTGGGTGTGGACGGCGGCCTCGCTCGGCCTGATGCTGCTCGCCGTGCTGCTCTGGCGCGGCTCCGATGCGGCCGCGACCGACAGCACGACCTCCCCGCCGGCCGACCTGCCGCCGGGCGCCCCCGAAGGGAACCTCGCCCAGGCATGGTCGGCGACCGGCGACCCACTGCCGCGTCGGGTCGTCGAGAGCGGCCGCATCCTGGTCGGGGGCGAGCGCGGCATCACCGCACTCGACGGCGTCACCGGCGAGGAGGCGTGGCACTACACCCGGGCCAACGCCCACCTCTGTGACCTGACGGCCGTCGACGGTGTGGTCGTGGCCGTCTTCCGCACCGCCGGCCGCTGCGACGAGGCACTGGCCCTCGATGCCGGCACCGGCGTGCGGTTGTGGACCCGCAACGTCAACTTCCGCGCCGACGTCCGGCTGTCGAGCACCGACCAGATCGTGCTGGCCGCCACGGAGACCGGCATCGTCACCCTCGACCCCACCAACAACGGCACCCGCTGGACCTACCAGGCCCCCGGCGAGTGCCGGCTGCTCGGCGCGGAGGCCGGCAGCACCGGGGTCGGCATCCTCCAGCGCTGCCCTGGGTCGGAAGCGGTCCAGCTGCGCCTGTTCGACGGGTTCGACGGCGACCCGCACTGGACCCGGGAGCTGACCGCGCCCCGTGACACGCCGCTCCGGCTGGCCGGCGTCGACCGGCTGGTCACCGTCGTGGTGGGCGACACGGTCGAGGTGCGCGGCCCCGGCGACGGCGACGTCCTCCAGACCGTCGACCTGCCGGCCTCGGACGGCGTCGACGCCGTCCCGCAGCAGGCCGCCGCGGGCGAGTTCGCGCTCCTGTGGGCCCGGGGGACCGTGTGGGCGCTGGCTCCCTCCGGCGAGGTGGAGTGGCAGACCCGGGCAGCCGGCCTGCCGAGCGTCCCCGCGGACGGCGGCTCGACCGCGGAGCCTGCGACGGTGCTGGTTCCCGAGGACGACGGCTTCGTCCGACGGGACCTCTCCGGAGGCGAGGAGGTGGCCCGGCTGCCGGTCGACGGGGGGCTCGCCAGCGGCGGCCGGACGTCGACGGTCGGGCCGGTGGTGATCTACCGGTTGCCCCACAGGGTCCTCGGGTATCGCTGAGCGGCCCCGGCGCGGCACGCGGGCCCACCACGCGGTTCACTGGGGGCATGGTGCTGCCGGGCGGTTCCGCCCTTCCCGTCGAACTCGCCGTGGCCCCCGACGACCTGCGGCAACTGGCCGACCACGACGCCGCGCACCGCACGTTCGCCGGGGGTGCCGGCCCGCTGGCCGCGCTCGACACCGGTGGCGACGGCAGCTCGGGGACCGTGCTGCTGGTCGCCGGCTTCACCGGCACCAAGGAGGACTTCGCGCCGCTGCTCCTGCCGATGCGCGAGGCCGGTTACCGCGCAGTGGCCCTCGACCAGCGCGGCCAGTACGAGTCCTCCGGGCCGGACGACGTCGACGCCTACACCGTCGAGGAGCTCGGGGGCGACGTCGTCCGCGTGGCTCGGGAGCTGGTCGACGAGACCGGTGGCCGGATCCACCTGGTCGGGCACAGCTTCGGCGGGCTCGTGTGCCGCGCGGCGGTGATCGACGAGCCGTCGCTGTTTGCCACGTTCACCCTGCTCGGCTCGGGGCCGTCCGAGCTGACCGGCCGTCGGGCCGCGCTGCTCGAGCACCTGGCACCCCTGCTGGAGGCCGGCGGGGTGCAGCTGGTGGCCGACACGCTCGACCAGCTCGCGATGACCGATCCGAAGGCCCAGGCGGTGCCCGCACCCACGCGGGCGTTCCTGCGGGAGCGGTTCCTGCGCAACACCGCCGCCGGGCTGCGCGGGATGGCCGAGGCGATGACCTCGGAACCGGACCGGGTCGAGCAGCTGGCGGCCACGGGCGTGCCTCTGCTGGTCGCGCACGGGATCGCCGACGACGCGTGGCCGCCGGAGGTGCAGGCGGACATGGCGCGACGACTGGGCGCGCGGCACGAGGTGATCGCGGGCTCCATCCACTCCCCCTCCGTCGAGAACCCGGGGCGGACGATGCAGGTCCTGCTGGACTTCTGGGCGGGTGCCCGCCCGTGAGCCGCCTGGAGCCGCCACCGGTCGCGACCTGACCGCCTGAGGCGCGGTCACGGGGTCGGCTGCGGGGGCTCCTCGTCGGCGAGGAAGCTCCAGGTCTCGCGTGCCGGCGTCGCCGCCTGCCCGGTCGGACAGCTGGGCCGGAAGTCGCACCACCCGCACTGCCGGCCGGGGACCGCCGGGAAGGCGGCGTCCGCGGACTCGCCGGCGGCCATCGCGGCGGTCGCCGTGGCGATGTCGTCCGCGACGTCCTCTGCCCGCCGGACGTGGTTGGCCAGCGACCGATCGGTGTGCTCGAAGGCGGCCACCGTCCCGCTGGGCAGGTGGTGCAGCTCCACCCGGCTGCACGGGCGGCGCAGCGTGCGGCGGACGCCCAGGACGTAGGCCGCCAGTGCGGGCGAGCCGCGGGCCTCGTCGTCGGTGCAGACACCGCGGCCGGTCTTGTAGTCGACGATCACCAGCTCGTCGCCGCGCTGGTCGATGCGGTCGACCCGGCCGGTCAGGGCGAGCCGTTCGGTCGTGGTCGACACCTGCCGCTCGAGGCCCACCGGGTCGTCGGTGGGGTCGAGCGTTCCGACGTAGTCGGTGAGCCACGCCGCCGCGCGGGCCCGCCAGCGACCGGCCTGCTCGCCGTCGCGGAAGCCGTTGACCGACCACACCCCGTACAGCAGCTGGCGAGCCGCCACCGCGGTGCGCTCGGCCACCGGCAGGTCCCACCACGACCGCAGGGCGGCGTGCACGGCCGAACCGACCGTGTTGTGCGCCCAGGGCGGACCCTTCGGCGGGCTGGGGCGGTCGACGTAGGCGAAGCGGTACCGGCGGGGGCAGTCGGAGAACGCGGCCAGCTTGCTGGGCGTGGCCGGGAAGAGGCGCCGCGGCATGCCCGGCAGCACTCCCTGCACCGATCCGGCGTCCACCGTTCCCATGACTGCCACGGTAACGGCGGGTACCGACGTTCCCGGGTGGCGCGCGGAGGTCAGTCGCGCAGGACGGGCGCACCGACGCCTCGCTCCAGCAGGGCCTCCAGCTGTCCTGGGTCGGTGGTGCACGCACCGATCGGCGTCGACTTGTTGGTGCCGTGGTAGTCGCTCGAGCCGGTCGTGAGCAGGCCGAGCTCGTCGCGCCAGGCCACGCAGGTGGTCCCGCTCGTCCGGCTCGTGGTCGGGATGGGTCGACCTCGAGACCGAGCAGGCCTGCGTCGGCCATGGCGCCCACGGCGTCGTCGTCGAGGACCCGCCCGCGGCGACGGGCCAGGCCGTGGGCGAACACCGGCACTCCCCCGGCCGCCCGGACCATGCGGATTCCGGCGAGCACCTCGGTGTCGGCCTTGGCCACGTAGTAGGGGCTGCGGTGGTGGAGCAGGGTCGCGAAGGCGGCGTCGACGGACTCGACGACTCCTGCGGCGACCAGCGCGCGGGCGACGTGCGGTCGTCCCACGACCCCGCCGCGCCGACCCGCGACGATCTCGTCCCAGACCAGCGGGATAGCCGTCGGCGGCCAGCGCCGCGACGATCTTCTCCCCGCGAGCCAGCCGCTCTGCTCGCAGCCGCAGCCGCTCGGCGGCCAGCGCGGGGTGCTCGGGGTCGAACAGGTAGGCCAGCAGGTGGACGCTGATCGGCGGCTGGTCGTCGGGGAACCACCGGCAGGACAGCTCCATGCCGGGCACCACTGTCAGGCCGGGTGGGCGGCTGCGTTCGGCCTCGGCCCAGCCGTCGGTGGTGTCGTGGTCGGTCAGTGCCACGACGTCGAGCCCCGCCCGCTGCGCGGTGGTCAGCAGCTCGGCGGGGGTCTCGGTGCCGTCGGACACCGACGAGTGGGTGTGCAGGTCGATCCGCATCCGGCCCAGACTCCCCCATCGGCGACCCGGTCACCCTTCGAGGGTGCGTGGCCCTCGAATGGTGCGTGGCCTTCGAATGGTGTGTAGCGCCGTCAGCGCACCCGCGGGATCGGCTCGGTGTCCTGCCGCCCGGTCGGGCCGGCCGGGCCGGGCTGCACCGGTCCTGTTCGTCGCGGCTCGGGCGTGCCGGATCCGGCGGTCGCGGATGCCGGCGTCCCGGCCGGCTGCGTCCCGGGTGCCTGGGGCCCTGCTCCTGGACGGGGTGGCATGGGCGGGGGTGGTTCCGGCGGCTCGGGGTTGCCCTCGTCGTCACCGGAGTTGGCCGCGCCCCCTCCGCTTCCCCAGTCGGTGCCGAACAGCAGCCCGCTGACCTGCCGGTAGAGCTGGTCGGCGTGGGGCAGGAAGGTGATCTCGGAGAGCGCGTGCTGCTGACCGGCTGACTCGAACCGGAAGGTCCCGTAGCCCAGCACCTGGCCGAGGAGGGTCTCCTTCCAGGTGAGGTCCGTGATGCGGCGCAGCGGGAGCAGGGTGACGGTGCGGACGATGACGCCGGAGGTCAGCAGCACCCGGCGCCGGCTGACGATGAAGTGCCGGAACCACCACTCGGCGACCCTCAGCCCGTAGTAGACGAAGGCACCCAGCAGGACGAGCAGTCCGGCCGAACTCGTGACCCGGTTGTCGGCATCGACGAGCAGCAGCCAGCCGCCGATCAGGAAGAACGGCAGGAACTTGGCCGTCGGCTCGATGAGCACCGCCCAGTGCCGGCGGACGGCGACGACCGCCTCCTCGTCGTCGAGGAGGTACTTCGCGACGTCCTTGACGGCGCGCGCGGGCAGCCGCGGGAGCGTCGGGGTCGACACGCCGACGGATCAGACCAGCGAACGGACGAACTCGGCCAGCGACTGCGCGGCGTCGCCCAGTGCGTCGCCGGCGCTGCGCACGAGTGCGGCGGAGTCCTCCGGAGCCTGGATCACGTAGAAGACGACGAAGGCGACGACCAGCCAGGTGAGGACCTTCTTGAGGTTCATCATCACCTCCGCGGTGCGCTCGGTGGGCGGGCCCGGGAGGTACCCCGGGCACACATGGATCAGTGCCCACCAGTGCGCGGCGGACCACTTGGTCCCATGAGTAACACAGGCATCAGTCGTACCGGTGGCGGCGCGCCGGTCGCGCGTCGCTACGGCTGCTCGTCAGAGGCCGGGGAGCAGGTGCTCGCTCGGCGGCCCGAGCGGCAGGTCCGGGTAGAGCCGCTCGCGCAGGTCGAGCAGCTCCAGCTGCTCGGCGAGCAGCCAGGCGGTGGACGCCGGCCACATGACCAGCCACAGCCACACGCCGTACGCCTCCCCCACGAAGGCGGCGCGCCCGTCGTCGGTGGGCACCGCCCACAGTGGCGCCCGCTGTCCCGCGGCCTTGACGTCGGCCGACGACGGGCCCGAGATGACGTCACCGGGGTCAGGGCCGGCCAGCCCCGCGTAACCGCAGCCGACTCCCATGCCCGGCTCCTCCGCGACCAGCACGAGTTCGGCGGCCCCGCCCAGGGGCGCGGGGCCGGCGCAGTTGACGACGATCGCCCGGGCGCCGGGCTCGCCGCCCCACGCGAGGCCGGTCACCGACCAGCCGCGCGGCATCGGGTCGGGCACCCACGCGGGCACGCGCGCGTCGGCGGTGACCGCGGAGATGGCGTCGTGGGCCAGCAGGGTCGTCCAGTGCAGCGGCGTCACGGCTCCATGGAGGTGGCACCACGCCTGCGCCGTCGACCCCCGGCGGACGACCAGTTCCTCGCCGCAGCGAGGGCAGATCGGCGACACGCTCATCGTCGATACACCGTCCTGTGGTCGTGCCGATACGTCAAGCGCTGGCGCACACCTGCGCATCCCCGGCGGCGCACGCTCGCCGAGGGCGCGGGGTGCGTAGCCTGCCGCGCATGCTCCCCCACGGGAACGACCTCCCGCACGCCGAGTGCCCCCGGTCCGGGGCCGCCGACCGCGTGGTTCCGTGCGTCGGGGCCGTCGTCCACGACCGCTCCGGGCGCCTCCTGCTCGTGCTCCGGGGGCGCGAGCCCAGCCGCGGCCTCTGGTCGCTGCCCGGGGGCCGGGTGGAGCGCGGGGAGACCGATCGGCAGGCCGTCGAGCGGGAGGTGCTCGAGGAGACCGGGCTCCGAGTGCGAGCCCGTGTACCCGTGGGCCAGGTCCGCATCCCGGCAGGCGGAGATCTGGTCTACGTGGTGACCGACCTGCGGTGCGACCTGGTCGACCCGTCATCCGAGCCCGTCGCGGGGGACGACGCCGACGACGTGGTCTTCGCCGACGCCGCCACTCTGGCCGGCCTGCCGTGCACACCGACGCTGGTCGAGACGCTGAGCGGCTGGGGGGTGCTCCCTCGCTGACGTCCCGTCGCGCTCAGCGGGGCTTCGGCTCCGGGCGCCCGGGCTGCTCGCCGCCGCGGCGCTCTCCGTACGACCGCTTGGGCACCATGACCTTGCGCCGGAAGATGCACACCACCGTGCCGTCCTGCTTGTAGCCGATCGTCTCGACGTGCACGATCCCGCGGTCGTCCTTGGACCTGGACTCGGTCTTGTCGAGAACCGTCGTCTCGCCGTAGATCGTGTCGCCGTGGAAGGTCGGGGCGACGTGCCGCAGCGACTCGATCTCCAGGTTGGCGATGGCCTTGCCCGACACGTCCGGCACGCTCATGCCCAGCAGCAGCGAGTAGATGTAGTTGCCGACGACCACGTTCTTGCCGAAGTCGGTGGTCTCCGCCGCGTAGTGCGCGTCCAGGTGCAGCGGGTGGTGGTTCATCGTGATCAGGCAGAACAGGTGGTCGTCGTACTCGGTGACGGTCTTGCCTGGCCAGTGCTTGTAGACCGCACCGACCTCGAACTCCTCGTAGTACCGACCGAACTGCATGGGCGCGCTCCCGACGACGAGACGGCGCAGGGTCCGGCGCGCACGACACGGGCCCGTGGAGGCCGGTTCGAGCCGGGGCGCCGGTGCCCCGCGTGGACGGCCGCTGATCCTACTGCCGAGTAACCAGCTGGCCCCAGCCGTCAGAGCATCGAGCCGATGCGTGCGGCAATGTCCGCCTCGTGCTGCTGGTACGACGCCGGCGACGCTGTCGAGCAGGTTGCCCATGCCGGTCAGGGCGTCGCTGACGCCCTGGGCTGACGTCCGCCACTGCTCGTAGAGCTCGCTGAACCGCACGGCCGCCTGGCTGTCGGTCCAGCCGTCGAGCACCGAGGCGTTGATGCTGCTGGACAGTGCGGCGTGCCGACCGGTGGTGTCAGCGGCCTCGCCGCGGCACTGGCCGGCCATCGACTGCAGGGTCGTGAAATCGACCTTCACGGGATCCTCCTCGTTCCGGGTCCGTCCCGGTTGCAGCGGACGCTAGGCGACCTCGTTGACGAGCCCACCGAGTTGTCCACAGGAGCGTCGGTTATCCACAAGGTGTGGTCGGGCAACCGATCCAGCGGCGATCCGCCCGCATGATCACGCCGTGACCTCCTCGCCCGCCCCCGCCCTGACGTCCGGGACCACCGCTGCGCCGGCCAGCCGCTGCTGGACCGTGCACGGCAGCACCGGAGCGGTGGACGTGGAGGTGATCGCGTGCGACGACGATGTGCTCGCCGCCGTGCTCCCGGCCCTGGAGGAGGCGGTGGGCGAGGCGGTCGACGGGCTGTGGGCGGGGACCACCCGCCTGTCGGGCCACCTGACGCTCCGCGCCCCCGAACTGCGCCACGGCGCCGTGCTCGGTCTGGGACGCCCGGGGCCGCGAGCCATGCACGAGGACCGCCCGAGCGCACTCGACCTGCGGGTGGTGGGCGGGCCCGACGCCGGACGGGTGGTCCCCCTGGTCCACGGCCGGCACGTCGTCGGACGAGGGGCCGGGGCCGGCATCCGGCTCGACGACCCGGACGTGTCCCGTCGCCACCTCGAGATCGCTGTGGGCGGCGGCGCCGTCTCGGTGCGCGACCTCGGATCGACCAACGGCACCCGGCTCGGCACGGCCGTTCTGGACGAGGCGCCCACGCCGTGGCCGACCGGCGTCGTCCTGCGGCTGGGCGGGTCGGCTCTGGTCCTCAGCGGCCCCTCGACCGGTGCGGCAGCCGTGGAGCCGGGCGGCGCTGGGCGCACGCGCCTCCGGGTCCCGATCCGCATGACCACCGCGCCGGTCGAGGCGGAGATCGCGCTGCCCGCTCTCCCGTCCCCGCCGCCGCCCCGGCGCCTGATGTGGGCAGCTGTCGCCCTGCCTGCGGTGGGCGGGGTCCTGCTGGCGACGCTCCTGCGCACGCCCACGTTCCTGTTCTTCGCTCTGCTCAGTCCGGTGGTCGCCCTGGGTTCCTGGGCGTCGGAGCGGTGGTACGGACGGCGCACCGGACGGCGTGAAGGCGCCCGGTACGCGGCGGACCTCGCGACGACGGAGGGGCAGGTGGCAGACGCCGTGGACGCGTTCGCGCGCGCCGCCGCCGAACGCTTCCCGGACCTGGCGGCCCTGTCCGCCGCGGCTCGCCGCCGGTCTTCGACGGTGTGGAGCCGGCGGCCCACGGACGAGGACGCGCTCGTCGTCCGACTGGGCACCGGAGCCGGGACGACGACCGTCGTGCGGCGACACCCGGACGGCAGCCGCGTGCCGGTCGTCGTCGACGACCTGCCCGTGACGCTCGATCTCCGCCGCACCGGCGGGCTGGCGGTGACCGGTCCCCGCGAGCGCACGCTCGGCGTCCTGCGCTCCGTGGTCGGACAACTCGCCGTGCTGCACCCGCCCGGAGCCGTCGACGTGATGCTCCTCGTCGACCCGGCGCGACGGCACGAGTGGCAGTGGCTGCGATGGTTGCCCCATCTCCCACCCGGAAGCGTGACGCTGCTCGACGGCGGGCCGCACTCCTCGGGCACCGAGGAACGACTGCGGGCTGCTCTGGCAGCGACGGTCGACCGGACGCGGCGGGACACCGGCGGCCGGGTGGTGTCGCCGGCTTCGTGGCAGGTGGTGGTGCAGGACTGCCCGGTGTCCGCGGCGACCGCCGCGGCGCTGCGCGACGCCAGAGCCGGCGGTGTCGTCGTGCTGACCCTCGCCGGGTCGGCCGAGCCGGCCTCTCCGTCCGCGGACGCGGTCCTGCGCCTCGGTGGTGAGACGGGCGACCACGGCCGACTCCTGGAGGCCGGCCTCCGGGAGCGGGAGAACGTGACCGTCGACCGGCTGACCCTCGACGTGGCGGCCGAGCTGGCCCGGGATCTCGCCGCTCTCGAGCCCGCGACGAGCCGCGGCGCGCTGCCGGCCCGGGTCCGCCTGCTGGACATCGTGCGACCCGCGGCCGCCCTCGCGGTGGCGGACCCGGCGACCTCCCACTGGTCCCGTGCCCGCGACCGGCTCGGCGCGCCCCTGGGGGCCGGACCCGACGGCACGATCACCGTCGACCTGTGCCGGCAGGGCCCGCACGCCCTGGTGGCGGGCACCACCGGATCCGGGAAGTCCGAACTGCTGCAGACCCTCATCGCCGGCCTGGCGCTCGAGCACCCACCGGACCGCTGTTCGTTCCTGCTCGTCGACTACAAGGGTGGCGCCGCCTTCGCCGAGGTCGCCGCCCTACCGCACACCGTCGGCCTGCTCACCGATCTGGACGGCCAGGCCACCGCCCGGGCGCTGCGCTCGCTGACCGCCGAGCTGGTGCGCCGTGAGGAGATCCTCGCCGGCCACCGCGTCGCCGACATCGCCGCACTGCCCGACGAGGTCGAGCTGGCTCGGCTGGTCATCGTCGTCGACGAGTTCGCGACACTCGCCGAGGAGCTGCCCGCCTTCGTCCCCGGGCTGGTCGGCATCGCCCAGCGCGGGCGGTCGCTGGGCGTGCACCTGGTGCTCGCCACCCAGCGTCCCGGCGGGGTCGTGTCGCCCGAGATCCGGGCGAACTGCACGCTGCGGATCTGTCTGCGCACGACGGACGACGCCGACTCGCGGGACGTGCTCGGCACCCCGGCGGCCGCCGCACCTACCGGTCGACCAGCCCGGACGCGCGTTCGTCCGCTCGGGCACCGGCGCACCCGCGCTCATCCAGGTCGCCCGTGTCTCCCAGCCGGCCCCCGGTGCTGACCGCACGCGCCCGCTGGCCCGGCGCTGGACCTGGCCGTTCCTCCTTCCACCGGAGGGCGCGTCGACGCAGGGCGGCGACACGGACCTCGCGCGTATCGCGCGATCCCTCGACGCGCTCGCCGCCGGGCAGGGACTGCGACCGCCGCACCGCCCGTGGCGGCCTCCGCTGCCCGACAGCGTCACCCCGGCGCAGTTGCAGGCCGGCCGGCCGCCGGCACCAGCCGAGGAACTCGCGGTCGGCCTCCTCGACCATCCCGACCGTCAGGCTCAGCGGCCGCTGACGCTGGACCTCCGGTCCGGTGGCGCCTGGCTGGTGGTGGGCGGACCGGGCAGCGGCCGGACCACGGTGCTGCGGACCGTACTCCGTCAGGCTGTCGGCCGGTGCGGCCCCGACCGCGCTGCACGTCCACGTCATCGACCTCGGGGGTGGCTCCGTCGCCGCGGAGGCGGAGGGACTGCCGCACGGCGGCACGGCCATCGGGCGGGAGGACGCACTGCGCACGGTGCGTCTGGTGGACCGGCTCGCCCAGGAGGTCGCCCGCCGCCGGGCGGCGGGTGCCGATCCTCTCGACGAGCCGCTGCTCCTCCTCCTGGTCGACGGCGTCGAGAACCTGACCGCGATGCTCGACGAGGGCGACCCCGGCCGGGGATCGGCCGACCTTCCTGCAACTGGTGCGCGACGGCTCCGCCGTGGGCCTGACCTGCGTACTCACCGGCGACCGTGCGATCCCGGGCGGACGGCTGGCGGCCGTCGCCGCCCGGCGCCTCGTGCTCCCGCTGGCCGACCGAGCCGACTACGCGGTGGCGGGCGTACCCCTGTCCGCCGTGCCCTCGGTACGCCCACCCGGCCGCGCGCTGGTGGGCGAGGACGCCGTGGAGTGCCAGATCGCCGTGGCCGACCTCGTCCCGCCCGGGGGTGCGCACCCGACCCGCCGACCCCCGCTACGCGTGGTCGAGCTCGAGCGGGACCCGGCACTCCCACTTCCCTGCCCCACTCCTCGTTCGGCCGCTGTCCGGCTCGCGATCGGTCCCGGTGGCGACGAGGGGGAGCCCGTGGACGTCGACCTGTCCAGGAGCCGCGGGCTGCTGATCGTCGGCCCGCCCGAGAGCGGCCGGTCGTCGGCGCTGCGGGCGTTCGCCCGGCACCTGACGGCGGCGGGGGTCCCCGTGCTCCGGGTCGGCGCCTCCCGTCCGGGCCACGACGACGCCGGCGACCTGCCGTGGGCCGCGGCCGGTGACGTCGCGGCCGTCACCGCGTGGATCGACCGGCTCGAGGGCGGCTTCGGGATCGTCTACGCCGACGACGTGGGCGCACCGCCCGAGGCACCGGCCCTGCTCGCGATCCCGCCCGTCGCTCCGGTGGCGGTGATCGCCGCAGGCAGCGCCGGCCCGTTGTCGGCGCACTTCCAGGGCCCGGTGTCCGCCCTGCGCCGCAGCCGCAGCGGACTCCTGCTCTGTCCGCGGCCCCGGACGCCGACGTCCTCGGCCTGCGGCTGCCGCGGACCCCGGTACCCACGCAGCCGGGCTCGGGGTGGCTGGTGACGTCCGGGGCGTGCCGGCGGGTGCAGGTCGCCCGGCACCGCGTACCGGTGGCCGTGCCGTGAGCCGCCTCAGAGCAGCTCGAGCACCGGCCCGATCTCCTGCGTCG
This sequence comes from uncultured Actinomycetota bacterium, assembly GCA_963723745.1. GTDB lineage: Bacteria > Actinomycetota > Actinomycetes > Mycobacteriales > Geodermatophilaceae > CAVRRZ01. The sequence continues at coordinate 1,396,352 of CAVRRZ010000005.1, forward strand.
CGTACCAGGCCAGCTCGTGCCCCTCCGCCTGGTCGACGACGAACTGCGCGTCATCGCTGCCGAGGTCGGCCTCCAGGACGACGGCCACCGCCGCCTGCACGTCCTCCTCGGCGTCCGCGCCGTCGATATGGGCGCTGGCGACGTCCTGGATGCGCACGTCGGCCGAGACCCGCACGCGGCCCCGTTCGTCGTCCTCGTCCTCGTCCATCGCCCGCCACGACCGACGCGTCCGGCACGTCGGCCGCCAGCACGACCCGGCGGCGCGCCGCGAACGGGTCGAGGTCGAGCAGCCGGAGACTCGCCCGCGCCGCGGTGAGGAGTGCCGCGTACTCGAGCTCCTCGATGTCGGCATCGGCGTCGCTGTGCGCGTAGAACCGCCGGAGCTGTTCGGTGACCGCGAAGGCGGTGTGCGGGCCCGGCAGGGAACCGCTCTCCACCAGGGTGCGCAGCACCGTCGTCGTGGCGGGCAGGTAGATGCGCACCCGGGGGGCTCCTCTCGTCGAGAGTTGGGACGGTATCGCGGCCCGGGCACCACCTGCCCGGGCACCGGCGTCGGCCGGGACGACGGTCAGTGGGTGGAGCCGCGCAGGCCCTCGACCTCCTGCTCGATCAGGTCGGCCAGCACGTGCACGTCGCCGACGCGTGTCCTGGTCGGCGTTGAGGCCGAAGAAGACCCGGCCGTCGTAGCTCGTCATCCCGATGCGACAGACCCTGACCACGGGCCAGCGGCACCACCGGGAAGACCTCCAGCATCCGGCTGCCCGCCGCGTACAGCGGCACCTGCGGGCCGGGCACGTTGGTGACGACGAGGTTGAACAACCGCCGGGACAGTCCACGGGCGGCCCGCGCGCCCAGCGCGTGCAGGGTCGGCGGCGCGAAGCCGGTGAGCGCGATGAGGCTGTCCGCGCCGACGGACTGGCCGTGCGAGGCGATACCCCGCATCGCGTAGCTCAGGCGGGTCAGGCGCACCCGCGGGTTCGGCTCACCCACCGGCAGGTCGACCAGGTAGGAGGAGACCCGGTTGCCCGGGTCGACGGCTCCTCGTCCTGCACCGAGACCGGCACCAGGGCCCGCACCGACGTCGCCGGCGACGACCGGCTCGCCCCGGGACAGCAGCCACTCGCGCAGGGCTCCGGTCACCACCGCGAGCAGGACGTCGTTGACCGTGCCGCCGTGCGCCTTCCGGATCTCCTTGATCACGTCGAGATCCAGCGCGGGCGACAGCCACCCGTCGCTGCCGCCCGATCGGCACGTTCAGCGGGCTGCGCGGCGGCGGGAAGCACCGCGGAACGCGCCGTCCGCAGCAGCCCACCGGCGACACCGCCTGCAGCCGGGCCGCCGCCGAACGCGACGTCGGCGACGGCGCCGCGCGCCAGATCCACGACCGACGACGGCCGGCGGGCGTACTCGTCGAGCGCCTGCCAGCACCAGCTCCGAGGCGGCCGGCAGGCGTCGGGGCTGCCACGCCTCCGGCGGGGGCACCGGCGCCTCGGGGTCGGCGTCGAGCAGCACCTGCCCGATGTCGATGGCGCTGAGCCCGTCGACGAGCGCGGGATGGGTCTTGGTGATCACCGCCACGCGGTCGTCCGCCAGACCCTCGACGAGGTAGATCTCCCACAGCGGCCGACGGTGGTCCAGCGGCCGCGAGGTCAGCCGGGACACCAGGTCGCAGCAGCTGTTCCTCGGTGCCCGGTCGGGGCAGGCCGAGCGTCGCACGTGGTAGTCGACGTCGAAATCGGGGTCGTCGACCCACACCGGGTTGGCGAGGTGGCCGGGCACCTCGACCACGCGCTGGCGGTAGCGGGGCACCAGCGGGCAGCCGCGCCTCGATCAGCGCGGCCAGGGCCTCCAGTCCGCCCGGAGGGGCGTCCAGCACCAGCACGCCCCCGACGTGCATGGGCGTGTCGGACTCCTCGAGGTACAGGAACGACGCGTCCATCGTGCGTCAGCCGCTCGACCATCGACTCCTCGGGACGGGGGCCCCACGGTACGGGCCGGATCTCAGCCCACCCGGCGGCGCAGCCTGCGCCGCCACCGGGCCGCGACGACGCGTCGGCTCCGGTACCCCCGCGAGGTCCGCCGCCAACGCGCGCAGCGCCGTCCGCAGCGGCGACGACGGGGCGACCTCGGCCAGGGTTCGGCCGGAGGCGAGCGCCGCGTCGGTCGCCCTGCGGTCGGCGGGGAGGAAGGCCCGCACCTCCCGGCCGGCGAAGCGGTCGAGGGCTGCCGCGATCTCGTCGGCGGGATCGACCGGCGACCGGTCCCCGCCGCACCTGGTTGACGACGAGCACCGGGTCGACGTCCGGCAGTACGTCGCCGAGCTCGCCGAGCGACCGGATGCTCCGCTGCAGTGCGACCGGGTCCGCGCCGCTCACGCACAGGACGGTGTCGGCCGCCTCCAGCACCGTGAGCGTGGCGCCGTTGCGGCGGGGAGCGGCGGTGTCGAACGAGAGCTCCTCGTCGTCCTCGAGGCTGAAGGAGCAGTCGACGACGACCAGGTCGGCCAGCCGGCGGGCCTCCTCCAGTACCGCGCCGACCGCCCGCGGCCGCAGCTCCGGCCACCGGTCGGCTCGCGCCAGCCCGGTGAGCACGCCGCAGCTGCGGTCGCACCGACCAGGCCAGCCGGACCAGGGCCGCGGCGTCCAGCGAGCCGGTGGCGGCCAGCCGGCGCCGCCCCGGCCAGCCCGGGCGACTCGTCGAGCAGGCCGAGCACCTGCGCGATCACCCCGCCGTACACGTCGGCGTCGACCAGCAGCGTGGAGAACGCCCAGCCGGGCGGCCTCGTCGGCCAGGCCGACGGCCACCGTGGTGCGGCCCGGAGCGCCGGTCGGACCCCAGACCGCGACGACCCGCCCGGGCCCGTCGGGCCGGCTCGCCGGGGGCTCCGGCACGCCGAGGGTCGGCAGCGCCGACCGCGGCTCGGCGACGTCGTGACCGGGCGTCGGGCACGCCGGCGACCGCCTCCCGCAGGGCCTGGGCGATCTCAGCGGCGTCGGCGTCGGCCGGCAGCACACGGCCGACACCGAGCCGTCGCAGCCGCTCGGCGGCGCGGTCGTCACCCGGCTCCACCAGCCCGACGACCGCGACGCCGGCCGCCTCCAGCCGCGCCACCGCGTCGGCGTCGAGGCGGCGCAGTTCGGCCGACAGCAGGGCGGCCTGTGCCCGTGCCCGGTCGCGGCGGCAGCCAGCAGCTCCGCCACGTCGACGCAGCGGCGGACGACGGTGACGCCGTGGTCGGCTCGATCCAGGGCCCCGACCAGCGCCGACTCCCACGCGGCGCCGGTGACCGCGGTGAAGACCTGCAGCGCCATCAGCCGGTCCCCGTGCCGCCGGGGAGGGGCGGCCCGTCGGCCAGGACGTCCTCGTGCACGACCACGACCAGGGGCCGGCCGCCGATGGCGGCCAGCACGCCAGGCGGCGTCGTCCGCACCGACCGAGACCACGACCTGCACCGTCGTGGTCGGCGTCGAGAGCACGCCCTCGGCACGGCCGGAGATCGCCTGGACGGGGGCATCGCCGACGACGAGCGTCACCGATGCCGTCGGCCGTGCCGACCGCTCCTGCCGCCGGGTCGGCGACGGCGTAGACGTCGACCAGCTGGCCCCGGCGCAGCGCCGGCGGGACGTAGCCGGCCTGCACGGGCAGCGCGACCTGGACCAGCTCCGCCGGGTCCTCGAGGGCCGACACGCGGCAGCAGCTCGCCGGCACCGACGGCGCGAGACAGGGTGGCGCCCTCGGGCCGGGTGCCTGCGGACAGGTAGCCCGCGGCGGCCGCGTCGAGCCGGACGTCGACCGTGGACAGGTCGTCGGCGGTCGAGGACGGTGCCGGCCGCGAGGTCGTCCGTCGGCCGCCCAGACCGGCACCGTGGCGTCGGCGGCGCGACATCAGCCGCGCGCCGAGCAGCACCGACCCGAGCACGAGCAGGACGCCGAGCACCAGGCGCAGATCCAGCCAGCGCGGGGGGCGCGACGCGACGGGGTGTCGGAGCGGGGGCGGCGGCGTCGGCCGGGGGCCGTGACAGATCCGGGGAGCGGACGGCTGTTCCCACTGGCACCTCTTCACTCGCGCCCCGGTCGGCGTTGACACGCCGATGCACCCGGACGGCATCATCGAGATGCGAGATGATGCGTCATGAACGCGGTCGGGCGCGCACGTCGTCCACACGTTCGGGTGTGGACGACGTCAGCGGTCACCGGTCCGACTGACAGACTGGCCGCGACCGGACGGAGAGGACCCGATGCCCACCCCCGCTTCCTGACGCTCGACGACGTCGCCGAGATCCTCAACGTCTCGTGGTCGCAGGCGTACGCGCTCGTCCGCCGCAAGGACCTGATCGCCATCCAGATCGGCGGTCGCGGCCAGTGGCGCGTCGAGGTCGACGAGCTCGAGCGCTTCATCCAGCAGAAGTACGCCGAGGCGCGCGCCGGCACGGTTCCCGAGGAACCCGCGACCGACCCCGCGGCCTCGGAGACCGCCGCCGGCCCGAAGAAGCCGGGCCGCCGCAGCTGATCCGCGGCGCCGGGCTACTCCGCCGTCCGGACGAGGACAGCCAGGGCGGACAGGACGACGGCGTGCACGGCACGGACGGCGTCGTGGCGACGTGGCTCGTCCGGCGGGTGCTCGGCCAGTTCGATGAAGTCGGCGCCGACCCGGTCCAGCGTCCCGGTGAGCGTCGTGCCGTCCGCGAGCACGAGCGCCACCCCGCTGCGGTCCCTGGCCAGGCCGCGCACGGCTCTGCGCAGGTCCATCTCCACCCGCACGGGGCGCGGGTCCGCCGCCGCCGTGTTCCGGGTCAGACCGGTCACCGCGTGCACGGCAGCCGTCGCGACCAGCAGTTCACGACTGCGCTCGTCGACGAGCAGTAACCAGTCGGGGCCGACCTCGACGAGCTGACCGCGCACCTGACCCGCTCCCCGGCACCTGAGCACCAGCGTCGCGCCGACCGCACCCCGGAGCCGGTCGGCCACGGTGACCGACCCGGCCTCGGCCCGCGTCCGCGACGCCGTCTCCGACCGTTCGGCGGCGTGCTCGGCCTCGTCCCACTGGGCCTGCAGGTCGGCGAACAACTGCTGCCAGCGCATCCGCGCACCTCCTTCGCGAACAGCTTATAGCGCTGCCTCACTTGCGTTTGCATGCATTTACTTGCTTTAGTCTGCACTCGTCACTCGGAGAGGAGGTGTCATGTCGGGACTCCGACTGCTCGTCACCGGCGCCGCCATGGCCGGCGTTGCCGCCGTCCTGCGGTTGCTGGCACCGCTCCCGCTGGTCGCCGTCGAGACGCTGCGCAACGCCCAGCACGTGGCGACGTCGGTCGGCCCCGAGTCCGTGGTGCTCGCCGCGGCCGGGCTGGCCGCCTGGCTGGCCTGGGCGTGGGGTGCGCTGGGCCTGCTGCTCACCGCGGCCTCCGCTCTGCCGGGAGCAGCCGGTGCCGCGGCGCGCTGCACGGGCCGGATCGTGCTGCCGGCGAGCATCCGGTCGAGCGCTGCGGTCGCCCTCGGCATCGGCCTGGTGGTCGCCCCGACGGCGATCGCGCAGGCGACCCCGCCGTCCGGGGTGGCGTCCGCAGGCCCGGTCCCCGACTGGCCGGCCGACACCGGCCCGGCCGACACCGGCCCGGCCGACACCGGCCCGGCCGACACCGGCCCGGCCGACACCGGCCCGGCCGACGCGCCCGTCCCCGACTGGCCGCCGCAACCGCCGGATCCATCGGGGCACGGACCGCACGTGGTCGCGCCCGGCGACTACCTCTGGGCCATCGCCGACGCCCGCCTGCGACGGGCCGGCGATCCGTCCCCGACCGACGGCGCCGTCGCCACCGCGGTCGCCGCGTGGTGGCAGACCAACCGCGCGGTCATCGGGCCCGATCCCGACCTGATCCACCCCGGCCAGGTGCTGCAGGCGCCTGCCGTCCCGCCCGCACCCACGACCCCCGGAGAGCCTCGATGACCGCCAGCGTCCCCACCTCCCGGCCCGCCGAGCGCGCACCCGCCCAGCGGCCGCGCTTGGTCGTCGTCCGCACGCCCCAGCCGCCGTTGGCCGACGAGCCGGTGCGCCTCGTGCTGCCCGGCGTCCCGATCCCCCGGGTACCGCACCGCCCCGGTCCCCGGCCGACGCTGCAGGAGCCGCCGCGGCCCTACGACGAGTTCGGTCCGTCCCGGTCCGCGCGCGCCGACCTGCCACCGGCGGCGGTCGCCGGCCGCCAGCTGCTCCTGCTCGCCCTCGAGGTGCTCGACGGCCGCCGCCCGATCGGCCAGCTGCGACCGATGACCACGGCGCGGCTGTTCGAGTCGATCGCCGGCGGCCGTCGTCCGAAGTGGTGCGCCGGCGGCACGGCGCCGCTGTTCCTGGGGCCGGTGCACGTGTGCGAGCCGGTGGACGGCGTCGCCGAGGTCAGCGCCGTCGCCCGGCGCGACGGGCGGGCGCATGCGGTCGCCGCCCGGCTCGAGGGACTGGACGGCGCCTGGCGCTGCACGGCCCTGCGCATTGGCTGACATACGAGCAGCGCCCCCGCCGATGTGCTCGGCGGGGGCGCTGGAGGATGGGCGAGGAGGACGGGCTCAGCCGTCGCCGCCCTCCTCGTCGCCTTCCTCGACTTCCTGCTCGACGTCGTCGACGCCTTCCTCGACCTCCTGCTCCACGCCGTCGTCGACGACGTCGTCGCCACAGGCGGCCATGGTCAGGGAGGCGGCGGCGATGACGAACGCGGCCGCCGTCGCGCGCAGCGGACGGGGGCGGGCGGACCTGGGCATGGAATCTCCTCGGGTCGGTGACAGGGCGTACCGCTCGGGGTGTGCCCTGCGACGAGGTGCCCGCAAACCGCTTCCGCGGGGCTCGGGGCCTGGGGCGGGGCGCCGACACCCGTCCGTCTCGCTCGTTCTCCCGCTACGTTCCTGTCACCGCGACCCGGGCCCGAGGGGGAGCACGTGAGCGAGCCAGCAGCGCCGCCCTCGAGCAGTTCGCTGATCGCCACCCAGGGCCTGACCAAGCGGTTCGGATCGGTCACCGCCGTCGACGGGCTCAGCGTCGACGTCCTGCCGGGCGTCGTGGGCCTCGTCGGCGCGAACGGCGCCGGCAAGTCGACGTTGCTGAAGATGTTCCTCGGCCTGCTGATCCCCACGTCGGGCCGGGCGGACGTCCTCGGTCTCGACGTCGCCACCGACGGTGAGCGCATCCGCGAGCGCGTCGGCTACATGCCCGAGCACGACTGCCTCCCTCCCGACATGTCCGCGACCGAGTTCGTCGTGCAGATGGCGCGGCTGTCCGGCCTGCCGCGGACGGCCCCACGCGAACGGACCGCGGACACCCTGCGGCACGTGGGCCTCTACGAGGAGCGCTACCGCCCGATGGGCGGCTACTCCACGGGCATGCGCCAGCGCGTGAAGCTCGCGCAGGCGCTGGCCCACGACCCCCAGCTGGTGCTGCTCGACGAGCCCACCAACGGCCTGGACCCAGCCGGTCGCGACGACATGCTCGAGCTCATCCGGCGGATCGGCACGGAGTTCGGCATCTCGGTTCTGGTCACCTCGCACCTGCTCGGCGAGCTGGAACGCGTCTGCGACTCCGTCGTCGTCATCGACGGCGGCCGCCTGCTGCGCAGCTCCTCCACGGCGGACATGACCGCCGCGAGTTCGGTCCTCGTCGTCGAGGTCGACGACGCCGAGGACCACCTCGCCGAGCGGCTGCGGGCGGCCGGACTGGCCGTGGACCAGGTCGGCCGGCTGCTCGAGGTGGGCCTGCAGGACGACGGCACCTACGACCTCGTGCGCGACGGTGCCGCCGAGCTCGGCGTCGGCCTGGTGCGGATGGAGCGGCGCCGGCACCGCATGGCCGAGCTGTTCGCGGCGCGGACCAGCGAGGGAGGCGAACACCGTGTCGGTTGAGGGGACCGGCTCGATCGGCGGCGGCCGGGAGCACGGCGTCATCCACGACATCGGGTACCGGCACTACGACGGGCCACGCCTGGGCCGGGCCTACGTCCGGCGCTCCCTGTTCGCCGAGAGCCTCAAGGGCTCCTACGGGTTCGGCCGGGCGGCGCGCACGAAGGTCATGCCCATGCTGTGGCTCGCGGCGATGTGCGTGCCCACGCTGATCGTCGTCGTCGTCGCCTCGGTGACCGGCGCCGATCAGCTGCCCGTCGGCTACACCGAGTATTTGACCCAGCTGCAGATCGTCATCGCCGTCTACGTCGCCGCCCAGGCACCGGCGAGCGTGTCCCGCGACCTGCGATTCGGCATCGTGCCGCTGTACTTCTCCCGCCCGATGCGGCGCGCCGACTACGTGCGCGCCAAGTACGCCGCGTCCGCCACCGCGGTGTTCGCGCTCCTGGCCGCGCCGCTGACCATCCTGTTCGTCGGCGCACTCCTGACCGAGATGCCCCTGGGCGAACACCTGCCCGACTACCTCCGCTCGCTGGCCGGTGCCGCACTGATGGCCGTGGTGCTCGCCGGGATCGGACTGGTGATCGCCGCGTTCACCCCCCGCCGCGGGCTCGGCATCGCAGCGATCGTCTCGGTGCTGCTCGTGCTCGCCGGCGTCCAGACCGCCTCGCAGGCCATCGCGATCGAGGAGGGGGCGGACACCGTCGCCGGCTACCTCGGTCTCCTGTCGCCGTTCTCCCTGGTCGACGGCGTCTCGACGGAGCTGTTCGGTACCGACAGTGCGCTGTGGGCCGGCCCTCCGGGCCCGGTCGGGACGGCGGTCTTCGTCGCGGTCACGGTGCTCCTCATCGCCGGCAGCTACGGCCTCCTCCTCCGGCGCTACCGGCGGGTGACCGGCTCATGAGCTCGCTCGAGATCAGCCAGGTGTCCCGCTGGTTCGCCAACGTCGTGGCGGTCAACGACGTGACGATGACCATCGGTCCGGGGGTCACCGGTCTGCTCGGTCCCAACGGCGCAGGCAAGTCCACCCTGATCCACATGATGGGCGGCCTGCTGGCTCCCTCGACCGGCTCGGTGACCCTCGACGGCGAGGTCATCTGGCGCAACGAGCAGATCTACCGCCGGATCGGACTGGTCCCCGAACGGGAGGCGATGTACGACGCCGTGACCGGCTGGGAGTTCGTGCTCGCCAACGCCCGGCTGCACCGGCTGCCCGATCCGGAGGCCGCAGCCCGTCGGGCGGTGGAGACCGTCGAGATGACCGGCGCGCAGGACCGCGGGATCGCCACGTACTCCAAGGGCATGAAGCAGCGCATCAAGATGGCGACGGCGCTGGTGCACGACCCGCCGGTGCTCCTGCTCGACGAGCCGTTCAACGGCATGGATCCACGCCAGCGGCTGCAGTTGATGGAACTGCTCCGAGAGATGGGCCGGCAGGGGCGAACCGTCCTGTTCAGCTCGCACATCCTCGAGGAGGTCGAGCAGATCGCCACGAACATCCAGGTGATGGTGGCCGGGCGGCACGCGGCGTCCGGGGACTTCCGCGAGATCCGGCGGCTGATGACCGAACGGCCGCACCAGTACACGATCCGGTCCGACGACGACCGGGCACTGGCGGCGGCGATCATGGCGGAGGGGAGCGTGTCCGGGGTGTGCTTGACGTCGGCGGAGCGCGGCGTCGGCACGCACGACGGGTCCGGCGCGCTGCACGTGCAGGCCACCGACTTCGCGGCGTTCGCCCGGGCGCTGCCACCGCTGGCGCGGCGGCACGGCATCCGGCTCTTCCAGGTCAGCCCCGCGGACGAGTCGCTGGAGAGCGTGTTCAGCTACCTGGTGTCGCGGTGACCGGGGCCGGCAGCAGTAGCGCGGTCATCGCCCGGCTGACCGCCCGCAGCCTGCTCGGCCGCCGGCGGGCGCTGCTGCTGCTCCTCCTGCCCGTGGTCCTGCTGGCGCTGTCGACCCTCGCGCGAGCGCTGGCCGGCCCGGACGAGCAGCTGGTCGTCACCCTGCTCGGGGGTTTCGCGCTCGGCACCCTGGTGCCGCTGCTGGGACTGATCGCCGGCACGGGCGCGATCGGACCGGAGATCGACGACGGCTCGATCGTCTACCTGCTGACCAAGCCGCTGAACCGGCACGCGATCGTGGTCACCAAGCTGGCGATCGCGGTCGCCGTGGTCACCGTGCTGGGTGCCGTGCCCACGTTCGTCGCGGGACTGGTGCTGACCGGCACCGCGGAGAGCCTCGCCGTCGGCTACGCCGTCGGGGCTGCCGTCGCCGGCGTCGCCTACTGCGCCCTGTTCCTGCTGCTGGCGGTGGTCACCCGCAACGCCGTCGTGATCGGTCTGCTCTACGCGCTGGTCTGGGAGTCGCTGATCGGGCAGTTCGTCCCCGGAGCGCAGGCGCTGAGCGTCCAGCAGTGGGCCTTGTCGATCACCGAGCGGATCGTCGGAGCGCCCGCCGAGCAGCTCGGCGCGACATCGGCCGTCGGCCTCGGCACGGCGGTACCGCTGCTGCTGATCGTCACCGTGGGCGCCACCTGGTACGCCGGACGACGGCTGCGCACCATCCGGCTGACCAGCGAGGTGTAGCCCCTCCGGGGCGTCGTCGCCGACACAGCGAGGGATTGCAGACCACACCCGACCAGTCGGTCCTGACGCTGCCCTCCCGAGGACCTGGTGGTCCGGGCCCACGTCGGCGAGGCGGACCACGAACCCCGGCGGTCCCAGCTCGCCGTCGCGATCTACGCGCTGCCCCAGTCGGACGTCGTTCACGGCGCCCCGGCCACCTCGGCCTTCGGGCGGGTGGCGTGGCTGACCGCCCAGTCCAGCACGTAGTCGGCGATCTCCTGCCAGCCCTCCTGGGACGGCAGCAGGTGCGCTTTGCCCGGGAACTCCTTGACCTCGGTGACGGTGTCCGACGTGTAGTGCTTGGCGTTGGACTGCTGGATCGACGGCGGCATCAGCTTGTCCTCACCACCCGAGACGAACAGCAAAGGCGCCCGGTCGTCGTTGCGGTAGTTCACCGCCGCGTCCTGCGGGCCAGGCATCAGGTTCGCCAGCACCGAGCTCCACAGGACCCGTCCGGACGCCGGGATGGCGTAGCGCGCGTAGAGGGCCCGCGACTCCTCCTCGCTGAAGGTGTTGGTGAACGCGTAGTGCCACTGCTCATGGGTGAACCCGACCGCCCGGTGCCGGTTGGCCGGATTCCTGAAGGCCGGGAACGTGGACCGCAGTTGCGACAGCGGCAGCACCCGCACGCCCTCCGTGGGCGCGGAGTTGATCGCCACGCCGACGGCCCCGTCGCCGCGGTCGAGCAGCAGCTGGACGATCGCGCCACCGGCGGAGTGGCCCATCAGGATCGGCGGCCGGTCGAGCGTTTCGATGATCGACGCCATGTGGTCGACGATCTTCGGCAGGGTGATCTCGGCGATCGGCGCTGGGTCGGCGTTGAGCGCCTCGACCTCGACCTCGAAGCCCGGGTACGCCGGGGTCAGCACACGGTAGCCGCGCGCCTCGTAGTGCGTCTTCCAGTGCTCCCAGCTGCGCGGAGTCACCCAGAAGCCGTGGATGAGCACGATGGTGTCCGGGCCGGTGCGGCCGGGCACGGGGGCGTCGGTCATCGGAGCGGTCCTTTCCGTCGGAGGCGTGTGTAGCGGGTGCTCGCAGACTGGCAGCGGACGGACGGGAGGCATCGGCCCTCGCTGCACGGCCGGCGACCCTCGGTGCACGCCCTCGCGTGCTCGGCCGTTCCGCGTGCGGCGACGCTCTGCCAGACTCGACCCGCCCGCGGGGAGGCAGCACGCTGCGGACCGTCGAGCAGGACTCCGGCGGCCGCCGCGGCTCGGTTCCCGCCCGGCTCATCGAGGACCGCGATGCTCCTGGTCGACACGCACGACATGACCCCCGAGCAGCGGGTCGAAGCGTTCGGCGCGGCGATGGGGCAGGCCTCGGTGCCGTGCCGGATCGAGCACCTGGTGCCGGCGCCGGACATCTCCGCCCGGATGAACCTCTGGCAGCTCGGGACGGCGAACCTGTTCACCGCGGACTCGAGCGGGTTCCGGCTGGTGCGCACCCCGAGACACGTACGGATGGAGAGCCCGCCGATGGTGGCGCTCGCCGTGCAGGCCCGCGGCCAGGGCCGGTACAGCCATTCGGCCACGACCAGCTCGTCGGCGGTCGCGAGCTCATGCTCAGCGACCTGACCGCGCCGTACTCGTTCAGCTGGGCCGGGACCGGCGCGTCCCGCGCCTTCCAGATCCCCTACGACCAGCTCGGCCTGAGCGTCGATGTCGTCCGCGCCGCCGCTCCCCGCCTGCGCAGCAGCCCGCTGCACGACCTCGTGCACGCCCACCTGCGCCGGCTGCACCGATCGGTCGACTCGATCGCCGACGACGTCGCCGCGTTCTCGGTGGGGACGGCGACCATCGAGCTGGTGCGGGCGCTGATCGCGTCCGCGGCGACCGACGACGGGGTGCGGCGTGACGTGCTCGGCGAGACGCTGCTCAGCCGTGTGCTCGCGGACGCCCGGCTGCGCGTCGCGGACCCCGGTCTGACGCCCGAGGCGCTCGCCCGGGCACACCACGTGTCGGTGCGCCGGCTCTACTCCGCCTGCGCGGAGGCCGGGATCAGCCTCGAGCAGTGGATCATCGACCAGCGGCTGGAGGCCGCGCGGGCCCAGCTGATCTCCCCCGGCGCGCAGCACCGGTCGATCGCGGCCGTGTCCCGCGCCTGCGGTTTCCAGGACGCCAGCCATTTCGCCCGGCGCTTCCGCGACGCCTACGGCCTGACGCCGAGCGAGTGGCGCCAGCGCTCCGGCCGGGTGGCGTGAGGCGTCGCCGTCGACACCGCGCCGGGCGGCCACGTCGTCCCCGGTCCCCGCCGAGGGCTGGAAGCCCAGCTAGAGGCTCTGCCCCGGCCGTCCGTGGCAGACCTTGTACTTCTTGCCCGAGCCGCAGGGGCAGGGGGCGTTGCGTGCCGGCTCCTTCGTGCCGGTGACCGTGACGCTCTTCGCCGCCTTGGTCGAACCGCTCTCCTTCGGGGAGGCGTCCAGCGACGGTGCCGAGTAGCTGAGCTGGTCGGCCGACCGCTTCGGCTGCTCGAGCCCCTTGACCTCCAGCTCGGGACCGGTGCCGGACGGCGAGGGTGCCTCGGGCGCGGCCGCGGGAACCGTCGTCGCGGCGGCCGGAGCCTGCCCGGCGGCCTTCCTCGGGGCCCCCGACCGGCGCGCGGTCGGCGCGGGCGCGGTCGCCGTTCCCCCGCCGTTGCCCGCGGCGGCCTGCTGGGCCGCCTGCTGACGGGCGAGCACCCGGGCGGTGCCCTCCTGCGCGGCGGCGAGCGCCTTGGCCTCGGCCTCGGTCTGCTTGGCGGCTGCCTCGGCCTCCTGCTCCTCCTTGGTCTTCACCTCGAGGTTGAACAGGAACCCGACGGACTCCTCCTTGATGCCGTCGAGCATCGCCATGAACATGTCGTAGCCCTCGCGCTGGTACTCCACGACCGGGTCGCGGTTGGCCATCGCGCGCAGGTGGATGCCGGCCCGCAGGTAGTCCATCTCGTAGAGGTGCTCGCGCCACTTGCGGTCCATGACCGAGAGCAGCACCCGCCGCTCGAGCTCCCGCATGACCTCGGCGCCCAGCGTCTTCTCGCGCTCGTCGTAGGCGCGGTGCACGTCGTCGAGCAGTTCCTCGCGCAGCTGTGCGGCGGTCAGCTTGGACTGGTCGCCGTCGGCGACCTTCTCCAGCAGCTCCTCGACGGTCGGACCGACCGGGTAGAGCGCCTTGAGCCCGGTCCAGAGCTGCTCGAGGTCCCAGTCCTCCGCGTACCCGGTCTCGGTGGCGCCGTCGACGTAGGCGCCGACGACGTCGTCGATCATCGCCTCGATCTGCTCGTGCAGGTCCTCCCCGTCGAGCACCTTGCGGCGCTCGTCGTAGATGACCGTGCGCTGGCGGTTGAGCACCTCGTCGTACTTGAGGACGTTCTTGCGGACCTCGTGGTTCTGCTGCTCGACCTGGGTCTGCGCCGAGAGGATGGCCCGGGTGACCATCTTGGACTCGATCGGCTGGTCGTCGGGCACCCGGAGGGTGTTCATCATCGACTCGAGCATCGGGCCGTTGAACCGGCGCATCAGGTCGTCGCCCAGCGACAGGTAGAACCGCGACTCGCCGGGGTCGCCCTGGCGCCCCGAGCGCCCGCGCAGCTGGTTGTCGATCCGGCGGCTCTCGTGCCGCTCGGTGCCGAGCACGTACAGGCCGCCGGCCTGCACGACCTCCTCGTGCTCGGCGGCCACCTGGTCCTTGGCCTTCGCCACCGCGTCGTCCCAGGCCGCCTCGTACTCCTCCGGCGTCTCCGTAGGGGTGAGGCCGCGGGCGCGCAGCTGCTCGTCGGCGATGAACTCGGGGTTGCCGCCGAGCTGGATGTCGGTGCCTCGCCCGGCCATGTTGGTGGCCACGGTGACCCCGCCGAGCCGGCCGGCCTGGGCCACGATGTGTGCCTCGCGCGCGTGGTTCTTCGCGTTGAGCACCTCGTGCGGGATGCCCGCCTGCAGCAGCATCTTCGCGAGCAGCTCGGACTTCTCGACGCTCGCCGTGCCGACGAGCACGGGCTGACCGGCCTCGTTCCGCTCTCGGATGTCCTCGATGACCGCCTCGAACTTCGCCTTCTCGGTCTTGTAGATGACGTCGCCGCGGTCCTCGCGGACCATCGGCCGGTTCGTCGGGATCGGCACGACGCCGAGGCCGTAGGTCTGGTGGAGCTCGGCGGCCTCGGTCTGGGCCGTGCCGGTCATGCCGGAGAGCTTGTCGTAGAGCCGGAAATAGTTCTGGAGGGTGATCGTGGCGAGCGTCTGGTTCTCGTCCTTGATCTTCACCTTCTCCTTGGCCTCGATGGCCTGGTGCATGCCCTCGTTGTACCGGCGCCCGGCCAGCACGCGGCCGGTGAACTCGTCGACGATCAGCACCTCGCCGTTGGTGACGATGTACTGCTGGTCGCGGTGGAAGAGCTCCTTGGCCTTCAGCGCGTTGTTGAGGTACCCGATCAGCGGGGTGTTGACCGCCTCGTAGAGGTTGTCGATGCCGAGCTGGTCCTCGACGAACTCCACGCCCTCCTCCGTGACGGCGACCGTGCGCTTGTCCTCCTCCACCTCGTAGTGGACGTCGCGCTTCATGATCGGCACGATCCGCGCGAACTCGACGTACCACTTGCCGGCGGACTCGGCCGGGCCGCTGATGATCAGCGGCGTGCGGGCCTCGTCGATGAGGATGGAGTCGACCTCGTCGACGACCGCGTAGTGGTGGCCGCGCTGGACCAGGTCGGCCTTGCTCCACGCCATGTTGTCGCGCAGGTAGTCGAAGCCGAACTCGTTGTTCGTGCCGTAGGTGATGTCGGCGGCGTACTGCTCGCGGCGGTGTGCCGGCTGCTCGCCGGACAGGATCACGCCGACGTTCAGCCCGAGGAAGCGGTGCACCCGCCCCATCCACTCGGCGTCACGCCTGGCCAGGTAGTCGTTGACCGTGATGACGTGCACGCCCTCGCCGGTCAGCGCGTTGAGGTAGGCCGGGAGCACCCCGGTGAGGGTCTTGCCCTCACCGGTCTTCATCTCGGCGATGTTGCCCAGGTGCAGCGCGGCCCCACCCATGATCTGCACGCGGAAGTGCCGCTGTCCGAGCGTGCGGGTCGCGGCTTCGCGGACGACGGCGAACGCCTCCGGGAGCATCGAGTCCAGCGACTCGCCGTCGGCGTAGCGCTCCCTGAACTCGTCGGTCTTCGCCCGCAGTTCCGCGTCGGTCAGCTCGGCGGTCTCGTCTCCCAGGGACTCGACCGCATCGGCGATCCGGTTGAGTCGTCGGAGGATCTTGCCCTCGCCGGCACGGAGGATTCTCTGGAAGACCACGGCCCCAGCGTAGGCGGCCCTCGCCCCGAGGTCGTGACTCGACGCCGCCTAGCCTTGCGCCGTGGCGCACGACCTCGACAACCTGGGTCCCGGCCTGCTCACCTTTCTCACCGAACGCCATCTGGCCACCCTCACCACGCTGCGCGCCGACGGCAGTCCACACGTGGTCCCGGTCGGTGTCACCTATGACCCGGACACCCGGACGGCGCGGGTGATCACGTCGGGCGGCTCGGCCAAGGCCCGTCACGTGCGGGCCGGCGGGCGGGTCGCCGTGTGCCAGGTCGACGGACGCCGGTGGGTCACCCTCGAGGGCACCGCTGTCGTGCGGGACGACCCGGCGTCCGTGGCCGACGCCGAGCGGCGCTACGCGCAGCGCTACCGGCAGCCCCGCGAGAACCCGGCGCGGGTTGTCCTCGAGATCTCGGTCGACCGGATGCTCGGGTCCGCCTGACGCCGACGCGATGCTGCTCGGGAAGGTGGCCGGAGACGCTCGGTGACGGGTCTGGCGTCACCGAGCGCCTCCGCACGGATCAGGCGGGAACCTGCTGCTCGGCCGCGTGCTTGACCGGGGCGCTGCCGTTCTGCGGGGTGTCCACGAGCCGGATCAGGCCGTAGTCGTAGGCGTGCCGCCGGTAGACCACGGTCGGCTGCCCCGTGTCGGCGCACTGGAAGAGGAAGAAGTCGTGTCCCACGAGCTCCATCTCGTGCAGGGCCTGGTCGACGGTCATCGGGGTCGCCGGGTGCTGCTTCTCACGCACGACGCGCCCGGGCAGGTGCTCGTCGAGGTCGGTGACGTGCGGACCGTCGGCCAGCTGCCGCTCCCGCTCGAGGACGGCGGTGACGTCGGACGCCGGGTTCTCGGCCATGCGCACGCTGGCCGGGGTGCGCCGGCCGTGGTGGACGCGCCGGCGGTCGGCCGCCTTGCGCAGCCGGTTGTCCAGCTTGCCGGCAGCCAGGTCGAGGGCGGCGTAGAAGTCCGGCGCCGAGGCCTCGGCGCGGATCACCGGCCCCTTGCCGCGGAGGGTGATCTCCACGCGCTGGCAGTGCGAGGCCTGCCGCGGGTTCTTCTCGTGGAAGAGCTCCACGTCCACGCGCAGGATCTTCAGCTTGCCGTCGAACCGCTCCAGCATGCCGATCTTGTCCTCGACATGAGTGCGGTAGTGCTCGGGCACTTCGACGTTGCGGCCACGGACCACGATCTCCATGAGACCTCCCGGTTGCTCGGGTGTAGTCGCTTCGACGCTAGTCGCTCCCTCGCCCGTCCGACAGTCGGACCCGATGGTCCGGACGGTGCCCGCGACCTTCGTCCCGCTCGTCCCGCCGAAAGCCCCCGTCGACGCGTCGAGGGGTCGACGCGACGACCGCCGCGAGCACCGGCACCGCCCCCGAGGGGCGCTCGCCGGCCAGCACGCCGGCCGCCTCGGTGAGGGTCGCCCCGGTGGTCACGACGTCGTCCACCAGCACCAGCAGCGGCCCGGCCGGCACAGGCCGGCGCAGCGCGAAGGTGCCCGCCAGGTTGGCCCGCCGCTGACCGACCGAGAGCCCGGCCGAGTCCCGCACCCGGCCTCGGCGCGACAGCAGCCGGGTGCCGGCGGCCGGCAGGCCGGCGGCACGGAGCTCCCGGACCGCCCGCACCGTCAGCTCCCGCACGTGGTCCCGCCCGCGGGCGCGGAGCGCGGCCCGCGAGCTGGGGACGGGCACCAGGAGCACGGGGCCCGCCGGGCCGGGGACGGCGGCGACCACCGCGGCGACGGCCAGCGCCAGGGCCGCCCCCAGCGGGCCGGCCAGCTCGGCCCGGCCGCGGTCCTTGAACGCCAGGACCGTCGGGCGCACGGGACCCGCGTAGGCCCCCGCCGCTGCGGTCGGCGGGAAGCCCCAGGGCACGCGACGGGGGGCGGCCGCCCGGGGCGCGGCCAGCAGGGCGGCGCAGGACCGGCACAACGCCGCGCCGGGCACGCCGCAGCCGGCGCAGGTGCGCGGCAGGACGAGGTCGGTGAGGGCCGCCCGGAGCCCTGAGGTCACGCCTGACGAGGCTGCCCGCGCGACGGCGGCGACGCCAGGCGCGCCGCGGATCTGTGGATGGCGGGTCAGAGCGGGTAGAACGGCCGCGCGCCCGCCAGGGGCGCCTGCCCGGGGACGATCGTCACCCAGGTGGACCCGTTGAGCCGCCAGATCCGGCCGTCGGCGCTCACCAGCGGCGAACGGGTGGGCGCCGCCGCCACCGACGAGGGCTGCGCCGGCAGCCCCGCGGTGCTCACCGCGTCGAGGCCCCAGCCGTCGATGCCGACGACGTAGGGCTCGATCCCGTCCTCGGCGGCGTCCCCGGCGAGCACCAGGAGGTGGCCGCTGTCGCGCCAGGCGACGTCGACGACGTCGCTCAGCGACGGCGCCACCTCGCGCAGGTCGCGCAGCGCCACCGTGCTGTCCTCGTCGCGGACGACGATGCCCAGGTACAGGCGCGGGCCGCTCGGCCGCGTGACGACCACGGCCGCGCGGACCCCGTCGGGCGAGAGCTGCAGCACCCGTGCCTCCCCCAGGTCGGGCAGGGTGGGCGCCGCGACCTCGCGCGGCGAGTCGCCGGACTGGATGCGGACGACGTCCGTCCCGTCCCGCACCACCCACGCCTCGGCGCGCGTGGCGGCCACCGACGGCGCGGTCAGCGACTCCTCGCGAGGGAGCACCGGCGCCAGTGCCTCGCCGTACGGGCCGGCGAGCAGCGTGCTGGCGCCGTCGGTACCGCGCGCGACGCCCACGAGGAAGGACAGCTCTCCGGTGCGTGCATCGGCGGCGACCGCGGCGCTGCGCAGCGCGTACTCCCCCTCGCCGGCCGGGCCCGGCGCCGGCTCGCCACCCTCCACGGTGCGCAGCACACCGCCGTCGAGGTAGTGGCCGACGCCGTCGACCGGCACGGCGTCCGGGTCGAACGACGCCCAGTCGTCGACCGTCTGCTCCGCGGGGACGCCGTCGACCTGGATGCGCTCGCCGTCGACCAGGACCAGCACGCTGCGGATGCCCGCCTGGTCCAGCGTCCAGACCAGCTGGGCGAACAGCGCCGCCGGCACCTCCTCGGAGGCTCCCGGGAACCCGGCGAAGTCCACCGTCGCCGTCGTCCCGTCGACGGTCACCGGACGGCGCAGCGACTCCCCGCCGCCGAGGAGGTTCACCACTCCCTGCCGCAGCGTGGTCGACGGGCCGTCGAAGAGCCGGTCGACCAGGGCGGTCGGCTGCGCCTCACCGCTGATCAGGTAGCGCGGATCCGGGACGAGCCGTTGCAGGGTCGGGTCCACGAAGAAGACGTCGACCTCGTCGTAGAGCCGCTCGAAGTCCGGTTCGAGGATGATCAGCCCGTCCGGCGGCGCGGCGATGCGCCACTCGCCGTCGACCTCGGCGAGCCGGTACTCCTCGGTGATCACCGCCCCGCTCACGGCGAAGCTGCCGCGCTGGTCCACCGACCCGAGGAGCGTGGCGGTCAGCCGGACGACGCCCTCCCCGATGGTGACCGTGGCGTAGTCCGTGCCGATGATCCGGAGGCCGGCGTCGTCGGCCCACGAGTCCGCCGCCTCGCCGGTCAGGTACTCACGCGCGACGGGGTGCCCGCGGTCGGTGTTCGCCGCGGCGTCGATGAAGCCACGCACGATCTCGTCCGGCGGAGCGCCCCGCTCCGGCGAGGCGGGCTCGATACCGACGTCGGGTTGTGCCCGTGCGGGCACCTGCGTGATGGGCACGGTCGGCGAGGACGAGGGCACGGTGGAGCAGCCGGCGAGCACCAGGCCGACCGCCGCGAGGAGCGCGGGCAGGCCACGGCGCTTCACCGCCGGCTCCGGTCGGCGCGCTCGTCGTCGAACTGCCTTTCGGCGTCGTCCGCTGCCTCCGGCGAGTCCTCGGCCCCGGCCGGCGACGCGTCGCCCTCGGCCCCGTCGCCCTCGGCCCCGTCGTCCTCGGCCCCGTCGGTATCGGGTCCGGCTGCCGGGAGCCGGCGCGCGACGGCCGGACGCAGCGGCAGAGGCGAACTGGTCAGCTCGCCCCCTGCCTCCAGGGGCAGCGTCAGCCGGAACTGGGCGCCGTGTCCCGGCTGGCCCCAGACCTGCAGCCAGCCCCCGTGCAGCCGGGCGTCCTCGAGGCTGATCGACAGGCCCAGGCCGCTGCCGCCCACCGTGCGCACCCGTGAGGGGTCGGCTCGCCAGAAGCGGTCGAACACGTGCTGCGCGTCGGCCGAGCTCAGCCCCACGCCGAAATCGCGGACCGTCACGGCGGCCGCCGTCCGGTTGCAGGCGAGGGTGACCTCGACCGGCT
This sequence comes from uncultured Actinomycetota bacterium, assembly GCA_963723745.1. Lineage (GTDB taxonomy): Bacteria > Actinomycetota > Actinomycetes > Mycobacteriales > Geodermatophilaceae > CAVRRZ01. The sequence continues at coordinate 1,416,407 of CAVRRZ010000005.1, forward strand.
TGCCACGGCCGTGCTCGATCGCGTTGCCGACCAGGTTGCGCAGCACGCGCTCGACCCGGCGGGCGTCCACGTCGGCGATGACGTCGTCGTCCGGACGGTGCACCACGAGCCGGCAGTCGTGCCGCTCGGCCAGCGCCTGCATGCCGTCGGCCACCCGGTCCACGAGGGCGCCGAGGTCGGTCGCCTCCCAGTCGAGGACGGCGGCCCCGGCGTCGTACCGGCTGATCTCCAGCAGGTCCGTGAGCAGCGACTCGAACCGGTCCAGTTCCGCGCTCAGGAGCTCCGCGGAGCGGGACACGTGCGGCGCGAAGTCGCCGCGCGCCTCGTGCAGGACGTCCGCGGCCATCTGCACGGTGGTCAGCGGCGTCCGCAGCTCGTGCGAGACGTCCGAGGTGAACCGCTGCTGGAGCTGGGAGAGTGCTTCGAGCTGGGTGATCTGGCGCTGCAGGCTGTCGGCCATCGCGTTGAAGCTCATCGCCAGCCTGGCCAGCTCGTCCTCCCCGCGCACCGCCATGCGTTCCTCGAGGTCGCCCTCGGCGAGCCGCTGCGCGGTTCCCGCGGCCTGCCGCACCGGGTCGACGACCAGCCGGGTGACCAGCACGCCGATACCCACGACGAGCAGGGTGAGCGCCACCCCGATGATGACCACCGTGCTGCGGATCAGGGAGAGGCTCTCCTCCTCCTGGTCGAGGGGGAAGGCGAAGTAGAGCTCGATCTGCTCGCCCCCGGCCTCGGTGGGCACCGGGGCGCCGACGAGCAGCGTGGGGCGCGGTTCCCGCTGGTCGTCGGGGATCAGCGCGTACTTGTACGACTGGTTGCCGGCGTCGACGTCGGCACGGAGGTCCTCGGGCAGCGCGTCGTGGATGAAACGCCTGCTCGACGCCGGGGTCTCGGTCTCCCGCGACCCGGTCCGGTAGACCATGACGACGTCGAAGTCGCCGGCCGCGCCGCCGCGCTGCAGCAGCTGCTGCACCGTGCGGTCGAGGGTGGAGCGCACGCTCGGCGCGTCGCCGGTCGCGATGCCGGCGACCTGGCTCTGCGCGAAGAACACACCCTCCTGCGCCTGACCGATCGCCGCCTGCCGCTTCACCGACAGCAGCTGGTCGCGGATCTGGCTGAACAGCACGAGGCTGACGATGACGACGACGGTGCCGGCGACGAGCATGGTGATCGCGCCCACCCGCACCTGCAGCGACCGCCGCCACAGCCGCAGCCCGCGACGGGCGACGCCTCGGGACAGCCGCCGGACGCGGCGGCGCACGACGCTCACCCGGCGCCGCAGCGCGCGGCGATTCCTCGCGGCCGCGGCGGACCCAGGGCGGCCGCGGTCGCGTCCGGGGTCCGTCTGCGGGGACTCCGTCGTCCCCTCGCGGGTGTCGGAACGGGTCACGTCCCCGGAGTTCCCCGTCCGCCCACGGTGCCGGATGCTTCGCTGCCGCGGCCGCTCACGGTGGGCCGGCCTTGTAGCCCACCCCGCGCACGGTGAGGACGACCTCGGGCCGCTCCGGGTCCTTCTCGATCTTCGCCCGCAGCCGCTGGACGTGGACGTTGACCAGTCGCGTGTCGGCCGCGTGCCGGTAGCCCCACACCTGCTCCAGCAACAGCTCGCGGGTGAACACCTGCCGCGGCTTGCGGGCCAGCGCCACGAGCAGGTCGAACTCCAGCGGAGTCAGCTGCACCTGGACGCCGTCCCGGGTGACCTGGTGGGCGGGCACGTCGATCTGCACGTCGCCGATCGAGAGGTTCTCCGCCTGACCGGTCTCGCCGCGGCGCAGCTGGGCACGCACACGAGCCACGAGCTCGACCGGCTTGAAGGGCTTGGTGACGTAGTCGTCGGCACCGGCCTCCAACCCCTGGACGACGTCGATCGTGTCGCCCTTCGCCGTCAGCATGACGATCGGCACCGTCGACTGGGTGCGGATGTCCTGGCAGATCTGCAGGCCGTTGCGGCCGGGCAGCATCAGGTCCAGCAGCACCAGGTCGGGCCGGGTCTGCTGGAAGACGCCGACCGCGCGGTTGCCGTCGGAGACGAAGGCCGGTTCGTAGCCCTCCCGCCGCAGGACGATGCCGAGCATCTCGGCGAGGGCGGCGTCGTCGTCGACGACCAGGACACGGCCTCGGCTGGGCCCGTTCTGGGGTGCGTTGGGTGCCACGGGGCCCATTCTGCGCTGTCCGGGGGCGGAAGCGGCCCACCCATGTGGGTGAGCCGCCCCCGGTGACCGGATGGAACGGCCCGGCCGCAGGGACCCGAGGCGCGCGAAGCGTGTCGCGGGGAGCGGCCGGGTCCTTTCTCAGTAGCGGTAGTGGTCGCTCTTGTACGGGCCCTCGACGGGCACGCCGAGGTAGTCGGCCTGGGCCTTGCTCAGCTCGGTGAGCCTGACGCCCAGCGCGTCGAGGTGCAGCCGGGCCACGTGCTCGTCGAGCTTCTTGGGCAGCACCGTGACGCCGGGCGTCCGGCCCGCGTAGGCCGCCCGGTTGGTCCACAGCTCGATCTGGGCCAGCACCTGGTTGGAGAACGAGGCGCTCATGACGAAGCTGGGGTGCCCGGTGGCGTTGCCCAGGTTCAGCAGCCGGCCCTCGGAGAGCACGATGATCGTGTGGCCGTCGGCGAAGCGCCACTCGTCGACCTGCGGCTTGATCGTCGTCCGCTCGATGCCAGGCGTCCGGGCCAGGCCGGCCATGTCGATCTCGTTGTCGAAGTGCCCGATGTTGCCGATGATCACCTGGTGCTTGGTCTGCCCGAGCTGCTCGGCGGAGATGATGTCCTTGTTGCCGGTGGCGGTGACGACGATGTCGGCCTTGCCGATGACCTCGTCGAGCGTGGCCACCTCGTAGCCGTGCATGGCCGCCTGCAGCGCGCAGATCGGGTCGATCTCGGTGATGATCACGCGTGCGCCCTGACCGCGCAGCGCCTCGGCGCACCCCTTGCCGACGTCGCCGTAGCCGCAGACGACCGCGACCTTGCCGCCGATCATCACGTCGGTGGCACGGTTGATGCCGTCGATGAGCGAGTGCCGGCAGCCGTACAGGTTGTCGAACTTGCTCTTGGTCACCGAGTCGTTGACGTTGATCGCCGGGAACAGCAGCCGGCCCTCGCGGGCGAGCTCGTACAGACGCATGACGCCGGTCGTGGTCTCCTCGGTGACGCCCTGGATGCCCTGACCGATGCGGGTCCAGTACTGCCCGTCGCGGGCCAGGCTGTCGCGCAGGACGCCGAGGATCACCTTGTACTCGTCGGAGTAGGCGTCGACGTCGTCGGGCACGACACCGTCGGCCTCGAAGCGGGTGCCCAGGTGGACCAGCAGCGTCGCGTCGCCGCCGTCGTCCAGGAGCATGTTGGGGCCGACGACCTCACCGGAGTCGTCGCGGAACTCGAACAGCCGCTGGGTGGCCCACCAGTACTCGTCGAGGGTCTCGCCCTTCCAGGCGAAGACGGGGACGCCGGCCGGCTGTTCGGGCGTGCCGTCGCCGACGACGATCGCGGCCGCCGCGTGGTCCTGCGTGGAGAAGATGTTGCAGGAGACCCAGCGGACGTCGGCGCCGAGCGCGGTGAGCGTCTCGATGAGGACGGCGGTCTGCACGGTCATGTGCAGCGAGCCGGCGATGCGGGCCCCGGCCAGCGGCTGGTCGTCGCCGTACTCGGTGCGCAGCGCCATCAGGCCGGGCATCTCGTGCTCGGCCAGGGTGATCTCCTTGCGGCCGAAGCCGGCCAGGGAGAGGTCGGCGACCTTGAAGTCGCCGTCGGTCAGTACGCGGGGGCTCACTGTCGCTCCAGGGTTCTGCCCGGCCCGGGGCCGGACGCTCGTCGGGATGCAAGGTCGCTGCGATCCCCGCAGGTCGCGGGGAGAGCGAGCATGCCGAGGCTTCGGCGGGGCTCGTGCCGCCGCTCAGCCTACCCGCCCCGGCTCAGCGGAGGGCGGTCGTCGCCCGGTAGAGCAGGGCGGGACCGCGCGCGCTGACCGGGGCACCCGCCGGCACGAACGCCGACTGGCCCTTCTCCAGCACCAGCTCCCCGTCGGCCGACGCCAGCACCACACGACCCTCGGCGCAGAGCAGCACCTGCGGCCCGGGCGTGGTGAGCACGCCGGATGCCTCGTCGAGCTGGCAGCGCGTGAGGTCGAAGTCCTCGACCGGCACGGGGTAGCGCAGCCCGCCGGGACCGAGCACCGGGTGCAGCACCGGCACCTTGCCGTCGGTGAAGTCGAGGACCTCCATCAGCGCGGCGAGGTCGACGTGCTTGCCGGTGAGGCCGCCGCGCAGCACGTTGTCCGAGCTGGCCATCACCTCGATGCCGGCCCCGCACAGGTACGCGTGCAGGTTGCCGGCCGGCAGGTACACAGCCTCGCCGGGCGCGAGCTTGAGGTGGTTGCACATCAGCGAGATGACGACGCCCGGGTCACCCGGGTAGGCCTGCGCCAGGCGTGCCGCCCAGCGGTAGGTGTTGATGAACTCCGGGTCGCCGGCGGCCACGAACCGGGCGGCCGACCGCGCGACGGCGGCGACGAGCTCGGTGCGCCGCTCCCCCGTCAGCGCCAGCAGCTGGGGGATCACGGCGCGCAGCCCGCCGCGGGCCAGGGCGGCGATCGTCGGCTTGAGCTCGGGCACCTCGAGCTTGGCCAGGCAGTGCAGCGAGCCCTCGACCGGCCGGAACCCGCAGAGCGCCTCGAAGGTGGTCAGCGCGAGGAGCAGCTCGGGCTTGTGGAAGGGGTCCTTGAACGTCCGGGTCGGGTCCTCGCGCGGCACGCCGGCGGCCTCCTCCGCGGCGAAGCCGGCCTGCGCCTGCTCCATCGTGGGGTGCGCCTGCAGCGACAGCGGCGTCTCGGCGGCGAGGACCTTGAGCAGGAAGGGGAGCCGCGGACCGAACGTCTCGACCACCGGCCGGCTCAGCAGCGCCTCCGGGTCCGCCGCGATCGCCGCGTCGAGGCCGCGCCCGTCGGCCAGCCGGCACGGGTCGTCCGGGTGCGCCCCGACCCACAGCTCGGCGTACGGACGCTCGGCCGGGGACGGCTCGCCCAGGAGTTCGGGAATGACCGTCCGGCTACCCCAGGGGTAGTGGCGGACGGCGCTGGTGAGCTGCCACATCGCCCCGCAGGCTACGGGGCGCCCACCACCCTCCGGAACCGTTCGGTCCCTACTGTGCGGCAGGCCTCACCCCGCCGGGTCAGGTCAGACCGCGGCGCGCACGTCGGGCACGCCCAGCCGCGCGGCGTCGGCCGTGGAGTCGTCCGGCATCCGCTGCGACTGCCGTTCCGCGGCGACGCGGGCGCGGTAGTGCTCGACCTCCCGGCCCGTCCGCTCCCCGTCCCATCCCAGAACGGCTGCCATGAGCGCGGCCACGTCGGCGGCCGACTCGGTGCCCCGGTGCGCGCACTCGATCGAGACCCGCGTCCGCCGGGTGAGCACGTCGTCGAGGTGCAGCGCCCCCTCGGCGGTGACCGCGACGACGACCTCGGCCGCCAGGTAGTCGGGCGCGCCGGCCAGGGGGCGACCCAGCGCGGGGTCCCGCCGCACCAGGGCGAGGACGTCGCCGACCCGGTCGCCGTGGCGACGCAGGAGCCGCTGCACGGCCACCCGGGGCAGGCCTGACTCCTCGGCCAGCCGCGCCGCCGAGTCGCGAACCTCCGCCCAGCGGTGGGCGCCGACCAGCGGCAGGTGCGCGGTCCGCGAGGGCGGCACCCCCGGCAGCCCGGCGACCGCGGCGTCGACGGCGTCGGCGGCCATGACCCGGTAGGTCGTGTACTTGCCCCCGGCCACGAGGACCAGGCCCGGCACCGGGGAGACGACGGCGTGCTCGCGGGACAGGCGGCTGGTCTCGTCGGACTCGCCGGCGAGCAGCGGCCGCAGGCCGGCGTAGACGCCGACGACCTGGTCGGCGGTCACCGGCCGGGCCAGGACCCGGTTGACCTGGTCGAGCAGGTAGTCGATGTCGGCGCTGCAGGCGGCCGGGTGCGCGCGGTCGAGCTTCCACGGGGTGTCGGTGGTGCCCACGATCCAGTGCCCGCCCCACGGGATGACGAACAGGACGCTGGTCGCCGTCCGCAGGATCAGCCCGGACGGCGGCACCTGCTCGCCGCCGTCGATCGCGTCGCCGGGCAGCACCAGGTGCACCCCCTTGGACGCCCGCACGCGCAGGCTCGGCGCGGACTCCCCCAGCATCTCGCCGACGTCGTCGCTCCACACCCCGGTGGCCGCCACGACGCTGCGCGCGCGGACGGAGAAAGCCGAGCCGTCGGTCAGGTCGGCGACCCGGACGCCGACGACCGCCGAGTCGGGGCCGGCGCCGTCCCGCAGCAGGCCGACCACCCGCGCGCTGGACAGCACCCGGGCGCCGTAGCCGGCCGCGGTCCGGACGACGGCCAGCGTGTGCCGGGCGTCGTCCACCTGGGCGTCCCAGTAGCGGATCGCCCCGCGGACGACGTCGGGCCGCAGCCCGGGGAACGCCTCGAGGGTCGCCCGGCGGGACAGGTGCCGGTGCGCCGGGATGCCCCGGTCCGCGCCCAGCGCGGCGCCGAGCACGTCGTAGAGCGCGACACCGGCCCCGTAGTACGCCCGCTGCCAGGCGGGCGCGGTCAACGGCAGCAGGAACGGCAACGGCGTCACCAGGTGCGGCGCGATGGTGCGCACCAGCCGCGAGCGCTCCTGCAGCGCCTCGTGCACCAGCGGGAAGGCGAACTGCTCGAGGTAGCGCAGCCCGCCGTGGATCAGCTTGCTCGAGCGGCTGGACGTTCCGGCCGCCCAGTCCCGCGCCTCCAGCAGGGCCACGGACAGGCCGCGGCTGGCGGCGTCCAGCGCCGCCCCCGCCCCGGTCACCCCACCGCCGACGACGAGGACGTCGACGACCTCCTCGGCCAGCCGGGCCCGATCGGCGCGCCGACGGGCCGGCGAGAGCAGCGTGCGGTCGGTCGGTGCGCCGTCCATGCCTCCCACTGTGCCCGAACGCTCCCGGGACAGGGCCTCGGGCAGAACAAGGGGCGTGTCACACTCCCGATCGGCGTCCGGAGGCGGGCGTGCGCTGCACGGCGGCGGGGTACCACCTCCTGCGATCGCCGGGCGGACGGCTCGCGCTGCCGCGCGAATCCCGGCCGGACCGGACACCATCTGCGACAGCACGGGACGTGCTGACCGACCGGAAGGACCTCCCTTGGCAGGTGGACTGGTAGCGCTGCTCGACGACGTGTCGCTGCTGGCGCGCACGGCCGCGGCCTCCATCGACGACATCGGGGCCGCTGCCGGTCGGGCCAGCGTGAAGGCCGCCGGCGTGGTCGTCGACGACGCCGCGGTCACGCCGCAGTACGTGCGCGGCCTCGCGGCCGAGCGCGAGATCCCGATCATCCGGCGCATCGCCGTGGGCTCGCTGCGCAACAAGCTGCTGATCATCCTGCCGGCGATCCTGCTGCTCAGTGAGTTCCTGCCGTTCCTCCTCACCCCGATCCTCATGCTCGGTGGCGCCTACCTCTGCTACGAGGGCGCCGAGAAGGTGTGGCACAAGGTCAGCGGGCACGCCGAGACCCACCCGTCGGTGGAGGAGGCGCTGCCGGACGAGAAGACCGTCGTGTCCGGGGCCGTGCGCACCGACTTCATCCTGTCCGCCGAGATCATGGTGATCTCGTTGAACGAGGTGGCCAGCGAGGCGTTCGCGTCGCGGGCGGCGATCCTCGTGGTCGTCGCCCTCGGCATCACCGTTCTGGTGTACGGCGTGGTCGCCCTCATCGTGAAGATGGACGACGCCGGACTGCGGCTGGCCCAGCTGCCGAACAAGGCGCTGGCCACGTTCGGCCGCGGCCTGGTGAAGGGGATGCCCAAGCTGCTCGCCGCGCTCACCGTGGTCGGCACCGCCGCGATGCTGTGGGTCGGCGGGCACATCATCCTGCTGGGCAGCCACGAGCTCGGCCTCGACGTCCTCTACGACGTCGTGCACCACCTGGAGGAGGCGGCGAAGGAGGCCACCGGGGCCGTCGGCGGCGTGGTCGGCTGGCTGGTCAACACGCTCGGCAGCGCGCTGCTCGGGCTCGTCGTCGGAGCGGTGATCGTGGCCGTCCTCAGCGTCACGCTGCACCGGCGGAAGGACCGTGCGGACGGCGAGCAGCCGGCCCGCTGATCCCGGCCCGGCACCCTGGGCCTTGCTGATCATTAGGTGTATTGCAACTAGGCGTGTCGGGCGCGCTCCAGGTCGAGGGCGAGCGCGAGGTAGACCGCGCTGAAGTCGGCCACCGCCAGTTGCCGGGCCAGGCGCGGCAGGCGCGCGTAACGCTCGGGATCGCCGTGCTCGGCCAGCCCGCTGACCGGCACGTTGTGACGCGTCGCGGTGCGCAGCGCCTCGTCCATGGCCTCGGCCGCCGAGCGGGGCTCGCGCTCCTCAGCGCCGTCGGCGACACCGGCGTCCGGGTCGCGGATGGTGAGCAACCGGAGCCGTCGGCCGGGGTCGTCGGCCCGGTCCCGGAAGAAGTCGTCGTCGGACGCCGGGGCCAGCGGGCCGCCGAGCACGGCGCAGGCGGCCACCCGCTGGTCGGGCAGCCGGAAACCGGCCACCGGCAGACCGGCCAGGGTGGCCAGCTGGTCGGCGACCCGGGTCGCCGCGGCGCCGGCCAGCGGGCCCTCGGCGGCGATGACCGGCAGCGCGTCGAGCAGCGCGAGGGCGAGGGTCTTGGCCGGGTTGACGAAGGACTCCTGCGCGGGTCCGCACTCCCCTGCCACCTCGTCGAGGGCCGCGGCGATCGCCTCCGGGGCGGCCACGCCGTCTGCCAGCAGGTGCAGCTCGGTGGCCAGCTGCAGCATCGGCGTGAGCAGCGACCACAACGCGGTGTGCCGTACCCGCGACCGGGGCAGGGCGACGTAGGGCGCCCGCGCGGTGGAGCAGGCCGCCCGCAACGGCGCGTCGTCGGCGCCGATGCCCAGCAGCGAGACGCCGCGGCGGGCCGCCTCGTACGCCGGCGTGACCGCGTACCGGCCGGCGCCGGTGCGGGTCACCACCACCGCGATATCGCTGGGCCCGGCCCATACCGGCAGCGCGGGTCCGGGCACGACATCCACGGCGACGGGGCTGCTGGACCCCAGCAGGGCGCGCAGCACGCGGGCGGCGACGGCTCCCTCGCGGCGCGCGACGATGATCAGCCCGCGCGGCCGCCCACCGGAGGTGACCCGGCCCAGCCCGGCCTCCTCGGTCAGCCGGGCGGTCTCGCGCACCTGGGCGCCGGCACCGGCCACCGCCGGCAGCAGGCCGCGGGGGTCGCGCGCACGGAGCATGTCCGGGTCGTCGAGGACCTCCTCGGCCAGCTCCGGCGAGGTCATGACCCGGCGCCGCCTTGTGCACTCTTCCCCGGCTCCGCCGACCGCGGCTGCGCCTCGTCGAGGAGCAGCACCGGGATGCCGTCGCGGACCGGGAAGGCCCGGTCGCAGGTCGGGCAGACCAGCTCCGAGGCCGCCTCGTCGACGGTCAGCGGCGTGTGGTGGGTGTCCGGGCAGGCCAGGATCTCCAGCAGCGCCGGGTCCAGCCCGAGCGGCCCGGTCATGCCCGCACCATCCCGAGCACCTCGTCGCGCACCTGGGCCATCCGTTCCGCGTCCGGCGCCTCGACGTTGAGCCGCAGCAGCGGCTCGGTGTTGCTGGCCCGCAGGTTGAACCAGGACCCGTCCGGCAGGTCGACGGTCAGCCCGTCCAGTTCGTCCACGGTGACGCCCTCCCTCTCGGAGTAGTGCGCGCGGACGACGGCGACCCGGCCGGCAGCGTCGTCCACGGTGGAGTTGATCTCGCCCGACGCCGCGTACCGCGAGTACGCGGCGGTGAGCTCGGACAGCGGACGGCTCTGCTCGCCGAGCGCGGCGAGCACGTGCATCGCCGCCAGCATGCCGGTGTCGGCGCGCCAGAAGTCGCGGAAGTAGTAGTGCGCCGAGTGCTCGCCGCCGAAGACGGCGTCGGTGCGGGCCATCTCCTCCTTGATGAACGAGTGGCCCACCCGCGTCCGCACCGGCGTGCCGCCGTGCTCGCGCACGATCTCGGGGACACCCCGCGACGTGATCAGGTTGTGGATCACCGTGGTCCCCGTGCCCTTCGCCAGCTCGCGGACGGCGACCAGCGCGGTGACCGCCGAGGGACTGACCGGCTCGCCGCGCTCGTCGACGACGAACACCCGGTCGGCGTCACCGTCGAAGGCGAGGCCGATGTCGGCGCCGTGCTCGCGCACCGCCGCCTGGAGGTCGACGAGGTTCGCCGGGTCGAGCGGGTTCGCCTCGTGGTTCGGGAACGACCCGTCGAGCTCGAAGTACAGGGGGACGACGGTCAGCGGCAGGTCGGCCAGGACGACGGGGACGGTGTGCCCGCCCATGCCGTTGCCGGCGTCGACGACCACCGTGAGCGGGCGGATCTGCGACAGGTCGACCAGCGACCGCAGGTGGGCGGCGTACTCGGCGAGCACGTCCTGCGTCCGGACGCTGCCGACGGCGGCGGGCTCGCGGTCGTACGCGTCGCACTCGGCCCACGCGCGGATCGTCGCCAGGCCCGAGTCCTGGCCGATCGGGGCGGCACCGGCCCGGCAGAACTTGATGCCGTTGTAGCGGGCGGGATTGTGGCTGGCGGTGAACATGGCACCGGGCAGCCCCAGGGAGCCCGCGGCGAAGTAGAGCAGGTCGGTGGAGCCGAGGCCCGCCTCGACGACGTCGACGCCCCGGCCGATCACGCCCTCGGCGAAGGCGCGCGCCAGCGGTACCGAGGAGTCGCGCATGTCGTGGGCGGTGACCACGGCCGTGGCGCCGCTGTCGGCGGCCACGAACTCGGCGAAGGCGGCGCCGAGGGCGCGCGCGACGTCCTCGTCCCAGTCGTCGGGGACCAGGCCTCGCACGTCATAGGCCTTGACCAGACCGGACAGGTCCCGCCCGGCCGGCCCGGTCGCCTGCGGCAGCGGATCGGCCACGACACCCCACTTCGCCCCGATGGATGACGGCGACTCCCCGGCCACCCCCATCGACGACCCTATCGGCGAGAGGGGTGACGCGATGGAACGGCCGCCCTTCAGGGGTCCCGCGCCGAGCGAGCGAGGCGTGGGGGGAAGGGGGGTCCTCTTTCAGGTGAGGTCGGGCAGGACGCGCAGATGCCCGCGCCGGGTGCCGCTGCCGTCGTCCGCGGGGTTGCGCGGCGGCTCGGGGCGGGCGGCCTCGCGGACGGCGTCGGCCAGCGCGAGCAGGTCGTCACCGGTGGGACCGGCGTCGTCGACGTCGATCTCGTGGCGGACGACCTCCCAGCCCCGGGGCACGGTCAGCCGCTCGGCGTGGAACTCGCACAGGTCGTAGCTGTGCGGCTCGGAGAAGGTCGCGAGCGGGCCGACGACGGCGGTCGACTCCGCGTACACGTACGTCAGGGTCGCCGCGGCCGGCTGCGCGCAGCCGCTGCGCGAGCAGCGACGTGACTGCCTCACCACGGGTTCCTCACGCTGGGCACAGTAAACCGCCGCCCGCGTCCGCGACAGCAGGCACACCGCAAATCGGGGTGCCGCGGATCGCGTCGCACCATCCTGCACGATGACCCCGCCCGCCCCGACAGCGGTCCCGGGGCGCCTGATGTGATCGTCCCGGGTGATCGCCGGGGTACCCGGCGCACCACGGATCCTGAGCCAGGACCCCCGTCGCAGAGCCAGCATCCGGCGTCCGCGCCGTAGGCTGCAGCCGAGATGAGCCGCCCTCCCCGCCAGTCCCGCCGACCGCGCCGCGACCGCCACGGACGCGGGCTGCGCGGCCGGCTCGTGCCCGCCGACGTGCCGATGTCGCGCAGTCGCGCCGAGCAGTTCGACGACCTCGTGCTCGACGCGGTCGAGGACCTCGAGCGGCGCTGGGAGCGGGAACTGGCCGGCGTGGAGTTCGCGGTCGAGGACGTGCCGTGGGTCGAGCACACCAGTCCGGACGAGGTGGTCCACGACGCCGACGTCCTGGACGACGGCAGCGTGCCGCTCGCGCGGGTGCTGCCCGCGCACCGGGAGGACGGCCGCGAGGTGCCGCCGCGGATCGTGGTCTACCGGCGGCCGCTGGAGATCCGCGCGCACGACCACGACGACCTCGCCGACCTCGTCCGCGACGTCGTCGTCGACCAGGTCGCCGTGCTGCTCGGCCGCGATCCGGAGGAGATCGACCCCACCGGCTGACGGGACCCTGACGATCACCCCGGACGATCACCGTCCACACTGGGCCGGGTGGACGGATCCGCGGTATCGGCCGGGCCCTGGCTGGTGCTCGGCGCCGTCGCCGGGGTGCTGCTGGCGCTCGTCGTCGCACTGGCCACCCGCCCGAGCCGCCGCCGTCCCGCGGCCCCGCCACCGCCGGAGCCGGCGCCGGGCGGCTGGCTGGTCGACGACCTCCCCGGCTGGCTCGACGATCCCGGCGGCGCTCCGGACGGCGCCAGCGCCACTCCCGCACCGCTGCTCGCCCCGTCGTCCGGCACCGAGCGGACGGCGGCCACGACGTCGACCGGAACCGCACCCGACGACACCCGCCGGACCCTGCTCGCCCTCTCCCTGGCGGCCCTGCTCCTGGTCGCAGCCGCGGCCGCGATCGCCGCGTTCGGGGCGGGCGACCGCGCCCCGGCCGCCCGCGACACGACCGGACCGGTCGGCACGGACGGGGCGGTCGGCACGGACGGGGTGACGCTCGACCTCGCGTTCGAGGGCGTGGTCCTCGAACGGCGGGCCGTCGGCGTCACCGCGACCTATCCGGTTCTCACGCTCACCGCGGCCGCGGTGCCCGGCGGGCCCGCGATCGCCCATCTCGAGCTGCCGACCTTCAACTGCCTGACCGACACCGCTCCCGCCGACCCGGTCGCCGCCGGCTGCCTCCGGACGCCGGTCGAGTTCGCCGACCTGCCCACCCCGGCGCTCACCGTCGACCGCGACGGCGAGGGCGTCCGGATCAGCGGGCGCTTCGCGACCTACCTCCGGCCCGCCGGCTCTGCTCCCGAGTGGACCGGCCGGGTGTACCCGCTGACGGTCACCGCGTCCACGGGCGGGGCGGAGGGCACGGTGGACGGGGTACTGCGGATCGGGAACGAGCGCGCGGAGGTCCGTTCCGGGCCCGGCACCGGCGAAATGCACCTGCCCGACTAGAGATCGCGGGCACCCCACCCGTCGGCGGTGAGCCGGACCAGCGGGGCGCCCATCTCAGTACGCGCGTCCTCCCCCGGCGCCCGCCGGCAGGGCCAGCGGTCCGCGCCGTCGACCAGGCTGAGCAGGACCGCGCCCTGGGGCGCCTGCGCCACCTCGACCTCGCCGATCGCGGCGTGCAGCCGGGCGACGGCCCGGAGGAAGGTTCGAGCCCGCGGCCGCGCCTCGCCGGCCAGGAGCGCGGGCAGCGCCCGCTCCACGTCGCGGGGATCCCGGCTCCGGACGGCGGGGTCGAGGTCGTCGACCAGTCGGGTGCTGCGCTCGTTGCCCAGCACCGCCGTCGGCAGGCGGGCGGCGAGGGCGGCGGCGGTGGGGTCGCCGAGCGGGAGGCCGCCGAGGTCGAGCCGCCACCGGCCGCGACGGGCGGTGAGGAGCGCGACGATCGCCGCGGCCAGACGCTCGGCCCCGGCGGGGTCGCGGGCCGGCAGCCGCGCGGCCGGCCGGCCGCCGGGGAGGACCGGAGCTGCCGACCCGAGCAGGCGCACGGTGGTACGGGGGCCCCGTCGCACGTGCAGCAGCGCCGAGGCGACCGGGACCTCGTGCCGCGGCTCCTCGACGACCACGGCCACCGGGAGGCCGCCCGTCGGCCCGGCCGGGAGGGAGTTGACGACGGCGGTGAGCCACGGCGCACGGGCGGGTACCGGTGCCCGCACGGCGGCCAGCAGCGGCGCCGACGCGCGCAGCTCGCGGACGACGCGGGCGCGGCCGACGGCCAGTCTCGTCCCCGGCGGCAGAACCGTCACAGGACGAATACGACCACAGCCGCCGACGGCGTGCGTCGGCGGCTGTGGGGAGAGACCGGAGGCCCCGTCCCGGGCCCCGGCCCCCAGCGTGCGAGGGGTGGGGAGGAGGGATCCTGCGTCAGACGGCGCGACGGCGCAGCCGGCGGCGCTCCCGCTCGGAGAGCCCGCCCCAGATGCCGAACCGCTCGTCGTTGGACAGCGCGTACTCGAGGCACTCGGCCTTGACCTCGCAACCCGTGCAGATCTTCTTCGCCTCGCGGGTCGAGCCGCCCTTCTCCGGGAAGAACGCCTCGGGGTCGGTCTCGGCGCACAGCGCCCGCTCCTGCCACGACTGGGCGTCGTCCTCGAGGCCGATGCCGAGCAGGCCGGCGATGCCCTGCCCGCCGAACCCGGTGTCGTAACCCTGGCCACTCATGGCCGGTCCCCCGATGCCCTGGCTGCCCAGACCGCTCCGGTCACCCGACCGGTCCGACCCATTCACGTAATCGCTCAACCACGACACCTCCGCCATGACGATGCGTCCCCTCTCGCTCTCGTCCCGGTGCGTCGTCCGGGCTTCTCCCGGGGTCGCACTCGGTGACACCGACGGAATTACACGCGTGTCGTTGCTCGCCCGTCAACTTCGCTCGGTGTAAGCGAATCGCCACACCAGCCCCATCCGTCACACACGGTTCGGCCACTTCTGTTCAGCCACACGACACGCCGCACGAACAGTCGACAACTGCCCATGGGGCACGATGCCTTTCGTGCAGATCGTGGTGCTCGCCGGAGGAACGGGAGGGGCTCGATTCCTACGTGGGGTCCGGGCCGCGGCACCGGAGGCCACCGTCACGGCGGTCGTCAACACCGGGGACGACGTGACGATGCACGGCCTGCGCATCTGCCCCGACCTCGACACGGTGATGTACACCCTCGGCGGCGGCATCGACGAGCAGCGCGGCTGGGGCCGGGCGGGCGAGACCTGGACGGTGAAGGAGGAACTGGCGGCCTACGGCGCCGACCCCGACTGGTTCGGTCTCGGTGACCGCGACCTGGCCACCCACCTGATCCGCACCCGGATGCTCGACGCCGGTTACCCGCTGTCCGCGGTCACCGCGGCCCTCGCCGACCGCTGGCAGCCCGGCGTCACCCTGTTGCCGATGAGCGACCAGCGGCTGGAGACCCACGTCGTCGTGACCGACCCCGGCACCGGCCGGCAGCAGGCCCTGCACTTCCAGGAGTGGTGGATCCGGCATCGCGCCTCGCTCGCCCCGGCCGCCTTCGTCCAGGTGGGCGTGGAGCAGGCCCGGCCCGCACCGGGGGTCGTGGAGGCCATCGCGGCGGCGGACGCCGTCCTGCTGGCGCCCTCGAACCCGGTCGTGTCGATCGGCACCGTCCTCGGGGTGCCCGGCATGCGGGCGGCGTTGCGCGACACCCGTGCCCGCATCGCGGGCGTCTCGCCGATCGTGTCCGGCTCGGTGGTGCGCGGGATGGCCGACCGGTGCCTGCCCGCCGTCGGCGTCGAGGTCAGCGCGGAGGGCGTCGGCCGGCACTACGGCGGCCGCGCCTCCGGGGGGCTGCTCGACGCCTGGCTGGTGCACACCGGGGACGACGCGACGGTGCCCGACGTCGACGTCCGGTCCGTGCCGCTGCTCATGACGTCGCCGGAGGCCACCGAGGCCCTCGCCCGGGCCGCCCTGGGGGCGGCCGGTGTCTGAGAAAGCACCCCGCTCCCCTCACGGCTCGCAGGCTCGCAGCGAGCCTCTCAGCGCGGCCACCGACGCACCGATCCCACCGACGGGAGACGTGTCCATCCGGCCGGTGCGGGGGCTGCCCGAGTTCGCGCCCGGCGACGACCTCGGCGGCGCGATCGCGGCGGCCGCACCCGACCTCGCCGACGGCGACGTCGTCGTCGTCACCTCCAAGGTGGTGTCCAAGGTCGAGGGCCGGCTGGTGCACGTGCCCCCGGGCGGCGACCGCGAGGCGCTGCGCCAGGAGGCCATCGAGGCGGAGTCGGTCCGGGTGCTCGCCCGCCGCGGTCCCCTGGCGATCGTGCAGACCCGGCAGGGCTGGGTGGTCGCGGCCGCGGGGATCGACGCCTCCAACGTCGCTCACGACGCGCTCGTGCTGCTGCCCGAGGACGGTGACGCCTCGGCGCGGCGGCTGCGCGGGCGGCTGCGCGAGCTCCTCGGCGTCCACGTCGGCGTGGTCGTCAGCGACACGTTCGGGCGGACCTGGCGCGAGGGGCTGACCGACGTCGCCATCGGCTCGGCGGGCGTGCCCGCCCTGGTCGACCTCCGCGGCCGGGTGGACACGCACGGGAACCGGCTGGAGACCACGCAGGTCGCGCTCGCCGACGAGATCGCCGCGGCCGCCGACCTGGTCAAGGGCAAGCTGGCCGGCGTCCCGGTCGCCGTCGTCCGGGGCCTCCGGGTGGGGGCGCCCGAGGACGACCGGGGCACCCGCCCGCTGGTGCGCGCGCCGGCCGACGACCTGTTCCCCTACGGCGCACGCGACCTCGTCCCCGCCCGCGTGCCCGCGGCGGACCTGGTCCCGAGGGCCGGTGAGCTGGCGGCGGTGGCCGAGGCCTTCCGCATCGCAAGTGCCGCGCTCCCCGAGTTCCCGGTGGTGCTCCGCTACGGCGGCGCCGACGACGGGGTGATCGACGTCCACCTGACCGACGCGATCACCACCACGACGGCCATCAACCTGGGGGCGCAGCTCGCCGCGGCCATCGTCGCGCTGCACGCCGCCGGCTGGGCCACCCGCTGGGAGCCGTCGAGCACCGCCGGCGGCACGTCGCTGGTGGGCCGGCTGTGGGTGGGCAGCCCCGCCGACTAACCCGCGGCCGGTCCGGCCGGCGAGATCTGCTCACTCGTACGCTTCCAGGCCCGGACGCGTACGAGTGTGCAGATCTCGTTCACAGGGCGCGGTAGTCGGTCGGCGCCATCCGCGGCCCGCGCTTGGGCGGCATGCTGCCGCCCACCGACAGCATCCGGACGACCCGCTGCCGGTGCCCGCGCCAGGGCTCGAGCAGTTCCATCATCCCGTCGTCGTCGGTCTTCCGGCCGGCCAGCGACCAGCCGACGAGGTTCTTCGTGTGGTAGTCGCCGTAGCTGACGCTGTCCGGGCAGCCCAGCGCGCGCTGGGCCACCTCCGCCGCGGTCCAGACCCCGATGCCGGGCACGGTGCGCAGCCGGCGCTGCAGGGAGGACGTGTCGTCGCCGTCCCGCGGCTCGAGCCGGGAGGCGACGGCGGCGACCGCGCGCAGTGCGCGACGCCGGGCGCCGTCGAGGCCGCAGCGGTGCCACTGCCAGTCGGTCACGTCGAGAACCCGGCGCGCCGAGGGCACGACCCGCATCCCGTCGGGCGCCGGACCCGGGGCCGGGTCACCGGCCAGCCGCAGCAGCTCTCGCCAGGTGCGGTGTGCCTCGACACCGGTCACCTTCTGCTCGAGGACGGCGGCGACCAGCGCGTCCCACACGACCCCGGTGCTCCCCAGTCGCAGCCACGGAAGCTGCCGGTGCAGTCGCACAACCAGCGGGTGCTCCCCGGGGTCGAACCCCTCGGGCCGGTCCTCCGCACCCAGCCACGCCGGCACGGCGGCGCCGGCGCGCTCCGCGCCGGGTCCCCATGCCGCGATCCGCACGACCCCGCCGCGGACGGCGATGCGCACGGTGGCCGGACCGTCGGGCGTGGGCGTGGTCCGCCACGCGGCCCCGTCGGCCCCGTGCCGCAGGGTCGGGTCGCCGGTGCCGCGCAGGTGCGGGGACAGCGACCGGCGCACGTCCAGCGGCCAGTCCGGCATCCAGGCGTCCTCGAACACCGGGGCGTCGGAGGAGAGCGTGCTGGTCAGGAGGTGCTCCGTGCGGTCAGTGGGTCATCGAGGGGCGGGCGTCATCGGGGTGCCATGCGCAGGGCGCCGTCCATCCGGAAGACCTCGCCGTTGAGGTAGCCGTGCTCGACGATGTCCAGCGCAAGCTCGGCGTAGTCGGCCGGCTGCGCCAGGCGCTTGGGAAAGGGTATGCCGGCCGCGAGCGCCGCCCGCGTCTCCTCGGGGAGCCCGGCCAGCATCGGCGTGTCGACCAGGCCGGGGGCGATGGTGCACACGCGGACGCCGACCGTGGACAGGTCGCGGGCGGCCGGCAGCGTGAGGCCGACGACCCCGCCCTTGGACGCCGCGTACGCGATCTGCCCGATCTGGCCGTCGTAGGCGGCGATCGAGGCGGTGTTGACGATCACCCCGCGCTCACCGTCCTCCCCGGGTTCGGTGCGCGCCATCGCGGCGGCGGCCAGCCGGAGCACGTTGAACGTGCCCACGAGGTTGACCATCACCGTCCGGGTGAAGGCGCCGAGGTCGTGCGCCTCACCGTCGCGGCCGACCGTGCGCTGCGCCCAGGCGATGCCCGCGCAGTTGACCGCGATGCGCAGCGGACGGTCCTTGCCGGTCGCCTCGTCGACCGCCGCCTGCACCGAGGCCTCGTCGGTGACGTCGGTCCGCACGAAGCTGGTGTGCCCGCCGAGCTCGGTGGCCAGCGCCTGGCCGCGCGCCTCGTCGAGGTCGAGGACGGTGACGGCGGCACCCTTGGCGGTCAGCGCCCGGACGGTGGCCGCGCCGAGACCGGAGGCGCCCCCGGTGACGATGGCGGCGACGTCGTAGTTCTTCATGCCCGGCAGGCTAGCCAGGTCCTCCTTCAGCTGAAGCGCGGGCCGTACCGGCTCTCCACCTCGGCGAGCAACTGCTTGACCCGCTCGGCGTCGCCGACCGGGCAGACCATGGTCACGTCGCGGGTGTGCACGACGACGCTGTCGCGGACGCCGACCAGCGCCACCAGGTGCTCCGGGTCGTCGCTGAGGACGACGTTGCCCGCCGAGTCGAGCAGCACGGCCGGGCCCCCCACGGCGTTGCCGGCGGCGTCGGACGTGAGGGTGTGCGCGAGCGCGGGCCAGGAGCCGACGTCCAGCCAGTCGACCTCGAGGTCGACGACGACCACGCGGCCGGGCTCGGTCGCTGCGGGCTCGAGGACGGCGTAGTCGACGCTGATCTTCGGCAGGGTCGGGAAGACCTCGGCCAGCACCGCGTCCCGCTTCTCGCCCGGGGCCGCGGCGACGATGCGCGCCAGGCCCTCGGCGCTGGCGGGCAGGTGCGTTGCCAGGGCGTCGAGCACCGTGCGGGCGCGCCAGACGAACATCCCGGAGTTCCAGAGGTACTCCCCCGAGGCCAGGTAGGTCTGGGCGGTGGCCAGGTCGGGCTTCTCGCGGAAGGCCGCGACCTCGGCCGCACCCGGCACCGTCGTCGGCGCGCCCCGGTGCACGTACCCGAAGCCGGTCGCCGGAGAGGTGGGCGTGACCCCCAGGGTCACCAGTGCCTGCGGCCGCTCGGTGAGGACGTCGTAGGCCGTGCGCAGCGCCTCGGCGAACCGCTCCACCGGCCGGATGACGTGGTCGGCGCTGACCACGGCGAGCTCGGCATCGGGGTCGACGTCGTGCACGAGGGCGGCGCTGAGCCCGACCGCGTTCGCCGTGTCGCGGGCGGTCGGCTCGAGCACGAGCCGGTCGGGCCGCAGCCGGGGCAACGCCGTCCGGACGGCGTCGGCGTAGCGCGCGGCGGTGCACACCCAGATCCGGTCGGCCGGCAGCACGTGCTCCAGCCGGCCGAACGCCTCGGCCAGCAGGCTGTGCACGCCGCCGTCCGGGGTGGCGAGGACGTCGAGCAGTTGCTTGGGACGGGAGGACCGGGACAGCGGCCACAGCCGCGTGCCGGATCCCCCGGCCATGATCACCGCGTGTCGCACGGGCGCCGCCTCCTCCTCGGGTCGCCGGCCGGGCCGGCGCCGTCATGCTGCCCCGGCCGACTCCGCCGAGGTCCGCCGGGTCAGCCGACCGTGACCTCTTGGCAGCCGATCCGCGGGTTCGTCGTCCCGTTGCCCTGGTTGAACGCGTAGACGCAGACCAGGTGGGTGCCGGGTTCCAGCGTGCCCGTGAACGAGAAGCCGTGAGCACTGCCCGCGTAGGGGTAGTACTTGCCCACGTCGGGCCAGTCCTCGTCGGCAACGACGTCGCCGAGCTTCTGGGAGCCCGCGTAGACCCGGACGGTGACCGGCTCGGTGGGCACGTCGGGGTCGAACGACCAGCCCCGGACGCGGACCTCGGTCCCGTCGACGTCGACCGCGGCCAGCCGGCCGCGCGGGTTCGCCGTCGGGTCGGACACCCGCTGCCCGGCCTCGGAGTCATCGGTCGGCGACTCCCCGGTGGTCCCGTCGCCCGTCGGCTCGTCGCCCGTCGGCTCATCGCCCGTCGGCTCATCGCCGGTCGGCTCGGACGGCTGCTCGGCGGGCTCCTCGGTGCTGCCGTCGGAGGGGATCGCCGGGTCGGTGGGTTCGTTCCCCGGTAGCGGCGTGCCGGTCCCGCCGCTGACGGCGACGGCGGCGGCCTGGCACCCGATGCGCGGGTTCGTCGTGCCCTGCGCGAGGTTGAACGCGTAGACGCAGACCTCGTTCTCGCCCGGGGGCAGGGTCCCGGTCCAGGAGTAGCCGTGCGCGGTACCCGCGTGCGGGTGCCATTGGGCGAGATCGGGCCACTGCCCGTCGGCGACCACGTCGGCGAGCCGGGTGGAACCCGCGTAGAGGCGGACGGTCACGGCCTCGGTCGGGACGTCGGGGTCGTACGACCAGCCGCGCACGGTGACCTTGCCCCCGCTGATGGTCACCTCGCGCAGCGTGCCCCTGGGGTTCGACATGGGGTCGCCGACCACCGTGACGGCCTGGCACCCGGCGAAGGCGTTCGAGCCGGCACCCTGGTTGACGGCGACGGCGCACAGGTCGTAGCTGCCGTGCGGCAGCACCCCCGTCCACGAGAAGCCGTGTGCGCTGCCGGCGTACGGGAAGTACCTCGCGACGTCGGGCCAGTCGCCGCCGGCGACGGTCTCGCCGACCAGCTTCTTGCCCGCGTAGACGTGCACCTTGATCGGCGTCCTCGGCACGTCCGGGTCGAACGCCCAGCCCGTGAGCCGCGCCCGCTGACCGGACAACTGCTCGACCGTGGCCAGCCGGCCCAGGGGGTCCCCGGTGGTGATGGCCGCGACGAGCGGTGGCGCGGTGATCGTCACGGTCCGGCAGCCCAAGCGCGGGTTGCCCGTGCCGGTGCCCTTGTTGAAGGCGTAGACGCAGACGTTGTGCGTGCCCTGCGTGAGCCGGGTCTCGAACCGGAAGCCGTGCGCGCTGCCTGCGTGCGGGTAGTACTTGCCGACGTCGGGCCAGTCACCATCGGCGTCCATGTCCCCGAGGCGCAGCGACCCCGCGTAGACGCGCACGGTCGTCGGCCACCTCGGGGCGTCGGGGTCGAACGCCCACCCCTCCACGACGAGCCGGGTTCCGGCGACCCGGACGTCGGCGACGCGGCCCTTGGGGTTCCAGTCCGACGCCGTGGTGATCGTCAGCACGGCGCAGCCGAGTCGGGGGTTGCTGTACCCGGCTCCGATGTTCACGGGGTAGGCGCAGACGGTGTGCTGTCCCGGGGCGAGCGCGAACTCGGCGTCGAACCCCTGATTGGCGCCCGCGCCGTAGTTCGCCGCGGCGACGTCGGGCCGGGCCTGCGACGTGGTCGCCGATCCGATCATGGTGCCGCCGGCGTAGACGTTGACCTGCATCGGCGCCGCGGGGCTGTTCGGGTCGTAGGTCCACCCGCGGACGAGGACGCGGTCCCCGCGGTCGACGACCGCCTCCAGCCGGCCCACCGGTGCGTCGACGTCACGGCCCGCCCCGTGGGTGCTGCCGAACCAGTCGGTGAAGTAGTTGTAGAAGTTGCGGTTGCCGTAGGCCGAGCAGTTCTGGTTGGTCTTCGCCACCCCGTAGCCGGCGGCCAGCGCTTCCTTGCTCGGCTGATAGGGCGTGTAGTTGTACAGGCTCGCCGTCGCCTTGTTCTCGATGTAGACGTCGCCGGCGGGGCAGCCCGCGTTCGGGCTGTACAGGATGCGGTTGACCCGGCCGGCCCGGTAGCCGTAGTTCTGCGGGAACGCCGCGTACCGCTTCAGCTGCTTGGCCGCGCTGTAGAGCTGGTTGAAGAAGCCGTTGTACGTGCTGTCGCAGACTCCGCCGTTGTTGTCCGGGCAGGCATAGCCCATCGCCCGGGTGTACATCTTCGGCGTCGGGCCCCGGCTGGTGATGAAGCCCATCTCCTTCTGGAGCGTCACCAGGAGGACCCGCGGATTGATGCCGCAGGCGTCCGCGACCTTCTTGATGATCGCCGCGGCCGATTCGCCGGCCGCGCCCTGGTAGCGGCCCGGGCAGAGGGAGTCCGCCGCCCGGGTCGTGGTGTTCTGCGTGTAGTCCTTGAGGCAGGGCGCGCCGTTGGTGGGCCGGCAGTCCTTGCCCTTGGCGGCGATGAAGCTGCTCACCTGGGCGGCGGTCATCGCGGCGTTGTCGTAGAAGACGGCGTCGCTGATGATGTCGCCCGCGCGGAACTGGCTCAGGTCGGCCGCCGGGGCCAGCTCCGGCTCGGGCAGTGCGACCGGTTGCTCCACGCTGACCAGCGCGGACAGGCAGGCGAGCGCGGCCAGGGCCCCGAGGCCGCGGCGGACGAGGCGGCCGGTCACTGCGGCACCTCGACGTCCCAGGGCTCCGACGTCCCCGAGTGGGCGGCCGACCGGTAGGTGAGCACCGCCTGCCACGTCCCTGCGGAGACCTGCCCGCCCGGCACGGCGACGGCACCGCAGGCGGTGGTCGCCGCGTCTGCCGACGCCTGCTTCGTGCCGGTGACGCTGCGCCCGTCCTTGGTGAGGGTCAGCGTGCACGTGCCGCCGTCCTCGCTGATGCCTGCGACGTAGCCGCCGACCTCGACCTCGCGGGTCGAGGGCTCCCAGCCGGCGTACGTGACCGTGACGCTGACCTTCTCGCCGGTGGCGACGACGGGCGGATCCGTGGCGACGTCCTGGCCCTCGTAGGGGTCCGGGCCGATGGAGGCCGTGGGCGTCGGCGAGACCTCCTCGAAGCCGGCGCCCTCACCCAGCGGCGACTGGCTCGGGGTCGGCACTGCCGACGACGTCGCCGGCGTCGTATCCGGGCCGCGGGTGAGGAAGACCCCCGCGGCCACGGCCCCGCCGGCGACGGCGGCCACGGCCAGCGCCGCGACCACCCCTCGTCTGTTCGGCATCTGTCGATCCCTCTCGTGTGCCTCGGGAACTGCGCACCGCGTCGACCCCCGACGGCGGGTCGTCCCCCGACCGGGGCGGCGGTCCGGCACGATGCCGACCGCGACGCGGATGTCGGTGGGCCGCCTCGTCCGACGGCCCGGAATACACCCATAGTCACGGCTCGTGCGCAATCAGTCACGCTGAACACACCGGTAACAGCCAGGAATCACACTCGCGGGCCAGGCCCGGTCCCGCGCCGGCGTACCGCGCCTCCGGTCACGGCCGGAGCAGCGGTCCCCACCAGGCGCGGTTGTCGCGGTACCAGGAGACGGTGGCGGCCAAGCCGTCCTCGAACGTCGTCCGGGGGGTGTGACCGAGGGCGGCCAGCTTGTCGTCGTCCAGCGAGTACCGCCGGTCGTGCGCCCCGCCACGCGGGTCCGCCACGTGCCGCACGAGGCTGCGGTCGCGCCCGGTCGCCGCCAGGAGGCGGTCGACCAGCTCGGCGTTGGCCAGTTCGCGACCACCGCCGACGTTGTAGGCCTCGCCGGTGCGGCCCTTCTCGAGCACCGCGTGGATGCCGCGGCAGTGGTCGTCGACGTGCAGCCAGTTGCGGCGGTGCCGACCGTCGCCGTAGAGCGGTACCGGCTCGCCGTCCAGCAGTCGCGTCACGAACAGCGGAACGAGCTTCTCGGGGTACTGGTAGGGCCCGAAGGTGTTGCTGCCGCGGGTGACCGACACGTCCAGACCGTGCGTGCGGGCGTAGGCCAGCGCGATCAGGTCGGCGCTCGCCTTGGTCGCCGCGTACGGGTTGGCCGGCGCCAGCGGGCTCTCCTCGGTCCACGAGCCGCACTCGATCGAGCCGTAGACCTCGTCGGTCGAGACGTGCACGACCCGGTCCACGCCGTGCCGGACGGCGGCGTCGAACACCTCCTGGGCGCCCACGACGTTCGTGCGGACGAACTCGGCACCCCCGCGGACGGACCGGTCCACGTGCGACTCGGCCGCGAAGTTCAGCAGCACGTCGCACCCGGGGACGACGGCGTCGAGGTCCTCCGTCGAGCAGATGTCCCCCCGCACGAAGCGCAGCCGCGGATCGTCGGCGACCGGGGCCAGGTTCGCCGGGTTCCCGGCGTAGGTCAGCGCGTCCAGCACGATCGCCTCGGCGTCCGCCCACCCCGGATAACCACCGGTCAGCAACGTGCGGACGTAGTGCGACCCGAGGAACCCGGCACCCCCGGTGACCAGGATGCGCATGGGCTGGGTGGGCCTCTCGGGGCCGGCGCGGGAACGCGAGAACACGGACGTGGCCAGTGTGACAGACCGGTTCGCGTCGCTGCCCGGAGCTGCCGATCTCCCGACGTATCGTCCGAGACGATTCCGCTCGCTGGACGACAAGGCACTCGCCCGAGCACCCGCCCGACGGTGAGGAACCACGTGACACGCAACGACCCCCGGGACGAGGCCGCGGAGCCGGCGCTCCCCGCTCGGCTCGACCCGCGCGCCGGTCGGCCCCGGCCGGTCACGCGCGGAGGCGAGGGGCGCGTGGGCCGGTTCGCGATCGGTGCCCGGTCCGTGGCGGCCCTCATGGCCGCCGCCGTGCTCGGCACGAGCGGCTGGGGCTGGTACCTCGGCGAGGTGGCCGAGGCGACGATGAACCGCACCGACGCCATCCCGACCTCGGGCAACGAGGCGAAGGTCGGCGGCGAGGCGATGAACATGCTGCTCGTCGGCAGCGACAGCCGGGCCGGCCTCACCCCGCAGCAGGCCAGCGAGCTGCACACCGGCTACACCGACGGCCAGAACACCGACACGATGATCCTCGTGCACGTACCGGCCGACGGGTCGGCGGCGTCGTTCGTGTCCTTCCCTCGCGACTCCTACGTCGAGATCCCCGACTACGGCTGGGACAAGCTGAACTCGGCGTACGCCTACGGCTACAACGAGCCGGCCGAAGGGGTCGACGAGTCGGCCCGCCAGGCGGCGGGAGCCCAGTTGCTGATCAAGACGATCAGCAAGCTCAGCGGCCTGCAGATCGACCACTACGCCGAGATCGACCTGCTCGGCTTCTTCAAGCTCGCCAACGTGGTCGGCGGCGTGCAGGTCAACCTCTGCCAGGCCGTCTCGGACAGCTTCTCCGGCATCGACCTCCCGGCGGGCAAGCAGACGATCACCGGCGAGCAGGCGCTGGCTTTCGTCCGGCAGCGGCACGGCCTCCCGCGCGGCGACTACGACCGCATCGTGCGCCAGCAGACCTTCATCGCAGGGATGATCCGCAAGATGCTCGCCGACGACGTGCTCGTCGATCTCGGCAAGCAGCGCCGGCTCGTCAGCGCGGCCGCCGAGGCGCTCACCGTCGACCGGTCGCTGGACCTGCTGAGCCTGGCCTCCCAGATGCAGTCGGTCACCGCCGGCAGGGTCGAGTTCCAGACCATCCCGATGGTGGGCGACGACAAGGACGCGCAGGGCCGCTTCATCACGCGGCTGGCCGACCAGGCGACGCTGCATGAGTTCTTCGGTGACCTGACCGCCGAACCGGAGCCCGCGCCGGAGACCGCCGAGCCGGCGGAGCCGACCGCGCCCCCGACGGTGGCGCCCTCGGCGGTGACCGTCGACGTGTTCAACGGCTCGGGCATCTCCGGTCTGGCCGCCGGCGCGTCGACGGAACTCACCGGCCAGGGCTTCGTCGCCGGCAGCACCGGAAACGCCGACAGCGCGGACTACACGGCAACCGAGCTCCGGCACGCACCGGGCGAGGAGGCACTGGCCAACACCGTGGCCACGGTCGTGCCGGGCGCCACACCGGTCGAGGCCGACGACGTGCCGGCCGGCCACGTGCACCTGGTGCTCGGCTCGGACTTCAACGGTGTGGGCGAGCCGGTCACCGCCGCGGCGGAGGCTCCGGCGACGGACGAACCCGCCGACGAGACCGAGGGCCAGAGCCGGTTCACCGCCGCGGACACCAACTGCATCTACTGACGCGGGCTGCGAGGCTGGGCGGGTGACCGCCACTCCTCCCCCGATGCCCGACGAGCTGCTCGCCGCGGCCCTCCGCCGCGACGCCGCCGCACCGCTGGTGACCTTCTACGACGACTCGACGGGTGAGCGCGTCGAGCTGTCCGCGACGACGCTGGCGAACTGGGTCGCGAAGACGGCCAACCTGCTGCAGGACGAGTTCGACGTCGGGATCGGCGGCATCGTCGGGGTGGCACTGCCGGTGCACTGGCAGACCGCCGCGGTCCTGCTGGCGGCGTGGAGCTGCGGTGGCGCGGTGCTCGAGACCGCTGCCGAGGACGAGGGCCGGCTGTCCACGGCCGACGTCGTGCTGGCCGAGCAGGACCGTCTGTCCGCGCTCGAGGGGATCGTGGACGACGAGGTGCTCATGGGCCTCTCGCTGCACCCGCTCGGCGCGGGGATGACCGGCTACGCGGGTCCCGCGCGCGACTTCGCCGCCGAGGTGCGAGTGCACGGCGACACGTTCCTGGCTCGGACGCCGCCCGATCCGACGGCTCCAGGCCTGGTGGCCGGGGGGCTGAACCTCACCCTCGGCGACCTCGGGGCGGCCGCGACCGAGCTCGCCGACCGGCTCGACATCCAGCGCGGCGACCGCGTGCTCGTCGACGAGGTGGTGGCCGCCGAGGCCGGTCCGGTGACGTGGTTGCTGACCCCGCTGGCAGCCGGGGCGTCGATCGTGCTGTGCCGTTCCGCGGTCCCCGACGGGCTGGCCGCGCGCGCGGCGGCCGAGCGTGTGACGGCTACGCTCGGAACCCGGATCGACGGCGTCCGCGAGCTGGGCCGGAGCAGCTGAGCCCGGAGTCTCCGAGGGCGGCGTTCACCGCGATGGGGGTGACAGTGCTCGACCGGGTTCGGGAGCCGCACCGGTGACCTTCTCCGTCGTCGCCCGCGATCCGCTCACCGGAGATCTCGGCATCGCCGTCTCCTCGTGCATCCTGGCCGTCGGCCGCGCAGTGCCGACCGCGCGCCCCGGGGTCGGCGTGGTCGCCGTGCAGGCGCGCAGCCGGCGCGGGCTCGGCGGCACGCTGATGGCCGGACTGGCCGCTGGCATCAGGCCCGCGGAGCTGGTGCGCCGGGCCGCGCACGCCGCCGAGGACGCCGACCGGCAGATCGCCGTCCTCTCCGCGCGGGGCGACGTGGCCGCCGATACCGGACAGGGCTCCTTCCCGGTGAGCGGGCACCAGGTCGGCGACGGCATGAGCGTGCAGGGCAACATGCTCGCCTCCGCCGAGGTGCTGCCCGCGATGGCGCAGGCCTTCTCCGCCGCGCGGGGTGACCTGGCCGACCGGTTGCTGGCGGCGCTGACGGCGGGCCAGGACGCCGGCGGCGACCTGCGCGGCCGGCAGTCGGCCGCGCTGCTGGTGGTCGGCGGCGAGCCGGCGACGGACGACGACGACGGCATCCACGTCGACCTGCGCGTGGACGACTCGGGCGACCCCGTCGCGCAGCTCCGGATGCTGCGCAACCTGCAGCGGGCCTACGCCGAGGCCGACTACGAGATGCTCGCCGTCTTCGCCCCCGAGGGCGCCCGCGACCTGTACGCCGCGATGGCCGCCACGCGGCGGGGTGACGCCGCGGGGGCCCGGGCCGCACTGTCGGCGATGCGCGAGCGGCCGGGGTGGTCGGCCTGGCTGGCCGCGATGGCCGGCGACTCGCGCCTGTCCGCGGTGTCCCAGCTCCTGGAGTGAACCGGCCGCGCCTCGAGATCACCGGCCGCGCCTCGAGATCACCGGCCGCGCCTCGAGATCAGACGCCCTCGCGGATCCGTTCCGGCTTCCGGGAGTGCGCCGTCAGCAGGCCGCTGACCCGGTACGCCACCTCGACCAGCAGGGCACCGGCCGCGGCGGGGACGACCGCGAGCAGCAGCACGCGTGGAGTGACCTCGAGCAGGAACACGCCCTCGGCCAGCGCCGGGACCACGAGGACCAGCACGGCCGCGCCGGCCAAGGCCACCACCAGGCCGAGCTTCCAGGCGACCAGCGGCCGCGCCAGGACGCCCACCGTCCAGAGCCCGACCGCGAGCACGACGACGGTCGCGGTGGTCCGCGCGCCCTCGACACCGGTGTCGGAGGCGAACCAGCGAGCGGCGACGTACCCGGCGTAGGCCGCGATCCCGGTGATCAGCCCGGTGGGCACCGAGAACCGCAGCACCCGGCCGAGGAATCCCGGGACGTAGCGGCGGCGGTTGGGGGCCAGCGCCAGGAAGAAGCCGGGGACGCCGATGGTCAGCGTGGAGATCAGGGTGAGCTGGATCGGCGCCAGCGGGTAGGCCCGCAGGGTGGCCACGCTGATCAGGGCCAGGACCAGCGCGTAGATGTTCTTGACCAGGAAGAGGTTGGCCGCCCGCTCGATGTTGGCGATCACCCGGCGGCCCTCGGCGACGGCGTGCGGCAGGTGGGCGAAGCGGCCGTCGAGCAGGACCAGCTGCGCCACCGCGCGGGTGGCCGCCGAACCGTTGCCCATGGCCACCCCGATGTCGGCGTCCTTGAGAGCGAGCGCGTCGTTGACGCCGTCCCCGGTCATCGCCACCACGTGCCCGCGCCGCTGGAGCGCGGCGACCATCGCCCGCTTCTGGTGCGGCGTGACCCGCCCGAACGCGCTCGCGGTCCCGAGCACGTCGGCGAGCCGGTCGGGGTCCTCCGGCAGCGTTCGGGCGTCGACCGCGTCAGCGGCGCCGGCGACTCCCGGCACACCCACGGCGGCTGCGACCGCGCCGACCGTCCGCGGGTTGTCCCCGGAGAGAACCTTGAGCGCCACACCCTCCTCGGTGAAGTACCGCAGCACGTCCGCGGCGTCCTCGCGCAGCCGCTCGGCGAGCACGACCAGCGCCGCGGGGCGCAACCCCTCCGGCAGCCGGGCGTCGCCGTCCGCCGTGTCGGGGGCACCAGCGGCGCAGGCGAGCAGCAGGACCCGGCGCCCCTCGGCGGCCAGCTCGTCCGCGCGGGTCCGGGCCGCGGTCTGGTCGGGGCCTGCCGGCGACGGGAGCACCATCTCGGGCGCCCCCAGCACCCAGGTGCGGTCGGCGGTCCGCACGGCTGACCACTTGCGCGCCGAGGAGAACGGCACGGTGTCCACCGGCGGGTCGCCCGGAGCCGGGAAGGCCGCCGAGAGCGCGGCGGCGGTGGCGTTGGCCGGGTCCGCTCCGGCGATCGTCCCCAGCGCGGCGGGCACCTCCCCGTCCGGGCGGTCGCCCAGCGGGACCATCCGGTCGAACCGCACGTCGCCGTGCGTGAGCGTGCCGGTCTTGTCCAGGCAGACGACGTCGACGCGCGCGAGGCCCTCGACGGCGGGCAGCTCCTGCACCAGCGTCTGCCGGCGGGCGAGCGTGACGGTGGCCAGGAGGAACGCCAGCGTCGTGAGCAGCACCAATCCCTCGGGGACCATGCCGACCAGCGCCGCCACCGTGCCGGTCACCGCCTCGCGCCAGCCGGGGTTGTCGTGGGTCTGGAACTGACTCCACAGCACCAGGGGCCCGACGACGACCAGCCCGACCGCGATCCACCGCAGCAGCCGGTCGGTGCCGGCGACGAGTTCCGAACGGGTGGTCGTGAACCGTCGCGCCTCGGTGGACAACCGGGCGGCGTAGGTCGACTCCCCCACCGCGGTCGTCCGCATCCGCCCGCGACCCGCGACGACGAAGGACCCCGCCGACACCGGGTCCCCGGGCAGCTTGACCACGGGCTCGGCCTCACCGGTGAGCAGCGACTCGTCCACCGCCAGCCCCGTGGACTCGGTGACCAGCCCGTCGGCCGGTACCTGGTCGCCGCTCACGATGCCGAGCAGGTCGTCGAGGACGACGTCGGCGACCGGCAGCTCGCGCTCGACCCCCTCGCGCACCACCCGCGCCCGGGGGGCGATGACGACGGCGAGACGGTCCAGGGTCCGCTTGGCCCGGAGCTCCTGCACGATGCCGATCGCCGCGTTGGCCACCACGACGCCGCCGAAGAGCGCGTTCTGCCAGCGGCCGGTCAGCAGGACGACGACGAACAGGGTGACCAGCAGGCCGTTGAAGACGGTGAACACGTTGGCGCGGAGGATCTCGCCGGTCGTCCGGCTGGTGCGCAGGGTCGTCGCGTTGGTGAGGCCGGCGGCCACCCGCTCAGCCACCTCGGCTTCGGTGAGCCCCTCGGCCGCGGTCGACGGCATTCCGACATCGTGCCCGCTCGACGAGGGCCGGCGGGACGCCTCGCAGCCCGTTCGGCCCTGCCGGCCGGCTAGCGGGAGCGGCGGAACCGCGAGAAGAAGCCGCCGCCCGTCGTCGTCACCCGCTCGTGCCCAGGGCAGCGCCGCGCCGCGGGAACCCCCCGCAGTACCTGGTCCACGTGCTGCCCGCAGCCGGCCCAGGTGGTCTTGCCGCAGGTCGTGCAGGTGACCGCTCGGCACATGTCGTGGTGCTCCTTCTGCTCGGGAACCACACCGCCGTCCATGACGGCGGGCGATACCGGACAGGATACCCCCGGGGGAATGCCCGACGAGGTGTTACAGTTGGGCGCCACATACCCCCCCGGGTATCTGCTCGCGACCAAGGAGCCGACGTGATCCCCGAGATCGACCAGAACACCTTCGCCAGCCGCATCGCCGACGGGAACGCCGTCGTCCTCGACGTCCGCGAGGCCCGCGAGTTCCGCCCCGGACACGTCCCCGGCGCGAAGAACCTGCCACTGAGCCTGCTCCCGGTGCTGCTGCCCGAGGTGCCCAAGGACCGCCCGGTCTACGTCATCTGCCAGTCCGGGGGCCGCAGTGCCCAGGCGACCGCCCTGATGCGCGGCGTCGGGATCGACGCCACCAGTGTCGCCGGCGGCACCGGCGAGTGGATCGCCACGGGACGGCCCGTCGAGACCGCAGCCTGACCTCCGCGCACCCGTTCGCATCGAGAGGACGTCCGATGATCACCGTCCTGCCCCTGGACACACCCGGCCTGGGCGACCGCACCTACCTGGCCCACGACGGCGAGGTCGCCCTCGTGGTCGACCCGCAGCGTGACGTCGACCGAGTGCTCGGCATCGCGGAGGCCGCCGGCGTGCGGATCACCCACGTCTTCGAGTCCCACATCCACAACGACTACGTGACCGGCGGGTTGGAGCTGGCCCGCGAGGTCGGCGCCCGGTACCTGCTCAATGCCGACGACCCGGTCTCGTTCGAGCGGACCGGCGTCTCCGACGGCGACGTGGTCGAGGTGGGCCGCCGCATGCGGGTGCGGGTGCTGCTCACCCCCGGGCACACCCACACCCACCTGTCCTTCGCCCTCTCCGACGGCGCCGAGCCGGTGGCCGTGTTCACCGGCGGGTCGCTGCTGTTCGGATCGACCGGCCGACCGGACCTGCTCGGTCCCGACTCCACCTCGAGCCTGGCCCACGCCCAGTGGCACTCCGCCCGGCGGCTGGCCGCCGAGCTCCCGGACGAGACGGCCGTCTACCCGACGCACGGCTTCGGCAGCTTCTGCTCGGCCACCCAGTCCGGCGGCACGGCCAGCACGATCGGCCAGGAGAAGCGTGCGAACCCGGCGCTGACCACCGACGAGACCCGCTACGTCGAGGAGTTGCTCGCCGGCCTGGACGCCTACCCGGCGTACTACGCGCACATGGGCCCGGCGAACTCCGCGGGTCCCGATGAGGCCGACCTGTCGCTGCCGACGGCGGCCGATCCCGCCGAGCTGCGCCGGCGCATCGATGCGGGCGAGTGGGTCGTCGACCTGCGCAGCCGCACCGCCTTCGCGACCGGGCACGTTGCCGGAACGGTCAACTTCGGCCTCGACGGGCAGTTCGTCACCTACCTCGCCTGGCTGATGCCGTGGGGCACCCCGGTGACGCTGCTCGGCGAGGCCGCCGAGGACGTCGCCGAGGCGCAGCGCGAGCTGGTCCGCGTCGGCATCGACCGGCCGGCCGCCATGGCCACCGGCGGACCCGACGACTGGGCCGACGAGGAACCGCTGCGCAGCTACCGGACGGCGACCTTCGCCGACCTCGCCGCGCGGCTCGACCGGGGTCCGGGAACCGCCGTGCTCGACGTGCGCCGGAACCAGGAGCGGGCCGAGAGCTCCATCGACGGCTCGACCCACATCCCGATCCACGAGGTGCTCGGCCGCCTCCACGAGGTCCCGTCCGGCGAGGTCTGGGTGCACTGCGCCGGCGGCTACCGCGCCGGAGTCGTGGCCGCCCTCCTCGACGCACACGGCATCGACGTCGTCGCCATCGACGACTCCTTCGACAACGCCGGCCCGGCCGGCCTCCCCCTCACCGCCGCGACCTTCCAGGAGATCTCCGCATGACCCGCACCGTCGACGCCCCGACCTTGGCCGAGCGCCTCGAGGACTCGGCCAGTCCCGACCCCACCCTGATCGACGTCCGCACGCCGTCGGAGTTCGAGGCCGGGCACATCCCGGGTGCGGTCAACGTGCCGCTCGACGAGCTCAAGGGCTCGCTGGACGCGCTCTGCGCGATGCTCGACGACCACCACGACGTCGTCCTGGTCTGCCGGTCCGGCCGGCGCGCCGGCCAGGCACAGGAGGCGCTGCACCAGGCCGGGCTCGGCACCAGCCGGGTCCTCTCCGGCGGCATCGTCGACTGGGAGGCCACGGGTGGAGACCTGAAGCGGGGCCGGCAGGTCTGGGAGCTGGAGCGGCAGGTCCGGCTGGCCGCGGGCGCCCTCGTGGTCACCGGCATCGCGGCCAGCGCGGTCGCGCCGCGCGCCACGTGGCTGTCGGCCTTCGTCGGCGGCGGACTGGTGTTCGCCGCCGTCTCCAACACGTGTGCCATGGGCATGGCGCTGGCGAGGATGCCGTGGAACACGCGGGGGGCCCGCGCCACCGGCTCGGCGCTGGACCAGCTGACCGCCGCGACGCGGTGACCCGATGCTGATCGCCCTCACCATCGCGCTCGCCGCAGTCGTCGGGGTGACCCTCGGTCTCCTCGGTGGCGGCGGGTCGATCCTCATGGTCCCACTGCTGGTCTACGTGGCCGGCATGGACGCCAAGGAGGCGATCGCTGCATCGCTCGTCGTCGTCGGCGTCACCGCCGCGGTGAGCGTGGTCGGCCACGCCCGTGCCGGGCGGGTCCGCTGGCGCACCGGGCTGATCTTCGGGATGGCCGGCATGGCCGGCGCCCTGGCCGGCGGGTTCATCGGCGGTCACCTGCCCGGACAGCTGCTGATGATCGCCTTCGCCTTGATGATGGTCGCCACCGCCGTGGCCATGCTGCGCGGCCGCAGGGACGTCGACCCGTCGAAGGCGCACGCCGAGCTCCCGGTGGGCCGGGTCCTGCTGGACGGCGCCGTCGTCGGCCTGGTCACCGGCCTGGTCGGGGCGGGCGGCGGCTTCCTGGTCGTCCCCGCGCTGGCGCTGCTCGGCGGGTTGCCGATGGGCGTGGCCGTGGGCACCTCGCTGCTGGTCATCGCCATGAAGTCCTTCGCCGGGCTGACCGGCTACCTGGCCAGCGTCTCGATCGACTGGGGCCTGGTGGGGGCGGTCACCGTCGCCGCCGTCGTCGGGAGCCTCGTGGGCGCCCGGCTCGTCGACCGCATCCCCGCCGACGCCCTGCGTACGGCCTTCGGCTGGTTCGTCCTGGCCATGGGCGCGTTCGTGCTCGTCCAGGAGGCCCCGGAGGGCGCGCGGGTCCCGGCTCTGGTCGTGCTGCTCGGCATCGCCGGTGCGATGGGGACCTGCTCGGCGTTCGTGCCGCGCTGCCCGCTCAGGCAGGCCGGCATCGTCGGCCCGCGCTCGACAGCCCGGGCCTGACCCACGGGCGCCGCGGCGATGGCGGGAATGCCCGCCGTCGCCGCGGTGCTCGAACGAGGACGTACCCGCCGGGGTATGAACCCCGGCGGCCGGGAGAGGATGAGGACATGCAGCTCGAGGACACCCAGGTGGTCGGCGACGTCATCAAGCGACTTCGGCGCGCCGAAGGCCAGCTCGCGGGCGTGATCCGCATGCTCGAGGCGGGGCGGGACTGCGAGGACGTCGTGACCCAGCTCGCGGCCGTCTCACGGGCGCTGGACAAGGCCGGGTTCGCCATCATCGCCACCGGCCTCGAGCAGTGCATCACCGCCGGCGAGAACGGCGACACGCTCGACCGCGCCCGGCTGGAGAAGCTGTTCCTCTCCCTGGCCTGAGCACGGGCGGCCGCCACGACAGGTCGCGCCCTCGGCGGACGACGGCAGGGAACAGCGGCGGCCGCTGGTCGGTTCGTACCCCCATGGGTATGACCGACGGAAGGAACACCATGAGCTCCACCGCTCTCACCGCCAGCACGTTCCAGGACACCGTCAGCGGGGACGGGATCGTCCTGGTCGACTTCTGGGCCGCCTGGTGCGGCCCGTGCCGGGCCTTCGCGCCGGTCTTCGAGGCCGCCGCGCAGCAGCACCCGGACATCGTCTTCGGCAAGGTGGACACCGAGGCCGAGCAGGAGCTGGCCGCCGCCGCCGGGATCCGGTCGATCCCCACCCTGATGGCCTTCCGCGACGGCGTCCTGGTCTTCGCGCAGCCCGGCGCGCTGCCCACCGAGTCCCTCGAGGAACTGATCACCGCCGTCCGCGGGCTGGACATGGACACGGTGCGGGCCGAGCTGGCCGACCGGCGCGCCAGCGCCTGAGCGGTCGGCCCGACCGCGTCGCGACCGGGGACCCGCGACGCCGGGGCGCAGACCGGCGACGCCGTCGGGACCAACGGCAGGCCCCTTCGGGGTCCGGCGCCCCGGGCTCGCGCGCCGTGCGACCGCGAGAGTCGGTGTCGGTCGGCGGGCGCCGACCGACACCGGGAGGAGAAGCCCGTGCTCGCGGTCGAGGTGCCGCCCCGTCGGCCCGGTGTCCAGGGGCTGCGGAGATGGTCGGAGCCGGCCCTCCTGGTCCTGACCCTGGGGCTGCTCGCCGCCGGCGGCGCGGCCGCCGTGACCGGAGCCGGCCGATGGGACGACGTCCTGTGGGCCACCGCCACCGGAATCGCGGTGCTGCCGTCGGCGTGGTGGGTCGGAACCGCACTCGCGCAGCGGCGCCTGGGGGTCGACCTCATCGCGCTGCTGGCGCTGCTCGGCACCCTGGTGGTGGGCGAGTACCTGGCCGGGGCCCTGATCGCGGTCATGCTCGCCACCGGCAGGACGCTGGACGCCGCCGCGCAGCGGCGGGCGACCCGGGACCTGCGGGCGCTGCTGGCGCGGGCGCCGCGGACCGCGCGCCGGCGGATCGGCACGGTCGTGTCGGAGATCCCGGTGGACGAGGTCGCCGTCGGGGATCTCGTCCTCGTCGGTCCCGGTGAGGTGCTGCCGGTCGACGGTCTGGTCGACGGTGGGCCGGCGGTGCTGGACGAGTCGGCGCTGACCGGGGAGCCGGCACTGGTCGAGCGTGCCCCCGGCGACGCCGTGCGCAGCGGCGTCCTGAACGCCGGTGGCGCGTTCGAGCTGCGCTGCACGCTGCCGGCGGCGCAGAGCACCTACGCGGGGATCGTGGCGTTGGTCCGCCAGGCCGGCGCGGAGAACGCACCGGTGATCCGACTCGCCGACCGGTTCGCGGCGTGGTTCCTGCCGCTGTCGCTGGCGGTCGCGGGGCTGTCCTGGGTGCTGAGCGGGACGCCGGAGCGAGCCGTGGCGGTGCTGGTCGTCGCGACCCCCTGCCCCCTGCTGCTGGCTGCGCCGGTCGCCATCGTGTCCGGTCTCTCGCGCGCCTCGCGGATCGGGGTCGTGATCCGGAGCGGCGGCGCGCTGGAGAACCTGGGTGCGGCCCGCACCATGGTGCTCGACAAGACCGGCACGCTGACCGCCGGCCGGCCGGCCGTCACGCAGGTGCTGCCCGCGCCGGGCCGGACGGCGCAGGAGGTCCTGCGCCTGGCGGCCTCGGCCGATCAGCTCTCCCCGCACGTGCTCGCCGAAGCCGTCGTCGCCGAGGCCCGCACCCGCGGACTGGCGGTGTCGCTGCCGCAGGACGTGCAGGAGCAGCCCGGTCGCGGCGTCACCGCCGTCGTGGACGGGCAGCACGTGCGGGTGGGCAAGCGCGACGCGGCGCCCCAGGCGAGGTGGGAGCGGGCGGTGCTCAGCCGGGCCGGGCTGGACGGCTGCGCGCTGGTCTGGGTCGACCTCGACGACTCCCCCGCCGGTGCGATCCTGCTGAAGGACCCGCTGCGCGCCGACGCGGGGCGCACCCTGCGCCGGTTGCGGTCGGCCGGCATCACCCGCCTGGTGATGCTCACCGGGGACCGGCCCGAGCCGGCGCGCGAGGTCGGTGCCGTCCTCGGCCTGGACGAGGTGCGGGCCCAGCAGACACCGGAGAGCAAGGTCGCCGCCGTCCGCGAGGAGCAGCGGCGGGCCGTCACCGTGATGGTCGGCGACGGCCTCAACGACGCCCCGGCTCTGGCCGCGGCCAGCGTCGGGGTCGCGATGGGCGCTCGCGGCGCGACGGCATCCTCGGAGGCCGCCGACGTCGTCCTCACGACCGACCGGCTCGACCGGGTGGCCGACGCCATGGAGATCGCCCGGTACGCCCGGCGTATCGCCGTCCAGAGCGCGGCCGCGGGCATGGGCCTGTCCCTGGTCGCGATGGCGTTGGCCGCAGTGGGGCTGCTCCCGCCGGCGTTCGGGGCGCTGCTGCAGGAGGGCATCGACGTCGCGGTCATCCTCAACGCGCTGCGGGCACTGCGCGGAGGCAGGATCGGCGGGCCGCCGGTGCAGCCGGACACTTTCGCCCTGCTGCGCCGCTTCGCCGCCGAGCACGACGACCTCCACCAGGTCCTCCCGCTGGTCCGAGAAGCTGCTGACGAGCTCGTCGCCGATCGCACACCGGAGGCCGTCACGGCCCTGCGTCGCGCCCGGACCGCCCTGGTGGAACGGCTGCTGCCGCACGAGGAGGCCGAGGAGGCCCACCTGTACCCGGCGCTGGCCGTGGCCCTGGGCACCGGTGAGGCGGTTGCCCCCATGAGCCGGGCGCACGCCGAGATCGGCCGGCTCACCCGGCGGCTGCAGGCCCACCTCGACGCCCTGGACGACGGCGCCGCGCTCGATGCCGAGCGTCGGCAGGACCTGCTCGCCTGCCTGTACGGACTGCATGCCCTGCTGCAGCTGCACTACCTGCAGGAGGAGGAGAGCTACTTCGCCCTCGCCGCCGAGTAGCCGCCGCGCCCCACGTCCGCAGTGGGTCGCTTCCTGCGGCCTGCACCCTCAGCGCGCCCTGGCCAGCCGCGCCGCCAGGTAGGGCGCCGTCCGGCTCCCCAACGCCTGCGCCACCTGTGCGGGAGGCCCCACGGCCACGATCCGGCCGCCCGCGTCGCCCCCGCCCGGCCCCAGGTCGATCACCCAGTCGGCGCCGACGACGACGTCCATCTCGTGTTCCACCACGACCACGGTGTTGCCGTGGTCCACCAGCCGGTGCAGCTGGCGCAGCAGCAGGGCGACGTCGGCCGGGTGCAGTCCGGTGGTCGGCTCGTCGAGCAGGTAGAGGGCGTGCCCGCGCCGCCCCCGCTGCAGCTCGGTGGCCAGCTTGATGCGCTGCGCCTCCCCGCCGGAGAGCTCGGTCGCCGGTTGGCCCAGCCGCAGGTAGCCCAGCCCGACGTCCTGCAGGGTGGTCAGGCTGCGGGCCGCCGCGGGGAGCTCGGCCAGGAACTCCGCCGCCTCGTCCACGGTCAGCGCGAGCACCTCGGCGATGTTCCTCCCGTGCCAGGTCACCTCCAGGGTCTCCGGGTTGTACCGCGCCCCGTGGCAGGTCGGGCAGGGCGCGTAGGTGCCGGGGAGGAACAGCAGTTCGACGGCGACGAACCCCTCGCCCTGGCAGGTGTCGCACCGCCCACCGGCGACGTTGAAGGAGAAGCGCCCCGCCGAGTACCCGCGGCGGCGCGCCTCCTCGGTGCCGGCGAAGAGCTTGCGGACGGCGTCGAACATGCCGGTGTAGGTGGCCAGGTTGGACCGCGGGGTCCGGCCGATGGGCTTCTGGTCCACCCGCACCAGCCGGTCGAAGGCCTCGACGCCCTCGCCCACCACGCCCACTCCGGTGTCCGCCCCGCTCCCCGCACCGTCGTCCTCTGCGCCGTCCCCGGTGTCGTCCCCGGTGTCGTCCCCGGCGGAGCGGACCCCCAGACGCCGGGCCACCACGTCGGCCAGCACCTGGGTGACGAGCGTGGACTTGCCCGAGCCCGACACCCCGGTCACCGCGGTGAACACCCCCAGGGGGACGTCGGCGTCGACGTCGCGCAGGTTGTGCCGGGTGATCCCCCGCAGGTGCAGCCAGCCGCACGGTTGCCGTGCCGGGCGCACCGGCGGCCGCTCCTCCCCGAAGAGGAACCGGCGGGTCACGGAGTCGTCGATCCGGGCCAGCCCGTCGACCGGGCCGCTGAACAGCACCCGGCCTCCGTACTGGCCCGCGCCGGGGCCGACGTCGACCACCCAGTCGGCCCGGCGGACGACGTCCAGGTCGTGCTCAACGACGAACAGGGAGTTGCCCGACTTCTTCAGCCGGTCCAGGACCTCCAGCAGGGGTTCGGCGTCGGCCGGGTGCAGCCCGGCCGAGGGTTCGTCGAGCACGTAGACGACCCCGAAGAGCCCGGCGCGCAGCTGGGTGGCCAGCCGCAGCCGCTGCATCTCCCCGGGCGAGAGCGTGGTGGTGGTCCGGTCCAGGCTCAGGTAGCCCAGCCCCAGTTCCTCGAGGACCTGGATCCGTTCCCGCAGGTCCCGGGCGATCCGCACCGCGACCTCGGTCGTCTCGCCCGACTCCGACGACAGCCACGCCGCGTCCGGGTCGGTCAGCTCGGCGGTGCGCAGGAGCACCGCCGCCAGCTCGGTCACCGGCAGCCGGGCGAGCTCGGCGATGGTGCGCCCGGCGAAGGTGACGGCGAGCGCCTCGGGCCGCAGCCGCGCCCCGTGGCACACCGGGCAGTCGACGGTCTGCACGTGCCGCAGTGCCCGCTCCCGCATCGCCGGGCTGGTCGAGTTGGCCAGTGTGTGCAGCACGTGTCGGCGGGCGCTGGAGAACGTGCCCCGGTAGGTGTAGTCGGCTTGGACGGCCGCGCGGTCGGGGTGGATGTCGACGGTGGGCTGTTCGTCGGTGAACAGGATCCAGTTGCGCTCCTCCTGTGGCAGCTCCTGCCACGGCCGGTCGATGTCGTGCCCGAGGGTGACGAGGATGTCCCGCAGGTTCTGCCCGTGCCAGGCACCCGGCCAGGCGGCCACCGCCCGGTCGCGGATGCTCAGCGAGGGGTCCGGGACGAGCGTCTCCTCGGTGACCTGGTGGACCGAGCCGAGGCCGTGGCACTCCCGGCAGGCGCCGACCGCGGTGTTCGGGGAGAACCACTCGGAGTCCAGGATCCCGGTCGACCCGGGCGGATAGGAACCGGCGCGGGACAACAGCATCCGCAGCGAGTTCGACAGCGTCGTCAACGTGCCGACAGTGGAGCGTGAGCTCGGCGC
The DNA here is from genome assembly GCA_963723745.1 of uncultured Actinomycetota bacterium. Lineage (GTDB taxonomy): Bacteria > Actinomycetota > Actinomycetes > Mycobacteriales > Geodermatophilaceae > CAVRRZ01. The sequence continues at coordinate 1,455,782 of CAVRRZ010000005.1, forward strand.
CCCGCGCCGTTGCTGGAGGGCCACCGCCGGCGGCAGGCCGGTGATGTCGTCGACCTGCGGGACGCCGGCCTGGTTCAGCAGGCGACGGGCGTACGGCGCCACCGACTCGAAGTAGCGTCGCTGCGCCTCCGCGTAGATCGTGCCGAACGCGAGGGAGGACTTACCCGACCCGGAGACGCCGGTGAAGGCGACGAGGGCATCGCGGGGGACGTCGACGTCCACGTCCCGCAGATTGTGCTCGCGGGCGCCGCGCACGCGGATGAAGTGGTCGGGAGCAGGAGTCAGGTTCGCAGGGGCCTCGGCAACGTCGGCTGCCGTCATCGCCCTCAGCCCCTGGCGGTGTGCGTCATCTGGGTCGTGTACCCGCGCGGCGGTCCACGACACCGGAGACCCGCCCGCGGGAGCCGGTGACCGCCCGCCCTACTTCAGAAGCCTCCGTGCGATCACCATGCGCTGGATCTGGTTGGTGCCCTCGTAGATCTGGGTGATCTTGGCGTCGCGCATCATCCGCTCGACCGGGAAGTCCTGCGTGTAGCCGGCCCCGCCGAAGAGCTGGACGGCGTCGGTCGTCACCTGCATGGCGACGTCGGAGGCGAACGCCTTGGCTGCGGCCGACACCCTCGTGACATCGGGGCGGCCCTGCTCGCCGGCGGCCGCGGCCACGTAGACCAGGTGCCGGGCGGCCTCGATCCTCATGTCCATGTCGGCGAGCATGAACTGCACGCCCTGGAAGTCGGCCACCCGCGCGCCGAACTGCCTGCGTTCCTTGACGTAGGCGACGGCCGCGTCCAGCGCCCCCTGGGCGATGCCGACGGCCTGTGCACCGATGGTGGGCCGGGTGACGTCCAGCGTCCGGAGCGCGGTCTTGAAGCCGGTGCCCGGCTCGCCGACGATCCGGTCGGCGGGGATGGTGCAGTCGGTGAGGTACAGCTCGCAGGTCGGCGAGCCCTTGATGCCCATCTTGCGTTCCTTCGGCCCGACGGCGAAGCCCGGGTCGTCGCGGTGGACGACGAACGCGGAGATGCCGCCTGCTCCGTTCTCCGGGTCGGTCACGGCCATGACCGTGTACCACTCGGAGACCCCGGAGTTCGTGATCCAGGCCTTCGTTCCGTTCAGCACCCAGCTGTCGCCGTCCAGGCGCGCACGGGTGCGCATCGCGGCGGCGTCGGAGCCGGCCTCGCGCTCGGACAGGCCGTAGCTGATCATCGCCCGGCCGCCGGCGATCGTCGGCAGCACGAGCTGCTTGAGGTCCTCGGACGCGGCCAGGATGATCGGCACCGAGCCGAGCTTGTTCACCGCGGGGATCAGCGACGCGCTGGCGTCGACCCGGGCGACCTCCTCGATGACGATGCAGGTCGCGATCGCGTCGGCGCCCTCGCCGCCGTAGGCCTCGGGGATGTGCGTGGCGTGGAAACCGGCGGCGGTCAACGCCTTCTGCGCCTCGACGGGAAACCGCGACTCGTCGTCCACCTCGGCGGCGAACGGCGCGATCTCGCGCTCGGCGATCTCGCGGACCGCCTCGCGGATCGCCTCGTGCTCATCGGTGAGGGCGTACAGGTCGTTGTTACTCACGAGTAGATCCTAGGACGGCGACGGGCTCATTCCGAGCGCAGGCGCTCCTGGAGGGTGGCGTCGCGCGCCACCACCTGCTCGGCGAGGTTCGTCTGGAACTCGGCCGTCGCCGTCCGCAGCCGGTCGTCGGCGACGCCGAGGATCCGGACGGCGAGCAGCCCCGCGTTGCGGCCCCCGTCGATGGACACCGTCGCCACCGGGACGCCGGCCGGCATCTGCACGATCGACAGCAAACTGTCCAGCCCGTCGAGACGGTCCAGCGACCGCGGGACGCCGATCACCGGCAGCGGCGTGGCCGCGGCGACCATACCGGGCAGGTGGGCTGCTCCCCCGGCACCGGCGATGATCACCTTCAGGCCACGGCCGGCGGCGGACTCCGCGTAGTCGAGCATCCGGCGCGGGGTGCGGTGCGCCGAGACGACGTGCGCCTCGAAGGGGACGGCGAAGTCCTCGAGCACCTCCGCCGCCGGCGCCATCATCGGCCAGTCGGAGTCGCTTCCCATCACGATGCCGACGACGGGGTCGTCCTGCGGCTCCTCCACGACGGACCTCCTGCTCAGTGCTCGGTCGGGCTCAGTGCTCGGTCGGGAAGGCGAACGCCGGGTCGACGACGCCGTCGGCGAGGTAGCGGGCAGCCGCGACCGCGCGGGCGCGCACCTCGGCGACGTCGTCGCCCAGAGCGGTGACGTGGCCGAGCTTGCGGCCCGGCCGCAGCCCCTTGCCGTACCAGTGCAGCTTGACGTCGGGCCAGTGCGCCATGAGGTGGTGGATGCGCTCGTCGAGCCCGGGCCCGGTCCACCCCTCGGCGCACGCGGCGCCGCCGAGCACGTTGGCCATGACGGCGACCGGTGCGGTCATCGCCGTGGAGCCCAGCGGGTAGTCGAGGACCGCGCGCAGGTGCTGCTCGAACTGGCTGGTGCGCGCGCCCTCGATGGTCCAGTGGCCGGAGTTGTGCGGCCGCATGGCCAGTTCGTTGACCAGGACGCCGTCCGCGGTCTCGAACAGCTCCACGGCGAGCATGCCGACGACGCCGAGCCGGTCGGCGATGCGGACGGCGAGCTCCTGCGCCGCGGTCGCGAGGTCGTCGGACAGGCCGGGCGCCGGAGCGAGGACCTCGGCGCACACCCCGTCGCGCTGCACGGTCTCGACGACCGGCCAGACCGCGACCTGGCCGAACGGCGAGCGGGCGACCTGGGCCGAGAGCTCGCGCACGAGGTCGACCCGCTCCTCGGCCAGCAGCGTGCCGTGCCGCTCCAGGAGTGCGGCGGCCTCCTCGCGGTCGCGGACGACGAAGACGCCCTTGCCGTCGTAGCCACCCCGAGGCGTCTTCAGCACGAGCGGCCAGCCGGCGGCCGCGTCGGCGAAGGCCGCGACGTCGTCGCCCGTGTGCACCTCGGCCCACGCCGGCTGGGGCTCGCCGGCCTCGGCCAGGGCACGGCGCAGGGTCAGCTTGTCCTGCGCGTGCACGAGGGCGCCGGGGCCGGGGGCGATCCGCACGCCGTCGCGCTGCAGGGCGTGCAGGTGCTCGCTCGGCACGTGCTCGTGGTCGAAGGTGACGACCGTGGCCCCGCGCGCGAAGCGCTGCAGTGCCGCCAGGTCCCGGTGGTCGCCGGGGTGCACGTCGGCGGCGACGAGGGCGGCCGAGTCGGCGGGGTCGGCCGCGAGCACCCGGAGCGACTGCCCCAGCGCGACGGCGGCCTGGTGGGTCATCCGGGCGAGCTGGCCGCCGCCGACCATCGCGACGACGGGCAGGCCGGTGCGCCCGTCGAGGGGGGCACCGGGGTCGGGCGCGGCGGCGCGCGGCGTTCCGTCGGGTTCGGCCATGGTGAGGCCGAGGCTAGAACGCGGGTGCGGCCGGGCCCGCCGCCGGGGTGTGCGCCTCGTCCCGGAACGGGGTGCGCCGGCGGCCTAGACTCGCCGTCGTGCGCCCGGCCGAGACGTTCCACCGTCTGCGCGGGGTGTGGCGGATGCTGCTCAAGGAGGTCGGAGCCTTCGGGGTCGTGGGCGCCGTCTGCTTCTTCATCGACATCGGGCTGTTCCAGCTCCTCTACACCTGGACCGACCTGGACGCGGTGCCGGCCAAGCTGCTGGCGACCCTCGTCTCGATGTCCGTCGCCTACCTCGGGCACCGCTACTGGTCGTTCTCGCACCGCGCACGACCCGGCGTCCGCCAGGAGTACACCCGCTTCGCCCTGATCAACGGCGCCACCCTGCTGCTGGGGCTGGCCGTGGTCGGGTTCGTGCGGCACGGCCTCGACCAGCAGAGCGCGCTGGTGCTGCAGATCGCGAACGTCGCGTCGATCGTCGTCGGCACGCTCGTCCGCTACCTGAGCTATCGCCGGTGGGTGTTCCCGGCGCACGGGCACCCGGCCGCCCCCGCTCCCGACGACGCCGCGCTGAAGGCCACCGCCACCCCCTGGTGAGGGCCCCTTCCGGGAGCCGTGGGGTTCGAGGGACGGACGGGTCCGACACGTCCATCAGCTGGGCGCGACCGGCCGGCTGCGCTCGGTAACCTCCGACGATCCGAAGCTCTCGTGGGCTGGGCGGACACGCCCACCGGCCGCTCCCTCCCTGGAGGTTCTCCACGGTGCTCGCCTCGTCCGCCCTGACCGGCCGCGACGGTCGCCTGGGCATGCTCGACGCCCTCCGCTTCTTCGCCGCCTTCGCGGTCATCGCCTTCCACTTCCTGGCCCGCGACAGTCCCGCGTGGGGCGGCGCGGTCCCCGGCGAGGTCGCCGGAGCCGGGCAGTGGGCCGCCTACGGCCGACTCGGCGTGCCGTTGTTCTTCGTGATCAGCGGCTTCGTGATCCTGATGAGCTCGTGGGGCCGCGACGTGCCGCACTTCGTCGCCTCCCGGGTCGGCCGGCTCTTCCCGGCCTACTGGGTGTCGGTCGTCCTCAGCGTCGCGATCCTGTTCGTGGTCTGGCCGGAGTACGGCACCTTCTTCGACTCCCAGGTCGGCCCCTCGGACGCCGTGCTGAACCTGACGATGGTGCAGCAGGCCTTCGGGGCGCCGAGCGTCAACGGCGTGTACTGGACCCTCTGGTACGAGGCCCGCTTCTACCTGCTCGTCGCCCTCTTCATGCTGATCGGCATCACCCGGCAACGGGTGCTGGCGTTCGCCGCGCTGTGGCCGATCGCGGGCGCGATCGCGGCGGAGGCCGACAGCGCGCTTCTGTCGACGCTGCTGATGCCCACGTACGCGCCCTTCTTCGCGGGCGGAATGCTGCTCTACGTCCTGTACCGCGACGGGCACGACTGGGGCACCTGGCTGCTGATCGCGCTGCAGGGGGCGATCGGGCTGCACTTCTCGCTGCGGATCCACGAGAACGCGCTGGCCGTGCTCACGCCCTGGGCGCCGTCGACGATCGTGATCGCGGTGCTGACCTTCGCCTGCTTCGCGCTGGTGGCGCTGGTGACGCTGACCCGCGCCGCGCGCTGGAACGCGCGCTGGATGGTCACGGCGGGCGCGCTCACCTACCCCGTCTACCTGCTGCACGAGAACATCGGCTGGTTCGTGATCGCCACGCTGCGGGAGACCGTCGGCGCCTGGGGGGCGGTGACGGTGGCGACCGTCGTGTCGCTGGTCGCCGCCGCGCTGCTGCACCGCCTGGTCGAGAAGCCGTTCGGGCCGCGGCTGCGCCGAGCCACCCTGGCGATGATCCGCCGGTCGATCACGTCGGCCGACCGGTCGGCCACCTCGGCCCACCGCCCGGTGGCCGCGGACCGTCCCGCCGTCGCCGTCGGGCCGGCCGTCGAGCCGGCGGTCGAGCCGGTGGGCGAGCGGGCGCCCCGCCGCGAGAGCCGGCTCGAGACGGCTCCGCCGGTGCTCCGCGAGCCGCGCGAGCCCGCTCGCCACCGGGAGCCGATGCTCGACCGCGAGCCCACGGTGGCCGCGTCCCGGGAGCCGGCGCCCGAGTGGGAGCGCGCCGCCTCGACCGCGCCGATGCACCTGCCAGGGCTCTCCCGCGACGACACCGTCGGGGCCGGCCGCCACAGCGGCTGAGCCCACCGCAGAGACCGAGCCCGCCGGCTGCGAACGACATCGCCGCCGCAGCAGGGACCCGACCGGACGCTCAGCTCGCGAGGCGGGAGCCCTCGCGGCCGGCGATCACCTCGATCCGGCTCGGGATGCGGGTGCGCAGCTCCTCGACGTGGCTGATCACGCCGACGGTGCGACCGCCGCGTCGGAGCTCGTCGAGCACGGTCATCACCGCGTCGAGCGAGTGCGGGTCGAGGGTGCCGAAACCCTCGTCGACGAACAGCGTGTCCAGCTGCACGCCGCCGCTCTCGGCGGTGACCACGTCGGCCAGGCCCAGGGCGAGGGCGAGCGAGGCCATGAAGCTCTCCCCGCCGGACAGAGTCTTGGTCGGCCGCCGGGTGCCGGTGTACTCGTCGAACACGTCGAGGCCGAGCCCGCCCCGGGCGCCGTTGCGGCCCTGCGCATCGCTGTGCAGGAACGTGTAGCGGCCGGCGGACATGTCCTGCAGGCGCCGGCTGGCCACCTCGGCGACCTGCTCCAGACGGGCGGCCAGCACGAACGACTGGAGTCGCATGCGCAGGGCGTTGGCCCCCCGGCCGGTGACGAGATCGGCGAGCGCGGTGACCCGCTCCGTCTCGGCCCGGCACTCGTCGAGTTCGACCTCGACACCCGTGAGCTCGGCGACGAGCCGGTCCAGCTGCTCGGTGCGACGGCGGGCCTCCGCCTGGGCCGCGACGGCGCTCTCGCGCTCGGCAGTCGACGCCCGGCACCGCTCGGCGAGGCCGTCGACGTCCGGTACCGGGCCGAGGTCGGCGAGCTCCGGCTCGGCAAGCGTCGCGGCGACGACGGCGCGGGCCTCGTCGTGCGCGGCCACCCGCCGGGCCCGGGCATCGGCCACCGCCGGGTCCGGCAACGCGGCGGCGGCCTCGAGGAGCTCGGCGAAGCCGGCCTGCAGCGCCCGGGCAGTGGCGGCGTCCTGGATCCGCCGGGCGGCCTCCCGGGCCCGCTGCAGGGCGGCCTCGCACTCGACGAGGGCCTCGCACCGCTCCGCCGCCCGGGTCAGTCGCCGCACCCGGGTGGGCAGGTCGGGGTCCTCCCCCTGGGCGGCGGCGAGCCGCGCGCGGACGTCGTCGAGCGCGAGCCGGGTCGACGCGATCGTCGTGCGGCACCGGGTCAGGTCCTCGCGCGCCGCCGCGAGGTCACGCGCGACCGCCTCGCGGCGCTCGGTCAGCTCGGCGAGCTCCTCCTGGGCCGGACCGAGGTCGCCCGCCGCGCCGGCGGTGGCGCGCCGCTCGGCCACGGCCGCGGCGTAGGCGGCCTCCTGGTCCGCGAGCGGTAGGTCGCCTGCCCGGGCCCGCAGCGCAGCCAGCTGCTGCTCCCCCGCCACCAGTTCGTCGCGCGCGCGGGTGGCCGCGTTCTCGGCCGTGTCCGCGAGGGCCCGGGCGGCCTCCTCCTCGTCCCTGCCCACGGCGCGGCCGGAGGCCTCTGCCGGGCGCGGGTGCTCCGTCGCTCCGCACACCGGGCAGTCGTCGCCGTCGACCAGGCCGGCGGCCAGCTCGGCGGCCATCCCGTCGAGTCGCTGGGCCCGCAGGTCGTTCCACGCCTCGCGGGCGTCCAGCCATCGTTCGCGCGCCCGGTCGGCGGCGCCGCGGAGGTCCTCGACGGCGTCGGCCAGCACGGCGGCGGCCCGTGCGGCCTCGACCGCGTCCTTGCGCCGTGCGACCTGCTCGGTCAGCCCGGGCAGCCGGGCGGCGGCCGTCGCGGCGGCCTCGACCCGCTTCTCGACCTCGGCCAGGAGGTCAGGCATCGCGGCCAGCACGGCCTCCTGCTCGGCGCACCCCTCGGCAAGCCCGCGCTCGCGCCGGTCGAGAGTGATCAGCTCGGCTGCCAGGGTCGCGGCCCGGTCGGCCTCGGGCAGCAGGGTGCGCAACTGGGCGATCTCGTCCCGCAGCGCCCGGCCGAGCGCCGCGTCCGCCGTACCGGGCTCTCCGGTCGCGCACCAGGCGTCCGCGGCCGCCGACAGCCGCTCCTCGGCGCCCTCCACCTCCAGGGCGGCCCGCCCGGCGGCCTCGAGAGCGTCGCGGAGCGGCTCGGCCCGACGGCCGATCTCCAGCGCGCTGCGCAGCGGCTGGAGCTCAGCGACCTCGGCGTCCAGTCGGGCCAGGTCGCGCTGGGCGCGCTCCCTGCGGGTGTGCCGGTCGGCCTCCGCCCGTGCCGCGGCCAGCTCGGAATCCGCGGTGGCCACGGCACCGGCGGCGGCAGTGGCGCGCAGGTCGGCGTCCGCGAGCCGGGCCGTCGCCCGGGCACGGACACCGGCCACCCACGCGTCGGCGCGTGCGCCGGGCGCCACCCCCACCAGCTCGGGGGCCAGTTCTTCGGGCACGGGCACGTCGGCCACCTGCGCGACCCGGGCGATGAGGGTGCTGGCCCGGCTGCGGACGACGTCGAACCGGCCGCGCGCGGCCGAGCGCTCGGCGGCCAGCCAGTCCTCGACGCGGGCGAACCGGCCGACGTCGAACAGGGTGCGCAGCAACCGGCCACGGTCCTCGGGCTCGGCGCGCAGGAACCGGGCGAAGTCGCCCTGCGGCAGGAGCACCACCTGGCAGAACTGCTCCGCGGAGAGCCCCAGCCGGGTGCGCAGGTGCTCGGACCCCTCGTCGATGCGCGTGCTGACCGGCTCCCAGCCCGCCGCGGTCTCGCGCTGGACGACCAGCCGGGCCTGCTCGGTGGTGACACCCGCGCCGCGGCGCTTGGGGCGCTGCTGCTCTGGGCGGCGGGTGATCAGCAGCCGCTCGCCGCCGAGGGTCACCTCGAGCTCCACCTCGGTGCGGACGTCGCGCCCCGCGTGGTCGCTGCGCAGCCGGCGCTCCTCGCCGCGCGCCCCGGGCACCGTGCCGTAGAGGGCGAACACGACGGCGTCGAGCAGCGTGGTCTTGCCGGCCCCGGTCGGCCCCCACAGCAGGAACAGCCCGTCGCGCCCGGCCTCGTCGAGGTCGACATCGACCCGGTCGGCGAACGGACCGAACGCCGTCAGCGCGAGCCGGTGCACCCTCACGGGGACACCCCCGCGATCAGCTCCTCGTTCTCGCCACGGACCGCCGCCGCCAGCGCCCGCCGCAGCAGGTCGCGCTCGCCCGCGCCGGGCTCGGTGCCGCGCACGTGCCGCACGAACTCCTCGGCGACGTCGAGGTCGGCCCGGCCGCGCAGCCGCTCCTGGTAGCTGCGCCCGTCGGGGGTCAGGCCTGCACCCGCCCACTCGACGTGCACGCAGAACGGGAAGCGCTCGCGCAGCCGGCGCATCGGGTCGGCGGGCCGCACGGTGTCGGTCAGCCGCACGGACAGGAAATGCGTCCCGACGGCGGCGTGCGCCGGGTCGCCCAGCAGCGCGTCGAGCTCGCCGGACAGCTGGGTCAGCGGCCGCGGCACGGGCAGCGCGACGGGGCGGACGTCGGCCAGGCCGGACGGGCCGAGGTCGACCAGCCACGCCTGCTTCTCGTGGCCCGCCTCGCCGAAGGAGTACGGCAGCGGCGAGCCGCTGTAGCGCAGCCGCGGCGTGAGCGACTGCGGCCGGTGCAGGTGCCCCAGCGCCACGTAGTCGACGCCGTCGAACACGGCCTCGGGCACCCGGTCGACACCGCCGACGCAGATGTCACGCTCGCTCTCGCTCGGCTCGGCGCCACCCACGAAGGCATGTGCCAGGACCACCGAGCGAGCGTCCGGCCGGAGGAACAGGTCGGCGCGCACCCGGTCCATCGCCGCACGCAGCACCGCCTCGTGGCCCCGCGCCTCCGCCAAGCCGAGCTCGTGCCGGGCCACCTCCGGCTCCAGGTACGGGATGCCGTAGATCGCCACCTCGCCGTGCTCGTCGTTGACCAGGACCGGCTCGTCGAGGCGGCGGGTGTCGGCGCGCACGTGCAGGCCCGCCGCCGAGAGCAGGCCGGAGAAGGTGCCGAGGCGGCGGGCCGAGTCGTGGTTGCCCGGGGTCATGACGACGGCGGCGCCCGCCGCCAGGATGCGACCGATCGACCGGTCGAGCACGGCGGTGGCGTCGGCCGAGGGGACCGCGCGGTCGTACACGTCACCCGCCACGACCACGACGTCGACCTTCTCCGCGGCGACGACGGCGGCCAGCCGGGCCAGCACCGCCTCCTGCTCGGCGAGCAGGTCGGTGCCGTGCAACGACCGGCCGAGGTGCCAGTCGGAGGTGTGCAGCAGCCGCATGGCCGGAACGTATGCGGGGCCACCGACAGAACCGGCCAGGCTCGCCGTGACCGATCCGTCACACCCACCGCAGGAGGACCGCAGCTCCCACGCGCGTCGCTGCCGGTGCGCGGTAGCGCCCGCCCGGGTTGATCATCGTCTGCGTGTCCGGCCGTACGGCGCGTCCGCCCGTGTCGCGCGCACGCAGACGATGATCAACTTCCCGGGCCCGGCGGGCGCGTCGGTGGCCGCGAAACGGTCAGACCGGGTTGGTGCGGAAGCCCGTCGTCGGGTGACCCCAGCCGCCGGTCGGGACGCCGCCCGTGCCCCATCCCGAGCTGTCGTGGCCCGAGCCGCCCCAGCCCTCCCGGTACTGCTCGCCGAGGTAGCCGGCGCCCTCCTGCGCCCGGCGGTCGGCGTCCTCCTCGATCATGTGGTTGAGCAGCTGCTGCACCCGCTCGCTGCCCGGCACCCGGCTCAGCACCGTCGCGCCCTCGCCGGCCGAGGTGATCCGGAGGGTGCCCGACCGGATGATCCGCTCCCAGAGCGTCTGCGAGAACGAGACGTCGGTGATCCGGCCCAGCGCGATGTCGCGGCCGGTGCGCGACAGGATCCCGGTGCGGTGGAGCAGCCGGTGGGTGGTGATGACGTAGTGCGTCGTCCGTCGGCGCAGCAGCGGGCCCACCACGGTGAGCGCCACGAGCACCACCCCGACGCACAGCAGGACCAGCCGCAGGACCCCCTGGTTGCTGCCGACCGGGATCATCGCCATCCCGAACGACGCCGCACCGACGATCAGCAGCAGCCGCACGACCGGCCAGAAGACCGTCAGTGCGTGCGGGTGCAGGTGCGCGACGACCTCCTCGTCGTCCGCGAGCAGCTTGTCCGGGTACGGCACGCCTCCAAGGATGCGCCCGGGAACCGGCGTTCCGGTGGCACGAGGTCCCGGATGCGGGCGGCGGTGGCGCTGCGCGCCTCCCGTGTCACACGCGGCGCACGTGCCGCACGTCGCCCGACGCCAGCTCCACGCGCCCCCCGGCGGTCGCCACCACCAGCCGGCCGTCCCAGTCCACCGCCTCCGCGACGCCCTCGAGCACCGAACCGTCGGGCATCGTCACCGCCACGGTCGAGCCCACGGTGCCCGACCAGGCGAGGTAGTCACGGGCCAGCCGCGAGCTCACCGGGTCGCCCAGCTGCTCGGTCCAGTCGCGGTAGCGCCGCTCCAGCGCCCGCAGGTAGCCGATCAGGACGGCGCCGCGGTCGACGTCCGCGGCGGCCCCGGCGAGCACCAGGGAGGTGCCGCCCTCCGGCAGCTCGTCCGCGGTCGTGGACACGTTGAGCCCGGCCCCGACGACGACGGCGCCGTCGCCCGCCTCGGCGAGGATGCCGGCCAGCTTGCGGCCGTCGGCCGCGAGCAGGTCGTTGGGCCACTTCAGCGACGTCCGGACGCCGGTCGACTCGCGCACGCCCTCCGCGAGCGCGACCCCGGTGAGCAGCGGCAGCCAGCTCTTCCGGCTCGCCGGGAGGTCGGGCCGGAGCAGCACCGAGACCGCCAGCCCGGCCCGCGGCGGCGAGACCCAGGTGCGGTCCAGGCGGCCGCGCCCGGCCTCCTGGTGCTCGGCGACGAGCACCGTTCCCTCGGGGGCGCCGTCCGCGGCGGAGGCGGCGAGGACGGCGTTGGTCGACCCCACCGAGGCGAGCACCTCGATCGAGCGCCACAGCGCGCCGGGCACCACCAGCGCGGCGCTCAGCGCGGCGGCGTCGAGCGGCGGGCGGCCGGGCACCGACCGGTCGACGGGAGGAGGAATCGCCACTCCCCTACGCTACGAGGCCGTGACAGCGGCCGAACCGGGGAGCGCGGGCGAGGACGTCCCGGGCGACATCGACATCCACACGACCGCCGGCAAGCTGGCCGACTTCGAGCGCCGGGTGCAGGAGGCCACGCACGCCGGCTCCGAGCGCGCGGTGGAGAAGCAGCACGCCGCCGGCAAGATGACCGCCCGCGAGCGGATCGACGCGCTGCTCGACGACGGCTCGTTCACCGAGTTCGACGAGTTCGCCCGGCACCGCTCGACGAACTTCGGCATGGCCGAGAAGCGGCCGTTCGGCGACGGCGTGGTCACCGGCTACGGCACCGTCGACGGTCGGCCCGTGGCGATCTTCAGCCAGGACGTCACGGTCTTCGGTGGCAGCCTCGGCGAGGTCTACGGCGAGAAGATCGTCAAGATCCTCGACTTCGCTCTGCAGAACGGCTGCCCGATCATCGGCATCAACGAGGGCGGCGGCGCGCGGATCCAGGAGGGCGTGGTCTCCCTCGGCCTCTACGGCGAGATCTTCCGGCGCAACGTGCACGCCTCCGGCGTCATCCCGCAGATCTCGCTGGTCATGGGCCCGGCCGCCGGTGGGCACGTCTACTCCCCCGCGCTGACCGACTTCATCGTCATGGTCGACAAGACCAGCCAGATGTTCATCACCGGCCCCGACGTCGTGAAGACCGTCACCGGTGAGGACGTGACGCTCGAGGAGCTCGGCGGCGCCCGCACCCACAACACCAAGTCCGGCGTTGCGCACTACCTGGCCGAGGACGAGACCGACGCCCTCGACTACGTCAAGGCGCTGCTGTCGTACCTGCCGAGCAACAACCTCGACCCGCTGCCCGCCGTCGAGACGGCACCGGCCGAGACGGTGCTGCCGGGCGCGCTGACCGACGAGGACCTCGAGCTCGACTCGTTCGTCCCCGACTCGGCCAACAGCCCCTACGACATGCACACGGTCATCGAGCACGTGCTCGACGACGGCGAGTTCCTCGAGGTGCAGCCGCTGTTCGCGCCGAACATCCTGATCGGCTTCGGCCGGGTCGAGGGCCGGCCGGTCGGCGTCGTGGCCAACCAGCCCACCCAGTTCGCCGGCACGCTGGACATCGACGCCAGCGAGAAGGCCGCACGGTTCGTGCGCACCTGCGACGCCTTCAACATCCCGGTGCTGACCTTCGTCGACGTCCCCGGCTTCCTGCCCGGCACCTCGCAGGAATGGGAGGGGATCATCCGCCGGGGCGCGAAGCTGATCTACGCCTACGCCGAGGCGACGGTCCCGAAGGTCACGGTGATCACCCGCAAGGCCTACGGCGGCGCCTACGACGTCATGGGCTCCAAGCACCTCGGCGCCGACGTCAACCTGGCCTGGCCGACCGCGCAGATCGCCGTGGTCGGCGCCCAGGGCGCCGTCGGCATCCTCTACCGCAAGGAACTGGCCGCGGCCGACGACCCCGACGCCCGCCGCGCGGAGCTGATCGCCGAGTACGAGGACACCCTGGCCAACCCCTACATCGCGGCCGACCGCGGCTACGTCGACATGGTCATCCAGCCCTCGCACACCCGGGTGCAGGTGACCAGGGCGCTGCGGATGCTGGCCAGCAAGCGCCAGACCCTGCCGCCCAAGAAGCACGGGAACATCCCGCTGTGAGCGAGGAACGTCCCCTGCTGACGGTGGTCCGTGGGGAGCCCACCGCCGAGGAGATCGCCGCCCTGACGGCGGTCGTCGCCGCCCTGTCCGCCGGCCGCGCGCGCCGCCGTCCGACACCGGTCGGCGCCTGGGCCTCGTACACCGATCGCCACCGCCGCCCCGTGCAGCCGGGCCCGGGCGGCTGGCACGCATCCGGAAGGTTCGCATGAGCACCGATCGCCGGCTCGTCCTCGCCTCGGCCTCGCCCGCCCGCCTGGCGCTGCTCCGCCAGGCCGGCCTGTCCCCCGAGGTCGTGGTCAGCGACGTCGACGAGGACACCGTGACCGCGCCCCGCGTGGCAGAGCAGGTGGCCCTGCTGGCGGCCGCGAAGGCCGCCGACGTGGCCAAGCGCGAGTCCGACGCCCTGGTCATCGGCGCCGACTCGCTGCTGGAGTTCCACGGCAAGCCGCTGGGCAAGCCCGTCGACGCCGCCGACGTCCGCGACCGTTGGCGCCGGATGGGCGGCCGGTCGGGCGTGCTGCACACGGGTCAGGCGCTCTTCGACGTCCGGGACGGCGCAGTCGCCAGCCGGGACGTCGCCGTCGCCTCGACCGTCGTCTACTTCGACACCCCCACCCAGCAGGAGATCGAGGCCTACGTGGCCACCGGCGAGCCGCTGGCCGTGGCCGGCGCGTTCACCCTCGACGGGCTGGGTGCGCCGTTCGTCCGCCGCGTGGAGGGCGACCCGGCCGCCGTCGTCGGGCTGTCGTTGACGGTGCTGCGTGCCCAGCTGGCCAAGCGCGGCCTGGCGATCACCGACCTCTGGAAGCGCTGACCGCAGTCGTCGTCGCGGTTCGCGAGATGACAGTCCCGTGACATCTCCCGGCAGGGCGGCGACGTCGGCCCGGGGATGCCGATGATCTACGTGGTCGGCGGGCCGTCGGGGTCCGCACACTACGGAGGTTGATCACACATGCGTCGCAGAGCAGCCGCACTCGGCCTCGTCGCCGCCTGCGCCGCAGCAGTGCTGAGCCCGTCGCCGGCGGGCGCCACCGACGCGGAGTGCTCGCTGGTGCTACCGGCGAAGGTGGTCGTCGACTCGCGCACGGAGAAGATCCCGTACCACCTGGCTCCCGACTGCACGGCCAACGGTGCTGCCTTCGCCTGGTGGGACGTCGAGCACGCCAGCGGCTACGGCTGGTCGGTCCTCGTCTCGCGCGCCGAGATGGCAGCCGGGCAGACGTCGGGCACGCTCACCTACCCCGACACCGCCAAGCGGGGGGCGTTCCTCGGTCACGCGTACAGCTCCCGGCGGGCCGACGGCGACCCGCTCACCCAGAACATGCCGCTGATGCAGGCGAAGAGCGCCTGCCGGCTCGGCCTCAGCGGCGCCCGCTCGACGCGGTCCGGCTGGAACGGCTACACGCTCACCGTCAAGGGCACGATCTGGTCGGGCGTCCACCACCGCTACGTCAACCGGACCGGCGGCACGGTCGAGCTGCTGAAGCGGCGCGCCGACGGCACCTGGGCACTGGCCGGCCGCACGTCCATGACCGGCACCGGGAAGGCGGTCTTCTTCCCCAAGGGAACGAAGAAGGGCGACCAGTTCCGCGTCGTCGTCAAGGAGACGGCCACGACGTGGACCTGCGGCTCCAGCCCCCACACCGTGCGCAGCTGAACCCGAGCCGCGCCCTCGGACCCGGCGTACGACGCCCATCCGGACGTTTCCGCGGGAATATCGGCAAGGCACTCGGCTTGACGACGTTCCCGCGGGAACGCCGGACTCGAGCTTCGCCTCCTCGAAACCACCGCGATCGGTCCGGCTCAGTCTGCTGGACCACCCAGCAGGACGCCGGGCTCGCCGCGCTCCTGTCGCAGGGGCATTCCGGCCACGCGTTCCAGGGGTTCGAGGTCTACCGGCTCCGTCGTGCGGACGATGAGCCCGTCCAAGTCACGTGTCCCGCTGATCGTAGACATGACACCGGGGCCGTAGAGCGCCACGACCTCGTCCCACACGCGGAACGATGCATCTCGGATCTCGTTCGAACTGAACGGGGCGTTCACCAGTCGCACGCGAATCCCGTCCGGACCAGCGGCGATCAGATCTGCGACGTCGCGTGGTGGAGTGCCTTTCCAGTACAGGATCACCTCGTCTCGGTCAGGACTGACCACCACCTTGCCGTACCCAGGCTGACCCTCGTGCGCTGTGAGAGCTTCGACGAAATCGTCGTAACCCATGGATGCGGGCGGTTCACCCATAGGCGTGGATGGGGACGGGGACGGGCTCTCAGGCGTGGATGACGACGGCGTGGATGACGACGGCGTGGACGCCGGTGAAGCCACTGTCGGCTCGAAATCCATCGCGCCGAGGACGACGCCTATCGACACGACGCCGGCCACTGCGGCGGCCGCGAGAACCGGCGTCAGCCACAGGCGGTGGTGGCGCTCCTGCCGTCGCGACGGCTCGTTCGATCGCCCCTTCGTCCCCGACTCGTCCAGAGCGGCCTTCAGGCTCGACGCCCAGATCTCTTCTACGTTCGGCACGGCGGATCAGCGCCTTCCGTCAGTCTTCTCGTCGGAGACGAGGGCGGCGCGAACATTTCGCAACGCCTGCGAAGCCGCCGACCGCACGGTGGCTGCAGAGCAGCCCGCGAGCGCGGCAACCTCTGCGTCGGGAAGATCGAAGTAGTACTTCGCCACGACGATCGTCCGCTGGCGCGGCGTCAGGCTTTCGAGGAGTTCGAACACTTCAGTCTGCGAGAGCTGGGGGCGCTCCGCATCGCCCGAGCGCGACGCCTCCACCTCGAGTCGGTCGGCCCGATTCCGGTGTCGCACCAGACGCCGGTGCCAGGAGCGAGTCTCATTCACGACAGCGCGCCGCGCGTAGCTACGTATATCGACGACCTGCTCCAGATTCGCCTTCAGCAATCGGAGGAACACATCCTGGACGATGTCCTCAGCCTGCTCTCTGGAGCTGGTGAGGCCGAACGCAAACGCGACCAGGGAAGCCCGCTCGGCCAGGATGAACTCCGCCAGGCCGGCGGCCGCACGAGAGTGCGACTCCTGCCCTCGCGTGGTCACCACACCTTCCGCGCTCACACTGACTAGACGCTCGAGACCCACGATGTGTGCACTCGGTTCCCAGAGAATTCCATTCAGGCTCGTTGCCACCTCCCAGGCGCGGCCGGCTGTCACCGGGCAACCGACAATCTCCTTGCCGTATCGCCCGGACGGCGCCGTCGTGCGCGTCCCCTTGATGCGAGGCCCGATGGGAGGAGTGCCACGACATGTGGGGCTAGCGCGCGTGGTGTGATCGAACGTCGCTTCCTGCAGCTGGCCGTGGCGGGGAGCTACGCCTCGTCGGGTGTGAACGTCCAGCCGGCGAAGTCGAAGGCGCGTCGCAATCGGTCCACCACCTGGACCTTCGGTCGTTGTGAGGTGTCGCGAACGGATCGGGTGTGGACGACGATCTCGTTCCAGGGCGACGACATGGCCTCGGCGTCGACGCGTATCCGGCCGTGACCATCCCGGTAGTCGATCCCGGTGCGGCCGGTGATGCGGACGGCGTAGCCCTCGGAGGAGCGGACCCATCCGCGCCACGTCTTCCTGAACTTCTCGTCGATCGTCACTCCAGCGCGTGCCCGACGGGGGTCGCGTCCCCGCGCGAGGGTGAACGGTACTGCGGTCCCGCAGTCCGGCCGTTCTCCGCCGCACCCGAGCGGCCCGATCAGGGACGGGTCGCACTCATCCGGATATCTGCTGCTATCCGGACGCGGGTAACCGCAGATATCCGGATGCGGGCGCAATCCGCGAATCGGGACCCGCCGTCCGGGATGCTGCAGGACGTGCGGACGCGTCTCAGTAGACGCCGATGCGGATGTAGGGGTTCTTCGCCGGGTCCAGCCAGCGCAGGATCCTGACCATCATCGTCTTGCTGATGGCGGCGCAGCCGGCGGTGGACGAACCGTTGCTGACGTGCAGGAAGAACGCCGAGCCCGCACCCGGCACCCCGTCGAGGTTGTAGCCCATGACCACCGCGTAGTCGTAGACCGCGCCGGCCCGGTAGAGGTTCTCGCTGGCGCCGCCCGGGCTGCTGACCGCACGGACGCGCTTGTTGTAGTTCTTGTCCGCCGGGTCGCCGTTCCACCAGTCGTACCGGTCGGTCTGGAAGTAGGGCATCTTCGTGCCCGGGTTCGGCTTGCGGCCGAACGCCTGGGGAAGGGACCAGTCACCGGCGGGCGTCCGCGTGCTGCCCTCGCTGGCCTGGCCGATGCCCGCGGCGCCGACCCGGACCGTCGTCGGGCCGATCCGCAGCCGCCAGGTGCCGTTCACCCGGTCGTAGGCGCGCAGCTGCCCGACCGTCGCCGTCGGCGACGACGTCCGAACCGTGATCAGCTGGTCGACCCCGGCGGGGTAGGCGGCAGCCGGCCCCGCGGACGTCGTCAGGCCGAGCGGCAGCAGCAGCGCCAGCAGCGGCACGAGCGCCGTCAGCCGGGCACCCCCTCGGCGTCGGGACGGCGAGGGCCGGGGGGCGCGGTGCGAGGGCATCGCGGCATCGTCCCCTTGCGGACCGCCCTCGTTCAACAACCTCCGAACGGGTGTGACGGATGTGACACCCCAACCTCGCTCGCGCCCCGTGGGCACCGCCTGGCTACTCTCCGACCGGTCGACCGCGAAGGAGAGCACCGGTGCAGAAGGTCCTGATCGCCAACCGCGGCGAGATCGCCGTCCGCGTGGCGCGCGCGTGCAGGGACGAGGGGCTGACCAGTGTCGCGGTCTACGCCGAGCCCGACCGCGACGCGCTGCACGTGCGGGTCGCCGACGAGGCGTTCGGCCTCGGCGGCACCACGCCCGGCGACTCCTACCTCGTCATCGAGAAGATCATCGAGGCCGCGAAGAAGTCCGGCGCCGACGCGGTGCACCCCGGCTACGGCTTCCTCTCCGAGAACGCCGACTTCGCCCGCGCGGTCCTCGACGCGGGCCTGACGTGGATCGGCCCCTCCCCCGAGGCGATCATCGCCCTGGGCGACAAGGTGCAGGCCCGGCACATCGCCACCAAGGCCGGTGCGCCGCTGGTTCCGGGCACCAAGGACCCGGTGGAGGACGCCGACGAGGTGGTCGCCTTCGCGAAGGAGCACGGGCTCCCGGTGGCGATCAAGGCCGCCTTCGGCGGCGGCGGCCGCGGGCTCAAGGTGGCCCGCACCGAGGAGGAGATCCCCGAGCTCTTCGACTCCGCCGTCCGCGAGGCGGTGTCCGCCTTCGGCCGCGGCGAGTGCTTCGTCGAGCGGTTCCTGGACAAGCCCCGCCACGTCGAGGCGCAGGTGCTCGCCGACACCCACGGCACCGTGGTCGTCGTCGGCACCCGCGACTGCTCGCTGCAGCGGCGCAACCAGAAGCTGGTCGAGGAGGCGCCCGCACCCTTCCTCACCGACGAGCAGCGCGCACGCATCCACGAGTCCGCCAAGGCCATCTGCGCGGAAGCGGGCTACGTCGGCGCGGGCACCGTCGAGTACCTGGTCGGCACCGACGGGTCGATCTCCTTCCTCGAGGTCAACACCCGCCTGCAGGTCGAGCACCCGGTGTCGGAGGAGACCGCGGGCATCGACCTGGTGCGCCAGCAGTTCCGCATCGCCCGTGGGGAGGCCCTCGAGCTCACCGAGGACCCCACGCCGCGCGGGCACAGCATCGAGTTCCGCATCAACGCCGAGGACGCCGGCCGCAACTTCATGCCCGCTCCGGGCCCGGTCACGCGCCTGGAGATCCCGCAGGGCCCCGGCGTCCGCTGGGACTCCGGCGTCGAGACCGGCGGCGAGGTCGCCGGCGCGTTCGACTCCATGCTGGCCAAGCTGATCGTCACCGGCGCCACCCGCACCGAGGCCCTGCAGCGGGCCCGTCGCGCGCTCGACGAGCTGGTCGTCGAGGGCATGCCGACCGTCGTCCCGTTCCACCGCGCCGTCGTCCGCGACGAGGCGTTCACCAGCGAGCCGTTCACCGTGCACACCCGCTGGATCGAGACCGAATGGAACAACCAGGTCCCGCCCTACGACGCCGCCCCCGCCGAGGGCGCCGAGGAGCAGCCGCGGCAGGTCGTCGTCGTCGAGGTCGGCGGCCGTCGGCTCGAGGTGTCGCTGCCGGCCGGGCTGGCCGCGGGCGGCGGCGCCGCGGGAGCGGCCGCCAAGCCGCGCAGACGCGGCGGCGGGCACGGCGGCTCCGGCGCCTCCGGCGACTCGCTGACGGCGCCCATGCAGGGCACCATCGTCAAGGTCGCGGTCGAGGACGGCGACACCGTCGCCGAGGGTGACCTCGTGGTCGTGCTCGAGGCGATGAAGATGGAGCAGCCGATCAACGCGCACAAGGCCGGCACGGTCGGCGGCCTGCAGGCCGAGGTCGGCGCGTCGGTGACCAGCGGCGCCGTGCTCTGCACGATCGCCGACGCCGAGTAGCGAGCCGGCGAGCAGCAGGCCGGCGAGCAGCGCGCCGCCGAGGCGCTCAGCGGGAGGCGCGTCCCCGGATCAGCCGGCGCACCAGCACGAAGGCCGAGCAGCCGAGCACCGCACCGGCGGCCGGCACGGCGACCGTGCGCACCGGTGACGCGGTCGCGACCGGCTGGGCGGCCGGCTGCGGCTGCGCGGCCGCGGCGGGGCCGTCGACCGGAACGTCGGCGGCGACCGGAGCGGCGGCCGCCGCCGCGGTGTCGACCGGGCCCTCCGCTGCCTGCGGCTCGGCTTCGGAGACCCGCTCCTGGGGCGCAGCGACGTCCGGCGCGGCCACGTCCGTGACGGGCAGTGTCTCGGGAGTCTCCGTCGCCCCGGGGCGCTCGTGGGGGTCGGCCGGCGCCGACGCGGCCTGACCCGCGGCCTGGGCCACGGTGCGGACGTCGACAGTCACGCCGTCCGCGGTCGTCTCGCCGACGGTGACCTGGAAGGCGCCGGCACCCAGGGTGACCGTGCGGCCGGCCGGCAGCGCGACCTGGAAGTCGCCCTGCCGCCCCGACCCGGGGGTGGGGTCGAGCAGCAGCGACGTGTCCGGCCAGGTGCCGGAGCGGCGCACCAGAACCCCGGCCTGGAGGCCGAAGACGTTGTCACGGCCCCCGAGCCAGGCGTCCTGACCGGTCGCCGTCCGCAGCTCCAGCCAGTACTCCCGGCCGCGGGGGTCGACCAGGCGGAGGGCGCGGACGCCGTCGCCGGTCAGCGGCGCCAGCGTCACCTGCGCAGCGCCGGACGTCGGGCGCACGGTGTGCACGGCGGCGTCCGGCAGCACGCCGAGGCGGTCGGCCTGCAGCACGTTGAGCGAGCCGATCTGGTCCCACGAGGCGCCCATGACGTCGTAGTGGTCCCGGTAGTGCGCGACGTCGCAGCCGCCGGCCTCGGCGCCATGGGCGCAGAAGAGCGCCGACGAGTGCCCGAGGCCGAAGTTGTGGCCGATCTCGTGGGCGATCAGCGAGGGCAGCACGTCGGTGACGTAGGCCCGGCCGCCGGTCGACGGGGCCGCACCCACCTGGGCCAACCCGTACGAGCAGCCCTTCGCGGCACCGCTGACGTAGAGCAGCAGGTGCTTGCCCGGCCCGGAGCGGAAGCCGACCTTGTCCGCCGCCTGCGCCCACATCGCGCCGGGGTCCTCGCACCCGGCGGCGGTGGTCGTCCAGCCGTGCGAGTCGGTGACGCCGAGGGAGATGGCGCCGTCGCTCTGCTCGTCCCAGAAGCGCGCGGCCGCGCCGTCCACGGTGTCCACCACCTGGGCGAGGGTGACGCGGTCACGAGGAGCACCGCCGGGCGCGACGAGCGCGACCGTGACCTCGTTGGTGAACGGGCGCGGCGGGACGGGGCGCGGCGGCACCGGCGCGAGGACCACCTCGCTGTCCAGCAGCTCCACCGCCGGGCCGAGGCCCTCGTCCCTGGCCTCGTCGGCGATCTCGTTCCCGACGGTCACCTCGACGGTGGCCCCCGACGGCAGGTCGGCGGCGTCCGCGGCGGACAGCCGCACGGTCTCGCCGTCGTCGGTCTCCACCCAGGTGAGCCCCTCGATGCCCTCGGCGCCCTCGGCGTGCTCGTGCCCGTGCTCGTCCCCGTGCTCGTGCCCGGCCCGGTGGTCGGCCAGGGCCCGCACCAGCTCCCCGACCACCGTGCGGCCGGCGGGCTCCTGCGCCGCGGCGACCGTCGGGAGGAGGACCGGTGCCACCACGACCGCGGCCGCCGCGAGGGCGTACCGGAGTCGCTTACGGTGCGAGACGGAGGGCATCCCCTCCGTCATCGGCGGTCCGACCGGCCGATGACACCGTTCCGGGCAGGTCGACGGACCGCCCCGTCACACGAGTCGCAGCAGGCCCGTCGAGCCTCAGCCGTCAGGCGATGCTCATCCACCCGACTCCGCGCCCCGGTCCGCTCCCCGGTCCGCTCCCCGGTCCGCGCCCCGGTCCGCGCCCCGGTCCGCTCCTTGCTCGTTCCTCGCTGCGATGCTCCCGCGGCTGTCGTCAGGCGAGGTAGTCGGCTCCCATGAGCCGTCGTCCCGCCTCGGTGATCGACCCCGACAGCGACGGGTAGATCGCGAAGGTGTGCGCCAGGTCGCTCACCGTCAGCCCCTTGCTCACGGCCAGCGCGATGGGCAGCACCAGCTCGGAGGCGCCGGGGGCCACGACCACGCCGCCGACGATCACGCCGGTCGCCTGGCGGGCGAACAGCTTCACGAAGCCGTCCCGCATGTCGCTCATCTTGGCCCGCGCGTTGGTGGCCAGCGGCAGCTGCACGACCTCGATCGAGCCGTCCTCGGGCAGCGACTTCTCCTGGACCCCGACCGTGGCGATCTCCGGGTGGGTGAACACGTTGGCCGACACGGTCTTGAGCCGGATCGGGGTGACCGCCTCGCCGAGCGCGTGCCACATGGCGATGCGCCCCTGCATGGCGGCCACGGAGGCGAGCTGGAAGACGCCGGTCACGTCGCCGGCGGCGTAGATCCCGGGGATCGACGTCCGGGAGACGCGGTCGACGACGACGTGACCGGACTCCGCGGTGACGACCCCGCACTCGGTCAGGTTCAGGCCGGCGGTGTTGGGCACCGTCCCGACCGTCATGAGCGCGTGCGAGCCCTCGACGGTGCGCCCGTCGGTGAGCTCGACGATCACGCCCTTCTCGGTGCGGCGGACCGCGGCCGCCCGCCCCTTCTCGGCGATCCGGCCCCCGCGGCTCTGGAAGACCTTCTGCACGACCTCCGCGGCGTCGGAGTCCTCACCGGGCAGCACGCGGTCGCGGGAGCTGACCAGCGTCACGGGCACGCCGGCCTCCAGGTAACCGGACGCGAACTCCGCGCCCGTGACGCCCGACCCGACCACGACGAGGTGCTCGGGCATCTCGTCGAGGTCGTACACGTCGCGCCAGTCGAGGATCCGCTCGCCGTCGGGCTCGGCCCCGGGGAGCACGCGCGGGTCGGCGCCGGTGGCGATGAGGACGACGTCGCACTCGAGGGTCTCGGTGACCGCGCCGTCGGCGTCCAGCGCCTCGACACGGTGAGTGGACAGGCCGCGGACGTCGTCGGCGAGCCGGCCGGAGCCGGAGAGGATGCGCACGCCCTCCGACGAGAGCCGCTGGTGGATGTCGGCGGACTGCGCCATCGCGAGGCCCTTGACACGGGAGTTGACCGAGGCCAGGTCGAGACCCACGTCGCGCACGTCGGCACCCTGCAGCCCCAGGACGGCGGAGGCGCGGACCGAGGTCATGGTGCCGGCGGCGGCGATCAGGGTCTTGGAGGGGACGCAGTCGGTGAGCACGCTGGCGCCGCCGATGCCGTCCCGCTCGATGACGGTGACCTGCGCACCGAGTTGCGCGGCGACCAGCGCGGCCTCGTAGCCGGCCGGTCCGCCGCCGATGATGACGATGCGGGTCATGGGTCCTTCCCGGGTCGCGGGTGCTGCGTTCTAGGTGATCGGCAGGCCGTCGCCCGCTCTGGAGTGCATTCTCCCCGCGACCGCTCCCCCGGGCAGCCCCGGTTCGCCGTACCCGACCGCTAGTCTCGACCGCGATGGGCCTCTACGCCGCCTACGGGTCGAACATGGACCCCGCGCAGATGCTGCGCCGCTGCCCGTCGTCCCCCTTCGTCAGCACCGGATGGATCCCCGGCTGGCGGCTCACCTTCGGCGCCGAGGAGTACGGCTGGGAGGGCGCGCTGGCCACCGTCGTCCCCGACGAGTCGCCCGAACCGCTGCACCCGGGGGTCTTCGTGGCCCTCTACGACCTGACCGAGGCCGACGAGCGGTCGCTGGACGCCTGGGAGGGCGCCGAGACCGGCCTGTTCCGGCGCGTGCACCTGCGGGTGAACACCCTGGCCGGTGACGTGGTGGCCTACGTGTACGTGCTCGACGAGTTCGAGGGCGGCCTGCCCTCCGCCCGGCACCTGGGCGGGATCGCCGACGCTGCCGAGGCCGCCGGCGCACCCACCGACTACGTCACCGCCCTCCGGTCCCGGGAGTGCCGCTCCACCGCCAACTGAACGCTCCGGCACTCAGGATGCGGCCGAGGGACGGTCAGACGTCCGTGGCCAGCAGGTCCCGCAGGGCGGCGTCGACCTGCTTGCCGTAGTCCTCGGTGAGGCCGAACAGCGAGGCGTGGCCGTGCACGTCGTCGATCACCCGCAGCTCGCTGTCCGGGATCAGCGCCTGCTCGACCGCGCAGTCCTCGGGCGGGAAGAACTTGTCGGTGCTGATGGGCATGACGAAGGTCTTCGCCGTGATTCGCCCCAGCGCCGCCGCGAGGTCCCCGCCGGTGTGCCGGCTGACGTCGCCGTGCTGCCACTTCCACGCCTGGGTCAGCAGGTCGCCGGCGTCCATGGGCTGGAAGTACGCCTCCAGGAAGCCGATGGTGAAGTCCTCCGGCGAGCTGAACCCGAGCTCCCGCCAGTGCTCCCCGGTCCAGAACTCGTTGCTCAGCACCTGCAGGGCGAACAGCCCCGCATGGCGCTGCAGACCACCGCGGACGTCGGCGGAGTCGGTGTACCAGCCGCCGGCGTAGCCGGGGTCCGAGCGGAGCGCGTCGACCAGGGTCTGCGCGAAGATCACGCAGTGCTGGTAGATCCGCGCGGTCCCCGCCAGTGGCGCGGCGCGCTTGACCCGGTCCGGGAAGCGGACGGCCCACTCATAGGTCTGCTGGGCACCCATCGATCCGCCGAAGACCAGGGCCAGCTCCTCGACGCCCAGTACCTCGCGCAGCAGCCGGTCCTGGGCGACGACGTCGTCGCCGATCCGCACCCGCGGGAATCGGGAGCCGCCGTAGGGGCCGGCCAGGTTGTGCGGCGAGGTGCCCAGCCCGCTGCCGATCTGGTTGACCAGGACGACGAAGTGCTCGGCGGGGTCGATCGCCCGGCCGGGCCCCACGTAGGTGTCGCGCATGACGGAGTGGTTGCCGGAGTACCAGGTCGGAATGAGCACGGCGTTGTCGCGCGCCGCGTTCAGCGTGCCCAAGGTCTGGTAGGCCAGCTGACAGCCGCGCAGGGTGGCCCCCTCCTCGAGCGGCAGGTCGCCGATCTCGGCGAGCTGGAAGTCGCCGTGCACGGCAGCGCTGTAGTACGGGTTCTCGACCGGCATGACCGTCTCCACGATGAGGTGATCGGGCATCGGACAGCCCGGCCGCGGGAGATTAGCGCACGGTGACGCGCCTCACACCTGCGGGTTTCTCCCGGATCAGCCGGCGGGGGCTTGCTCGGGCGCGGCCAGGAACGTCTGCAGGATCTGCTGGGCCGCCAGCGCCGGGGTGAGCTCACCGGTCAGCACGGCCTTCTCGAGATCCGGGACGGCCGCCCGTACGCCCGGATGCGCGCGCAGCTGGTGCTCGAGGGCATCGCGGACCAGCTGCCAGGTCCAGCGCACCTGCTGGGTCCGCCGTCGCTCGTCGAACTCTCCCGACGCCTTCATCCGGTCCTGGTGCTCGACCAGCTTGGCCCAGACCTCGTCGAGCCCCTCCCCGGTCAGCCCGGCGCAGGTGAGCACCGGGACGTCCCAGCCGCCCTCCGTGTGCCCGCGCAGCATCCGGATCGCCCCGGCCAGCTCGCGGGCGGCCGTGCGAGCGGCCGGCGCGCCGTCGCCGTCAGCCTTGTTGACCGCGATGACGTCGGCGATCTCGAGGATGCCGCGCTTGATGCCCTGCAGCTGGTCGCCGGTCCGGGCCAGGGTCAGGAACAGGAACGAGTCGACCATCTCGGCCACGGCGGTCTCGGACTGCCCGACGCCGACCGTCTCGACCAGCACGACGTCGTAGCCGGCCGCCTCCACCACGACCATCGACTCCCGGGTGGCCTGGGCGACCCCACCGAGGGTGCCGGACGTCGGCGAGGGCCGGATGAAGGCGTCGGGGTCGACGGCGAGCCGCGCCATGCGCGTCTTGTCGCCCAGGATCGAGCCGCCCGACCGTGCGGACGACGGGTCGACGGCGAGGACTGCGACTTTCGACCCGCCCGCCGTCAGCGTCGTCCCCAGCGAGTCAATGAACGTCGACTTGCCCACGCCGGGCACCCCGCTGATGCCGATCCGGCGGGCCGACCCGGCGTGCGGCAGCAGCCCGACCAGCAGCTCCTGCGCCTGCTCCCGGTGGTCGGGGCGGCGCGATTCGACCAGCGTGATGGCCCGCGCCATCACCCGCCGGTCCCCCGCCAGCACCCCCTCGACCAGCGCCGGGACGTCCACGGCCCGGCTCACGTCGGCCCCCCGGCGGCCTTTATGGCCATGAAGGCCGTCATCAGTGGCCGAGGCGGGACGACAGCGTGCGCAGCAGCTCCTGCGCCGCCTCGGCGACGACCGTGCCGGGCGGGAAGACCGCCGCCGCGCCCATCTCCTTCAGCGCCGGCACGTCGTCGGGCGGGATGACCCCGCCCACGACGATCAGCACGTCATCGGCGCCGAGGTCGTGCAGGGCCTGCTTCAGCTCCGGCACCAGCGTCATGTGCCCGGCGGCCAGCGACGAGACGCCGACGACGTGCACGTCGGCCTCGACCGCCTGGCGGGCGACCTCCTCCGGCGTCTGGAACAGCGGGCCCACGTCGACGTCGAAGCCGAGGTCGGCGAAGGCCGTCGCGATCACCTTCTGGCCGCGGTCGTGGCCGTCCTGGCCCATCTTGGCGACCAGGATCCGCGGACGGCGGCCTTCGGCCTCCTCGAACGCCTCGGCCATCCGCCGGGTCTCCTCCACCGGGCCGCTCCCCCCAGCTTCCTCGCAGTACACCCCCGAGATGGTGCGCACCTGGCCGGCGTGCCGCCCCCACACCGTCTCCAGCGCGTCGGAGATCTCGCCGACCGTGGCGTGTGCCCTGGCCGCGTCGACGGCCAGCTTCAGCAGGTTGCCCTCGAGCGAGGAATCCCGTCGTCCCTCGTCGGCGGCCCGCGCCGCGTCGGTGAGCCGCCGCAGCGCCTCCTCGGCGGCGCGCGGGTCGCGGTCGCGCCGCAGCTGCTCGAGCTTGGCCTTCTGCTCGGCCAGCACCTGGGCGTTGTCCACCCGCAGCACGTCGACGGCCTCGTCGGCGTCCACCCGGTACTTGTTCACGCCGATCACCGGCTGGCGGCCGGAGTCGATGCGCGCCTGCGTGCGGGCGGCGGCCTCCTCGATGCGCAGCTTCGGGATGCCGTCGTCGATCGCCTGGGCCATGCCGCCGTGCTCGGTGACCTCCTGGATGTGCGCCCACGCGGCCCGGGCCAGGTCGTAGGTCAGCTTCTCAACGTACGCCGAGCCGCCCCACGGGTCGATGACCCGCGTCGTCCCCGACTCCTGCTGCAGGAGCAGCTGGGTGTTGCGCGCGATCCGGGCGGAGAAGTCGGTGGGCAGCGCGAGCGCCTCGTCGAGGGCGTTGGTGTGCAGCGACTGGGTGTGCCCCTGGGTCGCAGCCATGGCCTCCAGGCAAGTGCGGACGACGTTGTTGTAGACGTCCTGCGCGGTCAGCGACCAGCCCGAGGTCTGGCAGTGCGTGCGCAGCGACAGCGACTTGTCCTTGGTCCCGCCCGCCTCGCGCACCAGCCGGGCCCACAGCAGCCGGGCGGCCCGCAGCTTGGCGACCTCCATGAAGAAGTTCATCCCGATGGCCCAGAAGAACGACAGCCGCGGCGCGAACGCGTCGACGTCCAGGCCGGCGTCCTTGCCCGCCTTCAGGTACTCGACGCCGTCGGCGAGCGTGTAGGCCAGCTCCAGATCGGCCGTCGCCCCGGCCTCCTGGATGTGGTAGCCGGAGATCGAGATCGAGTTGAACCGCGGCATCTCGGTCGAGGTGAACGCGAAGATGTCGCTGATGATCCGCATCGAGGGCTTGGGCGGGTAGATGTAGGTGTTGCGGACCATGAACTCCTTGAGGATGTCGTTCTGGATGGTCCCCGTGAGCTGCTCCGGCTTCACCCCCTGCTCCTCCGCCGCGAGGACGTAGAGCGCCAGCACCGGCAGCACGGCGCCGTTCATCGTCATCGACACACTCATCCTGTCCAGCGGGATGCCGTCGAAGAGCTGCCGCATGTCGAGGATCGAGTCGATCGCCACCCCGGCCATGCCGACGTCGCCGCGCACCCGCGGGTGGTCGGAGTCGTAGCCGCGGTGGGTGGGCAGGTCGAAGGCGACCGACAGACCCTTCTGCCCGGCGGCGAGGTTGCGCCGGTAGAACGCATTGGAGTCCGCCGCCGTGGAGAACCCCGCGTACTGCCGGACCGTCCACGGCTGGGTCGTGTACATCGTCGGGTAGGGCCCGCGCAGGTAGGGCGGGATGCCCGGGTAGGTCTCGAGGAAGTCCAGCCCCTCGATGTCGGCAGCCGAGTACAGCGGCGGGACGGCGATGCCCTCGGGCGTCTCCCACGTCGCCTCGGCCGGGCTGCGGCCGGTGGCCTCCTCGAAGGCCTTCGCCCAGTCCTCGCGCCCGCCCGTGGCTTCGGGCGTGCCCAGCTCGACCGACCCGAAGTCGGGGATCGCGCTCATCGGTTCGCTCCCTCTTCCGCTCCGGCCCTTTGTCCACAAAGGGCCGGGTGGATCTCGCGCAGGACGGCGAGCGCGTCGCAGCCGGCGAACACGTACCCGTCGACGCCTTCCACGTCGAGCGACGGCCTGCCGGCCAGCCACACCTGCGTCGCCCCCGCCTCGCGCAGCTCGGCCGCCACCGCGGGCGCGTCGGCGTAGTCGGTGTCGGCGCCGCAGATGCAGGCCACGGTCGTCCCGGCGTCGGCCAGGCCTGAGGCGCGGTCGCCGGCCGGGGTGTCCAGGCCGCCGGCCTGGAACAGGTTCGCCGCGAAGCTCGACCGGGCGGTGTGCCGGGCGATCGGCCCCAGGGTGGCCAGGTACACCGAGGGACGGCGTCCGGACGACGACGCGGCGGCGTCGGCCCGGTCGCGCAACTGCTCGAACTCCGCCGCGGCGCGCACGCGCGGCAGCCCGCCCGACGGCGCGGGGGGTGCCGGATCGCGCGCCGGCAGCTTCTCGGCGAGGTGTGGGAACTCGCTGACGCCGGTGATCGCCTCGGCCCGCGTGGCCAGCCGCTGCGAGCGCCACGCCCAGGCGTCGGCGAGCCGCCCCGCGACCAGGCCCGACGACAGGGCCTCGGCCAGGCCGCCCGCTCGCTCGATCTCGGTGAACCAGTCCCAGGCCGCCCGGGCCAGCAAGTCGGTCAGCGCCTCGACGTACCAGGAGCCCCCGGCCGGGTCGAGGACGCGGGCCAGCGACCCCTCCTCGATCAGCAGGCTCTGGGTGTTGCGGGCGATCCGGCGGGAGAAGGCGTCGGGCAGCCCGAGCGCGGCGTCGAACGGCTGCACGGTGACGGCGTCGGCCCCGCCCACGCCGGCGGCGAAGCAGGCCACCGTCGTCCGCAGCAGGTTCACCCAGGGGTCGCGCCGGGTCGTCATCACCGACGAGGTGACCGCGTGCAGCCGCATCCCACGCGCATCGGCCGGCACCCCGCTGACCTCGCCGACGCGGTCCCAGAGCCGGCGCGCGGCCCGCAGCGCCGCGATCGTCGTGAACTGGTCGGCGCTCGCGGTCAGCCGGAACTCGATCGCCGCGAAGGCCTCCTCGACCGACAGGCACTGCCCCCCGTCCGCGGAGTCGGTGAGCGCCCGCAGGTAGGCGACGCCCGCCGCCAGCGCGCACCCGAGCTCCTCGACGGCCGAGCCCCCCGCGTCGGCGAAGACCGTGCCGTCGGCGACGACGGTGCGCAGGTCGGCGTGCGCCAGGGCGCGCCGGGCGAGATCGGCCAGGTCGGCCAGGCCGGACAGGTCGGCGGCGGAGCCGGTGGCGGCCTGCGCCCCCAGGGGATCCAGGCCCAGCGAGCCGCCGGCGGCCAGGTCGGTACGGCCCTCGACCAGCGCGAGGAACGCCTCGGCGGCGGCCCGGCCGCCCGAGACGGCCACCGGCGCCAGGTCCAGCAGCACGCCGTCGAGCACATCGGCCAGCGCATCCACCGGGACCGCGTCCTCGCCGAGAACCAGCCACAGCGAGGTCACGCCGTTCTCCAGGTCGGCCGCGACGGCCTCCTTCGTGGCCGCCACGTCCGGGTGCGCGTGCCGTTGCCGGATGTCCCAGCCGGCCGGCACATCGCCCGGGGCGCCCGGGCGGGCGCCGCGAACGAACGGCGGCAGGCCGGGCAGGCCGGCGGCTGCGGGCAGGTCGCCGACGTCGTCCGCGGTGTAGAGCGGCGCGACGCTCACCCCGGTCGCGACGGTGCGGCGCAACGCCTCCTCGACCGGGTCGGGCAGCTCCTCGCGGCCGGCCTTGCGCAGCACGCCGGCGACCGCCTCCCGCCACTGCTCGCGGGTGGCCGCTGGGAACAGAGCGGCCAGCTCGAGCTCGTCGGGGACCTGGTGTTCGGGGATCGGGTGCTCAGGGATCGGGTGCTCGGTGGGGACGGCGGCGTCAGTCCCGCCGGCGCTGCCCTGGTCGCGAGGACGCATCGTCGGGTTCCCGCTCCTTCTCGGTGGTTCGTCGACCCGCAGTGTCCCCGGGGGCCGGTTTGCCGGGGCGTCCGGGTCCGGCGTCGGCCTCCATCGCGTGCAGCGCGGTGCGGGCCATCATCCGGACGCCGATGCCGATGGCGCGCTCGTCGACGTCGAAGGTGCCGCGGTGCAGGTCGAGCGGGGGGCCGCCGCCATGGGTGCCGAGCCGGGCGAGCGCGATGGGCAGCACCTCGGCGAACCAGCCGAAGTCCTCACCGCCCATGCTCTGCGGCGTGACGACGACGTGCTCGCTGCCCACGGTCTCGAGCGCGGCGGCGCGCATCAGGGCGACCGCCCGGGGGTCGTTGACCACCGGGGGCAGCCCGCGCACGTAGTCGACCTCGCACGCGGCCCCGGTGGTCGCGGCCACGCGCTCGACCAGCGAGCGCATCATGTCCTCGGCGCCCTTCCAGGCGTCCCGGTCGAGCACGCGCA
This sequence comes from uncultured Actinomycetota bacterium, assembly GCA_963723745.1. GTDB lineage: Bacteria > Actinomycetota > Actinomycetes > Mycobacteriales > Geodermatophilaceae > CAVRRZ01. The sequence goes on from CAVRRZ010000005.1 coordinate 1,486,339, forward strand.
CGGTGCCGCGCAGCGCGCCGCGCTGCGGGATCGCGTTGGCCGCGATGCCGGCGTTCACCGCCCCCCAGACCAGGGACATGCCCGAACGCGGGTCGACCTGCCGCGACAGCAGGCCCGGCAGGTCGGTGATCAGCCGGCCCAGCGCGTCGACGAGGTCGACGGTGAGCTGGGGCCGGGCGGTGTGCCCGCCGGGGCCGGTCAGCGTGACGTCGATCCGGTCGCAGGCCGCGGTGATCGCGCCGGTGCGCAGGCCGACCGTGCCCGCGGGCACCGACGGGTCGCAGTGCAGGGCGAACGCCCGCGAGGCGCCGTCCAGGACACCGGAGGCGACCACCTCGCTGGCGCCGCCGGGGATGGTCTCCTCGGCCGGCTGGAAGACGCAGCGCACCCGGCCGGGCAGGCCGTCGAGCGTGGCCAGGGCCAGGGCGACACCCAGGACGACGGTGGTGTGCACGTCGTGGCCGCAGGCGTGGCACAGTCCGTCGCGGGTGGAGGCGTAGGGCACGTCCTTGAGGTCGGCCAGGGGCAACGCGTCGATGTCGGCGCGCAGCACGACCGTCGGATCCCCGGTGCCGACGTCGCAGACCAGCCCGGTGCCGGTCGGCAGCCGCCGGGGGGCCAGCCCCGCCGCCCGCAGTCGCTGCTCGAGGAAGGCCGTGGTCTCGAACTCGGCGAAGGCGAGCTCCGGATGGGCGTGCAGGTGACGACGGGTGGAGACCAGTTGCGGCTGGTGCGCGGCGACCCAGTCGTCGACCGCCGCGCCCAGCTTCTCGACGACGGGGTTCATGCCGCGTGCCCTCCACCGCAGCGCGCCGGCCCGGGTACCGGTCCCGGCGGTGCGCCGACCGGGGCGGTGGGGAGCCCGTCCCGCATCTCGGCCAGCAGGCTGTCGACGACGCACCTCAGGTCGCCGTCGTGCGCAGCCGCGACCGCCCGCTGCCGCTGGTAGGAAGCACCCACCTCGAGCACGCGCTCGACGTCGGCGAGCTCGTCCTCGCAGCCGAGCCGGCGGGCGGTGGGGGTGAGGTCCTCGACCAGGTCGAGGATCGCCTGCCGCACCGGCCGGACGGTGCCCTTCTCGTCGACGACGATGTCGGCGTCGAGGCCGTGGCGGGCGGCCCGCCACTTGTTCTCCTGAAGCACCCACCGCGGCGGCGTGGGCAGCGTGTAGCCGCGGTCGAGCTGGGTGTCGAACTGCTCGACCAGGCACTGCGAGAGAGCGGCCACCGCGCCGATCTCGTCCAGGGTGGGCAGGCCGTCGCAGATGCGCAGCTCGACGGTGCCGAAGTCGGGATGCGGGCGGATGTCCCACCACACCTCGCGCACGCTCTCGATGGCGTGGGTGGAGATCAGCGTCTCCATGTACTTCTCGAACTCGTCCCAGCCCGACAGCTGGTAGGGCAGTCCCGCCGTCGGCATGCCCTCGAAGACCTTGGAGCGCACCGAGGCCAGTCCCGTGTCGCAGCCGACCCAGTACGGCGAGGACGCCGACAGCGCCAGGAAGTGCGGCACGTACTGGCTCACCGCGTTGACGACGGGGAAGGCTTTCTCCGGCGCCCGGACGCCGACGTGCACGTGCACCCCGAAGATCTGCAGCCGCCGCGCCGGCCACTGCATCTCCTCGACCAGCCGGAGGTAACGCTCCTTGGGCGAGATCAGCTGCGTCTGCCAGTCGGTGAACGGGTGCGTGCCCGCGCACATGACGCCGAGGCCGCGCTGCGCGGCCGCGGGCACCACCTCGGCGAGCGTCCCGGCCAGGTCGGCCTTCGCCTCGTCGACGGTGGTGCAGATGCCGGTGATGATCTCGATCGTCGACTGCAGCAGCTCGTGCTTGGCCTTGGGGTGCTCGTCGAGACCCTCGGGCCGCAGCTCCTCGAGGATCTCGATCGCCCCCGCGGTCAGCTCGCGGGTCTGCTCGTCGACGAGCTGCAGCTCCCACTCCACGCCGAGGCTGGCGCGTTCGGACGACGAGAACGGGATCTGCACCTACGGAAGTCTAGGGACGATCACCCGCCACCACCCCCTGACAGGACGCCGTTCCCCCCTGAGGCGCCGCCGTCACCCGGACGGACGACGCGCTAGCGTCCCCGACCGTGACGCAGCCACCGAACGACCCCGCAGCCCTCGCCGCCCGTGCCGCCGCGGCGCTCATCGATGCGGTGGGTGGGGGCCACGACGCGGCCGTCGTCATGGGGTCGGGCTGGGCCCCGGCCGCCGACGCGTTCGGCGAGCCCGCCGCCTCGGTCGCGATCGGCGATCTCCCCGGCTTCGCCGCCCCGACCGCCGTCGGGCACGGCGGCGAGATCCGCTCGGTGCGGGTCGGCGACCGGAAGGTGCTGCTCTTCCTCGGACGCACCCACCTCTACGAGGGCCGCGGCGTCGAGCCGGTGGTCCACGGCGTGCGGACGGCGGCCGCGGCGGGCGTGCGCACCGTCGTCCTGACCAATGCCGCGGGCGGGCTGCGCCCCGACCATCGGGTAGGCCAGGCCGTGATCATCAGCGACCACCTGAACCTCACCGCCCGGTCTCCGCTGGTCGGCGCCAGGTTCGTCGACCTGACCACGCTGTACTCCCCCCGGCTGCGGGACGTGGCCAGGCAGCTCGACCCCGACCTGACCGAGGGCGTGTACGCCGCGCTGCCCGGCCCGCACTACGAGACGCCGGCCGAGATCCGCATGCTCCGCACGATGGGCGCCGACCTGGTCGGCATGTCCACGGCGCTGGAGGCGATCGCGGCCCGCGCCGAGGGGCTGGAGGTCTTCGGCCTCTCGCTGGTCACCAATGCCGCCGCCGGGGTGACCGGCGAGGCCCTGGACGGCGCCGAGGTCGTCGCCGCCGGGCAGGCCGCGGCCGCCCGGCTGGGCGAGCTGCTGGTGCGGTTCGTGGAGCGCATCCCGTGAGCGGCCCCGTGCTGCTGACCGGTGCGGCCGGGCGCATCGGGACGGTGCTGCGCGGTGGCCTGCCCGAGCGCGGATTCGTGCTGCGCTGCCTGGACGTGGTCCCGATCGTCGAGACCCGACCCGGCGAGGAGCACGTGGTCGCCGACGTGGCCGACCTCGCCGCCATGGTCGACGCCGCACAGGGCGCGTCCGCGATCGTGCACATGGCCGGCATCTCGGGGGAGTCGACCTGGCCGGCCATCAGCCGCGCCAACATCGAGGGCACGTACGCCACGCTCGAGGCCGCCCGCCGCGCCGGCGTGGGCCGGGTCGTGCTGGCCAGCAGCAACCACGCCACCGGCTACACGCCGCGGCCGGCGTCCGGCCTGCTCCGCGAGGGCGACGCCCCACCGCGACCCGACACCTACTACGGGGTCTCGAAGGTGACCATGGAGGCGCTGGGCTCGCTGTACGCCGACCGCTACGGCCTCGACGTCGTCTGCCTGCGCATCGGCAGCGCGTTCGCCGAGCCGACCACCACCCGGCAGCTGTCCACCTGGCTGTCACCGGCCGACACCGTCGCGCTGGTCGACGCCGCCCTGACCGCGCCCTCCCCCGGCTTCGCCGTCGTCTGGGGCGTCTCGGCCAACACCCGCAACTGGTGGGACCTCACCTCGGCCCGGGCGCTGGGCTACGACCCGCAGGACGACGCCGAGGTCTACGCCGAGGCGCTGATCGAGGCGCTCGGCGAGCCCGACCTCACCGACCCGGTGCACGGGCGCGTCGGCGGCGAGTACACGACCGCCGAGTTCGACGCCGAGAACTTCGAGCCGCCGGCCCCCCGCGGCGACAGCGCGCCCGGCAGCGGGGCGGACCGGTGAGCGCCGAGCTGTTGAGCACCGCCCGCGCCTGGGCGGACGACGACCCGCACGACGGCGACCGGGCCGAGATCGAGGCGCTCATCGAGGCCGAGAACGTCGAGGAGCTCGCCCGGCGGTTCGCCGGGCCGCTCACCTTCGGGACGGCGGGTCTGCGCGGCCCGCTGCGCGCGGGACCGGCCGGCATGAACGCCGCCGTCGTCACCCGCGCCGCCGCCGGGCTGGCCCGCTACCTGGTCGACGAGGGCCACGCCGGCGCCGGCGTGGTCATCGGCTTCGACGCCCGGCGACGGTCCGACGAGTTCGCCCGCATCTCCGCCGAGGTGCTCAGCGGCGCCGGGTTCGCCGTCGAGGTGCTGCCCCGCCCGCTGCCCACGCCGGTGCTGGCCTTCGCCGTCCGGCACCTGGGCTGCGCCGCCGGCGTCATGGTCACCGCGAGCCACAACCCGCCCGACGACAACGGCTACAAGGTCTACCTCGAGCAGGGCGCGCAACTGGTGCCACCGGCCGACCGCCGGATCGAGGCCGCGATCACCGCCGTCGGCCCCGCGCGGGAGGTCCCGCGCTCCGACGACTGGGTCACCCTGGACGACGAAGTGCTCACCGACTACGTGACCGCGGTCGTGCGCGCGCTCGACCCCGAACGGGTGCCCGCGGCCGACCGGGCCGCCCTGCGCGTGGCGTACACGGCGATGCACGGCGTCGGCGCCTCCACCACGCGCCTGGTGTTCGCCGCGGCGGGCTTCGCCGAGCCGGCCGCCGTGCCGGAGCAGGACGCGCCCGACCCGGCCTTCCCGACCGTCGCGTTCCCGAACCCCGAGGAACCCGGCGCGGTCGACCGGCTGGTCGAGGTGGCCCGACGGGCCGGTGCCGACGTCGCCATCGCCCAGGACCCCGACGCCGACCGCTGCTCGGTCGTCTGCGACGGCCGGCAGCTCACCGGCGACGAGGTGGGCGCGCTGCTGGCCGACTGGCTGCTGCGCCGCGGCGTGCACGGCACCTACGCCGCCTCCCTCGTCAGCGGGTCACTGCTGTCGGCGCTGGCGACGACGCACGGCGTGCGCTTTGCCGAGACCCCGACCGGGTTCAAGTGGATCGTCCGCGCCGGGACGCCCGACCAGCCACTGGTCTACGGGTACGAGGAGGCCCTCGGCTACGCCGTGGCGCCCGACGTCGTCCGGGACAAGGACGGCATCTCCGCCTCGCTGGCTGTGGCGCTGCTGGCCGCGGAGCTGAAGGCGTCGGGCCGCACCCTGCTCGACCGGCTCGACGAGCTGGCCGCCGAGCACGGGCTGTTCGTCACCGGGCAGCTGTCGGTGCGGGTCGAGGACCTCACGCTCATCTCCGACGCCATGGCCCGGCTGCGGGCGAACCCGCCATCCACCCTGCTCGGCCGGCCCGTGCAGTACGCCGACCTCGCCGAGCTGGACCCCCCGGTGGACGCCGTCCGCCTGCTCGGCGACGGCGTCCGGGTGATCGCGCGGCCGAGCGGCACCGAGCCCAAGCTCAAGTGCTATCTGGAGACCGTCGTGCCGGTGCACGACGACGCCGGTCTCATCGCGGCCCGTGGCCGCGGCGCCGACGAGCTCGACGAGCTGCGCGCACAGATGTCGGCGGCCCTGGGTCTCTGACCCCGCCGGGCGGTTTCGCACCACTCGTCACACGGGTTCCGCGGCCCCGGCGCGGCGCGATGTGAACGGCCCGTCACATGTCATTGTCGCTGCGTGACGGCCACCCGGGGATCGGAGTCCGCCCGCGCCGAGGAGACGGCCCGGCGTCCCGGCCCGCTGCACGCCCTCACCGGGCTGCGGCTGGTGGCCGCGCTGGCGGTGTACTTCTCGCACATCGCCGCACCCGCCGGCGCGCCCGACTGGCTGCACGCGCTGCAGAAGTCCGGCTACGCCGGCGTGACGTTCTTCTTCGTGCTGTCGGGCTTCGTGCTCGCGCTGAACTACTTCGACTCGCTGCGCACCAGGCAGCAGGTCTGGTCGTACGCCGCGGCGCGGTTCGCCCGCGTCTACCCGCTCTACCTCGCCGTGCTGTCGTGGCCGAGCGTGCACCTGTGGGCCTCGGGGGAGCTCGCCGAGTGGCACCTGCTGCAGAAGGTGCTCGGCATCCAGGCGTGGAACCCCGACCTGCGGGTCGCGTTCGGGTTCGTCGGCCCGGCCTGGTCGATCAGCGTCGAGCTGTTCCTCTACGCGACGCTGCCCCTCCTGGTGCCGGTGCTCCGGCGGCTGGACCGGCAGATCGCGACGCTGCTCACCTCGATCGCCGTGGTCCTCGCGGTGCTGTTCGTCCTGGCCTACCTCTTCGAGGCCGCCGGCCGGGGTGACCTGCCGGCCACCGACCCGTCCTCGGCGCACCGCTGGCTGTACCGCACGCCGCTGTCGCGCATCGGCGACTTCGTCGTCGGCATCCTCGCCGCCCGGCTCTACCTGCGGCTCCGGGACCGCGGCATCGGAACCCGGCTGAGCGGCTGGCTGATCCCGTCGTCGGTCCTCCTCACCTGCCTGCTCGCCTCCCGGCCGGAGCTGGTCAACAGCGCCTGGTCCTGGGACGCGATGTACGCCCCGCCCGCGGTGGCCCTGATCCTGGGCCTGGCGCTGGCGCCGCGGCACCCGGTCAGCCGGGTGCTGAGCATCCCCGTGGTCGTGTTCCTCGGCGAGGCGTCGTTCGCCTTCTACCTGATCCACATCACCGTGACCCGGATGGTCGACGCGGGCAGCTGGGCCGACGGCGTCACCGTGCACACCGTCGTCGTGGAGCTGTTCAACCTCGGCTTCGCGATGATCGTGGCCATCGGGCTGCACGTGGGCATCGAGCGCCCGGCGCGGCCGCTCGTGAAGCGCTTCCTCGACCCTCCGCGCCGGGCCCGCACCGGTCGCACGCCGCCGCCGCGACACGACCGCGTCGCCGCGGCCGAGGACGACGAGCCGGTCACCGCGCCGATCCCCGTCGTGCGATTCGCCGGCGACCTGCGACCCCCGGTGCGCGACGCCGGGCCCCGCACCGGCGAGGCGCCCGCGCGGGGCCCACTGGTCCCGCTGGGCTGAAGCGCCTCGGCGCGGGGGCGGTCCGGTCAGGTCCCGACCGGCTCCCGGCAGCCGGACTCCAGTGCGCGCTGCGCGGCGGTCAGGACGACGGTGACGGAGCGGGCGAAGCCGACATCGCACGGGTGGGCGCCGCCGGTCAGCGCCGCCGCCATCAGGTCGGAGATCGCGCCGGCGCAGGCGTCCAGCGGGGGGCTCGCCGGGTCGGGCAGCAGCACCAGCCGGCCGGCCTCCCCGTGCACGAAGGTCTCCGTGCCGGCCGACATCGGGGTCGCCGTCGACGAGACGGTCACCGTGCTGGCGACCCCACCCTCGTGGTGCAGCACCAGGTGCACCGTGTCGCCCGCTCCCCCGCCGGCCTGGACGGCGACGACCGGACCCAGCGCCGGCACCAGCAGGGCGAGCGCGTGCGGCCCGACGTCCCACAGCGCCCCGTGGTCGTGCCGCCAGGGGGAGGCGTCGAACTGGCTGACGGCCGGCGACCCCAGCCAGCTCACCGAGCCCCCGTGCAGGGGCGCGCGCCCGGCCTCCCGCAGCCACGTCGCGGTCGCCGTCCGGAACCGGTCGGGAAACAGCACGACCGACGCCACCCCCGCCGTCGCGACGGCATCCACCACGCGGTCGGCCTCGGCGACCGTGAACGCCAGCGGCTTCTCCAGGAGCAGGTGCGTCCCGGCCTGCGCCGCCGTCACCGCCAGGCCCACCTGGACGTCGGGCGGCACCGCCACGGCCACCGCGTCGCAGCCGGCCAGCAGGGCGTCGAGATCGTCTCCCCCCGGCACCTCGTACTCGGCGCCGACGTCGGCCGCCTTCCGGGCGTCGCGGCCCCAGACCCCGACGAGCTCGGCGTCGGGGTGCGCGGCGAGAGCCGCCGCGTGGACCTTCCGCGCCCGTGAACCGGTCCCGAGGACGCCGAAGCGCACGCTCAGACCGCGCCGAACTGACGGTCGCCGGCGTCACCCAGGCCGGGCACGATGTAGGCCTTGTCGTTGAGGCCCTCGTCGACGGAGGCGGTGAACACCCGCAGCGGCAGGCCGCTGTCCTCCAGCCGGCGGATGCCGTCGGGGGCGGCCAGCGCGCAGAGCACCGTGATCGAGGTGGCCCCGCGCGCGGTGAGCAGGCCGCAGCAGTGCACCAGCGAACCGCCGGTGGCCAGCATCGGGTCGAGCACGAACACGTCGCGGTCGACCAGCGACTCCGGCAGCGAGGCCATGTAGGCCTCCGGCTGGAACGTCTCCTCGTTGCGCGCCAGGCCGACGAAGCCCATCTGCGACTCCGGCAGCATCCCGTGCGCGGTGTCGGCCATCCCCAGCCCGGCGCGGAGCACGGGCACGATCAGCGGCGGCGCGGCCAGCCGGTAGCCGGTGGTGCCGGTGACCGGGGTGGTGATCGGCTCCTCGGCCAGCGCCAGCTCGCGGGTGGCCTCGTACACGAGCATCTGGGTCAGCTCGCGCAGGGCGGCGCGGAACGCCGCGTTGTCGGTGCGCTCGTCGCGCATGCGCGAGAGGCGGGCGCGGGCGAGCGGGTGGTCCACGACGGTCAGCTGCACGCGCGACACCGTATCGGCACACCGCGGCGTCACTGCACGGTTGCAGAAACGCCCTGGGCGGACACCGCGGACCGCAGTAGCGTCAGCTCACGTTCGCGGGGTCGTGTGGAGGTGTCAGCGATGCGCCGCAGGCTCGGACTTCTCGTGGTGAGCGCGTGGCTCGCCCTCGCAGGCGCGGTCGTGACGGCCGCCCCGGCCGGGGCCGTTCCAGGCCACTGCCCGCCGGGATGGCTCGTCCAGGGGGCGGACGGTGAGCGCCGCAACGTGGGCGGCACAGGACCGGCCGACGGCATCTGCTCCTGCTTCCCGGCCGGACGTCCTGGGGAGCGGCGCAACGTCGGCGGCACAGGACCGGCCGACGGCTTCTGCCCGCCCGGCCTCGCGAAGATCCGGATCGACCGCAACATCGGCGGCTGAACCGACCTCACCCGGCGGGAGCAGTGCCGATCGGGCGGGCCTTGCGGTCGGGGGACAATGGCGGCATGACCCACCTGCTCGACCCGACAGCGCTGTCGGAGGCGCCCCCGCCGGTGACCCGTCCGCTGGCGCCCTACACCGACGTCGTGGCCTCCGACGCCGCCTTCCGCGCGTTCCTCCACGGCCTGCCCGGGGTCGACCAGGTCGGTGCCGAGGCGCGCGCGGCCACCCTCGGCACGCGCTCGATCAAGACCACCGCGAAGGCGTGGGCCATCGACACCGCCATCGCCATGGTCGACCTGACCACGCTCGAGGGCGCCGACACCCCCGGCAAGGTGCGCTCGCTGGCCGCGAAGGCGCGCCGGCCCGACGCAGCCGACCCCTCCTGCCCGTCGGTGGCCGCGGTGTGCGTCTACGGCGACCTCGCCGGCGTCGCACGCGAGGCGCTGGCGGGCACCGGCATCCACGTGGCCGCCGTCGCCACCGCCTTCCCGAGCGGCCGCGCGTCGCGCGCGGTGAAGCTCGCCGACGTGCGGGACGCGGTGGCAGCCGGCGCCGACGAGATCGACATGGTCATCGACCGCGGGGCGTTCCTGGCGGGGCGCTACCTCGACGTCTTCGACGAGATCGTCGCCGTGAAGGAGGCCTGCGGAGACGCACACCTCAAGGTCATCCTCGAGACCGGCGAACTGGTCACCTACGACAACGTCCGCCGTGCCTCGTGGCTGGCGATGCTCGCCGGCGGCGACTTCATCAAGACCTCCACCGGCAAGGTGTCCCCCGCCGCCACCCTGCCGGTCACCCTGGTCATGCTCGAGGCCGTCCGCGACTTCCGCGCCGCCACCGGCCGCCAGATCGGCGTCAAGCCGGCCGGCGGCATCCGGACGACGAAGGACGCCATGAAGTACCTGGTGCTCGTCAACGAGACGGCCGGACCCGACTGGCTGACCCCCGACTGGTTCCGCTTCGGCGCCTCCAGCCTGCTCAACGACCTGCTGCTGCAGCGCCAGAAGCTGCGCACCGGCCACTACTCCGGCCCCGACTACGTGACGGTGGACTGACCATGAGCACGGTGTTCGAGTACGCCCCCGCCCCCGAGTCGCGGTCGATCGTCGACGTCGCGCCCTCCTACGGCCTGTTCATCGACGGTGAGTTCGTCGACGGCACCGGCGAGTCGTTCAAGTCGGTGAACCCCGCCACCGAGGAGGTGCTCACCGAGATCTCCGCCGGCAGCGCCGCCGACGTCGACCGTGCCGTGAAGGCCGCCCGGCGGGCGTTCACCCGCGTCTGGGGGCCGATGCGCCCGGCCGACCGCGGCAAGTACCTGTTCCGCATCGCGCGGATCCTGCAGGAGCGGGCCCGCGAGTTCGCCGTCCTGGAGTCGCTGGACAACGGCAAGCCGATCCGGGAGTCGCGCGACGTCGACATCCCCCTGGCCGCGGCGCACTTCTTCTACCACGCGGGCTGGGCCGACAAGCTGGACTTCGCCGGTCTCGGGCCGGGTCCGAGGCCGCTGGGGGTGGCCGGCCAGGTCATCCCCTGGAACTTCCCGATGCTCATGCTGGCGTGGAAGGTCGCGCCGGCGCTGGCCACCGGCAACACCGTCGTCCTCAAGCCGGCCGAGACCACCTCGCTGACCGCGCTGCTGTTCGGCGAGGTCTGCCGGCAGGCGGACCTGCCGCCCGGGGTCGTGAACATCGTCACCGGCGCCGGTGACACCGGGCGCGCGGTCGTCGAGCATCCCGACGTCGACAAGGTGGCGTTCACCGGTTCCACCGACGTGGGCCGGTCGATCGCCCGCGCCGTGGCCGGCACCCGGAAGAAGCTGACCCTGGAGCTCGGCGGCAAGGCGGCGAACATCGTCTTCGACGACGCCCCCATCGACCAGGCCGTCGAGGGCATCGTCCAGGGCATCTTCTTCAACCAGGGCCACGTGTGCTGCGCCGGCAGCCGGCTGCTCGTGCAGGAGAACATCCACGACGAGGTGATCGCCTCGCTGCAGCGGCGCATCGGCACGCTGCGCGTCGGAGACCCGCTGGACAAGAACACCGACATCGGGGCGATCAACTCTGCGGAGCAACTGGCCCGCATCCGCGAGCTGGCCGACGCGGGCGAGGCCGAGGGCGCGTCGAAGTGGCAGCCGGACTGCGACCTGCCCGATCGCGGCTTCTGGTACCCGCCGACCGTCTTCACCGACGTCTCCCCCGCCCACCGGATCGCCCGTGACGAGATCTTCGGCCCGGTGCTGTCGGTGCTCACCTTCCGCACGCCCGACGAGGCGGTGGCCAAGGCGAACAACACCACCTACGGGCTGTCGGCCGGCATCTGGACGGAGAAGGGCTCCCGGATCCTGAAGATCGCCGACCAGCTGCGCGCCGGGGTGGTCTGGGCCAACACCTTCAACAAGTTCGACCCGACGTCGCCCTTCGGCGGCTACAAGCAGTCCGGCTACGGCCGCGAGGGCGGCCGCCACGGGCTCTCGGCCTACCTGCAGAACGGGAGCTGACAGCGAGTGAGCATCGCAGCGAGCGCCAGCGAGCGAGGAGCGGAGCGAGCGCGGAAGCGACCCATGGAAGGAGCGTCCCAGTGAGCGAGCGGCTCGAGGTCCGCAAGACCTACAAGCTCTACGTCGGTGGGGCGTTCCCCCGGTCAGAGTCCGGCCGCAGCTACGAGGTGACCGACCCCAAGGGGCACTTCCTGGCCAACGCGGCGTGGGCCTCGCGCAAGGACGCCCGCGACGCGGTCGTCGCCGCCCGCGCGGCGTTCCCGAAGTGGGCGGGGATGACCGCCTACAACCGGGGCCAGGTGCTCTACCGGGTGGCCGAGGTGATGGAGGGCCGGCACGCCCAGTTCTGCGACGAGGTGGCCGCGGGCGAGGGGCTGTCGTCGTCCAGGGCGCGGGCCGCCGTCGACGCCGCCATCGACCGGTGGGTCTGGTACGCCGGGTGGACCGACAAGCTGGCCGCCGTCCTCGGCGGCGCCAACCCCGTCGCGGGCCCCTACTTCGACTTCTCGATGCCCGAGCCGACCGGCGTCGTCGCCGTCCTCGCCCCGCAGCAGTCCTCGCTGCTCGGCCTGGTCAGCGTGCTCGCCCCGGTGCTGGCCGGCGGCAACACCGCCGTCGTCGTCACCTCCCGGGCGCGCCCGCTGCCCGCCGTCACCCTCGGCGAGGTGCTGGCCACCAGCGACGTCCCCGGCGGCGTGGTCAACCTGCTGACCGGTGACGCGGCCGAGCTCGGCACCTGGCTGGCCGAGCACGCCGACGTCGACGGCATCGACCTGACCGGCGCACCCCCGGACCGCGCGATGGAGTTCGAGCGGGAGGCCGCGGGCACGATCAAGCGCGTCGTCCGCCCGCCGGCGTCGGAGCCCGACTGGTCCGCGGACCCCGGGCTGACCCGGATGACGCCGTTCCTGGAGACCAAGACCGTCTGGCACCCCATCGGGGTGTGAGCGCGGTCCCCGCCGCCGGCTCCGTCGCCCTCGCGGCGGTGCCCGGGGCGGGACCGTCTGGCAGGGTATTGCCGTGGCCAGGCCCAGCATCGTTCCGATCGCCCTCACCGTCGACGACCGCACCGGATACACCCTCTGGGCGCCGCCGTGGGAGGAGGACGGCGAGGAGTGGCAGGCGTTCCTCGGCACGACCGAGGACGACGACGAGGACGGGCGCACCGTCGTCCACCTGTTCCCGACGCCCGCGGCCCTCGCGGCCTTCTGCCGCACGGCGACCGACCACGACCTGTCCGACCACCCGGTGTGGCCGGTGGTCGCCGGTCTGGGCGCCGACGACCTGACGCCGGACGACGACCACCGCTACGACTTCGACGGCGTGTACGACATCGCCGCCGAGGAACCCGACCGCTGGGCGGTCGAGGAGCTGGCCGCCACCGTCGACATGGCCGGCCGGCTGGCCGAGTGCCTCGACACCTCCGACGACACCTCCGACGACACCTCCGACGACACCTCCGACGGGGACGACGACGAGGACTCCGACGAGGGCCAGTTCGAGGCGGTCGCCGAGCTCGTCGGCAAGCCGGAGATCGGCTCGCTGGGACTGGGCCCGGAGGCGTTCGTCGGACGCTCGGGCGAGCGGGCCTGGGCCGGGGTCGGCCGCACCCTCGACGAGCTGTGGGAGGACGTCGTCGAGGAGCTCGGGGAGCACCTCGACTGGACCGGCGGCGGGACGGTCGCCCTCGACGACTACCCGCCCGCGTCGGCGGCCGACGAGGACGACGAGGACGACGAGGACGACGAGGACGACGACTACGTGCTGGTGGACGAGGACGACGAGGACGCCGCGCGGGTCCGGCGCCCCGCGAGCGGCTCGACCGCGGCCTCGACCGCGGCCTCGTCCGCCTCCTCACCGGCCGCCTCGCCCGCAGAGTCGGCGACGGCCGGCGTCTCCACCATCCGGGGCACCAGCCGGATCAACGCCTCCCCCGCGGCGGTCGCCGCCGCGGCGCAGTTCTGGGAGAACGTCGGCATCCTCCCCGTCGAGATCGTCGTCCCGGACGGTGGTGGGCTGACCCTTCGGTGCTACGTCGAGGACGAGGCCCGCTTCCTCGGCCGGGACGGCGACATCTTCCTGTTCGACACGCCCGCCGACCTGGCCCGCTTCTGCGCCGGCCGCGAGCGGCACGACCTCACCGAGATCGCCTCGTGGCCGGAGGTGGCCAAGACCGACACGCTGCCACTGCCGATCGAGGAGGATCGCTACGACCTCACCGAGCTCTCCGAGGTGCTGGACGAGGTGATCGACGGGGCCTCGGGCCTGGTCGACCACCGCGCCCTCGCCCAGCCGGTGGAGGGCGCCCGCGACATCGCCGAGTACGCCGGGTTGACGCGGGTGCAGGAGCTGCTCTCTCCGGGCACCGCGCTCGGCCGGGCGGTCGCCCGCGGCGAGCGGGCGCCCGACGACACGCTGCGGGCCGAGGACGCCGCCGCCGTCCGCCGGGAGTGGGACGAGGTCGTCTCCGCCGTCAGCACGGCCCTGGTCTTCCGCGACTAGACAGACGGCAGCGGCCGGCCCCGGATCGCTCCGGGACCGGCCGCTGCCGTGGTGCTGGGTGTCTCGCCGGCTCGATCAGCCGTGGCGGGCCGGGCGGCCCGGACGGCGGTCGCCCGACCAGCCGCCGCGACGCTCACCCGAGGAGCCACCGCGCTCGCCGTGCGGCCGGGTGTCGCGGCGCGGACGGTCACCGTAGGGACGGTCGTCGCGCGCCGGGCGGTCGCCGTAGGTGCGCTCGCCCGACGGGCGGTCACCGAACGAGCGGCGCGGGCCGCCGCGGTGGCCACCGGGACGGTCGCCGTCCCGGCGGGGACGGCCGCCGCCGGGACCGCCGGGGCCGCGACGGTTCTCGCGCACCGGGCGCTCGACCGGCTCCACATGCACGCCGCTGGCGACGAGCTCGGTGATCGGCGCGTCGCCCGGACGCAGCCGGTCGATGGCCGGGTCGACCTTGGCCTGCCGGAACCGGCGCTTGGCCTGGCCGACCTGGTCGGGCAGCAGCAGCGAGATGACCACGCCGCTGGCGCCGGCGCGGGCGGTGCGGCCCGAGCGGTGCAGGTAGGTCTTGCTGTCGGCCGGCGGGTCGTAGTGCAGCACCAGCGAGACGTCGTCGACGTGGATGCCGCGTGCGGCGACGTCCGTGGCGACCAGCACGGGCGAGCGGGCGTCGGTGAACGCCTCCAGCGCCCGGCGGCGCGCCGACTGCGGCAGGCCGCCGTGGATGGCCTGCGCCTTGATGCCGGCCTCGAGCAGGTGCTCGGTGAGGCGATCGACGCCGAGCTGGGTGCGGGCGAACACCAGGGTGCGGCCCGGGCGGGCGGCCAGCTCCTTGGTGATGGCCACCTTGTCGCGGAACGCGATCGAGTAGGCCCGGTGCTCGGCGGGCGGCGCGTCGTCGCCCGGGCGCTTGACCTCGTGCCGCGCCGGGTCCTTGAGGTAGCGGCGGACCAGGGTGTCGACCTCGCCGTCCAGGGTCGCCGAGAACAGCAGCCGCTGGGCGGAGGGGTCGGTCTGGTCGAGCAGCTCGGTGACGTCGGGCAGGAAGCCGAGGTCGGCCATGAAGTCGGCCTCGTCGAGCACCGTGACGGCGACCTCGCCGAGCACGGCCTCGCCCTGGCGCAGCAGGTCGAGCAGCCGGCCGGGGGTGGCGATGACGACGTCGGCGCCACGGCGCAGCTGCTGGACCTGGCGGTACATGGGCGCACCGCCGTAGACGGTGGTGACGTGCACGCCGATGGCCTGGCCGAGCGGGGCCAGGTTGTCGCTCACCTGCTGGGCGAGCTCACGGGTGGGCACGAGCACCAGACCGCGAGGGGCACGCGGACCCCGTCGGACGTCCTGGGCGAGGGTGGCGAGCATCGGCAGGCCGAAGGCCAGCGTCTTGCCCGAGCCGGTGGCGGCCTTGCCGAGCACGTCGCGCCCGGAGAGGGCGTCGGGCAGGGCCGAGGCCTGGATGGCGAAGGGATGGCGGATACCGCGTCGCTCCAGCGCGGTGACCAGGTTCTGGGGAAGCCCGAGGGCGGCGAACGTCGGGCCGGTCGGCTCGGGAGCGTTCGTGGAGGGGTCGGCGGCCACGTCGACGATCTCGTCGGCGGTGGTCGGGACCAGGACAGCGTCGTTCAGCATGCGGGGGTGGGACTCCGATACAGCTCGGGCGCGTCCCGTGGCGATGATGCGGGCGCCGGGTCGGCGTCCTCACTGGCGATCGACCGCCGTCGGATGACGCGGTGATCTGCACGGATGCGCACATGCCCGGACAGGACCGTCCGGGAGGATGACCGGCGAGTGCCGGCACACACACGGTAGCAGCGTTGATCACGTTGCGATTCCCCGAGGCCGGGTGGCCGTGGTCACCCCCCGGTCACGCCTCCAGCGCGGAACCCCGGGCGGACGACGTCGGTGAGCAGGCGGGCGCGCTCGGCTGCGTCGACGAACGCCGCGTCCAGGGCCCGTTCGGTGACGGTGCGGACGTCGCCCCACGACCAGCCGAACGTGGCGGCGACGTCGGCGATCTCGCTGCTCGCCGACACCCCGCTCATGAGCCGGTTGTCGGTGTTGAGGGTGACCGCGAAGCCCAGGCGGTGCAGCCGGTCGACCGGGTGCGCGGCCGCCGACGGGTAGGCGCCGGTCTGCACGTTGGACGACGGGGCGACCTCGAGCGGCACCTGCTCGTCGAGCACGCGCCTGGCGACCGGCCCGAGGGTGCCGTCGTCGGCGACCTCGTCGGCGATGCGCACGCCGTGACCGAGCCGCTCCGCGCGGGCGCCGTCCAGGGCGGCGCGGATGCTGTCGACGCCGGCGGCCTCGCCGGCGTGGACGGTGCGGTGCGCGCCGGCGCGGTCGAGCAGGGCGAGAGCCTCGGGAATGCGGTCGGGCGGGAAGCCGTCCTCCGGTCCGGCCAGGTCGAACCCGACCACACCGGCGTCGCGGTACCGGACGACGAGGTCGGCGACCTCGACCCAGCGGTCCTCCTGCCGCATCGCGCACAGCAGCGCCCGGACGGTGATCGGAGTGCCGGCCGCGGCGGCCTCGCGGCTGCCGGCGGCGAAGCCGTCGAGGATCGCCTCGACCGCGGCCTCGATCGGCGTGCCGCCGGCGGTGAGCAGCTCGGGGGCCATGCGGACCTCGGCGTAGCAGACGCCGTCGGCCGACAGGTCGAGGACGCACTCGCGGGCGACGCGCGCGACGGCGTCCGGACGCTGCATCACGCCGACGGTGTGCCGGAAGGTCTCCAGGTAGCGCACGAGCGAGCCGCTGTCGGCCGCCTCGCGGAACCACCGGCCGAGGGCGTCCGGGTCGTGCGCCGGCAGGTCGCGGTACCCGGCCTGGTCGGCGAGCTCGAGCACGGTCAGTGGCCGCAGTCCGCCGTCCAGGTGGTCGTGCAGCAGCACCTTCGGCGCGCGACGGATCGACTCGTGATTCAGCGGAACGGTCACGGCGGCGACCGTACCCACCCGGCCATTTGTCGACGAACGGCCGCAGAGGGCCCGGCCTTTCGTGGACGAATGGCCGGGGCGGTCAGCGGTCCTGCCAGCGGAAGGTCTTGACGCACAGCGCCAGCCCCACGACGCACCACGCGGCCAGCACCAGCGCGACCCGGCCCAGCTCCCAGGAGCCGGCCGGCTCCAGGGCGGCCAGTTCGTCGGGCAGGAACACCGACCGCAGGCCCTGCGCCATCCACTTGAGCGGGAAGACCGCCGCGACGGTCTGCAGCCAGTCCGGCACCTGGCTGAACTGGAAGAAGACGCCGGAGATGAACTGCAGGACCAGCGCGATCGGGGTCACCGTGGCCGACGCCGACCGGCCGTTCTTGGCCAGGCTCGAGATCGCGATGCCGAGCAGGGTGCAGGCGGCGGCACCGAGCACGGTGACCCACAGGAAAGTCAGCCAGTCGCCGCCCGTGGGCAGGTCCACGTCGTAGAACACGGCGCCGACGAACAGCAGGACCACGACGATCGCCAGCGTGACCGCGAGGACCTGCACGACCTTGCCCACGAAATAGGCGTGCTTGGGCATCGGCGTGCCGACCAGCGACTTCAAGGTTCCGTCGGAGCGCTCGGTGGCGATGCTGATCGCCATGTTCTGCAGGCTGGCCCCGAGGATCCCGGCCGCCGTCACACCGGCGATGAAGTACTGGACGAAGTTGATCGAGATGCCGACGTCGCTGCCGATGTCGTAGTTCAGGATCGCGCCGAAGACCAGCAGCAGGAGCACCGGGAACAGCAGCGTGAAGACGACGGCCTCGCGCTGTCGCGAGAACTCCTTGAGCTCGACGATCGCGCGCGTGCGGTAGATGCCGGTCAGCGGCGGCAGGGCCGTCGTGCCGTCCTGGACGGCGGTCACGATGACACTTCCTCGCTCCGCTCGGCCGATCGCTCCGCTCCTCGCTCGCTGGCGCTCGCTGCGATGCTCACTCCCTCGGGTTCTCCGATCATCCGCAGGTACACGTCCTCGAGGGTGGGCCGTGCCACGGCCAGGTCCGGCACCTCGCCGCCGAAGCGGTGGGCCAGGTCCTGCACGAGCGCGGTGGGCGCGACGGTCGCCTCGCTGCGCCGGACGCCGTCCTCGGTCCAGCGGACGACGGCCGGCGCGGTCTCCCGGCCGCCCAGCAGGGCCGGCACAGCGACCTCGACCAGCCGGCCGCGGGCGATCACGCCCACCCGGTCGGCGAGCGCCTCGGCCTCGTCGAGGTAGTGGGTGGTGAGCAGCATGGTGGTGCCGAGCTCGCGCAGCGAGCGGATCAGCGACCAGAACTGGCGGCGCGCCTCGGGGTCGAACCCGGTGGTCGGCTCGTCGAGGAACAGCAGCGCCGGCCGGCCGACGATGCCCAGCGCGACGTCGAGCCGGCGTCGCTGCCCGCCGGACAGCGACCGGCCCCGCGAGCCCGCCTTCTCGGTCAGCCCCACGAGCTCGAGCACCTCGTCGGGGTCCCGGGGGTGGGGGTAGTAGGAGGCCTGGGCTCGCACGAGCTCCCGCACGGTCAGCTGGCTGTCGCCGCCCCCCGACTGCAGCACGATGCCGATCTGGGCCCGCCAGGCCCGACCCGCGGACGCCGGGTCCTCGCCCAGCACCCGCACCTGACCGGCGTCCTGACGGCGGTAGCCCTCGCAGATCTCCACCGTCGTCGTCTTGCCCGCTCCGTTGGGGCCGAGCAGCGCGAAGATCTCGCCGCGGCGGATGTCGAGGTCGAGCCCGTCGACGGCCACCGAGTCGCCGTAGCGCTTGACGAGCCCGCGCAGCGAGATCGCGGCCTCCGGGTCGGGAGGCGCGGCAGCGGGCTGCGCGGACACCGTCGTACTGGTCACGACCGTCGAGTCTCCCACCCCGCGCGGCGTCCCCGGAGCACTGCCCACCGCGATCAGGCGGTGATGCGCTCGAGGATCAGTGGCAGCGGCTGGTCGTCGGTGTCGACGCCGACGGCGCCCTCGAGCGCCTCCAGCGCCCGCGGGAGGCGCGCGGCGTCGTCGGTCTGCAGCTCGATCAGGGGCTGGCCGGCCGTCACCCGCTCCCCCACGCCGGCCGTCCAGACCACCCCTGCCGACGGCGACACCGGATCCTCCTTGCGCGCCCGGCCGGCACCCAGCCGCCACGCGGCCACGCCCAACGAGAAGGCGTCGAGGCGGGTCAGGGTGCCGGTGGCAGGGGCGGTCAGCACGTGCGTCTCGACCGGCCGGGGCAACGGGGCGTCGGGGTCCCCGCCCTGCGCTGCGATCATGCGGCGCCACACGTCCATCGCCCGCCCGTCGGCCAGCGCGTCCGCGGGGTCGACGTCGTCGCGGCCGACCGCGCCGAGCATCTCCCGCGCCAGGGCGAGGGTGAGCTCGACGACGTCGGCCGGGCCGCCGCCGGCCAGCACCTCGACCGACTCGGTCACCTCCACCGCGTTGCCGGCGGCGCGGCCCAGCGGCCGGTCCATCGCGGTCACCAGGGCGACCGTGCGGACGCCGGCCTTCTCACCGAGCCCCACCATGGTGCGGGCCAGCTCGCGCGAGGCCGACGGGTCCTTCATGAACGCGCCCGACCCGGTCTTCACGTCGAGCACCAGCGCGTCGGCGCCCTCGGCGATCTTCTTGCTCATGATCGAGCTGGCGATCAGCGGGATCGACTCGACGGTGCCGGTCACGTCGCGCAGCGCATAGAGCAGCTTGTCGGCCGGAGCGAGGTCGTTGCCGGCCGCACAGATGACCGCGCCGACCTCGCGGAGCTGGCGCAGGTACGCGTCCTCGTGCACGTCGGCGTGCCAGCCGGGAACGGCCTCGAGCTTGTCGAGCGTGCCGCCGGTGTGGCCCAGCCCGCGGCCGGACAGCTGCGGTACCGCGACCCCGCAGGCGGCCACGAGCGGCGCGAGCGGGAGGGTGATCTTGTCGCCGACCCCGCCGGTCGAGTGCTTGTCGGCGGTCGGCCGGCCCAGCGACGAGAGGTCCTTGCGCTCGCCGGAGTCGATCATCGCCTGCGTCCAGACGGCGAGCTCGTCGACGGACATGCCGCGGAAGAAGATCGCCATCAACAGGGCGCTCATCTGCTCGTCCGGCACGTGGCCCGCCGTGTACGCGCCGATGACCCAGCGGATCTGGTCGGCCGACAGCGGCACGCCGTCCCGCTTGGCGCGGATGACGTCGATGGCGTCGAACGCGGCGGAGTCGCCCATCAGCCCTGCCCCCGCTCCGCGGCGGCGAGCAGGTCGTCCGGGCCGAACGCGTCGGGCAGCACCTCGCGCATCGGCACGATCCCGAGCGACACGGTCTCGATGAGCATCTGCGCGCCGCCGTGCTCCCAGAGCAGCTGCCGGCAACGCCCGCACGGCATCAGCGGCTGCCCGTCGCCGCCCACGCAGGCCACGGCCACGAGCCGGCCGCCGCCGGTGCGCGCCAGGTCGCTGACCATGCCGCACTCGGCGCACAGCCCCAGCCCGTACGAGGCGTTCTCCACGTTGCAGCCGGTGACTACGCGGCCGTCGTCCACCAGCCCGGCGACACCGACCGGGAACCTCGAGTACGGCGCGTAGGCGTGCGTCATCGCCTCGCGGGCGGCCGCCCGGAGCGCGTCCCAGTCCACGTCGACGCCGTTCACTACTCCTCCCCTCGTCGATAGACCAGCCCGTCGGCCTTGGGCGGGCGCAGCCGCTGCGAGGCCAGCGAGAGGACCAGCAGCGTCACCAGGTGCGGGGTGAAGAAGACGATGCCCTGCGGCAGCTCCTCGATCGTCAGGAACCCGATCAGCGCGGCCGCGGAGAAGACCAGCGACAGCGTCGCCGGCACGATCCGACGGCGGACCGCCTGGTGGACGGCGACCGCGAGCAGCAGCACCGCGAGGACCAGGAACAGCGCCACGACGGCGGTGCGGCTGCGCAGCTGCAGCGCATCGGAGAAGCCGAACAGCGCGGCACCGGCCGAGAGCCCGCCCGGCCGCCAGTTGCCGAAGATCAGCGCGGCCAGACCGATGAAGCCACGGCCGGCCGTCTGACCCTCGCGGTAGATGTTCGCGATGAACACGAGGAACACGCCGCCCAGCCCGGCCAGCGCACCGGAGATGATCACGGCGATGTACTTCAGCCGGTAGACCGGCACGCCGAGGGAGTCCGCCGCCGCGGGGTTCTCGCCGCACGCTCGCAACCGCAGGCCGAACGCGGTCCGCCACAGCACGAGGTACGTGACCGGGATCAGCAGCACCGCCACGACGGTGAGCACGCCGACGCCGCTGCTGAGCCCCCGCAGCAGGCCGGCCACGTCGCTGAGCAGGAACCATTCGCGCCGCTCGAGCGAGCCCAGCAGGTCCGGGCCCGACGAGAGCAGCGGCACCGAGAAGCGCGGGGGCTGGCTGGACAGCGGCGGCGACTGCGCCGCCCCGCCCCCGGCGGGGTTGTCGACGAAGAGCAACTCCGACAGGAAGCGGACCAGGCCGGCCGCGAGGATGTTGATCGCTACCCCGGACACCACGTGGTCGACGCCGAAGGTGACCGTCGCGACCGCGTGCAGCAGGCCGCCGACGGCGCCGAAGACCAGGCCGGCGACCACCGCGGCCGCCCAGCCCCACTGGTAACCGGCCCAGCCGGCGCCCCAGGTGCCGAGGATCATCATGCCCTCGAGCCCGATGTTGACGACGCCCGCGCGCTCGGCGAAGAGCCCGCCGAGCGCCGCCAGGCCGATCGGTACCGCGAGCAGCAGCGCGGCGGAGAAGGTCGCCGACGACGTCAGCGCCCGCTCGCCGGAGATCACCCGCACGGCAGCGACGAGCACGATCAGGCCGACGGCCACCCAGAGCAACCGGCGCCCGCGCCCGCGCCGGGTGAGCAGGTCGGTCAGCGGACCGCGGCTGGGTTGCGTCTCCGGGACGCCGGGGACGCCCATGGTCGTGCTCATGCCTGCGCTCCCTCCTGCTCGCTGGGGGCACCGGAACGGACGTGCCGGCCGCCGTCAGGGCGGTCCCCGCCGCCGGTGCCACCCGGCGCGGAGCCGGCGCCCGGTGGCCGGTCGGTCGACCGCGCTGCCGCGCGCTCCGCGGAGCGCAGGGCCAGCCGGCGGGCGATCTCGTTGGCGATGACGACGGCGAGCACGATCGTGCCCTGGATGATGGTCACCACCGACGACGGGATGTCGGCGAACTGCAAGGGCAGGGCCGCCCGGTCGAGGAAGCCGAACAGCAGGGCGGCCAGCGCGATGCCCAGCGGGCTGTTGCGGCCGAGCAGGGCCACCGCGATCCCGAGGAAGCCGAGGCCTGCGGTGAACTCGGTGTCGAACTGGTGGCTGTCGCCCAGCAGGTCGGGCAGCCCGACGAGGCCGGCGATGGCGCCCGAGATCAGCATCGTCTTGACGACCATCCCGCGGGTGTCGACGCCGCTGGCCGTGGCCGCGGACGGCGACAGTCCGGTTGCCCGCAGGTCGAAGCCGAACCTGGTGCGCTTGAGCAGCACCGCGACGAGGACGCCGACGAAGGCGGCCACGACCAGGAACCCGAAGAGGTCGCTGCGCGGCTCGGCCAGGCCCAGCCCGGTGATCAGGCCGTTGAGGCTCGGGAACCACCCCGACTCCGGGATCTTCCCGGTGGTGACGATCGACTGGCCCGGCGCGCTGCCCCGCAGCGGCCCGGTCAGCAGGAACGACGCCGTCCCGAGGGCGATGAAGTTGAGCATGATCGAGCTGATGACCTCGCTCACCCCGCGGGTCACCTTGAGCACGCCGACGATGCCCGCCCAGACCGCGCCGACCGCGGCGCCGACGAGCACGATGAGTGCGACGTGCAGCGGGGCGGGCAGCACGACAGCGGCGCCGACGCCGGCGGCGACGACGGTGGCCAGGCGGTACTGCCCCTCCACGCCGATGTTGAACAAGCCCATCCGGAAGGCGACGCACACGGCGAGGCCCGCGAGGAACAGCGGGACCGCGCGGTTGAGGATCACCACGATCGACTGCACCTGCTGCGACGGGGTGTCGCCCAGGTCGACCATCACCCGGAAGGCGGCGACCGGGTCCTCGCCGATCAGCAGGACGACGATCGCCGAGATCACCAGGGCGACGAGGATGGCCAGCGCCGGGGCGAAGAGAGCCAGGCCCGCCCGGCGGAGCACGGTCACGCTGCACCCGCCGCGGTCCGCGCGCCGGTCATGTAGCTCCCCAGCTCCTCGGGGGTGACCGTGGCCGGGTCGACGGTCGCCACGAGCGCCCCCCGGAGCATGACGTGCAGCGTGTCCGACAGGCCGATCAGCTCGTCGAGGTCGGCCGAGACGAGCACGATGCCCAGCCCCTCGGCGCGGGCGTCCTTGAGCAGCTCCCAGATGACCGCCTGCGCCCCGACGTCGACCCCGCGCGTCGGGTGGGCGGCCACGAGCAGCCGGGGCCGGGACTCCATCTCTCGGCCGACGATCAGCTTCTGCTGGTTGCCGCCGGAGAGCGCCGCGGCGGGAGTGTCCGGCCCGGGGGCCCGGACGTCGTACTCCCGCATGATGCGGGCGGTGTCGGCGCGCGCGCCGCGTCGGTCGATGAAGAAGCCCTTGGTCGCCGGCGGCCGGGTCTGGTGGCCGAGGATGCGGTTCTCCCAGAGCGGGGCGTCGAGGAGCATGCCCTGGCGGTGCCGGTCCTCGGGGATGTACCCGACGCCGGCCTCGCGGCGAGCCCGGGTCGACCACGTCGTGATGTCCGCGCCGGCGAGCAGCGCACGGCCCTGCGCCAGCGGGCGGAGACCCATGATGGCGTCGACCAGCTCCGCCTGGCCGTTGCCCTCGACCCCGGCGATGCCGACGACCTCGCCCTCGCGCACGAGCAGGCTCACGTCGTCCACCAGCCGGCGCCCCGCCGGTCCCTCGACCGACACGTGCTCGAGTTGCAGGACGGCGGTCTCGCGCACGGTGCTGGTGCGGGTCTCGGGGGTGGGCAGTTCCGACCCGACCATCATCTCGGCCAGCTGCCGGACCGACACCGTCCGCGGGTCGGCCGCGCCGACCGTCGTCCCGCGCCGGATCACCGTGATGGCGTCGGCGACCCGGCGCACCTCGTCCAGCTTGTGCGAGATGAAGATGACGGTCAGGCCCTCGCGTTTGAGCTCCGCGAGGTTGCCGAACAGCTGGTCGACCTCCTGCGGCACGAGCACGGCGGTCGGCTCGTCGAGGATGAGCGTGGTCGCCCCGCGGAAGAGCACCTTGGCGATCTCGACCCGTTGCCGGTCGCCCACCCCGAGGTTCTCGACCAGCTCGTCGGGCTCCAGGTCCAGCGAGTAGCGGTCGGAGATCTCGCCGATCCGTCGCCGGGCCTCTGCACGGTCCAGCCGGCCGCCACGGGTGGGCTCGCTGCCCAGGACGACGTTCTCCAGCACGGTGAAGTTGTCCGCGAGCATGAAGTGCTGATGCACCATGCCGATCCCGGCCTCGATCGCGTCGGCCGGGCTGCGGAAATGGACATCCCGGCCGCCCAGCACGACCCGCCCTTCGTCCGGGCGGTGCATGCCGTAGAGGATCTTCATCAGCGTCGACTTGCCGGCGCCGTTCTCGCCCACGATGGCGTGCACCTCGCCGCGGCGCACCCGCAGCTCGATGTCCTTGTTGGCGACCACGCCCGGAAACCTCTTGGTGATCCCGTGCAGCTCGACCGCGAGCGGCTCGGCCCCGGCTGACGCTGCGTCCGTTCGCGCCGTCGGCGCATCCGTTCCCGCCATCTCCGGTCTCTCCCTCGCTGCGCCTCCGCCGGTGGAGCGGGGCGGCTCCTGTGCCGCTGTCCTGCGCGGGTTCACCCGCCTGCCCGACCGGCCGCCCTGTCGACCGTCGGCATGATCCCGCACGCCCGGGTCGCCCGGGCGGTCCGGGTCCGTCCGAGGACCTCCGGCGGACCGCCGGCACCGGACCTCCGACGCGAGGCGGACCCGGACGTCCTCGTCCGGGTCCGCCTGCAGGGTGTCGGGTGGTGCTCGGCCGTCGCCGGCCTGGGTCACTCGACGGTCGTCGGCACCTCGATCTCGCCGTCGATGATCTGCTGCGCGTACTCGTCGATCTCCGGCTTGATGTCATCGATGAAGCCGCCGGTCGTCGACAGTCCGACGCCCTCGTTGGAGAGGTCGTACAGGTTGTCGGTGCCACCTTCGACGGCGCCCTCGACGTAGTCGCCGACGAACGCGAGAACGGCGTTGTCGACCCGCTTGAGCATCGACGTCATGATCACGGCCTTGAGGGCCTCGTCGTCGACGGTGTTGTACTGGTCGGAGTCCACGCCGATCGCCCAGGCGCCCGCGTCGGCCGCGGCCTGGAACACGCCGGTGCCCGAGCCGCCCGCCACCTGGAAGACGACGTCCGCCCCGCCCGAGTACATGCCCTCGGCGAGGATCTGCGCACGGGCCGGATCGTTGAACCCGGTGAAGTCGCCGGCGGGCGAGATGTACTGGACGTCGATCTCGATGTCCGGGTTCACCTCACGGGCGCCCGCCTCGTAGCCCGCCTGGAAGGTCTGGATCAGATCCACGTCGACGCCGCCGACGAAGCCGATCCGGCCGGTCTCGGACCTGAGCGCGGCCGCGGCGCCGGCGAGGAACGAGCCCTGCTCGGCGGCGAAGATCAGCCCGGTGACGTTGTCGCCCTTGCTCGTGCCGTCGGGCAGCGTGACGCTGCCGTCGACCTGGGCGAAGGTGGTCTCCGGGAACTCCGCGGCGACGGCCGGGAGGATGTCGTCGTAGGCGAAGCCGACGGCGATGACGGGGTCGTACCCCTGCTCGGCGAGCTGGGCGAGCAGCTCCTCGCGGTCGGAACCGTCCTCGTTCGGCGTGACCTCGCGGTACTCGCCGCCGAACTCCGCGATCGCGGCCTCGGTGCCCGCGAAGGCCGAGTCGTTGAAGGACCGGTCGCCGCGGCCGATGGCGTCGTAGGCCAGGCCGATCTTGAGCTCTTCGGTGGTCTCGGTGCCGCCGTCGTTGCCGCCGTCGCCGCTGGTGTCGCTGGGCTCGTCGCTGGCGCACGCGGCCAGTGCCAGGCTGCCGGCCAGCAGCAGCGCCGTGGCTCGGGCGCTGGCCTTCATCTTCCGCGCTCGGCGCAAGACGGTCTCCTCTCTGGGGGGACCTCCGGAGCGAATCCGGAGCGTCCCGATGGGTCAGGAACGTGTGCTGCCGCCGGCCGGCCGTGACGTGGTCGGGCAGGTCACCGGTGCACACGACCTGCGCACGCTAACCGGCCGCGGCACCCGCCGGGAGTACTCGTACGGATAGAGACGCGATCGTTGCGAACCGGCCCAGAGCGACATCGGGGAGCGGACCCGCTTACGGTCTGCTCGTGCGACGAGCAGCGGCAACCGTGGTCGCCGCGCTGCTCGCGACCGTCGTCCTGGGCACCGCGGCCTCCGGACCGGCCGCAGGGCGGGTCCCGCCGTCCGCCGACCCGGGAGCGCCGACGCCGACGGCGCCGCACGACGGGCTCCCGCCGCAGGGCAGCGCACCGGACGGCAGCACGGTCGGCGGGCAGCGGCTGGCGGCGCGCGGGATCGTCGTCGCCCCGGGCACGCCCGCACTGCCCGGAGGCCTCGCCGCGTCGGGCTGGCTGGTCGCCGACGCGGACACCGGCGAGGTGCTGGCCGCGCGCGACCCGCACGGCCGGTACTACCCCGCGAGCACGCTGAAGCTGCTGACCCTGCTCGCGCTCGCCCCGCTGCTCGACCCGACGGCGGTCGTCGAGGGCACCGTCGAGGACGAGGCGATCGAGGGCAGCAAGGTCGGCCTGGTCGAGGGCGGGCGGTACCGCGTGCAGGTGCTGCTGCTGGGACTGGTCCTGCAGTCGGGCAACGACGCGGCGAACGCCCTCGCCCGCGCCGCCGGGGGCGTGCCCGCCACCCTCGAGGCGATGAACGCGACGGCCGGACGACTCGGCGCGTTCGACACCGTCGCCGGGTCGCCGTCCGGGCTCGACGTCGCCGGCCAGTCGTCGTCGCCGTACGACCTGGCGCTGATCTTGGTCGCGGTGCTGGCCGAGCCGGCCCTGGCCGAGATGCCCCCGGTGGCCGGCCGCAGCCCCGGTTACCAGATCCAGAACCAGAACCCCCTGGCCGCCTACCCGGGCAACCTCGGCGGCAAGACCGGCTTCACCGACGCGGCCCGGCACACCTTCGTGGGAGCCGCCGAACGGGACGGACGGCGGCTCGTGGTCAGCGTGATGAGCACCGAGCCGCGCCCGCTGCGGGCCGCCGAGCAGGCCACCCGGCTGCTGAACTGGGGGTTCACCCTGCCGGCGGACGTCGAGGGCGTCGGCGTGCTCGTCGCACCCGGTGAGGTGCCGGCCGAGGCGCCCGAGCCGACTGCCGTGCCCACGACCGTGCCCACGGCCGAGCCCACCGACGAGCCGCTCGCGCCCCGCCTCCCCGACGCCGCGGCAGCCGGCCTCACGGCCGGAACGGACCCGGGCCGGGACTCCGGCCGGGACTCCCCGCTGCTGCCGGTGGCCCTGACCGGTGCCGCGGCACTGGTCGTCGTCGCCACCGCCCTGGGTGTGCAGCGGGCGCTGCGTCCGGTCAGGCCGCCCCGGCGTCGGGGACGTCGCGCAACTGCTCCCGGACCGCCGGAAGGTTCGCCGTCCAGGCGGTCGTGAACAGGGCGTACCGGGCCACCAGGTTGATCCACACCAGGATCCCGACGGCGCCGCCGAGCGCGGACGCGGTGATGCTGCCCGAGATCAGCGACAGGTAGAAGCTGCCCAGGACCTTGAGGATCTCGAGGCCCACGGCGCCGAAGAGCGCGCCGGGAAGCAGCTGCCGCAGGCCCACGCTCGTGTGCGTGACCACCTTGAGCAGCCACAGGAAGATCACCGTTCCCGCGGCGAGGGCCAGCGCGATGCCGGCGACGGTGGTCAGCAGGAAGAAGCCGGGAACCCCCTCGTCGAGCCCGATCAGCCGCAGCACCTCCGACGTCGCCGTCGTGACCCCGCCGGTCAGCAGCACGCTGAGCAGCCCGCTGACCCCGAGGAGCACGAAGGAGATGAGGTCGCGCAGGTTGTCACGCAGGAAATCTGGCTCGACCGGTTGCCCGGTCCAGACACGACGGACGCCGATGCGCAGCTTGTCCATGGTCCGGAGCCCGGCATAGAGGAAGACCAGGAGTCCGATCACGCCGACGAAGCCGGACGTCGAGATCGCGACCTCGACCTGCTCCACCAGGTATTCGCCGGTGTCGCCCGGCACCGCCTCCAGGATCGCGTCGGTGAGCCGGTCCTGCAGCAGTTCGTCCCCGGCCAGGATCAGACCGATGATGGAGGCGGCGAGCAGGATGACCGGGAAGATGCTCAGGAACGCGAAGTAGGTGATCCCGGCAGCCATGAGGTCGCCCTGCATCCGCGTGTAGCGGCCCCCCGCGCGCGCCAGAAGGTCGAACCACGCCCAGCGCCGGCGGAGGCGGCCGACGGCGGCCTGGACGCCGGTGACGAGCCGGGTGACGAACGGCCGCTCCGGCTGCTGCTGCCGCTCCTTCCGGGGGCGCTGGGTCAGTGCGGCGGACCGGTCAGGGGGTACTCGCGGGCGATCGCCCAGGAGCCACCGACGGTCTGCTCGAACTCCGTGATGGAGTCGACCCGGAACTCGGCCGACAGGTCGGCCAGCCCGCTGTAGACCAGCTCCAGCATGTCGGGGGGCACGTCGTGGGCGACCGTGACGTGCGGGTGGTACGGAAAGGACAGCGTCCGGTGCAGCGGCCCTCGGCGGACGGCGTCGGCGAGGAGCTCGCAGTCGCCGATCCCGCGGGCGACGGCGACGAAGACGACGTCGGACACCGGCCGGAACGTGCCGGTGCCGGCCAGGTGCATGTCGAACGGCGGGTGCGCGCGGGCCACGTCGGCGAGGTGCGCCGAGATCTGCGCACGGTCGCCGACGGGTACCTCGGTCGGCGGCAGCAGGGTGACGTGCGGCGGGATGAGGGTGGCCAGCGGGTCGCCGGCCTTGGTGCGCCAGTCGACGAGCAGCTGCGCCCACGGCTCGGGGACCGGCACGACCACACCGAGCACCGCGGTGTGCGGCGGGCCGACCAGTCGGTTCACGAACGTGTCGTCGTTCACGCCGACGGTCCCGGGGCTGCGGGCAGGAAACCGATGCGGTCGTACACCGCCGCGAGGGTGGGCGCGGCGACGGCACGGGCGGCGGCCGCACCGGCGGCGAGGATCCGCTCGAGCTCGGCGGGGTCGTCCAGCAGCTCCTGGGTGCGTGCCCGGACGGGGGCCAGTGCGTCGGTGACGACCTCGGCGAGCTCCTTCTTCAGGTCGCCGTAGCCGCGGCCGACGAAGCGCTCCTCCAGCTCGGCGATCGTCGCGCCCGAGAGCGCCGCGTGGATGGTGAGCAGGTTCGTGACACCGGGCTTGGCGACCGGGTCGGCGACGACCTCGCGCCCGGTGTCGGTGACCGCCGAGCGGATCTTCTTGGCGTTCACCGACGGCTCGTCCAGCATGGACAGGCATCCCGCACCGGGCAGGCTCTTGCTCATCTGCTTGTCCGGGGTCTGCAGGTCGAGCACCTTGGCGGTGCCCTTCGGGATGACGGCCTCCGGGACGGTGAACGTGGCGCCGAAGCGGTTGTTGAACCGGTTGGCCAGGTCCCGCGTCAGTTCGAGGTGCTGCCGCTGGTCCTCACCCACCGGCACGTGGTCGGCCTGGTACAGCAGGATGTCAGCGGCCTGGAGGACCGGGTACGTGAACAGTCCGACGGTCGTGCTGGCCGCCCCGTGTCGTTGGCTCTTGTCCTTGAACTGCGTCATCCGCCCGGCCTCGCCGAAACCGGTCAGGCACTGCAGCACCCAGCCCAGCTGGGCGTGCTCCGGCACGTGGCTCTGCACGAACAGCGTGCTGCGGCCGGGGTCGACCCCGATCGCCAGCAGCTGGGCCGCGGACACCAGGGTGCGGCGCCGGAGCACCGCCGGGTCCTGCTCGACGGTGATCGCGTGCAGGTCGACGACGCAGTAGAAGGCCTCGTGACCGTCCTGCAGGGCGACCCACTGGCGCAGCGCGCCCAGGTAGTTGCCGAGGTGGAAGGAGTCCGCCGTCGGCTGGATGCCCGACAGCACTCGGGGCAATGACTTGTCATGCGGCGGCACGACGGCCATCAAACCAGCCGTCGCCGACCGACGACGCCTGAGGCCCGTGCGTTTCGGCTCACGGACGCCGTCAGCGCGCGCTCGAACCGGTCAGCACCACGTCGAGGGCGGCCAGGAAGGCGTCGTCCTCCTCGGGGGTGCCGACCGTGACGCGGATGCCCTCGCCGGCGAACGGGCGGGTGATCACCGCCCGCGCCTCCAGCGCCCCCGCGACCTCCGCCGTCCGCTCCCCGAAGGGCAGCCAGACGAAGTTGGCCTGGCTGTCGGCAACCTCGACGCCCCGCTCGCGCAAGGCCGCGGTCAGCCGGTCGCGCTCGGCGACGACGGCGGCGCAGCGGCGGCGCACCTCGTCCGCGCTGGCGAGCGCCGCGACGGCGGCGGCCTGCGCCAGGGTGGAGACACTGAACGGCACGTGCGTCCTGCGCACCGCGTCGGCGACCGCCGGGTCCTCCGCGACCAGGTAGCCGACCCGCAGCCCGGCCAGGCCCCAGGCCTTGGAGAACGTGCGCAGGACGGCGACGTTCGGGCGCCCGCGCATGATCTCGAGGCCGTCGGGGACCTCCGGGTCGGTCACGAACTCGCGGTAGGCCTCGTCCAGGACGACGAGCGTCGAGGCCGGGACGGCGTCGAGGAACCGGATGAGCTCCGGGCGGCGCACCGCCGTCCCGGTGGGGTTGTTCGGATTGCAGACGAAGACGACGCGGGTGCTGTCGTCGACGGCCGCGGCGAGCGCGTCGAGATCGTGGGTGTCGGAGGGGCCACCCTCGCGGCCGGGCGTCAGCGGCACCTGGACCGCGCGGGCGCCGGCGACCTGCGCGAGCAGCGGGTACATCTCGAACGACCGCCAGGCGAAGGCCATGCTGGTGCCGGGCTCGGTGTAGGCCTGGGCGAGCTGCTGGCAGAGCATCACCGCGCCGCAGCCGGTCACCACCTGCTCCGGGTCGACGCCGTAGTGCTCGGCGAGGGCGCGGGTCAGCACCACGGCCCCGTTGTCGGGATAGCGGTTGGTCTCCGTGGCCGCCGCGGCCAGCGCCTCGACCACCGCCGGCAGCGGCGGGAAGGCCACCTCGTTGCTGGCCAGCTTGATCGCGCGCTCGACGCCGATCTCGCGGGCGAGGTCGGCCGGGTTGCGTCCCGGCTTGTACGCCGGCAGTGCCTGCACGGCGGTGCGTGGGCTCACCACGGTGGGGCTCCTCCTGACCCGGCGGGGTGGTCCGGACGCCGTGATCAGGTGCCGGCCGCACTGCCGTCCCTAGGGTGGGTTCATGCGAGTTCTCGTCGCCGGGGGTGCCGGCTACATCGGCAGCGTAGTCACGGCCGCTCTGCTGGCCGACGGCCACGAGGTCACGGTGCTCGACGACCTGTCCACCGGGCACGCCGACGCGGTGCCCGAGGGCGCGCGACTGGTGCGGGCCCGGCTGCAGGAGTCGGCGCCCGTGCTGGCCGACATCCGCCCCGAGGCGGTGCTGCACTTCGCGGCCCGCAGCCTCGTGGGCGTCTCGCAGCAGCGCCCCGAGGAGTACTGGTCGGAGAACGTCGGCGGCTCGCTGGCGCTGCTGGAGGCGATGCGCGGCGCGGACTGCCGGAGGATCGTCTTCTCCTCCACCGCCGCCACGTACGGGGAGCCGGACTCGGTGCCGATCCGCGAGGACGCCCCCACCCGGCCGACCAACACCTACGGCGCCTCGAAACTGGCCGTCGACCACATGCTCACGTCGTACGCGGTGGCACACGGCTTCGCCGCGGTGAGCCTGCGGTACTTCAACGTCGCGGGGGCGGCCTTCGGCCTGGGCGAGCGGCACACCACCGAGACGCACCTGATCCCGCTGGCGCTGCAGGTCGCGGCCGGTCAGCGGGAGTCGCTCACCGTGTTCGGCGAGGACTACCCGACTCCCGACGGCACCTGCGTGCGCGACTACATCCACGTCGGCGACCTGGCCGCGGCCCACCTGCTGGCCCTGCCGGCGCCGGCCGCGGGCGAGCACCGCATCTACAACCTGGGCAACGGCACGGGCTTCTCGGTGCAGCAGGTGGTCGACGCCGTCCGAGAGGTCACCGGCCACCCGGTGCCGGTCGTCGTCGGCGACCGTCGTCCGGGCGACCCGGCGCAGCTGGTCGCCGCCAGCGACCGGATCCGCGCCGACCTGGGCTGGGTGCCCGAGCGGCCGGAGCTGACCGACATCGTGCGCGACGCCTGGGAGATCGCCCGACGCTGAGCTGACTCGACGCTGAGCTGACTCGACGGTGAGCTGACTCGACGGTGAGCTGACTCGGCGGGCCGGGCTACTCGGCGGGGCGGTCGCCGTCCTCGGCGGGGGCCGGCTCGCGCTCCGGCGGCGGTCCCACCAGCAGCCGCGCGATCCGCCGTCCGTCGAGCTCGAGCACGCGGATCGGACGCCCCTCGACCTCGACGGTGTCACCGACCTGGGGCAGCCGGCCGAGCTCGGCCAGCACGTACCCGGCGGCGGTCTCGTAGGGGCCCTCCGGCAGTCGCAGCGAGGTCGCCTCGTAGAAGTCGTCGAGGTTGAGCAGGCCGTCCACCTCGCGCGGACCGCCCGGGACCTCGCGCTGCTCGGGCACGACCTCGGCGTCGTACTCGTCGTAGATCTCGCCGATGACCTCCTCGATGAGGTCCTCGAGCGTGACGATGCCGTCGGTGCCGCCGTACTCGTCGACGACGATCGCGAGGTGCTGGTTCTCCCGGCGCATCTCGCTGAGCGCGACGAGCACGCGGGCGGTGCCGGGGAGCCGGGAGACCGGGCGGGAGAGGTCGCCGACGGTGGCGGCGCGCCCCGCCGGGTGGTTGGGCAGGAACAGGTCGCGCACGTGCACGAACCCGACCACGTCGTCCTGGTCGCGGCCCACGACGGGGTAGCGCGACCAGTTGGAGTCGCCGACGAGCTTCGCGGCGCGACTGGCGGTCATCGACGCCTCGAGGAAGGTCACCTCGGTGCGCGGTGTCATCACCTCGCGCACCTCGCGGTCGCCGGCGCGGAACACCTCGCCGATCAGCCGGCGCTCGTCGCTGCCCAGCGACTCGTGGGCGGCCACCAGGTCGCGCAGCTCCTCCTGGCTGATCGCCTCGCCGCGCATCTTCGG
This sequence comes from uncultured Actinomycetota bacterium, assembly GCA_963723745.1. Classification (GTDB taxonomy): domain Bacteria; phylum Actinomycetota; class Actinomycetes; order Mycobacteriales; family Geodermatophilaceae; genus CAVRRZ01. The sequence continues at coordinate 1,519,248 of CAVRRZ010000005.1, forward strand.
GTCACCCCCGAGGAGGCGCACCAGGACGTTCGTCGACGTCGACAGCAGCCAGATGACCGGCCGCGACAGCGTGGCGATCGCGTTCAGCGGACGGGCGACGAGGAGGGAGAAGCCCTCGGCGCGCTGCAGGGCCAGTCGCTTGGGCGTCAGCTCGCCGACGACGAGGGAGAGGTAGCTGATCGCCACCGTGACGAGGACGAGGGCGAGCGTCCCGGCCGCTCCCTCGCCGACGCCCCAGTCGACGAGCCGGTCGGCCAGCGGCGCTGCCAGCGTGCTGGCGCCGAACGCCGCGGAGAAGAAGCCGGCCAGCGTGACGCCGACCTGGACGGCGGCCAGGAACCGGTTCGGGTCGCTGAGCAGCCGCTGCACCGCCAGTCCCCGGCGGCCGCCGGTCTCGGCCATCGCGCGCACCTGGGACTCGCGCAGCGAGACGAGTGCGATCTCCGAGCCGGCGAAGACACCGCCGAGCAGGACGAAGGCGAAGACCATGACGATGTTGAGCCAGACGTCGCTCACCGGCGGCGCGCTCCTCGGGTGCCTCGGGGTGGGGTGATCGCCTCCCATGCTGCCTGGCCCGGGTTCCGAGCGGCACTCCGGGGACCCTTTCGGGGGTCCTGTGTGTCGTCGGTCACAATCACGTTCCGATCACGGTGGGATCACGGTTAGTCTCGACAACGTCACCCCCCGTGCTTTGACACTTTCGTGAGGCTTTCCCGGTGCACCACGCCCCTGCAGGTCCGCCCTTCTCCGCCCGGGTCTCCGCCGCCCTCTCCCGCTGGGGACTGCGGCTGCGCGCCGCCCTCGCGCCCCTGGCCGCGCTCGCGTCGTTCGTCCACCGGAGCCGCGTGCTGCCGGTGGCCCTGGCCAGCCTGGTGATCGGCGGCCTGGCCGTCATCCTGCCGGTCGTCTCCAGCGCCGAGCCACGGCAACCCGACGGCGTGGCGCTGTCGTCGACCGACGGCGGTGTGGGCGACCTCATGGAGCCGGTGCCCGGGGGTGACTGGACCACCGACGGAGGCTCCGAGGCCACCGCGTCGCGCAGCGCCCGGGAATCCGCCGCGAAAGAGCCCGGCGCCGGCACACCGGATCGGACGCCGTCGGGCGAGGACGCCGGGGCCGGCGAGGCGACGACATCGGCACCGGCCCCGGGCAGCCCCTCGACCGGCACGACCGGCGCGTCGACCGCACCGGGCAGCGCGGCTCCGTCGTCCTCGTCCTCCCCCTCGCCCTCCCCCTCGTCGCCGCCCTCGGCGTCCTCGCCGTCGACCGAGTCGTCCCGGTCCGCGCCACCACCGCCGTCCCCGGCCGCACCGGCGGCCGACGGGACGGAGGCCCAGGTGCTGGCACTGGTCAACGCGGAGCGGTCGGCCGCCGGCTGTGCGCCGGTGACGGCCGACGCCGGCCTGGCCGCCGTCGCCCGGGCGCACAGCCTCGACATGCGTGACCGCGGCTTCTTCGACCACGTGAACCCGGACGGGCTCGACCCGTTCGACCGGGCCGAGCGGGCGGGGGTGACCAACGCGCGGGCGGAGAACATCGCCTGGGGCCAGGCCGACGCCGCGGCCGTGATGGCGTCCTGGATGGACAGCCCCGGGCACCGCGCGAACATCCTCGACTGCGGACTCGCCACCATGGGCGTCGGCGTGGTCACCGGCACCGGCGGTCCCTGGTGGACCCAGATGTTCGGGTCCTGAGCGCCGGCCCCCCGTGCCCCCTCGTGCCCGCCGGTCGACCGGGCCGTGAACGGCTGCGGCCCCCCACCCGAGGTCCGGGTGGGGGGCCGCAGCGAGGCGGGTCAGGCGATCAGGCCATGGCCTTCTGCAGGTTGCTGTCGATGGCCGCCAGGAAGTCCTGCGTGCTGAGGTAGGGCTGGTCCTTGGAGATCAGCAGCGCGAGGTCCTTGGTCATCTGGCCGCTCTCGACGGTCTCGATGCACACGCGCTCGAGGGTCTCGGCGAACCGGGTGACCTCGGGGGTGTTGTCGAGCTTGCCCCGGTGGGCCAGGCCACGGGTCCAGGCGAAGATCGACGCGATCGGGTTGGTCGAGGTCTCCTTGCCCTGCTGGTGCTGGCGGTAGTGCCGGGTGACCGTGCCGTGGGCGGCCTCGGCCTCGACGGTGCGGCCGTCGGGGCTCATCAGGACCGAGGTCATGAGGCCGAGCGAGCCGAAGCCCTGGGCGACGGTGTCGGACTGGACGTCGCCGTCGTAGTTCTTGCACGCCCAGACGTAGCCGCCCTCCCACTTGAGGGACGCCGCGACCATGTCGTCGATGAGCCGGTGCTCGTAGGTGATGCCGGCGGCCTCGAACTTGTCCTTGAACTCGGTCTCGAAGACCTCGGCGAACAGGTCCTTGAAGCGGCCGTCGTAGGCCTTGAGGATCGTGTTCTTGGTGGAGAGGTAGACCGGGTACTGCCGCTGCAGGCCGTAGTTCATCGAGGCCCGCGCGAAGTCGCGGATCGAGTCGTCGAGGTTGTACATCGCCATCGCGACACCGCCGCCGGGCGACTGGAAGACCTCGTGCTCGATGGGCGCGGAGCCGTCCTTCGGCGTGAAGGTGATGGTCAGCGTCCCCTCGCCCGGGAACTTGAAGTCGGTGGCTCGGTACTGGTCACCGAAGGCGTGACGGCCGACGACGATCGGCTTGGTCCAGCCGGGCACCAGGCGCGGCACGTTGGACATGATGATCGGCTCGCGGAAGATGACGCCGCCGAGGATGTTGCGGATCGTCCCGTTCGGGGACCGGTACATGCGCTTGAGCCCGAACTCCTCGACCCGCGCCTCGTCCGGCGTGATCGTGGCGCACTTGACGCCCACGCCGTGCTTCTTGATCGCGTTGGCGGCGTCGACGGTGATCTGGTCGTCGGTCTCGTCGCGCTTCTCGATGCCCAGGTCGTAGTACTCGAGGTTGACGTCGAGGTAGGGGAGGATCAGCTGGTCCTTGATGAACTGCCAGATGATCCGGGTCATCTCGTCACCGTCGAGCTCGACGACGGTGCCCTCGACCTTGATCTTCGCCACGTGGGTTGTCCCTCTCTCGTTCTGAGCCCGGCTCAGAGGTCGGCTACGTCGGCCTGCTTCGCACGGACGGCCTCGGCGGCCTCGCGCAGTCCGGCCAGTTCGCTCTCGGACAGGTCGCCCTCGACGACCTTCTTGACGCCCTCCCGGCCGATCTCGGCCTCGACGCCCAGGTACACCCCGCTGATGCCGTACTCGCCGTCGACCCAGGCGCACACCGGCATGACGGCGCCGGAGTCCTCCATGACGGCGCGGGCCATGCGGGCGGCCGCCGCGGACGGCGCGTAGTAGGCCGAGCCGGTCTTGAGGAGGGCCACGACCTCGGCGCCGCCGTTGCGGGTGCGGTCGACCAGGTGCTCGATGCGGTCGGCGGCCATCACGTCGGACAGCGGCTTGCCGTCGACGGTGCAGCGCGAGGGCACCGGCACCATCGTGTCGCCGTGCGAGCCGAGGGTCAGGGTCTTGACCGAGGAGACCGGGACACCGAGCTCCTCGGCCACGTTGTTGGTGAAGCGGGCGGTGTCGAGCATGCCGGCCTGACCCATGACGCGGTTCTTCGGGAATCCGGTGGCCAGCTGCGCCAGCGCGGTCATCTCGTCGAGCGGGTTGGAGACGACGATGATCACGGCGTCGGGCGAGGTGCGGGCGACGTTCTCGGAGACGTCGCGGACGATCTTCGCGTTGGTCTCGATGAGGTCCATCCGGCTCATGCCCGGCTTGCGCGGGAGGCCGGCGGTGATGACGACGACGTCGGAGTTCTCGGTGCCCTCGTAGGAGCCACCTCCGACGCCGACGATCTTCGTCTCGAAGCCCTCGATCGGGCGCGACTGGTTCATGTCCAGTGCGATGCCCTCGGGCTTGCCCTCGACGATGTCGGTGAGCACGACGGTCTCGAAGACGTCGTACTCCGCGAGTCGGAGAGCGGTGGTGGAGCCGTAGAAACCGGCTCCGACGACGGTGACCTTGCCCTTTCGGGCCTGCGCTGCCATGGCCGCAAACCTATCGCCGGGCGCGGCGGCCCGCCTCAGCGGGTCAGCGTGAGGGCGGTCAGCGCCACTCCGGCACCGGCCATCAGCAGCACGTCGACCGGGCGGCTGCGCACCGCGAGGAACCCGACCCGGCGTACCGGCAGCAGCAGCCGGAGCACGGCGGCGCCGACGAGCGCGAGCCCGATCACGACCAGGCCCTCCCGCCACTGCCGGACGGCGACCAGCAGCATCCCGGCGGCCACGACGAGCAGCACCGCCAGCAGCGGCAGCTGTCGCAGGAGCCCCGCGAGAAAGGGATGCCGGACGTAGAGCGGTGTCCCCTCGGGGCCGGTCATGGCGCCGACAGCGCCTCAGCCGCGGCCCTCTGCTCGGCGGCGAGCACGACGTTCTGCAGCAGCATCGCGCGGGTCATCGGGCCGACCCCGCCCGGGTTCGGCGCCACGAACCCGGCCACCTCGCGCACGTCGGGGGCCACATCGCCGGCGATCTTGCCGTCGACGCGGCTCACGCCCACGTCCAGGACGGCGGCGCCGGGCTTGACCATCCCGCCGCTGATCAGGCCCGGCACACCGGCGGCCGCGACGACGACGTCGGCCCCGCGCACGTGCGCCGCGAGGTCGCGGGTGCCGGTGTGGCACAGCGTCACCGTCGCGTTCTCCGACCGGCGGGTGAGCAGCAGGCCCAATGGCCGGCCGACGGTGATGCCACGGCCGACGACGACGACCTCCGCGCCGGCGATCGGCACGTCGTAGCGGCGGAGCAGCTCGACGATGCCGACAGGGGTGCAGGGCAGCGGGCCGGGCACGCCCAGCACGAGCCGGCCGAGGTTGACCGGGTGCAGCCCGTCGGCGTCCTTGGCCGGGTCCATGGCCTCGAGGACGGCGTACTCGTCGACCTGCGCGGGCAGCGGCAACTGGACGATGTACCCGGTGCAGTCGGGGTCGGCGTTGAGCTCCTCGACCACGGCCAGCACGTCCTCGCGCGTGGCCGACGCCGGCAGCTCCCGCTGGATGCTCGCGATGCCGACCTGCGCGCAGTCGGAGTGCTTGGCCGAGACGTACCACCGGCTGCCAGGATCGTCACCGACCAGCACGGTGCCCAGGCCCGGTCGTCGTCCGGCGGCGGCCAGCGCGGCCACCCGCTCGGTGAGTTCGGCGCGGATCGCCGCCGCCGTGGCCTTGCCGTCCAGGATCGTCGCGGGCACGTCGCACAGTCTGCCCGAGCGCCCCGCGCGGTCGGCGCCATGGCCCCGGCTGGCCCTAGGCTCGGCGGATGCGGGCACTCCCCCGCGTCCGCCGACCACCGGAGGAACGCAGATGAGCGACCGTCAGGACCCCATGCCGGGCACTCAGCCGGCCGCACCCCGGGCCACCGACCCCGGCGCCACCCCTCCGCCGCCGCAGTCCGGGCCCGACGACCGGCCCACGCACCGGGTGGCGGCCCCCACGGACCGGGTGGCGGCGCCCACGGGTGCCGGCGCGACCGCTGTCGGGGCCGACGGTGCGCCGATCGGCGCCGGGCCCACACCGGCGCCCGACTACAGCCCGCGACCGGTCGCCGTGCGCCGTCCGGACACCCTCGGCGCGCTCCTGCTGCTGCTCGCCGGCCTGGCCGCCGGGTTCAGCCTGCTGCTGCGCTGGCTGGAGGACGACGACGCGACCGGCCTCGACCTCGTCCAGCGGGGATTCGACGACCTCGGCCAGGGCATCGGCGAGGTCTTCGACACCGGGTTCTGGCAGCCGATGACGGTGATCCTCGGCGGCGCACTCCTGTTCGTGCTCGCGTTCCTGCTGTTCGTGCCCGGCCGCCGGCACCGTTTCGTCGGCGTGGTCGCGCTGGTCGTCAGCCTGCTCATGACCGCCGCCGTGCTGGTCCCGCTGTGGCGCGCGGACTGGGACCTCGGCACGTTCGACCTCGGGTTCTGGTTCGCGATCGCCGCCGCCGCCCTCGGCCTGCTCGGATCGCTGAAGGCGCTGCTCACCGGCCGGAAGTACGCGTCGGAAGGCAAGCGCGGCTAGCTCTGGGGCGGCTCGCCGTGCCTTTTCCCACGGCGCGGCGGTGCGGGATGCTGGCCGCCCGCCCGGCGACCAGGACGGTGCGACATGGCAGGACGGCGCCCCGGCCGATTCCTCCTGGCCGTCATCGACGGCGGTGGCACCCTGCCGCCGGCCCTGGGGCTGGCCGGTGAACTCGTCCGGCGGGGCCACGCCGTCGAGGTGCTGGGTGATCCGACGGCCGAGGCGTCCGCACGAGCGGTCGGCTGTGGGTTCACCGCCTGGCCGACGGCGCCGCGGATCGAAACGATCGCCGACCAGACGGCGCTGATCCGGGAGCTGGAGAGCGGCAATCCGCTGCGCCAGTTCTTCGCCGCACGGGACCGGATCGTGGTGGGGCCCGCCGCGCAGTTCGCTGACGACGTGGTCACCGCCGCGAGGGCCCTCCGAGTGGACGCCGTTCTGGCCGACGGCCTGCCCGGGCTGCTGATCGGCGCCCAGTCCACCGGCCTGCCCGCCGCCGTGCTGATGGCGAACATCTACCTGCGCCCGACCCCCGGGTTGCCCGTGATGCTGTCGGGATGGACGCCGGGCCGCGGGCCAGTGGGCAAGGCCCGGGACGCGCTCGCCCGGGGCGCCATGCGGCTGATGTCCGCCAGGCTCGTACCCGGCCTCGACGCGGTGCTGACGGCGCACGAGCTCGCCCCGGTACGGGACATGTTCGAGCTGTTCGACCGGTGCCGAGCGGTGCTGGTGATGACCAGCCCGTCGTTCGACTTCCAGTCGCCGCACATCCCCGCGAACGTCCATTTCGTGGGGCCGCAGCTGGACGACCCGGACTGGGCGGCGGGCGGGGACTGGCGTCCGGACGGCGACGGGCCGCTGGTCCTCGTGGCGACCAGCTCGGTCTTCCAGGACCAGATCGACCTGCTGCGCCGCGTCGCCGACGCCCTGGGCCGGCTGCCGGTGCGGGGCCTGATCACCACCGGTCGGGCGGTCGACCCGGCAGAGGTCCCCGCCCCCGGCAACGTGCGGGTCGTCCGGGCCGCACCCCACCGTGCCGTGCTCGCCGAGGTGTCCGTCGTCGTGACCCACGCCGGCCACGGCAGCGTACTCAAGGCGCTCGCCGCCGGGGTGCCGCTGGTCTGCATCCCGATGGGCCGGGATCAGAAGGACAACACCGTGCGGGTGCTGCGCGTCGGTGCCGGGGTGCGGGTGGCGAAGGATGCCCCCGCGGACCGGGTCGCCGCCGCCGTCCGGCAGGTGCTGGACGACCCCGCGTACCGGGCCGCGGCGCGCCGGTTCGCCGGCACACTGGCGGAGGAGGCGCGGACCCGGCCGACCGCGGCCGACCGCGCGGAGGCGCTGCTCATCGGCTGAGGCGATCCGCGAGGCTCGGACGTCGCCCGGCTGCTTCCGGGTCTGCGCCACTGGCGGGGCTGATCCGGGGCGTTCCCGCGGGAACGCCGTCAAGCCTTGGCCCTTGCGGGGACGCCTAGGCGGGGTCCCCCTCCCGGACGGCCAGAGCCGTCGGAGAAATGTCACCGGCAGTCGCTAGCTTTCGCTCATACGTTCGATGGATGGAGTGGATGTGGCGGAGCGGACGCTGGAGGAGTTGGCGCGGGAGATCACCGCCGGTGCGGTGCGGCTGGCCGCGGCGACGGCGGGCTGGTTGCGGCTGGTGGGCGAGTTCGACGCCCGGGAGGGCTGGGCCGGGTGCGGCATCAAGTCGTGCGCGCACTGGCTGTCCTGGCAGTGCGGGCTGGGTCCGGGCGCGGCCCGGGAACACGTGCGGGTCGCGCGTGCGCTGCGCGGCCTCCCGGTGATCAGCGCGGCGTTCGAGGCCGGCCGGATCTCCTACGCCAAGGCCCGGGCGCTGACCCGGGTGGCCGACCCGGCCAGCGAGGCCGGGCTGCTGGAGTTCGCGCTGGAGGCCACGGCGTCGCAGACCGAGCGGACGATGCGGGAAATCCGCCGCGCCGACCGGGTCGACGAGCGCCGGGTGGTGGAGAAGCGGCAGTTCAACGCGTCCTGGGACGAGGACGGCATGCTGCGGGTCACCGCCCGCCTCGACGGCGAGCAAGGCGCGGAGTTCCTCGCCGCGGTCGAGTCGCTGGCCGAGCGGTACGCCCGCCGCGACCGGGCGGAGGCCAAGCGGGTGGCCGCCGACCACGACCTGGCCGCGGCTGACCGGGAGGTGGCCCGCCGTTACGACGAGCACGAGGAGGTGCGGCTGGCCCGGGAGCGGACCGCGGCCCGCCGCTGCGAGGCGCTCGCGGCGCTGGCCCGGGCGGCGGTCGCGGCCGACCGGCGGCCCGGTGACCCTCCGCGCCGGGAGGTCGTCGTGCACGTCGACGCCGACGTGCTCGCCGACGACGCCGCCGCCGGCCGGGCCTATCTGGAGGGCGGCGGGCCGGCGCTCGCCCCGGCCGACGTGCGGCGGATGCTGTGCGAGGCGACCGTGCTCACCATGCTCGAGCAGGGCCGGGAGGTGCTCGCCGTCGGCCGGGCCAGGCGGCGGGCGACCAGGGCCCAGCGCCGGGCGCTGCTGCGCCGCGACGGCGGCTGCGCCCGCCCCGGCTGCCCGGAGAACCGGATCGAGCGGCTGCACGCCCACCACCTGCGGCACTGGCTGTTCGGCGGGCGCACCGACCTGGCGAACCTGGTGTTGCTCTGCGATGCCGACCACGGCCTGGTCCACGCCCAGGACCTGGTCCTGTCCCGCCGCGACGGCCGACTGATCGTCACCGACCCCGACGGGCGCCGCGTCTGGGGTGACGCCGACGCCGCGTTCCCCCACGGCCTGGCCGGCCTTGCCGACTCCGCGGCGGACCCGGCCACCCAGCCGGAGGTCTACGTCGGCGTGCACCCCCTCGACACCACCGCCGCACGCCGACCCGAGACCCCACTGGTGGACCGCTGCGCACCCACCCGCGGCCGGGGACCGAGCGCCCGCCGCCGCCGAGGACGCCGGCCACCCACCGCCACCCGCCACGCACGCACACCGACCGGCCGCGTGTCGACCGTGCTCTTCCCCGACGGGGAACCGCCCGGCCTGCCCGACGTCACGAGCACCGGCGGCGAACGGCTCCGCGACCTCGACTGGGCCGTCCACGTCCTCATGGCCAACCGCGACGTCGCCCGCCGGATGGCCGCCGAGACCGGCGCGCCGAGCTGACGGGCTTTCGGCGTTCCCGCGGGAACGCCGTCAGGCCGCAGTTAGTGCCCCGGCCGCAAACGTTGCCCTAAACGGCCCACTCAAGGACAGGCTGCGACCACGGCGGCGCCTCCGCCATCACCGCAGCTTTTCGAAAGGATGCTGTTATCCGTGGCTGGATAACAGCATCCTTTCGAATACCGGCGGGAATGCCCGAGGCCCCGACGACCCGGCGTCCCTGAGGCCGCCTTAAGGGCGAAGGTTGCCAGTCGCAGGACAACTAGTCCTCGACCAGAGCGCCGTGCACGCGGGCGACCTGTACGGCCTGGAGCAGGTCGATGCGGACGCCGGTGAGCGACACCTGCCGCCAGTCCACGCCGCCGGTCGAGGCCTGCCGCAGGTCCGCGCCGCGCAGCTGGAGGTTGTGCACCCGCGCGTTGGTCAGATCCGCGCCGCGCAGGTCGCACTCGCGCAGGTCGGCGTCAGCGAGGTCGGCCTCGACGAAGCGCTGCCCCGACAGGTCCGATCCCGACAGGTCCATCCCGCGCAGACCGGTCCAGCTCCAGTCGCAGTCGGTCGCGGTCAGGGGCCGCAGATCGGCACCGGCGAACTGGGACCCGGTGAACTTGCACGACTCGAAGGTGCTGTTCGACAGGCGCGCCCGCTCGAACCGGCAGGTGACGAACGCCGTCCCGTGGTGCTGCGACCCCGACATCCGCACGCCGGTGAGCACGCAGGACTCGAAGACGCAGCGCCGGGTCACCAGCTCGAGCAGGTGCGCGTCGGGAAACCGGCAGCCGACGAACGTCACCCCCTCCAGCCGCGCCCAGTCCCAGTCGACCCGGGCGAAGTCGACGTCCTCGACGGTCGCCCCGTCCTCCGGCGGCCCGACGTGCGGTCGCGACGAGGAAGGCACGCGGCCGCTCAGTGGGCGAAGTGCCGCGTACCGGTGAGGTACAGCGGCACACCGGCGGCCGCAGCGGCGGCGATGACCTCCTCGTCCCGCACCGATCCGCCGGGCTGCACGACCCCCCGGACGCCGGCGTCGAGCAGCACCTGCAGTCCGTCGGCGAACGGGAAGAAGGCGTCGGACGCCGCGACGGAGCCCGCGGCCCGCTCCCCCGCCCGCCCGACGGCCAGCCGGGCCGCGTCGACCCGGTTCACCTGCCCCATGCCCACCCCGACCGTGGCCTTGTCGTGGGCGAGCAGGATCGCGTTCGACCGCACCGCGCGGACGCTGCGCCAGGCGAACACCAGGTCGTCGAGACCGGCGGCGTCCAGGGGCTCCCCGCACGCCAGGGTCCAGGTGGTCGGGTCGTCGCCGGGTGCGTCGATGCGGTCCACCGTCTGCAGCAGCAGCCCGCCGCTGACCGGCCTCAGCTCCACCCCGGACCCAGGCAGGTGCGGCAGCCGCAGCAGCCGGATGTTCTTCTTGCCGGTCAGAACGCGCAGCGCGTCGCCGGTGAACGAGGGCGCCACGACGACCTCGGTGAACACCTCGGCGATCTGCTCCGCGGTGGTCAGGTCGATCTCACGGTTGGCGGCGATGACGCCCCCGAATGCCGACACCGGGTCGCAGGCGTGCGCCTTCCGGTGCGCGGCGGCGATGTCGGTTCCGACGGCGATCCCGCACGGGTTGGCGTGCTTGATGATCGCCACGCAGGGATCGTCGTGGTCGTGGGCCGCCCGCCACGCGGCGTCGGTGTCGACGAAGTTGTTGTAGGACATCTGCTTGCCGTGCAGCTGCTCCGCGTGGGCCAGCCCCGGCTGGCCGCTGCGGTAGAGCGCCGCCCGCTGGTGGGGGTTCTCCCCGTACCTCAGCACGTCCGCGCGCTCCCAGCTGCCGCCCACCCAGCCGGGGAAGCCGGCCTCGTCGTCCGGAGCGACGACGCTGCCGAGCCACGAGGCGACGGCGATGTCGTACGTGGCCGTGTGCCGGAACGCCGCCGCGGCCAGCTGCTGCCGCTCGGCCAGGGTGAACCCGCCGGCCGATACCGCGGCCAGCACGTCGGCGTAGCGCGCCGGGTCGACGACGACCGCCACCGACGGGTGGTTCTTCGCCGCGGCCCGCACCATGGCCGGGCCCCCGATGTCGATCTGCTCCACGCACTCGTCCGCGCCGGCCCCCGAGGCGACCGTCTCGCTGAACGGGTAGAGGTTGACCACCACCAGGTCGAAGGGTGCGATGCCCAGCTCCGCCAGCTGCGCCACGTGCTCCGGCCGCCGCCGATCGGCCAGGATGCCCGCGTGCACCGCCGGGTGCAGGGTCTTGACCCGCCCGTCCAGGCACTCCGGGAACCCCGTGACCTGCTCGACGGGCGTGACCGGCAGCCCGGCGTCGGCGATCCGGCGTGCCGTGGCGCCGGTGCTGACCAGCTCGACCCCAGCCGCGGACAGCCCCCGGGCCAGGTCCTCGATGCCGGCCTTGTCGTACACCCCCAGCAGGGCACGGCGGATGGGCGTGCGGTTCGCGGCGTCGGTCATGTGTCGGTCTCCCTCGGAGCGGGCGGGGCGGCGTCGGTGGTGACCAGGCGGGCCACCGTCTGGACGAGGAGCTCGCGCTCGACGATCTTGATGCGCTCGTGCAGCGTGGCCTCGTCGTCGCCGGGCAGCACCGGGACCGGCCGCTGCGCCAGCACCGGCCCGGTGTCCACGCCTTCGTCGACGAGGTGCACGGTCGAACCGGTCTCGGACACTCCCGCGGCCAGGGCGTCACGGACGGCGTGCGCGCCGGGAAAGGCCGGCAGCAACGCGGGGTGGGTGTTCACCAGCCGACCCCCGAAGGCATCGAGCACGGCAGGGCCGACGATCTTCATGAACCCGGCGGAGACCACCAGGTCGGGGCGGTGCTCGGCGACGGCGGCGGCCAGCGCGCGATCCCACGACGCCCGGTCCGGGTGCTCGCGCAGCGCGCAGACGAAGGTCGGCAGACCGCGGCGCCGGGCGCGCTCGAGACCCTCCGCGGGCCGGTCGGCGCCCACGGCCACGACGGTCGCGGGATACGAGGGGTCGTCGGTCGCCGCGATCAGCGCCTCGCACAGCGAGCCGGTTCCGGACAGCAGGACGACGACCCGCGCCCGCCGGGTCTGCTCGGGTGCGGGCACGCTCCCGACCCTATAAGGCCCCCTCGCGGGGGCCCGCCGCGAGCCTGCGGAAGGTGGGGGTGGGGCCCTCCGTCAGCCCCGCGCCCGCCAGCGGGCGACGGCGGCGCCGAGAGCGGCGGCGATGCCGGCCTGCGCCGCCACGGCGATGCCGGTGGCGACCGGCGCCGCGCCGATCGTGGCCAGCGCCCCGTCGCCGAGGGAGCCGCGCGCGATCCACACCATCCCCGCCGACGCCACGCCCAGCAGGCCACCGGCGAGCACCCCCCACAGCCCGGCGACCACCGATCCACCGGCGTCCCGAGCCAGGTGCCTGCCCAGCGTGCTGCCGACCACCAGACCGGCGAGCGCGGGGATCGCCTGCGAGGCGAACGCCAGCAGCGGCACCGCCTGGGTGTCCGGCAGCGCCGCGAACAGGGGCAGTGCCGGCACCGCGCCCAGGGTGACACCGTGCACCGAGACCAGCGTGCCGCTGCCGACCGCGAAGCCGGGCCCCGCGGCCAGACCCACGACCGCCGCGGCCGCGTTGGGCAACAGCAGCAGGCCCAGCGCGAGCAGGCCCAGCGCTCCGGCTCCGGCACCGCCCAGCGACGACGAGAGCGCCGCGTAGCCGGCGGCGTCCGAGGCGACGGCGACGGCCACGACCGCGGTGCAGAGCGCCATCAGTGCCAGCAGCCCGGCCAGGACGCCGCGCAGCAGGGGCCGGACCGGCCCCGGCAGCCGGTCCAGCGCCGACCTCACCAGCCCGGACTCGCGACCGACGCCCCACCCGGCCGCCAGCAGTGCCAGGGCGGCCGACCCGGTCAGGGGTCTCAGCACCCCGGTGCCGCCCGCCCCGGCGTCCACGGCCACAGCGAGGAGCGCGGTGACGCCCGCGTGCACGGCCACCAGCAGGGCGACGACCACGGCTGCCACGCGGGCTCTCGTTACGTCGGCGGCGTGTACCACCCAGCGTCCCGCCTGTGCGAGCCCCCAGGCGATGCCGAGGGTGAGCAGCAGCGGCGCCAGCACGAGCGGCCCGGAGTCCAGCTGCACACTGCCACCCTGAGCCAGCAGCCACAGCCGTCCGGCCACCCCGGCGGAGTCGCCGGCGGACAGGCCGCCGTCGGGGTCCAGGGTCTGGACGACGAGGACGGCGGCGCCGAGGCCGAGCAACCCCACGACGGTCACCGCGAGTGCGGAGAGGGCCGCCGGCCAGTGGGGCGCCCACGCCGGCGCAGCGGCCTCGCCGTCGGGGCGGTCGCCGCGCCTGCGGGCCGTCAGGGAGCGAAGCAGGGCGACCACCCGTCCACTGTCGCAAGCCCGGCGCGCGCAACGACGGCGCACGCGCCGGGGCGGAGCGGAAACCGTCTCGCCCCGACGCTGCGTCGATCAACCGGTCACGGGCTGTCCCGGAGGCGGCGGGTCAGGTGCCGGGTGGCCGGTCCGCTCCCCCGGACGGCGGGGGTGGCGGGGGTGGCGGCGACTGCTGCTGCCACGGCGCCCCGGGAGGCGGCGGAGGTGTCTGCGCGGCGGGTGGCGTCTGGATCGGCGCCGTCATGGGGGTGGTCGGGGGCGTCGCCGTACCGGTGAACGACGGTCCCGGCTGCCCGTGCGCGGGATCGGCCCGCCGGGCGCCCCCCGCGTCCGGTGCGGGCTGGTCGGCCCACGGCGCCGCGTTGGCCTGCCCCCCGGCGAGGCCGGGCCTGGTGCGCAGCTCGGGCAGCAGCGCGAAGGCCGCGAACAGCAGGATGGCGGCCGCCGTCAGCAGTCCGAGCAGGGCGAACACCGAGAAGTCGACGCTCAGGGTGTCGATCCACGCCACGAGTGTCAGCAGGAAGCCCAGACCGGCCAGCCCGACGGTGATCCACGCCCGCGGGAAGCCCACCGTCAGGTCGGTGAACGCCGGCAGCACCGCCCAGGCCGTGGCCAGGAGAAACAGCACGAAGGCGCTGCTGACCGAACCCGAGCCCTCGAAGCCGCTCACCGTGAAGAACTCGAAGTCCCACCACGGGAGCATCGCCAGGATCAGGTAGAGGACCGTCCCGCCGGCGACGACGTAGTCGGCGACCCTCAGCTTCTTCAGATCCATCGAGAACCCGGGACCGGCCGGGGTGGGCGGCTGACCCGGACCCGGCTGACCCGGACCCGGCTGACCCCAACCCGACTGGCCGGGCGCCGGCGGCGGGAGCCAGCCGGGCGGGGGCTGCTGCTGCCCCCACCCCGGCGGCGGTGCGCCGGGAGGCTGGTCGGGCGGCGGGCTGGCGGTCATCGCTGTCTCCTTCGGTCGAGGACGCGCCAAGATCGTGGTCGCCGCGCGTCCCCGCCGCAAGGAGTCAGCCCTCGACGATCTCCCGCATGAGCTTCGCCGTCTCCGACGGCGTCTTGCCGACCCGGACGCCGGCGGCCTCGAGCGCCTCCTTCTTCGCCTGGGCGGTGCCGGACGAGCCGGAGACGATCGCGCCGGCGTGGCCCATGGTCTTGCCCTCGGGCGCGGTGAAGCCCGGCCACGTAGCCGACGACCGGCTTGGTGACGTTGGCCTTGATGAAGTCGGCCGCCCGCTCCTCGGCGTCGCCGCCGATCTCACCGATCATCACGATGGCCTCGGTCTCCGGGTCGTCCTGGAACGCCTGGAGGCAGTCGATGTGCGTGGTGCCGATGACCGGGTCGCCACCGATGCCGACCGCGGTGGAGAAACCGATGTCCCGGAGCTCGTACATCATCTGGTAGGTCAGCGTGCCCGACTTGCAGACCAGCCCGATCTTGCCGGCCTGGGTGATGTCGGCCGGGATGATGCCGGCGTTGGACCGCCCGGGGCTGATCAGGCCGGGGCAGTTCGGGCCGATGATGCGGGTCGAGCCGCCCTGGGCGTGCGCCCAGAAGTAGGTCGAGTCGTGCACCGGGATGCCCTCGGTGATCACCACGGCGAGGCCGATCTGGGCGTCGACGGCCTCGATGACGGCGTCCTTGGCGAACTTCGGCGGCACGAAGACGACGGTGACGTCGGCGCCGGTCTCCTTCATGGCCTCGGCGACGCCGCCGAAGACGGGCACGCTGGCGCCGTCGAAGTCGACGGTCTGCCCGGCCTTGCTGCGGGTTGACGCCGCCGACGATCGCGGTGCCCGACGCCAGCATGCGCTGGGTGTGCTTGCGGCCCTCGGAGCCGGTCATGCCCTGGACGATGACCTTGCTGTTCTCGTTGAGGAAGATCGACATCTGTAGTGGGTCCTGTTCGGGAGTCGGGATCAGGCGGCGGCGAGCTCGGCGGCCCGGCGCGCGGCGCCGTCCATCGTGTCGACCACGGTCACCAGCGGGTGGTTGGCCTCGGCGAGGATCCGCCGGCCCTCCTCCACGTTGTTGCCGTCGAGCCGGACGACGAGCGGCTTGGTGGCCTCGTCGCCCGAGCATGCTCGAGCGCGGAGACGATGCCGTTGGCGACGGCGTCGCAGGCGGTGATGCCGCCGAAGACGTTGACGAAGACGCTCTTCACGGCCGGGTCGGACAGGATGATGTGCAGCCCGTTGGCCATGACCTCGGCCGAGGCGCCGCCGCCGATGTCGAGGAAGTTGGCCGGCTTGACGCCGCCGAACTCCTCGCCGGCGTAGGCGACGACGTCCAGGGTGCTCATGAC
This sequence comes from uncultured Actinomycetota bacterium, assembly GCA_963723745.1. Taxonomy (GTDB): domain Bacteria; phylum Actinomycetota; class Actinomycetes; order Mycobacteriales; family Geodermatophilaceae; genus CAVRRZ01. The sequence continues at coordinate 1,535,115 of CAVRRZ010000005.1, forward strand.
CAGGCCGGCACCGTTGCCGATGATGCCGACCTCGCCCTCGAGCTTGACGTAGTTGAGGTTCTTCTCCTTGGCCGCGGCCTCGAGCGGGTCGGCCGAGGCGGCGTCCTCCAGAGCGGCGTGCTCGGGGTGCCGGAAGCCGGCGTTCTCGTCGAGGGTGACCTTGGCGTCGAGCGCGAGCACGGTGCCGTCGGGCGCCTTGGCCAGCGGGTTGACCTCGACCAGCGTGGCGTCCTCCTTCGTGAAGACCTGCCACAGCTGCGACAGCGATGGCGATCACCTGGTCGCGCACCTCGGCGGGGAACTTCGCGGCGTCGACGATCTCGGCGGCCTTGGCCTCGTCGACGCCCACCGTGGCGTCGATCGGGATCTTGGCCAGCGCCTCCGGCTTGCTCGACGGCGATCTCCTCGATCTCCATGCCGCCCTCGACCGAGGCCATCGCGAGGAACGTGCGGTTGGCGCGGTCGAGCAGGTAGGAGAAGTAGTACTCCTCGGCGATGTCGGACGGCCTGGGCGACCATCACGCGTGCGGGTGATGTGCCCCTTGATGTCCAGGCCGAGGATGTCCTGCGCCCGGGCCTTGGCCTCCTCGGGGTCGTCGGCGAGCTTGACGCCGCCGGCCTTGCCGCGGCCGCCGGTCTTCACCTGGGCCTTGACGACGACCGGCGCGGCGATCTCGCGCGCGATCGCCTCCGCCTGCTCCGGCGTCTCGGCGACGCCACCGGGGAGCACGGGTACACCGTGCGAGGCCAACAGGTCACGGGCCTGGTACTCGAAGAGATCCACGAACAGGCACCGTAGCCCGCCCGTAACCGCGGCGTCGCCCCGGGCGTTGAAGAACCGGGGGTCGGCGTGGGGCGCATCACAGCGGTGCTCACTCCATCGAGACCCCTGACCCGAGTCCCGCGACCCCGGACCCGACCCCGGACCCGACCCCGAGACATCCGACCTCGACGACGAGGAGCCCCGGTGCGACGCGTTGCCACCGCCCTGATGACCGCCGCACTGACCACCGGGAGCACGGCGGCGTTCGCGCCGGCCGCCTCCGCCGCCGCCGAGATCGTGCCCCGGGACCTGACGATCACGGTCACGAACCTCGGACCGGAGAAGCGCACCTGCCGGATCGACGCCGATCTCTACGTGCCGGCAGGGGTGAGCGCGCAGCGACGCGCTCCGGCGCTGCTGGTCACGAACGGTTTCGGCGGCACGAAGGCCGACCAGGCCGACCTCGCCCAGGGCTTCGGCGAGCACGGCTACGTCACCCTGTCCTACACCGGCCTCGGCTTCGTCGATGGGGACACCTGCCCGATCACGCTGGACGACCGGGAGCACGACGGCGCCGCCGCCAGCCAGCTCGTGCGCTTCCTCGGCGGCGATCCGACCGTTCTGGCCGTGGACGACGCCACCGGCGAACGGGTGCGCATCGACCAGGTGATCCGGGAGGACGCGAGAACGGGCACCCGCCACGACCCCGCAGTCGGGATGACCGGCGGTTCCTACGGCGGTCAGATCCAGTTCGCCACCGCAGGGTACGAGCGGGCACGCGGGACCGACCGGGTCGACGCGATCATCCCCCTGATCACCTGGAACGACCTGGCCTACTCGCTGGCACCCGAGAACAGCGCGCTGCCGGGGGACACCGCGCGCAGCGGTTCGGTCAGCTCGGCGCGCACCGGCGTCTTCAAGTACCAGTGGGCGGCCCTGTTCACCACGGTCGGCGTCGCCAACGGGGCGCAGGACGTCCCGCCGCCGACCGACCCGGTCGCCTGGCAGCGGTTCGTCGCCGACGGTTGCGCCAACTTCGACCGTCCGGTCTGCCGGGCCCTGGCCGAGGTCGCCACGCTCGGTCACCCGAGCCGGGACTCGATCCGGTTCCTGCGGTCGAACTCCGTGGCGTCCTACATCCGTGACATCCGGGTGCCGACGCTGATCGGTCAGGGCCAGGCCGACACGCTGTTCAACCTGCAGGAGGCGATCGCGACCTACACGCAGCTGCGACGCCAGGGCACGCCGACCGCGATGGTCTGGCAGTCCTGGGGCCACAGCGACTCCGCCCCCCAGCCGGGCGAGCTCGACCTCCGCCGTCCGGCGCAGTCGCTCCAGGGCCGGCAGGCGCTGGCCTGGTTCGACCACTACGTGCGCGACCGCGGGCCCCGGCCGCCGCTGAACTTCTCGTACTACCGCGACTGGGTGCACGAGGCGACCGGCGACATCCGCCAGGCGTACGCCACGGCACCGGCCTTCCCGGTCGGCAACACCCGGACCCTCTACCTCTCCGGCCCGGTCGCGCCGGGGGCGGACGGCGACCTGGTGCGCACCCGGGCCGCCGTCGCCCCCGGGACCAGTGGGTACGGCAGCACCCTGCCGATCGGCCCCAACTACACCGAGATCTCCGGTCTCGATCAGAGCCGGCCCGTCGTCGATCCACCGGGCAGCGCCATCCGGTTCGCCACCGGCCCGCTGACGGCGCCTCTGGACGTCGTCGGCTCGCCCCGGCTGACCGTCCGGCTCGCCGCGCCCACGGTCACGGCACTCGACCCGGGCACGCAGCTGGTGGTCTTCGCGAAGATCTACGACGTCGGCCCCGACGGATCGACCGTCGAGCTGCCGAACCGGCTGATCTCCCCCGCCCGCGTGGCCGACCCCGGCCGGCCGTTCACCGTGGAGCTGCCCGCGATCGTGCACCGGTTCGAGCCCGGTCATCGACTGGCCGTCGTCCTGGCCGGCGGCGACCTGGCCTACCGCGGGTCGACGCTGCCGCAGCCGGTGACGATCACGACCGGCGGGAGCACGGTGCAGAAGCTGACGATCCCCGTCGTCGGTTAGGCGCCGACGTGGCCGCGGACCCAGTCGACGATCTCGGTGGTGGTCGCGCCCGGGGTGAAGATCCTGGCCACGCCGAGCCGCTCGAGCTCCGGCAGGTCCTCGTCGGGGATGATCCCGCCCCCGAAGACCACGACGTCGTCGACACCGCGCTCGCCCATCAGCTCGGCCAGCCGCGTGAACAGCGTCATGTGCGCCCCGGAGAGCACCGACAGGCCCACCGCGTCGGCGTCCTCCTGGACGACGGTGTCGACGATCTGCTCGGGCGTCTGGTGCAGGCCGGTGTAGACGACCTCCATGCCGGCGTCCCGGAGCGCCCGAGCCACCACCTTGGCGCCCCGGTCGTGCCCGTCGAGGCCCGGCTTGGCGATCACCACCCGGATGCGTTCGTCCACCACGGGGGCCAGCTTAGTGAGAAAACCCACCTCTCCGGCCCCTGCAGTGGGCCGGCTACGGGCGGCGCAGCCGCCAGGCGAGCACGGTCAGCACTGCGTACCCGAGACCGGCGACCAGCAGCCCGAGGCCGGGGACCGTCCACTCCAGGTCCGGGGAACCGGCGGCGTCGCGCACACCGGTGAGGGCAGCGCCGAGCACGGTGACCGCGAGGGCGAGCAGGCCGCCCACCGCTGCCAGGCGGGGCCGCAGCGACGGGGCCACCACGGAGCAGAGGAGCACCGCGCCTGCCAGCAGCAGGCCACCGAGCAGCGCCAGCCCGGGGCGTTCCAGCAATGCCTGCGGGCCCTCGCGCTCGACGACGATCTGTAGTCCCGTGACCGGGTCCACCACGAGGTCGTCGGGCACGTCGGCCGCCGGCAGCGCCAGGGACAGGACCGCCAGGACGCCGCACAGCACCGCCGCACCGGCCAGCACCGAGCGGACCGGGTCGAGGGCGCCGCCGTCCTCCATGACCGTCCGCCCCCATGCCGCCAGGGCGACTGCTCCGGCGAGGACGACCAGCCCGAGCGCGGCGACGGTCAGGAGCCAACCGGTCCGGACGTCGACACCGCTGGTCAGCACGCGTTCCCCTGCGATCACCTCGATGCCGGGGCGGGCCGTCGAGGCCTGCCCGCGGTAGAGCTCGATGAGCAGCTGCCCGACGGCCAGCGCGCCTGCGACCGCGGCGAAGGCCAGCCCGAGTTTCGGCACCCGGCCGGCCGCGAGGGTCGCACCGACCGCCACCTGGGCCAGCGGTACCAGCAGTGCCACGACGGCGTCGGCCGGGCTCTCGGCCACGGTCAGCACGCTGCCCCCGACCACGAGGTAGGTCGGAAACGGCGCGGTCGCGCCGATCAGACCGGCGAGCACCAGCAGCACTCCGGCGACCCGGGCGAGCGCCGGGACGGTGCCGACGACCAGCTCGTCTCCGCTGTGCGCGGTTCGACCGGTCGAGCCGGCACGGACGTCGCGGGTGGGCACGATTCCCCCTCTTCTGCACCGAATGTCACGAACCCGTGTCGATCTGCAACGGGTTGGTGACGTTCGTGTGACGGTCACCACAACGGGGCATTACCGTCGCGTCAACGGAGCACTCTTCTGCGCATCCCACACGTGACGGGAGCACCGACGCTCCCTGCTCACGACCCAGAGAGGAGCTGGCGATGCGCGCGACGAGCGCCCCGGCATCGACTCCAGAGTCGCACACCGTCCTCCCCTCCGACGGCACGCCACGAGGTGGCCTGCGAGCACTGTGCAGCCCCGCCACCGTGGCCGGCGGGCTCACCGAACTGGCCTGGGTGGGCGCCCACGCACTGCTCTACCCCCTCGGGACGCGGACCGAGCAACTGCGCCCCGACAGCCTGCTGCGCCCGACCGGGCCGCCGGCCGTCCGGGCCCTGTTCGCCGCCGACCCGCTCGCGGCGCGCATCCCCGTGCTGCTGGTACACGGGTTCATCGACAACCGGTCGATCTTCGCGCTGATGCGCCGCAACCTCCGTCGCCGAGGCTTCACCTCGGTCTGCTCGTGGAACTACAGCCCCCTGCTCGGCGACGTGGCCCGCGGCGCAGCCGACCTGGGCGCCCACATCGAGCGGCTGTGCGAGCAGACCGGACACGAGCGGATCCACGTCGTGGGCCACAGCCTCGGCGGGCTGATCGCCCGCTACCACGTGCAGAAGCAGGGCGGCGACCGCCGCGTCGACTCGCTGGTGACCCTGGGCACTCCGCACCAGGGCTCGCTCTGGGCGCACGTCCTGCCCACGCCGCTGGTGCGCCAGCTTCGACCGGGCTCGGCCCTCCTGCAGGACCTCGCCGAGCCCGCGCCCGGCTGTCGCACGCCACTCACCGCGATCTACAGCGACCTCGACCAGGTCGTCGTGCCGACCCGCTCCGGGCGCTGCGAGCACCCCGATCTCGCCGTCCGCAACGTGCTCGTCCGCGGGGTGGGGCACATGTCGCTGCCCAACCACCGCACCGTCGTCGACGAGGTCGCCGCGACGCTGGCCGGCCTCCGTGGCACGGCGGCCACCGCGCCCGAGCCCGCCGTCGCCTGAGCGCCGGAACCTGCGCCCCCCACTCCCGCACGACACGTGCCGTTCGGTGCTTGGTCGCGTCCTGACTGAACGTTACGGTCCGATCACGGCGCCGGTACGGACCGGCGGACGCCCACTCTTCCCGGAAGGTGCCCCGTGCCGCCCATCGCCACGCTCGACGCAGCCGAGCGGTACGGCGTGGCCGGCGTGCCCGCACCGCGGCCGCCCCTCGACGACCGGCAGCCGCGCGACGACCAGCCGGGCCCGCCGCCGACCGATGCGGGGGCACGCCCGCGCCGTCGTCTGCCCCTCGCCGGTCGGGGGCTCCCCCAGCCGCCCGGCCGGCGCGCCCCGCTCTGGCTCGCCGCGCTCGTCGCCGGCGCGCTTCTCGCTGCCGGGCCGGCCTTCCTCGGCGAGCCGGAGGCGGTGGCGGTCGACGCCTCCGACTTCGGCCTCGGCGAGGCCTCCTTCGACGACCTGAACGACGGCGAGGTGCGCCGCGGCATCACCGAGGCGGAGGCCCGCGCCCGCCTCGACGAGCTGGCCGCCTCGCGCGCCGCCCGCGAGCCCAAGTTCGTCGTACCGGTCACCGACTACCGCCTCACCACCTGCTACTGCCCTCGCTGGGGCCAGATGCACTACGGCTGGGACATGGCCGCGCCACTCGGCACACCGATCTACTCGGCCACCGACGGCGTGGTCGTCGACGCCGGCCCCGCATCCGGCTTCGGCAATGCGGTCCTCGTCCAGGACGCGGACGGCAACGTCCACATCTACGGCCACATGCGCTACTACTCGGTGCAGGCCGGCCAGCTCGTGCACGCCGGAGACCAGATCGCGACGGTCGGCAACGAGGGCTACTCCACCGGCGCGCACCTGCACTGGGAGATCCACGAGGGCGGGCGCGACGGCCGGCCGATCGACCCCGAGGGGTGGCTCTCCGCGCGCAACGCGCTGTGACGACCGCGATCTAGAGCTTGACCAGGGGCGCGTAGCGCAGCACGAGACGCTTGGTGCCACCCGAACCGAAGTCGACGGTGGCCTGCGCCTTGTCGCCGGCCCCGGTGACCTCGACGACCGTGCCGAGGCCGAATGCGTCGTGCGAGACGCGGTCGCCGACGTCGACGGTGATCACCTTCCGGTTGCCCACGCCACCGCGCAGGCCACCGGTGGACAGGCCGGTGGCCGCGACGCGCGACTGCGCCGAGCTGTAACTGGTCGTGGCGGCCGGTGCCGGCTCGGTGCGTGCCCAGTGCACGGTGTCGGCCGGGAGCTCGTCGAGGAACCGCGACGGCGGGTTGTACGCCGGCTGCCCCCAGCTGGTGCGCACCTGGGCCCGCGACAGGAACAGCCGCTGCTGGGCGCGGGTGATGCCGACGTAGGCCAGCCGGCGCTCCTCCTCCAGCTCGCGCGGGTCGCCCAGGGCGCGCAGGTGCGGGAACACGCCGTCCTCGAGGCCGGTCAGGAACACGACCGGGAACTCCAGGCCCTTGGCGGTGTGCAGCGTCATCATCGTGACCACGCCGGCGTCGTCGCCGGACACAGGGATCTGGTCGGCGTCGGCCACCAGCGACACCTGCTCGAGGAACTCGGTGACCGTGCCGCCCGGGCTGGCCGCCTCGAACTCCGCGGCGACCGAGATGAGCTCGTTGAGGTTGTCGACCCGCCCCTCGTCCTGGGGGTCGGTGCTGGCCTGGAGCTCGGCCAGGTAGCCGGTGCGGTCGAGGATGCTCTCCAGCAGCGCCGCCGGTCCGGACCCGGTCTCGACGAGCTGCTCGAACTCCTCGAGCAGGGCCACGAACTCCTGGATCGCCTTGAGCGAGCGGGTGGCGAGCTCGCCCACCTCCGAGCACCGGCGCAGTGCGGAGGCGAACGGGATGCGCTCGCGGTCGGCGAAATTCTCGATGCAGGCCTCCGCCCGGTCGCCGATGCCGCGCTTGGGGGTGTTGATGACCCGGCGCAGGCTCACGATGTCGGTCGGGTTCGCCACGACCTTCAGGTAGGCCAGCGCGTCGCGGACCTCCTTGCGCTCGTAGAAGCGCACCCCGCCGACGACCTTGTAGGGCATGCCGACGCGGATGAACACCTCCTCGAACACCCGCGAGGCGTTGTTGGTGCGGTAGAAGACCGCGATGTCCTTGGGCGCCACGACGCCCTCGTCGACGAGGGCGTCGATCTGCTCGGCCACCCAGGCCGCCTCGTCGTGCTCGTTGTCGGCGACGTAGCCCTCGATCAGCTCGCCGTCGCCGGCGTCGGTCCACAGGCTCTTCGGCCGACGGCCGGTGTTCCGGGCGATGACCGTGTTCGCCGCCCGCAGGATCCGCTGCGTGGAGCGGTAGTTCTGCTCGAGCAGGATGGTCGTCGCGTCCGGGTAGTCGCGCTCGAACTCATCGATGTTGCGGATCGTCGCGCCCCGGAACGCGTAGATCGACTGGTCGGCGTCGCCGACGACGCACAGCTCGCCCATCGGGACCGGACCCTCGCCGGTACCCACCAGCTCACGCACCAGCATGTACTGCGCGTGGTTGGTGTCCTGGTACTCGTCGACCAGCACGTGCCGGAACCGGCGGCGGTAGTGCTCGGCGACGTCCGGGAAGGCCTGCAGCAGGTGGACCGTCGTCATGATCAGGTCGTCGAAGTCGAGCGCGTGGGCCTGCCGCAGCCGCTGCTGGTAGAGCCGGTACGCCTCGGCCAGCACCTTCTCCGGGGCGGTCGAGGGAACGAAGCTCTCCTCGTCGATCAGCTCGTTCTTCAGGTTCGACACCTGGGCGGCGAGGCTCCGGCCGGGGTACCGCTTGGCGTCGAGATCCAGGTCGCGGGCGACCATCGTCATGAGCCGCACCGAGTCGCCCTGGTCGTAGATGGTGAAGGAGGACTTCAGGCCGAGCTTGGCGGCCTCCGCCCGCAGGATGCGCACGCACATCGAGTGGAACGTCGACACCCACATGGCGCGTGCACGGGGGCCGACGAGCTGCGCCACCCGCTCCTTCATCTCGCCCGCGGCCTTGTTCGTGAAGGTGATCGCCAGGATCTCCCCAGGCTGCGCCCCGCGCGCCCCCAGCAGGTAGGCGATGCGGTGCGCGAGCACGCGCGTCTTGCCCGAGCCGGCGCCGGCGACGATGAGCAACGGCCCGCCCTCGTGGACGACGGCCTGCCGCTGCGGGCCGTTCAGCCCGGCGAGCATCCGGTCGAGCTCACGGCCGACCTGCCCCTTGGCGGTGCGCTGGAGGGCCTCGGTCCCGGGCAGGGACTGCTGCGGCCCGGAGAGGGCTTCCTGGACGCTGCTCATGAACGCAGCCCCCCTGGGGAACCGGAAGCCTGCGGCGCACTCACCACCTCACTGTAAGCCGGAGGGGTGACGGTCCCGGCAGCCGCGGACCGTGCGCCCCATCCGTCCCAGGGCCGGCCTAGCTGTCGCGACCACGGACGTCGCCGACCCGGTTCGCCCACCACACCACGACCTCCCTGACCAGGGCCGACGTCACCCGCGGGTACCGGGCGGGCTTCTGGAACACCCCGACCGAGTCACCCCAGTAGTGCGACGTGCTGTCGATCCTCGCGTAGTCGTGCCGACGCTTTCCGGTGGTCGGCGGGAAATCGGTGGAGGCCTCTCGGACGGTGAGCCCCGCGAAGGTGGCCATGGCCTGCAGTCCGTCCGGGTAGTAGCGCCAGCAGTCGACCGCCGTGTGCACGTGGCCGCGGGACGGAGCGGTCAGGAAGACCAGACCGTTCGGCTTCAGGATCCGGGCGATCTCCAGGAGCGAGGCCCAGAAGAACGGGATGTGCTCGAACGCCTGACCGGAGATCACCAGGTCGACGCTGTCGCTCTTCATCGGGACGCGGTACGGCTTCTTCATCAGCAGATCGACGTTCCGCCCGGGTGCGACGTCGACACCGGTGATCGCGCACGAGTAGCCGGTGAACAGGTCCCGGTGCGTCATCGTCTGCCGCCCCGACGTCCGGGAGCCGAAGTCCACGACGCGGTAGTCCACGCCCGGGCGCAGGTAGTGGGCGACGAGCCGCGCCATGTGGTCGTGGGCCGACTGGTGCACGGCACCCCCTTCCCCGATCGACGCCGAGGTCCCGCTGTCGCTACGGCTTGACGGCCACGCGGCCGGAGGACATCCGCTGCAGGAGCAGCCGGGCGCCGGTCCGCTCGATGAACTCGTCGACCGCCCGGCGGGAGCCCTGCCAGTACCCGTAGTCGTCGATCAGCAGGACCCCGCCGGCGGACAACCGTGGGTACAGCTGCTCGAGTTCGTGCCGCGTCGATCCGTACCAGTCCGTGTCCAGCCGGAGGATCGAGATCCGGTCGGGCGCCGCTGCGGGAACCGTGTCCTCCACGAGGCCCTTCACGAAGTGCACCCGCTCCGGGGGGTACGGAACGGACGCGAACGCCTCGCGCACGTCGTCGAGTGAGGCGACCGCCCACACCTTGCTCCCCCGCGACGACGTGGCCAGCAGCCGCTCGGCCGGGCTCCCGTCCGCCACGCGCACGTCGGCGTCGGACGGCGGCGGCATGCCGTCGTAGGTGTCGAACAGGTAGAGGTCGCGGCTCGTGTCCCCGCAGGACAGCAGGGTCAACGCCGCGGCCTGCATGCTGCCGCCGCGCCAGACGCCGCACTCGACGATGTCGCCGGGCACCGAGTGCTGGGAGACGTAGCGGGTGGCGAGGATCAGCGCGTAGAGCTTGTCCGCCGAGGTCATCGTGAACGGGCGGACCGCCCGGATGATGTCCTTGGCCTCCTCGTCCATGTCGGCCGGCAACTTCGGCTCGCGCGCGGCCCGTGGGGCGGCCCCGGGCCCCCCGGAGGACCGGCGCGCGCCGTCGGCCGCGGAGGGCGATGCGGCGCGACGGGGCGGCGAGGGGCCGGTCGCCCGGACCAGGCGGAAGCCGGTGAGCGACGCCAGAGCTCGGTTGACGCGGCGTTTCCAGCCCATACCGGATGCTAGCGACCCGGCCGCCCTCCGCGGACCGGTCACGGACCTGCGGGACGCCACCACTCGGGGGAACGCTCGGCGAGGAGGTCGGTGAGCAGCTCGTCCCACTGCCCTCCGATCGACTCGGCGTCGTACTGACCGACCGTCCGCAGGGCGGCGGCGCCCAGCCGGCGGCGGAGGTCCTCGTCCTCGACGAGCCGGCGGAGGCCCTGAGCCAGTCCGTCGACGTCGCCCTCGGGCACGAGCAGCCCGTCCACACCCGACGTGATGAGGTCGCTGGGGCCGCGCGGGCAGTCGAAGCTGACGACGGCGAGACCCTTGCTCATCGCCTCGAGCAGCACCATCGGAAAGCCCTCGAAGCGGGAGCTCAGGACGTAGATCGAGGCCTTGGCCAGCTCCTCACCCATCCGGTTCGCCCGGCCCATGAGCAGGACGTCGTCGGACAGCCCGAGGTCGGCGATCATGCGCTGCAGCCGACGGCGCTGCGGTCCGGACCCGTAGATGCGCAGGGTCCATTCCGGGCGCTCGCGGACGACCTGCTGGAACGCGGGGATCAGCCGGTCGAACCCCTTCTGGTTGGTCAGCCGGCCCGCCGCGACGACGATCCTGCTGGCCGGATCCGCGCATCCACCCGTCAGCTGGCCGCTGGAGTTCGGGATCCGGACGACGCGCGTGCCGCTACCGGCGAGAACGCGCGAGTAGTCCTCGAGGTCACCCCGCGTCAGGACGGAGAGAGCGTCCAGGTTGCGGTACTCCCGGTGCATGGCCTCGGCCAGGATCGGCCGGTACTGGGAGAAGTTCATGTGGTCCTGGCCGACGGTGATGACGTCCGGTGCCGCGAGCTGCGCGATGAGCAGGTTCAGCGACGGTCGCGTCGCCGTGAGGATCCCGCCCTGCAGCCTGCGGAGATGGCGCACCAGCTGCACGTCCGTCCAGAGGGAGCACCTGGCGAAGCTCGCGTCGGCCTCGTGAACCAGCAGACTGGGCATCCGCGCGAGCCGGTCGCGGAGCCACCGGAGCGGCCGGGCCGGCCGGCCGGCGTCCGTGCGGTCGTCCAAGGCCACGAGGGTGACGCCCGGCGGCACGTCGAAGAACGGTTCCGTGCGCTCACGGATCTGGCTGACGATCGCGACCTCGTGGTCCCGACGGAGGTGAGCGGCCTGGTTGAAGACGGTGCGGATCGTCCCGCCCATGCCGAACCCGTGCAGCACGAGGATCGAGACTCGAGGACGCCCGCCGACCACGGCCGGGAACGGCCGGCGGCTCGGCAGGCGCCGGATCACCGTTCGGGCCACGACCAGGGCGAGCCTGCGGACAACGTGGACGACGGCGCGCTCGACGCTCTTCCCGGGCGCGCCCCCGGACGGCGCCGGCGCCCGGGCGGACGGTGCGCCGGTCGGACTCGGCTGCACCGGTTTGGACCGGACAGACAGGTTGTTGTGGAGGGTGAAGTAGGGCCGGAGCGACCGGACGCCGCCCCGGGAGGGAACGTCCCGGGCGGGGTACGCGATGGCGCTCTTCTTGTCCGTCACGCCGTCCAGGTGCCGGCCGACGCGCAACGTGCCGAGCGTCTCGCTGCGCACGGACAGGTCCCAGAACTCGCCGTCTGGAACGGTCGAGTCGGCCAGCGCGGCGAGGAGCAGCCGGGCACGGACGGCGCGGCCCTCGATCACGGCCGGCGCCTCGACCTGCACCGTGCGTTCACGGCTGGCCGCCACGAGGAAGGCGGGCTCGGACGGGGGCGGAAGGGCGACGCGGTGGTCCAGGACCGCCTCGAGGACGACCGCGTCCTCCTCCACGAACACGCGCTGCACCTCGGCATGCGGCGGGAAGGGGTCGACGGCCACGGTCAACCTCCCGGCGCGGGACGTGCGCAGCCGCACCCGGATCAGGTCGTCGCCCCGCCGCAGTACCACCGACGGAACGGAGGCCGTATCCATCGCCGGCTCCACCTGCCAGGACACGCCGCCCGCCGCCCCCGGATCGACGCGGAGGTCCCACGTCGTCGTCTCCTCGTCGGGCAGGAGGCGCCGCGTGTCGACCGTGGTGGAGATGCCCGCCCCGTCCACGGCCAGCTCGAACCGCCGCTCCTCGTCCGCCCCCCGCTTCCCCAGCACGAGCATCGCCGGCGGGGCGGCGGCCTCGGTGGCACGCGGGGGCACGACCTCGCCGCGCAGGAGGATCCGTTCCCCGTCGACCTCCGCCGCGAGCACCCGCAGGAGTCGCGGGGGCGGGCGCATCGACGTGGCGAACCTGGTCATCGGCGGACGGCCACCCGCGCGGTCGGGAGAGCAGAGGCATGCGCGGCTTGCCCGGTCACGTCCTCGATTCCACCTGCCGGACGGCGCCGAAACGGCCTTCGTAGGCGTCGAGGTTGGCCTGAAGCGTCCGGATCAGCGAGCGCACCACCGTGGGCGGCAGGTGCACGCGGCTCACGACGTCGGCCCGCACCTCGTCGGTGTCGGTGCCGTGCTGCACCTGGCAGAGATCGACGCTGAACTCGTGGCCGGAGTGGCTCACCAGCGCCAGGTTCGCGTAGACGCCACGCCGCACGTCCTCGGGCACGGTCACCCGCACCAGGGGAGGCGAGCCGTCGTGCCCCGTGTCGGCCGGTGTGCTCATCGTCGCCGCTCCCGTCGCTGTTGCCGGTGCGGCGACCATAGGGCCAGGTGCGGGCGCCCGTCCCCGTTCGCGGCGCCGGCATCCGCTCACGCAGCCGCCGGGGGGCGCCACAATCCACGCCGTGACGGTCGAGACAGCAACTTCCCGGCCCGCGGGCGGGACAGGCCAGCGGTTCACGCTCGACGACGTCCGCAAGACCTACAAGCGCAAGGACGCCTGGTGGACGGTCCTGCTCGTCGACCCGCTCGCCAGCCGGCTGGTCCTGCCGATCGCGAACCGCACGAACATCACGCCCAACCAGGTCACGATCGCGTCCTTCGTCGTCGGACTGCTGGCCGCGACCGCCTTCTCCCGGGGCGACCACTCGTGGCTGGTCGTCGGCGCACTGCTCTACCACCTGAGCTTCGTGCTCGACTGTGTCGACGGGAAACTCGCGCGGCTCAAGCGGACCGGGTCCGTCTTCGGCATGTGGCTGGACTTCACGTTCGATCGGTACCGGGTCTGGATCTGCGCCGCCGCGCTCGCGTACGGGCAGTTCGAGCGCACCGGTGACGTTCTCTTCGTCTGGCTCGCACTGCTCGTGACGTTCCTCGACATGGTGCGCTACCTGGACGTCTTCCAGGTGCCCAAGGTGCGCCGAGAGATGACGAAGCGGCTGCGCGCGGCGTCCCGCGACGCCCGGGCACGGGACAGACTCCTGGGCAGGACGTACGTCGTGCCCGAGGGCCTGCAGGTGCGCTACGTCGCGTATGACGGCGCTCGCGACGCCGGCTACCACCCGGTCCCCGGGACGATGGTCGGCGACCCGGCGCTGTACGACAAGCACGAGCGGGCCGCCGACCTGCACCGCGAGTTCTTCGCCCGCTTCGGCTGGTGGGCGGGGCTGCGCGACGCGGTCGTGCGCCACCGGGTGCGTCCACACCTGTTCAGCGGCATCGAGTACCAGATGTTCATCTTCATCCTCGGGCCGCTGTTCGACGCGGTGGTCCCGTTCATCCTGGTCAGTGCCGTCCTGCTGCTGTTGTTCGAGGCCGCCCTGGTCTACAAACTCACGCTCAGCGGCAGGGACTTCGCGCGGGAGATGCGCCGCCTGGCGCCGGCCACTGCCGCCGCCCAGGTCACCGACACCGCGACGGCCGCCGGGACGCCCGGAGCCGAACACGCCGCCGACGAGCCCGTCGGCGTCGGGGACACCGGGCCGGGCGAGGCGGGCGACGGAGCCGACGGGACCGTCGCGCGCTAGCGGCGGCGGCTCACTCGGCGCCGGCGTAGGCCGCGATCACGCTCTCCGCGTCGCCCTGCGCCCGGATCCGGCCCTGGTCGACCCACACCGCCCGGTTGCAGGTCTCGGCGATGACGTCGAGGTTGTGGCTGACGAGGAACACCGTCCCGGCCTGCTCCCGCAGCTCCTGCATCCGTTGCCGGCTCCGCCGCCGGAACTCCCTGTCCCCGGTCGCGAGTGCCTCGTCGACGAGGAGGACCTCGTGCGTCTTGGCGGCGGCGATCGCGAACCGGAGCCGCGCGGCCATGCCGGACGAGTAGGTGCGCATCGGCAGCTCGATGAAGTCGCCGATACCGGAGAATTCCACGATCTCGTCGTACTTGCGGCGCACCTCCTCGGGGGTCATGCCCATGGCCAGGCAGCCGAGCTGGACGTTCCGCTCCCCCGTCAGGTCCATGACGAGGGCCGCGTTCACACCCAGGAGCGAGGGCTGACCCTCGGTGAACACCTGCCCGCGGTCCGGGGGCAGCAGGCCCGCCACGGCCCGCAGCAACGTGCTCTTGCCCGAGCCGTTCCGGCCGATCACGCCGATCGCGTCCCCCCGCCGCGCGATCAGGCTCACTCCGCGGACGGCGTGGATCTCCCGGACGATGGGCCGTCGTTGCCGTCGCAGCATGCGCAGGAGAGCGTTCGTGGCGCTCCCCTTGTCGCCGCTGCCGTGGACCCGGTAGACGACGTGGAGATCCTCGACGACGACGGTCGGGGCCGCGCCGCCGCCGTCAGCCACGGCCATACCGGGTCTCCGCGCGCCAGAAGAAGACGAAGCCGACCAGGGCGGCGACGACGGCCCAGCCCACCGCCAGCGGCCACGCGTACGGCAGCGGCTCGTGCTCGGAGAGCAGCGCGGTGCGGACCAGGTCGATGTAGATCGCGGCCGGGTTGACCTGCAGGAGCACGCGGACCACGTCGGGCACGTCCCGGGTGAACACCGTGATGCTGAAGAAGACCCCCGAGGTGTAGAGCCACGTGCGCAGGACGAACGGCAGGACCTGGTCGATGTCGGGCGCCCGCGCCACCAGCCGGGCGACGGCGAGGGTCACCCCCGCGTTGAACACGCACTGCAGGGCCACCGCGACGGGGACGAGCAACCAGGCGGCGGTGACCGGTTCACCGGTGAGCAGCACGGCCCCGGCGAGCACGACCAGCGCGCCGGCGAGCTGCTGGAGCTCCGCGAGGGTGTAGGCCAGCGGCAGCGTCGCACGCGGGAAGTGCAGCGCCCGGATGAGGCCGAGGTTGCCCGAGACGGAGTCCGCGCCGTGCCGCACGGACCGCTGCGTGAAGGTGAAGATGAAGACGCCGATCACCAGGAACGCGACGAAGTTGTCCACACCGCGGCTGGTGTTCAGGAGCACGCCGAACAGCAGGAGGTAGACGGCCGCGTTCAGCAGCGGCGTGAGCAGCTGCCACACCTGCCCCAGTCGGGCCGAGGTGTAGAGCGTGGCCACACGCGCGTTGGCGAACGCCACCAGGAAGTGCCGGCGGGCCCACAGCAGACGCAGGTACTGGCGCAGTCCCGGCCGGGCGGAGCTGGAGATCAGGCCGTGGCGCCCGGCGAGCACGCTGCTCCACCCGGGCGGCAGCGCGTCGAGGTCGTCGGCCGGCGCCGTCGGGTCCTGGTCGCGGAACGGGGACATCGCGGTCAGATCACCGGCGGCCGGCCGGCAAGGGTCATCCGCCAGACGGTGCGCCAGCGCAGCGTCCGGCGGCCACCGGTCGGGGCGCGGAAACCCTCGCCGAAGCCGCGCAGGGCCTGCGCCCTGGCGGCGGCGTCCGGAGCGCGCGCCAGCGTGAGCACGGCCCACGTGGCGAGGTAGGCGGCCGCCACGGGAACAGGCAGATGCCGCCGGGCGAGCAGCACCCGATTGCGCGAGGTGTACCGGTAGAAGCCGGCGTGGCGCTGCGGGGCGACGGCGGGGTGGTGGACGACGACGTCCCCGGCGTACCGCACCCGGAAGCCCGTGTCCCACACCCGCCAGGCCAGGTCGATCCCCTCGTGGGCGTAGTAGAAGCCGTCGGGCCAGCCGCCCACCTGCTCGAACAGGTCCCGCCGGACGGCCACGACCGCCTCGCAGACCGCGCAGACGTCGCTGCTGCGCCCCGGGTCCCCGACCCGCAACCGGGGCACCCACTGCCGCGGCGTCGGCCGGCCGCCGGGGTCGGCGAACCGCGGCTGCACCATCCCCAGCGAGGGGTCGGCGGCGAACAGGCCGGCGAGGCGGGCGAGCACGTCGTCGGTGGGGAGCACCGCGTCGTCGTCCACGAACACCAGCAGATCGCCCTGCACGGAGGACACCCCGCTGTTGCGGCCCGCAGGGATGCCGACGTTGTCGGGGAGGGCGATCCCCTTGACGCCCGGTGGCAGGCGGGTGGGCGACCACCCGTTCCCGACGACGACGACGTCCAGCTCGACCTCGCGCTGGGCGAGCACCGACTCCACGGCCCGACGGAGTTCCTCCGGTCGGTCGCCCTGGGTGAGGACGACGCAGCCGAACGCCGGCGTCATCGCAGCTTGTCCGAGCGCAGGATGCTGAGCAGGTGCCCGCCCGCGACCACGACGGCGACGGGCACCAGCACGAGGAGCAGCAATCGGCTGCCCGCCATGTCGTCGGTCAGCCCGTCCACGACCCCGGCGAGCACGGCGAGCACGCTGAACTCCTGCGCCAGCAGGGCCCGGTTGAACGGGACGACGCGCAGCGCCCGCCGGACCGTGCCGAGGGCACCGCGCGGGCCGCTCGGCCCCCGGTCGGCCAGCGGAGGGCGGCCCGCGAGCGCGCGGGAGGCGTGCACGAGGTCGGTCTCGGCCTTGACCATGAGCACCAGCACGCCGACCGCGAGCCCGAGCGTGGTCCAGCCACCGAGCTCGCCGAGGTCGCCGAGCCCACCGTCGACCCGGACGCCGAGTGCGATCACCAGAGCCGCGTCGGTCGAGTAGTGGCCGATGCGGTCCAGGTAGATGCCCGCCGGCGTGCAGGTCCCCCGCCACCGGGCGATCTCGCCGTCGCAGCAGTCGAGCAGCAGCTGGAGCTGGACGAGCACGAACGCCGCGACCGGGGTGAGGGGATGCGGCACGGTGAGCACGAGTGCGGCCAGCAGGCCCGCGGCGATCATCGCCCAGGTGACGGTGTCGGCGCTGACGCCGGTGCGGAGCAGCAGTTTCGTGACCCGGAGGGAGACGCGGCGCATGTACAGGCGGCCGGCCCAGTGCTCGCCGTTGACCCGCCCGACGACCTCCTCGGGCTGGCAGACGGGCCGCAGCTCGTCGAGCGTCGGCGTGCCCGCTCTCCGCCCGCCCGACATCCCGCCCGTCCTCACACCCACGCCGGTGCGGAGACCGCGTCGACGTAGTCCTTCACCGCGAGGCCGGTGTCCTCCTCGTTGAGCCCGAGCTCCTCCAGGATCGTGTACCGGCCGGGCCGCGTCTCCGGTGCGTGCAGCACGGCCCGGGTGAACTCCCCCTCGTCGAGCCCGAGGTCCGCGGGCGCGACCGGCAGCCCGTGCCGGCGCAGCGCCGCCACGATCTCCTCGAAGCGGGCCACGTCCCGCCGGAGGAACGTGGCGAACGCGGCACCGACCCCGACCTGTTCGCCGTGGTAGCCACCTCGATCGTCGTAGAGCCGGTCGATCGCGTGGGAGATCTCGTGGCAGGCCCCGCTGCACGGACGGCTCGTCCCGGCGATGACCATCGCCATCCCCGACATCACGAGCGACTCGGCGAGGGTGACCAGGAACGTCCCGTCGGCGATCGTGCCGCGCTGGAGCAGGACGGCGTCCCCGGCGGCCCGGGCCAGCATCAGGGCGAGGCCGTCCACCGGTTCGCCGAACCGGTCGCGGGCCAACTGCCAGTCCTCGACGGCGCAGAGGTTGGAGAGTGCCTCACCGATCCCGGCGCGCACCGAGCGCGCCGGTGCGCGGCGCACGAGCGCGAGGTCCACGAGGACGGCGATCGGCGCGGGGACGCCGTAGGAGTTCCGACCGCTGTCGGTGTCGAGGATGCTCGTCGGCGACGCGATGCCGTCGTGCGCGAGGTTCGTGGCCACGGCCACCATCGGCAGGCCCACCCGGGCCGCGGCGAACTTCGTCACGTCGAGCACGCGGCCACCACCCACGCCCACCAGGGCGTCGTACGGGCGCCGACCCGCATCCCGGGCCAGGTCCACGGCGGCGTCGAGCGTGCCGCCCCCGACGGAGAAGAGATCGGCCCGGGGCAGCTGCGCCGCCAGGCCGTCGGCCACCGCCGCGGCCGAGGCGGAGCCCAGGACGACGGCCACCTGCCCCCCGGCGGAGATCCGGTGCTCCGCGAGCACCGCGGCCAGGTCGCCCAGCGCTCCGGGGCGCACGTCCACGACGAGCGGAGCGGTGATCGTCCTGGCCAGGAGCGTCATGCCAGCTCCCGGGCCCGCCGGAGGTCGTCGCCGTCGTCGATCTCCACCCAGGCGACCTCCCCGATGGGCCGCACGTCGACGCGGAACCCCCGGTCCACCAGCTCCTGGTACCCGTCCTCGTAATAGCGGCCGGGGTCGCGGCGCCACGTCGCCTCGAGCGCCTCGGCCAACGGCGCCGCCGCCGCCGGCTCGAGGAGGGTGATCCCGATGTACTCGCCGTCGGCGCGGCCCGGTGACATCTGCTTGGTGATCCGCCGCAGTCCCGCCTCCGGCGTCCAGCGGACCTTCATCTCCTCGTCGGCCAGCTGCTTGACCGTGTCCACGGCGAGCAGGAGCGCCGGTCCCCGCTCCGCGAGCAGCGTCTCCTCCACCGAGGCGGGGTGCACGGTGTCGCCGTTGGCCAGGATGGCGCCCTCGCCGAAGAACTCGCGCGCGCACCACAGCGAGTAGGCGTTGTTCCAGGTCCCGATGCCGCCGTCGCCGGCCTTGTCGTTGTCGATCAGGTGCAGCCGCACCCCGTACCGGCGCTGGAACTCCGCCCGCCGGTCCCGGAGAGCGTCCGCCGCATGGCCGACCACGAGGACGACGTCGGTCAGGCCCACGGTCGCGAAGTTGCCCAGCGTGCAGTCGAGCACCGTCCGCCCGTCCCCGATGGGAACCAGCGGTTTGGGCAGGGTGTCGGTCCAGGGCCGCAGCCGCCGGCCCGCACCGGCCGCCAGCACGAGCCCGATCACCACCGGCCTCCGCGAACCAGCTCGACCAGTTGCACCGACCGCCTCCTGCTCCGCGACGAGCGCCGTGCGCCCCTCGCACCCCTGCGGATCGAGGGAAACGCCCAATGTATGCAGATCAGTGCCGAAGCACACCGCCGCGCGACGCCGTGGTCCACCGAGACGGGAGGGACGCGGACGGAGTGGGTCTCGCCCCGGCGAGCATCGGTGTGGCAGACTGTCCGACGTGCTCGCCACGGTCAGCTTTTACTTCGGTCACCGGGATCCGGTGTCCGTTCCTGCTGGCTGAGCACACGCCGCAACAGACGCCCCGGGCCCGAGAGCCCGGGGCGTTTCTCGTTCTCGGGCCCCGGAACCCGCCAGACACCGAGGAAGATCCCGAGATGAGCGCCCCCACCGCCCCCACCACCGCGTCCGACGGCCACATCGCCGCTCGGCGCGAGGAGATCGCTGCTCCGCGCGAGGAGATCGCCGCTCCGCGCGAGGAGATCGCCGCTCCGCGCGAGGAGATCGCCGCTCTGCGCGAGGAGATCGACGCCTGCGACGCGCAGATCATCGAGCTCGTGCAGCGGCGCCTCGCCGTCTCCCGCGAGATCGGCGCGCTGCGCGCCGCCACCGGGGGCACCCGCCTGTCCCTGACGCGCGAGTCCGAGGTGCTCAACCGCTTCCGCGTCGCACTCGGCCCGGACGGCGCCGCCCTCGGCATGATGCTGCTCCGGCAGGGCCGCGGCCGCCTGTGACGGGAGCCCCGACCTAGGCTCCCGCAGGTGAGTTCACCGTTCGCCCTGCCCACCGCCCCGGCCGAGCACGTCGAGCGCGCGCTGTGCGTGCTGGCACATCCCGACGACGTCGACTTCGGCAGCGCCGGCACGGTCGCCACCTGGACCGACGCCGGCACCGAGGTCACCTACTGCCTGGTGACCGACGGGGACGCCGGCGGGTTCGACGACACGCCCCGCGAGCAGATGGGTCCGCTGCGTCGGGCCGAGCAGCAGGCGGCGGCCGCCGCGGTGGGCGTCACCGACGTCCGGTTCCTGGGCTATCCCGACGGCCGACTGGAGCTCACCCTCGACCTGCGCCGCGACATCAGCCGGGTGATCCGCCAGGTGCGGCCGCAGCGGGTGCTCACCAGCTCGCCCGAGCGGTTCTGGGACCGCATCGGCGCCAGCCACCCCGACCACATGACCGTGGGCGAGTCGACGCTGCGCGCGGTCTACCCCGACGCCCGCAACCCTTTCGCCTTCCCCGAACTGCTCGCCGAGGAGGGGCTCGAGGCCTGGTCGGTCGCCGAGGTCTGGCTGACCGCCAGCCCGCGCGCCGACCACGCCGTCGACGTCACCGACGTCGTCGACCGGAAGTTCGCCGCCCTGCGCAGCCACGTCAGCCAGGTCGGGCACCTCGCCGAGCTGGAGGATTTCGTGACCCAGTGGATGCGGCAGACCGCCCGACTGCAGGGGCTCGACGA
Source organism: uncultured Actinomycetota bacterium (assembly GCA_963723745.1). GTDB lineage: Bacteria > Actinomycetota > Actinomycetes > Mycobacteriales > Geodermatophilaceae > CAVRRZ01. The sequence continues at coordinate 1,555,827 of CAVRRZ010000005.1, forward strand.
GGGCCGGCTCGCCGAGGCCTTCCACGTGGTCCACACCGCGTGAGGGCGGCCCGGACAGCCGAGTGCCGCGTGTGGCGGACGGGATGGGACGGACAGGTCCGGCCCACGTGTCGCGCACTCCACCACCCCGGTGGCTCGTAGACTGGCCGCCGACCCCGACAGCGGGCGCTCTCCGTCGTGCGGCCCACGCCGCTGCTGCGCCCCTCTGCATTTGGATGCCTTTGATGAGCGATTTCATCGTGTGCTCGTTCCACACCGATGACGAGTACTACCGCAGGCACGGCGAGGAGCTCAAGAAGAGCCTGAGCGACCTCGGCGTCACCTACGTCGTCGAGGAGATCGCCAAGAAGCCCGGGCAGGACTGGGCCGACCTGTGCCGCCAGAAGGTGCCGTTCCTCAAGCGGATCTGCGACGAGAACCCCGACAGCAAGGTCTTCTGGATCGACGTCGACTGCCGTCTGATCTCGCTGCCGGACTTCGTGCGCAACTCGACCGCCGACATCATCGGCTTCCAGCGTGGCTTCTCCAACCCGCGCACGATCGGCTACCACAAGCGCGGCCGCTTCTGGGAGCCGTGCTTCTGGGGCGTCGCGCCGACGCCCGAGGCGCGCCGGATGATCACCGACGCCGCGCGCTTCGAGGAGAGCTCGGACGTCAAGGCCACCGACGACTACTTCTTCGAGGAGGGCTGGCGGGCCAACGCCAGCGAGCTGACCTTCCAGATCATCCCGTCGACCTGCGTCGTCGGTAAGGGCGGTCCGCTGACCGACCGACAGGCCTTCTTCCTCTTCGGGTCGAGCGGCAACGTCGACGAGTTCAAGGGCAAGGTCGTCCAGCACACCGCCGACGCGCCCGCCGTCCAGGCCAAGCGCCGGGCCCTGCAGCTGCGCAAGAAGGTCATCAAGGCCGGCAAGAAGGCGCTCGGCCAACTGCCGCCGTCCGCCCGGCGCCGCGTCATCGCGCTGGCCGACAAGAGCGGGGCCACCGGCCTGCTGGTCTCCGGCTCGAACGCCACCCCGCGGTCGGCGATGCCCTCCTCGTCGGCGGCCAAGAAGCTGGCGCTGCCCACCGCCAAGAGCCGCAAGGCGCTGCTCAACCAGGCGCTGCGCGCCGGCATCGACGGCGACGCTGCCGCGCTCGACCAGACGCGGACCGCCCTGGCCGGCCAGGGCGTGCTGACCCGCGAGGAGGAGAGCACCCTCGAGGCGGCCCGCACCTTCAGCCACTACTCGACCCGGCCGTCGGCCGACAAGGTCGACCTCGTCTGGTGGGTCCGGCCGTTCCCGGGCAACTACGGCGACTGGCTCAGCCCGCTGATCATCGGCCACTACACCGACCGGAAGATCCTCTTCCAGTCGCCGACGGCCCCGTCGCTGACCTCCGGCAGGCACCTGGTGAGCGTGGGATCCATCGGCCGGTTCATCAAGCCCGACTCCGTCGTGGTGGGCACCGGCATCTCCAGCGACGAGTACGAGCTGGACGCGCAGGCGGAGTACCTGTCGCTGCGCGGCCCGATGTCGGCCGAGCACCTGAAGAACTGCGGCGGCCCGACCGTGGAGTCCTTCGGCGACCCGGCGGTCGTCCTCGACCGCATCCTGCCGGTGCAGCGCGGAACGACGAACGGCCGGACGGCGTTCGTCCGCCACCACAAGCACCGCAACCTGCCGGTGGTCCTGCCCGAGGGCTACGACGAGCTCGAGGTCCTCGTGTCCCACCCGGACAGGATCCGCGACCTGGTCACCCGGCTGGCGCAGTACGACCAGGTGGTCACCAGCGCGATGCACATCATGATCACCTGCCAGTCCTACGGCATCCCGTGCGCGCTCATCGTCTTCGAGGGCTACCTCGACGCGGTGGCGGGCAACGGCATGAAGTACACCGACTACTCCCTCGGCGCCGGGCTGGACCCGATCACGCCGGCGCCCGTGCCGCTGGACCTGCGCTCCACCGACCTGCAGTCGCTCGTCCTGGATCTCGCCATCAGCGAGGACAAGAAGGACGAGGTGGAGGACGCGCTCAAGCGCGCCGTGGCCGCCGTCACGCGGTAACGCGCGTGGCCTGGCCGATCACGCGCGACGTTCGGGCGTCGATCCGAGAACTGTTCCCGGTCAAGCGCGACCGCATCGTCGTGCTCGGGCTGGTGGTGCTGGCCGCCGTCGTCTCGATGACCGAGCTGGCCGCGACCCAGCTGTTCGCGGTCCTCATCCTCCCGCAGTCCGACCGGGACACCGGCGGGACGGCGCTGCTCGTGGTGCTGTTCCTGCTGTTCTTCGGCGGGCTGCGGGTGGTGAACTTCGCCCGGGAGATGTACCGGCTCAACGTGTTCGAGCGGGCGCTCACCGACTCCGGACTCAGCCGGGTCAGCGACTCCTGGCGCTGGGCGATGGCGATGGAGGTCACCTCCATCCTGTCGACGGTCGGGCGGATCACCGTCATCACCGCCGCCTGCCTGGTGCTGGCACCGCTCTTCGGGGCCGCCGTCGTCGTGGGGGTCGCCCTGGTCGGCATCTCGGTGTCGGTCCTCTACCGCCGGCAGTTCCGGCTGCAGCGCGGGTTCCGGGCGGCGCAACTGGCCTACAACCCGGTCGACAACGCCACCAAGGTGCGCGCCCGCATCCGGGCCGGCGAGACCGGCTCGCTGTTCGGGTACTTCGGCATCGTCGTCCTGATCGGGCTGCTGCTGTGGATGATCCTCGCCGAGCGGATAAACCCGGGCACCGGCTTCGTCCTCTTCATCGCGCTGCGGATGCTTGGCCAGACCCTCACCGAGGTGTCCAAGGGCCTGATGCGCTTCGTCCGGGCCCGGGCCTTCAGCGAGGTCCCGACCCGCGACGACGACGAGGACGATGACTGAGCTCCGGCTGACCATCGGCTACTCGGTCCTCGGGGAGCGCGCGGGCGCGATCCGGCTGCCCGACCGGCACCCGGACGTCGAGGTCCTGGTCGTCGCCCAGGGCGAGCTCTCCCCCGACGCCCCGCGCCGCGACGACGTCCGCTACGAGGTGCTGTCCTCGCGGGGCGTGACCAAGAGCCGCAACGCGGTCCTCGACGGCGCGCGCGGTCGGTACGTGCTCTTCGCCGACGACGACATCGCGTTCCACGAGGAGGGCGTGCACTCGGTGCTCGCCGAGCTCGAGGCCGACCCCGACCTGTCGCTCGTGCTCGGCATCGCCGTCGACGAGGGGGGCCGGCTGCGCAAGCCCTACCCGTCCCGGCCGGTGCGGCTGACCCGCTGGAACTCCGGCAAGGCCGCCACCTACGAGATCATGCTGCGCCGCGAGACGTTCGCCCGTGCCGGCGTGCGGTTTGACGAGCGCTTCGGGGCGGGGGTCGACCCGCACTACCTGGGTGACGAGTACATCCTCATCGCCGACGCCATCCGGGCGGGCCTGCAGTGCCGGTTCCTGCCCGTGGTCATGGCCATGCATCCGACGGTGTCGTCGGGCGCCGGATGGGGAACCGAGCGGGACGCACGGGCCCGGGCGGCCATCTTCGGCCGCGTCTTCGGGCCGGTGGCACCGCTGGTGCGGCTGGCCTTCGTGCTGCGGTCGCCGCGCCGGTTCCGGTCAGCCGGGCTGTCCGCCCGGTTCGTGCTCGACCGCTTCTGAGTCCTCCGGCCGGACCGGTCGCCGTCCGAACAGGAAGCCGCCGCCCCAGCTGAGGTGGATGGTGGCCAGGACGGCGGGGAGCCAGGTGCGCGCCCGCCACGGCAGCTCTCCGGTGCCGAGCTGCGAGGCGACCAGCACCCCGCCGCCGTAGCCCAGCGGCGCCAGCCAGCCCCAGCGGAGGGCGGGCACGCCCGCGAGGGCGCCCACGGTGCCGACCGTGGCGCCTACGAGCACCGCCGCGGTGACGGTGGGCGGGGCGAGGTAGCGGAGCGAGATCGTCTCCGGGTGCCGGCGGATGACCTCCCGGCGCCAGCGGCCGGTGTGGAAGAACTGCTGCACGAGGTCGACCCACGACGACCGGGGCCGGTAGGTCACCCCGAGGTCCGGCGAGAACCACACCACCCCGCCGGAGGAGCGGATGCGGTGGTTGAGCTCCCAGTCCTGGGCGCGGTGGAAGTGCTCGTCGAAGCCGCCGAGGCCCTCGAGCACCTCGCGGCGGAAGACGCCCAGGTAGACCGAGTCGGCGGGGCCCTCCTCCCCGCCGACGTGGAACTGGGCGCTGCCCAGTCCGACCTTCGAGCGGTAGGCGTGCGCCACCGCCTGCTCGAAGCCGCTCTGCCCGACGGCGAGCATCACGCCGCCGACGTTGGCGGCACCGGTGGACTCCAGGAGCTGCACCGCCCGGGTCACGTACCCCGGCGTCAGGATGCCGTGCCCGTCGACGCGGACGATCACGTCGTGCCGCGCGGTGGCGATCGCGGCGTTGAGCCCGGCCGGGGTGCGTCCCACCGGGTTGGCGACGACCCGCACCCGCGGGTCGGCGGCGGCGAGGTCGTCGGCGATCCGCTCGGTGCCGTCGGTGGACGGCGCCACGGCGAGCACCACCTCGAGCTCGCCGCCGTACTCCTGGGCCAGGATCTGCTCGACGCTCTCGACCAGGTCACGGGCCTCGTTGCGCACCGGCATGACCACCGACACCGGCGGCCAGCCGGCCTCCTTGTCGAGCAGCGGGTCAACGTGCGGGTCGACGTGCGGATCGACGTGCGGGGCATCCAGCGCGTCCACGACGTCGTCGTCCGCACCTGCAGGCTTGGCTGTCATCGCGGTCCGACTCTACGTGCGGACGACTCCGTCCGGCCCCGACGACGCGGACCTCAGAGGAGGCGATTGGTGGCCGCCCACCGGGTCAGCTCGTTGCGGTTGGACAGCTGCAGCTTGCGCAGCACGTTGGAGGCGTGCGACTCGACGGTCTTCACCGAGATGAACAGCCGGGAGCCGATCTCCCGGTAGGTGTAGCCCCGGGCCAGCAGCTGCATCACCTCCCGCTCGCGCGCGCTGAGCAGGTCCAGGCCGGGGTCGACCGCCGGGTCCTCCGCCGGGGCCGGAGCCGACCCGGCGGCGGCGAAGGCGTCGAGCACGAAGCCGGCCAGACGCGGGCTGAAGACGACGTCGCCGTCGGCCACCCGGCGGACGGCGTCGAGCAGGTCGGGCCCGGAGATCGTCTTGGTGACGTAGCCGCGCGCCCCGGCGCGGATGACGGCGATGACGTCCTCGGCGGCGTCGGACACCGACAGCGCCAGCCAGCGCACCGACGGCAACTCGCCGCGCAGCGCCTCGAGCACCGCCCGGCCGCCGCCGCCGGGCAGGTGCACGTCGAGCAGGACGACGTCGGGCACCGCGGCCCGGATCCCCTCGATCGCCGTGGGAACGTCGCCGGCCTCCCCGACGATCGCGACGTCGTCGCCGAGCTCGGCGCGCACCCCGGTGCGCACCATCGCGTGGTCGTCGACCAGGTAGACGCGCGGTGACCCGGTCACGCGGCCGCCCTCGGCAGCAGCAGTTCCACTTCGGTCCCCTCCCCCGGTGCCGAGCGCACCGTCGCCGTCCCGCCGAGCCGGGCCATCCGGCCGCTCACCGAGTCGCGCAGCCCCCGGCGGTCGTCGGGCACAGCACCGGGGTCGAAGCCCGAGCCCCGGTCGCGCACGAACACTGCCACCTTCTCCGGGGTGACCTCGGTGTAGAGGTCGGCCGACGCGGCGCCGGAGTGCTTGGCCGCGTTGACCAGCGCCTCCCGCGTGGCCGCGCCGAGTGCGGCCAGCGCGTCGTCCAGCGGCGCGTCGCCGACGACCACGGAGTCGACGGTGAGCTCGTGGTCGGCCTCGATGCCGGCCACGGTGTCGGCGACCAGGCCGGCCCACGTGCCCCCGGTCGCGACGGCCGGCTCGTAGAGCCAGGTGCGCAGCTCCCGCTCCTGGCCGCGGGCCAGCCGGGTCACCGCGGACGGCGAGTCGGCGTGCCGCTGGATCAGCGCCAGGGTCTGCAGCACCGAGTCGTGCAGGTGCGCGGCCACCGCGGCGCGCTCCTCCGACCGCGCGCGGGCGGCGCGCTCGGCGTCGCGGGAGTCCAGGAGCCGGCGCCACAGCGGTGCGGTCGCGAGCACGATGCCCGAGAGGATCACGAGCGTGGCGGCGAACCCGTCGCGGGCGGCGCCGAGCTGACCGGTCGTCGCCAGCAGCAGGACCAGGCCGGCACCGGCCAGCGCGACGCCGGCGGCCAGGGCCCACCGGACGCCGGGCAGCCGGAAGGCGCGGTCGGTGTCGAGCTGCCGCCAGATGACCGCCAGGCCGCCGGCCACCAGGACCAGCGGCAGCACGAGGTTGCCGCCCCAGCTCGACAGGGCGTTGACCAGCACGAAGGAGATCAGCGCGAGCAGGCCCAGCCCCACGACCTGCCGCGGGGTGCGCGTGGACCCGGGGGCGTCGTCCTGCAGCGGGGGCGGCACCTCGTCGGTGGCCGGCATGGTCAGCCAGAGCAGCGCGTAGGCCACCACGCCGATGAACGCGGTGCCGAGGACCACGAAGGCGATGCGGACCACCAGCGGGTCCAGCCGCAGGTGCGCGGCCGTGCCGGCGGCGACGCCGGCGATCATGCGCCCGCTGCGCGGCCGGGCCAGGGGCGGCCGGGCAGGGCGGTGCCCGGTCACGCCCCCACCAGGCGGCGCCACGGGCGCAGGAGAAGTCACGACATCGATCGTCGCACCGCCCTCCGCTCATCCGACACCGGTGATCACCCTGGACGGTGGGTTCCGGGGAACCAGGGTCCGGTCGGGGGGTTCCCCGATGGATTCCGGCGGGGACGCTCGGCAGGCTCGGGACATGACCTCCGCTCCGCCTCCGGCACCGCCGTCCCTGGACCCGTCCTTCTCCCAACCGCCGCCCCCGCCACCGGGACCCCCGGTCAGGGGTCAGCTGCGCCGCAGCCGCACCGACAAGGTGATCGGCGGCGTCGCCGGGGGGCTGGCCCGCTACAGCGGCATCGACCCGCTGCTCTGGCGGGTGGGCTTCGTCGCCCTCGCCTTCGCCGGGGGCACCGGGGTCCTCGTCTACCTGCTCCTGTGGCTGCTCATGCCGGCCGCACCGGCGGTTCCCGGTGAGCCCGCCGGGGCCGATCAGCCGGCCGAGCCGGCCGGCCCCCGCTCCCCCGTGCCCGGGGTGACCGTCGCGGTCCTGCTCATCGTGCTGGGCGCGCTGGCGCTGGTCACCCGGTTCACCGACTGGGAACCCGGCGCCCGTGGCTTCCTCGGGGCGGCCCTGCTGGTCGTCGGCGTGGGCCTGGTGGTCGCGGCGTTCACCGGTGGCCGCACCGCCAAGGGCGGGCTGATCACCCTCGGCATCGTGCTGTCCCTGGCCCTGCTGCTCGCTTCCACCGTGCCGTGGCGTGGCGTGAGCGGGGGTGTGGGCGAGCGGGCCTACGTCCCGGCCTCGCCCGACGAGGTGCGCTCGGTCTACCGCGGCGGCATCGGCGACGTGCGGCTGGACCTCAGCGGCCTCGACGTCAGCGACCTCGGTGCGCCCGTCCGCACCCGGCTCGACGCCGGCATCGGCGACGTCGACGTCCTCGTCCCCCGCGACGCCGACGTCCGCGTCGAGGTGCACAGCGGCATCGGGACCGTCAGCGTCCTCGAGGACGGCGTCTCGGACGGCGGCTTCTTCCCCGGGGAGGGCAGCGGCCGGTGGGTGGACGACGGCGACGCCGAACTCGTCCTGACCGTCCACGCAGGCGTCGGGGACGTGGAGGTGTCCCGTGGCTGACAACTGGCAGCAGGTGACCCCGCTGGGGACCGAGGACCCCGATCCGCGTGCCCGCCGGTCCGTGGACATGGTGGCGCTGGTCTCCGGGGTCGCGTTCAGCCTGCTGGCGGTCCTGCTGATGAGCGGGCTGGACGTGCCGCTGGGCATCCTCTCCGACGGTGGCCTGCTCTGGCTGGTCCTCATCGGCGCCGGTGTGGCCCTGCTGGTCTCGGAGCTGCGGAAGGCCGCTCGGCGGCGGTCCGGACCGCACTGACGAGATCACGATCCGGCCGCTGTCCCGGCGCGGGCCCTTGTCACCCGCGCCGGCCGGCACGACCCTCCGCACATGCCCCCCGACCCGCCCCGGACCGCCGCGGCCCTCGCCGCGGCGGTCCTCGTGCTGGCCGGCTGCGGCGGCACCGGAGCGGGGGCGTCCCTCGAGCTGGTCGGCGACTGGGAGCTGGTGGAGCTGTGGCGCGGGGGCACCGTGGCGCCGGCGCCACTCGGCGCACGGGCCACCCTGTCCGTCGAGGACGAGGACCTGCGCGGCACCTCGTTCTGCAACTCCTACAGCGGGAGCTACGACCTCGACGGCGACGACCTGGCCATCGCCGGGCTGGGCGGCACGGAGATGGGCTGCGACCCCGACGTCATGGCGGCCGAGGCGACCTACCTCGAGTCACTGGGGGCGGTGAACCGGGCCGGCATGGACGAGGGCTTCCTCGTGCTCACCGGACCCGACGTGGAGCTCCGCTTCCGCACCCTGCCCCCGGTGCCGACGAGCGAGCTGGTCGGCACCCGGTGGGTCCTCGAGACCCTGCTGGACGGCGAGGTCGCGAGCTCGACCCTCGGCGATCCGGCCGAGCTCGAGCTCTCCCGCGACGGCACGCTCACCGGTTCGACGGGGTGCCGGGAGCTGACCGGGCGCTGGACGGTCGAGGGCGACCTGGTGCAGGTGCCCGAGCTCGACGCCGGCACCGCGGAGTGCCCGTCCGACGTGCGACCGCAGGACTCGCAGGTCGTCGAGGTGCTCGGCGACGGCTTCCACGTGCTGATCGCCGGCGACAGCCTCACCGTGACCAAGACCGGCGGGCTGGGCCTGGTCTACCGCGACGCGGGCTGACCCCGAAGGCGGGCCGTCTCCCTCATTCCCACTCGATGGTGCCGGGGGGCTTGCTGGTCACGTCCAGGACGACGCGGTTGACCTCGGGCACCTCGTTGGTGATGCGCGTGGAGATGCGGGCCAGCACGTCGTACGGCAGCCGGGTCCAGTCGGCGGTCATCGCGTCCTCGCTGGACACCGGCCGCAGGACGACGGGGTGGCCGTAGGTGCGGCCGTCGCCCTGCACCCCCACCGACCGGACGTCGGCCAGCAGCACCACGGGGCACTGCCAGATCTCGCGGTCGAGGCCGGCCGCCGACAACTCGGCCCGGGCGATGGCGTCGGCGCGGCGGAGGATGTCGAGCCGCTCCTGGGTGACCGCACCGATGATGCGGATGCCCAGGCCGGGCCCCGGGAAAGGCTGCCGCCAGACCAGCGACTCGGGCAGACCCAGCTGCAGGCCCACCTCGCGGACCTCGTCCTTGAACAGCGTGCGCAGCGGTTCGACCAGCGTGAAGGTCAGGTCCTCGGGCAGGCCGCCGACGTTGTGGTGGCTCTTGATGTTCGCCGTCCCGGTGCCGCCGCCGGACTCGACGACGTCCGGGTAGAGCGTGCCCTGCACGAGGAAGTCGACCGTCTCGCCGTGCGCCTGCGCATCGTGCACGACGTCGAGGGCGGCCTGCTCGAAGACGCGGATGAACTCCCGGCCGATGATCTTCCGCTTCTCCTCGGGGTCCGAGACGCCGTCCAGGGCGGAGAGGAACTGCTCGCGCGCGTCGACGACCCGGAGGTCGGCACCGGTGACCGCGACGAAGTCCCGCTCGATCTGCTCCGTCTCGCCCTCGCGCATCAGCCCGTGGTCGACGTAGACGCAGGTGAGCCGGTCACCGATCGCGCGCTGCACGAGCGCGGCGGCCACCGCGGAGTCGACGCCGCCGGACAGCGCGCACAGTGCGCGGCGGTCGCCGACCTGCTCCCGGATCCGCTCGACCTGCTCCTCGACGACGTTGTCCATCGTCCAGGTGGGCTCGAGGCCGGCGATGTCGAACAGGAAGTGCTCGAGCACCGTCTGGCCGTGCGCGGTGTGCCGCACCTCGGGGTGGAACTGCACGCCGGCCAGCCGCCGGTCGACGTCCTCGAACGCCGCGACCGGCGCGCCGGTGGAGGTGGCGGTCACGGTGAAGCCGGGCGGCGCCTGCGACACGGCGTCCCCGTGGCTCATCCAGACGTTCTGCTCGACGGGCAGGTCACCGAACAACCGTCCCTGGGTGGTGACCGTCATCGGGGTCCCGCCGTACTCGCGGTCGCCGGTGTGGGCCACCGTGCCGCCGAGGCTCTGCGTCATCGCCTGGAACCCGTAGCAGATGCCGAAGGCCGGCACGCCCGCCTCGAACAGGGCCGGGTCCACCTGCGGGGCGCCGGGCGCGTAGACGCTCGACGGTCCACCCGAGAGGACGACGGCCGCGGGCTTGCGGGCCAGGATCTCGTCGGCCGGCACCTCCGACGACACGATCTCCGAGTAGACGCCCGCCTCGCGGATGCGGCGGGCGATCAGCTGGGCGTACTGGGCGCCGTAGTCGACGACGAGGACGGTCGGGAAATCCATCAAGGAAGCACGTCCCCGATGGCTCCACCTATCACCAAGTCCACCCGCTGGAACTCCTTGAGGTCCCGGTAGCCGGTCTTGGCCATCGTGCGGGCGAGCGCGCCGAAGAGGTTGGTCCGCCCGTCGGCGCTCTCCGCCGGGCCGAGCAGCACCTGCTCCAGCGATCCGGCCGGTTCGACGGCCGGGGACACGCCGCCGCGCGGCAGCCGTGGGTGCGCGGCCACGGAGTCCCACCACACGCCCCCGGCCGGGGCCTCCTGCGCGACGCGCAGCGGCTCGCCGAGCTGGACGGCGTCGGCGCCGCAGGCCAGGGCCCGGGCGACCGCACCGCTGGTCTCGATCCGGCCGTTGGCGATGACGTGCACGTACCGGCCGCCGGTCTCGTCGAGGTAGTCGCGGCGGGCCGCGGCCGCGTCGGCGATGGCCGAGGCAAGGGGCACGCGGATGCCCATGACCGCGTCACCGGTGGACCAGCTGTCGGCCCCGACGCCGACGATGACGCCGGCGGCTCCGGTGCGCATCAGGTGCAGCGCCGTCTGGTAGTCCGCCGCCCCGCCCACGACCACCGGCACATCGAGGTCGGCGATGAACTCCTTGAGGTTGAGGGCATCGTCCTGGGTCGTCACGTGCTCGGCCGACACGATGGTGCCCTGGATGACCAGCAGGTCGGCGCCCGCGGCCAGCACCGTCGGCGCGAACTGGAGGGTGTGCTGCGGGGAGATGCGGACGGCGGTGGTGCTGCCACCGTCGCGCAGCTCCTTGACCCGCGCGGTGATCAGGTCGAGGTCGACCGGCCGCGCGTAGACCTCCTGCAGCAGCGACACCGGAGGAGCGCCGTCGGCGGCCGCCTCGCGGATCCGCCGGTAGACCGGCGCCGGGTCCTCGTACCGGGTCCACAGGCCCTCGGCGTTGAGCACGCCGAGCCCGCCGGCGCGGCCGACGGCGATCGCGGTCGCCGGGCTCACCACGGCGTCCGAGGCGCTGGTGATCAGCGGGATGTCGAACCGGAAGGCGTCGATCTGCCACGCGGTCGAGACGTCGTCGACGTCGCGGGTGCGCCGGGACGGCACGATCGATACCTCGTCGAGGTCGTACCCCCGGCGGGCGAAGCGGTTGAGGCCGATCTCGACGGTCTCGCGGACGGGCATGCTCAGCGCCCCCTGTAGTTCGGCGCCTCGACGGTCATGTGGATGTCGTGCGGGTGGCTCTCGGTCAGCCCCGCGGTGGTGATCCGGGTGAGCTGACCGTGGTCCTGCAGGTCGGCGACGGTCGCTGCGCCGGCGTACCCCATCGACGCGCGCAGCCCGCCGACCATCTGGTGCACGACGCCCGAGAGCAGCCCGCGGTAGGGCACCTGGCCCTCGATCCCCTCGGGGACGAGCTTGTCGTCGGAGAGGACGTCGTCGGCGAAGTAGCGGTCGCGGCTGAAGGACTGGTTGCCCCGCTTCTGCATCGCACCCAGCGAGCCCATGCCGCGGTAGGTCTTGAACTGCTTGCCGTTGACGAAGACCAGTTCGCCGGGCGCCTCCTCGACGCCGGCGAACAGCCCGCCGATCATCACCGTGTCGGCGCCGGCCACCAGCGCCTTGGCGATGTCGCCGGAGTACTGCAGCCCGCCGTCGGCGATGACCGGCACGCCGGCCGGCTTGGCCGCCAGTGAGGCCTCGTAGATCGCGCTGATCTGCGGGACGCCGACGCCGGCCACGACGCGGGTCGTGCAGATCGAGCCCGGTCCCACGCCCACCTTGACCGCGTCCACGCCGGCGTCGATCAGCGCCTGGGCGCCCGCGCGGGTGGCGATGTTGCCGCCCACCACCTGCACGCCGAAGTCGCCCTTCACCCGGGCGACCATCTCGAGGACCGCGCGCTGGTGACCGTGCGCGGTGTCGACGACCAGCACGTCGACGCCGGCGTCGACGAGCAGCCCGGCCCGCTTGTAGGCGTCCTCGCCCACGCCGACCGCCGCGCCGACCACCAGCCGGCCGTTCTGGTCCTTGGTGGAGTGCGGGTACTGGTCGCGCTTGACGAAGTCCTTGACGGTGATCAGCCCGCGCAGCCGGCCGGCCTCGTCGACCAGCGGGAGCTTCTCGACCTTGTGCTTGCGGAGCAGTCGCAGCGCGGTGTCGGGGTCCACGCCCACCGGCGCGGTGACCAGCGGCATCGGCGTCATGACGTCGCGGACGAGCCGGTTCTGGTCGGTCTCGAAGCGCATGTCGCGGTTGGTCACGATGCCGAGCAGCACGCCGTCGGCGTCCACGACGGGGGCGCCGGAGATGCGGTAGCGCGCCGACAGCGCGTCGACCTCGGCGAGGGTGTTGTCCGGCGAGCACGTGACCGGGTTGGTCACCATGCCGGCCTCGGAGCGCTTCACCAGGTCGACCTGGCCGGCCTGGTCCTCGGCGGCGAGGTTGCGGTGCAGCACGCCCATGCCGCCGGCGCGGGCCATGGCGATCGCCATGCGCGCCTCGGTGACGGTGTCCATCGCGCTGGACAGCAGCGGCACCGCCAGCCGGATGCCCCGGGTGACCCGGCTGCTGGTGTCGACCTCGGCCGGCACGACGTCGGACGGCCCCGGGATGAGGAGGACGTCGTCGTAGGTCAGCCCGAGTGCGGCGAACTTCGCCGGCAGCTCGGGCACGGTTCCGCTCGCACGGTCGTCGAGCTGCATGAGTGCCGCCACCCCTCCATCGCAGGCTGTCGTCCGCCGGCTGCGCGTGGATGCGGCACCGCGGATCAGGTCTCGATCGTAGGCGGCTGCCGATACCGGGGGTGGCGCGCCCGTCCGGCGACTACCGTGGTCCGCGCTGCGCGGGGTCGTCCCCGCGCGGGCGCGGACCGGCAGACCGCCTGCCGGCCGACACCCAGACCGGCGAGGAGGATGCGTGAACCCCTTCGATGACGCTCCCGGGCCGGACCACGGGGCCGATCGCCCGGGCCCTCCCCCGCTCACCATGGAGGAGCGGGCCGGGGTCCTCGACGACCTGGCCGAGCTCGAGGTGTTCCGCACGCTGCTCGAGCCCAGCGGCATCAAGGGCATCGTGGTCGATTGCCCCGACTGCGACGAGGAGCACCACGTCGACTGGGCCCTGATGCAGGCCAACCTGCGTCAGCTGCTCGAGGAGGGCCAGACCGGCCGGCACGAGCCGCCGTTCGACCCGGACCCCGACGAGTACGTCACGTGGGACTACGCCAGCGGGTACGCCGACGGCATCGCCGCCGCCGCCGAACGGGACGAGCCCGGGGGCCCCAGCGGCCGTCACGCCCGCGACGACTGAGCCCGCGCCGACCCGCCCCGCCCCGCCGATATACGCACCGACATACGCACCGATAAACGCCTGGTGGCGGTTATCCAGCTCGGATAACCGCCACCAGGCGTATGAGGGCGCGTTCGGTCTGCCGACTCCTACGTCATCATGCCGCGGCGGAAGCCGGTGGCCACCGCCTCGGCGCGGTCCTTGGCGCCCAGCTTGCGGAACAGCCGCCGGGCGTGGGTCTTGATGGTGTCCTCGGACAGGTAGAGCTCACGGCCGATCTGGGCATTGCTCTTGCCCTGGCTCATGCCCGTGAGCACCTGCATCTCGCGCATCGACAGCGAGACGCCGGAGGCCTCACGGACCGTCGAACGCACCGTCGTCGGGGCCGAGCCGTTCAGCGGGGCGGCGCCGTTCCAGGCCGGCACCGGCGCCGGCGAACCGGAGGGGAGGTGGCCGAAGGACTGCGGCGGACGGCCGTCGGCGCGCAGCCCCACCCGCGACAGGCCCAGGCCCATCTCGATGGGGCTGGCGTCCCAGCGCAGGTAGCCGCGGGCACCGAAGGCGACGGCGGCACGCACCGACTCGGCGTCGTCCGGGGCGCCCAGCACCAGCACCGACAGGCCCGGGTGGGCACGCAGCGCCTGCGTGGCGGCGGCGAGACCGGTGTCGACGGCGCGCTGGGTGCCGACGAGCAGGACGTCGGGGGCGCGGGTGGCCAGGCGGGCCATCAGCGAGGCACCGTCGCCGATGACCTCGACACGGCCCACGAAGGGCAGCGCGACCAGCCGCGCGGCGACGTCGTCCCGCACGCGGCGGCGCTCGTCGTACACCCACACGGTGGCGCCGCCGTTACTCGGCGTGCGCATCCTGTCGTCGATCACGCGGTGCTCCCTCATTCGTCGCCGGCCGTGGCGCCGGGCATCCCCCTGCCCGACGTCGGCACGTCCGGAGATCACCTTGATCGACACGAGCGGGTGACGACACCCGCCCTCACCCCGGCGAGTGAGGGCCGGAAATCCCGCCAGATCACGAATGTCATCGAAAAGTTGCGATCACGGCGGGTTTGGGCTTCCCCCCCGTGGGCATGCGGCCCCTTGCAACCGGACAGCCCCCGTCCCGGTTCGCGCGCCCCGAGCCGAGGAGGTCCACATGGCCGATATCCGTCGACTGCCTACGCCTGTCGCCGAGGTCTGGGACTGGCAGCTGCACGGCGCCTGCCGTGGCGAGAGCACGTCCCTCTTCTTCCACCCCGACGGCGAGCGGGGTCCTGCGCGGGCCCGCCGCCAGGCAGCGGCCAAGGCCGTCTGCGGCCAGTGTCCGGTGATCGAGGCCTGCCTCAAGCACGCCCTCGCGGTGCGTGAGCCCTACGGCGTCTGGGGTGGGATGAGCGAAGAGGAGCGGGCGCGCCTCATCGCCGCCGAGCCCGACCGGGTCGCCGCGGGGGTCTGACCCCGCTTCCGAACCTACGAGGGCCGGTCCAGCGATGCGCTGGACCGGCCCTTCGCGTGTGGGCAGGACGTGCCCTACCCCGAGTTGATCATCGTCGGGCGGCGGGCGTGGACGGCGTGTCGGACAGCCATTCGACGATGATCAACGGGGCCTCGCAGAACGTCAGTGGGCGTGACCGTGCCCGTGGCCGTGCCCGTGGCCGGGCCCGTGCCCGTTGCCCTCGTCCTCGGGCGCGTCGACGACGGCCGAGTCCGTGGTGAGCACCATCGCGGCGATCGACGTGGCGTTGCCCAGCGCGGCCTTGGTCACCTTGACCGGGTCGATGACGCCCTGGGCGGCCAGGTCGCCGTACTCACCGGTCACGGCGTTGAAGCCGGTCGGGGCGCCGGCCTCGCGCACCTTGCTGACGACGACGCGGCCCTCGAGGCCGGCGTTGTCGGCGATGCGCGCGAGCGGGGCGTCCAGGGCCTTGCGGACGGCGCGGGCGCCGGTGAGCTCGTCACCCTCCAGCGACAGTGCGTCGATCGCCGAGGCGGCGTGCACCAGGGCGGATCCGCCGCCGGGGATGACCCCCTCCTCGACCGCCGCGCGGGTGGCCGCGACGGCGTCCTCGATGCGGTGCTTACGCTCCTTGAGCTCCACCTCGGTGGCCGCGCCGACGCGGATGACGCCGATGCCGCCGGCCAGCTTGGCCAGCCGCTCCTGGAGCTTCTCGCGGTCCCAGTCGGAGTCGGAGTTCTCGATCTCGCGGCGGATCTGGGCCACCCGCTCGTTGATCGTCTCCGACGTGCCGCCGCCGTCCACGATCGTCGTCGTGTCCTTGGTGACGGTCACCCGGCGGGCGGTGCCCAGGACCTCCAGCCCGACGCCGTCCAGGGACAGGCCGACGTCCTCGCTGACCACCTGACCGCCGGTGACGATCGCCAGGTCGGTCATGAACGCCTTGCGCCGGTCGCCGAAGTACGGCGACTTCACCGCCACGACCTTGATGGTCTTGCGGATCGAGTTGACCACCAGGGTCGACAGGGCCTCGCCCTCGACGTCCTCGGCCACGATGAGCAGCGGACGGGCGCCGGAGCCGAGCACCTTCTCGAGCAGGGGCAGCAGGTCGGCCAGGGCGCTGATCTTGCCGCTGACGAGCAGCACGAGGGCGTCGTCGAGGACGGCCTCCATGGCCTCGGTGTCGGTGACGAAGTACGGCGACAGGTAGCCCTTGTCGAACTGCACGCCCTCGGTCACGTCGAGCTCGGTGGAGAGGGTGTTGCTCTCCTCGACGGTGATGACGCCGTCGGTGCCGACCTTGTCCATGGCCTCGGCGATGAGCCGGCCGATCTCGTCGTCCTGGGCGGAGATGCTGGCGACGCCGGCGATGGCGGCGCTCTCCGAGACGGGGATGGCCAGCTCGTCGAGCCGGGCGTGCACGGCGTCGACGGCGGCCCGCATGCCGCGGCCGAGCGCCATCGGGTTCGCGCCCGCGGCGACGTTCTTCATGCCCTCGTGCACCAGCGCCTGGGCGAGCACCGTGGCGGTGGTCGTCCCGTCGCCGGCGACGTCGTTGGTCTTGGTGGCCACGTTCTTGGCCAGCTGGGCGCCGAGGTTCTCGAACGGGTCGTCGAGCTCGACCTCCCGGGCGATGGTGACCCCGTCGTTGGTGATGGTGGGCGCACCGAACTTCTTGTCGAGGACGACGTTGCGCCCGCGCGGGCCGAGGGTCACCTTGACCGCGTCGGCGAGCTTGTCGACGCCGCGCTCCAGGGAGCGCCGGGCGTCCTCGGTGAACTGGATGATCTTGGCCATGCTTGACCTCTCGAAGGCTGCTGGGGTGGGTCGGGCGCGGTGGAGGGCCCGACGACGACCGCCCCGGGACCCGGTGGTCGGGTCGCCGGGGCGGTCGAGGGGCTCGTCAGAGCCAGTGGTGTGGCGAGGTCACTTCTCCACGACGGCGAGCAGGTCGCGCGCCGAGAGCACGAGGTAGTCCTCGCCGCCGTACTTGACCTCGGTGCCGCCGTACTTGGAGTAGATGACCACGTCGCCGACGGAGACGTCGAGCGGCACGCGGTTGCCGTTGTCGTCGACGCGGCCGGGGCCGACGGCGATGACGGTGCCCTCCTGGGGCTTCTCCTTGGCGGTGTCCGGGATGACCAGGCCGGAGGCGGTGGTGGTCTCGGCCTCGTTGGCCTGGACCACGACGCGGTCCTCCAGCGGCTTGATGGTGACCTTGGTAGCGGTCGTCACGTCGGTGACGCCCCCTTCGGTGTCGGACGGCTGGGTCGGTGGTGCATGCGGTCGTGCTGCATGCGGTACTGCTTCGGGTGGTGCTGATGCTGTGGCACGGGGCCTGCGGACCTGCCGTCGCGGGGGTCAGGCCGCCAGCCCGTGTCGATTGGCACTCTACCTACGAGAGTGCCAGCCACTCAAGCGGGGGGCTGCGCTAGCTTGGCGCCGGTGAAGCACCGGTGACCAGCGACGCCGCACTCCGATGGCTGCGGACGGCGGAGGGCGCGGCCGCGGTCGCCCGCGCGACGCGGCTGCAGGCCGAGAGCGACGACCTCGTCGGCGGTCTCGCGCGGCTGCGCGCCGACGTCGGGGCGGAGCACGCCGGCCCGGCCTGGGAGCTGGCCCGGCTGCGCACCCGCGCGCGGCCGGTGTTCGGCGCGGACGCCGACGTCCTGTTCTTCACCGCCGACGCCCTGGAGCAGGCGGGCCGGCCGGAGCTGGCCGCCCGCCGGGCCGAGCGCCTCCTCGCCGGCGAGGAACTCGGCGTGGCCGATCTCGGCTGTGCGGCCGGCACCGACGCGATCGCGCTGGCCCGGGCGGGCGCGCACGTCGTCGCCGTCGACCGCGACCCGGTGGCCCGCGAGCTGACCGCGGCCAACGCGCAGGCGCTGGGCCTCGCCCGGCGGATCACCGTCGTGGACGGCGACGTCGTGGACCTGGTGTCCGGTGCCGCGGGCGGGCGGGTGGCCGGCTGCGCCGCGGCCACCCTCGATCCGGCACGGCGGGCCGGCGGACGACGGCAACTCGATCCCGACCGATGGTCCCCGCCGTGGTCGACCGTGCTCGGCCTGCTCGAGGCGGTACCCGCGTCGGTGGTCAAGGTGGCCCCCGGGCTGGACCACGAGCGGATCCCACCCGGCATCGAGTCCGAATGGGTGTCGGTCGGCGGCTCCATCGTCGAGGCGCTGCTCTGGGGGCCGGAGCGGTCGGTGGTGCACCGGCGGGCGACGCTGGTCGACCGGCGCGGGCACCTGCACGAGCTCACCGCGCGCGCCGACCCCGGGTGGGCACCGACGGGGCCGCTGCGCGGCTGGCTGCACGAGCCGGACCCCGCGGCGATCCGCTCCGGTCTGATCCCCCTGCTGGCCGGCGACCTCGGCGCCACGCTGGTCGACCCGACGATCGCCTACCTGACCTCCGACGCCCGCGCGGACTCCCCGTGGGTCAGCTCCTACCGGGTCGTCGAGGTGCTGCCGTTCAACCTCAAGAAGCTCAAGGCCGAACTGCGGGCCCGGGGCGTGGGCCGGGTGACGGTGAAGAAGCGCGGCTCGGCGGTCGACCCGGAGTCCCTGGCCCGGCGGCTCCGCGGCCCCGGCCTGGACACGGCGACCGTCGTCGTCACCCGCCTCGAGGGCGCCCCCACCGCCCTGATCTGCACCGTGGGGCACGAGCCGCCGGGGGGCCGCTAACCGCGGACGACGTCGATCGGCAGGGAGCTGTCGGCGCCGAGCTCCGGGTCCGAGGGCGCGACCCCTGCCGCGACCAGCCGGGAGCCGAGCGCGGCCACCATGGCGCCGTTGTCGGTGCACAGGCGCGGGCTGGGCACGCGCAGCACGATCCCGGCCGCCGCGCAGCGCTCCTCGGCCAGCGCGCGCAGCCGCGAGTTGGCCGCGACCCCGCCACCGAGCACCAGGTGGTCGACGCCGTGCTCCCGGCACGCGCGCACGGCCTTGGCGGTGAGGACGTCGGCCACCGCCTCCTGGAACGACGCCGCCACGTCGGCCACCGGCACCGGCTCACCCGCCCGCTGCCGGGCCTCGACCCAG
Organism: uncultured Actinomycetota bacterium; assembly: GCA_963723745.1. Lineage (GTDB taxonomy): Bacteria > Actinomycetota > Actinomycetes > Mycobacteriales > Geodermatophilaceae > CAVRRZ01. The sequence goes on from CAVRRZ010000005.1 coordinate 1,574,959, forward strand.
CGCGCGACGGCGGTCTTCAGGCCCGAGAACGAGAAGTCGAACGCCGGGTCCCGCGGACCGGTCATCCCCCGCGGGAAGCCGATCGCGGCCGGGTCGCCCTCGCGCGCGGCCCGGTCGATCGGCGGGCCGCCCGGGAACGGCAGCCCCAGCACGCGGGCCACCTTGTCGAACGCCTCCCCCGCCGCGTCGTCCACCGTGCGGCCCAGCGACGTCACCTCCCGGGCGAGGTCGGGCACGAGCAGCAGCGAGCTGTGCCCCCCGGAGACCAGCAGCGCGATCGACGGCTCCGCCAGGGGGCCGTGCTGCAACTCGTCGACGGCCACGTGCGCGGCGAGGTGGTTGACGCCGTACAGCGGCACGTCCAGCGCCAGCGCGTAGGCCTTGGCGGCGGCGACGCCGACCAGCAGTGCGCCGGTCAGCCCGGGTCCGGCGGTCACGGCGACGGCATCGACGTCGGACGCCGACACCCCGGCGTCCACCAGCGCCCGGTGCACGGTCGGGACCATCGCCTCCAGGTGCGCGCGCGAGGCGATCTCGGGGACGACGCCGCCGAAGCGCTCGTGCTCGTCGACCGACGTGGCCAGCGCGTCGGCCAGCAGCGTCCGGCCGCGGACCAGGCCCACGCCGGTCTCGTCGCACGACGTCTCGAACCCGATCACCAGCGGCTCGTTCATGCCCTCGTCCGCTTCATCACCACGGCGTCCGTCCCACTCGGTTGGTAGTACCGCGGCCGGCGGCCGATCGCCGCGAAGCCGCGACGCCGGTACATGGCCAGCGCCCGCTCGTTGTCCGACCGCACCTCCAGCAGCACGACGGGGCTGCGCCGGTCGGCCTCCTCCAGCAGCGCGTCGAGCAGCCGCGACCCGATGCCCTCGCCCTGCCGGTCGGGCGCGACACCGATCGTCGAGACGTGCGCCTCGTCGTCGTAGGCGATCAGTCCCGCCCAGCCGATCAGACCCGACCCGTTCTCGGCGACCAGGTAGTGCCGGGTGTCGGTCATCGACAGCTCGTCGCGGTACATCGCCGCGGTCCACGTGTCCGGCGAGAAGAGCGTCTCCTCCAGCCCGAGCACGGCGGGCAGGTCGTCCTCGGTCATCTGCCGCAGCCGGACCGTCACGGCCGGGTCACCGCCTTCGCCGCCGCCGGCGGCACGGCGTCCGGACGGCGGAGGTAGAGCGGGAGCAGCGGGCCCGCGGACGACGGGTCGGCCAACCGGGGGCCGGCCGCCCGCAGCAGCCCCGCGGTCGTCACCGCGGCGGGCGCGACGGGAGCCCCGAGCCGCTCGGCGAAGGCCGGGTCGCCGACGTAGGGGCCCGGGACGTCGAGGCCCTCGGGCCGCTGCACGCCGGGCCCGTCGAGGCGCGCATCGTCGGCGTCGTAGCGGGCCCAGTAGACCTCGCGCCGCCGGGCGTCGGTGACCACGGTGCGCGCGCCCGAGCCGACCGCGTCCAGCGAGCACACCCCGACCGCGGGCAGACCGCGTGCGTCGGCGAGCGTGGCCGCGGTGACCACGCCGACGCGCAGGCCGGTGAACGGTCCGGGGCCCAGTCCGACGACGACGGCCCCGAGGTCGCCCATGCCGACCCCGGCGTCGGCGAGCGCCGCCCGGATCGCGGGGGTGAGCAGCTCCGCGTGCCGCGTGCCGGACGCCAGCGCCTGCTCGGCGAGGACGTCGACGGCGGGACCCCCGGGTCCCTCGGGCGACCAGCGCGCCACCCCGGCGACCAGCGTCGGGGTGGCGGTGTCGAGGGCGAGGACGAGCACGAGCGCCCAGGGTAGTTGGCGCCCCCCGAGGTCCGCCCGGCGTCAAGCTCTGCGGCCGTCCGGCCGATGTCGGTAGGGACCACACGTCGCGGCGGAACGGGGACCCCAGCCATGCACGGCCGATGGAGGAGAGCGCTCGGCGCGCTCGGCCTGGCGGCGTCGGTGCTCGCCACGGCGGCGTGCGGCCCGCCGCAAGGGCAGGCGACGGCGGACACCGCGCCACCGTTCCCCGGCGTCGAGGACGCCGTGCGCCCCAGCGAGGGCAGGGTGGAGCCGCCGACGGTCGAGCGGATGAACTTCCGCACCGGTCAGCCCACCACCGTGTTCGGCCGCCGGGAGGTGGCCCGGGGCTACGCCGAGGCCGTGTGGTTCGCCGCGGCCACGACGTTCGCCACCCGGACGATGGTCCCGGGCCCGTCGTGGACCAGCACCGCGTTCCTGCGGCACACCGACCGCATGACCGACGAGCTGGCAGCGACCCACCGGGAGACCGTCGACGACTGCTTCGCCGGCGACTCCCTGGCCTGCGGCACGATGGACCTGACGAGCTACTACTGGCTCGACCACGACGGGTACCGCCTGCAGCGCAGCGGGCCGCTGGTGGTCGACCACGAGATCCACGAGGCCGGCGTCTGGGTGACCAGCTGGGAGGGCGAGGACCAGCTGGCGGTGCGCTTCGAGCAACGCGGCGGCATCCGCGTCGGCAAGAGCGGCGAGGACTACGTGATCCCGCTGATCAAGGACGCCACGTACTGGCTGTCCCCCGCCCCCGAGGGCAGCGAGCACGCCTGGGAGATCGACGGGATCGACGCGGCCTACGTCGTCCGCCCACCCGAGCCGGACACCGGCAGGTACTAGCGCCGCGTCCGGCGGCTCACCCGAGACGGGCCTCCCACGAGGCGCCGTGCGGCACGAGCTCCGCCGTCCGGACGTCGTCGTCACGGCGGTCCAGGCGCACCTCGAGGTGCTCGTCGGCGAGCTGCTCGACCAGTCCCTGCCCCCACTCGACGACTGTCACCGACGTGCCCACGGTGACGTCGAGGTCGAGGTCGTCGACGTCGGCCATCGAGCCGAGCCGGTACGCGTCGACGTGCACCAGCGGCAGCTGTCCCCCGCGGTGCACGCGGGCGATCACGAAGGTCGGCGACGTCACCGGCTCGCGCACGCCCAGCGCCGCGCCGAGACCCTGCGTGAGCGCCGTCTTGCCCGCCCCCAGGGGGCCCACCAGGACGACGAGGTCACCCGGCCGGACCAGCCGGGCCAGGTCCGCGCCCAGCGCGCGGGTGTCCTCGACGGTGGGCAGCACGTGCGATCGGTTCACGGGACGCTCCTCGCCGCGGCGGTCAGATCGGCGAGCAGCGCGGCGCGGGGGGCGCCGGCCGGGCCGAACCGGAGGGCCGCCGACGGGTGGTAGGTGACGTGCAGCGGGCGACCCTCCCAGGTCGTCGGCCCCTGCTCGCGTGCGCGGGAGAGCACGGTGCGCGGCCCCAGGAACCACCTGGCCGCCGACAGGCCCAGCGCCACGATCGCCGGCGGGTCGAGCAGCTCGACCTGGCGGCGCAGCCAGCCGCTGCAGCGGGCCACCTCCGCGGGCCGGGGGGTGCGGTTGGCCGGCGGGCGGCACTTGACCACGTTCAGGACGGCGACCTCGCTCCGGTCCAGCCCGGCCTCGGTGAGCACCTGGTCGAGGAGCCGGCCGGACCTGCCGACGAAGGGGCGGCCGGTCTCGTCCTCGGTCGCGCCCGGTGCCTCGCCGACCAGCACGAGGCGCGGTCGCCCGGACACCGGCACGTCGCCGACCACCACGTGCTGTCGCGTCGCCGCGAGCTCGGGGCAGGCCAGGCAGCCGCGCGCGGCCTCGGCCAGCGCCGTCCAGTCGGTCGCCGCCCGGGCGATGGCCGCCACCTCGTCGGCCGGGGCGTCGCGCCGAGGCGGTCGGGGGGCGGCCACTCCCGCACCCTAACCGCGTGGGACCACGGACCCTTCCGGCCCCCGGCACCGAGTGGGAACCTGCGCCCGGAGCACGCCACGGGAAGGGGTCGAGGGCAGATGACGGCTTACCGGGGGCTCGCCGAGCTCGACGTCTACGACATCGCCCACCTCGCGGGGTCCGCCGACCGGATGATCGACGCCGCGCTCGTCGCGCTCGTCGAGTCGGGCCGGGTGCGGGTCCACTCGCCCGGTGAACTGGTGACCCACGACCCGACCCGCCGGCACCCGGTCGAGGCCGCGGTGCTCGACGCGATCGGCCCGGCCGGTCACCGCTCGGTCGACACGATCCGCTGGCGGCTGACCAGCGACGACCGCATCCTCGCCGTCGGCCGTCGGCTCCGCGACGACGGGCTGCTCAGCGCGGTGCCCATGCCACGCCGCAGCGGCCGACGGCTGGCGCCCACCTACGCCGGCCGGCGCCTGCTCCGCGAGGTCACCGCGAACCCGCCGGCCGACGTGGTTGCGGGGGCCACCGAAGCGATGGCCGTCGCGCTGCGCGGACGGGAGGCGATGAGCGACACCGCGTTGTGCGCCGCGGTCTTCGAGCAGCCGCGCTTCCGACCGAGCACCGAGGGCGGCAAGCACGCCCCGCACGAGCTCGAGTACGCCGACGGCTGGGACGCCGCCCGGCGCACCCAGGCGCAGGTTCTCGCCCAGTACAGCAGGCACGCCTACTTCGGTTCGAGCTGACATGGCCGGACCCGGGCGGGCTGTCGTGGACGTCTACGAGGCCGCCTAGCTCGGCGGCGGGCCGGTGGCGGCGACGGCGGAGGCGCCTGAGGTCAGCGCGCGGGTACGCCGACCCTGCGCAGCAGCCGGATGAGCGCCGCGGTGACCTCCTCGGGCTTCTCCAGCGGCACCATGTGGCCGGCGTCGGGCACGACGACGTAGTCGACCGCGTCTCCCCCCGTCCGGCCGAGGAGGTCGACGAGCACGTCGCTGTGCTCCTTCGGGATCAGCCGGTCCTGGTCTCCGGTGAGCACCAGCGCGGGCACCCGCTTCAGCGGCTCCAGCGACGCGGTCTCGTCCAGGCCGGCGATGGCCGGGTAGAACTCGGCGATCACGTCGACCGGGGTGCCCGCGATCATCGCGTCGACGTAGCGGGCCAGCGCCGGTGAGACGTCGGAGGCGAACGAGAGCGACCGGGTGACGGCCGAGACGACGTCCGCGGCGACCCTCCGGGTCCGCTCGGCGAGCACCGGACGGCGGCGCATCGTGTACGCCGCGATCGGGAGCAGCGCGCCGCGCACCCGGGTGAGCATCTCGGGCATGCCGAAGTGGAGTTCGGCGAGGTTGCCGCTGGACGTCGACATCAGCGCCGCTCCGACGACGCGGTCGCCGAAGAGCTCCGGCTGCACCGCCGCCAGCGCCATGATCGTCATGCCGCCCATCGAGTGCCCGACCAGCACCACCGGCCCGCGCGGCACCCGCGCCTCGAGCACGGCCGCGAGGTCGTGCCCGAGCTGGCGCATGGTGGACCGCTCGGCCGCGCCGCGACCCGACGCCCCGTGGCCGCGCTGGTCGTAGAAGACCAGCCGGGCATCGGGGCGGTGTCCGTTCGCGGTGGCCAGCGACTCGGCCAGCACGCGCCGCTGGAACCCCCACGAGGCCATCGACAGCGTGTACCCGTGCACGAACACGACCGTCAGGGGCGCGTCCTTCGGTCCGATCTCGTCGACGGCCAGCAGCACGCCGTCGTCGGTGTGCACCAGCGCCGTCCGGTCGGCGGGGTGGGCCGCCGCGCCCAACGGGTCGACGTGCCGCAGGTCGGCCGCCGACATGGTGCTGCCGGCCGGGCCGAACTGCCCGGCCTGCACCCGGCGGGCCGCGGCCCGCGTGACGGCGAGGCCGACGGCCGTGCCTGCGGCCGCCAGGCCGACGACCGCACCGGCGATGCCGGCGTTGCGCCTGCGGTGCTGACCCGAGGGTGGCCTGCGCGACATCACACCGCCCCGGCCGAACCCACGTAGCGCCGGGTGAACCGGCCGCCGACCCGTGTGACGAGCTCGTAGTGGATGGTGTCCAGCGCGTCGGCCCACTGCTGGGCGGTCGGCTCACCGGCGTCGCCCGGGCCCCACAGCACGACCTCGTCACCGGCGTCGGCCCCGTCGTCCCCGATGTCGAGCACGAACTGGTCCATGCACACCCGGCCGGCGATCGTGCGCCGCGCCCCCGCGGCCAGCACCGGCGCCCGGCTGCCGGCGGCCCGGGGGACGCCGTCGGCGTAGCCGACCGGGATCAGCGCCAGCGTGGTCTCGCGGTCGGTGACGTACGTGTGGCCGTAGGACACGCCGGCCCCCGCGGGCACGCGCTTGGTCAGGGCGATCCGCGCCCGCACGGTCATCGCCGGACGCAGGCCGTAGGCGGTGGGGTCCGGCCCGCCGAGGGGATCCAGTCCGTAGAGCGCGACCCCCGGCCGCACCATGTCGTACCAGGTGTCGGGCAGCGCAACCGTCGCGGCCGAGTTCGCCAGGTGCAGCCGGGCGTCGGTGAGCCCCGCGGCGCGCGCCACCGCGACCGCCTCCTCGAACACGCGCACCTGCGCGCCGATCGTCGGGTGGGTGGGCGCGTCGGCGTAGGCCATGTGGCTCCAGAGGCCGACGACGGCGACGGAGCCGTCGGCCTGCGCGTCCGCCGCCGCGGCGACCAGCGCCGGCCAGGCCGACGGCGGCGCACCCTCCCGGGAGAGCCCGGTGTCGACGCACAGGTGCACCCGCGCCGTCCGCCCGGTGGCACGGGCCGCCGACACCACCGCGGCCAGACCCCACCCGGCGCTGACCGACACCTCGACGTCGGCCTCGAGCGCGGGGGTGAAGTCGGTGCCCGGCCCGTGCAGCCAGGCCAGGACGGGGGCGCGGATGCCGCCCGCCCGCAGGGCGAGCGCCTCCTCCAGGACGGCGACGCCCAGCGCGTCGGCGCCCCCGGCGAGCACGGCCCGGGCAGCGGGCAGCAGCCCGTGGCCGTACCCGTCGGCCTTGACCACCGCCATGAGCGGCCGGTCGACCCGGGCGCGGAGCACGGCGGTGTTGGCCGCGATGGCGTCGAGGTCGACGACCACCTCGGCGCGGGCGGGGTCGGTCACGCCCTCGAGTCTCCCAGGCGGGCCGGCGACATCCCGCGCACCCGGCCGATCGCCTCCGGCAGCCGCCGGATCAGGTCGCCGGCCAGCAGCGGCCCCCGCTCGGCGGCCAGCTGCCCGGCGCGGCCGTGCAGGTGCGCAGCGGTCGCCGCGGCCTCTACGGGGGGCAACCCGGCCGCCAGCAGCGCCCCGCAGATGCCGGAGAGCACGTCTCCCGTGCCGGCCGTCGCCAGCCACGGGGTGCCGGTGCCGTTGACGTAGGCCGTGCCGCCGGGCCCGGCGACCACGGTGGCGTCCCCCTTGAGCAGGACGACGGCCCCCAGGTCGTCGGCCAGCCCCCGCGCCGCGCCGATCCGGTCCGCCCCGACCTCCGACCCGAAGCGGGCGAACTCGCGGTCGTGCGGGGTGAGCAGCGTGGGCCCCGCCCGGCCGCGGACCAGCTCCGGGCGCTCGGCGAGCAGCGTCAGCCCGTCGGCGTCGACCACCACGGGCAGGTCGGTGGCCAGCACCTCGGCCAGCACGCTGCGCGCCTCGTCGTCGGTGCCCGCGCCGGGGCCGACGACCCAGCTCTGCACCCGCCCGGCCCGGCCGGGCCGACCGTCGGTGACGATCGCCTCGGGCCAGGCGGCCCGGACCCCGGCGGCGGCCGGGCCGGCGTAGCGCACCAGGCCGGGCCGGGTCCGCAGCGCAGCCCCGGTGCAGAGGACGCCGGCGCCGGGATAGGCGGACGAGCCCGCGACGATCCCCACCACGCCCTGCGAGTACTTGTCGTCGTCCGCGGTGGGCAGCGGCAGGCGGGCCGCGGCGTCGGCATCGGTGAACCGGTGCGCCGTGGCGGGCGGCAGGTCGGGCCCGAGGCCGATGTCGACCAGGTGCACCTGGCCGGCGTGCGCACGGCCGGCGCCGACCACCAGGCCGACCTTGACCGCCCCGAACGTGACGGTGTGCATGGCCTCGAACGCCGCGCCGTCGACGGCGCCCGTGGACGCGTCGACGCCGCTGGGCACGTCGACGGCCACGGTGACCGCCGCGCCGTCCGCGGCGGCGGCGGCCAGGCGCGCGGCGTCCGCGCGGAGTCCCCCGCGACCGCCGATGCCCAGGATGCCGTCGACCGCGAGGTCGGCGCGGGCGACCAGCAGGTCGACGTCCGGGTCATCCGCCGGCCGCACCCGCCCGCCGGCCGCACGGAGGGCAGCCAGCCCGCCGGCATGCGCACGGTCGGGATCCAGGAGCACGCCGGTCACCTGCGCGCCCCGGCGGGCCAGCCGGGCGCCGGCATGGAGCGCGTCGCCGCCGTTGTTGCCGCTGCCGACCAGCAGCACGACCCGGCGTCCGTAGGAGCCGGCGAGCAGGCGCAGGCAGACGGTGGCCAGGCCGGTGGCCGCCCGTTGCATCAGCTCGCCCTCGCGGGTGCGGGCGAGCAGCGGTTCCTCCGCCGCCCGCACCTCCCCGGCCGTGTACAGGCCGATCACGGAGCCGACCCGCTCACGAGGGCTGACCGGTGGCGCCGAAGCCTTCGGCGATGACCACCGCCGAGGCGATCCCGCCGTCGTGGCTCAGCGAGATGTGCCACGAGGTCACGCCCAGTTGCGCGGCGCGGCCGGCGACCGTGCCCCGCACCTCCAGATGCGGCCGGCCCAGCTCGCCGACCATGACCTCCGCGTCGTGCCAGTGCAGGTCGCCGGGCGCGCCGAGGGCCTTGGCCAGCGCCTCCTTGGCCGCGAACCGGGCGGCCAGCGACTCCCCGGTGCGCGTGCCGCCCGAGGGCGTCCGTTGCTCGTCCGGGGTGAACAGCCGGTCGCGCAGGCCCGGCGTGCGGGTGAGCGACTCGGCGAACCGGTCGACCGGCACGACGTCGATCCCGATCCCGATGATCACGGGGTCAGTCTGCCCTCCGTGGTGACGTACCGGAGCGGCCCGGCTGCAGGGACCCACGGCGCGCGACGCGTGTCGTGGGGGGCAGCCGGGTCCTTCATTCGACGGTCACGCTCTTGGCGAGGTTGCGCGGCTGGTCGACGTCGAACCCGCGGGTGTCGGCGATCTCGCACGCGAGCACCTGCAGCGGCACGGTCGTGACCACGGGCGCGAGCAGCGTCGGCGTCCGCGGCACCCGGATGAGCTCGTCGGCGTACGGGACGACGTCCTCGTCGCCCTCCTCGGCGATGACGATCGTGCGGGCCCCGCGGGCCCGCACCTCCTGGATGTTGGAGACGACCTTGTCGTGCAGCGACTCCCGGCTGCGCGGCGACGGGACGACGACCACCACCGGAGTGCCCTCGTCGATCACCGCGATCGGGCCGTGCTTGAGCTCGCCGGCCGCGAACCCCTCGGCGTGGATGTAGGCCAGCTCCTTGAGCTTCAGCGCACCCTCCAGCGCCACGGGGTAGCCCACGTGCCGGCCGAGGAACAGCACGGTGTTCTCGGTCGCCAGGTCGCGGCCCAGGGCGCGCACGGCCTCCATGTCGTCGAGCACACGGGCCACCTTGTCGGGCAGCTCGCGCAGGTCTGCGACGATCGCGGCGATCTCGTCCTCGTACTTGAGCCCGCGCACCTGGGCGAGGAAGAGACCCACGAGGTAGCAGGCGACCACCTGGGTCAGGAAGCCCTTGGTCGAGGCGACCGCGACCTCGGGGCCGGCGTGCGTGTAGAGCACGGCGTCGGACTCGCGCGGGATGGTCGAGCCGTTGGCGTTGCAGATGGCCAGCACGCGGGCCCGCTGGTCCTTCGCGTGCCGCAGGGCCATCAGCGTGTCCATCGTCTCGCCGGACTGGCTGATCACGATGACCAGCGTGGAGCGGTCCAGCACCGGGTCGCGGTAGCGGAACTCGCTGGCCAGCTCGACCTCGACCGGGATGCGCGTCCAGTGCTCGATGGCGTACTTGGCGATCAGCCCGGCGTGGTAGGCGGTGCCGCAGGCGACGACGAAGATCTTGTCGATGTCGCGCAGTTCCTGGTCGGACAGCCGCACCTCGTCGAGGACGAGTTCGCCGCGGCTGCCGAGCCGGCCGAGCAGGGTGTCGGCGATCGCCTGCGGCTGCTCGGCGATCTCCTTGAGCATGAACCAGTCGTAGCCGCCCTTCTCGGCGGCCGCGGCGTCCCAGTCGACCGTGTAGGCCCTGGGCTCGGTCGCCTCGCCGTCGAAGGTGGTGACGGTGACGCCGCGGGTCCGGTCGATCTCGACGACCTGGTCCTGGCCGAGCTCACGGGCCTCCCGGGTGTGCGCGATGAACGCGGCGACGTCCGAGCCCAGGAAGTACTCGGCGGTGCCGTCGGCCGCGGTCCCGATGCCGACGACCAGCGGGCTGTTGCGGCGGGAGGCCACGAGGGTGTCCGGCTCGTCGGCGTGCGCGGCGACCAGTGTGAAGGCGCCCTCGAGCCGGCGGCTCACCGCCCGCATCGCCTCGGCGAACCGACCCGCGCCCTCGGCCGCGGCCTCGTACTCGGCGGCCAGCAGGTGGGCGGCGACCTCGGTGTCGGTCTCGGACGTGAACTCGACGCCGGTCGTCTCGAGCTCGGCCCTCAGGGCGGCGAAGTTCTCGATGATCCCGTTGTGGATCACGGCCACCCGGCCGTCGGCGGACAGGTGCGGGTGCGCGTTGCGGTCGGTCGGCCCGCCGTGCGTCGCCCACCGGGTGTGGCCGATGCCCAGGGTGCCCGGGGGCAGCGCCGTGTCGGCCAGCACCTTCTCGAGGTTGGCCAGCTTGCCGGCCTTCTTCGCCGTCGCCAGCGCCCCGCGGCCGCCGTCCGTCGTCCGGACGGCGACGCCCGCGGAGTCGTACCCGCGGTACTCCAGCCGGCGCAGACCGTCGAGGACGACGTCCAGGGCGTCCTGCGGGCCTACGTACCCCACGATGCCGCACATTGGGCCGAGAGTACCGGGAGGAGCGGTCAGCCCACCGCGGCGACGACGTCGGCGAGGCGTTGGGCGACCCGGTCCGCCTGCTCCTGGGTGGGCGCCTCGACCATCACCCGGACCAGTTGCTCGGTTCCCGACGGACGCAGCAGCACCCGCCCGTCGTCCCCGAGCTCGGCCTCGACGGCGTTGACCGCGTCGGCGACCTCGTCGCTCTCGACGACGGCGATCCGGTCGGTGACCGGCACGTTGATGAGCACCTGCGGCAACCGCTGCACGACGGAGGCGAGCTCGGCCAGCGACGAGCCGGTCTCGCTCATCCGCGCCAGCAGCGACAGCGCCGTGAGCAGCCCGTCGCCGGTGGTGGCGTGGTCGAGGAAGACCAGGTGCCCGCTCTGCTCGCCGCCCAGCGAGAGCCCCTTGGCCCGCAGCGCCTCGAGCACGTAGCGGTCGCCGACCGCGGTGGTCTGCACGGAGATGCCGGCGTCGCGCATCGTGTGGTGGAAGCCCAGGTTGCTCATGACCGTGGCGACGACGGTGTCGTCGGTGAGCCGGCCCTGCTCGTGCAGCGCGAGCGCGCACACCGCCAGGATCGCGTCGCCGTCGACGACCTGCCCGTCGGCGGTGACCGCCAGGCAGCGGTCGGCGTCCCCGTCGTGCGCGATGCCGAGGTCCGCGCCGCGTTCACGGACGGCGGCGATCAGCGGCTCGAGGTGCGTGGACCCCACGCCGTCGTTGATGTTCCAGCCGTCGGGCTCGCAGCCGATGGCGTGCACCGTGGCGCCCGCCCGGCGGTACACGTCCGGTGCCGTCGCGGACGCCGCGCCGTGGGCGCAGTCGACGACCAGGGACACCCCCGACAGCGGACGCCCGAGCGTGCCGAGCAGGTGGGCGACGTACCGCTCCGAGGCGTCGGCCAGGTCGTGTACGCGGCCGATCCCGCCGCCCGTGGGCCGGTGCCCGTCCGACGATCCGTCGGCGACGGTCTGCTCGATGGCCGCCTCGACCGCGTCGGGCAGCTTGTGCCCGCCCCGGCTGAACAACTTGATGCCGTTGTCGGGCATCGGGTTGTGGCTGGCCGAGATCATGACGCCGAGGTCGGCGCCGGTGCTCGCGGTGAGGAAGGCCAGCGCCGGGGTGGGCAGCACCCCGGCGCGCAGCACCTCCGCGCCGGCGCTCGACAGCCCCGCCACCACGGCGGCCTCGAGCATCTCCCCGCTCGCGCGGGGATCGCGGCCGACGACCGCGACGGGACGCTGCGTCCCGTCGCGGTCGGCGAGCACGCCGGCAGCGGCGCGCGCCACCGAGAGAGCCAGTTCCGGCGTGAGGTCCGCGTTGGCCAGACCCCGGACGCCGTCGGTCCCGAAGAGGCGGGCCCCCATCAGACGAACAGCTTGGCGCCGGTCAGCGCTTGGAGTACTGAGGCGCCTTGCGCGCCTTCTTCAGCCCGTACTTCTTGCGCTCGGTGACGCGGGCGTCGCGGGTGAGGAAGCCGGCCTTCTTCAGGGCCGGACGGTCGTCGGCCTCGAGCTCGACCAGCGCGCGGGCGATGGCCAGGCGCAGCGCGCCGGCCTGCCCGGTGACGCCGCCACCCTTGAGCAGGCCGACGACGTCGTACTGCTCGCCCTTCTCGAGGATCACGAACGGCTCACGGATGAGCTGCTGGTGGACCTTGTTCGGGAAGTACTCCTCGAGGGTGCGGCCGTTGAGCTTGAACTGGCCGGTCCCCGGGAGGAGCCGCACGCGGACGACGGCCTCCTTGCGCCGGCCCACGGTCTGGATCGGACGCCCGTCGGCGTCGGTCAGGGTCTGAGGGCTGGTCACTGGGCCACCTGCTTGATCTCGAAGTTCTGGGGCTGCTGGGCGGCGTGCGGGTGCTCGGGCCCGGCGTACACCTTCAGCTTCTTGAGCATCTGCCGGCCGAGGCTGTTGTGCGGCAGCATGCCCTTGACCGCGCGCTCGATGACGCGGTCGGGGTGGGTGCGCAGCTGGTCACCCACGTTGATGGACTTGAGGCCACCCGGGTAGCCGGAGTGGCGGTAGGCGGTCTTGTTCTCCCGCTTGTTGCCGGTCAGCGCCACCTTGCCGGCGTTGACGATGACGACGAAGTCGCCGACGTCCACGTGCGGGGCGTACTGGGGCTTGTGCTTGCCGCGCAGGAGCTGCGCGGTCTGGCTGGCGAGTCGACCGAGCACCACATCGGTGGCGTCGATGACGTGCCAGGCCCGGGCGACCTCGCCGGGCTTGGGTGAGTACGTGCGCACGGCGCTCGTGTCCTCCGTCGTCGTCGGGTTGGCTGGTGGGATCGCCTCACCGAGCACGGGAGACATGGAGCGACACGCGCAGCACCAGCCGGCTCGCGCGCGCCGATCGATCACGATACCAGCCGGGCGGGGCCGCCCCGACACGCCGGGGCGGCCACCGCTCTCCGTCAGACGACCTCGGTCAGGCGCCCGGTCTCGACGTCGTAGACGGTGCCGCGCACCTCGTGCGAGAGCAGGTACGGGCAGGCGCGCAGCAGTCGCACGCTCTCGCGCACGTCCTCGTACACGTCGACGAAGGACCGCAGCACCCACGGCGGGCGGTATCCGGTCGCCCGCTCCACCTGCTCGGCGAAGGCGGTGTCGTCGGTGCCCTGCAGGCCGCAGCCGGTGTGGTGCACCAGCAGGATCTCCCGGGTCCCGAGCAGGTGCTGGGACACCGTCAGCGACCGCAGCGTGTCATCGGTGATCACGCCGCCGGCGTTGCGGATGATGTGCGCGTCGCCCACCTCGAGACCGAGCATGCCGAACAGCGGCATGCGGGCGTCCATGCACGCGACGACGGCCACGGCCCGTGCCGGGGCCACCGGCCGACTGCCGGGGAATCGCTGCGCCCACGCCTCGTTCGCGGCCAGCATCCGGTCCACTTCCGCCACGGTCACCTCCGTCGTCGCTGCCGGGTGCCGACCCTATCGGCCTCCGGGGCAGGATGAGACCCGTGCGGACGGTCGAGGAACACCAAGCCGCGGTCGCGGCACTGCTGCAGCTGCTGCCCGAGGAGGACGTCGCCCTGCGCGACGCGAACGGCCGCGTGCTCGCCCGGGACGTCGCCGCGCGCGTGGCCCTGCCCGGCTTCGACAACTCCGCGATGGACGGCTACGCCGCCCGCTGGGCCGAGGTCGGCACCGCCTCCGAGGAGCAGCCCGTTCGGCTGCCGGTGGCCGCCGACATCCCGGCCGGCCGCACCGACGTGCCCGTCCTCGCGCCGGGCAGCGTGCACCGGATCATGACCGGCGCCCCCCTGCCCGCCGGTGCCGACGTCGTGGTCCCCGTCGAGCTCACCGACCGCGGCACCGACGTGGTCGAGATCCGTTCCGCCCCCGAACGGGGCACCCATCTGCGCCGCGCCGGCGAGGACATCGCGCAGGGTTCCCTCGCGCTGCCCGCCGGGACCGCCCTCGGCGCGGCACAACTCGGCCTGGCGGCGGCGGTCGGGGTCGAGAAGCTCACGGTGCGCCGCCGTCCGAGGGTGCTGGTCCTCTCCACCGGCAGCGAACTGGTCCGCCCGGGCGAGCCGCTGCTGCCCGGGCAGATCTACGAGTCGAACTCCGCGCTGCTCGCCGCCGCCGTCGAGGACGCCGGCGGCGAGGCGCGCACCCTGCACTTCGTGCCCGACGACGTCGACCAGTTCCTGACCACCGTGCGCAGCGAGCTGGCCGGGCGGGCGGGGGAACTGCCGGACCTGCTGATCACCAGTGGCGGCGTGAGCGCCGGCGCCTACGAGGTGGTCAAGGACGCGTTCGGCGAGCTCGGCACCGTCGCGTTCACCAAGGTGGCCATGCAGCCCGGCGGGCCGCAGGGCGCGGGCACGGTCGACGGCGTCCCGGTGCTCACCCTGCCCGGCAACCCGGTCAGCGCCTTCGTGTCCTTCGAGGTGTTCGTGCGCCCGGCGATGCGCCGCGCGCTCGGCCACAGCCACCCGGACCGGTTGCACGCCCCCGCCCGGCTGACCGGCGACCTGCGCTCCCCCGCGGGCAGGCGGCAGTACCTGCGCGGCCGCTACGCCGGCGGCGAGGTCTCGCAGGTGGGTGGCCCCGGGTCGCACCTGGTCGCCCATCTGGCCCGCGCCAACTGCCTCGTCGTCGTCCCCGAGGACGTCACCGAGCTGCCCGCAGGGGCCGAGGTCGACGTCGTCCTGATCGAGGGAGCACTGCAATGACCTCCGAGCCCCGCCTCACCCACGTGGACGACACCGGTGCCGCCCGCATGGTCGACGTCAGCGCCAAGGCCGTCACCGCCCGCGAGGCCACGGCCGCGGGCCGCGTCACCGTCTCACCCGAGGTGGTCGCCCTGCTGCGCGGGCGGGGAGTGCCGAAGGGCGACGCGCTCGCCGTGGCCCGCATCGCCGGCATCGCCGGCGCCAAGCGGACGCCGGACCTCGTGCCCCTGTGCCACCCGATCGCCCTGCACGGCGTGACCGTCGACCTCGAGGTCACCGACGAGGCGGTCGAGATCACCGCCACCGCCCGGACGGCCGACCGCACCGGCGTCGAGATGGAGGCCCTGACCAGCGTCGCCGTCGCCGGGCTGGCGCTGATCGACATGGTCAAGGCGGTCGACCCCCGGGCCGCGATCACCGACGTCCGGCTGCTGCGCAAGAGCGGCGGCAAGAGCGGGGAGTGGACCCGATGACCCGCGACCTGCCCGCCGGCGCGCGCGCCGTCGTCGTCACCGCCTCCAACCGGGCGTCGTCCGGGGTCTACGAGGACCGCAGCGGGCAGGCGCTGGCCGCCGGCCTGCGGGACCTCGGGTTCGAGGTCGAGGGTCCGCACGTGCGCCCCGACGACGTCGGGGCGCTGCAGCAGGTGCTGCGCGACGCGGTCGCCGGCGGGGCCGACGTCGTCCTGACCACGGGCGGCACGGGGCTGTCCCCCACCGACGTCACGCCGGAGGCCACCCGCGCGGTGCTCGAACGCGACGCACCCGGCATCGCCGAGGCGGTCCGCCGCTACGGCGAGCCGACGGTGCCCACGTCGGTGCTCTCCCGGGGCGTCGCCGGCACCGCCGGCCGCACGCTGATCGTCAACCTGCCCGGCTCCACGGGCGGGGTGAAGGACGGCCTCGCCGTGCTCGCCCCGCTGCTGCCGCACGTGGTGAGCCAGCTCCGCGGCGGCGACCACACGTGAGCCACCACCCCCGCCCCGACCGACCGGTCACAGGCCGGTGAGCCGCTCCGCGCCGGTGTAGACGTTGCAGCCGTCGCCCCGGAGGAAGCCGACGAGGGTGATGCCCACCTCGCGGGAGAGCTCCACCGCCAGGGACGACGGCGCCGACACCGCCGCCAGCACCGGGATCCCGGCCATCGCGGCCTTCTGGGTCAGCTCGAAGCTCGCCCGCCCGCTGACCATCAGCACGTGCCCCGACAGCGGCACGCGACCTGCGCGCACCGCCTCCCCGACCACCTTGTCGACGGCGTTGTGCCGGCCGACGTCCTCGCGGAGCACGACGAGCTCGCCGTCCGCCGTGAACAAGCCGGCCGCGTGCAGGCCTCCGGTGCGGTCGAAGACCTCCTGCGCCGCGCGCAGCCGGTCGGGCAGCGACAGCAGCACGTCCAGCGGCAGCCGGAGGCCGTCGGAGGCCACGTCGTAGCGCGACCGGGTCCGGATGGCGTCGATGCTCGCCTTGCCGCAGACCCCGCACGAGCTGGACGTGAAGAAGTTGCGGTCCAGCGCGGTGTCCGGCGGGCTCACTCCCGGCGCCAGGTCCACGTCGATCACGTTGTAGGTGTTGCGGCCCTCCTCGTCGGCACCCTCGCAGTACCGCAGGCCCGCGACGTCGTCCGGGCCGGCGACGACGCCCTCCGTCGCCAGGAACCCGTGCACCAGGTCGAAGTCGTGACCGGGCGTCCGCATGGTCACGGCGAGCGCGGTGCCGTTCAGCCGGATCTCCAGCGGCTCCTCGGCGGCCACCGTGTCCGGCCGCGTCGTCCGCACCTGCCCACGGATGCGCAGCACCGGCGTCCGGCTCGTGACTCGTCCCACGAGCAGCGACGGTACCCACGGAGTGGCCCTACGGTGGCCGCGTGGACCCGCTGCCGCCCTACACGGCCCTCGTGCTGGCCGGCGGCCGCGCGGTCCGCCTCGGCCGGCAGGCCAAGCCGCAGCTCGTGGTGGGCTCCCGGACGATCCTCGCCGCCGTCCTCGACGCCGTGACCGACGCCGGTGAGCGGATCGTCGTCGGCCCACCCCAGCCGGTGCCGCCCGGCGTCCGGATGGTCCGCGAGCAACCCCCCGGCGGAGGGCCGGTGGCCGCGCTGCGCGCCGGACTGGACGCGGTGACGACCGAGGTCGTGGCCGTGCTCGCCGGCGACCTGCCGTTCGTGACCCCCGCGCTGGTCCGCGACCTGCGCACCCGGCTCACCGGTGACGGCGTCCTGGTCGTCGACGACACCGGCCGCGACCAGCACCTGCTGGGGGTGTGGCGAACGGCGGCGCTGCGTGCCGCGCTGCCGGCTGCCGCGGCGCACACCTCGATGCGCAAGCTCCTCGCGCCGCTCGCCGTCCGCCGGCTGCACCCGCAGCCGGGGGCGGGCGAACCGCCACCGTGGACCGACTGCGACACCCCCGCCGACCTCGCCCGTGCCCGCGCCTGGGCCGCCGGACACGAGGATCCGGGACACCGCCGCACCTGAGGCGCGGCACCCGGGTACGGTTCGCAGCCATGCGCGTCGTCATCGCCGGAGCCAACGGCCGGGTCGGACGGCGGCTCGGCCGCCTGCTGGTCGCACGGGGCGACCGGGTCGTCGGGATCGTCCGTACCGCAGAGCACGAGGAGCCCCTGTCCGCCGAGGGCATCGAGCCGGTCGCGCTCGACCTCGAGCGGGCCACGGTCGACGAGGTCGCCTCGATCGTCGTGGACAACGATGCGGTGGTGTTCGCCGCCGGGACGAAGATCGGCAGCGAGGCCGACCCGCGCCGCAAGGACAAGGTGGACCGCGCCGCGGCCATCCTGCTCGCCGACGCAGCCGGCGAGGCGGCCGTCCGGCAGTACCTGATGATGTCGTCGATGGGCGTCGACGAACTCGACGAGGGCCGGCTCCCTGAGGGCCTCGACGAGGTCTACCTGCGGTCGAAGCAGGCCGCCGAGCGCGGCGTGCGCGAACGCCCCGTCGTCGACCTCACCGTGCTGCGCCCGGGCCGGCTGACCGACGAGCCGGGCACCGGCCGGGTCACCCTCGCCCGTAAGGCGGAGTTCGGCAGCGTCACGCGTGACGACGTCGCCGCAGTGATGCTCGGGCTGCTCGACCACCCCTGCACCAGCACCGTGCTCGAGGTCGTGTCCGGCAGCACGCCGATCTCCGACGCCGTCGCCGCCGTCCGCTGACGGGTGGACCGCGCGGCACGGGGTAACCCCCCGGCCATGCGCATCGTCGTCGCCGGAGCCCACGGCAAGATCGCCCGTCGGCTCGGCCGCCTGCTCTCCGCCCGCGGGGACACGGTCGTCGGGCTGATCCGCAACCCCGACCACGCCACCGACCTCGAGACCGACGGCGTGCAACCGGCCCTCACGGACCTGGAGTCGGCGTCGGCCGACGACCTCGCCCCCGTGGTCGCCGGCGCGGACGCCGTCGTCTTCGCCGCCGGCGCCGGGCCCGGCAGCGGCATCGCGCGCAAGGACACCGTCGACCGCGGCGCGGCGGTCCTGCTCGCCGACGCGGCCGAGCGGTCCGGTGTCCGCCGCTACCTGCTGGTGTCGTCCATGGGCGTGGACCTCGTCGCCGACGGCGCGACGCCGGCGGGCATGGACGACGTGTTCGTCGCCTACCTGCGGGCCAAGCTCGCCGCCGAGCAGGACGTCCTCGCCCGCCCGGGGCTGGCCCCCACCGTGGTGCGCCCCGGAAGCCTGACCGACGAACCCGGCACCGGACTGGTCACGCTCGGGCGCACGGTCGACCCCGGCGAAGTGCCCCGCGACGACGTCGCCGCGGTGCTGCTGGCCTTCCTCGACGACCCCGCGGACGGCGTGGTCGTCGAGCTGGTCAGCGGCTCGACGCCGATCCGCGAAGCCGTGGCCGCGATCTCCTGAGTCAGCAGCGCAGGGCGCGCGTCTGCTGCGCCCGGGCGGCCAGTTCGTCGTCGGCGGGATAGTCGACGGCGACGAGGGTGAGCCCGTGCGCCGGGGCCACCACGATCTCGTCGGCCCGCTTCGTGCGGGTCAGCAGCTCGGCCGGCCAGTCCGCCGCCCGCCGGCCCTCGCCGACGGCCAGCAGCGCGCCGACGAGGCTGCGCACCATCGAGTGGCAGAACGCGTCCGCCGAGGTGGTGACCGTGACCAGCTCACCGCGGCGGACGACGTCGAGCGCCAGCAGCGTCCGGATGGTCGTCGCGCCCTCGCGGCGGCGGCAGTAGGCGGCGAAGTCGTGCAGCCCCAGCAGCCGGCGCGCGGCGTCGGCCATCGCGTCTGCGTCCAGCGGGCGCGGCCAGCCGACGGTGTCGAAGCGACGCAACGGCGGCGGCCCGGCCGGCGAGTCGACCAGGCGGTAGGCGTAGTGCCGCGCCAGCGCGCCGAAGCGGGCGTCGAAGTGCGGCGGTGCCTCGCCCACGCCCGGGACGGCGATGTCGGCCGGCAGCACGCCCCTGAGCCGCCGCAGCAGCTTCACCCGCTCCGCGGCCCAGGTGGCCCGGGGGACGTCGCAGTGCGCCACCTGGCCGGTGGCGTGCACACCGGCGTCCGTGCGGCCGGCGACGACCAGCCGAACCGGGCACCGCAGCACGGTGGACAGTCCCTGCTCGAGCTCCTCCTGAACGGTCCGGCGCTCCGGCTGGCGCGCCCAGCCGGAGAAGTGCGTGCCGTCATAGGCCACGGCCAGACGAACACGGACGAGCCCGCTCCCACCGATGGGAACGGGCTCGTCCGGGTGCTGAACGGTGTCCAGCGGGATTACTTCGGGTCGGGCGCAGACTCGCCGCCGGGGGCGTCCACGCCCGCGGAAGCGGCGTCCGAGGACTCCGCGGCGTTGATCTCGGCCGCGGCCGCGTCGGCCACCTCGGGCGAGAGCGCCGGGTCGTCGACGACAGCGGTGTTGTGCGCGGTCGGCTCACGGGTCACGTCGTCCTGCGCCTCGGCCGACTCGTCGACGGAGGCGGCCGAGTCGGCGCTCTCCGATGACTCCGAGGACTCCGACGAGGCCGAGGAGGCGTCGCTGTCGCCGGGCGCGACGTCGGACTCGACGGCGTCAGCGGTGACCTCACCGGCGGCGGCCGAGGCACCGGCGCCGGCGGCGAACTTCGTGCCGCGGGCGCGCTCGGCCTCGCCGACGGCCTGCTGGGCCACGGTGAGCGCCTCGACCAACTCGATGACCGCCATGGGGGCGTTGTCGCCCTTGCGCGGGCCCACCTTGGTGATGCGGGTGTAGCCGCCGGGCCGGTTGGCGAAGCGGGGACCGATCTCGGCGAACAGGAGGTGGACGACGTCCTTGTCGCGGATCGTCGTCATGACCTGGCGCCGGGCGTGCAGGTCGCCGCGCTTGGCGAGCGTGACCAGCTTCTCGGCCAGCGGGCGCAGCCGCTTCGCCTTGGTCTCGGTGGTGGTGATCCGCCCGTGCTCGAACAGCGAGGTGGCCAGGTTGGCCAGCATCAGCCGCTCGTGCGAGGGGGACCCGCCGAGACGGGGGCCCTTGGTGGGGGTGGGCATGTCGGTCCTTCCTCAGGCGGCCGGGCGGCGCGTGTGTGATCGAACAGCCGGCTGCGGTTCTTCTGTCGTCCAGTGTGCCGGGAGTCCCGGAGCGGCCGGACGGCGGGTAGGCCCGCCGTCCGGCGGCCCGCTGCAGGGTCCCACCGCGAGCGTGCGAGCGGTGGGGGGCAGCGGGTGTTTCTCAGAGCTGCTCGGTCTCCCGGTAATCGCCCTCGCCGTACTCCTGCACGTCGCCGTACTGGACGTCGCCGGCGTAGGAGTCGGTGTCGTACACCTCGTCGTAGCTCTCGACGGAGGTCGGGATGAACCCGGGCGGGCTGTCCTTGAGCGCGAGGCCCATGGCCGCCAGCTTCATCTTGACCTCGTCGATCGACTTGGCCCCGAAGTTGCGGATGTCCAGCAGGTCGGCCTCGGAGCGGGTGACGAGCTCACCGACGGTGTGCACGCCCTCGCGCTTGAGGCAGTTGTAGGACCGGACGGTGAGGTCCATGTCCTCGATCGGCATCGAGAAGTTCGCGATGTCGGCCGCCTCGGCCGGGCTGGGACCGACCTCGATGCCCTCGGCCTCGAGGTTCAGCTCGCGCAGCAGACCGAACAGCTCGACCAGCGTGGACCCGGCGCTGGCGATGGCGTCCCTGGGGACGATCGACGGCTTGGTCTCCACGTCGACCACGAGGCGGTCGAAGTCGGTGCGCTGCTCGACGCGGGTGGCCTCGACGGCGTAGGTGACCTTGAGGACCGGCGAGTAGATCGAGTCGACCGGGATGCGGCCGATCTCCTGGCCGGGCTGCTTGTTCTGCGGCGCCGGGACGTAGCCGCGGCCCCGCTCGACGACCAGCTCGATCTCGAGGCGGCCCTTGCCGTTCAGGGTCGCGATGTGCAGGTCGGGGTTGTGCACCTCGACGCCGGCCGGGGGTGCGATGTCGGCGGCCGTGACCTCACCGGGACCCTGCTTGCGCAGGTACATGGTCACCGGCTCGTCGGAGTCGGAGCTGACGACCAGGCCCTTGAGGTTCAGGATGATCTCGGTGACGTCCTCCTTGACGCCCGGCACGGTGGTGAACTCGTGCAGGGTGCCCTCGATGCGGATGCTGGTGACAGCAGCACCGGGGATCGAGGAGAGGAGCGTGCGGCGCAGGGAGTTGCCGAGGGTGTAGCCGAAGCCGGGCTCGAGCGGCTCGATGACGAACCGCGAGCGCGACTCGGTGATCGTCTCCTCGGTGAGGGTGGGGCGCTGTGCGATGAGCATGGTGGTTCTCCTTCTGGTCCTCCGGCGACCGCCATATGACGCCGTGAGGGGGGTGGTGCAGGCGGGGCGGACATCTGTCCGCCCGCCCCGCCGTGGTGACGCGATGGAACGGCCGCCCCGTCCAGAGGCTCGTCCCGAGCTTGCGAGGGATGAGGAGGACGGGGTGCTTTTACTTCGAGTAGAGCTCGACGATCAGCTGCTCCTGGACCGGCGTGTCGATGACCTGCCGGGCCGGGATGCCGTGGACCAGCACCTTGAGCTGGCTGGTGATGACCTCGAGCCACGGCGGCGTGGGACGGTCGCCGGCCTTGGCCTGCGCGAGCTGGAACGGCACGAGCTGGCGCGACTTCTCGGCCACCTCGATGATGTCGTTCTCGCTCACGCGGTAGGACGGGATGTCGACCTTGCGGCCGTTGACCCGGATGTGACCGTGGCGCACCAGCTGGCGGGCCATGTCACGCGACTCGGCGAGGCCGGCGCGGAACACGACGTTGTCCAGCCGCGACTCCAGGATCTGCAGCAGGACCTCACCGGTCTTGCCGGTCTTGCGGTTGGCCTCTTCGTAGTAGCCGCGGAACTGCTTCTCGAGGACGCCGTAGATGCGGCGTGCCTTCTGCTTCTCGCGCAGCTGCAGGAGGTACTCGCTGTCCTTGCTGCGACCCCGGCCGTGCTCGCCCGGCGGGTAGGGCCGGATCTCGATCGGGCACTTCGGGGATTCGCACTTGCTGCCCTTGAGGAACAGCTTCATCTTCTCGCGCCGACACAGGCGGCAGTCGGCTCCGGCGTAACGGGCCACGTCAGGTACTCCTCGTTCTTCTCGTCAGTGACCGGTCAGACCCGGCGGCGCTTCTTGGGGCGGCAGCCGTTGTGCGGCTGCGGCGTCACGTCCTGGATCTGACCCACCTCGAGGCCGGTGGCCTGCAGCGAGCGGATCGCGGTCTCCCGGCCGGAGCCGGGACCCTTCA
Organism: uncultured Actinomycetota bacterium; assembly: GCA_963723745.1. Taxonomy (GTDB): domain Bacteria; phylum Actinomycetota; class Actinomycetes; order Mycobacteriales; family Geodermatophilaceae; genus CAVRRZ01. Next base: position 1,597,535 of record CAVRRZ010000005.1, read on the forward strand.
CGAACACGTCGACCTTGCGCATGCCGTGCTCCTGCGCCTTGCGGGCAGCGTTCTCGGCGGCCATCTGGGCGGCGAACGGCGTCGACTTGCGCGAGCCCTTGAACCCGACGTGTCCGGCCGAGGCCCAGCTGATCACGTTGCCGCTGGGGTCGGTGATCGACACGATCGTGTTGTTGAAGGTGCTCTTGATGTGCGCCGCGCCGTGCGCGACGTTCTTCTTCTCCTTGCGGCGCACCTTCTTGGCGCCGGCCGCAGTGCGAGCCCTGGGAGGCATGTCTCTCCGGATCCTCTGTCTTTCGTGGCCTTGGGGACCCGGCGGGCACCGCCTGAGGTGACCGACGCCGGGGGGTCCACGGGGGGCGGAGCCCCCCGTGCGTTTACTTCTTGCCGGCCTTCTTCTTGCCGGCGATGGTCTTGCGCGGGCCCTTGCTCGAGCGCGCGTTCGTGCGGGTGCGCTGACCGTGGACGGGCAGGCCACGGCGATGCCGCAGGCCCTGGTAGCAGCCGATCTCCACCTTGCGGCGGATGTCGCCGGCCACCTCGCGGCGGAGGTCGCCCTCGACGCGGAAGTGCTCGTCGATGTAGTCACGCAGCTTGAGCAGGTCCTCGTCGCCGAGGTCCTTCACCCGCAGGTCGGGGCTCACGCCCGTCGCCGCGAGGGTCTCCTTGGCGTGGGCCTTGCCGATGCCGTAGATGTAGGTGAGCGCGATCTCCATCCGCTTCTCGCGGGGCAGGTCGACGCCGGCCAGTCGTGCCATGTTCTGGGGTCTCCCCTGTCGTATGTCTGTTCAGCCCTGGCGCTGCTTGTGCCGGGCGTTGTCGCAGATGACCATGACCCGGCCGTGCCGGCGGATCACCTTGCACTTGTCACAGATCTTCTTCACCGACGGCTGGACCTTCACCGGTGCCGCCCCTCATTTCCTCGATCGTGTGCCGGTCACGCGTGCTGCCACGAAGGGCAGCCGTCGCGCACCGAGCGGTTACTTGTAGCGGTAGACGATGCGGCCGCGGGTCAGGTCGTAGGGCGAGAGCTCCACGACCACGCGGTCCTCGGGCAGGATGCGGATGTAGTGCTGCCGCATCTTGCCGCTGATGTGGGCGAGCACCCGGTGTCCGTTCTGCAGCTCCACCCGGAACATCGCGTTGGGCAGCGGCTCGACGACGCGACCCTCGACCTCGATGGCCCCGTCCTTCTTCGCCATACCCGACACGGCCTCCCGACTCGTCCTGCGCCCATGCCGGAACCGGCTGGGACGCGTTCGCTGATTGCAGAACAGGTGGTGCAGGCGCTCTCGCGAGGGCGTTCCCCGTCACGCGGCCACAGCACGACGACGGAACGGCGCTAGCGCCATCGGCAACTGTACCTCGCCCCGGCGCGCCGCTCCAACCCGGCCCAGTGTGATCCTGGAACGGCCCCGGTGCAGGGACCCGCCGCGAGCCTGCGAACGGTGGGGGGCAGCGGGGTCCTTCTTCAGGTGCGGGGCGTGATCCCGAAGGGCGCCAGCCCGGCGACGCCGCCGTCCTCGGCCGTGAGCACCCAGGGACCCTCGGGGGTGATCGCCACGGTGTGCTCGAAGTGGGCGGCCCGCGAACCGTCCTTGGTGACGACCGTCCAGCCGTCCTCGAGCTCGACGGTGGCCGGATCGCCCACGGTCACCATCGGCTCGATCGCCAGGGCCAGGCCGGGCACCAGCTTGGGCCCGCGGCCGGCCCGGCCGTAGTTGAGCACGTGCGGGTCCTGGTGCATCTCGGTCCCGATGCCGTGCCCGCCGTAGTGGTCGACGATCCCGTAGCGGTGCTCCTCGGCAAGGACGACCTGCTCGACGGCGTTGCTGATGTCGGTGAGCCGGCCACCGGCGACCGCCCGGGCCAGCCCGGCCCACATCGAGCGCTCCGTGACGTCCATCAGCGCCGCGTCCTGGGCGGAGGGCTCCCCCACGGTGACCGTCACGGCGGAGTCACCGTGCCAGCCCTGCAGGATGGCGCCGCAGTCGATGGAGATGTTGTCGCCCTCGGCCAGGACGCGCTCGGGGTCGGGGATGCCGTGCACGATCTCGTCGTTGATCGAGGCGCAGATGCTGCCGGTGAAGCCGTGGTACCCGAGGAACGAGGGCACCGCGCCGGCCGTGCGGATGTGATCCTCGGCGATGGCGTCGAGCTCACCGGTGCTCACTCCCGGCCGCACGGCCGCACGGACGGCGGCCAGCGCGCCGGCCACGACGAGCCCGGCCGCCCGCATGAGCTCGATCTCGTGCGGTGTCTTGATCTGGATCATGCGTCCACTCCACTTCGCGAGCAGCGGGAAAACGCGCAGGCGACCGCCGCGCACGCCGGCCTGCTCAGCGCCCGAGGGCCTTCATGGCCCGCTCGGTGACCTCGTCGATCTCGCCGATCGCGTCGATCCGGGTGAGCAGGCCCTGCTGGTCGTACCAGCCCGACAGCGGCGCGGTCTGTTCCCGGTGCACCTCGAGCCGGTGCCGGACGGTCTCGGGCTTGTCGTCCTCGCGCTGGACCATCTCGCCGTCGACCAGCATCCGCCGACCGGAGAGCCGGCGCACCAGCTCCTCCTCGTCGACGCACAGCTCCAGCACCCGGTCCAGGTCATGGCCGAGCTCGGCCAGCGAGTCCCGCAGCTGCTCGGCCTGGGCGATGGTGCGGGGGAACCCGTCGAGGAGGAAGCCGCCCTCGGCATCGGCCTCGGCCAGCCGGTCCTTGACCATGGCGACGGTGATCTCGTCGGGAACGAGGTCGCCGGCGTCCATGTAGGCCTTGGCCTTCTGGCCCAGCTCGGTCTGACCGCTGACGTTCGCACGGAAGATGTCACCGGTGGAGATCGCCGGGACGCCGAGCCTGCCGGCGATGATCTGCGCCTGGGTGCCCTTGCCCGCTCCGGGGGGACCCAGCAGGACGACGCGCACTACTTCAGGAACCCTTCGTAGTTGCGCTGGTTGAGCTGCGTCTCGATCTGCTTCACCGTCTCCAACCCCACTCCGACCATGATCAGCACTGCAACGCCACCGAACGGGAAGTTCTGGTTCTGCCCTTCCTGCGTGATGGCGAGGAAGAAGTTCGGCAGCACGGCGACGGTGCCCAGGTAGATCGACCCCGGCAGGGTGATCCGCGACAGCACGTACTGCAGGTACTCGGCGGTCGGCCGGCCCGGCCGGATGCCGGGGATGAAGCCGCCGTAGCGCTTCATGTCGTCGGCGCGCTCCTCCGGGTTGAACGTGATCGACACGTAGAAGTACGTGAAGAAGACGATCATCCCGAAGAACACGGCGATGTGGACCGGGCTGCTCTGGTCGATGATGTAGTTCTCGAAGAACTGCCGGACACCGCCGGTCTCGCTGCCCTGCAGCTGGATGATCAGCTGCGGCAGGTAGAGCAGGGACGACGCGAAGATGACCGGGATGACGCCGGCCTGGTTCACCTTCAGGGGCAGGTAGGTCGACGTGCCGCCGTACATCCGGCGGCCGACCATGCGCTTGGCGTACTGCACGGGGATGCGGCGCTGCGCCTGCTCCACGTAGACGACCGTGCCGATGATCAGGACCGCGAAGACGCAGACGACGGCGAAGACCAGACCACCGCGGGTCTGCAGGATCGCACCGCCCTCGGCCGGGATCCGTGCGGCGATCGAGGTGAAGATCAGCACGGACATGCCGTTGCCGATCCCCTTCTCCGTGAGCAGCTCGCCCAGCCACATGATCAGCGCGGTGCCGGCCGTGAGCGCGACGACGAGGATGACCGTCGTCCAGACGGAGTCGTCCGGGATGATGTCCTGCGGGCAGTTCGGGAACAGCTGGCCGCTGCGGGCCAGCGCGATGATGCCCGTGCTCTGCAGGACCGCGAGCGCGATCGTCAGGTAGCGGGTGTACTGGGTGAGCTTGGCCTGCCCCGCCTGGCCTTCCTTCTTCAGCTGCTCGAAGCGCGGGATCACCACGACCAGCAGCTGCACGATGATGCTGGCGGTGATGTAGGGCATGATGCCGAGCGCGAAGACGCTCAGGCGCAGCAGTGCCCCGCCGGAGAAGAGATTGACCAGCGAGTAGACATCCCGCTGGTCGGATGCCTGCGCGAGCTCGAGGCAGCTGTTGATCGCCTCCACGGAGACGCCCGGCCCGGGGATCGCGGCACCGAGGCGGTACACGGCGATGATGCCCAGGGAGAACAGCAGCTTTCGCCGGAGATCTGGCGTCCGGAACGCCGCGGCGAACGCCTGCAGCACGTGCCCTCCCCTGGTCGGTCGGTTGAGGTTAGCAACGCCTGGGCCCCTCGACCGGGAGACCGGGCAGCAGTCGACCCCCGGAGCGTCGGATCCGCTCCGGGGGTCGACTGCGTTCAGATGCGGGTGGTGCTGCCCCCGGCCGCCTCGATCTTCTCGGCGGCGGAGCCGGAGAAGGCGTGGGCGGTCACCTGGACGGTGACGCCGCCGAGGTCGCCGGTGCCGAGCACCTTGACCGGCTGACCACGCCGGACGGCGCCGGCCGCGACCAGCGCGTCGGGGTCGATCGCGCCGCCCTGCGGGAACAGCGCAGCGATCCGGTCGAGGTTGACGACCTGGAACGCGACCTTGTTGGGGCGCTTGAAGCCGGACAGCTTCGGCAGCCGCATGTGCAGCGGCGTCTGACCACCCTCGAAACGGGCCGAGGTGTTGCCGCGCGCGCCGGTGCCCTTGGTGCCTCGACCGGCGGTCTTGCCCTTGGAGCCCTCACCGCGACCCACGCGGGTCTTGGGGGTGTGAGCGCCGGGGGCCGGACGCAGGTGGTGGACCTTCAGTGTCATAGCGAGTCTTTCCTCAGACTTCTTCGACGATGACCAGGTGCGGCACCGTCGCGACCATCCCGCGGATCTCGGGACGGTCCTCCTGGACGACCGAGTCGTTGATCCGCTTGAGCCCGAGCGAACGCAGCGTCTGCCGCTGGTTCGGCTTGGTCCCGATGGCCGACTTGATCTGGGTGACCTTGATCTGACCGGTCTGCTTGGCCGCCATCTCAGACCCCCTGGCCCGCACGCGCCCGGAGCATGGCGGCCGGGGCCACGTCCTCCAGCGGCAGACCGCGGCGAGCCGCGATCTCCTCGGGGCGGACGAGGTCCTTCAGCGCCTGCATGGTCGCGTGCACGATGTTGATCGGGTTCGACGAGCCGAGGCTCTTCGAGAGCACGTCGTGGATGCCCGCGCACTCGAGCACGGCACGCACCGGGCCACCGGCGATCACACCGGTACCGGGGCTCGCCGGCTTGAGCAGCACGACACCGGCGGCCGCCTCACCCTGCACGGGGTGCGGGATGGTGCTGGCGATGCGGGGCACGGCGTAGAAGTGCTTCTTGGCCTCCTCGACACCCTTGGCGATCGCCGCGGGCACCTCCTTGGCCTTGCCGTAGCCGACGCCGACCTTGCCGTCGCCGTCGCCGACGACCACCAGCGCGGTGAAGCTGAAGCGCCGGCCGCCCTTGACGACCTTCGAGACGCGGTTGATCGCAACCACGCGCTCGAGGAAGTTGCTCTTCTCGGCGGGCGCGCCCCCGGGGCCCCGCCCGCCGTCACGGCGGTCACGGCGGTCGTTGCCGCCGCCGGCGCCGCCGCCGCGTCGCTGTGGTCCTGGCATCAGACGTCCCTCTCGATCTGCTTGGTCGTGCCGTTGCTGCTCATCAGAAGTCCAGACCGCCCTCGCGGGCACCGTCGGCCAGCGCGGCGATCCGTCCCGCGTAGCGGTTGCCGCCGCGGTCGAAGACGACGGCGGAGATGCCGGCGGCCTTCGCGCGCTCGGCGACGAGGGCACCCACCTGGCGCGCCAGGGCGGACTTGTCGCCCTCGGCACCCCGCAGGCCGGCGTCCATCGTCGAGGCGCTCACCAGCGTGCGGCCCACCGTGTCGTCGACGACCTGCACGTGGATGTGCCGCGAGCTGCGCTTGACCACCAGGCGCGGACGCTCCGGCGTGCCCTCGACGCGCTTGCGGAGCCGGTTGTGGCGCCGCAGCCGCGAGACGCGGCGCGCGGTGCTGACGTCGGTGCCGACCGGCTTGTGGACCCGGGCGGCCTTCTCGTTCCCTGAAGCCTTGGAACCTGCTGCCTGCGCCATCACTTACCCGTCTTCCCGACCTTGCGCTTGACGACCTCGCCCTGGTACCGCACGCCCTTGCCCTTGTACGGGTCGGGCTTGCGGATCTTGCGGATCTTGGCGGCCACCTCGCCGACCTGCTGCTTGTCGATGCCGCTCACCCGCAGGCGGGTGGGCGACTCGACGGTGAAGGAGATCCCCTCGGGGGCCTTGACCGGCACCGGGTGGCTGAAGCCGAGCGCGAACTCGAGGTCCGAGCCGCGGGCCTGCACGCGGTAACCGACGCCGACGATCTCGAGGGTCTTCGTGTAGCCCTCGGTGACGCCGGTGATCATGTTGGCGATGAGAGTGCGCGACAGCCCGTGCAGGGCGCGGCTCTCCCGCTCGTCGTCCGGTCGCATGACCCGCAGCGTGCCGTCCTCGTCGCGCGCGACGGTGATGGGAGCCGCAACGGTGTGCGAGAGGGCGCCCTTGGGGCCCTTGACGTTCACCGTCTGGCCCTCGATGGCGACATCCACACCGCTGGGCACGGGAACCGGGAGTCGTCCGATCCGTGACATCTTCGCTCGCTCCTCTTACCAGACGTAGGCGAGGACTTCCCCGCCCACGCCCTTCTTGTTCGCCTGCTTGTCGGTCAGCAGCCCGGTCGAGGTCGAGATGATCGCCACGCCGAGACCGCCGAGCACCTTGGGCAGTGCGGTGGACTTCGCGTACACCCGCAGACCGGGCTTGGACACCCGCCGGACACCGGCGATGCTCCGCTCACGGTTCGGGCCGTACTTCAGGTCGATCACGAGCTGCTTGAAGGTGCTGCCGTCCTTCTCGACGTCGTTGACGGTCCAGCCGGCGATGTAGCCCTCCTGCTGGAGGATCTCGGCGATCTTCGTCTTCAACTTCGACGACGGCATGACCGCGGCGTCGTGGTACGCCTGGTTGGCGTTCCGCAGCCGCGTCAGCATGTCCGCGATCGGGTCGGTCATCGTCATGGCGTGTGTGCCTCTCTCACCGCGGTTCCTCGTGCGCTGGGTCTCGGGGACTTGGCGCAGGGCCTATCGGCGATCGGTGGTGCTTCGTTAGGGGATGGAGCGTCTCCGCTGCAGGGTCCCGCGCCGAGGTACGAGGCGTGGGGGCAGCGGGGTCCTTCTACTACCAGCTGGACTTGCGCACGCCGGGGAGCTCCCCCGCGTGCGCCATCTCCCGGAGGCAGATGCGGCACAGGCCGAACTTGCGGAAGACCGCGTGCGGTCGGCCGCACCGCTGGCAGCGGGTGTAGCCACGGACGGCGAACTTCGGCTTGCGGTTCGCCTTGTTGATCAGGGCCTTCTTGGCCATCTTCTTCTCCCTGCCCGGCTCAGCGGGTGATCGGAACGACGGGCTGGCCGGCGAAGGGGAAGCCGAGCAGCCGGAGCAGCTCGCGACCCTCGTCGTCGTTGGTCGCGGTGGTCACCAGCGTGATGTCCATACCGCGCGGCCGGTCGATCTTGTCGACGTCGATCTCGCGGAACATCGACTGCTCGTTCAGACCGAACGTGTAGTTGCCGTGGCCGTCGAACTGCTTGGCGTTCAGGCCGCGGAAGTCGCGGATGCGGGGCAGCGCCAGCGACAGCAGCCGGTCCAGGAACTCCCACATGCGGTCGCCGCGGAGGGTGACCTTCGCGCCGATCGGCATGCCCTCGCGGAGCTTGAACTGGGCGATCGACTTGCGGGCCTTGACCACGGCCGGCTTCTGCCCGGTGATCGCGGTCAGGTCGCGGACGGCGCCGTCCATCAGCTTGGCGTCGCGAGTGGCCTCGCCGACGCCCATGTTGACGACGATCTTCGTCAGCCGGGGGATCTGCATGACGTTGCCGTAGCCGAACTCCGACTGCATCGCCGGCGCGATCTCCTCGCGGTAGCGAGCGAGCATCCGGGGCAGCTCACGGGTGGGTGCGCTCATGAGTCTCAGAGGTCCTTACCGGTACGCCGCGAGACACGGATGCTGCGGCCTTCCTCGTCCTTGCGGTAACCGACACGGGTCGGCTTGTCCTCGGAGTCGATCACCATCACGTTGCTCACGTGGATGGGCGCCTCCTGCGTGACGATGCCGCCCTGCTGCGCGCCCCGCTGGCTGGTGCTGATCCGGGTGTGCTTCTTGATCCGCCCGACGCCCTCGACGAGGACCTTCTGCAGCTTCGGGTAGGCGGCGATGACCCGGCCCTTCGCGCCCCGGTCCTTGCCGGAGAGCACGAGGACGGTGTCGCCCTTCTTCACCTTCATCGACGGCGCCTTCTTCTTGGTGTCGGCACCTGTGGTCTTCTTCGTCATGGTCAGAGCACCTCCGGCGCGAGCGAGATGATCCGCATGAAGCGCTTCTCGCGCAGTTCCCGGCCGACGGGGCCGAAGATGCGCGTCCCGCGGGGGTCGCCGCTGTCGCGGATGATGACCGCGGCGTTCTCGTCGAAGCGGATGTAGGAACCGTCCGGACGACGGCGCTCCTTCACCGTGCGGACGACGACGGCCTTGACCACGTCACCCCGCTTGACCCCGGCACCGGGCAGCGCGTCCTTCACGGTGGCGACGATGATGTCGCCGATGCCCGCGTAGCGTCGCCCGGAACCGCCGAGCACCCGGATGCAGAGGATCTCCTTTGCTCCGGTGTTGTCGGCGACTCGCAGTCGCGACTCCTGCTGGATCACGTCCCTACTCCTATGTCTTCGATCTGCTCAAGGTGGGTGCCGTCCCGATGCGGAACGGTTCCCGACTCACGGCAGGACGGCCGTGGGCTTCGTGCGGCCCAGGCCGTCCGGTTCCGTGGAAACTGTCGGCCCAGAGCGGGCCAGCGGTCCACGGTACCCGCACGGTGCCAGGACCCGGTACGTGGGCCCCGACACCCGGGAAGGCCTCGGATGACGCCTTCGTTACTTCGCCTTCTCGACAACCTCGACCAGCCGCCACCGCTTGGTGGCCGACAGCGGCCGGGTCTCCATGATCTGGACGCGGTCGCCGACGCCCGCCACGCCCTGCTCGTCGTGCGCCTTCAGCTTGCTGGTGCGCCGGATGACCTTGCCGTAGAGGCCGTGCTTCACACGGTCCTCCACCTCGACGACGATCGTCTTCTCCATCTTGTCGCTGACCACGAGGCCCTCGCGGACCTTGCGGTAGCCACGGCCGGCGAGGCCGGGGCCCGACGACTGCTGTGACTCGCTCATGCCACACCCTCGCTCGGGGCGACCGACAGGCCCAGCTCGCGCTCACGCATGATCGTGTAGATCCGGGCGATGTCGCGGCGGACGGTCTGCAGTCGCCGGTTGTTGTCCAGCTGGCCGGTGGCCACCTGGAACCGCAGGTTGAACAGTTCTTCCTTCGACTCACGCAGCCGCGTGGCGAGCTCGTCGGCAGAGAGCCCGCGCAGCTCGGGAGCGGTCAGACCGGCGGCCATCACACCTCTCCTTCACGCGTGATGAAGCGACACTTCATGGGCAGCTTGTGGATCGCGCGCCGCATGGCCTCGCGGGCCACCGGCTCGGCGACACCGGACAGCTCGAACAGCACGCGGCCGGGCTTGACGTTGGCCACCCACCACTCGGGCGAGCCCTTGCCCGAACCCATACGGGTCTCGGCCGGCTTCTTGGTCAGCGGACGGTCGGGGTAGATCGAGATCCACACCTTGCCGCCACGCTTGATGTGCCGGGTCATCGCGATACGCGCCGACTCGATCTGCCGGTTGGTCACGTACGCAGGCTCCAGAGCCTGGATCGCGTACTCACCGAAGTTGATCTCGGTGCCGCCCTTGGCCCGGCCGGTCCGGCTCGGGTGGTGCTGCTTGCGGTGCTTGACGCGCCGTGGGATCAGCACGTGTCAGCCCTCCGTCTTCTCGGTTGCCGGCGCTTCAGGGGCCGACGTCTCGGTGGCTGACGTCTCGGCGGCCGACGTCTGGGCCGCCGCGGTCTCGACGGCGGGCGTCTCGACAGCGGGGGTCTCGACGGCCGGCGCCTCCGCTGCGGGAGCCTCGGTCGCAGGGACCTCGGCGGCCGCACGGCCGGCCTCGGTGCCACCGGCGGTGGTGCCCGAGGAGCCGGAGCGACGCTGGGGGCGCTGGGCGCGCTCACGGCGCTGCTGACGGGCGGCGAGGGCCTCGAGCGCCTCACGCTCGGCCCGCGAACCGCTGACGTCGCCCTTGTAGATCCACACCTTCACACCGATCCGGCCGAAGGTGGTGCGGGCCTCGTACAGGCCGTAGTCGATGTTCGCGCGGAGCGTGTGCAGCGGCACCCGGCCCTCGCGGTAGAACTCCGACCGGCTCATCTCCGTGCCGCCGAGGCGACCCGAGCACTGCACCCGGATCCCCTTGACCTGCGGGCTGCGCTGGGCCGACTGCATCGCCTTGCGCATGGCGCGGCGGAAGCTCACCCGGCTGGACAGCTGCTCGGCGACGGCCTGGGCGACCAGCTGGGCGTCGGACTCGGGGTTCTTGACCTCGAGGATGTTGAGCTGCACCTGCTTGCCGGTGAGCTTCTCGAGCTCACCGCGGATGCGGTCGGCCTCCGCGCCGCGGCGGCCGATGACGATGCCCGGCCGGGCGGTGTGGATGTCGACGCGGACCCGGTCACGGGTGCGCTCGATCTCGACCTTGGAGATGCCGGCACGCTCCATGCCCTTGGACATGAGCTTGCGGATCGCCACGTCTTCCTTGACGTAGTCCTTGTACAGCTTGTCCGCGAACCACCGGGACTTGTAGTCGGTGGTGATCCCGAGCCGGAACCCGTGCGGGTTGACCTTCTGACCCACTAGCGGGTCCCTCCCCTCGTGTTGCTCTTCCGCGACTGGTCCTGCTGGACCGCCGGGCCGGACTGGCCGGTCTCCCGCCGCGCCTTGCGGGACTTGCTGCGCGAGCTCGTCGCTGGCGGTCACCTCGCTGACCTCGACGGTGATGTGGCTGGTCCGCTTGTTGATGCGGTAGGCCCGGCCCTGGGCGCGCGGCCGGATGCGCTTGAGCGTCGGACCCTCGTCGACGTAGGCCGCGCTCACCACGAGAGCGGCCGGGTCGAGGCGCAGGTTGTGCTCGGCATTGGCCACCGCGCTGGCGACGACCTTGGCGACCGGCTCGCTGGCGCTCTGCGGCGCGTAGCGGAGCAGGGCCAGTGCCTCGTCGGTCGGCAGGTAGCGGACGAGGTCCACCACCCGACGGGCCTTCATGGGGGTCACGCGGACGAATCGGGCCGTAGCCCGGGCGACCGGTGCCTCCTGTCCCAACTGGGCGGTCCCTGTGGGGGAAGTCATGGCTATCTCTCTCTACCTGGTCAGCCGCGTCGCGACCGGCGGTCGTCCTTGATGTGCCCACGGAAGGTGCGCGTGGGCGCGAACTCGCCGAGCTTGTGCCCGACCATCGCCTCGGTCACGAAGACCGGGACGTGCTTGCGGCCGTCGTGCACGGCGATCGTGTGCCCGAGCATGTCGGGGATGATCGTCGAGCGCCGCGACCAGGTGCGGATCACGTTCTTGGTGCCCTTTTCGTTCTGAGCGTCCACCTTCTTGAGCAGGTGGTCGTCGACGAACGGGCCCTTCTTCAGGCTGCGTGGCATCTGTGTCGAACTCCTCTACCCGCTCAGCGCTTCTTGTTGGTGCGCCGGCGGCGAACGATCATGGCGTCACTGGCCTTCCGCTTGCGCGTCCGGCCCTCCGGCTTGCCCTTGGGGTTGACCGGGTGGCGACCACCGGAGGTCTTGCCCTCACCACCACCGTGCGGGTGGTCGACCGGGTTCATGGCGACACCGCGGACGGTCGGGCGCTTGCCCTTCCACCGCATCCGGCCGGCCTTGCCCCAGTTGATGTTCGACTGCTCGGCGTTGCCGACCTCGCCGACCGTCGCGCGGCAGCGCACGTCGACGTTGCGGATCTCGCCCGACGGCATGCGCAGCTGCGCGAGCCGGCCTTCACGGGCGACCAACTGGACGCTCGTGCCCGCGGAGCGGGCGATCTTCGCGCCGCCACCGGGACGGAGCTCGATGGCGTGAACCACCGTGCCGACCGGGATGTTCCGCAGCGGCAGGTTGTTGCCGGGCTTGATGTCGGCCGCGGGGCCGCACTCCACCGTGTCGCCCTGCTTGAGCCGCGCCGGCGCGATGATGTAGCGCTTCTCGCCGTCGGCGTAGTGCAGCAGCGCGATCCGCGAGGTGCGGTTCGGGTCGTACTCGATGTGCGCGACCTTGGCCGGCACGCCGTCCTTGTCGGCCCGGCTGGAAGTCGATCAGCCGGTAGGCCCGCTTGTGACCGCCACCCTGGTGGCGAGCGGTGACCTTGCCGTGGACGTTGCGTCCACCACGGCCGTGCAGCGGCCGGACCAGCGACTTCTCGGGATGGTCGCGGGTGACCTCGGCGAAGTCGGCGACGGACGAGCCGCGGCGGCCCGGCGTCGTCGGCTTGTACTTACGGATAGCCATGGGTCTGGGAGTCCCTTGTCTTCTTCTCTGGTCCGGTCAGTGACTCGACCACCGTCAGGCGCCCGGGCCCCCGAAGATCTCGATGCGCTCGCCGGGGGCGACCGACACGATGGCGCGCTTGGTGTCCTTGCGCTTGCCCATCAGCGTGCCCTTGCTGCGCTTGCGCTTGCCCTGACGGTTGATCGTGTTCACGCCGAGGACCTTCACGTTGAAGATCTGCTCGACCGCGATCTTGATCTGCGTCTTGTTGGCGCCTCGGGCAGCACGACGAACGTGTACTGGTTCTCGTCGAGCAGGCCGTAGCTCTTCTCCGAGATGACGGGTGCGAGCAGGACGTCCCGGGGGTCGCGGACGCTCATGCCTTCTCCTCGGTGGTGTCGTCAGCCGCTGTGTCGTCGGCTGCACTGTCGGCGGCGGCCTTCTTGGCGGGGGCCTTCTTCGCAGCGGCCTTCTTGGCCGGCTTCTCGTCGGCCGACTCCGCGTCCGCCGACTTCTCGGCCGGAGCCTTCGTGGCCGGCGCCTTCTTCGCGGCCGCCTTCTTCGCCGGCTTCGCAGCGGCGAGGTCGACGTCGGTCGTGCCCTCACCCTCGGCCGGCGCGACCGACGGGACCGCACCGGGGACGTCGGGCGTGGAGACGTCCGGCTTCACGACCGCCTCGCCGCCGGAGCGGCCGGCGACGAACTCGGCCAGCGAGGCCTCGGTGAAGATGACCTCGTCGGAGACCAGCACGTCGTAGGTGTTGAGCTGACCGGCCTCGAGCAGGTGCACCTGCGGCACGTTGCGCAGGCTCACCCAGTTCAGGACGTCGTCCGAGTCCAGCACGACCAGCACCCGCTTGGCCGGTGCTGACCGCGTCGAGCGTGGCCAGCGCGGCCTTGGTCTTCGGGGCGTCGCCGTCGACGAACGTGGAGACCACGTGCACGCGGTTCTCGCGGGCCCGGTCGGAGAGGGCCGCCTCGAGCGCCGCCGCCTTCATCTTCTTGGGCGTCCGCTGCGAGTAGTCGCGCGGCTGCGGGCCGTGGACGATGCCACCGCCGGCGAACTGCGGCGCGCGGGTCGAGCCCTGACGGGCGCGGCCGGTGCCCTTCTGGCGGTACGGCTTGGCGCCACCACCGCTGACCTGGCCGCGCGTCTTGGTCGCGTGCGTGCCCTGGCGGGCGGCCGCGAGCTGCGCGATGACGACCTGGTGCATCAGGGAGACGTTCGCCTCGGCGTCGAAGAGGTCACCCGGCAGCGTCGCGGTTCCGGAGGTGGTCCCCGGCCGGCGTCCGGACGTCGACCGTCCGGTCGCTGCGCGTGCCGGAGTCCCGGCTGATCGTGCTGGTCACTTCGTGTCACTCCCCACGGGGCCGCCCTTGACCGCGGAACGGACGAGGAGCAGGCCACCCTTCGGGCCCGGAACGGCGCCCTTGATCAGCAGCAGCCCGCGCTCGGTGTCCACCTTGTGGACCATCAGCGACAGGGTGGTCGTCTTCACCGTACCCATGCGACCGGCCATCTTCAGGCCCTTGAACACGCGGCCCGGGGTGGACGCGCCACCGATGGAGCCCGGCGACCGGTGCTTGCGCTGGGTGCCGTGCGACGCGCCGAGGCCCTTGAAGCCGTGACGCTTCATGACGCCGGCGGTGCCCTTGCCCTTGCTGGTGCCGATGACGTCGACCTTGGCCACGCCGTCGAAGCACCTCGGCGGTCAGCTCCTGGCCGACCTGGTAGGTCGCCGGCGTCCTCGGTGCGCAGTTCCACCAGGTGCCGCCGCGGCGTGACGCCCGCCTTGGTGAAGTGCCCACCCTCGGGCTTGTTCACCTTGCGCGGGTCGATCTCGCCGAACCCGAGCTGGAGGGCCGAGTAGCCGTCCACCTCAGGGGTGCGCACCTGGGTCACCACGCACGGGCCCGCCTTGACGACGGTCACCGGCACGAGGCGGTTGTTCTCGTCGAAAACCTGGGTCATCCCCAGCTTCTCGCCGAGGAGACCACGAAATGTGCTCGCCATGTCTGCAGACAGCCCTTACTGGATGTTGACGTCGACCGAGGCCGGCAGGTCGATGCGCATGAGCGCGTCGACCGTCTTCGGCGTCGGGTCGAGGATGTCGATGAGCCGCTTGTGCGTGCGCATCTCGAAGTGCTCGCGGGAGTCCTTGTACTTGTGCGGCGAGCGGATGACGCAGTACACGTTCTTCTCCGTCGGCAGCGGCACCGGGCCGACGACGCGCGCACCGGTCTTGGTCACCGTCTCGACGATGCGCCGCGCCGAGGCATCGATCGCCTCGTGGTCGTAGGCCTTCAGCCGGATGCGGATCTTCTGTCCCGCCATCGCTGTTCTTCGCTCCTGCCGATCGGGTCGTTCTCGAATAGCTGTGGGGTGGTGCTCACCCGTCCGGGCGGCGGCCGGGATTGAGGCGGCCGCCGCCCGTCGGGGGTACTACTTGTTGATCTTGACGACGCGGCCGGCGCCGACGGTGCGGCCACCCTCACGGATGGCGAACCGGAGGCCCTCCTCCATGGCGATCGGCTGGATCAGCTCGACCGTCATCTCGGTGTTGTCGCCGGGCATGACCATCTCGGTGCCCGAGGGCAGGGTCACGACGCCCGTCACGTCCGTCGTCCGGAAGTAGAACTGGGGACGGTAGTTGTTGAAGAACGGCGTGTGACGGCCACCCTCGTCCTTCGAGAGGATGTAGACCGAACCCTCGAAGTTGGTGTGCGGGGTGATCGAACCGGGCTTCACGACGACCTGGCCGCGCTCGACGTCCTCGCGCTTGATGCCGCGCAGGAGCAGCCCGACGTTGTCGCCGGCCTGGCCCTGGTCGAGCAGCTTGCGGAACATCTCGACGCCGGTGACCGTGGTCTTGGTCGAGGTCGGGCGGATGCCGACGATCTCGACCTCCTCGTTCACCTTGACGATGCCGCGCTCCACGCGACCGGTCACGACGGTGCCGCGGCCGGTGATGGTGAAGACGTCCTCGACGGGCATGAGGAACGGCTTGTCGATCTCGCGCTCGGGCTCGGGGATGGCGGTGTCGACCGCGTCCATGAGCTCCATGAGCTTGTCGCCCCACTCGGCGTCGCCCTCGAGGGCCTTGAGCGCCGAGACGCGGACCACGGGGACGTCGTCGCCCGGGAACTCGTACTCGGACAGCAGCTCGCGGACCTCGAGCTCGACGAGCTCGAGGATCTCCTCGTCGTCGACCATGTCGGCCTTGTTGAGCGCCACGACGATGTAGGGGACGCCGACCTGGCGGGCCAGGAGGACGTGCTCCTTGGTCTGCGGCATCGGGCCGTCGGTCGCCGCGACCACCAGGATGGCGCCGTCCATCTGCGCCGCACCGGTGATCATGTTCTTGATGTAGTCGGCGTGACCGGGGCAGTCGACGTGCGCGTAGTGCCGGTTCTCGGTCTGGTACTCGACGTGGGCGATCGAGATCGTGATGCCGCGAGCCTTCTCCTCGGGCGCCTTGTCGATCTGGTCGAAGGCCGACGCCTCGTTGAGGTTCGGGTACTTGTCGTGCAGCACCTTGGTGATCGCCGCGGTCAGCGTCGTCTTGCCGTGGTCGATGTGCCCGATGGTGCCGATGTTGACGTGCGGCTTGGTCCGCTCGAACTTGGCCTTGGCCACTGGTGTCCTCTCTTCGTGGTTACGCAGTCGTACGCGTGTCTGTGGGGGCGTGCTCGGGTGGGACTACTCGCCGGTCGCCTTGGCGATGATCTCCTTGGCGACGTTGGCCGGGACCTCGGCGTAGGAGTCGAACACCATCGAGTAGCTCGCCCGTCCCTGGGTGCGGCTGCGCAGGTCACCCACGTAGCCGAACATCTCCGACAGCGGCACCAGTGCCCGGACGATGCGGGCGCCGGAGCGCTCGTCCATCGCCTGGATGGTCCCGCGGCGGGAGTTCAGGTCGCCGATGACGTCGCCCATGTTCTCCTCGGGCGTCGTCGACCTCGACCGCCATCATCGGCTCGAGCAGGGCCGGGCTGGCCTTGCGTGCGGCCTCCTTGAAGGCGATCGAGCCGGCGATCTTGAAGGCCATCTCCGAGGAGTCGACCTCGTGGTACTGGCCGTCGAGCAGCGACGCCTTGACGCCGACCATGGGGTAGCCGGCGAGCACGCCGTACTGCATGGCGTCCTGCATGCCCTGGTCGACCGACGGGATGTACTCCTTCGGGATGCGACCGCCGGTGACCTTGTTCTCGAACTCATAGGTCGCCGAGTCGGCCGCTCATCTCCAGCGGCTCGAGCGCGATCTGCACCTTCGCGAACTGGCCGGAGCCACCCGTCTGCTTCTTGTGCGTGTAGTCGTAGCGCTCGACGGCCTTGCGGATCGTCTCGCGGTAGGCCACCTGCGGCTTGCCGACGTTGGCCTCGACGTTGAACTCGCGGCGCATGCGGTCGACGAGGATCTCCAGGTGGAGCTCGCCCATGCCCGAGATGACGGTCTGACCCGTCTCCTCGTCGAGGCGGACCTGGAAGGTCGGGTCCTCCTCGGCGAGCTTCTGGATGGCCGTGCCCAGCTTCTCCTGGTCGCTCTTGGTCTTCGGCTCGATCGCCACCGAGATGACCGGCGCCGGGAAGGACATCGACTCGAGGATGACCGGCTTCTGCGGGTCGGAGAGGGTGTCACCGGTCGTCGTCTGCTTCATGCCGTTGACGGCGACGATCTCGCCGGCGCCCACGCCCTGGCGCTCTTCACGCTTGTTGGCGTGCATCTGGTAGATCTTGCCGACCCGCTCCTTGCGGTCCTTGGTGCTGTTGAGCACCGGGGAGCCGGCGTCGAGCTTGCCGGAGTACACGCGGATGTAGGTCAGCTTGCCCAGGTGCTGGTCGGTCTGGATCTTGAACGCCAGCGCCGAGAACGGCTCGTCCTCGTCGGCGTGCCGCAGGACCTCGGTCTCGCCGTCCAGCGCGGTGCCGACGATCGCCTCGATGTCCAGCGGGCTGGGCAGGTAGTCGGTGACCGCGTCGAGCATGGGCTGGACGCCCTTGTTCTTGAACGCCGTCCCGGTCAGGACCGGGTTGACCTGGCCGGCGATCGTCGCCTTGCGGATGGCCGCCTTGAGCCGTCTCGACCGCGATCTCCTCGCCGGCGAGGTAGGCCTCCATGAGCGAGTCGTCGAAGTCTCGGCGATGCTCTCGAGCAGCTTCTCGCGGTACTCGGCGGCCTGGTCGGCGAGCTCGGCCGGGATCTCCTCGACCTCGTAGTCCTCGCCCAGCTTGGTCTCGCCGCGCCAGGTGAGCGCCCGCATCTGGACCAGGTCGACGACGCCGATGAAGTCGGCCTCGGCACCGATCGGGATCTGCAGCACCAGCGGGTTGGCGCCCAGGCGCTCGACCATCATGTCGACGCAGCGGAAGAAGTCGGCACCGGTGCGGTCGAGCTTGTTGACGAAGCACATGCGCGGGACGCCGTACTTCTCGGCCTGCCGCCACACCTGCTCGGTCTGCGGCTCGACGCCGGCCACACCGTCGTAGACGGCGACCGCACCGTCGAGCACCCGCAGCGACCGCTCCACCTCGACGGTGAAGTCGACGTGCCCGGGGGTGTCGATGATGTTGATGTCGTGGCCGTTCCAGGAGCACTTCGTCGCGGCCGACGTGATGGTGATGCCGCGCTCCTGCTCCTGCTCCATCCAGTCCATCGTGGCCGCGCCGTCGTGGACCTCACCGATCTTGTAGTTGATACCGGTGTAGAAGAGGATGCGCTCGGTCGTCGTGGTCTTGCCGGCGTCGATGTGCGCCATGATCCCGATGTTGCGGGTCTTGGCGAGCTCGGCCTTCTTGGCCATCTCTTACTCCTCTTTGTTCGGGTCCGCGTGCGGGTTCCGGGGGTCGCCCGGGCGTCCCGCCGGCAGCGGGTGCTGGTGAACCGATGTCACCAGCGGTAGTGCGCGAAGGCCTTGTTCGACTCGGCCATCTTGTGCGTGTCCTCGCGCCGCTTCACGGCGGCACCGAGGCCGTTGCTCGCGTCGAGCAGCTCGTTCATGAGGCGCTCGGTCATCGTCTTCTCGCGGCGGGCGCGGCTGTACTGGATCAGCCAGCGCAGGCCGAGCGTGGTGCTGCGCGAGGGCGGACCTCGACCGGGACCTGGTAGGTCGCACCACCGACACGGCGGCTGCGGACCTCGAGGGCCGGCTTGACGTTGTCCAGCGCGCGCTTGAGCGTGACGACCGGGTCGGTGTCGGTCTTGGCGCGGCAGCCCTCGAGGGCGCCGTAGACGATCGCCTCGGCGACCGAGCGCTTGCCGTCGACGAGCACCTTGTTCACCAGCTGGGTGACCAGCGGGGACTGGTAGACCGGGTCGGCGACCAGCGGGCGCTTCGGCGCGGGGCCCTTGCGCGGCATTCAGCTCTTCTCCTTCTTCGCGCCGTACCGGCTGCGAGCCTGCTTGCGGTTGCGGACACCCTGGGTGTCCAGCGAGCCGCGAATGATCTTGTAGCGGACGCCGGGAAGGTCCTTCACGCGGCCGCCGCGCACGAGCACCATCGAGTGCTCCTGCAGGTTGTGGCCGACGCCCGGGATGTAGGCGGTCACCTCGACGCCACTGGTGAGGCGGACGCGAGCGACCTTGCGCAGCGCCGAGTTCGGCTTCTTCGGCGTCGTCGTGTAGACGCGCGTGCAGACGCCGCGGCGCTGGGGCGAACCCTTCAGCGCCGGGGTCTTGGTCTTCTCGACCTTGTCCTCGCGGCCCTTGCGGACCAGCTGGTTGATCGTGGGCATGGGTGGCCTGGATCTCCTACCTGCGCTGGGTCGTGCTCTCGAAATGTGTTGCGGTGCTGGTCGTGCGGCGGGTGCCGGCCCTGCTTCCGGACGGTCCCGACCCCGGCCATGACGTCACCGTCCGGTCCCCGCGGTCGGGCGTGTCGCCCTTCCCGGGACCGGCCCTGATGTCGGACCGGATCGGTTGCCCCTCGCGACTCGGCGCCGCCACCCTCCGGCTGACCGGAGGCGGCCCCGGCGACCGGGAGGTCACCCAGGCGCACCGCGAACGGGAGCAGGCCCAGGGCACCCTGGGCACGGCTGACCACGATACCCGCGCCCTCGGAGGCCGGTCAAAGCCGGGTCCCTCATGCGCGCGGCCACAGGCCGGCCGACCGCCCGCCGGGGCGGGCGACACCGGGGTCAACGGCGCCGCGGCCGGTCTCTTCCCGGCCCGCGCACCGCTCCCCGGGAGCTCCCGGCAGCGGCCGCGGACCTACCCCGGCCCGACGGCGGCCGGTCGCGGACAGCGCCGGCGCCGTGGTCGGACCGAATCGTCGGACGCCCGACCTACCGTCGTCCGCATCCACTCCCGCGGACCCCGGAGGCCACCGTGCACCCCGACTCCGCCCGCGAGCTCAAGGCCCGCATCCTCGAGCGCCGTCGAGCGCGAGCGCCGCGGCGCAGGCCGCGCCCGACGACGCCGGCGGCGCCGTGGCCCCGGGTCGCGGTCGGGCCTGACGCCGGCCGGGCCGGGCCGGGCGCGCGTGGCCGTGCGGCTGCGAGCAGGAGGCCGACCGCGGCGCTGCTGCCCGACCTGGGGCGCGGCGGCCGCGGCGGAGGTCGACGTCCGGGTCATCGGCCGGGTGCGGGCCGCTCTCCTCCCCCACGCCCCGGCGAACTGCAGCAGCGGGTCCGGCCGCTGCGCCCCGGGCTCTCCGTGGCCCACCCGGACGGTCACGGCCGGCACGCTGGGCGGCTTCGTGCGCGACCGGCGGCGGGCTCGCGATCCTGTCCAACAACCACGTGCTGGCCGCGAGCGACGCGGCCGCGCTCGGGCGACGCCGTCCTGCAGCCGGGCCCGGCCGACGGCGGCGGCGCCGGCCGACCGGGTGGCGACGCTGACCGCGTTCGAGCGCTTCCGCGCCGGGCCGCGCGAACCTGGTGGACGCCGCCGTCGCGGCCCTGGACGCCGGCGTCGACGCCGAGCCCGGCGACCTTCCGGGCGGGCCGCTGACCGGCGCCGATGCCCGGCGAGCCTCGACATCGACCCCGACGAGCTGGTCGAGAAGCTGGGCCGCACGACCGGGCACACCCGCGGCCGGATCACCGCGGTGGAGGTCGACGGCGTGGCGGTCCAGTACGACGAGCGGGGTGCACCGCTTCGACGACCAGATCGAGATCGCAGGGCCGCGGCGGGGCGTTCAGCGCCGGCGGCGACAGCGGCTCGGTCATCTGGCGCAGCCGGGACCGCGCGCCGCTCGGCCTGCTCTTCGCCGGCAGCACCACCGGCGGGTACGGCGGCGCGCGGCGTCACCTTCGCCAACCCGCTGGCCACGGTGCTCGGCCGTGCTCGGGCGCCGAGTGGGTCGCCGGGCTGACGCCCCTGCCCGGGGAGCGCTGGCTGTCCTCCGCGGGCCCGGAGGGGCACCATGGGCGGCGTGACCGACCGGCCGCCGCCCGTGCGGCCAAGAGCGCGCTGGCCGCGCGCCTGGCCGCCGACCCCGGGGTCGTCGGCATCGGGCTGGCCCGCCGGGAGAGCGGCTACGTGGTGAAGGTCGACCTGGCCGACGCCGGCGGCGGCCGCGCCGGGTGCCGCGGCGACGTCGACGGCGTCCGCGTGGTCACCGAGGTGATCGGCGTCGTCCGCCCGCTCTGAGCGACGCCGTCCGAGTCGCAGCCGCGCGGCCGTTACCGTGCCCGTGGCGCCGACGACGGCGCCCCGACCCGGAGGAGTGCACGTGCGCATCGGCATCCAGGCCAGTTACAGCGGTGGGTTCTCCGAGACCGCGGCGGAGATCCGCGATCTGGAGTCGGCCGGTCTCGACGTCGCCACGGTGGCCGAGGTCTACACCTTCGACGCGGTCAGCCAGCTGGGATACCTCGCCGCGGTGACCGAGCGGGTCGAGCTGATGAGCGGGATCCTGCCCATCTACAGCCGGACGCCGGCGCTGACGGCGATGACGGCCGCCGGGCCTGGACTTCGTGTCGGGCGGGCGGTTCACCCTCGGCCTCGGCGCCTCGGGCCCGCAGGTGATCGAGGGCTGGCACGGCGTCCCCTACGACGCCCCGCTGCAGCGCACCCGCGAGATCGTGGAGATCTGCCGCCAGGTGTGGCGCCGGGAGCGCCTGGACCACCAGGGGCCAGAAGTACACGGTGCCGCTGCCCGCCGACCAGGGCACGGGCCTGGGCAAGCCGCTGAAGCTGATCAACACGCCGGTGCGCGAGCGCGATCCCGGTCATGCTCGCCGCGCTCGGTCCCGAAGAACGTGGAGCTGGCGGCGGAGATCGCCGAGGCCTGGGAGCCGATCTTCTTCGTGCCGGAGAAGGCGGCGTCGGTCTGGGGCGACGTCGCTGGCCGCCGGCAAGCGCCAAGCGCGACCCCGCGCTCGGTGAGCTCCAGATCGTCACCGGGGTCCCGGTGGCCATCGGCGAGGACGTGGAGCCGCTGCTGGAGCTCGTGCGGCCCGCGCTGGCCCTCTACATCGGCGGCATGGGCGCCCGCGGCAAGAACTTCTACAACGACCTCGCCGTCCGGTACGGCTACGAGGCGGAGGCGAAGACGATCCAGGACCTCTACCTCGACGGCAAGAAGGACGAGGCCGCGGCCGCGGTGCCCCACGAGCTGGTCCGCGCGTCGTCGCTGATCGGCCCGGAGTCCTACGTCGCCGAGCGGATCGCCGCCTTCGCCGAGGCCGGGGTCACCACGCTCGATGCTCCAGCCGCTGGACGGCAGCCGCGAGGGCCGCCTGCGACGGTGGAGACGACGAAGCGCCTCAGTTCGTAGTCGCGATGCCCCTCGCGCCGTCCGGAGCCGCTCCAGAGGGACGGGAGCCGCCGCGCACCGCGGCTCCCGACCCCTCAGCGCGGCTCTGGTCTGCCCACCGTCGATGCAGAAGGGCCCCGCAGATCGGGTGACCTGCGGGGCCCTCTTACTGCTGGGTGATCAGCCCCGCCAGTCGTACTCCTCGAGGCGCACGGCCTCGCCGGTGCCCTGACCGAAGACATCCGGGCTGTAGTACTGCCCGTCGTCGTAGCCGGCCATGGTGTACACCGCGGCGCGGGCCTCCTCGGTCGGCTCGACCGTGATGTTCCGGTAGCGGCTGATGCCCGTACCCGCCGGGATCAGCTTTCCGATGATCACGTTCTCCTTGAGCCCGAGCAGGCTGTCGCTCTTGCCCTGGATCGCGGCGTCGGTGAGCACCTTGGTCGTCTCCTGGAAGGAGGCGGCCGACAGCCACGACTCGGTCGCGAGCGAGGCCTTGGTGATGCCCATGAGCACCGGACGGGCCGAGGCCGGCTCGCCGCCCTCGGCGACGACCCGACGGTTCTCGGTCTCGAACAGCGTCCGCTCGACCAGCGCACCGGGCAGGAACTCCGTGGCGCCCGAGTCGATGATGGTCACCCGCTTCAGCATCTGGCGGATGATCACCTCGATGTGCTTGTCGTGGATCGACACACCCTGCGACGCGGTAGACCTCCTGGACCTCGCGGACCAGGTGCAGCTGCACCTCGCGCGGGCCCATGATCCGCAGCACCTCGTGCGGGTCGACCGCACCCTCGGTGAGCTGCTCGCCGACCTCGACGTGCTGACCGTCCTCGACCCGCAGCCGCGAGCGACGCGACAGCTTGTCGTAGACGACCTCGTCGGAGCCGTCGTCCGGGGTGATGGTGAGCTTCCGGAACTGCTCGCCGTCCTCGATGCGGACGGTGCCGGCCAGCTCGGCGATCGGGGCCTTGCCCTTGGGGACGCGGGCCTCGAAGAGCTCCACCACACGCGGCAGACCGTGGGTGATGTCCTCACCCGCGACACCACCGGTGTGGAAGGTGCGCATCGTCAGCTGGGTGCCGGGCTCACCGATCGACTGGGCGGCGATGATGCCGACCGCCTCGCCGACGTCCACCAGCTTGCCGGTCGCGAGCGAGCGGCCGTAGCAGGTGGCGCAGGTGCCGAGCAGCGACTCGCAGGTCAGGACGCAGCGGACCTTGACCTCGGAGACCCCGGCGTCGATCAGCGTCTGGATGAGCACGTCACCCAGGTCGGAGCTCGCCTGCGCGATGACCGTCCCGTCCTCGGCCACCACGTCGGCGGCCAGGGCGCGGGCGTAGACGCCGGTCTCCACGTGCGGGTCGCGCACGAGCCGGCCGTCGACCTCGGTCGCGATCGGCATGAGCACGCCGCGGTCGGTGCCGCAGTCCTCCTCGCGGATGATGACGTCCTGGGAGACGTCGACCAGCCGTCGGGTGAGGTACCCGGAGTCGGCGGTGCGCAGCGCGGTGTCGGCCAGACCCTTGCGGGCACCGTGGGTGGAGATGAAGTACTCCAGCACGGACAGACCCTCCCGGAAGTTGGCCTTGATCGGCCGCGGGATGATCTCGCCCTTCGGGTTGGCCACCAGGCCACGCATGCCGGCGATCTGGCTGATCTGCATCATGTTGCCTCGGGCGCCCGAGTTGACCATGACCCAGACCGGGTTGGTGGTCGGGAAGTTGTCCACCATCGCCTGGCTGACCTCGGCGCGGGCGCGGGTCCAGATCTCGATCAGCTCGCCACGACGCTCGGTGTCGGTGATGACACCGCGCTCGTACTGCTTCTCGATCTTTGCGGCCTCGGCCTCGTGCCGCTCCAGGATCTCGGCCTTGGCCGGCGGGGTGACCACGTCGTCGATGGCGATCGTGACGCCCGCGCGGGTGGCCCAGTGGAAACCGGCCGACTTGAGGGCGTCCAGCGTCGCCGCGACCTGCACCTTGGGGTAGCGCTCGGCGAGGTCGTTGACGATCGCCCCGAGCTCCTTCTTCGGCACCTGGTAGTTGACGAAGCGGTAGTCCTCGGGCAGCGCCTCGTTGAACAGCACCCGGCCCAGGCTGGTGAGCACGCGCGCGGGGGCGCCCGGCGTCCAGTCCTCCGGCTGCTGCCACGGGTCGTTGACGCCGTTGTCGACGCCGTAGACCTCGTCGAGGCGGATCAGGGCACGGTCCTGCAGCCCCAGCACACCCTTGTCGTAGGCCATGATCGCCTCGGCGGTGGAGGAGAACGCGTGCGGCTCCCCGCCCTCGGCCTCGGCCGGGCTCTCGACCAGCGTGGTCAGGTGGTACAGGCCGAGCACCATGTCCTGGGTCGGCGCCGTGATCGGGCGACCGTCGGCCGGGCTCAGGATGTTGTTGCTCGACAGCATCAGGATCCGGGCCTCGGCCTGCGCCTCGGCCGACAGCGGCAGGTGCACCGCCATCTGGTCACCGTCGAAGTCCGCGTTGAACGCGGTGCAGACGAGCGGGTGGATCTGGATGGCCTTGCCCTCGACCAGCTGCGGCTCGAAGGCCTGGATGCCCAGGCGGTGCAGCGTCGGCGCGCGGTTGAGCAGCACCGGGTGCTCGGTGATGACCTCTTCCAGCACGTCCCAGACGACCGGACGGGCCCGCTCGACCATCCGCTTGGCGGACTTGATGTTCTGCGCGTGGTTGAGGTCGACCAGCCGCTTCATGACGAAGGGCTTGAACAGCTCCAGCGCCATCTGCTTGGGCAGGCCGCACTGGTGCAGCTTCAGCTGCGGGCCGACGACGATGACCGAACGGCCGGAGTAGTCGACGCGCTTGCCGAGCAGGTTCTGGCGGAACCGGCCCTGCTTGCCCTTGAGCAGGTCGGAGAGGGACTTCAGCGGACGGTTGCCCGGGCCGGTGACCGGCCGGCCACGACGGCCGTTGTCGAACAGCGCGTCCACGGACTCCTGCAGCATCCGCTTCTCGTTGTTCACGATGATCTCGGGCGCACCGAGGTCGAGCAGCCGCTTGAGCCGGTTGTTCCGGTTGATCACCCGGCGGTACAGGTCGTTCATGTCGCTGGTGGCGAAGCGGCCACCGTCGAGCTGCACCATCGGGCGCAGGTCCGGCGGGATGACCGGGACGCAGTCGAGCACCATGCCCATGGGCGAGTTGCGGGTCTGCAGGAACGCCGCCACGACCTTCAGCCGCTTCAGCGCGCGCAGCTTGCGCTGGCCCTTGCCGGTGCGGATCGTCTCGCGCAGCGAGGTCGGCCTCGGCGTCGAGGTCGAAGTCGGCGAGCAGCTTCTGCAGCGCCGCGGCCCCCATGCCGCCCTCGAAGTACTCACCGAAGCGGTCGCGCAGCTCGCGGTAGAGGCCCTCGTCGGCGATGAGCTGCTTGACCTCGAGCTTGCGGAAGGTGTCGAGCACCTCCTCGAGGCGGTCGATCTCGCGCTGCGCGCGGTCGCGCAGCTGGCGCATCTCGCGCTCGCCGCCCTCGCGCACCTTGCGTCGGACGTCGGACTTGGCGCCCTCGGCCTCGAGCTCGGCCAGGTCGGCCTCCAGCTTCTGCTGGCGGGCCTCGACCGTCGCGTCGCGCGCACCCTCGAGGTTGGACTTCTCGGCGCTGATCTCGGCCTCGATGGTCGGGAGGTCGCGGTGCCGCGCCTCGTCGTCCACCGTGGTGATCAGGTAGGCCGCGAAGTAGATGATCTTCTCGAGGTCCTTGGGCGCCAGGTCGAGCAGGTAGCCCAGCCGCGAGGGCACGCCCTTGAAGAACCAGATGTGCGTGACCGGCGCGGCCAGCTCGATGTGGCCCATGCGCTCGCGGCGGACCTTGGCCCGGGTCACCTCGACGCCGCAGCGCTCGCAGATGATGCCCTTGAACCGGACGCGCTTGTACTTGCCGCAGTAGCACTCCCAGTCCCGGGTGGGACCGAAGATCTTCTCGCAGAAGAGACCGTCCTTCTCCGGGCGCAGCGTCCGGTAGTTGATGGTCTCGGGCTTCTTCACCTCACCGTGCGACCACTGGCGGATGTCGTCGCCGGTGGCCAGGCCGATGCGCAACTCATCGAAGAAGTTGACGTCGAGCAACGTGATGACCCCTTTCCCGGGGCTAGTTCTTCGCTTCTATGTCCAAGTGGGTGGCGCCGGCCGGCCCGCGATGCGGGGCCGGCCGGCCGCCGATCAGACGTCCTCGACGCTGGAGGGCTCGCGGCGGGACAGGTCGATGCCCAGCTCCTCCGCGGCCCGGAAGACCTCGTCGTCGGTGTCGCGCAGCTCGATCGCCTGTCCGTCGCCGGAGAGCACCTCGACGTTGAGGCACAGCGACTGCAGCTCCTTGAGCAACACCTTGAACGACTCCGGGATGCCCGGCTCGGGGATGTTCTCGCCCTTGACGATGGCCTCGTAGACCTTGACGCGGCCGAGGATGTCGTCGGACTTGATGGTGAGCAGCTCCTGCAGCGCGTAGGCCGCGCCGTAGGCCTGCATCGCCCAGCACTCCATCTCACCGAAGCGCTGGCCACCGAACTGCGCCTTACCGCCCAGCGGCTGCTGGGTGATCATCGAGTACGGGCCGGTCGAACGGGCGTGGATCTTGTCGTCGACCAGGTGCAGCAGCTTCAGGATGTAGACGTAGCCCACCGAGATCGGCTCGGGGAAGGGCTCCCCGGACCGGCCGTCGAACAGCCGGGCCTTGCCGGTCGGCTCGACCATGCGGTCGCCGTCGCGGTTCGGCGTCGTCGAGCCCAGCAGGCCGACGATCTCGTCCTCCTTGGCGCCGTCGAACACCGGCGTGGCCGTGCGCGTGCCCGGGCCCGCGGCCTTGGCCGCCTCGGGCAGGTTCTTGGCCCAGTCCGGGTTGCCCTCGACCTGCCAGCCCTGCTTGGCGACCCACCCGAGGTGGGTCTCCAGCACCTGGCCGACGTTCATGCGGCCGGGCACGCCGAGCGGGTTGAGCACGATGTCGACCGGGGTGCCGTCCTCGAGGAAGGGCATGTCCTCCTGCGGCAGGATCTTCGCGATGACGCCCTTGTTGCCGTGGCGTCCGGCGAGCTTGTCGCCGTCGGAGATCTTGCGCATCTGGGCGACGTAGACCCGGATCAGCTCGTTGACGCCGGCGGGCAGCTCGTCGCCGTCCTCGCGCGAGAACACGCGGACGCCGATGACCTTGCCGGACTCACCGTGCTTGACCTTCAGCGACGTGTCGCGGACCTCGCGCGCCTTCTCGCCGAAGATCGCGCGCAGCAGCCGCTCCTCGGGGGTCAGCTCGGTCTCGCCCTTGGGCGTGACCTTGCCGACGAGGATGTCGCCGGGGACGACCTCGGCACCGATGCGGATGATGCCGCGCTCGTCGAGGTCGGCGAGGACCTCCTCGGAGACGTTCGGGATGTCCCGGGTGATCTCCTCGGCACCGAGCTTGGTGTCGCGGGCGTCGACCTCGAACTCCTCGATGTGGATCGAGGACAGGACGTCGTCCTGCACGAGGCGCTGCGACAGGATGATCGCGTCCTCGTAGTTGTGGCCCTCCCACGGCATGAAGGCGACGAGCAGGTTCTTGCCCAGCGCCATCTCGCCCTGGTCGGTGCACGGACCGTCGGCGATGACCTGGCCGACCTCGACCCGCTGGCCCTCCTCGACGACCGGGGACTGGTTGATCGAGGTGCCCTGGTTCGAGCGGCGGAACTTCAGCAGCCGGTAGGTCTGCCGGGTGCCGTCGTCGGCCATGACCGTGACGTAGTCGGCGGTGGAGTCCTCGACCACACCGGCCTTCTCGGCCACGACCACGTCGCCGGCGTCGACGGCGGCACGCAGCTCCATGCCGGTGCCGACGAGCGGGGCCTCGCTGCGCAGCAGCGGGACCGCCTGACGCTGCATGTTCGCGCCCATGAGCGCGCGGTTGGCGTCGTCGTGCTCGAGGAACGGGATCATCGCGGTCGCGACCGAGGTCATCTGCCGCGGCGACACGTCCATGTAGTCGACGTTCTCCGGGGACGAGGTAGTCGACCTCGCCGCCCTTGGTGCGGACCAGGACGCGCTCCTCGGCGAAGCGGCCCGTCGCGTCCAGCGGCGAGTTGGCCTGGGCGACGACGAAGCGGTCCTCCTCGTCGGCGGTCAGGTAGTCGATCTGCGTCGCTGACCACGCCGTTGTTCACCCGGCGGTACGGCGTCTCGATGAAGCCGAACGCGTTGACCCGGCCGAACGCCGACAGGGAGCCGATCAGGCCGATGTTCGGGCCTTCCGGGGTCTCGATCGGGCACATCCGGCCGTAGTGGCTCGGGTGCACGTCGCGGACCTCCATGCCGGCCCGCTCACGCGACAGACCGCCCGGACCCAGCGCCGACAGGCGGCGCTTGTGGGTCAGGCCCGCGAGCGGGTTGGTCTGGTCCATGAACTGGGACAGCTGGCTGGTGCCGAAGAACTCCTTGATGGAGGCGACGACCGGCCGGATGTTGATCAGGGTCTGCGGCGTGATCGCCTCGACGTCCTGGGTCGTCATCCGCTCGCGGACGACGCGCTCCATGCGGGAGAGGCCGACCCGGATCTGGTTCTGGATCAGCTCGCCGACCGTGCGCAGGCGACGGTTGCCGAAGTGGTCGATGTCGTCGACGTCGTGGTCGGGCTCGCCGGCGTGCAGCCGGACGACGTACTCGATCGTGGCGACGATGTCGTCCTCGGTCAGCGTGCTGGTGCCCTGCGGCACCGCGACGCCCAGCTTCTTGTTGACCTTGTAGCGGCCGACCTTGGCCAGGTCGTAGCGCTTCGGGTTGAAGAAGAGGTTCTCCAGCAGCGCCTGCGCCGACTCGCGCGTCGGCGGCTCGCCCGGACGCAGCTTGCGGTAGATGTCCAGCAGTGCCTCGTCCTGCCCGGCGATGTGGTCCTTCTCCAGGGTGGCGAGCACCGTGGTCGACCACGCGAAGTGCTCGCGGATGCGGTCCTCGGTCCAGCCGAGAGCCTTGAGCAGGACGGTGACCGGCTGGCGGCGCTTGCGGTCGATCCGGACGCCGACGGTGTCGCGCTTGTCGACGTCGAACTCCAGCCACGCACCGCGGCTGGGGATGACCTTGGCGCTGAAGACGTCCTTGTCCGACGTCTTGTCCAGGGTCTTGTCGAAGTAGACGCCCGGGCTGCGGACGAGCTGGGAGACGACGACGCGCTCGGTGCCGTTGATGACGAACGTGCCCTTGTTCGTCATGATCGGGAAGTCGCCCATGAACACCGTCTGGCTCTTGATCTCGCCCGTGGTGTTGTTCATGAACTCGGCGGTGACGAACAGCGGCGCCGCGTAGGTCATGTCCTTGTCCTTGCACTCCTCGAGGGACGCCTTGACGTCCTCGAAGCGCGGGTTGGAGAAGGACAGCGACATCGAGCCGCTGAAGTCCTCGATCGGGGAGATCTCCTCGAGGATCTCGGCGAGACCGCCGACGGCGGACTCCTGCTCCTCGGGCGCGAGGGTGGCGCGCCACTCGGGGCTGCCGATCAGCCAGTCGAACGAGGCGGTCTGCAGAGCCAGCAGGTCCGGCACCTCGAGGGGCTCGGAGATCTTCGCGAAGGACACCCGGAGCGGCGCGCCGGGGATCTTCTGCTGGTCGGCCTCACCGGTGCGGGGACCGGTCTGAGGGTTCTGCTCGGTGGTGCTGGTGGGCGTGCTGGTGGGGCGAGAGCCTGCCAAGATGCGTCCTTCCAAGGACCTCACGACGTGCGGGCGGTGGGTGCGGGTCGTCCTGGGTCGTCGTCGGTAATGGCGGGCTGACCTCGGCCTGCTGGGTGGCCCGGCCGGTGGGTCGTGGGGGGCGACCGGGACGGGCTCCCGGGCACCCCTGGTGACCCGTCTCGGCGGGCAAGCAGTCAGAGGGCAGCGCAACAGGGAACCCTACCCCTGCCCGCGCGCGATGTCCACGTCGGGGGGGCCGATGCGATCGGCGACACACATCCCGCTGGACCGCGTCCGGCGATCGTAGCGCCGGAGCGGGCGGCGCGGGGACGATGATGCCACCCCGAGGCCGTCGGCGGAGCCGCCACGCCCGACGGGAGCCGAGTTCTCCTGGGCGTCAGCTGGTCGTGAGCAGGGTCAGCTCGCTGATCTTCCACTCCTCGTCGACCTGGACCATCCGCACCTGCACGGTCTGCGTGCACGACTGCGCACCCTCGGGCGTCACCTGGCACTCCGACCCCTCGGGGGCCGGCTGCTCACCGCTGTTCACCGACTCGACGACGTAGGAGCCGAACACGACGAGCGTGGCGGTGTCCTGCGCCCCGTTGATCTGCTGAAGACCGATGTCGAGGACCTCGTAGCGCGTGGTGGCCGAGACCTGCTCGTAGGTGTCGAGGATGCCGCCCTGGGAGAGGTCGGTCTCGTACTGCTCGCGCAGCTCGCCGGTGAGCGCGTCGAGCTTGCCCGCGACGCTGCCCTCGGAGTCGCGGTAGTCGTAGGCGTAGAGCGCCTCGACGTTCTCCTGCGCGGCGGTGAACACCGAGGAGTCGACGTAAGGCGGGTTGAACCGCTGGTAGAGCAGCGCGCCCACGGCACCGGCGGCCAGCAGGACGAGACAGAGCAGTGACACCGGCAGCAGCCAGCTCCGCCGCGGCGCCGGAGGGGCCGACTCCGCGGTCACCGTCCGCCGGCTGCGCCGGGCGGCTGCGCCGACGGGTGCCTCGACGGCTGCCTCGACGGGTGCCTCGACGGGCGACTCGACGCGGGCGTGGCCGGGTCCCTCGGCGGGCGACTCGGCGGGCGTCCCGAGGGAAACCTCGACCGGAGCCTCGTCGGAGCGCGGGGACGGCGAGGGCCGGTCGTCGTCGCGGTCCCGCCGGCTGCCCGCGACGCGGGGCCGGGGGCTCGGGCGGGCCGCCGGAGCGGGTCGTGGTCGCGGGCCGGGCCGGTCGCGGTCGCGGTCGCTCATCGGGTCACCGCCCCGCGATCCCGGACAGCAGCCAGCGGTCGCCGTCGTTCACCATGTCGACCTGGATCCGGTACCGGACCACCTGGGACTGCTCGCTGGCCCCCGTCTCTGCCGACCCGGTCCGCTGGGTCGACTGGATGACCAGCAGCACGGAGGCCTCGTCGCCCTCGACCCGGGTCACCCCGGCGCCGATCACCTCGGTGTTGACGACCGCCTCCGCCTCGACGATCGCCTGCCGGCGGTCGTCGAGCTCGGCCACGGACTCCTCGCGCAGGTCGCCCGTGGTCACGCGGCGCGCCTGCTCGATGTCGTCGTCGAGGGTCAGGTGGTCGAACGACGTGAGGTCGACGACGCCCGAGCGGGCCGCCTGCAGCGCGCCGACGTAGTCGGCGGCGCGGACCGTCGAGGGCGCCGGCCGGGTGAACCAGAGGAAGGCGGCCGCGGCGAGCAGCAGCACGAGCAGGACGCCGAGCGTCGGCACCAGCGGCAGGCTCCACCGGCTGCCGGTCGGCTGCTCGACAGCTGCCTCCGCCCCGGGCCCGGGCGGGC
>CAVRRZ010000006.1:0-347742 GCA_963723745.1 uncultured Actinomycetota bacterium
ATTGGTTCGAGTCCAATCGGGGGAGCAGAACCGCAGGTCAGCGCCTCGCGAGCCAGCGTGAGGCGGGATCGCCCGGTTGTCGCCGCGGCGTGAGCCGGGGCAGCATCGCCGCATGCCTCCCCGCCCCCTTCCGGTGACCGTCGCGGCGACCCGGCGTGCCCGGCCCGACCGTGGCGCCGACCTCGAGGCGTGGGCCGCGCAGCTGTGCCGGGCAGCCGCCGCCAGCCCGGGACAGCTGCGCAGCGACGTCAGCCGTCGCCCGGCGGGTGGCTCCGTGGAGATCACCGTGGCGGTCACCTTCGACAGTGCGGCGTCGGCTTCGGCGTGGGAGAACAGCGCCGAGCGGGCGGCCCTGGTCGCCGAGGGTGACGCGCTCACCGAGGGTGAACCGACCGCCGCGGCACTCCTGCTGCCCGGGCAGCGCCAGAGCCGGCTCCGGACGTCGGTGATCGTGTGGGCCGGGCTGTTCCCGTTCGCCCTCGCCCTCAACGTGCTCGCGGCCGACCCGCTGGGTGCGATGCACGTGCTGCCCCGCACGCTGGTGTCGACCCTGATCCTCGTTCCGCTGGCGGTCTACGCCGGCATCCCAGCGGCGCAGGCGGTTGCTGCGCGCCTCCGTCGCTGACGGCCGACACGGCCGGTGGGCCGGCGTCATGGACTAGGCTCTGCGGTACGGAAACAAGTTCTGCCGGGCGGCTCGAGTGATCGGCGGACGGTGCCGGCTCGACGTATGGCGGCTTCCCAGGAGGTGGGTCCCTTGCCCGTTCAGACGATTCCAGAGAGCGATGTCGACCTCTTCGACGACGAGATACTGCACGACCCCTATCCCACCTACGCGCACCTGCGCGCGCTGGGTCCGGTCGTCCGGCTCAGCCGGCACGGGTTCCTGGCTGTCGCGAGGTACGCCGACGTGCGCGCCGTACTCAACGACCACGAGCACTTCGTGTCCGGCAAGGGTGTGGGCTTCAACGAAGAGTTCAACCACGTCCGCTCGACCAGCATCATCGCCTCGGACCCGCCGAGGCACGAGATGCTGCGCGACGTCGTGGGGGAGCGCCTCGGGCCGCGGGCGCTGCGCGGGATCGAGGAACTCATCCGGGGCCGAGCGCGCGACATGGTGGCCGAGGTGGCACGGCGGGACTCCTTCGACGCGGTCACGGAGTTCGGCGAGGTCTTCCCGGTGCAGGTGGTCGGCGAGCTGATCGGCCTGCCGGTGGACAAGCGCAACCACCTGCTGCGGTGGGCCAACGGCGCCTTCAACGCGTTCGGTCCGCCGAGCGAGCGCACGACGGCGGGTCTGGAGGGCATCGCGGAGCAGTTCGAGTACATCCGGACCGTCGCGACGCGCGCAGAGCTGGCCCCCGGCAGCATGGGAGCCGCTGTCTACGAGGCCGCCGACCGGGGCGTCATCCCCGAGGAGTACTGCCTCCCCCTCCTGTCGGCCTACCTCACGGCCGGCATGGACACCACGGTCAACGCCCTCGCCGCGATGATCTGGCTGCTGGGCAGGCATCCGGACTCCTGGCGGGAGCTGCGCGAGAACCCGTCGCTCGCGCCGTCGGTGGTCAACGAGGTGCTCCGGATCGAGTCGCCCGCTCAGCTGTTCGCTCGCGTGGCCGTGGAAGGGGCGGAGGTCGCGGGCGTGCCGATCCCGGCCGGGGAGCGGGTGGCGGTCATGTACGCCAGCGGCAACCGCGACGAGAACCAGTACCCCGATCCTGACCGGTTCGACATCCGTCGCAATCCCGCCGGTCACCTCGCGTTCGGCTCCGGACTGCACGTCTGCGCCGGGCAGCACCTGGCGAAGATCGAGCTGCGCGCCGTCCTCGGCGAGTTGATCGAGCAGGTCGACGAGATCACCGTCGGCGAGCCGGTCCGGAAGATCAACAACGTGCTCCGGGGACTGAGGTCCCTGCCGGCTTCGTTCGTGCCCCGCGGGGACCGCGCGTGAGCGCCGCCGTCGGTCACCCCAGCGCCCGCACCTACCGGTCGTTCATCGACGGTCAGCTCGTGGACGTGGACGAGGCCGCCGAGACGATGCAGCTGGAGAACCCTGCGACGCTGGCTGCGATCGGCGTCGTCCAGTGCGCCTCGCCGGACCAGGTCGACGAGGCCGTGCGCAGCGCTGCGCGGGCGCAACGCGCGTGGTGGACGGTGGACCCGGCCGAGCGGACCCGGCGACTCACCCGCTGGGCCGCTCTCCTGGTGGACAGGGCCGAGGAGATCGCCGCGTTGGACGTGGAGTCGGTCGGGCGGGTCCGCCGGGAGGCCGTCGGCGACGTCGTGAAGTCGACCGGCCAGATCGAGTTCTGGGCCCACGAGGGGCCACAGCTGTTCCGAAGGTCCGAACGCAGCTCCGTCGTGGGGCACCTGTTCCTGACCTGCCCGGAGCCGGTCGGCGTGTGCGCCCTCCTCCTCCCGGGCAACGTGCCGAGCCGGATGCTGCTCGCGCACGCGGCGGTCGCGTTGGGGGCCGGCAACGCCATCGTGGTCAAGCCGTCGGATCTGTCACCCCAGTCGGCGCTGCGCATCGCCGAGCTCGCCGTCGAGGCCGGATTGCCGCCGGGTCTGTTCAACGTGGTCGTCGGGTCCGCCGCCACCGGTTCGGCGCTCGTGGCACACGACGATGTCGGCGGCCTGTCCTTCACCGGCAGCACGGCGACGGGGCGGAGAGTGGCTGCAGCGGCGGCCTTGCGCTTCGCGAAGGCCGCGCTGGAGCTGGGGGGCAAAGCTCCTCAGCTGGTCTTCCCGGACGCCGACCTCGCGACGGCGTGCGAGGCGATCGTCTGGTCGTTCTGCTCCAACGCCGGCCAGATCTGCACCGCCGGCACCCGCGCGCTGGTCCACGAGGACGTCTACGACGAGGTCCTGGCCAGGCTGGTCGACCTGGTCCGCAGAGTGCGGGTGGGGGACCCGGGGGACGATGCCACCCACGTCGGACCACTGGCGTCGCGTCGCGGGCTGGAGAAGGTCGTGGCCATGGCGGAGCGCGCCACGCAGGAGGCCCGGCTCCTGGTCGGCGGGAGCCGGGTCGAGGAGCTGCCGGGGTACTTCTTCGAGCCGACGATCTTCGCCGACGTCCCCCCGAGCGCCGAGGTCTTCCAGGAGGAGGTCTTCGGCCCGGTGTTGTCCGTGACGCCGTTCCGGGACGAGGAGCACGCCGTCGAGCTGGCCAACGACGCGCAGTACGCGCTCGCGTCGAACATCTGGACGGCCGATCTGCGACGCGCCTTCCGGGTCGCCGACCGCATCGAGGCCGGAACCGTCTGGATCGGCACGAGCCGGTTGGGCGACCCCCACATGCCGCTGCGGGCGGCGCAGAAGAGCGGCGGATCGCATCCTCGTGGCCTGGTCGACGTCTTCACGAAGGAGAAGCTGGTCGCGGCATCCCTGAGCGACGAGGACACCGGCCCGCATTGGGCACTCGGCACCGGAGAGGTGGAGTAGGAACGTGGGAGATCTGCGACTGCAGGGGCGCACGGGCGTCGTCACAGGCGGAGGGAGAGGGATCGGACGGGCGATCGGCACCTTCCTCGCCGAGGCGGGGGCGCACGTGATCGTCGCCGACATCGACCTGGAGACGGCGACCACGACCGCCGAGGCGATCCGGGACCGGGGAGGCAGGGCCACCGCTGTCCGTGTGGACGTCGGGACGTCGGAAGGTGTCGACCCGCTCGTGGAGCATCTCGAGAGCGATGGCGCTCCGCTGGACTTCCTGGTCAACAACGCCGCGATCTACGCCGGACTCCGGCACACCCGGCTCGAGGACATCGACGAGCAGGAGTGGGACCGCGTCCAGCGCGTCAACGTCGCCGGCGTCTGGAACTGCACCAAGCGCCTGCTGCCCGCCCTCGCCGCCGGTGGCGGCGGCCACGTCGTCAACATCGCCTCGGCGATCGCGTTCCGCGGGTCGCCCATGCTGCTGCACTACGTGACGTCGAAGGCCGCCGTGGTGGGCATGACCAAGGCCATGGCGCGCGAGCTCGGGGAGCGCAACATCACCGTCAACGCGGTCGCGCCCGGCTTCACCTGGTCCGAGGCGAGCCTCGACATGTCGACCGACGAACAGCTCGCCGCCCAGGTCGCGCGCCGGTCCATCAAGCGCCCCCAGCAGCCCGAGGACGTCACCGGAGCAGTCGCGTTCCTCTGCTCCGACCTCGCCGGCTACATCACCGGCCAGACGCTGGTCGTCGACGGCGGCTCGCACATGAACTGAGGGCCGTGGAACATCACGGAAGCGTGACGATCCTCTGCATAACAGAGCCCATCACTGGCACGCGGAAGAATGAACGGGTAGGTTCTCCAGCAACGTGACCTAGAGCACACGGCCGTCCTCGGCCCGGTGCGGCCACGATCCCGATGGCAGAAGGAGTGCGAGTGGTGGGCAGATCTGCGACGAAGACGGCAGTGGTGGGGCGTGTGGGCCTCGCCGCCGCACTGATGGCCGCTCTGGCCGCGTGCGGCGATTCGGAGAACGGTTCGTCAGGTGGTGGCGGGGGAGAGGCCGAGAACCCGTTCGAGGGCGCGACCATCGATTTCGTGGTCCCCTTCGACCCCGGTGGCGGCTACGACACCTACACCCGCACGATCGCGCCGTACATGGCCGACTGCCTGGGGGCGCGCATGGTCGTGCAGAACGAACCGGGCGCGGGCAGCCTGCTGGCGACCAACAACACCGCCGTGGCCGAGCCCGACGGCACGCGGATCCAGATCACCAACACCCCGGGGATCCTCGGCTCGCAGATCGCCGGCGCGGAGGGCGTCAGCTACGACCTGAACGACTTCTCGTGGATCGGGCGGATCTCGTCGCCGCCCGACGTCGTCCTCACCGGATCCTCGGGGGACCTCGCGAGCTTCGAGGACGTGGTGGAAGGCTCGGATTCCATCCAGTTCGTCGCGACCGGGCCCGGCAGCAGCGACTACGTCGCGGCGGCCGTGCTGGGCGAGGCCTTCGAGATCCCGCACGAGATCGCCACCGGATTCGCCGGCTCGCAGGAGGCGACCACCGCCGTCGTCGCCGGCAACGCCGACGTGCACATCATGCCGTACGACACCGTGCTGCCGAACATCGAATCGGGTGACGCGACGCCGGTCGTGCTGCTCGCCGACGAGGTGCCCCAGTACATGCCGGACGCCCCGCTGATCGGCGAGTTCGAAGCGCCCAGCGAGGAGGGGCAGGCGATGGTCGACAGCCTGGTCACCCTCACTGCCAGCGGCCGCGCCGTGACGGCTCCTCCCGGGGTGCCGGAGGACCGGCTGGAGGCCCTGCGCGAGGCCTTCACGTGTGCGATGGAGAACGACGAGCTCCTCGCCGAGCTCGAGTCGCAGCAGCGACCGGTGAACTACCTCGGTGGTGAAGAGATGGCCGATCTCGTCGCGGACGTCCTCGAGCCCACCGACGAGTTCCAGGCAGTGCTCGAGGAGTCCTTCGCGACCTCGTGAGAGCCGGGCGGTCGTCCCGCACGCCGGGACGACCGCCCGTGGCCGGGGTGAGGAGCTGCCGCCATGATCAGTACACCTGGGACGCCCTCGGGGTCGGACGTCGTCCTCGTCACCGACCGTCTGGTGATGCGTCCGCTGACCCGCGAATACGTCGCCGAGCTGATGGAGCTCTACGCCGACCCGGGCGTGACCCGCTTCCTCAAGCCGCTGGACGAGGCCGGCCACCTCGAGCGGTGTCTCGAGGCCGAGCACATGTGGACCGAGCGGGGCTACGGTCGCGCCGCCCTCCACGAGAAGGACGGAGGGCGCTTCGTCGGTCGCGGCGGGTTGCAGTACTGGCCGCGGTTCGGCGAGGTCGAGGTCACCTGGGCGCTGCGCGGCGACGTCTGGGGGCGGGGGCTGGCCACGGAGGCCGGAGAAGCCTGGCTCGAGTGGGGCTTCGAGCGGCTCGACGTCCCGTACATCACCGCCATGATCGCCCCGGAGAACGCCGGCTCCTGCGCCGTCGCGGAACGTCTGGGGATGTCGGTGCTGCGTAAGGACACGCAGCACGACCGCGAGGTGCTGGTGTATGCACGGGATCGCGCGGTCACGCCGGGTGGGCCGCCCTCGCGCGGTTGACGGCGTCCCGTAGACTCGTTCTAGTCATCAGAGCAGTACTCTGCAAAGCAGAAGCGACGGGGGTCCGCGTCGGGCGCCCGCAGGAATGAGGCAGCGATGACCGAC
Source organism: uncultured Actinomycetota bacterium (assembly GCA_963723745.1). Taxonomy (GTDB): domain Bacteria; phylum Actinomycetota; class Actinomycetes; order Mycobacteriales; family Geodermatophilaceae; genus CAVRRZ01. The sequence goes on from CAVRRZ010000006.1 coordinate 6,169, forward strand.
CAGTCCCACGTCCTCGCGGACGTCCGTCGGGGCATGATCCCGGCCCACCTCTACAACGACCGCGAACTCTTCGAACTCGAGCGGGAGCGCATCTTCGGGCGGGCCTGGGTCTTCGTCGCCCACGAGTCCGAGATCCCGAACACCGGCGACTACGTCGTCCGCCGCGTGCTCGAGGACTCGTTCATCGTCGCCCGCGACGAGCAGGGCGTCGTCCGCGCGCATTTCAACATGTGCCTCCACCGCGGCATGCAGGTGTGCCGCGCGGAGATGGGCAACGCGTCGCACTTCCGCTGCCCGTACCACGGCTGGTCCTACCGCAACGACGGCCGGATCGTGGGCCTGCCGTTCCACAAGGAGGCCTACGGCGGTGAGGACGGGTTCAAGCGCAAGGGGCAGCGGCTGCTGCCGGCGCCGAACCTGGCCAGCTACAACGGGCTGATCTTCATCTCGATGGACCCGGACGCCCCGCCGCTGGAGGACTACCTCGGCGACTTCCGGTTCTACCTGGACTACTACACGAAGCAGAGCCCCAGCGGCATCGAGCTGCGCGGTCCCCAGCGCTGGCGGATCAAGGCCAACTGGAAGATCGGCGCCGAGAACTTCGCCGGCGACATGTACCACACGCCCCAGACGCACACCTCCGTCGTGGAGATCGGCCTGTTCCGCGAGCCCAAGGCCGAGAAGCGCAAGGACGGGTGCACCTACTGGGCCGGCAACGGGGGCGGCACCACCTACAAGCTGCCGGAGGGAAGCCTCGACGAGCGGTTGCGCTACGTCGGCTACCCGCAGGAGATGGTCGACCGGATGAAGCAGACCCTGTCCGAGGATCAGCTCAAGGTCGTCGGCGACGACGGCTTCATGATCAGCGCCGCCTCGATCTACCCGAACCTCTCGTTCGTGCACAACTGGCCGAAGGTGGCCGACAACACCGACGAGGTGCTGCCGTTCATCTCCATCCGCCAATGGCAGCCGATCAGCGCGGACGAGACCGAGGTGCTGTCCTGGTTCGCCGTCGACGCCGAGGCGCCCGAGGAGTTCAAGGCGCTCTCGTACAAGGCCTACCTGATGTGCTTCGGCTCGACCGGCATGTTCGAGCAGGACGACGTCGAGAACTGGGTGTCCCTCACCAACACGGCGGCCGGATCGATGGCCCGCCGCCTGCTGCTCAACAGCCGCATGGGCATCCTCGAGGACGACACCCCGGTCGTGCCGCCGTTGACACCGGACCAGTTCCACGGGCCGGGTGTCGCACGCACCGGCTACGGCGAGTACAACCAGCGCGAGCTGCTCAACCGCTGGGCCGACGACGTCGAGCGGCCGATGCGGGCGGCCTCGACCCTCGAGGTCGGGGGCAGCCGTCAGGTCGCGATGGGCCAGCAGAGCGCCGAGGCGCGCGCGGCCGCCACGGCGCCGTCCGAGAAGCAGGCGCCGTCCGAGGAGCAGTTGGGAGCGCAGGCATGACCGCCGACCCGCAGACCCCGGCGCCGCCGGCGACGCCGGTGAGCTCGCCGGCCGCCCGGGACGTCACCCCCGTGCAGCTGCACTCCGAGCGCTCGGTGCTCGGGCGCAACGCCCCGCGGCAGATGCGGGTGGGGCGATCGCTCCGGTTCGACGACGAGCGGCACCTGACCGCCCATCAGTGGCTCGTCGACGAGGCCTGGCTGCTCGACGCCCAGGCCTACGAGGAGTGGCTGGACCTCCTGACCGAGGACATCCACTACCTGATGCCGGTGCGCGTGACCACGGCGCTGGGCGCCGGCTACGACACCTCCCCGGGGATGGCCCACTTCGACGAGGACAAGTACTCGCTGTCCCGCCGGGTGGCCCGGTTCATGACCGAGCACGCCTGGACCGAGGACCCGCCGTCCCGGCTGCGGCACCACCTGAGCAACGTGCGGACCTTCGCCACCGAGGACGACGACCACCTGGTCGTGGACTCCGCGACCCTGCTGTTCCGCAACCGCGGAGACGTGCGGGAGGGAGCGTTCGTCTCCGCCGGCCGCGAGGACCTGCTCCGCCGGACCCCGGACGGCTGGAAGCTCGCCCGACGGACGATCATGGTCGACGACTCCGTGATCCGGATGCAGAACCTGGCGATCTTCCTGTGACAGCCGACCCCCGAGGAGCGAGGACGCGATGACCCTGCAGTGGGAGGGCGAGGAGGAGGACGCCCGTCGTGCCCGCCGCGCGGCCGAGGAGCGCGCAGGTCTCCTGAAGCACACCACCGGTGAGCCGCTGACGATCGCCAACGAGTTCGCCGAGGTGCGGGTCGTGCGCGTGGAGACCCGCAACGGGTCCCGGCTGCTGATCGAGTCCCCCAAGTCGGGGCAGTGGATCGCGCTGGACCCGCTCGAGGTCGAGGCGTTGACCTGGCAGAGCACCGCCACCTTCTCGGCCATGATCGGAAACCCCTTCGGGCCGCTCATCCCCGAGTCGACCGGCGGCATCGTCTCCGACGGCGCCGTCGCCGAGGGAGGGCACGCACCCGGACGGCAGTTGCCGGAGGGCGGCAGTCAGTGAGCGGCTGGCTGGCCGGCCGCCGCACCCTCGTGGTGGGCGCCGGGTCCGGGATCGGGCGCGCCGTCGTCGACGCCTTTCTGGCCGAGGGCGCCCGCGTCGCCGTCCTCGAGCGCGATCCCGAGAAGAGCGCTGCGCTGGCCGAGGCGCTCCCCGAGGTGCCCGTCACCGTGGGCGACGCCTCGACCCGCGCGGCGAACGACGCGGCCGTCAGCGCCGCCGTGCGCGCCTTCGGCGGCCTCGACGTGCTGGTCAGCTGCGTCGGCGTCTTCGACTACTACCGCAGCATCGAGGACCTGGACGCCGATGTGCTCGACACGGCGTTCGACGAGATGTTCGCGGTCAACGTGAAGTCGATGCTGCACTCGGTCAAGGCGGCGCTGCCCGCACTGAAGGACTCCGGGTCGGGTTCGGTCGTGCTGACCGAGTCGACCTCGGGCTACTACCCGGGGCGCGGGGGAGTGCTGTACGTGGGCTCGAAGTTCGCCGTCCGCGGGCTGGTGACCGCGCTGGCGCACGACCTCGCTCCCGAGGTGCGGGTGAACGGGGTCGCCCCCGGAGGCACCCTCAACACCGACCTGCGGGGACTGCCCGCCCTCGGGCTGTCCGACCGGAGCCTGGGATCCGCCCCCGGCCGGGCCGCCGAGATGGCGGCCCGCGTCCCGCTGGGCGTCGCGCTCACCGCCGAGGACATGGCCTGGAGCTACGTGTTCCTGGCCTCCACCCGGGCACGTGGCATCACCGGGACGGCGGTCCATCCGGACGCCGGCGCCGGTGTCGCCGCTCCCAAGAAGCGATCCTGAACCCAGAACCTGGGTCACAGAGAGGAGATCCGGACATGCCGGTGCTCAAGGCCGATTTCGGCGCCTGCCAGGGCTATGCCAACTGCGTGGACGCCGCTCCCGACACCTACGACATCGACGACGACGGCGTGGTGGTGCTGCTCAGGGAGGAGATCTCCGACGAGGAGAGGCCCCGCATCGAGGAGGCGGCCCGTAGCTGCCCGGTGAACGCACTCATCATCGAGGACTCGTGACCGGCACCGTCGTCGTCGTCGGCTCGTCCATCGGTGGAGTCCGCGCCGCGCAGTCGCTGCGCAGCGAGGGCTACGAGGGTCGGGTCGTCCTCGTGGGGGAGGAGACGCAGCTGCCCTACGACAAGCCGCCGCTGTCCAAGCAGTTCCTCACCGGGCAGTGGGATCTCGACCGGGTGCTGCTGCTGACCGAGGAGAAGGCGGCCGACGACGGGATCGAGTTGCGGCTGGGATCGGCGGCCACCCACCTGGACGTCGCGGAGCGCACGGTCCACCTCGCCGACGGCACCGCGCTCGAGTACGACAGCGCGGTGATCGCGACGGGCGCATCCGCGCGGCCCTCCCCGTGGCGGCCGGAGTCCGGCGTGCACGTCGTCCGCACCATGGCCGACAGCCGGCTGCTGTCCGAGCACCTGGCGGACGGCGGGCCCGTGGTCGTCGTCGGCGGCGGTTTCATCGGCGCGGAGGTGGCCGGCAGCGCACGCGGCCTCGGTCACGAGGTCACGGTGGTCGACCCGTTGCCCACGCCCATCGGCCGGGTCGTCGGCCCCGAGATCGGGCGGTACTTCACCGAGCTGCACCACCGTCACGGCGTCGAGACCCGGTTCGGCGTCGGCGTGGAGGCGATCGAGGGCAGGGCCGGGGACCTCACGGTCCGGCTGACCGACGGGTCGCAGCTCCCCGCGGGCACGGTCGTCGTCGGCATCGGCGCGGTCCCCAACGACGGGTGGCTCGCCGACTCGGGACTGCCCATCGACAACGGCGTCCTCTGCGACCAGTACTCGCGCGCCCTCGACGCGCCCGACGTCTTCGCCGTCGGCGACGTCGCCCGCTGGTTCCACCCCGACCACCGCGAGTACGTCCGCGTCGAGCACTGGACCAACGCGGTCGAGCAGGCGGTGTGCGCGGCGCACAACATCGCCCACCCGGACGACCTGAAGGCCCACCACCCGGTCGAGTACGTCTGGAGCGACCAGTACGACTGGAAGGCGCAGATCGTCGGCCGGCCGATCCACGGGACGCGGCACGAGCTGGTCGGCGAGCTGTCGGGCGAGCGGCCGCGCGCCGCCGTCCTCTACGCCGACGACACCGGGCGGCTCTGCGGCGTCGTCACGGTGAACTGGCCCAAGGCGCTGGTGCTCTGCCGGCGGATGCTGCCCACGGCGACCGCGTTCGACGACGCGCTGGCCCGGGTCTCGGAGCTCGCCGCGTCGTCCGCATCGCGTGCCTGAACCCCTGGCGGCGGGCCCGGTGCCCGTCATCCGCCGGGGTCAGCGGAGATGTCGTAGCGATTCTCTGCCAGGCAGACAGCACGTAGCCTGGCCGGGTGACCCACAGCTTTCCGCCGGCGCCCGACTACGGTTCCGTGCCGCAGTACCCGATCGAGTCCGTGGACAACGCGCTGAAAGTCCTCCTGCTGCTCGGGGAGGAGCCCAAGCTCCGCCTGACCGACGTGAGCCGCTACCTCGGCGTCGCGTCCTCCACCGCTCACCGGTTGCTGGCCATGCTGCAGTACCGGGGCTTCGTCCGGCAGGACGCGACGACGCGCAGTTACGTCCCGGGTCCCACCTTGGACGGTCTGGCGTTCGGGGTGCTGCGCCGGCTCGACGTCCGCACCCGGGCGCGCCCTGTCCTGGAACGTCTCAACGGCGACCTGGAGGAGACCGTTCACCTCGGGCGGCTCGAGGGCAGCAATGTGCACTTCATCGACTCCGTGGAGAGCGCCCGGGCGCTCCGGGTCGGGGGCCGGCTCGGCAAGAGCATGCCCGCGCACTGCACGTCGACGGGGAAGGCGCTGCTCAGCGAGCTGCCCGACGAGGAGGTGCTCCGGCTCTACCCCGAGGAGCAACTCGTCCGGCTCACCGCCCACTCGATCGGCACCCGCACGGCTCTGCTGGCGGATCTGGCACGGATCCGGGAACGCGGCTACTCGCAGAGCATCGAGGAGGCCGAAGAGGGGGTCAGCTCCGTCGCCGTCGCCCTGCGCTCGACGCAGTCGCCTCGTCTGGCGATCAACGTGTCGGCGCCGCTCAGCCGGATGACCGACGTGACCCAGGACGCTGTGATCGCCCGCCTCGCCGAGGCGGCCGAGGAGCTCGACCACCTGCTCCTCTAGGCAGCTGGGCGTGATCGGCCTCGGCGAAGGGCTGGCGCTGGCGTCGTTGCTCCTCTTCAGCTCCAACGCGCTGCTGATCAGCGTGGCGGTACGGCGGCTGTCCCAGGACCTGGGCTTCCTGCTGGCGCTCGGGGTCAACGTGATCGTCGGGTCCCTGGTCGTGCTCGGGCAGTACCTGATCGTGGGTGCCGGACCGCCCCTCGAGTGGGACGCCTTCGGGTTGTTCGCCGTCGGCGGGCTGCTGACCTCGTATCTGGGCCGTTGGTTCTACACGCGCTCCGTGGTGACGATCGGGCCCACGCGGGCCAGCGCGATCCAGATCACCAACCCCTTCTTCGCCGGGGTGTTCGCCTGGCTGCTGCTGGGGGAGAGACTCCCCGCGTCCGCGGTGCTGTGGGGGCTGACAGTGCTCGTCGGGCTGAACCTGAGCTCCCGCCGGCGGGCCGATCCCGACCGCCCGAGGGGCGGGCCCCGCGGGCGCTCGATCCCCCTGGCCCTGCTGTGGCCGGGACTGCTGGGCGCGCTCGCCTACGGGATCGGCAACGTCGCCCGCGGCGCCGGGGTGCGTGACTGGCAGGCGCCGGTCGTCGGCAGCTTGATCGGCGCGGCGGTCGGTCTCCTGGCCTACGGCCTCATCCACACAGACCTGCGCAAGCTGCGGAGTGCGCTTCGGGGCGCCGACCCCGTCGGCCGTTGGCTGTGGGTGCTCAGCGGCGTGTTGACCATCGGTGCGCAGACGTTCCAGATCGCGGCCACCCAGTACATCCCCGTCGCGATCGCCGTGGTGATCTCGGTATCGGTGCCGGTCGTGGTGCTCCCGATCAGCGTGCTGTTCATCCGGCGGGAGGCCATCGGCTGGTCCACCACCGTCGGGGTGCTGCTCGTCCTGTGCGGTGTCGCAGGCCTCGTGCTGAACTGAGCTGCCCGCCGGGGGCGGGACCTCGGTCAGGTGGGGAGCTTGCCCTCCACGCGGGCCTTTTCCTCGTGGTAGTGCCAGACCTTGCGCGCGATGGAGGGCTGCCAGTTGGTCGTCCGCGTCCGCTCGAGGTTCTCGCCGCTCAGCGGCGTCACGTTGCCGAGCAGGGACGCGTAGTACTGCTTCTGCGCGTTCTCCTCGACGTACACCGCACGCGCGAACAGAGCCTCGATCTCGGCCTCGGCGACGACGCTCCCGTGGTACCGCAGGGACGCCACCGTGTGCCCGCCCAGCGTCGCCGCCAGCTCGTCGCCGAGCTCCCGGGTGTTCACCAGGCTGGAGGTCTCGTAGACCGGCATCGCCGAGTCGACGAAGGATCCGATGGAGAACACCGGCTGCATGTCGACCCGGGCGATCCCCAGGATCGTCTGCCAGTGCGGGTGATGATGGAGGACCGAGTTGACGTCGCTCCTGGCCCGGTAGACGCCGGTGTGGATGTGGTACTCGCTGGGTGGCTCCGCGTCGCCGTCGAGCAGGTTGCCGTCGAGGTCGATGGTGACGATGTCGTCGACGGTCAGGGTCGCCCTGCTGGCGGCGCGTGAGTTGATCAGCACGCGGTCGGTGCCCGGGATCCGGTGACTGACGTGGCCGTTCATGTCCACCAGGCCGGCGTGCTCGAGCATGCGGATGGCCGTGACGATGTCCGACTTGATGGCGCTGGTGTCCACGATGACGTTCCTCCGGGTCCGACGGGGGGCGGGCGGCGCGCTCAGTGGCAGCATCCTAGGGGAACTCTGCAGCGCGACACTGGGGTTCTGAACAACAGAATTTCAGGGGGGCGTGGCGCCCTTTGACACGGCAATGTGACGCCGCTTACTCTTCCACGGAGAAACGAGTTCTGCCGGACGCGCGCTTCGCCGGCGAGCGTGGCGGGGGCTGCGCCGCGAGCGAGGCGGCCCCCGCAGTCGCGCGTTGGTCCAGAACACCACCGAACGAGGAGATGGCTCATGACGACGACGGAAACCGAAGTCCGCTTCCTGACCGACCCCTACCTGCAGTGGGCGAACGGCGAGGGAATCCCGATCGTGGAGGACTTCGGGGTGGACCTGCTCGCCGTCGAGACGGCCCCGTGGGCGCGCACGGGTGTCAACGGCGCGTTCGTGCACGTCAAGGGCCGTGGTGACTTCATCGACGTCGTCGTGCTCGAGCTGCCCCCGGGCGCGGCGACCGAGCCGCAGAAGCACCTCTACGAAGAGGTCGTCTACGTGCTCAGCGGGCGAGGCAGCACCACCATCGAGGCGCCCGACGGCAGCAAGCACTCGTTCGAATGGGGGCCCAAGAGCCTCTTCGCGCTGCCCCTGAACCACCGGTACCGGCACTACAACGCCAGCGGATCCGAGCCCGCCCGGCTGTCGTCGACGACGAGCGCGCCGATCGTGATGAACCTGTTCCACAACGACTCGTTCATCTTCGACAACCCCGCGCAGTTCCCCGAGCGGCTCGGCGCCGAGCGGCACTTCTCCGGTGAGGGTGACTTCCTCCCGGTGCGGCCGGGACGGCACATGTGGGAGACCAACTTCGTCCCCGACCTGGCCAGCTTCGAGCTGCACGAGTGGAAGGCGCGCGGGGCCGGCGGCAGCAACATGATGTTCGTGCTCGCCGACGGCACGATGCACGCGCACATCTCCGAGATGCCGGTGGGCACCTACAAGAAGGGCCACCGCCACGGCGCGGACTTCCACGTGTACGCGGTCACCGGGCAGGGCTACTCGCTGCTCTGGTACGAGGGAGAGGACGACTTCCACCGCGTCGACTGGCGCCACGGCGTCGTGTACGCGCCGCCGGACATGATGTTCCACCAGCACTTCAACACCAGCCCTGACCCGGCGCGCTACCTCGCGGTGGCCTTCGGCGGCCTGCGCTACCCCTTCACCGCCGACAAGGTCAAGACGTTCATGGGCATGGACGTCTCCGTGAAGGACGGCGGACGGCAGATCGAGTACGAGGACGAGAACCCGCGCATCCGCGAGATGTACCAGGAGGAGCTGGCGAAGACCGGCGCCGAGTTCCGGATGACGCAGTTCCTCTCGGGGCGGGCGTGACGGCGGCACCCAACCGCGGGCAGGGGGTCCGCGCCCAGGACCTGGTCATCCACGACCACCACGCCGAGGACGACGAGCACTCCCACGGGCACTCCCACGACGACCAGGGTGACGAGGGCTTCTGGGGGGTCGAGAACGTCGAGCTGACCACCGTCGGCATCGACATCGGCTCCTCGACCTCGCACCTCATGTTCGCGCGGGTGCACCTCCAGCGGCTGGCGCAGGCCCTGTCCAGCCGGTTCGTGGTGGTGCGCCGCGAGGTGCTGTGGCGGTCGCCGGTCACACTGACCCCGTACCTGTCGGACAACAGCATCGACGCGGCGGCCCTGGAGTCGTTCATCCACTCCGCCTACGACGACGCGGGCATCAAGCGGGCCGACGTCGACACCGGAGCGGTGATCCTGACCGGCGAGGCGCTCAAGCGGCGCAACGCGCAGGCGATCGCGGAGCTGTTCGCCGACGAGGGCGGCCGCTTCGTCTGCGCGTCCGCCGGGCACCACCTCGAGGCGATCATGGCCGCCCACGGGTCCGGGGCCGTCGCGCTGTCGCAGGACGGCACGGTGGTGCTCAACGTGGACATCGGCGGCGGCACCAGCAAGTTCGCGCTGTGCCGCGACGGCGAGGTCCTCGAGTCCGCGGCGGTCGCCGTCGGTGGCCGGCTGGTCGCCCACGAGGACCGCCAGGTGGTCCGGGTGGAGGGACCGGCTCAGCAGGCGGCCGCGAGCACCGGCACCACCATCGTGCTCGGCGACGAGCTGTCGCCGGAGTCGGAGCAGCGACTGGTGGCCGCCATGGCCGAGGTGCTCCTGGACATGATCGCGGGAGGGGACGGGGGGGACCTGGGGCGAGGGCTGATGGTCACCGCGCCGCTGTCCGCGCAGGGCGTCGTGCCCGACGTGGTCACCTTCTCCGGCGGCGTCGCCGAGTACATCTACGGTCGCGAGCGGGCCGGCTTCGGCGACCTGGCGCTCGGGCTCGCCGACACGATCAAGGCGGCGATCGCCTCCGGGCGCCTCGGCGCCGAGGTCGTGCAGCCGCCGGAAGGCATCCGCGCGACCGTCATCGGGGCCTCGCAGTTCTCGGTGCAGGTCAGCGGCAACACCGTGACGCTGTCCGACGGGGCGGTCCTGCCCATGCAGAACCTCCCCGTGCTGCACCCACGTCCGGCTCTCGATGCCGAGGTGGACGCCGGCGACGTGGCCGCGGCGGTGCACGCGGCGGCCGTGCGGTACGGCATGGAGGACGGGAACGCCCCCGTGGCCCTCTCGCTCAAGTGGGAGGGCGAGCCGCTGTACCGGCGGCTGCGCGCCCTGGCCGACGGCCTGGCCGCCGGCATGGCGCCGTGGGTCGAGGCCGGCCACCCCCTGGTGGTGCTGCTCGACGGCGACATCGGCAGCAGCCTCGGGCACATCCTCCGAGACGAGGTCGGCCTGCCCGTCCCCGTCGTCTGCCTGGACGGCCTCGCCCTGCAGGAACTCGACTACGTGGACATCGGCGAGCTGATCCGACCGGCGCACGTCGTGCCGCTGGTCATCAAGTCGCTGCTGTTCTCGGCCGACGGCGCCCGGGAGCCGGAGGGCGCCCTCGCCGGGGGCGTCCGGTGACGGCCCCGAGACGGCCGGCGGCCCGTCGCCCACTGGTTTACCCGCACCGCCCCTGACCCCGTAACACCAACCTTGAGGAGCGCACACCATGCAGCACGTCCGTCGCGGCGGCCACCGGGCTTTCCGGTACCCCGCCGCAGCCCTCGCACTGTCGTTGGCCCTGGCTGCCTGCGGCAGCGACGACCCCGCCGACAGCAGCGGCAGCGGCGGTGGGGCCGAGGGTGAGGGCGAGGAGTCGTACTACGCGGGCGAGAGGATCGACTTCGTCGTCCCCTATGAGCCCGGCGGCGGCTACGACACCTACGCCCGGGCGCTGGCTCCCTACCTCGCTGAATGCCTGGACGCGACGGTCGTGGTGAAGAACGAGCCGGGTGCCGGTGGTCTGCTGGCCGTGAACAACACGTTCACCACCTCGCCGGACGAGCGGCGGATCCAGATCGTCAACGCCGTGGGCGCGGTCAGCGCCCAGATCGCCGATGGCGAGGGCGTCTCCTACGACATGCTGGAGTTCGGCTCGATCGGGCGGCTCGGAGCCTCGCCGTCCGCCTTCGGTGTGGCACCGGACGGGGAGTTCGAGGACTTCCAGGACGTCATCGACGCAGGCGAGCCGATCCGCTTCCCGACGACCGGTCCCGGCGCCAACGACTTCATCACGCCCAACGTGCTCGCCGCGATCTACGGGTTCGAGACGGACATGATCAGTGGGTTCCAGGGCTCCGGCGAGGCGCGCTTGGCGCTGATCAGCGGCGACGGCGACGCCTACGTGCAGTCGTGGGACAGCATGTACGACGCCATCCAGAGCGGCGAGGTCGAGCCGATCCTGATCGCCTCGACCGATCCGGTGGAGGAGCTGTCCGACGTGCCGACGCTCGCGGACTACGAGCCGACGACGGACGAGGGCACGGAACTGCGCGAGTCGCTCTCGTCGCTCGAGGCGACCGGGCGCGGGATCGTCGCCCCGCCCGGCCTGCCGGAGGAGCGGCTCACCGAGCTGCAGGAGGCCTTCGACTGCGCCGTGGCGGACGAGGAGTTCCTCGCACAGATGGAAGCGCAGGAGCGGCCGCTGGCGGTGCTGTCCGGGCCGGAGTGGCAGGAGGTCCTGGACGCCGCGCTCAACAGCAGCGACGAGTTCCAGAGCATCATCACCGAATCGTTCGCGAGCTGACCAGCGGTTAGCTGCGGCGGCGCTCCCGGTCGGGGAGCGCCGCCGCGGCACGACGGCTCGGCAGGGAGGGCAGCTCGTGCTGATCATCGACAACGCCACGGTGGGCGAGCTGCTCAGCATGGTCGAGTGCATCGACGTGCAGGAGCATGCCTTCCGCCAGATGCCGGGCGGCGGCGCCGTCCACCGGCCGCGGCTGGACATGTACGTGCCGTGCGAGCGCGAGGACGGGTACTACCGCTGGGGCACGATGGAGGGTGCGAACGACGGCATCCTCGCCATCCGGATGAAGTCCGACGTCGTCACCTGGCCGGAGACCGGCGACGGTGGCTGGCGGGAGAGCAAGTACTGCGTGGAACCGGGTACCTATTGCGGCCTGGTCCTGCTGATGAGCACCAGCAACGGTGAGCCACTGGCGTTTCTCAACGACGGCCTCATCCAGCACATGCGGGTGGGTGCGGGGGCGGGTATCGGTGCCCGCCACCTCGCCCGCGCCGATGCCGAGTCGGTGGGCATCCTCGGCTCCGGGGGGATGGCGCGCACCTACCTGGAGGCGTTCGCCGCCGTGCGCCCGATCAGCCGGGCGAAGGTGTACAGCCCGACCGAGGCCAACCGGGACGCATTCGGCCGGGAGATGTCGGAGAAGCTCGGTATCGACGTGCAGCCGGTACCGACGGCGCGGGAAGCCGTGCGTGGTGTCGACATCCTGGCCACCTGCACCGACAGCATGCAGCCGACGTTCGAGGCCGGCTGGCTCGAACCGGGGATGCACGTGACGATGCTCGGCCCGCGGGAGATCGGCCCGGAGGTCCTCGACCGCTGCGACGTGAAGATCCGCCAGGGATCGGCCGGTCTGCGGCTGCCCGAGTCCGAGCGGGTGCAAGCGGAGCGGGGGCACAGCCCGATGGCCTACGTCGCCGGTACGAGCGCCGAGATGCAGCGCCTGCCGGCACCGACCAGCAGCGGAGGATTCGGCGGCGACTTCCCCGACTACTGCGACCTCGTCACCGGAGCCGCGCCCGGCCGGCAGTCCGACGACCAGATCACGTACTACCACAACATCGGCAACCAGGGACTGCAGTTCTCCAGCGTGGGCGGGCTGGTCTACCGCAAGGCGAAGGCGGCCGGCCGGGGGCGCGAGATCCCCACCGAGTGGTTCCTGCAGGACATCCGCGACTGAGCGAGCTGAGAGCGGATGGTTGACGTCGACACCGGCGATGCCCTAGAACTCCGCTGAGCAGAGCCGCGTTCTGTCTCTCGGACGGCGCATGCCCGTCCGGCCGCTCCGCCCGGAGACACCCTCGCGACGGGAGACCCACCGTGGACAACGAACTCTTCACCTACAGCCCGATCCCGGAGCGGCCGCCGATCCACTGGCCGAACGGTGCACGGGTCGCCTTCTACCTCGGCCTGAACATCGAGCACTACCAGGTCGACAAGCCGTCGACGAGCATCTTCGGCGGCACCGCGATGCTGGCCCCCGACCCGCTGAACTACGGCTGGCGGGACTACGGGCCGCGGGTGGGCATCTGGCGACTGATCGAGAGCCTCGACCGGCACGGCGTGCCGGCCAGTGTCCTGCTGAACTCCGATGTCTGTCGCCGCTACCCGCAGATCATGCGGGCCGGGCTCGACCGGAACTGGACCTGGGTGGCCCACGGTCGGGACAACTCGACCTTCCAGGCAGGCATGAGCCGCGACGAGGAACGGGCCTACCTCACCGAGATCGTCGAGACGATCGAGGCGGCGACCGGGCGCCGTCCGCAGGGCTGGCTCGGTCCGGCGCTGACGGAGACCTTCGAGACGCCGTCCCTGCTGGCGAAACTGGGCCTGGGCTACACCCTGGACTGGACCAACGACGACCAGCCGTACGAGCTCGCCGTGCCCGGCATGCTGAGCGTTCCCTACGCCATCGAGCTCAACGACGTGACGCTGTTCGTGAGCAAGAGCTACACCGGCCCGCAGTTCCTCGAGGCGGTGAAGGACCAGCTCGACCAGCTCTACGCCGACTCGGCGGAGTCCGGGCGGGTCATGGCCCTGTGCATCCATCCCTTCAGCGTGAACCAGCCGTTCCGGCACAAGTACCTCGACCAGGCGCTGGAGTACATCGCCGGCCACGAGGGGGTGTGGATGACGACGACGGACGAGATCGCCGAGGTCTACCGGCAGCAGCGTGGCCTCGACCGCCCGGTGGCCGCGGCCACGGGGACGGAACAGGCATGAGCGAGGTCCTCGGCGAGTACGCGCGACTGCGGCAGGAGTTCCGCGACAAGGGCTTCGGCGCCCGGGTGGGCTTCGGGCTACGGCCGGCGCTGCTCGCCGTCGACTTCATCACCGGCTTCACCGATCTGCGCTCGCCGCTGGCCGGCGACCTGGATGCGCAGCTCCAGGCGACCAACCGCTTGCTGGAGCCGGCTCGCGCCGCCGGGATCCCCGTCATCTTCTCGACCGTCGCCTACGACCCCGAGCTGCAGGAGGCCGGGGTCTGGGTGCGCAAGATCCCGGCCAACAAGTGGCTGGTCGAAGGAAGCGAGTGGGTCGAGGTCGACGAGCGGCTCGGGCAGCGACCGAACGAGACGACGCTGGTGAAGAAGTACGCCTCGTGCTTCTTCGGCACCGACCTCGCGGCGCGGCTGGTCTCCCGGCAGGTCGACACGCTGATCATCACCGGTTGCACGACGAGCGGGTGCGTGCGGGCGACCGCCGTCGACGCCTGCTCGTTCGGCTTCCGCACCATCGTCGTGGAGGAGGCGGTCGGTGACCGCGCGGCCCTGCCGCACGCCGCCAGCCTGTTCGACATCGACGCCAAGTACGGCGACGTGGTCAGCCTGGAGGAGACGCTGGGCTACCTCTCCGCACTGCCCGCCGCGTGACCGGCCGGTGACCGGCGGAGAGACGGGCGAGGTCCGTGAGCTCGTGGCCACCTCGTCGCGCGTCCTGGCCGCGGCCGGCCACGCCGACCTCATCTGGGGCCACTCCTCGGCCAGGGATCCCGGCGGCCGTGGCGTGTGGCTGAAGTCGGCCGAGTGGGGGCTGGCCGAGGTCACGGCGGACCGCGTCCACCTGGTCGGCCCCGACGGCCACGTCGTCGAGGGCGACGGCGCGCGGCACAGCGAGTACCCCATCCACACCGAGATCATGGCGGCGCGACCCGACGTCGGCGGCGTGGTGCACACCCACCCGCCGCACGCGGTGGCCCTGGCCGCGACCGGTCAGCCCCTTCGCCCGGTCAGTCACGCCGCCAACTACTTCGTCCCACCGGACGTGCCCCGTTTCACGGACACGGCGGACCTGGTCCTCACCCGCGAGCTCGGCCGCGCGGTGGCGGCCACCCTGGGCGGCGGGCGGGCGGTCTTCCTGGTCAACCACGGCATCGTGACCGTCGGGGACACCCTGCGGGAGGCCACGGTCGCCGCAGTCCTGCTGGAGCGCGCCTGCCAGCAGCAGCTGCTCACCGCCGCCGCCGGCGGTTGGCCGAGCTGGTCGCCACCGGAGGAGTCGCTGGCCAAGCGCCGGCACATCTACGGAGGTCGGGCGCAGACCGCCGTCTGGGACCATCTCGTCCGACAGCTGAGGACATGACGTAACGGACCCGGGCGCGGCCGGGTGCGCCCCCGCTCGCGGATCCGGCCCGCGGGGGTCGGCCCGCGACTCGCGGGCCGGGGGCGCACGGAAGACTGCTCACCGTGCGCCCGGACGTCACGGTGGTGGTCCTCGACCTGATCGGGACGTTCGCCTTCGCCCTCAACGGTGCGCTGACCGCACTGCGCGCCGCGCGCATCGACATCGTCGGTGTGGTCACGCTCGGCATGATCACCGCGCTCGGGGGCGGCACCATCCGCGACGTCCTGCTCGACAGCCTGCCGCCGGCCACGTTCGTCGACTGGCGCTACCTGGTGGTGGCCGCGGCCGGGGGACTGCTCGCCTTCGTGGCCGGCCGGCACCTGGAGCGGCTGAACATGCCGATCACCGTGCTGGACGCCGCGGGGCTGAGCCTGTTCGCGGTGACCGGCGCCAGCAAGGCGCTGGCGCTGGGCTTCGGTCCGGCGCAGGCAGTGATCGTCGGAGGGATCACCGCCGTCGGCGGCGGCACGCTCCGCGACGTGCTGATCCGCCGCATCCCGTTCGTGCTCACCAGCGAGCTGTACGCCATCCCGGCGCTCATCGGCGCCACCGCGCTGGTCGCCCTCAGCCTCGCCGACGTCGCGGTCGTCGTCGGTGCGGTCGTCGGGGCAGTGCTGTGCTTCGTCGTCCGCATGGTGGGTGTGCGGTTCGGCCTCAACGCGCCGTACCCGCCGGCGCCGCCCACCGCAGGTTGACGACCAGCCGCTGGACGACGACCAGCCGTAGGACGACGACCAGCGGCGCGCCGGGGATTCGATCCGGCCGAAGTCGGGCAGGAACCGTCCCGCGACGCCCGCACACGGTGGTGCCGCCGGGGGAGCGGCCCGGTCGGAAGGGACGGACATGGCGCACGGACACGGCACGGAGGTGGGCGCGGGTACGAGAGAGCGCGCCGCCGGCGGGAACCGGTGGCTGCTCGTCGCCGGCGCGCTGCTGCTGCAGTTCTCCATCGGCGCGGTGTACGCCTGGAGCGTCTTCGCCAAGGCGCTGCGCGCGGCACCAGACTTCGAGCTGACCCGGGTGCAGGCATCCCTGCCGTTCACCGTCACGATCGGCATGATCTTCGTCGGCAGCTACATCGGCGGCCGGATCCAGGACGTCAGGGGCCCGCGGATCGTCGCCCTCGCCGGGGGCGTCATCTACGCCGTCGGCGTCGTGCTCGCCTCGTTCGCGAGCAGCGGCGACCAGCTGTGGCTGATCATCCTCGGTTACGGCGTGATCGGCGGGTTCGGCCTCGGGTTCGCCTACATCGTGCCCATTGCGATGCTGCAGAAGTGGTTCCCGGACAAGCGGGGCCTGATCACCGGTCTCGCCGTGGGCGGGTTCGGCTTCGGCGCCGTGCTCACCTCCCCGGTCGCGCAGTGGCTGATCGACCGCGACCCCGACCAGCCGACCAGCGCGTTCCTGCCCCTCGGCATCGCCTACCTGGTGATGTCGCTGATCGGCGCGTCGATCTTCCGCAACCCGCCGGAGGGCTACACGGTCCCCGGGTACGAGCCCGCCGCGGCGGGGGCGGCCGGTGGATCGGGCAAGGACTACACCCAGGGCGAGGCCCTGCGCACGCCCCAGTGGTACCTGCTGACCGCGATCCTGACGCTCAACGTCACCGCCGGTATCGCCCTCATCTCGGAGGCCGCGGCCAGCGCCACCGACATCGCCGGCTACACGGCGGCGGGTGCCGCCACGGTGGTGGGCATCCTCGCCGTCTTCAACGGGGGCGGCCGGATCGTGTGGGCGGCGGCCTCGGACCACATCGGCCGCATGCCCGCCTTCGCGGCCATGCTCGGCCTGCAGGGCATCTGCCTGCTGATCCTGCCGCACGCCTCGAACGCCGCACTCTTCTTCGCCCTCGCCGCCGTGATCTACCTCTGCTACGGCGGCGGCTTCGGCACCATGCCCGCCACGGCCGGTGACTACTTCGGCGTGAAGAACGCCGGCGCCATCTACGGGCTGATGCTCGTGGGCTGGAGTCTCGGCGGCATCCTCGGGCCCATCCTGGCCTCCGCACTCATCGGCGGCGACCGCGACTACACGCTCGGTTACACGACGATCGGCGTCATCGCGCTCGCCGCGATGGTCCTCACCTTCGTCACCAGGATGCCCCGCGACCGCCGCGCCCCCGCCCCCGCCACCGAAACCGCCGGCCAGGGCGCGCGTTGATCATCGTCCGCGTGCACGCGACACGGCGGGACACGCCGGCGGACCGTGCAGACAGACGATGATCAACCAGGGGACAGCCAGGGGCGGGCTCGGGGACGGGTCAGCCCCGGAAGTCGCCCCGGACGTCGAGGGCGATCCGCTCGGCGTGCGTCGCCCCTTTGGTCGCCGCCACCTCGGCCGCGCGTGTCGCGGCCGCGGCGGCCTCGGCGGTCCTGCCGCTCTCGCCCAGTGCCCGCGCGAGGCTGAGGTGGGTGTGCCACTGCAGGTGCAGGAAGTCGGTGGGGGTCACCAGGTCCACCGCCTCGCGCGCCCAGCGCTCGGCGTCGTCCGCCCGACCGCGGTGCGCGGCGGCCTTGGCCGCCACCGTCCGCCACAGGACCTGCGAGTACACGTCGTGCGGCGCGGCGACCTCGCGGGCCACCTCCGCCAGCTCACCGGCCTCGTCGACCCGTCCCGACTCGAGCACGGCCTCGGCGAGGATCCCCGCGGTCGTCGAGACCCACGACATCTCACCGATCTCCTGCAGCCGCACGAACGCCGGCCGCAGCACCGCCTCGGCGGCGTCCGGGTCGCCCGCCAGGAGCTCCACCCAGCCGGCCAGCTGGGCATAGGGGCCGGACAGCCAGACCGTGAGCGCCACCTCGTGCAGCAGGGTGTGCGACCAGCGCAACGCGGTCCGAGCCCGCTCGAAGCGGCCGGCGCCGGCCTCGAACGCGGCCTCGGCCATGCACGCGCTGGCCATTGCCTTCTTGTCGCCGTCGACCCGTCGGCGGAGGTCACGGACCCGGGCCAGCCCCTGGTCGGTCGGCGCCGACCCGGCCCAGACGGCCAGCGGCACCCACGCCAGGCTGTCCAGCTCGTCCCGGTGGTCACCCGCGGCGCGGGCATGCTCGCTGGCCTGGGTCCAGTGCCGCTCGGCGTCGCCGTACCGGCACAGCAGCAGGTCGATCACGCCGCGCAGCGTCGCCACCCGGGCCAGTCCGCGCTCGTCGTCGGCCGCGCGGAACGCGGCCAGTGCGCGGGCGGTCTCGGCCTGCGCCACCTCGGTCCAGCCGACCGGGTCGGTGAACAGCCGCATCCAGAGACCCAGCACCGCGGCGTGGCCGGTCAGGCTCGGTTCCTGCGCCGCGTGCTCGGTGAGCTCACCCACCACCTCGGGCAGCCGGGGGAAGTCGCCGGTCTCCATGAGGGCGAACGCCAGTTCCGGCAGCACGTGCAGGCGCGGTAGCGCACCGACCGGGTGGAGCCGGGCGACCCGGGACAGCAGCCCGACGGCGGCCGGCATGTCCCCGCGCCCGAACGCGCGCCTGCCGGCCACCTCCAGCGCGTCGGAGGCACGCTCGGCCAGGGCGCGGCTGCGCGGGGAGGGTGGCCCGAGCTCGAGCAGCGTCCGGTGCGCCTGGTCGAAGTGGTGTCCGACCACCTCCTCGTAGTCCCCGGTGCGGTTCCGGTAGGCCTCGGTCAGCCAGCTGCCGAACCGTTCGTGCAGGCGCACCCGGTCGGCCTTCGGCATCTGCTGATAGGCCGTCTCGCGGATGGCGGTGTGCGCGAACTCGAAGGTGTCCTCCTCTCCGGCGTCGCCCGGCCGTGCCTCGATCAGCTGCTTGTGCAGCAGCGACTGGAGCAGCGCCGCTACCCGCGAGGCCAGGTCCTCGTCGTCGATCAGAGCCACGACGTCGGCCCAGTCGAACTGCTTGCCGACGACGGCGGCCCGCTCCAGAACGAGCGCCTCGTCGGGTTCGAGCCGGTCGAGCCGGGCCGACACCAGGGCGTGCACGGTCGCCGGGATGGAGATGTCGGACGCGTCGCAGAACAGCTGCCAGCGGCCGTCCACGGCGCGCAGCTGGTCGGTGTCGACGAGCATCCGCAGGATCTCCTCGACGAAGAGCGGGTTGCCCTCCGAGGCGCCGCTGATCCGGGTGGCGACGTCGGCGGCCACCTCCCCCTCCACCAGGTGCTCGACGAGCTCGCGGGTCTCTTCGTCGGTCAGCGCGCCCAAGGTGACGATCTCGGTGGCTCCGCCCTCCGTGGCCCACCCCGGCCGGCTCTCGACCATCTCGGGCCGGGCCAGGCAGACCAGGAGCACCGGTGCGGAGCGGATGCCCTCGGCGAGGTACTCGAGGAGGTCCAGGAACGTGGGCTCGGCCCAGTGGACGTCGTCGACGAGCACCAGCAGGGGCCGGGCGGCGGCGAGGTGCTCCAGCAGCCGGCGGACGGCCCAGAAGATCTCCGGGACGGCGGCCTGCGCCCCGGGAGCCCCGAGCAGGCCGGCGAGCCGGTCGAGCACGAGATCGGCGTCCGCCGCCGAGCCGAGCAGCTGCTCGACCCTGGCCACGCCCTGGTCGGGGGAGTCCGACGGGGCGACGTCGGCGGCGTCGCGCAGCAGCTCGACGACCGGGAAGAACGTGATGCCCTCGCCATAGGGCAGGCAGCGGCCCTTCAGCACCCGCGCCCGATCCTGCACCCGGGCGACCAGCTCCTGGCCCAGCCGGGACTTGCCCACCCCGGCCGCCCCCAGCACGGTCACCAGCCGGCTCCCCGTCGACAGGGTCTGCTCGAAGACGGCGACGAGCCGCGCCAGCTCACCGGTGCGGTCGACCATCGGCGAGTCCAACCGGCGGGTCCACCCCGCGGCGCCCGGGATGACGCTGTGCACGACCCACGCGGCCACTTCCGAGCGCTTGCCGCGCAGCTCGACCGGCCCCAGCGCGTCGGCCACTACGGCCGCGCCCACCAGGGGGTAGGCCGCCTGGCCGACGACGACCTCGCCGGGGGCGGCCAGCTGCTCGAGCCGGGCCGCGGTGCTCAGCGCCGGGCCGGAGACGTGCAGGTCTCCGGCCACGCCGCCGGTCACCATCGCCTCGCCGCTCTCGACGCCGGCGCGGACGGCGATCGTCGTCCCCCACGCCGCCCGGAACTCGTCGTCGGCCTCGGCGAGCCGTGAGCGGATCTCCACGGCCGCGGTGACCGCCCGCAGAGCGTCGTCCTCGTGCAGGTCGGGGACGCCGAACACGGCCATGACCGCGTCGCCGATGAACTTCTCGAGGAACCCGCCGTGCCGCGTGATCACCGCCGACGCCTCGGCGAAGTAGCGGTCCATCAGGGCCTGGAAGGCCTCCACGTCCAGCGTCTCGGCCAGGCTCGTCGACCCCACCAGGTCGACGAAGAGTGCGGTGACGATCTTGCGGGAGGCGTGCCGCGACGGCAGGACGGCAACGCCTGCGGTTCGCGGAGGGCCGAGGTCGACCATGGCACACACGCCCTTCCGGGAGGGCTCCTCGAAAGCCGCCCGCCAGTCTGTTCGCCGTCCGCTCGTCGGGGCAAGACCGATTCTCTTGACACCCCCGGACACCGGGGGGCTAACTGGCACGGCGCGGGGGACCGTCGTCGAAGGGGGATCCGTCGTGGACGAGATGCAGACCGCGACCTCCGGTGCCGCGCTGGCCGCGCTGGCCGCGCTGGCCGAGGCGGCCGCCGACCCGGAGCGACGCCCGAGGCTGCGGCGCAGCCCCGCGGACGAGGTGCCAGGCTTCGACTCCCTCCCGCGCGGCCTGCAGGAGACCGTGGCCTCGATGGACGACGCCGAGCTCGTCGTGATCGGCCGGATGAACGCGAGCCTCATCGACAGCGGCTTCTACGTCAGCGCGGGGCCGATCCGGCTGAGCATGTTCTGACGCGGTCTGTGCTGACCGGGCCGATCGAGGGGACCGTGCTTCCTTCCCAGCTGACCGAGAGCCGCCGGCTCCGGCACAAGCTGGAACTCGTCCTGCCCGGCCTCGCGGCAGCGAGCGCGCGCCTGGTCGCCCATCCCCGGATCGTCGACCTCTACCCCCGCTACCTGGTGCTCAGCCACGCCGTCATCCGGGCGAGCGTGCCGTTGATGGAGGCCGCCGGCGACAGGTGCGCCCTCCTGCCGGGTGACCCGGTCGCCGGCGCCGTCGCCGGGTACGTCGCGGGGCACATCCCGGAGGAGCGGGGCCACGACGACTGGCTGCTCGACGACCTCGCGTCGATCGGCGTCGACCCGGACGGCGTGCTGTCGCGGCCGCCGTCGGCCACGGTCGCGGCGCTCGTGGGAGCGCAGTACTACTGGATCCGGCACGTCCACCCGGTGGCCCTGCTCGGCTACGTGATGCTGCTCGAGGGCTACCCGCCCTCGGCCGGCACGGTGGCGGAGCTGCGGGCGCGCACCGGGTACGAGGACGCCGCCTTCCGGACGTTGCTGGCGCACGCCGAGCTCGATCCGCACCACGGGGCGGAGCTCGACGCGGTCGTCGACGGCCTGCCGCTGACCGACGACCAGCGCACCCTGCTGGGCGTGAGCGCCCTGACCAGCGCCGCACTGCTCACCGAGGCGATGACAGAACTGCTGCCCGGCGCCGTGCCGGCGGGAGAGGCGCGCCGCGGTGGCCGATCCGGGTGAGCTCGCCACCCTCGAGCAGGCGATCGCCGCGCTCGAGGGTCAGCGGGGCGTGCTGGGCGACCAGGTGACCGACACGGCGCTCGCCCCGCTGGTCGAGAGGCGCGACCGGTTGCTGGTCGCGTCGGTCGGGGAGCAGCGCAAGCTCGTCACGGTGCTGTTCGCCGACCTCGTCGACTCGACGTCGCTGGCCGGCCGGCTCGACCCCGAGGACCTGCAGGAGGTGATGAGCCGCTACATCGCCGTCCTCCGGTCGGCCGTCGAGGGCGAGGGCGGGGTCGTCGAGAAGTTCATCGGCGACGCGGTGATGGCCGTCTTCGGGCTGTACCGGGCCCGCGAGGACGACGCCGCCCGTGCGGTGCGCGCCGCGCTCGCCATGCGGGCGGGGGTCGAGGAGCTCAGCTCCTCCCTGGGCAGCAGCCACGGCATCGCGCTGCGCATGCGCGTGGGCATCGACAGCGGCGAGGTCGTGGTCACCGGACTCGCCGACCTGGCCCCGGGCGACCTGCTCGCCGTCGGCGACACCACCAACCGCGCGGCCCGGCTGCAGACGGCCGCCGCGCCCGGCACGGTGCTCGTCTCCGAGGACACCGTCCGCCAGGTGCGCGGCCAGTTCGGGCTCCGGCGGGTCCGTGGGTCTGCAGCTCAAGGGCATCGAGGGCCCCGTCGACGCCTACGTCGTCGACGCCGCCGACCACGAGGAGTTCTGGCCCGAGACGCGCGGGGTCGAGGGGGTCGTGACCCGGACGGTCGGGCGGGACGCCGAGCTCGATCGGCTGCAGCAGGCGTTCGCCGAGGTGGTCGAGCAGGGCGCCCGGCGGATCGTCACGGTGCTCGGCGAGGCCGGCGTCGGCAAGTCGCGGCTGGTCCACGACGTCGAGACGTGGCTGGCCCGGCTGCCCACGGACGTCTGGGTGCTGCGGGGGCGGGCCTCCCCGGCTACCCAGGACATCGCCAACGGACTGCTGCGCAGCGTCTTCGCCGAGCGCCTGCGACATCCGCACCACCGACGACCCCGAGCGGGTGCACCGCCGGTGGACCGAGGGCTGGGCGGAGCTGCTCGGAGGGGAGGCGAGCACCGGCGGCGCCGCCGAGACGGTGGCGACCTGGCTGGGCTTCGCCCTCGGCGAGGCCGGCCGGGCCGCGGTCGGCGCGCACCGATCCGGAGGCGCTGCGACGGCGGGGGAGCGGGCTGGTGCTGCGCCTGCTGGACCGGCTGGCCGAACGGGCGCCGGTCGTCGTCCTGCTCGAGGACCTGCACTGGGCGGACTCCGCCAGCCTGGACAGCCTCGAGGCGCTGGCGCAGGCGCCCGGGGGCGGCCCGCTGCTCGTGCTGGCGACCGCGCGCCCCGCCCTGCTCGAGCAGCGGCCCACCTGGGCGGAGGGCGGCGGCTCGGTGCACCGCCGGCTCGACCTCGGCCCCCTCTCGGAGACCGACACCCGTGCGCTGGTCGCCGACATCCTCCATCGGGCGGACCGGGTGCCCGCAGGGCTCGTCCAGATGGTCGTCGAGACCGCCGACGGCAACCCCTTCTACGTCGAGGAACTGGTCAAATGGCTCGTCGAGGAGGGCGTGGTCGACACCCGCGCCGATCCCTGGCGGGTGTCGGCCGGAGCGGTGCGACAGCTGCGCGTCCCGACGACGCTGCGCGGCCTCCTGCAGGCCCGGCTGGACTCCCTGCAACCGACCGACCGGGTGGTCATCGGCTGCGCGGCGGTGGTCGGCCGCGTCTTCTGGGATCGCGTGGTGTCGCACCTGGCGACGTCGGTGCCGGCCGCGCCGCGAGAGTCGGCGTTCGAACGCCTGGCGGCGCGCGAGGTGATCTTCGAGCGTCCCCGTTCCACCTTCTCGGGCAGCCACGAGTTCTCCTTCCGCCACGCGCTCATGCGCGACGTCGCCTACGAAGGCGTGCTGCGTTCGGTGCGGCGCAAGCCCACCACGCCCAGGCCGCCGAGTGGCTGGACGGCGTCGTCGAGCAGAGCCAGCGGCCCGACGAGCACGCGGCCGCGGTCGCGTCGCCACCACGAGCGCGGCGGGCCAGCCGGCGGCGGCGGCGCGCTGGTACCTGCGCGCCGGCCGGCACGCGGCCAGCACCTTCGCCGGGGACGACGCGCTGCGGCTGCTCGACCGGGCGCTCGCGCCTCGCGCCGGCCGACGACCGGGGGCTGTAGTGCGACGTGCTCCTGGCCCGGGAGGCGGTGCTCGACCGGCTCGGCCGCCGGGAGGACCAGCGGTCCGCTCTCGACGCGCTGGCCGCGGCCGAGGGTCTCGACCCGGCGCGGCGGGCGCATGGCGCGGCTCGCCGAGGGCCGCTGGCTGTTCTTCCGCGGCGAACTACGCCGCCGTCCCGCCGGTCGCCGAGGAGGCCGTCGACCTGGCCCGCCGGGCCGGCCGGCCCGACCTGGAGTCCGAGGCCCTGATGCAGGGCGGCCGCGCCCGGGCCTACCTCAACGACCACGCCGAGGCGCGCGAGCTGCTGCACCGCTCGCTGGCGAAGGCGCGCGCGCTCGGCGAGCACCGCCGGGCGGGGGAGGCCCTCCGGCTGCTCGGCGTGGTCGCCACCAACCGCGGCGAGAGCGAGGAAGGACTGCGCCTGCTGGCGGCGGCCCGCGAGGAACACCGGCGGGTCAACGACCGCGAGGGCGAGGCGATGGTCACCGGTCAGGTCGGCGCGCTGCTGCTGGAGCTCGGCCGGCTGGAGGAGGCGCGCGGCGCCGTCGGAGGACGGCGCTCGCCGTGTTCGTCGAGACCGGGCACCGCTACCGCGAGGGCGTGATGCTCACCAACCTGGCGCGCATCGCCATGGAGCAGGGCCGGCTGGACGACGCCCTGGACGGCGGATTCCGGGCGCTGCGCCTGACCGAGGAGATCGACGACGCGGAGGGCGTGGTCGCCTCGCTGCACAGCATCGGCGACAGCCACCGGCTCAGCGGCGACGCGCCGGCCGCCCGGGAGTACCTGGAGCGGGGGCTGCGGGAGAGCCGCGCACCACCGGCTGCCGTACTTCACCGCCCACATCCTGGCCTCGCTGGCCGCCGTCGATCTCGTCGGAGGACCTGGTCGAGGACGCCGTCGCGCACGCCACCGAGGCCCAGCAGGCCGCCTCCGGCGCCGACGTGCCGCCGGCCGAGGCGCGCGCCGACCTGGTGGCCGGCATGGCGCGGCACGCCTCGGGCGACCGGTCTGCGGCCGAGCTCCTGCGGGGTGGCCGCCGACCGGCTCGCGCTCCTGGGCCGGCGGGCCGACCGCGCGGAGTGCCGGGCGGTGCTGGCGCTCGCCCTGCTGGACCGCGGCGACACGCGGGCCGCCCGGCTGACGATCGACGAGGTCATCGGCGAACTGGACGACGGCGTGCCGCCGGGCATCGTGCTGCCCGGCCGGGTACTCGTCGACGTCCACCGGGTGCTGTGCGCCCTCGGCGACCCGCGGGCCGACGACGTGGCGCGCCGGGCCGCCGACTGGCTGCTGGAGCAGTCCGCCCGCATCCGGGACGACGAGCGGCGCGCAGGGTTCCTCGGCACACCGGTCGGCGCCGCGCTGACCCGCATCGCCGCCACCGTCCCGGCCTGAGGGCGGGGCGGCGAGCGGCGGACGGCGGGGCGTGGGCGGCGGTACGGTGCTCTCCCGCCGATGGGACACCCAGGCCACTCGCCCGCGCGACGGAGGATCCCGCCGATGGACAACCGGCCCGCACCGGCGCCCCGCCCGGGCGCGCCGACCATCGGCTCGCTGTGGGCCGAGATCACCGGCCGGGAGATGACCGACGCCGACCTCGAGTGGCCCGCCGACGTCTTCGCCCTCGTCGGGACCGTGCTGCAGCGGACGCACGCCTACCGGTTCGCGGTCTCCCCGCCGTCGGGACGGCAGTGGCCGCCCGGTGGCGCGGAGTCCTGGAACGGCCGCGTGTGCCGTGCCGGCGAGCAGTGGGGTCGGTGGGCCGAGGACTGCGACGGCCCGCTGCCCGAGGTGGTCACCGATGCGTGGACGGTGCTGCGTGACGCGGCGTCCGTCGCGCTCGACGACATCACCGACGGCACCGAGTGGGCGGTGTGCGAGGCCCTGATCACCCTGCTGGCGGTGAGCGACGAGGCGTGTGCAGGTGCCGGTGGCGTCCTCGATCCCGTACGGGCCGGCGGCCACCGGTTCCGGGCGCGGGCCTCGGAACTTCTCGCCCGGACCGGTTCGCTCGCCCGGATCTCCACCTACCGCCTGCGCGTGCTCCCGAAGGCGCGGACGCCACCGGGGGGCATCTCCTTCCGGTCGCTGTCGCGCTACCTCGCGCTGCGGGGCGCGTCGGTCGAGGCCGCGTGGCACAAGCGTCCCCTCGCGTCGCGCCGGGGCGGCGCTGCAGCAGCACAACGTGCTGCTGCTGCCCTGGCCGCTGCGCGTCCGCCAGCGTGACTTCCACCCGATGCCCGGCTCGGTGCGCCGCACGGAGTACGAGCCGTTCGGCACCTTCTCGTTCGACCCCGCGGAGGCCTTCGACGTCGAACTGGTCGAGCGGGTGGTGCTCGGTGCCCTCGACGAGGCCGAGGTCCGTCGATGCCGTCCTGCTGCCCGAGAGCTCGGTCCCGATCGACGCGCTCGACCCGCCTGGAGGAGGTGCTGGGCCGGCACGGCGTCACCCTCCTGGTGGCCGGCGTCCGCGGCACCGGCCCCGGCGCCCGGAGGGCTGCCGGCCAATTGGGTGCACCTCGGCGTGCGGCTGGGCGGTTCGTGGTGGCACTACCGGCAGAACAAGCACCACCGGTGGTTCCTCGACGAGAGCCAGATCGACCAGTACGACCTCGCCGGCGCCCTCCACCCGTCGGTGCGCTGGTGGGAGGCCATGGAGGTGCCCCGGCGCTCGGTGCAGTTCCTCGAACTCGGCAGCGGCGTCACGCTCGTCGCCGTCGTCTGCGAGGACCTCGCCCGGCTCGACGAGGTCGCCGAGATGCTCCGTGACGTCGGCCCGTCGCTGGTGCTCACGCTGCTGCTCGACGGGCCGCAGCTCGCCTCGCGGTGGACGGCCCGCTATGCCAGCGTCCTCGCCGACGACCCGGGCTCGGCCGTGCTCACGCTCACCGCGTACGGGATGGTCGAGCGCAGCCGGCCCGGTGGTGTGCCGCCCGCCCCGGTCGTGGCGCTCTGGAAGGACCCCGCCCGCGGGCTGCGGCAGATCGCCCTGGAGCCGGGCGCCGAGGGCGTCCTGGTCTCCGTCGCGGTCACCCCCGCCCGCCGCCGGGCGGCCGAGGGCCGCACGCCGGTCGACAACGCCACCGGTCTGGTGGTGGCCGGCGTGCGCTCGGTGCACGCCGTGCCGCCGGTGGCCTCCCCGGTGGGCGGGGCGGCGCGGGCGGGTGGCCGCGAGGAGCCGGCGCTCGACGCCGAGGACCTGTCCGTCCTCACCGGCTGGGCGCGCGCGGTGGCCGAGGCGCTCGAGCACTCGGCGACCGAGGCGGACGAGGTCGTCGCCGACGCCGCGCCGGGGGCCCCCTGGCGTCGGAACCTGGCCCTGCCGGAGCCCTCGCGGGCGTTGTCCCGGGCACTGGAGACGGTCGCGCGCGCCGTGCAGGGAGTCGGTGGGGGGGTCGGCGGTGCGGCGGCGGCGCTCGCCCTGCTAGACCGCGGAGGTGGAGCGGGCGACCCGGCGGGCGACCTCGGTGGGCTCGTGCTGCGGGCGGCGTTGCACACCCGGCACGACCGGCCGGCGACGGCGCCGCCCCGCCACTGAGACCTGTTCGTCGCTGGGGAGGCCGGCCACGGAACTCCCTTGTTTCGCACCCCCGGCCACCGGCAGGCTGGCACCTTCTCCCGTGGATGCCTCCGGAGGCGAGCGACATGACTGCACCGGTCCTCCTGGCGGTGGACGACGACGAACCGGTGCTGGCCGCGGTCGAGCGGGACCTGCGCGAGCGCTACGCCGAGCACTACCGGATCCTCACGGCGTCCTCCGGCGAGCAGGCGCTGGACCTGCTGCGCCGGCTGCGGCTGCGCGAGGAGGCGGTCGCGCTCCTGCTGGTGGACCAGCGCATGCCCGGCATGACCGGCACCGAACTGCTCGCGGCCTCGCGGCAGTACTACCCCGACTCCCGTCGGGTGCTGCTCACCGCCTACGCCGACACCGACGCCGCGATCCGCGCGATCAACGACGCCGACGTGCACCACTACCTGCTCAAGCCGTGGGACCCGCCCGAGGACCGGCTCTACCCGGTGCTCGACGACCTGCTGCAGACCTGGCGGCCGCCGCCTCCGGTCGACCAACCTGCGTCTGGTCGGCAACCGGTGGTCGCCGGCCAGCCACGACCCTGCGCCAGTTCCTGGGCCGTAACCTCGTGCCCTACCGGTGGCTCGACGTCGAGTCTCGGCCGCAGGCGCGGGAACTGCTGGACCTCACCGGCACCGACGCGGGCTCCCTGCCCGTGCTCGTGCTCGACGACGGCGAGGTGCTGGTCGATCCGGAGCTGCCGCGGTGGCCGAGCGCATCGGACTGCGGGTGCGGGCGGAGCGACCCTCGTACGACCTCGTGGTCGTCGGGCGCGGGTCCCGCGGGTCTGGCCGCGGGCGTCTACGGGGCGTCGGAGGGTCTGTCCACCCTGATCCTGGAGTGCAACGCACCCGGCGGGCAGGCGGGCACGACCAGCCGGATCGAGAACTATCTCGGCTTCCCGGTCGGCCTGTCGGGAGCCGACCTCACGTTGCGGGCCCGCGAGCAGGCGATGCGGTTCGGCGCCGAGATCCTCGTGCCCGCCGAGGTGGTGGGGCTGCACCGCGCCGACCCTACGCCGTGGTCCGGTTCGCCGACGGCAGCGAGGTCAGCGCGTCGACGATGATCGTGGCGACCGGCGTCAACTACCGCACCCTCGACGTCCCGGGAGCGGCACCGCTCGCCGGCATCGGCGTCTACTACGGCGCCGGGCGGGCCGAGGCGCGTCGACCACGCCGGGGGGCACGTGTTCGTCGTCGGTGGCGGCAACTCCGCCGGTCAGGCCGCGGTCTTCCTGTCCCAGTTCGCCGCGGCGGTGACCCTGCTCGTGCGCGGGGACAGACCTCGCGGCCACGATGTCCCGCTACCTGATCGACCGGCTCGAGGCGCTCGGAGAAGGTGTCGATCGTCTACGACACCGAGGTCGCGGGTGTCCTCGGCGAGCAGCGGGTGGACGGCCTGCGGCTGCGCACCGGGCGCACCACGGAGACCGAGGTCGCGCGCCGACGCGCTGTTCGTCTTCATCGGGCAGGCGCCGCGCACCGAGCTGGCTCGAGGGCGTGGTCCGCCGGGACGGCCGCGGGTTCGTGCTCACCGGCCTCGACCTCGGCGTCCCGCCGCCGGACTGGCCGCTGGCCGACCCGCCCCTCCGCTGGAGACCTCCGTGCCCGGGGTGTTCGCGGCGGGAGACGTGCGGCACGGGTCGATGAAGCGGATCGCCTCCGCGGTCGGCGAGGGGGCCATGGCCGTCCGCCTGGTCCACGAGCGTCTCGCACGGGCGTGAGGACCCGCGGATGAGCGTCCCGGACACGCCCACCGACCCCGACGTCCCCGACCCCGAGGTGGTCGCGGCGCTGCGCCGCTCCCGGCTGTTCGCCGAGCTGCCGGAGCGGGACGTCGCCGGGCTCGCCGCGGCCAGCAGCTGCCGCGAGTTGCAGGCCGGTGAGCTGCTGATGGCCGAGGGCGCGCCGCCGGACGCGATGTACATCGTCCGGGACGGCGAGCTGGAGGTGAGCCGGCGGGCCGGCGGCACCGAGGTGCTGCTCAACGTCTGCGGGCCGGGCGAGCTGATCGGCGAACTCGGCGTCGCCCACGGCCGACCCCGGTCGGCGACCGTGCGGGCCCGGACCGCTGCCCGCGTCCAGCGGGTGGGCGCCGAGGCCCTGGACCGGTTGCTGGCCCACCCCCGGTCGGCCCGGGCGCTGCTGACCGGCCACCTCCCGCCGGCTGGACAGGGAGGAGGGCCTGCTGCGCCAGCACGAGCGCATGGCCGCGCTCGGCTCGCTGGCGGCCGGGCTGCTGCACGAGCTGAACAACCCGGCGGCCGCCGTGCAGCGCGGGGCCGCCCGGCTGCGCGCCCTGCTGGCCGGTACGGGCGACGGCAGCAACCCGTTGCGGCCGCTGGTCGGCGAGGTGCCGGCGCCGGAGGACCCGCTCGAACGGTCCGACGCCGAGCGGGAGGTGGCGCGCCGGCTCACCGCCGCCGGCGTCGACCGGGCGTGGGACACCGCGGCGGTGCTCGTCCGGCTCGGGGTCGACCCCGACGCGCTCGGACGGGCGCTGGGCGGGCTGGCCGCCGGGGAGCGCGCCGTCGCCGTCCGCGAGCTGGCCCGGGCCGCCGAGGTCGAGGCCCTCCTCGAGGAGGTGTCCACCGGGGCCGACTACCTCTCGCGGATCGTCTCCGGGGTGCGGCCGCTGGCCTACGCCGCCGACCAGGCGCTCACCGACGTCGACGTCCGCGCCTCGCTGGAGCAGTCGATGGTCCTGCTGCGGCACAAGGTGCCGCCCGGCGTCCGGGTGATCCGGGACCTGGATCCCGCCACCGGCACGATCCAGGGCTGGGCCGCCGACCTCGCCATGGTGTGGACCAACCTGCTCGACAACGCGCTGGCCGCGACGGGGGAGGAAGGCACTCTCACCGTCCGCACCCGCGGGGAGCCCGAGCAGGTCGTCGTGGACGTCGAGAACACCGGACCCACCGTCCCGCCCGAGGTGCTGGCCAAGGTGTTCGACGCGTTCTTCACCACGAAGCCGGTCGGCGAGGGGTCGGGCCTGGGCCTGGCCACCTCGCTGGCCGTCGTCAGCCAGCGGCACAAGGGGCAGCTCACGCTCACGTCGTCCGACGGCGTGACCCGGGCCCGTGTGGTGCTCCCGCGGCGACGCTGACGCCGACCACCGGTCCGGTCAGTCGGCCCGCTTCGCCGGTGTCGCGCCGGGCAGGAGCACCCGGCACACCGCCACGATGTCGAGCAGCCCGACCAGCCGGCCCTCCTCGACGACCGGGAGGTGGGTGATCCCCTCCGACAGCATCCGCCCGGCCGCCTCGGCGACGGGGGTCGTCGGTGCGACCGGATGCGGGCGAGGAAGCTGCAGCTGGTTGATGCGGGTGTCCTCGACGTCGAGGCCGTCGGCGACCGCTCGGCTGACGTCGGATTCGGTCAGGATCGCCACCGGGCTGGGTGGGTCGCCCTCCGTCGTCACGACGAGGGCGCTGCACGGCGTCCGCCGCATCAGGTAGGCGGCCGAGGCCAGGTGCGCGTCGGGCCCGATGGTGAGCGCCGGGTTGCGCATGACCTCGCCGACCGCGGTCGCAGGGAACGGCGCTGCTGCCGGTGGTGTGGCGGACATGGCCACCCTCCTCGTCGACGGGGGCTGCGGGGGCCGGGGACATTGTCACGCCCCGTCGCTCCGCCGGGGGAGATCCGAGCAGCGGGAGCAGTCGGTCGGCGAGGCGGACGCCGCCGGGAGCGCGGACGACGGGCACGTCGCCGATCCGTGCCACGCTCCGAGCGCCGGTGCCTGCGAACGTCCGGCGGCTCACCCGATCGGGGTCGGAGCGCATCCCCTGTCATCACGCACAGTGACCGAGCGACGCCGGATATGGCATATCGATGACATATGGCGTGGTGGATTTGACACGGAACGGCGAACGACCTTCTCCCTGTCGTCACCGACGGCTACGTTCCGCCCGGGAATCGACGGGGGCCAGGTGCTCGGTCCGGTCGGCGCCTGCCCACTCGACCGACGGAGACCGGACATGACTCAGCGACGTACCGCAGGCGCTCTTCTCCTCGCGGCTCTCGTCCTCCTGGCGACCGTCGTGGCGCCCGCAGGGGTGTCCGCGTCCCCGACGAGCGTCACCAAGATCGGCGCCTGGAGCCAGTACGGCAACTGGACCGCCTTCGACCAGGGCGCCGGGCCGATGGACGTGTACCGCGGGTACGACAGCGGGTTCCGCTACGCGACGTGGCAGCAGGTGCCTGCCGGGCACCGGAAGACCGGCAACCCGGGCAGCTTCAACGACTACTCCTTCCAGATCCCGCCGGCCGAGCTCGTCGCCGGCACCTGGGACGACCGGCTGCGCACGTTCATCGCCTCGACGCCGGGCACCATCGTGCTGACCAACCACCACGAGCCGGAGCAGGAGATCGAGGCCGGCCAGTTCACCTTCGAGCAGTTCCGCCGGTCCAACGTCCGGCTCAATCAGCTGGTCGACGAGCAGAACGCGATCGACGGCGGCACCCGCAAGGTGTCGGTGATCCTGATGATCTCGACCTTCACCGGCTACAAGGGACGCAACGCCCAGAACTACTGGCCGACGGCGGCCAAGGGCGACGGCGGCACGGTGGACCTGATCAGCGCCGACGTCTACAACATGCCGCACGGCACCGGCACCACCGTGCCGGTCGGCTACACCACCGGCATCAACTGGAAGAGCGCCGTGACGCTGGTGCGTCCGGTGCTGCGTTTCGCGCAGCAGATGCGCACCGACTGGGCCATCTCCGAGCTCGGCATCCTCGAGGACGTCAACGACCCGAACCGTCGTCCGCAGCTGATGCGCGACGTCGTCGACGTCGCGCGGGCCGGACGGATCGGCTCGCTCGTGTGGCGCCCCGCCCTGTGGGTCTCCTACTGGAACTCCAAGGGGGGCCGCGCCGACTGGGGGCTGCGATTCCAGCACCCGGTGCCCTCGCAGTCGACCCACAGCCTCGCCTTCCAGACCTGGCGCGACATCGCCAACCAGCCCTGACCCACTGCCGTACCGGGAAAGAGACAGACCTTCATGAAGCGACGCATCATCTCGACGGTCCTCGCGACCGCGTTCACCGTGGGCGGGCTGCTGCTCGTCCCCGGCACTGCGGCCGCGAGCGTGTCCTCGACGCCGCCGGCCACACCGCAGATCGGCGGGTCGGCGACGTCCGGCACGGACGGGACCATCGAGGTCGCCCGTCAGATCACCCAGTGCGGTAGCACGATGTACGTCGGTGGGTCGTTCACGGAAGTGCGCAACCCGAGCTCCGTGACGCGGATCGCGCGCAACAACGCGTTCGCCTTCCGGGCCACCGCGCCCCACACGGTGCTGCCGTGGAACCCGAACGTCAACGGACGGGTCGAGACGATCGCCTGCGCCCCGGACGGCGCGATCCTCATCGGTGGCCAGTTCACGACCGCCGGCGGGGCCGCCAACCGCAACATCGCGAAGGTCGACCCCGTCAACGGGACCAGCCAGACCTTCGCCCTGCACCCGGCCGGCCGCGTGGCCCACATGGAGGTCGTGCGCGATCAGGGCGGGGTGCTGCACCTGCTCGTCGGCGGGTACGCCGCTCCCTACCTGCGCTCGGTGAACCCCGTCACCGGGGTCGCCGACAACTACGCCATGCCGGCCATCTCGGGCACCTACGTCTATCCGAACGTCGCGGCGCACACGACGCGGATCTACAACATGTCCGTGTACCCGGAGCCCTACCAGCCGGGCTCGGCGGTGGTGCACCCCGCCGTCCTCATGACCGGTGTGTTCACGTCGGTCGGCGGCCAGCGGCACGAGCAGGTCTTCCGGCTGAACCTGACCCCCGGAGCGGCGACCGTGAGCCCGTGGTCGCCGACGGACCTGTACACGCACTGCTTCACCCGGCAACCGTTCTACGCGCAGGACGCCGCCTGGTCGCCCGACATGCAGACCATCTACACCGCCACGACCGGCCTGCGCACCTACGCGGAGCAGTTGCTGCCCTCCAACCAGCGGCCGCAGACCCGCTCCGGGCCCTGCGACGCCACCATCGCCTACCCGGCGACGGAGACCGAGTTCAACGGTCGACGATGGATCAACTACACCGGCTGCGATTCCCTCTACGCGGTGGCTGCCGACGCCACGACGGTGTTCTCCGGCGGTCACCAGCGGTGGGTGAGCAACGGCGGAGGCTGTGATCGGCAGGGACCCGGGGCGGTCGCCCAACCGGGGTTGTCCGAGGTGGATCCCGTCACCGGCGCCTACCAGCCGGGCCCGAGCCGCGGGCGTGGCCTGGGGGCCGCCGACATGCTGCGGACCGCCGCGGGCCTGTGGGTCGCGTCGGACAACCAGGCGAACACCGCCGCGTGCGGCACGGCCAAGAGCGGACGCATGGGCATCTGCTTCCTGCCGAACTGACCGCACGTCCGATGACGCCACGGGGACCCCGTCCGATGATCCGCCGAACGCTGACCACGCTGCTGTGCACCGTGCTGCTCTGGCCACTGGCCGGGGCGGCCGGTGTCGCGGTGGCACAGGTGTCGTCGGCGCCCGCGGCCACGCCCCAGCTGGCGACGTCGGGCACGGACGGCAGCATCGAGACCGTGCGGCAGATCGTGCAGTGCGGCGGCACGATGTACGCCGTCGGCCTGTTCAGCCAGGTGCGCGACGCGGGCAGCACCGCGCTGATCGCCCGCAACAACGCCTTCGCGTTCTCCGCCTCGCCGCCCTACCGTGTCACCGGCTGGAACCCGGACACGAACGGCCGGGTGGACACCGTGGCCTGCGCCCCCGACGGCAACGTCCTCATCGGCGGCACGTTCACCCGGGCCGGTGGGGCGGCGGTGAGCAACCTCAACAAGGTCGACGCGGTCACCGGGGCCAGCCGTGGTTTCGGCTTCCAGCCCAAGAAGCGGGTGGCCCACATCGAGGTGGTCACCGACGAGGCCGGTGTCGGGCACCTGCTCGTGGGTGGCTACTTCGACGGCCTGCTCAAGTCGGTGCACCCGGCGTCGGGCCGGAGCGACGGCTACGGGACCCCGGTCATCTCGGGCACGTACGTCTACCCCGGGGTGGCCGCCCACTCGCGCCGGATCTGGAACATGAATGTCAGCCCCGACGGCCGGGCCGTGCTGATGAACGGCGTCTTCACGTCGGTCGGCGGACAGCGGCACGAGCAGGTCTTCCGGCTCAACCTGACGGCCGGCTCGTCGACGGTGAGCAGCTGGACGCCCAGGGACCTCTTCACCAAGTGCGCGACCAGCCAGCCGTTCTACGCGCAGGACGCGACGTGGTCGCCGGACATGACGCAGATCTACGTCGTCACCACGGGCCTGCGGACCGCGGCCGAGCAGGCGCTGCCGGCCAGCAGGCGCCCCGCGAAACGCAGCGGACCGTGCGACGCGGTCATGGCCTTCACCGCCAAGGAGGGCGTCTTCTCCGGGACCCGGTGGTTCAACTACACCGGCTGTGACTCGCTGTACTCGGTGGCCGCGGACGAGGACAGCGTCTTCATCGGCGGGCATCAGAAGTTCATCAGCAACGGCGAGGTGTGCGGCGGCACCGC
The DNA here is from genome assembly GCA_963723745.1 of uncultured Actinomycetota bacterium. Lineage (GTDB taxonomy): Bacteria > Actinomycetota > Actinomycetes > Mycobacteriales > Geodermatophilaceae > CAVRRZ01. The sequence continues at coordinate 41,081 of CAVRRZ010000006.1, forward strand.
CCCCGGACCGGGGGGGATCGTCCAGCCGGGCCTGGGTGCGGTCGATCCGCTGACCGGCTCGCACCAGCCGTCGGCGAACCGGGGCCGGGGCCTGGGCGCGGTCGATCTGCTGCGCACCGGCGACGGTCTGTGGATCACCTCGGACAACCAGGCGAACACGAGTACGTGCGGGGGCCAGGGTGGGCGCATGGGGATCTGCTTCCTGCCCGACTGAGGCGAGCCGGGCCCGCCCGCGGATCCGGCTTCCCGGCGGGGACGCCCGACCCGCTGGGATGCTCGAGGGCGTGCTGAACCCGACTGCATGGTCCGAGGCGGCGCGGGTGCGGTTCCGTGCCCGCGTCTCCGGCGACCCCACGGGCGCGCCGGCGTGGGTCCGCGACATCGCCCGCGTGGGGGAGGGGCCGGGCTGGTTCGAGCCCGACGGCGTCGTCTGGCGGGTGCACGGTGACCTGTCCACGCTCGTCGGCGGCGTCGCGGCGCTGCTCGGCCAGGCCGCGCACCCGCTCGCACTCGCCGGCGTCCAGCGGCACTCGGACTACCGCCAGGACCCGTGGAAGCGCCTGGCCGGCACCGCCCGCTGGCTGGTGGTCAGCACGTTCGGCGCAGCCGAGCTGGCCGAGCGCGAGGCGGCGCGGGTCCGGGGCGTGCACCGCGCGGTCACCGGGGTCCTGCCGGACGGGCGCAGCTACTCCGCCGGCGACCCGGACCTGCTGCGCTGGGTCCACCTCGCCTTCACCGACGCGTTCCTGGCTGCGCAGCTCGCCGTCGGCCGGAACCTGACCCGCCGGTTCGGCCGGCGGTGGCCCGACACCTACGTCCGCGAGTGGGCGCGCAGTGCCCGGGCACTGGGCGCCACCGACCTGCCGGAGGACGCGATCGGGCTCGCCGAGGCGCTCGAGGAGTACCGGCCGGAGCTCGAACCGGTCCCGGGCGACCTGCTCGCCTTCCTCGCGGCGCCCCCGGGGCTGAGCGGGGCGGAAGGGCTCTTCTACCGGGGGTTGTCCGGCGCCGCCGCGCTGGTGGTGTCGCCCGTCCTGGCGCCGTACGCGGCGGTCCCGGGCCGGTCGGTCGGCGGCCAGGTGCGGCTTCCGGTCAGCCGGGCGCAGCTGCGCGCGCTGCGGCTGGCGCTCGGTTCGTACAGCCCCTCGGAGGAGGCGGCCCGCTGGCGGCTGGGCATGGGTCCCGCGCCGGCCTGGGCCGCCGGCTGAGGCCCTTCCGGCCCGGGCGCCGTCAGTCCGACGGCGGGAGCACGCGCGGGACGAAGACCTCGTCGATCGGCCGCGGACCCACGTACTGCCGGCAGGTGCAGGGGACCCAGGTGTGGCCTGCCCAGCGACCGCGCTTGTCGTAGGCGTCCCGCCGGAGCTCGGCATAGCAGGTGGCGGTCTCGGGGTCGTGCTGGCTCAGCGCATGCCCGCACCCGCACAGCGGGGTGACGGGAGGAGGAACAGGAGGACGGCGACGTCCGACCCGACCGGCGACGAAACCGGCGGCCAGGAGGGCTGCCCCGACGAGCAGGCTGATCGGTTCCACGGGTCTCTCCTCCAGCACGGCTGCCGTCGAAGGTATCGCGGTCGAAGGCGCCGCGCCGCCATCGGATCGATGTTCAGGGTTTCCCCTGAGGCGGTGATTGATCACCCGTGACGCGGGGCACATTTGTGATCGTGGAGACTTACGCCGTCGGCTTCGCCCGCCCGGATCGGTGGTCGCGCGAGGATCCGGGCGGGCAGTCCTACCCGTGGCACGCCGTGGAGGCCCACCGTCCCGCGGCCGAGCTCGACGGCGAGGTCGAACTCGCCGTCTGCGGCGCGATCGTGCAGGTCTGGGGCTCGCAGAAGTGGACCCGGGTCGGCGCGGGGCGCACCGCCTGCCCGCAGTGCCAGCGGGTCACCGCCGTCCTCAGGTCGCTGACCAGCGCGCGCTGAGGGGCCGCTCAGCGGCGGTCGGGACGACGTCCGCTGATCGCCGAGATGCCGGTGATCGCCCGGCCCACGATGAGGGCCTGCACCGAGTCGGTGCCCTCGAAGGTGAAGATCGCCTCCATGTCGGCGAAGTGCCGCGCGACGTGGTGCTCGATCAGGATGCCGTCGCCGCCGAGCAGGTCACGGGCGTCGGCGACGATGGCGCGGGCCTTGGCGGCGTGGTTCATCTTCGCCAGCGAGGCCATCGCCGCGGTCATCCGCCCCTCGTCGGCGAGCCTCGACAGCCGCCAGCACATCAACTGCATGCCGGTGATCTCGGCGAGCATGCGGGCCAGCTTGTCCTGGACGAGCTGGTAGCCGGCGATCGGGGCTGCCGAACTGCTCGCGGCGCAGGGCGTGCGCGAGCGCGAGCTCGTAGGCGGCGGTCGCCAGGCCGAGGGCCCGCCACGCCACCGTGTACCGCGTGCGGTCCAGCACGGCGGAGACGTCCTTGAACGAGTGGCAGTGGGCCAGCCGGTTCTCCACCGGGACCCGGACGCCGGTGAGCGTGATCTCCGCCTGCCACACGGCCCGCAGTGCGGTCTTGCCGGTCATCACGCGTCGCCTCGTAGCCGGGAGTCCCCTTGTCGACGACGTACCCGCCGACCTCGCCGTCCTCCCCGCGCGCCCAGATGAGCACGTGATCGGCGATCGTGCCGTTGCCTATCCACTTCTTCTCGCCGTCGAGCACGTAGGAGTCGCCGTCGCGACGGGCCGAGGTCTCCAGGCCGACGGCGTCGGAACCGTGCCTGGGCTCGGTGAGCCCGAAGGCGCCGATCTTCTCCAGCCGCGCCATCGGCGGGAGCCAGCGTTCCCGCTGCTCCTCCGAACCGAGCATCGCGATCGACTGCATCGCGAGGAAGCTGTGCACGCCGTTGAAGGTGCCGATGCTGCCGTCGGCGCGGGCGAGTTCGGCGGCCACCAGGCCGGCGGCGACGTTGCTCATGCCCGGGCATCCGTAGCCCTGCACGGTGCCGCCGGCGATGCCCAGCTCGGCGAGCTTGGGCACCAGCTCGAACGGGAACTCGGCGCGCTCCCAGTAGTCGTTGATCCGCGGGGTGACCTCGCGCTCGCAGAAGGCGCGGACGCGGTCCCGGATCTCGATCTCCTCGGGTTCGAGCAGGTCCTCGACGGCGTAGAAGTCGGTCACGGCTCCGGACGCTACTGCCGGGAGCGGGCATGCTGCTCGTCGTGCACATCGTGATCGCCCCGGACTCGTTCAAGGGCAGCCTGCCCGCCGACCAGGTCGCCGAGGCCGTTTCCGACGGCATCCGTCGGGTGCTTCCCGACGTCGAGGCGGTCCTGCGGCCCATCGCCGACGGTGGCGAGGGGACGGTGGCCGCGGCCCTGCGCGCGGGCTTCCGGCCGAGGCCGGTGCGCGTGAGCGGCCCGGACGGCGCTCCCGTGGAGGCGACCGTGGCGCTCGACGGGACGACGGCGGTGGTCGAGCTGGCGACCGCCGCCGGGCTCGGCATGCTCGACCGGCCGGCGCCGACGACCGCCACGACGCGGGGCGTCGGCGAGCTCGTCCGGGCCGCACTCGACGCGGGTGCGCGACGGATCGTCCTGGGCATCGGAGGCAGCGCGACGACCGATGGCGGCGCCGGGATGCTGCAGGCGCTCGGTGTCCGGCTGCTCGACGCGGACGGGGCCGACCTGCCTCCCGGCGGGGGAGCGCTGGGACGACTCGACCGGGTGGACGCCGCCGGGCTGGACCCGCGGCTGGCCGGAGTGGAGCTGGTCGTCGCCTCCGACGTCGACAACCCGCTGGTCGGTCCGTCCGGTGCAGCCGCCGTCTTCGGCCCCCAGAAGGGCGCCACCGCCGAGCAGGTGGCGCAGCTCGATGCGGCCCTGACCAGGTACGCCGAGGTGCTCGGCCGGGACGTCGGGGTGGATCCCTCGGCCATGCGGGGGGCCGGCGGAGCCGGTGGCACGGCGGCGGGCGCCGTCGCCGTCCTCGGTGCGCACGTGGTCTCCGGTGCCGGCCTCGTCTGCGACCTGGTCGGCCTCGCCGAGGCGCTCGACGGCGCGGTGCTGGCGATCACCGGGGAGGGGGCGTTCGACGAGCAGACCCTGCACGGCAAGGCACCGGCCGAGGTCGCCGCGCGGGCCCGCGCCGCTGGCGTGGGGTGCCTGGCGCTGGCGGGAGTCGTCCGGCTGTCCCCGGAGCGCGTCGCCGAGGCCGGTTTCCTGGCCGCCCACGCGCTCACCGAGGTCGAGCCGGACGTCGAGCGGTGCCTCGCCGATCCCGCGCCGGTGCTCAGCGACCTGGCTGCACGGGTCGTCCCCGGTCACCTGATCGGTTGATCACCGTCGAACGGCTGCCGGACACGCCGGGAGCGGGAGCCGTTCGGCGATGACCGCGGACGACGAAAGTCCCTGGTCACGGCTCAGCTGTCCGGCCACGATCGACCCATGACGGAGCCCGCGCAGGGCAACGCCCCGCGACCGCTGCTCCTGGTGGACGTGCGCCCGACGACGTGCGGCTACCGGGCGCTGCTCTGGGCCCTGGCGGAGGCGCAGCGGCGCGATGCCGAGCTGCTCGCCGTGGCCTTCTGGCCCGGTGATCCCGCGGAGCCCGACGGTGGCCGGGCGGGGATGCAGGCGGCCGTCGAAGGCACCGTGCGCCGCGCGGTCGAGGAGACCGGCGTGCACGGGCGGACCCGCGTCGAGGTCGTGACGGGTCCCGTGAGCGTGGCCGAGGTGGCCGCGGCCACCGGGGCCGAGCTGGTCGTGCTGTCGGTCGAGGAGGTGTCGTCGTGAACGACGAGGAAGACGTCCTGTACATCGCCAAGTCCGAGCCGCTGCCCGAGGCGATGCGGGGCCCGCGGGTGGTCGTCGCGGTCGACTGCTCCGAGGGCTCGAAGGCCGCGTTTCTCTTCGCCCTCGAGGACGCCACGCGGCGCGGGATCCCGCTGGAGGTGGTGACCGCCTACCAGGCGCCGGACTACTGGATGGACTTCAACGTGGTCGGTGAGAACGAGCAGGAGCGGATGCGGGAGCGCCTCCACCAGCAGGCCGAGGACCGCGCGCGCACGTTCGTCGACGGGATCACCGTCGATCTGCCTCTGCCGCTCCCGGAGATCCGCATCCGGGCGGCGATGGGCGCCCCTGCCGACGCCCTGATCCGCGAGGCGGACGGTGCCGACCTGCTCGTCGTCGGCAGCCGCGGGCACGGTGGGTTCCACACCCTGCTGCTCGGGTCGACGAGCATGCACGTCGCCATGCACGCGACCTGCCCGGTGACCATCGTCCACTCCCCTGAGGCCCACCGGCACCGGCTACGGCTGCACCTCGAGCGGCGCGGTCGGCGCACCCCGGAAGAAGTGGCGGCGCACGCGCACTGACCGCTGTCGTCAGAGCAGCCCGAACATCGCCGCCAGCAGGACCAGCCCGCCGAGAGCCAGCGCGACGGTGACCAGCACGACGACCAGTGTCGGGACGACGACCCATCGCCGCTTGAACCGCCGGCGCGGTCGACCCTCCGGCGCGCGTCCCCGCGCCGGGCGCCCCCGGGGCGCGGCCGCCGGACGGCGCGACCTGCGACGGTCGGTCAGGTAGCGGGCCGAGCCGCGGGCGACGGTGCCGAGGACCGCCTTCGACGCGTCCGCGAGCCGGCGCAGGTCGTCGGCGTCGATCCGCTCGACCGGCACGTCGCGCACCTTCTGCCCGGGCGGCGGCTGCGCCGCGACGGGCCGGGACGGAGGCGCGGGCGGAGCGACGCCCGACACGACTGCGCGCAGGTCCCTGCGCGCCTGGGCCACGGTCGCCCGGCGCGCGGGATCCTTCGTGAGCAGCCCGGTGAGCAGCGGCGCGAGCGGGCCGGCACGCAGCATGGGGGCGGGATGGTCGGTGGCGACGGCCACGAGGGTGGCCATCGGGTCTCCACGGTCGAACGCGAGCCGGCCCTCCACCGCGGTGTAGAGCGTCGCCCCGAGCGACCACAGGTCCACCGAGGGGCCCGGCGGCCCGGCACCGGTCCGTTCGGGCGCCATGTACGACGGCGAACCGATGAAGGCCCCGGCGGTCGTCAGCGAGGAGTCGCCGGTGGTCGTGGCGATGCCGAAGTCGGTGAGCCGCGCGGAGCCGTCGGATGCCACCAGCACGTTCGCCGGTTTCACGTCGCGGTGCACGATGCCCTCGGCGTGGGCGGCCTCCAGCGCCGCGAGCACGTCGAGGCCGATCCGTGCGACCAGGGGCGGCGGCAGCGGGCCCTGCTCCTCGACGATCTGCTGCAGGTTCCGCGAGGGGGCGTAGTCCATGACCAGCCACGGCCGGCCGTCCTCCTCGAGCACGTCGAAGACGGTGGTCACGCACGGGTGGTCGAGCCGGGCGGCGGCCCGGGCCTCGCGCATCGTCCGCTCGCGCAGGATGGTGCGCTCCTCCTCGGTGAGGTGGACCGCGAAGGTGACCTCCTTGAGCGCGACCTGCCGTTGCAGCATCGTGTCGGTCGCCAGCCAGACGGTGCCCATGCCGCCCTGTCCCAGTTGCTCGCGCAACGCGTAACGGCCGGCGACCACGCGCTGCTGCGGTCCGCTGTCCACATCCATGAGCAGGTCCCTACCCGCCCGCGCGCCGATCAGCCCTCGAGCAGTTGCGCACCGAGGGTCCGCGCGTCGCCTGAGGCGGCTGGGGCGTGATGCGACCTTCCCGACCGCATGTCCCGGGGGGGTCGACGCGCACGACATAGCGTCTGGGGGTGTCCTCGTCCTTCCAGGTGGACCTACGCGGTGTCATCGACCTGCTGTCCTCGCACCTGTACAGCTCGCCCGACGTCTACGTCCGGGAGCTGATCCAGAACGCGGTCGACGCGCTCACCGCCCGTGGCGGGCAGCCGACCGCCCGAGCGCTCACGGTCGAGTGTCACGAGGGAGCGTCCGGTCGCCCCGTGGTCACCGTGGACGACGAGGGCATCGGGCTCACCGCCGACGAGGTGCGGGAACTGCTCGCCACGATCGGGTCCTCGTCGAAGCGGAACTCCTTCCTCGAGCCGCGCACCGACTACCTGGGGCGGTTCGGCATCGGCCTGCTGTCCTGCTTCCTGGTCAGCGACGAGATAAGGGTGATCACCCGTTCGGCCCGTGGTGGGCCGGCCGTCGCCTGGACCGGCCGCAGCGACGGGACGTACGAGCTGCGCGAGCTCCCGGACGGCGCGGCGCGTACGTCCCCGGGGACGACGGTGTCCCTCGCGGCGCGACCCGGCTTCGAGGACCTGCTCCGGGTGGACACGGTGCGCCAGCTGATCCGGCGCTACGCCGGGCTGCTCGCGACGCAGATCGTGCTGCGTTCCGCACACGGTGACGAGACGATCGCGGGTGGCCCCTTGCCCTGGTCGGGCAAGGACCGAGACGAGCTGCTCGCCTGGGGAGAGGCCGAACTCGGCGAGCGCTTCCTGGACGCCGTCCCGCTGTCACTGCCCGCGGCCGGCCTCACCGGAGTCGCCTACGTGCTGGCCGGCAGCCCGAGTCCGGCGTCCCGCCAGCGGCACCGCGTGCACCTCAAGCGGATGCTGCTCTCCGACGCCGTCGACGGACTGCTCCCGCCCTGGGCGTTCTTCGTGCGCGTCGTCATCGACACCGGCGCGCTCCAGCCACTGGCTTCGCGCGAAGGCCTCTACGAGGACGCGACGCTGGAGGCGGTCCGGGAGGGGCTCGGTGCGTCCGTGCGGGCGTGGCTCACCGTTCTCGCCCAGGAGGAACCGGCCAGGCTGCAAGCGCTGGTCCGGGTCCACGCGCTGGCACTCAAGGCGCTGGCCGTGCACGACGACGACCTGCTGCGGCTGTTCGCGCCCTGGTTGCCGATGGAGACCAGCTTCGGCCGGATGACCCTCGGCGAGGTCGTCGCCCGCGGCGACGTCCGGTACGCCGGCACGACCGAGGACTTCAGCCAGATGGCGCAGGTGGCCACGGCGGAGGGCATCTGCCTGGTCAACGCCGGGTTCACCTACGACGAGGATCTGCTCGCCCGCATTCCGGACGTGCTCGGCGACGTGTCGGTCGAGCGCGTCGAGCCCGAGGACCTCGCCGCGGTCCTGCGCCCGGTCGAAGGCGACGAGGCAGCCGTCGCCGACGTCCTCGCCCGCCGGTGCGGTGGAGTGCTGCAGGGTTTCGGCTGCGACGTCGAGGTCCGGGCATTCAGCCCCGTGACCCTGCCGTGCCTGTACACGGCCGGCGACACCAGCAGATTCGCCCGCGAGCTGGGCGAGACGTCCCAGGTGGCCGGCACGTTCTGGGGTCCTCTGCTGCGCCGGGTCGGCGCTGCCGTCATCGGGCCGCGCGAGGCCTCGCTGGTGCTCAACTGGCGGCACCCCGTCGTCCGCCGGCTCGCCTCGGCGGTGGACGACGACGGTCTCCGGGCCGCCGTCGAGGTCCTCTACCTGCAGGCCCTTCTGCTCGGCCGTCACCCGCTGCGCAGCGGGGAGACGGCACTGTTGTCCGGGGCGCTGACGCGCCTTCTCGAAGGGAGCCTCGATGCGGGGAAGTAGGTCGGTCCGGTCTCTGCTGGAGCAGGTGGAGCAGATGCCGCCGGGGTTCGCGCGGACCGCGGTCGCGGAGGAGGCGGTCCGCGAGGCGGATGCCGCGGGAGACCTCGACGCGGCGTTCGAGACGCGCGTCCGGCTGGCGTCGGTCGCCACGCACGGCGGCGAACCGCAGAAGGCCATGGTCGCCATCACCTGGTGCCTGGGCCAGATCGACTCCCATCCCGGCCGGTTCGACATTCACCCGACGTTCTGGGCGCTGAAGTGGCTGCCCGGCCAGCTCCGCAGAATGCCCGAGGTGCCGCTGCGCGAAATCGAGGACGTGCTCGCCGAGGTGCGGCGGCGCTACGACTCCGTCGGCACCGGTCAGGACGCGCTGGCCAAGCTCGACATGGTGCATGCCCTTCGCACCGGCCGGGTGGCCGATGCCGTCGAGGCGCACCGCCGCTGGCGTCTGGAGCCGCGCAGCGACTTGGGCGACTGCCGGGCCTGCGACGTGGCCGCCGAGGTCGACCTGGCGCTCGCCCTTGAGGATCCGACCCGGGCGCTGGAGGTGGCCAGGCCGTTGCTGGCGGGGCGGCTCGAGTGCGCCGAGGAGCCGGCGGGCACGCTGGCCATGCTCCTGGAACCCCTCGCCGAGCTGGGGCGTGCGGATGAGGCCGAGCGCCTGCACGTGTGGGGTCTGCGGCTCTCGCGGGGCAACCCCTCCCTGGTCGGTGACCAGGCCGAGCACGGGCAGCACCTGGTCCGCACCGGCCGGATCGAGGAGGCGACCCGCCTGCTCGGCGAGCTCGTCGAGGTTTGCGACCGCGGGCTGTTCGACGCCCAGGCACGAATGCTCGTCGCCGCGTTCGGCGGCAGTGTCGCTGGCACCGTGCACGACGCCGGAGTCGACGAGGCGCCGCCCGCGTTCGGGACGAGACCACGGGAGTGGCGGCTCCTCTCCGAGGCGTTCGCCGGCGAGGCGCGGACCGTTGCGGCAGCCTTCGACCGGCGCAACGGGACCGACTATGTGGCCCGGGACGTCGAGCGCCGCCTTGCGGTGCGCCCGCAGCACACGATGCGCGTTCCCGCGCCGTCCGCCCCGCCCGCTCCCGCGCCGGACGGGCAGCCGCTGATCGTCGTGGACCTGCCCGAGCCGGTCGGCGGGGACGGGCCCGAGGTGCTGCTGGAGCGGGCACGGACGGGGACGAACCTCGATGTCGAGGCGCGCCTCCGCCTCGCCGAGCGGGCTCGGGACGGCTTCGACGCGGTGGGTGATCCGGCCGGTGTCGCGCGGGCGCACCGGACGGTCGGGGCGGCGCTGGCCGCCATGGAGCGGTTCGACGACGCCGAACAGGTGCTCCGCGAGGCCCTGGACCGGCTCGTGGACGACCCGCACGAGTACGCGCTCGGCGCCCTGGCCCTGGCACGGGTGCTGTTCGACCGCGCCGGCCGGGCGGACGACGAGGTCCGGACCTGGGCCGAGACGGCGATGTCCGCGGCCGCGCGGTCCCCGGAGGCCGCACGGGACCGGGCGCGCTGCCAGGCGCAGCTGGCCGAGTGGCGGGTGCGCGAACTCGGACCCGACCCGGACCCGGCTGCGCTCGCCGAGGCGAGGCGGGCGTTCGACGACGTACGGGGGGCCGAGGCCGCCGACCCCGAGGCCGTCGTCCGTCTCTGGCTCGACCAGGCCGTCGCGCACGGCGTGGCCGGCCAGTCGGACGCCGTGCTGACAGCGGCCGAGGCCGCGTGGCGGCTCGTGGCCGACGAACCCGACCACGCCGTCCGGGCGGACGCCGCCGATGTCTACGGCCGCGCGCTCGCCGACGTCGGCGAGTCCGACCGTGCCCTCGAACTGCTGGCGACCGCCCAGCGGCTGCACTCCGCGCGCGGAGATCTGGTGCTCGCCGCTGAGTCCGCGGCCACGCGGGTGGAGGTGCTGGTCGGCGTGGACCGCATGGAGGCCGCCCTGGGCCAGGCCTGGGACGCGGTCGACCTGCAGATCGCGGCGGGGCATCGTCCGGTCGCGGCCTGGATGCGGCTGACCATCGCCCAGGTCCTGCGCGCGCTCGGCCGTGACCTCGACGCCCACGACGTGCTCGTCGAACTCGTCGAGCGCGCGGCCGAGGACGGCGACCGGCCGCTCGAGAGCGCGGTCGCGTACGAGCTCGCCCAGATGGACGCCGAGTACGGCGACCTCGACCAGGCGACCGAGCACGTCCGCCGCGCCGTCCGGAACGTCGCGCCGGACGACGAGGTCATGCGGGGGCGCGTGCACCGGCTGCTGGCCCGGGTGCATGACGCGCGCGGCGAGTCGGCGGAGGCGATCGCGGCTGGGGTCGTCGCGGTCCACGCACTCGCCGACGCCGACCCGCACGGGTGTGCGGCCGTCCGCCAGGACCAGGCGGACCGGTTGACCCTCTCCGGCCGCGCCGATGAGGCGCTCGCGCTGTACGCCGACGCCCGCCAGGTCTTCGAGGCGCACGACGACGACGTGGCGGTCGCCTCGGTGGACCTGGGCCGGGCCGACGCACTCGCGGCGTCCGGACGCGCGGAGGAAGCGGTGGCCCTCGCCCGCCAGGTGGTCGAAGCCGGTCGCCGGGTCGACGTCCCGCCGCTGGTCGCCGACGCCCTCTGGGCCGTCGCCAGCCACAGTCCGCCGCAACAGGCGCTCTACGACGACGCCATCGCCGCCTACGAGGCCGCCGGCGCACCGGAGGAGCAACTGGACTTCCTGCGGCAGCGCCGCGACAAGGCGGTGAAGCGCTCCCGCTGGCGGCGCTGAGCAGCCCGCTCGGGCGCTGTCTGCATCACGGGTCGGCGGGGGAGACCAGGCCGCACTCGTAGGCGAGCACCACCGCCTGCACGCGGTCGCGCAGGCCGAGCTTGGCCAGGATCCGGGTCACGTGCGTCTTCACCGTCGTCTCCCCGAGGAAGAGGGCGCCGGCGATCTCGGCGTTCGACAGGCCGCGCGCCATCGCCCGCAGCACGTCCAGTTCGCGCTCGGTGAGCGGGCGGAGCTGCTGGGGGACGGCGCCGGTACGCGGTGGCCGGCTGACGTAGGCCTCGACCAGCCGCCGCGTGACGGTCGGGGCGAACAGGTGCTCGCCGGCGGCGCACGCGCGGATCGCCTCGGCCAGCTCGCCGGGTGGCGTGGTCTTGAGCAGGAAGCCGCTGGCGCCCGCGCGGAGCGCGCCGAACACGTACTCGTCGAGATCGAACATGGTCAGCACCAGGACCCGGCACTGCGGCCGGGCGCGTAGCACCGCCTCGGTGCCGGCGATGCCGTCGCTGCCCGGCATCTGCACGTCCATCAGGACGACGTCCGCGCGGTGCGCCGCCGCCGCGGCAGCCGCGGCCGACCCCGACGCCGCCTCGGCGACCACCTCGATGTCGTCCTCGGCGTCGAGGATGGCGCGCAGGCCGCCGCGGATCAGGTCCTGGTCGTCGGCCAGGACGATCCGGATCGCCGTCACGGCGCGGCCCCGGTCTGTGGCCGGACGGCGCTGCGCACCGGCAGCCGCGCGGAGACGCGGAAGCCCCCGTCCGGATGCGGTCCTGCGGCCAGCTCGCCCCCGTCGGCCCGTACGCGCTCGGTGAGGCCGACCAGCCCGAAGCCCCCGTCGGACGGCTCGCCGCCCGGGCCGTCGTCGACGACGTCCACGCACACGGCCGCGCCGTCGCGTCGGAGCGTCACCCGCACGCGGCTGCCCGGCGCGTGCTTGACCACGTTGGTCAGCGCCTCCTGCACCACGCGGTAGGCGGTCGCCGATGCGTTCGAGGACCCCTCGACGGTGGGGTCGGCGTCGAGCAACACGTCCAACCCGCCCGCCCGCATCCGCTCCACGAGTGCGGCCACCGCGGCCGGCAGGTCGTCCACCGGCGCCGGACCGGCGAGACCGACCGCGCCGACCGCCCCGGCGTCGAGCAGCCCGAAGAGGACGGCGAGCTCGGCCTGCGCCTGCGTACCGGCGGTGCGCACGGCGGCCAGTGCGCGGTGCGCGGCGGCGGGATCGCGCCCGCACTGCACCTGCGCGGCGGCAGCCTGCAGCACCATCACGCCGATCGCGGCGCTGGCGACGTCGTGCAGCTCGCGCGCCAGCCGGAGCCGCTCGGCCCGCACGGCACGCTCGGCGACCTCCGCCCCGACGGCGCGCAGTCGCGTGGCCGTCGCCCGGGCGGAGGCCGCGGCGGATCGCCGCCCCTGCCACAGACGGCCGGGCACCGCCCCGAGCAGCACGAGCGCAACCAGCATCGCCTCGTTGCCGGGCTCCTCGAGGCGCGCCTCGACCAGCGTCACGACCGTCCAGCCGGTCAGCGCGACGAACGCTCGCGTCCGCCCGTCGGCACCGGCGAACCAGCCGAGGAGCGCCGCCAGCGCGACGAGCTCGAGTCCGTGCAGGAGCGGCCGGCCGGTGGCGACCGACACTGCGATCGGCAGCGCCGAGACCAGGCAGGCGAGGACGACGTCGGTGCGGAGCAGGGCCAGGCCCAGGCAGGCGGCGGCGGTCAGCGCCACGTCCTGCCACGGTCGTCCTGCCGCGACGGTTGCGGCCTCGACCAGGACGACGGCGACCGCCGCCACCGCCAGAGCGGCGTCCAGCGGCCACACCGCGTGCCGCAGGGACGCGCGCGGGGCCTCTCCGCGGGATGCCGCGGCGGTGGTGTGTTCGGTCTCGGCCCGGAGCAGCCCGAGGAGCCGGCGCAGCTCGGTCACCGCCCGCCGGCCGGCGGCCTGGACCGCCGCGCAGGCGGACGGGTCGAGGGTCCGGTCGGCTCGTTCGGCGTCGCTCAGCATGCCGTCGACCGCGGCGCGGACGACGGCGAGGGCTTCCCCGGCCAGCCGGGCCCGCTCCTCGGCGACCAGCCGGCCGGCCTGTGCAGCGGGGTCGGTCGCGGCCAGTTCCGCTGCCTCCCGCCGGGCGTCCGCGGCCCGCTCGTCGTGCCGCCGGACGAGGCGACCGGCTCCCCAGGCGAGGGTGACCACCACGGCGACGAAGAGCAGACTCGGCAGGCCGAGGTCGTCCCGGATCCAGGCCATCGTCGGCAGCGTGGCCAGGGGAAGGGCCAGCCAGGCCGGGGCGGACCACCGGCCGAGGCAGAACACGGCGGCGAAGGCGACCAGCCCGGCCGGGTTCTCCTGGTCCACGCCCAGCACCCAGAGTGCGGCCTCGCCCGCGATCAGCCCGCCCACCGCCACGGGCGGACGGCGGACACAGCACGGCAGCGTCGCCAGGTAGACCACGGCGAGCACCGCCAGCGGCAGCCAGTCGGGGATGAGCAGCGCGGCGGCCCACCCGACGGCGAGCGCCGTGATCGCGAGCTCGCTCCGGCGCGGCTGCTGCCAGGTCACGGCCGAACGCTAGCCCCGCGAGGGCTGCGGCGGCCTCCTCCTCGAGACGGACCTCGCGTCCTCCTTCGCGCCGAGATGTCGGTGCGTCGGGACGGACGCGACGCGGGCGCCGGCCGGACCACGCTGCCCGCACCGGAGCGGACGTCCCGCCCCGGGCAGAGGAGGACCGAGTCATGGGACCCATTCCCCGCATCGTCGGCGGCGCGAGCATTCTCCTGGTGCCGATGCTCGCCGGCGCAGGTGGAGCGCTCGCGATGCTGTCGCGGCCACAGGAGCAGGCCGGCATCGTGAACACCGAGTACGGGGTCGAGTCGCAGGTGGCCGACCTGGACGGCATCGCGGAGAACACCGGCCTGTTCACGGGTGCCGCCGCGCTGTTCTACGCGGCCGCACTGCTGTCGATCCCGGCGTTGCTCGCCGTCTGGCGGCTGTCCGTGGGTGCCGCCGCGGGGTGGGCCTGGGCCGGTGCCGTCGTTGCGACACTGGGCGTCGTGGGTCAGGTGACCCACCTGGGCTACTTCGCGCAGACCCTGGCCGCGGTCGACGCGCCGGACCGGAGGGCGGCCGCGGAGTTCCTGGTCCACCTGGACGGCACGCCGTTCGTCCTGCTGATCTTCCTGCCCTTCCTGCTGTGGCTGGTCGCGCCGATCGTGCAGATCGTGGGGCTGCGCCGGGCCCGCGTGGTTCCCCTGTGGGCGGCTCTGGTGGTGTCGGCGGCGGTCGTGCTGCAGTCGGCCATGGGCAACGTCCAGTGGAGCAACGCCCTGTGGACGGTGCTGATGGTCGCCGGCTTCGCGCCCGCGGCTCTCGCGATGGTGCGCGGCGACGCACCGGCCGGCGCGGAGCCGGTGCGCCCAGGTGTCGCGGCCCGCCTGATGACGGGGTCAGCGTGCGGCGAGCCGGGTCCTGACCTCCTCGACAGCGGTCTCCGGGGCGGGGAGCCGGCCCGAGGCGAGCACCTGGCCGTCGACGATCAGCGACGACACCGCCAGCCCCGCGCGGATCGAACGGCGCAGCCGGGCCCCGCGCAACCCGCGCCGGCGTCCACCCCCGATCAGCTCGGGCAGCAGGAAGAGCCAGTTGGACGGCGCCACGATCTCGACGTCGACGTCGGCCGGCAGCGCCGTCCGCAGGGCGCGGTACACCGGCGCCACCTCGTCGTCGGTCACCGGATGGCACCGGTCTCCACCCTCGTCGAACGGGCGGACGTCGCCGCTGCAGCAGCCGCCGCCGCCCCCGCCCGCGGCCCGGGGGCCGCGGACGAGGACGACGCGGTGCCTCACGGCCGGCGGCTGCCCGCCGGGCCGTCCGTCGGTCCGGCGGTGGAGCGGCCGTCGTCGGGGTTGGCCCGTGCGACCGCGGACGCGTCACCACCGCCGCCGGTCAGCGACCGCTCGCGGAAGGCCGACCGCAGCGACATCGCCGCCTCGGCGATCAGCCAGAGCGCGAGGACGAAGATGATCGCGTCGAGCGGGGCGAGCACCCACTGGTCGTTCTGGACGAAGTTGCGCAGGTTGAGGCTCAGCGCCCACGTGGTCATCGCCAGGAGGAAGACCAGCGGCACGAGGACGGCCACCGGGTTGCGGCCCCTGCGCACGACCCACACCGCGATCACCGAGAGCGCGAGGCCTGCGGTCAGCTGGTTGGTCGTGCCGAACAGCTGCCACAGCACGCCGAACGTGTACCCGGCCTCGCCACCTCCCGGGAGCAGCGCCATGACCAGCGGGATGGCCACGGCGACCGTCGTGGCAACGGCGAGATTGCGGGAGAGGACGCGGATGTGCAGCAGCTCGCCGATCTCCTGGACGACGTAGCGCTGGAGGCGCACGCCGGTGTCCATGGTGGTCGCCGCGAAGCTGATGACGACGACGGCGGCGAAGATGGTGGCGAGGTCGAGCGGGATGGCCAGGTTGTTCGCGAACTCCGCGACGCCCCGGACGAAGTTGCCGACCGCACCACCCGAGGCGGTGGTGAAGTCGGGGTAGAGCTCCTGCCAGTCGGCCTGCGACGCGGCGACGCCGGCGGTGGTGGCGAGCACCGCGCCGGTGGCGAGGGAGCCCTCACCGACCGCGCCCATGTAGCCGACGTATCGGGCGTCGGTCTCCTTGTCCAGCTGCTTGGACGAGGTTCCCGACGACACCAGGGAGTGGAAGCCGGAGATCGCGCCGCAGGCGATGGTGATGAACAGGAACGGGAAGAAGCTCGGCGAGCCCTCGGGCACGTCGTTGACCACTGGCGCCTGGATCTGGTTCATGCCGACGATGACGCCCAGCCCGATGACGCCGAGGGCGATGAACAGCTGGTGGCTGTTGATGTAGTCGCGGGGCTGCAGGAGCACCCACACCGGGATCCGGGAGGCGATCCAGGTGTAGACGAACAGCAGCACGACCCAGACGTTGCGGGTCTGCTCGACACCGAGGGCCTCGGCGAGACCGTCGAGCGAGATCGGGAAGGCGTTGCCGACCAGGATCAGCGCGTACAGCACGATCACGCCGACGATCGACGGGATGAGGGCCGACGACCGCGTCCGGTAGATGTACATGCCGATGAAGATCGCCAGCGGGATCTCCAGCACGATCGGGATGACCGCCCCGGGGTTGGCGACGAACAGGTTGCCGATGACGACGGCGAACACCGCGTTCACCAGGGTCAGCAGGAAGAAGATGATCGCGAGGAACAGCATCCGCGCCCGGCCGTTGATGACCTCACCCGCGAGGGTGCCGATGCTCTTGGCCTTGTGCCGGACCGAGATCGCGAGCGCGCCGAAGTCGTGCGCGCCGGCGGCGAAGATCGTGCCGAGCACGATCCAGGCGAGCGCGGGTCCCCAGCCCCAGAACACGGCGATCGCCGGCCCGACGATGGGTGCGGCACCGGCGACCGAGGTGAAGTGATGGCCGAAGAGCACGTGCTTGTTGGTCGGCACGAAGTCGACGCCGTCGTTGTACTCGTGTGCGGGGGTGACGAAGGCCGGATCGAGCCCGTAGACCTTCTGGGCGAGGTATCTGGAGTAGTACCGGTAGCCGAGGAAGAAGAGGACTCCGACCACCGCGGCCACGACGAATGCAGGCACGCTCGCTCCCGAGATGTTCGTGGCGACCGCCGTTGGCCGCCCTCGGTGGAGTAGACAACCGGGTGATGGCCACCACAAGTTACGAATCGGCGGTTCACTCCGCAGGTGTCGCCGAACTGTTATGGCGCAGCCCCGACGGGCCGCCGCGCGCGATGGGCGTCGTGCCCCTGCTGCTGGACGGCCGACCGGCCGTGGCGCTGCCGTGGGCCTTCGTCGACGACGCCCGTGCGGCAGCATCGAGCGCCGGTGCCGCGCTGGTCCTGTCCGATCCCCGACTGACCGGGTCGGCGTGGCGCCCCCTGGCTCTCGGGGGCCGGTTGACCCTCGTCGAGGACGGCGAGGGCAGCCTGTTCGCCGATCGACTTCTGTCCCAGGAGGTGCGCAAGCACCCGCCGTCCCGGGCACTGGTCGACTCCCCGATGCTGCGCCGCGAGCACTGGTGGTACCTGCCCCGCCTGATCCTCCTGCTCGACCCGGTGTCGGTCGAGCCGATCGAGCGGCGCGACGCACCGGACCGGGCGGTGCTGGCGGTCGACGACGACGGGTTGTTCGTCCGCACCGTGCAGGTGGCGGACTGGGACGCCGACCCGATGCCGCTGCACGGGGGACCGTCCACCGTGTCGGGCCCTGCAGCGCTCGTCGGGCAGGAGATGTCGGTGCCCGACGTCGAGCGGTGGACGGTGCACACCAGCACCGGGACGTACGCCGACGGACGGCTGAGCGACGTCGCCCTCGCTGCGGACCGTGCCCTGGAGCCCGTGCCGGGCCTGGTCGCGCGGATGCGTCGGCAGCGGGCGCTGGAGCGGTCCTGCGTCACCGCGCTCCGCGCAGCAGGACACGGGTGACCGTCCTCCGCGTGGTGGGGTGACGGGAAGCCCGACGACCGCGGTCGTGGGTCAGCCGGTCGACGCCTCCTGGTCGACGCAGAGGATGTTCCCCTCGCTGTCCTTGAACCAGGCCGCGCGCCCCAGGTCGCCCAGTGCGGCGATCTCGCCGTCCCACCGGACCCCGGGCATGTCGGCGTAGACCTCGAACGTCACGCCCTTGGCCTTCAGGTCGCGTACCTCCGCGTCGAGATCATCGACGTGGAACTGGGCGATCGTGTGCCCGGCCTGACCCGCGTAGGCGGTCTCGTAGATGTTGAAGCGGGTGCCGCCGGCCGTCTCGTAGACGAGGTTCACGCCGGCGATGTCGCGCACGGGCACGAGCCCCAGCGCGCTGGCGTAGAAGTCCCGGGCTCGCGAGAGGTCCGCGGCTGGGATGTTGGCTTCCACCCGGCTGTTGTTCAGCATCGTGGCTCCCGGACGCTTGTCAGCCCCGTGCGGATGATGGCGCGACGCTAGTCCTGCCACCGCCCCGCAACCAGCCCCGTCGCGCCGCCCGGACGTCGGCTCACACGGCCCATCGTGCGCCGGCTGCGTCGGGAGCCGGCCGGTAGGTGATCGTCCCGCTCGGAGCCGGCAGGTCGAGCACGATCGTCCCGGCGTACTTCCCGCCGGGCGCGAGCGCGCCGGCCGGGAAGGCCTCGTCCGGTGCCAGGCACGCCGCCGCGGCGGCGGTGACCGCGTCGAGCGATGCCCCGTCGGCTCCCGTGTAGCCGAACGACGACGCGTCGAGGGCCACGCCCGAGGCAGCCGCGCCGGTCGAGACCGTGACGCGGAAGCCGACGAGCTGACCGTTCTCCGCCGGGACGGCGCCCGCCCCGGTGCAGGTCAGGTCCGCGATGACCGCGTCGACCGACAGGACCAGCTCGGTCGCACCGGTCTCGTCGGTGACCGTGAAGGTGCCGCCGACCGGCAGGTCGACGTCCGTGGGCTCGGTGGGCTGGGTCGGCTCGGTGGGCTGGGGCGGTTCGGTGGGCTGGGGCGGTTCGGTGGGCTGGGGCGGTTCGGTGGGCTGGGGCGGTTCGGTGGGCTGGGGCGGTTCGGTGGGCTGGGTCGGCTGGGTCGGCTCGGTGGGCTCCGTGGGCTCGGTCGGGTCGGAGGGCTTGGTCGGGTCGGAGGGCTTGGTCGGGTCGGAGGGCTTGGTCGGGTCGGAGGGCTTGGTCGGGTCGGTGGGGTCGGTCGGTTGCTGTGGAGGAGTCGTGACGGTCGGCGCGGGCGTGCGGGCGGCCGCTGCGGATGTCGGCTCCGGAACGGGCATGCGCGCAGCGGTCGGTGACGACGTGGGCCAGGTGCGGGCGAGCGGCTCCACGGCGGTGGGCGTGGCGGCCACCGATGCGGTCGGGGCGGTCGCGGCCAGCGCGGCGTAAGCAGCCTCGAACGCGGGTGCCTCGACACCGATGGCCGGCATCTGGAGGGGCCCGTAGGTCGGCCACAGCCCCGACTCGGCGCCCGGCGCGGAGCCGTGCGACGCCGTCAGCGCGGAGGACCCGCCTGCCGGCGCCGCCACGACCGTGTCGAGGGCGGCGACCAGGGCGGACAGGCCGATCACGCCGGCGCTCGCGCCCAGGGCCGCGACGGGAGAGCGCGTGTGCCGGGGAGCGCTGTGCTTGCCCATCGGCTGAACCCCTCCGCCTCGAAACGTCCGGAACAGCATCGTGGCCCTTTCTCCCAGCGGGGTCTACGGAAGTCGGCACGTCACCCCGCGACGACGAGTGCTGCTTGCCCGGCCTGCTCACGTCGTCACCCGGCGTACGCGCGCCCATGCGGACCGCCGATTACTCGGCTTCCCACGAGGGGGACGGCCTGGTAGGACCTTCAGACCATGCGACTGCTGACGAACGCCGACGTCTCGTCCGTGCTGACGATGGGGGAGGGCATCGCGGCGCTGCGCACCGGATACGAGGACCTCGCACGCGGCGACGCGGCATACGTCCCGCGCATCGATCTCTACGCGCCCACGGGTCGGGACGACGACTACTACCAGTGGGGCTCGATGGCGGGCGCCTGCCGGTCCTACGGCGTCGTCGCCGTCCGCATCAAGTCGGACGTGACGTCGTGGCCGGGGCGGACCACGGAGAAGTACTGCGTGGAGCCGGGCACCTATTCGGGGATCATCCTGCTCTACAGCATCGCCAACGGTGAGCCGCTCGCCCTGATCCAGGACGGCTACCTGCAGCACGTCCGCGTGGGGGCCGCGGCCGGCATCGGCGTCGATCTCATGGCGCGTCCCGACGCCGACACGCTCGGGCTGATCGGCTCCGGCGGCATGGCGCGGACCTACCTCGAGGCGATCGCGGAGGTCCGCGCCCTGCGCGAGGTGCGTGTCTACAGCACCACCCCCGCCAACCGGGAGCGGTTCGCCGCCGCGGCGCGCGACGATCTGGGCCTGGAGATCCGGGCCGTCGACTCGGCCGGGGCAGCGGTGCGGGAGGCCTCCATCGTGGCCACCGCGACCGATGCGATGGGTGCCACGTTCGATCCCGCCTGGCTGTCGTCGGGTACGCACGTCACCTGTGTGACACGACGGGAGCTGTCCGCGGAGCTGATCGAGCGGGCCGACCGGACCCTTCAGCTGGGCGTCAACACGATCCCGTACGGCACCCCCGTGCCCGGCATGGAGTGGAAGGCCGGCGGCATCGCCTCCTACGTCTCGGGGCAGCCCGAGGAGCGGGCGCGGATCCCCGCGACGAGCGGCTCCCAGACCGGGGTCTTCCCGACGCTCGCCGACGTCCATCGGGGCCGCGCACAGGGGCGCACGACCGACGACGAGATCACCCTGTTCGTCACGACCGGCACGCAGGGGCTGCAGTTCGCCGCCGTCGGCGGCCGGGTGTGGCAACTCGCGAAGGAGCGCGACCTCGGGCACCCGTTCCCGACGGAGTGGTTCCTGCAGGACATCCGCGACTGACGGCTGCCTGCGCCACCGCCGTCATCGCTCAGGCGCCGACGGTGGCCATCGTCTCGGCGACGAGCTCCACCGAGCGCAGCCGGCCCTCGGTGGTGGGCGACTGGTGGGCCACGATCAGCTCGTCGGCGTCGGCGAGCCGGGCGAACGCCGCCATGTGCTCACGCACCTCGGCCGGGGTGCCCAGGGCGGTGTGGGTGAGCATCTGGTCGACGTGTACGGCCGCACCCTGCGCCAGCAGCCAGTCGGCCCGCTCCTCGAACGACAGCCCTTCGGGCAGCTGGCGGCCGCGACCGAACAGACCGAGGGCCCGCTCCCGCCGCACGGCCTGCAGCGCCTCCTGCGCCTCGGCAGTGGTGTCGGCGGCGACTGCGTTGACGCCGGCGATCACGTACGGCGCCTCGAGCTGGTCGGAGGGCTTGAAGCTCTGTCGGTACAGCGCGACCGCGGCCTCGAGGGCCTGCGGTGCGAAGTGCGAGGCGAAGGCGTAGGGCAGCCCGAGCGCGGCGGCGAGCTGGGCGCCGAACAGCGAGGAGCCGAGGATGTACAGCGGCACCCGCGAGCCGTTACCGGGGATCGCGTCGACACCGGGTACCCGGGTCTCGCCGGCGAGGTAGCCCTGCAGCTCCTGCACGTCCTGCGGGAAGGCATCGGCCGACCGCGCGTCGCGGCGCAGCGCGTACATCGTGTTCTGGTCGGAGCCGGGCGCGCGGCCGAGGCCCAGGTCGATCCGGCCGGGGTACATCGCGTCCAGCGTGCCGAACTGCTCGGCGATCGTGAGCGGCGAGTGGTTGGGCAGCATCACGCCGCCGGCGCCGAGCCGGATCGAGCTCGTGTGCGCGCCGACGTGCGCGATCAGCACGCTGGTCGCCGACGAGGCGATCGACGGCATGTTGTGGTGCTCGGCGTACCAGACACGCCGGTAGCCGTACTCCTCGGCACGCTGCGCCAGCGCGACGCTGGCGGCGATGCTGTCGCTCGGCGTCCCATCGCGGGTGATCGGAGCGAGGTCGAGGACGGACAGCGGGATGCGCATGCGGGAACAGCCTTTCGAGTCGGTTGCTCGAAGCAACGCCGGCCGGCCGGGATCGCTTCCGCTCGGGACGCGGGGGAGGAGGTGTTCCGCTTCACCCCGGATCGACCGAGCTCGCACACGCAGGTGGTGGGGCGGGTGGTGTGGTGGGGCGGGTGGGGCTCGAACCCACGACCCAGGGATTATGAGTCCCCTGCTCTGACCGGCTGAGCTACCGCCCCGTCGTCCGGACGACAGCCTGCCAGACGCCCCCGGGAGGCCGGGAGCCGCGCGGACCGCGGGCCGGAATCGGTACCGATGAGGGTCGTGAGGCGCTGACCTGCACCGCGTTATCCGCCTGTGACATCCACCGGTTCGTTGGGTACGTTCGGCCGCGGCCCGATCGAGAGTCGCCCCCGAAAACCGAGGGCCTCGAGCGGGCCCTGCCGAACCGTCCCGGTGCACGTGCCGGGGTGGACCGGGGACCCACCGATCCCCTGGGGTGAATCCCGCTCGCGCACACCTGTGCGTGGGCAGGTAGGGCACCGTTTCCGCGGCCCGAACCCGTCAGCTAACCCGGTAGGCGGCCGCGAGGAACGGAGAAGCGTCGCGTTGGCGACCAGGCACAACCGCACCCCCCGTATCGCCCGACCGACCACAGAATCGCTCCGCCGTCACGCCTGGATCCCTCGGGCTGGTGTGCTGGCCGCGGCCCTGACCGCGGCGATCGTCGGCCTGCCGCTGGTGCCCGCCGGCGCGGCCCCCGGCGACAGCGTCATCCGCTCCGAGCGGGACGCCGTCGCCGCGCAGGTCGAGGAGATGGAGAAGCGCGTCGCGAAGGCCGACGAGGCGCTGCAGCGCATGACGCTCGAGGCCGAGGCCGCGGCCGACGCCGTCCTCAAGTCGAGGGTCGACCTCGCCCGCGCCGAGAAGGAGGCCGCCGAGACGGCCGCGGCGCTGGCCGCCGCGGAGAAGGCCGTCGAGTCCATGCAGGACGACGTCGCCACCCTCGGCCGTGAGGCGTACATGGGGGAGGACGCCTTCGGTGAGGTCGCCCTGCTGCTGGACTCGGAGAGCCCCGGCGAGCTCCTGCAGCGCGCGGCCACCCTGGACCTGCTCGGCGAGAACCGGGCGACCGCGCTCGAGGCGCTGGAGGTGCTCGAGCGCCAGCACCAGGACGCCGACGACGCCGCGCGCGAGGCGGTGCGCAAGCGCGACGCTGCGGCGGAGGCGGCCACCGAGGCGGAGCGGAAGGTGCGCGAGCGCGTCGACAAGGCGCAGACCGCCTTCGACGAGATGACCGCTGAGAAGGCCGAGCTCGACGCGAAGCTCGACCGCGCCGAGATCCGGCTGCTGGAGCTGCAGGGCCGGCGCGACGCGGCCCGGGAGCACGCTCGGATCAAGGCGGCCGAGACGGCCGCCGCCACCGCGCGCAGCACCCTGACCGCCGCGCGCGGCGCGGTGGCGCCCACGACCGGCCGGGTGACCTCCTGCTACGGGCCCCGCTGGGGGACCATGCACAGCGGCGTCGACATCGCCGCGCCGATCGGCACGCCCGTCTTCACGCCCGCCGACGGCGTCGTGCTCGACGCGGGGCCGGCCAGCGGATTCGGTCTCGCGGTCTACGTCCAGCACGCCGACGGCACGATCACCCTCTACGGGCACATCAACCAGTTCTTCGTGTCCCCGGGGCAGACGGTGAAGGCCGGCCAGCAGATCGCCGAGGTGGGCAACCGAGGGCAGTCCACCGGTCCCCACCTCCACTTCGAGGTGCACACCGGCGGGCTCTACGCCAACCGCACCAATCCGACGCCGTGGCTGAGCGCCCGCGGCATCTCCCTCGGGGGCTGCTGACCCGCTACCGGAACAGGCGCCCCAGCAGGCCGACCGGACCGCTCATGGTCCGGGCGGCCAGCTGGAGGATCGGCCCGCCCGGGATGCCGGGCACGTGCTGCACGATCGGCGCCAGTGTCAGCAGCCCCGTCGGGGAGTGCACCGTCAGCCGGCCCTTCGCGACGGCCGTCATCGGGTTGATCCGTCCGGCGGCCGCCTCCAGGAGCACCGCCACCGGCGCCTCGACCGCCGGACCGGCGGTGTCACCGGAGGCGACCTGGCGCACGGTCCAGCCGGCGGGGTCCGAAGCGAACGCCCAGCCGCCGTCGGGGCCGGTGAGCGTCGCCCCGCCGGTGATGCCGCAGGACGACGCCAGGGCGCCGGTCACGTCGGTCAGCGCCGCCAGCCCGGACACGAGCGCGGACGTCGGTGGGGGAGCGGCACCGCACGAGACGAGGTCCAGCCCGTGGACGGCGAGCTCGTACGCCTGGCCCAGGGCGACGCTGAGCAGCGGCAGCGGCCCGACCACCGAGACCGTGGTCGCGGTGTCCAGAGCGACCGGTTCGTCGGTCAGGAAGCGGGCGGTCGCCTCGCGGTTGCGGCGCAGCGCCGCCAGCACCTCGGCGCGTGGGGCGTCGCGGTGCGCCCGCACCACCCGGGCGTTCACCGCATCGGGGTCGGGACGGGAACCCGCACCGCCCGCTCGCGCCGAGGCGATCAGGTCGGCCATGGCGGTGTGATCGTCCCAGCAGCCGAGGTGGACGAGGATCTCCTGCGCCCGCCAGTGCGGCAGACGCGACGGTCGCCGGAGGTCGACCTCCTCGGCCTGCGCCAGGAACGCGTCCCACGCCTCGAGCACCATCGGCCCGACGACGTCGCGGCCGGCATCGGCAAGGCCGGACGTGCGCGCGGACTTCCGGGAGCTGGTCATGGCCCGCTCCCTACCCTGCCCCGAGGCCGCCAGGCATCGCCGCCCTGCGGTGCCGCGCACACCGGCCCACCGCCCCGCAAGCCGTTTCACCCGGTCGGAGGAGACGGAAGATCAAGAACCGGCCGGGCGCGGCCGATCGTCAGGTGGTGAGCGCGGGACAGGAGCTAGGCCGCCGGACGGGGGACACCCCGCCCGGCAGGCTGAGTCGGCTCGGCACCCGGCTGGCCAACGGCCTGTACCGGCCGTTGGCAGCGGACGACGACAGCGCCGCCTACTGGGTCCGCCACGTCCGGCTCGGGGTCCTGCTCACCGAGATCTGCGCGGTCGCCGCGCTGATCTACGCGGTGCTGACCCCCAGCGGCGCGGGTCGTTCCCCGGTCGTGCCCGCCCTGGCCGCGTCCTGCATCGTGGCGGCCCCGCTGCTGCTCCGGCTGCCCCTGGCGGCCATGATGCGCGATCACCGTGGCCCGCTGTTGTTCTACAGCTGGAGCCTCTCGGTGACGGCCGTCGTCGCGGTCGCCGCCCGGATCGACGGAGGGGCGACCAGCCCCCTGTACTCCATGCTCTTCCTGACCCTCGGCTTTCTTGCGGTGGCCTATCCGCCGTACGGAGTGGTCGCCATGGGCACGGTCATGACGGCCGCCTACCTGCTCGTCGTCTCCCTGCCCGACCTCACCCTGTCGGCCGCACTCGTCGCCGTGATCATGGCTACGTACACGGTGCTGTGCGCCATGTCGTCGGCGAACGCATGGGCGGCCCATGACCGGCAACTGCTGCTCATCCGCTCGCAGCGGATGTTGGCGGCCACCGACGAGCTCACCGGCGCCCCGAATCGGCGCGCGTTCCTCGACCGGCTCGGTGCTGCGCTCGAGGACGCGGCGTCCGGACGGCACCGTGTCGTCTGCCTCGTGGACCTCGACGGCTTCAAGGCGGTCAACGACCGCGACGGCCACCAGGGCGGGGACGCCGTCCTCAAGCTGGTGACCACGGCACTGTCCGGCGCCGTCCGCGAGACCGACACCGTCGCGCGCCTCGGTGGCGACGAGTTCGCCGTCCTGGCGGAGGTCGGCCCGGAGGACCCGGGGGACACCCTCGGCGAGCGGCTGCGAGCGGTCGTGGCAGCCGTGGGCGTCGAGTCGGGCGTGACCGCCAGCGTCGGAGTCGCCCCCCTGCGAGCCGGCGACGACACGGAGGCGGTGCTCCATCGCGCGGACGCGGGCATGTACCGGGCCAAGACCACCGGCGGAAATCGCGTCGACGCGGGTACCGGGAGCTGCGCACCCCGCTGAGAGAGCGGGCGTGCCACACGCGCGATGCGCTTGATCGCCACTACTGTGAGTGATCACACAGGATTTCCGGTGACGCACGCGGAACGCCAGGTCAGCAGCGCGTCACCGGGCCGAAGGCGAGTCGACGGACCAGCCCGTTCGCTCTGGACGAAGAGTGCTACGACATGGTAATGCAGCCTGACCAGCGCTAAGTCGCCCCACAGCTGCACTTCTGTCACAGCTGCCCCAAACATCCCACCACCACTGGCGCGACCCGGGGGGCATCCGGCAGACTGTCGGCAGGAGCCCTGCTCCGTCACTGCCGAACACAGCGCGTCACCGAATCGATGGGTCCGTAGGGGAAGACGAGACCGATCGAGTCGATGGAGGTGCCCCGTGCAGCGACGGTCTACCCAGGGTGTCGTCTTCGTGCACGCGTGCCCGAAGGCGCTCTGCCAGCATGTCGAGTGGGCGCTCGAGCGCGTCGTCGGCGCGCCGGTCTCCTTGACGTGGGCGGAGCAGCCCGCGGCGCACGGCTCGTTCCGTGCCGAGGTCGCCTGGACCGGATCACCCGGTACCGGCGCCCGGTTGGTGCACGCCCTGCGAGCCTGGCCGATGCTCCGCTTCGAGGTGACCGAGGAGGCCAGCCACGGCAACGACGGTGAGCGCATGTCGTACGTGCCCGGGCACGGGGTCTTCCGCGCTCCCACCAGCGCCAACGGCGACATCATGATCAGCGAGCAGCAGCTGAGGCACCTGGCCGCCACCGCCGGCTCGGCCGAGGCGTTCCGCCACGGCGTTGCCGAGCTCCTCGGTGCCGCCTGGGACGCCGACCTCGAGGTCTACCGGCACGCCGGTGACGGCACTCCCGTCACGTGGCTCCACCAGGTCGTCTGAGGCACCCCCGTCGCTCGGGGCGATCGCTGCAGGTCACGATCCGACCACGACCACTGCACCGGCCGGGCCGGTCGGTCGTAGGCTGAGAGCTGGTCGTCCTGGCGCCGTCGGGGAAGCGGCGTCCGGACGACTTTCTGCTCGTCGCTGACCGATACCGGCTCAACTGCAGCGCTGTGCATGCTCGTTGCGCGCAGGGCCCGGGCTGCGCCGCGTGCCGTGCGTCCGACGGGCGTGCAGTGCGGAATCGACGCCCTGACCGTCGCTACAGCGGGATGTTGCCGTGCGCGCCGCGTCCGGCGGGAGCGGCGGCCAGCGCCTCGACGAGCCGGCGCTTGGTCTGCGCCGGCTCGACGACCTCGTCCACGACGCCGATCTGCAGGGCGCGGTTGACGCCGCCGGCGATCCGCTCGTGCTCCTCGGCCAGCTGGGCGTGCAGCGCCTCGCGCTCGCCCGGGCGGGACGGCGGCGAGCTTCTTGCGGTGCAGGATGCCGACCGCGGCCTTCGCGCCCATGACCGCCACCTCGGCGCCGGGCCAGGCGAACACCGTGGTCGCGCCCAGCGAGCGGGCGTTCATCGCGATGTAGGCGCCGCCGTAGGACTTGCGGGTCACCAGCGTCACCCGCGGCACCACCGCCTCGGCGAAGGCGTGCAGCAGCTTGGCGCCGCGGCGCACGACGCCGTCCCACTCCTGGCCGACGCCGGGCAGGTAGCCGGGCACGTCGACCAGCACGACCAGCGGCACCCCGAAGGCGTCGCACATCCGCACGAAGCGGGCGGCCTTCTCGGCCGAGGCGGAGTCCAGGCAGCCACCGAGGCGCAGCGGGTTGTTGGCGATGACGCCGACGGTGCGCCCGGCGAGCCGGCCCAGCGTGGTGACGACGTTGGGCGCCAACCGCGGGTGCAGCTCCAGCGCCGGCCCGTCGAGCACGCGCGGCGATCAGCGGCTTGACGTCGTAGGCGCGGTTGCGTCTGCTCCGGCAGCAGCGCGCGCAGGTCGACGTCCGGCTCGCTCTCGCGCCGGCGCGAACGTGCCCTGGGCGGCCAGCAGGTCGACCGCCTGCCGGGCGGTGTCCAGCGCGGCCGGCTCGGAGTCGGTGACCACGTGGACGACGCCGCTGCGCCGGCCGTGCGTGTCCGGGCCGCCGAGGCTCTCCATGTCGACGTTCTCGCCGGTGACCGAGCGGACGACCTCCGGGCCGGTGACGAACACCCGCCCCGCCGGGCCCATGATCACCAGGTCGGTCAGCGCCGGGCCCGTAGGCGGCGCCGCCGGCTGCCGGGCCGAGGACGACGGAGATCTGCGGGATCCGGCCCGGACGACGCGCACCATCGCCGCGAAGACCTCGCCGACGGCGTGCAGCGCGCGTGACGCCCTCGGCCAGGCGGGCGCCGCCGGAGTGCCAGATCGCCGACGACGGCACGCCGCTCGCGCAGGGCGGTGTCGATCGCGTCGACGATGTGCCGGCAGCCGTCGACGCCCATGGCCCCGCCCATGACCGTCGCGTCGGTGCAGAAGGCGATGGCAGCGGTGCCCGTGCACGGTGCCGCGTGCGGCGAGCACGCCGGAGGTGTCCCGCGGCATCAGCGGTCTGCATCGAGCCGGGTCGAAGAACCGCTCGAGGCGGCCTCCGGGTCCCGGGGGTCGACGTCGGTCTCGACGGTACGGGTGGCATGGACGGTCGTCACGGGAGCCTCCGGGGCGGACGTGCTGGTGTGTGGGGACGGCCCGGGCAGGTGGGAAGACCCCTGGGGGCAGCGGGGTCCTCTGTCACGCGGTGGTGAACACCAGGGCGATGTTGTGGCCGCCGAAGCCGAAGGAGTCGTTGACCGCGGCGTTGAGGTGGCCCGGCGGGCCTCGCCGCGGACGATGTCGAGCGCCTGGACGGCGGCGTCGTCGTCCGGGTCGTCGAGGTTGGCCGTGGCCGGGCACGATCTGCTCGCGGAGCGCCAGGATCGTGAAGACCGACTCGAGCGCGCCGGCCGCGCCGAGCAGGTGGCCGGTCTGGCTCTTGGTGGCGGTGACCAGTACGTGCTCGCCGAGCGAGCTGCGGATCGCCGCCGCCTCGGCGGTGTCGCCGACCGGGGTCGAGGTGGCGTGCGCGTTGACGTGGCCGATGTCGGCCGGGGGCCAGGCCGGCGTCGCGCAGCGCGGCCGCGATGGCGCGGCCCGCGCCCTCGCCCTCGGGGTGCGGCGCGACCAGGTCGTAGCCGTCGGCGGTGCCGCCGGCACCGGCCAGGCGGGCGTGGACCCGGGCGCCGCGTGCCTTGGCGGCGTCCTCGCGCTCGAGGACGAGTGCCGCCGCGCCCTCGCCCAGCACGAAGCCGTCGCCGGCCTTGTCGAACGGGCGGGAGGCGCGCTCGGGCTCGTCGTTGCGGGTGGACATCGCCCGCATGGCCGCGAAGCCGGCCATGGGCAGCGGGTGCACGCAGGCCTCGGTGCCGCCGACCAGCACCACGTCGGCGCGGTCGAACCGCAGCAGGTCCAGGCCCCAGCGGATCGCCTCGGCGCCCGACGCGCAGGCGCTGACCGGCGCGTGCACGCCGCCCTTCGCGCCGACGGCGAGCCCGACGGCGGCGGCCGGGCCGTTGGGCATGAGCATCGGGATGGTGAACGGGGAGACCCGCTTGGGTCCCTTCTCCTCGAGGACGTCGTCCTGGCCGAGCAGCGTCAGCGCGCCGCCGATGCCGGTGCCGAAGACGACCGCGATGCGCTCCGGCGTCGACGCCGGCGTCCGCCGCGCCGGACTGCTCCCAGGCCTCCTCGGCGGCGACGACGGCGACCTGCTGGCTGCGGTCGAGCCGCCGGGCACGGACCCGGTCGATCTTCTCGACCGGGTCGTTGGCGAGCCGGGCGACGAGCTGGGCCGGGAACTCCTTGATCCAGTCGTCGGTGATCCGGCTGACCCCCGACCGCCCGGCCAGCAGGGCGTCCCACGTGCTGGCGACGTCCCCGCCGAGCGGGGTGGTGGCACCGAGGCCGGTGACGACGACGTCGGTCGCTGGACTGCTCATGGGTTGTCCTCCTGGACGCGGGCGGCCGGTACGGCCCCCTGGTGTGGTGGCGGGCAGGGGTCCTTGCTACTGGTTCTTCTCGATGTAGTTGATGGCGTCGCCGACGGTCTTGATGTTGCCGAGCTCGTCGTCGGGGATGGCGACCCCGAACTTGTCCTCGACGGCCGTGGCGATCTCGACCATCGACAGCGAGTCGACGTCGAGGTCGTCGGTGAACGACTTCTCCGGGGTGGCGTCGGCGGGCGTCACGCCGGCGACCTCCTCCAGGATCTCGGCCAGACCGGACTGGATCTCTTCGCGGGTCACGCGCGGGTCCTCTCTCTCGGAAGGGGGCGGGGAAACCCGCCGACGTCCGGGACGGGTGTCCCGGGGATCTGGGGGGTGGTGCTCACGGCAGGACGACGACCTGCCCGGCGAACGTCAGCCCGGCGCCGTAGCCGAGCAGCAGCGCGAGGTCGCCGCTCTTGGCCTCGCCGCTCTCGATGAGCGCCGACAGTGCGAGCGGGACCGACGCCGCCGAGGTGTTGCCCGAGCGGACGATGTCGCGCGCGATGACCGTGCGCTCGGGCAGCTTCGAGCCGCTTGGCCATCACTCGATGATCCGCAGGTTGGCCTGGTGCGGCGCGAAGACGTCGATGTCGTCGGGGCCGACGCCCGCGCGGCGCATGGCCTCGTGCAGCGTGTCGGTGAGCTGGGTGGTCGCCCAGCGGTACACCGCCTGACCGGCCATCGATCATGTGCTTCTCGTCGTCGGGGATGGCGATCGCTTCGTGCAGGTCGCCGTCGCTGCCCCACACGACCGGCCCGATGCGCGGCTCGTCGGACGGGCCGAGCACCACTGCACCGGCGCCGTCGGCGAAGATCACGGCGGTCGACCGGTCGGTCAGATCGGTGTAGTCGGTGAGCCGCTCGCCACCGATGACCAGGGCGTTGCGGGCGCGAGCCGGCGCGGATCGAGTCGGCGGCCGACGCCCAGCGCGTAGCACCAGCCGGCGCAGCCGGCGTTGAGGTCGAAGGCGCCCGGACGGCGGACGCCGAGCTCGGTAGGCCACACGCGGGGCGAGGCCCGGGATCGCGGTCGGCGGGCTGGTCGTGGCCAGGAGCACCAGGTCGATGTCACCGGCGTCCAGGCCGCTGGCCGCCAAGGCCTTGCCGCCGGCCGCGACGCTCATCTCGACCAGCGTCTCGTCCTCGGCCGCCCATCGCCGCTCGGCGATCCCGACGCGGGACTGGATCCACTCGTCGTTGGTCTCCATCATCTCGGCGAGCTCGTCGTTGGTCACCCGCCGGCGCGGCCGGTAGCACCGAAGCCGAGGATCTGCGCACCGGGTGCGCCCTGGCGGCAGCTGCAGGGGGGTCATGCCGACACCTCCGGGTAGAGACGGGCGAGCGGGTCACCGGCATCGACGAGATCGCCTTCGTGCACGAGCCATTCGGCCAGTACCCCGTCGTAGCCGGCAGAGACATGGACTTCCTCGCGGCGGCTCCGGATGGTCGCCAGCGGGGTGCCGGCGGGCAGGCGGGTGCCGTCGGCGATCTCCACCGGGACGACGGTGCCGCGGGCGGGTGAGACCACCATCCGCCAGTCCGGTAGGTACTCCGCCTCGGAGCGGCCCCGCTCGGCCTCGATGAGCTCGCGGGCCCGGTCGAGGTCGGCGGGCCCGGTGAGGGCCAGGATCTCGATGTCGCGGCCGCCGGCCGCGCCCTTCCACTCGCGCTTGGCCAGGCCCGCCAGCGCGCCGGCCGGCGGCAGCTCGATCACCGCGGTCACGCCGAGCTCGCGCATGGTGGCCAGGCACGCGTCGAAGCGGACCGGGCTGGTGACCTGGCTGACCAGCCGGGACAGCGCCTCGGCGCCGTCGCCGACCGCCGCGCCGTCGGCGTTGGACAGCAGCAGCCGGCTCGGCGGCGCGGGGCGGAGGCCGCCGACCAGGCCCTCGAGCTCGTCGCGGGCGGAGGCCATGTACTCGGTGTGGAAGGCGCCGGCCACCGACAGCGGCATGACCCGCGCCTTGGTCGGCGGCTCGGCCTTGAGCGCCGCCAGCCCGTCGAGCGGGCCCGCGGCGACGACCTGGCCGGCGCCGTTCATGTTGGCGGGGGTCAGGCCGTGCTTCTCGAGGACGGCGAGCACCTCGTCGGGGTCGCCGCCGAGGACCGCGGACATGCCGGTCGGTGTCTGCGCGCAGGCCGCGGCCATGGCCCGGCCGCGGACGGCGGTCAGGGCGATCGCGGCCTCCACGCTGAGCACGCCGGCCAGGGCGGCGGCGGTCAGCTCTCCGACGCTGTGCCCGGCGATGACGACGTCGCGGCCGGCGTGCGGGGTGTGCGTCACCGGGCCGGGCAGCCCGCCGAGCTCGCGGGCGACGAACAGGCTCATCGCGACCACGAGGGGCTGGGTGACGGCGGTGTCCTTGATCGCCTCCGCGTCCCCCGTCGTGCCCAGCGTCAGCAGGTCGGCGTCGGCGATGGCCCCCGCCCACCGGAAGAAGGACTCGGCACCCGGGAGTTCGAGCCAGTCGGTGAGCATTCCGGGCTTCTGTGCGCCCTGTCCGGGAGCGAGTACGGCCAGCACTCCCTCACCGTGCCCGATCCGGGGAGCTCGTGTGGAGGCGATCGGGCACGAAAGCACCGCCCTGATCTTTGGAGGGTTCCTACAACAACCCGCTGGTGGTCACGCCCGGTAGCGGCTTTCTGTGGTGGAGACCGCACCGCTGTCGTCACGCAATCGTGACCGAAGCCGGTGCCGCTCAGTGCCAGAGGGAGCGGGCCCGGTCCAGGTCGGCGAGCGCGAGGGCCACCTGGAGCGTCCAGCTGCCCCGTGGGTCGGTGGCCGACAGTCCGGTCAGCTCGGTCGCCCGCTTGAGCCGGTAGCGCACCGTGTTGGGGTGCACGAAGAGCGCCCGCGCGCTCGCCTCGAGGTTGCCGCCGCCGGCCAGTACCGCCCGCACCGTCTCGAGCACGCCACCGCCGGCCGCCTCCAGGGGCCGCACCACCTGCAGCTGCAGGGCGGACCGGGCCATGGTGTCGCCGTCGAGCGCGCGTTCGGGCAGCAGCGCGTCGGCCGACACCGGCCGCGGCGCACCCGGCCAGGCACGCACCGCTCGCAGGCCGGCGAGCGCGACCGTCGCGGAGTCACCGGCCTTGACCAGGCCGTCGACGACCGGCCCGGTCACGACCGGTCCCGGCCCGAAGTGGTCGCTGACCCGCTCGGCCACGGCCTCCAGGTCGTCGTGCCCACCCAGGACGACGACGAGCTGGTCGGCGTGCACGCCGACCAGCACCTCGCTGCGCAGGGAGCGGGCGGTGCGCCGGACGGCGGTGTGCGGGTCGCCCTCGTCGGGGGGAGCGGAGCCCACGATCACGAGGACCGGGCTCATCGCCGTCCAGCCCAGGGCCGCGGCCCGTCCGGGGAGCTCCTCGGACCGCTCGCCGCGCACGAGCGCGTCGACGACCAGGGCCTCGAGACGGGCGTCCCAGGCCCCGCGGTTCTCGGCGAAGCTGGCGTAGACGTGCGCCGTGGCGAAGGCGACCTCGCGGCTGAACTGCAGTACCGCGACGCGCAGGGCGTCCACGTCGCCGGGCTCGGCGACCGTGCTCGACGTGGTCCTCGAGCGACCTCGACGGTGACCCGGATGAGGTCGACGGTCTGCTTGAGCGGGATCGCCCGCGCCAGTTCGCGCGGGGCGGCGCCGAACACGTCGCCGGTGAGCTTGGGCGGCCGGCCGGGGTTGCCGGCACCACTCGACCAGCGACGCGATCCCGGCCTGGGCCACCAGCGTCACCCAGGAGCGCTGGTCGGCGGGCATGGCGCGGAACCAGGCGAGCTCGCTCGTCCATCCGCGCGACCGCCCGGGTGGCGAGCGCGCCGGACGACCGCTCGAGCCGCCGCAGCGTGGCGGCCGACGGCGGCGTGTGCGCCCCGCTCGTCACCGGACCTCCTCCCGGCCGGCCTCACCCGGCGGCCGTATCTCCCGGTCAGCGTGTCACGCGCCGCGTTCTCGGGGAGAGTGGGCGCGTGACACTTCCCCCGGACGGCCGCACG
Source organism: uncultured Actinomycetota bacterium (assembly GCA_963723745.1). Lineage (GTDB taxonomy): Bacteria > Actinomycetota > Actinomycetes > Mycobacteriales > Geodermatophilaceae > CAVRRZ01. The sequence continues at coordinate 74,710 of CAVRRZ010000006.1, forward strand.
AGGATCCCCCGGAGGGGGGCCGTGGCCGCCGTCGTCACCGGCTGTGCCCTCCTCGCGCTGCTGGGCCTGGGGGTCGCCACCGAGTTCGAGCCGCAGATGAGCCTCGACGCCGAGCTCAGCGAGGCCCTCTACGCGGGCGACGGCCGGGCCGGTCCGCTCGACGGCCTGCTGGAGACACTCACGGCGCCGGGGCTGACGGTGCTTCCGGGCGGCGGTGTTCCTGCCCGTCGTCGTCTGGCTGGTGCGTCCGGCGGGCGTGGCGCGACGGCGCTCTGGGTCGTGCACCGCCGTCCTGCTGATCGGCACCGGTCACCGAACTGCTGAAGAACACCTTCGGTCGGGTGCGGCCCGACTTCGACGACGGCGGGGCCCGGTACGAGTCGCTGAGCTTTCCCAGCGGGCACTCGTCGGGCATCGCCACGCTGGTGACGGTCGCTCTGGTGCTGGCCTGGCCATTGCTGGACCGCGGCGCCCGCCGGTGGTGGCTCGCCCTCGGGGTGGCGCTCGTGCTGCTGGTCGGGCTGACCCGCATGTGGCTGGGCGTGCACTACCTGTCCGACGTCGTCGGCGGCTGGTCCCTGGGCGTGGCCTGGTCGCTGGGCCTCGCGCTGCTGCTGGGTGGGCTGCCCGGCGGCCGGGCGGCGCTGCGACCGCGGACGCAGGAGGCGGCCCGGTGAACGGCCTCGACCAGCGGGTGGTCGTCGAGCCCGCCGACGGTTCCCTGGGGCCGCTGCTCCGCGTCGCGGACGACCGGCTGCTCCCGCGCGGTCGGTACGGGGTGCACGAGCACCGTGCTGTCGACGTCGTGGCCGTCGTCCTCGACGGCTCCGCTGACCCACGACTGGGACGCGCCGGCCGACCTCTCGGCCGGTGACGTCGCCGTGCTGCGCTCCGGGCGCGGCCTCCGGCACGACGAGCGGGCCGGCGACGACGGTGCGCGGGTGCTGCAGTGCTACCTCCGGGCGGCCGACCCGGTTGCGCCGCCGTCCCACCGCGTGGTGCGCCGTGCCGACGGCTGGGTGGACCTCGGCCGTCCGGACGCCCGGCTCTGGGTCGGGCGCGGCGGCGCAGCGCCGCCGCCGGGGATCGTGCTGGCGGTCGGCGACGAGGGCGTCGCGGTGGGTGGGCGTGCAGGGCCGGGGCAGGTGGTCGTCGTCTGGGACCTGGACCTCCGCCGTCCCGACTGGGCCTCCTGAGCCCGCGATCACGAAGGTCGGGATGCGACGAGCCGGGTGCGGGCGGTGGGTCGGCTCCCGGACTTCATGATCGTCGCGGCACGTGGTCAGACTGGACCGATGCCGACCAGTGCCGCGGACCTGCTCTCCGCCGCCTACAACGACGCCGACCGCACCATCGACCTGCGCCGGCGGCTGCACCGGCAGCCCGAGATCGGGCTGCACCTGCCGCGCACCCAGGCGGCGGTCCTCGAGGCGTTCGCCGAGCTGCCGGTCGAGGTGAGCACCGGCGCCGCGATCAGCTCGGTCGTCGGCGTGCTGCGCGGGGCGCGACCGGGGCCCACCTACCTGCTGCGCGGCCGACATGGACGCGCTGCCCGTGCACGAGGACACCGGGTTGCCGTTCGCCTCCGAGATCCCGGGCGCGATGCACGCCTGCGGGCACGACACGCACGTGGCGATGCTGATCGGCGCGGCCCGGCTGCTCGCCGAGCGGCGCGACGAGATCGCCGGGCAGGTGCTGTTCATGCTGCAGCCGGGGGAGGAGGGCTACCACGGCGCGCGGTACATGCTCGAGGAAGGGCTGCTCGCGTCGTGCCGGAGGCCCCGGTGAGCGGCGCCTTCGCCATGCACGTCATCACGACGATGGCCAGCGGCAGCCTCAAGGCCGGCCGGGCCCGACGATGGCGGCGGCCGACCAGTGGCGCATGACGGTGCGCGGTCGCGGCGGGCACGCCTCGATGCCGCACGCCGCCTGCCGACCCGATCCCGGTCGCTGCCGAGATCGTGCTGGCGCTGCAGTCGATGGTGACCCGGCGGTTCGACGTCTTCGACCCCGCGGTGGTCACCGTCGCGCACATCGAGGGCGGCTCGACCGACAACGTCATCCCGGACACCGTGTTCATGGAGGGGACGATCCGCACGCTCTCGGCCACCCGGCGCGCCGAGGCCGTCGCCGCCGTCGAGCAGGTGGCCACGCACATCGCTGCCGCCCACGGCCTCACCGTCGACTGGGTGCACGAGCGGGGCTACCCGGTGACGGTCAACGACGCCGGGGTGGCCCGGCGCGTGCGGGAGCTCGCCACCGAGATGCTGGGCGAGCCGGCCAGCGTGCTCATGGACGCACCGCTCATGGGCGCCGAGGACTTCTCCTACGTGCTGGAGAAGGTGCCCGGGGCGATGGCGTTCCTCGGTGCCTGCCCGCCGGGGTCCGAGCCGGGCACCGCCGCACCCAACCACTCCAACCTCGTGGTCTTCGACGAGGAGCCGCTGCCGGCGGGGGTGGCGATGTACGCCCGCATGGCCCTGGACGCGCTGGCCTGACGGAGCCGATCCGGCGGGGCCTGCTCCGTCAGGCCAGACGTGTCGTCAGGCCCCTGGCTGCTGGTCCGGGTCGGTGGTGGTGTCCTCGGGCGCGGCCTGCACGTCGTCGGATCCGGTACTTCTCGACCGCCTGGCGGACGACGTCGCGGTCGATCTCGCCCCGCTCGGCCAGCGAGGCCAGCGCGCGGACGACGACCGACTCGGCGTCCACGTGGAAGTGCCGCCGCAGCGCCGGGCGGGTGTCGGACAGGCCGAACCCGTCGGTGCCCAGCGAGGCCAGCCCGCCGGGCACATAGGGGCGATCAGGTCGGGCACCGCGCGCATCCAGTCCGACACCGCGACGACCGGGCCGTGCGCGTCCGGCGAGCTTCTGCGGTGACGAAGGGAACCTGCGCCTCCTCGCTCCGGGTGGAGCAGGTTATGCTCGGCACCTGCGTCGGCCTGCGCGGCGCAGCTCGGTCCAGGAGGTCACCGACCACACGTCGGCCGAGACGTTCCAGTCGTTGGCCAGCAGCTCCTGCGCCCGCAGCGCCCACGGCACCGCGACGCCGGAGGCCAGCACCTGGGCCCGCCGGGCATCGTCGAGCTGCGGCCCCTCGGCGTAGCGGTACATGCCGGCCAGCAGGCCCTGGACGTCGAGGTCCTCCGGCTCGGCCGGCTGGCTGAACGGCTCGTTGTAGACGGTCAGGTAGTACATGACGTCGGGCGAGCGCGAGCCGCCCAGCGGGGCGCCGGGGTCCTCGCCGTACATGCGGGCGAGTGCGTCCTTGGTGATGTGCGCGACCTCGTAGGAGAACGCGGGGTCGTAGGACACCACCGCGGGGTTGGTGTGGGCGAGCAGGATCGAGTGCCCGTCCTCGTGCTGCAGGCCCTCGCCGTTGAGCGTCGTCCGCCCGGCGGTGGCGCCCAGCAGGAACCCGCGCGTCATCTGGTCGGCGGCGGCCCAGAAGCCGTCGCCGGTCCGCTGGAACCCGAACATCGAGTAGAAGATGTAGATCGGGATCATCGGCTCGCCGTGCGTGGCGTAGGACGAGCCGACGGCGGTGAACGACGCCGTGGAACCGGCCTCGTTGATGCCCTCGTGCAGGATCACGGCCCTGCTCGGACTCCTTGTAGGCCAGCATCAGTTCGCGGTCGACCGAGGTGTACTTCTGCCCGGCCGGGTTGTAGATCTTGTGCGCTCGGGAACATCGCGTCCATGCCGAACGTGCGGGCCTCGTCGGGGATGATCGGCACGAACCGCGGGCCGAGCTCCTTGTCCTTGAGCAGCTCCTTCAGCAGGCGGACGAACGCCATCGTCGTCGCCACCTCCTGCTTGCCCGAGCCACGCTTGAGGACGTCGAAGCGCCTTCTCCTCGGGCGCCTTGAGCGGCTTGAACTCCGAGCGGCGCCGCGGTACCGCGCCGCCGAGCTGCCGCCGCCGCTCGAGCATGTACTGCATCTCGTCGGAGCTCGGCGTCCGGCTGGTAGTAGGGCGGCAGGGTCTTGTCGAGCGCCTCGTCGGGGATGTCGAGGTAGAGCCGGTCGCGGAAGGCGGCCAGGTCCTCGGCGGTCAGCTTCTTCATCTGGTGGGTCGAGTTGCGGCCCTCGAAGTGGCTGCCCAGCGTCCAGCCCTTGATGGTCTTGGCGAGGATGACCGTCGGCTGGCCCTTGTGCTCGACCGCGGCCTTGAACGCCGCGTACACCTTGCGGTAGTCGTGCCCGCCGCGGGAGAGGTTCCAGATCTCCTTGTCGCTCATGCCCTCGACCAGCTTGCGGGTGCGCGGGTCGCGGCCGAAGAAGTGCTCGCGGACGAAGGCGCCGTCCTCGGCCTTGTAGGTCTGGTAGTCGCCGTCGGGGTGTGACGTTCATCAGGTTGACCAGCGCGCCGTCGCGGTCGGCGGCCAGCAGCGGCGTCCCACTCGCGGCCCCAGATCACCTTGATGACGTTCCAGCCGGCGCCGCGGAAGAACGACTCGAGCTCCTGGATGACCTTGCCGTTGCCGCGCACCGGGCCGTCGAGCCGCTGCAGGTTGCAGTTGACGACGAAGGTGAGGTTGTCCAGCTCCTCGCGGGCGGCCAGCCCGATCGCGCCGAGCGACTCGGGCTCGTCCATCTCGCCGTCGCCGAGGAACGCCCAGACGTGCTGGTCGGAGGTGTCCTTGACGCCGCGGCCGTGCAGGTAGCGGTTGAACCGCGCCTGGTAGATCGCGTTGAGCGGGCCGAGGCCCATCGAGACGGTGGGGAACTCCCAGAAGTCGGGCATCAGCCGCGGGTGCGGGTAGGAGGACAGGCCGCCGCCGGGGTGGCTGACCTCCTGCCGGAACCCGTCCAGCTGCGTGCTCGGACAGCCGGCCCTCGAGGAACGCGCGGGCGTAGATGCCGGGGGAGGCGTGGCCCTGGAAGTAGATCTGGTCGCCGCCGCCGGGGTGGTCCTTGCCGCGGAAGAAGTGGTTGAAGCCGACCTCGTACAGCGACGCGGACGACGCGTAGGAGGAGATGTGGCCGCCGACGGCGATGCCCGGGCCGCTGCGCGCGGTGCACCATGATCGCGGCGTTCCAGCGGATGTAGGCGCGGATGCGGCGCTCGACGTGCTCGTCGCCGGGGAACCACGGCTCCCGCTCCGGCGGGATGGTGTTGATGTAGTCGGTGCTCCGCAGGCCGGGGACGCCGACCTGCTGCTCCCGGCTGCGCTCGCAGCAGCCGGAGCATCAGGTATCTCGCGCGGTCGCGACCGGCGTGGTCGACGACCGCGTCGAGCGAGTCCAGCCACTCCTGGGTCTCGTCGGGGTCGATGTCGGGAAGCTGGCTGGGCAGCCCGTCGGTGATGATCGCGCGGGGCTGCCTGCGTCGCGGGCGGGATCGCCGCCGCTGCTGCGGTGCGCTCATGGTCCTATCGTCCCCTGTCCGGGTAGTCCTCGTCACGCCGGACCCGCCGCTCCCCGTCCGGGAGGTCCCGGTTGCGCCCGAGCTCCGGCCACGAAGGCTTGCGTGGCGCGGGTGATGCCCTACGCTTCCGCCACGATGGTGACCCGGAACACTCCGGGCGTCACCCGTTCCGGGCTCGGCCGCTGGTCGGGGGCGGTGCGGGTGCGGCGGGGCGGCGCTGGACGAGAGGGGTGACATGACCGGGGTGCGGGTGAGCGTCCCGCCGGTCGTGTCCGCCGTCGTCCGGTCCTCCCGCCGCCCGATGGTCCCGCCCATCCCATCCACCTCTCGGTCCCCTCTCGTTGGGGCGGTCGGGACGCCTGTCTGGGCATCGCCCCGTCCGACAGGGCACGATCCACATCAGAACCGGCCATCCGGGTCCCGGTCAGCAGCAGGTCCATCCACGGAGGAGCAGCACGAATGAGCGTCGACAGCGCCGGCATGGCCGCCCGGCTGGGCATCAAGCCGGGCATGGTCGTGCAGGAGCTCGGCTGGGACGAGGACGCCGACGAGGACCTGCGCGACGCGGTCATCGAACTCTCCGGCGGTGAGATGGTCGACGAGGACACCGACGAGGTGGCCGACGTCGTCCTCCTCTGGTGGCGGGAGGACGACGGCGACCTGGTCGACGCGCTGGTCGACGCGATCGCGTCGCTCGCCGACGACGGCGTCGTCTGGCTGCTCGTGCCGAAGTCGGGCCGCAGCGGTCACGTCGAGCCCGGTGACGTGACCGAGGCCGCGCCCACGGCAGGCCTGGCGCAGACGGCGAGCATCTCCGCGGCCAAGGACTGGTCGGGCATCCGCCTGGTGACCCCCAAGGCGGCGCGCTCGCGTCGCTGAACAGCAGGACCCCTCCGCCCCCCACCGCTCGCAGGCTCGCGGTGGGTCCCTGCAGAGGGGCCGCTCCAGCACGTCACCAGCTCGGCGCGGGCCCCTGAAGGGTGGCCGTTCCGCCTACGTCGCCGCGCGTGGGGCAGCATGGGGGCCATGAGCCTCTCCGTCGGTGACCGCGCGCCCGAGTTCAGCCTTCCCGACCAGGACAAGCAGGTCGTGTCCCTCGCAGACCTGCGGGGTGCCCCGGTGCTGCTGGTCTTCTACCCCTTCGCCTTCTCCGGCAAGTGCACCGGTGAGCTGTGCCAGCTGCGCGACGAGCTGGCCGACTACACCGACGCCGGCGTGACGGTGCTGGCCGTCAGCACCGACCCGGTGTTCTCCCTCAAGGCGTTCCGCGACGCCGAGGGGCTGGACTTCCCGCTGCTAGCGACTTCTGGCCGCACGGCGAGGTCGCCCAGGCCTACGGCGTGTTCAACGAGAAGGCCGGCATGGCGGTGCGTGGCACGTTCCTGATCGACGCCGAGGGCGCGATCGCGTTCGCCGAGATCAACCAGCCCGGCGACGTCCGCGAGCAGTCCGGTTGGAAGAAGGCGGTCGCGAGCCTCGCCGCCTGAGTCGGTCGCGGAGCAGGAAGGGCGCGCGCAGCGCGCCCCTCCTGCTCCCCAGGCCGCGCCGCTTACCCTGTCCGACGCGGGGCGCGTAGCTCAGCGGGAGAGCTCTCGCCTTACAAGCGAGCGGTCGCAGGTTCGATCCCTGCCGCGCCCACCCCTCACCCGCGGCCGCCCGGGCGTCACCGCCCTGGTCGGCGTCCCGAAAGTGCTGGCGCCCGCCGCGGCAGGTCCGGCACACTGCCCCGGCGTCCGCACGGACGTGTCATGGAGTAGATCAGCGGTAGATCACCCGGCTCCTTACCGGGAGGGCGCAGGTTCGACTCCTGCCTCCATGTCCAGCCTGAAGTAGCTCAGCGGCAGAGCGCCCGGCTGTGGACCGGGTGGGCGCGAGTTCGAATCTCGCCTTCAGGTCCGCTCCGACGGGGTCGAGGACAGATGGACGACGAGGTCACGGTGGCGTCCGGGTACGCCGTGGGACGGCTGTGGGCGGCCCTCGAGACGGCGGTGTCATCCGGCGACGAGGCGACCCGGTCGCGCGCGGCCGGGAAGGTCCGCCAGTGGCGTGCGGTGCTCGACGGCATGGCCGACGGCAGGCTGTCGGTCGGCTCCCGGACGCCGGTGGCCGGCACACCGGCCTGGGTCACGCTGGAGGTGGTGCACGGCGGCTTCGCGACCGGGCGGCACCTCGCCGAGCAGCCCCTGGACGACGACGAGCGGCTGCGGGTGCGGCAGCTGCCGCCGGCACCCGGCCGCACCGACCGCGAGCGGCTCAACATCTGGTACCTCGGCGACGAGGGGCAGGCCGAGCTGCTGGCCATGCTGGCCGACGAGCGGTACCGCATCGACCTGCCCGAGCACGCCGCGCTGCCGGTGGTCGCGCTGCTGCTCGACCGCGGGAGGGCCGAGGCAGCACTCGACCTGGTGGCCGAGCTGCACCCGTTCCTTGACCGGCTGCGCCTGACCCCTCCGCGGACCGATCGCGCGCGGCCGATGGGCGATCTGGTGCACCGCGAATCGGTGGCCGACGTCGTGGAGCGGCTGCGGCGGCGCCGGCCCTCGCCGCAGGTGGTCGCCATGCAGGACGCGGCGGTCCTCTGGAACCCCCTGTTCGACGCACTCGTCGAGCTGTGGGCGGCCACGGTCGAGGGGGAGCTGCCGCGCTTGTCGGAGGACCGCGCGACCGTGGTCGGGGGCTGGCCGGCGCGGCACTTCCCCGACGGCTGGGCGGTGCACCGGGAGGACTGGCTGGCCTGGTACGGGGGGATCGACCTCCTGCCGATGACCAGCCGGCACCGGCACGCGAAGAGCAACTTCGCCCGCCTGCGGAGCGCGCTCGAGCAGGCCGGTCCGGACGGGGCCGGACTGACCGCCCGCGACGTGGGCTGGGTCCGCCGTGCCCTGGCCAACACCGTCACCGCGCACGGTGCGCCGGGGAGCGAGTCGCGCGCCGCCCTGCGGGCGGCCCAGCTCGTGGTCGCGCGTCGTCCGACGCACGCCGCACTGGCCCGCGTCGTCGCCGACCGGCTGGGTGCCTTCCCGGCCGACGGCGGCGTGCCGGACCTGGACCCGGTCACCGTGGAGACCGACGAGGGTGAGTCGCCCGACGTCCCGGCGGGCCAGCCGATCCCTCCGTCGGTGGTGGACACGGTCGCGCGCGCGCTCGAGGCGCCGGCGGAGGAGTTGGTCGCGCGCGGTGTCATCCCCTCCGGGGAGGTGCTCGCCGCCGTCCTGCCGCAGGTCACCAGCCGGCTGGTCTCGGCCGATCTGGGCGACCCGGTCGCCGCGGGGGTGCAGGCGCGCACGTACGCGGCGTTCCGCAGGCGCCGCTCGCTGCTGCTGCTCGACCTCGCGCACCAGGTGCGGTTCGAGGAGCTGCCCTGGGTGGCGGCGCTGCGGGCCTTCCGCGCCGAGGGCGGGCGGGCAACCGCGCCGGCGCGCGAGGCGCTGCGGCACGCCGCCCTGCTGACCCTGGACGCATGGCCGGAGCGGATCGTGCCCAACCCGCTGCTCCGGGAGTTCGGGGCGCTGGCCACCCAGGCCGGCCTGCAGTTGCCGCTGGTCGAGGAGGTCGCCGCCGACATCTTCATGGGCACCTTCACGCACAAGTGGCCGCTGGCCGCCGAGCGGGCCGGCTCGGTGCTGCGCGGTTCGCTGTATGCCCGCTACTACGACCTGCCCGACCCGGACTTCTGGGTCGGACGCGGAGCCGCTGCCCGCGCCGTGTGGCTCACCCCGGGGCAGCGGCCCACCGGCAGCGACTTCGCCGCGCTGTGCTACGAGCGCGCTGTCGAAGCCGGCAGGTCCCGCCGGTGGAGCGTCGCGGCCAACGGTGCCGTCCTCGAGCAGAGCCAGATCCTGACCACGCACAACCTGGCCGTCCTGATGGACGGTCTCGACCTCGAGGCGGCCGTCCGGGAGCGGGCCCCGCGGCTGGTCCGGCAGGTGTTCGGCGGCATCGTGGCCGCTCAGGTCCGCCTGCCGTCGGGCCGGAGCGCCCTGCCGGCGATCAAGAACATGGCCTACGCGTGGCGGCAGGCACTGTTCCTGCTGAGCCTCTGCGCGGAGAGCGAGCAGTCGGCGACCGTCGTCCGGCTGGCCGAGGCCACGCGGCGGGGGCCGGCGGCGCGGCTGCGTCCGGCGGTTCTCGGGCTGGGGCACGTGGTCGCCGGCGGCCGGTTCCAGGGTGACGGCACGACGGGCGGCACGGCAGACGGCACAGGGGACGGCGATCATGGCCGGCGCTTCCTCGGCTGGGCGGTCGGGGAGCACTGGCTGCTCGCCCGCTGAGGGCGCCGCCGTCCGAATGCAGCCGGCAGGGGGTACCGGCTGTTGTCCGCCCTGCCGCACAGCCGCAGGTATCCGCCCTATCGGCGGGTTCGAGGCTCAGGCGGCGGGCTCGTCGACGGCGCTCGACGGCCGGGCCGGCTTCGGGAACGCCGGCCGCAGGAACAGCGGCGCCCGGAACGGCGCCCAGCTGCCCTCGGGCTGGGCGAGCCGGTCGGCGATCGCCCAGATCGACGCCGGGTGGTGGCCCAGGCCCAGGTGGCTGGCCATCACGGCGATGTTCTCCGCCGCGCTCACCCGGGGTCGTCCAGGCAGGCGCGCCATGCCACGATGCCGTCGAAGTGCGAGTAGATGGACGTGGCGGGCACCGGCAGCGGGGACGACTCGTGCGAGAACGGCAGCTGCCACTGCTCCACGTGCAGGTGCGAGTAGCGGTCGAAGGCCTTGGTGGCGCGGCTCTGGTCGGGCGACGACAACCGGAACGGGCTGCCGAGAGTGATGACCTGAGCGGACGGCGTCCGGCGTCCGGCGGGCCAGGGCGCGGGCGTAGATGCCGCCGAGGCTCCAGCCGATCAGGGTCACCGGCCGCCCGTAGCGCTCGTGCAGCTCGTCGACGCGGTCGCGCATCCCGCGGAAGGCCAGGGCGGTCGGGCCGATGTTGCGCCCCAGCCGCCACCCGTGCGCGCCGTAGCCCAGCCGGCGCAGCACGGTGCGCAGCGCGCGGGTCGACACGTCGTCGGCGAGAAGGCCGGGGAGGACGAGCACGGGGTGCCCGTCGCCGCGCGGAAGGCGCGGGACGAGCGGGCGGGCGGCGAGGTAGAGGCCGTAGTCGGCGACGGCGCGGCCAGGCTCGGTGAGGTAGAGCGGAAGTGCAGGTCCTGCCGCCACGTCGTCCTCCTCCACTGGGTCGCCGGTACGGCCGGTACCACCATGGACCGCGGGTCACACACTGTGGGGAGAACGCGCAGATGTGACCGGAAGGGGTGTCCGCACCATCGGCCGCAGCGGTCGCAGCCCCGACGCGCGGCGTGCGACGGTGCACGCGACGAGGGGACGTGGGATGGACGACGAACTACCGCGCCGGGCGAGAGCCGAACGGTCGATCTGGGCGGACCGGTGCACTACGTGGACTTCGGCGGCCCGGATGCGGGGACGACGCGATCCCGCCCGTCGTGCTCGTGCACGGTCTCGGCGGCTCGCACCTGAACTGGGACCTGCTGGCGCCGCTACCTCACCCCGCACGCGCGGGTGCTGGCGCTGGACCTGCCCGGCTTCGGCCGCAGCGAGCCGGGTGACCGGCGCGCCACCGTGCACGCCAACGTGGCGGTGCTCGGCAACGGTTCCTGCGCGAGGTCGTCGGGGAGCCGGCCCTGCTCGTCGGCAATTCGATGGGCGGGATGATCGCCATCCTCCAGGCGGCGCGCGACGCCGAGCCGGGTGACCGGCCTGGTGCTGCTCGACCCGGCCGTTCCCGGGCCGCGCGGCCGGATCGACCCGATGGTGGCCGCGGTCTTCGCGCTCTACGCCATCCCCGGCGTGGGGGAGCGGTTCATGTGGCTGCGCCGCAACCGGCAGACGCCCTTGGCCCGCGCGCTGGGCCTGCTCCGGCTGTGCGGCGTCGATCCCGACGCGATGCCGCCCGAGGTGATCGACCGGTCGGTGGAGATGATCGAGCAGCGCGAGGACGTCGACGGGATGGACCGGGCCTTCCTCACCGCGGCGCGGTCCCTGCTGCTCGTGCTCGCCGATCCGCGGCGCTACCGGGCGGCGATGGCGTCGCTCACCGACCTGCCGGTGCTGCTGCTGCACGGCGGGCGCCGACCGGCTCGTACCGGTCGCGGCCGCCCGCGACGTCGCCCGGCGCCACCCCGGCTGGCGTTACGTCGAGCTCGCGGACGTCGGCCACGTGCCCCAGCTGCAGGTGCCGGAGCGCACGGCCGAGGAGATCCTCGGCTGGCTGCGACGTCAGTCGGCGTCGGCAGCGTCGTCGCGCAGCGCCTCCAGCCCCGGTGTAGCGGGGGCGCCAGCCGAGCTGCTCGCTTGGCCCGCCGTGGTGTCCATGATCACCGGCCGGCCGGCCGCCTCGACCCATTCGGCGACCGGCGGCAGGCAGCGGCAGGCGGGCCGCCGCGCGGGCGGCCGCCTGGGTCGGTGCGGCGGGCAGCCGGATGGGCAGGGCGCCGAACTCGCGGGCGACGTCGGCGGCGGTCAGCACGCCCGTCCCCGGCGATGTTGTACGCACCGGGCGGTCCCGCGCCGACGACGCACAGCAGCAGCGCCCGGCCGACGTCCTCCTCGTGGACGAGCTGCAGCGGGTGCTCGGGCACGAGCAGCGGCAGCCGGAACGGGCAGCCGGCGGGGCCGGCCGAACAGCCGCCGGCCCAGCGGGGCGAGCGGACCGGGCAGCACGTCCTTGCCGCCGACCGCGTGCGGCCCCAGCACGATGGGCGGGCGCAGGAGGTACAGCTCGGGGGCGCCGTCGGCACCGGCCTCGGCCTCGAGCAGCCCTTCGAGCTCGGCCTTCTCCGGGCGTAGAACAGCCGCGCCGCCGGGCGCGCCGGCCAGTCCTCGTCGATCCGCTCGGGGATGTCGATGCCGAAGCCGTAGGCCGCGACGGAGGAGGCGTAGACGAACCGCCGGGCGCCGGCGTCGGCAGCCGCGCGGAAGGTGTTGAGCGTGCCGTCGACGTTGATCGCCCGGATCGTCTGCCGAGGCGCGTTGCCGGTGATCAGGAACGCCAGGTGCACGACGACGTCGGCGCCGTCGAACGCCGTCCGCAGTGCGTCGGGGTCCCGGACGTCGCCCTGCCGGTAGTCCATCTTCGTCCAGCCCCGCTCGGCCGGGTCGAACGGACGGCGGGCGATGCCGATGACCCGGGCGACGCGCTCGTCGTCCTGGAGCAGGGGGAGCAGCCCGCTGCCGAACGTGCCGGTGGGCCCGGTGACCGCGACGGTCAACCCGGGCGGGCTCACTGCTGGGCCGCCGAAGCCGCCTTCGCCTTCTCCGCCTTCTCCGCCGCCTTCTTGGCCAGTCCGAGCAGTTCGTCCAGGCCGGCCCGGATGCCGTCGGAGAGCACGTCGACGTCCGGGAAGGCGTCGAAGTCGGCGTTGATGCCGAAGGTCATCGTGTTCAGGTAGGAGAAGATGCCGATCGAGACCCGGGTGCCGCCGGCGATCGGCACGTACGCGTGCGCCGAGGTCATCCGCCGGCCGAGCACGTAGAGCGGCACGCGCGGGCCCGGGCACGTTGGTGGTCACCGCCTGCGTCCACAGCTGGCCGGCCTGCAGCGCTGCTCGCACACCGAGGGACAGCAGGGTCGGGGCCACGAAGTCGCCCATCGCGATGATCGAGCGCGCGTCGACGGCCTGCATCGCCTGCTTGTACTCGTCCATCTGCCCGCGGATGGCGTGCAGCCGCTCCACCGGGTCCGGCTCGCCCGACCGGCAGGTCGACGAACACCGCCGAGATGCGGTTGTCCAGCGAGCCGCGCTCACCGGGACGGCGCACCGACACCGGCACCATGGAGCGGACGACGAGCTTCTCCGACGGTCAGCTCGCCACGGCCCTTCAGCAGGTCGCGGAAGCCGCGGGTGATCGCGGTCAGCACGACGTCGTTGACCGTGCCGCCGAGCGCGCTGCGCACCGCCTTGAACTCCTCGACCTGCCCGTCGCACCAGGCCCACCGCCGGTGCGGGCCGATCGGGCCGTTGAGCGAACGGGCAGTGGGCGTGATCGCCTGCTTGGCCACCGACGGCACCGCCGAGGCGAGTGTCCGCGTGGAACCGGCCAGTTGCTTGATCGTGCGGGCGGCCCCGCCGAGCGTGGGCAGGGCACCGAGCTGGCGGACCGGATGGGCGAGGGTGTCGGCGACCGCTCCGGCGACCAGGGATGCGCTGCTCGGAGCGCGCTGCGGCGTCCAGTCGCGGGGCTCGGGGTGCTGCGCGGTCGGATCGAGATCGAAGATCAGCTGCATCAGGTCGGTGCCGGCGACGCCGTCGACCATGCAGTGGTGGACCTTGGAGATGAGCGCCCAGCGGTCGTCCTCCAGGCCCTCGACCAGCCACACCTCCCACAGCGGCTTGGCCATGTCCAGGCGCTGCCCGAGCACCCGGCCGGCGAGGTTGCGCAGCTGCTCGTGGCTGCCCGGCTTCGGGACGGCGGTGTGCCGCACGTGGTACAGGATCTGGAAGTGCGGGTCGTCGACCCACAGCGGCCGGCCCAGCTGCATCGGCACGGTGCGCACCCGCTGCCGGTACCGAGGCACCAGCGGCAGCTTGCTCAGCAGCAGCCGCACGAGGTCCCCGTAGGAGGGCGCCGGGCCCTCGAACACCGCGACCGACCCCACGTGCAGGGGTGCGTTCTCGCGTCTCGGCGAAGTAGAAGCCGGCGTCGGTGGCGCTCATGCGGTCCACGGAAATGCTCCTCGCCGCCCCCGGTCGATGGCTCCCGGACCGGGAGCTGTCCACGTCGTCGGGGTGCCGCGACGCTATGTGCGCCGACCGGCCCCCGGCAAGCGGAGGTCACCTCAGCCGCGGCCGGGGACGGTCGTGCGCATCATGCGGCGGGTGGTGTCGACCTCCCGTGCGATCGGCGCCAGCACTCCCTCGGCGAGGATCTCGGCGTCGTCACCGGCACGGACGTCGTCCAGCTGCCGGACGGCGCGGCGCAGCACGTCCACCTGCGCCGGATCCGGGGCCGGCTCGCCCGAGCGGACGGCGATCACCGCCTCGGTGACCGCGTCCGCGGTGCGTTCGAGCTGGACGATCACCGGCCACCATGCGGCGGCGCGGGAACTGACCGGCGGCGGCTCGGCCAGCCGTCGCTGCAGCTGCGTCTGCAGCTCGGCCAGCGCGCGGTAGGTGCCGCGCCGGGCGCGGCGGATCGCGGCGTCGTCACCGGCGAAGGCTGCGGCCACGAAGGCGTCCAGCGCCTCGACGGCGTCCCGGAGTGCGTCGTCGAGCGGGGCCCGCCACGTCTGCGGCCACAGGGCGTATCCGAGCACCAGCACGATGGCGCAGCCGACCAGCGTGTCCACCAGCCGCGCCCCGACCAACCCCGGGTCACTGGGGAGGGCGAGGTCGAGCAGCAGGATGATCACCGGTGTCTGGAAGACCGAGAACAACCCGAAGTTGACCGCCCGCGCCCAGGGCAGCACCGCCGCCGCGGCGGCCATGGCGACCAGCACCCACGCGTCACCGGGCAGCACCGACAGCAGAGCCAGCAGCCCCGACCCGACCAGGACGCCGACCAGCGTGCCCCCTGCCCGCTGCACGGCCCGGGCGAAGACCGAACCGAAATCGGGCTTGAGCACGAGGGCCACGGTGAGCAGCACCCAGTACGGGCGGGAAAGGGGCAGGTGCTGCCGGGCGAGCTCGGCCGCGGTCATGCACAGCGCCAGGCGGACGGCGAAGGCGCGGGTGTCGGGGTTGCCCACCGTGCGGTCGAGCAGTTCCCGCAGCCGGGCCCGCCGGCTCGCCCGCACCCGCGGCACCGCCGCACCGGCCCGCTCCTCGGGGTCACCGACGACGTTCCACACCAGCAGGATCCCGTGCCGGACGGCCCGGTGCAGATGCGAACCGTCGTCCCGTGGCGCCGGCCGGTCCGGCAACGGCCGGCCGGTGGCCAGCGCGGCCGCCAGCGCGCGGACCGCGGCGACGTCCTCGGGGTCGGCCGGGACTCCGGCGCGGGCGGTGGCGACCGCTCCCTCGACCAGCGGAGCGGCGGCGTTGAGCACGCCGGCGAGCTCGGAGAGCTCCCGGCTGCGGCCCGGCGAGAGGCTCCGGCTGCGGATCACCCGGTCGTAGGCCTGGTTCAGCGCCAGCGTGAGCTCACGGCGGGCGTCGTCGGTGCCCGGCCCGCCGCACGCCTCCAGCAGGTCGGCGATCCTGCCGAACACGGCCGCGACCGCCGCCCGGTCCGGGTCGACCGTCTCGGTCGCCGCCTGGACCAGCGTGGCGAGCATCGCCCAGGCCGCGCCCGCCGCGAAGAAACCGACCTCCACGGCCAGCGGCAGCGACGTGTCGAGCTCGGAGGAGATCGACGCGTACACCAGCAGCTGCAGCCCGCCCAGCGAGAACGCGGCGTTGATGCCGCTGACGAGTGCGGCAGCGACGGCGAGCACGACGATGACCACGACCGGCTGCCAGCCCTCGCCCGCAGCGAGAGGTCCGAAGGCGAGCCCGACCGCGCCGAAGCTCGCCGCTGCCGTCGTCCGCCCGAGCCGGTCGCGGAGAGGGCCGGACTGCGGGGCCAGGCTGGCGGCCAGGGCCCCCATGGTCGCGAAGACGCCCGCCCCCAGTTCCGGACCGGCCACCGTGCCCCCGGCGGCGAGCAGAGCCACCGCCAGCGGCGCCGGGACGGCGACGGCGAACCGGGCGACGTCGCGCCACGGCACCGGGGGAGCGCTGGCCCGGACCAGTTCTTCCAGCCACGCGGGGGCTCGCCGGTTCCCCTCCGGCTGCGCGGTCGCCACGCGCGGAGCCTCCCACTCCCGTCCCGGCGGAGGCGGGCGACGCCTCCGAAACCCGCTCGGGAGCGAACACCGGCACATGAGGGCCAACGGCGTGGACGTGTCGGGCGCAACGGGCCGGGTCTCGAGCGGCCGCCTAGAGTCGGGTGTCGTGGCTCTTCCAGCGCAGCCCGACGAGTCGGCCGGGCAGTCGGCTGGTGTCCGCCCGGCCCCGGGGGTCTCCCTCCGCGAGGTCGTCGCGGCACTCGAGGACCGGTACGACCCCGTCCTGGCCGAGAGCTGGGACGCGATCGGCCTGGTGTGCGGCGACCCGGACGACGCCGTGCGCGCGGTGCTGTTCGCCGTCGACCCGACCGCGGCAGTGGTGCAGGAGGCCGTCGAGCGCGGGGTCGACCTGGTCGTCACCCACCACCCGCTGCTGCTGACGCCCGTGCACGGCGTTCCGGCCGACGACCCGAAGGGCCGGCTCGTGCACCGTCTCATCCGTGCCGGCATCGGCCTGTTCGTCGCGCACACCAACGCCGACCGCGCCGCCGACCACGGCGTCAACGACGCCCTGGCCACCGTCCTCGGGCTCACCGACACCGTGCCCCTCGAGCATCTGCCGGCACCGGGGACGGACACGGTCGAGAGCGGCCCGGCCGCCGGGCTCGGCCGAATCGGCACTCTTCCGGAGGCCATGACGCTGCGGGAGTTCGCGCGGCACGTGGCCGCGGTGCTCCCGGCGACCGCCGGCGGCGTCCGTGTCGCCGGCGACCCCGACCGGCCGGTCCGCACGGTGGCCGCCTGCGGCGGCAGCGGCGGCTCGCTGCTCCCGGCCGCGCGGGCGGCGGGCGCCGACGTGCTGGTGACCAGCGACCTCAAGCACCACCTGGTCTCCGAGGCGCTGGAGGACGGCGGCCCCGCGCTGTGCGACGTCGCCCACTACGCCTCCGAGTGGCCGTGGCTGCCGAGCGCGGCCGACCTCCTGCGCCGCGACCTCGACGGGCGCGTGGAGGTGGCGGTATCGGCCGTCCGCACCGATCCGTGGACCGCGCACGCGGCGTCGTCCGGCGACTGACCCGCCGGGCTACCGGGCGGTCCGCCGTCCGCAGGTAGGTTGACCGCGTGCAGGCCGACCCCACCGAGCAGCAGCGGCTCCTGGATCTCGCCGCCGAAGACGTCGCACTGACCCAGCTGGCCCATCGGCGGCGGACGCTGCCGGAGGCGGCCGCGGTCGAGGCGGCCGCCGAGACCGAACGGACCTTCGCCGTCGACGTGGTCCGCGCCGAGACCGAGGTCAAGGACCTCGACCGCGAGCAGAAGCGGCTCGAGGCCGACGTCGAGACCGTGCGCCAGCGCGAGGACAAGGACCAGAGACTGCATCGACTCCGGGGCGGTGTCGGCCAAGGAGATCACCGGCCTGCAGCACGAGCTCGAGTCGCTCAAGCGCCGGCAGGCCGATCTCGAGGACCAGGTGCTCGAGCTGATGGAGCGCCGCGAGACCGCCGACGCCGCGCTGGCCTCGGCGCAAGAGGGCCGCGAGCAGGCGGCGGCCGACCTCGAGCGCGCCACCCAGTTGCGTGACGACGCCTTGGCCGACATCGCCGACAGCACCGCCCGGCACGAGGCCACCCGCGCCTCGCTCGCTGCCGAGGTCCCGGCGCCGCTGCTGGCCCTCTACGACCGGATCCGCACCCAGACCGGCACCACCGGCGCGGCGCTGCTCCAGGCCCGCCAGTGCCAGGGCTGCCGGATCGAGCTGAACGGCCGGGAGGTGGCCGTCGTCCGCAACGCCGACTCGTCGGAGGTCGTGCGCTGCGAGAACTGCGGCCGGATCCTGGTGCGCACGGCCGAGTCCGGGCTGTGACCCGCAGGTTCGTCGTCGAGGCCGACGGCGGGTCGCGGGGCAACCCCGGTCCCGCGGGCTACGGCGCGCTCGTGCGCGACGCCGACACCGGGCGGGTGCTGGCGGAGCGGGCGGCGTCCGTCGGGCGGGCGACGAACAACGTCGCCGAGTACGGGGGCCTCGTCGCCGGCCTGCAGGCGGCTCTCGACCTCGACCCGACGGCGCAGGTCGAGGTGCGGATGGACTCCAAGCTCGTCGTCGAGCAGATGTCGGGTCGCTGGAAGATCAAGCACCCCGACATGCAGCAGCTGGCCCTGCAGGCACAGAAGATCGCCCGCCGGCTCGGCGGCGTCCGCTACACCTGGGTGCCGCGCGCGCAGAACGGTGCGGCCGACGCGCTGGCCAACAGCGCCATGGACGGCAACCGGTGCACCGGGACGCCGCCGCCGAGCCGGTCGTCCTGGAGGACGAGATCCAGCCCGGCGGCGAGCCCGCGCCGGTGACCACAACGGTCACGCACCTGCTGCGGCACGGGCAGACCGAGCACACCCCCGAGCGTCGGTACAGCGGCCGTAACGAGCTGCCGCTGTCGCGCACGGGGCGGGCCGAGGCCGAGGCGGCCGCGGCCCGCGCCGCGCAGCTGGGGGTGGACGTCGTCGTCGCCTCACCGCTGCGCCGCACCCGCGAGACCGCGGAGGCGGTGGCACAGGAGCTGGGCCTGCAGGTCGAGTTCGACGACGACCTGGTCGAGCTCGACTTCGGGGAGGTCGAGGGACTGACCTTCGAGGAGGCCGCGGCACTGCACCCGCTGGCGGCCCGCCGGTTCAGCACCGACGTCACGGTGCGCGCCCCGGGCGGGGAGTCGGTGGCCGACGTCTCGCAGCGGGTGGCGCGGGCCCGCCGGCGGATCCTCGACCGGCATGCCGGGCGCACGGTGCTCGTGGTCAGCCACGTGACGCCGATCAAGCTGCTGCTCGCGGCCGGGCTCGGCGTCTCCGACGAGGTGGTGCACCGGGTGTTCCTGGAGGCCGCGTCGCTGTCGACGGTGACCTGGACGTCGGACGGCCGCTCGTCGGTGCGGCTGGTGAACGACACCTCCCACCTGCGCTGACGCCGGCTTCGCCCGCCCGCCCGCCCGCCCCGCCCGCCCGCCCGCCCCGCCCGCCCGCCCGCCCGCCCCGCCCCGCCCGCCCGCCCGCCCGCCCGCCCCGAGTTGATCATCGTCCGCGTGCACGCGACACGGCCGGACACGCCAGGCCGGCAAGCACGCAGCCGATGATCAACAGCTCTAGAGGGTCGCGAAGAGGTAGCCCGAGACCCCGACGCCGAAGACGACGATCACCACGCGCAGCAGCGTCGTCGGGATCCACATGGCCACCCGCGCGCCGAGGAACCCG
Organism: uncultured Actinomycetota bacterium; assembly: GCA_963723745.1. Lineage (GTDB taxonomy): Bacteria > Actinomycetota > Actinomycetes > Mycobacteriales > Geodermatophilaceae > CAVRRZ01. The sequence goes on from CAVRRZ010000006.1 coordinate 94,039, forward strand.
CCGAGCAGGCCCGCGGGCGCGGCCACGGCCACCACCTGCCAGTCGACCGGGCCCCAGATGCCGAAGACCACCACTGTCACGGTCGCGGTGACCACGGACAGCGCCGACTTCAGCGCGTTGGCCAGCTTCAGCTTGTGCAGTCCGATGCCCAGGACGGCGACGAGGATGACCCCGAGCGCCCCGCCGAAGTAGCCGCCGTAGACGGTGGCCAGGAACAGCACCACGTACAGCCACACCGGGTCGCGGGGGACGACGTCGGTCTCCTGCCGGCGCAGCCGCTTGGTGATCAGCGGCTGGACCGCCAGCAGCAGGCTGGCCAGCAGCACGAGCACCGGGACGATCGTGTCGAACGCCGACGCCGGCGTGGTGAGCAGCAGCACGCTGCCCGTCGTCCCGCCGAGAACCGCCACCACTCCGAAGCGGATCAGCCGCCCGCGCTGGCCGGCGTACTCCCTGCGGAACCCGAGCACCCCGCCGATGTAGCCGGGCCACTGGGCGATCGAGTTGGTGACGTTGGCGGCGACGCTGCCCATGCCGAGGGCGACCAACGTCGGGAAGAGGATCAGCGAGCCACCGCCGGCGATCGAGTTGATCACGCCCGCGGCAAGGGCGACGCCGGCGACGACGAGCAGATCGAGGGCGGACACGAGCGGGCAGCCTACGGTGATCCCCGTGACGACCCGGCGCACCGCGCGACTCCTGGCCGCCGCGCTGGGCGGGTCGGGGATCCTGCACCTCGTCCGCCCGCGCACCTACGAGTGGCTGGTGCCGCCCGAACTCGGCTCGCCGCGGCGCTGGGTTATGGGCAGCGGGGCCGTCGAGATCGTCACCGGGGTGCTGCTGGCGGTACCGGCGAGCCGCCGGACCGGGGGCCGGCTGGCGACGGCGCTGCTCGTCGGCTTCGTGCCCGCTCACCTGCACACCTTCCGCGTCGTCGACCGGCCCGAGCTCGTGGCGGCTGCGACCGTGCGCCTGGCACTGCAGGTGCCGCTGGTCCGGTCCGCGATGACGGTGGCGCGTGGCCGCTGAGCCGTCGTCCCGCCGCCGGTGGTGGCCCCTGATCGCCATCTGCACCGGCACGTTCATGCTCTTGATCGACATCACCATCGTGAACGTCGCGCTCCCCGACATCTCCCGAGACCTGGGGACGTCGTTCGCGCAGCTCCAGTGGGTCGTCGACGTGTACGCCCTGGCGCTGGCCTCGCTGGTGCTCGGCGCAGGCTCGCTGGCCGACCTCTACGGACGGCGGCGCGTCTACCTGGTCGGCCTGCTCGTGTTCGCCGCCGCCTCGCTGGCCTGCGGACTGGCGCCGAACGCGGAGTCGCTGCTCGTCGCTCGCGGCGTCCAGGGCGTGGGTGGGGCGGCGATGTTCGCCACGACGATCGCGCTGATCAACACCAGCTACGAGGGGCGCGACCGCGGGACAGCCTTCGGCGTGTGGGGCGCCGTGGTGGGCGCCGCCGCCGCGCTCGGCCCGGTGGTGGGCGGCGCGCTCACCGAGCTGTCGTGGCGGTGGATCTTCCTGGTCAACCTGCCGCTGTGCGGCTTCGCGGTGGCGCTGACGCTCGTGGTGGTCGCCGAGACGAGGCAGCCGGGGGCGCCGAAACCGGACGTGCCGGGCATCGCCCTGTTCACCCTCGGCGCCGGTGCGCTGGTGTTCGGCCTGATCCGCGCGGGGTCCGACGGGTGGGCCGAGCCGGCCTCATGGGGTGCCGCGGTCGGCGGACTGGTTCTGCTGGCCGCGTGGGTCGCCGTCGAGCGTCGCCGACGCGCTCCGATGCTCGACATCGGGCTGTTCCGGTCGCGGTCGTTCACCGGGATCATGGTCGGTGCGCTGCTGCTCAACTTCGCGGCGTTCGCCGCCCTCATCTACGCCACGTTGTGGCTGCAGTCGATCCTCGGGCTCTCGCCCCTGCAGTCGGGGCTGGTCTTCATCCCGCTGATGTCCCTCAGCTTCGTGGTCGCCGCGTTCGGCGGGAGGGCGATGACCGGGCGACCGCCGCGGTTCGTGCTCTCCGGCGGGCTGTTGCTCATCGGAGTCGGCGGGTTGCTGCTGACGATGGTGCACGACGCGGCGAGCTGGACGGTTCTCCTGCCGGGGTTCGTGGCGCTGGGCGTGGGGGTCGGCATCTGCAACCCGACGGTCGCCTCGGCGGCGCTGAACGAAGTTCCGCGCGAGCGCAGCGGCATGGCGTCCGGGGCGGTCAACACCGCGCGTCAACTCGGCTTCGCCATCGGCATCGCCGTCCTCGGGGCGGTGTTCACGGCACGGGCGGGAGCCGTGTTGCGCGACGGCGGAGTGGCCGACCCCCTCGGCGTGGCCACGGGACTGTCAGCGGGCCAGGCGCCGCGCCTGCTCGCCGAGACCGCCCCCGGCGAGCGGGCCGCCTTCGCCGAACTCCTCGGGACCGCGTACGCCGACGCGCTCCGGGACGTGTTCCTGGCGGCCGGCGTGGTGGGCCTGCTCGGCGCGCTGCTCGTGGTGGTGCTCGTGCGGGCGCCGTCCGGGCCCGCCGCGAGAGGCCGCGCGCCCGGCGAGCGCGAGGGGGCCGTCGTCCGGCCCTGAGGTGCAGACTGCGAGGCATGCCACCTGCACCGATGCCCGACGACTGGCAGCGCGCGCTCGTCGTCGCCGCCCACCCCGACGACATCGAGTACGGCCTGGCCGCCGCGGTCGCCGCGTGGACGGCGGCCGGCAAGGAGGTGCACTACCTGCTGGCCACCCGCGGCGAGGCAGGGATGGCCGGGGTGCCGCCGGCGGAGGCCGCTCCGCTGCGCGAGGAGGAGGAGCGACGGTCGGCCGCCGTCGTCGGGGTGAGCGAGGTGGAGTTCCTCGACCACCGGGACGGCGTGCTGGTGGCGGGTCCGGAGCTGCGGCGCGACCTGGCCGCGGCGATCCGGCGGCACCGCCCGGAGCTGGTGGTCACCGGCTACTTCGGGCCGACCTGGACGCCGCCGGGGGTGTCACCGGCGTACGTCAACTCCGCCGACCACCGGGCCCTGGGCCAGAGCGTCATCGACGCGGTCGCCGACGCCGGCAACGAATGGATCTTCCCGGACCTGACCGAGGAACGGTGGAGCGGCGTCCGGTACATCGCGGTCAGCGAGATGCTGGACCCGCCGCACGAGGTGGAGGTCGGCGACCAGGTGGAGAAGGCCGTCGCGTCGCTGGTCGAGCACCGCCGGTACCTGGAGCTGATCTCCGACGACCCGGTCGAGGACCAGGCGCGGCAGATCATCGACATGTCGACCATGACCGAGGACGGACGTCGCCGGGTCGGTTTCCGGCTGTTCTGGGGCTAGACCGCACCGCGCGGAGTCAGTAGGTGCGCCGCCGTCCGCTGAAACGGCTGAGCAGTCGCTTGAGCAGGTTGAACTTGATGAGTCCGGAGATGAGTCCCATGTGCTTCTCCTCGATTCGCGGGGCGCTGACCTGGCTCCTCTACCCGCGCCGTCCCCCTTCATGTGTGGGCGGGCCTAGACTGACCCGCACGACGGACGAGTCGGCCGGGCGGTCGCGTCGGCGGGGGAGACCCCGTCGCCGAGGAACGTCCGGGCTCCACAGGGCAGGGTGGTCGTCAACAGCGACCCGGGGTGACCCGCGGGACAGTGCCACAGAGAACAGACCGCCGGCAGTGCTGCTTCGGCAGAGCAGCCGGTAAGGGTGAAACGGCGGTGTAAGAGACCACCGCACACCGGGTGACCGGTGTGGCTCGGTAAACCCCACCCGGAGCAAGGTCGAGAGGGACGGCGGTCCGCCGCCGTCCTGCGCAGGCGTTCGAGGGCTGCCCGCCCGAGCCTGCGGGTGGACCGCTCGAGCCCACCGGCAACGGTGGGCCTAGATGGATGGCCGCACACCGGGAGGCCGTGAGGCACCCGGGGACAGAACCCGGCGTACAGGCCGACTCGTCCGTCGCCCGCCACTGACCTGCACTTATGGGGTCAGTCGGCGATGTCAGTCCGCACAGAGTCCGCAACTCGGCCCAGAACTGGCTTAACGGCTGCCCCCGTGGCGTAGCGCGAGTCCAGGCGTCGCGCCTCGGGCCTGGCTGGTCGGCGGGGCGGCAGCCTGCTGCCGATACGGTGCGTCAGTGCACGCGCCGGATAGCCTCGACGTCTCTACCTGGACGGTGGAGCAGCCGGAGGCCGGTGGTGGCGGGCCAAACAAGTGGCTACGCGATCCGGACGATCAGCGATGGTTGTACAAGGCGACACGCATCAATAGGCACAACGGGCAGCCACAAGGCGAAGACTGGGCCGAGAAGGCCGTCGAGAATCTGGCATCGCTGATCCATGTCCCGACCGCGCACGTCGAGGTCGCTCATATTCGGATGGAGAATGGTCACGAGCTGGGCGTCGTGTCGAGGGATCTCGCCACGGGAACGGATCTGCAGGGCGGCTTCATGTTGCTTGTTGACGTGCCCGGCTATCGTTACCGGGACGATCTAGGTCGCCCGCCGAAGGACCACGTCGGCCACACGGTGAGCAACGTGCGACGGGTCTTGGAAGAGAACGGTGTGCGGCCAACTGTCGGCTTTCATCCGTCCTCGTTCTCCGCATTCGACATCTTCGCTGGTTTTCTAGTCTTGGATGCCTGGGTCGGGAATCAGGACCGCCACGAGGAGAACTGGGCAGTACTGCGCTCGCCGACCGGCGAGCTCAGCCTGGCGCCATCGTTCGATCACGGAGCCAGCCTGGGCTTCCTCCTATCGGAGGAGCAGCGAGCCGCTAAGGCGGCCGATGAGCACGCGATGCGGGCCTTCGCCGAGGGGGGTCGGGCAACGAAGTTCGAGGGCCGTCGCCTTCAGTTGGTCGAAGTCGCTGCCGATGCTCTTCGACAGGCGACCCCCGAGGCGTGGAGCTTCTGGTGCCGGCAGCTGGAGTTGGTCAGCGGCGAGAGCTGTGCCACAGCCCTGGCTGAGGTGCCGAGATTGTCAGATGCTTCTCGTAGGTTCTGCCTTGAGCTGCTCGACATCAACCGAAGGAGGCTGCTCGATGTCTGTCGGTGAGACACTGGTCAGCCGCTTGCCGCGGCGGGACGCCACCGTTGCTCGCCTCCTTGTCACGGAGAAGGACGAACACGGGCTCTACCGGCCCGTCGGGTTTCTTGACGCTCGGAGCCAGGGCGATGGGATGAACTATCGGTTCGCCTATCTCGCGTCGGCCGTTCGGCGACCGTCATTCCGGCCGCTTCTTGGGTTCGCTGATACAGAGCGCCCCTACGAGTCCGCCGGTCTTTTTCCGCTATTCGCAGAACGCATCATGGATCCTCGGCGGCCAGATCGACCGCTCTTCCTCGCTGCCTTGGATCTCTCCGAGGAAGAGGCCACCCCTCTTGAGGTACTTGCCCGCTCAGGCGGTCAGCGGCCTGGTGATGGCATTTTCCTGATTCCTGTGCCGCGAATCGAAGAGGATGGGTCGACCGCTTGCACCTTCCTCGTGCACGGGATCCGCTACGTACCCGGCGCTGCGGAGCGAGTCGATGCTCTGCAACCTGGAGGCCGGCTCTACCTCACGGCGGAGCCCGGCAATCCGGTCAACGCGCACGCGCTCCTCGTCACGGAGGACGAGGGGCAACCGCTTGGTTGGGTCCCGGACGCTCTGCTTGAGTACGTGCACGGTGTGGAGGACAGACGACTGACCGTCGTACGAGTCAATCCGCCGGAGGTCGGTACGCGTCTTCGTCTGCTCGTTCGGCTTGAAGGCTCTGCCGCTCCAGATTGGCAACCGTTCACGGGGCCCGACTGGACGCCTGTCGGCTGAGCTTACTGACCTCGTGATCGCGGTTCCGGCTGATATGACCTGGCGGTAGTCCTTCACGGACACCTCCGGAGGTGCCAGAAGGGACCTTGCAAGGTTCCTGTCCGGCGAAGGTCGGCGTTGGCTGCGCCTGGCCTTCCGGCGCCCCCGGAGGTGGGTCGTGTCGGATCATGTCGTCGGTGCGCCTTAGTCCGCGGCGGATTCAACTGGTCGTCGCAACACCAGCTTGTTGATCTTCGGAGAGTAGCTGGGCGAGGGCTTCGGCCGGGGTCTTGAACCGGAGGGTCTTGCGGGGCCGTCCGTTGAGCCGGGCTTCGATGGCGATCAGGTCCTCGACCGAATGGACCGAGAGGTCGGTGCTCTTGGGCAGGTACTGGCGGAGCAGGCCGTTGGTGTTCTCGTTGGTGCCGCGCTGCCAGGGACTGTGCGGGTCGCAGAAGTAGATCGGCAGGTCGGCGGCGATGGTGATCTCGGCGTGCCGGGCCAGTTCGATGCCCTGGTCCCAGGTCAGCGAGCGGCGCAGCGCCGCCGGCAGCGTGCCGATCTTGGCGGTGATGGCGTCCCGGACGGCTTCGGCGCCGTGATCGGCGGGCAGGTGCAGCAGCATGGTGAACCGGGTGGTGCGCTCGACCAGGGTGCCCACCGCCGAGCCGCTGTCCTTGCCGACGATCAGGTCACCTTCCCAGTGGCCGCCGACGGAGCGGTCGTCGGCCTCGGCCGGCCGGTCGGCGATCATCACTTTGTCCTTGATGCGTTCCCGGCGGCCGTCGACGCGGCGGCGGGGCTTGCGCAGCGCCCGCCCGGTGCGCAGGCACTTTCTCAGCTCGCGGTTCAGTCCGCCCCGGCCCTGCACGAACAGCGACTGGTAGATGGCCTCGTGCGAGATGCGCATGCGTTCATCGTCGGGGAAGTCCTCGGGCAGCCGCCCGGCGATCTGTTCGGGGCTCCACCCGTCGGTCAGCTTGACCTGCACGTAGGCCTGCAGCTCGGGCAGCCCAGCCAGCTTGCTCGGCTTGGGCCGCCGGCCCCGCCCCTCGGCCTTGGCCTGCGCCGCCGCCGCCCGATACCGCGACCGGAGCCGCCGGTACGGGCTGCCCGGGACCCGCCCAGGCCGCCGCCGCAGGCCATCGGGTGACGGCGGCCGTCGCGGAGCCCACGGCATCCGGTTGCGGGCGAGCTCGCGACCGATCGTGGAGGGGTGCCGCCCCAGATGACGGGCGATCTCGGCCTTCGTCCAGCCGTCGTCCCAGCACAGGTCGATCGTCTCCCGCTCAGCCAGAGACAGAAAACGGCCACTGGGCTCGGACAATGTCATCGGCGCCATGCCGCCACCGTCGCGGAACCAGTTCCGACCGGTGGTCTCCGACACTCCGATCTTGACCGCGGCCTGCTCCGTCGACACTCCCTCGGCGATCAGCCTCCAGAACCCGCGCTCGAGGGCATTCAGCCTCCGCGGACGCGCCATCGACACCACCCCTACTCACAGGGTGTTGCGACGACCCCTTGAACCCGACCGCACACAGTCCGCAACTTGTCCGCTAACCGTCAACAGCTACCGACACTATCCAACGGAGAAGTGCAGGTCAGCGCGCCGATCCGGGGCTGACCGACGATCACCAACACCGCCTGAACGATCCCCGGCGTACAGGCCGACTCGTCCGTCGTCCCCGGTTCGACCTGCGGGAGCGCGGCCGAGTCAGGTGCCGAGGACCCCGCGTCAGGATCCGGTCGCGACGGACGTCGAGGACCAGCCCTCCGTTGGGGTGTAGCGGGCGAGTCCGAGCCGCTCGAAGCCCGTCAGCCAGCCCTCCATGGGCCACCAGCCCCACCGTCGGAAGAAGATGCGGGCGTTGGCGACGACGTCGTCCACGTGCTGGACAGGCGGATCAAATGTGGGGTGGAACTGGTGGTAGGCGTCCGCGCCGCCGATCCAGTCGAGCCGGACGCCGGCGGCTGCCGCTCGCTGGCCGAAATCGGTGTCCTCGCCCCCGTAGCCGACGTACTCGTCGCAGAACCCGCCGATCCGCCCCCAGACATCGGGCGGCACGGCGAACGACAGCGACCAGAACAGTCGCACGTCCCCGTTCCGCTCGATCCGGTCCCCGGCCGGGTGCGGCCGCGCCGGGTGCGGGTCGGCCAGGTCGGCGAGCCGGTCGAGGTCGTAGCCGGACGGCGGCGGCGGGGGCAGGTAGGAGACCGGCCCGCACAGCAGCCGAGGAGCGCGGTCCAGGCCTGCGGCCTCGACGTAGCGCCGCACCATGCCGGCCGCGGGGATGCAGTCGACGTCCAGGAAGACCAGCAGGTCGGCGCCCGACTCGATCGCGCGCTGCGCGCCCGCGTTGCGCGCGCGGGCGAGCGGCAGCCGGGAGCTGGGTACCTCGACCTCGACCCGGACCGGGTCCGGTGGCGGCCCGGGCTCGGAGACGGCCACGCCGGCGGCGTCGCCGTCGCCCATGCAGACGACGACGTGGACGTCGACCGGGGCGGTGCTGCGCCGCAGTCCCCGTCGTTGCAGCCGCAGATGTTCGTGCCGGCCCGCGACCGGCGTGATCACGGCTACGCGCATGTCGCGGAGCGGGTGTGGTGGCCTTGGCCGGCAACGGCCTCGATGATCCGGGCTGCACGCGCCGCGGCGCCGTCCGTGCGCCACTCCTGCCAGCCCGCACCGCCCAGTGCGAGCGCGCGCGCGAGCAGGTCCGGCCACGAGGAGTCGTGCGGCCAGTGCTCCGACGTGACGGCGACGCCGGCCTCGGCCAGGGCGCGGGCGGTGGCGCGTTGCTCGTCGTGCGGCCGGTCCTCGGGGATGACCACCGCCGGTCGGCCCGCTGCGGCGACGTCGGCGAGGGAGCCCAGCCCCGCGTGCGTCACCACCACGTCAGCAGCGCACAGGTGCGGCCAAGGATCCTCGGCCCACGCTCCGGGGCCGAGGCGGCGCCAGTCCCAGCTCGGCGTGGCAGCTGCGGCCGCGGCGACGTCGGCCGGGCCCACAGTCGTGCCACCGCTGCCCTGGAGGACGAGGACAGTGGGCCGGGCGTTCGGTGCCGTGTTCGGTGCCGCGGTCGCCGAGCGGCCGGCGAACCGGGAGAGCCCCCCGACATGGTGGGTCCGGTCGGCCCACCGGGTCAGGTCCCGTGCCATGTCACCCAGCCCGGGCCAGTTGGCCACGATCGCGTCGGCCAGCGCGTAGCCCAGCTGGTGCGCGGGGTCGGCCCGATCGCCGGGGAGCGCGCGCACGACGACCGGCACGCCCATGAGGCGTGCGAAGACGGCGACCTCGACCGAGACGTCGACGACCAGGGCGCGGGGGCGCGTGGTGTCGATCCAGGCGGCGATGCGAGCCATCCGAGCGCTCAGACCCGGGTCGCCCCTCGGCGCCCAGTGCAACCGGCCGTGCGCGCTCGGATCACGCACGGCCTGCCCGCTGTCGTCCCGCTCCAGTTGGATCCACGGGCCGTGCCAGCACTTAGGTCGCGGCAAGGAGGAGAGGCCGGTCACCTCGCCGTCGAGGGCAGCGGCGATGCAGGTCGCATTGCGGAGATGACCCTGGCCGACGTGGTGGACGTAGTAGCCGATCACGCGGCGTCCTCCCGCACCGCGAGCTGCGCGTACAGGTCCTCGTAGGCGTCGATCATGTGCGTCAGCGAGCAGTGGCCGACGGCGCGGGCGCGGGCGCGGTGCCGGGGCAGCCGGGACGCACGAACCGCGGCGGCGGCGAGACCGGGCACGTCGTCGGCGTCCACCAGCACGCCGCAGTCGCTGTCGAGCAGGTCGGCCACGGCACCCCGTCCGAACGCCGCGACCGGCGTCCCGCAGGCGAGGGACTCGGCGACGACGAGCCCGTAGGGCTCGTCCCAGCGGGGAGTGACCAGCGTGACGGCGGCGGACCCCACCCGGCTCGCCAGCGCGGTGTGGTCGAGATGTCCGAGGTAACGGACCCGCGGTCCCAGGTGCGGCGCGATCCGCTCCTCGAAGTAGCGGCGATCCGACATCGGGCCGACGAGATCCAGCTCGAGGCCGGCCACCTGCGCGGCCTGGATGGCGAGCTCGGCGCCCTTCTCGGGGACCAGCCGCCCGAACCAGATCGCCGACGTCCCGCCCGGGCCCGGCGGCCACAGGTCGAGATCGACGCCGTTCCAGATCACCCGCGCATCGACGCTGCTCCGCCAGGCGCGGGCGGTGTGGTCGCTGACGGCGACGAACGTGACCGGCGACGGACCCGTCTGGATGGCGGACTCCAGCCAGGGGGTGGGGGGCGTGTGCAGCGTCGCGACCATCGGGGTGGACAGGGCCGGCGCCATGGCGATCGGCAGGTGATGGAGGCAGTTGTTGTGCACCACGTCGAACCGGCTGGTGCGGGACAGGTCGAGCATGAGCGAGAGGTAGGCGTGGTGTTCGCCGAGCCACGCGTCAGCGGGCATGCTCACGTCGCCGCGCGCCGCCTCGCTGATCTGCGGCCAGCGCACGGGCAGCTCCTCGACGTCCAGTCCGGGGTCGCAGCCCGGCCCGGCGAAGACCGTCACCTCGTGACCGCGCTGCCGGAGGGCGCGGGCGAGCGCCCAGGTGTGCGCCTCCAGCCCTCCGGCGAACGGTTGACGGATGGCGTGGCGGACCGACCCGATGATCGCGATCCTGGCGGGTCGCGTCATCGGAGGACCGCCTCGTAGACGGTGCGGTGCGCGGCCGCGAGCTCGGCGCGTTCCTGGCGCCGGTCCGCGAGGCTCGCCTGCCAGGCCGGGCGCTGCTCGTACGCGGTGCGGACGGCGGCCTGGAGCGACGGCACATCGAGCCCACGCTCGTCGTGCCCGTAGGTGAGGCAGGGTCGCTGCTGCGCGTAGAAGCCGCAGGTCGGGGCCAGCACCGGAGTGCCCAGATCGAAGCAGGCCTCCAGCCAGCCGGAGTGCGTGCCGAAGCGGTAGGGCAGCACGGACAGGTCCAGCGACTCGAGGTACTGCCAGAGCGCCTCGTCGTCGAAGAAGTCGTGGACGAACAGATCGAGGTCGCCGGCTGCCTCCGCGGCGCGCAGCCACGGCATCAGGACAGGGTCGTACCTGGCGCCGTCGTCGTCGGCCACGTCGTGGTGGATGTCGACCCGGAGACGCGCGCCCGGCAGTTCACGCACGACCTCGGCCAGCGCGGCGACGACCGGTTGCGGGGCCATGCTCGCGCGCACGCTCTTCGCGTGCACACCCACCGTCCAGCCGTCGTCCGGGTCAGACCTGGGACGGAACCGTTCTAACTCGACGACGTGCGGATGCGGGAGGACGAGGGGGTGCCGACCCCAGCGGCGGGTGATCTCCTCCGCCGCACCGGGGGTGAGGGTGATCACCTCGTCGGCCGCCGGCACCAGCACGTCAAGGGCGTCATCGTGAGCGCGTCGATCGAGATGGTGCGGGTTGCGCAGATCGTGGGCGGTGTAGACGAGGCCCTTGTCCCATCGCCGCAGCTCCGCCACGAGCGCGGCCAGCGCCGAGGCGGGCTGCGCGTCGAAGCCGAACTGCACGTGCATCACGTCGAAGTGGTCGCGGTGGGCGCGCACCCAGGCGGGGGAGAGCATCGTCGGCGGCCACCACTGGCCCGGAGCCGGATCGGCTGCATCGGGCGCGGGGTCGGGCAACCTCCGGACCCGGTCGGCGCCGTCCGTCGCCCCCAGGTGCCGGACGTAGACGTGACTCGCGGGCACCGACGCGACCCGGACCACGTCGACGGTCGTGTCGGTGGCGGCAGCGGTCATGGCGACGTCCTTCGCTGGCGGCCCACTCTCGTTCTATGCGACATGCCGAGACATCGAAACCACGTCGGGCGAAATCGTGCGGTGAGCTTCGCTACGTGCCTCGGCCGATCGCTGCGACCGGCCCGAGCTCTCCTGCGTCACGATTGGGCATCGACGCTGGTCGGCGGGCAGATGGCGGGCCTACGGTCCGCGCCATGAGGCGCTCCCTCGGCACGGTGCTCGCGGCGGTGGCGGTGGCAGTACTGGTCGGTTGCACGGGCTCGTCCGGCGACGAGTCGGGGGCGTCGGACGGCGGCGCGGGTGGTGGCGCCGACGGAGGTGCCGTCGCTCCGGACCCCGCCGAGCCCGGTGCCCCCATCGACGAGGACACCGAGCGGCAGGTGGTCACGACCGCCAGGGCCTCGCTCGCCGTCGACGACCCGGCCGACAGCGCGCAGCGGGTCAGCGAGCTCGTGGAGTCCGTCGGCGGCCGGGTCGACGAGCGCAACGAGCAGGCGGCGTCCGAAGAGGACGGGGGCGGGGGCGCCGCTGCCGACCTCGTCGTCCGGGTGCCCTCGGACGAGCTGACCGGCGTCCTGGCCGACCTCGAGGACCTCGGCGACGTGGAGAACGTCTCGGTGTCGCGTTCAGACGTGACCAACGCGGCGGTCGACCTCGACGCGCGGATCTCGGCGCTGCGGAGCTCGGTCGCGCGGCTGCAAGCGCTGATGGACGACGCCGCCACGACCGCGGCACTCCTGGACGCCGAGGCCGCTCTCTCCGAACGGCAGGAGCGGCTGGAGTCGCTGCAGTCGCAGCGGGCGTTGCTGGCCGACCAGGTGGAGCTGTCGACGCTCACCGTGCACCTGCGTCCGCACGGCGTGGCGCCCGCGGGCGGCCCGGACGGCTTCGTCGACGGGCTGGGCACCGGCTGGCGCGCCCTGGTCGCGGCCGTGAGCGCGGCCGCCATCGGACTCGGCGTCCTGCTGCCGTGGCTCGGAGTGGCCGGGCTGCTGGCCGCGGGGGTGCTCGTGCCGCTGCGCCGGGCGCGGCGGCGGGCCGCGGTCGAGGAACCGGCGCCACCCGAGGCCTGACCGGCGGCGGCGGGACGAGAGCCGCCGTGGGACGAGAGCCGCCGTGGGGGGTCCGGAGCCGCCGTGCACGGCGGCTCCGGGCACCGCGCCGCGGCTCAGGTCGGGGTGGCCGGCGGCTGCCGGGGGTGCCGGCGGGCTACCCGCTCACGACCCTCGTCCGGACGCCGGACGTCGTAGGCCAGCTGCTCGAGCACCGCCGCGGCCGCCTCCGGGTTCTCGCGCACCGTGCGGCGCAGCTCCGGCGTCCCGGGGCCCGTCCGGGCCAACCTCCCCCTCGGGTCGCTCAGCTTCGCGGGCCACAGCGCCTGCACCGTGGCGTTGAGGTGCGCGCCGAGGACGAGCCCCAGCCCGATCGCGAAGGTGGCGAGCAGGAAGGCGATCGGCGCGGCCAGCGCGCCGTAGGTGACGCCGACGGCGGCAACCGAGTCCAGGTAGAGCCGCAGCGCCCAGGTGCCGGAGAAGAACACCAGGACGGCGAGCAGCGCGCCGGGCAGACCGCGGTGCCAGGGCGGCTTGAGGGGCAGGGCCACCTTGTACAGCGTGGTCAGTGCGAGGAGCAGGACCACGCCGACGACCGGGTAGAAGAGGAACTCGATGATCGAGTCCGTCGTCGGCTCCCAGGCGTCGGGCAGGAGCGGGACCACCCGCTCCGGCCCCAGGGTCAGCAGCGGGATGGCGATGATGCCGGTGACCAGGCCGACCAGGTAGACGAGGACGGCGAGGGCCCGCTGCCAGACCAGGTTGCGGATCTCGTACTGGCCGTGCGCGCGGGTGATCGCGTCGATGAACGCCGACATCGCCGAGGAGCCCGAACCGAGGGTGATCAGGAAGCCGACGGACACGACGCCGGCCGGTGCCGAGCCGAGCACGTCCTGCACGGTCGGCGTGACCAGCTCGTCCAGCGCCTGCCGGCTGAACAGGCTCCCGGCGATCTCGAGCACCCACTCCTCGACCGCGGACGCCGTCTCCGGCCCGAACAGGCCGTCGACGTAGCCGAGGGCGGCGAACAGGCCGAGCAGCAGTGGCGGCAGGGACAACGTCTGCCAGAACGCGGCGGCAGCCGATTCGCTGAAGATGTCGTCGTTCCACGCCCGGACCAGCGTGCGCCGAGCCACCCGCCGGACGGCGGCGCGCCGCCGCCCGCGGCCCGCGGGGCGCGTCGCCTCGACCGCCCGCTCGACCTGCTGCTCCGCCACCGCCTCAGCATGCTGCTCGACGCCCCGCCTGTCGTGGCGGAGCCCGGCGGCCGCTCGCGTCAGCGCACCTCGAGCACGTCGGCGAACGCCGACGAGTGCCGGCTCGTGAACGGGTAGCTGCCCGGCCCGGCCGGCGCCTCGAAGGTGATCAGCGTCCGGGCGGGGACGACGACGTCGAACGACCCGTCCTCGGCGGTGAGGGTCACCTCCGTCGTGCTGCGGTTGTGCACCGTGACCCGCGAGCCCGCGGCCACCGGCCCGGAGACGTGGAACCGCGCCTCGTCGATCAGCACGCCCACCGACAGCTCGCCGTGGTCGTGCCCGGCCATCTCATCGGCCGGAGCCGCGCCCGGCCCGGCCGGGGCCGCGCCGGTCGAGGATCCCGGCGCTGCCGAACCCGTGGACGACTCCGCGGCTGCCGACGCCGACGCCGACGCCGGCGCCGGCACCGATGCCGGCGGCGGTGAGCCGGCCAGGGCCACGGCCACCGCCACGGTGGCGAGCAGGATGCCGGTCTCCGCCACGGCGAACCGGCGGAAGCTGCCCGGCCGGCCGGCGCGCAGGCGGGGCAGCGTGCGACGTCGGTGCCACCACCCGAAGCCGCCCAGCGCGCCCAGCGCGACGGCCTTGGCGACCAGCAGCCACCCGTAGCCGGTGCCCGCGGCGGCGAGCACCCCGTCGAGGCCGCCCAGCAGGATCGCGGCCGACAGCACACCGGACGCGGCCGTGACGACGAAGCAGCCGAGGGCCACCGCGCTGAACCGGGCCACCGCGGGTGCCACGTCGTCCGACCCGCGCCCGTGCAGCAGGACCGCCAGCAGCCCGCCGGCCCAGACGGCGGCGGCGACCACGTGCACCGCGAGAGAGGTCACGGCCACGACGTGGTTCTCGGCCGTCGCCGAGTGCCCGGTGAGCACGACCGGGACGACGAGCGTCGCGACGGCACCGGCGAGCAGCAGCCGGGCGGTGTGCGGGCTCCGGCACCGGTGTGCGGTCAGCGCCAGCACGGTGGCCGTCGCCGCGACGAACAGGGCGGCACGCCCCGCCGCCAGGTCGGTGACGTACACCCCGACGGCCGACGCGGGCAGCGACCCGGGGGAGACCCCGACCAGCCGGCTCACCGTGAGGACGGCGCCGACGACGGTCGCTGCGGCCCACGCCCACGCCCACATCGACGCCGCCCGGAGCGCCTGCCGCGACGCGGGGGAGGGGACCCGCTCGGTCCGCAGGACGGCGGCGAACAGCAGTGACCCGACGGTGCCCACGGCCGCGGTCCGGCCGGCGAAGGTGGTCAGCGGCAGGCCGAGGTCGACCAGGGCCCCGGTGCGGTCGAGCCCGGACGACGACGTCCCTCCGTTCCCTACCGCGGATGCCAGGGCGAGCACCGCCACCAGCCCCAGGGTTCCGGCCAGCAGTCGGCGCCGCGGCAGCCCGGCAGTACCGACCAGGGAGTGCCGGGAGGTGGGTCGCCGCGTGGCGACGGTCACCGGCGGCCGCGCAGCCGCCGCACACCCAGGCCCCCGGCGGTCACGAGGAGCGCCCCGGCCGCGAGCCATCCGACCGACGGCGAGGAGCCGGCCGGCCGGTCACCCTGCGCGGGCTCCGGAGCGACGTCGGGCTCCCTCGCGGACGTCGGCGACGGTGCGGCAGGAGCCGTGCCCTGCACGACCGTGAACCCGAACTCGCCCGAGAGCGGGTGTCCGTCGGAGGACGTGGCGCGCCACCGGACGTCGTAGGTACCGGCGGGCAGATCGGCCCGGAGCGGCGCGAGGACGGTGCCGTCGACGATCTCGACCGTCCCGTCGGAGGCCGGCGAGCCGTCGGGCCCGGTTACGAGCACCTCCGTGCCCAGCGCGAGGACCTCCCCGCCGAACTCCAGCGTCACGCTCCCCGGCGCCACGGGCACCGACGCGCCGTCCGTGGGCGAGGTGGCGAGCAGTTCGTCGTGCGCCAGGGCCGAGGGCATCACCAGCGCCAGGAGTGCGAGTGCCCCCAGTGCGAAGGCCCCGAGCAGGACCGTGGCGCGGCGCAGGACGAACCGCGTGCGGTCAGGGGTGTGCCGGGAGTTCGCCATGTCCGGCGTTCGTGGCCACGGCTCGTTCCGGTTCTGTGAGGCGTCGTGCGCGCGCCCCGCCCGGGCGGGCGGATGCCCACAATCCGATCGCGCGCTTCTCGATGGTGAACCGCCGGGGCTCCGGCCCCCGAATGCACTGCGGACGGTGCGGGGCGCCGGCGACTGGCGCCGGCGGGGGACCCGGCGCCGCACAACCCGAGGAGCTCACCTTGCGCAAGGCATTCGCACTCCCGACCGTCGTTCTCGCCGCGGCGGCCTTCCCCCTGCTGACCATGACCGGGGCCTCGGCGGCCGACGGCAGCTTCCAGGCGGACCTGGGCGCGCTGAACGGATCCGGCGTGTCCGGCACGGGGATGGTCACGCTCGAGGGCAACACCGCGACGGTCATGATCGAGGCCTCCGGCCTGCTGGCGGGCTCCCCGCACGCGCAGCACTTCCACATCGGCGCGGAGGGCACCTGCCCGACCGACGCCGACGACGAGGACGGCGACGGCTTCGTCAGCGTCACCGAGGGCGCGCCCTTCTACGGCGACATCGGCGCCTCGCTGACCACCGAGGGCGACACCAGCCCCGACAGCGGTCTGGCCATCGACCGGTTCCCGACCGACGGCACGATCAGCTACGAGCGGACCTTCGAGGTCAGCGACGACGTGCACGCGGCGTTCGACGACGGCACCGCGGTGCTGGTCCTGCACGGCGTCGACAAGGACGGCAGCGGCCAGTACGACGGCGACGTCATGAGCGACCTGGACCCGGAGCTGCCCATGGAGGCGACCGCTCCGGCCGCGTGCGGCGCCTTCACCGCCGCCCAGATGGGCACCACGCCGGAAGGTGGCGCCGAGACCGGCGCCGGCAGCACCTCCGGGCTGGAGCAGCAGGCCGCGATCGGCGTCGGCGCGCTCGCGCTGACCGGTGCCGCCGCGGCAGGTGCCGTCGCCTACCGCCGTCGTCAGGCCGACCAGGCCTGACCGACCGATCCCGCCGCGCGGGGGTGCTGGTCACCCCCGCGCGGCGGAACCCCTGCCCGACACCTTCCGGAGGACCGACGTGACCGACCGACCAGGCTCCCGACCTCGCGCGCGCCTCTGGGCGGCACTCGCCGGGGTGCTCGCCCTCGTGGGAGCCGTCGCCGTCGGGATCGCCGTGACCGGGCAGCAGTCGCCGCCGCGGCCGGCCGAGGCGGGCACGACCACCGCGCCTCCGGACCCGGCGGCACCGGCTCCCGAGGACTCCGTGACAGGTCCGGGCACGTCCGGACCGGCGGCGCCGGACGAGCAGGTGGCAGACCCGGTGTCGGTCTCGGTGCCGTCGATCGGGGTCACCAGCGAGCTGCTCGACCTGGGGCTCAACGACGACGGCACGGTCGAGGTGCCGCCGCTGGAGGCCGACGACAAGGCCGGCTGGTACGAGCGGGGGCCCGCGCCCGGCGCCGTCGGACCGGCCGTGATCCTGGGGCACGTCGACTCGGCCGAGCACGGGCCCGGCATCTTCTTCGACCTCGGCGCGCTGGCGGCCGGAGACGAGATCGAGGTCGGCCGCGCCGACGGCAGCGTCGCGGTCTTCGCGGTCGACCGGGTCGAGGTGCACGCCAAGGACGACTTCCCGACCATCGACGTCTACGGCAACACCGACGACGCGCAGCTGAGGCTGATCACCTGCGGCGGCGCCTTCGACCCCGGCGCGCGCAGTTACGAGGACAACGTGATCGCCTTCGCCACCCTCGTGGACACCCGCCCGGCCTGACGGCGGGCCGCCCGTCACGGCGCGAACGTGAACGACGAGTGCGCCCCGCCGCTGGTGTTCGCATTGCGCAGGAACCACCCCGAGCCCCGGACGACGCCGGGCGTCGTGTCGCCGTCGCCGTCCCAGTCGCCGGTGACGAGCCGGTCGGTGGACGCGCCGTACTGGATGGTCGCCTTGGGGCTCGAGGCCGCGTTGGTCGACCGGAGGTGCCACGTCGTGCCCGACACCATGCCCGGCGTCGTCGTCCCGTCGCCGTTCCAGTCGCCGGTCACCGGGCGGTAGCCGGTGGTTCCGAACGCGAGCACCGTCTTGCCGCTCGTGGGCGCGTTCGTCGCGCGCAGGTGCCAGGTGCCGGTGGGGGTGACCGCGCCGGGGGTGTCGACCCCGTCGCCGTCCCAGTCGCCGGCCACCTCCTTGTAGGAGCTCGTGCCGAAGGTCAGCGTCGTGCGGCCGGTGTCGCCGGGGGAGTTCGTGGTGCGCAGGAACCAGGTGCCGCCGCGCACGACTCCGGGGGTGTCGACGCCGTCGCCGTCCCAGTCGCCCACGACGGCCCGGTCGTACGGGTAGCCGAAGGTCAGCACGATGTCGGCCGGCCCGCTGGAGTTGCTGTTGCGCAGGTACCACGTGCTGCCGCGGACCACGCCGGGCGTCTCGTCGCCGTCGCCGTCCCAGTCGCCGGTCACCGGCCGGTCGGCCTGCCGGCCCAGCAGGTCGACGAACGTGTACCCGCGGTCGCGGTAGTAGGTGATGATCCTCGGCAGGGCCGCCAGGGTGGACGCCGAACCGTCGGGCTGGGTGTGCATCAGGATCACCGGATGGGTCTGGCTGCCGCCGGCCTGGGCCCGCGTCACGATGCGGTCGGTCCAGGTGGCAGACCCGGTCGGCGGTGCCGCCCAGTCGCCGGTGTCCACCGACCAGTTCCACACCGACATGCCGCGCGACTGGGCCAGGCTCAGTGTCGTGCTGTTGTAGGCGCCGTAGGGCGGGCGGAAGACGCAGGGGGAGGCGCCGACCAGCGAGCGCTGCTGGTTGGTCGCGTTGTCCATCTGCGAGGCCTGCCCGGACGACGACAGGGTCCGCATGTCCGGGTGCGACCAGGTGTGGTTGCCCAGCAGGAAGTCCTGCGCGGCCAGCGCCTGCACCAGTTGCGGGCGCACCGTCTCGTTCACCCCGATGTCGAAGAACGTCGCCTGCGCCCCGGCGTCCTCGAGCACCTGCATCACGGCGGCGGTCTGCGGCCCCGGCCCGTCGTCGAAGGTCAGCGCGACCGTCTTGCCGCTGCCCGGCGCCGACGTCCGGACGCCGGAGCCGGCCGCCGGGCAGACCGCGGCGGCGCGGAAGCCCGTCGCGTCGGGCACCGGGACGGTCGAGGGGTCGACGGCCAGCACCTCCGAGGGCGGCCACGGCCCCGGCAGCGCCGGCGGCTTCGGGGGCGGTCCCGGGTCCGGGGCAGCGTTCGCGGCGGCCGGTGCGGCCAGAGCGCAGGACAGGACGGCGACCACCGTCGCCCGTGCGAGGAACCGAGGTCGCATGACTGTCACCGCACCCGTCGATCGGAGGCGCCGGCCGGCCGCCGGCAGCGGCACCCTCCACCGGGCGCGGCGGCCCGGGCAAGGTGGTTGCGCGCGGCGCCCCAGCCGCCGCGAGATCTGCACACTCGTACGCATCGGACGCCCGATGCGTACGAGTGTGCAGATCTCGGCGAGGAAGTCGGTGACCGGCCGGTGGCTGTGTCAAGGTGAGCGCCGTGGTCGTCCTGATCGGTGTGCTCGGGCTCCTCGTGGGCGCCGGGGTCAACCGGGCGGCCGGGTCGTTCCCGTGGTCGGGCCCGCGCGCGGAGGATGCGGCCGGCGACACCCTCGTGGCGGCGCCGCGGATCGCGGTCGGCCGGCCGGTCGTCCAGCTCGGGACGGCGGCGCTGTTCGCCCTCACCACGGCGTCGATCGGCCCGGGCTGGGAGCTCCCTGCCTTCCTGTTCCTCGCGGCCGTCGCCGTGCTGCTCGCGACGATCGACCTGCGGCACCTGCTGCTGCCCGACCGGGTCGTGCTGCCCTCGCTCGGGATCGGTGCCGGCCTGCTGGCGGTGGCCGCGGCCGGCACCGGGCAGTGGGACGCGCTGCTGCGCGCCGGACTGGGGGCCGGGACGCTGTTCGTGGCGTTCCTCGTGCTGGCGCTGATCTCCCCGCGCAGCCTCGGGATGGGCGACGTCAAGTTGGCGGGCCTGATCGGGCTCTTCCTCGGCTGGCTGGGCTGGCCCGTGCTCGCGCTGGGCGCGGCGGCCGGCTTCGTCGTCCAGGCACTCGTCGCCCTCGTCCTGCTCGCCGGCCGGCGGGTCGACCGGCGCGGTGAACTGCCGTTCGGCCCCGCGATGCTGCTCGGAGCGATACTCGCCGTAGTAATGCACTGACAATCGGTTATCCAACCGTCACGGACAGCGACCGAGCGGTCGCAACGGTCACGCGGACGGCGGAACGGTGTCCGTCGATCGGGCTAAGACCGCTCAAGTCGACGCATCGGCGGCACGACAGGGCTCCCACAGCCGCATGTCCGGATCACCCGACCCGGACCTCGACGGCCGACACAAGGGAGCACACCCATGGTCAAGCTGTTCGTGACCCTCGAGACCCTCGCCCTGGCCGCGCGCGACCGCATGCGCGAGGAGAAGGGCGCCACCGCCGTCGAGTACGGCCTCATGGTCGGCCTCATCGCCGCGGTGATCATCGCCACCGTCATGTTGCTGGGTGACCAGCTGAACGCCCTCTTCCAGGAGATCACCACCGCCATCGGCGGCGCCGGCTGACCTGCGCTGCACCCGTCGCGGCTGTCGGTGCAGCGGCCCCCGTCCCCCCGGGGGCCGCTGCACCGACGCACGTCGCGGCGCCCGCGGCCCCCGAGGCCGCTCGAGTGGAGGGAGGGGCCATGGCACGGAGCCGGCTGCGCGACCAGCGTGGTGCCAGTGCGGTGGAGTTCGCCCTCCTCGTCCCGATGCTCCTGATCCTGGTGCTCGGCATCGTCGAGTTCGGCCACGCCTTCCAGGTGCAGGGCACCCTCTCGGCCGCCGCCCGGGAGGGCGTGCGGGTCATGGCCCTGCAGAACGATCCGGCCGCGGCTCGCGCCGCCGTCCGCAAGGCCGCCGGCTCCCTGGACCCGGCCATCACCGACGCGCAGATCGCCATCAGCACCGTCTGCCCACCCACGGCCGGCTCCACCTCCGTCGAGCTGACCATCAGTTATCCCAAGCCATTCCTCACCGACTTCTTCGGCGCGGAGATCGACCTGACCGGAAGGGGGGTCATGCGATGCCACGGCTGACCCGTCCCCTCCAGGGGCTCCGAACCGGGCTGCGGGCCCGCCTGGACGACGAGCGCGGCGCTGCCGCCGTCATCGTCACCCTGCTGCTGGTCCCGCTGCTCGGCTTCGCGGCGATCGCCGTCGACGTCGGTGCCCTCTACGCCGAGCGGGCGCGGCTGCAGACCGCGGCCGACGCCGCGGCGCTGGCCGTCGCCCGTGACTGTGCCCGGGGCGACTGCGGCGACATGCAGGCCACGGCGCAGGAGCTGGTCACCGCGAACGTGGGGGAGGCCGCGGCCGCGCCGCCGGTGCTGACCGAGCAACCCGACGAGCGTCACCGTCACCGGCAGCACGCCCACCGAGCACTGGTTCGCCCCGGTGATCGGGCACGAGTCCTCGAACGTCGCGGCGACGGCGACCGTCGCCTGGGGCGCCCCGGGCGGCGGCACGGCGGCGCTGCCGCTGATCTTCTCGCTGTGCGAGTGGACGGCGCAGACCGGTGGCGGGCTGCCCAGCGGAACCGCGGAACGCACGATCGAGTTGCCGAAGCACTCCGGCACCGGCTGCACGGGGTCGAACGGCCTGTTCGTGCCCGGCGGCTTCGGCTGGCTGAGAACCGTGGGCGGTGGCAGCTGCAAGGCGACGACCCGCGCCGGCAACGTGGTCGACTCCGAGCCGGGCAACAACCCGTCCAACGGCTGCGACCCGGCGGACTTCGCCGAGATGCAGAACAAGACCGTGCTGCTGCCGATCTTCGACCAGTCGGGCGGTACCGGCAGCAGCGCCTGGTACCGCGTGCACGGCTACGCGGCCTTCACCATCACCGGCTACTACTTCGCCGGCCAGTACAAGTGGAACAGCCCGTGCGGCGGCAACGACCGCTGCATCCGCGGCTACTTCACCCAGTTCGTCGAGCCGTCCGACGCCTTCTTCTACGACTCCACCGCACCGTCCCTGGGCGCGTGGATCCTCCGACTGGTCCGATAGGGGCGCCGAAACCATGCGACGTCGACTGCTCGCCGCCCTCGCGGCGCTCGTCCTGCTCGTCGCCGGCACCGTCGTGCTGGTGGCCTACGTCAAGCGGCGCGGACGCCCGTGCCCTGGAGGGGGTGCGCACCACCGAGGTGCTGGTGGCCGACCGGCCCATCCCGGAGGGCACGCCCGCCGAGGAGCTCGACCTGCTGGTGCGCACCGAGCTGCTGCCCGAGAAGGCGGCCCTGGACGGCCGGGTCACCGACCTCGCGCAGCTGGCCGGACAGGTCGCCGCCGTGGATCTGCTCCCGGGCGAGCAGCTGCTCACCGACCGGTTCGAGCTGCCCGACGAGGGCGACGCCCCCGGCGTCGTGGCCGTGCCGGCCGGCCTGCAGGAGGTCAGCGTCCTGCTCGAGCCGCAGCGGGCCGTCGGCGGCCGGCTCGCCGCGGGCGACACCGTCGGCGTCATGGTCTCGATGATCTACCAGGGCGGCACCGTCAAGACCCACGCCGTCCTGCACGAGGTGCTCGTCACCCAGGTGCAGGGCGCACCGTCGCCGGTCGACGCGGACGGCGCCGAGGGCGCCGCTGAGACCGCGTCGTCCGGCGGGGCCGCGCCCACGCAGAGCCTGATGATCACCCTCGCGGTCACGGCGCCCCAGGCGGAGGCGGTCGTGTTCGGCATGGAGCACGGCACCGTCTGGCTGACCCTCGAGCCCGAGGACGCCGACACCTCCGGAACCGACGTCCTCGACCAGATCACCATCTACACGAAGGACCTGGCATGAGCCGCGTCGTACTGGCCGGGGCGGACGAGGACCTGATCCTCCGGGTGAAGCAGGCCTCCGACGGAGACGTCCACGTCCTGCCGCCGGGCCGGCTGCCCGGGGAGCCGTCGCGGTTGTTCGAGCAGCTGACCGACGGCGAACTGCCCGACGTCCTGGTCATCGGGCCGGGCGCCTCGCCCGACGCCGTCCTGACCCTGGCCGGGCGCCTCGACGTGCAGACGCCGGGCATCACCGTCGTCCTGATCACCGAGGCGTCGCAGCAGATGTGGCAGGCGGCCATGCGCTCGGGCATCCGCGACCTGCTGCCGCCGTCGGCGAGCGTGCCCGAGATCGCCGACGCCATCGAGCGCGCCTCGCAGGCCGCCAACGGGCGCCGGCGGGTGCTGCGGCCGGCCACCGAGACCGACCGCTACGCCGGGCGGGTCATCACCGTCGCCTCGCCGAAGGGCGGGGTCGGCAAGACCACCGTGTCGACCAACCTGGCCATCGGCCTGACCGCCGCCGCCCCGCAGTCGACCGTGCTCGTCGACCTCGACGTCCAGTTCGGCGACGTGGCGTCCGCACTGGGCCTGACCCCCGAGTACACGCTGCCCGACGCCGTCCACGGACCGGCCAGCGAGGACACGATGGTCCTCAAGACCTTCCTCACCCAGCACCCCAGCGGCCTGTACGCGGTCTGCGGTGCCGAGTCGCCGGCGGCCGGGGACACGGTGACCGCCGACGACGTCACCCGGCTGCTGGCCTCGCTGGCCCGCGAGTTCCGCTACGTCGTCGTGGACACCGCGCCCGGCCTGTCGCCGCAGACGCTGGCCGCGCTCGACCGCGCCAGCGACGTGGTGATGCTGACCAGCATGGACGTGCCCGGCGTCCGCGGGCTGCGCAAGGAGCTCGACGTGCTCCGCGAGCTGTGCATGATCCCCGCCGGCCGGCACGTGGTCATGAACTTCGCCGACCCGAAGGGCGGGCTGTCGGTGCGCGACGTCGAGGTCGCCATCGGCACCGGTGTGGACGTCGTCCTGCCGCGGTCCGCCACGGTGCCCTCGTCGACCAACCAGGGCGTGCCGCTGCTCGAGAGCGGCCGCCGACGCGACCCGATGGTGAAGGAGCTGCGCCGGCTGGTGTCCCGCTTCTCGGCGACCCCGCTGATGAAACCGGGCCGCTACCGGGCCAAGCACCGGGCGGCATCGTGAACCTCGCCGACCGGCTGGCCGCCGCGCAGGGCCGCCCCGTCGCCGAGGCGCCGCCGGTGCTCTCGGCGGTGCCCGCACCGCGCCCGACCACCGCCCCGGTCGTGGGGCCCCCGCCCACGGACGCCCTCACCCGGCTCAAGGACCGGGTGGGCAAGGCGCTGTTCGAGCGGATGGGCTCCCGGCTCAACGACCCGTCGCTGTCCGAGGAGCAGCTGCGCAGCCTGGTGCTCGGCGAGCTCGACGAGGTCGTCGAGGAGGAGAAGGTCCCGCTCAGCACGGAGGAGCGGGCTCGGCTCACCGCCGAGCTGGCCGACGACGTGCTCGGCTTCGGGCCGCTCCAGCGGCTGCTCGACGACGACGCGGTCACCGAGATCATGGTCAACGGCCCGGAGAACATCTACGTCGAGCGGCACGGCCGGCTGGAGCGGACCAGCGCGCGGTTCACCTCCGAGGAGCACCTGCGCCGGGTCATCGACCGCATCGTCTCGCGGGTCGGCCGGCGCATCGACGAGTCCTCGCCGCTGGTCGACGCCCGCCTGGCCGACGGCTCCCGCGTCAACGCGATCATCCCGCCGCTGGCGTTCAGCGGCTCCACGCTCACCATCCGCAAGTTCGCCAAGGACCCGTTCAACGTCGACGACCTGATCGGCTTCGGCACGCTGTCGCCGGAGATGGCCGAGCTGCTCGACGCCTGCGTCGAGGCGCGGCTCAACGTCATCGTCTCCGGCGGAACCGGCACCGGCAAGACGACGCTGCTCAACGTGCTGTCCTCCTTCATCCCCGACCGGCGAGCGGATCGTCACCATCGAGGACGCCGTCGAGCTGCAGCTGCAGCAGGACCACGTCGTCCGGCTGGAGTCGCGGCCGCCGAACATCGAGGGCAAGGGCGCGATCACCATCCGCGACCTGGTGCGGAACTCGCTGCGCATGCGGCCCGACCGGATCGTGGTCGGGGAGTGCCGTGGCGGCGAGTCGCTGGACATGCTGCAGGCGATGAACACCGGCCACGACGGCTCGCTGTCGACGGTCCACGCCAACTCGCCCCGCGACGCGATCGCCCGCCTCGAGACCCTGGTCCTGATGGCCGGCATGGACCTGCCGCTGCGGGCCATCCGCGAGCAGATCGCCTCCGCCGTCGACGTCGTCGTCCAGCTGACCCGGCTGCGCGACGGCACCCGCCGGGTCACCCACGTCACCGAGGTGCAGGGCATGGAGGGTGAGACGGTCACCCTCCAGGACGCCTTCCTGTTCGACTACTCCGCCGGCGTCGACGCGACGGGGCGGTTCCTCGGCAAGCCGGTGCCCACCGGCGTCCGGCCGCGGTTCACCGACCGCTTCGACGAGCTGGGCATCACGCTGTCGCCGCGGGTGTTCGGGGCGGCTGCGCCTGCCGGCCGCGGCGGGTGGGGCTGATGCTCGCCGCCGGGATCGCCGCCGTCGCGGCCGCGCTGCTGATCCTCAGCCTCGCCGTCCTGCCCGCGGGGCCGGGGCGGGTGCCGCTGTCGCGGCTGGACCCGACCGTCGCGCCACCGACCTCGACCCTGGCCGGTGCGGGTGCCGCTGCCGGCGCCGCGGTCGAGAAGGTCCTGGCCAAGCGCGGCCGGCTCGCCTCCGGTGCCGCCGCACTGGAGCGCGCCGGGATGACCATGGCACTGCCCGACGTCGTCCTCACCGTGGCGCTGACGACCCTCGGTGCCGGTGTGCTGGGCGCCCTGCTGAGCGGCCCCGTCGTGGGCCTGCTCGCCGCCGCCGCGGTGCCGCTGTGCGCCCGGCTGGTCGTCAAGGTCCGCATCTCCCGCCGGCAGGCCGCCTTCGCCGACCAGCTCGACGACTCCCTGCAGCTGATGGCCAGCAGCCTGCGCGCCGGGCACAGCCTGCTGCGGGCGATGGACGCCGTCTCCCAGGAAGCCGCGTCGCCGACGTCCGAGGAGTTCGCCCGGCTGGTCAACGAGACCCGGGTCGGCCGCGACCTCGGCGAGGCACTCGACGAGATCGCCGAGCGCATGGCCAGCGACGACTTCGCCTGGGTCGCCCAGGCCATCGCGATCCACCGCGAGGTCGGCGGCAACCTCGCCGAGGTGCTCGACGCCGTCGGGCACACCATCCGCGAGCGCAACGCGATCCGCCGCCAGGTCAAGGCGCTGTCGGCCGAGGGCAAGCTGTCGGCGGTCGTGCTGATGGCCCTGCCGTTCGGCATCCTCGCCTTCATCTCGATGACCAACCCCGGCTACCTGTCGGCGTTCACCGAGAGCGCGCTGGGCTACGGGATGCTCGCCGTGGCCGCGGTCATGATGACCGTCGGCGGCCTGTGGCTGAAGAACACCGTGAAGATCCGGTTCTGACCATGCCGCCGATCCCCGTGCTGGCCGCTGCTCTCGCCGTCGCCGCCGCCGTCCCGCTGCTGGGGTGGGCGATGCTGGCCCGGCCGTCGGCCGCCGCCCTCCAGGCGCGCAGCAACCTCGTGCGCGGCATCGAACTGCCCACCTCCGCCGAACGGCGCCGGGGCAAGGGGCTGGCGGGGCTCGCCCGCGGGCTCACCCCGGCCGGCACCGTCGCCCGCCTCGACCGGTTGGCGGCCACCGCCGGGCGGCCGGCCGCCTGGCCGGTGCCCAAGCTGGTCGCGGCCAAGCTCGTGCTGGCCCTCGTGGCGGGCGGGCTGAGCACGCTCGTCGCGGTGTCCGAGCCCGGCACGCTCACGGTGCTGCTCGCCGTCGTGGTCACCGGTGTGGCCTACGTCGTGCCCGACCTGCTGCTGATCAGCCGCGGCCAGGAACGGCAGCAGGCCATCCAGCTCGAACTGGCCGACACCCTCGACCAGATGACCATCGCCGTCGAGGCCGGCCTCGGCTTCGAGTCGGCCATGGCGCGGGCCGGCAAGAACGGCAAGGGGCCGCTGGCCGAGGAGCTCGTGCGCACCCTGCAGGACATCGCCGTCGGCCAGCCCCGCCGCGAGGCCTACCTGGCGCTGGCCGAGCGGACCGGCGTGACCGACCTGCGGCGGTTCATCCGGGCCGTCGTGCAGGCCGACGCGTACGGCGTCTCCATCGCCGACGTGCTGCGCACCCAGGCCCAGGAGATGCGGCTCAAGCGCCGGCAGCGGGCCGAGGAGAAGGCCATGCAGATCCCGGTGAAGGTCATCTTCCCGCTGATCCTGTGCATCCTGCCGACGCTGTTCATCGTGCTGCTCGGCCCGGCCGTCATGGACATCATCGGCGTCTTCAGCCGGTAGGAGCCGGCGATCGGCCCGCGGCGTCGGGGCAGGGCGCGGGCCCGGGCCTACCTGGGCTGGGCCGGGTTGGTCGGGTCGCCCTGGGACGGCGGGTTGATCGGCGGCCCGGTCGTGGCCGGCGACGCCTTCGACCCGCCCTCGGGCGGCGGCGGGGAGTCGGCGCCGGTCTCGGCCGGGTCCCCGCCCGAGGGCTGGGAGCCCTCGGCGAGCCCGTCCAGGCGGCTCTCCATGGCCCGCACCACCTGGAAGCGGTTGGCGTGCCGGCGCTCGTAGTCCAGCAGCGTCCCCAGTCCCGCGATGTCCAGCGTGCGGATCCGGGAGACGAGCGACCCCACCGGCAGGTGGTCGTAGTCGTCCAGGGGCAGGTCGTCGCGCTCGGTCATGGGTGCTCGCCTACCCGTCCTCCCGCCGCGCGAACCGGGTGTGAGGACCCGGTCGGTGGGTAGGCGGCGACAGCGGGAGCGTCCGACCGCCCCCGAATCGTGCACCCGATCCACCCGAGGAGTTGTCCCGTCATGGACGTGTCCTTCCTGGCGCCGGTCTTCGCAGCCACCGGGCCCTTCGCGACGGTCTGCGCCGATGTGACGCACACGACCGAGACCGCCGACACCGAACTCGAGCTGCGCGTGCGGGGCCTGGCCGAGCGGCTCACCGAGCAGGGCGCTCCGGAGGTGGTCGTGCAGTCGGTGCGGGACCGGCTGCTCGAAGGCAACGAAGGCGGGTACGCCGGCACGCTCCGTGGGCGCGCCGTGGTCGTCGCCGCCGACGGCACCGTCGTGCTCGACGAGGTGCTCGGGGATGCCCCGCCCCGTGAGGTGGCCGACTGGTCACCGCAGCCGGACGTGCGCCCGGTGATGGCCGGGCTGGCCGGCCGGGTCCCACACGTCGTCGTCGTGGCCGACCGGGTAGGTGCCGACATCTCCTACGCCGGCCTGCCCGGCCGCGCCGACGAGGAGACGGAGGTCGAGGGCGACACCTTCCACATGCGCAAGGTCAAGGTGGGCGGCTGGTCGCACAACACCTACATGCACACCGCCGAGAACCAGTGGATCGACAACGCCGACAAGGTGGCCGAGCACATCGACTCCCTGGTGCGGCGGCTGCAGCCCCGGTTCGTGCTGCTCGCCGGTGACGTCCGGGCGCGGCAGATCCTCGCCGACCGGGCCGGTGGTGGCTGGTCCGGTCTCGTGGTGTCGATGGACGAGGGCGGTCGGGCCGCCGGGGCCGACCGCGAGCCGGTGACCCGCCGCGCAGCGGAGCTCGTCGCGGAGCACGAGGCACACGACCAGGCCGACGTGCTCGAACAGGTGCAGGCCGCCGCTTCGCACGGGCTGTCGGTGAGCGGGCTGGGCCCGGTCGTCGAGGCATTGCGCAAGGGGCAGGTCGAAACCCTCGTCCTCGGCGACGAGACCGACGAGACGCTGTTGGTCGGTGACGACCCCCTGCAGCTGGGCGTGGACCAGCACGACATGGACGCCATGGGCCGCCACGGCACGGTGGCACCGGCCGACCGGGCCCTGATGGCGGCCGTCGTCGCCAGCGGGGCGGGCGCGGTGGTCGTTTCGCGGACGGCGATGCCCGGCAAGGAGTCGGTCGCGGCCGTGCTTCGCTACGCCGACGACGCGACCCCGACGTCCTGAGGAGAGTGAGCACGTGACCACCCAGAAGGAGCCCAGCCCCGAGGCGCTGGACAACGTGACCGAGGGCAACGTCGAGACGCGCGCCCACCTGCTCCCCGAGGAGGAGGCGCTGCGCGGCAGCGGCATGGAGGAGGTCGCCGCCGAGGCGATCCTCGCCGAGTCCGAGGAGCGCACGGTGCACCCCGACACGGACGACGCGCAGGGAGGTCACCGACAGTCAGCGGAGACCGCGGACCAGCCGTGACCCCGGCTGGCGGGACGGTGGAGGAACCCGGCCACCGGGTCCACGAGCACGAGGTGCAACTGCGCTGGTCGGACCCGGACGTCTACGGGCACGTCAACCACGCCCGCGCGCTCGGCCTGCTCGAGGACGCCCGCCTCGTCATCGGCGCCGGGGCGCCGGGCACCGACGGTCAGCCCGGCTTCATCCTCGGCCGGCTGGAGGTCGACTACCTCCGACAGCTCGTCTACCGGGCGGGGGAGCGCCTGACGGTGCGCAGCTGGGTCAGCAGGCTGGGCACGAAATCGGTGACCGTCCGCCAGGAACTGATCCAGGACGGCGAAGCCGCCATCCGCGCCGACGGCGTCTGCGTGCTCTTCGACTACGCCGCCGGGCGCAGCCGCCCGATGACCGACGGCGAGCGGGCGTACTGGGGCCGGTACCTCGCGGCGTCCCCCTGACCGGTCCCCGGACGGGCGATCCGGGGCGTGACCTGCGCGCGCCCGGGTAGACGGACCACGATCAGAAGGGAGATCCCATGCCGAAGACCACCAAGACCGGCAAGGCGAAGCAGAGCGAGCTGCCCAGCACGCTGCAGCGCTCACCCAAGAAGGCCCAGCGCACGTTCGCCAAGGCGCACGACGCGGCGGTCGAGTCCTACGGCGAGGGCGGGCGGGCCAACCAGACCGCCTGGGCCGCGGTGAAGCACTCCTTCGAGAAGGTCGGCGACCACTGGGAGAAGAAGCCCGGCGGGCGCAAGGGCCCCAGCGACGAGCAGGCCAAGGGCGGTCGCGGGACGAACAAGAAGACCAAGGGCGGTGTCGACGCCAACGCCCCGAAGGACCACCTGCTGAAGGTGGCCAAGAAGCTCGACATCTCCGGTCGCTCGACGATGAAGAAGAAGCAGCTCGTCGACGCCATCAAGAAGGCCAACGACCGGAAGACCGCCAAGGCCCGCTCCTGAGCCGCCCGCGCCGCCGGGCCGCCCGGTCGGTCAGCCCGTGGCGGCCGGCGGGTCGGCCAGCGGCGACGCCTCGCGCTGCGCGGAGCGGGGCCGCGGCACGCGGACGGCGGCCACCCGGTCGCGACCGGAGCGCTTCGCCTCGTACATCGCCGCGTCGGCCCCGTCGATCAACCGCCACAGCGACGCGGCCGCGTCCTCGTCGTCGACCGGGCGCAGCAGGGCCACGCCGATCGATGCGGTGACCCGGTGCCCGTCGTCGGTGCAGCTGCCGGCGACCGCGGCCCGGAGCCGCTCCGCGAGCCGGGCCGCCTCGTCGGAGTCGCTGACCATGCCGACCACCACGAGCTCCTCACCCCCGGTGCGGGCCAGGACATCGGCCGGCCGGACCGTCGCGGTCAGGGAGCGGGCGACCGTCTGCAGCACCGCGTCGCCGGCGGAGTGGCCGTGCGCGTCGTTGACCCTCTTGAAGTGGTCGAGGTCGAGCACCATGGCGGCCACCCGGGTGCCGTCACGACGCGCCTGCCGCCACACCCGCGAGGCCTGCTCGGCCAGGTGCCGCCGGTTGTACAGGCCGGTGAGCGGGTCGATGCGGGACGCCTGCTGGGTCGCCACCAGCAGCCGCTGGATGCGGCGGCGGAGAAGGAAGACGCCCAGCGACGCGCTGTTGAGCACGCCGGCACTGACCAGCACCTGGATGGCCAGAGCCGTGTCGCTGTCGTAGCTGTCCCGCAGCGAGATCAGGCAGGCCAGCGGGATGACCAGCATGTGGGCGGCGAGCATCCACGGGCCGAGGAACCAGGCGGCGACGAAGGCCGCGAACAGCAGCATGAGCGGTGTGGAGAAGCGCGCCGCATCCACCACGCTGAGCGACACCACGACGTAGATCAGGTCACCGAGCAGCACGAGGCCGAAGGTCAGCCACGCGCCGGCCCGTCGGCGCGCGGCCAGCAGCACCGCGGCGAGGAGGAGCAGACCCATCGTCAGGCCGTAGAGCCAGCGCGCACCGTCCCGGACGACGCCGTCCGCGAGCAGGTTGAGCAGGCCCATGCCGCCGCCGGCGGCCAGCAGGGCGGCGAGGACCAGGGCGCTGATCCGGTGGTCGTGGCCGTGCTCGATCGCGCCGACGCCGTCACCGGCCTGGTCGGCGTCCCTGATCTGCCCCCGTGGCATGGACACCAGCGCAGGATGCCTCACGAACGGCGGAGACGTGACATTTCCGCGCGCCGTGCGCGGTCGGACGTCACCCGTACGGCGGCGCGCCGTCCCACAGGAGCGGCCGGCGCGGTGCGGCGTTCCCGGGCCGGTGGAAGGCTGGACCGGACACGAACGGCGACGAGGGAGGTCCGGCGATGGCTGGCGGTCCGTGGTTCTGGTGCATGAAGCACCAGGCGGTCGAGCCCAAGGACGGCTGCGCGGAGCGGCACCGGCTGGGGCCCTACGACACCCGCGAGGAGGCGGAGCGGGCCGTGGCGTCGGTCGCCGAGCGGGAGGAGCAGTTGTCCGCCGAGGACCGGGCGTGGGAGGAAGGCCGCTGATCGGTCGGGCATGATCGGTCCGTGACTGACGGGCGCGCGGTGGAGGATCTGGTCGTCGGGGTGCTCGGGGGCACCGGTCCGCAGGGCCGGGGGCTGGGTGTGCGCCTCGCGGCTGCCGGGCAGCGCGTGCTGCTGGGCTCGCGGGACGCCGAGCGCGCCGACGAGGTGGCCGCCGAGGTCGCCGAGCGGGCCGCGGCGGCGGCCGGCGGCGCGGAGGTGTCGGTCCTCGGCGGGTCGAACGTCGACGTCGCCGGCGCGGCCGACCTGGTGATCGTCGCCGTGCCCTACGCGGGCCACGCTGCGACCCTCGCCGAGCTGGCCACCCCGCTGGCCGGCAAGGTCGTCGTCGACTGCGTCGTGCCGATGGGCTTCGACGAGCTGGGTGCCTACGTGCTCGACGTGGCGGAGGGGTCAGCGTCGCCCAGCAGGCGGCCGCCCTGCTGCCCGGACAGCTTCGTGGTCGGCGCCTTCCACCACCTGTCCGCCGTCCTCCTCGAGGACCTGTCCCGGCCGACCCTGGACGGCGACGTGATGGTCGTCGGCGACGTCCGCGACGCCACCGATCTGGTGCAGGCGCTGGCCGGCCGGCTGCCCGGGATGCGCGGCGTCTACGCCGGCCGGCTGCGCAACGCCGCCCAGGTGGAGGCGCTCACCATCAACCTCGTGTCGGTGAACCGCCGGTACAAGGCGCACGCCGGGATCCGCGTCACCGACGTCTGAGCGGCAGACCCCGGTGCCCGTCGACGACCGCGGCGCGGTGTTCGACGGGCCGCCGCCGCGCCGCGTCGTCAGCCTCGTCCCCTCGTTGACCGAGGCGATCGCCGCCACCGACCCCGGCCTGCTGGTCGGGGCGACCGACTGGTGCACGCATCCCGGTGACCTCGACGTCGCGCGGGTCGGCGGCACCAGGTGGCCCGACGTCGGCCGGGTGCTGGCCCTCGGGCCGGAGCTGGTGGTCGCCAACGCCGAGGAGAACCGGGAGGAGGACGTCGCTGCGCTGCGGGCCGCCGGCATCCCCGTCTGGGTCACCGCACCCTCGACGGTGGGCCAGGCGCTGACCTCCCTCGCGCGGGTCTGCGCGGTGCTCGGCGCCCCGGACCCGGCCTGGTTGAGCGCCGCCCGTGCGGCCTGGGCCGACCCGCCGCGGCTGCCCGACGTCCGCGCCGTCGTCCCGATCTGGCGCCGTCCGTGGATGGTGCTCGGCCGGGACACCTTCGCCGGTGACGTCCTCGCCCGACTCGGCGTCCGCAACGTGTTCGCCGGCTCCGCCGACCGCTACCCGAGGCTCGCGGCCGACGATCCGGCGACCGTGGACGCGGACCTGGTGGTCCTGCCGGACGAGCCCTACGCCTTCACCGCGGACGACGGACCCGAGGCCTGGCCGCAGTGCCGGCCCGCGTTCGTCAGCGGTCGGCACCTCACCTGGTACGGCCCGTCGCTGGTCGAGGCGCCGCACGTGCTGCTCGACCAGCTCACATGATGCCGGGGGGCGGCTACTCGAAGGAGTGCTCGGGCCGCCGGGAACGTGCCGGTCGCGGACGTCGTCGGCGTACTCCCTCGCCGCCCGCAGCAGCTCGCCGCGCAGGTCGGCGTACTGCTTGACGAACTGCGGCACCTGGCCGCCGGTGAGCCCGGCCATGTCCGGCCAGACCAGCACCTGGGCGTCGCAGTCGACACCGGCGCCGATGCCGATGGTCGGGATGGCCAGCTCCTTGGTCACCTGGGCGGCCACGCTCGGCGGGCACCATCTCCAGGACGACGGCGAACGCACCGGCCTCCTGGACGGCGCGGGCGTCGGCGAGCAGCTGCTCGGCGCCGGCGCCGCGGCCCTGCACGCGGTAGCCGCCGAGCGCGTGCTCGCTCTGCGGCGTGAAGCCGACGTGCGCCATGACCGGGATGCCGGCCTCGGTGATCAGCTTGATCTGCGGGGCCACCCGGACCCCGCCCTCGAGCTTGACCGCCTGCGCGCCGCCCTCCTTCATCAGCCGGACGGCGGTGGCCAGCGCCTGCTCCGGGCCGGCCTCGTAGCTGCCGAAGGGCAGGTCGGCGACGACCAGCGTGCGCGTGGTCGACCGCGGACGACCGCGCGGGTGAGCAGCAGGATGTCCTCGACCGTGACCGGCACCGTGCTGACGTGTGCCCGAGGACGACGTTGCCGGCCGAGTCGCCGACGAGCAGCACCGGGATGCCGGCCTCCTCGAAGACCGCCGCGGTGTATGGTGTCGTAGGCGGTGAGCATCGCCCACTTCTCGCCGCGCTCCTTGGCCTGCTGCAGGTGGTGCACGCGCACCCGCGCGGACGACTGACCGCCGTAGACGACCGATTCGCTCATGGGGGCCTGGTCCGTCATGATGCGGCTCCTTCGCGGACGCTGGGCAGGGTCTCCCGCCACCGGTTGGTGATCGGCAGCCGCCGATCACGCCCGAACGCCTTCAGGCTGATCTTCGTTCCCGGCGCCGACTGCCGGCGCTTGAACTCCGCCGTGTCGATCAGCCGGAGGACCCGCGCGACGATCTCCGGCGTCGTGCCCGCGCTCGAGCAGCTGGGCCATGCCGAGGTCGCGGTCGACGTAGTCGGCGATGATCGCGTCGAGCTCCTCGTAGGAGGGCAGCGAGTCGGTGTCCACCTGCCCCGGGGCCAGCTCGGCCGACGGCGGCTTGTCGATGCAGTTCTGCGGGATCGGCTCGGTCTCGCCCGCGCTGGCGGGCGTACCCGTTGCGCCAGCGGGCCAGCTCCCAGACCAGCGTCTTGGGCACGTCCTTGATCGGGCCGAACCCGCCGGCGGAGTCGCCGTAGAGGGTCGAGTAGCCGACCGCGACCTCGCTCTTGTTGCCCGTGGTCAGCAGCAGGTGGCCGTGCTGGTTGGACAGGCCCATGAGCAGCGTGCCGCGGACGCGCGCCTGCAGGTTCTCCGCCGCGACCCCGGTCAGCTCGACCGAACCCTCGAAGGCCTCGACCATCGGCGCGATCGGGACGACGTCGTAGTGCAGGCCGGTGCGACGGGCCAGATCCTCGGCGTCGGTCAGCGAGTGCTCGCTGGACCACTTCGACGGCAGCCCGACGCCGTACACCCGGTCGGGCCCGAGCGCGTCGACGGCCAGCGCCGCCACGATCGCGGAGTCGATGCCGCCGGACAGGCCGAGCACCACCGACGGCATGCCGTTCTTGTCGATGAAGTCCCGAGCCCCAGCACGAGGGCGCGCCAGACCTCCTCGCTGTCGCCGAGCGGCTCGGCGACCGTGCCCGGTGCGCGGCTCGAAGGCCGGCACCGGCTCGTCGGACAGCACGTGCCGGGTGACGGTCATCGGGCCCGACCCGGCCCTCGCGCCGCTCGGGCGCCGCCGCGGGGTCGAGGTCCAGGTCGACGGTCGAGCAGGTGCTCGACGAACTGCGGCGCCCGCGCGAGCAGCTCGCCGTCCGCCGTGACCACCATCGAGTCGCCGTCGAAGACCAGCTCGTCCTGACCGCCCACCTGGTTGCAGTAGACGATCGGCGCGCCCGCCTCGGCCGCGCGGCGGCGGACCAGCGGCAGCCGCAGGTCGTCCTTGGCCCGCTCGTAGGGGGAGGCGTTGGGGGAGAGGACCAGGTCCACGCCGGCCTGCCCGGCCACCGCGGCAGGGGCCGTCGTCGACCCAGAGGTCCTCGCAGATGGTCAGGGCGACGTCCAGGCCGTGCAGCCGCACGACCGGCAGCTCCGTGCCCGGCACGAAGTAGCGCGCCTCGTCGAAGACGCCGTAGTTGGGCAGGTGCCGCTTGTAGTAGCGGACGACGACCTCGCCGCCGTGCAGCAGCGCGGCGGCGTTGCGCGGGGCGCCGTGCCGGGGGTTGGCGTCGCCGGGCCGGTCGTCACCGATCGGCGGCCCCTCGGCCGGGTCGGTGACCGCCGCGGTGTGCGCCAGGTAGCCGACGACGACGGCCGTCCCGCCCAGCCCCTGCTCCGCGAGCCGGGCGGCGAGGTCGACCAGGGCCGCTCGCTGGCGTGGGAGAACGACTCGCGGAGGACGAGGTCCTCGGCCGGGTAGCCGGTCAGCGTCATCTCCGGGAAGACGACGACGTGCGCGCCGGCCTCGGCGGCCTTCGCCGTCCACGTCGTGACCAGGTCGGCGTTGCCTTCCAGGTCGCCGACCCGGGTGTCCACCTGGGCGCACGCGACCCGCAGTTGGGTAGTCACGCCGCCAGTCTGGCCGCCCCGGCGATCACTCGCCCGCGCGGGGAGGGGGCGACAGGGCGGCTCGCTGGGCGTCGGCGGACCAGAAGGCCATCACCTTGGTGCGCAGCGTGGCACCGAGCCGGGCGTAGAAGCGCTGCGCGGCGAGGTTGTCCTCGCGCATCTCCCACCGGATCGCCATGTCCTCCGCCGACGCCCGGCGGGCCAGTTCCAGCATGAGCAGCCGGCCGACCCCGGCATCGCGGCTGCCGGGCCGGACGAACACGTCGTCGAGGGCGAGGATGTCGTGCCCGAGCCATGGGTGCAGCCTGCGGACGGCGGAGACGTAGCCGACCGGCTCGCCGTCGCGCTCGGCCAGCAGGATCACGACGTCGGCCCTGCCCAGCATCGCGGACCACGTCTCCGGCGTGCCGGCGACGGAACCGGGGTCGCCCTCGTGCGCGGCGATCTCGCGGACCATGCCGAGCACGGTCGCCGCGTCGTCGGGCGTGGCGCGGCGCACCTGGACGATGCTGGCCAGGGTCTTCATCGCGAGCCCCTCCGTGCCCTTCGTGGTCAGCGGTGGACGTACTCGTGCGGGCGGGTCGCCATGGCGCCGGCCATCGCGACCAGCATCAGCACGTGCCCCACCAGCAGCATGCCCGAGGGGCTGACCAGTGCGGGGACGGGACCCGCGCCGCGGTGCCGGGAGCCGCGGCACACCGCGGCTCCCGGCACCGCGCCGCGGCTCTCGTGTGGAGATCGGCCGGGTTTCTCGACGGGACGGCCGCCATCCGCTCAGCGGGGGAGGAGGGCGCGGAGCTGGCGGGCGTGGTCGCGCTGGTGCCCGGGGAGGAAGGTCAGGACGTCGGCCACCGTCAGCGGGCCGTCGGTCTCGTGGATGCCGGTGCGCGCGAGGTCCGGTTCCCCCACCGCAGCGACGGCCACGAGAAGGTCGGCCTGCGCCGTGCGCAGCTGGTCGACGAGGGTGCCCGGCGCGGTCGCCCGGTAGTCGGCGAGCCGGTCGGGGCCGTCGGTGACGAAGTCGGGCAGCAGCGGGTGGGACTCGGTGCGCAGCCGCCGCAGCCGCTCGGTGAAGATGCGCGCGCTGTCGCGCAGGTGACCGGCCACCTCGAGCGGCGTCCAGTCCAGTTCGGCGGAGGACTGCGGAAAGCGGCCCGAGCGGACGAGCCGCCGGCGGTCGTCGGGACGCAGCACCGCGGTCCAGCAGTCCCG
Source organism: uncultured Actinomycetota bacterium (assembly GCA_963723745.1). Classification (GTDB taxonomy): domain Bacteria; phylum Actinomycetota; class Actinomycetes; order Mycobacteriales; family Geodermatophilaceae; genus CAVRRZ01. The sequence continues at coordinate 130,828 of CAVRRZ010000006.1, forward strand.
GGCAGCGGCCACGGCCAGCGAGCCGCCCACTCGCCACTGGGCGCGGGCCAGTGCGGTGGTCGCCGACGCGACGAGGTCGGGTACGGCGGCGACGACGGTCATGACCCGGGAGCATGCCGCCTGCGGCCACTCCGTGGGGAGACGGCGACGGCCGGTGCCCCCGAATGTGGGTGAGGCCACACCCGCCGGGTGTACGACCGCGGCCGGCAGGAGGCGCTCGTCGGCCCGCGGCTCGAGGACTGCGTCGTGACGCTGGGCAACTGCTGCCCGTTCCAGACCCTCGCCCGGGAGCATCCCGAAACTCGTCTGCGGGATGAACCTCGGCCTCCTCGAAGTCGTGCTGGAAGGTGTGGCCTCGTCGGACCGGGTGGCCGGCCTGGACCCCAGCCCGGGCCGGTGCTGCGTGCGCATGGAGCCGGTCTCGAGCGCGTTTTCTTCGCCCTGACCCGGAACGGAGGGGATCCACGATGACCGATGCACGACCGTTCGTGATCGTCGGCGGCGGGCTGGCCGGCGCGAAGGCCGCCGAGACACTACGCAGCGAGGGGTACGACGGGCCGCTGGTCGTCGTCGGTGACGAACCGGAGCCGCCCTACGAGCGCCCCCCGCTGTCGAAGGGCTACCTGCTCGGCACGGCCGAGCGCGACAGCGCCTTCGTGCACCCGCCCGACTGGTGGTCGACGCACGACGTGGACCTGCGGACCGGCGTCCGCGCCGTCGGTCTGGACGTCGATGCGCGCCGGGTGCGGCTCGACACCGGGGAGGACCTGGGTTACGCGCGGCTGCTGCTGGCGACGGGCTCGTCGGCCCGCCGGTTGCCGGTGCCCGGTGCCGACCTCGACGGCGTCCGCTACCTGCGCACCCTCGCCGAGGCGGACCGGCTGCTGGCCGACCTGTCCGGCGGTGGGCGCCGGGTCGTGATCGTGGGCGCGGGCTGGATCGGCCTGGAGGTCACCGCCGCCGCTCGCGCGCACGGCAACGACGTCACCGTGATCGAGCCCCAGCCCACGCCGCTGCACGCCGTCCTCGGCGCGCAGATGGGGCAGGTCTTCGCCCGGCTGCACCGCGCGCACGACGTCGACCTGCTCACCGACACCACCGTGCGCGAGATCCGGGGCGCCGGGGGGCGGGTCACCGAGGTGGTCACCGACCGGCACGCCGGCCTGGCCGCCGACCTGGTCGTCGTCGGGGTGGGCGCCATCCCGAACACCGCGCTCGCGGCCGGCGCCGGCCTCGAGGTCGACAACGGTGTCGTCACCGACCACGCGCTGCGGACGTCGGCTCCCGACGTGTTCGCGGCCGGCGACGTCGCCTCGGCGTTCTCCCCGCTGTACGGCCGGCACGTCCGCGTGGAGCACTGGGCCAACGCCCTGAACGGCGGCCCGGCGGCGGCGCGCTCGATGCTCGGGCAGGACGTCACCTACGACCGGGTGCCGTACTTCTTCACCGACCAGTACGACCTCGGCATGGAGTACTCAGGGCTGGCCGGCGCGGGCGACACGGTGGTCTGCCGCGGCAACCCGGAGGACGGCGAGTTCATCGCCTTCTGGCTGTCCGAGGGGCGGGTCACCGCCGGCATGAACGTCAACGTCTGGGACGTCACCGAGCCCATCCAGGCCCTGATCCGCGGACGGCGGCAGGTCCAGGCCGCCCGGCTCGCCGACCCCGACACCCGACTGGAGCTGCTGGCCGACTGAGCTCTCGCCTCCCTCGGAGACGATCATCGTCGGGTGGTCCCCCCGCGGCGTGTCGGGCAGCGATTCGACGACGATCGGTGGGCCGGTCGTCGTGTGCGCACCACCCGGACAGGGCAGGGTGGACCCGACGTCACACGCCGGAAACAAGGGACCGCGATCATGCCCGCCATGGACCGTCAGCAGGAGTTCGTGTTGCGCACCCTCGAGGAGCGCGACATCCGGTTCGTCCGGTTGTGGTTCACCGACGTCTCCGGCTACCTGAAAGCCGTCGCGGTGGCCCCGGCCGAGATCGAGGCGGCATTCGCCGAGGGCATCGGCTTCGACGGCTCGGCGATCGAGGGCTTCGCGCGGGTCTACGAGTCGGACATGGTGGCCAAGCCGGACGCCGGCACCTTCCAGGTGATGCCCGCGACCGACGGCCGCACCAGCGACACCGCCCGGATGTTCTGCGACCTCACCCTGCCCGACGGAACGCCGTCCTGGGCCGATCCCCGGCACGTGCTGCGCCGGGCGCTGGCCAAGGCCTCCGACATGGGCTTCTCCTTCTACACCCACCCCGAGGTCGAGTTCTTCCTGCTCAAGAACCTGCCCACCGACGGCAGCCCGCCCGAGCCCGCCGACACCGGCGGCTACTTCGACCTGTCCACGCACGACGTGGCGCACGACTTCCGGCGCGAGGCGGTCTTCGCGCTGGAGGCCATGGGCATCTCGGTCGAGTTCAGCCACCACGAGGTCGCGCCCGGGCAGCAGGAGATCGACCTGCGCTACGCCGACGCGCTCTCCATGGCCGACAACGTCATGACGCTGCGGCACGTCGTCCGCGAGGTGGCCCTGGCCCAGGGCGTGCACGCGACGTTCATGCCCAAGCCGTTCACCGAACTGGCCGGCTCGGCGATGCACACCCACCTGTCGCTGTTCGAGGGCGACCGCAACGCCTTCTACGATGCGGCCGACCCGATGCGGCTGTCGACGACGGCCAAGCAGTTCATCGCCGGCCTCCTCACCCACGCCCGTGAGTTCACCGCCGTCACCAACCAGACGGTCAACTCCTACCGGCGGCTGCTGGCCGGCACCGAGGCGCCGACCGCCGCCACCTGGGGCCGGGCAAACCGGTCGGCGCTGGTCCGGCTGCCCTCGTACAAGCCGCGAAGGCGCAGTCGGCGCGCATCGAGGTCCGCTCGCCGGACTCCGCCTGCAACCCGTACCTGACCTTCGCCGTGCTGCTGGCCGCCGGGCTGCGGGGCGTCGAGAAGGGCTACGACCTGCCCCCCGAGGCCGAGGACGACGTCTGGTCGCTCACCGACACCGAGCGGCGCGCCGCCGGCTACGAGGACCTGCCGGTGTCGCTGGGCGAGGCGCTCTCCGCCATGGAGGGCAGCGAACTGGTCGCCGAGACCCTGGGCGAGCACGTCTTCGACTTCTTCCTGCGCAACAAGCGGGAGGAGTTCGCCTCCTACCGGCAGAACGTCACCCCGTTCGAGCTGCGCCGCTACCTCCCCGGCCTCTGAAAGAGGACCCCCTCGCCCCCCGCGCCTCACAAGCTCGGCACGGGCCCCTGCGACGGGGCCGCTCCGGTCCAGGCCAGGTAGCCGGCGCTCATTACGCTGATGGGGTGGCCCGTCTGCTCGTCGTCGTCCCGAGTGACACCGATCCGCCCGCCCGCCTCGGCGAGTGGCTGCGCAACGCGGGGCTGGAGCTCGACGAGCGGCGCTGCGACGCCGGCGACGAGCTGCCGGCCGGGCTGGACGGGCACGACGGGCTGCTGGTGCTCGGCGGTCCCCAGTCGGCCCTGGACGACGAGGCGACCAGCCCCGAGCTCGTCGGCGTCCGGGAGCTGCTGCGGCAGGCACTGGCCGCCGATGTGCCGACCCTGGCCGTGTGCCTCGGCGCCCAGCTGCTGGCCCAGGCGGGCGGTGGCCGCGTCCGGAAGGGCGTCGACGGGCCGGAGGTCGGTGCGCTGCTGGTGGCCAAGCGGGACCGGGCGGACGACGACCCCCTCTTCGCCCCGCTGCCGATCTCTCCCGACGTCATCCAGTTCCACCACGACGAGATCAGCCAGCTCCCCGACCGGCGCCGTGCTGCTGGCCAGCAGCCCCGTGTACGCCAACCAGGCCTTCCGCGTCGGCCGCAACGTCTACGGCATCCAGTTCCACATCGAGACCACGCCGGAGATCGTCGAGGAGTGGGCCGAGCGCGACGTCGTCGGAGTCGAGGCCAGCCCGTGGGACACCAGCACCGTCTGCGCCCTGACCCGCGCCGCGCATCCCGACGTCGAGGAGGCGTGGGCACCGTTCGCGCGCCGGTTCGCCGACCTCGTGCGCTCCCGGGCGGCGCAGGCCGCGTGACGAGGGCATGACCGACCCCGGCATACCGCCGCCGGCCCGCATCCGGCTGGCCCGGTTCGGCTTCGAGGAGTCCGAGCGGGCGGCGCGGCTGCTCGCCGACCCGGCCCTGGGCCTCTGGGACCTCGCGCGCAACGAGCCGGCCGACCCCGAGGCGGGCGCCGGTCGTCTCGGCGCTGGCCCGCGCCGGTGACCCGGACCTGGCCCTGCTGTCCCTGAGCCGGCTGGTCGAGGCACTGGACAAGCGGGACCCCGACGGCGGTGCCGCGGCGACGCTGCTGGCCCGGCTGCGCGGCTCGCCGCACCTGCGCTCCAGGCTGCTCGCGGTGCTGGGGGCCAGCTCCGGGCTGGCCGACCACCTGGCGGTCCACCCCGACGACTGGACGGTGCTCGACCCGGAGGACGGCGGGAGCGTGCGGCCCACCGCCGAGTCGCTCGTCCGGCAACTGCTCACGGCGGTCGGCGCCGACCCGGACGACCCGCCGTGGGGCGTCCGGCTCGGCAAGGGAGCGCCGGACGCCGGACCCGAGCGCGTGGCCGCGCTGCGCCTGGCCTACCGCCGCGCCGTCCTGTCGGTGGCCGGCCGCGACCTCGGCGAGGGGCTGTCCGCCGAGGAGGTCGCCGCGGAGCTCGCCGACCTCGCCGCCGCCGTCCTCACCGCCGGGCTCGCCATCGCGGTCGCCGAGCAGCCCGGCGACGCGACCCCCTGCCGCCTGGCCGTGATCGCCCTCGGCAAGGCCGGCGGTCGGGAGCTCAACTACGTCAGCGACGTCGACGTCGTCTTCGTCGCCGAGCCGGTGCGACCCCGACGAGCGGGAGTCCGCGGCCGTGGCTTCTGCCGCGAAGGTGGCCGCCGCCCTCATGCGGATCTGCAAGGAGGCCGCGTGGGAGGTCGACGCGGCGCTGCGCCCCGAGGGCAAGGCCGGCCCGCTGGTGCGCACCGTCGCCGGGCATCGCGCCTACTACGAGCAGTGGGCGAGCACGTGGGAGTTCCAGGCGCTGCTGAAGATGCGGCCGGTGGCCGGTGACCCCGACCTCGGCCGCGCCTACGTCGAGGCGATCTGGCCGATGGTGTGGGCGGCCGGGGACCGCCCGGGGTTCGTCGGCGAGGTGCAGGCCATGCGCCGGCGCGTCGAGGAGCACATCCCGCCCGGCCACGCCGACCGCGAGCTCAAGCTCGGCCGCGGCGGGCTGCGCGACGTCGAGTTCGCCGTCCAGCTGCTGCAGCTCGTGCACGGCCGCGGCGACACCTCGCTGCGGGTCGGCGGGACCGTCCCGGCGCTCACCGCCCTGTCGGCCGGCGGGTACGTCGGCCGGGAGGACGCCGCCACGCTGATCGCCTCGTACCGGTTCCTGCGCACGGTCGAGCACCGCCTGCAGCTGCTACGGCTGCGGCGCACCCACCTGCTGCCCACCGACGAGCAGCAGCTGCGCTGGCTCGCCCGGTCCTGGGCTACAAGCCCGACCACCGGGGCGACGCCGTCGCCGTGCTGCGCGCAGAGCTGGCGCTGCACACCCGCGAGGTGCGCCGGCTGCACGAGAAGCTCTTCTACCGGCCGCTGCTGTCGGCGGTGGCGCGGGTGCCGGGTGAGCGCCTGCAGCTGGGTTCCAAGGCCGCCGGCGACTGGCTGCGCGCCCTGGGCTTCGCTCGACCCGGACGCCGCGCTGCGCCACCTCGCGTCGCTGACCGGCGGCGTGTCCCGGACGGCGGCCATGCAGAAGGTGCTGCTGCCGGTGCTGCTGCAGACCTTCGCCGACTGCCCCAACCCCGACGCCGGTCTGCTGGCCTACCGGCAGGTCAGCGAGGCGCTCGGCGGCAACCAGTGGTTCCTGCGCCTGCTGCGCGACGAGGGGCAGGTCACCGAGCGGCTGGCCTCAGCTGCTGGGCACGAGCCAGTACGTCGCCTCGCTGCTCACCCGCACCCCGGAGGCGCTGCGCATCCTCGCCGACGACGCCGAGCTCGAGCCGCGCTCGGCCGACGCCCTGGCCAAGGCGTGGCGGCAGACCGCGGCCCGGTCGGCGGATCCGCAGGACGCCGTCCGCGCCGTCCTGCGCGGGCTGCGCCGGCACGAGCTGCTGCGCATCGCCTGCGCCGACCTGCTCGGCCGGCTCGACGTCGTCCGCGTCGGACGGGCGCTCACCGACATCGCCGTCGCCACGCTGCAGGTCGGCGCTCGACGTCGCCGAGCGCGCGCACGCGCAGGAGACCGGTGTCGACGAGCTGCCGATGCGACCTGGCCGTCATCGGCATGGGGCGCCTCGGCGGGGGCGAGATGGGCTTCGGCTCCGACGCCGACGTGATGTTCGTGCACCGTCCGGTCGAGGGGGCCGACGAGGCGGAGCGCGACCGCCGCGGCCAACGCCGTCGCGCACACGCTGCGCCGGCTGCTCTCCGAGCCGGCGACCCGATCCGGCGTTCGACGTCGACGCCGACCTCCGCCCCGAGGGCCGGCAGGGCGCGCTGGTGCGCAGCGCTCGCGTCCTACCGCGAGTACTACGAGCGCTGGGTGTCGGTCTGGGAGGTCCAGGCGCTGCTGCGCGCGGTACCGGTCGCCGGGGACGACGAGCTGGGGGCGGCCTTCGTGGAGCTGATCGACCCCATCCGCTACCCCGCCGACGGACTGTCGTCCGAGCAGGTGGCCGAGATCCGGCGGATCAAGGCCCGGGTCGAGCGGGAGCGGCTGCCCCGCGGGGCCGACCCGGCGACGCACACGAAGCTGGGTCGCGGTGGCCTCGCCGACGTCGAGTGGACCGTCCAGCTGCTCCAGCTCTGTGCACGGCGCCGGCACGCCCGAGCTGCGGGTCACCTCGACGACCGAGGCGCTGACCGCCCTCGAGCAGACCGGCCGGCTCTCCGGTGAGCAGACCGAGGCGCTCCGGTCGGCGTGGGAGCTGGCCAGCCGGGCCCGCAACGCGATCTTCCTGGTCCGCGGCAGACCCAGCGACCAGCTGCCGCGGCCCGGCGTCGAGCTCGTCGGCGTGGCGCGCGCCTGCGGGTACGGGCCCGACGAGGACGCCGGCCAGTTCCTCGAGGACTACCGGCGCACCACCCGGCACGCCCGCGCGGTCGTCGAGCAGGTGTTCTACGACCAGCCGGTGACCTGAGGACTCCGTTCGGTACCCAAAGTCCCTGGCGCGGTCGCGCGGGGCGGGACGAGCCTGGGGCGGCCCGCACCGCTGCCGGCGACGACCGGCGCCGGGGGAACGGCTGCGGACCTCCTCGGAGGAGGACCGGTGTCTCCCACCCTCGTCCGCTCACTGATCGCCGAGTTCATCGGCACGTTCCTGCTGGTGGTGCTCGCGGTCGGCGCGGCCGTCGTCGGCATCGACGTGATCGGCCCGCTGGGAGTGGCGATCGCCTTCGGCTTCGTCCTGCTCGCCCTGGCCTACGCGATCGGGCCGGTCTCGGGCTGCCACATCAATCCGGCGGTGACCCTCGGCGTGCTGCTCTCCAAGGGGATGACGGCGAGCGAGGCCGCGCTGTACTGGGTGGCCCAGTTCGCCGGCGGGATCGCCGGCGCCGCCGTTCTCTGGCTGCTGACCAGCGGTTTCGGTGACGTCGTCGACAGGACCGGTGTCCTCGGGGCCAACGACTACGGCGTGTCGGTCAGCCTGGGTGGTGCCTTCCTGATCGAGGCGCTGCTGACGTTCGTGCTCGTGGCGGTCGTGCTGCTGGTCACCGGGCGGTCGGCCACCCCGGGCTTCGCGGGTCTGGCGATCGGCGTGACGCTCACCGCGGTGCACCTGGTCGGCATCCCGCTGACCGGCACGTCGGTGAACCCGGCCCGATCCCTGGGGCCGGCCCTGTTCGCCGGCGGCGATCCCTTGGCGCACCTCTGGTTGTTCATCCTCGCGCCGCTGGTCGGTGCGGCGGTGGCGGCGGTCGTCGTCCGGCTGATGAGCGCCCCGCTGGTCACCGAGGCGGCGGCCCGACACGCCGTCGCCGGCGCACCGGACGTCGACCGCACGGGTGCGCAACTGCCGGCCGAGGTCTCGCCCCCGGCCCCTGCGGACGCACCCCGCCCGCGGCAGCCCAGCTGACAGCCCGGCCGGCGCCCCCTGCTCCGGACGGGTGGCCGCCGTGCCCGGTGGTGTGCGGCGGTGCCGCGCGGGGCAGTCTGGGGGACGTGTCCCGATCCTTGCCCGAGCCGGCTGCCCGCGACTCCGCCGGCACGTTCGCCGAGGCCGACGGCGCCGCCGAGCCCGTGCTGCCCGACGGCGCCGACCCCGTGCCCGGCGGCGGCCCGGCCACCATCACCCCCTACCGCGACGGGCCGTTGCTGGTGCGTGGCAGCTTCCGGCTCGTGGACCAGGACGGTCAGGAGATCGATCCCGGCCGCAGGACGGTCGCGCTGTGCCGGTGCGGCCGCTCCGCCATCAAGCCGTTCTGCGACGGCACGCACAAGCGCACCGGCTTCACCGCGCCCAGCGCGCCCCGGCGGTCCCGGCCCGCCTCCGCGCTGCGGACGACGGAGTAGCCGGCCGGCTCAGGCCGGCGACGGCGGGGCAGCGTTCCCCTCACGGTCAGCAACCCGGGCCCGAGGTCGAGGCGTCGACGGGCGTACCCGTCAGGGTGTTTCCCGGGTGCCCTCCGGCCGGAACCGGCCCCCGTGCCGCAGGATGTCGGGCGACGCGGCGCACCGGCGCGCGGGACGGAGGCTGGCATGGGGACCGCACTCACCGACGTCGCCCTGCCGGCGGCGCTGGCCCTCATCATGCTGGGGCTCGGCCTGTCGCTCACGGTGGGCGACTTCGCGCGGGTCGGCCGGCACCCCAAGGCCGTGGTCATCGCACTGAGCCTGCAGCTGCTCCTGCTGCCCGCGATCTGCTTCGGCCTCGTGGTGGCCTTCGACCTGCCCCGCTGCTCGCCGTCGGGCTGATGCTGCTCGCCGCGAGCCCCGGCGGCACGACGGCCAACCTGTTCAGCCACCTGTTCCGCGGCGACGTCGCCCTCAACATCACGCTGACCGCGGTCAACTCGCTGATCGCCGTCGTCACGCTGCCGGTGATCACCAACCTGGCGATCGACTTCTTCGACCCGGCCGACGGCGGCAGCCTCGGTCTGCAGTTCGACAAGACGCTGCAGGTCTTCGCGATCGTGCTGGTGCCGGTCGCCCTCGGGATGCTGATCCGGGCGCGGGCGACGGCGTTCGCCGACCGCATGGACAAGCCGGTGCGGATCGGCTCCGCCGTCGTGCTCGCCCTGGTCATCGTCGGCGCGATCGTCGCCGAGAAGGACGACATCCTGGGCTACATGAGCGACGTCGGCCTGCCCGCGCTGCTGTTCTGCCTGCTCAGCCTCACCGTCGGCTTCTACGTGCCGCGGGCGCTCGGGGTGGTCGAGCGGCGGGCGATCGCCTCTGCCTTCGAGATCGGCGTGCACAACGGCACCCTGGCCATCGCGGTCGCGATCAGCGTGCTGGGCAGCGTCGAACTCGCCGTCCCGGCCGCGGTCTACAGCGTGCTGATGTTCCCCGCGGCGGCGGTGTTCGGCTGGCTGATCACCCGTCGTCCGGCGGCGGACCGGGAGGCTCAGGCAGCCGGCTGAGCGCGCAGCCCCGAGCGGCCGGCCTGCCAGGCGGCCAGCAGCTCGGTCGCGGCCAGGCCGTCGACGGCGAGCGCGCAGGCGGCCCCGAAGAGGACGTCGGCGGCCAGCGCCGGGTCCTCGGCGACCAGCGAGCCGCACATGTCGACCGCGGCGATCTGCTCGTGCACCGCGTCGGCCTCGACGTGCTCGTCGTAGAACACCGTCGTCCGCTCGCCGAAGCCCAGGCGCCGAAGCCCGGTCGAATACCGGCGACTCGGCTCGGAGGACGTCATCTCCACGGCGGTCAGGTGCCCGGCGGCGGCCGCCCGCCAGCGGCGGTGCAGCCCGAACAGGGACATGGTGTTGACCGACGCGAAGGCCGCGGCGGGGGCGACGTCCCAGAGGGCGCCGTAGCCGTCGTCCAGGCCGAGGTCGCGCATCATCCCGGCGAACAGCGTGCTGTGCATGCGGTCGGCCGAGCCGCCCCCGTACTCGTCGGCCTGGATCTCGACCATCGCCGACTTGGCGCGACCGGCCAGCCGGGGGATGACGAAGCTGTGCGGGTCGCCCTCCTTGAGGTGGTAGACCGAGCGCACGGTCAGGTACTCCCGCCAGTGCTCGAGGTCGCCCTCCTTGGCCAGCCAGCGGGACAGCGACGGTCCGTCGTCCGCGGCGATCAGGGCGGTCAGCTGCCGGTCGATCGGCTCGTCGTCGACGGCCGGCACGTCGACCAGCGCGCGCAACGCCGCCACGTGGCGGGTTTCCAGCACCCGTCGCACGGCGAGCAGGTCCGGGTCCCACTCCCACGCGTCGTCGACGCCGTCGAAACCGCGGTAGTGCAGCTCGTAGCAGAGGGCGAGGGACAGCTGCAGGTCGTCGTCGGTCAGGGCGTCGACCGCGTCCGGTGGCTCGGGCAGGGAGAGGGCCAGCTCGACGGTCGACGCGCCCAGCGGGGCGCCGGCTGCCAGGTCGGCGGCCAGGGCCGCGCTGAGCGGGCCACGGGGCTCGGGCAACTGCATGCCTCCGAGCATGCCCCGTACGTGCCTGCGGGATGCACACGACCGGGTGACGTTGCTCGCCCCGGCGAACATGACGATCGCATGGAGACGTGTTCGTTCGGTTTCGGAACCAGGGGGAGATGGGCAGGCGCAGGGGCGAAGCCCAGCGCCGTCGACCCCGGAAGGACGTGTTCCTCCCTCATGCGTGCCCTCCTCGCCGCAGCCTGCCTGACCCTGCTGGCCGGCTGTGCCGCGCCCGGCACCGACCGGACGGACGTCGCGCCGGTCGCCCCGCAGGCCGGTGCCGTGCCGGTCGAGGTGTCCGCAGCTGCAGGCGAGAAGAGCGTGGACGACGGTGCGGACGGCGGCGACAGCCTGGGCGCCTCGTGCACCGGTCCGGTCGGTCTGCAGGTCGCCTATCCGGCGGGCTGGGCCGTCAACCCGGGAGACGTGGTGCCGGCCTGCACGATGTTCTCGCCCGACGCGTTCACCGTGCCGCCGCACACCGACGCCCGGGTCGCCGCCGTCGTCCTGACCGTGTCCGACCTGCCCTTCGACGACGTCGCCGCAGCCACGCCCGACGAGGTGACCCGCACCGACGAGGTCGTCGACGGCCGCTCCGCCGTCCGGGCCGAGGTCGTCGCAGGTCCGGGGCTGTGGCCGGAGGGGACGCCTGCGACGCGCTGGGTGGTCGACCTCGGGGACCGCACCCTGGTGGCCGACGCCGTGGGCCTGCCGCCCTTCGACCACGAGCGCGACGTCGAGGTGCTCGACGCGATGATGCGCGAACTCTCCGTGGACACCAGCCTCTGACCGCTCCGCGGGCAGGACGCGCACGTCCTTCCCTCCAGGACGACGGGTCGTGCCTGCTGACGGGTCGTCCCTGCTGACGGGCGACACCCGCTCGGGCGGCTACCGCGGGTAACGCCGGCCTGCGATCCTTGCAGACGCACCGGACAGCGACGTCCGGATGCGGAGGGTGAGGAGCGCCCGTGGACTTCCTGCAACCGGCGAGCTGGGCCGAAGCCCTGCAGGCGCGGGCGGAACGGCCGGACGCGCTCCCCATCGCCGGCGGCACCGACGTCATGGTCGAGCTCAACTTCGACCGCCGGCGTCCCGGGGCGCTGCTCGATCTCACCCGGGTCGCGCAGTTGCGCGAATGGTCGGAGCACGACGGCCGGGTGCGGCTGGGGGCCGGTGTCACCTACGCCCGCATCATCGCCGAGCTGGCAGGGAGGCTGCCCGGGCTGGCGATGGCCTCGCGCACCGTCGGGTCCCCGCAGATCCGGATGCGCGGCACGGTCGGCGGCAATCTCGGGTCGGCCTCGCCCGCCGGCGACGCCCTGCCGCCGCTGCTGGCCGCGGGGGCGACCGTCGAGGTCGAGTCCGCCGCGCGTGGTACCCGACTGGTCCCGGTCGAGGAGTTCTTCACCGGCGTCAAGCGCAACGCCCTGGCCGAGGACGAGCTGATCGCTGCCGCCCACGTGCCGGTCGCCGACGGCCCCGAGCAGTACTGCAAGGTCGGCACCCGCAACGCCATGGTCATCGCGGTCAGCGCCTTCGCCCTCGCCCTGCACCCGGCCTCGCGCTCCGTCGGCACCGGCATCGGTTCGGCCGCGCCCACGCCGCGCCGCGCACCGGGGGCCGAGGAGTTCCTCGCCGGCGAGCTCGAGGCCGGAGGGCTCTGGGAGTCGCGGGGGCCGCTGCCCGACGGCCTCGCCGACGAGTTCGGGTGCCGGGTGGCCGGCGCGGCCGCGCCGATCGACGACGTCCGCGGCAGCGCGGCCTACCGGCGGCACTCGCTGTCGGTGATGGCCCGTCGAGCCGCGACCTGGGCCTGGGACGACCACCGGAAGGCGGCCTGACATGCGCAGTGACCTCCACCGTCAACGGAGTCGAGCAGGCGGCCGACGACGTCTGGCCGGGCGAGAGCCTGCTGTACATGCTGCGGGAGCGGATGGGCCTGCCCGGTTCGAAGAACGCCTGCGAGCAGGGCGAGTGCGGCTCTTGCACGGTCTACCTGGACGGCGAGCCGGTCTGCGCCTGCCTGGTCGCGGCCGGCCAGGCGCAGGGCCGCGAGGTCGTCACCGTCGAGGGACTCGCGCAGGGCGGCGAGCTGCACCCCGTGCAGGAGGCCTTCGTCGAGGCCGGCGCCGTGCAGTGCGGCTTCTGCACCCCGGGCCTCGTCGTCGCCGCCCACGACCTGCTGGCCCGGCAGGAGCGTCCGTCGGACCTGGAGATCCGGGAGGCGCTCGCGGGCAACCTGTGCCGCTGCACCGGCTACGAGAAGATCCTGGACGCCGTGCGGCTGGCCGCCGAGCGGACGGCCTCGGAGCGGACGGCCCGGCCATGAGCGGCACTCATGGCCATGAGTGCCGGTTTCTTACGGGTGGAGAAGCGCGATGACGACGACCGCGATGACCACCTCGACCAGTGCGCCAGCCGCAACCACCACGACGACCGGCCGCATCGGCGACAGTCCGCTGCGACCCGACGGCACGCTCAAGGTCACCGGCGAGTTCGCCTACGCCAGCGACCTCTGGCACGACGACATGGTCTGGGGCGTCACCCTGCGCAGCCCGCACCCGCACGCGCGGATCCGGTCGATCGACATCACCGAGGCGCTGACAGACCGCCGGGGTCACCGCCGTGCTCACCGCCGACGACGTGCCCGGCGAGAACGCCGTCGGGCTCGAGCACGCCGACCAGCCGGTGCTCGCCGACGGCGTCGTCCGCTACCAGGGCGAGCCGGTCGCCCTGGTCGCCGCCGACCACCCCGAGACCGCGCGCCGCGCGGCGGCGCAGATCGTCGTCGACTACGAGGAGCTGCCCGCGCGTCACCGATCCGCGACGGGCCCTGGACGACGACGCCCCGCAGGTGCAACGAGCACGGCAACCTCGTGCGCCACCTGCGGCTGCGACGGGGCGAGGCCGAGCCCACCGCGCCGGTCGTCGTGTCGCTGGACTTCGAGGTCGGCATGCAGGACCAGGCCTTCCTCGGGCCGGAGTCCGGGCTCGCCGTCCCGGCCGAGGACGGCGGCGTCGACCTGTACGTGGCCACCCAGTGGCTGCACGTCGACCAGCGGCAGATGTGCCGGGCCCTCGGCCTGCCGCCCGAGAAGGTGCGGCTGCACCCTCGCCGGCGTCGGCGGCGCGTTCGGCGGCCGCGAGGACCTGTCGGTGCACGTGCACGCCTGCCTGCTCGCGCTGCGCACCGGGCAGGCCGGTGAAGATGAGCTACGGCCGCGAGGAGTCCTTCTTCGGCCACGTGCACCGCCACCCGGCGTGGCTGACCTACGAGTTCGGTGCCGAGACGCGACGGCACACTCGTCTACGCCAAGGCGAACGTGCTGCTCGACGGCGGCGCCTACGCCTCGTCGACGGCGGCGGTGGTCGGCAACGCCGGGCCGCTGGGACTGGGGCCCGTACCGGATCCCGTCGGTGGCGGTCGACGCCTACGGCGTCTACACGCAACAACCCGCCGTGCGGCGCGATGCGCGGGTTCGGCTGCGTCCAGGCCGCCTTCGCGCACGAGGCGCTGATGGACGAGCTCGCCGACCGGCTCGGCATGGACCGGGTCGAGATCCGGCAGCTGAACGGCATGCGTGGAGGGCGACCGCACCATCACCGGCCAGGTGATCGACTCCGCGGCGCCGGTGGCCGAGCTGCTCCAGATCGTGAAGGACATGCCGCTGCCCCCCGAGCTGCCCGAGTCCCCCGACCTCCGGGCCCTGCCCGGCGCGGTCGGCAACACGACGCACGGCGAGGGCGTGCGGCGCGGCATCGGCTACGCGGTCACCTACAAGAACGTCGGCTTCTCCGAGGGCTTCGACGACTACTCGACCGCTCGGGTGCGGCTGGAGATGACCGGCGGCGAGCCGGTCGCCACCGTGCACACCGCGGCCGCCGAGGTCGGCCAGGGGCTGATCACCGTCGAGCAGCAGATCGTGCCGCACCGAGCTGGGCGTCGAGCAGGTCGTCAACGCCCCGAAGGACACGTCCGTCGGCTCCGGCGGCTCGACGTCGGCGTCCCGGCAGACCTACGTCACCGGAGGTGCGGTCAAGGCCGCCTGCGAGGCCGTGCGCGCCGTCGTCCTGGAGCGGGCGGCTGCCCTGCTGTCGCGGCCGGCGGCGGAGCTGCGCCTCGACGGCGGGAAGATCGTCGGACGCGACCGGCGAGGTGCTCGCCGTGCTCGGCGACGTGCTGGGCCTGGGCCCCGTCGAGGAGACCGTCGAGTGGCACCACCGGCCGACGTACCCGGTCGACCCGGAGACCGGGCAGGGCGACGCGCACGTCCAGTTCGCGTTCTCCGCGCACCGGGCGGTCGTCGACGTCGACACCGAGCTGGGCCTGGTCAAGGTGGTCGCGCTGGACACCGCCCAGGACGTCGGCAAGGCGATCAACCCCGACGCGGTCGTCGGCCAGATCCAGGGCGGGTCGGCCCAGGGCATGGGGTTGGCGCTGATGGAGGAGGTCGTGGTCACCGACGGGCACGTGCGCAACCCCTCGTTCACCGACTACCTGATCCCGACGATCCTCGACATGCCGCCGATGCGGATCGAGGTGCTGGAGTACGCCGACCCGCACGCCCCCTACGGCGTCCGCGGGGTGGGGGAGCCGCCGACGATCTCGTCCGGGCCGGCCGTGGCGGCCGCCGTCCGTGCGGCCTGCGGCAGCCCGTTGCGCCGGGTCCCCATCCGGCCGGAGCACATCACCGGCACCTGACCTGAGCGGCCGTCCGGTTCTCCACTCGGAAGGACGCCGAGCATTGCGGGTGTGAGCCTTCCGCGAGGGTGACCCCGCCGTGTCGCGCTGCCGGAGCGATGTCGGCCCGGGTGTGCGTGCCGTGTCCCGGACAGCGTCACGGGGGTTGGGTCCCCGGGGTCGGTACCGCGCCTCATTGAGGCGAGGTGGCGCCGACGTCTTCGACGGGACAGGCCGAGCCCGGAGCTGATCGCCCACCTATGGCCGCGGTCACGTGCGGGGAGACAACCTTGCGCCCCCTGAAACCGGGCGACCGGACCGTTGATCTCGACGTAACCATCCAGCCATGCCCGAGAAAGAAAGCCTGCCTAACTTTCTCGCGGGCGGCAGTGACGCCGTCCTGCATGTTCGTTCTCCGATTCAGTCCACCAAGAAGGGGCGATGGTTCACGGGATTGCCCCGCGATTCTCGCGGCCATCGTGTAGCGCACTGAACTCGTGTGCGTCCCCGTCGTCCTGACCCCTTCTTGACCATCAGATGAGAGGAAGAAAATGACCAGCACAGTGGAGGCCGAACGGGCTGACGCGCCGGTCTCCGAAGCGGGCCGACAAGACCCTCCCGTACTCCGGGCGGCCAAGGGTGCGCCGTTCGCACGGCGGCACTCGAATCGTCTGATATCGGTCCTCACCGTCGCAGCATTTCTGGCCATCTGGGAGTTGGCCGGACGCGCCGGGATCGTGGATCCCTTCTTCATCAGCTCGCCGTCAGGAGTGGTGTCCGAGGGCGTGGAGTACTTCCAGAGCGGCGTGGCCTGGACTGACATGCAGATCAGCGGATTCGAATTCGCTTCCGGATACCTGCTAGCGGTTGCCGTGGGCATTCCGCTGGGTCTGGCCATGGGGTGGTACCGAACTCTGCACGCAGCGCTGGGCCCCTTCGTCGACTTCCTCTTCAGCACCCCCCGTGTCGCCTTCCTGCCACTTCTGATCGTCTGGATGGGGGTGGGCGTCGCACCCAAGGTGGCCTTGGTCTTCATCATGGCCGTTCTGCCGCTCCTGATGTCGGTCATCTCGGGTGTGAAGACCGTCGACAAGACCCTGCTGAGCGTCGGCAAGTTGTATGGGGCATCACAGTTGACGATATTTCGGACGATCGTCCTACCGGGGTCCGTGCCTTCGATCATCGCCGGTCTCCGGGTAGCGGTCGGCACCGGGCTCATCGGAATGGTCGTCGGCGAGCTGTACGCATCGAGCGAGGGGCTGGGATACCGGATCGTCGAGTCCGGACAGCTCTTCCAGACCGACCGCTTGTTCGTGGCAGCAATCATCGTCGCCGTTGCCGGCGTCATGCTGTCTGCCGCACTCGGAAAGGTGGAGAAGGGCCTGAGTGCGTGGCGGAGTTAGTCGTACCCGAGCGCCTGTGGCGCACTTCCTGTTCCGTCCGCCCGACAGTGGGAGGCCTCTCGTGAGCAACGACCTCAAGATCAGAAATCTCCAGGTGGAGTACCCCGTCTCCGGGGACCAGATGTTCACCGCCGTCCACGACGTCTCCCTGGACATCGGTGAGGGAGAGTTCGTCTGCCTGGTCGGGACGAGTGGCTGCGGCAAGTCGACGGTCCTCAACGTCCTCGCCGGACTGCTGGGCCACACGGGTGGTTCGATCGCGCTCGGTGGGCAGTCGCTGAACGGCAAGAAATCGAACAGTCGGGCGATGGTGTTCCAGTCGGCGGCGCTGCTCCCGTGGCGCCGGGCGATCGACAACGTCGCGTACGGGCTCGAGGTGCAGGGAGTCGACAAGAAGGCCGCACGTGCCCGGGCCCAGGACATGATCGACCTGGTGGGACTCACCGGCCACGAGCAGAAGTTCCCCAGTCAGCTGTCCGGTGGGATGCAGCAGCGGGTCAACCTTGCCCGCGCGCTGGTCACCGACCCCGATCTGTTGCTCCTGGACGAGCCGTTCGCGGCACTGGATGCGCAGACCCGGCGGCTCATGCAGGAAGAGCTGGTGCGGATCTGGCAGGAGCGGCCACACACGTCGATTCTCGTGACGCATCAGATCAGCGAAGCAGTCTTCCTGGCCGACAAGGTCGCTGTGCTCACCAGGGGACCGGCGCGCATCAAGGCCGTGATCGACATCGACCTTCCCCGGCCCCGCGAAGCGTCTGTGTTCAAGGATCCGCGATTCCGTGCGTACGAGGAGCAGATCTGGGACCTGGTCGTCTCCGAGGGGGTCACGATCTGACCTGAGACCACTCTGACGACGATCCGCTGTGTCGGAGCGTGGTCATCTCCTCCCCGAATTCTCTGATCTTCTGACCTTCAAGGTGGCAAGAAAAAAATGACAAGGCAGCAAGTCAACGTGGCGACGTGCTCGCTCCTGCTCGGGGCGCTGGTGCTCTCCGCGTGTGGGGGCGAATCCGACGCCGCATCGGACGGGGCAACCGAGTCGCGGATGTCGACGTCGATCGGCGTGCCCGGGCGAACCATGACGTTCGCTCCGCAGTATCTCGCCCTCGACAAGGGCTTCTTCGCCGACGAGGGCGTGGACGTCGAGATCACTGCCGTGACTTCTGCCAATGCCGTCGCCGCGGCCATCAACGGCGACGTCCCGTACGTGGCCGCCCTCGGATCCGGCATCCGAGCAGTCGTCAGCGGCGCGGACCTCGTCGCGGTCGCGTCGGTGAACGATGTGATCCCGATGCGCCTCATCGCCGACGCCGAGCACGCCTCCATCGCCGATCTCGACGGTGCGACCATCGGAGCGGGCAACACGGGATCCAGCACGCATCTGTTCGCCCTGGAACTTCTGGCCGCGGAAGGGATCGGCGAGCAGGACGCGACATTCATCAACTGCATGGACGAAACCTGCCTGCAGTCCCTCCGCTCCGGCAGCCTGGACGCCACGGTGCTCCAGCAGCCCTATGCCGCCATGGCCCTTCAAGCGGGTGCGGTGGCGCTGACCGACGTCGACGAGTTCTATCCCGAACACGGCAACGGTCTGCTCGTATCCCGCGCGTACCTGGAGGAGAACCGGGAGGAGGTGGTGCGCGTCGTGGCCGCGTTGAACCGCGCCGTCCAGTACTTGAAGGACCCCGACAACCGGGAGGAGAACCTCGAGTACTTCGTCGACACCTTCGAGCTGACCCCCGAACTCGCGGAGGCTGCCTTCGACGACCTCATCCTCTCGTTGCGCGACGACGCGTCCATCGATGCCGACGGGCTCCAGGCCCAGGGTGAGCGGTATGCGGAGACGTCCGGCACTGGGACGTTCGACGTCACGCGTTCCGCGGACACGACTGTGTTCGACGAGGCGATGCAGGACTGAGCGGTCTGCTGAGGGCGTCCTCCGGGGCAGCCCCTGACCCTCTCGATCCGTAGTTGCGTGCCGGTGATGCCGGAGCCCGCAGAACCCGTTCGCGGGCTCCGGCATCACCACTGCGCCGACCGTCATCCGTCCGGCATCGCCGGCACATCAGATTCCCCCGTCACGGGACAGTCCGGAGAGGACCACTACATGTCATCGATCTCGTTTCGAAATGCGCCGGAGACGGCAGCCCTGATCGTCGTGGACGTCCAGAACGACTTCTGCGACCCCACCGGTGTGTGCGCGACCGCTGGCAAGGACACCTCTGCTGCGGTGGAGATGGTGCCCCGGCTGGAGGCGCTCCTGGACGCGGCTCGAGCGGCGGGCGTGCTCGTCGTGTTCATCCAGACGACGCACGACGAGAGCACGGACAGTCCGGCCTGGCTGTCTCGCCGTTCGGTCGACTCGTTGCTAGCAACCTCGGGTCTGTCCACCTGTCGCACGGGTACCTGGGGTGCGGAGTTCTACCGGGTCAGCCCCGGACCGGACGAGCCCGTCGTCATCAAGCACCGGTACTCGGCGTTCACCGGAACGAACCTGGACGTGGTGCTGCGCAGCGCGGGGATCACCTCGCTGCTGCTCACCGGCGTTGCGACGGACGTGTGCGTGGAGTCGACGCTGCGGGAGGGGCTCTTCCACGAGTACCACGTGACGCTCGTCGAGGACTGTTGCGCGAGCTATGACGTGGCGAGTCACGCGGCCACAGTCGCCACCGTGGAGCGGTACTTCGGGGCCGTGACCACCAGTTCCGAACTGGCGAACGCCTGGGCTCCCGTGCTCCAGACCACGTGATCTCGGAGGTCCGGAGGGCAGCCGTCGTCCTGGCCGTCCTGGCCGTCATCTTCTGGTCTGCCTACACGATGATGCGACCGCTCGTCGTGCTCTCCGTGCTGGACCTCGGGGGTACCCCCGAACAGGCGAGTGCAGCGCTTGCCGCCTTCGCGGTCCTGCCCACGTTGCTGGCGATCCCTCTCGGGTCGCTGACGGATCGGTTCGGGGACAAGCGCTTCCTGGTCTGGGGCGCCGGCGGCATGGTTGCCGGTGGCGCACTGATGCTGCTGGAGCGTGTGAGCCTGCTCGTCGTCGGGCAGGTCGTGGTGGGTGTCGGGTCACTGGCCGTCTGGGTCGCACTCCAGGCTGCGGCCACCTCTCCGGTGCACGTGGAGGAGAGCCGGCAGGCACGCAACAGACGTATCGCCACCTTCTCTCTCTTCGTGGCGGCGGGTCAGCTGTTCGGCCCACTGCTGGGCGGCTGGGTGGCCGAGGCGCTCGATTACCGGGCGAGTTTCGCGGTCTTCGTCCTGCTGTCGCTGCTCCTGGTCGGCGTGGCACCGCGCCTGGTGAGCGGTGCCGGCCGGCCTGCGTCCACGGTGGCGGCCGGTCCGGGGGCACCATTGGCTCCCGCGCTCGCACGGTCCTACGCCGACGCGCTGCGGCTCCTGCGTCGACGTGGGGTCGCGCTCATCATCCTGGCGAGCTTCACCGCTCTCGTCGTCCTGGATCTTCGGGTGGCGTTCCATCCGATGTACTTGAGCGACATCGGCTACTCGCCGCTGTGGGTGGGGGTTCTGCTCAGTGCAGGGGCGGCCTTCGCCTTCCTGGCCCAGCCGATGTTCAGCCTGCTGGTCCGGCGGCTTCCGGTCGCGGTTCTGGTGGGATCGGTACTCGGCGTGGGCTCCGCGACGGTGGCCGGGGTCGTCTTCACCGAGTCGCTCGCGGCGCTGCTCGTTCTCGGGGCGGTCAACGGTTTCGCCGTGGGCCTGGCCCAGCCGTTGACCTTGGCGCTCCTGGCCGACTACACGGATCAGGCGCAGCGGGGACTGGCGGCCGGGGTTCGGTCGATGGCCAACCGTCTGGCGCAGCTCGTCGACCCCATCGCCTTCGGCGTTCTCCTGGCGGTCGTCGGCACGCGGGCGGCGTTTCTGACAATGGGGGCGGGACTGCTCCTGCTCTCCCTGCTCGTCGCCGTCGGCTTCGGCAGGATCCGACATGCCCGGCCGGATACTTCTGTCCACCCGGAGGACAGCGCAGCGGACCTCGTCGCCGAGCGGCCGGCCGTGGCCCGCTCGGGCGCAGGGGGTGAGCGATGACGAACGCGGACGACGAAGCAGGCGGGCTCGGCCCGCCACCGTGTGACCGGGAGCCGACGGCTCCCGGCCTCAGGGCAGTACACCGATCGATGCATCGCACCGGTCGGTTCCCGAACGACAGTGGAAGTGAGGACACATGAACGTCGGCGACAGCCAACGGCCGCACGACATGGGCGGGCGCGAAGCGGGGGCGATCGATACCGCTGACCACGGCTTGGAGTTCTGGGAGCGTCAGACCAACGCTCTACGGGGCACGATCGTCCGAAGCGGCATCGTCACACTCGACGAGCTCCGGCGGGCCACCGAGGATCTCGGCGCGCGGTACCACGAGCTGAGCTACTGGGAGAAGGCCGCCGTGGGGCTGCGCACCGTGCTGGTGGAACGGGGCATCGTCAGCGACGAAGAGGTCGATGCACGGATGGTGGACGTGCGGGCCCGCTACGCCCTCCGGTCGGCCCCCGCCGGCGCCGACCGCGACGAATCCTGATGACACCGCACGCAGCTGATCCGGGCACCCCGCCCGCCGCGTCCACCTACACCGCGGCGCCGGAGGCCCGGTTCGCAGTGGGGGACCGGGTGCGGGTCCGGCGAACACACCCACCGGGGCACCGCCGCACGCCTCATTACATCCGCGGCAAGGCCGGCACGATCGAACGGGTCTGCGGCATGTTCCCGAACCCCGAGGAGCTGGCCTACGGCTTCGACGGAGAGCCCAGACGTGTGCTGTACCGCGTCCGGTTCGGTCAGCACGAGGTGTGGCCGGACTACGGCGGCGCGCCCCAGGACATCCTGGAGGTGGAGATCTACCAGCACTGGTTGGAGCCCGTCGCGGCCACGAATTGAGCCCGCCTCCTCATCAGCTTGGAGTTTCCAGTGAGTGATACAGACCTGCACGACCACGACCACGACCACGACCACGACGATCATGCGCCCCTCACGCTCGAGGACGGGGGACCGCCGTCGGAGTACGAGATCACGTCCCGGGCACTACAGGAACTCCTCGAGGAGAAGGGACTGGTGACTGCGGACCAGGTACGCCGCTTCCTGGAACTGCTCGAGGACGAATTCCCCCAGCGCGGGTCCCGGGTCGTCGCCCGTGCCTGGGCAGATCCCGAGTTCAAGCGGATGCTCCTCGACGACGGACGGGCGGCCTGTGCCGAGATGGGCATCACGATCGGTAGTCGACTCATTGCCGTCGAGAACACGCCGGACGAGCACAACGTCATCGTCTGCACGCTGTGCTCGTGCTATCCCCGGGACCTGCTCGGCACCCCGCCGAGCTGGTACAAGAGCGACAACTACCGATCGCGCGTCGTCCGCGAGCCGCGGGCGGTTCTCCGCGAGTTCGGCACCGTCCTCGCCGATGACGTGACCGTCCGGGTGCACGACTCGAACGCGGACATGCGGTACGTGGTGATACCGATGCGCCCAGAGGGCACCGAGGACTGGAACGAGGAACAGCTAGCCACCATCCTCAGCCGGGACACCCTCGTGGGAGTCACGACGCCCCGCGTGTGAACCTGCTCGTGCCTCCGGGTCGTGGGCGGATGGGGATCGCGGGGAGGAGGTCCGGTTCTCGCGCGATCCCTGCCGGCCGCATCACCAGTGTCGGGAGGGCGCCGCACCGACGAGATGGCTGCACGTCCGTCCGGGATGTGCCCTAATCGTCGCGGACCCGACGGAGGAGGAGCCGTGGACTGGAAGCTCGAGGTCGTCGTGCTGCCCGTGAGCGACGTCGACCGCGCGAAGGAGTTCTACGTGGACCGGCTCGGTTTCCGCGCGGATACCGACCATCGCAGCGGCGAGCACTTCCGGGTGGTCCAGGTGACCCCGCCCGGGTCGTCCTGCTCGATCGTGTTCGGCACCGGCATCGGTGCGGGCATGCCCGGGAGCGTGAAGGGCTGCCTGTTCGTCGTCGACGACATCGATGTGGCGCACGCCCAGCTCCAGGAATCCGGGATCGAGAACACCGGTGTCGTGCACTTCGAGCAGAGCGCGATGACCTCGGGTCACCACCCCGAGCACGAGGACTACGGCTCGTTCGTCTTCTTCAGCGACCCGGACGGCAACACCTGGGGCGTGCAGCAGGGACGCCGACCAGCGGGTCTCTGACCTCACCGGCCACCGGCCACCGGCCAGGCGTCAGGTCCGGCCGTCGCCGTCCCTGCTGCTGGTCCAGCGCAGCCCCATGAGCACGGTGTCGTCCTGGACCTCCGGGCCGACGAGTTGTCCCATGAGTCCGGCGACCATCGAGTCCATCGGCTGCCCGTCCGCCGCGACGGCCGCCCGCTCCAGCCGTTCCAGGCCGGCGTCGAGCGGCTCGCCCCGGCGTTCGACCAGCCCGTCGGTGAAGGCGAGCAGCATGCCCGACCGGGGCAGGGACGTCTGGCAGGCAGCGATGGGACCGGTCGGGTCGACGCCGACGGGTGGCGCCACCCGGCAGGCGACCGGCGTCGTGCCGCCGTCGGAGACCAGAAGGGGCGGGAGGTGCCCGGCGCTCACGACGCGGAGCCGGCCGGCGGCCACGTCGAGCTCCCCGATCAGGACGGTGGCGAACTGGTGATCGGTCTCGACGTGCAGCAGGTTGCGGAGCTTGACCATCACGGTCTCGATGTCGTCGCCCTGCGCGAGGTAGGCCCGCACCGCGAAGCGCAGCGCGGCCATCGTCGTGGCGGCCGGAAGGCCGTGGCCGGAGATGTCACCCACCACGAAGACGCAGGAGCCCGGCCCGCGGGGGATCAGGTCGTACCAGTCCCCACCCACGTCGAGTTCGTCGGTCCCGGCGGCGTAGCGGGCCGCGACCTCGATGCCGTCGACCGTCGGGACGACGGGGAGCATCGCGTGCTGGAGGGTGCTCGCGATGCCGCGTTGCTGGTGGTAGAGCCGCTCGTTGTCGGCCGCCAACTGTTCGGCCAGCGCGCGCCGCCGGCCGAGGGCCTCGACGAAGGCGGCGCTGGCGGCGGCGAGCGCGATCCCGACACCGATCACGATCCACGGAGCCGCGGTCGACAGCGTTCCGGTGAGCTGCGTCCGCGCCGCACCCACGACCGTGATCGTCGTGTCACCGAACGGCAGCGTCGTGGACGCGGTGTCGCCGGCGATCGGGGTCGGCGCGGTGGCCAGCAGCAGCTGGTCGGGGTCGGCGGAGTCGCCGAGGTAGATGGCGAGATCGAGACCGCCGAACGGGCTGTCCTCCGGCACGTCGGTCTGCCGGTCGGCCTCCAGGGCCTGCTCGGCGTAGACGACCAGCTCCGGCGCGGTCTGCGACCTCAGTGCGTAGCCGAGCCGATCGGGCTCCCCGGGCAGGATGCCGGCCACGGTCAGCTGCCCGTCGGGCAGCAGGGCGGAGAAGAAGCCGGAGTCCAGGCCGCCCTCGGGCAGGAGCGGTTCCTCGCCCTCCGTGGTCAGCAGCTCGGCCGAGTCGTCGCCGACCCGCAGCAGTGACAGGGAGACGAAGGTGGAGTTCGCGGTGATCCGGGCAGCGGCGAACCGCTGGAACGGACCGGGCCTGGCCTCGGTGGCGGTGGCCACGTACGCAGCGTCGGCCAGCTGCACCTGGATGAGCGCCACCGAGTTGCCCACCAGCGACCCGATCTGCTCGACCTCGCGGTCGAGCAGACCCTGGTTCGCTCTGTCGTCGACCTCCCACGACAGCCAGGCGAGCACTGTTGCCACGGCGAGGGTCACGACTGCGACGAGCATGCTCAGCCGGCGCGCAGAAGTGCGGATCATGTTGCCGGAAGGCTACCGCCACGCCTGGTCCCGGGCGCTCGAAGCCGGGACGAACGGCGAGGGCGGGACGGACGGCGGGGGCGGGACGGATGGCGGGGTCGCTCGCGTCGGGGCTGGCGTGGCCGTCATGCGCGTCGTCGTCTTCAGCGCCAAGCCCTACGACGTCGTCGTGACCGCGGCCGACTCGGTCTCGCCTCCTGACGCGCACGCACAGCGGCCCTCGACCTCAGGTGGAGGTCGAGGGCCGCAGTGGTCGTGCCGACGGATCAGATGTCGTAGTACATCGCGAACTTTCCGGGGCGTTTCGGACAGTGTTGATCATGACTGGAAACGGTCGCTGACCTGCGCTTTCGTCGTTGACCGTTACCGGCTGGTTCTGGCTCGAGCTGGATGCGCTGAGTACTGATTGAGTACTGGCGGCGCGGCAACGGTCTACAGATCCGCATCATCCAGGGTGCTGCGATGGAGCACGAACGCCGGGCCGGGGAGGCCGCTTCACCCCGGCCGAGTGTGTCGGCTGCAACGGGTCGCCGGAAGGGCGCTTGCGCGTCCCTCCGGGATGGGCCTGCGGCCCACCCTTCCCCCGACCCGTTGCAGCCGGACGGGGCCGGTTGTGGGAAGCAGCCAGGAGTGTGTCCGGCGGCTGACGGCGCCCTGGGTCCCGCCGCTTAGCATCGCGCGAGTGGATGCAGAGCGAGCCTCGTTCCTGGCCGCGGCGGCGGGCCGGGAGCCGGATGCGTACGGCGGGGGAGCGGCGCTCCGTGCGGTGGTGGATGAGCTGCTGAACCGGCAGGTGGCCGAGGACGACCCGCCGGAGGTGTGGCGCACCGCCCGCCGGCTGCTCGACGCCGGGATCGATCCGCTGGATGTCCACCGCCAGCTGCGGCTGACGCTGAGCGCCTCGATGCTCTCCGCCGTCGGCGAGGGCGCCGAGCTGGACGAGGAGGGCTACGTCTCGGCCCTCGGGCGGTTGCCGCTGCCCTCCGGCGCGCAGGTGGAGACGGCCATCGTCGAGGTGGTGCAGGACCGCCAGCCGGTCGGCGCCGACGAGGTCGACCGGCTGGCCGCGGAACGGCTCGGGCTGGCGCCCGACGATCCGGTTACCGAGGCCTTGCTGGACCGGGTCCAGGACCATCTGCTGGACGACGGGCCGCTGGCGATGCTGCCTCCCGACCTGCTCGTGCACGTGCCCTCGCTGGTCGAGGGGATCGTGCTCACCCACCGGTTGACCGAGGACGAGCGGCGTACCGGCGTGCTCGTCGCCACCGACCTGCCGGGGCTGGACAGACTGGGCCCGCTGCACCACGACGGTGCCCGCGTGCACACCTACCGCGGCGACGACGGCGTCTTGCGCTGGTGGGGCTCGGAGGGCTGGTTGATCGCCTTGCCGGCGGGTTCCCTGATCGCGGTACAGGTGCAGTCCGACGGAACGGTGACGCTGACCGCGCTGACCGAGGAACCCGCGGCGGTACCGGCGTTGGTGACGGCCGTGCGCGCCGCCTACGACGCGGACGTCGAGGAGCCGTGGCTGCCGGTTCCCTCCGAGGACTTGCTGCTGGCCGTGCTGGCCGGTGACCGGGGCGCGTTCGCCCGTCCGGTCCCGCCGCTGTCCGATCTCGCCGCCGCCGCGGGGCTCGAGCAGCGGGCTGGCCACTTCGCGCACGAGGAGTCGGTGTGGCAGCAGGCTCTCCTTCGCGACCGATCCCACCGGGTGTTCGACCGGCTCGGCCCCGGAGCGACGGCGCTTTCCGCGCTGCAGGCGCTGACCCTGGTCGACGCTGGGGTGCCCGACGCGTCGGCGGCGCACGAGCTGCTCGACCTGGTCTACGACCTGGCGGTGCTCGAAGTGGTCACCGACGAGCTCCTCGGAACGGACGACGACCCGGCGCAGATTGCCGATTTCACCTCGCTGGCCGGGCGGCTGCTGGCCCGCGCATCCCGTCCACGGGAGCGGGCGGTGGCGCACTGGCTGGCCACGGTCGCCGCGGAGCGGCGCGGCGAAGTGGGGGAGGCGGAGTCGCAGTTGCGGTCCGCGGTGCGGGCCGATCCGGGCTGGCCGGCCGCCGAGGACCGGCTGGCGTGGTACGAGTTCGACCGCGGGGATGCCGCCGCTGCCGCGGCCCGGTGGCGCCGGTTGGGGCTCACCGCCGAGGACAGCGTGGACCTGGCGACGGTCGAGCGCTTCGAGGCACCGGCCGACGACAGCCCGAACCTGGGCCGCAACCAGCCCTGCTGGTGCGGCTCGGGCCGCAAGTTCAAGCACTGTCACCTGGGGCGCCCCGTCGGCCTGCCGCCGCTGCCCGAACGGATCAGCTGGCTGCGCCGCAAGACGCTCGCCTACCTGCAGCGCCGCGGTGGAGCCGTCGAATCGGTGGTCGCCGACCACGCACGCACGCTGCTCGGCGACAACGACGCCGACGAGGAAGCCGTCGAGGCGGCGATGTTCGATCCGCTGGTGCTCGACACCGTGCTGCACGAGGGCGGCTGGCTGCAGCGCTTCGTCGCCGACCGGGGCCCGCTGCTGCCCGACGACGAGGCGATGCTCGTATCCGCGTGGCTGCTCTGCGAGCGCACCGTCGTCGAGGTGCTCGACGCCGTGCCCGGCAGTGAGGTGACGGTCCGCGACATGCGCACCGGTGACCGCATCGCGGTGCGCGAGCACACGTTCAGCAAGGCGGCCAGGCCCGGGCAGCTGCTGTGCATGCGCATCGTGCCCGATGGAGAGACCCACCAGTTCATCGGCGCCGCCTTCCAGGTCGCCCCGGGCACCGAATCCGAGGTACTGGAGGTGCTCGACGAGCATGACGGGTACGAACTGCTGAGCTACGTCGCCGAGCTGTCCCGCCCACCGACGCTGGTGACTCGCGACGGCGATCCGCTGGCCGACTGTCGAGCCGAGCTGCGCGTGCGTGACCCGGAAATCGCGCGGGTTTTGCTCGACCAGCGCTACGAGCGCGACGGCGACGGCTGGGTATCCATGGCCGCGCCCGCCGACGACGACCCCGAAGGCGGCGAACGGTCGGTCCGGGCCTTGCTGCAGCTGGACAAGGACACGCTGACCGTCCGCACCATGTCCGGGCCTCGGCTCGACGCCGTCCTGACTGAACTGCAGGACGCGCTGCCCGGCGCGCAGATGATCAGCGAGCAACGCGATCCGCTGCGACCGACCGACGCCCCTGCGGCGACGTCGTCGCCGGCGGCTGCCCCTGTCCCGGTGCCCGCAGAGGCGATCCTGGAGCTGCTGGACCGCCAAGAGCGTCGCTGGTGCGACGAGCATGTGCCCGCCCTGGGCGGCCGGACTCCGCGGGAGGCGGCCGCCGACCCGACCCGTCGCGATGAACTCGTCCGGCTGATCGCCAGCTTCCCCGAGATCGACCCGGCCAGCGGTGCCTTCGGTCTGCGCCCGACCCGCCTGCGGGAGCTGCTCGGGCTGGCCAGCGACTGATCCGCGCCTGCTGCGGCTGAGGGGCGATGGCCGGCGCCACGTCACGCGCGCCGCGGCGTTCTCCAGCCCCCGAGAGGCGGCACCGGTGCCGATGGGGCTGCCGCTCGCTGAGCCTGTCCAGAACGCGGACCTCGGGCTTTTCTTCAGTTCGCCAGTGCGGAGCGTCCTCACGTCACTCGCGGCGACTGCGGCGCCGCAGGAGCAGGACTGCGCCTCGAGGCGTAGGGCCAGGCGTCTGGTCTGCTCCCGCGTGGCCGACTGGAGGAAAACGAGAGAAGAACGGGAGACCCAGCCGGGAACCTGTCAGCGGGTCGCGGCCCCGGCGCGGGCGCGGGGGCCCTGCCCTCACCGAATTCCTTCCACCCCTCTCCATCCCTGCGGAGGTCCTGGCCATGGCGGACGACGACGCATCGACCGCGGCGGCGGAGCTGCTGACGCTGGCGGAGGCTGCGGCCGTCCTCCGGACGCCGGTCGCCACGCTGCGCTACTGGCGCCACCTCGGGATCGGTCCAGACGGCTTCCGGCTCGGCCGGCGCATCGTGTACCGGCGCCAGGACGTGGACCGCTGGGTGGCGGAACGCCAGCGGGCCGAGCGGTGTGCCCAGCCGGGGGAGAGGCCGTGAGGCAAGGGGCGGCTGTGGACGTGGCTGTCTTCTCCACAGGAGTCAACAGATGCCCGCGAACGGGCGCGAGGCCGGCGAGGCTGCGAGTCATGGCCAGGACAGGGCGACGGAGCTGTGCCCGGGGCGCATGGCCGGCCGCTCCGGCAGCCGGGCATCAGGGCTTCAGGTCGTGCCCATCCCCGACAGCGGGATGACAGGGAGGATCGCCGTGAGTCACGACCCGAGCCCCGCCGACCTCGACCCGGTCGACCTCGACACCGCCCTCCTCAGGGCGGCCGTCGGCGACTACGCCGACGAGGCCGCGGTCCTCCTGCTGAGCAACTTCGGGCACTGGCTGCCGCAGCTGCAGTCCGCCGGCCTGATCACCCTCCTTCAGGACGTCGACGGCCCGTGGGCGCGGATCGACTGGCCGGAACTGGATGCGACGCTGTGCGCCGGAATCGTCTTCGGCAGCAGCGGTGAACTGCGGGTGCTGCACGCCGCCGCGAGCATCGCCGACGGTCGCCCGGTGGACCTCGGCGACCTCGCCGGCGGCCTCGACCGCCGCGCGCTCGTCCTCGTGCTCGCCGCCATCGCTCATGCCGCCGGAAGTCACGAACACCGCCGCGTCACCAGGGACGACGACGGCATCCCGCACCTTGAGGACCGGCTGCCGCCGGTGATCGGCTGGCCACCCCGCGAGTGAGCCCGCCCGCGGACGGCGTTCTGGCCGGGGTGTGTCGCGGATCCCGCGGGCCTCACGCTGCCGACGATCAAATCGCCGCTGGCGACGAGCAGGAGGCGGCGTCAGGGCTGTGTCGCGGTGTCGACGTCCGCGAGGACTCCCGCGGAATCATTCACGTCGTACCACAGGCGGTCGTGGTTGAGGTCTTCCGGCAACTGGTGGGCGAGGATGCCTCGGTAGCCGACCAGCCCTGACCACGGCTCGACGCCGGCGGCCACGCCGATGGCTCTGCGGTAGGACTCGGCGTAGTTGCCCGCGTCGATCCACAGTTTCATGACCGCGAGTTGCAGCACACGGTCCCGATCCCAGGCAGCCCGGGACGCGGGCACGAGCTGGATGATTTCCGCCAGGGTTCGTCGAAGGCCGGCCAAGAACTGGGCGGCGGTCACAGCGGGGTGGCCGCTGCCTTGAGTCCGGGCGTGTCGTCGGTGACGGCATAGACATATGCGCCGACGAGCTGGGAGGCCATGTTGACGAAGCCCGCGACATTGCGGTAGCCGGGGCTTGCCGTCGTGAGGACCAGTGCCGCGTCGTCTCGAAGGCGCAAGTTGCTCAGGCCGTGGGCTTCGGCCAGCGCGAGCAGGGCGTCTCTGTGAGCTAGGAGCTCTTCGCGGGTCGCTCGCCGGTCTTCGACGATGGTGTCGGGCACGGTCGTCATGGTAGGCCGTTCGCGTACGCGCAGGTCAGGCTCCAAGCGACGCGGACATCTGACAGTCACCCGGTTGAAGTAACAGTCTGTGACTGTCCCTGAAGGCGGCTTCAGGGACGCTCTCGAGCGAGGCCGCCAGCCAGCCCGGGGCTGGATGGTTCGTCCCCCAGACCATCCACTCCACCCAAGATCGTTCTGACCAACGTGCCTGTCAGTACACCGGCGACGTCCGCCCGGCACCCAGTCCTGCTGGACAAGGATGCCTCCATGGAGGTCTTGAGCAGCCGCATCCTGCTGCGACCGTCGAATTTGGGGCGGTCACAGTCGTTCTACCGGGACATCCTCGGACTGGCCGTATACCGGGAATTCGGTCCGGCGGAGCATCCGGGACTGGTCTTCTTCCTGGGCAACGGGCTGCTGGAGGTTTCTGGTCGCTCAGAGGAACCACCGAATGGTCTGGCACTGTGGCTACAGGTCCGGATCGTCGCCACCGAACACGATCGTCTCGTGGCGGCCGGCGTCACGGTCACACAGCCGCCCCGGCCGGAGCCCTGGGGGCTGGTCGAGATGTGGATCGAAGATCCCGACGGCGTCCGGATCGTTCTGGTGGAAGTCCCCGACGATCACCCGCTTCGCCGCGACCAGCGCTGAGTTGCCGCCCAGGAAGTGGCCACGACGGCCCTCATTGCGAAGCGCACAGGCGTGGGGAGCGACCTCGAGCTGGTTGTCCCTGAGCGCGCCGGCCGCTTGAGGACACCCTCGCCCGAAGGCGGCCTATCGGACAGGCTCCTGCGTCTCCTCGGCTAGCGTCCAGCCGTGCCCGACCTTCCAGCTCCTGACCCACCGGCAGAGCAGGTGGCACTACGCACCCGCGTCGAGGCCGTGCTTCAGGAGTACAGGGCCGTTGCGTCGTACGCCCATCAAGACCGGTTCTGGGAGTCAGCCGACCGCCGTGAGGCTGTCTACGGGTGGGGCACGGTGATCAAGCCACGCTCGCGTGGCGGGCAGATGGACCTGTGGTTCGACGCGCTTGACAACGACATCACGCTGTCCGCCGACAACCCGCGAGGGAAGCGACAGATCTGGCATGAGTGGCTCGACCTCAGCGATCTGAACAACGTCCTGGACAACTTCGAAGGGATCCTGCGCGAGTTGCTGAACGACTACCGGTAGGTGAGCCGTTCCAGTCACGTCGGTGACTCATAGTGGGCCGCTCTGGGCCACCTAGCCCGGCCTGCGACGACGCGCTGAGCGACCGCCGCGAGCCTCCGGGGCAACCGCCCAGTTGCCGCGCGAGGCTGTCCCCGTGAACACCTTCGCCATCTACGTCGCTCTGAGGGCTGAGTCCCCGCTCGACGGCCCGAGCCTCGAGATCGTCGAGCGCGGACTGCGCCCCGATGACGAGGAGATGTGCGTTTGGCGTGACGAGCAGGACGACTTCGTTCTGCGCCTATCGACTGACGTTCGGGCCGAGGACTACGAGGCGGCAGCGGACGCAGGGCGAGTCATCGCAGCGGAGGCGCTCCGACTTGCTCCCGTGCCGGCCCGTGTCCAAGAGGTCGTCTCTATGACTGAACAAGGGCAGTTCGAGTGGCGACCCCACTGAGCCCCTCATGGACGGCCTTGCTTCGCGCAGTGCCCTCAATGGCCAGCATGGAGGCACCGAGGGCGACTCGCGGGCACCGACGTCTGCGGCTCTTCGGTCGCCGAGGGGCCGTTTGCCGGCTACTCAAATCTGTTGATGGCATCGTTCGGTTCATGCGACGAGGGGGCGGCCCGTATGCAGGGTGACGACGATCCGAGAGCCTTCGTGATGCGGGAAGTGTTCGACGGCGTACCGGTGACGCGGGTCTTCCACGAGGCGGATGGCGACTGGCAGTACCTCACCGACGGAGAGGTGTCCCCGGCCGCCGCCCAGCTCATTCCTCAGAGCCACGTCTACGAGACTGATCCCTCCCTCCGCGAGCTTGCCTCAATGCCGCCGGGGACATGGGCAGTGCGAGAGAACCGGGGCGCTCCGTGGGCCTTCGGGAAGGACACGGACGAAGAGGAGGACCCGCTTGTCTACGTTATGCGCGAAGTGTTCGACGGCGTACCGGTGACGCGGGTCTTCCACGAGGCGGATGGCGCCTGGCAGTACCTCACCGAGGCAGAGTTGTTGCCCTCGGCGGCTCAGCTCGCGCACCAGAGCCACCTGTACGAGATTGATCCGTCTCTACGTGAACTCGCCGCGATGCCACTAGGGACGTGGGCAGTTCGCGACGAGCCGGGCGCTCGCTGGGAGTTCGGCGAGATCCCCGAGGAGGACCAAGACGAGGGAGACATGTAGAACCGAGCGTTGGGTCCAAGACGGGCACGTCGTGCCTACGGATGTCTGATTGGGCGGTTCGAGGACACCGCGGGAGGAGTCGGGGGGACGAGCTGTTCACTCCGGTGGGCGATGGCCGAACCCTCTTTCGCGTTGCTTGGCCCGGCGCACCACGTGATCGGGAGCGGCCTTCGGCTACAGCAGGTCCTCTCATACATGAAGCCTGTGATCTTGCCGCCCTCCGGGCATGCCGTGTGGGACGAGCTCGCCACCTGGTGGCGGTCCCGCTACAAGCCCTCCACCCAGCAGACCTACGCCACCTACCTGCCCCGCTGGAGCAGGTGGTGCGCCGACCGCCGAATCGATCCGCTGGCCGCCCGGCGCGCCGATGTGGAGCTGTGGCTGCGCGCTGTCGCCGACTCCGAGCTGTCCCGGGCCTCGGTCGCCGCGCACTACGACGCCGTGGCCAGCCTCTACCGCCTGGCCTACGAGGAGGAGCTCGTCACGGCCAACCCCTGCGCCCGCGTCACCCGGCCGAAGATCCAGCGCGAGCTGCAGCGCCGAGAGGTACTCACCGTCCTGGAGTACGCCGCCTACCTGACCACCGCGCGAGCCCTCGGCCCGACCCATAACGCGATCGCCGTGCTCGGCGGAATGATGGGTCTGCGCGCCACCGAGATGGCCACCCTGACCGTGGAGTCCTTCGCCACCGTCCGCGGCTACGCCACGCTTATGGTCATCGGCAAGGGAGACAAGCCCGTACGCGTCCCGGTGCCGATCCCGGCCCTCGCCGCCGTGACGACCGCCATCGACGGCCGGAGCACTGGCCCGCTGCTGCGCACCCGCTCAGGCGCCGGCATGGACCGCCGCTCCGTGCACCGCTACGTCGCCACCACCGCCAAGGTCGCCGGCATCCACAGGCCCATTGGCCCGCACGCACTGCGGCGCACGGTCGGCACCGTGGGGCTCAATCAAGGCATCCCGCTGCGCGACGTGCAGCGAGTCCTCCGCCACGCCCGCCCGGAGACAACGTTGGGCAGCTACGACATCACCGGCGAGGCGCTGGAACGCCATGCCTCCCACCAGATCGCCGGCTTCCTCGCCGGCTGGACCGGATGACCTGCGATCAGTCCCACGGTCGCCGGCAGTACTGTCCTCAAGCGGCCACTCACGGACAATCAGACTCCAGCCGATAGAAGACCATGAGCCCGAAGCAGGAGCGATCGCTCCGGCGCGGGCCAAGTCACGGCAGAGGAGATCCGCGATGAGCACACAGCGCAAAGCCGGAAGGCTGTTGGTCGCCGTTAGCGCGCTGCTCTGGGCAGCCGCAGCCTGGGTCGCCCTCACGTTCGAAGGTGTGACTGGCCCGGCGATTCTCTCGGGCTTGATCGTGCTGCTGGCGCTGCCGATGACGGTCGCCGGGACTGTCTTGCTTGGGATGGCCCGGCGACATGCTGCGCGAGAGACCGCCATCCGCGCCCCCGCAAGGCGTCCCTGAACGGCCCACTAAGGGACAGTCAGCGTTGCCGCTGATACCGGTAGAGGACGAGCCCGCCAACCGCGATGAGAACAACGGCGACCCCGAGTCCGGCGAGCCCAAGCAACTGCCCCAGCACGGTGCCTATGGCGGCTCCTACGGCAGACCAGAGGATAAGAAGCAACCAAAAGCGCCTAGTGGCACCAGCGGGCCATGACATGAAGCCGACGCTAACGACCCCGTCCTCTTGACGACCGCCGAGGAAGCGAACGCCACTCCGTCAGGGGACGTCCTGACGACGGATGTCCCATAGGCCGCCTTCAGGGACACCACGCGGATCATGGGCCGTGCCCATGCAAAGAGCTGAGCGACCCCCCGGTCGAAGCGATCCACCGTCCGGGGTCGGCCACGTCCATGGACATCAGCTGTGTGGCCGCCGGCGGTTGGCTCGAGGCGTTGGTGCTCGGGGTGGCGACCTTCCGTCGCGGCTCCTTCGCCGAAACCTTGCGTCGCCAGTGCGGTTACGGCGGTGACGACGAGGAGACCTGCCTTCGAAGCCCGACGACGCCACCTGCCCACAGTTACAAACGGACGTCATCCGTATTCAAAGACATAGCCACGACCGATCGACTGCAACATGCATGCGCTTGTGCCGTGCAGTCCTTAAGTGTTTACAAAGGAACGGCACGCATGCTATCAAGATAGGCAGCCCGGGCCCCGCTTTGCGGGGCCCATCGGCATTTCTGGGGGCGGTGTGTTGATCGTTATTTGGTGGCGTTGATAAATGCATGGGGGCATGAAGATCTACGCCGGCGCACCGGCCGCGGCGCGTCACTACGTGGACGCCGACTGCGGGCGGGCGGATGACTACTACCTGACCCAGGGCACCGGGGTCGCCCGCCGCTTCACGGCCAGCTTGGGGCGAGTGGCGGAGCTGGCGCCGCTGTCCGGCGACTTCTACGAGGCGTGGGTGGCCGGCCGGGACCCGGTGACGCGTGAGCCGCGGGGCCGGCTGCGCGGCGACGACCGTGCGGTCCGGTTCGTCGAAGTCGTGATCAACGGCCCGAAGACGTGGTCCCTGGCGGCGGCCCTGCACCCGGACATCGCGGCCGCGTACGAAGCGGCGCAGGACCGCGCGGCCGAGCAGATCGTCGCCTGGCTGTCCGAGCACGCCACCACCCGGGTCGGGCCGGCCGGTGGGCAGGTGCAGGTGCCCGTGCTGGAACTGGAAGCGGTTTCGGTGCGGCACTACACCTCCCGCGCCAACGATCCCCACTGGCACCTGCACCTGCAAATTCTGGCGCGAGTGTTCGCCGCGGGGAAATGGCGGGGCTTGCACACCGTGGGCGTCCGCGACTTCCTGACCGCGATCAACGGAGTCGGGCATGCCGCGATGGCTTGCGACCCAGAATTGAATGCCGCGTTCGCCGCGCACGGCTAC
Organism: uncultured Actinomycetota bacterium; assembly: GCA_963723745.1. Classification (GTDB taxonomy): domain Bacteria; phylum Actinomycetota; class Actinomycetes; order Mycobacteriales; family Geodermatophilaceae; genus CAVRRZ01. The sequence continues at coordinate 165,950 of CAVRRZ010000006.1, forward strand.
ACCAAGGGCGCCGCTGGGGAAATAGCGCAGCTCGCCGAGTGTGTCGGCCCGATGAGCGCGCGTGCCGCCCAAATTGCGCGGAATGCTGGCCGTTATGAACGGGAATGGACGGCGACTCACCCCGGTGAGCTCCCAGGCCCCGCACTACGCCGGGCGTGGGACGCCAGAGCGTGGGCGGACGGTCGCCCGGACAAGGTGAGGCCGCAGCCGGGGATGGACGTCGAGGAACGCTGGCGGACGGAGCTGTACGACCTCGGCCACCGCGCCCCTGTCCGGCCGATCGAACTGACCGCCACCCCGATCGGCGGTCTGGATCGTGACGAGACGGTGGCGCGGGTGCTTGCCCGGCTCGCGGCCGCACGGTCGGCATGGAACGCCGGCGACATTCGCGGCGAGGTCGAACGTCTCCTCGCCGCCGAAGGCATCGTGGCCGAGCCGAGGGTGCGCATCGAGCTTGCCGAGGACCTCACCGCCCGTGCCCTGCAGCAGTGCGTACCGCTGCTCGACCGGGATGGCGTTCCCGAGCACATCCGGGCGTGGACGTCCCGGCCGGTGCTCGCCGTGGAGGCCGAGCTGACCGCAAGTCTCGCTGCCCGCGCCGCGACCTCAGTACCCGACACCGACCTGACACTCCCCGCCGACGTCGCCGTGAGCATCGCCCATCTCGATCCCGGCCAGGCGGCAGTTGTCGCCGCGCTCGCGGGCGAGCGGCCGTTGGTCGTGGTGGAGGGCGCGGCCGGCGTCGGAAAGACCGCTACCCTCGCCACCACACATCGGCTGCTCGAGCAGCGGGGGCGCCGGCTGGTCGTGGTCACCCCGACCCTGAAGGCTGCCAAGGTCGCCGCCGCGGAAGTCGGCGCCGCGGCGGGATCGATGGCCCGGCTGGCCTACGAGCACGGCTGGCGCTGGGATGACGACGGCACCTGGACCAGACTCGCGGTCGGCGAGGTCGACTCGGCGACCGGCCGCGCGCACGCGGGGGCCGGCGAGGGGGCGCGACTGCGGCCCGGGGACCTGCTCGTGATCGACGAGGCCGGGATGTGCGACCAGGACACCACCCGAGCCCTCCTGACGATCGCCGACGAGCATCAGGTGCGGGTCGCCCTGCTCGGCGACCGTCACCAGCTGCCCGCAGTCGGCCGCGGCGGCGTGCTCGATCTCGCCGTGGCCCAGGCCGACCCGAGGGCGCACCTGACCCTCGACACCGTCCACCGCTTCATCCGTGCCGACGCCACCGGCGCGACAACGCCTGACACCGGCTACGCCGAGCTGACGCTGCCATGCGCGCCGGTGCCAACCCGGGCGCGGTGTTCGACGCGCTCCTGACCCGCGGCCAGATCCGCCTGCACGCCGGCGCCGAGGCGCTGCGGGAGACGCTGGCCGGGGTCGCCGCCACGGCCCATAACCGGGGTGAGCGCCTGGCGGTGGTGGTGGACACCCGCGAGCAGGCCGCCGAGCTCAACGCCGCCACCAGCGATCGGTTGGTCGCCGCCGGTCTGGTCGACGACCGGGATGTAGTTGTCACTGGGGCCGGGGAGCGGATCGGCGTCGGGGACCGGATAGCCACCCGCCGCAACGACCGCGACCTCGACGTGGCCAACCGCGATGTCTGGATCGTTACCGCGGTCGGCCGTCGCGGCGGTCTGCTCGTCACCCCCGCCGGAGAGGCCACCCCTGACGCACCCGATGTCGTCACCTCAGCCGGGCAGCGACCTCGAGTGCTGCCTGCCGACTACGTCACCGCGCACGTGGAGCTGGCCTACGTGACCACCGCCTACGGGGCGCAGGGTGAGACGGTCACCGCCGCGCACGCGGTGGTCGGTGCGCACACCGGCGCGGCGTCGATCTACGTCGGGATGACCCGCGGACGGGAAGCGAACACCGCCCACATTGTCGCCGCCGACGTCGAGGAGGCCCGCGAGCAGTGGGTCGCCGCCTTCGCGCGCGACCGCGCCGACCTGGGCCCGGCCCGCGCCGCCGAGCAGGCTGCCGTCGAGGCCGCCCGCTACGCCCACCCCCGTCCGCTCGACGAGGTCCTCGCCGAGCTCGATCGAGCGCGGCTGGCCGAGCAGCGCTGTCTGGAGCGGCTCGTCGTTCTCGAGCCGCAGCGGGACACGCTGCGCGCGATCGTCGCGTCGGAGGGTCCCCACGCCCGCGAACTGGTGAGCCTCGAGGCGGCCCTCGAGGACACGGCGATCACCGCGGAGCAGGCACGGAAGCGGGCCGAAGCCAGCGGCGCCGCCGTCGCGGCCGAGGCCGACCGAGGTCGCGACACCTTGCTCGCGCGCTGGGACGGTGAACGCGCTGTCGCCCACGCCGCGGCGAAGACCGTGCTCGACGGACCGGGTCGGCTCAGGCTGCGACGGGCCGTCGTCGCCCGTGCGAGCGAGCAGCTGGTCGAGTGGGCCGACCGGTGGCGTCCCCAGCTGCCGGACCTGCCCACCGAGGCCGCGGGGCTGGCGCGGGTCGCCTGCTGGTTCGACGACCGACCCGCGTTGTGGCGGGCGTTCGACATCGCTGCCCGTGGCGCCGCCGAGGATGCTCACCCCGAGCACGCTGCGCTGCGCGCAGGCGCGGAGTCCGCTGGGCAGGCCCACGAGCAAGCCCGGGGCGCCCTGGCCGAGGCTCGCCGGCAGCGCGATCAGCGGCTCGACCGGTTCGGCCCTGCGGCCCGGATACCGGACCCGGAGGCATGGCTCGCCGACCTCGAGCGGGATGTCATCGCCACCGACCAGGAGCTGACCGACGCCCGAGAGCGCATTGCACAGCTGGAGGCCGAGCCGGCCGTCCTCGCTCAGCCGCCCGACCGGCTCACCCGGGATGGCGAACGCGACAACGGGCGCCCCGGCCGCGATGCTGAGCGAGCCGCCCGCTGGGCGCCGTCCACTACCCCGGAGCGGTTCGTCCCCGTTCCGCCACCGCCGTCCCTCGGCCCGCGCCTCGGAACCGGCCCCGGGATCGGGCGATGAGCCCGGCCGACCTGACGATCCCGTCGGCGCCGTCGGCGCCGGGAAGTGAGAGATTCGCGAGCCGCAGCACCTGCGGCTTCCCGCAAAGGAGACGAGGACCGTGGCCAGCATCGACAGACGCCCCAACGGAACGTGGCTGGCGCGCTTCCGTCCCGCGCCGAACGGACCCCAGAAGACGCGGACCTTCAAGCGGAAGGTGGACGCCCAGCGCTGGCTCGACGAGGTCACCGTCAGCATCCTGACCACCGGCCAGTTCATCGACGCCAAGACGGCCAGGACCACCGTGGCCGAGTGGTGCGACACCTGGCTCGCCGGTTACACGACCCGCCGTCCGCGGACGGTGCGTCAGGCCGAGGTGCACATCGCCCAGATCAAGTCCGCCTTCGGAGATATGCCCCTGTCCACGGTCCGCCCGTCAGCGGTGCGGGCGTGGACGGCGAAGCTGAAGACGGCCGGGCACGCGGACAGCTACGTCTACGCGCTGCACAACCGGCTGTCCCAGATCATGAGCGACGCGGTCCACGACGGCGTCCTCGTCCGCAACCCCTGTTCCCGGCGCACGTCGCCGGGAGCAGGCAAACCGCGCCCCTACGTGGCCACCACCGAGCAGGTCTGGGAGCTGTACGACGCCTTCCCGGAACACCTGGGACCAGCCGTGCTCCTAGGCGCCTTCGTCGGGCTCCGGACGGCCGAGGTGGTGGGCCTGCGAGTCAACGACGTCGACTTCATGCGCGGCATCGTGCAACCAGTCGTGCAACGAGCGGGGGAGGAGCTCAAGACCGAGATCTCCCGGACACCGCTGCCCATCCCGCAGGAACTGGCCCTCGAGCTGTCGGCCGCCGTGGCCCGCTGGGGGAGCCGCCATGTCGTCACCGACGGCCTGGGTGGGCAGACGTCGACCTGGGCGATCGAACGGGCGGTGCGAGCGGCCCGACCGACGATCGCCGGGCTTCCGGAGGGATTCCGCTTCCACGACCTCCGGCACTACCTCGCGTCGCTGCTCATCGGCAGTGGCCTGGACGTGAAGGTGGTCCAGCACCGGCTCCGGCACGGCTCGGCCAAGACCACCTTGGACACCTACGGCCACCTCTGGCCGGACAGCGATGAGTCAGCCCGGGCCGCCGTTGGTGCGGTGCTGGCGGCCCGGGCTGAGTACAGATTGAGGACTGACGGGGTGCCTGCTAGATAAACATGCAGGTCAGGCCCCCGAAAGGCTCAGATGTCGTAGTACATCGCGAACTCGTGCGGGTGCGGGCGCAGCCGGATCGGGTCGATCTCGTGCTCCCGCTTGTACTCGATCCACGTCTCGATCAGGTCGGGGGTGAAGACGCCACCCTCGACCAGGTAGTCGTGGTCGACCTCGAGCCGGTCGAGGACGGCGTCCAGCGACGCGGGCACCTTCTCGATGCCCAGGGCCTCCTCGGGCGGCAGCTCGTAGAGGTCCTTGTCGACCGGCGCCGGCGGCTCGATCTTGTTCCGGACGCCGTCGAGGCCGGCCATCAGCATCGCCGAGAAGGCGAGGTAGGGGTTGGCCGACGGGTCGGGCACGCGGAACTCGATGCGCTTGGCCTTGGGGCTGTCACCCGAGATCGGGATGCGGGTGCACGCCGAGCGGTTGCGCGCCGAGTAGACGAGGTTGATCGGCGCCTCGTAGCCGGGCACCAGGCGGTGGTAGCTGTTGACCGTCGGGTTGGTGAACGCCAGCAGCGACGGCGCGTGCTTGAGCAGGCCGCCGATGTAGTGGCGGGCGGTGTCGGACAGGCCCGCGTAGCCGGTCTCGGCGTGGAACAGCGGCTCGCCGTCCTTCCAGAGGCTCTGGTGGCAGTGCATGCCCGAGCCGTTGTCACCGAACAGCGGCTTGGGCATGAACGTCGCGGTCTTGCCGTGCGCCCAGGCGGTGTTCTTGATGATGTACTTGAACAGCATCAGGCTGTCGGCCGAGCGCAGCAGCGTGTCGAACTTGTAGTTGATCTCGGCCTGACCGCCGGTGCCGACCTCGTGGTGGCCGCGCTCGAGCTCGAGCCCGGCGTTGGTCAGGTTCACCATCATCTCGACGCGCAGGTCGCTGTAGTGGTCGTAGGGCTCGACCGGGAAGTAGCCGCCCTTGGCGCGGGTCTTGTAGCCCAGGTTCGGGCTGCCGTCGGGCATCGTCGCGAGCCCGGAGTTCCAGGACCCCTCGACGGAGTCGATGTGGTAGTAGCCCTCGTTGATGCCGGTGGAGTGCCGGATCGAGTCGAAGATGTAGAACTCCGCCTCGGCGCCGAAGTAGGCGGTGTCGGCGATGCCGCTGCCGGCCAGGTAGGCCTCGGCCTTCTTCGCCACGTTGCGCGGGTCGCGGCTGTAGGCCTCGCGCGTGATCGGGTCGTGGATGAAGAAGTTGACGTTCAGCGTCTTGTGCTTGCGGAACGGGTCCAGGAACGCGCTGTTGGCGTCGGGCAGCAGGAGCATGTCCGACTCGTTGATCGCCTGGAATCCGCGGATCGACGAGCCGTCGAAGCCCAGACCCTCGGCGAAGGTGTCCTCGCCGAACGTCGACGCCGGGATGGTGAAGTGCTGCATGACGCCGGGCAGGTCGCAGAAGCGGACGTCGACGAATTCGACGTCGTTGTCGCGGATGTAGGCGGCGACCTCGTCGGGACTGGTGAACATCGATCCTCCGGGATTGGGCGGACAGCCGAACCGCAACGCTACGAGCGGCGGAGTTGCTCCTGAGTGTCCCGAGTGTTTCGGAGCGAGTAACACCCGCCGCCGGCGTGTGGCTCGGGTCGGCTGCGCGCGCAGGGACGCACCGGTGCGGGTTCTACGCTTGCGGCATGGTCAGGGACGCCTCTCCACCCTCTCAGGAGCGGGTCCGCGGCGCCTCTCTGGGCCTGCCGGCAGACCGGGCCGGGCTCGCTGGCCGCGTTCAGCACCCGCGTCGTGGCCTTCTTCGTCGATGCGGTCGGCGCGGCCCTGGTCGCCGGCGCTGTTCACCGCGCCGGAGCTGCCCGGCAACTGGAGCCTGCTGCCTTTCGGGCTGCTGTACGTCGTCTGCCTGGTGGCCTTCGGGCAGACCCCGGGCATGCGACTGCTCGGGCTCCGGCTGGCGCATTCCCGGCCGGGGGAGCGCCTGGCGCTGTGGCGGGCCGTCGTCCGTACCGCGCTGCTGATGCTGCTCGTCCCGGCGCTGGTGGTCGACGCCGACGGGCGCGGGCTGCACGACCGGCTCACCGACACCGCCGTCGTCCGCGATCGGTGATCGTCCGCCGCGAGCAGCCGGCCGACCACCACGCCGTCGGCGCGCTGCACCGCTCCGCCTTCGGATCGCTCTACGAGCGACCCGATCAGGTGGTGGAGGACCGGCTCCTGGCGGAGCTCCGGGAGGACGCCGGCTTCCTGCCGCACCTGTCCCTCGTCGCTGTGGACGGCGGATCCGTGGTCGGGTCACGTCATCGCCACCCGCGGCTGGCTGGAGCCGCTGGGCGTCCCGGTGCTCGGCCTCGGGCCGCTCGGGTGCGCTGCCCGAGGCGCAGCGCCGCGGCGTGGGCACCGTGCTGGTCCATGCCCTGATCGCGGTCGCCGAGGCGGCGGGCGAGCGGCTGGTCGCGCTGCTCGGCTCGCCCGTCTACTACCGCCGGTTCGGCTTCGTTGACGCAGCCCGGTGGGTGTGCGGTCCCCGGACCCGGCCTGGGGTGAGCACTTCCAGGCGCGCTGGCTCGCCGAGCCTCGGGTGCGGGGCACCTTCCGGTACGCCGAGCCGTTCACCCGGCTCTGAACCCGTCGCCCGAGCTGAGAACCCGTCGCCCGAGCTGAGAACCCGTCGCCCGAGCTGAGGCAATGGAAGCTTTACCTACGTTTTCGGTCCCGCGACGTAGGTAGAGCTTCCTTTGCCCGGGTCAGCGGCGGCGGACCTGGCGCTGGCTGACCGACATCTGCCGGCCTCCGGGAAGCGGGCCGCCGGGCACCGGCATCCGGCTGCCCGCCGAGCGCGCTCGATCCGCCGGCCGAGGGCGTTGACCTCCGCCGGCCGTGAGGTTGCGGGGCAGCTTCATGACGTGGCGGCTGAGCTTCGCAGCGGGATCTGGCCCTCGTCGTCGCCGACGACGATGTCGTAGATCGGGGTGTCGCCGACGACGCGGGCGAGCTTCTTCTTCTCCTGCGCCAGCAGCCCGCGCACGCGGCTCGGCGAGCCCTCGGCGACCAGGATGACGCCGGGCCGGCCGAGCACCCGGTGCACGGCGTCGAGCTGCGGGGTGCCGGCGACGCCGGAGGTCGACCCGCCAGTCGCCGCGCATGCCCTCGAGCACCCACGCGGCCGCGCCGGGCTGGCCCTCCACCTGGCGGTAGGCCGACCCCTGCGCGCGGCGGCCGAAGACGATCAGCGCGGCGAGGCCGCCGCGATCAGGATGGCCAGCGGCAGGAACAGGAACGGCGCGCTGAACAGGATGCCGAACAGCTCGATCACCGTGAAGACCAGCCACGAAGGTGATCAGCATGACCCAGGGCAGCTTCGGGTCGTTCTTGCCGCGTCAGCGTGTACGCCTGCTTGATCATGCGCAGCTGCTGCCGAACTTGTTCAGCCGGCGCTACCTTCGGCTTGCCCTTGCGGTTGAGCTTCACCGCTGGCGGCGGCGGCATGCCGGGCGGTGTGGCGCCCGCTGCCCGCCCGCGGCTTCGTCGACCGGAGGCGGGCGCACGCCCGGCCTTGCCGCTGGGGGCCGAGGAGTCTGCGGGCTTGCTGCGTGCCATGCCCTCAGGATAGGGGCGCGCCGACCGGCCGGCGCCGGCGCGAGGTCAGGCGGGGCGGGACAGCTCCGCGGGCCTCGATGGCCTGCTGGTAGAGCCGGCCCGCCCGGTAGGAACTGCGCACCAGCGGGCCGGCCAGCACGCCGGCGAAGCCGATCCGCTCGGCCTCGGCGCTGGAACTCGACGAACTCGTCGGGCTTCACCCAGCGGACGACGGGGTGGTGCCGCGGCGAGGGGCGCAGGTACTGGGTGATCGTCAGCAGGTCGCAGCCGGCGTCGTGCAGGGCCTGCATCGCCTCGACGACCTCGTGCGGCTCCTCGCCCATGCCCAGGATCAGGTTGGACTTGGTGACCAGACCGGCCTCGCGGGCGGCGGTGATCACCGACAGGGAGCGCTCGAACCGGAAGCCGGGCCGGATCCGCTTGAAGATCCGCGGCACGGTCTCGACGTTGTGCGCGAGCACCTCGGGGCGGGAGGAGAAGACCTCGGCGAGCTGGGCGGGGTCGGCGTTGAAGTCGGGGATCAGCAGCTCGACGCCGCAGCCGGGCAGCTGGGCGTGGATCTGGCGGACGGTCTCGGCGTAGAGCCAAGCGCCGCCGTCGGGCAGGTCGTCGCGGGCGACGCCGGTGACCGTGGCGTACCGCAGGCCCATCGTGGCGACGCTCTCGGCGACCCGGCGGGGCTCGTCGGCGTCGAAGTCGGCCGGCTTGCCGGTGTCGATCTGGCAGAAGTCGCAGCGCCGGGTGCACTGGTCGCCGCCGATGAGGAAGGTCGCCTCCCGGTCCTCCCAGCACTCGTAGATGTTGGGGCAGCCGGCCTCCTCGCAGACCGTGTGCAGGCCCTCGCGGCGCACCAGCGACTTGAGCTCGGTGTACTCGGGGCCGGTCTTGAGCCGGGTCTTGATCCACTCCGGCTTGCGCTCGATCGGCACCTGGCTGTTGCGGACCTCGAGGCGGAGCAGCTTGCGCCCGGCGGGCTCGATCGGGGACTCCGGGGCGGGGGTCGGGACAGGGGTCCTGGTCGGCGCCTCGCTCATGATCTCCACCGTACTCGCGCGAGGGACCGCGCCCGGCGTGCTGCCGGGACGCGGTCCCTCGATGCGGGATGCGGTCAGGACCGGCTGTCGCCACCCCCGGTCGAGGGGTCCTGCGGGTTCTCCGACGCCGCCGTCTGCGGGGAGTCGCCCGGAGCGGCGGTCGCGGTGGTACCCGAGGCTGCTCCCGTCCCGCCGGTGGCGGTACCCGGCGTGCCCTGGTGCGGCGTGTCCACGTCACCCTCCGCCATCTGCTGGGCCTGCGTGCCCAGGTCGCTGTCGGGCGGTGTGGCGTCGCCGGCCGAGGTCTGGGCGGCGGAGACCGACGTGCCCTCGGGGCTGGGCACGGGATCCTCCCGGTAGCTGGGCACGGGCCCGTCGCCGGAGGGCGCAGGGGTCCACGGATCGTCCTTGCGGCGACGCAGGACGGCGAAGACGGCCGCACCGGCGGCCAGCGCCACCAGCAGCCAGGGCCAGCGCCGCGGCTCCTTCTCGACGCCGACCTTGCGCTTGACCGTGGTCGCCGTCCGCGCCGCCTGCTTCTCCAGGCGCTTCCGGCTGGCCGCGGCCCTCTTGCGGGCGGCCTTGGTGTTGCTCTCCGCCTGCTTGCGCAGCTCGGCCACCCGCTCGGCGGCGTCCTTGCGGGCCCGCCGGGACTGCTTGGCCGCCTTCTTGCGGGTCTTCGCCGTCGTCGCGGCCAGCTCCGCGCGCCGGGCCTCGAGCTCCCCGCGGGCAGTCTCGACACCGACGGCGAGGTTGCCGCGGGCCTGCTCGAATGCCGGGCCCACCGCGTCGCGGGCAGCGGTCACCCGGGGCGTGGCGTAGGCCAGGGCAGCGGCCTGCGCGGCGGTGAGCGCCGGCACGACCTCCTTCTCGAACCTCAGCGCGGCGGCCTCACGGGCCGCTTCGACGCGCGGCGCGAGGTCGGCGGCCCGGGCCTGCGCGGCGAGGACTGCCGCCTCGACCCGGGGCGCGGCCGCCTCCCGGGCCGCCTCGACCCGGGGCGCCAGCGACTCCCGGGCCGCCTCCACCCGGGGGACGAGGCTCTCGCGGGCAGTGGCGACCGCGGGCGCGGCGGCGGCGACCGCCGCCGCCACCTTGGGCGCCACCGACTTCTGGGCGACCTTCTGCGCGGCCTCGAGCCGTGGGGCCGCGGCCTCGCGGACTGCTTCGACGCGCGGGCCGAGTTGCTCGGCTGCGGCGCGACCGGCCTCGGTCGCCGCGGCGCCGAGGTGGCTGAAGCCCTCCTGCAACTCGGCGCTGATGACCTGGCCGTGATTCTTGCGGCGCGGCACTCTGGATGCACCTCCCTGGTGATCGTCTCCGCGCCATCCTGCCCGCTGGCGCCGGGACGCACACCCCGAGTCCGCGCCGTCGGTCACCGGAAGGCGCGGCGACGTCAGGGAACCGCGGCGTGTCGCGCGAGCACCCGGGCGGGTCGCTCGAGCCAGACCAGGAAGTCCCCCACCGGCATCGGCCGGGCGATGGACGTAGCCCTGGGCGACGTCGCATCCCAGGTCAGCCAGGCGTTGTGCGGTCGCCTCGTCCTCCACGCCCTCGGCCACGAGGCCCAGGCCCAGGTCGTGGGCGAGCGCGACAGTGTGCTTGACGATGGCCGCGGCGCGCGGGTCGCCGGACGACGTCGGAGGTCAGGCCGCGGTCGAGCTTGAGCTCGTCGGCGGGCAGGTGCCGCAGGTAGGCCAGCGAGCTGTAGCCGGTGCCGTAGTCGTCGATCGACGTCCGGACGCCGAGGCCGTCGCAGCTCGCCGAGCACCGCGCGGCCACGCTCCGGATCGGCCATGAGCGTGTCCTCGACCAGCTCCAGGGTGAGCGCTGCCGGCGGGCAGGCCGTGCCGCGCCAGGGCCCGCGCCACCTTCGACGGGCAGGTCGAGGTCGGTGACGTTGGCGGCCGACAGGTTGACCGACACCGGCACCTGCCGGTCGGCCCACCACCGGGCGGTCGCCGCGAGCGCGAGCTCCAGGACGAGATCGGTGAGCGGGCGCAGCAGCCCGGCCTGCTCGGCGGCCGGCAGCAGCTCGGCGGGGGACAGCAGGCCGCGGGTCGGGTGCTGCCAGCGGACCAGGGCCTCGGCGCCGACGACGCGCGCCGTCGGCGAGGCGGACCTGCGGCTGGAGGTGCACCTCGAGCTGGTCGTCGGTCAGCGCGACGCGCAGCTCCTCCATGGTCCGCAGCCGGTCGCCGCGTGCCGTCGTCCGGGTCGGGGACGTACACGTGCACGCCCTCCCGGGCGGCCTTCGCGGCGTACATCGCGACGTCGGCGCAGCGCAGCAGCTCCGGCGACGTCGCGGCGGGCACCGGAGCGGTGGCGACGCCGATGCTGACGCCGACGTGCAGCCGGACGCCCTCGACCGTGAACGGTTGGAGGATCCAGCTGCGCGCAGCCGCTGGGCGCGTTCCTGCGCCTCGTCGAGGCCCGCTCGGGCGAGCAGCACGGCGAACTCGTCGCCGCCCAGCCGGGCGAGCACGTCGCCGGGCGCGCAGAACGGGCTGCAGGCGCGGGCCGACCTGGCGCAGCAGCGCGTCACCGGCATGGTGCCCGAGGCTGTCGTTGACCTCCTTGAACCCGTCGAGGTCCAGCAGCAGCAGCGCCGCCGGCTCGCCGGGCCGACGCGGTCGTGGAGCACGCGCGGTCGCCTCCTCGAGCAGGGCCCGTCGGTTGGCCAGCCCGGTCAGCTCGTCGGTGCGCGCCTGCTGCTCGATCTCGTTGAACGCCCGGACCTCGCGGAAGGTGATGGCCGTGCGGGTGATGGCGGCGAGCACGCAGCCGATGGCCAGCCAGGCCGCGGCCTGGGGCAGTCGCTCGCCCCAGCCCACGGCGAGGACGACGAGGCTGGCGACGTTGCACGCCAGCGGCAGCGCGAGCAGCCGCCAGCCGACGCGGGAGCGCTCGTCGCGGAGGGACACGGCCGGGACCGGACGGGTCCGGGCGCCGTGCGGCGGCCAGGGCGACCAGGCAGATGCTGACGAGCCAGGTCAGCTCGAGCGGGCCGCCGTCGGTGTAGGCGCCCTGGACGGTGCGGGAGAACAGCACGACGTCCCCGACGAGGACGCAGCCCAGGGCGGCGGTGACCCGCACGAGGGTGCGGTCGAGGCGGATGCCGAGGATCGAGCCCGACCGCGACGAGGAGGGCCAGGAGGAGGACGTCGGTCACTGGCAGGGCCAGGTGCACGAGATCGACCGGCCGCCGGTCGACACCCGGGTCGAGGTACGGCCCGATGAGGAAGGCGACCCCGACGGCCGTGGCGCCCGAGGGCGCCGATCAGCGCCGTCGAGCCACATGCTGGGGTGGAACCGCGGGACACGGGCGCGGATGAGCCCGACCACGGTGACGTAGAGCGTCAGGTAGCCGACCAGCGAGACGGCGTCGATCAGCACCGGGTAGGGGTCGTTGCCCTCGACGCCCGCGGCGAGCGTGCGCGAGCCGTTCGCCAGCACGCTGAGCAGCAGGGCGACGGTGAGCGCCGTCCATGCGGTGCGCTCCGGCGGCACGCGGCGGGCCGCCTGCCAGCAGGCGGCCGCAGCGAACAGGTACGGGAGGTTGAACAGGCCGACGTCGTAGATGCGGTCCCACGCGGCACCGGTCGGGCCGGTCGCCGATGCCGGTGGCGAACAGCGCCACCGATGCGAGGGTGAGGAGCGGGAGAAGACGCGACCACGGCTCGTGTCGTCGGGTCACCTGCGGGTGTTGCTCCACCGTCGTGTCATCGGCCGGGAACGGCGTCCGGTCAAAGCCGGTGGTGTCGGTGCCCCCCCGGAGGGGTGAGCTCTGCGACGGCCTGCCGTCGCGGGCTCGGGCGGACCCGGCCGTCGCCGCGCGGTAGGATCGGCTCCGTGACCTGGCGGCTCCTGCTTCGCCGGCCGTGCTGATCTGACGCGTCGGACAGCACGGCGACCCCTCCTGCGTGAGGGGTTTTTTTCTGCCCGCCGGCACCAGCGACCCCGAGGAGCACCCACGATGAGCCAGACGGCCAGACCAGCCGAACGCCGGACCCGGGCGTCGACGGCGTCCCGCCGCACCGCTACACGCCGGCGCTGGCGCAGCCGATCGAGCTCGCGCTGGCAGGACCGCTGGGAGGCCGAGGGCACGTTCCACACGCCCGAACCCGACCGGCCGGCTGAGCGACGGGCTTCGAGCAGGTCGCCGACCGGCCCAAGTACTTCGTGATGGACATGTTCCCGTACCCCTCGGGCGCCGGGCTGCACGTCGGGCCACCCGCTGGGCTACCTGGGCACCGACGTCACCAGCCGGTTCCGCCGGATGGACGGCGACAACGTCCTGCACCCGATGGGCTACGACGCCTTCGGCCTGCCCGCCGAGCAGTTCGCCGTCCAGACCGGGCAGCACCCGCGGATCACCACCGAGGCAGAACATCGCCGCGATCAAGCGCGCAGCTGCGCCGGCTGGGCGTGGACCACGACGACCGGCGGTCGTTCGCCACGATCGACCCGGGCTACTACAAGTGGACCCAGTGGATCTTCCTGCAGATCTTCGGGTCCTGGTTCGACGACTGCCGCCGGCAAGGCCCGGCCGATCGAGGCGCTGGTCACCGAGCTGGACGCGGGCACGCGCGAGCCGGCGCCGGGCACCAACCCGTCCGGCCGGCCCTGGGCCGAGCTGGACGACGTCGAGAAGCGCAAGGTCGTCGACGCGCACCGGCTGGCCTACCTGCACCAGGCGCCGGTCAACTGGTGCCCGGGGCTGGGCACGGTGCTCTCCAACGAGGAGGTCACGGCCGACGGTCGATCCGAGCGCGGCAACTTCCCGGTGTTCCGGCGTCCGCTGACCCAGTGGATGATGCGGATCACCGCCTACGCCGACCGGCTGCTGGACGACCTGGACCGGCTGGACTGGTCGGACTCGCTGAAACTGATGCAGCGCAACTGGATCGGCCGCTCGACCGGCGCACGGATCGGGTTCTCGGCCGGCGACGAGGTCGTCGAGGTCTTCACCACCCGTCCGGACACGCTGTTCGGTGCCACGTACATGGTGCTGGCGCCCGAGCACCCGCTGGTCGACGCGCTGACGGCGGCGGCCTGGCCCGACGGCGTCGACCCGCGGTGGACCGGTGGGGCGGCGACCCCCGCCGAGGCCGTGGCGGCCTACCAGCCGGCAGGCCTCGCGCCGCTCGGAGCTGGAGCGGCAGACGCGAGGGCCGCGACAAGACCGGCGTGTGGCTCGGCGTCGACCGCGGTCAACCCGGTCAACGGCCGGGAGCTGCCGGTGTTCATCGCCGACTACGTGCTGATCGGCTACGGCACCGGCGCGATCATGGCCGTGCCCGGTGAGGACGTCCGCGACTTCGAGTTCGCGGACCGGTTCGGCCTGCCGGTGATCCGGACCGTGCAGCCGCCGGAGGACTTCGCCGGCGGCGCGTACACCGGCGCCGGCCCGATGATCAACTCGGCGAACGACGAGATCTCGCTGGACGGCCTGGACAAGGCCACGGCGATCGCGACCATCACCGACTGGCTGGTGGAGCACGGCCACGGCGAGGCGACCACCACCTACAAGCTGCGCGACTGGCTGTTCAGCCGGCAGCGCTACTGGGGCGAGCCGTTCCCGATCGTCTACGACGAGAACGACCTGCCGGTCGCCGTGCCGCAGTCGATGCTGCCGGTGCTGCTGCCCGAGGTCGACGACTACTCGCCGAAGACCTTCGCCGACGACGACGCCGACTCCGCCCCGGAGCCGCCGCTGTCGCGGGCGACCGAGTGGACGACGGTCGAGCTCGACCTGGGCGACGGGCCGAAGACCTACCGCCGCGAGACCAACACCATGCCCAACTGGGCCGGGTCGTGCTGGTACTACCTGCGCTACCTGGACCCGGGTGACGACTCGCAGATGGTCGACCCCGAACTGGAGCGCTACTGGCTGGGACCGCGGAGCGAGGGGGACTCCGCCGGGGTGAAGGACCCGGGCGGCGTCGACCTGTACGTCGGCGGGGTCGAGCACGCCGTCCTGCACCTGCTGTACGCCCGGTTCTGGCACAAGGTGCTGCACGACCTGGGCTACGTCTCCAGCGAGGAGCCGTTCCGCCGACTGGTCAACCAGGGCTACATCTCCGCCTACGCCTACACCGACGAGCGTGGCTTCTACGTGCCCGCCGCCGAGGTCGAGGAGAAGGACGGACAGTTCTTCTTCGAGGGCAACCCGGTCAACCGCGAGTACGGGAAGATCGGCAAGAGCCTCAAGAACATGGTCACGCCCGACGAGATGATCGGCGCGTACGGCGCCGACACCTTCCGGGTCTACGAGATGTCGACCGGCCCGCTGGACCAGTCGCGGCCCTGGGAGACCAAGGCCGTCGTCGGGTCGCAGCGGCTGCTGCAGCGGATCTGGCGCGTGGTCGTCGACGAGGAGACCGGAGCGGTCCGGGCCGCGGACGTCGAGCCCGGCGAGCAGACGCTGCGCGCGCTGCACCGGACGATCGCCGGGGTCCGTGACGGGTTCTCCACGCTGCGGTTCAACATCGCCATCGCCCGGATCACCGAGCTGACCAACCACCTCACGTCGGCGTACGGCGCCGATCGGCCGGTGCCGCGGTCCGTGGCCGAGCCGCTGGTGCTGCTGGTGGCCCCCCTCGCCCCGCACATGTCGCCGAGGAGATGTGGTCGCGCCTCGGCCACGGGTCGTCGCTGGCCTGGCACCCGTTCCCGGTCGCCGACGAGCGCTGGCTGGTCGAGGACACCGTGCAGGTCGCCGTCCAGGTCAACGGCAAGGTGCGGGCGCAGGTGAGCGTGCCGGCCGATGCCGACGCCGCGGCCCTGGAGGCGGCTGCGCGTTCCGACGAGCGGATCGCGGGCTACCTCGACGGGGCGACCGTGCGCCGCGTCGTCGCCGTCCCTGGTCGGCTGGTCAACTTCGTGCTCGGGTAGCACCGCCCCTGCCCGCTCGCCGCGAGGCCGGCATCATGCCGGTCGGCGAGCCCTCAGCACGGTTCCACCGCGCTCGTCGTCGCTGCGGACGTCGGGCCGCAGTCCGGCCCGCCTGGCTGCGGCGGCGAGCAGCGGCGCCTGGTCGATGCCGCACTCCACGAGCAGGACGCCCCCCGGCGCGAGCCAGCCCGGCGCCCCGGCCACCACCCGGCGCGCCACGTCGGTCCCGTCGCGGCCGCCGTCGAGCGCCGTGCGCGGCTCGTGGTCGCGCGCCTCGGGGGGCATGAGCGCGATCGCATCGGTCGGCACGTACGGGGCGTTGGCGACGAGCACGTCGACCTGCCCGGCGAGGTCGGCCGGCAGCGCGTCGTAGAGGTCGCCCTGGTGGACGGCGCTGCCCGGCAGGTTGCGTCGCGCGCACCGGACCGCCCGGGCGTCGATGTCGGCGGCGTGCAGCCGCAGGCCGGGCTCCGCCTCGCGGAGGACGGCACCGACGGCTCCGGACCCGCAGCACAGGTCGACCACGACGGCGCGGGGTCCGGTCCCGCTCCGGACCGCGGCGAGGGCGCGCTCGACGAGGAGGGCGGTGCGGGTCCGGGGCACGAAGACACCCGGCTCGACGACCAGGCGGACGCCGCAGAAGTCCACCCAGCCGACCAGCTGCTCCAGCGGTTCCCCGCCCACGCGGCGGGCGACCAGCGCGTCGAGGTGGTCGGCCGTCGTCGAGGCGGCCATCAGGAGCCCTGCCTCGTCCTCGGCGAACACGCAGCCGCCGGCACGCAACCGGGCGACCACGGTCTCGGTGCCCGGGCGCCCCCGTTCAGGCGGCGGAGGCACCGGCCCCCGCGGGATCGAGCACCCGGCGCATCGCTGCCTCGACCGCGTCGATGACCTCGTCGACACCCACGTTCCGGCCCAGCTCGGCCGAGAGCGAGGTGACGCCGGCGTCGGCGATGCCGCAGGGGACGATCGCGCCGAACGCGGCGAGGTCGGGGTCGCAGTTGAGGGCGAAGCCGTGCATGGTGACGCCCCGCGCCACGCGGACGCCGATCGCGGCGATCTTGCGCTCCGGCCGGCCGGCACCGCCCGGCGGATCGGCGGGGACCCAGACCCCGCTGCGCCCGTCGACGCGGTCGGTGGCCAGGCCCAGGTCCGCGCAGACCTCGATCAGGGCGGCCTCCAGCCGGCGGACGTGCGCCACGACGTCGACCGGATCGGGCAGCGCGACGATCGGGTAGCCGACCAGCTGGCCGGGGCCGTGCCAGGTGATCTTGCCGCCGCGGTCGACGTCGATGACCGGCGTGCCGTCGAACGGGCGCTCGTGCGGCTCGGTCCGCCGTCCGGCCGTGTAGACCGACGGGTGTTCGAGCAGCAGCAGCGTGTCGGCGCCGTCTCCGTCGACGCGGGCCGCGTGGAGCTCGCGCTGCCGGGCCCACGCCTCCTCGTAGGGGACGGTGCCGGCACGGATCACTTGGAGCATGCTCACGGCGACCAGCCTAGAACCCTGCCCGGCCGTTCCCCGTCTGCCGGGGCAGCCGGCGGGGGCTGCCCCAGGAGTCCGGCGAGGCGGAGCTCACGCCAGGCGTCGCGGCTCGATGCGGGTCTCCACCGCTGCGCCGTCGGCACCGCGTTCGACGTGGTAGGCCGCGACGTCCGGCCGGTCCGCGACGGCCTCGACCAGCTCGGTGCCTCGGTAGACCAGTCCGACGCCGTCGTCGGTCGCGTGCCCGCCCGGCAGGACCCCGTCGGCGACGAGCCGGTGGTAGAGCGGACGACGTTGCTCCTCCGAGTCGTAGTGCACGCCGTTGCTCGTCGGGATCAACCCCAGTCCGTTCGTGACCGGCCGCAGATCCGGTCCGTAGGAATCGGTGGTGCCACCGACGTGCCAGCACAGCGACCCGGCCGAGACGCCGCCGAGGACCACCCCGGAGCGCCAGCACTCCGCCAGGACGTCGTCGAGACCGTGCACCCGCCAGACCGCCAGCAGGTTGGCCACGCTCCCACCGCCCACCCAGATGACGTCCTGCGCCAGGAGGTGGGCGCGCGGATCGGCCACGGTCGGCATCGGGAAGAGGCTCAGATGGCTGACGTCGACCACGCCGCCGGCGAAGGCGCCGTACACCCCGGCGACCCGGACCGGATCGTCCCCGGTGGCCGTGCCCAGGTAGCACAGGCGGGGGCGCGCGGGCCGTCCGGCCAGCTCGAAGGCGAGATCGAACACGGGGCCGGGGGCCCAGTCGTAGGGGCCCCGGCCCCGGCCGGAGAAGCCCATGCTCGTGGCCAGGACGGTGGGTGCGGTGGCGGGCATTCAGGCGGCTTCCGGACGCAGCGGGCGGGACGGGCGCAGCGTACGGAGCGCGGCCCGGGCGGTCTGCGCTCCGGGGGCCCTCGCGCCCTGGAGGGACACCGCCGCCGACGACCTCGCCGGCTCGGCGCCGACCACGCCCATCGGGGCGGGGGAGGGGGTTGCCCCGGTCTCGGTCATCGCCGTCGAACCTAGGCGATCGCCGTGACCGGTGATCCCTGACCGCGGGGACTGTGGACGCCGGTCCAGCCTGTGGACAACCGCCCGGGGCGGTCGCCTTCCGGATCTACCGTGGCCGCCATGCCTCCCGCCCACGCAGCGCCCGTTCCGCCTCAGGTGCCCGGCTACACGCTGCAGGAACTGCTCGGTCGCGGGGGGTCGGGCGAGGTCTGGCGTGCCGAGCCCCGTGGCGGGGGTACGGCGGTGGCGGTCAAGGTGCTGGTGGCCGGTGACCCCGAGCGCCAGGCCCGCGAGGCCGCTCTGCTCGGCGAGCTCGACCACCCCCATCTGGTGCGGCTGCATCGAGGTGGTGCACCAGCCCAGCCGCGGCGGGGCGCCGCGCGTGGCGCTCGTCCTCGACCTGCTGGCCGGAGGCAGCCTGGGCGCGCTGCTCGGCCGGCGCGGCCGGCTTCGGCCGGGCGAGGTGGTCACGGCCATCGCCCCGGTGGCCGCGGCGCTCGCCCACGCGCACGACCACGGCGTCGTCCACGGCGACCTGTCCCCGGGCAACATCGTGTTCACCGCCGAAGGGCGGCCCGTGCTCACCGACCTCGGCGTCGCCCGGGTGCTCGGCGAGGCAGCGGCGGACCAGGTCACGCCGGCCTACGTCGACCCCACCGTCGCGCGGGGTGGAGCGCCGGGCCCGGCGTCCGACGTCTTCGGCGTCGCGGCGGCCGCCTTCCACGCCCTGACCGGCGTCGCCCCGTGGAACGCGTGCCACGCCCGGTCGACACGCTGGCGGTGGCCGCCGACGGCCAGCTGCCCGACCTGGCCGAGCTGGCCCCCGAGGCACCCGCCGGAGCTGCATGGCGGTGATCGCACGGGGCCTGGCAGCCGATCCGCACGACGCGGCTCGGCGGCCGCCTTCGCGCTCGACCTGCGGCACGCCTGCCGGCCCGAGCCGGTTCGGCTGCTGGGCGTCGCCGCGCCGAGCACGGCGCCACGGCCCGCGCACCGAGCTGACCCACCAGGTGCCCGGCCGTCGGCCACGACCTGCCCCCGTGATCGTCGCGACGACCGGAGACGGCGGCCCCTGGCGTGCCCTGCGCCGGATCCGCCGGACGACGACGGGAGTCGGCGTACGACGGCGGGCCGGCGCCGCCGCACTCGTGCTCGCGGTGGGCTGCGGGGCCGTGTGGCTCACGGCTCCCTGGGAGGCCCCCGGCCCGACCCCGGGGAGCGCGGCGGACGAGACCGCGGAGTCGGGGGTTCCGGCGGCCGAAGTCCGAGCGGCCGACGTCTCGGTCGCAGCAGGGGCGGCGCCGACCGGGACGTCGACCGGCCCCCCCGTGACGCCGCGATCCACGGCGGAGTGGCAGCAGCTGCTCGACGACCTGTACGCGTTGCGCGCGGAGGCCTTCGCGACGGGCCGGACCGAGCCGCTGGCAGCGGTGTACGCCGCCGGCAGTCCGCTGGCCCGGTCGGACGAGCAGCAGGTCGCGGCACTCGACACGGCCGGCGAAAGGCTGCGTGGCTTCCGTCCACGGGTGGTCACGGTGGAGGACGTGGCGGGGACCGGGGATCGGCGGGAGCTGCGTCTGGTGGACCGGTGGGCCGGCCTACGAGGTCGTCCCGGCCACGGACGCCGACGGGCCGGCGCTGCGGGAGGCTGCGGCCCGCGGCGGAGACCGCCGTCCGCATGGTGCTGGTCCGGTCCGACGGCGGGCTGGCGGATCGAGGAGCGCGCAGCGGCTGGGGTGAGCCGTCAGCGGCGTTCCAGCGCGACACGGAGCGCCTCGGCCAGGTCGGTCTCGGCGAACCGGTAGCCCGACTTCGAGCAGGCGGGACGGGCAGGGCCCGCTGCCCACCGACCACGCTGGAGCGGCCGAACTCGCGAGTGCGAGGTTGAGCGCGAACGCGGGCACGGGGAGCACCGCGGGACGGCGGACGACGTGCGCCGAGGGCCCGGGTGAACTCGGCGTTGGTCACCGGTTCCGGCGCGGTCAGGTTGACCGGTCCCGAGACGTCGGCGGTGAGCAGGTGCCGGATGCGCGCCGACCTCGTCGGCCAGGCTGATCCACGGCCAGTACTGGCGGCCGGAGCCGATCCGGCCGCCCAGCCCGAGCCGGAACACCAGCCCGAGGACCTTCAGCAGCGGCGCCCCCCGTGCGATGACCAGGCCGGTGCGCAGGTGCACCACCCGCACCCCCGCGGCCTGCGCCGACGACGTCGCCGCCTCCCACCGAGCCGGCAGCTCGGCCATGAAGCCGGTGCCCGGCGGTGCGTCCTCGTCGATCGGCCGGTCGCCGGTGTCGCCGTAGAAGCTGACACCGGACCCCGACAGCAGGGCCCGGGGCCGGCCGGGATCGGACTCGGCTGCCGTGGCCAGCGCGTCGCTGATGGTCAGCGTCGAGTCGACCCGGCTCGACAGCAGTCGCTGCTCGTACGCCGGCGTCCACGGCCGCGGCGCGAACGACGCGCCGGCCAGGTTGATCACCGCATCGACGTCGCGCAGCACCGCCGGGTCGATGCGCCGGTGCTGGGGGTCCCACCGGTGCTCGTCGGCCGTGCGGGGCGTCCGCCGGACCAGCCGGATGACCTCGTGACCGTCGGTCGTCAGCCGGTCGACCAGCGCCCGGCCGATGACGCCGGACGACCCGGTGATCGCGATCTTCATACCCAGTCCTTCCGGGACGACGGCCGGCTCGGATGCGCGCGAGGCCGCACGCCGGCCGACGGGTCGGCCGGAGCGACAGCGGGGACGCCGGCTGTGCCGGCGTCCCCGCTGCGGTCACTCCGTCCGGGTCAGCTCAGACCGAGCTCGCCGTGGAACTGGCCGGCCTCCAGGCGCTCCTTCACCGTGGTGAGGAACCGCGCCGCGTCGGCGCCGTCGACGATGCGGTGGTCGTAGGTCAGCGCCAGGTAGACCATCGACCGGACCGCGATGACCTCGCCGAGCTCCGCGTCCTTGACCACGACCGGACGCTTGACCACCGAGCCGACGCCGAGGATCGCCACCTGCGGCTGGTTGATGATCGGGGTGTCGAAGAGCGCCCCGCGGCTGCCGGTGTTGGTCAGGGTGAAGGTGCCGCCACCCAGCTCGTCCGGCGTGACCTTGTTCGTGCGGGTGCGCTCGGCCAGGTCGGCGATCTTGCGCGCGATCCCGCCCAGGCTGAGGTCCCCGGCGTCGTGGATGACCGGCACGAGCAGCCCGCGCTCGGTGTCCACCGCGATGCCGAGGTTCTCGGTGTCGTGGTAGGTGACCGTGCCCGCCTCGACTGGTCGATCGAGGAGTTCACCGACGGGTGGGCCTTGAGCGCCTCGATGGCGGCCTTCGCGAAGAACGGCAGGAACGACAGCTTCACGCCCTCGCGGGCGCGCGAAGTCGTCCTTGGCCTGCGCCGCAGCTGGGCGATGCGCGTGACGTCGGCCTCGACGACGGTCGTCAGCTGTGCGCTGACTGCCAGCGACTCGACCATGCGCTTGGCGATGACGGCGCGCAGCCGCGACAGCTTCTCGGTGCGCCCCCGCACCGAGGTGTCGGCGTGGCGGCCGGGAGCGGTCGCCCGGGCTGCTGGGGCTGCGGCCGCCGCAGCCGGCTTGGCGGCCCTGCTCGGCGGCGGCGAGGACGTCCTGCTTGCGGATGCGTCCGCCGACACCGCGTGCCGGACACCGACGCCGAGGTCGACGCCCTTGTCGGCGGCCAGGCGGCGCACCAGCGGCGTGACGTAGGCGCCCGCGCCATCGCTCGCTCCCTGTGGAGCGGAGCCCTGACCGGCGGGGGCCTGGGGCGCCACGGCCTGCGACGGCGCGGGGGCAGACGTCGGGGACCGGTCCGGCGTCGCGGCACCGGTGGGCTGCTCCGCCGTCGGCTGGGCGCGCTCCGGAGTCGCCTGCTCTGCCTCGGGCGCTTCCTGCTTCGGCGCCTGCTGCTCCGCCTGCTGCTCTGCTTGCTGCCCGGTCGCCGGCGCGGACCCGCCGCCGCCCCCGATCACCGCCAGCTGGGCGCCGACCTCGACGGTCTCGTCCTCGCCGACGAGGATCTTGGTCAGCGTGCCGGCCACGGGCGACGGGATCTCGGTGTCGACCTTGTCGGTCGAGACCTCGAGCAGCGGCTCGTCGACCTCGACCTGCTCACCCTCCTGCTTGAGCCAGCGGGTGACCGTGCCCTCGGTGACGCTCTCGCCCAGGGCCGGCATGGTCACCGGGGTGCCCTCGCCGTCCCCTCCGCCGCTGCCGGAGCTGCCGGCGTCGCCGTCCGAGCTGCCGCCGGCCGGCTGCGACGCGGTCTCGCTCTGCGGCTCCTCCGCGGGCTGTGCCTGACCGGTCGCCTCGGCCGAGGCGTCCACCTGCTCGTCGGAGGGCGCCGCCGCCTCGTCCGCTTCGCCGGCTCCACCGCCGGCACCAGCACCAGCGCTGTCGCCGTCGCCGCCGATGACGGCGAGTTCGGCGCCGACCTCGACGGTCTCGTCCTCGCGACCAGGATCTTGGTGAGCACGCCGGCCGCGGGCGAGGGGATCTCGGTGTCGACCTTGTCGGTCGAGACCTCGAGCAGCGGCTCGTCGACCTCGACCTGCTCACCCTCCTGCTTGAGCCAACGGGTGACCGTGCCCTCGGTGACGCTCTCGCCCAGGGCGGGCATGGTGACGGACGTCGGCATCGCAGGCAGTGCTCCTTCTGGCGTGGGGGAGAGGGACGAGCGGGTGGATCAGCCGTGCACGTGCAGGGGCTTGCCGGCGAGGGCGAGGTGGGCCTCGCCCAGCGCCTCGCTCTGCGTCGGGTGCGGGTGGATGAGGCTGGCGACGTCGTCGGCCTCGGCCTCCCAGTTGTAGATCAGCTGCGCCTCGGCGATGAGCTCACCGACCCGGCTGCCGACCATGTGGATGCCGACGACAGGGCCGTCGGGGGCCTGGATCAGCTTGACCGCGCCGGTGGTCTTGAGGATCTGGCTGCGGCCGTTGCCGGCGAGGTCGTAGGTGAGGGTCTTCACCTCGCCGTAGCGCTCCTTGGCCTGCGCCTCGGTCAGCCCGACCGAGGCGACCTCGGGGTCGGAGTAGGTGATCCGCGGGACGCCGGCGTAGTCGATGGGGGCGGGCTCGAGCCCGGCCAGCCGCTCGGCGACGAGGATGCCCTCGCCGAACCCGACGTGCGCCAGCTGCAGCGTGGGGATGAGGTCGCCGACGGCGGAGATGGTCGGCACGTTGGTCCGGCAGTACTCGTCGACGAGGACGTAGCCACGGTCCATCTGCACGCCCGCCTCCTCGTAGCCGAGGCCCTCGCTGACCGGCCCGCGTCCGACGGCGACCAGCACGAGCTCGGCCTCGAGCTCCTTGCCGTTCTCCAACGAGACCTTGGCGCCGTTCTCGGTGGTCTGGACGCCGGAGACCGGTTGCCGAGCTCGAAGCCGATCTTGCGCCGGCGGAAGGCGCGCTCGAGGAGCTTGGAGGCCGCCTCGTCCTCCAGCGGGACGAGGTGGGGGAGCGCCTCGACGATCGTGACGTCGACGCCGAAGGACTTCCAGGCGCTGGCGAACTCGCAGCCGATCACGCCGCCGCCGAGGATGATCGCCGAGGTCGGGACGCGGTCGAGGTTGAGCGCGTGGTCGCTGGTGATGACCTTGCGTGCCGTCGATCTCGATTCCCGGCAGGCTGCGGGCGTAGGAGCCGGTGGCCAGCAGGATGTGCTTGCCCTCGTAGGACTGGCCGTTCACCTCGACGGTCGTCGGGGAGGTCAGTCGGCCCTCGCCCTCGACGTAGGTGATCTTGCGAGCCTTCACCAGGCCCTGCAGACCCTTGTACAGCTTGGCGATGACGCCGTCCTTGTAGGAGTTGACGCCGTCCATGTCGATGCCGGCCAGGGACGTCTTGACGCCGAACTGCTCGCCCTCGCGGGCCAGGTCGGCGACCTCACCGGCGTGCAGCAGGGCCTTGGTGGGGATGCAGCCGCGGTGCAGGCAGGTACCGCCGACCTTGTCCTTCTCGATCAGGACGACGTTCATGCCGAGCTCCGACGCGCGGAACGCAGCGGCGTAGCCACCCGAGCCACCACCGAGGATGACCAGGTCGGCGGGTGACGAGGGTGCGCTCACGAGAAATCCTCCGTGCGATTCGGCCGACCCCGCCCGTGCCGGCGGGGTGATCGCTGCCCATCCTGCCACCCCGGGAACGGCCAGGCCCGACCCACCGTTGCCCGTGGAGCGTCGTGCCCGACGACGCGTGCCGAGGAGGGGTGCCGGACATGGGGCTGTTCGACCGTCTGCGCGGCCGGAGCCGGGGGAACACCGCGGGCGACGGTCGGCGCGGAACCCTCGATCGTGGGCCGGTGAAGGCCGACCTGAGTCATCTGGAGCAGTTCGTCGCCAGCCGGCGGGGCGTCGAGGGGTACGTCGAGCCCCGGACGGCGGTCACCGAGACGACGATCGTGCTCGTCGCTGCCGACGGCGAGTGGACCCGCAGGCGCATCGACGGTCCGGACGTCGCCCGGAGGCTCTCCCGCGAGCTGGCCATCCCGGTCTACGACGCCCAGGTGACCGGCTATCCGCAGCGCATGCGCGACTGGAGCGCACGCCAGAAGCACGGCCGCCCCGACTAACCCGGGCAATGGAAGCTTTACCTACGTATTGGCCCGCAGAACGTAGGTAGAGCTTCCGTTGCCCAGGGGCAGGGGTCAGGAGTCCTTGATCAGGTCCTCGATCGTGGCGAGCAGGGTGCGCACGGGGACGCCGGTGCCGCCCTTGACCGTGTAGCCCCACGGGGACCCGGTGCAGGTAGCTCGGCCCCGCGATGTCGATGTGCGCCCAGGGCAGCCCGTCGGGCACGAACTCGGCGAGGAAGTGGCCGCCGACGAGCATCCCGCCCATGCGGTCGGCGGTGGAGTTGACGAAGTCGGCGATCGGCGAGTCCATGCCCCGGCGCAGCTCGGCCGGCAGCGGCATCGGCCACATGCCCTCGCCGACGCGCTTGCCCGCCGCGACCACGGCGTCGCGCAGGTCGTCGGTGCCCATGACGCCGGCGGTTCGACCGCCGAGCGCGACCACCTGCGCGCCGGTCAGCGTCGAGGTCTCGAGCAGGTAGTCCGGCCCGTCCTCCGCCGCCCGGGCGAGGGCGTCGGCCAGGACGACCCGGCCCTCGGCGTCGGTGTTCGTGATCTCCGCCTTCTTGCCGTTCCGGAAGGTGACGACGTCGGCAGGCCGATAGGCGGTGCCGCTGGGCAGGTTCTCCGCGATCGGGACGGTCGCGACGAGGTCGACCGGGAGGGCCAGCTCGCCGACCAGGCAGGCGGTGGCGATCACGGCCGCGGCTCCGGCCATGTCGCTCTTCATGTCCTCCATCTTCGCCGCGGGCTTGATCGACAGACCGCCGCTGTCGAAGGTGATGCCCTTGCCGACCAGGGCGACCTTCGCGCGCGCCTTTCGGCCGGAGTAGCTCAGCCGCAGCAGCCGGGGCTTGCGCGACGAGCCGTTGCCGACGGCCAGGATGCCGCCGTAGCCGCCGTCGGCGAGGGCCTCCTCGTCGAGGATCTCCGCGGTCAGGCCGGCTCGCTCGCCCGCGGCCGCGCCCCGGGCGGCGAGCTCGGCCGGGTAGAGGTCGTTCGGCGGGGTGTTGACCAGGTCGCGCACGAGAGTGACGGCGTCGGCCACCGCACGGACCCGGCTTGCAGCGGCACCTCCGCCGCGGCCGCACCGGGCACCACGACGAGGAACTCGGAGGGCGGCATCGGCCGGCCGGAGGGGAGGTCGGACTTGTAGGCGGTGAACTCGTAGGCGCCGAGCAGCGAGCCCTCGCCGACCGCGTGCAGCCGCTCGGCGTCGGGCGATCCGCCGACGGCGGCGAGCAGCGTGACCACCGTGCCGCGCCCGGTCAGGGCGCGGCTGGCCGCGCCGGCGGCACGCCGGATCGCCTCGGGGGAGTAGCCGCCGGAGGCGTCGGGGGCACCCAGTCCGGTGGCCGCGACGACCGGGAAGGGGCCGTGACCGAACGAGGGCAGCCGGGTGACCTCGTCCTCGGCGCCGCGGGCGCCGAGGTCGGCGAGCGCGGAGAGCAGCTTGCCGCCCAGCAGCCGGTCGACGGCCTCGGCCCCGGGGGTGGGCAGGAGCCCGTCGGGTCCCTTGCCGATGGCCACGACGACGGCGTCGCCGGTCAGCTTCTCGAGGGGACGGTCGGTGGCGGTGATCGTCGGCGGCACCGCTCGATCGTAGTCAGAGGACCTCGCTGCCCCCCGCACCTCGCACGCTCGCCGCGGGCCCCTGCAGCGACGCCGCGTTAGCGTGCGTCCCGTGACCCAGCTGCAGTCCCCCTTGCACGACCGGCACGTGGCTGCCGGTGCCAAGCTCGCCGACTTCAGCGGGTGGTCGATGCCCATCGAGTACGCCGGGGGCGGCGTCCTCGTGGAGCACGCCGCCGTCCGCGAGGAGGTCGGCCTCTTCGACGTCTCCCACCTGGGCACGGCGACGGTCACCGGACCGGGCGCCGCCGCGCTCGTCGACCGCTGCCTGACCAACGACCTGTCCCGGATCGAGCCGGGGCAGGCGCAGTACACGTTCTGCTGCGACGAGCGGGGCGGCGTCGTCGACGACCTCATCGTCTACCTGCACGGGCCCGACGAGGTCCTGCTCGTCCCCAACGCGGCCAATGCGGCCGACGTCCTCGCGCCGGCTGTCCGCGGCGGCCCCCGAGGGGATCACGGTCACCGACCGGCACACCGAGGTCGCCGTGCTGGCCGTGCAGGGGCCGCGGTCGCTGCAGGTGCTCGAACTGCTCGGGCTGCCCGGCGAGATCCCCTACATGTCCTTCGTGCGCGGTCGCGGGCACGGGGACACCGACGTCACCGTGTGCCGCACGGGATACACCGGCGAGCACGGCTACGAGGTGCTGATCGATGCCGCGCACGCTGCCGAGCTGTGGGACGCGCTGCTCGAGGCCGGGGCCGGATCTGGGCATCCGGCCGTGCGGTCTCGGTGCCCGCGACACCCTGCGCACCGAGATGGGGTACGCCCTGCACGGGCACGAGCTCTCGCCGGACATCACACCGAATCAGGCGCGCAGCGGCTGGGCCGTCGGCTGGAGGAAGCCGGAGTTCTGGGGCCGGGAGGCGCTGCTGGCCGAGAAGGAGGCCGGTCCCGCGCGTCTCCTGTGGGGGCTGCGCGCCCCGGGCCGGCAGATCCCGCGGCCCGGGCATGACGGTGCTCGGTCGCCGGTGGGGCGGCGATCGGCACGGTCACCAGCGGCACCTTCTCGCCGACGCTCCGGGTCGGCATCGGCCTGGCGCTGCTGGACACGGCGGCCGGCCTCGACGACGGCGCCGAGGTCGCCGTCGACGTCCGCGGGCGCACCCAGCCGGTGCGCGTCGTCCGGCCGCCGTTCGTGCCCTCGCACGTGCGCTGAGAGGCGGAGATCATCCCCGACGGGTCGGGTCGCTCGTCCTCCTTCGTCGGTTCGGGGCGCTCGGGCAGCGTGTCGGCGATCGACGGCGTCCCGGCCGCCCATCGGCCGCGGCTCGCCGTCGGTGGTGTCGTGTGCGGTCTGGTGCTCGGCCTCGGAGTTGATCTCCGCGCCGAGCAGCACCAGGTAGCAGGTCAGGTACAGCCAGAGCATGAGCACGATGACGCCGGCGATGGCCCCGTAGGTCTTGTCGTAGGAACCGAAGTTGTCGACGTAGAGGCTGAACGCCAGGCTGACGACGACCCAGACGACGGTGACGATCGACCGACCCGAGGCTGACCCAGCGGAACTGCGGCGCGTCCCGGTCGGGTGCCACGCGGTAGAGCACGGCCAGCGCGCCCGGCGAAGACGCCGAGGAGCAGCACCCCAGCGCAGCACCTGGGCCAGGATCGTGCCGACGACGCCGAGCGGCAGAGCCTCGAGGACCGCGGGGACGACGGCGACGAGGCCGAAGGCGATCAGCACGAACACGATCGAGCCGAACGTGAGCCCGAGAGAGAGCAGCTTCAGCTTGACCGGGTTGCGGGTCTCGACCTCGTCGTAGGCCAGGTTGATGGCGGTCACCAAGTTGCCGATGCCGCCGGACGCGCTCCACAGGGCGGCCAGGATCGACACGATCAGGCCGATGGTCAGCGCGCCACCGCTGTTCTCGGTGATCGCGGTCAGTTGCTCCTCGAGCAGGCCCTGGGCGTCGCTGGGCAACTGCCGCCGACACCTCCTCGATCTGCCGTGTGACGTCCTCGGGGGAGGCGACCAGGCCGTAGAGCGAGATCGTGGCGATGAGCGCCGGGAAGATCGGCGAGGAAGCCGAAGAACGCCACCCCGCCGGCGATGATCGGCATGTTGTCGGCCTTGTTCTCGGCCCAGGCGCGTCTTGAGGATCTGCTTCCATCCCGACCACGGGATGGCGGTCGGTTCGGTCGGCCTCGATGCCGGGCAGCTCCGCGCGTCCCGGAGCGCCGGGCGGCGGTGCGTGCGGATCGTCGGCGGGGCTCCTGCGGGCGGCCTCCTGCGCGGCCTTGCGCCGGGCGGCCTTCTCCTCCACCCGGGCCTTGATCCGGTCGACGGAGCTCTCGCGGGGTCGGGTGCGGGTCATCTGGTCAGTCTCCCGGCCATGCGCCGGTCAGCTTGGTGAAGCCGCGGGCGCCGGCCCGGTCGATGGCGGCCTTGGTGGCGGCGAAGATGGCTCCCTGGATCGCGGCCGCCAGGACGACCTCGCGCATGCGGTACTCGCTCTGCAACGCCGACGGGGCGTCGTCCTCGTCGGCCACCTTCTTCCAGACCTGCTTGAAGATCGCGCCCGACACGATGCCGGCGAGGATGCCGGCCACCAGTCCGAACGGTCGGTAGGCCAGCTTCGCTCCCGTGCTGCCGCTCACCGGTGCACCTCCTGGATCAGTCGGGTCAGCGTGGTCGCGGAGCGCCCGCGCCGTCGCCGTCGGCGGATCGTGCGGGCCACGAGCAGCCCGGCGAGGGCCAGCGCCGCCGCGCCGCCGATGACGGCCGGCGGGCTCTCGCGGTAGGTCTCGACGGCCGTGTCCTTCGCCCGGGCCACGCCCTCCTTCGCGCGAGCCTGGACGTCGAGCCGCTGGCTGAGTTCGTCGACCGTCTCGGCCAGCTCTGCGCGGGTGGCCTCGATCTCTGTCTTGATCGCGTCAGGGTCGACCGGTCCGCCGGTCGTCGTCCGTGCGTCGGGTGAGCCGCTCATCGGCGGGCACTCTCCTTCACCGTCTCGATGTCGGCCTTGGTGCTGGCGATGGCCTGTGTGGGGATGGGCGGGCTGCCCTTCTGCACGTCCTTCTTGCCGATCAGGGCGAGGACGCCGGCCACGGCGAACAGGGCCACGGCGACGATCAGGGCGGCCAGCCAGCCGGGCAGGACGAGGGCGAGCGCCAGGATGGCGGTGGCGATCAGGGCGGCGAGGCCGAAGAAGGCGAAGAGCCCGGCGCCGCCGAACAGGCCGGCACCGATGCCCAGGCGCTTGGCCTTCTGCGTCACCTCGGCCTGCGCCAGTCGGGCCTCGTCCCGCACCAGGCGGGAGATCTGGTCGGTGAGCCGGCTGATCAGCTGGCCGGTCGACGGGTCCTGGTCGGCCGGAGGTGGGGGAGCGGCTCGGGTCGAGCCTGCGGCTGGCTGGGTCATGGGTGCTCCTCGACCGGGGGGCGGGGGTCGGTGGGAGTGCATGCCCGTCAGGGGCGGTCGGTAACCGGGAGACGATGTGGCGGCCGGCACCGCGACGGATCCGGTCGGTGACTAACGTTCGGCCTCATGAGCTGGCACTGGCGCCTGCAGGACGCATCCGGGGAGGTCGTCGAGCCCGCCGCCGTGGGCGTCGAGATGCCGCGGTCGGAGAACCAGAGCGACGCCGAGTCGTGGCTGGGGGAGAACTGGCGCGAGCTGCTGGCCCGCGGCGTGGCGACGGCCACGCTCTTCGACGGCGACACCGAGGTCTACGGCCCCATGGGGTTGGCCGCCGAATGACACCCCGCGTGGCGGGTCAGGCCGCGGCGCAGGGCAGGACGGCGACGCTCAGACCTGCGCGCCGATCGGGACGGCGGGCTTGGGGAACCGCCAGCGGCGGATCATCGTCGACCGGCTGATGCCGTACCAGACCAGGCCGCGCGTCCTGGCGTCCGGGAAGCGCTGGACCACGGTCTTCTTGATCTTCCGGCCGAGGACGACCGAGTCGACGATCAGCAGGAGGAAGTAGCGAAGCAGCAGGAAGGTGGCGTAGCTCTGGATCGCCATGTTGGGCACCACGGTGCCGATCAGCGCGACGCCGGCGATGGCCAGGAACAGGCTGCCGATGTTGCGGCGCGAGTCGACGAGGTCGCGCACCAGCTTGCGGACGGGGCCGCGGTCGCGGGCCGGCAGCGCGGACTCGTCGCCGGCCAGCATGGCGCGACGGTTCGTCGTCCGGTTGGCGGCCTGCTGCTCGCGCAACCGCTTGTAGGCCTCCTTGCGCGTGGTCGGCGGCGGGGGCGGCGGTCCCGGCCGCCGGCCCTGGGCCTCGCTGCGCTTGGGCGTGGGGCGCCCCTTGCCGGCCGTCCTGACCAGTTCGTCCGCCGGCTGCGCCGAGGGCTCGGCAGGCGTGGATCCGGCACGGTCGCGGCGGCCAGGGAGGCGGAGCTTCACGGGGTCGGAGTCTACGTGTGTGGGGAAGGACGCCGGGGAACTCGGTGCGAGCGCCGTACAGTGGGCCCGGAACGGGAAGAGGCACCGCCACGGCGGCGTTGGCTGCTGCAGGACGCGCCGCAGCGGCCCTCGACTGGAGGAGGAAGTAAATGACGGTGCAGGACACCTCGACCGCGGGGACGACCGGCGTCGTGCTCAGCGAGCCGGCCGCCGCGAAGGTCAAGGCGCTGCTGGACCAGGAAGGTCGCGACGACCTCCGGCTGCGCATCGCCGTCCAGCCCGGTGGCTGCTCGGGGCTGCGGTACCAGCTGTTCTTCGACGAGCGCTACCTCGACGGTGACCAGACCTACGAGTACGGCGGCGTCGAGGTCATCGTCGACCGGATGAGCGGCCCCTACCTGGGCGGCGCCACCATCGACTTCGTCGACACCATCGAGAAGCAGGGGTTCACCATCGACAACCCCAACGCCGGCGGCTCCTGCGCCTGCGGCGACAGCTTCCACTGAGCCGGCCGCGCGAACGCCCGGATCCTCCTCGGAGGGTCCGGGCGTTCGCGCGTCCGGTCGTCGCCCGCTGAGTTGATCATCGTCGCCGTGCCCGGCGCCACGCCGGGCGCAGGCGTGTCAGCGTGCACGCAGACGATGATCGACTGCAGGGTCGGGGGCTGACTACAACCGCACCGGGTAGACGGCCTCGGGGATCTCGGGCTTGATGCGCCCCTCCACGAAGATCCCGTGCCAGACCATGAAGACCAGCAGCGTCCACAGCTTGCGCGAGTGGTCGACCGGCGAGCCGCTGCGCTGGTTGACCCGGTGCGCGTCGAGCATCGCGAGGACCTGACGCTTGTCGAGCCACTCCTCGGTCGCGCTCTGCTCGATCGTGTGCCGGGCCCAGTCGTGCAGGTCCTCGGCGAGCCAGTGGCGGGTGGGCACCGGGAAGCCGAGCTTGCGCCGCTCGAGCACGTGCGCGGGCACGATCTGCTCGAGCGCGCGCCGCAGCGCGTACTTCGTCGTCTCCCTCGTCACCCGCTGGTCGACCGGGAGGGTGCTGGCCACCCGGAAGACCTCGGGGTCGAGGAAGGGCACGCGCAGTTCCAGCGAGTTGGCCATCGTCATCTTGTCGGCCTTGACCAGGATGTCGCCGCGCAGCCAGGTGAACAGGTCGACGTACTGCATCGCCGTGACGTCGTCGTAGCCGGCCGCCCTCGTCCGGCGGTAGAGCTCCGCGGTGACCGCGACGTGCGACAGGTCGGGGTCGCGGGTCTCCAGGAAGCCGAGCTCGTCGTCCCGGAAGATCCGTGCGTTGCCGTAGTAGCGCTGCTCGAGCGGGATCGCGCCGCGGCGCAGCAGGTCCTTGCCGCGCATGCCGTCGGGCAGGCGCGTCGACAGCGCGCCGAGGGCGCGACGGATGCCGCCGGGCAGCTTCTCGAACGCGGCCAGCGACAGCGGCTCGCGGTAGATGTTGTAGCCGCCGAACAGCTCGTCGGCGCCCTCGCCGGAGAGCACCACCTTGACGTGCTTGCGGGCCTCCCGGGCGATGAACCACAGGGGGACCAGCGCAGGGTCGGCCACCGGATCGTCGAGGTACCAGACCACGAGCGGGATCGCCTCGGCGAACTCCTCGGCCGTGACCACCTTGGTGATGTGCCGGACTCCGATCGCGGCGGCCGACTCGGCGGCCACGTCGATCTCGGAGAAGCCCTGGCGCTCGAACCCCGTGGTGAAGGTCAGCAGGTCGGGGTTGTACCGCTTGGCCAGCGCCGCGATGGCGGTCGAGTCGATGCCGCCGGAGAGGAACGAGCCGACGGTGACGTCGGCGCGCATGTGCACCCGCACGGAGTCGTCGAGCACCTCGGCGATCCGGTCGTAGAGCGCCTGCTCGCCGTCCTTGGGCACCGGCTGCACCGGGAAGGTCGGGTGGAAGTAGCGCTTCGTGGTCAGCTCGCCGCCGGCGACGGTGAAGCTGGTGCCGCTCTCGATCCGGCGGATCCCGCGGTGCAGTGTCGCCGGTTCCGGCACGTACTGGAGCGTCAGGTAGTGCTGCAGGGACGCCGGGTCGACCCCGCCGGCGGCGGCGCTGCCGCCCAGCATCTCCAGCAGCGCCTTCTTCTCCGAGCTGAAGGCGAGGGCGCCGTCGGCCAGCCGGGTGGTGAACAACGGCTTGATGCCGAACGGGTCGCGGGCGCCGAAGACGGTGCCGGTCTGCGCGTCCCAGATCAGGAAGGCGAACATGCCCCGCAGCCGGTGGACGACGTCCTCGCCCCACAACGCGTACCCGGCGACGATCACCTCGGTGTCGCCCTCGGTGGCGAAGGTGGCGCCGGCCGCGGTGAGCTCCTCGCGCAACTCGACGTAGTTGTAGATCTCGCCGTTGAAGACGATGCGGTACCGGCCGTCGGCGTAGGGCATCGGCTGGTGGCTGTGCTCGATGTCGATGAACGACAGCCGGTTGAAGCCGAACACGACGTGGTCGTCGCGCCAGACCTCCCGCTCGTCGGGGCCGCGGTGGCGCAGGCAGTGCAGCGCGTCCTGCACACCGGTGACGACGTCGTCGTTCACCCGGGGGGCGTCGGTGGAGAAGTAGGCGAGCAGGCCGCACATCAGGCGCGAGTCTCCCGGGGGGTCAGGGCGCGTCCCGGGTGGAGCGGGACGGCGCTGGTCAGACGCGCTCGCCGGCGCGGGTGCGCCGGGTGGCCACGCGCTCGGCGAAGAACGACAGGATGGGCACGGTACCGGCGACCAGGATCAGACCCGTGCCCCTGAGCGTCCACCGGGCGCGGACGGCGAGGTCGCAGGCGGCGAGGAAGAAGATGAAGTAGAGCCAGCCGTGCAACGTGCCGATGAGGCGGACCGGCCCGTCGATGCCGCCGAGGTGCTTCAGCGGGACGGCCACGAGGATCAGCGCGACCAGGAGGACGCCCACGATCCAGGCCATGACGCGGTAGCGGGTCAGGGCCGCCGGCACGTCCACGCCGACTCGGCGTGCGAGGGCGCGGGGGAGCGCGCTGTCCGGTCCCTGCGGCGTGCTGGTGCGCTCAGCCATCGGAGCCCTTCTGCTGGAGTGCCCGCTCGTTGAGCTCCGCGAGGTAGGCGTTGTACGCGGCCAGCTCGGGGTCGCCGCTGGTGTCGATCCGGGGGCGCTGATAGAGCACCAGGGTGTTGCCAGGCTCGTCCTCGTCCGGATCGCGATGCAGCTCGTCGCGCAGCAGCTTCAGGTAGAAGCCCAGGCCCATCAGGCCGTAGAGGGGCCACTGCAGGGCATAGCTCCAGTTGACCGCACCGCCGCCGTCCTCGGCCTTGCCGAGCTGCCAGTGGCCCAGGAAGAAGGTGGCCACGAAGAGCGCCGCCACGAGCAGGTGCATCAGCACCCACTTGGGGGTGAGCAGCCGGCTGAACACCCCTCGACTCTAACCGCCGGTGGACCGACGTCGACCGTCCGTGCGGGCTTCCAGGGCGCTTTCCCTATGGCGCTGCTCACCTGCGACATGGCGCTCCGGGGGCGACCCGCCGGTCGAGCCTCTCCGGTGCTCGGGGACCGAATGCTGTCGGCTAGTCTCGGCCCACAGGTGAGCGGCGGGTTCACCGACGGCTGGGCACCGGCCGCGGTCCGCTGGAGAACCGTCCGGTGACGCCGGGCGGAGGACGAGGAGGCAGCGAGCGGTGGCTCGAGGCAGCAGGCTCGCGCGGCTGGCCGCGCTCGGTCTCCTGGGGGTGCTGACCCTCACCGGATGCGACATGCCGAACAATGAGTTCTGGCGCTTCGGTTGGCCCGAAGGCATCACCGAGGAATCGACGGCCATGCGGGAGCTGTGGACCGGTTCGGTGATCGCGGCGTTGATCGTGGGCATCGGCGTCTGGGCCCTGATCCTGTGGTCGGTCGTCCGCCACCGGAAGCGCGGCGACGAGCTGCCCAAGCAGACGGCCTACAACCTGCCCCTGGAGATCGTCTACACGATCGTGCCCTTCCTGATCATCGGGGCGCTGTTCTTCTACACGATCGTCGTCCAGAACAAGGTCCATGAACGCAGCGACGATCCCGACCTCACGGTCGCGGTCAACGCCTTCAAGTGGAACTGGCAGTTCGTCTACCCGGATTCCTCCGGTGAGGACGGCACGCCCGTCGACACGATCGGCACGAGCGAGGAGATCCCGATCCTCGTGCTGCCGACCGGGCAGGACGTGCGCTTCGAGCTTGCGTCGGCCGACGTCATCCACTCCTTCTGGATCCCCGAGTTCCTCTTCAAGCTCGACGTGATCCCCGGCAACGAGAACGGCCGAGACAACGTCTTCGAGGTCGTCGTGGAGGAGGAAGGGGCCTACGTCGGGCGCTGCGCCGAGTTCTGCGGCACCTATCACGCATTCATGAACTTCGAGCTGCGGGCCGTCTCTCCCGAGGACTTCGAGAGCTACATCGAGGCTCGCGAGTCGGGGCTGTCGACCTTCGAGGCGCTCGAGGAGATCGGTCAGCCGGGACGGGCGACCACGACCGAGCCGTACGACCTGGGCGATCGTCTGCAGCAGGCCGCCAGTGACTGATCGACGCGTTCCCCGATTCGTCCGCCCGACGACGCAGGAGGTCCGGCCGTGAAGGTCGAGTCGCTGATCTTCAACTTCATCGCGGTGCTCTGCTTCGTGGCCGCCGTCGTGTACGGCGTCTGGTCACGTGAGCCGATCGGCACCACGGCGCTGACTCTGTCCGGTGGGCTGCTCATCCTCATCGGTGGCTTCTTCTGGTTCGTCTCACGCCGCATCGACCCGCGCCCCGAGGACCGCAAGGACGCCGAGATCGCCGAGGGCGCCGGTGAGCTCGGATTCTTCAGCCCGGCCAGCTACTGGCCCTTCGGGCTGGCGCTGTCGGCCGGGCTGATGGGTCTGGCTCTCGCCTTCTGGTACGGCTGGCTCATCGTCATCGCCGCGGCCGCGCTGCTCATCACCGTCGGCGGGCTGCTGTTCGAGTACTACGTCGGGCAGAACCGCCAGGAGGTCTGACCTCCCTCGAGCTCGCAGCCGAAGGGCCCCTCCCCGACTGGGGAGGGGCCCTTCGCCGTTGCGGCCTGCAGCCCGGTCCACCGGTAGCCTTCCGCCCCGGTCATGGTCCGACAGGGACCCCGTCCGCTCTCGGAGGAGGTCGCCTGGTGCCCACGCGTTCCGACGACGACTCTGCTGGCGGTACCGGCGCGGACACGGGGCCTGCCGAGCCGGCACCCGCTGCGGTCGGGCGTCGGGGCGCGATCGCGCTGAGGATGTCGAGGACGGAAGCCCGGCCTCGTCGCCGCCGCGGTTCTCCTCGTTCCGGCGCTGATCGTCGTCGACGTCGGCCTGGCGACCCTGCGCTCGGGTCCGGTCGGTGCCGTCGTCAGCCCGGTGGCCCCGAACGCGGTCCTCTGGCTGTGGTTCTGCGTGCCCCTGCTGCTGTTCGGGTACCGCGCAGTGGCGCCCGGCGGATGGGCCTCGGGCGCCGACGGGCTGTGCGTGCTCGTGGGGGCGGTCCGACGGCCGGCCCGTCCACGCGATGACGACGTCGAGCCCGCCGTCCTTCCCTGACGTGCACCTGGGCCGTCGGCGGCGTCGCCGCATGGCCGACTGCCGGAACGGGGCTCACGGTGAGCATGCGAAGGGCCCCGGTGGATCGCTCCACCGGGGCCCTTCTGCGGGGTGACTGCGCGACTCAGTCGCGCGGCTCCTGCGGCCGCCCGCCCTCGGCCGGCCGACCGCTGCCGCTGAGCTCACGGTCGGAGTCGGCCGCCGGGACGGCCCGCCGGGAGGGCTGCTCCAGGGCGACCTCCGACGGGTCCTCGACCGGCTT
Organism: uncultured Actinomycetota bacterium; assembly: GCA_963723745.1. Lineage (GTDB taxonomy): Bacteria > Actinomycetota > Actinomycetes > Mycobacteriales > Geodermatophilaceae > CAVRRZ01. Next base: position 202,422 of record CAVRRZ010000006.1, read on the forward strand.
GAAGAAGCCGCGGACGGCCCGGCGGGCGCCGCCGATCTGGTTCATCCGCTTGGGCACGGGCGCACCGGCGTAGGTGAGCGAGCTGTGCCCGTGCTCGTCCACCGGGCCGAGGGGTTGGTGGATCTCGATGAACTCGCCGCTGGGCAGCCGGCGGATGACTCCGGTCTCGATGCCGTGGTCGAGTACCTCCCGGTCGTGCTGCTGCAGACCCAGGCAGATGCGGTAGGTCAGCACGTAGGCGATCGGCGGGAGCACGATCAGCCCGATCCGGCCGAACCAGATCATCGCGTTCAGGCTGATGTCGAACTTGTCCGCGATCAGGTCGTTGCCGCCGGCAATCATGAGCACCAGGTAGAAGGTGATCGCCATGACGCCGAGCGACGTCCGCACCGGTACGTCGCGGGGACGCTGGAGCAGGTGGTGCGAGGCGGTGTCGCCGGTCAGCTTGCGCTCGATGACCGGGTACAGCGCCAGCAGCGTGAACATGATGCCGGGGAGCACCAGTGTCGGCCACATCAGTGCCGGGATGGTGTAGTCGCCCGGCAGGTTGATGTCCCAAGCGGGGAACAGACGGGTCGACCCGTCCAGGAACCCGATGTACCAGTCGGGCTGGGAGCCGGCGGACACCTGCGCGGGGTTGTAGGGGCCCCAGAACCAGACCGGGTTGATCTGCACCAGGCCCCCGAGCGCCGCCACGGCGGCGAAGACCACGAAGAACAAGCCGGTGGACTTGGCGGCGAAGGTCGGGAACATGCGGACGCCGACCACGTTGTGCTCGGTCCGGCCGACACCCGGGAACTGGGTGTGCTTCTGCTTGATCAGGATGATCAGGTGCAGGCCGATGAGGGCCAGCAGGATCCCAGGCAACAGGAGCACGTGCAGGATGTAGAACCGGCCGATGATCAGCTCGCCGATGTAGTCGCCCCCGAACACCGCCCAGTGCGTCCAGGTCCCGATGACGGGGATGGCCAGGAAGATCGCGCTGATGATCCGCAGGCCGGTGCCCGACAGCAGGTCGTCGGGGAGCGAGTAGCCGGTGACGCCTTCGAGCAGGGCGAGGACCAGCAGGACGACGCCGATGAGCCAGTTCGTCTCTCGCGGCCGGCGGAACGCGCCGGTGAAGAAGACGCGGAACAGGTGCAGGAAGATCGACGCCACGAAGAGCAGCGCCGCCCAGTGGTGCACCTGGCGGATGAACAGGCCACCCCGGACGTCGAAGGACAGATCCAGCGTCGACGAGTAGGCGATGGACATCTCCACGCCGCGCAACGGGGCGTACGAGCCGTCGTAGACCACCTCGGTCATCGCCGCCTGGAAGAAGAACGTCAGGTAGGTACCCGAGAGGAGCAGGATCACGAAGGAGTAGAGCGCGATCTCGCCGAGCAGGAAGGACCAGTGGTCGGGGAAGACCTTGTGCAGGGTCCGCCGCAGCCACGGGGCGAGCAGGAACCGCTCGTCGAGCTCGACGGCGGCCTTGCCGGCGCGGGTCTTCGGTGCGCCGGGTGCGACAGTGGTAGCCATCAGATGCGCTCCCGGTTCCAGTAGGTCGGGCCCACGGCCTCGGGGTAGTCGTCCAGGGCGATGAAGTAGCCCTCGTCGTCGACACCGATCGGTAGCTGCGGGAGAGCCCGTGTGGCCGGCCCGAACACGGGCTTGGCTCCCTCGGTGACTTGGAACTGCGACTGGTGGCAGGGGCAGAGGATGCGGCCGGTCTCCTGCTCGTACAGCGACACGGGGCAGCCGGCGTGCGTGCAGATCTTCGAGTACGCGACGTAGTCGCCGTAGCGGAAGTCCTCTGCGCCCGGGCGCGGCTCCAGGGCGTCGAGCTGCGCCGGGCGGAGTCGGATGAGCATGGTCGCGGCGTCGGTCTGCCGGTTGCCGCCGGGGACGGCCGGGAAGACGGTCTCCAGCGAGCCGGGCTCCATGTCCCCCGGGCGGATGGGGGTGCCGTCATAGCGCAGCAGCCGCACTCCGTCGGCCCACGACGTGGTGCCCAGCGGGTTGCCCTTGTTGGGATTCTTGATCAGGCCGCCCAGCGGCATGATCAGCATGGCCCCGAGACCAGCTCCCATCAGGAGCAGCGATCGCGTGATCACCTTGCGGCGGGCGAGCCCGCTGTTGTGGCCGGCCTGCACCAGGGTGGCGCCCGTGGTCATCCGCTCCAGCGGCGAGCTCTCGTGCTTGTCCTGCACGGCGGTCTCGTGCGGCAGCAACTTCTTGGTGAACACGACCAGGCCCGCACCCACGAACAGCAGCGACAGGCCCATGGTCAGCCCGAGCAGCGGCGTGAACAGGGAGCCCCAGATGTGGCCGCCGACCTCGAACTGCCAGTCCGGCAGGAACCAGCCCGAACCGACGTAGAAGAAGACGAAGAGGAAGGCGAACAGGCCGGCCAGGGAGAAGAGCAGCCCCACCTGGCGGACCGCGCGCCTCTCCATGGAGGAGCCGGGCGCCGGGCCGGGGTCGACGTGCAGCACCCGCACGTGGTCGAAGCGGGCCCCCAGCGCGTCGAGGTCTGCGCGGCTCATCGCCGCCAGCTGCTCCGGGGTGTACTCGTCGGCACGGGGTGCGTCGGCGATGGTCCCCGTGTCGTCGCGCGTGGTCACGCTTCCTCCTCGTTGCCGGCCGCGCGCCGGCGGGTCGCCGCGGCCGTGGTCCCTGTCGCTCCGGTGGGGGCGCTCACGCCTTCGTGCCGATCCAGTAGACGCCGAACAGGAGGGCGCCCATGCCGACGACCCAGATGACCAGGCCCTCGCTGACCGGACCGACGCGGCCGACACTGGCACCGCCGGGGTCCTCGATGCTGTTGATCGTCTGGACGTAGTTGATGATCGCCCGCTTCTCCTCGGGCGTCAGCTGGCCGTCACCGAAGACCGGCATGTTCTCGGGGCCGGTCAGCATTGCGGTGTAGATCTCGAGGTCGTTGCTGTCCTCGAGGCTCGGCGCGGCCTTGCCGGAGGAGAGTGCGCCGCCCTGACCGACGAAGTTGTGGCAGGACGCGCAGTTGAGCCGGAAGAGCTCACCGCCCTCGGCGAGGTCGCCGTCGCGCAGGTCGCCGGAGGGCAGCGTGGGGCCGCCGCCGTTGGCCTGGACGTAGGCCATCAGCTGGTCGATCTCCTCGTCCGAGAAGACCGCCGGCTTGTCGGCGGCATCGGCCTCCTGGCGGGCCATCGGCATGCGACCGGTGTGGACCTGGAAGTACACCGACGCCGCGCCGACGCCGATCAGCGAGGGCCCGCGGCCGGGCACGCCCTCGAGGTTGTCGCCGTGGCAGGTGATGCAGCTGCGGGTGTACAGGTCGCGGCCGGCCTCGACGGCGCTGGACTCGCCGTCGCTGCCCGCGTCCGCGGCGTTCGCGGGGGCGAACGCCGAGTACACGGCGCCGGTCAGGAAGAGACCGGCGAGCAGGGCGGCGACGTTTCCGAACCGTCGGCGCTGCTTGGAGCGGCGGCGGGCACGGGCGGCGGCGGCAGGTGCGGAGGAACCGGACTGCGGGAGCTGAGTGGACACCGTTTCCCTAGCGGATCAGGTAGATCGTGACGAACAGCCCGATCCACACGACGTCGACGAAGTGCCAGTAGTAGGAGACCACGATCGCGGAGGTCGCCTGCGCAGGCGTAAAACGGCCCATGGTGGACCGGATGAGTATGTAGATGAACGCGACCAGGCCGCCGATGACGTGCAGTCCGTGGAAGCCGGTGGCGAGGTAGAACACCGATCCGTAGGTGGAGGACTGGAGCGTCGTCCCGTCCTCGACCAGGAGGACGTACTCGTAGCCCTGACCCAGCACGAAGACCAGGCCCATCACGAACGTGATCGTGAACCAGCGACGCAGGCCGTAGACGTTGCCCTGCTCGGCCGCGAACACGCCGAACTGACAGGTCACCGACGACAGCACGAGGATGGTCGTGATCGTCAGCGCGTACGGCAGGTTCAGATGCGTGGGCTCTGGGGGCCAGGCGCCGTCTCCCGCCCGGGCTCGCGCGGTGAAGTACATGGCGAAGAGCCCGGCGAAGAACATCAGCTCGCTGGAGAGCCAGACGATCGTGCCGACGCTGACCATGTTCGGTCGAGTCAGCGAGTGCACCCGTGAGGTGTCGAAGGTGCTGCTCGCAACGGGGGCCGTTGTCACGGGGTCATCATGGCATCGGCCGGTGCCGGACAACGACTGCGGGTCGGCGGCGTGCCGCCGTCCGTGACCTGTCCGATACCGAGTGGTGCGCGGTGGTGCGCGAAAGTCGCTGTCGGCGGGCACTAGGCTCGGTTCCCGTGAGCTCCGCCGAGACGTATTCCACACCGGCCAGCGTGCTGGTCTACAGCCACCGTCCCGAGGTTCGGGCGGCTGTCCGGACGGCGATCGGCCGCCGGCCCGCGCCGGATGTGGGGCCGCTGCACTGGGTGGAGTGCTCGACCGGCGACGAGGTCGTGGAGGCCGTCCGGGCCGGCGGGGTGGACCTCTGCATCCTCGACGGCGAGGCGCAGCCGACCGGCGGCCTGGCCCTGAGCCGGCAGTTGGAGGAGGAGGTGGCCGACCGGCCGCCCGTCTGCGTCCTGATCGCCCGTCAGGTCGACCGCTGGCTGGCGCACTGGTCGATGGCGGAGGCCACGCTGCACTTCCCCGTCGACCCGCTCACCGCCCCGGGCGTGGTGGCCGACCTGCTCCGCGCCGGCCGGCCGGCCGTCCGGCGCTGATCCCGTCCCGGTGACCGGCGGCGGGCCCACCTGGCCGGCTCTGCTCAACCGTCTCCTGGCCGGTCGCGACCTCGCGGCCGCCGAGACGGCCTGGGCGATGCGCGAGGTGATGACCGGCGAGGCGACACCCGCGCAGATCGCGGCGTTCGTCGTCGCCCTGCGCGCCAAGGGGGAGTCACCCGAGGAGGTCACCGGCCTGGCGACGGCCATGCTCGAGGCCGCGACGCCCGTCATGCTGCCGATGGCCACGGTCGACATCGTCGGCACGGGCGGCGACGGTGCGCACACCGTCAACATCTCCACGATGGCGGCGGTGGTCACCGCGGCCGCCGGCGTGCCCGTCGCCAAGCACGGCAACCGCGCCGCGTCGTCGTCCTCCGGCGCGGCCGACGTGCTGGAGGCGCTGGGTGTCGCCATCGACCTGCCCGCCCCCGCCGTCGCGCGGTGCGTCGGCGACGCGGGCATCGGCTTCTTCTTCGCGCCCGTCTTCCATCCCGGCATGCGCCACGCGGGCGCGCCCCGGAGAGAGATGGGCATCGCCACCGTCTTCAACTTCCTCGGTCCGCTCACGAACCCCGCGCGACCGGCGGCGGCCGCGGTCGGCTGCGCCGATGCCCGCATGGCGCCGGTGCTGGCCGCAGTGCTCGCGGGTCGGGGCACGCGCGCCCTGGTGTTCCGTGGGGACGACGGCCTCGACGAGCTCACGACCATGACCACCTCGACGGTCTGGGTGGTCCGCAACGGTGAGGTGGAACCCGACCGCGTCGATCCCACGGCGCTCGGGATCGCGACCCCGGCCCCCGATGCGCTCCGCGGGGGCGACGCCCGGGCCAACGCGGAGGTGTTCCGGCGGCTGGTCGGTGGTGAGCGCGGTCCCGTGCGCGACGCCGTGCTGCTCAACGCCGCCGCGGCGCTCGCGGCCTTCGAGGAGCGCGCTGAGCGGCTGCACGATGCTCTCGCTGCCGGTATCGACCGGGCCGCCGCGGCCATCGACGACGGCCGCGCCGACGCGCTGCTGCGACGGTGGGTCGAGGTCAGCTCGGCGGCTCGCTGAGCCCGGATCAGTCGGTGGACTCGAAGCCGATCGAGAAGGCCGCCTCGAGGTCGTGCCGGGAGTAGGCGCGGAAGGCGATGTGTGTCTCGGTCTCCAGCACGCCGGGCACCTTGTTGATCCGCCCGGCCACCACGTCGGCGACCTGCTCGAACTCCCGGACCCGGACGATGGCGATGAGGTCGACCTCACCCGCGGTGGAGTAGACCTCGCTGACGCCGTCGAGGTCGGCGACCGCCTCGGCCACCTCGGGGATGGAGTCGGTGGCCGCGTCGATCATGACGATGGCGGTGATCATGTCCGGGATGCTAGCCGCGGCGAGGTGGGGGAGGCGGCTGACCGGCCGGTCCGGCCGCTCACCCGCTCGGGCCGAGCGCGCGTACCGAGCGACCGGTCGTCGGCGAAGGGGTCGCGGACGGCGTGGCCGGCCTCGACGCGGTCGAGGAAGGTCGCGAACGGGCCGATGCCGGGGGCGGGGCACGCCAGCGTGCCGGTCAGCTCGACGAGCCGGGTGCGGGGCTTCTCCATCCAGCGCAGGATCAGCTCGGTCTCGTCGACCGAGGCCGCCGCCTCGCCGTCCGGACCGCTGGGCGTCTCGGCCGTCGTGAGCAGGCCGGCCAGCGTGCCGCGGACGGACACTCCGCGCGCCGCGCACCCGGCGGCCACCAGACGCCCCCGGCGGACGACGGCCAGCTGCCAGCCGCCGGAGCCGTCGGGGCGGGCGAGGACGAGCTCCGGGACGGCGGCGAGCGAGGCGAGTCGCTGCCTGCGTCGCACCGCGCGGACCAGGACCGCGATGCGGTCGCGCAGGAGCGCCGCGTCCTCGTAGCGCTCCTCGGCTGCGAGCCGGTCGACGCGGGCGAGCAGCGGGGTGACCAGCGCCCGGGGATCGTGGTCGACCGCAGCGCGGAACACCGCCGTGACCGCGGCGTAGTCGCCGGGGGACTGGGCGCCGGTGCACGGTGCGCCGCAGCGGCCCATGCCGGCGAGGGCGCACGCGCTCGTCGGCATCCGGGGGGAGAGGCGTGCGGTGCACTGCCGCAGGGGGATCGCCTCGTGCACCGCTGCTGCCGCCGCGTCGGCCGCCCGGCGGTCGGGGAACGGGCCGAGGAAGACGCCCGTGCCCGGCCGTACCCGCCGCACCACCGACAGGCGGGGGAAGGGCTCCTCGGTGAGCCGCAACCACAGGGCCCGCTCAGGAAAGCGGGACCGCCGGTTGTACCGGGGCTTGTGCTCGGCGATCAGGCGCAGTTCGCGTACCGCCGCCTCCAGCGCGTGGGCGCAGGCGATCGCCTCGACACGCTGGGCCAGGCCGACCATCTCGGTGATCTGGCTGCGCTGCTCCCCGGAGGTGAAGTAGCTGCGGACGCGACTGCGCAGATCGCCGGAGGTGCCGACGTAGAGCGGCTCGTCCCGCGGACCGCGGAAGAGGTACACCCCCGGGCCCGAGGGGACGTCGTCGGCCAGGTGGCGCTTGCGTCGCCGCTGCGGGTCGACCTGCCGGGTGAGTCCGGCGAGCTCCTCGAGCGTGGTCACGCCCAGCGGGCCGAGCCGCTCGAAGAGGCCGTGGAGGACGTCGACGGTGGCGCGGGCGTCGGCGAGGGCGCGGTGGCAGGGCTCGGTGCGGGTGGCGAAGTAGGGCGCCAGCGTGGCCAGCTTGCAGTTGGGCACTTCGTCGCGGGTGAGCAGCCGGCGGGCGAGGACGGCGGTGTCGACCGACCCGGCCGCCGGCCAGGGAATCGCGTTCTCGGCGCAGGCGGCCTTGAGGAAGCCGATGTCGAACGGTGCGTTGTGGGCCACCAGCACGGCGCCGCGGGCGAACTCGAGGAAGCCCGGGAGCACCGCGCCGATACGGGGCGCGGCGACGACCATCGCGGTCGTGATCCCGGTCAGGACGCTGATGTAGGGCGGGATCTCCTCTCCGGGATCGACGAGGGTCTGGAACTCGCCCAGGATCTCGCCGCCGCGGACCTTCACCGCGCCGATCTCGGTGATCGCGCTGTCCTTCGGCGACCCGCCGGTGGTCTCGAGGTCGACGACCACGAAGGTGACCTCCGCGAGCGGGGTCCCGAGCTCGTCGATCGTTCCCTGCTCGTAGCGGGTCGCCGCGGTGGAGGGGGGCACGGTGCGGACGGTAGGTCGGGGCACTGACAGTCCCGGGGACGCGCGCCGCAGGCGTGCCGGAGCGACCGACCCGTCCCCGTCCCGTGGCGGTCGCCCGGACGGGGATCGACGTGGCCGTTCACCTGGCGCGTCGCCCCCGTGCAGTCCACCATCGTGCTCGCCCGCTACGCGCACCCGCGCGGACGTGGACCGCCGACGTCGTGTCCGAGGAGGTCGCCGAATGCACCCGCGCGCGCGGCGTCCTTCTCCGACGCGGTCCGGCCGGCCGGCCGCGACCGGGTTCCTGGTTCTCGCCCTGGGGGTCGGGCTGCTCGGCCCCGGCGCCGGTCCGGCGTCGGCCGACCCGAGTGATCAGCCGGGTGGGACCACGGCCGTCCTCGAGAGCGACGCGCTGGACCGGTTGCAGCGACGCGCCTCGGAGGTGCAGAAGGATCTGCAGGCCCAGCAGGCGAAGGTCGCGGAGGCCCGCCGCGCGCTGCGCGAGGCCGAGGCGGCGGTCACGACCGCCGAGGCCGCGCTCAGCGACGCCGAAGGGGTGCTCGCCGAGCACCAGGAGGTCGTCGCCGGGTACGCGCGGGCCGTCTACCGCGACAGGGGTGCGTTGAGCCCGCTGACGCTCCTGCTCACCGGCGGGGACCCGGGCGAGATGGTGAGGGCGCTCGGCTTCCTGGACGCCGTGGACCGGCACGCCGCCGACGTCATCGGCGTGGCCGAGGATCACCGGCAGGCGGCGCTCGCCGAGCGCGAGCGGGCGGGCGCCGCCCTGACGCGGGCGCGCGAGCGGGCCGACGAGGTCGCCGCGCGCGTCGCGGAGCTGGAGGACGCGGCGGCCGCGGTCACCGACGAGCTGGACGAGGCCCTCGCCGTCGTCGACGCCCAGCTCGCGGACCTGCAGCGCGAACAGATCGAGGTCAACGAGCAGACCGCCGCGAACTGGCAGGCCTACCTGGACCAGCTCGGCGCGGCCGGCGTCGACCCGCCGTCGGCCGCCGAGCTGCGCGACCCGGCGGCGTCGCTGCCGGACGGACTGGTGCCGATCGCCTCCGACGGCGGAGGAGCCCAGCGGGGCGCGGCACAGCTGCCCCGCCGGCCGACCTCGTTGCTGGTGCTCCCGCAGGAGACGCTCGACGCGGTGAGCGGCGCCATGGACACCCTCGGGCTGCCCTACGCGCCGGGCACCAGTGGGCCGGAGTCCTGGAGCTGCGGTTCCCTGGTCCGGGCCGTCTACGGATCGGGGGGCATCGAGCTGCCGGGCAACCAGGGAGAGCTGTTCGCCGTCACCCAGCCCGTCCCGCCGGCCGATCTGCTCCCGGGGGACCTGGTGTTCCTCGGCACCGAGGAGTCGGGGCTCGGACACGTCGGCATCGCCCTGGACGTCAAGACCATGCTCGCCGCCGACGCGCGTGCCGGGGCGGTCGTCGTCCGGACCCTGCCGACCGACGAGGTGGTCGGCATCGCGCGGCCGAGCACCGGACGCCGGACGGCGGTGCAGGCGCCCGGCCCGGTGGACGGGGCGCTGCGCGTGGAGTGCGGCAACACCGTCTACCCGCCCAGCTTCGACGGCGCACGCGAGTGGGGCGGGTACCCGAACGGCCTGATCCCGCCCAGCGCCATGTGCGAGCTCGGCGTGTCAGGCCACCGGCTGCGCTGCGACGCGGCGGCCGCCTGGCGGGCGATGGCCGCCGCATTCGCCGCCGACTTCGGGACCCGCATGTGCATCACCGACTCCTACCGGACCTATGCCAGCCAGGTCCGGCTGTACGGGCAGAAACCGGCCCTGGCCGCGGTGCCGGGCACGAGCAACCACGGCTGGGGCCTGGCGGTCGACCTGTGCGGAGGGATCGAGTCCTTCGGGACGCCGCAGTACGCATGGATGGTCGCCAACGCCGGTCGCTTCGGATGGCTGCACCCCGAGTGGGCCGATCCTGGCAACGGCCGCGAGGAGCCCTGGCACTGGGAGTACGCCTCCAGCTGACCGGCGTCTCCTCGCGCCGGCGGAAATGTCGGTGGGCGCTCCTACGGTCCGGGCAGTACTCACGGAGGAGACCCCATGCTGATCGACTGCGACACCTGCACTGTTCGCGGCACCGGCTGCGCCGACTGCGTCGTCACCGTCCTGCTCGGTGCCCCACCGGGGTGGTCGGGCACCGATCCGGTCGTTGTGCCGATGCCGGCCCGAGCCCGTGCCGACGGGGTGGGCGAGGACGGCATCTCGCCCGTGCCCGGCGTCGTCGTGGAGTTCGACGACGTCGAGCGGCGGGCCGTGCGCGCGCTGGCCGAGGGCGGGCTGATCCCGCCACTGCGGCACCGCCCGGCCGAAGGCCGGAGTGCCGGCGGGGCACGCTGAGCGAGGCTCCGGCCGGTTCACGAACGGGTGAACGTCGACCCGACTCAGGGGTTGTGAGCGATGTCTCGTGCAGGCCGTCCATCACGCAGGGTGAGCGGGAATCGCGCCCCGGCCGTCGGCCGATACCACATCCGCGCGCGGCCGGCCGCCCGCGGCTCGCATTTGTCACAGGATCATCACGGCCGTACGGTGGTCGCCGTTCGGCCGGGTGGTCGTCACTCACACGCAGTGACCTCGACCGGACACCGCCGAATCGCCCGAGGGCACCGCACGCAGGGTGGCCGACGGCGAACCGGGGACCCACCGCAGCACTGGGGTGAGTTCCCCCGCCTCCCGGCTCGTCCGCGGCAGGCAGGGGATAGGGCGCGTCTTCCCAGCCCGAACCCGTCAGCTAACTCGGTAGGCGGTTGCAGAGGAAGAATGGAGAGCCGCCAAACGTGGCGACCCCGCAGTCCGTACTGAACCCTGCCCTCGGGCAGGCGGCACCGCTTCCGTCCACCCGCTCGTCCCGCCTCCGCCGGCTCCGCGCCGGCCTCCTGCTCGGCACGTCCGCCACGCTGACGATCGGCCTCCTGCCCGGCACCGCCGCGGCCGATCCGGACGACGCATCGACCTCCGCCGAGGCCGCCCGGCTCGTCGCCGAGGCCAGCCACGAGCTCGAGGTGGTCACCGAGAAGTTCAACGAGGCCCGTGAGCTGCTCGAGCAGCAGCAGGCCGAGGCCGACGCCGCCGAGAAGACCGCCGCGAAGGCGGCGGAGCAGCTCGGTGCCCTCGACGGGCAGATCCGCGAGATCGCCCGCTCCGCCTACACCGGCGAGGGGTACTCGACCTTCGACCTGATGATGAGCAGCGACTCGGCCGAGGACTTCGTCGCGTCACTGGGCACGCTCGACGCGATCGCCGGTCACACCAACGACCTCGTGGGCGAGGTCGCCGCTGCCGCCGACGAGGCGGAGAGCGCGCAGGCGCAGGCGCAGGCCGAGGTCGACGAGGCCCGCCAGGCAGTGGAGCGGATCGAGTCGCAGCAGGCCGACCTCGAGGCGCGGATCGCCGAATTCCAGGAGCAGTACGAGGCACTCAGCGCCGATGAGCAGCAGCAGGTCGACCGGGCCCACGGCGGCCAGGTCGTCGCCACGCCGTCGGCCGCGCCCGCGCCCAGCGGCGCCGCCCAGGTCGCGGTGGACACCGCCATGGCCCAGATCGGCGACCCGTACGTGTGGGCCGCCGCCGGTCCGGACGCCTTCGACTGCTCCGGGCTGACCCAGTACGCCTACGCCGCGGCCGGCGTGAGCCTGCCGCACTCGAGCAGCATGCAGTCGCAGATGGGCACCCCGGTGTCCCGCAGTGAACTGCAGCCCGGCGACCTGGTGTTCTTCTACAGCCCGGTCAGCCACGTCGGCATGTACATCGGCAACGGCCAGATGGTGCACGCGTCGACCTCGGGCACGCCGGTGCAGGTGGCCAGCCTGGACTCGTTCCCGAGCTACAACAGCGCCCGCCGCGTCGTCTGACGACGGCCGCGGGAGCATCGCAGGGAGCTCTGCGAGCGAGGAGCGGACCGCGGCGCGGAGTCGGACCAGTGGGCGTCGTCTGACGACGGCCGCGGGAGCATCGCAGGGAGCTCTGCGAGCGAGGAGCGGACCGCGGCGCGGAGTCGGACCAGTGGGTGTCGTCCGAGGACAGCGAGCCGAATCGAGGGCCGGTGGTCTTCCCCGACGGGGGGCCAGCGGCCCTCGTCGTCCGGAGGCGCCCGGCGACCCCCCGCCTAGGATCGGTGGGGTGAGCGGGGCGATCGGGGGACGGGCTCGCCGCCCGCTCCTCGTCGCGGCGGTGCTCGGTGCCGCGCTCGTTGCCGTCCTCGTCGCCGTGCCCCCGTGGGGGGCCGGTCCGGACGGCGCCACAGCCGTCGACCCGGCCACGGTCGTGCCGGCCGAGCGCCTGTCGCTGGCGGAGTCCCTGGCCGCGACGCTGCGCCCGGCCTCGCTGGCTGCGACGGTGCTGAGCCTGGCGGTGGCCGCCGTCCTGGGACTCACGCCACTCGGCGCACGCCTGGTCCGTGCGGTCGCCCGCCCGCTCGGGGGCGGATGGGTGTGGCAGGTCCTGATGGGGGTCGCGGCGCTCGCCGTGGTCGGACGGGTGGTCACCCTGCCGCTGGCCGCGTACGCCGAGGTGGTGCGGCACCGGTACGGGCTGTCGACGCGCAGCTGGCCGCTGTGGGCCCGCGACGTGGCCGTCTCGACCGCGATCGACGCCGTCATGACCGGTATCGCACTGCTCGGCCTGGTCTGGCTCGCGCGCCGGGCACCCCGCACCTGGTGGGCGTGGGCGTCCGCCGGGGCGGCGGGGCTCGTGGTCGCCGGGTCGTTCCTGTGGCCGGTCGTCATCGAGCCGGCCTTCAACCGGTTCGAGCCGCTGCCCGCGGGCGAACTGCGCAGCGACCTGCTCGAGATGGCCGAGCGCAACGGCACCCCGGTCGAGGACGTGCTCGTCTCCGACGCCTCCCGTCGCACCACGGCCCTCAACGCCTACGTCTCGGGCTTCGGGTCCACCCGGCGGATCGTCGTGTACGACACGACCCTCGAGCGGCTGCCGGACGAGGAGATCGCCTCGATCGTCGCGCACGAACTCGGGCACGTGTCCGCCGACGACGTCCTGACCGGCACGCTGGTCGGTGCCCTCGGCTCGGCATCCGCCGTTGCACTGCTCGGCTGGCTGCTGTCGTGGCCGCCGCTGCTCCGCCGCGCGGGAGCCGACGGCGCGCGCGACCCGCGCGTCGTGCCGTTGGTGCTGCTGCTCGCCGCCCTCGGCACGCTGGTCGGCACGCCGGTCCAGAACGCGGTCTCGCGGGCCGTCGAGACCCGCGCGGACGTCGCGGCACTCGAGCTCACCGACGATCCGGAGGCCTTCATCCAGATGCAGCGGCGCCTGGCCGCCACCAACCTGTCCGACCCGACCCCACCCGCGGCGTGGCACTGGTTCTACGGCTCCCATCCCACCGCCCCGCAGCGGATCGGGCTGGCCGAGGCGTGGGCGCGGACGGCCGGGAAACCGTGAGCGGCCGGACGCTGGTCGTGACCAACGACTTCCCACCACGACAGGGCGGCATCCAGACCTTCGTCGCGGCGCTGCTCGCGCGGCGGCCGGCCGACTCGCTGGTCGTGCTCGCCTCGGATTCCCCGGGCTCCGCCGAGCACGATGCCGGCCTGCCCTATCCGGTGGTCCGCCGGCCGACCGGCATGCTGCTGCCCACGCGCGCCACGGCCCGGGCAGCGGTCGACCTCGCCCAGCGGTTCGGCTGCGACACCGCCTTCTACGGCGCCGCCGCCCCGCTGGGGCTGCTCGCCCCCGCACTCCGGGCGGCGGGGGTGCGGCACCAGGTGGGCGCCACGCACGGGCACGAGACCGGCTGGGTGGCCCTACCGGGTTCACGTCAGCTGATGCGCCGGATCGCCTCGGGGCTCGACGTGGTCACCTACATCAGCGAGTACACCCACCGGCGGCTGGCGCCCGCGCTGGCCGACCGGACCCGCATGGCCCGCCTGTCCCCGGGCGTGGACGTCGACCTGTTCACGCCGTCGGCCGACGGGGCCGAGGTGCGCCGGCGGCACGGGCTCGGGACCGGTCCCGTGGTCGTCTGCGTCTCACGGCTGGTGGCGCGCAAAGGCCAGGACGTGCTCGTCGAGGGCTGGCCGCAGGTGCTGGCCCGGCATCCGGGGGCGCGGCTGCTGTTCGTCGGTGGTGGGCCGCTGGAGGCACAATTGCGCCGGGCGATCAGCGCCCGGGGACTGACCGGTTCCGTCGTCCTGACCGGACCGGTGGCGTCCGCGGAGCTGCCGGCCCACTACGCCGCCGGTGACGTGTTCGCGATGCCGTGCCGGACCCGCCGGGCCGGGCTGGACGTCGAGGGCCTCGGCATGGTGTTCCTCGAGGCCGCGGCCTGTGGCCGCCCGGTGGTCGCCGGAACCTCCGGCGGCGCGCCGGAGGCCGTGGACGACGGCGTGACCGGCCACGTGGTCGACCCCGAGGACCCGACGGCCGTGGCCGCCGCCATCAGCGGCCTGCTCGACGATCCCGCGGGGGCGCGCGCCATGGGGGCGGCGGGCCGGGAGTGGGTGGAGCGGGAGTGGTCGTGGACCAGCATCGCGAGGACCTTCGCCGACCTGCTCGAGTCCTGAGAAGTCCGCTGCCCCCGCCCGGGCGTGCGGGCGGGGGCAGCGGGGAGCTCGCTCAGCGGCTGTAGAGCGCCTCGACCTCGTTCTCGTGCTCCTTGAGGACGGCGGCGCGCTTGAGCTTGAGGCTCGGGGTGAGCATCCCGTTGTCCTCGGTGAAGTCGCCGGCGAGGATCGTGAACTTCTTGACCGCCTCGGCCTGCGAGACCGCCTTGTTGGCCTCCTTGACCGCCGAGTCGATCTCGGCCAGCACGTCGGGGTCCTCGCGCAGCTGCTCGACCGTGGCGTCGGCCGGCTTCCCGCGCGACTCGATCCACATCGGCAGCGCCTCGGTGTCGAGGGTGATCAGCGCCGCGATGAACGGCCGCTGGTCCCCGACGACGATGCACTGGCTGACCAGCCGGTGCGCGCGGATGCGGTCCTCCAGCACAGCCGGGGCGACGTTCTTGCCACCGGCGGTCACCAGGATCTCCTTCTTGCGCCCGGTGATCTTGAGGAAGCCGTCGGCGTCGAGCGTCCCGATGTCGCCGGAGTGGAACCACCCGTCGGCGTCGATGGCCTCCTTGGTGGCCTCCTCGTTCTTCCAGTAGCCACGCATCACGATGCCGCCCCGGATGAGGATCTCGCCCTCGTCGGGGCCCGGACCGTCGTCGGCGATGGCGATGGAGACGCCCGGCAGCGGACGACCGACGGTGCCGATGCGGAAGCCGGCGTCGTGGTTGACCGAGGCGGCGGCGGTCGTCTCGGTGAGGCCGTAGCCCTCGTAGACGGTCACGCCGATGCCGCGGAAGAAGTGGCCCAGCCGCTCGCCGAGCGGGGCGCCACCGGAGATGGCTCCCAGGCACCGGCCGCCCAGGGCGGCGCGGAGCTTGCCGTAGACGAGCTTGTCGAACAGGGCGTGCTGCGCCTTGAGCGCGAATCCGGCGCCGCCGGTGTCCTGGGCGCGCGACCAGTCGATGGCCACCTGTGCGGCCTTGTCGAAGATCTTGCCCTTGCCGTCGGCTTCTGCCTTGGCCTTGGCGCCGTTGTAGACCTTCTCGAAGACCCGCGGCACGGCCAGGACGAAGGTCGGCTTGAACTCGCCGAGGTCCTCGACCAGGTTCGTGATGTCGGGGGTGTGACCGATGACCGTGCGGGTCTTGACGGCACCGACCTGGATGACGCGGGCCAGCACGTGCGCGAGCGGGATGAACAGCAGGATCGAGCCGTCGACGTTCATGAACCGGCCCAGCAGGTTCATCCCGTTGCCGACCTCGAAGAGGAAGTTGCGGTGGGTGAGCTCGCAGCCCTTGGGTCGGCCGGTCGTCCCGCTGGTGTAGATGAGCGTGGCGAGGCTGTCGGCGTCGAGCGTCGCGCGCCGCGCCTCGAGCTCGCTGTCGGGCACGTCCTTGCCGGCGGCCACGAGGGTGCCGACGCCGTCGTCGTCGAGCACGTACACCGGGCCGAGGCCCGGGGCCTGCTCGCGCACCGACTCCACGGCATCGGCGTGTTCGGCGCGCTCGACGATGATCGCCTTGGCGCCGGAGTCGGACAGGATCCAGGCGACCTGGTCGGCGCTGGAGGTCTCGTAGATGGGGACGACGACCGCGCCGGCGCGCCAGATGGCGTAGTCGCAGACGGTCCACTCGTAGCGGGTCTTGGCCTGCAGTGCGACCCGGTCGCCGGCCTGCACGCCCGCTGCGACCAGCCCCTTGGCGACGCCGTCGACCTCCTCGCCGAACTGCCGCCAGGTGACGTCGGTCCACTGCCCGTCGATCTGCCGGCGGAGGCCGACCTCGTCGCCGTGCTGGGCGACGTTCTCGGCCAGCATGTCGGGGACGGCCTCGTCCGGGCCGATCTCCGTGGTCGCGGGAACGCTGAACTCGCGCACGCCTGGTCCCTTCTTCCCCGACCGGCCGGTGGCACCGTCGCCTACGGTCCCAGCCCAGGAACTCCGTACTGAATCTAGCGGAACTTCCCGACCGTGCTACCCGCTAGTAGCAGAGGAACGGTCCGGCCGGGTCACGGCGGACGACCAGCGATTAGCCTGCCCACCATGGCCGACCAGTCCACCCAGTCCATCGTCGTCGACGCGCCCGCCGGTGACGTCATGTCGGTCATCGCCGATTTCCCCTCCTATCCCCAGTGGGTCGCCGCGGCCAAGCAGGTCGAGGTGCTCGAGTCCGGCGAGGACGGCCGGGCCCGCCGCGTGCGCTTCGTGCTCGACGCCGGCTCGGTCAAGGACGACTACGTCCTGGCCTACACCTGGGACGGCGACCGGGCGGTGTCGTGGACGCTGGAGTCCAGGCCAGCTGATGAAGCGGCAGGACGGGTCCTACACCCTGGCGGAGAGCGACGGCCGGACCGAGGTCACCTACCGGATCACCATCGACACCAAGATCCCGCTGCTCGGGATGATGAAGCGCAAGGCGGAGAAGGTCATCCTCGACACCGCGCTCAAGGAGCTCAAGAAGCGCGTGGAGAGCTGATCGTCCCGGTGCGCACCCTGCTAGTGACCGGCCCCGGAGGGGCCGGGACGTCGACGACGGCCGCCGCCGCCGCGGTCCGCTCCGCGCGGGCCGGGCGGCGGACGGTGCTGCTCACGCGGCAGCAGCCTGCGTCGTCCGGGCCGGTGGGCGTGCCGGGCCTCTCCGTCGCAGTGGTGGACCCCCAGGCCGGTGTCGAGGCGTTCTGGGCCGCCCACTCCGGCGCGCTCGGGGCCGCGCTGCCGCTGCTCGACCTGCCGCCGGCGTCGTCCGTGGTCCCGGTTCCCGGTGCCGCCGAGCTCGCGGTCCTGGCCGCGCTCGGCAGCGCCGACGCCGACCTGGTGGTCCTCGACGCGGGCCCGCTGGAGGCGGCGGTGGCGCTCCTGGGTCTGCCCGCGGCACTGCACTGGTGGCTGGGGCAGCTGCTGCCGGCCCGCCTACGGGCGATGGCCGCGTTCGGCAGTGCCCTCGGCGGATCGCCGGGCGTGGTCGCGCACGCGGCTCTGGCCGCCGTCCCGACGCTGGAGCGGCTGCTGGCCGGAAGCCCGCTCGCGGACCCCGGCAGCCTCGACGTGATCCTCACCGCCGTACCGCGGCGGGGAACCGCCGCAGGCCTCCGGACGACGACCACCGCGCTCGCCCTGCACGGCCTACGTCCCGCCGCCGTACTCGCGCGGGTGCTGCCGTCCGGTGCGGGCCCGTGGTGGGAGGTCCGCGCGGCCGAGCAGACCGCCGAGCTGGCCGAACTCGCCGCGTTCGCCCCGCTGGTCCGGGTCGCGGAGGCCGCGGTGCTACCCGACGACGCCGACGGGCTCGCCGGGCTGCTGCCCGACGGGCTCCCCGGTGTGGACGCCGATCCGCCGGCCGCCCTGCCTCGGCCGCTGCCCCAGCGGACCGACGCCGGCTGGGACCTCACCGTGCCGCTGCCCTTCGCCGAGAGCGGCGGCGTCGAGCTGACCCGGTTCGGTGACGACCTCGCGCTCACCGTCGCCGGGGCCCGGCGCGCGCTGCGCCTGGACCCGCTGCTGCGCCGGTGCACCGTGACCGGCGGCCGGCTGGCGGCGCCGGGCACCGCGGACGCGCGACTGGTCGTGAGTTTCGAGCCCGATCCGCAGCAGTGGCCGGCCGACCTGCTGGCCGCTCACGGGAGAGCGCGATGAACGGCGACTGGGTCGAGCAGGCCCGCCGGCTGGTGGAGTCGTTCGGCGGCCTCACCGGGCACCCGCCACCGACCGAGGCCGCGCACGACGCAACAGAGTGCCGCTGGTGCCCGCTGTGCCAGGCCCTGGCCGTGCTGCGCGGGGAGCGGCCGGAGGTCACCGCCGCGCTCGCCGATGTCCTGACCGCCACCGCGGACGCCCTGCGCGCGTTCGCCGCCGCGCCGGAGGGCACCCCGTCGTCCGAGGCTCCGGCCGGCCGGCCCGGGCCCCCGGTGGGGGACCCGCCGCCCGTCGTCCAGCGGATCGAGATCGCGTGAGCCGGGGGCAGGCAGGCCCCGGCGGGCTGCCTGCGGTGGGCATCGACATCGGCGGCACCAAGGTGGCCGGTGGAGTCGTCGGCCCGGACGGTGCGGTGCTCGCGACCGCGCGGAGGCAGACCCCCGGCGCGTCGGTGCGCGCGACGGAGGACGCGATCGTCACCGTCGTCGAGGAGCTGAGCGCCCGGCACGGCGGCCCCATCGCGGGTGTCGGGGTGGGCGCGGCGGGCTGGTTCGACCGCGACGGCGAGACCGTGCTCTTCAGCCCGCACCTGGCCTGGCGCAACACGCCCCTGCGCGCGCACCTGCTCGCCCGGCTCCGGCGGCCGCTGTGGGTCGGCAACGACGCGGACGCCGCGGCCTGGGCCGAGTACCGGTTCGGGGCGGCCCGCGGATCGACGCCGGCCCTGATGGTCACGCTGGGCACCGGCATCGGCGGCGGCCTGATCGTCGACGGACGCCTGCAGCGGGGTGCCCACGGGGTGGCGGGGGAGTGGGGCCACATGCGCGTCGTGCCCGACGGCCGGCTGTGCGCCTGCGGCAATCGGGGCTGCTGGGAGCAGTACGCGAGCGGCAGCGCGCTCGGCCAGACCGCGCGCGAGGTCGCGCAGCGGTCACCGGCCGCGGCGGCCGGGCTGCTGGAACGGGTGGCCGGGGACGCCGACCGACTCCGCGGGGAGGACGTCGCGCAGGCCGCCACCGAGGGGGATCCACTGGCGCTCGAGCTCGTCGCGGACGTCGGCACCTGGCTCGGTCAGGGCATCGCCGACCTCGCGGCCGTGCTCGACCCCGAGGTCGTCGTCGTCGGGGGCGGGGTGAGCGTCCTCGACGAGCTGTTGCTCGGGCCGGCCCGCAACCGCCTGGAGCGGGCGCTGCCGGGGCGGGGCTTCCGTCCCGCGCCGCGGGTGGTGTGCGCCGCGCTGGGCCCGGCGGCCGGCCTCATCGGCGCCGCCGACCTGGCCCGGGTCACGTCCCCGCGATCCTGACGTTCGGGAAGCGACACACCGCTGGTCACCGGCGCGTCGCTCCCCGACCGTCATGGTCGTCGTCGGGTGGGGTGGCTACTCCGGTGCGAGCTCGCGGGCCAGCTGCTCCAGGAACAGGCCGATGTCGGTGACGATGCCCATGGCCTGCGAGCTGCCGCGGTCGGCGAGCTTGGTGACGGTGGCCGGGTTGATGTCCACCGACACCAGCGGCACCGATGCGGGCAGCAGGTTCCCGGTCGCGATCGAGTGCAGCATCGTGGCGACCATGATCGCGAAGCCCACCCCGGGGAGCTCGGCGCGCATCGCCCGCTGACCCTCGATGACGTCGGTGTGCACGTCGGGCAGCGGTCCGTCGTCGCGGACGGAGCCGACCAGCACGAAGGGCTTGCCGGCCTGCACCATCGCGTGCATCACGCCCGAGGTGAGGACGCCGGAGTCGACGGCGCCGGCGATCGAGCCGGCGGCGCGGACGGTGTTGATGGCCCGGATGTGGTGCTCGTGCCCGTGCGGCACGCCCGAGCCCTTGGCCAGGTCGACGCCGAGCGACGTGCCGAACAACGCCGACTCGATGTCGTGCGTGGCCAGCGCGTTGCCGGCGAACAGGACGTCGACGTAGCCCGCGCGGACGAGCCGGACCATCGCGGGCGAGGCGCCGGTGTGCACCACGGCCGGACCGGCCACCCACAGCACCCGCTTGCCGTCGGCCTTGACCTCGCGCATGCGTTCGGCGATCTGGCGGACGAGCACCGCCTGCGGTTTCTCGCTGGACACCGCCGAACTCATGAAGCCGAAGTTCTCCTCCTCGCCGCGGGCGACCGCGGGCGGCATCTCCACGCGGACGCCGTGCGCGCCGCAGACCACGAGCTCGCCGGCCCGCACGTCGCTGACGGGCACGTTGCGGACCGACGGCCGGTCGCTGTGCTCCTCGACCACGAGTCCGCAGTCCATCTCGGCCCGGTCGACGGGCAGCCACGTCCTGTCCAGCCGGACGAAGGTGTCGAGGTTGGTGGTGGAGTAGAAGTCCTCGGGGAAGACGCCGTCCCGCGGGGCCGGCCGGGTCGTCGCGGTGCCGGGGTCGACGGCGTTGGCGCCGTGCACCTGCACGCGCATCACGATGCGCTCGAGCAGCTCGGCGTTCTCGGCGCGGACCTCGATCAGCGCGCGGGACTCGTTCTCGTGCTCGCGGCCGAGATCCAGGCTCTCGATGCGGTAGTCCCCGCCGTACTCCAGTACGTCGTCGAGGATGCGGGCGAGGATCCCGGTGTCCATGAGGTGGCCCGAGACGGTGACCGTGGTCGAGTGACTGGCGTTCACGGCCGCACGGTAGAGGATGCCGGCGTCCGGGAGGGTGCTCGCCGGACTGCACGTGGACTAGACGACCGCCCCGTCGTCGCCGTCGTCGACCGAACGTTCCCGCATGCGGGAGACGAGCAGGGCGGCCCCGCCGCCGATGAGCAGCACCCCGACCAGCAGCCCCAGGTCGGCGGACAACCCCAGGATCGACGGCACGCCCAGCAACAGCACGCCGGCCACGATCAGCAGGAACGCGTACAGGGACGACGGCGCCGGGGCGGGCAGCGGCGGCGCCGGTGGCGGCTCGAAGTGCTCGTCGGGCCGGTCGAGGACGTCGGGCTCGTGCGGCGGCGGGGGCGGGGCGTCGGACAGCCGCGGGACCGAGGAGTCGGCCACGCGGCCGTTCTCGGCCTCGAACGCCGCCACGATCCGGGCCCACTCGGCGTCCTCGTCCAGCTTCCCGTCGGCGGTCCGGCCGCCGTCCGGGCGGACGTCGGCCCCGTCGGGCGCGGGCCCGCGCGCGTGTCCGTCGGCGCGCTCGTCGGCGTGCTCGCCGACCAGCGTGCCCGCCTCGGCCCGGCGAGCCCGGTCGACGAAGAGCCGGTCCGACGGCGGGCTGGGTAGGAACACCGTGCGCGTGTACGGGCCGACGTCCGCCGCGGGCTCGAGGTAGGCGGCGATCCCCGCCGCCTCGAGCACGTCCAGGAGGTGCTCGCCCACCCGGGGGTCGACGTCGCGGAGGGGGAACCAGAGCACGGCGTCGAGGCCGTTGGAGCGCCGGCCCCGCGCGGTCATCGCTGCTCCGCCGCGGGACGGTCGCGGATCCGCTCGCGGATCCACTCGGCGGACCGCGCGAAGATCGTCGGGGCGTCGTTGTCCAGCGTGGCGACGTGGTAGCTGTTCTCGAGCACCACGTGGGTGGTGTCGGTGCTGGCGACGCCCGAGAGCAGGATCGTCGAGTTGACCGGCTCGACGACGTGGTCCTCGGCGCTGGTGAACACCAGCAGCGGCGCGGAGAGCCGGCCGAGGTCGGCGCGGGTCACCGCCCACAGGGCGCGCAGCTGCATCATCGCCCGGGTGGGCAGCTTGTCGTAGGCCAGCTCGGTGATGCCGGCCTTCTTGATGTCGCTGGCGATCGGTGCCCAGCTCGGCGTCAGGCGGGCGATCAGGGGCACCAGCTTGGCGTCCATGCGCCGGGTGAGCAGCGACGGGTTGACCAGCACCACACCGGCGACGTCGTCCGGGCGGGTCTCGGCGAGCCGGGTGGCCAGGGTTCCGCCCATCGACAGCCCCGCGACGAAGACGCGGTCGCACTCGCCGGCGAGCTCGTCGAAGGCCGACGAGACCGCCGCGGTCCACTGGTCGGCGCTGCTTGCGTTGCAGTCCTGCCAGCGTGTGCCGTGGCCCGGCAGCAGGGGGCAGGACACGGTGAAGCCCTCCGCCGCGAGGTGCTCGCCCCACGGGCGCAGGCTCATCGGCGTCCCGGTGAAGCCGTGCACCAGCAGCACGCCGGTCCGCGCCTCGGGGCCGGCCCCTGACGCACCGCCGCCGGAGAAGGTGAACGGTTCGGCGCCGGGCAGGATCGCGGCGGCGTCGGGGTGGGACACGGGGCCTCCTCGGCATCCGGTGGCAGCTGCCGACCGGGTGGACGGCGACGGGGTGGGATGACCCACACGGATCGCATGGATTGTCCATCGGCCGTCGGGCTCCCTAGTCTGGCAGCTCACGAGGGAGGCGTGTTGTTCTACTGGTTCCTCAAGTTCGTCGCGATCGGGCCGATCGTCCGTGTGCTGTTCCGGCCACGAGCCGAGGGCACTGCGAACGTGCCGGCCACGGGTTCGGCGATCCTCGCGAGCAACCACCTGTCCGCGGCCGACTGGATCTTCATGCCGCTGTTGCTGCGGCGGCGGGTGACCTTTCTCGCCAAGGCCGAGTACTTCACCGGCACCGGCGTGAAGGGTTTCCTGCAGCGCGCCTTCTTCTCGGGGGCCGGGCAGGTGCCGATCGACCGGTCCAGCGCCTCGGCGGCCGAGGACGCGATCCAGACCGGGCTGCGGATCCTGCGTGAGGGCAAGCTGCTGGGCATCTATCCCGAGGGCACCCGGTCGCCCGACGGCCGGCTGTTCCGCGGCAAGAACGGGGTGGCCCGCATGGCGCTGGAGACCGGCGCCCCCGTCATCCCGGTCGCGATGGTCTACCGGAAGAAGAAGCTGCCGTTCGGCAGGAGCATCACCCGCGTGACCGTCCGCTTCGGCCGGCCGCTGGACTTCTCCCGCTACGACGGCCTGGCCGGCGACCGGTTCGTCGAGCGGTCGATCACCGACGAGATCATGTACGAGATCATGGAGCTGTCGGGCCAGGAGTACGTCGACGTCTACGGGGCGACCGTGAAGAAGTCGATGGACGCCACCGGGGCCAGCGCCGTGGAGGTGCTCGGCTCGATGCAGCCGCCGGCCGCCGAGGCGGCCGAGCGGGCCCCCACCACCCTCGCCGGCTGAGAAGTCTCCCTCCTCGCACGCTCGGGGTGGTGGCCTGGAGGGAGCCGTCTCATCGGGCCACCAGGAGGTCGAGGACGGCGGTGAGCAGCCGGAGCAGCTCGGGTCGCGGCATCGTGGGCTCCTGCACCCACTGGCCCACGAGCGTCTCGATGAAGGCGAACCACGAGCGCACGAGCTGGCGGCGGACGACGTCGTCGGGCAGGTCCAGCGCGGTGAGGGCCACCTCGACCAGGCGCTCGCGGGTGTCCTCGTAGACCTCGGCGACCCAGGGATCACCGCCCGACGCGCCCCGGACGAACGCCAGGTGCGACTCGCGGAAGGTCTCGACCCAGCCGACGTAGCGGTCCAGCATGCCGGCCACCTGATCGGGACCGAGCTCGCCTGACTCGGGCACCAGGTGGTCGAGCAACAGGTCGGCCGCCGCGCGGGTGACGGCGGTGTAGTAGTCCCGCTTGGTCGCGAAGTAGTGGAACAGCAGGCTGCGGCTGATGCTGGCCCGGCGCGCCACCTCGTCGATGGTCAGCTCCTGCACCGGGGTGGTGGGCAGGAGCTCCAGGCCGATCGCGACCAGCTGAGCCCGCCGGTCGCCGGCCGAGCGCCGGAGCCGGGGTGTGCCGGGCGCCACGCCCGCCGGCCTGCCGCTGGTCACGCCGCGGCCCGCTCGGCCACCGCCGATGACACCAGACGTCCCAGCGCTTCGGCCAACTCGCGCGGGCGCTCCTGCGGCAGCATGTGGCCGGTGCGCGGCAGCACGTGCAGCGCGGCGTCCGGCAGCGCCTCGGCCAGCCGCTCGCTGTGCCGCACCGGGGTCAGCTTGTCGGTGTCGCCGACCAGGATCTCCACCGGCACCCGCGACAGCGCCGCGAGCTCGGCGGCCTTGTCGTGGTCGCCGAGCGCAGGCAGGAACACCACGAAGGAGCGGACCGTCGACGCGTGCATGATCTCGGCGCCCGCCCGCACCATCGCGTCGTCGGCGTCCGCGCCGTAGAGCAGCGTGCGCACCATCGCACGGTGCCGCGGGTGCGCCGGTGGCACCAGCCGGCGCACTCGCTCGATGAACCTCGCCCCCGCCAGGGCGGCGTCGAGCATGCCCGGGGTCAGCCGGGCCCATTGGCCGGCGGGGGAGCGCGGGTCGGCGGCCAGGTCGCCCGCGGACGTCGACACCAGCGCTGCACCGCGCACGCGGTCGCCGAACAGCTCGGGGTGGGCCGCGGCCAGGCACATGATCGTCATGCCGCCCATCGAGTGGCCGGCCAGGACGACCGGCCCCTCGGGGGCGAGCTGGCCGAGGACGGCAGCGAGGTCGTCGCCGAGCCGGTCGAGCGAGATGTCGGCGGTGCCCCACATCGACCGCCCGTGTCCGCGCTGGTCGTAGCGGACCAGGCGCAGCTCGCCCGCGGCCGCACGGGGCGCGAGCAGGGTGGCGACGTCGTCCCACACCGCCTGCGCCAGCGTCCAGCCGTGGGCGAGGACCACGGTGACCGGGGCGTCGTCCGGTCCGTCGACGGTGGCGTGCAGCAGCGCGCCGTCCGGCGTCCGGACGGCGGCGACGCGGTGCAGGACCGGCGTGCTCACGCGGCTCCCTCCCGGGCGCGGTCGCCGGCGGGGACGCCGACGTAGTTCTCGCGGTCGAACACCGACGTCAGCTTGCGGAACCGGAAGGTGAAGTCCGGCCACAGCGTGGTGTTGTGCCCGTGCCGGTCGAGGTACCAGCTGGCGCAGCCGCCGGCCAGCCACACCGTGCCCTGCGACTTGCGGGCGATCAGCTCGCGATAGGCCTGCTGTGCGGCCTCCGTGGTCTCGAGCACCTCGAGATCCTCGGTGTCCATGGCGTCCAGTGCTCGCTCGACGTAGGCCACCTGCGACTCGATCATGTACACCATCGAGGTGTGGCCCACCCCGACGTTGGGTCCGACCAGCAGGAACAGGTTCGGGAAGCCGGCGACGGTGCTGCTGCGGTTGCACACCATGCCCTTCTCCCATACGTCGGCCAGGGTGCGCCCGTCGCGGCCCGCGATCTTCTCGGCGATCGGCAGGTCGGTGACGTGGAAGCCGGTGGCCAGCACGATGGTGTCGGTGGGCCGCTCGACCCCGTCGCGGGTGACGATCGAGCGTGGCCGCACATCCTGGATGCCGGCCGTGACCAGCTCGGCGTTGGGCGCGGCGACCCCCCGGTAGTAGTCGTTGCTGATCAGGATCCGCTTGCAGCCGATCGTGTAGTCCGGCGTGAGCGCGGCGCGCAGCTTCGGGTCGCGCACCTGCCGGTGCAGGTGGGCTCGGGCGAGCTTCTCGACCGGATTGAGGAGGCGGCGCTGCTTGGCCATGCCGATGACCAGGAACTCGCGGGACGTGTAGAGCAGGCCGCGGATCGCCTTCTGCAGCGGAGGCGCGACCCGGTAGAGCCGGCGCAGCCAGCCCTTGGTCGGCCGGTCGGTGCGGGGCACGATCCACGGCGCGGTCCGCTGGTAGACGCTGATCGAGCCGACCACGGGCTGGATCGCCGGGACGATCTGGATCGCCGAGGCGCCGGTGCCGATGACGGCGACCGCCTCCCCGCTCAGGTCGTGGGTGCCGTCCCAGCGGGCGGAGTGCATGACCGTGCCCTCGAAGGACTCCAGGCCCGCGATCTCGGGGTAGGTCGGGTCGGCCAGCGCGCCGGCGGCGGAGATCAGCACCTGCGCCCGGACCTCGCCGGCCGTCGTCCGGACCTGCCACCGCCGGGCCGCGTCGTCCCATCGGGCCGACGTCACGTCGGCACCGAAGACGACGTGCCGGCGGACGTCGAAACGGTCGGCGACGCCCTGCAGGTAGGCCTGGATCTCGGGCTGCCCGGAGTAGGAGCGCGGCCAGTCCGGGTTCATCGCGAACGAGAACGAGTAGAGGTTGGACTGCACGTCGCAGGCAGCGCCCGGATAGGTGTTGTCCCGCCAGGTCCCGCCGACGTCATCGGCGCGCTCCAGGACGACGAAGTCGGTCTCGCCGCGTCTGCGCAGGGCGATGGCCATGCCGAGGCCGGCGAAGCCGGAACCGATGATCGCGACCCGGACCTCGCGCACACCACCTCCGTCGCGCGGCTGCGGGGCGGGTCTCGTCTCGAGCGTGCTGGTCACCGATCGGCTCCTTCGCGGATGGTTCGTCCGGCTTGCTGAGCAACGCTCAACACGCTACAACGGTTACTGAGCAGTGCTCAACACGAGCGCGGAGACCGAGGAGCGAGGCCCGATGGCGCCGAAACTGCCCACGCGACGCGAACGACGGTCCCTGTCCGGCCGGGCGGTGCTCATCACCGGCGCCGCCCGCGGCATCGGCGCCGAGCTGGCCCGGCGCGCCGCCGGTAGGGGCGCTCGCGTGGCGCTGGTCGGGCTCGAGCCCGACCTGCTCGCCGCGCTGGCCGACGAGCTCGGCCCGGAGCACCTGTGGGTCGAGTGCGACGTCACCGACGCCGCCGCGCTGGCCGCGGCGGTGCGGCGCACGGTGGACACCTTCGGCGGGCTCGACGTGGTGGTGGCCAACGCCGGCCTGGCGCCGCTGACCACGGTGGCCACCAGCTCGGCGCACGCGCTCGCCCGCACGATCGAGGTGAACCTGACCGGCGCCATGCTCACCGCGCACGCGGCGCTGCCGGAGATCTCGAAGCGGCAGGGCCACATCCTGCTGATCAGCTCCGCCGCTGCATTCACGGTGCTGCCCGGCATGAGCGCCTACTGCGCCTCCAAGGCCGGCCTCGAGCGGTTCGGCGACGCCCTGCGGCTCGAGGTCGCCCACCGCGGCGTCACCGTCGCCAGCGCCCACCCCACCTGGATCGACACCGACATGGTGCGCGACACCGAGGCGGCGCTGCCCACGTTCCGCCAGACCCGGTCGAGGCTGCCCGGCCCCCTGGGCGCCTTCACCTCGGTCGAGGCGTGCGCCCAGGCGCTCCTGGAGAACCTGGAGACCCGTCGGCGGCGGGTGTTCGTGCCGGGCTCGGTCGGGGTGGTCTCCGCGCTGCGGCAGGTCGTCACCGGAGCCGTGGCCGAGAAGCTGATGCTGCCGATCGTCCGCAGGACGGTGCCGCAGCTGGAGCGGGACATCGCGGCCCTGCAGGGCAAGGAGTTCGGCGCCCACTCGGTCGGCGACCGCAGCGCCGCCCCCGGCAGTTGATCATCGTCCGCGTGCGCGGGGATGCGGCGTGTCTGCGCGTGTCTCGTGCACGCGGACGATGATCAAGTGGGCTCAACGGGTCCAGGCGCCGGCGCGACGGACTGCCTCGCGCCAGCGCTCGTGGCGGCCGTCGTCCCGGCGTCCGGGCTCGGGCTCGAACCGCCGGTCCAGGGCCCAGGTCTGGGCCAGCTCGTCGGTCGACCCCCACACGCCGGTGCCGAGGCCGGCCAGGAAGGCCGCGCCCAGCGCGGTGGTCTCGGTGACCTTCGGACGGCGGACCGGCACGCCGAGCTGGTCGGCCTGCAGCTGCAGCAGCAGGTCGTTGGCGCTGGCCCCGCCGTCGGCCGACAGCTCGGGCACCTCGAGCGCCGCCTCCGCGGTCATGACGTCGACGACGTCGCGCACCTGGAAGGCGATGGCCTCCAGTGTCGCCCGCGCGATGTGCGCGCGGTGGGTGCCGCGGGTGATGCCGAGGACGGCGCCGCGCGCGTGCGGGTCCCAGTGAGGCGCGCCCATGCCGGTCAGGGCAGGGACGAACACCACCTCGCCGGAGTCGGGCACGGTGCGGGCGAGCCCCTCGATCTCGGCCGCGGAGTCGATCAGACCCAGCCCGTCGCGCAGCCACTGCACCGCGGCGCCGGTCACGAAGATCGACCCCTCGAGGGCGTAGACGAGGCCGTCGCCGATGTCCCAGGCCACCGTGGTGAGCAGCCCGGCGTCCGAGCGGACCGGCTCGCCGCCGGTGTTGGTGAGCACGAACGACCCGGTGCCGTAGGTGCACTTCGAGTCGCCGGGGGAGTAGCAGGCCTGCCCGAACAGCGCCGCCTGCTGGTCGCCGGCGATGCCGGCGATCGGCAGCTCGAGGCCGAGGAAGGCGTCGGGGTCGGTGGTGCCGACGACGCCGGAGCTCGGCACCACCTCGGGCAGCGCGCCGCGGGGCACGTCGAACAGCTCGCACAGCTCGTCGGACCAGCCGCCGGTGGCCAGGTCGAACAGCAGCGTGCGGCTGGCGTTGCTCGGATCCGTCACGTGCGCCGCGCCGCCGGTGAGGCGGGCGGTGACGTAGGAGTCGACGGTGCCGAGCACCAGCGAGCCGTCCCGCACGCCGGACCACAGCTGCGGTTCGTGCTCGGCGAGCCAGGCGAACTTGGTGCCGGTGAAGTACGGGTCCAGTCGCAGCCCGGTCAGCTCGGTCACCCGCGGCTCCACGCCGGACTCGCGCAGCCGGTCGCAGACGCCCGTCGTCCGCCGGTCCTGCCAGACGATGGCCGGGCGCGGGGCCTGCCGGGTGCGGCGGTCCCACACGACGGCGGTCTCCCGCTGGTCGGTGATCCCGACGCAGGTCGGCGTCGCGTCGGTGCGGGCCAACGCCTCGCGGCAGGCCGCGACGGTCGCCGTCCAGATGTCGTCGGGCTCGTGCTCGACCCACCCGGGGCGCGGGAAGAGCTGGGCGAACTCGCGGTAGCCGCGCGAGACGACCTGCCCGCCCTCGCCCACGACGAGCGCCGTGACGCCCGTCGTCCCTGCGTCGATGGCCAGTACCGGCATGCGTACGCACGCTAGCGGCGACCTACGGTGGGTGCCGTGCGGCGCTTCTTCTACGACACCGAGTTCATCGAGGACGGCGTCACGATCGACCTGGTCTCCATCGGTGTCGTGGACGAGAGCGGCCGCGAGTTCTACGCCGTCAGCACCGAGTTCGACCCCGGCAAGGCCATCCCGTGGGTGCGCCGCAACGTCCTCGACCAGCTGCCGCCCCCGGCGGACAAGGCCTGGCGCAGCCGGGCGCGGATCCGCGAGGACCTGCTCGCCTTCCTCACCGGTCCCGGCGAGGAGATCGAGCTGTGGGCCTGGTTCGCCGCCTACGACCACGTCGCGCTGTGCCAGCTGTGGGGCGCGATGCCCGACCTGCCCCGGCCCGTCCCGCGGTTCACCCGCGAGCTGCGCCAGCGCTGGGACGACGTCGGCCGGCCGGAGCTGCCGCCGAAACCGGCCGGCTCGCACGACGCGCTCGTCGATGCCCGCTACAACCTCGCCCGTTGGCGGGTGATGCAGGACGCGCGTCCCGGCGCGACAGCCTGACCGGCCGGGCGGCGGACGGCGGACGGCGGACGGCGGACGGCGGACGGCGGACGGCGGACGGGAAGATCTTCTCGGGATCGTCATGTCCTAGCCCGTTCCTCGCGGGGCGCCACGCGCCTAACGTCGGTACATGGGGTCGCAGCCCGACGTCCGACCCGCCGTCGCCGTCTGGCACGCCCTGGTGCGGACCGGGCGTGCCGCCCTCGTCGGGGGCACGCTGGCACTGGCGCTCCTCGGCGCGCTGGTCGGCCCGCCCTCGGCGGTGCTGGTGTGGGCGCCGGGGGTGGCGATGGTCGCGGCCGTGGTCGTCGCCGTGGTCGACCCCGGCTTCCCCCGCACACCTGGCTCCCGGCGGGCGGCCTCGTACGCCGCCCTCGCCGGTTTCGTTCTCGTGCCCTACACCTCGGGGCTCGGGATGCTCGACGCCGCGGGCGCCGTCGTGGTCGTGCTGCAGCTCGTCATCGGCGCCCTCTGGGTCGTCGACCGGATCGCCGGCATGCCGGAGAGCACCGGGGCCGATGCACTGCGGCGCGACGTCGTCTACCTGCGCCGGGTGCTGCCGGAGCTGTCGGTGGAGACGCTGCTGCGGGAGTGGCGCGACTCCGGCGCCCGGCTCGGTCCCGGGACCGATGCCGGCACGCGCGCGGCCGCGGCCGAGCTGCGCGCCCTGCTGCTCGACGAGCTCTCCCGCCGCGATCCCGAGGCCGTCGAGCGCTGGCTGCGCACCGGTGGCGGCGATCCCGATCAGTACCTTCCACGGCGCCCCAGCGGCTAGCCCCGGCGGCCGGCCCCTGCTCAGGCCAGCGCGGCCCAGTCCTCCGGGTGCGTGCGCAGGTGCTCGCGCAGGGGCCGGGCCGGATGCCCGGCCAGCCGCTCGACCGCGTCGCTGACCGCTGCCAGCTCACCGGCGGCGATGGCCAGGTAGCTGGTCACCCACCCCTCGATCTCCCAGTCCGGATGCCCGGAGGGGCGGCGGGTCGCCCACGCCTCCTCGACCGTCTGGTCGCGGTAGCTCACCGGCCGGCCGGTGACCTCGGTGAGGGCCGTGGCCACCTCCATCAGGGACAGCGCCTCGGGCCCGGTGACGTCGACCGTGCGGCCGTCGAGTGCGCCGGAGTCGTCCAGCAGGACCGCGGCACCGACGTCGGCCAGATCGTCCCGGGAGACGAAGCTGGCCCGTCCCTCGCCGGCCGGAGCGGCCAGAACCGCCCCGTCGTCCGTCGGCGTCGCGAAGAAGGGGACGAAATCCGCGTACAGCGAGTGCCGCAGCGCGGTCCACCGCATGCCCGAGGCAGCGAGCGCCGCCTCGGTGGCGGCGTGCTGCCGGGCCAGGGTGAAGGTGGCGACAGGCGCCGCGCCCAGGAACGAGGTGTAGACGACCCGCTGCACGCCCGCGGCCCTGGCCGCGGCGACCGCGGTCAGGTGCTGCTGCAGGCGGTCCTGCGCCTCGGCCGCCGAGACGAGGTAGAGCGTGTGGACGCCGCGCAGCGCGGCCTCGAGCCCGGGTCCGTCGGCGTAGCCGCCGGGAACCTGCGCCACCGTCGCCCCGGGGACGCCCGGGGCCCGGCCGGCATCCCGGACGACGAGCCGGGGGCGGACGCCGGCCGCAGCGAGGCGGTCGACGACGCGCTCGCCGAGCGCGCCGGTCGCGCCGGTGACGGCGATCGGAACCTCGGTCATGGACACATCGTCCCCCCGCGGTTGCGCGCCCGGTGGACCCGCCGGAAAAGTGGGGGCCTGCCCACCGGCGCAACGCTGCGCCGCAAGCGCCCCACGCGTGACCCGGATCACGGCCCCTGCGTGGTGCTCAGGGCCGGCTGCGGCAAGATGACGCCGGCACCCGACCAGCGGTCCCAGCGAACAGCGGAGCGACTCCATGCGCATCGGCATCCTCACCGGCGGCGGCGACTGCCCCGGCCTCAACGCGGTCATCCGCGCCGTCGTCCGCAAGGGGATCGGCGAGCACGGCGACGAGATCGTCGGCTTCCGCGACGGCTGGCGTGGCGTGCTGCAGCGGGACACGGTGCCGATGGACCTTGCCGCCGTCCGAGGCATCCTGCCGCGCGGCGGCACGGTGCTCGGCACCTCGCGCACCAACCCGTACGCCCTCGAGGGCGGCGAGGCGCGGGTGCTCGAGACGCTCGAGGCCCTGGGCATCGACGCGCTGGTGCCGATCGGCGGCGAGGACACCCTCGGCGTGGCCACCAAGCTGGCGGCGGCCGGCGTGCGTGTCGTCGGTGTGCCGAAGACCATCGACAACGATCTCGACGCGACCGACTACACCTTCGGCTTCGACACCGCGGTGGGCGTGGCGATGGAGGCCATCGACCGGCTGCACACGACCGGTGACAGCCACCACCGGACCCTGGTCGTCGAGGTCATGGGCCGGCACGCCGGCTGGATCGCCCTGCACGCCGGCATGGCCGGAGGCGCCAACGTCGTGCTCATCCCGGAGCGCCCGTTCGACGTCGACGAGGTCGTCGGGCACGTGCAGTCACCGTTTCGACTCGGGTTACTCGCCGATCGTCGTGGTCTCCGAGGGCGCCGCGCCCGCCGGCGGTGACCTGCAGCTGGCGACCGGGGAGAAGGACGCGTTCGGGCACGTGCGGCTGGGCGGGATCGGCCCGGCGCTGGCCTCCCTGATCGAGGAGCGCACCGGGCGGGAGGCCCGTGCGGTGGTGCTGGGCCACATCCAGCGTGGCGGCACGCCCTCGCCGTTCGACCGGGTGCTGGCCACCCGCTTCGGGCTCGCCGCGGTCGACGCCGTGCACGACGGGCAGTCCGGCGTCATGGTGGCGCTGCGCGGCACCGACATCGTGCGGGTGCCGTTGTCGGCGGCCACCGCCCAGCTCAAGCTGGTGCCGCCGGAGCGCTACGCGGAGGTCGAGGTCTTCTTCGGCTGAGGGTTCTGCCGGGGTACGGCGGGGGTCCGCCGTACCCTCAAGGGCGTGAGTCTTCCCGAGCTGCTCCCCGGGCTGGACCGGTGGCGCGACCTGCCCGCCGCCCAGCAGCCGCGGTGGCCGGACCGCGCCGCGCTCGACGCCGTCCTCGCCACCCTCTCCACCGTGCCGCCGATCGTCGCGCCGGCGGAGGTCGACGACCTGCGCTGCCGCCTGGCCGAGGTGGCCCAGGGCAAGGCCTTCCTGCTGCAGGGCGGCGACTGCGCGGAGACCTTCGACCTCAACACCGAGCCGCACCTGCAGAGCACCACGCGCACGCTGCTGCAGATGGCCGTCGTCCTCACCTACGGGGCGAGCGTGCCGGTGGTCAAGGTCGGCCGGGTGGCCGGGCAGTACGCCAAGCCGCGGTCGTCGGACACCGACGCGCTGGGCCTGCCCTCCTACCGCGGCGACATGGTCAACTCCCTGGACCCCGACCCGGAGCAGCGGATCCCCGACCCGTCGCGGCTGGTGCGCGCCTACGCCAACTCGGCGGCGGCGATGAACATGATCCGCGCCTACGCCCGCGGCGGGCTGGCCGACCTGCACGCCGTGCACGACTGGAACAAGGACTTCGTCGTCCACCTCGCCGGCCGGCGTCCGCTACGAGGTCATCGCCCGCGAGATCGACCGGGCGCTGGCGTTCATGCGCGCCTGCGGTGTCGACTCGAGCGCCCTGCACAGCGTGGACCTGTACAGCAGCCACGAGGCGCTGATCCTCGACTACGAGCGCGCCCTGACGCGGGTGCACGAGGACCGTCCCTACGACCTCTCGGCGCACTTCGTCTGGGTGGGGGAGCGGACCCGGCAGCTGGACGGCGCCCACATCGAGTTCGTCTCGAGGCTGGCCAACCCGATCGGGGTCAAGATCGGCCCGACCACGACGCCGGAGCAGGCCACCGAGCTCGTCGAGCGGCTCGACCCCGACGGCGTCCCCGGCCGGCTCACGCTGATCAGCCGGATGGGCAACGGCAAGATCCGCGACGTGCTGCCCGGCATCGTCGAGAAGGTGACCGCCGTCGGGGCACCAGGTGGTCTGGCAGTGCGACCCGATGCACGGCAACACGCACGAGTCGCCCAACGGCTACAAGACCCGGCACTTCGACCGCGTCGTCGACGAGGTGCTCGGCTTCTTCGA
The DNA here is from genome assembly GCA_963723745.1 of uncultured Actinomycetota bacterium. Taxonomy (GTDB): domain Bacteria; phylum Actinomycetota; class Actinomycetes; order Mycobacteriales; family Geodermatophilaceae; genus CAVRRZ01. Next base: position 235,826 of record CAVRRZ010000006.1, read on the forward strand.
CGTGCACCGTGCGCTGGGCACCTGGCCCGGCGGCATCCACGTCGAGCTGACCGGTGAGGACGTCACCGAGTGCCTCGGCGGCGCGATGGAGATCAGCGACGAGGACCTCAACAGCCGGTACGAGACCGCCTGCGACCCGCGGCTGAACACCGGGCAGTCGCTGGAGCTGGCCTTCCTCGTCGCCGAGATGCTGCGGGGCTGAGCTCCACACCTCCGATGGGCAGACCGATCGGCTCCGCCGTGCCCGAAGGGATCTGATGTACGCCATCGACACCAGAAGCCCTCGGCCGCGCTGGAGGGCGCCGTCGACCTGCGGTCGGACACCGTCACCCGGCCGACCGCGGCGATGCGCCGGGCCATGGCCGAGGCCGAGGTCGGCGACGACGTCTACGGCGAGGACCCGACGCTCCGCGCGCTCGAGGAGCGGGTGGCCGCGCTGTTCGGGCACGAGGCCGCGCTGTTCGTGCCCTCGGGCTCGATGGGCAACCAGATCGCGCATGCGGCTGGTCTGCGAGCCGGGCGAAGAGGTGCTCGGCGACGCCGACGCGCACGTCGTCACCTACGAGCTCGGGCGCGGCCGCGGCCCTGTTCGGGCTGTCCACCCGCACGGTGGTGTCGAACGGGGGCCGGCTCGACGCCGACCAGCTGATCGCGCAGGTTCGTCCCCGCGGCGACTGGCACGTGGTGCCGACGGCGGCGATCGCGGTCGAGAACACGCACAACCGGGGCGGCGGACTCGTCCAGCCGCTCGACCAGCTGCAGAGGCTCTGGGACTGGTCCCGGACGTCGCAGGTGGCGGTGCACCTCGACGGCGCCCGCATCTGGAACGCCGCCGTCGCCTCCGGCAAGGACCTGGCCACCTACGGCCGGCTGGCCGACACCGCGTCGGTCTGCCTGTCCAAGGGCCTCGGCGCCCCGGTCGGCTCGGTGCTCGTCGCGTCGGCGGAGCGGATCGCGGCCGCGCGGCATCCTGCGCAAGCGGCTCGGCGGCGGCATGCGGCAGGCCGGCATCCTCGCTGCCGCGGGACTCTACGCACTGGACCACCACCTCGAGCGGCTGGCCGAGGACCACGAGCACGCCCGGCTGCTCGCCGAGCGGCTCGGCGTGGACCCGTCGACGGTCGAGACCAACATCGTCGTCGTCGAGGGCGTCGACGCGCCCGTGGTCGCCGAGGCAGCGAAGGCGCAGGGCGTGCTGGTGGGGCAGGTCGGCCCGTCGCGGCTGCGGCTGGTGACCCACCTCGACGTCGACCGCGCCGGCGTCGACCGCGCCGTCGAGGTGCTGGCCCCTCTGCTGGCCCGCTGACGGGAGACCGCGCCGGAGCCGCACGCAACCGCGAGAGGCCCAGAACCTGATGGCTGGTTCTGGGCCTCTGCGGTTCAGCGTGTCCGCCGGGGAGCGCTCTCCTCGGCTCAGTCCCCGGGCGTCGGGTGCTCGATCTGCCCCGCCAGGTAGAGCTGCTCACCCAGGGTGTCGAGCAGGTGCAGCTGGGTCTCGAGGTAGTCGATGTGGTGCTCCTCGTCCTCGAGGATCTGCTCGAAGAGGTTCTTGCTGACCCGGTCGCCGACCGACTCGCAGTACGGGATCGCCTCGCGCAGCCGCTCGATGACCTCCACCTCGATGGCCATGTCCGACTCGAACTGCTCGCGCACCGTCTGGCCGATGCGCAGCGGCAGCAGCTTCTGGTAGTTGGGCAGGCCTTCGAGGAACAGGATGCGGTCGGTCAGCTTCTCCGCGTGGGTCATCTCCTCGATGGACTCCTCGCGGGTGTGCTTCGCCAGCTTGTTGTAGCCCCAGTTGGCCTGCATCTTCGCGTGCAGGAAGTACTGGTTGATGGCGGTCAGCTCGCTGGTGAGCTGGGCGTTGAGAAATTCGATGACCCTTGCGTCACCCTGCATCGCGGCCTCCTCGGCTGATCGGCGTCGCCGTCGAACCTATCGGGGCGCCGACGCGCACGTTCAGGCGACCTGGGCGGGGAACTCCAGCCCGTGCAGCGGGTCCGCCGACCGCAGCCGATCGCAGATGCGGTCCAGGCAGTTGCCGCAGCCGGTGCCGGCGTAGCAGGCCTCGCCCACCTCGTCCTCGGTGCGCGCGCCGGAGGCGATGACGTCGTCGAGATGCGCGTCGCTCACGGCGTGGCAGATGCAGACGTACACGCGGTTTCCCCTCGGGCCGATCAGGTGAGGCACGCCTAAGTTAGCCCACCCTTTCCTGCCTGCCAAGGCCTCGGCGCCGGCGTCGTCCGAAACCCCAGGTGACGTGCCCGAAATTTTCCGCGAGATCTGCACACTCGTACGCATCGCGGGCCCGAAGCGGACGAGTGTGCAGATCTCGGTGGGAGCGTCAGGCGGCGAGGGTGCGGGACGTCAGCGAGTTCAGCAGCGCGATGTCGCGCGCGTGACCGCCCCATGCGGTGCCGTCGGCCTCCGACGGTGTCTCGACCACGACGGGGACGCCGGCCATCGACGGGTGGGTCATCAACTCGGCGAAGGGGCCGAGGCCGTAGCCGCCGCTGCCGATGGAGCCCTCGCCGATCGAGGTGTGCCGGTCCCGCTTCGAGCCGCAGCCGTCCAGCGAGTCGTTGGCGTGCACCAGGTCCAGCCGACCCGGTCCCACGGTCGCCACCAGCGCGTCCAGGGTGGCGGTCATCCCGCCGGGGACGGCGAGGTCGTGGCCGGCCGCCCAGGCGTGGCAGGTGTCGAAGCAGACGCCGAGCATCGGGTGGTCGTCGAGCGCGGCGAAGTACGGGCCGAGGTCCTCGACCGTCGCCGCCAGCGCCCTGCCGCCACCGGCGGTCGGCTCGACCAGCAGCCGCGGGCCGCCGTCGGGGATGTCGTCGAGAACCGGCAGCAGCCGCTCGTGCAGCTGTCGCAGGGCGGCGTCGTACCGGTCCTCGCCGACGGCGGAGCCGGCGTGCACCACGACGCCCCGGCACCCGAGTTCGGCGCCGCGGCCGCAGGTTGTGCGCGATCGAGGCGAGCGACTGCTCGACGGTCGCCTCGGTGGGGGAGCCGACGTTGACCAGGAACGGCGTGTGGATGAACGTCGGCACGCCGCGTTCGGCGCAGCCGGCCGTGAAGGCCGCGTCCTGCTCCGGGTCGCCGGTCGGTGAGCGCCCAGCCGCGCGGGTTGCCGACGAAGACCTGGACCGCGCGGGCGCCGACGGCGTCGACGTACGGCAGCCCGCCCTTGGCCAGGCCGCCCGTTGATCTGGACGTGCGCCCCGACGGGTGGCACGTCCGGGAAGTGTTGCATCAGACCTATCCGAAGCTGGTCAGGATCTCGACCTGGTGCCCTGCTCGACGACGTCGCCGGCGCCGGGGCTGCTGCCGGTAGACGCGGTCGCCGAAGAACTCGGTGACCTTCGACCTTCAGCCCGACCGCCTCCAGCTCCGCGGTCGCCTCCTCCGCGGTCTTGCCGGTGACGTCGGGGACGGTCACCTGCGGCACTCCCGCCGAGACCCGGATGGTCACGGTGCTGCCGTAGGGCTGCGCGGCACCGTTGCGGCGTCGGGTGCACCGCCATGACCTCGCCCTTGTCGACGTCGGCGCTGCGGCCGTCGTCGGTGCGGTTGACCACGAAACCGAGCGTCTCGAGGTTGGCGATGGCCTGCTCGGGCGTCTGGCCCGACGACGTCGGGGACGACGACCGGTGCGTGACCGGCGCTGACGAACACCGTGACCAGTTCCTCGCGCTTGAGCTCCGTGCCGGCGGGCGGGTCGAAGCCGGAGTACCGAGCCCGGCGGCCACGGTCGTCGTCTGTACTCGTCCTCGGTGGCCACCTGCACGGGCACGTGCTCCTGCAGGTGGGCCTCGACGTCGTCCACCGGCTCGCCGACGAGGTCGGCAGGCACCACGAAGCGCTCCGGCGCCCTTGGACACGACGAGCCGGACGTCGGTGCCGCGGATGGCCTCGCCGGCGGACGGCTCGGCGGAGATGACCGCGCCCTCGGGCACCGTCTCGCTGAACTGCGTCTCGCAGCAGTCGGGGTCGAGCCCGGCCTCCTGCAGCAGGTCGATCGCGGCGGCCTGCTCCTGCCCGATCCAGGTACGGGATCTGGGTCCAGCGGCCCGACCCGAGCCACCAGCCGATCGCGCCGATCGTGATGGCCAGCAGCAGGACGATGGCCATGGCGAAGCGGGCGCGGCGGCGACGGATGTGCTGGGGACGCCGGGCCGATCAGCGGGCGGCGAGGGCATCGGCCGGCGACGCCGACGTGGTCGGGCCCGGCGCCCATGCCGGGCAGCATGCTGGTGCGACCGCCGCGCGGGCCGCCGGCCGAGCACCTCGGTGCCCGGGTCGCTGGGGTGCCGCGGGCGGGTCGGCCGGTTGGTCGGCCGGAGCGTGTCCGGGCCCGGCGGTGCTGCGGCCGGTGGGCACGGGCACCGGCTCGATGCCGAGGTCCTTGCGCAGGTCGGAGAGCTCGGCCAGGAAGGCGCCGGCGTCGACCGGCCGGCCGGCCGGGTCGCGGCGGGTGGTGCGGGCGACCAGCTCGTCGACCTGCCACGGCAGGCCGGGCACCTCGGTCGACGGCTTCGGGCACGTCGTGGTGCACGTGCTGGTACGCCACCGCCAGCGGGGTGTCGCCGCCGTACGGCGGGTGCGCCGGTGAGCATCTCGTAGAGCACGATGCCGGCGGCGTAGATGTCGCTGCGGGCGTCGGCGCGGCCGCGCTCGAGCTGCTCGGGGGAGAGGTAGGCGACGGTGCCGATGAGCACGCCGCCGGTCTGCGCTGGTGCGACCGGTGCCGACGACGGCGCGGGCGAGGCCGAAGTCGGCCACCTTCACCACGCCGTCGATGCCGATCAGCACGTTCTCGGGCTTGATGTCGCGGTGCACGATGCCGGCGCGGTGCGCGGCGGTCAGCCCGGCGAGCACCGGCTCGAGGACGGCGAACGCCTCGCCGACGGTGAGCCGGCCGCGGGCCTGCAGCAGGTCGCGCAGCGTGCGGCCGCGCACCAGCTCCATGACCAGGAAGACCAGGCCCTGGTCGCTGCCCTGGTCGCTGACCGACGACGACGTTCGGGTGGCTGAGCATCGCCGCGGCGCGCGCCTCCCGGGTGAAGCGGTCGACGAACGTCGGGTCGTGGGCCAGGTGCTCGGCCATGACCTTGACCGCGACGGTCGGTGCAGCCGCAGATCGGTGGCGGAGTAGACCGTCGACATGCCGCCGCGCGCGAGCCGCTCCTCGAGGCGGTAGCGCCCCTCGAGAACGAGGCCGACCACGGGGTCGGTCACGGCGGTGTCCACTCGGACGAGTGTAGGAGCGAGATGGGGCTCACCCCGCCCACCACGCGGGTACGGGGGCGGCCGGGACGTCTGGTGCGCATGGGCAGCAGGGGGTCGGGGCGACACCGCGGCGTCCCGACCTAGGCTGGCAGCCATGCAGACCTTGACCCCGGGGGAGGTCGCCGAGCTGCTGGGCGTCTCCCCGAACCGGGTCCGCCAACTGCTGCGCGACCGCAAGCTCATGGCCGTCCCGGGCAGCGGCAACAGCAAGATCCCGGCCGACTTCCTGCAGGACGGCGCCGTCCTCAAGCACCTGCCCGGCCTGCTGACCGTCCTGCGCGACGGCGGGTTCAGCGAGGAGGAGGCCTTCGAGTGGCTGTTCCGCGACGACGACTCGCTGCCGGGCACGCCGGTGCAGGCGCTGCGCGACGACCGGCACACCGAGGTCACCCGCCGCGCCCAGGCCCTGGCGCTGCGTGCATCCAGCCGGGTCCGGCGAAGGTGCGTGGGCACCTGACGTACCTCGCGCTGCTCGCCGGGTGCCTGGTGGTCACCGCGCCGCTGGAGACTGTGCTCGGCATGCGGGTGTACGCGCGCTGGCGCCGGCTGCCTGCTCGCGGTCGCTGCCCGAGTTCGCCGTCTTCGTCGGCTGGGTGCTCTACGCGATCGCTCAGGGGCACTGGGACTACTCGGACGACCACACCCTCGGCGTCCGGCTGCCCGGCGGGCATCCCGGTCGAGGAGGTGCTGTTCTTCCTCGTCGTCCCGCTGTGCTCGGTGCTGGCCCTGGAGGCGGTGCGGCGGGTGACCGGTGGGACGCCGGCTACCCCGTCGAGGAGGCGTCGCGGTGAGCTACTCCGCGCTGGCCGTGGCCGCCGTCGTCGCCGTCCTCGTCGTCGACCTGGCCGTCTACCGCACCCGGATGGTCACGCGGAAGGTCTTCTGGGCCGCCTACGCGATCATCGTGTCCTTCCAGCTGCTGATGAACGGCGTGCTCACCGGCCTCGGCGTGGTCACGTACGACCCCGCCACGATCTGGGGGCCGCGGATCGCCTACGCGCCGGTCGAGGACCTGCTGTTCGGCTTCGCCATGGTGACCCTGACCCTGGCCAGCTGGGCGGCGGTCAACCGCCGGGCGAACACGCCCAGGCGGCGCGGCCTTGGACACCGACACCCGGCGGTCGAGCACCCGGTAGTCGGCCCGCTCGATCTCGCGCAGGATGCCGCCGTAGAGGGCGGTCGCCGCACGCACGCAGTCCCGCGACTCCGGCGCCAGCAGGGGCGTGCCGGGTGCGGCGTCGTCGTAGCGGCGACGGACGACGGCGACCATCTCCCGCATGAGCTGCCGCGAACCGGGCGTCGTGCCGGCTGGTCGAGCGAGCTGCTCGCGGGTCACGCCGTGCGCGGCCATGAGGTCGGCCGGGCAGGTAGATCCGGCCGCGGTCGACGTCCTCGCCGACGTCGCGCAGGAAGTTGGTCAGCTGGAACGCCTCGCCGAGCGCGATCGCGTGCGGCGCCGCCTCCTCCCGGGCCACCCCGGGGGCGGTGCCCAGGACCGGCAGCACCTGCAGCCCGATCACCGACGCCGAGCCCCACATGTACCGGTCGAGCGCGGCGAGGTCGGCGTAGCCCGTGACGTCGAGGTCGCTGGTCATCGCGGCGAGGAAGTCGACGAGGTGCTCGACGGGGATGTCGTAGCGGCGGTAGGTGTGCACGAGCGCCAGCCGGACCGGGTCGTCGGACCAGCCGGCTCGCCAGTTCGGTCGAGCAGCGCCGCGCGACCAGTCGGCGAGGTCGGCCGCGGGGTCGGCGCCCGGTAGGTCGACGAGGTCGTCGGCCGTGCGGGCGGCGGCGTACAGCGCGTGGACCGCCGGACGCCGGTCGGCGGTCAGCAGCCGGGTGGCGAGGTGGTAGCTCTTGCCGTGCTCGGGCGTCGATCGCCGCGCAGTGCCGGTACGCGGCGTCGAGGAGTGCCTGCTGCTCGAGCGGGTCCTCCGGCGGCGTCGGGCGCTTCTGCAGCGCGGTCACGGTGTGCCCGTGATCCGCTCGGCGGCCAGCCGGCCGCTGATCAGCACCATCGGCACACCGACCCCGGGCTGGACGACGACCCGGCGAGCACGACGTTCTCCGGACCGGAGCGGGGCAGCGTGGCGGGCCGGAACGGGCCGGTCTGGCCGAATGTGTGCGCCAGGGCGAACGGGGTGCCCGCGGCCATGCCCTGCGCGGCCCAGTCCAGCGGCGTGGCCAGCTCCTCGACCTCGATCGGCGTCGGTCACGCCCGGTCCAGCCGCGCGCCTCCAGGGTGGCCAGCATCTCGTCGCGGTAGCGGGGGCCGAAGCTCGCCCAGTCCAGGTCGGGGTTGCCGCCGCTGTGCCGGTCGAGGTTGGGCGTGGGGGCCACGACGCTGAGCACCTGACCCGCCTTCGGGCGCCAGCGACCGGTCGGTGCACCGACGGCATGCTGATCAGCAGGCTGGGGTCGGTCATGGGCCTGCCGTCGCGGGTCAGCTCGTCGAAGACCTGCCGCCAGGCGGCGCCGAAGCTGATCGTGTGGTGGGCCTGTCCCGGCAGCGTCGTCCGGACGCCGAGGTGCAGTGCCACGCAGGAGGGCGACCAGACCGGCCGGCGCGGCGCACGCAGCCCCGGCACCAGCTGCCAGGGCTGGTCGGCGGTGACCACGACGGCGTCGGCCGGCAGCCGCTCGCCGTCGACCAGGCCGGACGGCGGTGACCCGGGCGCCGGTCACCTCGAGCTCGGCGACCGGAGCCTCGTACCGGAACGTCGACCCCGGCGTCGGCCGCGGCGGCGGCCAGCGCCCGGGGGACGGCGGCGATCCCGCCCATCGGGTGCCAGACGCCGGCGCCGATGTCGAGCTGGGCGATCACGGCGTAGGCGGCGATGGCCCTGAACGGGGAGACCCCCGCGTAGAGGGCCTGGAAGCTGAACAGCCGCCGCAGCCGGTCGTCGGCGAAGGCGCGCTCGACGTGCGAGGACAGCCGGCCGAAGCCGCCGCGGCGGGCCAGCGCGACCAGCTCGGGGCCGAGCAGGTCCAGCGGGCGAGTCGAGGTTGCGGTCGATGAAGGTGTCCGAGCTGCAGGCGGTAGAGCTCGGCGAGGTCGGCGCAGGTAGCGGCGGAGGTTGACCGCCTCGGCGGGGCCGCAGAGCCCGGCCGACCTCGGCGGCGAAGGCGTCCGGGTCGGCGTGCACGTCGAGGTGCGACGCCGTCGGCGAACTGCGCCCGGTAGCGTGGTCTGCAGCGGTACGCAGGGTAAGCCGCTCCTCGAGCTTCTCGCCGACCGCGGCCGAGGGTGTCGGCGAGGATCTCCGGGGCGGTGAACACCGACGGGCCGGTGTCGAGCGCGTAGCCGCCGCGCTCCACGCGGCCGGCCCGCCCGCCGGGGCCGGCGCCGCGTTCGACGACGGTCACCTCGCGGCCGGCGCCGCGCAGCCGCAGCGCCGTCGCCAGGCCGGCGAGACCGGCACCGACGACGACGACGCGGTCGGTGCGGCCGGGAACGGTTCGCGACGGACGGGGGAGCCGGGGGAGCCGGGGCATCAGGCGGTGCGCATGGTGGCGGCGACGGCGAGGGCGTCGAGGGCGTCGCGGGCGTCGGCCGGCGATGGGCGCCTCGGCGATCGCCGCGTCGCGCGAGGGCGGTGCGCTCGGCGATCCGCTGCTCCACGCGGTCGAGCGCGCCGGTGCGACTCGATCAGCCGGCGCAGCGCGTCGAACTGCGTCGGCGCCGGCGCCGAGGGTTGCCGAGCGCCTCGTGCAGCAGCCGCCGGCCGGCGTCGTCCGCCTCGCTGCTCGGCCAGCGCGACCAGCAGGGTCTGCTTGCCCTCGCGCAGGTCGTCGTCGGCGGACTTGCCGGTGACCGCCGGGTCGCCGAAGACGCCCAGGACGTCGTCGCGCAGCTGGAACGCCTCGCCCAGCGGCAGGCCGATGCGGTGTAGGCCTCGCGGACGCGCCGGGCCGGCGCCGGCGAGGGCCGCACCGAGCTGGAGCGGGCGCTGGACGGTGTAGCCGGCGCTCTTGTACCGGGCCACCTTCAGCGCGCCCTCCGGGCCGGGCAGCCCGCCTGCGGCGCGGAGCAGGTCGAGGTACTGGCCGGCGGTGACCTCGGTGCGCATGGTGTCCCAGACCCCCCGCGCGCGGATGAGGGCGGGCACGGAGATGCCGGAGCGTGCGCAGCAGCTCGTCGGACCAGACCAGCGCCAGGTCGCCGACGAGGATCGCCGCGCCGATGCCGAACAGCTCCCGGTCGCCGGTGAGGCGGTCGGCGCGGTGCCGGTCGGCGAACCCGATGTGCGTGGCCGGCGCGGCCGCGGCGGGTGGTGGCGCCGTCCATGACGTCGTCGTGGACGAGCGCGCTGGCGTGCACGAACTCGAGTGCGGCGACGGCGCGGAGCACAGCGGCGTCGTCCTCGCGGACGTCGTCGTCGGCGCGCACCGCGCCAGCCCCAGTAGGCGAACAGGCGGACGCAGGCGCTTGCCGCCGGCCGCCAGAGCGCACACCTCGTCGACGACCGCGGACAGGGCCGGGTCCATACCGGTGAGCATCCGCCGCTGCTGCGCGAGGAAGGTCTCGAGCGCGCCGGCGACCGCGTCGCGCAGCCGGTCGAGGTCGGCGGCGGCGAGTTCGTGGCCGGCCGCGGCGCGCAGCTGCTCGGTGCCGGGGGTCACCGGATCAGTATCGCCCAACGAAGCGGGGCGCGATCGCTGTCGCGGACGGGCCGGTGCGTCGGCGCCGGGGAGGACCGTGCTCTGGCTCATGCATCTCCTTCCGCCACCCCGGCGGAAGCGGATGCAGTGCGCCGTACCCTTTCTCGACGTGGGCCCGAACCGTGCGTGAGCTGCTCGCCGAGGACCGGCCGACGTGGTCGTTCGAGTTCTTCCCGCCGCAAACGCCCGAGGCGCACGCCCAGCTGTGGACGGCCCTGCGCGAGCTCGAGCGGCTGCAGCCCTCCTTCGTGTCCGTGACCTACGGCGCCGGCGGGAGCACCCGCGAGGGCACGGTCTCGGTGACCGAGCGGATCGCGACCGAGACGACGATGACGCCGCTGGCGCACCTGACCGCCGTCGACCACAGCGTCGCCGAACTGCGGCACGTGGTGAGCCGGCTGGCCGCCGCCGGGGTGCGCAACGTGCTGGCCCTGCGCGGTGACCCGCCGGGGGCGGACCCGCAGGCCGAGTGGATCGGCGCACCCCGAGGGGCTGCAGCTACGCCGTCGGAACTGGTGGAGCTCATCCGCTCCATGGGCGACTTCTCGGTGGGGGTCGCGGCGTTTCCCGAGCGACACCCGCGCTCGCCGGACTTCGACACCGACGTCGAGATGTTCGTGGCCAAGTGCCGGGCGGGTGCCGACTTCGCGATCACGCAGATGTTCTTCCGGGTCGACGACTACCTGCGGCTGCGCGACCGCGTGGCCGGCCGCGGCTGCGACGTCCCGATCATCGCCGGCGTGATGCCGGTGACCAGCGCCCGGCAGATCCAGCGGATCGTCGCAGCTGTCGGGGCAGGCGTTCCCGGCGGATCTGGCCGAGCGGTTCGCGGCGCTGGACGGCGACCGGCCCGAGGACAAGGCGGCCGTGCGCGCCTTCGGCGTGCGAGGTGGCCACCGACCTGTGCCGTCGACTGCTCGACGAGGGCGTGCCGGGCATCCACTTCATCACCATGAACCGGTCGACGGCGACGCGCGAGGTCTACGCCAACCTGGTGGGGGCGCCCGTCCGCTGACGCCTGCGGATCAAAGCCCTCCGCTGCCGCGGCCGGTCGCGTCGGCAGAGAGCAGCTCCGCCGCCTTGGCGGCGGCCTTGCGCAGGCCCTCGCGCTCGGCGGCGTAGCCGCCGAGCACGCCCACGACCGGCAGGTTGGCGAGCACGCGGTGCCGGAACTTGCCCTTCGGGCGGGCGTCGAGCGTGTCGTCGATGCGGCTCAGCAGCCGGGCGGTGCGCCACAGCGTGCGGACGACGCCGCGATCCTCCCGGGGGCCGAACGCGTCCTCGCGGTAGGTGCCGCGGGCATGCTCGAGCAGCGGCTCCAGCTCCGCGGCGCCGAGGTCGCGATCGAGCAGCACCCTCGCCAGCAGGCTGACCCGTTCCGCGGTGCCCCGGATCCCGTGCTCGCCGGCCACGCCCAGGACGACGACCGACTGCACCGCCGTGCCGACCGTGTTCTGCAGGGGCAGCAGGTCGGCGAGCTTGCCGGCGAACCGGGGAAGTGCGGCTGCGCCGGCCGCGACCCGCGACACCCGCTCGGCCCACCACCGGTCGCGCTCGGCCTGCGGGCGGGCCGGGGGACGGCCGAGCCGGTCGGCGAGCGGCGAGACCACACGGTCGACCCGGCGGAGGACATCGACGATCACCGCGTCACTGATGGGAGGCGCCACGGAGGCTCGCTTGCCCGGATATCCACGCGCTGACACGTGAGCCGCGCGACTCAGCGGGGCAGGTCCGGCGGCTGCGGCGGCGGGCTCTCCAGGGGCGTCAGCGTGCGCGTCATCAGATCGACGAGCTCGCTCATGGCCGCGCGGACGCCGGAGATCTCGTCGGCCACGGTGGACATTCCGGCGCCTGGAGCGGTCGGCGCGGCGGTCTGCCGGGTGAGGTCCTGGATCTCCAGCGCGGTGGACTCCAGCCGCTCCAGGTCGGCCAGGTGGGCCAGCTCCGCCGACAGCTGCGCCGCCTGGTCGCGGTAGCGGATCAGCGCGTCGGCCCGTTCGCCCAGCTGGGCCGCCGCCTGCTCCAGTGCCTCGTGCTGGCGCTGCCAGTAGTCGCCGGCCGGTCCGGGTGGGCGGGTGCCGAGCCGCAGCCGTGTCCGGAAGATCCGCAGCGCCAGCTCCACGATCTGGTCCACCTCCGCCCAGCCGTCGAAACCGGCACGGCTGTGCGCCAGGAACGGCGACGACCAGGCCGGCTCGGCGACCGTCTCCTGCCACGCCCGGCCGGCGGCTCCGGCCACCCGCGCCTCGGTGGTGTCCGCCGACGCCAGCATCTCCTCCGGGGAGCGCCTCGCGGGCCGCGCCGGAGGCGGCGGCCGTCGTCCGTTCCGCCCGGCGATGATCGCGACCGCACCGAGGAGCCAGAGCGACGCACCGATGCCGCCCTGCAGGTCCTCGGAGACGGCGCGGAAGGGACCCGAGGCGATGGGGCCGCCGAAGAAGACGAGCACGACCTGCTGCCACAGCTCCCGCCGGTGCCACCAGTCCACCAGTCGCTGCACCGCCGGGGCGCGGCGTCCCGGACGTCGGCCTGGGATCGGCCTGCGGCGGACCACGATCTGCCCGTCAGTGAGATACCGGTCGGTCCAGAGCGGCCGGACCGGCGGCACGGAGGCACCCGCGAACCCGTTCACGCGTCCAGCTCCGTCCGTCGTCGTGCCTGCCGCCGGCTTTCGTGCGCGACCGGCACCCCAGGTCTACCCGACGACGACGTCCATCCCGGGCAGGTACCCGGCCCGTCGAGCGCCCAGGGGCGCGTGGGGCAGGGGTGACGCCGTCGCCGCTCGAGACGCGGAGGGGCAGGGGAATCAGCGACCGCTCCAGCCCCTCGTCCGCACCCGGCCGCGGAGCGCCCCGGTGCGGTTGGCTCCCGACACGACGCGGGTGGAACTGGTGCCGGCCGGCACCGGCGCCGTGACCGCCCGATAACCTCCGGACCCGTGATCGGTACCGCAGCCCTCGTGGCCTGCCTGCTCCTGCTGGGACTGGCAGGCATGCAGGCCGGTCTGGCGGCCGGCCGCCCATGGGGCCGGTTCGCCTGGGGCGGACAGCACGAGGTGCTCCCGACCCAGCTGCGCATCAGCAGCGTCGTCTCGATCCTCGTCTACCTCTTATTCGCCGCGGTGGCGCTGACCGCGTCCGGGTGGGCTCGCCTGCTGCCCGAGGGCTTCGCGAACGGGGCAGCCTGGGTCATCGCCGTCTACACCGGTCTCGGTGTGCTGCTCAACGGCGTCTCCCGCAGCAGGTCCGAACGCGCGGTCATGACGCCGGTGTCGCTGGTGCTGGCCGTCTGCTTCGTCGTCATCGCCCGGGGCTGAGCCCGGCGTCTCGCCGACCGCCCCTACCTGCCCACCCGCTACTGGCCGGCGTTCGTCGACCTCGTCCGCGGCCCGATCCTCTGGCGCGACGTGTACCGCGGGCCCCGCCCTGAACATCGCTAGATCTAGGGGGCTCGCGGCCTAACCGCCGAGGCGGGCGCAGTCGGCCGAGGTGAGCTCCAGCGGTGCACCCGGCGCGAGCTGCGCGAGCACCATGCCCAGCACCAGCGGGCTGCGCGGCAGGTCGCCGTGACCGACCCGTGCGTCGGCGCAGACCGACTGCACCGTCAGGTTCAGCGCTCCGTCCAGCCGTGCCGAGTCCGGCGGCGTCACCGTGGCGTCCTGCTCGGTCCAGATCGACACCCAGGTCGGCCCCTCCGGAGTCTCGTCTCCGGCGTTCAGCTCCCGCAGGACGTCGCTGCCGGTGGCCAGCTGCCGGCAGCCGACGGGGCACCGGTCGGGCGCGAGGTCGCCGGCGAGGTCGGCGAGCGTGGTGCCGTGGTGGGGGGAGCCGAGCGTCACCACCCGTCGGGTGTGCTCCGCCCCGCCGTCGGCCACCCAGAGCCGGGCCACCACCCCGCCCGCCGAGTACCCGACGATGTCGACGGTCTCGGCGCCGGTGCGTTCGAGCGCGCGTCCCGGCGGCCTCGCCCAGGGCGTCGGCGGCGGCCCTGAGGTCACCGGTGCCGTTGCCGGGGAGGGGGACGACTGCGACCTCGCGCCCGGCGGCGGTCAGCCGGGCCTCGAGGTCGCGCAGCGAGCCCACGTCGCCGCCGTAGCCGGGCACCAGCAGGACCGGCCCGGGCCGGTCCTGCGGCACCGCCTCGGCCGCGGCGCCGCCGAGGCGGTCGGCCAGGGCGACGCCCCCCAGGGCCAGCGCCGCGACAACGAGGACGGCGAGAGCCGCGACGAGGACGCCGCCGTCGGGCGGGGGCGGGACCGACGAGCACCCCTCTACTGTCCCTGCTGTCGCCGGTCCCGCCACCGGCCCGCCGCCGAGGAGGAGGATCGCGTGCTCAGCCGGGAGGAGTACCTGGCCGCCTGGTCGCGGTGGCACGGTGGCACGCAGCCGGCCGACAGCGCGCTCGTCCGGGGCTGGCTGTCCACCGCGTACGCGCTCGCCCGCACGCTGTCCTGGCTCCCGCCGCTGGCCGCGACCGCGCTGGGCCTGTTCGTGGCGGCGGGGGGAGCGGCCCTGGCGCCGTTGGGCGGGTGGGCGCTGGTCGCCGCGGGCCTGCTGGTGGGGCTCTCCGGTCTGCTCGACTCCCTCGACGGGGCGCTGGCCATCGCCGGCGGCCGGGCCTCGCGCCGCGGCTTCGTGCTCGACTCGGCTGTCGACCGGGTCACCGAGGTGGCCTACGCGGTGGCCCTGTGGCTGGCGGGGGCGCCGGGGCTGGCTCGCCGCCGCTTTCGGGGCGCTGTGCTGGCTGCCCGACTACCTGCGCGCCAGGGCGGGGCAGGCCGGGGTGCGGGAGACCGGCGCCCTCTCGGTCTGGGAGCGGCCCACGCGGGTGGCCATGACCGGCTTCACTCTCGGCGGGGCCGGGATCGTCTGGGGCACCGGCGCGGCCGAGCTCGTGGTCACCGTCGGTGCGGCCGTTGGCGTCGCGCTCGGCGTGGTGGGCACCGCCCAGCTGGGCGTCTCGCTGCGCCGCGCGCTGGGGGAGCTCCCGGGCCCGGACGGCGGGGGCGAGCGCGCGAACCTAGGGTGAACGGGCCCGAACCACCCGCCGGTCACCGCGGCCGGACTGCCCGCGCCACTCCAGGGAGCATGCCCGTGCCCGTCGTCGTCACCGGCTCGATCGCGACCGACCACCTCATGACCTTTCCCGGCACCTTCACCGAGCAGTTCGTGGAGGGTCAGATGGGCAACGTGTCGCTGTCGTTCCTCGTCGACGACCTGGTGCAGCACCGCGGCGGCGCCGGGGCCAACATGGCCTACGGGCTGGGGCTGCTCGGGCTGGAGCCGGTACTGGTCGGCGCGGTGGGCAGCGACTTCGCCGACTACGACGCCTGGCTCTCGCGACACGGCGTCGACACCCGCAGCGTGCACTGGTCGGAGCTCAAGCACACCGCCCGCTTCGTCTGCACCACCGACGCCGTCAACAACCAGATCGCGTCGTTCTACTCGGGCGCCATGGCCGAGGCATCGATGATCGAGCTGGCCCCGGTCGAGCAGCGCGTGGGCCGGCCCGACCTCGTGGTGGTCGGACCCAACGACCCCACCGCCATGGCGCGGCACACCGAGGAGTGCCGGGAGAAGGGCTACCCGTTCGTCGCCGACCCGAGCCAGCAGTTGGCCTGGGCCGACGGCGAGCTCATCCGCGACCTCGTGGACGGTGCCGACGTGCTCTTCACCAACGAGTACGAGGCGGCCCTGCTGCTGCAGAAGACCGGATGGGCAGCCGACGAGGTGCTCGCCCGGGTCGGCACCTGGGTGACCACCCGGGCGGCCGACGGCGTGCTGGTGCGTCGGGCGGGTGCGGAGCCGCTGTCGGTGATCGCGGTGCCGGAGACCAAGCCCGTCGAGCCGACCGGGGGCGGCGACGCGCTGCGGGCCGGCTTCCTCGCCGGGCGGGCGTGGGGCCTGTCGCTGGAGCGCTCGACCCAACTGGGCTCGGCGGTGGCGACCGCAGCGGTCGAGGTGGTCGGCACCCAGGAGTACGACCTGCCCAAGCAGGAGTTCCTCGAGCGGTTCGCCGAGGCCTTCGGCGCCGACGCCGCCGACGACGTCGCGCCGCACCTGCCCGGCTGACCGGGGCGGCTCACCCGGGCTGCTCGTCCCCCCGCACCCGCATGCCGATGGCCGGGTCGGCCTCCCACGCCGTGAACGGGATCCGGGCGATCTCCTTGACCTCGCCGATGGTGGCCCACTCGTTGCCGCCCAGCCGTGCCAGCGGGCGCAGTTCCTCGATCCGCGGTCGGCCGTCGCGGACGACGCTCTCCCACGCGGTGATCCGCTGCACCGCGCCGAACACGACCGTGCTGTCGCCCAGCCGGACCGTGGTGTGCAGCCGGCACTCGATGGACACCGGTGAATCGGCGACCCGGAGCGCGCCGACCACCTCGCTGGGCTCGAGGCGGACGCCGCAGTACTCGGCCTCGCTGACGCCGGGCGGGAAATCGGTGCCTGTCGCGTTGACCTGTTCGAAGAGGTGTCTCCGGCGTCAGGTTGACCGTGAACTCCCCGGTCGCCTCGACGTTGTTGAGCGAGTCCTTGCGCCCCACCGACGTGAACGAGATGACCGGCGGCGCGACGCAGGCGACGGTGAAGAACGAGTGCGGCGCGAGGTTGTGCACCCCCTCGGCGGAGCGTGCTGCAGACCCACGCGATCGGTCGCGGCACGACCACCGAGTTCATCACCCGGTAGAAGTCACGGGCGGGCAGGTCTGCCGGGTCGAAGTGCACCCGCGGGTTGGAGCCTGGCACTGCGTCTGGGGCGGTCACCGCTCCATCGTCGCCGGTGCCCGGCCACGCGGCGCGACCGGGGCGGTCAGACGGGTCGGCCCCGCCACCGCAGGGTGCCTCGTCGGTGCCCGATGATCGACCGGGCGACGAGAGCGTCGAGGACCAGCATCGACACCGGGTGCGCCAGCGCATCCGGCCAGACCCGGCTGCCGGTCGCGGCGGCCACGACCGCGCGGCCGGCGACGCCCGCGGCGTACCCCACCAGGCCGGCCCGTGACCCGCGCAGCGCGGCGGTGGCCGGCACCACCCACACCGCGGTCAGCGCTGCGGCGGCGAGGCTGCTGGCCGCCGGTGAGCCCCCGACGGCGGCCCACAGCGACTTGGCGTAACCGTCCCGGACGGCCGGCCAGCCGTCGTACATGCGGCAGGCCGCCAGCCGGGAGCCGTCGACCGGCACGCCGCGCCCGCCGGAGGCCTTGACGGCGCGCAGCAGTGCGATGTCCTCGAGCACCTCGCCGCGGACGGCGGCGTGTCCTCCGGCCCGCTCGTACGCCGCCCGGCCCACCGCCAGGAACTGCCCGTTGGCCGCGGCCAGCGACGGCCGCGGCGACCGCTCGGCCAGCCGCAGCGGCAGGGTGGTCGCCCACAGCCACGGTGCGAGCGGCTGCACGAGGCGCTCGGGGACCGTGCCGGCCAGCGGACGCGGCCACGGGGAGACCAGGTCGAGCCCGTGCCGGTCGAGCAGCGCGACCGCTGAGGCGATCGCGTCAGGGGCGAGCCGCACGTCGGCGTCGACGAAGACCAGTACCTCGGCGTCGGCGGCGGCTTGCACCCCCGTGGCGCAGGCGTGCGGCTTGCCCAGCCAGCCCGGGGGTGGCGGCGGGGCGGACACCAGGTGGACGCGCCCGTCGGCGTAGCTACGGACGACGTCCGCCGTCCCGTCGGTCGAACCGTCGTCGACCACCACGATCCGCAGCCGGTCGACGCCGCGCTGGGCCAGCAGCCCCGCGAGGCAGGCGCCGACCTCGGCCTCCTCGTCCCGCACCGGCAGGACGACGGTGACCGGCCGGCGGACCGGCGCGAGGTTCTCCGGGGGCCGCCGCAGGAGCCGCATGTTGAGCGCAGCGTGCAGCCGCTCCCGCCACGGCGAGCCCGGCCAGCGTGCGCACCGCCGGCCCGCTGCGTCGGCGGGTCATCTGCCCGGGCGGTGCGCGCGGCGGTGCTGGACGAGCAGCGCCGCGGCCACGGGGAGGCCGAGCGCGGCGCCCCAGGCGGCCGAACCCGGCAGGCCGAGCCAGCCGGCGTGCGCGAGGGCTCCGCCGAGGGTCATCCAGCCGATGGCCAGCAGCGCCGGTGCGTCCCCGGTGCGCGGCCCGCCGGGCAGGGCCGTGCGCTCGACCAGTCGGTCGAGCGCGGCCATCAGCACCAGGCCGGCCAGCAGCCAGCCCGCGAGGTTGGTGAGCGGGACGGTGTCGATGCCGGGCAGGCCGGGCGAGGGGTGCGCCCAGGTCCAGTACCCGGCCTGGACCAGCTGAGGGTCGAGGACGACGTCCCAGGCGGCGAAGGTTGCGGCGGCCGCCGTGACGCGGACGACCCGGCGCCCGGGGCGAGCCGCCGGCCAGCCTGCGCGCGAGCGATCCAGCTGGGCCACGCCATCATCAGCCAGGCCAGCGGCACCAGGAACGGGACGCCGAGCAGCGTCGGGCCGAGGACGTCGCTGTAGGCGTAGGTGCCGTACGGGAAACCGGTGGCCAGCCCGACGGCCTCGAACACGACGGCGACGACCGGCGACCAGCACGAGCAGGCCCAGCCCCGTGCGCGGGCCGCGGCTGAGCCGTCGCGTGCGCCACCGACAGCGCCGAGCCCAGCAGCACGATGGCCCAGCTGACCGCGTCGCGGCCCCCGCCCGAGGCCAGCGGGTAGGCGATCGCCGTGAGCACGAGCAGCACCGCGAGCGCGACGGGGATCCACCGGACCGAGGCGCCCACCGGCGGCCGGCGGGTGGCCGAGAGGGCGGTCACCGGCGGCCGACCCGGGCCGCGAGGCCGCGCCGCGCCCGGCTCGCCGCCGCGCGACCGCGGGCGACCGCACCGGGGCCGGCGAGCACTGCGCGGGCCGCGGTGCGCCCGGAGTTGCCGGACACGCCGCCGCCCGGGTGGGTGGACGCCCCGGCGAGGTAGAGCCCGGCCAGGCCGGGCACCCGGTAGCCGGAGAGCGCGGGCGTGGGCCGGAAGCGCGAACATGCTGGCCAGCCCCATCTCCACGTGCATGACGTTGCCACGGGGCAGCGACAGTTCACGCTCGAGAGCGAGCGGGGTCTGTACGTACAGTCGCTGTACCGAATCGGCGAAGCCCGGCGCGAAGCGGTCCACGGCGTCGACGAGCCGCTCGCGCCTCAGCATCGGCGAGGGCGTCCCAGTCGCCGCCGTCGGCCAGCGCGTAGGGGTACCACTGACCCCAGATCGGTGACGACGTGCTGCCCCGGCGGGGCGAGCGTGTCGTCGCTTGCCGAGAAGGACATGGCCAGGGGGACCGGGTCGCGGGGCAGCCGCCCGGCGAGCCAGTCGCCGTGCGCGAGCGGCCAGCTGCGCGCGGTCGGTGCAGAGAAGTTGCAGTCCCTGTAACGATTCGTCTTCCGTGGCGCCGGGATAGCGGGGAGGCGCGTCGGTGAGCGCGCGCACGACCAGCCCGAAGCCGTTGCCCAGCGGCGGGTCGGCGTCGGCGAGCGCGGGGGGCGCCGCCGCCCCGGCGAGCCGGCGGGTGACGCCGATGTGGCAGGCGGCGACCACCGCGTCGGCGGTGATCCGGCGTCCCGAGGCGGTCTCGACGCCGATGATGCGCGGACCGTCGCCGTCGTCCGCCGTCAGCAGTCGCGCGGCGCCGTCACCGAGCGTCACCCGGCCGCCGTCGGCCTCGAGCCGGCGACGCAGCGCCGCGGTGAGACCGCCGGAGCCGCCGACGGGATGACCGGGCGGGACGTCGTGCAGCAGCGTGGCCCAGCGCGACCATGGCCGCGGTGCCGGGCTCGGACATCGGGGGCCCGGACTGCGCGCCGAACCAGGCCAGGGCGGCCTTGAGCCGCTCGCTGGTGAACCAGCGGTCGAGCAGGGCGTCGCCGGAGCCGAGGAAGTCGACCGCCAGGTCGCCGCCCGGTGTGCGAGGCCGGCCCTCCCGGGGCGCGCCCAGGGGCCAGAACGAGCGGACCAGCCGGACCGGCCGCGGGCGGCCGCGCGAACGAGGCGACGACGGCCCGGCTGCGCGGCGCCCAGACCGCGACGAACCGCGGTAGGCCGCGGCGTCGGCCCGGTCCGCAGGCGGCCTCGATCGAGGCGCAGGTGGCGTCGAGGTCGACCGAGAAGACCAGCGGCCGGCCGTCCGGTCCGGGCGTCGCCGGGGGCCGGGGCGGGCGCGAACCCCCACGGGTCGCAGTCGACGTAGCGCAGGCCGTGCGGCGGCCAGGTCGAGCTCCTCGACGATGCCGCTGTGCCGGATGATGACGTGCGCGCTGGAACCGCGGTCGACGCGCACCCCGGGCCAGCGCTCGACCGTCGACACGGCGCCGCCGAGCACCTCGTCGGACTCCAGCGACCTCGACCGAGCAGACCGGCGCGCGCCAGGTAGCAGGCGGCGACCAGCCCGTTGTGGCCCGAGCCGATCACGACGACGTCGACGCGGGTGTCGGGCACGGGGGTGAGGACGTCACGCTCGGTCGTTCGCCGGCGCGGGGCCCCGCGGATGCAGGGCCGGCGGCTGCAGCGGCAGCGTCGCGCCGAGGATCGCGAACGGACGGGCGTCGCCCGGGAAGTGGTAGCCGCGGGCGAGGTCGACGAAGCCGTCGGCGTGGTACAGCCGGAAGGCCTTGGTGTCGGCGTCCGGGGTGGACAGCAGCGCCGCGGGATGGGGCAGGCCGGCGACCAGCGCGTGCAGCAGCTGCCGGCCCAGGCCCTGGCTCTGGTGCTCGGGGTGGACGTGCAGCTCGCACACCTCGAACGCGCCGGGCAGCCATCGCTTCGCCGTCCGCCGGTCGAGCGCCGCGCGCACCTGGTCGTGCCACCACTGGCCGGGGGCGATGAGGTAGCCGTAGCCGAAGCCGACGAGCTGCTCGCCGTCCGGAGTGGCCGCGAAGGCGCCGACGGCGCGGAAACCGGGCCGCTCGGTGTGCTGGATGGCGTAGCCGTAGCGCCCGGCGACGACGGCGGAGTCGTAGCCCATGGCCAGGCCGTAGATGGCGAGGGCCTCGTGCATGTGGTCGCGCAGCCAGCGGGTGGGCAGCTCGGTGATGCGGGTGGCGGGCGTGGTGCCGGTCATGGAGCGAGCGCCTCCGTGCCGCCGACGCCGAGCGCGGTCGCATCGGTCGGCCCGCTGCCGACCTCGGCGGCGGTGCCGGCGGTGAGCCGGAGCAGCTCGTCGTAGCTGGTCGGGAAGACCGTCGAGCGGGTGTCCGGCGGCGGCCCAGACCTGCGTCGTGCCGGGCGAGCTCGACGTCGACGAGGGTGCCGATCGGCTCGGGGTGCCCGATCGGCGCGACGCCGCCGATGGCCTGGCCGGTGTGCCTGCGGACGAAGTCGGCGTCGGCCCGGGCTGATGCCGGCGACGCCGAGCAGACCGGCGACCGTGGTCTCGTCGACCCGGTGCGCGCCGCTGGTGAGGACCAGCAGGGGGCGGGCTCGGCGTCCGCCGTCGACGGCGAAGACCAGGCTGTTGACGATCGCGCCGACGGGCACGCCGAGCGCGGCGGCGGCCGCGGCCGCGGTGCGGACGTCGTCGGGGAGGACGCGGATCTCGCCGGTGCGCCCGGCGTCGCTCAGCAGGCGGGCGACCTGCGGCCACCCGGGGGTGCTCGGGCGCGGACATGCGGCTGATCCTGCCACCGGCTCCGGAGGACCGCTGCGGCGGACCGACGGCGCGCGCCCGGTTCCTGTCTTGACGCCGGCGTGCGGGTCGGGTCTACTGGTGCCGTGTTCGAACATGCGTTCGAACACGGTCCGGCTCCCCGCCGCTCCCCGGTCCTTCCCCGCCCGGACGGCGGTCCGGACGGCGGGGCGCGGAGCGGATGGGGAGTCTGTCATGAGCCGGGTGCTCGGTGAGGTCGCCGGTCGGGTCGGCGAAGAGGTGCAGGTCGAGCGGGGCCCGCTCGGGCCCGGTGCAGTTCTGGCGCGGCCAGTCCCGCTACGTCGTGGGGGAGCTGCTCGACTCCTGGGTGGAGACCGCGCGCCTGGTGGCGGCAGCGACGCCGGCGGTCCGGGGCGGCGCCTCGGCCGAGCTGGTCGCCACGCAGGAGGTGTGGCGGGTCGAGGCGGTGCGGGCCGGCCGCTCGCGGATGAGCTTCGCCGGTGTCTACGACCTGTCCTGGGACTCCGCGGCCAACCGCTGGTGGCTCGTGCGGGTGCACGACTGATGGGCGCCCTGCGCGCGACGTGCCGTGCCCGCCGGACAGCTGCCCCTGCCGCCGCGCGCTGCCCGCCGCCGCCGCCCAGCTGCTCGACCAGGCCCACCGCGGCGCTGGCCGAGGCCGCCGTGCGAGCGCCGATCCCCGGCAGCGCTACGCCACGGCGCACCTGGCTGCGCTGCGCGCTGCCGCCGCCGTGCTGGCCGCCCGCACCCGGCCCGAGAGCGGGCCGTCGGCCGGCCGCGCAGCGCCTGGGTGCTGCTCGGCCAGGTCGCGCCCGAGCTGGGGGAGTGGGCCACCTTCTTCGCCGCCGGTGCCGCCAAGCGGGCCGCGGCCGAGGCCGGGCTGTCCCACGCGGTCACCGAGCGGGAGGCCGACGACCTCGTCCGCGACGTCGCCGCTTTCCTCGCTGTGGTGGAGACCGGCCTGGGCGCACGTCCCGCCCCGCGCCCCGTCGCCCGCGCGTGGTCGGCGGCACCGCTGATCCGGGTCCCGGCGGTGAGTGACCCCTTCGTCCATCTGCACGTCGCCTCCGGTTACTCCATGCGGTACGGGGCCAACCATCCGGCCGACCTGGTGACCCGGGCCGCCGAGCACGGGATGGCGGCGCTGGCACTGACCGACCGCGACGGGCTCTACGGCGCGGTCAAGTTCGCCCTGGCCTGCCGGTCGGCCGGGGTGCGGCCGCTCTTCGGGGTGGACCTCGCCGTGGCGCCGGCGCTGGGCACGCGCCCAGGCCCCGGCGCTGGCGCGCACGTACTGGGCGGAGGAGCTGTCCGGCCCGCGCCGCGCGTTCCGAATCGGCGCCGGTGCCGGCCCGTGGCGGGGCCAGCGTCGACCCGCGGCTGCCGCGGGTCACCTTCCTGGCCCGGGACGGCGCCGGCTGGCGATCGCTGTGCCGGCTGACCAGCGCCACCCACCTGCGCGGCACCCGCGGCGAGCCGGTGAGCTCGCTGGCCATGGCCGCCGAGCACGTCGGCCGGGCTGATCGCGCTGCTCGGGCCCGGACTCCCCGGTCGGTCGGGCGCTGGCCGCCGGCCGGGCCGACCTCGCCGCGGCGCACCTCGGCGCCTGGCGGGCGGTGTTCGGACCCGGCCGGCTGGTCCTCGAGGTCGTGCACCACCGCGGCCGGGGCGACCGGTCGCGTGCGCAGGCGATGCTGCGGTTCGCCGCCGAGCAGGGCGTGCCGGTGGTGCTCAGCAACGCCGTCCGGTACGTCGACGCCCTCGACGCCCCCACCGCCGACGTGCTCGACGCGGCCCGGCGGCTGGTCCCGCTCGACCAGCGGCACGTCGACCGGCGCACCGCCGAGGGGTACCTGAAGTCGGGCAAGGAGATGGCCGAGGTCGCCGAGGACCTCGTCGGCCCCGACCGGGACGCGGCGCTGCGGCTGCTCGAGCGCACCGCGCGGCTGGCCGAGCAGTGCGCGGTCGACGTCCGGGACGACCTCGGCATCGGCAGCGTGCGCTACCCCGAGCTCGACGTGGTCACCACCCCCGCCGAGCGGGGGATGGGGCCGGCCGCAGGTGCTGCGCGCCCGCTGCGAGGCCGGGCTCGGCCGCCGCGGCATGGCGCCGACCGGATCGGGTCCGGCAGCGACTGGAGGAGGAGCTGGCGGTCATCGACCAGCTGGGCTACCCGTCCTACTTCCTCACCGTCGCCGACGTGGTCGACCTCATCAAGAGCCTGAGGGTTCGCGCGGCAGCGCGGGGCTCGGGCGCCGGCAGCCTGGTCACCTACCTGCTCGGGCATCTCCGACGTCGACCCGATCCGCTACGGCCTGCTGATGGAGCGGTTCCTCTCCCCGCTGCGCCACCAGCTGCCCGACATCGACATCGACGTGGAGTCCGCCCGGCGGATGGAGGTCTACGACGCGGTCATCGACCGCTTCGGCGCCGACCGGGTCAGCTGCATCTCGATGATGGACACCTACCGGGTGCGGCACGCCATCCGCGACGTCGGAGCCGCGCTCGGGCTGCCGGTCGCCGAGGTCGACGCCGTCGCCAAGGCGTTCCCGCACATCCGGGCCAACCAGGTGCACGCCGCGCTCTGCGCGACCTGCCGGAGCTGCGGGCCAGCCGGCTGGGCGCGAGACGCAGCGGCGGCTCGGGCGATCTCGATCTGCTCTTCGACCTCGTCGCCCGGCTCGACGGCCTGCCCCGGCACATCGCGCTGCACCCTGCGGGGTGCTGCTCTCCGATGCCACGCTGCTCGACCGCACACCCGGTCGAGAGCAGCTACCTCGGGCTACCCGATGAGCCAGTTCGACAAGGACGACGTCGAGGAGCTCGGGCTGCTCAAGCTCGACCTGCTCGGCATCCGGATGCAGTCGGCGATCGCGCACGCGCTCGACGAGGTGGCAGCGGGTCGACGGCGAGAGGTCGACATCGACGCCGTCCCGCGCGACGACCCGACCACCTTCGAGCTGATCCAGCAGCACCCGCACGCTCGGGCATGTTCCAGATCGAGTCGCCCGGTCAGCGCGAGCTGGTCGGCAAGTTCGGGCCGCAGCACGTTCGAGGACCTCGTCATCGACATCTCGCTGTTCCGGCCCGGGCCGGTGAAGAGCGACATGGTGACCCCGTTCCTGATGGCCCGGAACGGCTGGCGGGAGCCGGTCTACCCGCACCCCGATCTCGAGTTCGCCCTCGAGCAGACCGCGGGGGTGGTGGTCTTCCACGAGCAGGTGCTGCAGATCGTCGCGCGGATGACCGGCTGCACGCTGGCCGAGGCCGACGAGGTGCGCCGGGCGCTGGGGGAGAAGGACGCCCACCCCGAGGTGCGGGCCTGGTTCATGCCCCGGGTCGCTCGACGCGGGCTACTCGGTGGAGGTCGCCGAGCAGGTGTGGGCGGTGCTGGTCGCCTTCGGCTCGTTCGGCTTCTGCAAGGCGCACGCGGCCGCCTTCGCGCTGCCCACCTACCAGTCGGCGTGGCTGAAGACCCACCACACGGCGGCCTTCCTCGCCGGGGTGCTCACCCACGACCCCGGCATGTACCCGAAGCGGCTGATCCTCGACGACGCCCGCAACTTCGGCGTCCGCGTGCTCGGCCTCGACGTCAACGTCTCGGCCGGCACCTACCGGGTCGAGCAGCTGGACGACGACGAGGGCGAGGGTGACGGCGAGGGTGAGGACGCCGGGATGCGTCACCGGCCCGGAGTGGATGCCACCGGCGATGCCCGACCCCGCCCGCTACGGCATCCGGCTGTCGCTGGCCGACGTCAAGGGCATCTCCGACGACGAGGTGGCGCGGATCGTCGCCGGGCAGCCCTACCGGTCGTTGACGGACTTCTGGCAGCGGGCGTCGGTGTCCCGGCCGGTGGTCGAGCGGCTGGTGCTGGCCGGCGGGTTCGACTCGCTCTACGGCTTCGGGGTGCGCGACCGGGAGGCGGGCCGGGCCACCCGGTCGCCGCACGCAGGTCACCCGGCGCGACCTGCTGCTGCAGATCGGCGAACTGGACCGGTGGAGCCGCAGCGGGGCCCGTGCCGGGGCCGTCGGGCAGCTCAGCCTCGACCTGCTGGGGCTCGGGCCCGAGGCGGAGGAGGGGACGGAGCCGGAGGAGCCGGGCGCCGGCGTGGGCGGAGGGCAGCGGGCTGCCCGAGTTCACCGACGCCGAACTGGTCCGCGCCGAGCTGGAGGTGCTCGGCCTGGATGCCAGCCGGCACGTCATCGGCTTCTACAAGCCGTTCCTCGCCGCGATCGGCGCGGTGCCGGCCGGCGAGCTGCTCGGCTGCCGCAGCGGCGCAGAGGTGCTCGTCGCCGGGGTCAAGGTGGCCACCCAGACCCCGCCGATCCGGTCCGGACGGCGGGTGGTGTTCGTGACCCTCGACGACGGCACGGGCTGCACCGACTCCACCTTCTTCGAGGACGCGCAGGGTCCCTACGCGGCGACGGTCTTCCACTCGTGGCTGCTGGTGATCCGCGGGAGTGTTACGGCGCACCGGCCCGCGCGGGGATGTCGTTGCGAGCCACGGGCGCGTGGGAGCTGCCGGCGCTGCACGAGGCGTGGGAGGCCGAGGGGCTGCCGGGCGTCGCCGACCTCATGGCGTCGCCGGGCGAGTACACCGAGCAGGCGATCGTCGGCGCGGCCGCCTCCCGAGCGTCGCGCCCGGTGATGGTCCGGCCGGTGCTCGTGCACCCGACCGGTTTCCGGATGTCCCCGTACGCCGACATCAAGCCCGCCGGCGAGGAGACCACGGCCGCCGCCCGGCGCGCGGCCGCCGGCCCGCCGCGCAAGCTCTGGCACTCCAGTCCCGGCAGCTCGGGCCACTGATGCAGCCGCGCCGCGGACGAGGTGCGCAGACGGGCCGGTCCCGATCCCCGACCCGCACACCTCTCGGGGGGCCCGCAGCGGCGCCGCTCAGTAGGCTCCAAAGGTGCCGACCTCGAATGTCCCGTCCGCCGAGCAGTTGCCCGTCCGGGGCGCTGCTGTCTGGGCGGCGCTCGACACGATCGCCGGCACGGGCACCGCGCTGCGGGTGCTCGACGTCGGCGGCGGTAGCGGCAACTGGCCGTCGTCCTGGGCGGCCGGCTGGGCACGACGTGACCGTCGTCGACCCCAGCGCCGACGCCCTGGCCACTCTCCGCCGCCGCGCCAGAACCGCCGGGGTCGGCGAGCGCGTCCGCGGAGTCCAGGGCGACGGCGACCTGCTGCACGAGGTGCTGCCCGCCCTGGACGGCGGGGCCGACTTCGACCTCGTCGCTCTGCCACTGGGTGCTCGAGGTCGTCGACGACCCCGCGGTCACGCTCCGCGAGATCGCCGGTGCGGTCCGGCCCGGCGGCACGGTCAGCGTCGCCACCGCCAACCGTGCCGGCGCGGTCCTGGGCCGGGCGCTGAGCGGCCACCCGCGCGAGGCGCTGGCCCTGCTCGAGGACCGCGACCCCGCTCCCGGCCGCGCGCGGCCCGCCCGCCGCCGCTTCGGCCCCGCAGAACTGCTCGCCCTCGTCGAGCAGGCGGGCCTGGTCCCGGGCACTGGCGGGGCGTCTCCGTCGTCGCCGACCTGCTCGAGGCGCAGCTCCGGCGCCGACGCCGGCGCGGTCCGCGCGCTCGAGCTCGCCCTGGCCGAGGTCTCGCCGTACCGCGACGTCGCCACCGGCCTGCACGTCCTGGCCACCCGCCCGTGACCTCACCGATCACCCCGGAGGCCGCCGCCCGCCCCGCGTGGGCGGCCGACGCCGACGCGCTCCCCGGCGACCTGCTCCGCCCCGCCTACGGCGCCGCCTCGCTGGCCGACGTCCTCCCCGGCGCGGCCGCCGCCCTCGGTGTCGACGTGCCCCGCGACGGCCTCTCCGGCCGACCCGCTCGGCCTGGCCGACGGCCCTCGGCGGCGCCCGCCGGGTCGCCGTCCTGCTCGTCGACGGGCTCGGCGCCGACCTGGTGCGCGCGCACGCCGACCTCGCGCCCACGCTGGCCGCGCTGGCGAGCCCGGCCGGCGACCTGTCTGCGCCCTGCCCCAGCACCACCCCGGTCAGCCTCGCCACCCTCGGCACCGGCCTGCCGCCGGGCAGCCACGGCATCCTCGGCTTCGTCACCGATCGTTCCTGGCGGGGACGGGGCGACCGGGGAGGACAGGCCCTCAACCACGTCCGGTGGGCCGACGACCCCGATCCGCGGCGCGTGGCAGGCGCGACCGCACGGTCTTCGAGCAGGCCGCCGCCGCCGGCGTCGACGTCACCGCCGTCGGGTCCGTACGCCTACGCCGGCTCCGGGCTCACCGCGCGCCGTCTACCGCGGGGCGCGGCTATCCCGGCGTCGGTCGGGCCGCGGCGACCTGATGCGCCGGGATCCACGCCGCGCTCGCCGCCGGCACCGCGCACGCTCGTCTACGGCTACCTCGCCGAGCTCGACCTCACCGGGCACGTCCGCGGCGTCGACTCACCCGCCTGGCGGGCGCAGCTGCAGCTGGTCGACCGCATGGTCGAGCAGCTCGTCGACGGGCTGCCCGACGACGCCGCGCTGCTGGTCACCGCCGACCACGGCATGCTCGACGTCGCCGACGACACCCGGCTCGACCTCGACGGCCGATCCCGACCTGGCCGACGGCGTCCGGCTGCTCGCCGGCGAGCCGCGGGCCCGCTACGTGCACGCCGTGCCCGGTGCGGCCGACCGACGTGCTGCGACCGGTGGCGGGCCGTGCTCGGCGACCGGGCGTGGGTCGTCGACCGCGACGAGGCGATCGCCAGCGGCATCTTCGGGCCGGTGGACGACGGCGCTCGCCGCCCGCATCGGCGACGTCGTCGCACTGGCCCGCGGGCACTTGGGCTCTGGTCGCGCCGCGCGCACGAGCCCGGTCCGAGCCGGCTGGCTGCCTACCACGGCTCGCTGACCGCGACCGAGCTCGCGATCCCGCTGCTGGCCGCCCGGGGCCGCGCGCTGGGCTGAGGTCAGCCGGTGCCCGGTCGGGCACCGTCGAAGGACAGCAGGTGCCAGGTCCGCGGTGCGCCGGGTGCGTCGCGCGGCAGGTCAGGCGCGCCGCCTGTTCCGACGGCCGGCTCTCCACGGTCGCGACGACGGGCCCGTCGGGGCCGGCCAGGGTCACCGTCCACCGCTCCACCTCCGCGCCGGGCGGGGTGAGTCGCCGCACCGCCCGCACCGGCAGGTCGTCGATGCCCAGCAGGCCGAGCTCGGCGCGGGCGAGGTGCTGGGCGGCCTGGGCGGCCGGCGGCACCCCGGCGCGCCCGCGCAGCCAGGGCAGCGCCACCTCGCCCCGGTCCGTGGGCGGCGACCAGGTCTGCGCGCCGTCGCCGGGCACCTGCCCGTAGTAGAAGCCGTGCGGCAGCACCAGGACGTTGGCCGCGAACCGGTCGCCGCCGAGGTGGCTGCACTCCCAGACGTCGTCGGGCCGGGCGGCCGGCAGTGATCGGGCCAGCGGCCGGCCGCGCAGCGCGCAGCAGGCGTCGTGCCCGCCGTGCGTGCAGACCAGGTAGACCGGATCCGACGCCGCGCTCGCCCGACGCGAGCCGTCCCACGGTGCGTCGAGCAGGTCGGCGTCGGTGCCACGCACCGACCACCACGAGCCCCTCCCGGCCCGGCCGGCTGTCGGCGTAGGCCCAGCGGCGGCCGGAGTCGGCCAGCCGGCCGCCGGGACGGCGGACCAGCAGCAGCCGCACGTTCTCCTGCCGCGCCCGATGGGCCAGCCGCGGCGCGACCGCGGCGTCGAACCGGGACTCGGTCAGCGCGTCGCGGCCCCACGGGCCCGGCTGCTCGATCAGCAGCCAGCGCTGGGCCGGCGGGGCAGTCGCGACGGGGGAGTCGCCGCGCTCCAGCGCCTGCACCGAGCAGCGGGCGGCGTCCATGCGACCGGTCGGAGGCGTGCCCCGGCCCGGCCGGGACGGGGAGAGGACGGGGCGGCGCCGGGGGTCACGCCCCCCACCTGGTCGGCTGCCGCGTCATCGGCCGGATCCGTGCTCGTCCCCACGTCCCCCATCGTGCCCGGCCGTCGCCACCCGGCCGGCGGCGCCGGCCACCGCGTCGGGGACGACGGCGACGGCGTCGGTGACCAGCCGGCGGGCCAGGGTCGAGCTGGTCGGCGGGGTCCAGCCCGGGCAGGTCGCCGACCTTGAGCTCGCCGGCCGCCAGCAGCGCGGCCAGCGCCGGTCGCGCGCGTCGCCGGGAAGGCGTGCGTGCGCCGGCCGGCGACCAGGGCGACACGCCCGCCGGCGCCGTCCCGGAGCACGCAGCGCAGCCGCGGCGCAGGCGCAGCACGGTGTCGGGGGTCAGCGCCGCGGCGGCGGTCGACTGGGCCAGCGGGGCGACCGGCTCGGGCCGCACCTGCGCCCAGGTGCGCGCCCGCAGCCGGTCGGCCACCTCGGCGGGGTCGACGCGCTCGAGCCAGTCCGGCAGGCCCGCGACCACGGCGGCGACGTCGTCCCGCACGGCCTCGGGGTCGGCCGAGGTCGAGGCCCAGCGGCAGGGATCGGCGCAGCTCCGGGTCTTCGGTCGGCGAGGCGTGCGCACCAGGTCCAGCGCCGACTCGGCCGCGGCCCAGCGGGTCACCGAGTGGACGCCGATGGTCAGGTGGGCGCTGATCTCGCCCAGCGCCGTCGCGGAGTGCAGGTAGCCCCGCGGCAGGTAGAGGGCGTCGCCGGGGCGCAGGACGGCGTCGATCACCGGCTCGCCGCTCGGCGGCCGCGGCGACCTCGGCGGCGCGGTCGTTCCACGGCTGGGTGCGCAGCGGGTCGGTCAGCACCGGCTCGTGGATGCGCCAGTGCTTCTCGCCGGCCACCTGCAGCACGAAGACGTCGTGCACGTCGTAGTGGGGGCTGAAGCCGCGCGAGGACGGCGGGGTGACGTAGGCGTTGACCTGGGTGGGGTGGCCCAGGTCGGCGGCGAGCTGGTCGGCGAACTCGATCAGCGGCGGCCACAGCCGGTGCAGCCCCTGCAGGACGACGGTGCTGCCGTCGGCGAACAGCCGCAGCACGGCGTCGGAGGAGACCTGGTCGGCGACCTCGGCGCCGGCGCCGCCGGAGGTCGTGAAGCGCTGTCGGGTCGACGACGGCGCCGTCCTTGGCGATCCGCAGGAACGGCGTGCGCAGGCCGCGGCGGGAGAGCAGCTCGTCGACCGCGGCCAGGTCGAGCAGGTCGGTGAAGGAGGAGCCGGTGTCCTGCGCCCGGGTCAGCAGCGGCCGGCGGGCCCAGTAGGTCGCGGCGAAGACCGGCGGGTCGAGGCCGATGCAGCGACGCAGGGCCGGGCGGAGGCGTTGCTCCGCCCGGCCCTGGCCGCCGGGGTCCTCGGTCAGGCCGAACCGTCCGCGCCACCATCGGCACCGCCGTCGGCGCCCCCGTCGGCACCGCCGTCCGCGCCGCCGTCGGCGCCACCGTCGGCGCCACCATCGGCACCGCCGTCCGCGCCACCATCGGCGCCACCATCGGCACCGCCGTCGGCACCGCCGTCCGCGCCCCCGTCGGCCGGTCCGTGGGCGCCGCCGTCAGCGGGACCCTGGGTGGCGCCGCTGTCGGCGCCGCCGTCCGCGCCGCCGTCACCCGTCGCCGTGGTCATGTCGTCGTCGAGCGCCATGTCTTCTCCGATCCGGGTGTCGCGCCGGCCGCCGTCGGCGGCTCGTCCGGGGCGCGCCCCACCCGGATCGATCATGCCGACACCAGCGGTCGCGCGCGCGTCGGAACCGCGCGCCGCAGGACGGCGGGGGGTCGGCTGTCGCGGGGAGCGGTGGCGGGCTAGCCTTGCTCCTTGTCGAACGCATGTTCGACCAGAGGGGAGGACCTGTGGCAACGCCCGCCGGCCGGGCGGACGGGTGCACCGTCCTGCACGTCGACATGGACGCGTTCTTCGCCAGTGTCGAGGTCCGCCGCCGCCCCGACCTGGCGGGCACGCCGGTGATCGTCGGCGGGGCCGGCAACCGCGGGGTGGTCACCTCCGCCACCTACGAGGCGCGCCGCTACGGCGTGCACGCCGCGATGCCCACCGCTCGCGCCCTGCGGCTGTGCCCCACCGCCACGGTGCTGCCCGGCGACATGAACCTCTACCTGGAGGTCTCGCGGTCGGTCATGGCGCTGTTCCGCTCGATCACGCCGCTGGTCGAGCCGCTGTCGCTGGACGAGGCCTTCCTGGACGTCACTGGGGCCGGTCGCCGGCTCGGGGACGCGGCGGAGATCGGCGAGTACCTGCGCGCCCGGGTCTTCGACGAGCAGGGCATCACCTGCTCGGTCGGCGTGGCCGGTAGCAAGTTCGTGGCCAAGCTGGCCTCGACCCGGGCCAAACCGGATGGGCTGATGGTCGTCCGACCCGGTGAGGTCATCGACTTCCTGCACCCGCTGCCGGTCGGCGCCCTGTGGGGTGTGGGACCCAAGACCGAGGAGACATTGCTCCGGTTCGGCCTGCGCACCGTCGGCGACCTCGCCCACGTGCCGACGAAGACCCTGCAGCGGGCGGTGGGTGCGGGCACCGGGGTGCACCTGCACGAGCTGGCCTGGGGCCGCGACCCGCGGCGGGTGGTGCCCGACGAGCCGGAGAAGTCCACCGGTCACGAGGAGACGTTCGGTACGGACGTCGACGATCCGGCGATCATCCACCGTGAGCTGCTGCTGCTGTCGGAACGGACGGCGGGCCGACTGCGCGCCGGGGGGTGGCTGGCGCGCACCGTGACGATCAAGGTGCGGTTCGCCGACTTCGCCACCCTCACCCGCAGCCGCACCCTCGACGTGCCCAGCGACGTGGGGCAGGAGCTCTACGAGACCGCGCGCGCCCTGTTCGACGCCCTCGGCCTGGACCGGGCGCGGATCCGGCTGGTCGGGGTCCGTGCCGAGCGGCTGGTCGAGGTGGGCTCCGCGCCGCAGCAACTCGAACTCGGCGCGCGGGAACACGGCCGGCGGGAGGCCGAGCTGGCCGCCGACCGTGCCGCCCGGCGGTTCGGCGCCGGAGCGGTGCGTCCGGCCACCCTGCTCCGGCGGGGCGGGCGGCCGGGCTCGGACGGCCGGCGCGATGCGGCCAGCCGGCCCGGTACCGACGTCGTCCGGCGCCCGGCCGGGGCTCTCCGAGCCGCCCCCGAAGGGCAGTCGACCATGCCCTTCGCCCACCCGGAGGAGTGATCACCCCGACACGGCGGCGGGTCGCCGCGCCGTCGCCTTTCGCAGCCTGCAAAGGGCTCGTATCCTCGGAGACACCTCCGGAGGCGTCTCCGGTGGTATTGGCTCCGCCCTACTGGAGGTCGACGTGCCGCTCTCCGAGCACGAGCAGCGTCTGCTGGAGCAGATCGAGCGCGCCCTCGTCGATGACGACCCCAAGTTCGCCTCCTCGGTTCGCACCGGCGACCGGCGGCTCAAGGCCCGCCGCAAGCTGCAGATCGGTGGCCTGCTGTTCGTCCTCGGCCTCGGCCTGCTGGTGGGCGGCGGTGCCGTCGCCCAGTCGGTGCCCATCGGCGTCATCGGGTTCCTGGTGATGTTCAGCGGTGGTGCCCTCGTCGTCCTCAACTACACGAACGCCACCGGCGCCGTCGAGACCGGCGGCGGGCCGATCGGCGGCCCGGCCGGCCCGGCCCGTGGCGGTCGCGGCAAGGCGGTCCGCCGTCAGCCGCTCAAGAACCGGCTCGAGGAGCGTTTCCGCCGCCGCTACGACCAGTAGCAGCTCAGCGCGTCCGGCCGACGGCCGTCGTCCCTGCGCGGGACGGCGGCCGCCGTCGTCTCCGGGCACCGAACCCGCGATCGGCAGGAAGCTCAGGCGGTGCGTGACCGGCGGAACCGCTCGCCCAGCTGCCGGGCGCCGTCCACCACCCGCTCGCCGAGTGACGTCCGCAGCGATGCGGGCCACAGCACGGCCCACCACCGCACGCGGCGGGGGACGGCGTGCTGCAGCCCCCGGCGGGCGGTGCGCAGCGCCGCTCGCAGCACGTCGACCTGCTCGGGGTCGACCGCTGCCGACCGGCCGTAGGTCGCGGCCTCCTCGGCCAGTGCCAGGCGGAGCACCGACTGCTCGACCCGCTCGGCGACCAGTGCGTCGGGGACGTGCCCGGCCTCGCCCGCGAGCCTGCGGGCGGTCTCCCGCGGCGTCCACGAGGGGTCGGTCGGCAGGCGGAGGTCCTGCACCGTCGCGGTGAGCTCGTCCCACAGCTCCCGGGGATCGTCGGCGTGCATCCGGCGCCGGCGCTGCACCGCACGGGCCGTGGCCGGCACCGCGAGCAGGAGGGCGAGCGCCAGGGTCGCGGCGGCTCCCATGGCCACCGGCCGCACCCAGGACGTTGCGGCGTCGGTCCCGCCGAGCTCGGGGATCGCCGTCGCGCCGCGGTCGGCCCGGGCGGTCGGCGCCGCGGTCGGCGCCGCCGAGGGCTCGCTCGGGCTGCCCGGCGTCCCGTCCGGACCGTCCGAGGCGCGCGGCGCCCAGGGAAGTGCGACCGACCGGTCGGCGGCGATCGGGGTCGGGTCGAACGGCACCCACCCCAGGCCGCCGAAGTAGACCTCCACCCAGGCGTGCGCGTCGTCGGTGGTCACCAGCCGCGAGCCGTCGGACTGGACCTCGCCCGGCGTGTACCCGAGCGCCACCCGGGCCGGAACGCCGGCGGCGCGGACCATGACCGCCATCGCTCCGGCGTACTGCTCGCAGTAGCCGCGCTTGAGCCGCAGGAAGTTGACCAGGTCGTCGTCGCTGGTGCCCGGAGCCGTCGAGAGGCTGTAGATGAAGCCGTTGTCGCGGTCGGTCAGGTAGTCGTGGATGCGCCGCACCCGCTCGTAGGGCGTCTGCGCTCCGGCCACGAGCTCGGTGACCAGCGCGGTGACCGAGCCGTCGAGCTCGGGCAGCTCGGTGAACCGCTGCTGCACCGGGTCGGCAGGATCCAGGCCGGGCGCGTCCTGCAGCAGCGCCGGGCTGGGCTCGGGCTGGTCGGCCACCACCACCCAGGTGCGCCGCTCGGTGGTCGTGTCCCGGCCGAACACCGTGCCGGTCGACGGGTCGAACCGCCAGTTCTCGGGGTCGGGAACCTGCACCGCCAGCGGCGACCAGAGCACCGGCATGAACCGGTCGTCGTGCCCCCGGGCCGTGAACCGCGCCACCACCTGGCGCCGGGTCTGCCCCTCCGGCAGCGGGGACAGCTCAGGCTCGGCCACCGACAGCTCGCCGTCGAGGTTGCTCATGGCCCAGCCGTTCTCGACGTCGTACTCGTCCAGGACGACCGCGCGCAGGTGCCCGAGGTCGGGGGCGTCCGCCTCCACCGTCATCAGGTCGGTCGGCTCGGGCAGGGTGAGCTGGCCCTGGAGTTCCGCGACCGGGTCCAGGGCCGTGCCGACCGTGCCGCCCGGTCCCGTGCCACCGCCCAGGCCGGTTCCGAACGAGCCCTCCGGCAGCGTGGGGACGACGGACCCGAGCAGCACGCCGGCCGCCATGGCGAGGACGCCGATGCGCAGGGCGCGGGAACCGGTGCCGCTGGTGGCGCGGGCGGTGGCCCGGTCCGCCCCGGCCAGCCGACGCCGCTGGTCGGCCCACAGGAGCAGGGCGAACCCGGCCCCGGGGGCCACCAGCGCGGCGAGTCCGATGCTTCCCGTCACCGTGCTGACCGGCACGCAGTAGAGGCCGAGCAGGCCGAGGCCGGCCAGGCCCGCCTGGCGGCCGGCGACCGCGATCAGGTCGATGGCCACCGCGATGAGTCCGACCAGCACCGTGGTCAGGGCCACCAGTCCGGTGAGCGGCAGCGCGGGGGTGGCCTGCTCGCGCAGCTCGGCCGAGCCCTCGGACAGGACCGACACCAGGTCGGCCATGCTCTCGCCCGTGGGCAGCGCCGTGGCCACCGCATCGGCCGGTGCGTAGAACAGGGTGAGCACGCACAGCACCGCGCCCACCTGGAGTGCAGGGACGGCGAGGAGGCCGATCGCGCCCAGCCACCTCGGAACCGGACGGCCCGCACGCAACCGCGCCCACAGCGCGGGGCCGACCCGGCGCAGCAGCAGCCCGGTGCCGTACACCACGAGGACGACCGCCAGCACCGGCCGCAGCCATGCGGTCGTGCTGAACACCGGCAGCAGCGCGAAGGAGCCGAGCAGGGTGGCGCCGGCCGCCGCCAGCGCGGCCCGCCGGTCCTCCCGGGTCATGCCCGCTGCCGCCTGATCGGCCACCCCGGTCACCCCGGTCACGCCGGCACCTCCCGGGCGCCGGCCGGCGCCGGCAGAGCACCCCCGGGCCGGCCGAGCTCGGCCCAGACCTGCTCGACCGCGGAGTCCGCCCGTGCCACGGCGACCAGCCAGCCGGCGGCCCGCAGCAGCGCCACGGCCGCGTCGCGCT
This sequence comes from uncultured Actinomycetota bacterium, assembly GCA_963723745.1. GTDB lineage: Bacteria > Actinomycetota > Actinomycetes > Mycobacteriales > Geodermatophilaceae > CAVRRZ01. Next base: position 271,616 of record CAVRRZ010000006.1, read on the forward strand.
GGGCGTCCAGTTCGGCGCGCGCAGCGGCCGTGAGGGAGCGGCGGCCGCGCACCAGCCCGGCCTCGGCCCAGCTGCCGACGTCGGCGAGGACGGCGCAGTCGGTGACGGGCCCGGAGCGGGCGCGCACCAGGTCGACCAGCGTCGTCGGGACCGACCGCGCCGAGCAGGCAGACGACCGGGCCGTCGCCGGCCGCGCGGCACAGCTGCTCGATGGCCGGGCCCAGGCGGGACACCCGCGTCGGGCGGACGACGGCCAGCCGCTCGAGCAGCTCGGTCGCGGTCAGCCCGCCGCGGCCCGCGGCCGGCCGGAGCTCGCCGGAGTCGGTGACCGTGCGCAGCACCGCGCCCCGTCCGCCCAGCGTGGTGCCGATGCTGGCCGCCGCCTCGACCATCCATTCGAGGCTGTCCGCGGGCGGTGACGGGTCCCCGGGCGCGCCGAAGGGCGCGGTCCCTGCCTCGCGGCGGACGACGAGGTGGGCGCGGGAACGGGTGTCGAGCAACAGCGTCGCCTGGGACCGCCAGGGCCGTTCCTCCAGGCGCACCATGAGCTCACCGGTGCGTGCGGTGGCCCGCCAGTGCACCTTGCGCAGGTCGTCGCCGTGCCGGTACTCGCGCGTGCTGACGTCGTCCTCACCGTGCACGGCGATCGACCGGCGCGCGCCCTCGCCGCCACCGCCGTGCCCGCCGGAGGGGCCACCGCGACCCAGCGGGCGCACCCGGGGCACGACGAGCAGCGGTGGCGGTGTCGGTGCCGGCCGCGGTGCGCTCGACGAGGCCGAAGGGGTCGACGAGGCGCAGCCGCAGCGGGCCGAGCACGTGCCGGCCACGCCGGTGCGCCGGGCACGCGGTAGTGCAGCGCCGCGGTGCCGCGCCCGGCCAGCCGCTCGACCACGAACGCGGGGCCGGTCCGAGCTCGGGCGGGAGCTGCTCCGACGAGCAGCCACAGCCCGCCCGGGCGCCGGTCGGCGTTGGTGACCTCGAGGAGCACGTCGGCGCTGCCGCCCCGGGGCACCCGGGCCGGGGTGACCGTGCGGCGGGAGCTCAGCCGGAACCGCTCGCTGGCCACGCTCAGCGCCGAGAGCAGCGGCAGGGCGAGGACGAAGACGGCGAGCTGGACGAGTGCCCGCTCGCCCAGCAGTGCGCCGAGGAGCAGCGAGCGTCAGGCCCGCCGGCCACCAGGCAGCGGCCGCGCAGGGTCAGCGCGGACCAGCGCCCTGCGCACCGGTCCGGCCACGGCCGGTCAGCGCCCGCGGGGGACCGGGCACGGTGGACAGCAGGTCGGCGACCACCTGCTCGGCGCTGCGCCGGCCGAGGGTCGCGTCCGGCGGTGAGCAGCAGCCGGTGCGCGAGCACGGGCCCGGCCAGCGCCTGGACGTCGTCGGGCAGCACGTGGTCGCGGCCGGCGAGCGCCGCCGCGGCGCGGGCGGCGCGCAGCAGCTGCAGCCCGGCCCGCGGGGAGGCGCCCAGGCGCAGGTCGGGGGAGCGGCGGGAGGCCTCGACCAGCGGCGACGACGTAGCGGCGCACCGCCTCGGACACGTGCAGCCGGCCGACGGCCGCGACCAGGTCGCGCACCGCGGCGGCGTCGGCGACCGGGGCTGAGCGTGGTCAGCGGGTCGGTGGTCGGCGCGCTCGTCGAGCATCGCCAGCTCGGCGTCGCGGTCGGGGTAGCCCATCGAGACCCGGGCGGTGAAGCGGTCGCGCTGCGCCTCGGGCAGGGGATAGGTGCCCTCCATCTCCAGCGGGTTCTGGGTGGCCATCACCAGGAACGGCCGGGCCAGCTCGTAGCTGACGCCGTCGACGGTGACCTGGCGCTCCTCCATGCACTCCAGCAGCGCCGACTGGGTCTTGGGCGAGGCCCGGTTGATCTCGTCGGCCACGACGACGTTGGCGAAGATCGCGCCGGGCTTGAACTCGAACGCCCGGCGACTCCTGGTCGTAGATCGCCACGCCGGTGACGTCGCTGGGCAGCAGGTCGGGGGTGAACTGGATCCGGCGCACGCTGGCGTCGATCGACGCGGCCAGCGCCTTGGCCAGCGTCGTCTTGCCGACGCCGGGCACGTCCTCGATGAGCAGGTGCCCCTCGGCCAGCAGCACCACGAGGGCCAGCCGGACGACGTCGGGCTTGCCCTGGACGACCCGGCCGATGTTCGCCGCGATCCGTGCGCCTTCCGCGGCGACGTCGACCGACGGACCGGCCGTTCCGTCGGCGGTCCGTGTCGCCTCCGTCACGTCACCCACCGTACGTGGCCGGGCCGTATCGGTAGCGAGCCCGCTTCGGTCGTCCCGCGTCGCCCGACCGGCGCGTCGTCAGCGGCTGCCGCCTGGGGTGCGACCGGTGGAGCGGCCAGGTCACGACACGGCGTCGAGTGGTGTCCAGTGGGGGCTAGTGGGTTACTGTGTCGCCCGGTGGGGAGGCAGGGACCGCCCAGGGGTCGCTGTGCAGGCCCACGGGAGGACCGATGCGGGGGGTGATCCGGTGTTCGTCGGCAGCTATCCGCTGCGTCTCGACGAGAAGGGCCGGCTCGCCCTGCCCGTCCGCTTCCGCGACCAGGTGGCCGACGGCATGGTGATCAAGAAGGGCCAGGAGCGCTGCATCTACGGCCTCACCATGGCCCGGGTCGCCGAGCAGAGCGCCGCCATGGCCGCCATGGCCCCCTCCGACACCGCCGCTGCCCGCATGCGCGCCCGCATGAGCTTCGGGTCGATGGTCGAGATCGAGCCCGACAAGACCGGCCGCATCACCATCCCCGCGAGCCTGCGCGAGTACGCGGGCCTGGACCGCGACGTCGTCGTCGTCGGCGTCGACACCCGCTTCGAGATCTGGGACGCCGCCAACTGGGAGGCCTACGTGGCCGAGCAGGAGGCGGCCTACGCCGACATGGAGAGCGAGGGGATGCCGACGCTGTCGTGATCCCAGGCCGCCGCCCGTCGGCCCGCCACCGCGGGCCTCCGCGAGCCCCGTTCGAGCCGCCTTCCCCGCGGCTCGACCGGACCGGGCCCCAGCCGCCTTCCCCGCGGCTCGGTCCCCCGGACGCACGCAGCCGCGGCCGCACGGCGCGAGCGACGCGGCCCCCGCCCCCGCGGGGCACCACCTGACGCTCTTCCCCGACGCCAGGCGGGCCCCGCGGGGCGGACGGGCTCCCGCCCCACCGCACTCCCCCGCGCCCCACTCCGCCCCACCGGCCGACCCGCCCCACTCGCGCCCCACCTCGCCACCGCCGCGCGCCCACGCGCGGCACCATCGAGAGCGCACCCCGGACCGTTGAGAGGCAGTCGACGATGAGCAGCACGCGAGCCCTCGCGGCCCCCGGTGCACGTGCCCGTCCTGCTGGAACGCGTCACCGAACTGCTCGCCCCCGCCTGCGCCGCCGACGGCGCCGTCCTGGTCGACGCCACCCTCGGCCTGGCCGGCCACACCCTCGCGATGCTCGACGCCCACCCCGGCCTGCGGCTGATCGGCCTCGACCGCGACCCCGACGCCCGCGCCGAGGCCGCCCGCCGGATCGAGGCCGCCGGCCACACCGACCGCGTCACCCTCGTCCCGGCCGTCTTCGACGAGCTGCCCGACGTCCTCGACCGGCTCGGCATCGACGAGGTCCAGGGCGTGCTGTTCGACCTCGGCGTCTCCTCGCTGCAGCTGGACCGGCCCGACCGCGGCTTCAGCTACTCCGCCGACGCCCCGCTGGACATGCGGATGGACCCCGCGCGGCCCGCGCACCGCCGCCGACGTCGTCAACACCTACTCCGCCGAAGGAGCTGGCCCGCGTGCTGCGGGTCTACGGCGAGGAGCGCTTCGCCTCCCGCATCGCCGCCGCGATCGACCGCGAGCGCGCGCGGGAGCCCTTCACCACGACCGCCCGGCTGGCCGAGCTGGTCCGCGACGTCGATCCCCGCCGCCACCCGCCGCACCGGCGGGCACCCGGCCAAGCGGACCTTCCAGGCGCTGCGCATCGAGGTCAACGACGAGCTCGGCGCGCTGAGCGGGCCCTGCCCGCGGCGCTGTCGAGGCCCTGGCCGTCGGCGGGCGCGTCGTCGTCATCACCTTCCACTCCCTCGAGGACCGCATCGTCAAGCAGACCCTCGCCGCGGGCGCCGCCGACCGGACGCCGCCCGAGCCTGCCGGTGCCCGCTGCCGGAGCTCGGCCCGGTCCTGCGGCTGCTCACCCGGGGCGGCGAGGCCGCCTCCGAGGCCGAGCTCGCGCGCCAACCCCGCGCCGCCTCGGCCCGGGTCCGCGCCGCCGAGCGCATCCGGAGGGCGGCATGAGCACCCGCGCCACGCGCCGCGGCCACGACGACGGCCCGCGCCACGACGACGGCCCGCGCCACGACGACGGCCACCCCGCGGACGACCGCGCCCACGCGGACGGGCAGCACGCGCACCGGCGGCACCCGCACCGCGGCCCGCCCGGAGCTGCGCCTGGTGCCCAGCGCGCCGGCCCGCGGCGCACGGGCCCGCCCGGCGCCGGCGCACTGCGCGCCCGGCGCGGCGCCGTTCGTGCTGCTGGTCGTCGCGCTGCTGGTCGGCACCACGCTGGGGCTGCTGGTCCTCAACACCGCGATCGCGGTCGACTCGCTCAAGGCCACCCAGCTGCGGGCCGAGAACGCCGAGCGCGCGCAGGAGGTGCAGCGCCTCGAGCAGCAGGTCGTCGACCGGCGGGACGCCGGCCGAGCTCGCCGCGCGCCGCCGTCGCCGCCGGGCCTGGTCCCCGCCGGGCCGGCGGCCTACCTGGTCGTCGCGCCCGACGGCAGCTCGATGCTGCGCGGCACCCCCGTGCCCGGCCCCGGCGCCGGGCGCCGACGCCGTGCCGGGCGGAGACTGAGCGGTGCCGAGCACCCGCGCGGACCGGGTGACGGACCGCGCTCGACCGGCCGCCCGGCCGGCGCGCCGCCCGGACCACGGCCATCGCACGGGCGGGTCCCGGTGCGGCCGGCCCCGGCGCGATCCGACGCCGCCGGCGCCTTCACCTCGCGCCGGGCGCCCGGCAGCCGGCGCAGCGGCGCCGGCCTGTCGGTCGAGCAGCGGGGGATGCGCAACCGCTGGGGCCTGGTCGTCCTGGTCGCGCTGCTCGTGCTCGTCGTCGGCCGGCTGGCAGTGCTGCAGGGCGTCGACGGCGCGGCGTACGCCAACGCCGCCGAGCAGGACCGGCTGCGCACCTATCCGAGTCGCCGCGCTGCGCGGCGCAGGTGCTCGACCGCGACGGCGAGCCGTTCGCCTACACCGTCGACGCCTCCCGCGTGACGGCCGACCCGACGGTGGTCGCCGACCCGGAGCGAGACCGCCTGGCGCTCACCGCCCTGCTCGACGTCCCGGTCGACGAGCTGACCGAGAGAGCTGTCGCGGAGGACAGCCGGTACGTCGATCCTGGCCGCGCCAGGTGCATCCCGGAGGTCACCGACGCCATCGAGGAGCTGGAGCTCCCGGGCATCTGCTTCGAGGACGACCCGAGTGCGGCTCTACCCGGCCGGCGCGGTCGGCGGCCAGGTCGTCGGCTTCGTCGGCCGCGAGGGCACCGGGCTGGCCGGCATCGAGCAGACCTACGAGGACGAGCTCGCCGGTACGCCCGGCGAGCGCCGCGTCGAGGTGGGCAGCGGCGGCAACCCGATCCCGTCCGGCATCGACGAGTCCACGCCCGCCGTCGACGGCAGCACCGTGCAGCCTCACCCTCGACCAGGACCTGCAGTACGTCACCGAGCAGCGGCTGGCGCGAGGCCTGCGCGGACGGCGCCACCACGCGCGCCTCGGCGGTCGTGCTCGACGTGCGCGACCGGCGAGGTACGTGGCGATGGGCTCCTGCCCGGGCTACGACCCCGGCAACTACTCGGCGACCGACTCCGGAGCTGCTGGGCAACCCGACGGTCTCCGACGTCTTCGAGCCCGGCTCGGTGATGAAGGCGGTGACCCTCGTCGGCCGCGCTCGAGGAGGGCGTCGCCGACGCCGGACACGGTGCTCAGCGTGAACGGGCACATCGAGGCCGGCGACCGCACGTCGTCACCGACGCGCACGACCACGCGCCGATCGACTGGACGGTGACCGGGATCCTGGCCAAGTCCAGCAACGTCGGCACGATCATGCTGGCCCGCGAGGTCGGCGACGAGAAGCTCGAGCACTACCTGCGGGCCTTCGGCCTCGGCAGCCGGACCGGCATCGAGCTGCCGGGCGAGAGCGCCGGCATCCTGCAGGCCTCGGCGGACTGGACGGCCAGCCGCGCGGCCAACGTGCCGATCGGCCAGGGCGTCTCGGTGACCGACGCTGCAGATGGCCTCGATCTACCAGACCATCGCCAACGACGGCGTTCGCGTCGAGCCGCGCATCGTCGCAGTCGGTCACCGCGCCCGACGGCACGGTGACGCCGGCGCCGGAGGCGCCGAGCACGCCGCGTCGTCAGCAAGGACACCGCCGACGACATGGCCTACATGCTCGAGGCGGTCGTCGGTCCGGAGCGGCACCGCGCCGCTCGGCCAGATCGAGGGCTTCCGGGTCGCCGGCAAGACCGGCACCGCCCAGCGGGCCAACCCCGAGATGCGGCTGCTACGACGGTGGCGGCTACGTGACCACGTTCGTCGGCTTCGCGCCGGCCGACGACCCGCGGTACGTGGTCGCCGTCGACCTCGAGCGGCCCGCCAGCGACGCGGAGGGCGGCCAGGTGGCCGCGCCGGTCTTCGCCGACATCATGCGGTACGCGCTCACCGCCGACGGGATCGTCGCCGACCGGCGCCGGCCGACCCGAGTTCGTCCTCGAAGGCTGACCCGGGGCGGCCCGCGCGCCCGCCCGGACCCCGCCGCGGCGCTCCGGACGCCGGCCGGGTCCCGGGCCGCCGGGGCGGCCGACGGTAGATTGGAGCCCCGTGACCCCGACCGAGCACGGGGCGGTGCCCCGGCCTGCCGGGACGCAACCGCTTCCCCTCGCCGCCCTGGCCGACCTCGTCGGCTCGCCGGGCGGCGGTCGCGACGGCGCGTCCATCGGCGTCAGCGGCGTCACCCTCGCCTCGGGCGAGGTCCGGCCCGGGGATCTCTACGCGGCTCTGCCCGGCGCCCGCACCCACGGCGCCCGGTTCGTCGACGACGCGGTGCGACCGCGGCGCGGTCGCGGTCCTGACCGACCCGACCGGCCGCGAGCAGGCCGGCGCGCTCCGGGCGTGCCGGTCTGCGTGGTCGACGACCCCCGCGGCGTGCTCGGCGCGGTGGCCGCCCGCGTGTACGGCGAGCCCAGCAGCCGGCTCGCCGTCCTCGGCATCACCGGCACCAACGGCAAGACCACCACGGCCTACCTGGTCGAGGCGCGGCCTCGCGGCCGCGGGGCGGGCGACCGGGCTGATCGGCACCGTCGCAGACGCGCACCCGCGGCCGCGGATGCCGACGGCCGGCCGGCCGTGAGCGACCTTCCCGAGCGTGCGCACCACGCCCGAGGCGCCGGACCTGCACGCGCTGCTGGCCACCATGGCCGACAGTCCGGCGTGGGCGCGGTGGTCATGGAGGTCTCCAGCCACGCGCTGGTGCTGGGCCGCGTCGGCGGCGTCCGCTTCGCCGCCGCCGGCTTCACCAACCTCGGCCGGGACCACCTGGACTTCCACGGCGACCTCGAGGAGTACTTCGGCGCCAAGGCGCTGCTGTTCGACGGCCGCGCGGCCGTCGAGGTGGTCACGTCGACGACGAGGCCGGCCGGCGGCTGGCCGCGCTGCCGACGGCCGCCGGTCGCGCCCCGGCCGTCACCGTCTCGCTCCAGGACGCCGGGGCCGACTGGACGGCCACCGACATCACCCCCGCGCCCGACGGCGGCTCGACGTTCACCCTGCGCGGTCCCGGCGGCCGGTCCTGGCCGGGGCGGCTGCGGCTGCCCGGCACGCTTCAACGTCGCCAACGCGGTGCTCGCCGTGGCGCTGCTGGACGCCGTCGGGCGTGCCGGTGGAGCACGGCGCTGCGCCGGGCTGGCCGACGACGGTCGTCCCCGGCCGCATGGAGCCGGTCGACGCCGGCCAGCCGTTCGTCGCGGTCGTCGACTACGCGCACACCCCCGACGCCGTGACCACCGCGCTGCGCGGCGCTGCGCGGCGCGACCCGGGGCCGGCTGATCACCGTGCTCGGCTGCGGCGGTGACCGCGACCCGGGCAAGCGCCCGGCGATGGGGCCGCAGCGGCCGCCGGCAGCGACGTCCTCGTCGTCACCGACGACAACCCGCGCTCCGAGGACCCGGCCGCCATCCGGGCCGCGATGCTCGCCGGTGCTGCCGAGGTGCCCGACGCCGCAGCGGGCCGAGGTGCACGAGGTCCCGGGCGGCGGGCGGCGCTGGCCGCCGCGGTCGGCCTGGCCCGGCCCGGCGACACGCTGCTGGTCGCCGGCAAGGGACACGAGACCGGCCAGGAGATCGACGGGCACGGTGCACCCTTCGACGACCGCGCCGTGCTGCGCGAGGTCCTGGCCGAGCAGGGGAGAACACGCGTGATCGCGCTGACGCCTGGCCGAGGTGGCAGCGGCCGTCGGTGGCGCCGCTCGCCGGGCGACGCGACCGCCGTCGTCACCGGCCGCGTGACCGCTCGACTCGCGCGACCGTCGGTCCCGGCGACCTGTTCGTCGCCGCTGCCGGGGGAGCGGGTCGACGGGCACGACTTCCTCGCCGCCGCAGCCGCGGCCGGCGCGGCGCGTGCCCTGGCCGCCCGGCCGGACGACGGCCTGCCCTGCGTGGTCGTCGACGACCCCGTGACCGCGCTGGGCCGGCTCGCCGCGGGCGTGCACGAGCGGCTCACCGCCGGGCGGGCTGCGCACCGCTGGGCATCACCGGCTCCTCGGGCAAGACCTCGACCAAGGACCTGCTCGGCCAGGTGCTCGCCGCCGCCGGGCCCACGGTCAGCCCGCCCGGCTCGTACAACAACGACATCGGCCTGCCGCTGACCGTGCTCGACGCCGACGAGAACACCCGGTTCCTCGTCCTCGAGATGGGCGCGCGCGGCCCCGGGCACATCGCCCGGCTGTGCGCGCGTGGCCCGGCCGCAGGTCGGCGTCGTCCTCAACGTCGGCTCCGCCCACCTGGGCGAGTTCGGCAGCGCCGACGGCATCGCGACCGCCAAGGGCGAGCTCGTCGAGGCGCTGCCCGCCGACGGCACCGCCGTCCTCAACGCCGACGACCCGCGCGTGCTGGGCATGGCCGCCCGCACGCGGGCGCGGGTGGTGACCACCGGCCGGGGGGCGGACGCCGACGTGCGGGCCATCGACGTCGTCCTCGACGACGCGTGCGTGCGCGCGGTTCACCCTCGTCGCCGGCGGCGAGCAGCACCCGGTCGCCCTCCAGGTGGTGGGGGAGCACCAGGTCGCCAACGCGCTGTCGGCCGCGGCTGCCGCCCTGGCGGTGGGCCTGACGCCGGCGCGCAGGTCGCCGCGGCGCTGTCGCCAGGCCGGTCCGCGCAGCCGCTGGCGCATGGAGGTCGAGCGGCGTGCCGACGGCGTCACCGTCGTCAACGACGCCTACAACGCCAATCCCGAGTCGATGCGCGCCGCGCTGGCCGCGCTCGCCGGCCTGCCGGCGCAGCGGCGGATCGCCGTCCTCGGCGGCATGGCCGAACTGGGACCGGGTGCGGGCGCGGAGCACGAGCGGCTGGGCCGCGACGCGGCCGCCGCCGGAGCCGACGTGATCGTGGCCGTGGGCCCCGATGCGGTAGGCATAGCGCGACGGGGCAGTCGCCGCCGGACGGCGCGCGGGAGAGGAGTCGGTGCACGTGCCGGACCGGGCGGCTGCCCGCGAGCTGCTGCCGGACTGCTCCGGCCCGGCGACGTCGTTCTCGTCAAGGCAAGCCGCATCCTACGGCCTGGAGCTGCTGGCCGAGGACCTGCTGACCGCGGGGCGGGCGCGTGAGATCGATCCTCATCGCGGCCGGCATCGGCCTGATCATCTCCATCCTCAGCACCCCGCTGGCGATCCGCGCGTTCCGCCGGCACGGGCTGGGCCAGGAGATCCGGGACGACGGCCCCGAGAGCCACCTGTCCAAGAAGGGCACGCCCACGATGGGCGGCACGGTCATCGTCGTGGCCACCGTCGGCGGCTACCTCGGCGCACACCTGTTCCTGCTCGACTCACCGAGCTGCGGCGTCACGGCCACCGGCGTGCTCCTGCTCTTCCTGATGGTCGGGCTGGGCACGGTCGGCTTCCTCGACGACTACCTCAAGATCCGGCACCGCCGCAGCCTGGGCCTGAACAAGACCGCCAAGCTGGTCGGTCAGCTGGTCATCGGCGTGGCGTTCGCGGTGCTGGCGATCAACTTCCCGAACGACCGGGGCGTCACCGTCGCCTCGACCGACGTCTCCTACGTCCGCGACATCGCCGCCGCTCGCGCTGGGGCCGGTCGGCGTTCGTGATCCTGGCCTACATCTTCATCGCCGGGTTCTCCAACGCGGTCAACCTCACCGACGGCCTGGACGGGCTGGCGGCCGGCTCCTCGGCGATGGTGCTGGTCTCCTACGTCTTCATCTCCTTCTGGCAGTTCACCCACGACTGCGTCGACCAGCGCGATCGAGGGCTGCTACGTCGTGCGCGACCCGCTGGACGTCACCCTGGTCGCGGCCGCGGGGATGGGCGCGTGCCTGGGCTTCCTGTGGTGGAACACCAGCCCGGCGCGCATCTTCATGGGTGACACCGGCTCGCTCGCCCTCGGCGGGCTGATCGCCGGCCTGGCCATCGTCACCCGCACCGAGCTGCTGCTCGTGGTGATCGGCGGGCTGTTCGTCGCGGTCACCCTGTCGGTGGTGATCCAGATCGTCTTCTTCCGCGCGACCCGGCGGCGGGTCTTCCGGATGGCACCGCTGCACCACCACTTCGAGCTCGCCGGCTGGACGGAGAACACCGTCATCGTGCGGTTCTGGCTGGTGACCGGGATGGCCGTGGCGTTCGGGATCGGGCTGTTCTACGCCGACTGGCTCGCCATCGTCGGCCTGTGACGCGGTGACCCACGTGCAGACCCTGCTCGGCGGCCCGGTGCTCGGCGGCCCGGTGCTGGTGGCCGGGCTCGGGGTGTCCGGCGCGGCCGCGGCCCGGGTGCTGCTCGACCGCGGCGTCCGCGTGCTGCTGGCCGACAGCGCGCGCCCGCCGGCCGTCGACGAGCTCACCGCCGCCGGTGCCGAGCTGGCTCGGCGCGGCCGACACCGTCCCGGACGGCGTGACGCTCGTCGTCACCTCACCCGGGTGGCGCCCCGACTCCCCGCTGCTCCTCGACGCCGCCGCGCACGCGGTCGAGGTGGTGGGGGAGCCCGAGCTCGCCTGGCGCGCTGCGGATCGCCGGGCCGGACGGCGAGCCGGCCCCGTGGCTGGCCGTCACCGGCACCAACGGCAAGACCACGACGGTCACCATGCTGGCCGCGATCCTGCAGGCGGCCGGACGGCGGGCGGTGGCCGCGGGCAACGTCGGCCGCCCGCTGGTCGAGGTGGTCACCGCCCGGGACGAGACCGGGGCACCCGCCTACGACGTGCTCGCCGTCGAGCTGTCCAGCTTCCAGCTGCACTGGTCGCAGTCCCTGGCCCCGGCCGCCGCCGCGGTGCTCAACGTCGCCGACGACCACACCGACTGGCACGGCTCCTTCGCCGCCTATCGCGACGCGAAGGCGCGCATCCTCGTGCACGCCCCCGTCGCCGTCGCGGACGCCGGGGACCCGGTCGCCGCCGCGCTCGTGGCCGCCCACCCGCACCCGGTCACCGTGACGCTCGGGGAGCCGGGGCCAGGTCAGCTCGGCGTGCGGGAGGGGGCCCTGGTCGACCGGGCATTCGCGGCCACCCCGGAGGGGGACGTACTGCTGGCGCGGGACGCGCTGCCGGTCCCCGGCCCGCACAACACCGTCAACGCGCTGGCCGCCGCGGCGCTCGCCCGCGCCGCAGGAGTTCCGGTCGAGGCGGTCGCCCACGGGCTGGCCGGCTTCACCGGCGGCGCCCACCGGAACGTGCGGGTGGCCACGATCGACGGCGTGGACTGGGTCGACGACAGCAAGGCCACCAACCCGCACGCCGCCGGCGCCTCGCTGGCCGCCTACGACCGGGTCGTCTGGATCGCCGGTGGGCTGCTCAAGGGCGCCGACGTCGACCCGCTGGTCGCGGCCGTCGCCGGGCGGCTCGCCGGCGTGGTGCTGCTCGGGCCGCGACCGGGCGCAGATCGCCGCATCACTGGCGCGACACGCCCCATCGGTCCCAGTGGTCACGGTGGTCAGCGGCGACGATGACCGGATGGACGGGACTGCGGCTGCTGCCGAGGAGACGATGACCCAGGTCGTCGCCGCGGCCGCCGGCCTGGCCCGGCCCGGCGACACGGTGCTGCTGGCGCCGGCCGCCGCCTCCATGGACGTCTTCACCGACTACGGCCACCGCGGCCGTGCCTTCGCCGACGCCGTCCGCGCCCTGACCGGCGGCGACCGGTGACGGCGACCACCGGCGCGCCGCGCACCCGGCGCGGCCGCACCCCGTGCGCCCCGCGGCCGCCTCGGGCCGGCCTGGCTCGACGGACCCATGACCAGCAGCCACCTGGTCCTCGGCGCGGCCGGACTGCTGCTGGCCATCGGCCTGGTGATCGTCTTCTCCGCCTCGTCGATCGAGGCCGCCCTCAACAAGCAGCCGCCCTGGCAGCCCGGGGTCACGCAGCTGATCTGGGCCGCCGTCGGGCTCGTGGCCCATGCTGGTCGCCCTGCGGCTGCCGGTCGGTTTCCTGCGCCGCTGGTCGCCGATCGCCCTGCTGGTCGTCACGGCGATGCTGGCGGTGGTCTGGATACCCGGCATCGGTCTCGAGCTCAACGGCGTCCCGCCAGTGGTTCGACCTCGGCTTCGCCAACTTCCAGCCGTCCGAGGCGGCCAAGCTGGTCTTCGCGCTGTGGGGCGCGCACGTGCTCGCCCTGCGGGAGCGGTACCTGACCACGACGTCGCTGCTGGTGCCGGTGCTGCCGGTCTTCCTCTTCCTCTCGCTGCTGCTCATCCTCGAGCCGGACTTCGGCGGCGTCGTGACGCTCGGGCTCGTGCTGGTCGGCCTGCTGTGGGCCGGCGGCATGCCGTTGCGCTGGTTCGGGGCTCTCGCCCTCGCCGGCGCTGCGCTGCTCGCGCTGCTGGTGGCGATCGCGCCCTACCGGATGCGGCGGATCACCTCGTTCCTGGACCCGTTCGCCGACCGTGGGGACAGCGGCTTCCAGGCCATCCAGGGGTTCTACGCGCTCGCCTCGGGCGGCCTGTCCGGAGTGGGCCTGGGCAACAGCCGGATGAAGGCGAAGCTGCTGCCCGAGGCCGAGTCCGACTACATCTTCGCGATCATCGGCGAGGAACTGGGCTTCCTCGGCTGCCTCGTCGTGATCACGCTCTACGGCGTCCTCGCCTACGCGGGCTTCCGCATCGCCCGCCGTTCGGCCGACCGGTTCGTCCAGCTGGCCAGCACCGCGATCACCGTGTGGCTGATCGGTCAGGCCTCCCTGAACATGGGCTACGTGGTGGGCCTGCTCCCGGTCACCGGTGTGACCCTGCCGCTGATCTCCAAGGGGGGCACGTCGCTGGTGCTGACGCTGTTCGCGGTGGGGCTGCTGGCTCGCTTCGCCCGCGCCGAACCGGCCGCCATCGAGGCCCAGCGCACGGCGTCCCGGGGGCGGCTGAGCCGGTGGCTGCTGCCGGTCCCGACGGCCCCCGTCGCCCCCGTGCGACCGCGCCGGCGCCCCGAGGAACGCGGCGGTCGCGGCCCCGCGGTGGGTGGCGGCCGGACGGTCGTGCACGCTCGCGGGATGCCCCGCCGTCCGCAGGGGACCACGCAGGGCACCATGCGGGGCGCGGCGCCGGGCGCGGGGCAGGGCCGCCCGCCGGCCGGCGGTGAGCGACGCCGCGGTGGCGAGGCCCGCTCCGACGAGCGGCGGCTGCCCGTCGCCGACGTCCGGCGTTCGCCCGCGCGGGCCGACGTGCCCCGTGCGGCGGCGCCGCGCGACGGGCGGCGCGCCGTCCCGCCGGCCCATGAGGTGCGCGCGCAGCCGCCGGCCGGCCGCGGGGCGCCGGCGCGCACCGGTCGACCGGGGCGGACCTCGTGACGGTCTCGGTGGTGCTCGCCGGGGGCGGCACCGGCGGCCACATCGAGCCGATGCTCGCGCTGGCCGACGCCCTCTCGCGGCGGGGCGACCCGCCACGGATCACCTGCCTGGGTACCGCCCGCGGCATGGAGACCCGGCTGGTGCCCGCGCGCGGGTACGACCTGCGGCTGATCCCGCCGGTGCCGCTCCCGCGCCGGCTCACCCCCGACCTGCTGCGGGTACCGGGACGCGTCGTCTCGTCGGTGCGGGAGACGCGTGCCGTGCTCGCCGACGTCGCCGCCGACGTCGTCGTCGGCTTCGGCGGCTACGTGGCGCTGCCGGCCTACCTCGCCGCGCGTCGCGCGGGCATCCCGATCGTCGTGCACGAGCAGAACGCCCTGCCCGGCCTGGCCAACCGCATCGGCGCGCGCCTGGCCGCCCGCGTGGCGGTGACCGTGCCCGGCACGCCGCTGCACGCCGGGGAGCTCGTCGGGATGCCGCTGCGGCGGGCCATCAGCGGGCTCGACCGCGAGGCTCGGCGGGCCGAGGCGCGGGCCGCCTTCGGGCTGGACGCCGACCGCCCCACGCTCCTGGTCGTCGGGGGCTCGCAGGGGGCGGCCTCGCTCAACCGGGCCGCCGTCGCAGCGGCCGACGTCCTCACCGCGGCCGGGGTGCAGGTCCTGCACGCCCGCGGGCCGAAGAACACCGACGTCGCCGTGCCGGCCCGCCCCGCGGGCGACACGCCCTACGTCGTCGTGGACTATCTGGAACGCATGGACCTCGCCTACGCCGCCGCGGACCTCGCCCTCTGCCGGGCCGGCGCCGTCACCGTCGCCGAGCTGGCGGCCGTGGGGCTGCCGGCCGCGTTCGTGCCGCTGCCCATCGGCAACGGCGAGCAGCGGCGCAACGCGCTGCCCCTCGTCGAGGCCGGGGGCGCGCTCCTGATCGAGGACGCGCAGCTGTCCGGCGAGTGGATCGCGCAGCGGCTGGTGCCGCTGCTGACCGATCCCGAGGCCTTGACCGGCTACGCCCGCAACGCCGCGGCCGCCGGAGCTCCGGACGCCGACGAGAGACTCGCCGACATCGTGCTGGAGATCGCGCATGAGCGCCGCTGACGTCGCGGCCTGGTCGGCGCCCGTGCCGACGCTGCCGGAGCTGGGTGCGGTGCACTTCGTGGGCATCGGCGGCGCCGGGATGAGCGGGATCGCCCGCATCCTGCTCGCCCGCGGGGTCCGCGTCTCCGGCAGCGACCGGCGCGACACCCCCACGCTCCTGGCGTTGCGCGCGCTGGGGGCGCGGGTGAGCGTCGGCCACGACCCGGCGCACCTCGGCGACGCCGACACGGTCGTCGTGTCGACCGCGATCCGCGCCGACAACCCGGAGCTGGTCGCCGCCCGCGAGCGGGGTCTGGCCGTGCTGCCGCGTGCGGTGGCGCTGGCTGCGGTCATGGCCGGGCGGCGCAGCGTCGCCGTGGCCGGCACCCACGGCAAGACCTCGACCACCTCCATGCTGACCGTGGCCGTGCAGGCCTGCGGCGCCGACCCCTCCTTCGCCATCGGCGGCGACCTCAACGAGTCGGGCAGCAACGCGCACGCCGGCGAGGGCGACGTCTTCGTGGCCGAGGCCGACGAGAGCGACCGGTCGTTCCTGCTCCTCGACCCGTTCGCGGCGGTGGTCACCAACGTCGAGGCCGATCACCTCGACAACTACGGCGACCTGGCGGCGGTCGAGGCGGCGTTCGACACGTTCCTCGGCACCCTCGACGCCGCCGGCTTCGCCGTCCTCTGCGCCGACGACCCCGGGTCCGCGCGGCTCCGCGCCGTCGACACCTCGGCCCGGGTGCGCACCTACGGCACCGCCGCCGACGCCGACCTGCGCCTGGTCGACCTGTCCGTCGGCCCGGAGGGCACCGGGTACACCGCGGTCCTCGACGGCCGCGAGCTGGGGCGCGTGCGCATCCAGCTGCCCGGCGAGCACATGGCGCTCAACAGCGCCGCGGCGCTCCTGGCCGGTCTCGAGCTGGGGCTGCCGGCCGCCCGGCTGATCGACGGCCTCGCCCGCTTCGGCGGCGTCCACCGTCGCTTCGAGCTCAAGGGCGTCGTCGGCGGCGTGCGCGTGTACGACGACTACGCCCACCACCCGACGGAGGTCACCGCGCAGTTGCGGGCCGCGCGGTCGGTCGTGGGGGAGGGGCGCCTCGTGGTGGCCTTCCAGCCGCACCTCTACAGCCGCACCCAGGAGTTCGCCGAGGGCTTCGGTCACGCCCTGGGGCTCGCCGACGAGGTCGTGGTCATGGACGTGTACGGCGCCCGCGAGGACCCGGTGCCGGGCGTCACGGGGGCGATGGTGGCCGAGGCCGTGCCGCTGCCGTCGGACCGGGTGCACTTCGAGCCGTCGTGGTCGGCCACCGCCCCCGCACTGGCGGCGCGCGCCCGGCCGGGTGACCTCGTCGTGACGATGGGCGCCGGCGACGTCTCCATGGTGGGGCCCGAGGTGCTCGAGGCGCTCCGGTCCGGGGCCGCCGGGCAGGGGGAGCCGGGCGGCGGCGCATGAACCGCACCGGCCTGACCACCCGCGACCGGCTGCGGGGCCAGCGCGTCGGCGAGCCCCGCCCGGAGCGGCGGCGGTCGACCGCCCGCCGCGACGCGAGCGGGGCCCGCAGGCAGCGGGCCGCCGGGCGGGCGCGGACCTCGTCCACCCGCGTCACCCCGCTGCGCACGCGCCGGCGGTCCCGGTACCGCCGACCGCTCCTGGCCGCGGCAGCCCTGCTGGCCGTCGCGGGCCTGGTCGCCTTCCTGTGGGCCGGGCCGCTGTTCGCCGTCCGCGAGGTGCGGGTGGACGGGCTGGTGACGCTCCCGGCGGACCAGGTGCAGCAGGCCGCCGGGATCGAGCCGGACACGCCGCTGCTCGAGGTGGACGTCGACGCGGCCGAGGTCCGGGTCGCGGGCTTGCCGCAGGTGGCCTCCGTGGAGGTCACCCGGGGATGGCCGAGCAGCGTCGTCATCACGGTCGTGGAGCGCACGCCGGTCGCCGTGGTCGAGGACGCCGGCCTGCGCACCCTGGTCGACGGCGAGGGGGTGCTCTTCGACACCATCTCCGGCGCGCCACCCGAGGGCGTCATGCCGCTGGAGGTGTCCGACCCCGGTCCGGACGACCCGGCCACCGCGGCTGCCCTCACCGCGATCGACGCGCTGCCGGACGAGGTCCGAGCCCGGGTCGTCGGCGTCCTGGCCGACTCGGCGCCCGTCGCGGTCAGCATGCGGCTCGACGACGGGACCGTCGTCCGGTGGGGTGACGGGCAGGAGCCGGCCGAGAAGGCGGCGGTGCTCACCGCACTGCTGCAGCAGATCGAGTCAGGCGGCCTCGAGCCGGCCGGTGAGCTCGACGTCAGCACGCCCGGCGCCGTCGTCCTCCGCTGACCCCCTCCACCGTCCGCGCGCGGCCGACCGGCCGGGCCGCCCTCGGCCTCCCCGGAGGGCCAGGCGTGCGCGTCCTGCGCTCGCGGACGGCGGAGGTCGCAGAGCGTGCCCGGACGATCGCGCTGGGGGTGCCCGCCGGACACGCCCGGCACCGCGACACGCCCGACCACAGAAACAAATGTCGCGCATGTGATTCACGGTGCGGGTGGGAGTCTGCACCCCCACATGAGACGTTTCCGGGGCGGGTCGTCACACCTCGTGAGGTTGCTGTGACCAGTGTGTCGTCGGTGTCGACCGCAGCGGCGCGACACCGACACGCCGGTCGCCGGAGGGTGCTTGTAGCGCCTCTCTCGGCGCACCTAACTTCATCCCCGTCGACGCAGTTGACATAACTATAAGGCTCTACTTGAGGATGAGGCTTCAGTTGAGGAGCGCCGCATGACACCTCCGCACAACTACTTGGCGGTCATCAAGGTCGTCGGCATCGGCGGCGGCGGGGTGAACGCGGTCAATCGGATGATCGAGGTCGGCCTCAAGGGCGTCGAGTTCATCGCGATCAACACCGATGCCCAGGCCCTGCTGATGAGCGACGCCGACGTCAAGCTCGACGTCGGCCGCGAACTGACCCGCGGGCTGGGCGCCGGCGCCCAGCCCGACGTCGGCCGGCAGGCGGCCGAGGACCACCGCGAGGAGATCGAGGAGGTCCTCAAGGGGGCCGACATGGTCTTCGTGACCGCGGGGGAGGGCGGCGGCACCGGCACCGGTGGCGCGCCCGTCGTCGCCTCGATCGCCCGCAAGCTCGGCGCGCTCACCATCGGTGTGGTCACCCGCCCGTTCGCCTTCGAGGGCAAGCGGCGCGCCGTGCAGGCCGAGTCGGGCATC
The DNA here is from genome assembly GCA_963723745.1 of uncultured Actinomycetota bacterium. Lineage (GTDB taxonomy): Bacteria > Actinomycetota > Actinomycetes > Mycobacteriales > Geodermatophilaceae > CAVRRZ01. The sequence continues at coordinate 289,918 of CAVRRZ010000006.1, forward strand.
GAGGAGCTGCGCAACGAGTGCGACACGCTCATCGTGATCCCGAACGACCGGCTGCTCCAGCTCGGCGACCGCAACGTCAGCGTGATGGACGCGTTCCGCACCGCCGACCAGGTGCTGCTCTCCGGCGTCCAGGGCATCACGGACCTGATCACCACCCCTGGTCTGATCAACCTGGACTTCGCCGACGTCAAGTCGGTCATGTCCGGTGCGGGGTCGGCGCTGATGGGCATCGGCAGCGCCCGCGGCGACAACCGCGCCCTGCTGGCCGCGGAGCAGGCGATCGCCAGCCCGCTGCTCGAGGCGTCGATGGAGGGCGCCCACGGCGTGCTGCTGTCGATCTCGGGCGGGTCCGACCTCGGTCTCTTCGAGATCAACGAGGCCGCGTCCCTGGTCTCCGACGCCGCGCACGCCGATGCCAACATCATCTTCGGCGCCGTCATCGACGACGCGCTCGGTGACGAGGTACGGGTGACCGTCATCGCCGCAGGCTTCGACGGTGGGCGCCCCAGCAGCCGCAAGGACGCCGGTACGACGTCGCTGCCCACGAGCCCGCCGCCTGCGGCGCCCGTGGTGCCGGGGCTGCCCCGTCCGCTCGGCGGCCTGCCGGCCGGGGTGCGACAGGTGACCCCGTCGCAGCCCGCTCCCGCGGCGACCCCCGCCGCTGCCCCGGCGTCCAACGGCACCCCCGCGCCGGCCCCGGCCGGCCGGCCGGCTCCCGTGGCCAATGGCGGGGGCATCACGGTGCCGCCGCTGCCGCCGGTCCCGGGCCCGGCGGCCAACGGCCGCAGGCCGCTGTCCAGCGAGGACTTCGAGGAAGAGCTGGACATCCCGGAGTTCCTCCGCCAGTGACGGGTACCGGACCGGCCGCCCCTCCGACGGTGCGACCCCGCAGGGTCGTCACCGACCGGAGGGGCGGCCGGTCCTCGCCTCCCTACGACTCGTTCAACCTCGGCGACCACGTCGGAGACCGTCCGGACGACGTCGCCGCCAACCGCGGGCGCGTCGCCCGCGAACTGGGCGTCCCGGTCGACCGGCTGGTGTGGATGAGCCAGGTGCACGGCACCGGCGTCGCCGTGGTCGAGGGCCCCCAGGCCGACCCCCTCGTGGACACCGACGCGGTCGTCACCCGGACGCCGGGCCTGGTGCTGGGCGTCCTGGCCGCCGACTGCGTGCCCGTCCTGCTCGCCGACCCGCTGGCCGGCGTCGTGGCGGCCGCGCACGCGGGCCGCGAGGGCGTCCGGCTGGGTGTCGTGCCGGCCGCCGTCGAGCGGATGATCTCGCTCGGGGCGCGCCCCGAGCGGATCGGCGCCCTGCTGGGCCCGGCCATCTGCGGGTCCTGCTACGAGGTGCCGGCGGCTGTGCAGGCCGAGGTGGGACGGGCGGCGCCCGACGCCGTCGTCCGCACCCGTCGCGGTACCGCCGGGCTGGACCTGCGCGCCGGGCTCGAGGGCGTGCTCCGCCGCCTGGGTGTGGCCGAGGTGGTGCACGACCCGCGCTGCACGTCCGAGGACCGCCGGCTGTTCTCCTATCGGCGCGACGGCACGACCGGACGGCAGGCCGGGCTGGTGTGGCTGGGTTGACGACCCCCGCTCGACGCTGATCATCGTCGAGTGGCCGGCCCGCTCGCCGTGCCGGGCGGCCACATGACGATGCTCGCCGGGGGGAAGAGCGACGGCTGAGAGGATCGTTCCGTGGCCCGCCTCGAGCAGAACCTGCATGCCGTGCGTGCCCGCATCGACGCCGCGGCCCGGTCCGCCGGCCGTGAGCCGTCGTCCGTGGCGCTCCTGGCGGTCAGCAAGACCTGGCCCGCGTCGGACGTCGCGGCGCTCGCCGGCCTGGGCCAGCACGACTTCGGGGAGAACCGGGCGCAGGAGCTGCTCGACAAGGCCGGCGAGATCGCCGCGCTCACGGACGGCCCGGTCCGGTGGCACTTCGTGGGTCAGCTGCAACGGAACAAGGCCGCGGCCGTCGCTCGTCTCGGTGCGGTCGTGCATTCGGTCGACCGGGCGGCGCTGGCGCGCACCCTGGACCGGGTGGGGCAGGAGACCGGCCGCCCGGTGGAGGTCTTCGTCCAGGTCGACTTGGGCGGTCCCGAGGGCGAGGTCGCCGCGCGGGGGGGAGTGCCCGCGGCGGAGGTGCCGGCGCTCGCCGACCTGGTCGGCGGTTGCACCGGGCTGGTCCTGCGCGGCCTGATGGCCGTCGCCCCGCGCGGCCGGTCGGCGGGGCCGGCGTTCGCCGCGCTCGCCGACGCGGCCGCCCGCATGCGCGTCGACCACCCGGGGGCGGTGGACGTCTCCGCCGGCATGTCGGGGGACCTGGAGGAGGCGGTCGCGGCCGGCGCGACGATCGTGCGTGTCGGAACCGCGATCTTCGGACACCGGCCCCTAGTCTCCTCGAAGGATCGGGTATCGCTGACCACACGAGTCACACCAGCCACAGGCGCCCCCGAGGCATCTCGCTGATTGGCGAGTGCTGACGAGCACCTGGTCGACGAGGTCCAACACCGGACGGACGCGCTGTCGCACAGCGACGAAGGGGGAGGTCTGATGGCCGGAGCCATGCGGAGGATGGGGATCTACCTGGGTCTCGTCGAGGACGACGACACCCGCGGCTACGGCCGGTACGACTCCCGGCAGCCCGACCAGCTCGACTCCGACCGGCGCTACGGGCGCTATGGCGCGGGCGAGGGGCGGTACGCACCCGGCGACGACAGGTACGGCCCGGGCGACGACTACGACGACCGGTACGCGGGCCCGGCCTACGCCGGCGAGGACTACGCGGCCGACGGTTACGCCGACGACGTCGAGGCCGAGCGTCCCGCCCCGGTGCGCGAGGCCGAGCCCCTGGCCGCCCGCCGGGCCGGCGGCCCCCGTCCGCTGGGCCTGGCCCCGGCCGGCCAGTCCGCGTCCCGCCTCGGGAACGCCGGTCCGGCCACCGCCGGGGCCACGGGCCTCGCCGTCCGCGAACCGGTCGCCGCGGCCGCGCCGGAGCCCGCCCCGGCACCGGCCGCCGCGCCGCAGCCCTACCGGATCACCACGCTGCACCCCCGCACGTACAACGAGGCGCGGGTGATCGGTGAGCGCTTCCGTGACGGGCTGCCGGTCATCATGAACCTGACCGAGATGGACGACGCCGACGCCAAGCGGCTGGTCGACTTCGCCGCCGGTCTGTCGTTCGGCCTGCGCGGTAGCATCGAGCGGGTCACGGCCAAGGTGTTCCTGCTGAGTCCGCAGAACGTCGACGTGACCGCTGAGGACAAGGCGCGGATCCGCGAAGGCGGGTTCTTCAACCAGTCCTGAGCGCGGCGCCGGTTACCATGACCCAGGACCGGTGAGACGGCACGAGGCGTGCCCCGACTGAACGAGGACCGTGGCTCTTCTCTGGCAGATCGTCTCTTCGGTGCTGCTCGTCTTCCTGATCCTGCTGTTCGCGCGGTTCGTCGTCGACTGGGTCATGGTCCTGGCGCGCAGTTGGCGCCCGACCGGCCTGGTCGCGGCGGGTCTCGAGGTCGTGTACACCACCACCGACCCGCCGCTGAAGGCAGTCCGCAAGGTCATCCCGCCCCTGAACCTGGGGTCCATCAGGCTGGACCTCGGGTTTATGGTTCTCCTGATCGCCGTGGTGATCCTGCGTGGTGTGACGATGTCGTTGGCCAGCAGGTGACCGCTGACTCCCCTGGGTCAGGGCCGTGGCGCGGGTGTGGTCGCCGACCTGCTCGTCCGAGAACGTCCCTGTTCCCGCCGTCCGACCTGAGGTGACCCCGATGCCACCTAACTCCTGCCGACGTGCACAACGTCGTCTTCAAGAAGCCACCCATCGGCAAGCGGGGCTACGACGAGGACGAGGTCGACGCCTTCCTCGACGTCGTGGAGGCCGAGCTCGCCCGCCTGATCGAGGAGAACAACGAGCTGCGCGCGGGCGCGGGCCGGCCCCGCAGCGAGGCGCCCGTCGAGCAGCCCGCTCCCGCTCCGGCGCCCGCTCCGGCGGCCGCGCCGCGGCCCCTGCCGCGCCGCGCGAGGACGACAGCGCGCGCGCCTCGCGCATGCTGGCGCTGGCCACCGAGACGGCCGACCGCTACGTCAACGAGGCGAAGACGCAGGCGGAGCAGATGCTCACCAGCGCCAAGACCAACAGCGAGCGGCTGATGTCCGACGCCCGCCAGAAGAGCGAGCAGATGGTCACCGAGGCCAAGCACCGCGCCGACACGATGGTCGGTGACGCGCGCACGCGCGCCGAGACCATGGAGCGGGAGGCCCGAGCCAAGGCCGCCGCGCTCGACCAGGACGCCGAGCGCCGGCACTCCGAGGCCATGGGGTCGCTGGAGGAGAAGCGGAGCAGCCTCGAGCGGAAGATCGAGGAGCTGCGCACCTTCGAGCGGGAGTACCGCACCCGTCTGCGTTCCTACCTCGAGTCGCACCTGCGCGACCTCGACAGCCGCGGGTCGGCCGAGCCGGCCACCGCCGGCCGGCAGAACCAGCACGCGCCGGCCTAGAACCCGATCCGCCGACGGGCCCCCGGACCATGCGTCCGGGGGCCCGTCGGCGTTCCGGGACGGAAATCGCTCGCCGTGCGGCGCGTGGCGCGGCGCTGAACGGGCGGACGCGCCGATCTCCCGCCTAGAGTCGAGCCGTGATCTTGGCTGCCGGACTGCTGGTGCTGGCCGGTCTCGGCCTCTTCGTCGCGGGGGTCGCGACGGGTGCGACGGTGCTCTACTGGTTGTGCGTGGTCGCCTGCGGCGCCGCCGGCGTGTTGCTCTTCCTCGCCTGGCGGACGATGAAGGCCGCGGCTGCGCCCTCCGGCACCCAGCCCCCCACAGCTGTCGGCCGGGACGAGGAACGGGCCGCCGAGAAGGGCTCGACCGCCGAGAAGGCCCCGAGCGGCGAGCAGCCCGGGAGCGGGGCCGTGACACCCGCGGCCGGGACGCCGGAGCCGTCGACCACGGGGTCCGCGCAGACGGCCGCTGCGGCCGGAGCCACGGCCGCCTCCGTCGCCGACGCACCCGACGGGGCTGCCGGGCCGGGCGCGTCCGGCGCACCCGCCGAGCCGGCCTCGGCGCCGGCGACGACCGGAGCCCCGGCGTCCGGGACCACGCACGCGCACCGCGGCGGACCGCCGGACGGCGAACCGCTGCCGGGCGAGCCGCCGCTGGAGGAGGTAGAGGTCACCGACCTGCTCCTGGTCGTCGATCTCTCCGACGAGGTGCTCGTCGTCGACGAGCACCCGCGCTACCACCTCGCCGCCTGCCGCTGGCTGATCGGCCGCGAGACGATCCCGCTGCCCATCGACGAGGCGCGCACCGACGGGTTCACCCCGTGCGGGATCTGTGCGCCCGACCGGCACCTCGCCGACCTCGAGCGTTCCCGGAAGGCCGGCCGCCGCACCTCCTGACCGGCGCAGCGGCAGCCTCGGCCGCCGGCGTCGCGCTCACGCCTTGTCGATCCAGATCCGCAGCCCCGCGGGACCCTCGATCCCTGCACCGGGGCCGGGGGCGCCCGGCGTGCACCGCGGTGGCCAGCACCTCGCCGGCCGACTGCTCGCGCGTGCTCGGTCAAGCGCCTGGGCCATCGCGCCGTCCGCCGGTCCACCACAGCTCGATGCGGTCGCTGACCTCGAGGCCGCTGCTCTTGCGGGCCTCCTGGACCAGCCGGACGGCCTCGCGGACCAGGCCGGCCCGCTCGAGCTCGGGGGTCAGCGTCAGGTCGAGCGCGACGGTCAGCCCGCCCTCGCTGGCCACGGTCCAGCCCTCGCGCGGCGTCTCGGTGACGATCAGGTCGCCCTCGTCGAGCGGCACGGGCGTCCCGTCGACGTCCACGGTGGCCGTGCCGGCGCGGTAGGCGGCGACCAGTTCGACGGGGTCGGCCGCGGCGACGGCCCTGGCGACGGCCTGGACCTGCTTGCCCACCCGTCGTCCGACCGCCCGGAAGTCGATCTTGACGGACGACGTCGACCAGGTCGCCGCCCACGGACGACAGGTCGGCGAGGTCCTGCACGTTGAGCTCGTCGGCGACCTCGGCGACGAGGTCACGGGGCAGCGCCGACCAGCCGGGCGCCGCGACGAGGGCACGGGCCAGCGGCTGGCGGGTGCGCACCTTCGCCTACGTGCGCGCCGAACGGCCGAGCTCGACCAGCCGGCGGACGAGCGCCACCTGCGCCACCAGTGCGTCGTCGCGGGCGTCGGCGTCGACCGTCCGGCCACGAGGCCAGGTGCACCGAGTCGGCGGCCCCGTTCTCGACCTGCCGGCCCAGACCTGGGAGACGGCCCGCGCCCACACCTCCTCGGTGACGAACGGGGTGAACGGCGCCATCAGCCGGGTCAGTCCGTCCAGCACCTCGTGCAGGGTGCCCAGGGCCGCCGGGTCGCCGTCCCAGAAGCGCCGGCGGGAGCGGCGGACGTACCAGTTGGACAGGTCGTCGACGAAGCTCGGCGAGCAGCCGGCCGGCGCGTCTGGGTGTCGAAGTCCTCCAGCGCCGTCGGTGACGCCCTCGGTGACGGCGGCGAGCTCGGCCAGCGCCCAGCGGTCCAGCAGCGGGCGTTCGGCCCGCGGCGGGGGCAGGCGCGACGGCCGGATCCCAGCCGTTGGCCTCGGCGTAGAGGGTGAAGAAGCTGGCGGTGTTCCAGTAGGTGAGCAGCACCTTGCGGACCACCTCGGAGAGCGTCTCGTGCCCGACCCGGCGGGCCGACCACGGCGAGCCGCCGGCCAGCATGAACCAGCGGACGGCGTCGGCGCCGTGCCGGTCCATCAGCGGGATCGGCTCGAGGATGTTGCCCAGGTGCTTGCTCATCTTGCGGCCGTCCTCGGCGAGGATGTGGCCCAGGCACAGCACGTTCTCGTAGGAGCTCTTCGGTCGAACACCAGCGTGCCGACCGCCATCAGCGTGTAGAACCAGCCGCGGGTCTGGTCGATCGCCTCGCAGATGAACTGCGCCGGGTAGGCGGCCTCGAACTCCGCCTGGTTGCGGTGCGGCGCACCCCACTGGGCGAACGGCATCGAGCCCGAGTCGTACCAGGCGTCGATCACCTGCGGACGCGGCGGTACGTGCCCTCCTCGCCGGGCAGCGGTGAAGGTGACGTCGTCGATGAACGGCCGGTGCGGGTCCAGGTCGGAGAGGTCGCGGCCGGTCAGCTCGGACAGCTCGGCCAGCGAGCCGACGGCGACCAGCCGCGCCGGGTCGGCGTCGTTGCGCCAGATCGGCAGCGGCGTGCCCCAGTACCGGTCCCGGGACAGCGCCCAGTCGACGTTGTTGCTCAGCCAGTCGCCGTAGCGGCCGCACTTGATGTTCTCGGGGTACCAGTTCGTCTTCTCGTTCTCGGCGAGCAGCTGGTCCTTGATCTGCCGACGTGCGGATGTACCAGGACGGCTGCGCGTAGTACATCAGCGGCGTGTGGCAGCGCCAGCAGTGCGGATAGCTGTGCTCGTAGCGCTGCTCGCGGAACAGCACGCCGCGGCTCTTCAGGTCCTCGACCAGCGTCGGGTCCGCCGCCTTGAAGAAGTGCCCGCCCGACGAGCGGGACGTCGGGCAGGAAGTGACCGGTCGGCGTCGATCGGGTTGACCACCGGCATGCCGTAGCCGCGGCAGACGGCGAGGTCGTCGGCGCCGAAGGCGGGGGACTGGTGCACCAGCCCGGTGCCGTCCTCGGTCGTGACGTAGTCGGCCAGGACGACGTAGTGCGCGTTGACCGGCCGCCGTCCTCGGCGGGGAAGTCGACCAGCTCGAACGGGCGCTGGTAGGTCACCCGCTCCCAGTCGCGGCCCGCGGTGCGGGCCAGGACCTCGACGCCGTCCTCGCCGAGCACGGCGGTCAGCAGCGGCTCGGCGACGACGAAGGTGCCCGACGACGGCCCGTCGCCACGACCCGCGCGACCACGTAGGTGACGTCGGGGTGCACGGCGACGGCGGTGTTCGACGGCAGCGTCCACGGCGTCGTCGTCCAGACCAGCAGGTCGGCCTTGCCGGCCCACTCGCCGCTGGTGACCGGCAGCCGGACGTAGACCGACGGGTCGGTGAGCGTCTCGTAGCCCTGGGCGACCTCGTGGTCGGACAGCCCGGTGCCGCAGCGGGGGCAGTAGGGGGCGACCCGGTGGTCCTCGACGAGCAGGCCCTTGTCGAAGATCTGCTTGAGCGACCACCAGACGCTCTCGATGTAGGCGGGGTCCATCGTCCAGTAGGCCGTGGACATGTCGACCCAGTAGCCCATCCGGTGGGTCAGCTCGGCGAAATCGGCGACGTGCCGCTCCACCGACTCCCGGCACCGGGCGTTGAACTCGGCGATGCCGTAGCGCTCGATGTCGGGCTTGCCCGCGAAGCCGAGCTCCTGCTCGACGGCGATCTCGACCGGCAGGCCGTGGCAGTCCCAGCCGGCGCGGCGGGGCACGTGCCAGCCCTGCATGGTCTTGAACCGGGGGAAGACGTCCTTGAAGGCGCGGGCCTCGATGTGGTGGGTGCCCGGCCGGCCGTTGGCGGTGGGCGGCCCCTCGTAGAAGATCCACTGCGGGCGGTCCCGCGGAGGCCTCGAGCGACCGCGCGAAGACCTTGTCGGCCTCCCAGCGCGTGCAGGATCTGCTGCTCCAGGGCGGGCAGGTCGACCTGCGGGGGCAGTGCGCGGAAGGGGCCGGTCGTGCGTCACGGGGTCCATCCTCCCCGACCCGTCGGCCGCTCCGGTCACCCGTCTCCCGGCCCGGGTGCGCTGCGCGGCGCGGTCGTGCCGTCGCGGTACGGAAGACTGCGCCCCATGGCGGAGCGGCGGCCGGTGAACACGACGGTCACCGTCGCGCTGGCGCTCGGTGCGCTCGTCGTGCTGGTGGCCGCCGTCGCGCTCCGGCTGGCCGACCGGCTGGGCCTGCCGTAGCCTGCTGCTCTACCTCGCGCTCGGGGTCCTGGCCTGGGCGAGGGCGGCGCTCGGCGTCCAGTTCGAGGACTTCCGAGCTCACGCAGAACCTCGGCGTCGCCGCCCTGGTCGTCATCCTCGCCGAGGGCGGGCTGACCACCCGGTGGGCGGACGCTGCGCGGGCGATCGGGCCCGGGCGGTCACCCTGGCCACCTGGGGGTCGCGGTGAGCGTCGGGGTGACGGCCGCCGTCGCGGTCTGGCTGCTGGACCTGGACTGGGGCTACGCGCTGCTGCTGGCGGCGGTCATCAGCTCGACCGACGCGGCGGCGGTGTTCGCGATGCTGCGGCGGATCGCCGCTGCCGCGGCGGATCGTGGCGACCGCTCGAGGCCGAGAGCGGCCTCAACGACGCGCCGGTCATCCTGCTGGTGGCCGCGTTGGTCGACACAGGTGAGCGGCGGCGTCGCCGGCGCCCTGGTGGGTGGTCGCTGCTCGAGGTGGTCGGCCGAGCTGGTCGGCGGCGCGGTCATCGGCGTGGCCATCGGCTTCGCCGGCGCGTGGGCTGCTGCGCCGCGTCCGCCCTGCCCGTGGCCGGGCTTCTACCCGCTGGCGACGCTGGCGCTCTGCGTGCTGGCCTTCGCGTCGGCGTCCCTGGTGCACACGTCCGGCTTCGTCGCCGTCTACCTGTGCGGAGTCGTGCTCGGCAACGTGCCGCTGCCGCACCGGTCGGCCAGCATCGGCTTCGCCGAGGGCATGGCCTCGCTGGCCCAGATCGGGCTGTTCGTGCTGCTCGGCCTGCTCGCGTCGCCCGCGCGGCTGGCCGACGCGCTCGGTGCCTGCGCTGCGTCGTCGGCGGCGCGCTGCTGCTGGTGGCCCGGCCGCTGTCGGTCGTGGCCAGCCTCGTCGTGGTTCCGCATACCGTGGCGCGCAGCAGGCGTTCATCTCGTGGGCGGGGCTGCGCGGCGCCGTCCCGATCGTCCTGGCCACCTTCCCGCTGACCGCGCAGCGTGCCCGGGGCGACTGCGGATCTTCGACACGGTCTTCGTGCTCGTGGTCGTCTTCACCGTGGTGCAGGGCGGGTCGCTGCCCTGGGTCGCCCGGCGGCTCGGCATCGCGCGCGCCGGCCGGTGCCGCGCGAGGTGCGAGGTCGAGTCGGCGCCGCTGGACGAGCTCGACGCCGACCTGCATGCAGGTCACCGTGCCGCCCGGGTCCCGGCTGCACGGGGTCTACCTGCCCGAGCTGCGGCTGCCCGAGGACGCCGCCGTCGTGCTCGATCGTCCGCGAGGGGCGGTCCTTCGTGCCCGACCACACGACCCGGCTGCGTGCGCGGGGACCAGGCGCTGCTCGTCGTCCGCCCGCCGTTCCCGGGCGCGAGGCCGAGCGCCGGCTGCGCGCGGTCAGCCGGGCGGCCGGCTGGCCTAGCTGGCGCGGCGAGACCGGCGCACGGTCGGACACCGACTGACGCCCGCTCGCGGCGGCGAGCGGGGCGCGCCCGGCGGGGTGTCGTGGCATGGTGATCGCGGGGGCGCCGTCGCCACGCGACGCCCAGGTGTCCGGCCCGACCTCGGGAGCGCGCTCATGCGGTTCCTCTTCCGGCCCCCCGCCGCCGACGCGACAGGCCTGCTGACGCTGCCGTGGGACGAGCCGCTGGCGGAGTGGGACCCGGCGCTCCTGCTGGAGGTCCCGCAGCGCGGCATCTCTCGGCACGTCGTGCGCTTCGTCGCCACCGGCGGGCAGGTCTTCGCCCTCAAGGAGATCAACGAGCGACTGGCCCGCCACGAGTACGCGCTGCTCGGCCGAGTTCGAGGAGGAGGGGCTGCCGACGGTCTCGGTGCTCGGCATCTGCGTCGACCGGCCCGACGACCAGGAGGCGATCCTGGTGACCCGCTACCTCGAGTACTCGATGTCCTACCGCTGGCTGTTCTCCCGTCCGCAGCGGAGACCACTCGGCCGAGCAGCTGCTCGACACGATGGTGGAGCTGCTGGTCCGGCTGCACCTGGCCGGGGTCTTCTGGGGCGACTGCTCGCTGTCGAACACGCTGTTCCGGCTCGACGCCGGCGCCCTGGCCGCCTACCTGGTCGACGCCGAGACCGTCAGAGCGGTACCCCACGCTGTCGCCGGGCCAGCGCGCCTACGACGTCGACCTCGCCCGGGAGCGGGTCGGCGCCGAACTGCTCGACCTGCGGTTCGGCGGGCTGCTGCCCGACGGACATCGACCCGATCGAGATCGCCGAGAGCCTGCCGCGCCGCTACGAGGCGCTGTGGGACGAGGTGACCCACGAGGAGGTCTTCGGCGCTCGAGGAGCAGCAGTACCGCATCGCCGAGCGGCTGCAGCGGCTCAACGACCTGGGCTTCGACGTCGGCGAGGTGGAGCTCATCACGTCCGACGAAGGGGCCAAGCTGCGCGTGCGAGACCCGGGTCGCCGAGCCCGGCCAGCACCGCCGCGAGCTGTTCCGGCTGACCGGGCTCGAGGTGCAGGAGCGCCAGGCGCGCCGGCTGCTCAACGACATCCGAGCCTTCCGGGCGTAGCTGGAGCAGCAGAGCCGGCGGGCCGGTCGACGGAGCGCATACGCCGCCCACCGCTGGCTCGGCCGAGGTCTACCAGCCGGTCGTCGAGGCGATCCCGCCCGAGCTGGTCGGCCGGCTGGCGCCCGGCCGAGGTGTTCCACGAGGTGCTCGAGCACCGCTGGTTCCTCTCCGAGCAGGCCCGGCGGGACGTCGGGACGGCGGAGGCGGCGCAGTCCTACTTCGACACCGTGCTGCCGCGACGCCGGCGGAGGTGACCACGCCGTCGGTGATCGCCGAGCCGCGGCCGGAAGAAGGCGGCCGACGACGGTCCGACGTCTCGCGACGGGAATCGCCCAGATAACGATCGCGGTCGCGCCGTTCGAATTGACAGGCGACTGTGGCCTGCACCACTCTCCGAGCACGGTGGTGACTCACCGTGCTCCCGCGGACGCCAACGGAGGCGATGACCGATGCCGAACGCTGCGGGCCGTCAGGCGTCGGGTGGCCGACCGCTGGTCGGCCCCACCCCCGGGCGGCCGGCAGGTCCGACGACGGGGGCTCGCCGGCGCCGCGGCAGCTCCTCGTCGCTGCCGGCACCCTGGCCGCCTGCGGTGGCGGCGACTCCGGCGGGCACGCCCACGCTGACCTGGTACATCAACCCGGACAGCGGCGGGCAGGCGGAGATCGCCAGTCGCTGCAGCGAGGAGTCGGACGGGGCGTACACGATCGAGGTCTCGATGCTGCCCCGCAACTCCGACGCCCAGCGCGAGCAGCTGGTGCGCCGCCTCGCGGCCAGCGGACCGCTCGATCGACATCATGAGCCTCGACGTCGCCGTTCGTCCCGGAGTTCGCGCAGGCCGGCTTCCTGGCGCCCGGTGCCCGACGACGTCGCCGAGCGAGGTCAGCGAGGCGTCGTCCAGGGCGCGATCGAGTCGGTCGACCTGGAACGACGAGCTCGTCGCGGTCCCGTTCTGGGCCAACACGCAGCTGCTCTGGTACCGGAAGTCCGTCGCCGAGGCCGCGGGGCTGGACATGGAACAGCCGGTCACCTGGGAGCAGCTGATCGAGGCGGCGCGGGACCAGGGCAAGATCCTCAGCGCCCAGGGCAGGCGCGCCGAGTCGCTGACGGTCTGGTTCAACGCGCTCATCGAGTCCGCCGGCGGCTCCATCATCGAGGAGAACTCCACGGACCCGCGAACAGATCAAGCTCGGTCTGGACACTCCGGCCGGGGAGCGGGCGGCCGAGGTCATGCGCGCCGTGGCCGAGTCCGGCGTCGTCGGGCCCGGCGTTCTCGACATCGAGCGAGGACACCAGCGCCACCCAGTTCGAGAGCGAGGACGCCGGGTTCATGGTCAACTGGCCGTTCGTCTGGGCCCAGGCGAACACGAAGGTCGAGGCCGGCACGCTGGACCAGTCCGTGCCCGACGACTACGGCTGGACGCTCTACCCGCGGGTGGACGAGGACACCCCGTCCGCGCCGCCCTGGGCGGGATCAACCTCGGCGTCTCGGCCTTCAGCGAGTACGTGGACGAGCGCCTACGAGGCGACCGAGTGCATCACGAGCGACGAGAACCAGGCCTACTACTTCAACACCAACGGCAACCCCGCGTCGTCGGCCGCGGTCTACGACGACCCGGAGGTCCAGCAGGCATACCCGATGGCCGACGGCCATCCGGGAGTCCCTGGAGGCGGCGGCACCCCGTCCGCTGACCCCGTACTACAGCGAGGTGACCGGCGGCGTTGCAGCGCGAGTACCACCCGCCGGCCTCGATCGATCCGGCTCAGACCGGGGAGCAGGCCACTGACCTGATCACCGCCGTCCTCCGAGGGGAGCAGCTGCTGTGAGCACCACGACCCTCCCTCCCGACCAAGAAGACCGAACCGGTCTCGGCACCCGGGCGGGGCGTCAGCGACAGGTCCCGTGCCGAGCGCAAGCTGGGCTGGATGCTGGCCGGCCCGGCCTTCGTGGTCATGCTGCTGGTCACGGCCTACCCGATCCTGCAGGCCGTCTGGTACTCGCTGTTCAACTACCGGCTGACCGACCCGGACAACCGGGCGTTCCGCGGGCTGGGCAACTACGGCGTCATCCTCACCGACCCGCTGTGGTGGCAGGCCGTGCTGCGTGACCGTGTTCATCACGGTCGTGACCGTGGTGGTCGAGCTCGATCCTGGGCTTCGGCCTGGCCCTGGTGATGGCGAAGGCGCTGAAGACGCTGCGGCCGATCCTCCGGGCGGCGATCCTGATCCCGTACGCGGTGATCACGGTCGTGTCGGCGTTCGCCTGGGCAGTTCGCCTTCAGACATCAACACCGGCTTCGTCAACTCCTGGTTCGCCTGGCTGCCGGGTGTCTCCGCGGACACCGACTGGTTCGGCGACAAGTGGACGTCGCTGCTGGTGATCTGCCTGGCCGAGATCTGGAAGACGACGCCGTTCATCTCCCTGCTCCTGCTCGCCGGCCTCGCCCAGGTGCCGGACGTGCTGCAGGAGGCGGCCCAGGTCGACGGGGCGACGTGGTGGCAGCGGCTGTGGCGGGTGACCATCCCGAACATGAAGGCCGCGATCATGGTCGCCCTGCTGTTCCGCACCCTCGACGCGTTCCGCATCTTCGACAGCATCTTCGTGATGACCGCAGGGGCGAACGGCACCGAGTCGGTGTCGTTCCTGGCCTACCGGCAGACGATCTCCCGCGTGGAGATCGGCCTGGGGTCGGCGGTCTCGGTCCTGCTCTTCCTCGCCGTCGTGCTCATCGCGTTCGCCTTCATCAAGGGCTTCAAGATCGACCTGGCGCAGGCGAGAGGAGAACGCTGATGTCCCGGCGCGAGAAGACCTGGTGGTGGATCGCCGGCGCCGTGATCCTCGCTCTACTGCCTGTTCCCGATCGCGTGGATCGTCTCGCTGTCGTTCAAGGGGCCGGCGGACATCGCCAACCAGCAGTTCCTGCCCACGGACCCGACCGGGGAGAACTACACGACGATCCTGACCGGCGCGGCGAGCGACCTGTTCCTGCCGGCGCTGCGCAACTCGTTCGGCATCTGCCTCATCGCCACGTTCATCTCCTGCGTCCTGTCGATGTTCGCGGCGTACGCGATCGCCCGGCTCGACTTCCCCGGCAAGCGCCTGATCCTGTCCGCCGCGCTCGCGGTGGCGATCTTCCCGGTCATCTCGATCGTCACGCCGCTGTTCAACCTGTGGCGGCAGATCGGGCTGTACGACACCTGGCTCGGCCTGATCATCCCGTACCTGTCGCTGACGCTGCCGATCTCGATCTGGACGATGTCGGCGTTCTTCCGCGAGATCCCCTGGGAGATGGAGCAGGCGGCGCAGGTGGACGGGGCCACCACCTGGCAGGCGTTCCGCAAGGTGATCGTCCCGCTGGCCGCTCCTGGCGTCTTCACCACGGCGATCATCGCGTTCTTCATCGCCTGGAACGACTTCGCCTACGGCATCTCGCTGACGTCGACCAGTGCCGCCCGGCCGGTGCCCGCTGCGCTGGGGCTCTTCTCCGGCGCGTCGCAGTTCGTCGACCCCACGGGATCCATCGCGGCCGCGGCGGTCATCGTGACCATTCCCGTCGTCGTCCTCGTGCTGCTCTTCCAGCGGCGCATCGTCGCCGGCCTGACCAACGGCGCGGTCAAGGGCTGACCGTCATGAACCGACCCGCGATCCCGACTTCCCGAACCACATCCCACCGAGGGGACGAGCACTGATGGCCTCCATCGAGATGAAGAACATCGTCAAGCAGTACGGCGACGGGTTCCCGGCGGTGAACGACGTCAGCCTCGACATCGCCGACGGGGAGTTCATGATCCTGGTCGGCCCGTCCGGCTGCGGGAAGTCCACGCTGCTGCGGATGATCGTCGGCCTGGAGGACATCACCAGCGGCGACATGGTCATCGGCGGCAAGCGGGTGAACGACCTCGCGCCCCGCGACCGCAACCTGTCGATGGTCTTCCAGAACTACGCGCTCTACCCGCACATGACGGTCTTCGAGAACATCGCCTTCCCGCTGCGGCTGGCGAAGACCCCGGACGACGAGGTGCGCCGCCGGGTCACCGAGGCCGCCGACGTCCTCGAGCTCAAGGAGCACCTCGAGCGCAAGCCGGCCAACCTCTCCGGCGGCCAGCGCCAGCGCGTCGCGATGGGACGCGCCATCGTCCGCCAGGCCGAGGCGTTCCTCTTCGACGAGCCGCTGTCCAACCTCGACGCCAAGCTCCGCGGCCAGATGCGCACGGAGATCTCCCGGCTGCAGCGCCGGCTCGGCATCACCACCGTCTACGTCACCCACGACCAGACCGAGGCCATGACCCTCGGCGACCGGGTCTGCGTGCTGCGCAAGGGCAAGATCCAGCAGGTCGCCTCGCCGCGCGAGCTCTACGAGCAGCCGGTCAACCTCTTCGTGGCCGGGTTCATCGGCTCGCCGCCGATGAACTTCCTGCCGGCCACGCTCGAGGGCAACCGGCTGAAGATGCCCTTCGGCGAGATCGAGCTCGACGACAAGCGCGCGAAGGCGGTCGCCGGCCGCGACCTCCTGCTGGTCGGCATCCGCCCGGAGTACTTCGAGGACGCCTCCCTGGTCGACGACGCGAGACGACCGCTAGGCTCGGTGTTCTCGGCGCGCGTCGACGTCACGGAGTGGCTGGGCGACCGCAGTACGCCTACATCCCGTACGAGGCGCCCGAGGCGATCCGCCAGCAGCTGCGCGATCTGTCCCGCGAGCTGGACTCGGAGGAGCTGCGCACCCAGGCGATCGTCTCGATCGACTCGACCAGCCGGATCCGGGAGGGCCGGGAGGCGGAGTTCTGGCTGGACAGCCGGCAGGTGCACGTCTTCGACCCGCACGTCCGGCGAGAACCTCACCCGGGACGCCGAGGCCGGCGCGGAGCTGACGCGGATGGCGGACGGAGGATCGGCGCGAACAACTCGAGGACGCCCGCGAGCGGCAGAGCGGAGACGCGCGGCAGGCCAGCGGAGCCGCGTGAGCGACCGGCACCGACGGGGGAGTTCCGAGTCGCCCGGGCGCGGGCCGTCGCGATGGTGGCGGACCGCGGTCGTGTACGAGGTCTACCTGCGTAGCTTCGCCGACTCCGACGGCGACGGCATCGGTGACATCGCGGGCCTGCGGCAGAGACTGCCCTACCTCGCCGATCTCGGCGTGGACGCGCTGTGGATCACGCCGTGGTACCCGTCGCCCATGGCCGACGGCGGCTACGACGTGTCCGACTACCGCGACATCGACCCGCGCTTCGGCACCCTGGCCGACGCCGATGCGCTCCTGTCGGAGGCACACGCGCTCGGCCTGCGCGTGGTGATCGATCTGGTCGCGAACCACACCTCGGCCGAGCACCCGTGGTTCCGTGCCGCGCTGACCGCTGCACCGGGATCGTCGGAGCGGGCGCGGTACTTCTTCCGGGACGGCCGCGACGGCGGGCAGTTGCCGCCCAACGACTGGATCAGTGCCTTCGGCGGTTCCGCCTGGACCCGGGTGACCGAGCCCGGCGGGGAGCTCGGGCAGTGGTACCTGCACACCTTCGACTCCCAGCAGCCCGACCTGGACTGGGCCAATCCCGAGGTGCAGGAGGAGTTCGACGACGTCCTGCGCTTCTGGTTCGACCGGGGCGCCGACGGTGTCCGGGTCGACGCCGCGCCGGCGATGGCCAAGAAGACCGGACTGCCCGACGCCGGTCACGGCGCCGACGCCCGGTTCGAGTCGGCCACCTGGGTGGACAGCCCGCACTGGGACGTCGAGGAGGTGCACGAGATCCTCCGGCGCTGGCGGAAGCTGGCCGACGGGTACGGCGGCGATCGGATGATCGTCACCGAATCGGTCGTCAACGGCCCCGAGCGACTGGCCCGGTACGTGCGGCCCGACGAGGCGCACACGACCTTCAACTTCGACTACCTGCACGCCCCCTGGGACGGGCCGACGCTGCGCCGCGTGATCGACACGACGCTGGCCACGCTGGCGCCGCACGGAGCCCCGGCGACATGGGTCTTCGCCAGCCACGACGAGACGCGGCACATCACCCGCTTCGGACGTGCCGAGACCGGCGTCGAGCTGATGGGCACCGGACCCACCGGTGATACCCCCGACCTCGCGCTGGGCCTGCGCCGGGCGCGGGCATCGGCACTGCTCACCCTGGCGCTGCCGGGCTCGGCCTACCTGTACCAGGGGGAGGAACTCGGCCTGCCCGAGGTCGAGGACCTGCCCGAGGACCTGCTGCAGGACCCGACGTGGACCCGTTCGGGCGGCACGGTACGGGGCCGGGACGGTTGCCGGGTGCCGCTGCCCTGGCACGGGAAGCAGCCGCCGTTCGGCTTCTCGCCCGAGGGCGGCGCGCCGTGGCTGCCCCAGCCTGCCGGTTGGTCGGAGCTGACCGTGCAGGCACAGGAGGCCGATCCGGCGTCGACCCTGTGGCTGTACCGGTCCGCGTTGCGTCTCCGGCGGTCGACCCGGGCACTGCTCGAGGAGCCCCTGACCTGGGTCGAAGCCGGGCCGGATGTGCTCGCCTTCGACCGGGGGGAGTCCTTCCGGTGCATGGTGAACCTCTCCGGCGAACCGGTGGCCCTGCCCCCCGGTTCCCGGACGCTCCTGGCCAGCGCCCCCTGCGACGGCCGGCTGGCACCGGATGCGGCGGCCTGGCTCGCCACGGGGCCGCGCTGATCGCACGGCCTGACCCCAGGTCGCCCTCGGATCCGCGGGATACCGGGCGCCACGAGCCTCCGGAGCTACGACGGCCGGCGCGGCTATCGTCGTCGGTGGTCGTGCCCGCGGCCCGTCGTCCGACCGAGGAGAATCCTGCTGAGCGAGCCGACCGACCCACCGCCGAGCGGGACGACCGCCGGTCGGCCGCGCACGCGCCTGCTGCTCGCGCTGGCCGCGGTGGTGCTGGCCCTGGACCTGGCGACCAAGCTGGCCGTCGTCGCGCTGATCGAGCCCGGTGAGGACATCCGCACCCTCGGCGGGCTGGTCTACCTGACGCAACTGCGCAACCTCGGCGCCGCGTTCTCCTTCGCCGAGGGCTGGACCATCGTGTTCACGCTGATCGCGGCCACGGTGGCCGTCGTGATCGTGCGCGGCGCCCGGCACCTGTTCTCCACCTGGTGGGCGGTGGCGCTGGGGCTGGTGCTCGGTGGGGCCGTGGGCAACCTGGTCGACCGGATCTTCCGCGATCCAGGCTTCCTGCGCGGCGGCGTCGTCGACTTCGTGTCGGTCTTCGCGCCCGACGGCCGCGTCTGGCCGGTCTTCAACGTCGCCGACTCCGCCATCGTCTGCGGGGGCATCCTCGGCGCGCTGCTCGCGCTGCGCGGTATCGAGTTCGACGGCACCCGGGCTCCCGCCGGCAAGGGTGCCGACAAGGGCACGACCGACGGCTGACCGTCCCGACGCCACCGGTTGCGACGCCCGGCGCCGGCCGTTGGCCACAATGGGATCCGTGAGCACTCCCGCCGGATCGCACCGTGTCGGATCACACCGTGTCGGATCACACCGTGCCCTGCCGGTGCCCGACGGACTCGAGGGACAGCGCGTCGACCAGGCGCTGTCGCGGCTCTTCGGGCTGACCCGCACCGTCGCCGCCGAGGTGGCCGACGCGGGCCTCGTGGTCGTCGACGGCCGGGTGCGCGGCAAGGGCGACCGGCTCGTCGGTGGCAGCTGGCTCGAGGTGGAGCTGCCACCGCCCCCCGGGGAGCCGGCCGCGCCGAAGCCGGTCGAGGGCATGCAGGTGCTCTACGACGACGACGACGTCGTGGTCGTGGACAAGCCGGTCGGCGTGGCCGCCCACCCGAGCCCGGGGTGGGACGGGCCGACCGTCGTCGGGGGTCTGGCCGCGGCCGGCTTCCGGATCTCGACGTCGGGGGCCGCCGAGCGGCAGGGGGTGGTGCACCGGCTGGACGCCGCCACCACCGGCGTGATGGCGGTGGCGAAGAGCGAGCGGGCCTACACGGCGTTGAAGACCGCCTTCAAGGAGCGCACCGTCGAGAAGGGCTACCACGCCGTGGTCCAGGGCCACCCCGACCCGTCGCGCGGCACCATCGACGCACCGATCGACCGGCACCCCCGGCACGACTGGCGGTTCGCCGTCGTGTCACGGCGGACGTCCCTCGGTCACCCACTACGAGGTGCTCGAGGCCTTTCCGGCGGCCAGCCTGGTCGACATCCGGCTGGAGACCGGGCGGACGCACCAGATCCGCGTGCACTTCTCCGCGCTGCGCCATCCCTGCGTCGGTGACATGACCTACGGGGCGGACCCGACGCTGGCCGCCCGGCTCGGCGTCGAGCGGCAGTGGTTGCACGCGGTCCGGCTCGGCTTCCCGCACCCGGCCGACGGGCGCTGGGTCGAGGTGACCAGCGAGTACCCGCCCGATCTCGCCGGCGCGCTGGCCGTCCTGCGCGCCGAGGCCTGAGCCGCCCGGGCATGCGCGCGACCTCCCGGGCGCGGCCGTGAGCTCGGCCCCCCTGCCTGCTGCGCTCGCCGACTTCGGGCCGGCGGCGCTCGCGGCGGTGATCGTCGCCGCCTACCTGGTCGTGGGTGAGCCGGTCGTCGGGCATGTGCTCCACCGTCGCTTCGAGGCCCGGCTGCGTACCGACCCCGGCGCCCGCGCGTCGTTCTACCGGCGGCTGCTCGTGCTCGAGTGGGGACTGTCCCTGCTGGTCCTGCTGCTCTGGTCGTTCTCGCCGGACGTGGACGCCGCGGCCGTCGGGTTGCGCTGGCCGACCTCGTGGCCGGGCCCGGTGACCGTCGTGGCCGTCGCCGCCCTGCTGGTGTTCGTCGTGCTCTCCACCCGCGCCCTGCGCGGCGGCGTGCTGATCTCCGCCACCCGCGGGCAGGGTCGTCGACCCGGCGAGGGCCGGCACGCCGAGCCGGACCCGCCGGGGCACGCGACGATCGCGCTGCTGCCCCGCACGCCGGGCGAGCGCCGGTTGTTCACGCTGGTCGGCCTCACCGCCGGGATCTGCGAGGAGTGGCTCTACCGCGCCTTCTTCCTCGCGGTGGTCGCGGCGTTGGCCGGCGGCCCGCCGGACTGGCTGCTCGTGGCCGTGGCCGGGGTGGCCTTCGGGCTGGCGCACGCCTACCAGGGCCTCGCCGGCATCGCTCTGACCGGCGTCCTCGGGAGCGTCTTCGCCTCCCTCTACCTGTCCACCGGGTCGCTGCTCCTGCCCGTCCTGCTGCACGTGCTCGTCGACCTGCGGTTCCTGCTCGTACCGGCGCGCGCGCTGCCGCCGCAGCCGGCGGGAGCCCGGTGACCCGGCCGCGCGCGGAGGTCATGGCCGCGGCGGACTGGCCGGAGGTCGTCGCCCTGCGGACCCGGGTGTTCGTCGAGGAGCAGGGCGTGCCGCCGGAGATCGAGCAGGACGACGCGGACGCCACCGCCGTCCATGTGCTCGCCCGTGACCCGGCCGGCCGCCTGGTCGCCACCGGCCGGCTGCTGCCCCGGGGCAGCCGTGCGGCGATCGGGCGCATGGCCGCCGACCCGACCGTGCGCGGGCAGGGGTACGGCGCGGCCGTGCTCGACGAGCTGCACCGGCAGGCGGCGACGCGCGGGGCGGTCGAGGTGGAGCTGCACGCGCAGGTGACCGCCCGGGGCTTCTACGAGCGGGCGGGCTACACGGCCGTGGGCGAGGAGTACCTGGAGGCCGGGATCGCGCACGTGACGATGATCCGGCGGCTCTGAGGCAGTTCCGGCCGCCCGGGCCCGTCCCGGATCCCGCCCTGCGCCTGCGCAGGGTGGACAGGACCGGTCCTTCCGCTGTGACGAGACACGTCCTGTCAGACCCTCGGAGTAGACCTCCGGGAGTGCGAGGATCGGGGTCACCCCACCGAGCACCGATCGCCCGACCACTGTGCTCGCACCACCGGTCTTCCCCACCGGTCGCCCGCCGGTATCCCCACGGCGGGCAGGCTCGACCCCGAGGAGTACCGCGCCCGTGAGCAGCAGCCCGTCCGAGAACTTCGTGCACCTGCACGTGCACACCGAGTACTCGATGCTCGACGGAGCGGCCAAGCTGCCCGAGGTGACCGCCGCCGCCGCCGCCCAGGGCATGCCCGCGCTGGCGATGACCGACCACGGCAACGTGTTCGGCGCCTACGACTTCTACAAGCAGGCCACCGGCGCCGGGGTCAAGCCGATCATCGGCATGGAGGGCTACTACACGCCGGGCTCGCGCTTCGATCGCGCCCCCTTCGACTTCGGCGACAAGCTCCTCGACGAGGAGGGCGACGGCGGCTCCAACCGCGGCAAGGCCGCGTACACGCACATGACTCTCCTGGCGCGCACCACCGAGGGCATGCACAACCTCTTCCGCATCTCCTCGCTGGCCAGCCTCGAGGGCCAGTACCGCAAGCCGCGCTTCGACCGCGACCTGCTCGAGCGGTACGGCACGGGCCTGATCGCCACCACCGGCTGTCCCTCGGGCGAGGTGAACATGTGGCTGCGCGCGGGCAAGGAGGACAAGGCCCGCCAGGCGGCGGCCGACTTCCAGGACATCTTCGGCAAGGAGAACTTCTACGCCGAGCTGATGGACCACGGGCTCTCGATCGAGAAGAAGACCCGGCCGGCGCTGATGGCCATCGCCAAGGACCTCGGCATCCCGCTGCTGGCCACCAACGACCTGCACTACACGCACAAGGAGGACGCGCAGGCGCACGACGCCCTGCTGTGCATCCAGACCGGTTCCCGGCTCAACGAGCCCAACCGGTTCAAGTTCAACGGCGACGGCTACTACCTGAAGTCCGCCGGCGAGATGCGCGCGCTGTTCGGCGATCTGCCCGAGGCGTGCGACAACACGCTGCTCGTGGCGGAGCAGTGCGAGGTGACGTTCACCGAGGGCGCCGATCTCATGCCGCGCTTCCCGCTGCCCCCGGGAGAGGACGAGACCTCCTGGTTCGTCAAGGAGGTCGAGCGGGGGCTGCACAAGCGGTGGCCGGGCGGTATCCCCGACCACGTGCGCAAGCAGGCCGACTACGAGGTCGGGATCATCACCCAGATGGGCTTCCCGGGGTACTTCCTCGTGGTCGCCGACTTCATCAACTGGGCCAAGGACCAGGGCATCCGGGTCGGGCCGGGCCGCGGGTCGGCGGCCGGTTCGCTGGCCGCCTACGCGATGGGCATCACCGACCTCGACCCGCTGGCGCACGGTCTGATCTTCGAGCGGTTCCTCAACCCCGAGCGCGTCTCGATGCCCGACGTCGACATCGACTTCGACGAGCGCCGGCGCGGTGAGGTCATCCGGTACGTGTCGGAGAAGTACGGCGAGGAACGGGTCAGCCAGATCGTCACGTACGGCACGATCAAGGCGAAGGCCGCGATCAAGGACGCCGCACGGGTGCTGGACCGGCCGTACTCCGTCGGCGACGAACTCACCAAGCTCATGCCGCCCGGGGTCATGGGCAAGGACATCCCGCTCTCGGGCATCTTCGACCCGGCGCACCCGCGCTACAAGGAGGCGTCGGAGTTCCGGGCACGGTACGAGTCCGACCCGGGGGCCGCCGAGGTGGTCGACCAGGCCCGCAAGCTCGAGGGTCTGAAGCGGCAATGGGGCGTGCACGCCGCCGGGGTCATCATCGGCCGGCATCCGCTGATCGACAGCGTGCCGATCATGCGGCGCGAGGCCGACGGTGCGGTGATCACGCAGTTCGACTACCCGACCTGCGAGACCCTCGGCCTGCTCAAGATGGACTTCCTGGGTCTGCGCAACCTCACCGTCATCGACGATGCGCTGCGCAACATCGTGGCCAACGGCAAGGAGGCCATCGACCTCGACGCCGTCAGCAAGGACCTCACCGACCAGCCCACCTACGACCTGCTCGCGCGCGGTGACACCCTCGGCGTCTTCCAGTTCGACGGCGGGCCGATGCGCTCGCTGCTGCGGCTGATGCGCCCGGACAACTTCGAGGACATCTCGGCCGTCGGCGCCCTGTACCGCCCCGGGCCGATGGGTGCGAACTCGCACACCAACTACGCGCTGCGCAAGAACGGCCAACAGGAGATCACGCCCATCCACCCGGAGCTGGCCGAGCCGCTCGAGGAGATCCTGGGTCAGACCTACGGCCTGATCGTGTACCAGGAGCAGGTCATGGCGATCGCGCAGAAGGTTGCCGGGTACTCCCTCGGCAAGGCCGACCTGCTGCGCCGGGCGATGGGCAAGAAGAAGAAGTCGGTCCTCGACGCCGAGTTCGTCGGGTTCGAGGCCGGCATGAAGGAGCGCGGCTACTCGGCCGCGGCGATCAAGACGCTCTGGGACATCCTGGTCCCGTTCGCCGACTACGCCTTCAACAAGGCCCACTCCGCCGCCTACGGCCTGGTCTCGTACTGGACGGCGTACCTCAAGGCCAACTACCCCGCCGAGTACATGGCCGCGCTGCTCACCAGCGTCGGCGACGACAAGGACAAGCGCCCGATCTACCTGGCCGAGTGCCGTCGCATGGGCATCAAGGTGCTGCCGCCGGACGTCAACGAGTCGGCGGCCGACTTCACCCCGGTCGGTACCGACATCCGGTTCGGCCTGGCCTCGATCCGCAACGTGGGCCGCAACGTGGTCGACGCCGTCGTCCGGGCGCGGGAGGAGAAAGGGGCCTTCAAGGACTTCTCCGACTTCCTGCGCAAGGTGGAGGCGGTGGTCTGCAACAAGAAGGTCATCGAGTCGCTGTGCAAGGCGGGGGCCTTCGACTCCCTCGGCCACTCGCGTCAGGGGTTGGTGGCCATCCACGCCAACGCCGTCGAGATGGCGATGAGCCTCAAGCGGCGCGAGGCCGAGGGGCAGTTCGACCTGTTCGGCGGGTTCGGCGCCGGCGCGGACGACGGCGCCGACCCGTTCGGCTCGTCGTTGGAGATCGCCATCCCGAGTGCCGACTGGTCGAAGTCCGAACGGCTGGTCTTCGAGCGCGACATGCTCGGCCTCTACGTCTCCGACCACCCGCTGCACGGTGTCGAGCACGTGCTCACCTCGCACGCGGACACGCCGATCGCCGAGGTCAACGCCGGGGGAGTGGAGGACGGCGCCAACGTGACCGTCGCCGGCATCCTCACCGCGGTGGGCCCGCGGACGAACAAGCAGGGTGCGCCGTGGGCGATCGCCACGCTGGAGGACCTCGAGTCCGGCATCGAGGTGCTCTTCTTCCCGAAGACCTGGGCCGAGGTGTCGGACAAGGTGGTCCGCGACCAGATCGTGGTGGTCCGCGGCCGGGTCAGCCGCCGTGACGACCAGCCGTCGATCTTCGCCTCCGAGGTCAGCATCCCCGAGCTCACCGAGGGGCCGCGAGGGCCGGTGCTGGTGTCCATGCCCGCCGCGCGCTGCACGCCGCCGGTGGTCGAGCGGCTGCGCGAGGTGCTCGGCAGCCACCCCGGCACCACCGAGGTGCAGCTGAAGCTGGTCAACGGCTCGCGGGAGACCGTGCTGCGCCTCGACCAGGGGCTGCGGGTGCGGCCGAGCACCGCGCTGATGGGCGACATCAAGGCGCTGCTGGGTCCCACGAGCGTCGCCCTGCTCTGACTGTGCGGCCGGCCGAGTCCTGGGCGCGCCGTCGGGCGGCCGCCTCGTGGCACGAACGCGGGAGTCCGGGGTTCACTGGGCGCGTGCAGATCTCACCGGCCGCGGGATCCCCGGGCGCGATTGCCCCCGAGGCGCGGTGGCAGGGGTGGCCCGAGGTGCGCGCCGACCTGCGCGCCTCCGGCGTCCTGGTCGCCGCCGTGGGCCTGACCGGTCTCCCTGCCGGTCTCCTGTGGTGGCTGCTCGCGCCGCGTGCCGACTTCCGCGTGACCGAGGACGGTCTGGTGCCGGTCGGCCGGCCGTCGATGGAGCTCGCCGTCGCCGACGACGCGGTGTTCGTGCTGGTCGTCGCCGGTCTCGGGCTGCTCGCCGGGGCCGTCGCCTGGGCGGTGCGGCGCCGGCGAGGGGTGGCCACGCTGGCCGCGCTGGCGACCGGCGCAGGCCTGGCCGCGGCGCTCGCCTGGCAGCTCGGGGAACTGCTGGGCGCGGGACCCAGCCCGGCGGAGCTGGCCGAGGTGGGCCGCGTGGTCACCACCCCGGTCAGCCTGGACGCGCTCCCGGCACTGGCCGTGGCACCGTTCTTCGCCGTGCTGGCCTACCTCGTGGGTGCGCTCGTCGCCCGCACCGACGACCTCGGCCGGCCGGGCCCCGCGTCCGCGGGCACCGAGCAGCCGACGCGAGCCGGCGAGGAGCCCGTCGAGGTGCCGGCGGCGCACTGACGCCGGATCAGTTGACCGTCATCGGCGACGCGAACTGGGCGAGCGGCACCGGCACCGCCCCCAGGGACCGCAGCAGGGTCAGCTCACGCCGCAGGAGCCGTGCCTCGGCGGCCAGTCGACGGCGGGTCGCCGACTCCGCGAGCAGCGCCTGCCGGTCCTCCGTGGTCAGCAGGGCGACCGACGGCACCAGGTAGGACAGCGCGGTCGGGTCGTCCGCGACGCCGTGGAGCAGTTCGGCGATCTCGCCGTCCAGTGCCCGCTCGGCGTCGGCGGCGAGGTCGTCGAGCCCGCCCGAGGAGCCGCCGTCGGTGCTGTTCTGCAGCCCGGCCACCTCCACGACATACCGGGCGAACAGGCCGCGGACGGCGCGGACCAGGACCGACAGGGAGCCCTGAGCGACCGCCGCGGCGACGTCGTCGGGCACCGAGGCCGCGGGCGCCGGCGAGGCGTGGCCCGGCGGAGGGGCCAGTCCCTCCTGGTCGCCGGCAGCCTCCTCGGCGGCCTCCTCATCGGCCAGCCACTCGATCTCGGCCTGCAGGTACGGCGGGTCCTCGCCGACGACGACGTCGAGCAGCCGGAACCGGTCGCCGCCGACCGTCACGATCTGGAACCCGCCGTCGGGCTGGGGGCGCACGACCTGCACGCGGGCGGTGCAGCCGACGTCGTAGAGAGCCTCTGCCGGGGCGATCTTCTCGACCTCCCAGCCCTGCCGGATGGCCACGACACCGAAGAACCGGCGTTCGCTGTCCTCGGGCAGCGCGACGAGGTCGTGCACGAGCCGCCGGTAGCGCTGCTCGAAGATGTTGAGCGGGAGGACGACACCGGGAAACAGGGGCGTTCCGAGCGGGAACAGTGGGATCAGCTCGCCCATCCCGGCAGCCTACGGCGGCGCGCTCTCCGCGGCTGGCTACGCTGGAGTTCTGCGACCGACCGCCTCCGGAGGTATCCCGTGCTCGCCCGCATCGACCTGCGCGGCTCGGCGCTGCCCGGGCCCCGCGACCTCGCCGACCTCCTGCCGCGCGCGGCCACCGACATCGACTCGGTCCTCGCGACCGTCCGCCCGCTGTGCGAGGACGTGCGGCTGCGGGGTGCCCAGGCGGTCCGCGAGATCACCGCGCGCCTCGACGGTGTGGACTCGGAGGACTTCGCCGTCCCGCAGGCCGCCCTCGACCGGGCGCTGGCCGAGTGCGATCCCACCCTGCGCGCCGCGCTCGAGGAGGCGATCGCCCGCGTCCGGCGGGTGCACACCGACCAGCGCCGCACCGACGTCACCACCGAGGTCGTCCGCGGCGGCACCGTCACCGAGCGCTGGCTGCCGGTGCGCCGGGTCGGGCTCTACGTGCCCGGCGGCCTCGCCCCGCTGCTGTCCAGCGTGGTCATGAACGTCGTGCCCGCACAGATCGCCGGTGTCGAGTCGATCGCGGTCGCCTCTCCGCCGCAGCGGGACCACGGGGGACTGCCCGATCCCGGCGTGCTCGCCGCGTGCGCACTGCTCGGCGTCACCGAGGTCTACGCGGTCGGCGGCGCGCAGGCCGTGGCCGTGTTCGGCTACGGCGCCGGCTCCTGCGAGCCGGTCGACATGGTGACCGGGCCGGGAAACGTGTACGTCACCGCGGCCAAGCGGCTGCTGCGGGGGCTCATCGGCATCGACTCCGAGGCCGGGCCCACCGAGGTGGCGATCCTCGCCGACGAGACCGCCGACCCGGCGCACGTCGCGGCCGACCTGATCAGCCAGGCCGAGCACGACCCGCTGGCCGGCGCGGTGCTCGTCACGACCAGCGAGCAGCTGGCCGATGCCGTCCTCGACCTCGTGCCCGCCCAGGTCGCGGCCACCAAGCACTCCGAGCGCATCCTCACCGCCCTCGACGGCCGGCAGTCGGGCATCGTGCTGGTCGACGACCTCGACGACGGCATCCGTGTGGTCGACGCCTACGCGGCCGAGCACCTGGAGATCCAGACCCGGGACGCCCGGGCGGTCGCGAACCGGGTGCGCAACGCCGGCGCGATCTTCGTCGGGGCGTGGTCTCCGGTCTCCCTGGGCGACTACTGCGCGGGCTCCAACCACGTGCTGCCCACCGGTGGCTGCGCCCGTCACTCCAGCGGGCTGTCGGTCCAGTCGTTCCTGCGCGGCATCCACGTGATCGAGTACGACCAGCAGGCGCTGGCCGAGGTGGCCGGGCACATCGACGCGCTCGCCGGCGCCGAGGACCTGCCGGCGCACTCGGCCGCCGTCCGGATCCGGCAGAAGTGAGCCGGCTCGACGAGCTCCCGCTGCGGCCGGAGCTGCGGGGCCGCACGCCCTACGGCGCCCCGCAGGTGCCGGCCACGTACCGGCTCAACACCAACGAGAACCCGCACCCGCTGCCCGAGGGGCTGCTCGCCGACCTCGCCGACGACCTGCGGACGGCGGCCCTCGAGCTGAACCGCTACCCGGACCGGGACGCCCTCGCCCTGCGCACCGATCTGGCCGCCTACCTGACCCGCACGTCAGGGGTGCCGCTGGACGCGACGCAGGTGTGGGCGGCCAACGGCTCGAACGAGGTGCTGCAGCAGATCCTGCAGGCGTTCGGCGGGGCCGGGCGGACGGCTCTGGGCTTCACCCCGTCCTACTCGATGCACCCGATCATCGCGGCCGGCACGGGCACCGCCTGGGCGGACGGCCACCGGCGCGAGGACTTCACCATCGACGCCGCGGCCGCCACCGCGCAGGTGCGCGACGTCGCGCCCGATGTCGTCTTCGTGACCAGCCCGAACAACCCCACCGGCACCGCCGTCGCGCTGGAGACGATCACCGAGATCTACGACGCGACGTCCGGCGTGGTGGTCGTGGACGAGGCGTACGCCGAGTTCGCCCGCACGGGGACGCCGTCCGCCCTGACCCTGCTGGCCGGCCGGCCGCGGCTGATCGTCAGCCGCACCATGAGCAAGGCCTTCGGGATGGCGGGGCTGCGGCTGGGCTACCTGGCCGCCGACGCCGCGGTGGTCGACGCCCTACAGCTGGTGCGGCTGCCCTATCACCTGTCCTCCCTGACCCAGGCCGCCGCCCGCGCCGCCCTGGCGCACACCGACGAGCTGCTGGCCACGGTCGACGCGGTCAAGGCCGAGCGGGACCGGATCGTCGCTGCACTGCCGGCCCTCGGCCTGACCAGCGTGCCCAGCGACGCCAACTTCGTCCTGTTCGGCCGGTTCGCCGACGCGCCGGCCACCTGGCAGGCGCTGCTCGACCGGGACGTGCTCGTGCGGGACGTCGGGTTGCCGGGCTGGCTCCGCGTGACGGCCGGTACGTCCGAGGAGACGCAGGCTTTCCTGACTGCATTGGGTGAGGTCGTGCGGTCCGGCTCCGGTGACCTGGGAGGATCGAGCGCATGAGTCGCACTGCACGGATCGAGCGGGAGACGAGCGAGACCAAGCTCGTCGTCGAGGTCGACCTCGACGGCACCGGTGCCGGGGACATCAGCACCGGCGTCGGCTTCTACGACCACATGCTCACCTCGCTGGCCAAGCACAGCGGCATCGACATCACCGTGCGCGCCGACGGCGACCTGCACATCGACGCCCACCACACCGTCGAGGACGTCGCGATCGCCCTGGGCCAGGCGTTCGCGCAGGCGCTGGGTGACAAGCGGGGCATCACCCGCTACGGCGACGCCACCATTCCGATGGACGAGTGCCTGGTGCAGGCTGCCGTCGACCTGTCCGGCCGCCCGTACTTCGTGCACGCCGAGCCCGAGAACATGACTCCGATGATCGGGCCCGACTACCCGACCAGCCTCACCGGGCACGCGCTCGAGTCCTTCGCCTTCAACGCCCGCATCAGCCTGCACGTGCGGGTGCTCTACGCCGGCCGCGATGCCCACCACATCGTCGAGGGCCAGTTCAAGGCGCTGGCCCGGGCGCTGCGGGCCGCGGTCGCCATCGACCCGCGGGTCGGCGACGTCCCGTCGACCAAGGGCGCCCTGTAGTCCGGTGACCCCGCTCGCATGACGTACGGCCTCGTCCTCGTGATCCTCGGCGGCTTCCTGCTCGGTGGCGCGTACAGCGTCTGGAACGGCGGCGGCGACCCCGACACCCGGCAGCGCGGGCGGGGCGGTGCTCAGGTGGGCATCGCGTTCGTGCTGCTGGCCGCCGCCGTGCTCGCCAGCGTCGCCGGCGTCCTGTACCTGATCTGAGCGCCGTCGGCCGGGAATCCGAGCGGGTCCCGCGGTGCTGGGAGGAAACGTGACAGCGGTGAAGAAGGTTGTCGTTCTCGACTACGGCTCGGGCAACCTGCGCTCGGTCGAGCGCGCACTGGCCCGGGCCGGGGCGGACGTCGAGCTGACCGCCGACGCCACGGCGGCCCTCGACGCCGACGGGCTCGTCGTGCCGGGCGTGGGCGCGTTCGCGTCCTGCATGACCGGCCTGCGGGGCGTCGACGGTCCGCGGATCATCGACCGCCGCCTGGCCGGCGGACGTCCCGTGCTGGGCATCTGCGTCGGCATGCAGATCCTCTTCGACCGCGGGGTCGAGCACGGCCAGGACGCCGAGGGGTGCGGCGAGTGGCCGGGCGTCGTCGAGCCGTTGCAGGCCCCGGTGCTGCCGCACATGGGCTGGAACACCGTCGAGGCGCCGGAGGGCAGCGTGCTCTTCGACGGGCTGCACGACGAGCGCTTCTACTTCGTGCACTCCTACGGTGTCCGCGACTTCCCGCTGGCCGGCCCGGCGCCGGAGGACTCGCCCATCCGGAGGCCGCTGGTCACCTGGGCCGAGCACGGCGACCGGTTCGTGGCCGCCGTCGAGAACGCGGCGCTCTCGGCCACCCAGTTCCACCCGGAGAAGAGCGGGGACGCCGGCGCCACCCTGCTCCGCAACTGGCTGCGCACGCTGGACTGAGCACGGGCAGGTCGCCCCGATGCGGCGTCACCCCTCCGGGTGGGGGCGAGTCGAGGCGGCGGGCCGGCGCGCCGATGACGTGATCACTCACGTACTCGACGTAGCCATGGATGGTCATGAAGAACTGGAAGCGTGCGCTGCCCGCCCTCGCGACGGTGGTCCTCGCGGCCCTGGCCGCCCTGGCGGTCGTCCTCCTCACCCGCGGCGATGCCGGCGCGGAGCCCGTCCGGGCCGAGACGCCGAGCACCCCGACGGCGACGTCCGACGCGCCGGCGTCGTCGCCCCCTGCTGAGTCGATCCCGTCCGGATCGCCCTCGGCCGCGCCCTCGTCCGCCGCGCCGTCCTCGGCGGAGTCGGCCCCGCCGGCCCCGGTGACCACCTCGTCGAGCCCGGCCCCGAAGCCGAAGCCGAAGGCGGCCGAGGTCACCGTCGCCTACCACGGCTGGAGCTGGGTCGACGACGTGGCGCAGGTCGGTGGATTCGTGGAGGGCGTCAAGGAGAAGGGTGGCACCTGCACGCTGACGATGACCGGTGCGGGGCGCTCGGTCACCGGCACCGCCCCGGCCACGACCGACGAGAAGGGCGGCGTCGTCTGCGAGGCCGTCACCGTGGCCGGCGCCGAGCTGACCCCAGGGATGTGGAAGGCGGTCCTGAGCTACACCGGAGCCGCCGGGAAGGGCTCGTCGGCCGCCGTCGACATCGAGGTCGTGAAGTGACGGGCGCCGGAGCCTGACCGGCCCGCCTGCCACCGCGTCAGGACTCCGGCACCTAGGGTGACGCCCGTCCCGCAACGGCGTTTCCAGGAGGTCCCGTGCCCGCCGGACGCCGGCCATCTGGACCGCACCGGTTCGCCGGCTTCGTCGTGCTCGCGCTGCTGCTCGGGCTGACCGCCCTCAGCGTGCTCGCACTGCAGCCACCGACCCCACTGCCCGACTCCGCACCCGCGACGGAGTTCAGCGCCGGACGGGCGCTCGAGCACGTCGAGGTGATCGCCGCCGAGACGCACGTGGCCGGCAGCCCCGAGAACGACGTGGTGATCGACTACCTGCAGACGACGCTCACCGCGCTCGGCCTGGACACCCGGGTGCAGAACGCCGTGGGCACGTACCAGTCCGAGGCCGGCGTCGCCGAGATGGCGCGGGTGCGCAACGTCGTCGCCGTCCTCCCGGGAGCGGAATCGACCGGGCGGGTGTTCCTCATGGCGCACCACGACTCGGTCGAGACCGGGCCCGGCGGCAGTGACGACGCCGCGGGTGTGTCCGCGATCCTCGAGACGGTGCGCGCCCTGACCGAGGGCGAACCGCTGCGCAACGACGTGGTCGTGGTGCTCACCGACGCGGAGGAGGCTTGCCTCTGCGGCGCCGAGGCGTTCGCCTCCCGGCACCCGCTGGCCGGCCAGGGCGGGGTGGTGCTCAACCTCGAGGCCCGCGGCACCACCGGCCCGCCCATTCTGTTCGAGACCTCGCTGGGCAACGCGGGGCTGGCCGAGGTGTTCGACGGCGCCGCGCCGCACCCGGTCGCCAGCAGCTTCGCCGTCGAGGTCTACCGGACTCTGCCCAACGACACCGACTTCAGCGTGCTGCTGGCCGACGGGAACTTCACCGGCCTGAACGCCGCGTTCATCGACGGGGCGGCGGCCTACCACACGCCCCAGGACACCCCCGCGCGCCTGGACCGGGCCTCGTTGCAGGCGCACGGCGCCAATGCCCTGGCGCTCACCCGGGCACTCGGCGACCGGGATCTCGGACCGCTGATGACGCCGGCCGACGAGGACGCCACCTACTTCCCGCTGATCGACCGGCTGGAGCGCTACCCGGGGTCCCTGGTCTGGCCGCTGGCCGGCGCCGCGCTGGGCGGTGTCGCCGTGCTCGTGCTGGTCGCCCGGTGGCGAGGCGGGACGAGCATCCCGCGGACGTTGGGCTCGGTGGCGCTCACCGCCGTGCCGCTGGTGCTCGCACCGCTCGCGGTGCAGGGTCTCTGGACGGCGATGGTCGCGATCCGGCCCGGGTACGCGGCGATGCTCGATCCGTGGCGCCCGGCGCCGTTCCGGCTGGCCGCGGTCGCGCTCGTCGCCGCTGTCGTGCTGATCTGGTACTCCCTGCTGCGGCGATGGATGGGGCCGACGACGCTGTGGCTGGGCGCGCTGGTCTGGTTCGCCGCGTTGGCCGCCGTCCTGGCGGAGTTCGCGCCCGGTGGTGCCTACTTGACCACTTGGCCGGCGCTGGCCGGCGTGGTCGCCGGACTGTTCGTCCTCGCCTCGTCCGCCGTGCTGCGCGCCCTCGGCGCACTGATCGCCGGGGGAGTGGCGGCGGTGGTGCTCGCACCGACCGTGTCGCTGTTCTTCCCGGCCCTGGGCCTGGCGTCGGGCGCGACGCCGGCGTTCGTCGCGACGCTGCTCGCACTGGCGTTCCTGCCTGCGCTGGAGATGCTGTTCCCGCACCCGGACGACGACTCGCGCCTGGGCGCTGCGGTCGTGCCCGCTGTGGCCGTGGTGCTCGCGGGCGGTCTGGTGCTGGCCGGCCTGCTGGTGGACACGTTCGACGAGCGGCACCCGGTCCCCAGCCAGCTGGTGTACGCGCTCGACGCCGACGAGGGCCGCGCGTGGTGGGCGAGCACCGAGGACTCGCCGGGGGAGTACACCTCCCGGTACGTGGACACGGTCGCCGACCTGCCGGTCGACTTCCCGTACCTGCACGGCGAACTGGTGACCGGTGAGGCGGAGGTCGCGGAGCTGCCGGCCCCCGAGGTGACGGTGCGCTCCGACACCTCGTCCGGCGACGAGCGGCGGGTCTCGCTGCTGGTGGAGCCGCAGCGCGACGTGCGGTTGGTGGCCTTCGAGGTGATCACCGACGGCGGCACGGTGACGTCGGCGTCGGCCGAGGGACGTGCCGTGCCGGACGACGCGCTGGGGGAGGAGAGGCTGTTCGTCACCTTCCACGCCCCTCCGGACGACGGCATCGAGGTGACGATCACCGTGCAGGGTGACGGGCCGCTGAGGTTCCGCGCGGTCGACGGCAGCGACGGCCTGGACGGCCTGCCCGGCTTCGAGCCGCGTCCCGAGGGCGTCGACGCGGCGGGGACGCACAGCTCCGACCTGGTCGTGGTCTCGCGGACGACGGCCCTGGGCTGATCCGTTCGCTGACCGCTACCGCGGCGTCAGCACGCAGAACTCGTTGCCGTCGGGATCGGCCATCTCGATCCGGTCGGCGTCGGCCCTGCCGCCCGCGATGTGGGTCGCTCCGAGGGCGACGAGGCGCTCGACCTCGGCCTGCTGGTCGCCGTCGACAGGGGGCGCGAGGTCGAGGTGCAACCGGTTCCTGCCGAACTTGGGATCGAGCGGCGGACCGCCCCAGGTGATCTTCGGGCCGCCGTGCGGCGAGCGGATCGCGGTCTCCTGGTCCTGGTCCCAGACCAGCGGCCAGTCCAGCGCGGCGGCCCAGAAGTAGCCGACCTGCTGGGAGCCGTCGCAGGCCAGCGCTCCGACGAAGCCGCAGTCGGCGAGGAAGCCGTTGCCCGGCTCGATGACGCAGAACTCGTTGCCCTCCGGGTCGGCGAGCACCACGTGCGGCTCGTCCGGCCGCTGGCCGACGTCGGTGTGCCGGCCGCCGAGCTCGAGCGCCCGCGCCTCAGTGCGTCGCTGGTCATCGAGGGAGGTGCTGGTCAGGTCGACATGCATCTGGTTCTGGCTCGTCTTCGGCTCCGTGGTGGGCACGAACCGGAGGTCGAAACCCGTGTCGTCGTCCGGTACCAGCGTGATGCCGTCGGCGGGCCCGCCGGCCGGCTGCCAGCCGAGCAGGGCCGACCAGAAGCTCGCGAGCCGCTGCGGGTCGTTGGCGGCGACGGTGAGCGCCGCGAGGCGGGAGGGCATGTCGGTCTCCGGTCCGGGATCGGGTCAGGCAAGGGCGCGACGCATGAGCACGCGGGGGAACCCGCCTGCGACCGCATCGGTGTCCGCGGCCTTTGTGAAGCCGGCCCTCTCGAAGACCGCCCGCGTGCCGACGAACGCCATGGTGGTGTTGACCTTGCGCCCCTCGTTGTCGACGGGGTAGCCCTCCACCGCCGGGGCGCCCTGGGCCGCGGCGTAGTCGACGGCTCCCTGCACCAGTTCGTGCGAGATGCCTCTGCCGCGACGCCCCGGGCGCACCCGGATGCACCACAGGGACCAGACGGGCAGGTCGTCGACGTGCGGGATCTTGGTCGAGCGCTCGAACGGCAGCTGCGACCGCGGGGCGACAGCGGCCCAGCCGACCACCTCGTCGCCGTCGTAGGCGAGCACCCCCGGCGCGACCGGTCGCTCGGTCAGGCCGAGCACGTACTCCCGGCGAGCCGGTCCGACGAGTCGGCTGTTGGTCTTCGAGTCGAGCCGGTGGCTCAGGCACCAGCAGACGCTGGACGCCGGGTTCTTCGGACCGAGCATGATCTCGACGTCGCCGAATCGCGCCCTCGTGGCGGGCTCGATCTCGATCACCACCGGCCCACGCTAGCGCTGCAGGACGCCGTACGACCATGCCCGCCGCGGTCGGTGCCGCAGCCGGCCGGCATCAGCCGCCCGCTCCCGCTTTCGGCGTCGCGCTCGACGATCAGCGTCTTGGTCTCCTGAGCAAGGCTCGCGAGCGTTGCCGCCACGCCGCAGCAACTCGCGAGCCCTGTCCCTCAAGGCGGCCTATGGGACACGGGGCGAGCTGAAGCTGGCGCTCTCCGACTACTGCTCACGCCCGCGCGGGGCCGCGGGGAATCCGGAGCAGGTGGCCAGTCGTCTCAGTCCCAGGCGGCTCCGGGCCCCCCGAGTTCTCCGATGGCGACCGTGATGTCAGGCGTCGTCGGGCACCCCCACATGGGGCGAGCCGAATTCGTGTAGACGACTTCAAGGGGATGGGGATGGCGTGGACATTCCGGCCACGCCCCGTGGGCTTCTTCGATGATGTCCTCTTGGACCAGGTCCGCGAGGTACCCGATCGCGTCGGCCTCGTCGGCCATTTCCGGGAGGCTTCGACCGGTGTGCGGTGTCTCCAGCCAGATCTGTGGGAAGTTCAGCGGCCGCCGCCCGAGTTGCGGCATCGGTCCGTCCGTCATGAAGATGCCGCCGACAGCGGTGATGCCACCGTCGACGCCGTCGTTGACTGCGGCTCGTACGGCCGACCAGTCCAGCTCGTCCTCGTGCACGGCGATCTTCCACGGGAGGTGCAGGTCTGTGGTCGCCTCGACGTCCCGGAACACCCGACGGGCAACCGTCTCCCAGAACTGCTGCACAGCGGGGATCCGCTTCCGCCACTCCGCCATCGCTTGCCGGTCCCGTTCGAGGACCTGACCGGGGCCGGCCTCTCGATCGAAGGCGACCCAGGAATCAATCTCGTCGAAGAGGTCGTCAGGGGAGGACAGCTCGGCACCCTCACCCGCTACGCGAAGGCGCAGGTCGCCGTACTCGGCCCACAGGGCACCCCAGCCGACAGTGAGCCGCCATGGCTCTTCGACCCCGCGTTCCTCCTGCAGTCGCGTCGTGACTCCGGCCAAGGCGTCCCGCCAGCGGTTCCACTCCTTCTGGTCAGGCCAGATCCCGCCAAGGTCATCGTCGCTTCGGGGCACGGTGACATCCTGACCCCATAGGTGGCCCAGGCACAGAACACCCCTGGTCGGGGCGGGTATGTCCCTAAATGGGCCGCGCGGGGACACTCGGCGCTTGCTGGCGGCCTGGACCTGACCTCTACGGTCGTCCGATGCATCCCGGCGATCCACCGGCAATTGAGCCCTGGATGACAGCTGCTGTTGTGACTGAGCTGCGGGGCTGGGCCTGTCCGGTCGATGTGGCTGTCCGCTTGGCGCACGGGCTCCGGATCGAGCGGCCTGAGAGTGCCGCGCCAGGCGAATGGTTGGTGCTGCTACACGGCCACGGGCACGGCTTTTTCGTTCCCGTCTCCGCCGACGAGTGGGCCGCTGCCGTCGCCAGCGTGGTGCAGAACGTGGCCGGCGATAACGCCGAAGCCCATGACCGGTCGGCTCGCGGAGAGCCTGGCTGGACACCGCTGTGGCCGCTTCCTGACCGGCCGTCGCGGCGTGGATGAGGTGTCCCAGAGAGGGCCGCTCTGGGACACCTCCCAATGCGTCCGGCTCCGCGCACCAACCGCCTGCTATTGGCCGTGTGCTGCTTGACGATGCCTTCGGTACCAGACTCTGGTCGCCTCTTCGGATTCGGTCGGCGGACTGACAATGAGGCACGTGACGCAGCGGGCGTAGTGCTGCTCGCCCTCCGCCCACAAGTGCGGCTCGCCGGTCGGCACCCAGCGTGGATCCCACTGAAAGCGGAAGCCGTAATCGAGCTGGGTCAGGACCGCCCAGGCAAAGTGGTCCAACGTCTCGTCCGAAAGGTCGACTCCGTCCACGCCAGCCGCGATCGCAAGTTCGTCGCGGACCGTCTGTTCGAGCAGGCGACTCACGGCGGGTCCGTACGCGTCATCAGACCGGCTGTCGGTTTCCACGCACAGAGGCTAGGCAGGTCAGTGGGGGCGCTGACCCATAGCGGGCCGCTCAGACTTAGAGGCATCGGCGCCGACCCGTCCTCACTCGTCGGTCGACCTCATGACAGGGCGCAGCCGATGTGTGACGTCGTCCGGGGCCACCTGATTGCTACGCGCCGTGAGAGGTTCGGATGCACCTCGGTCAGCACCCTCAGATCAGTAGAGGTGCGCCGATGAGGATTTCGGTGCCGTCGGGGCGGTAGGTGTGCCATCGGCCGTGGGGATCTCGTTCGATCCGGAAGCCGTGGTGGACCTTGCCGTGATGTCGTTCGCACAGGAGAGCGGAGTTCTCGAGGCTGGTGTCTCCGCCGTCGAGCCAGTGGAGGACGTGGTGGACGTCGCACCACCAGGCGGGGGCGTCGCAGCCGGCGAATACGCAGGTCTGGTCGCGGGCCTCGACGGCGCGGCGCAGGTGGGGTGGGACGACGCGGTGGGTGCGGCCCAGATCCAGCGGGGTGGAGTCGGGGCCGATGACGATGCGGCTGACGTTGCCGTCGCAGGCCAGCCAGCGGGCGCGGGCGGCGGAGATCGCCGCTTGCAGGCCGGTGGTGCCGGCGTCGTGGCTGACGTCGGCGTCGGGGTCGGTCAGGTCATCGAGGCCGATGAGCACGCCGACGTGGGGTTTGACGGTGCGCAGCACCGGCAGCTGACCCGAGGCCAGGGCGAGGTCGGCCAGCTGGGCGAGGGCGTCGCCGCGGCGCTGGGCGCGGGTGCGGGTGTCCTCGGCGGTGCGGGAGGCCGCGGAGATCGATTCGATCGCGGTGGCGAACTTCTCCCCGGCGACGGCGTCGAGGCTGCCGCGGATGGTCCAGGTGCCGTCGGGGTGCTGGGACACCGTCAGCGACCGGTCCTCGGTGGGGTCGGGTTCGGGGCCGTCGGGGTCGAGGTCGTCGGTGTAGCGCTTGACCACCTTGCACAGCGCGGGGAACGGCTGGGCGGCGGCGACGGCGAGCAGGGTGCGTTCGATCTCGGCGAGGTCGATGCCCTGCACGGCGGCGGCGGTGAGGTTGTCCGGGGTGGCCGCCTTGGGCAGTTCGGCGGCCTGTTCCAGGGTGATGTGCCCGGCGGTGCAGGCGGCGTCGACGGCCGGTAGGTGGGCCAGCCCGCGGCCGGCCCGGATCAGGGTGTTGACCGCGCCGCCGGAGAGCCGCTGGTGGTTGCGCAGCCAGGAGCCCATGGTCTTCAGCCCGTCGTGCTCGGGCGCCTGGGCCAGCTCGGCGCGGCGGACGGTGCGGGCGAGCTCGGCCTCGATCTGGTTCTTCGCGGTGATCAGCGCATCGGTGCGCTCGAGCAGGTCGGCGTCCGACGCGGCGAACAGATCATCGGTGGTCAGGGCCGGGCCGAGCGCGTCGAGCACCGATGCCAGCTCGCCCACGACGCCTCCCCAGCGACTCGAACGTACGTTCGAAGCCTACGCCAGGAGGGGGTGCCCGTCAACATAACCCCAGGTCAGCGGCTCGTCGCCGTGCGCATCGAGTCAGCTGCGCAGGTACGGGGTGCCGTTCACGTCGACGATCGTGCCGCTGCTGAACCGCGCTTCCGTCACCACCGGCCGCGGTGGACCACCTCGTCCACACCCCGTCGTCCCCGGCGCAGGGACGGCGACCGCCGGTCCTCCGACCCGGGGTAGCCGACCGACACCACACCGACCGGGCGGTAGGTGTTCGGGACGCCGAACGCCGAACGCAGGTCCGCCACCCGCTCCACGGGCACGCCGAAGAAGCAGGCGCCGAGCTCCTCGTCCACGGCCGTGAGCAGCATCAGCAGTGCCGCCATGCCGGCGTCGACGTCCCAGTAGGGCATCGGCCAGCGCGCCTCGTCGCGGTCGGTCCAGCCCTTGTCCGGCTCGGCGTAGCGCTCGAGGTAGGCGTCCTTGTTAGACAGCACCACGATCAGCAGCGGCGCCCGCCTCATCCGGGTGAGCCAGGAGTCGGCGCCCTCGCCCGTCGTCGCCGTCCAGAAGCGCTCCCGGTCGGGAGCCGACTCGAGCACCAGGAACGCCCAGCCCTGGCTGAATCCAGCCGACGGCGCCCGGATCGCGTGCTCCAGCAGCCGCTCGCGCACGTCGTCCGGCACCGGCCGGGACGGGTCGTAGTCCCGGACCATGCGCCGGCGGCGCACCACCTCTGCGAACTCCACGGCGACAGCCTGCCGCACACCCCCCGACGGCCCGCTCCTACGCTGGTCGCCGTGCCGATCCTGCAGCTGCTCCCCGCCGTCGACGTCGCCGACGGACAGGCCGTGCGCCTCGTCCAGGGGGAGGCCGGGAGCGAGACCTCCTACGGCGACCCGCTCGAGGCCGCGATGCAGTGGCAGCGCGACGGCGCCGAGTGGGTGCACCTCGTCGACCTCGACGCGGCCTTCGGCCGCGGTTCCAACCGCGAGCTGCTCGCCCGCGTCGTCGGGGAGCTCGACGTCGACGTCGAGCTCTCGGGCGGCATCCGGGACGACGAGTCGCTCGCCGCCGCGCTGGCCACCGGCTGCCGCCGCGTCAACCTCGGCACCGCCGCCCTGGAGAGCCCCGAGTGGTGCGCCCGCGCCATCGCCGAGTACGGCGACCGGATCGCCGTCGGCCTGGACGTGCGCGGCACGCGGCTGGCCGCCCGTGGCTGGACCCGGGAGGGCGGTGAGCTGTACGAGACCCTCGCCCGCCTCGACGCCGAGGGCTGCGCCCGCTACGTGGTCACCGACATCACCAAGGACGGCACCCTGCGCGGGCCGAACCTCGACCTGCTGCGCGAGGTCTGCGCGGCCACCCCGCGCCCGGTGATCGCCTCCGGCGGGGTCAGCTCGCTCGACGACATCCGGGCACTGGCCGGTCTGACCGGCATCGGCGTCGAGGGCGCCATCGTGGGCAAGGCGCTGTACGCCGGGCAGTTCACGCTGCCCGAGGCGCTGCAGGTCGCGAGGGAGGGCAGCGCGTGAGCGTGATCCGGTTGGGCGGCGGCACGCCCTGGGAAGGGATCGTCGGCTACAGCCGGGTGGTGGTCCGGGGCGACACCGCCTGGGTCAGCGGCACGACCTCGACGGTCGACGGTGCGGTCGCGCACCCCGGTGACGCCGCCGCGCAGACCCGCCAGATCCTGACCACCGTCGAGCAGGCGCTCGAGCGCGCCGGGTTCACCCTGGCCGACGTCGTCCGCACCCGGATCTTCGTCACCGACATCTCCCGCTGGGAGGAGGTCGGCCGGGCGCACGGCGAGTTCTTCGGCGACGTCCGCCCCGCGACGAGCATGGTGCAGGTCGCCGCCCTGATCGACCCGGCCATGCTGGTCGAGATCGAGGCCGACGCCGTCCGCGCGGTGCCCGCGTGACCCTCGCCGTCCGCGTGATCCCGTGCCTGGACGTCGACGCCGGCCGGGTGGTCAAGGGCGTGAACTTCGTCGACCTGCGCGACGCCGGCGACCCGGTCGAGATGGCCCGCGTCTACGACGCCGAGGGCGCCGACGAGCTCACCTTCCTCGACATCACCGCCAGCTCCGGCGACCGCGAGACCACCTACGACGTCGTCCGCCGCACCGCCGAGAGCGTGTTCATCCCGCTCACCGTCGGCGGCGGCGTCCGCAGCGTGGCCGACGTGGACCGGCTGCTGCGCGCCGGCGCGGACAAGGTGGCGGTGAACACCGCCGCCGTCGCGCGGCCGGAGCTCATCGCCGAGATCGCCGACCGGTTCGGCAACCAGGTGCTGGTCCTCTCGCTGGACGCGCGCCGTTGCCGCGACGGGGCGGTCACCGACTCCGGGTGGGAGATCACCACGCACGGCGGACGGCGGGGCACCGGCCGGGACGCCGTCGAGTGGACCGTGCAGGCCGCGGAGCTCGGTGCCGGGGAGGTGCTGCTCAACTCGATGGACGCCGACGGCACCCAGGCTGGTTTCGACACCGAGCTGATCCGCGCGGTGCGCCGCGAGGTGCGTGTGCCCCTGAT
This sequence comes from uncultured Actinomycetota bacterium, assembly GCA_963723745.1. Lineage (GTDB taxonomy): Bacteria > Actinomycetota > Actinomycetes > Mycobacteriales > Geodermatophilaceae > CAVRRZ01. Next base: position 330,771 of record CAVRRZ010000006.1, read on the forward strand.
CGCCAGCGGGGGAGCGGGGGAGGTCGGGCACTTCCCGCCGGCCGTCGAGGCCGGCGCCGACGCGGTGCTCGCGGCCAGCGTCTTCCACTTCGGCAAGCTGCGCATCGGCGAGGTCAAGGCGGGTCTGGCCGACGCCGGGATCCCGGTGCGCGAGGCGACCGACACGCCCCTGGCGGAGTGAGCGGGGCGCGGGAGACCGCGCCCTCCTACTCCGCGCCCTCCTACTCCGCGCCCTCCTGCTCCGCGCCGTCGGACTCGGCGGAGACCTGGACGCGGGCGACGTCGCGACGTCCCGAGAGCCACAGCAGCAGCTCCAGCGGCTCGCCGGTGACGACCTTCGCCGTGCCCGAGCCGCCGGCCCGGTGCTCGACGCCGGTTGCGTCCGAGCGGCGCAGCAGCAGCGGCCGGCGCACGGCCTTGGCGAAGCCCGTGACCAGGGTCCACAGCCGGCCCTGGTCGGCGAGCGACAGCGCCCGTGGCTTCCAGTCGGGCTGGGCGCGGCGGACGTCCTCGTGGTGGATGACGAACTCCGAGGAGTTGAGCAACCGGTCGACCACGGGCGCGCGCACCGGCGACCACGAGGGTGCACCCGCGCGGACCTTCTCGACCACCTCGGCGTAGGGCGTGCCGCGGCGCAGCCGGTCCTCCACGGAGTGCGACCACCGCGTCAGCGGGTTGCGCGCCGACCACCGCTCCAGGCCGTAACCGGCCAGGGCGTCGGGCCGCGAGTCGCGGACGGCGAGGTGCGCGGCGAGGTGCGCCGTGGTCCAGCCCTCGCAGCAGGTCGGGGCCTCCGGCCCCAGGTCGTCGAGCAGGTCGGCGAGGGCGGCGCGCTCCCGCGCGGCCAGGGAAGCTTCGGTCACCGCTCGACGTTAACCGCCCGGACCGCCGCACCGTGTCCCGTCGGCCCGGTTAGCGGACCTAAGGAGAGCGTAGAGTTCCGCTTCGCTCCACCCCCGCATTCGAGGAGTTCTGTGTCCCGCCGCCGAGACGCCCTGTTGCGGCGGGGGTTCCGCCACATCGGCCGGGCCATCCGGGAGCAGCGCGGGATGTTCGCCCTCGCCTTCGCCGCCAGCAGCCTCTACGGCGGAATGACCGTCGCGAGCGCGTACGTGCTCGGCGAGATCACCGACCGGGTCATGCTGCCCGCCTTCGACGAGGGCGCGACCTCGGCGTCGCTGCTCACCCTGGCGTCCGTGGCGATCATCGGTGTCGCCGTCCTCAAGATCGTCGGCATCCTCGGCCGGCGGCTGTTCGCCGGCATCATGAGCTACCGGCTGCAGGCCGACTACCGGCGGCGCGTCACCGGCCAGTACCTGCGCCTGCCGCTGTCGTGGCACCAGCGGCACCCCACCGGCCAGCTGCTGTCCAACGCGAACTCCGACGTCGAGGCCAGCTGGTTCTTCGTCGCGCCGCTGCCCTTCGCCTGCGGGGCACTGGTGATGATCGCCATCACCAGCGTCGCGCTCGTGCTCACCGACCCCCTGCTCGCGCTCGTGGGCCTGGTCGTCTTCCCGCTGGTCTTCGTGGCCAACTACCTCTACTCGCGGGTCATGTCGCCCCGCCAGCAGCGGGCCCAGCAACTGCGCGCCGAGGTCAGCGAGATCGCCCACGAGAGCTTCGACGCCGCCCTGGTGGTCAAGACGCTCGGTCGCGAGGACTCGGAGACCCGGCGGTTCGCGGCCCGCGCCGACGAGCTGCGCGACGGGCTGGTCGCCGTCGGCCGCGCCCGGGGCCTGTTCGACCCGCTGATGGAGGCGCTGCCCAGCCTCGGCACCCTCGCCGTGCTCCTGATCGGCGCGAGCCGCGTCGCCGACGGCGTCACCGACGCCGGCGAGCTGGTCTCCATCGCCTACCTGTTCACCCTGCTGACGCTGCCGATCCGGGCCATCGGCTGGGTGCTCGCCGATCTGCCCCGGGCGCTGGCCGGGTTCGACCGCGTCACCCCGGTGCTCGAAGCGAGCGGGGAGACCCCGCACGGTCCCGACGCCGCACCCGCCGGGCCCGGCGGCGCCGGGATCGAGGTCCGGGGCGTGCGCTTCGCCTTCGCCGACGCGCACAAGCCGGCGCTGCGCGGCGTCACGTTCGATGTCCCGTCGGGCCGGACGCTGGCCGTGGTCGGCCCGACCGGGTCGGGCAAGTCGACCCTCGCCGGCCTGCTGGTCAGGCTGGTCGACCCCGCCGACGGCTCGGTGCTGCTCGACCGGGTCGACCTGCGCAGCCTGCGCGAGGGGGAGGTCAGCGGCCAGGTCGCGTTCGTCGCCCAGGGCACCTTCCTGTTCGACGACACGGTGCGGGGCAACGTCACCCTCGGTGGCCCGTACAGCGACGAGGAGGTCTGGACGGCGCTGCGCACCGCCGCGGCCGACGACTTCGTGCGCGCGCTGCCGGACGGCCTCGACACCCGCGTCGGCGAGCGCGGCGCCTCCCTGTCGGGCGGCCAGCGGCAGCGGCTGGCGCTGGCCCGGGCCGTCGTCCGCCGGCCCCGCCTGCTGGTGATGGACGACGCCACGAGCGCGGTCGACCCCGCTGTCGAGGCGCAGATCCTCGATGCGCTGCGCGCCTCCCACCCACCCCACTCCGACCGGCCCTCGACGGTGGTCGTGGTGGCCTACCGGCAGGCCACGATCGCCCTGGCCGACGAGGTGGTCTGGCTCGAGCACGGCCAGGTGCTCGCCCGGGGCTCGCACGACGAGCTGCTCGCGCAGGTGCCGGGATACCAGGCACTCGTGCGGGCCTACGCCCAGGCCGACGGCCTGCCCGCCGAGGCGGTGGGCGCATGACCAGGGCCTCCCGCGGCATCGACTCGCCCGCGTCCGGTGACGTCGACCTCGCTGCCGACCGCCGTCCGGAGGGGGCGCTGGCCACCCTCCGCCGCGGACTGTGGATGATGCCCGATTTCCGGCGTGGGCTGCCGCTCACCTTCGCCCTCGCCCTGCTCGCCACGGCGGGGCGGGTCGTGGTGCCGATCGCCGTGCAGCAGACCATCGACCGCGGCCTGCTGGCGCCCGGTGGTCCGGACGTCGAGATGGTCCAGACGCTCGTGCTGGTCTGCGCCGGCGTCGTCCTGCTCACCGCCGTCGCCGTCTACCGGATGAACGTGCGCCTGTTCCGGACGACGGAGACCGCGCTGGCCGGCCTGCGCGTGCGCGCCTTCCGGCACGTGCACGACCTCTCCGTGCTGCACCAGCAGGGGCAGCGGCGCGGCTCCCTGGTCTCCCGCGTCACCAGCGACGTCGACCAGCTCTCCACGTTCATGCAGTGGGGCGGCGTGCTCGGCGTGATCAGCCTCGGCCAGCTCGTCGTCGCCACGGTGGTCATGGCGTACTACTCCTGGCAGCTGACCCTGCTCGTCCTCGCCTGCTTCATCCCGCTGGTCGTCGCCGTCCGCTTCTTCGCCCGGCGGCTGGCCGCGGTCTACGGCGTCGTGCGCGAGCGCGTGGGCGACGTGCTCGCAGCCGTCTCCGAGGCCGTTGTCGGCGCCTCCACCGTCCGCGCCTACGGCATCCGGGAGCGGACGGCGGCCCGCATCGACCGGGCCATCGACCGGCACTACCGCGCGTCGGTGAAGGCGCAGCGGGTCACCGCCGGCGTGTACGTGACCGGCGAGTTCGTCGCTGCCGTCGCCAACGCCGCCGTCGTGGTGGTCGGAGTGCTGCTCGGCCTCGCCGGTGACATCACCGCCGGCACCCTGGTCGCCTTCCTGTTCCTGGTCACCCTGTTCGTCGCCCCCGTCCAGACGGCCAGCGAGGTGCTCACCGAGGCGCAGAACGCCGTCGCCGGGTTCCGCCGGGTCCTCGACGTGCTGGACACCGACCCCGACGTCCGCGACCCGGCCGTCGCCGCCCCGGACACGGCGACGTCGCTGCCCGCCGGCCCCCTCGGGGTCCGGTTCGAGGGGGTGTCCTTCCGCTACTCACCGACCGCGCGCAACGCGCTCGACGGGGTGGACCTGACCATCGAGCCCCGCCGGCGGGTGGCCATCGTCGGCGAGACCGGCTCGGGCAAGACGACGTCGGCCAAGCTGGTGACCCGGCTGATGGACCCGACCACGGGCCGGGTGCTGCTCGGCTCCGACGCTGCCGGTTGGGTGCCGCTGCGCGAGGTGGCGTTCGCGTCGCTCCGGGAGCGGGTCGTGATGGTGCCGCAGGACGGCTTCCTGTTCGACGCGACCGTGGCCGACAACGTGCGGTACGGCAAGCCGGGCATGACCGACGCGCACGTCGCCGCCGCCTTCGACGAGCTGGGTCTCGGCGCCTGGGTCGAGGGCCTGTCCGACGGTGTGCAGACGCCGGTCGGGCAGCGCGGTGAGTCGCTGTCGGCGGGGGAGCGGCAGCTGGTGGCCGTCGCCCGTGCCTACGTCGCCGACCCCGACCTGCTCGTGCTGGACGAGGCCACGAGCGCGGTCGACCCGGCCACGGAGCGCCGGCTGACGCGGGCGCTGGAGAAGCTCACGACCGGTCGGACGACGCTGACCATCGCGCACCGGCTCTCGACCGCCGAGCGGGCCGACGAGGTGCTCGTCGTCGATGCGGGGCACATCGTGCAGCGCGGTACGCACGCCGAACTGGTCGACGCCGAGGGGCCCTACGCCCGGTTGCACGCCTCCTGGCGGCGGTCGTCGTCGGGGGAGTCGTTGCAGGTGGGCGGCATGCCGCAGCCCTAGGCTGCCGACGTGACCACCCCCTCGCCCCGCCCACCCGCCAGCCGCCGGCCGCCGGCGCCCGCCCTCGTCGCGGCGGTGCTCGGCCTGCTCAGCACGGCCATCCCGGCCGTGTTCGGGCTCCTGGCCCTGGCGTTCTCCAACGGCCAGTTCGGCGGTGGGGGATGGCTGATCGTGCTGATCCCCGTGCTGCTGGTCCTGGCGCTGCCCACCGGGGCGATCCTGCTGCTGGTGGGACGCTCCTGGCTGGTCCTGACCCTCGCGGCCGGCCTGCTGGCGGCTCTGCTGGTCATCGGCTACTCCAGCGGCGGATGGGGCGATGCCTCGTTCGGCGTCGTGACCGTGCTCGCTCCCGTGGCCACCGCCGCGCTGGCCGCCCTGCCCAGCGTCCGCAGCTGGGTCGCCGCCCGGCGCGCGGTCACGGTAACCCCCTGACCCCGGAGCCAGTGCCCCGCTCGGGTGGCTCGGGTGGTCGGCGCCGCTCCGGGACCGGGTCGGCGACCGATGGCGTCGTTCGGGTGAGCACGCAGAACGGGGCCCTACGCCCGAATGCACGCCTCCTGGCGACGGTCGTCGGCCGATCCGGAGGAAGTCGTGGCGTGACCGGCCGAACACGGTCCGTGGAGAGGCTCGCGATGATCGACTGCGTCGCTCCGTCACGGGCTCGGAGGCCCTAGCCTGCGCGTCGTGCAGCCGACCTTCCCCAGCCCCCAACGGCCTCGGTCTGCGATCGCGGCGCCGCGCAGGGAAGGCCGCTCCGGTCCCTATCCCGGCCCGTACGCCTCTGGCTACCCCGGCCCCGACCGGCCCTTTCCCGAAGCCCGCCACAGCGGCCGGATGCCGGTCGCGGCGCGGGCGGCCGCCGTGCTCGGGCTGGTCTCGCTCGTACCGCTGGCCCTGTTCGTCGTCGCGGCGGTCGCCCTCGGCGGGCTGCGCTCCGACGCGGGCCCCGAGTGGTGGCTCTACCCGTTGCTCGCCGCGCCGCTGGTCCAGCTGTGGGGGGCGGTGGACCTGCTCGCCGGGCGCAGTCGGGTGGTGCTGGCCGTCGGCTGCCTGCCTGGCAGCGCGCTGCTGGGCTGGCTCGTGACCGAGACCCTGTCCGGCGCCGAGGTGCTCGGGCTCGGCTGGTGGGTGCTCGCCCTGGTCGGCTCGCCACTCGCCCTGCTGCTGACCCTGTTCCCGTCGGTGCGCCGCTGGATCGCCGACCGGCGCCGGCCGGCCTGGCGCGGCAATCGTGCGGTCGGCTGACCCGGCGGGCGCCCCCGCCCCTGCGCTGATCATGGCGCGGTGACCACTTCGGGGGCTCCCTCGGCGGTTTCGGCGCCATGATCGCGCCCGCCCGATAGCGTCGGGGCGTGAGCGCGCAGAACGATCGCATCGAGACCGACGTCGTCGTCGTGGGGGCCGGCTTGGCCGGCCTCGTCGCCACCGCCGAGCTGGCCGACGCCGGCAAGCGGGTGGTCCTGCTCGACCAGGAGCCCGAGGCCTCCTTCGGTGGCCAGGCCTGGTGGTCCTTCGGCGGCCTGTTCCTGGTCGACTCCCCGGAGCAGCGGCGGCTGCGCGTGCACGACTCGCTCGAGCTCGCCCGCCAGGACTGGCTCGGAACGGCCGGGTTCGACCGCGACGAGGACCACTGGCCGCGGCAGTGGGCCGAGGCCTACCTGCAGTTCGCGGCGGGGGAGAAGCGGGCCTGGCTCAAGGAGCAGGGTGTCGGCTTCTTCCCGGTCGTCGGCTGGGCCGAACGGGGCGGTTACACCGCGACCGGCCACGGCAACTCCGTGCCCCGCTTCCATATCGTCTGGGGCACCGGCCCCGGCCTGCTGACCCCCTTCGCCCGCCGGGTGCGCGCGGCGATCGACTCCGGCCTGGTGCAGTTGCGCTTCCGGCACCGCGTCGATGACCTCCTGGTCACGGGCGGGGCGGCGACCGGAGTCCGCGGGGCGGTGCTCGAGCCCAGCGACGTCGCCCGGGGCGAGGCCAGCTCGCGTGCCGAGGTGGGCGCCTTCGAGGTGGCCGCCTCGGCCGTGGTGATCACCTCCGGTGGCATCGGCGGCAACCACGACCTGGTCCGTCGCAACTGGCCGGCCCGGCTGGGGCCGGCACCGAAGCGGCTGCTGTCGGGCGTGCCCGCGCACGTCGACGGTCGGATGCTCATGACCACCCAGGCGGCCGGCGCGAGCGTCGTCAACTCCGACCGCATGTGGCACTACACCGAGGGCGTGGTCAACCACAGTCCGGTGTGGGACAAGCACGGCATCCGCATCCTGCCGGGGCCGTCGTCCCTGTGGCTCGACGCCACCGGGAGCCGGCTGCCGGTGCCGCTGTTCCCCGGCTTCGACACCCTCGGCACGTTGGCCCACATCGGGACGACCGGCTACGAGCACACCTGGTTCGTGGCGACCTCGAAGATCGTGGAGAAGGAGTTCGCCCTCTCCGGGTCCGAGCAGAATCCCGACCTCACCGGCAAGGACGTCATGCTCCTGCTCAACCGGGTCCGGTCGGGCGTCGCCGCGCCCGTGCAGGCCTTCCTCGACCGCGGCGAGGACTTCGTGGTCGCGGACACGCTGCCCGAACTCGTTGCAGGCATGAACCGGATCACCGGCGGCACCCCGCAGCTGGACCTGGCCACCGTCGAGCGCGAGGTGACCGCCCGCGACCGGGAGGTCGGCAACGCCTTCACCAAGGACCTGCAGGTCACCGCCATCCGCGGCGCCCGCAAGTACTTGGGCGACAAGCTGATCCGCGTCGCCCCGCCGCACCGCCTGCTCGACCCGAAGGCCGGTCCGCTGATCGCCGTCCGGCTCAACGTGCTGACCCGCAAGACGCTGGGTGGCCTGGAGACCGACCTGTCGGGGCGGGTGCTGCGCCCCGGCGGCGAGCCCTTCCCCGGCCTGTACGCGGCCGGGGAGGTCTCCGGCTTCGGCGGGGGTGGCATGCACGGCTACCGCTCGCTCGAGGGCACCTTCCTCGGCGGCTGCCTGTTCTCCGGCCGCGTCGCCGGCCGGGCAGTGGCGGAGAGCCTGTGACGGGGCCTCGGTCCGATCCCTGGCCCGATCCCCGGTCCGATCCCCGGTCCGATCCCTGGCCCGATCCCTGGGCGGATCCCCGCACCGAGACCCAGACCGGGGCGCCCTACGCCGGCCCGCCGGTCACCGGTCCGGCGCCCGCCTGGCCTCCGGCCGGCTGCGGCCCACCCCCCGGGTACGGTGCGCCGCCGTACGGCTACGGCCACCCGCAGCCCTACCCGGCCTGGGGCTGGCCGGCGCCGCCCCAGGCGCCGCGCCGTCCCGGCCAGGTCATCGCCGCGGCCGTGCTGGCGTTCGTGCAGGCCGCGATGGTGCTGCTCGCCTCCATCTACGTGTTCATGTTCGCCGCTCTCGCCGAGCTGGCCGCGGGGACGCCGGGCTTCTCGCGGTCGCGATCCGAGGAGCTGGCGCTGGAGGGCCAGATCCTCGCGGTCGTGCAGCTGGTGTCGGCGGTCGCGCTGGTCGTCGCCGGGATCATGGCGCTGACCAGGCGCACCCGGTCGACCTGGACGACGCTGGTCGCTGCGCTGGGGCTCCAGGTGGGGCTGGCCGTCTACTGGCTGGCCCGCCTGACCGGGCTGGTCGGGAGCGGCCTGGGCGACGCCGGCACGCTGGCGTTCGCGTCCCTGATGCTCGCCGCCGGGCCGGCCGTCGCCCTGGGCCTGGTGGTCACCGGCGCCGGCCGGCGCTGGTTCGACGGGGACGCCCAGGCCTGACGTCGGTCAGCGCCCCGGCCTGACGCCGGCCGGCGGACCGTCAGGCGCGGTGCGGGACACTGGCCCCATGCCCACCGCTCCGCCCGCCCTCGATCCGCAGGTGGCCGCCCTGCTGCGCCGCGACGACTCCGGTCTGGTCGCAGCCGTGGTCCAGCAGCACGACACGGGCGAGGTGCTCATGCTCGCCTGGATGGACGACGAGGCGCTGCACCGCACCCTCACCACCGGCCGGGCCACGTACTGGTCGCGCAGCCGCCGCGAGTACTGGGTCAAGGGGGAGACGTCGGGCAACCGCCAGTGGGTGCGCGAGGTCCGGATCGACTGCGACGGCGACGCGCTGCTCGTGCTCGTCGATCAGGAGGGCGCCGCCTGCCACACCGGCGAGCGGACGTGCTTCCACCGGCAGCTGCCGGCGGAGGTCGCCGCGTGAGGCTCGGTGCCACGCTGCCCGGCCGCGAGGAGTTCGCCGAGCAGGTGAGGACCGGCGGGGGTGCCATGGTGCCCGTCGTCCGCCGGCTGCTCGCCGACGGGCAGACCGCCGTGGGCATCTACCGGGCGCTGGCCGCCAACCGCCCCGGCACGGTGCTGCTCGAGTCGGCGGAGCAGGGCAAGCGCTGGTCGCGGTACAGCTTCGTCGGCGTCCGCAGCGCCGGGGTGCTGACCGAACGGGACGGCGCCACGCTCTGGCTGGGCGACCCGCTGCCCGGCCTGACCGACGACCTGCCGGCAGACCCGCTGGCCGCCGTCCGCACGCTGGCCCGGCGGCTGCGCTCGCCGCGCACGCCCGGTCTGCCGCCACTGACCGGCGGGCTGGTCGGCTACCTCGGCTACGACGTGGTCCGCCGGCTGGAGCGGCTGCCCGAGATCGGCACCGACGACCTCGGCATGCCCGAGGTGTCCCTCATGCTGGTCACCGACCTGGCCGTGCTCGACCACACCGACGGCACGATCCTGCTGATCGCCAACGCGCTCGGCGGGGACGACGCGACGGCCTGGGACGACGCCGTCGCCCGCCTGGACGCCATGGCCGCCGACCTGACCAAGGCCGCACCCCCGGGGGTCGCCGTCTTCGAGGCGGCCGACGCCCCGCCGGTGGTCAGCAACATGCCGGCCGGCCGCTTCGAGGCCGGTGTCGAGGCCATCCGCGAGCTGATCCGGGCCGGCGACGCGTTCCAGGTCGTGCTCAGCCAGCGCTTCGAGCTGACCACCGACGTCGACGCCCTCGACCTCTACCGGGTGTTGCGGGCGACCAACCCGTCGCCGTACATGTACCTGCTGCGCTTCGCCGGGCGGGAGTCGCCGTTCGACGTGGTCGGCTCCTCGCCGGAGGCGCTGGTGACCGTCACCGGCTCGTCCGCGGTCGTGCACCCGCCGGCCGGCACCCGGCCGCGGGGCGCCACCGAGGAGGAGGACCTCCGGCTGGCCGAGGGGCTGCGTGCCGACCCCAAGGAGCGGGCCGAACACGTGATGCTGGTCGACCTGGCGCGCAACGACCTCGGCCGGGTCTGCGTCCCGGGCACCGTCGAGGTGCCCGACTTCATGCGCATCGAGCTCTACAGCCACGTGATGCACCTGGTCTCGACGGTCGCCGGTGACGTCGCGCCCGGGCGGGACGCCCTCGACGTGCTGGATGCGACGTTCCCGGCGGGCACCGTCTCGGGCGCGCCCAAGCCGCGGGCCATGGAGATCATCGAGATGCTCGAGCCGACCCGGCGCGCGCTCTACGCCGGCACGGTCGGGTACGTCGACGCCAGCGGTGACATGGACATGGCGATCGCCATCCGCACCGCCGTCCTGCACCAGGGGCGTGCCTACGTGCAGGCCGGCGCCGGCGTCGTGGCCGACAGCGACCCGGCCACCGAGGAGGCCGAGACCCGGCACAAGGCGCGGGCCGTGCTGGCGGCGATCGCGACCGCCGAAGGGCTCCGGGAGGTGCGGTGAGCGCGCAGCGCCCGGTCAGCCGCGGACGGCGGGAGCTCACCGCCACGGTGCTCGCCTGCGTCGTCGCCGCCGGTGTGGCCCTCACCGCGGGCGGACAGGCGTGGGGGGAGATCACCGCGCAGCGGCCCGAGCCGCTGCCGCCGGTGACCACACTGGTGAGCGGCAGCGAGGCGGCCCCGCTGGTGCCGGCGGCCGCGCTGGTGCTGCTCGCTGCCGCCGGCGCGCTGCTCGCCGTCCGCGGCGGGGGCCGGGCGGTCGTGGGTGCCGTGCTGGTGCTGGCCGGCGTCGGCCTGGCCTGGGCGAGCGGGCGGGTGCTCGCCGGGGACGACGTCGTCACCACCCAGCTGCGGGCCTTCGGCGTGCCGGCCGACGAGCTCGTCACCGACCTCTCGCCGGGGTGGCCGGTCGCCGTGGTGGTCGCCGGGGTGCTGGGCGTCCTCGCCGGCCTGCTCACCGTCGTCCGCGGGCGGAGCTGGCCGGCGATGGGCCGCCGCTACGAGCGCGCCGGCGACCCCGGCACCGCGACGCCCCCTGTCGCCCCCACGGCCGAGCAGCAGGCCTCGGCCGCCTGGTCGGCGCTCGACCGTGGCGAGGACCCGACGGACGGACCGGACGACCGCAGGCCGCGGTGACGCCGCAGTGACGGTGCCGAAAGACGTTCCCGCGGGAACGCGATCAAGGCTCTGAACATGCCGCCGTTCCCGGCCGAGCAATGTGCGCGAAACGGCCGTTCCGAGCCCGCAAATGGCCCCTTCGTGCACACTGCCCCGCCGCTGCGGCGCCCCTCAGGCCGCCCCGGGTCCCCGCCGCCCACTAAGGGACATGTTGGCCAGACCCTCTACGTCGGCACCACGCTGTCGCGAGGCGGCACGCGCGTGCACGTGTCGCTCGCCGAGCGAGCGCCGATGTCTTCCTCGTAGGTCAGCGACGGTGCACCCAGGGCAGTGTCTCTGCCCGGCCCACTCAGACACAGTCCGGGACCTCGGCGGCGCCTCCGCCAACACCGCAGTTATTCGAAAAGATGCTGTTATCCGTGGCTGGATGACAGCATCTTTTCGAATGACGGCGGGAATGCCCGACGCCCCGACGGATCGTGGCCCAGAGGCCGCCCTCAGGGACGGGCGTGACGCCGCGGTTCGACGCATTCCTCGGCAGCAGAGAGGCTGACGTCGACGTCATCCGTCCCAGCCGCGCGAGACTGCTGGGCGTGGCGAAGAACCCGAAGGTCGATCGCGAGGCACTCCACCGTGGCGCCCAGGCGGCCGTGCTGACCGGCCTGGTGCGAGGCGACGACGTCGAGGACATCGTCGCCGCCGTGGCGCCCAACCACGTGGCCGGCCGGTTCACCCCCGACGTCGCCCTGCTGGATCTCGCCGTCACGGCGCTCGAACTCGCCACTCCGCCCGGCTCGGCGCCGCTCGAGTACGACGGCCTCCGCGAGCGCTTCCTGCCGGAGATCCAGTTCCGCGGCCGGGTCGAGCACCGCAACAGCCAGTACGCCCTCTACGCGGCCGCCTGCCGGCGCGGCGGCCTGGAGCCGGACCTGCTCAGGGACGCCGGCTGGTGGCAGGAGCCGCTGTGGATCTACGCGACCTACGCCGCCGTCGTCTACGCACGGGCCGCCGCCGAGCGGCTGGGCGTCCCACCTGCGGAGATCGCCCGGAAGGTCGGCGCCCGGCACCGTCTCGACGTCACGGCCGACGACTGACGGGACGGGGTAATAGCGGAACCGGTGCGAACCGTCAACCCGCCCCCCGGCCGGAGCCGGAGACCGCCGCCTCTAGTCTGGATCCGGCCCAGAAAGCTCGGAAGGGGACGGATCGGTGCTACTTCGGCAGGACGCCGTGCAGCAGCGCACGGCCGTGTCCGCGTCGGGACCCCGCCCGTGACCGTCCTCGACGAGATCGTCGCCGGCGTCCGCGAGGACGTGGCCGCGCGCGAGGCACTCCGCCCGCTGGCCGAGGTCAAGGCCGCCGTCGCCGCCACCCGCCCCGCCCTCGACGCCCTCGCCGCGTTGCGCGCGCCCGGGGTCGGCGTCATCGCCGAGGTCAAGCGGCGCAGCCCCTCGAAGGGCGACCTGGCCGACATCCCGGACCCGGCCACGCTTGCCCGGCAGTACGAGGCCGGCGGCGCCCGCGTGATCAGCGTCCTCACCGAGCGGCGGCGCTTCGGCGGCTCCCAGGCCGACCTCGACGCCGTCCGCGCCGCGGTGAACGTGCCGATCCTGTGCAAGGACTTCGTCGTCAGCAGCTACCAGGTGCACGAGGCCCGGGCGCACGGCGCCGACGTGGTGCTGCTGATCGTCGCCGCACTCGAGCAGAATGTGCTGGTGGGCCTGCTGGAGCGGGTCGAGTCGCTCGGCATGACCGCGTTGGTCGAGGTGCACACCGAGGCCGAGGCCGACCGCGCCCTCGACGCGGGCGCCGTCGTCATCGGCGTCAACGCCCGCGACCTGACCACCCTCGAGGTCGACCGGTCGACGTTCGAGCGGATCGCCCCGGGCCTGCCCCGCGAGGTGGTCAAGATCGCCGAGTCCGGCGTCCGCGGGCCGCACGACCTGATCAGCTACGCCGCGGCCGGGGCGGACGCCGTCCTGGTGGGCGAGGGCCTGGTCACTGCGGGCGACGCACGGCAGGCGGTCGCCGACCTGGTGACGGCGGGATCGCATCCCGCCACCCCCCGCACCCCCCGCTGACCCGAGGGCGACGCGGCCGCGCGACCCCCTCCACCGCTGTCCCACTGTCACGCGAGACACTGGGCCGCATGACCACGAGCGCCGTCCGACCGACCGGGACTCCCGCGCTGCCGACGCGTCCGGGCTGGCCGGACGCGACCGGTCACTTCGGGGTCTTCGGTGGTCGCTTCGTGCCCGAGGCGCTGATCGCCGCGCTGGACGAGCTGACCGAAGCCTACGAGGCCATGCGGGTCGACCCGGAGTTCCTCACCGAGTTCGCTGCGCTGCAGCGTGACTACACCGGCCGGCCGAGCCCGGTCACCGAAGTTCCCCGTTTCGCCGAGCACGCGGGCGGTGCGCGGATCCTGCTCAAGCGCGAGGACCTCAACCACACCGGCTCGCACAAGATCAACAACGTGCTCGGCCAGGCGCTGCTCACGAAGCGGATCGGCAAGAGCCGGGTCATCGCCGAGACCGGGGCCGGCCAGCACGGCGTGGCCACCGCGACGGCGGCGGCGCTGATGGGGCTGTCCTGCACCGTCTACATGGGCGAGGAGGACACCCGCCGGCAGGCGCTCAACGTCGCCCGGATGCGGTTGCTCGGCGCCGAGGTGATCCCGGTGACCACCGGGTCGCGCACCCTCAAGGACGCGATCAACGAGGCCTTCCGCGACTGGGTCACCAACGTCGAGACGACGAACTACGTCTTCGGCACCGTGGCCGGGCCGCACCCGTTCCCCGCGATGGTCCGCGACTTCCAGCGGGTCATCGGCGACGAGGCCCGCGAGCAACTGCTCGAGCGCATCGGCCGGCTGCCCGACGCCGTCCTGGCCTGCGTCGGCGGCGGTTCCAACGCCATCGGCATCTTCACCGCCTTCGTCGGCGACGACGGCGTTCGGCTGATCGGCCTCGAGGCCGGTGGCGACGGCGTCGACACCGGACGGCACGCCGCCACGATCACCGGCGGCAGCCCCGGCGTCCTGCACGGCGCGCGGTCCTACCTGCTGCAGGACGACAACGGGCAGACCATCGAGTCGCACTCGATCAGCGCCGGCCTGGACTATCCGGGCGTCGGGCCCGAGCACTCCTACCTGCACGACATCGGCCGGGCCGAGTACCGGCCGGTCACCGACGCCGAGGCGATGGAGGCCTTCGCGCTGCTGTGCCGGACCGAGGGCATCATCCCCGCGATCGAGTCGGCGCACGCGCTGGCGGGAGCGCTGGTGGTCGGCCGCGAACTGGGACCGGACGCCGTGCTGCTGGTCAACCTCTCCGGGCGCGGCGACAAGGACGTGGAGACCGCCTCGCAATGGTTCGGCCTCGGCGACCGCGAGCACGTCGACCCGGGAGCCGGCATGGACACCGACCAGCAGCCCACCGAGGGCGCGGTCACCAGCCAGGAGGCCGTCGCCGGCCCCGACGCGGGGGAGACGGCGTGACCAGCAAGCTCCAGGAGCGGATCGACGCGGCGAAGGCGGAGGGTCGCGCGGCGCTGATCGCCTACCTGCCGGTCGGCTACCCCAGCGTCCCCGGCTCGATCGCGGCCATGGTGGCGGCGGTCGAGAACGGGGCGGACGTCGTCGAGATCGGCGTGCCGTACTCCGACCCGGGCATGGACGGCCCGGTGATCCAGGAGGCGGTCGACGTCGCCGTCCGCGCCGGGGTCGGCATGCGCGACGTCCTGACCGCCGTCGAGGCCGTGGCCCGCGCCGGTGCCGTCCCCGTCGTCATGAGCTACTGGAACCCGATCGAGCGCTACGGCGTCGAGCGGTTCGCCGAGGACCTGGCCGCCGCCGGGGGAGCGGGTGCGATCACCCCCGATCTGATCCCCGACGAGGCGGCCGAGTGGCTCGCCGCCGCGGAGAAGCACGACCTGGACCGGGTGTTCCTGGTGGCTCCCTCCTCCACCGACGCCCGGCTGCGCTCGACCACCGCCGCCTGCCGCGGATTCGTCTACGCCGCCTCGACGATGGGCGTCACGGGCACCCGCGCCACCGTCGGCGACGCCGCCGAGAAGCTCGTCGCCCGGACCCGCGCCGTCGCCCCGGGTCTCCCGGTCTGCGTCGGTCTGGGCGTCTCCGACGGGGCGCAAGCGGCTGAGGTCGCCGGCTTCGCCGACGGGGTGATCGTCGGGTCGGCGTTCGTCCGGGCGCTGCTCGACGCGGACGACGAGACCGAGGCCGCCGGAGCGGCCGGCCGCCTGGCCGCCGACCTCGCGCGGGGCGTGCGGGCCGTGGGGAGCAGTGCGTGAACCTCGCCGTCCTCCCCAGCCCGACGCAGGGCGTCTGGGAGCTCGGGCCGGTCCCGATCCGGGCCTACGCGCTGTGCATCGTCGCGGGCATCGTCGCCGCCGTCGTCCTGTCCGAACGCCGCTGGGCGGCCCGTGGTGGCGCCCCCGGCGTGATCATGGACATCGCCGTCTGGGCGGTGCCGTTCGGCATCGTCGGCGGCCGCATCTACCACGTGATCTCCAGCCCGCGGGCCTACTTCGGCGAGGGCGGCGACCCGCTGCGGGCCTTCGCCATCTGGGAAGGCGGCCTCGGCATCTGGGGCGCGATCGCCTTCGGAGCGCTCGGGGCGTGGATCGCCTGCCGCAAACGGGGCATCCCGCTGCCGGTCGTCGCCGACGTCATGGCTCCGGGCCTGCTGGTCGCGCAGGCGATCGGACGGCTGGGCAACTGGTTCAACAACGAGCTCTACGGCGGGCCCACCGATCTGCCCTGGGCGCTGCGCATCTACGAGTGGGACGGCGGGCGGGCGGTGCTCGGCGCCGACGGCGAGCCGGTCGTCCTGGGCACCTTCCACCCCACGTTCCTCTACGAGCTGCTCTGGAACCTTGCGGCCGCGGCCTTTCTCATCTGGGCCGATCGGCGTTTCCGGCTCGGCCATGGCCGCGTGTTCGCCCTCTACGTGGCCAGCTACTGCCTCGGCCGGTTCTGGATCGAGCTGATGCGGGTCGACCCGGCGGAGACGCTGTTCGGCGTCCGCATCAACGTGTTCACGGCGGGCGTGTTGTTCGTCGCAGCCGTGATCGGATTCGTCTCACAGCGGGGCCGTCCTCGGGAGTCGCTGGCCGGGCGGGCCGGCGGCTGGCCGACGGACGGTTCGGGTCCGGAACCGAGGGGTCCGGACGAGGCCACCCCGGCCGTCCGTGCGACCGGAGCGGACTCGGAGGAGCAGGTCAGCGGCGAGGTAGGCGACGGGACGGCTCCCGACCGGCGGGATGGGCCCGCGAAAGCGCCGTGACGCCTGTCACGGCGGCGAATACGGGTCGTGCGATGTGTACGCTTCCCACAGCGTCCGGTCGGTGATCCCGTCCGGATCGCACGCGTCGGACCGGGCCAGCGCCGCCCCGCGGACGACGGCCCACCGGAGACCACCGGACGGGTCCGCTCCACGCCGCCCGACGCGGCACCACTGCCTCGCGCGCGGTCCGCTCGTCGACCGCCTGAACGTCCCAGACGCTGTACCTGACCATGGCACCGGGCCCCGCCCGCCCTCCCGCCGAGCCTGACCGCCGGGTCTGCTCCGGGAGCCGCCGACGACGGGAGTGACATGTCCGACCGCACCGCCCCCGCCGTCCCGTTCTCCGGGGCGCCCTCGCCGACCGGGCTGTACGACCCGGCCAACGACCGCGACGCCTGTGGCGTCGCCTTCGTCGCCGACGCCCGCGGCCGCCGCTCGCGCGACATCGTCGCCCAGGGCCTCACCGCCCTCCACAACCTCGACCACCGCGGCGCCGCGGGCGCGGAGCCGAACTCCGGTGACGGCGCAGGGATCCTGACCCAGGTCCCGGACGCGCTGCTGCGCGCGGAGGTCGACTTCGACCTGCCGCCGCTGGGCGAGTACGCCGTGGGCATCGCGTTCCTCCCCGCCGACGACGCCGAGCGCGCCGCCCGGATCGAGGACGTCGACCGGCTGGCCGCCGAGGAGGGGCTGACCGTCCTCGGCT